>NZ_KB849999.1:478053-972646 GCF_000369405.1 Acinetobacter sp. ANC 3929
ATTGCTCGTGTCGATTTTCGTTATGGAAAAACACAAAACCCTGAACTTGCCCAAGTCAAAGCAGATTTAATCACATGCCTTCGTTATTTAAAGCGGACTTCAAATTTACATATATTGGGTTATCTATGGAAATTGGAATTTGCCGAAAAAACTGGTTATCACTACCACTGTTTTTTCTTTCTCGATGGTCGTAAACACTCACAGGACATTAAGCTAGCACAACAGATTGGTGAGGTCTGGAAAAGGGTGATTGGTATTGAGGGGGCTTACCATAATTGTAATCTTGATGCCCACAATGGCAAATATCGAGATGTAGGTATTGGCATCTTGCATCGCAAAGATAAACAAAAATACGAATATTTGATTGAAGCCATTCGTTATATCACCAAAAGAGACCAATTCATTGTGCATAAAAGGATTAAGCGGGATGAGGAAAATGAACAAAACCTTAGAAATGATAAAGCCTACTTCATACGTGTTTTTGGTAAAAATATTGCTAAGGATGTTGCAATAAAAATGGGGAAATCTGTTGGAAATACTGGAAAAAAGGAGGCTTGAAATGACCCATTATGCAATGACTCCTCAAGTACAACATATATTACAGACACCAATGCTCCCATTCATGCTAGATGTTAATACCCATTTATTTTTACGAGAGAGTATTCAAAATGCAGCCCAAATTGAAAATGGGAAACTAGCAGTTATGGATAAACGTGCGCCCAAGTGTATAGATAAGAATTATCGTATATTCTTAAATTCCCTACAGTGGCTGCATTACCATCGTATGGCATTACATGGATTCCAATTAAACCCTTATTGGGTTGCAATGCTTGATACGGCAGGTTTTTCTCATTACGGTAATATCAATTACCTTATAGCGAATGCAGAGGGTATTCATGGTCAATTTAAATATAAGTTCTTGAAACGACGGATTGCACTGGAATATACAAAATTTATTGAACCTATGAATGAAAGTATTAAATTTCAAAAGGCACTGTTTAAACGCTGTCTAGACAAACATAAGCAGATCAATTGTATGTTCTATGATTTGCCTTGTATTTTTACCATTCCTTTACAATTCGACGCTGAAGTTAAATTACCAAAACTTACTCGTAAATGGCTGGAAAGATTACACCGATCGGAAGTATTGTCTGATAAGTTGTATGATGTGCAATGGCGTATTGTTAAGTCACTGAATGGGTTTTACTCAGTCCAAGCAATTATTTATGTAATTGGTGATGAGACCCCATATTCCGATTTTATCTTGCAGGAATGGAAAGGGACTTGTTTAAATAAGGGGTATGAGATTAAGCAAGAAGCTCAATATTTACTTGAAGAAAAACACTGTTACTTTGCGGACAACGATATGCGTAGCTACTGGCGTAAACAGATTGAGTTTCTAAATGAACCACTCAAGATTTACCGCTATATGAGTCAGCATATTTCCTATTTGTGGCAAAGCTATACAGGGAACATCCCAACTCATTAAGTTTCTAAAATACAAGGCGCTCTGATTAGAACGCCTTTTTGCCATAGTAAATTTCCGTGATTAAATCTCTAAAAATTATAGGTATAGGTCAAACCACTATTGGTGGTAACCGTCACTTCACGCACATATTCAGCCGAACAACCAAGATAGACCTTTGCCACAGAACCATAGCGCATATTTTGGTAATCATAAGTACCTTTGCTTCTACAATTGCCACGATTGATTAAAACCCCTGTAATGGTGGTTGGCGCATCGTTCAAGGATATGATGTTTAATAAATCGCTATAACCTGTCATGGAGTATTGAGATTCCTCACGACGGACACGGACTTCAAACTGTTCTTGCACAGTGGGTTCAGTCACTTCTTCAGCATTATATGATTCATCTTCCAGAAAGGATTTATCAACGGCTGGAAAATCATCTTCGGATTGTTGAGGCGTTTCAGTCGCATCAGCAGTGCTATTCTCACTTGTTTGGGTCTGAGTATTTTTGGGTTTTGGTACATCGTTGCCTGAATTACATGCGGTTAAAGTCAGTAGCAGCATACTGTATAAAACAATAGATGGAATAAAATTCATTACACATGCCTATATTTAATTGAATATTGTGATCTACAGGGTTGGGCGAAAGCCCAACTCTGTGTATTTAATTGCTAGATAAATCAATTTCTTACTTTTATAAAAGTGGGAATTACTCATCGATCTTTTTAAATACCTTCTGGATCGGCGTGTAGTTATCCAGAGTGAAATCAAAAGGAATTGGTTTTTTCAGCGACACATCAAATTTCTTTAATCGGGCATTTTCTATGCCGTTGAAATGTTTGCGTTGAAAGGACATGGTACTTGGTTCAAGGATTGCGATCGGTTCATTTGCAGAATCAGCTTGAGTATTGTTAGTTTGATAAATGACTAAGCTATCTAATTCCAATTTATGGTTGTTGAAGTTGAAAATGTAACCGACATACTTTTGTCCATCAGCCGTAATAATATTTTGTGCTAACTCTGGCGTGGATGGTGCGGTGAAATTCACAATAAGATCCGATGCGAAATTCATATTCTCAAAATGTAATTGTTTCGAGTCAGCATCGTAATAAACAAAATTATCAATCGGACCATTTGGTCGATCATTCGGTGTATAGCTGCTTGGCATAAACAGACTTTGACCAGACGTAGCATTTAAACTAAGTTCTAAAAGCTTCAAGTCATAATTTAGATGGGCATTTTTAGTATCCAGTTCTTTTTGAAGTGTCTGAATACGTTGTTGATATTGTTCTGTACTCTCAAATTGATCTTTTTGCGGTGGAGTCACCTGCATTGTCGATCTTATATAATTGATTGCCGTATCATGCGCTGCACGCAAAGAATAGTCATCACCTAAAGCAAAAGTGAATGCTGGAAACTGTTGACCAGTATGTCCGATCACTAAAACCTGATTGTTTTTTAAAGCCAGTACATTTCTTAAATCATTCAGAACGGTCTGGAAATGCACACAGTTTGCACAATAGTCAGCCACATCCGAATTTTCAGCAAACATCTGCAATCCAGAGATGGTTTTATACGGCGGATAAAAGGAAAAATATCCCTCATCTTTTATTAATTCCTGAAAGCTTTCACCTGTTTTGGTGAGCGGAGGTGTAATTTCATTTCGAGCGATAATCAATGGAGAAGAAACAGCCTGTGCAGGGGCTTCATCATTCAATGATATTTTTTCAATCTTTTGAGATAGTTCTTCTTTCTGTACATTATCTTGTTGTGGTTTTGAGCAGCCGACCAACGCAAGGCTGGTGAGCAGTGCAATTGAAACGTATTTCATCCTCTTATTTCCCCATCCAATATTTTTAAAGTTTTTTAAAATGAATTATGAAATTGACTGTAATTTCAAATACATTTTGCTTGGCTGTCATAGGCTCTAGCTATGCTGTTACTGAGCACAATAAGGACACGCCAAATAAGCTGTGTGACGAATTCCATGATTTTTATCCAGCACAAAGCACCACTGTTGAATAACCCCATAAAGGAACAGCAGCGGATGGATGCCTTGAATCAATCAGGACACAGCGAAAGCGTGTGATAAATGAATCGGAATAAAATGTCGAAGAGGCGGGGAAAGTGCAGGGGAATAAAGCACAGTAAATTGCGTCATGGTTGACTATTCCTTTTGTAATGAGAAGTAGTCTTACCAAATTACTGTCAAATAATGGTGGCAAGACTAGAAGGGTTGACAGACTGATACAAAAGGAAATCAGCGCACGCAAGCGTGCCCCTCCTAGCCTCACCATAAAGGCGTGACTTAAGAGAACGCACAAAAACCCATATCGCGTTTGTTGTGCGCCTTTTGTAAACGGTCTGTCAAAACCGACTGACGATGTAGGTCAGCCCTAGCATCATAATCGTTGATAAAAAACAGGTCAATTGATCTGTAGACCGAGTATTCAAAAATCACTAAAAAATGATGATAAAAACGCATTCTAAAAAAATACAAATACATAGCATCTAAATGAGAACGATGCCTCTCCATTCGAGACAGCATCAAATAAACGTTTCACATACACAGCAATCATTTTGCCTGCTTTCCCAGCAGGCTTTTTTATTCATTTACAGGAAATACCACAATGAGTTT
This sequence comes from Acinetobacter sp. ANC 3929, assembly GCF_000369405.1. Lineage (GTDB taxonomy): Bacteria > Pseudomonadota > Gammaproteobacteria > Pseudomonadales > Moraxellaceae > Acinetobacter. The sequence goes on from NZ_KB849999.1 coordinate 482,162, forward strand.
GCCATGTCCTTATTGCCAGTCCAGAGAGACGGTACAACTGCAATCACCCCAACATTTACCCAGCACCTCAACTAACAATCCAATTTCTAACAGTGTGATGTCACCGATGGCACTTGCCACATTAGGAGTGAGTGTTTCTAAAAGTCTAAACATTCCTCCGATTGCAGGTGCAATCGTTGGGGTGCTGATCGGAGGTATCTGGATGTTGATCACTGAAGATGAACAGCAACAACCACTACAACCAATCTATTGCAGACAGTATTACTGCAATCACTGTGACCGCAGCTTTAGCCCAAATTTACGCAATTGAGTATTCAGCAAAATTTAAATCTAACGCTTTACCCATTTTAAAATTAATACAGGAATTATTCTTATGGCACATTTAGTTGAAACAATGGCATTTGTAGGACAAACCCCTTGGCATGGTTTAGGCAATGAACTTACCCCAAACCAACCCATCGAGGTCTGGGCACAACAAGCAGGAATGGATTGGCGCATCGAATCCTCGGATGTCAGTTACATGGCTCAGAATGAAAAGGGACAAAGCATCATCATGCCTTTTGAAGAACAGCGTGTACTTTACCGTTCTGATACTCATGCACCGTTATCGGTGGTCAGCCAACGCTTTCAGGAAGTGCAACCGATGGAAATCCTACACTTCTATAAAGACCTGACCGAACAATCAGGCTTTGAACTGGAAACAGCAGGGGTGCTGAAAGGTGGCAAGAAATTCTGGGCATTGGCACGGACAGGACAAAGCTCAGCCTTAAAAGGCAAGGATGTCAGCAATGGCTACATTTTATTGGCAACTGCTTGTGATGGTACACTCGCCACTACTGCACAATTCACCAGTATTCGAGTGGTCTGTAACAACACTTTAGCCATTGCCCTCAAAGGACAGCACACCAGTGCAGGTGTGGTGAAAGTCCCACACAGCACTAAGTTTGATGCCGAGAAAGTCAAACAGCAACTGGGTATTTCAGTTCGCGCATGGGATGAACACATGTATGAAATGAAACAACTGAGCCAACGTAAAGTCACCCAACAGGAAGCAGCAGCTTATTTTGATGCGGTGTTTAACAATACCAGTCTGAGTATGGCTGAACAGGATGAAAGTATTATCCAGTTTTACCGTAATGCTGCAACAGCGACTCAAATAAACCCATCCAAAGCAGACAATAAAACCGAACCAAACGGACGTGCCATGTCGAAAGTCATGACCATGTTTAACGGACATGGGCGTGGGGCAGAACTGAGTTCAGCTAAGGATACCGCTTATGGATTATTGTGCGCGATTACCGAGTTCACCGACCATGAACGCCGCGCCATGAGTACCGATCACCGCCTTGATTCTGCTTGGTTTGGCGCAGGGGCAGCGATTAAACAACGCGGTTTGGAACAGGCACTTCGAATGGTGGGTTAAGAAAACTATACCATTCATTCAGTTTTATTTAAGCCCATTTATTTAGCCTAAGCATACGGTAAAGCAAGCCGTACAAGCACAGCAACACCTTTCGCCACATTCTCCAGATGTGGCTTTTTTTATGCCCGAAATTTAGCTTTTACGATTCTACTCATACAGGAATATTCAATATGCATAGCCATACTCAAATTCAAAACAGTTTAAATCATCCACCTTTACAACCTTATTCACCAAACCTGAATCCACCCACCCAAAACTCACCGACTCAGCAAGTTGAGGTGGGAACTCGAAGCAAACGTGACCGACCGAACAAACAGCCACGAAAAACCAAAGCCCCTGTAGCCAAACGTCTTGCCAATACTAAACAGCTCAATTACCAACAATGGCTTGAAGTTCGCAAACAGGGCATTGGCAGTAGTGATGCAGCAACTGCATGTGGATTGAATCCGTATATGTCGATGCTCGAACTATGGATGATTAAGACAGGACGGATGCAACAAAACATTGAAGATGAAAGTGCAGGCTATGCGCCTTTGTACTGGGGTAAACAGCTTGAGCCGTTGGTGGCAGAATACTACAGCATGCATACCAACCATAAAGTACGTCGAGTCAATGCGGTGCTGCAACATCCTGATGAAGACAAGTATTTTATGCTCGCCAATTTGGATTATGCCGTGGTAGGCAATGGCGAAGTGCAGATTTTGGAATGTAAAACCGTTGGAGAATATGGCTCAAAACTATGGAGAGATGGTGTACCACTGTATGTCCTCTGCCAAGTTCAGCATCAATTAGCCGTGACAGGCAAACAGGCAGCGCATATCTGTGCCTTGATCTGTGGACATGAAACCAAAATCTATAAAGTGACACGCAACGAAACCGTGATCCAGCACATCATTAATGCGGAACGTCACTTCTGGCAATGTGTGGAATCAGATATTCCACCGAGTGTAGATGCGTCAGATTCAGCAGCCAAAGCCTTGCAACAACTCTACCCAGAGCAGATTCCACTATTGGTGGAAGACTTGACCCAAAATGAACAAGCCAACTATCTGTTTAACCAATTGCTTGAGGAGCGACATAAGGTTGAGCAGCATCAACAGTATTTTGATGAACTCAAACATCAACTGCAAATACTGATGAAAGAAGCAGAGCGAGCGGTATTTACAGGTGGCTCTGTCACATGGAAGAAATCGCAGGACTCGATCAGCCTAGACAGTAAGTCCTTATTGAAACAGCATCCTGAATACCTACAGCAGTTTCCGCAAACCAAAGCAGGAACACGACGCTTTCAGATTTATCCGAATGGTGGATAAGACAGCTACGCATATCCCAAATTCAACTAAACCAACTGATCCCATACCTCAAAAGGTGTGGGATTTTTTATGCCCAATTTTTATTTAAAGGAAATGATCATGATTAAAGGTTTAGCAATTACACCACCAGTTTTAGGTCGTATCAGTATCGGAAAGATCATCGAAAAGAATGGTAAACGACTCCCTGAAAAGGATGACCAATTTACCATTACCAGTCAAATTCAAGGAAAAGATGGATGGGTCAAGCATCCACTGGATGAACAACTACGAGCTAAAGCACAAAACCAAAAACTCAGAACCATACCTGTACGGATGATCTTCAATGATCCTGATCTCAACTTAAGAGCAGAGTACAGCCTATTTGACCGCCAAACTGGACGTTTAATTTGCTCAGGCAACGGTGAAAGCTGTCAGCGACTTGGACAACATGGGATTGAGCAACATCCATGTCCATCTCCAGATTTATGCCCATTGGCACAAGGTGGATTGTGCAAGCCCTACGGACGACTTTACGTCAATCTGGATGAATCGGATGAGTTTGGCACATTCATCTTTAGAACCACAGGCTTTAACAGTATCCGCACTTTGGCGGCACGGTTGCGTTATTACCATGCCGCATCGGGTGATTTGCTTTCGTGCCTGCCATTGCAACTCACTTTACGAGGCAAGAGCACCACGCAAAGCTATCGCACGCCGATCTACTACGTGGATTTAACCTTAAGGGATGGCATAAACCTGAAAGATGCAATTAGCTCAGCCAAACAGATAGATGAGCAAAGTAAGGCAGCAGGGTTTTATCAGGAAGCTTTAGATCATGTGGCACGGCAGGGCTATGGCAATGCCAGTTTTGAGGTGGGTGGTGAAGAGGGCTTGGATATTGTTGAGGAGTTTTATACGGATGAAACGAAGCCAGAGCAGCATCAACAATCTTATGATCTCACTCATGTTCAGGATATTCAGAAAGGGTTGCAGCAGTCGGTGCAGGCTTTGAATTGAAATGAATTTAATTAGAAAAGAGTACTCGTACTCTTTTTTTGCAGATTTTGGTCTGTAAATAAGAAGATATTCACTTCTAGAATATCTGAGAGATGGATTTACTTTAATAACGCTTTTTAGTATTTTGTTAGCAAATCAGAAGTATGTCCATCGTCATGCGTTCAAGTAGGTTGTCTAAGCTTATACTCGCATTTATCCTGTTTTTGTTTACGATAACAATTACGGGAGTTCATGCGTGGGCACCTGTTTTACTTGAAAATATTGAACACCAACATGAATTAAGTATTGTTGTGGAAGATGATGCATCAAGTCATTGGTCTTTGCAGCACTCAGGTGATTCTTTTACAAGTATGACTGATCATGATGTAGAAACACACACTTGGAAGAATTTTGATGAGCCAATCTACCATCACTCGGTGAAGCCTATTTCTTCTGATAGTGATCTAAGCATAGACCCTGTGTTTATTCTAAGTTTTATCACTGCTCTTATTTTTCTGTTCCTAAAGTTATCTGAACATCAGATTCGGGTATTTGACTTTAGAAAAAGAATATTTATTTTACGTAATTCTTATACCTATACAAAAGCTCTTATTGTTCTAAGAAATTGATTTTTATATACAAAAAATAATTATTCATTTTTTTGTATAGGTAAAGTCATGTCTAAAATTTATCAGCTATTCCTTAGCTGTGGTTTTGTAGTAACGGCAGCAAACGCATTTGCGGAAACGAATTATGCTGAACTACAAAAGCAGGTTATCGCAAGTGATGCTGTACTCAATAGCCTACAGCAGTCCGAGCAAGCTTATGAAATCAACCAAAAGTTTGCTGGCAGATTAAATAATCCTACTTTCAATGTGGAGTTGGATAATCTTGGTAATTCCAAATTGAAGGGTTTGGATGGCTCAACAACCTTGTTAGGGTTGTCACAAGAGATTCCTCTTAGTAATAAACTCTCCTTGAGAAAGCAAATTGCGAGTTTTCAAGGTGATCGTAATCAGTTCGAAATAGCAAAGCGTCAGGCTGAACTCAAAGCAGATTTAAGAATCTGTATGGCGAACTGGTATGTGGCAACTCAACGTGCTGAAGTTTATTCAACAGAAAGCAAGTTTAATGCAAGACAAGCCAATGTTCTTTCGGAAAGGCTCAAGTTTGGGCGAGTCATTCCTTCGGATGCTCAGCTCAGTGCAGCACTTTCATCTGAATCAAAACTACGTTATCAAAATGAAGTGAAAAAGGGGCAGTTTCAGAAGAATCTGTGCTCTAAGTTCACATCGAATCTACCAAGTAACGCTTTAGAAGTTCCTCTAAGTTTTAATTTCACAGACAAAATTAGTTTGGCTGAGCAAGAAGCGTTTCTGAGTTCAAAATTGAAAAAGACACAATTTGAACTCGCTCGTAAAGAAGCAATACCTGATATCACTTTGGGTGTTGGGGTCAAAAACTATCAAGAAACCAATGACAAGGTATTCCAAGTTTCAACCTCAATACCACTCAATATCTTCAACCGAAATAAAGGCAATATTGCGATTGCCCAAGCGGAACAGATGAAAGCTGAAACGCAGTCTGTATGGGTTAGCCGTAATTCTAAAATTGAACTGGAAAACAAGTCCATTGAGGTTTCTAACTTAATCGATGTGATCCACCAATATGATCAAACCGTTTTGCCCGCAACCAATGAAAGTCTTCGCATTGCAGAGATGGGATACCAAGCAGGGAAAAACTCGTTACTTGAGTTCAATAGCATTAAGCAAATTTGGTTAGACAAACATCTTGCTCGATTCGATTTGTGGTTGGCTTTGCAGACAGAAATTGCAGAAGTCGAGCGCAACTACATTACTCATTTAGATCAAGAATAAGGGCAAGAATATGAATAAACCAACCAATACTTTAATGGCTACGGGCATTATTGCCTTGCTTGTCGTGTTATGTGCTGTGGCATGGTACAAGACAGGTCAAAAGACTCAGTCTTCTTCAGCACATGGGGAAGCAACAGAAGTAAAAGTTGCAGTAGCAGGTGACGAGAAAGGACCTCATGGTGGACGTTTATATCGTGATGGCGATTTCTCAGCGGAAGTGAAAATCTTTGAGCAGGGCGTAGAACCACATCTCCGTGTTTATGGGTATTTCAAAGATAAACCGCTTAAACCTGAAGCATTAACGGCAAATGTCTACATCAAACGTTTGGATGCAGAGCAAAATATTCAATTTAAACCAGAGAGTGATTACTTGATCGGTAATGAAATTGTCTATGAACCACATTCATTTTTAATGATTGTCAACGTTGATTATCAAGGTAAAAAACATACGTGGAAATGGGACACCAAAGAAGGTCGTGTCACCATGTTGGACAGTAGTATCAAGAGCAGTGGTTTAGAGCTCCTAAAAGTTGAATCCATGATGTTTGAAAATGCTTTAGAGTTAAAGGGAGAATTGAAGTTCCCTGATAATTTTGAAAGTTTTATCACACCGAAAGCAAGTGGAACACTCATCAAAACATATCGCACGATTGGCGATAAAGTAAGTCAAGGTGATTTATTAGCTACAGTACAAAGCCAAGACTTGATCCGCTTAAATGCTGAGCGTTCTATTGCAGTAGATAATTTGCAATTTGCACGTAAAAAGATGGAGCAAGAGCGAACGTTATTTCAAAAACGAGTATCGCCTGAAATTGACTACATTAATGCAAAGCGTGAATTTGATAATGCTCAGATTCGTGCCAATGAACTGAACAATTTAATCAGCTCTTATGGTGGTTCAGGCAACGGTACAATTGAAGTTCGGGCTGCGATGTCTGGCACAGTCTTACAAGTGCTAGGGGCAGTTGGATCAAATGTCACACCAGCTTCGCCAATATTTAAAATTGCCAATACATCTCAGTTACTTGCAGTAGTCAATGTTCCTGCGGATAAGCTGAATACAATTAACCCGAATGCTAAGGTGACTGTAAAACCTCAAATTCAATCAGGCACAGAAGAAGCATTGGGGACGATCAAATACATCAGTGATATCATTGATCCAAAAACACGTACTGCTCAAGTCTTTGTTGAAATTGCCAACCAATTTAAATGGCGTTCAGGTCAATTGATCACCGCACATATTTTTGAAAATCAAAGCTTGAAGCCTATGGTGGTTCGTGAAGATGCTTTACAAAACTTCCGTGATTGGGATGTGGTGTTCATTCGTGTAGGCAATGATTTTGAAGCACGTCCATTAGAGTTGGGTGAAAAATATAACGGGTTTGTTGAAGTTAAGTCAGGCTTAAAAGCAGGTCAGGTTTATGCGGCAGGCAATTCTTATTTATTAAAAGCAGAGCTAGGTAAATCTGGCGCTACTCATGATCATTAAGGGGTAGTACTATGTTTGACCAAATTGTTAAGCTTTCGATTAAGAATCGTTGGCTTGTACTGATCGTCTTCCTATTCGTAGCTGCATTGGGTGTTTATAACTATTTTAAACTACCTATTGATGCTGTTCCTGATATCACAAATGTACAAGTCCAAATCAACAGTGAAGCACAAGGCTTGTCTCCTATGGAGATGGAGTCACAAGTCACTTACCCGATTGAAACAGCTTTGGCAGGTATCCCTAATCTTGAATATACACGTTCTGTGTCGAGATACGGTTTATCTCAGGTCACGGCGATATTCAAGGAGGGGACGGACATCTATTTTGCCCGTCAAATTGTCAATGAAAAATTGCAAGGCGTGACACCAACACTACCAAGCGGCATATCGACTTCAATGGGACCTGTTTCTACAGGGCTTGGCGAGATCTTCATGTATACAGTTGAGAATGCCAAGAATAGTCTAAACCCACTTTCACCCACTGAATTAAGAACCTTGCAAGATTGGGTCATTAAACCTCAGCTTCGAAATGTAGAGGGTGTGAATGAAATCAATACTATTGGTGGCTATCTAAAACAATTTGTTGTTCAACCTGATTATGCTTATTTGCGTAGTATAGGGCTGGATCAGAAAGCTATTTTAGAGGCGATCTCTAAGAACAGCATGAACAAAGGTTCAGGGTACATTGAGAAAAATGGTGAGCAGTATTTAATCCGTTCTGATTCTCAAATTAACTCGATTGAACAAATCCAAAATATTCCGATCACGACGAGCAATGGTTATATCCTCAGATTGAAAGACGTTGCAAAAATATCGATTGGTCATGAATTACGGACAGGTGCTGCGACCAAAGATGGGCAAGAAATTGTACTGGGTACAGCGTTCATGCTTATTGGCGAAAACTCTCGAAATGTTGCTCATGCTGTAGATCAAAAGCTACAACAGGTTCAAAAGTCGCTACCTGAAGGTGTTGAAGCGAAAGCAGTCTACAACCGAACAACTTTAGTTGATGCAACGATTCAGACAGTGAAGAAGAATTTACTTGAAGGTGCAATTCTGGTCATTGTGGTACTTTTTCTTTTTCTTGGACATTTCCGAGCAGCCTTGATTACGGCGATGGTGATTCCATTATCCATGTTGATGACAATTACAGGCATGGTTAACCAAAAGATCAGTGCCAATTTAATGAGTTTAGGTGCACTCGATTTCGGAATTATTGTTGATGGTGCGGTGGTTATTGTCGAGGCATCTCTCGCTAAATTAGCCATGAAGCAAAAAGAGTTAGGACGTATTCTGACTCAAAAAGAACGTTTTACGACTGTGTTTGAAGCAACAAAGGAATCTCGAAAAGCGATTCTTTATGGTCAATTGATCATTATTTTGGTTTATCTGCCTGTGATGACTTTGACTGGTGTTGAAGGCAAGATGTTTACACCAATGGCTGCAACGGTAGTTATGGCTTTAGTTGGTGCAATGATTCTGTCAATTACGTTTGTCCCTGCAATGGTGGCATTAGTTACTACAGGTGAAATTAAAGAAGAAGAGTCAAAGATTGTTCATTTTATTAAGAAATTGTATAGCCCAATTTTAGATTGGTCTTTAAATCACAGATATTTACTGATCGCCTTTGTCTCAATATTCTTTATATTCAGTGCAAGTCTTTCAACTCGTTTAGGTTCAGAATTTATACCTTCTTTAGATGAGGGGGATGTGGCATTACATGCTTTGCGTATCCCAGGTACTTCATTAACTCAAGCCGTTGAAATGCAATACACGCTTGAAAAAGAAATTGTGAAAATTTCTGAAGTTCAGACCATGTTTGCCAAAGTTGGAACAGCAGAAATCGCCACTGACCCAGTTCCACCCAATGTGGCTGATAACTTTGTCATGTTGAAGCCACGTAGCGAGTGGCCAAATCCAAAGAAACCAAAAGCGGAAGTCGTTGCAGATATTGAACGAGTAGCTAAAGGTGTTTATGGAAATAATTACGAGTTCACTCAGCCGATTCAAATGCGCTTTAACGAACTTATTTCAGGTGTCCGTACCGATGTTGCTGTGAAAATATATGGTGATGATCTAGGTCAACTACTTGAATCAGCAAACGCTGCCGCTAAAATTTTAGAGGGAGTGAATGGTACTGCTGACTTGAAAGTTGAACAGATGACGGGTTTACCCATGGTATCTGTCGAGCTGAAAAAAGACATGATTGCCAACTATGGGCTTGATGCTGAGGATGTACAGCAACAGGTTTCTAGCCTCATCACTGGTGAGACAGCAGGTAAGGTATTTGAAGGTGATCGAAAGTTCGATATTGTTGTTCGAATGGATCAAAACTCTGTCACAGACTTAGAAAAACTCTATCAAGTTCCTGTGAATCTGCCTGATGGTTCAAGTGTACTTTTATCAGAATTGATCGAGTTAAAAAATGTTCAAGGACCAAACCAAATTTCTCGTGAGAATGGTAAGCGTCGTATCGTCATCACAGCAAATGTCCGTGGTACAGATATTGGTAGTTACATTGCAGAAGCACAATCTAAGCTGAATGCAGATTTTAAATTACCAGAAGGCTACTGGCTGACTTGGGGGGGTACATTTGAACAAATGGAGTCTGCATCGAATCGACTCATGGTTGTTGTTCCAATTGCTTTAATTCTGATCTTTGCCATGATCTACATGGCTTTAGGTAATGTTAGAAACAGTGTCTTGGTATTCACAGGCGTACCATTTGCATTAACAGGTGGTGTGATCGCTTTAGCTTTACGGGATATTCCATTCTCAATTTCTGCTGCCGTCGGCTTTATCGCATTGTCAGGTGTGGCTGTGCTGAATGGCTTAGTTCTTGTTTCTGCCATTCAAAGGCTTCGAGTGCAAGGGGAAAGTGTCATTGATGCGGTGAGACATGGTGCAATGGAACGACTTCGCCCTGTGTTGATTACAGCCTTAGTGGCTTCTCTAGGCTTTATCCCAATGGCTTTAAACGTAGGTATTGGTTCTGAAGTTCAACGTCCAATTGCAACTGTCGTTATTGGTGGGATTATTTCATCAACCTTACTGACTTTGATTATTTTGCCGACCTTATATGTGTGGTTTAACCAAGGTTGGTCAAGAAAATCAAACGATGCTACTGAACAGGTTGTTTAGGGGCATCTTTAATGACAAATATATTGCGAGATAAACAAAGCAAATTTGTGATGATGTGGCTAGTCTGCATGATCAGTCTCGCTTTATGTTTGCACTTTAATGAGCATGTAACTGAAAATGAATTTCAGAGACACGTTTCAATTGACGCAATTCATTCTCATCATCATGAGGTCAGCCAACAACATTCACATGGTCATCAGGATAACTACTATGAACATTTTGTTGGTTATGACGTACTTAAATCGATTGCTTTAGCTCATCTATTAAAGGGGATATCGATTCTAGATTGGTGTAAAGAATATGTTTTTTTGATGATAAGCCGTATTTTTAAACCGCCCAAAAAGTGAATGGATTTTCAATTCATTTTAAATTTTGGAGTTTGATATACATGCAAATTATTGATTCACACATTGTGAAATTAAGTGCTTACATAAAGCGATTACTTACTTTATTCATTACATTGGCAAGTCCTACACTTTTTGCTCATGGTGTAGCAGAAGGTGATAAGGGCTACATTCAAGAAATTTATGGCGTTCATGTGATTCCATTCATCTATTTGGGTGCTAAGCATATGGTCACTGGATATGACCATTTATTATTTCTTGTTGGCATTATCTTCTTTTTATATCGAATGAAAGATATCGGCTTGTACGTCAGCCTATTTGCACTTGGGCATTCGATTACCATGCTCGTGGGTGTTTATTACAATATCTCGATAAATGCTTACATCATTGATGCAATCATTGGTTTTTCAATTGTTTATAAGGCTCTTGATAACTTGGGGGCTTATCAGCGTTGGTTTGGTTTTCAACCAAACACGAAAGTAGCGACTTTAATTTTTGGTCTGATTCATGGTTTTGGACTCGCAGTAAAAATTCAGGAGTATGAAGTTCCGAGTGATGGACTGTTGGCAAATTTAATCTCATTCAATATTGGGGTTGAATTAGGTCAGTTTATGGCTCTGTGCATCATCATGTTATTGATGACGTTTTGGAGAAAGACATCGTATTTCTTTAAAACAGCCTATCAAAGCAATGTCTTCCTCATGTTCCTCGGTTTTTTACTTGTTGGCTATCAACTTACTGGCTTCATTACTCAATAAGGATCTAAATTATGTATAACGCTGAAATTCCAAAAGATATCGAATTACCTTCATCAAGAAAGTTAATTAAATCAACAGCGATAGCTGCCGTTAGTGCTGTGGTCGTGTTGGTTACCTGTGTCATGCCTGCGGAGTATGCGATTGATCCGACGGGTATAGGTAAAGTGCTTGGCTTAACGAAAATGGGTGAAATCAAACAATCACTCGCTCAAGAATCAGTGAATGGTCTCAATGCTCAACAGGTAGTGAATAGTGCTGAAGAAATGTCAGTAGAAACTCCGACTCAAACGGCAATTGATACTGTTCAGATGACCATGCCTGCGATTAATAAAGAGAGCATTAGTATTGAGTTAAAACCTGGGCAGGCAACAGAGGTAAAACTAACAATGCCACAAAGTGCAAGTGTCAACTTTGATTGGAAAGCTGTAGGAGGTGGTCTTAACTATGATACTCATGGTGATCCCGTAAATGCCCCTAAAGGGTTCTATCATGGCTATGGAAAAGGCAAGAATGAGACAACTCAACAAGGTGTCTTAAAAGCAGCTTTTGATGGTAAACATGGTTGGTTCTGGCGTAACCGTACAGAAAATCCAGTGACTGTAACTCTACTTGTAGAAGGACAGTTTAGTGAAATGAAGAAAGTCTTTTAAGCTTTAATCAATCTCCTTGGAATAGTCTTCCAAGGAGATTTAATCGTTATAGATGTCAGATTCTAAAAAGGAATCCATAAAATGCTAGAAGTACTAAAAAATACCACATATCGGCATTTGTTCTTGGCCCAAGTGATTGCACTCATTGGAACAGGGTTAATCACGATCGCCCTAGCTTTACAGGCATACGATATTGCCAAGGGAGAAGCTGCTCAAGTTCTTGGTATTGCTTTGGCAATTAAGATGATTGCTTATATCGGTGTAGCACCTATAGCATCAGCATTTGCAGAGCGCTTACCAAGAAAACAGGTATTGGTTGGATTAGATATTATCCGAGCATTAACAGCTTTGTGCCTACCATTTGTGACACAAATCTGGCAAATCTATATTCTCATTTTTATTCTGCAATCTGCATCTGCTGCATTTACGCCAACATTTCAGGCAATGATTCCAGATGTTCTGCCTGAAGAAAAAGACTATACCAATGCTTTGTCATTGTCTCGACTAGCCTATGATTTAGAAAACATTATCAGCCCAATGTTGGCAGGTTTCTTACTCACTGTCATGAGCTACCATAATCTGTTTTTAGGAACAGTATTAGGTTTTATCGGTTCTGCTTTGTTTGTGGTAAGTGCAAAATTACCAGTCGCCAAAGTGCCTGAGTTTAGAGGTGTTTATAGCCGTATAAAGCAGGGAGCTAAAATTTATTTTAATACGCCGAGACTTAAGGCGTTGCTTGCTTTAAATTTAGCTATTGCTTCGGCGAGTGCTGTTGTGATTGTAAATACTGTTGTATTGGTTCAATCGACATTTAAACTTACCGAAAATGCAACGACATGGGCATTTGGTCTTTTTGGACTTGGGTCAATGTTATCTGCTTTTGTTTTACCAAAGATATTGGATAAATTTCCTGATAGATCAGTCATGTTGACGGGAACAACAATTCTTGTCATTGGACTATTCAGTGGTTCTTTGATTGCATCTTATAATGGTTTGTTAGCACTTTGGTTTGTCCTTGGTATTGGATATTCAGTTTCACAAACACCTACAGGTCGCTTGATTCGTAAGTCTGCATCAAGTGAGAATAGAACATCATTGTTTGCCGCCCAATTTGCTTTCTCTCATGCTTGTTGGCTGATCACTTATCCATTGGTTGGATGGTTGAGTACGAATATAGGCACATTACAGACTTTTATTCCGATGGCTGTTATTGCGATTATTGCTCTCATTCTTGCATTATGCTTATGGACAACTAAAGATGAAGATTTTCTAGCACATAGCCATGATGATTTACCCGCAGACCACGAACATGTGATTCAGCATCAAATTAATGGTGTACATGTGCATGAGTATGTGATTGATGACCATCATCAAAAATGGCCTAAATAATTCTTTTCGACTAATGGCTTAGAAGTAAATCGTTTGTTTGTTGTACAATTTCAAACTTGTTTTATCGTTCAATAAAAAGGGAAACAATATGAAAAAACTAATCTTGGTATGTTTAATGGGGCTTGCGGTAACAAATGCTTTTGCTCATTCAGGTGGTACTGATTCTTCAGGATGCCACACGAATAGTAAAACAGGGGATCGTCACTGCCACTAATGGTATAAAAAAAGGAAGCTAAGCTTCCTTTTTTATTAAAAATTATAAGTTTACGCACCAATGTACAAAATCAAACCACAGAATGCCGAAGCTAAAATGACATACATGACTTTGACTTCAAAATGGAACAAGGCGATGAATGCTGCAATCGCAATAACCATTGCTTCATAGTTGAATGGATGATCGAATCCATTTGGCCATAAAACGTGGTAACTGAAGAAAAGTGCAAGATTTAAAATTACACCAACAACAGCGGCAGTGATTGCCGTCAAAGGTGCAGTAAATTTTAATTCATTGTGGGTTGATTCAATCACTGGAGCACCAGCTAGAATAAAAATGAAAGAAAACAGGAAAGTAAACCAAGTCACAATCACAGCACCCAACGCACCTGCCAAGAACAGATGATCATTGCCTAACAGAGCATGATTAAAGCCACCTAAGAATCCTACAAACGCAACAACCATGATCAGAGGACCTGGGGTGCTTTCTCCAAGGGCTAAACCATCGATCATTTGTGTTGGACTCAACCAACCATAAAAATTAACAGCACCTTGATAAACATAAGGTAATACTGCATAAGCACCACCAAATGTGAGCAAAGCAGCTTTTGTAAAGAACCAAGCCATTTGAGTATAAGCATGATCCCAACCAAGCGTTAAAACCAAACTGAAAATTGGGGCAAGCCATAGGATTGCTCCAATCAAAAGTATCTTAGCTAAATGTTTCCAACTAAATATGGCATGTTCTGGGGTAGGTGTATCATCATCAATTAATGCGGGACCATAATCTTTTTTACCTTGCTGATGTGAACCTCCGCCTGTAAAAACGCTTGGATATTTTTTACTTGCTAAATATCCAATGATCGCAGCCGTTAGAACGATTAAGGGGAATGGCAAGTTAAAGAAAAATATAGAGATGAATGCAAGCGCAGCGATTGCCCATAAAAACTTATTTTTCAACGATCGGCTACCAATCCGATATGTCGCATGAAAAACGATAGCAACAACAGCTGGTTTAATCCCATAAAAAAGACCTGCAATAATAGGAACATCACCAAATTTTACATAGACCCATGACAGACCAATCAGGATAAATAGAGAGGGTAATACAAAAAGGATTCCTGCAACTAATCCACCAACGGTTCTATGCATCAACCAACCGATATAGGTTGCTAATTGTTGTGCTTCAGGCCCAGGCAGTAACATGCAGTAGTTGAGAGCATGTAAAAAACGCTTTTCAGAAATCCAACGTTTTTGTTCAACGAGTTCTTGGTGCATAACAGCGATTTGCCCCGCTGGTCCACCAAAACTAATAAACCCCAATTTAAGCCAAAATAAGAAAGCTTGCCAAAAATGAACTGGCTGTGCTGGTTCTTCATGTACAGCGGCTTGTTCTTGTTCCATGATTATTCTCTTTATAGGTTGGCATATAAGCCATCGAAAATGTGATTTGATAAGGCAAATAGGTGGTCATCGTCACTTATCTGGCTTCTAATTCCTTGAATAACCTTTTCAATACCGATTGCTTCGGGAGGCTCAATTCCACCGACATCTAAGTAATGAACAATTTCAGCAATTTTCTTTAATGCAGGTGTTTCTAAATTAAAACTATGTAAAAGAACTTCGAAGGTCACCCAATGATTGACATGACTGAAAGTTGCACCATCAAAATCGAATCCTAATGCTGCTTCTGGGCAGTCACTTGGCATTTCTAACCAAATGAATGTTGGTGAGGTATCAATAAATGTCTTTATTAGCCATGCAGAGGCTAGACGATCAATCCAAGGTCTTTTACGTGTTGCCCAAATTCTGTTTTGATAACTAGCTTTATCTAGAAGTTGAATATGAGCTTGTATCGCTTGAGGCTCATTCACTTCACCAAGACGTGCAATTGAAAGTTCTAATGAAGATAGCTCATTTAAAACCTGTGCTTGAGTCTCATCGGGGTAGAAGTCAATTTCTACAAGCGCATCGATACTTTTTCTCAGTTTACGAACTTGCTTGAGTAGCTCTTTCTTTTCATCTTTAGTCTGTCGATCTCTTAACTCAGAAAGTTGTTTATAGAGAGTGTCGTATTCTTCTTTTCGATTGAAGAAAGGAGCAAGTTCAAGATTTAAGGGTTGCTCAGCATGAAACACATAAGCAGTTCCTTGTTCTGAAATAACATCATTAGCAATAGGGTCAAACTTTTCACTATGCGAAATAGGGAGTAAGTAGACCCCATCTCTTAGAATTGCTGCGCCACTTGCTTTGAGAGATCGCCAGACTCTCATACGAGTGGTTGTGTTCTGCGTAGGCAATGAGGATATGAGTAAGGATATTTTCATGTAATATACTCAACTTATTTGTTTAATATATTACATATAAAAAATTAAAGGGCAAATACAAAGAAGTGATTTCTTATATCAGAAGAAATATTAAAGTGCGGAAATGACTAAAGAGCAGTTGTTTTTTAAGTTTATGATTTTATATAAATTATTTGGTTATATATTGTTTCAGCACACTTCAATATTTGTGAGTTTAGTACTACTTATCAAAAAAATTGTTTAAATTGCAGGGTGTGCAAAAGTTGACTGAGAATTAGGTTCTTTGTAAATCTCAGTCAAAATTTTAACTCTTAGAAGGTGCTTATCGATTTAAGATGACATCAGCTAATTGATGGGCAATTTCCTCAATACTATTTACAGAAGTATTTAAGGCGACTTTATCAGCTAAATTCGGACTATAATCTAAAACATCATTTTTAGTAATTCTGTGCCAAATCGGTAGAATCATTTTGTGACCATTCATTTCACGGGCTACTAAGCCATCAAGTTCATAGTTGGTCCAGTCTTTTTTTATAAAGTCAGTTGAAAGAACAACGGTACCGTATTTAGAGTTTCGGAGACCACTATCAATTTTACGACGCAAACTATCCCCAACTTTTAACGTGAATTCGTCGTACCAAACTTTTACTCCAAGTTGCTGTAATGTCTCTGCAAGTGGTCTGACAAAATCTTCTTTATCTTCTGAAGCGTGTGAAATAAACAAATCATATTCTGGTTCAATCTCAGGTATTGTATTGTTGTAAGATGGTATTGAAACATCAGTAATGTATTGGGTAGAAGCCTTAATAGCATCAATTTCACGTTTCAGTTTCTTTTGATGTTCAATTTCGTCTTTCTGATGTTTTTTAGTCAGAGCCTCTAATTTTTTTCTTTCCAGTATTTCTTCTTTTATAAGGTTCTGTTTTTCTTTCAGTAGCTTATTGTCAATATCAGTTTTCTTCTTTTGCAAGTCTGAAAGTTTTGATTGTATTCGAGCGTTTTCTTGTTCTTTCCGACTAATTTCTGTTAACTTTGTTTTTAATGTAGAAGGGCTAGTTGTCTTCCCGATAGAATTTTGAATTTGTAAAATTTTAGAAATTATATCAGCTCCCTTTTTCTGTTCTAAGCTCATTCGATGGGTAATATCTGCTAACTCCTTATTTAATCTTGTTATGGTACTGCTTATAGTTTGTATTGACATGTTGGCTCAATGATAAATATTAAAGAATAAGATTATTATTTGGTTGGGTTAAATACAAGGTCTATGTATTACGTCATTGTGTAAGCGTAGAGCAATACTCTGCCCAATCAGCCATTAAACCTTTACGCTTTCCTAGATAATTTCCACGTAGATAAGAAGCTTCAACTTTATCTGGCAATTTATGTGCTAACACATGTTCACATACTGCACGATCGTAATTAGTTTTATCTGCCGACCAGTCACGGAATGTGGAACGAAAACCATGCGTAGTAATCACCCGATTTTGTTTAGGATCAATATAGCCTAAGCCATTTTCTTTAAGCTTTTGTTCATGCATTCGTTTGATCAATGTGGTTAATGACATATCAGAAAGCATTTCTCCAGAACGTGGAGCTGGAAAAATGAAATCTTGTGGTTGGCTATATTCTTGAATTGATTCAAGCAACGTAATGGCTTCTTCAGACAAAGGTACACGATGCTCTTTATCGGCTTTCATCCGTTCTTTAGGAATAATCCAGACCTTATTCTTAAAATCAATTTCCTGCCATTTCGCCCCAAAAATCTCACCAGAACGACAGGCGGTTAAAATTGCAAATCCCAAAGCTTTAGGTGAAATTCCTTTTTTCTGTCTTAGATGATGGATGAACTCAGCAACTTGTTCATAAGGCAGGGATGGGTGAGGGCGTGATTCCTGCTTTAAGTTACCCAAGATTGGTTCAAGATTACCTTTCCATTCAGCAGGGTTGTCACCCTCAAAATATCCCATAGCCTTGGCATAATCAAAAATGGTTTCTATACGACCACGGATACGTTTGGCTGTTTCGTTTTTCTCAACCCAAATAGGTCTTAAAACTTCAGCAATTTCGGCTTTAGTAATGTTACCAATAGTAAGATTGCCCAAAGTTGGGTAAATATAAGTTTCTAGTGTCGATGACCATTGTCCAATATGTTTTTCATTTTTGAGTTCACGGGTTTTATTGCCAATAACAACTTTTGCACATTCCATGAATGTTTTGTTCCGTAGTTGCTGAACATGAAGCTTTGCAAGCTGTTCCTGTTGATGGACAATTGGATCAATACCACTTCGTATTTGTAATTTTAATTCAGTGGCTTTGGCACGAGCTTCAGCTAAAGAAACTTCAGGGTATGGACCAATACCAATATCACGGCGATGAGGTTTTAATTTTCCATTTTTATCCAGACGTTTTCCCACAACGGCACGTAAAATCCAGACACGGGAATCTCCCTCGATATTTAAACAAAGACCATCAACACCGCCTACGTGGTATCGACCAGTCTCTTTAATTCTTGCTACACTGAGTGCAGAAAGCTCTTTGGATTTCTTTGGCATGCCTTTGATTTACCCCTCAACCTACCCCTCATAAAATACTGGAAATGGTAGGATTAGACAAGATGGATTAGGATGATATAATTATTAAGTATTTGAATAATATATTTTTATAGCATTTATTTGGATTGCTTAGGACTATTGTTAGACGGACACCGCTTCCGCCAAATATCTAAATAAGCCCTTGTTTTTACAAGGGCTTATTTTTATCTATGCTTTTGCCCCACAACCTACCTCACATCAAATATTGGATTGTAATCACATCTAATGGGTCTGTTTAGGGCATACTTGGAACATCATTAAAATAGATATTAGAATACTAAACTGATTGTTCATAGGTTGAGTAGGGTTGTTTTAGCTGATTAAGTCTGAAATTTTAATCAAATGATGGCAATAAAAAACAACATAAGTTTCTCTATACTGTTTTTATTTAATCAATTGGAGTTGTAGCTCATACTGTTCTATCACGGCCAACCTCTAAAATTGGAGTGTCTTGGCCTAAATCACTAATCAGGAATAACTAGTTGTTCTTCAGTTTCATTTTTTCATGGAAAAAATGCCAATGATGTTCAATTGAGATAGCTGGATTACGAAGATTCTGAATCACAAATCACTCAAGGATATTAAGTTCTTCTAACTGTCTGATGAGATTAATTGGATTTTCATATGAAATCATCTGTTATGAATTGAAAGAGTGATATCAAAATAAATTCGCCGTTTATCCAGTGATCGGTATAAAGGGGGCTAATGATGTGCAAAGTTGGCTATAAAATATGATTTTTCAATGGCTTAGAAAATACTTATCACCCTTGATGGGGACGTGGATTTACACAAGTCTAGATGTACAGTCTGCTAACCCTTTCGATAGAGGTTGCCAAACAACTCAAACCGTATAAGAAAAGACAATGTCTGGAAATTCAATCCAAATATGGTTTCTTTAAAGATACTGGCGATGGTGCTTAAATTCACAGTATCCGTCCACGTAAGAAAACAGTCCCAACTATTTCAAGGAAATATATAAGCCATAAAAAACCACGAGCATCAGCTCGTGGTTTTTTATACATGGAACTCCGTTTTCAAGATTTTATTTAGAGGTATCCATCATTGATTTTAATATATCTATATCGCAGATAATTTAAAATAGATTTTTTCCTATTTAGAATTAAAAGTCTTGAAAAATATACAATATTTCTTTCTGTCCATCTATAGTGCAATCAGTTTTTACTCGAATAGTAATAGGTTTTTTTGATATGGCTGCTGATAATAGTAAAGCATAATAAGATTTGGCTAAAGGATTAGTAGTTGTGAAAAAATAATACTCATTGTATCCATTAGTATTTTTGGCACATGTGTCTGTTCCTTGTAGGCGAAAATAGTAATTATTACCTGAAAGATAAATTCGTTGGATTACCCCAGTTGAGTTTTGTAGATTATTTTGTGCTGCAAAAGTACTGGAAATTGGTAGTAAAAGTAATAATATGAATTTAAATACATTTTTTTTAATTTTAGCCATATTTGTGTCCTTTTTACTGATTGTATAACCAAATTGATTTTTATGTATTATTGGAAATATAAAATACTCTGTTTTTTTTTGAAAGAAAAGTATAAATTATTCGTATAGATTTTCTTTCTGCTCTTAAGAATTTAGTTGTTGATAGAAAATAAAAAATAAAATTTACTGTAATTAAAAATTTAAGGATAGAATGATGAAATATACCTTGTTTATTTTAATTTTTACTTTTTTTATCCAGCTAGCTCATGCTCAGGAAGTCACTAATTTAAAAATAGTAAAAATTCGTGTTATTGGGAGTTATCCTTCACCCAATTTAGAAAATACATTAGAGTTATGGTTTTCTGCGCCTATACCTTGGGTTTCTGGCTCAAAATGTATTGATACTAGACGAGTATATGTAGATGCAAAACAAAAACATATAGTAGCAGCTGCCTATCTTGCAGTGGCTTCAAAAAAATTAGTAAATATATATGCTGCTTCAAACTTACCAATTCGAAATGGGGTTTGTGAAATTGCATATTTAGATATTATTTCTCCATAAAAAGAAGTAAAAGGTGATCAAATGTTAAAAAAATAATGTGCTTTATTATATTAGTCTCTTTTTTGGGACAAGCTTATGCAAGTACAGCTCGAGGTAAGGTGAGTAAAGTAATTGTACGAGATTCGGATGGATTAGTTTACGTGACAGTTGAGGGAGAGCGAACTGCTAAACCAACTTGTGCTACAGGGAGCTATTTAATTATAAAAAATGAAAACTCGGCATCTGGAAAGCGGCAACTTACTTTACTTTTAATGGCCCAAGCAACAAGTAAGGTGGTGAATATCACTGGCTATGGTACCTGTATACGTTGGCCAGATGGTGAAGATATTAATAGAGTTATTATTGAGAAGTAGTCTTATTTTATTGGAAATAATTAAGTTAGCTAGTTTATCTCTAGTTAGTAAAATTTAGATAGATTTAATTAATAAGAGTTAATATGAAAAAAATAATTTATTTGTCAATATTATGTTGCATTCAAACTTCAGCAATAGCTGGGGTTATTGATTGGTCTGTTGCAATGACTTCTTTCCCCTCTGATCAAAGTGTTGGTGATACAGGGCATGAGAAAACATCTGGTGGTTATGTTGATCTCATGAGCGGTAACCTTGTATTTGATGTACCAGAAGTAACTTTAAAAGGTGATCGTGGTCTCAGTTTTACGCTATCGCGCTCATATGGAAAGGTAAATAATGGCTTCCGTGCAATGGGAAACTGGGAACTGGAGTCTCCAAGATTAGTGATGAGTACAGGCCCTTCAACTGTATTGCAAGGTGATCAGAATGGTTCAGGTATCTGTGAAGCAAATGGCGATGCAACATCTAATTCAACAGGCCGACCGTATTTTTCAGCAGCACTGCTTGATACCCCATTTAAAAGTAAAATAGTGAAGTCATATGTAAACCAGTCAAATGTATTTTTAGCAAATAAAACATTAAACTCGATCATTAATTTATTACAATATTTTGCTGTTGGAGATCCTAATGCTCAATACAACCAACAGCAATCACAGGCAGCACTTAATAACTTACAATTACAAATTTTTCAGGCCTTCGCAAATAATGTAACCTCAATAACGTATACGTATACTGAGGCAGAAACTAGAAGAAAACAATTTGAAGATTCAATTAGTGGACTTTTAAGAAATAATCAGAGCATTAAAGTGAATGGTACTTTGCTTACAATAGGAAATATTAGTTCTGTTTTAGATAACTTATCAGTTAATTCAAATTTAAAAGTGGAAACTACATTCCCAATAGCAGGTATTGTACAGCAGCAAGTAGTTGGCTATCTTTATTTTGTTAATATTAAAAGAATGAAGCAACCAGGCTTCTCAACTTCTATGAGTAGTACCAGCTCTTTAACAACATCAAGCGATGTTGACTCTAGAAAGAGGGTTATTAGTTTGTATTTACCAGGTCAGAAGAATATTGTTTTTTACCCAACCAATGGGAAAGCACAAGGATATCCTAGCTCGGCAAAATATATCTCTCAAGATAATTGGTTTATCAGTTGTGCAGAGTCTGGGAAAGATTTTGTCGTACGTTCAAGCTCAGGTGTAACTTACTACTTTCCGAGTGTAAATAGAGAAAATCAAACTGGCTTTACTTCATTTTTCTCAAGTCAATATATACCAGGTAAAGTGACAATTTATGCTTCGAAAATTGAGAATCAATATAAGGAAGGTTATTTATTAAATTATTTTAATAAACAATCAGGTATGTTGCTTTATAGTGGTTTTAATAAGTCAAACAAATTGTTTTTGAAGTCAGTGCAACATACTCTTGATAATAAAATAGTAAATGAAAACTTACCAGAATTGGTGCTCGATTATGTTAAAAAGTTAGATAGCACAGAAAATATCAATGAAAGTCAATTTGATACAATGAAAGGTGATATTTTCCTTAAAAAAATAAAAAGGTTAATTAAAGGTAGTTATAAAGAATGGGTATCTTATGTCTATTCAGTGGGAGCAAAAGCTGATGCTAATTATAAACTTGATAATCCGATTTTAATCAATGATACAATTGGGAGTTTTCAGGATCAAAACGCTGCAAAATTCTACTTGGATACAGCAGGTTATATAAATGGTGATGCAATTACATATAACTATGGTGGCCCGTATAGGATTGTTGGAAATGCGAGTCCTACTGAAATAGGTGGTTTTACCGCGCAAGAGTTTTTATGGTTTTATAGTGATCTAAAAGGGATTAGATATTCTAAGACCTCAAAAAATGGCTTAGTTAATATTAAATCAGTCGATTGGGTATATGAGCTTATCAATAATTCTAGACCTGGCTTTGTTGAACAAAAGTCATTCAAAGTCAAAAGCTCTGCATATTCGAGTTCAGATGTTAACCCATATCAAATAAATTATAGTTATAGTCGAGATGATTCGGCACACCAGCAGACGACAATTGTTACAACTAAAGATACTTTAACGGGACTCACTAAAGCTTATACCTATGTGATGAATGCTTTTGCTGGGGGTGGGGCTGAAAGTTACTTACATGGCTTACTTAAAAAACTTAAAATTGGTGATCGGGAGGAAACTTACTCTTGGACAACATCGTCAATTATTGGACAAAAAACAAAAACTATAGAAGATAACTACACAGATTATGAAGATGTAAGATTAGTACGTTTAGCTCAAAAGATTATTAACCATTTTGGCGAATATAAAACTACTTATAGTAATTTTGATCAATATGGTAATGCTCAAACAATTTCATCAACTGGTATGAATGGCACAAGTCCTGTTCAGATGCCGAATACTTCCATCGCATATTTCAACTCTGATTTCGCGAATAGTAATGTAAGCACTGGAAGTCTACCTTGGATCATTGGCTTACCTAAGCAAAGAAATACTGGAAGTTTTAATTTACAAACAACTGATTATGATGCTCAAGGCTCAATTCGTAGTGATACACAAGCGGGCCGTATTATTAAATATAAGTATGAAACTCTGTCGTTTACAACTTGTCTTGGTAATCTTGCTAATTTTCAATGGTCAAACTTTGTTAGCTGTATGTCTAGTTATGTATTCGGCGATCAACACATTGGTTTACCGATTGAAGTTGATGTTGGGAATGGTAAACAGATTACTCAATTTGCAGCATACCAGAAAGGTATCCCAACTCGAATTAAACTTGCTAGTGGTGGTACAGAAGTCAATGTTGTTGATGATTTCGGAAATATTACTCAACATACGGATGCTGATAACATTATTTCAAAAAATCAATATGATGATGCTGGACGATTGAAAGTTGAAACGCCTATTGTTGGATTATCCGAAACTACCGTTAATTATGATGGGTTAATAATTACAAAGTCCATTGGTGGAACTACTCCATTTAGTAAAATAGAAAAATATAATGGGGATGGCTTATTAATAAGAGGTGAGGATCAAGCATCTGGTAAAACGATTGTTAATACAAATAGATATGATGCCTATGGTAATTTAACTTTTAAATCTAATTCGAGCTTAGGTAGTACGAATGCAGGAGTATCAAGCAACTATGATATTTTTGATCGTCCACTGACAGTGAACGATAATGGTAGCGTTATCTCTTATTGCTATCAATCTTGTGGGGATCGAAAGGGAGCGATTGCTAAGACAACAGATGAAACGGGTGTTACTGAATCTAATTTTTTAGCAGTAGGAGATTTTAGTGCTGACCTGAAATCTTATGTTGCACGTAAAGGTATAGATGGTTCTGTTTTTCAAACAACAACGGAATTTGAATTAGCGCTCTTAAAGCCGAAAGTTGCTGTTTCTGGGAACTCTAAGCAAAGCTATACCTATAATACAAATACAACTTTAGCGACTGAAAAAGACAATGGGATCAATGGGCAAAAAGTCTTTAAGTATGATGATACAGGTCGTATTATAACGATTACACATCCTGATGCTTCGACTGAAAATATTACTTATGCACCATTAAATGACTTGATCGGTTCTCGTACTTGGCGAGGCGTAACCACTAATTACATTTATTCAGGAGCAGGGCGATTAAAGTCAACAACAAATAGTAATACTTCTCAAGTACTTGATCGCGATAGCTATGGACGTGTAAAAACATCTACACAAACAGTAAAGGGGAATAATACAGATAAATCTTATATAGTAACTTATGGTTACAATGCACTAAATCAATTAACATCAATAGCTTACCCAAATGGAAAGTCGATAAATTTATCTAATCAAAATGCTTTTGGGGAAGTTATTAGTATTCCTAATGTCATACAGTCACTTGGATATAATGCACTGCATCAATTAACGACTGTCCAGGCTAATCCTGACATTAGTTGGGGATATTCATATAGTGAAAATGGGTTACCAAGTAATGTATCTGCAAAAAGTTTAGATAAGTGTATTCTAAATATTAATTATGGCTATGATGCTTTAAATCGTATTAAAAAAATTACTGATAATTGTGGTGCTGTATATAACGCGACAATTAGTCGATATGGTACAGGTTTAATGAGCTCTGTTGATCTAGATCAAGCTCGCTATCAATATAGCTATAATAATGATGACATTATTTCAGTAAATATCACATCTAAAGGATCTTCTGTTAGTCCTGCAGTTTATACCTATAACTATGCAGCCACTACTTCCCGTTTAACCAGTGTCACGGGTTCAAAATATAACTTTACTTATGATGCAATGGGTAACGTAATAAATGATGGTATTCGTAGTCTAACTTATGATGCTAATAGCCGTATGTCCAGTAATGGAAGTGAAAACTATATTTATAACTCTGATGGATTAAGAGTTAGAGCAATAAGAGCTGATGGCATAACAGATTATGTATATGATCTTGATGGCAATTTGGTCTACGACATTAACCATCAAACAAGTTATAGCAAAGCTTATGTGTACATCGCTGGTAAATTAGTTGCGACTCTTGAACGTTATCCAGACACAAATAAAGGATTTGATTTTGTTAATGACTTTGAGGCTGCAGAGTTAGGAGTTACTAATTTATTAGATAGTTATAAGGATAGTGATGGAGATGGTTTACCTGATTATTTAGAACGTTTTATTGGTTCAGATCCAAATAATCCTGATACCGATGGCGATGGACACAAAGATGGGTATGAATATAAGTTGCTAGGTGTTAAGGGTGTATTGAATTCAAATATAAAGCCAAATGAGCCAGATCCAAATGAAAACATTGCAGCGTGGTTGCCTCCAATACTTGATTTGATTTTGGAAGATAGCGAAGGGGAAGTATATGAAGAATAATAAAAATTCTCTAGATAAGACATGGTTGTACCTTATACAACTGATTGTTTTGTGTGTGGCGATATTATTCAGCCCCTTTAGCTCTGCTAAAGATAGGATTCAATACCACGTTCAGAACTTTGATGGTTCAACTTTAAAAGTTATTAATGAACAAGGAATCGTTACTCAGTCCTATCAATATGCACCATTTGGACAACAATTACAGTTAAAGAAACCAAGCAATCTCAAGAATCCAAATGCATTTTTAGGTGGCGTGCAAGATGCAGGGGATTTAGTTTATTTAAAGCAACGACACTATAACCCAGTATTAGGTCGATTCTATCAGCCCGACCCTGTAACTTTCTTAAGTAAAGGTCATGGGCAGACTAATCGTTACCAATATGGGTGGAATGATACTTATCATTTTACGGATGCTAATGGCGAAGCTGCTGTTGTTAGAAATGGAGTTTGGGTTGATGATGGAACAAACTTTTATTCAGCATCTGGGGGATATCTCACTGATCGATTAGGCTCAACATTTTTAAGTGATTTTTCAACTTTAGCTCCAGCACCTTCACTTTTGAAATTTTCACTCTTTTATGAAAAATTATTAGCAAGAAGTGGATTTAGAGCATCATCTTTTGTATCACACCCAACACTAGTTTATAGAACTATGTACCCAAATGAATTCGCTTTTTTACAGCAACATGGCAGATTACCAGCGGGGTCTTCTGAGAAGATGATTTCACCAACGTTAGAATACGTCGAAAAATATAGGGGAGTCACTGTTGAATTTTTAATAAATCCAAAATTTTATGATAATTATTTAAATATTGCAGCAAGAGATAGTTCTAAAAAGGTCTTAGATATTCCCCAATATGCAAATTTACCACATGCTAAAGGTGGATGGTGGATGGATAATGCACTTAATATAAAGTCCGAAAAAGGCATCATAAGTATTGGACTTGGTCGTGGACCAGGACTGGATTTATTTAACAGTAATATAATTCGGTTTCGTGAGGTTTCTAGGAGGTAGGGGATGATTAACTACAAAATAATTGAGGCTTGTTATTTGGGGTATATTAAAATCTCTAACTTACAGAAAGAATTAGGGTTTGATCATATAGATATATATGATTTTGCAAAAGAGTTAATAAGGATAGCTGAATACCATAAAAATAGTGATGCAATACATATAGCTTTTTTGATTTTTGATGATTATGAGTTAAAGGAAGACGATTTTAATTTGTTAAATATTTTTTTTCATGATTGGCATGATGCTCATGAAGATATAGTTTTTACAGTAAGCAAGATAATTAATTGTAAATTAATTGATTTTTTTTACAGTGCTATTTTTTTTATTCCAAATTACCTAAAAGATGATGATTGTAGAGCACTTGCAAGAAAATCATTTTTTGGTTTAGGTAATAACATGAAGTGTGTAAAAGCAGTTGAGTATTTGAGAAAATTTGAACTAGGAGAAGATGAATTGTTGTCTGGATTTGCAAAAGAGCAGTTTAGTATTAATAGGTTTTGAATTATAAATTATTAATATCTATGTAAATGTTAGGAAGATATATTTCTTCATGAGGAAGTAAAATTTTTGCTTCCTCAATTTTGTTGCTTGAGATAAGATTTCTTATTTCTTGCGTGTACTGAGTTATATCGGTAATATCAGTTATCCAACTATTAACATAGTTTTCAACAGCTACATCACTTAGCCCAATTTGTATAGTTCTATATTTCAATGGATTTAAATGAATATCTCGCTCAGGATCCCATTGTACTCTAACTGGAGTTTCCTGTTTTAATTTTTGCCACTCCTCATTTGATAAATTTAAAGGTTTATGACTGGAACAACTATGATTAAGAGCCCAATCAAATCCTTCTTTAGTTATATCTATGGCGAGAATACGTTGTTGTTTTCCTTCTTTCATTCCCCAACCTGATCGATACATCATCCACAAAAAGGATGGTTTAATCCAAGTCATTCTTGTCATCTTAAAGAATGGATTATTTCTAAAGCTAGCAGTTTTAATTACATGATTTGCTAACTCATGAGAGTAAGCTTGATAAATGCGAATAGTAGATTCAGTCTGGACAGCTCTGATAGTTTTTTCATCGTACTTATTCATTACAAATGAATACCTGTTAACTTATTGTTAGTTATGATAGTTTATTTAATTAAATTTTAAAATAAAAAATTAAGTAAGGGGATCTTAGCAGCAGCAATTACTCTGGGGGCTGTTGGATTGTTGAATTATGCAGGAAAAGGGAAAATTCCAACTAAAGGAATCCCATTTCCATTTCCAGTTCATTAAGAGATTTACTATGAATTGTTTAAAGTCTGAAATTCAAAAAAACTTTTCTGTTTATATTCAAAGAATACAAAGTGATCTTTCAACTTTTATCGACTCAATTGATATTGATGATGAATTTAATTTTACATATTTAGACCTCTTCTTGTTATTAAAAATCCCGCGAGAGAAATTTTATAAATTTATATCAAATGAAAGCCATTATTTTTGGTATTCAGAAGAAATATGTAAAAAACCAACTAAAGGTGCTTTAAGTAATTTGGGTTTAAGTGAAAATGAACTAACTGAGCTAAAGAATAAGAGTGAAACTGAGTTTGTTGGTAATTTTGAAAGATGGTTATTAAATATAAATGAAGAATATCGTTGTTTTTTAGATAAATTTGATTTTAATCTGATGTCTGGCGATTTTGAAATGAAAGATATAAAGGGGAAGGGTAATAAGGCTATTGTTCTAGCTTATGAAAATAAAATTTTCAATGTGTCAGGGTGGAGGAATTTTGTAATTAATGCTTTTCTTGATGAACTTATAGGGTTTGAAGTTGCTTATAATCACAAGAATGTTTTTTTCTTTAAAAAGAATAAGAATTATACTTTTAAAATAGTATTGGATCCTTATGATATATTAGATGTTAATGAACTTTTGAAGAGCTATGGTATTTTTTATTTTGGATTGAGTTTTTTTGTAGAGGATAATGATGAGGGGAGTGTTTTTTATCCACCAGAAATATCAT
Organism: Acinetobacter sp. ANC 3929; assembly: GCF_000369405.1. Classification (GTDB taxonomy): domain Bacteria; phylum Pseudomonadota; class Gammaproteobacteria; order Pseudomonadales; family Moraxellaceae; genus Acinetobacter. Next base: position 510,918 of record NZ_KB849999.1, read on the forward strand.
CTATCTTGTCAGAATTTTTAATTAAAAGTTATAGTGTTGACTTTAAAAATGCAACTTATGAGAATTCTAAAATAAGGATATATGCAAACATAAAATCTTATTGTAAGTTGTTGAAAGTTTTATTGCCTAGTTTAGAAAGCTTTATTTCAGAAAAATAGCTTCTTTTTTATAGTTAGATGGCTATTAAAAATTATGGAGCCAGACCAAACAATTAAGAAGAAAAATAGGCATCCCACCTAGTGTCGATGCCTCTGAGTCAACAGTCAAAGCCTTGCAACAGTTTTACCTGAAACAACTTCCATTATCGGTGAAAGACCTTACTCAAAATGAACAAGCCAACTACCTATTTAACCAATTGTTTGAGGAGCGACATAAGATTGAACAACACCAATATTATTTTGATGGGCTGAAACATCAACTACCAATGATGATGAAAGAGACAGAGCGAGCAGTGTTTACAGGTAGGTCTGCGACGTGGAAGAAATCACAAAATTTAATTGGCTTAGATATTAAATTACTTCTTAAACAACATTCTGAATATTTACAGCAATTTCCTCAAACCAAAATTGATTGGCTTGTCAATTTTGCTCAAACTTCAGCTCATTATGATTGGCGGTATAAATAATAGAAAACTTGATAAGTAAGGTTTATATCTTTTGTGTTATATCTCCTCTAGCCTTGAACCGCAATTAACGTGGTACAAGGCCAAAGGGTAAACAATCAAGAAGTTATTTGTGGGACAAGTACTTGAACATATCTTGATAAAAGGTCAGTAGGATTGTATTTGATATCGTAGTCTTTTTTAGCTGCAATTCATGGATTGAGGTCATTTGTGCATGATATAAATTGCCTAGTCGGTCATTAACCTTTTCATTTTTCAAGATAAGCTCCACGTAAGTAAGCAGCTTCAACTTCATCTTGTAATTTATGTGCAAGCATATGCTCACAGACTTCTCTCGGCTATTCTGATTTGTCGGTTGACCAGTCACGGAAAGTAGACCGGAATCCATGCGTTGTAACTACCCGATCTTGTTTGGGATCAATATACCCAATACCATTTTACTCAAATTTTTGTGCATGTATACGTTTGATCAATATCGTTAACTGTTAATAACAGTTTAAAAGTGAACCACTAAATTAGGCTCTATTCTCTAGTCGATATGAGTCATTATCAATCTCAATAATGTCATAGTTTTGCACCATCAGTTTTGATACCATCAATTGTGTGGTGAATGCGCTCGGTTTAAAACTGATGGTGCGGCAGGGTGATTTTGGGTGTGAGCTGCTTCTTCAGAGAGTGATGTTGTTCATAAGCCTTCAACGAGAGGTTCAGCCTCTAAAAAATTCAAAAAAGCTTAAAACAGTGTCAAAATGAGTTGTAGTCTAACTATTATCAAAAGCTGCTCCTTAAAATTTAAGATCAACATATTTTTAAATGAGCTGTATAAAACAATCAAAAAGGGGGTAGGTCTAAAGTTTCAATAGATAAATTTTTCTTGAAAAATAACAGTGGTCTATAGTTTTTTTTACCGTTCGGTATGTTTTGTGAAAAATTCACGCTTTTGTTAATTTATGTGTTCAATTTTGTATTTTTGTAGTATTATTTTGTGAAAATTGTCAATAAACTCGTACAATTTGTCAATAAGAAATCTATCTTTACATTTTTTGTGGGTTCTGAAACATGATAAGCCGATTCAAGAAAAGTGCTGTCCAAAAAACTTCATTTATCACTTTGTTTGGCTTATGTCTTATATTTCATAGTTCTATTGTATTTGCTCAACCTAAAGCAGGAAGTAGCATCACTAATATCGCAAGTGGTGACTTTTATGATGAGCAAGGTAATCTGCAAGTTATTAATTCAAATGCAGTTATTTTAACTGTTCAACCGATCTATTCTTTAACTTTACAAAGTAATCAACAGAATATCGGCACTATTGGTAGTAAAGTTAATTTTCCGCATGTTTTAACAAATACAGGTAACATCGTAGACGATTATAAATTAAGCCTTATTCAGTTAAGCAATGATCAGTTTAATTTAGATAATGTTGCTGTTTACATTGATCGGGACCAGAATGGGGAACCTGATGATAATAACAATTTGCTTAATTCAAGCACCAGTTTTCGTTTGGAAGCAGGAGAGTTTGCTTCCTTGGTGGTAGTTGGCAGTATCCCAACTAACGTAAGCGCAAATAACGTTGCTAATTTTACTTTAACTGCAACAAGTCAACACGACAATACGATCGTTATGACGGTAAATGACACTGCGAAAGTGGTTGATGATGCCGTCATTCAAGTCACAAAATCACAAAATATCAGCACTGGTAAGACTGGCACAGAAATTACCTATACCTTGAGCTATTCAAACACAGGTACTGCCGCAGCAAGATTGGTATTACGAGATATTTTGACCACAGATGTCACTTATAAATCTGGGAGCGGTAGTTGGGGGAATGGTTCTGGATCTTTGACAGATGCGGATGATACAGAGACAGGCGCAAATGCATCAATAAAATATAAAGCGAGTAATGGACAGGTTGATGTAGAACTTGCAAGCGTGGCTGCTTTGAGTAAGGGCACAGTAAGTTTTAAAGTAACCGTGAATCCAAATGCGGCTGAAAAAATTCCTAATACGGCAGATTACCAGCAATACAATACATCAAATGCTATTTTGAAAAATACTTTAACGAATACTGTGATTTTTAATGTTCAACAAACCTTAGGTGTTGTACTTAACTATAGTTCTAGTAGCGCAAGTGATGATGGCGAACCAAATGGCGGGCTAAATAATTTACAAATCCAAAATAATACCTTTGGGGGCGTAGCAAAAGAAATCCAATTTGATAACTATGTTTGGAATACAGGGCAAGCGACAGATACTTATAATTTAAGTTTTGTTAAAAGTAGTGTGCCAAGCTGTGCTGTCGTTCGTTTATATCATGCGGATGGTCGTACTTTACTTACAGATACAAATGGCGATGGCATAATCGACACTGGCGGATTGGCTTATGGCGCCTCAAAAAGAATTAAACTAGGGGTTTATTTCCCATCTAATTGTACTTCAACAAGTACAATGGATTTCGATATTACAGCAACTTCAACTACCGATACGAGTGTCAAAAATAGTACACGTGATAGATTGGTTAATACGGTTGCTGTTGGAGAGAGTGATTTATATAACAGCAATAATTCTGGTGTGGGTGTTGGAAATGTCACAGCTTCTGGTGGACAGGCGTTACTAGTAAAAAATGCTGTTAAAGGGGGGACTACTGTTTTCCCACTTGTTATTCAAAACAACAGTGCTGTCTCAAATAATTATAATCTGTACGCTTCAAGTACAACGATTGACATCAATAGTATCAATACGACTTTACCAACAGATTGGGGGGTAAAGTTTTATAATGGTGATGCAACTTGTCAAAATTTACAGGGTGAGATTACAAGTACTGGAAACTTAGCTGCTGGAACGACTAAACAATATTGTGCTGTTGTAACAGTTCCAGCGAATACGACTTTGACAAGCTTGCCAATTTGGTTTGCGATGAAATCACCTATGAATGCTCAGGGTGACAGCATCAAAGATCAGGTTGATGTAGCAGTACGTAAATTAACTTTGGCCAATGACCAACAAGGTCGAGTTAATGTTGGTGGTACGGTTGTTTACCTACATACCTTGAAAAACATAGGTACATTTGTTGAGGGTGATACGGCTGGAAGAGTTAGTCTTAGTGTAGTTCCCCAAAATATCAATGATGGATTTATCTATACCCTTTATTACGATGCAAATAATAATGGTGTATTAGACCCTACAGATCCTATTGCTACAGATCCTATTGCTACAGATTTATCTGTCACAGGCGGTTTAAATCCACAAAGTTCTATTCAATTGCTTTTAAAAGCTCAAGCACCACTAACGGCAACAAATGGTGTTTCTAGTGCTGCAAATATTGTGGTGTCGGCAACAAATATAATCCAAGGTTTGAACCTAGCAACCATCCAGAATACAGATTTAACAACAGTTGATCCAACGCAGCTTCGTTTAACCAAAGAACAGGTTAAAGATGAAGCGTGTGTACTGATTAATGTGACTACAGCAATATATGCCAGTAATCCATTGACGATTAAGCCAAATCAATGTGTTACTTATCGATTAACCATTAAGAATGATGGTTCAACACCGGCAGCAAATGTTGTGATTAATGATGTTGTGCCAGCTTATAGTATTTTACGAAATGCCTTGCCACCTTCAATTAGTAAAGGCTCTGTAACCGTGAGTGGGGATCAAATATCAGGAAATATTGGGGCACTTGCACCACAGGAGCAGGCTGCATTGTATTTTTCTATTCGGGTTACACCTTAAGTTAGGCGGATGATATAAGATGAATACACTCAATACATTAAAAAATATCCGCAATAACATAATCGTTTTAGTGATTCTGTTTATTACTTTATTAGGGATCCATCAGTTAAGTTTTGCTGCAGTTCCGACGCGTCAAATCATCAGTAATATGGCCATTGGCGAATATACTGAAGAGGGGTCAACTGTTGTCCAAGTCAGCCGTTCCAATTTAGTCCAAACGACTGTTCTTCCTGTTTATTCTGTTAATTTAACCGCAAACAACAGTAAAAATGTTGTTTCTGGTCAAACCGTATATTTCAACCATGTTTTGACCAATACGGGTAATGAGGCAGATCAATACACATTTGCAGTGACAAATAATACGGGGGATAGTTATGACTTTAGTAATCTATCCGTATATTTAGATAAAGATAATGATGGGGTGCCTGATGGTGCTGTAATTACGTCTTACTCTTTAAGTGCAGGTGAGTCTGTTGGTTTGATTGTGGCGGCAAATGTGCCGAGTGGAGCGACGGTTAGTCAGAATGGATTGTTAACATTCACTGTAAATTCTTCGAATAATGCTACTGGGACTAAGATTAATACAGATACAGCAACCGTTACGAACCAGTCTGCTTTGGTGGTCCGTAAAAAGTTTTCTCAAACTACTGTAGCAAATGGTGATGTCGTTACCGTTCGTTTGGATTATCAAAATTTAGGTAGCACGGCTACAGGTTCTGTAACGTTAACAGATGCGCTTGATTCCAGTTTGGTATATCAACTAAATAGTGGTGAAAACTGGAATGGTACAACCGTCAATCCGAGCACAGGTAGCAATGATCCTGCAGGGATTAATTACAGTGTGACATCAAACACTGTAACTGCGGTCATCACTTCAATTGCAGCAAATGCGACGGGTTATGTTGAATTTAAAGTCAAAGTAAATAAAGCAACTGCTGGTGCAGTCAACAATACCGTTAATTTTCAATATGATCACGATAATAATGCAGCAACAGCAACTATTTCTGATCTAAGTAATGTCGCTGTACTCAATATCGCTCCAATTTATGCCGTTAAAATTAATGGTAGTGTGAGTGATGTAAATAACAGTACTACAGTTGTTGCGACTTCAGTAGCACAGGGCGGGCAACTCACTTTTAATAACTATGTTTGGAATACAGGTAATAGTACTGATCGATTTAATTTAAACTTGACAGCAAGTACTTTCCCTACGGGCAGCCAAATTGAATTTTATCGTGCAGATGGGGTAACGCCATTATTAGATAGTAATGGCGATGGTATTCCTGATACGGGCTTATTATCGGCAGGTGCTAACTTCCCCATTGTTGTTAAAGTGCGTTTACCGAGTAGTTATGCTGTAACTGCTGATAGCACATTTGAAGTTTCACCTCAGGCCCAGTCTTTAGGTGATTTGAGTAAAACAAGTTTGATTAAAGATCAAGGTAATTTACTTGCCACAACCGTAGCGCGTTTAGTTGACTTAACCAATAGCCCAGAAAACAATGGGTTAGGGAATGGAAACATTGATAATGCTGGTAATCCATGGAAAACCGTTACTGTGTCAACAAGTATCAATCCTATTGCGGGTGGGCAAGCTATATTCCCATTGAAAGTCAGTCATACCGGTATTGGAACGGAATATTTGCTCAGTGCAAATGCAAGCAATGATTTTACGAGTTTAACTCTACCAAATGGTGTAAATCGCGTCCGTTTTTATATTTCTGCAAATGGCTCAAATTGTAGTGTTTTAGGTAGTGAGATAGGTAAAACGATATATCTCAATAATGCTGAAAGTCAGTTAATTTGTGCCGTTGTTGAGGTGGATCAGTTGAATAGTAGCTCAACTACACCGATCTATTTTCGTGTGCTGTCTACAAGTTTTGTGAGTGGGAATAACAGTAGTAATCCGAGCCAAGATATTATTAAAAATGCGATTACGATTCAGAGTGTCAATTCAGTCGCTCAAGTAGAATTCACGCCAAATTCACGAGGACAAGTTTCACCACTAGGCACCATTATTTATAGTCATCTTTTAACCAATAATACGGACGTTGACTATACAGGGAACTATAGTTTTATTACCAATAATGACCAGGTTGAATTCAATAGCACCCTTTTCTACGATGTAAATGGAAATGGCATTTTTGATGCTGGGGATTTGGTGATAAGAAGCTTAGCTGACTTACCTGGGGGTAAATTGGCGGCACATACTCAAGTGAAGTTATTGCTTCAAGTTAAGAATCTGGTTGCGAATAATCTTGCCCAAGCGAATAACAGCACGATTAATTTAACGAATAACACTAATGGTCAGGTATTAGCATTCATTACGGATGTAACGACCGTACGTCAAACGCAGCTGAAGCTAAGTAAATTACAAGCACGTGATTTTGACTGTAATGGCATAGCTGATGAGTCTTTTACAACAAATAGCTTAAATATTGGTAAACAAGCAAATGGCCAAGGCCAGTGTGTGTTGTACAAGGTGATTTTAACAAATACCAGTGCAACAAGTTTGAGTAGCATATTTACTTTTAGAGATATGACACCTGCTTATACGGTTTTATCTCAATCACCTATTTGTACGGCATGTAGTGGTATGACGGCTCCAACAGTAGGTAATGCTGGAGCGGTTTCAGGAACATTAAATAGTGTAGCTGCAAATCAAAGTTACGAATTTAATTTTGGGGTGCGCTATGTTGGTCAGTAAGCAAAAAATGAAAAAAATTATTTCTAAGTGTCAGTTGGTAAGCCAAATAGTTGGTGACATAAATACATGGATATTGCTCATTATAAGTTTTTTGCTGAGCAGTCAAATCGTCTTTGCTGCGCCGCCAACAATTGAGATTTTTTCAGGCTCGGGGGCTGGACAAGGTCCAACAGCATCTTCAGGTACACACACATTCTTGCTCAACAGAAATAACCCATCAGATAATACGGGTGAGACATACGCACCGACTACAACGGTAAGTTATACGATTACTAATTCGGTATTTAATACAGCTGTTTATTCTGGTCAAGGTACAGCAGCGAACAAGTCCGAATTAACATTTGGTGGGGATGGTGATGCTAGTAGTGTTACTGGCGTAAATATTTTGAGATCATTAAATGCAATTGGTGGTGCTCAGGATCAAATGTTTGCAGCGAGTTTACAAAATGCACCAACTGGTTGTGTAAATGGTTCTGCGTGTTCAAGTACGAATGGTGGAATTAGCTCATCAAGTAATTATGGCGTATCAATGTTTTTGATGACTAAAGGACTCAATAATACAAATTCGTCTACAAGTACTAGAGTAAAAATGGGGACGGTGCAGATAACTTTTAATCGACCTGTTACAAATCCAATTTTACAAGCCGCTGGTATGGGGGCAACAACTGGAACAGGCTTGGGTTTCGGCGGAGAGTTTACATTAACGGGAAGTAACCTTTCTACTTTACCAGTACTTAGTCGCATTGCTGGGAGTAAAGAGTTCTCAGTTAGTGGCAATAATATTACAAATAATGCCTCTACGATTACATCCACGAGTGGGAGTGGTGGAGCCAGTGGAAGTGTCTATATTAAAGGTAAAGGAATTACCTCATTAACATTTGATGTATATGTCCGTGGTGATGGTAAAGGGTCCTGGGCAAATAATGCGGCTGATGCCTTTTTCTTTGGTATATCAAGTATGGATGCTGATAGCGATATTTCTATTGCTAAAAGTCAGCGTTTAGGAACATCGGGAACTTTTGTACAAACTCAATTAAATGATGTTCCTGTAAATTCGATAATGCAGTATCAACTATTAATTACAAATAATAAGCCAGCAAGTGCAACGGTAGGTGGATCGGCTTATTTGGCTCCTTTTTCTGATGTGATTCCTTCCAATCTAAAGACAGTCAGTATTGTTGGAACCCCAAGCACGACGGGTACAGGTACGACATGTTCACCAACATTGTCTGGTAATGATACGAGTGGTTATACACTAACAGGGACATTTAGTGGTGCAAGCACAGCGACATGTACTATCGTAATTCAAGCTACAGCTAAAGTAGCAGGAACAATTACCAATACAGCAATGATTGAAGCAACCTCAACTGATTCATCGACTACAAATGATAGTAGTTCTGTAAATGCGATTATTGTTGATCCAACGCCAGTAACGGCTGATACAGCTATTTTGGAAGCACGCTTCAGCGTCACACCTAATTTACCTACGATTGTTCGTGGGCGAGTTGGTTCTCAGCTTATTGATATTAAAAATGAAGGACCTAACAATGCAACCAATGCGATTGCTACTTATGTTGCTGTGCCGCAAACAGGTGTAACAGTAACTGGTGTTAGTGTTGTTGGTGGAGCTGCTTGTACTCAAAGTGGTAGTAACTGGACGTGTCCGTTAGGAAGTGTTGCAAATGGAGCGACGAAACAATTGTCTGTGAGCTACAGTACAGCAGCTTCTTCTTCATTGGGTACTGCACAGCAGGCTAGTGTTAAGGTTTCCAGTGATGAGTTCAACCCGGGTAGTGGTGTTGGTGAAACACTCTATAAAGTTTGGGGAACTAATCAGCAAAATGAATATCGTAGAAATGGTGCATTCTGGGTCGGTTATGAGGGGACGGGTGGTACTGCTAAGGTCGGTGCTTATACTGATGAGAGTTCATCAATTGTGAGTGCATGGCCTGCTAACCAAGCCAGCCCAACGGGTGGATATTTAATTTCAGGTAATAATGGCACGAGTGATTCAACGTATGGAGCATCAAGTACGACAGCTGCTGCAATGATTCAAAGAATTATTACCAATATGAGTTCAGATACAAATGCAACGGTGCAGCTCAATTTAATCGATACGCCAGATATTGGAGATAACCGTCGAGCTTGGGAATTTACGACAGGAGTCTACATTGCCAATTCACAAGCGATAACGATGTGTATGGGCAATACCAGTATTGGTATAGATGACAGCGGCTATATTATGGTGGATGGTGTTGTTGTCAACAGCTCAAATAGTTATTTGAGTGGAGGGGTTTCAGCAACAACATCTTCTGCTTTAACCCCAGGTTATCACCGAATAACCTACCGTATTACCAACCGAAATACTTATGCTGGTGCGAGCGAACGAGCTGCAGGTGGGTATGGAGCGATTGGACTGTCACTGAGCGGTGGCTGTACGACTGCAAGCTATGATACGGCAACCAGTACTGGTATTCCTGTAAGTATTAATATTATAGATGGCGCAAGAATTAAGATTGCTAAAAATTCTGTAAATGGCACGGGTACATTTAACTATATTAATCTTTCCAACCTCGCAAACAGTACAGCTGCAGTTACAACAGATGCTGTAACTACGGTTACAACAGGAACAACAGCAATTTCTGCACAACAGTTGTGGGCTCAAAGCTTAAATACGGATGTGTCGATCACTGAAAGTGCTTTAGTTGGATATGTTTTATCAGGTGTAAGCTGTACAGATGCGAACAGTGCTACAACAGGTAATACAGGCACTTTTTGGACACTTGTAAATAATATTGTGACGATCCCTGCCGCACGTATTAAAGAAGGCGCCAACATCACTTGTACGTTTACAAATACCAAGCTTATTTATGTAGATATTACGGGGCGAGTATTTGTTGATAATAGTGGTACAACACTGGATGCAAGTAAGGCATATAACGGCATTCAAGATGCTGGTGAAGTTGGAATTGCGAATAGTACGATTCGCCTGAACAACTGTAGTACAACGCAACTAGCATCAACTGTAACGAGCGCCAATGGTGATTATGCTTTCTCGATTGAGCAAAGCCTATTGCCATCATCTTTCTGTATTGTTCAGCAGAATTTGCCTGAATATATTTCTGTGAGTGGTAGCAATGGATACACTCGCTCAACAGATACGATTACGTTAACAAAGACCAGCGCAACAAGTTATTCTGCAAATAACTTTGGAGACGTGATTGTTAATGTTGTATTGAATGAGGATGGGCAACATACAGCGATTGCGGGAGATGTGACTGATTATCCTCATCGTTTAACCACGCAAATTCCAGTACAACTAACTCAACTCTTACAGAGCCAAACCCAGCAGCCGAATTCGAGTGCTGATCAGCCATGGCAAGCATTAATTTATCGGGATATTAATTGTAATGGTCAGGTAGATATGGGAGAGGGTGTATTTAATCCAACCGTAGCAAGTTCTGTTTTATTACAACCAAGTGTTGATATCTGTTTAGTGCAGCGAGTCCATGTGCCAAGCAATGTTGCTGCTGGAGCTCAACATATTGGAACCCTCCAAGCGGGTTATCAATTTACGCTAATAAATCCAGCGCAGACCATTTCAGGGCAAACCGTCAAACGTCAGGATATGACACTTATTGGCAGTGCTGGTTTGACGTTGACAAAAAAAGTCCGTTCTGTAGCCAGCTGTCCATCTACTTCGGCGGACCAAAATGTCTTTGTTACAAATAATCAGGCAAATAAACAAGATAATTTAGAGTATGAAATCACATATAAGAACAATAGTGTGAAGAAATTACAGAATGTCAAAATCAAGGATAGTTTACCAACTGGTACTAATTTTGGCAGTGTCAGTTGTGTCATTACACCGAGTGGAAATAGCTGTAATTCAAGCCGTTCTGGCGACAATCTTGAATGGACGCTAACAGGACTTTTAAATCCATCTGCTTCAGGAACTTTAAGATTTTGTGTGGCGCAGTAGTCAGTCGTTAGACAAATGTGTCGAAAATAATATTGGTTCAGCATATTTTAATTAAAAAGTTGGTACAGAAGTTGCTAATGCTTGAACTGGTAGATATTTTTTTTACAAAAATGTGATTTTTTTCAACAAAAGCACACAAAAATGATGTATTTTTGTAACCGTTGTTAGTTTCTTTGAAAAGCGCCCTAAGCAAAGTTCAAAGAACTCTGGAAATTAGTTTAGGAGCCAAAGAGATGTACTTAACAAGTAAATGGAAAAAATACTTACTAGGGACGGCAACTTTATTTTTAGCAGTGAATGTTTTCGCTGAAACAAAAGCTGTTAAAGATCCTGTTTCAGTAGAGCTGAAAACTTACCTGATCAGTCTTAATGCAGAAGGTAAGCCAAATGCGAAGTTGGTGACTAAGGTAAAGCCAAACGATGTGATCGAGTATCGTGCAACGTATACAAATAATACATCGGGAAAAATTAAAAACTTGGCTGCTACGCTACCAATACCAGTAGAAACGCTATTTTTGGCTAAGTCTGAGCCAGAAAATGCGCAAGCAAGTACAGACGGTACAAATTTTGCCCCGATGCCTTTAAAACGCAAAGAGGGTAATCAAATGGTGAACGTTCCACTGAAAGATTACCGTGCATTACGTTGGACAATTGCAGAGCTTCCTGCTGGAAAATCTGTAACAGTTTCAGCCCAAACGCGTATTAACAGTGACAAAACCAAAAATTAAACAAGCTGACATTGAATATCAACAGGGGTAAGTTCCGAATGTCAAATCAAACTCAACGTTTAAAACTAACGCAATTGGCAGCTTCAGTTGCATTAGTTGCGGGTGGTGCAGCTTTTCTTCCAACTGCACACGCTGCGGCTCCGAGCGCAGGCACAAACATTAGTAACATTGCATCTGCAAGCTATACGGATAGCAATGGTTCTAATAAAACTGTGACTTCAAACGTCGTTACTACGACTGTATTGCAAGTCGCGAGTTTTACTTTGATCTCAGATCAAACCAAAACAGCGAATGCGAATGGTCAAGTATCTTTATCTCATACATTAACCAACACGGGTAATGGTAGCGATACATTTAACGTCGCTGTTGCTAATAACGATACACGTGATAACACGACAGATAATTACGATTTCAGTGGTCTGAAAGTCTATCTTGATGCAAATAAAGATGGTATTCCAGACAGTCAAACTCCTGTTACGAGTATTACTTTAGCTGCAGGTGAATCTGTTAACTTAATCGTACAAGCAACAACAGCAAGCAACAACGTGACTGCTGGTGATCTTGGTAAGTTAACCGTTTCAGCAATTAGTGGTTTCGATACAAGTGTAACGGCTAAGAACGTTGATACTGTTAAAATTACCAATGGTGCTGTAATTAGCTTGGTAAAATCTGCAAGTGTTAGCAATGTAGATGCAACTTTGTCAAGCCCAACAGCACGTGAAGTTGAATATAGCTTAGTTTACCAAAACACAGGTAATACGACTGCAACTAACGTTACGATTACTGACGTATTGCCAGCTGGTTTAACTTATGTTGCTAATTCTGCAACAGTAAATGGTACTGCCGTTAATGATGGTACTGCTGATTCAGACGGCTATAGTTTCGCGTCTGGAACGACTACATTAGTTATTCCGACTGTTGTTGCGAACAGTAGTGGTGTGTTGAAGTTTAAAGTTCGAGTCAATCAAAATACTCCAGCTGGCACAATTACAAACATCGCTGAAGTAGATCCAGATGGTCCGGGTACAGAAGGTAAAACACCATCTAACCCGAACGATGTAACCGTATTAGGTGTTAAAAAAGGTACGATTAACGATAGTACAACCGATGCCTTTGCTGATGGACAAGCATCTACTGCTCCAGCTGATGACGTGATTACCAAGTCAACAACTCAAGGTACGCCTGTTACTTTCGGTGTTACAGCGGGTGGTGGCGAGCCAATCGTCGTACATAACACGGGTAATGTGACAGAAGCCTTTAACATTACAGTGAATAAAAACTCTTTACCAGCTGGTAGCATCGTTGAATTATTCAAAGCGGATGGTGTAACACCATTAACGGATACCAATGGTGATGGCGTTGCAGATACTGGCCCAGTTGCAAGTGGTGCTACGTATCAAGTTGTTGCTAAGGTAACGCTGCCTTCAGGTTATTCTTCAACGACACCTATTAGCACAATCTTAACATCAACTCCTGTTACGAATTCTACGGGTACCGATACCATCACGTTAGTGATTGATAAAGTCGTAGCGTCTACCGTTGACTTACATAATGGTGATGCGACTAACAGTACGGGTACCGTTGCAGGCGCATCTGGTAAGGATACTGGCCAATATATCGATACTAAGTCAACGAAGCCAGGTCAAGCGGCTAATTTCCCATTAACTGTTGATAATAAGGGTGCAACCGCAGATAACTATAATTTATCTACATCGCCTGTATTACCAGCGGGTTGGACTGTTCAGTATTACTTAGCAGATGGTACTGGTAATCCAACAGGTGCCCCAATTACCAATACGGGTAATATCCCAAGTGGCAGCAGCGTTAAACTTGTTGCAGTTGTGACTCCTCCTGCAAATGCTCCAGCTGGTGATCAAGAAGTTATCTTCAAAGTTGCTTCTCCTGCAACGGGCTTAACAGATGTCATGTCTGATCGTGTAACAGTAGAAACGGATCGCAAACTTAGTCTGCAAAATGATCGTACTGGTCAAGTTGCGCCAGGTGGTACGGTTGTTTACAAGCATACCCTAACCAACAACGGTAACATCGTTGAAGGTGCTGCAGGTAGCTTGCCATTCACATTGACCAATGATCAGGCTGCAAATGGTTGGGTAACTAGCTTATTCGTTGATTTAAACAATGACGGTGTAGCTGACGCGAATGAATTGGTTACAGGTAATGATCTGGCAGCAGTATCTGGCACTATTGCTCGTGGTGCATCAGTAAACTTACTCATCAAAGTTCAAGCACCACCTAATGCAACAGCGGGAACGCCAAGTGCAGTTGTATTAACGATTAAACCAACAGTTATTGGTGGTCAATCTGTTGCAGACCTAGTGAACACAGACTTAACGACTGTTACAAGTGGTCAAGTACGTTTAGTGAAAGAGCAATCTTTAGCGAACTGTTCAACTGGTGTGGCTACTGGTTCTTATACTCAAAATACTGTTTCTGCTAAGCCAGGCGAGTGTGTGAAGTATAAGATCACTGCGACTAACGAAGGTAATGCAGACGTAACCAATGTTGTGATTAGCGATGCTACACCTGCGTATACAACCTTGAAAGTCGTTGCAAGTGCTTCTCCAGTTGCAACAAATGCGACTTTAAGTACTTCAACTGCAGCTTTAACTGATGGTTCAACTGGAACTATTGCAGCTGAGAAAACACCTCTTGTGCCAAACACAAGTGCAGTGTTGGAGTTTGTAATCAAAGTAAATAATTAATATTCATTCAAAAATTTAGATTATTAGGAATGAATAATTAAATGTGAGGACATTTGTGCTTTGCAGGTGTCCTCATACCATAATTTTTTAATTTTGTTTATTTAGACTATTTAGTTGAAGGGTAGAGCGCTGTGCTACAACAGAAGCAAATTCGAGCATGTCAAAACATGTCTTTCATGTTATCAACGCTGACAATATCTATATTGTCTGCGCAGTATAGTCATGCCGCGAATATTCCTGAAGTTGGTAGTACAATTCAAAACGTTGCGTATGCAACATTTACCGCTGCAAATGGTAAAGAACAACAATCAGTTTCAAATACTGTAGAAGTCAACGTTTCAGCATTATATGCCATTACTCTAACTACACCACCTGTGCTTGATACTGAGCCTAATGTAAGAGTGATATGGGCAAATACCTTATCGAATAATAGTAATGCACCGGTAAATGTTCAGCTAGAGACATTAACAATTAATGAATTAAACAATATAAAAATTTACATAGACACAAATAAAGATGGTCAGTTTGATACAACTGATCAGCAAGTCATTCAATCTGTACCTCTGCAAGTAGGCCAGAGTGTCAATTTATGGGTTGTTGCAACCACAAATTCGAATTTAAGCGAAGGTCAGCAATTTAACTTGCCGATTAAAGCAACTGTTGTTGAAGATACCAATGCAACAGCAACTGCGATTGATAGCGCGATTAGCTATGGTGCTAAATTAGTTGCAACTAAAGAAGTTCAGCAAAAAACCTTTGAGCCTTCTGCAACTGCAAATTATGATTTAAATTACACATTAAATATTAGCAATCAAGGCAAAAAACCGGCTCGACCTATTGATGTGCTGGTGGATGGTCAAACACAGAAGATGGTGCTGTTGGTTGATGATTTACCACCTAATACGACATTCAAATCTGCTTTAGCAAAAAATACCCAAGCTAAAATTTTATACAAGTTTTCAAATAATAGTTATAGCACGATCGCCCCAAGTGACGTTACACAGATCAACCAACTTGTTGTTGGTTTCCCACAAATTGCGGCGAATACATCTGAGCAAGTTAATCTTGTCGTCAGCATGAATCGTAATATTGCAAAAACTACTGTAAAAAACACTTATAAAGTTTCTTATGCGGTTACGGATAGCCAAAAAGATATTTTATCAAATGTAGCAACTACATTGGTGAGTGGCTCTGCTGATATTACAAATAACTCAAGTGATTTTAAGAGCATTTTAGCTACAGGTAGCGTGAATAAACCGCTTAATATTGAGGCTAAAAATGCAAGTTGTAATGCTGATCGTTACATGGCTGATCGTGTAAAAATTAGAATTAAATCAACAAAGACAGGCGATGTAGAAGAAGTTATTGGTATTGAAACGGGTGTAAATACTGGTGTATTTCATTATACATTACCAACAACTTTATCAGACAAAGGCATTTCATTTGATGCGGTCTTACAAACGCTTAAACGCGATAAAGTTGATATTAGTTTAACGGATTGTTTGGATGCACAAGGTCAATCTACAGCAACAATTACGGACATTAATACAAATGTATTGATGGATCCGTATGGGACTGTTTTTGATGCTAAAACTGGCTTGCCTGTAGCTGGTGCTACAGTGACTTTATTAGATCAAAATGGTCAGCCAATTGGCAGTAATGTTGCGTTTGCAATTGATGCCCAAACAGGTGAGAGGACGTCTATACCAGCGACACAAGTGACCAATAGTGCTGGTGAGTTTATTTATCCACTTGTTAAAGCGGGTACGTATAGTTTTGTTGTAGATACAAAGACGATTTCGGGTAATACACGCTATACGTTCGTTAGTGATCGCTCTGTGTACCCAAGCTTTCCAGCAGATAAAGCCGTTGATTTAAAATGGTCATACGCGGGTCAGTTTACATTAAACAATGGTGATCCAGCACTTAATATTGATATTCCAATTGACCCTGAAGTCGCAAACACCAGTTCATCGTTATTTGTTAAAAAAGCTGCTTCTAATAAGACCGCTGAGATTGGTGAATTTGAAGAATATACAGTCACAGTTGCAAATCGTGGGACTGCAGATTCAGCGAATGTTTCAATCACTGATACACTTCCTCGCGGTTTTATTTATGTACAAGGCTCAATGCGGATTGATGGTACTAAAGTTGAAGATCCGTTAGGCGGTAAAGGCCCTTATTTAAAGCTTGGATTAGGCACGCTCACGCCAAATAAAGAAGTCAAAGTGCAATATCGTGTTTATATTGGACCTAATGCGTTGAATGGCGATGGGATTAACCGTGTTCGTGCCAAAGATGCAAAAGGCATTGAGTCTAATGAAGCATCGGCAAAAGTAGAAGTAACCCCTGGTGCGATGATTTCTGATGGGTTTATTGTGGGTAAAGTCTTCACTGATTGTAATCGAAATGGTGTTCAAGATGCTGGTGAAATAGGCGTTCCTGGGGTACGTATCTATTTGGAAGATGGAAGTTATGTTATTACCGACAGTGAAGGGAAATATGACTTCTATGGAATTAGTGCCAAAACACATGTTTTAAAAGTAGATCGTACCAGTTTACCTACTGGTTCTGAATTGGTCTTAATTACTAATCGCCAAGCAGGTGATCCAAATAGCCGTTTTGTTGATTTAAAACGTGGTGAATTGCATCGTGCTGATTTTGCGATTGCTGAAGGTGAAGGTCAATGTTCAGAATCTTTAATTGAACGTGTGCTAGAGCGTAAAAAACGCATTGAGCAAGACAATACCAATTTAGAGCAAGTATTACGTTCAGATTTAACAGTTGATCCAATTTTTTCCAAAGTTACAGATGTTCGGGGACAGCCTTCGAGTGGTTGTATTTCTGCCGTTGGTGTTCAGGCGAACTGTAATCTTGATTTTTCAAAAGAACAAATTAAAGAAATTAAGCAAATACAGTTTGAGCCTGAAAAACCTGGTGCACAACCTTCTGTGGCAATACCAAGTTCTTCAACCTTAGTATTGCCAAATGAAACTCCAGTAGATTCAGCTAACGCTGCAAAGATGATTAATCTTGAAACAGCTTTAGAAACAGCTGTGAATAATCAATTAGAAATTTTGAATCTCAAAGACGGGCAGGTCTTGCCTTATCCTCAAACATCTATTCAGGTTAAAGGTACAGCAGGGACTCAGCTTGAACTTTGGGTGAATGGAACACGTGTTCCTGAAAAGCGTATTGGTAAACGTGCTGTATTACCGAACATGCAGGTTTCAGGTTTAGACTTTATTGGTGTTGACCTAAATGCAGGTCATAACACGATTGAAGTACGTCAAGTGGATATGATGGGGAATACTCGTGACGTTAAACGTATTGATGTGATCGCCCCAGACCAATTAGATAAACTGCAACTTGAGCCAAGTAAAACGATTCCGCAAGCGAATGGTCGTGACCATTTTAATGTGAATTTAAAAATTGTTGACCGACATGGCACATTGGTATCAAGCCGTACACCTATTACTTTAGACAGTTCAATTGGTAAAATTGATTTAGTTGATTTAGATCCAAAACAACCAGGTATTCAAGTATTTGTTGAAGGTGGTCGTTTACTTGTTCCAATTCAAGCTCCGATTGAAGCAGGTGAAGGAACTCTATCTGTTGAAAGTGGTATTTTCCACTCAAGCACACCGATTCGTTTCTTACCTGATTTAAGACCGATCATTGCTGTAGGTATGGTTGAAGGTTCGCTTAATTTTAAAAAGTTTAATCCTAAAGAACTGAGTGGTGTTAATTCAAACGACGGTTTTGAAGAAGAATTAAATGAAATTTCAGCTTCAAAAGATGGTAAGCGTAATTTAACCGGTCGAGCAGCATTATTTTTGAAAGGTAAGGTCAAAGGAGAATATCTTCTTACACTTGCATATGATTCTGACAAAGATAAGAAGCAAAGATTATTCCGTGATATTCGTCCAGATGAATATTATCCAGTCTATGGTGATTCTGCTGCCAAAGGCTTTGATGCCCAGTCAACCAGCAAATTATATATTCGTGTCGATAAAGGCCGTTCATATGCCATGTATGGTGATTACGTAACTCGGACTGAAAATGATGAAGGCCTATCTTTAGGTCAATATAACCGGTCATTAACAGGTGTTCGTAGTACTGTCGAAATTGATAAATATAAAGTTACAGCCTTTGCTGCACAGACAAATACCCAACAAGTTGTGAATGAACAACGTGCTATGGGAATTTCAGGTCCATATAGTTTAGGTGGTGTGAATGCCCAAGATGTACGTGATAATAGTGAAAAAGTAGAAGTGATTACGCGTGATCGTAATAATTCAGGTTTAATTATTGCACGCACAACTTTGACGCGTTTTACTGATTATGAAGTTGATACGTTCAGTAATAGTATTTATCTCAAAGATCCAGTTCCAAGTGTTGATGCTGATTTAAATCCAGTATTTCTACGCATCACCGTTGAATCTGATCAAGGTGGTGAAGAATATACGGTTGGTGGTGTATCTGGCTCTGTAAAAGTCACAGACAAAGTTAAAGTGGGGGCTTCTTACGTAAAGAGCAATAATCCACTGACTCAAGATCAGTTGGCAAGTGTGAATACGGTTGTTAAATTTGCCAATGATAAAGGTAAGTTAGTTGCTGAATTTGCTCGATCAGAAAATATTAATGATGGCTTGAACTCTAATGTAGCACCTGATGCGACCGGTAAATTATCAGGTGATGCTGCACGAGTTGAACTCAATTACGCTTATAAAGACTTGGAAATGAAGGTTTACCATAACCAAGCAGATACTGGTTTTTATAATACTGCTGCACCGATTACGGCTGGTCGTAAAGAGAGTGGAATTAAAGGACGCGTACAACTCAATAAAGTTGGTTTGGCGAAGCTAGAAGCGATTCGTACCGAAGATCAGTTGAGTGGTGTAAATCAAGGTGTTTCAGCCAGTATTGAGCGTGCAATAAATCGCATTTTAGCTTTAGAGCTTGGTCTAAAATATTATGATGAATCATCAAACCCAGCAACGCTGAATACCACACAAACTGTGCCATACCATGGTGTGACCGTTCGGTCTAAGTTAACCAGTCAACTTCCTTGGCAAGGTTCGAATGTTTTCGCTGAATATGAACAAGACATTTCTGAGGCCGATCGCCGTGTTTTTGCACTAGGGGCAAATTATCAAATTAATTCAAAACTTCGTGCTTATGGCCGCCATGAATTAGTTTCTAGTCTTAGTGGTCTTTATGATCTAAATAGTAATCAGCGCCGCAATGTAACCGTATTTGGTCTGGATAGTAAATATAACAATAACGGGACAGCCTTTAGTGAATATCGTATTCGCGATGGTATTAGTGCAAGAGAAGCTGAGGCAGCAATTGGTTTGCGTAATCGTTGGGAACTTGAAAAAGGTTTCTATGCAAATACGAGTTTTGAACAAACCAAATCGTTATCGAGTACGAATAATTTAAGTTCTGATAGCACAGCGGCATCTTTAGGGGTTGAATATTTAAAGAATCCAAACTGGAAAGCGGTTGCGCGTATTGAAGCACGTTGGTCAGATCAGTCGGATACGATTTTGAATAATTTAGGTGCTGCTTATAAATATTCGGATGATGTGACATTATTAGCAAAAAATGTAGTGAGCCTTACAGATAGCAAGAATGACAGTAGCGGTGACCGTTTAATTGATCGCTTCCAATTAGGATTAGCTTATCGAGATACGGAGCACAATCGTTTTGATGCTTTGGCCAAAGTGGAATATCGCTATGACGATAATAAAACAGATTTAAGTAATCCTTATCTTAAACATGTTTATATTTTTTCTAATCATTTAAATTATCATCCAACACGTGATCTTACGTTGTCTGGCCAATATGCTGTGAAAAATGTGGAAACAACCTTCTCTGGTTTAGAGTCCACAGGCATGACACATATGTTCAGTGCAAGAGCAATGTATGACATCAGTGAAAGATGGGATGCGGGTGTACATACTGGCGTATTATGGTCTGATATGAGTTCAGGGCGTAGAGTTCTGGTTGGTGCTGAGCTTGGATATCTCGTTGCAGCAAACTTATGGTTGTCTGGTGGTTATAATTTCTCAGGTTATAAGGATGATGATCTGGTAGATAGCGACACTACAATTCAGGGTGCCTATGTTCGTTTTAGATTCAAATTTGATGAGAATCTGTTCGCGAGCAACACAGGGCCAAAATAAGCCCAACCTAATATTGAATTTGATTGCCTCCACTTCCGCCAAATAAATAAAAGCCTTTGTGAAAAACAAAGGCTTTTATTTATTTTATTCATCAGGCAAAGAATAGTTATTGCAACTTATCCTGCGTTTTGGTCTCAAAATCACTGGCATCATGTCGTTCATGCAGTTGGCTGGCTAAGTCGCCAAAGGTACGATTCACCATACGCCCACGTTGAACTGCAGGACGTGCTTGAATGGCATCAGCCCAACGTTGAACATGCTTATACTGATGTACACTTAAGAATTCATCTGCATTATAAACCCAGCCTTTTACAACGCTGCCATACCATGGGAAAGCAGCAATATCGGCAATACTATATTCATGACCCGCCAAGTATTCGTGCTTTGCTAAATGTTGGTCTAAAACATCCAATAAGCGTTTGGTTTCAAGGGCAAAGCGGTTAATCGCATATTCGATTTTTACCGGTGCATAGGCATAAAAATGCCCTAAACCACCCCCAATATAAGGTGCGCTACCCATTTGCCAGAATAACCAGTTCAAACATTCGGTACGTGCAGCAAGGTCTGTGGGAATAAAGGCTTTAAATTTTTCAGCTAAGTAGAGCAAGATAGAACCTGACTCAAACACTCTGAGTGGTGGATTTTGGCTATGATCAACCAAGGCGGGGATTTTAGAGTTTGGGTTGATTTCAACAAAGCCACTACCAAATTGTTGGCCTTCACCGATTTTAATTAACCAAGCATCATACTCAGCATCGGCATGTCCTAATGCGAGTAGTTCTTCCAGTAGAATCGTCACTTTTTGCCCATTTGGTGTGGCAAGCGAATATAACTGGAGTGGATGTTGTCCAACAGGTAATTGCTGCTCATAGCGACTCCCTGAGGTTGGCTGATTTAAATCTGTTTTTTCTCCAGTCCATTGCCAAACTTTGGGTAGAATGTAGTTTGAATCATTCATTATGACTTGCCATCTTATCAATTGATTCATCCAGTTTAGGCGAGCTCATCTAGGATTGGGTAGCTTTTTTGTGGCAAAGCTTTATGAGTTTTTCTGCGAATTTTAGTTGAATATTTCATTCATCAATCTTTGACTTAATTAATTGAAAGTGTTGACGAATCACATTAAGCCAAGCCTGTACCGCGGGAGAAACAGGCAGATTCTTTTTCCATGCCATGACGAGATGCCACTGAATATTTGGCTTTTCCAAAGGAATAGCTGCAAATAAATCGGGATCGAGCATATCGGTATAATATTGTGGTAATAGCGCAATGCCCATCCGTTGCAACACCATATCTGCCAGTAAGTTCCATTGACTGGTACGGCAGGCAATGCTTGGATAGAAACCATGTTGTTGGCATGCATCCAGAATAATACGATTGAGCGAGAAATTTTCAGGGAACATTAAAAAGGATTGATGTTGTAATTCTTCCAGATTGATTTTCTTGCGGGTTGCCCAGGTAGCATCACGACGTAATAGCACCATCAAGGGATAATTACACAATTCGATGCTATTAAAGATCTGCTCGTCGAAAGGATGCAACAACACACCTACATCCAGTTCATTATTCAGTAAAGCCTGTTCAATTCCTTTGGAACCCACTTCAAGAAAGGAAAGTTCGATCTCTGGCCATTGTTGATGATAATCAAATAGGGCCGTGGTCAGCAGCTGAGAGCCTAAAGGTGGAACTCCAAGCTTTAAAGTGCCTGTCTTTAATTGTTGGTAGTTTTCGATTTCCAGAAAAATATTTTGTTCTGACTGCAAGAGCTCAAGCGCATGCTGATAGACGCGTTGGCCGATTTCCGTCAGTTCAACCTGCCTCTTGCGGCCATGTTCTGGCTTTACCAACAACTGTACCTGTAATTGTTGCTCAAGCTGCTGCAAGATTTTACTGATAGTCGGTTGCGTCAGATAAAGCTGTTCAGCGGTACGGGTAAAGCTTTGGGTTTTGACCAAAGTCACAAAGCATTGCAGTGATTTGAATGAAAGCATGATGAATAAAATATTATTCCATTTTTGCATAATTTTAACATGAATAATTCATATTATGCCAATAGCACTGGGATAACATAATACTGTAGTTCACCATCTTATTTGTTGTCATGAGCACTGATTCCGTTTCTGAAACGTCTTCCCCAAACAGCTTCTTCACATTGGTCAAACAGATTTTAATTCTGGCGGCTTTTTGGGGTATTGGTTATGTTTTGCATCAACAATTAGGTGTCCCGATTTCCGCAGGGATTTTAGGCATGTTGTTGTTGCTGATTTGTCTATTTTTAAAATTTATTAAAATGGAGCAGGTGGCTATGGGTGCTTCAGTTGTTCTCGGTGAATTATTACTGTTTTTTGTGCCTGTAGTTATTGCCGTGGTTCAGTACAAAACCCTGTTTATGACCGAAGGCTGGCAGATTGTACTCAGCATTGCACTGGGGACGATCTTGGTGATGTTGAGCACCTGCTTAACCATTCATTATTACAATCGTCTCAAAAGCTATTTGCAAACACGTAAACCGTTCCAGCATAAGCATATCTAAAGGCATCTCACATGAATATCTGGTCAATCCTGTGTCTGATCTGGACTTTGGTCGCCTATGTGGTTGCAAAACGCCTCTATCAGAAACATCCTAAATTATGGCTTTCACCTGCGATTAGCGTGCCAGTGCTTACGATTATATTGATGACAATTTTTGGTATTTCTTATCAAACTTATGCCCAAGATACCCAATGGATCGTCAATTTACTTGGACCTGCAACGGTTGCCTTTGCTGTGCCTATTTATCGTTATCGCGCTACCATTCGTAAAAATCTTGGTGTTTTATCCATCGCGATTGTTATTGGTATGAGTGTCGGGGTGATGTCGGCTTATGAGATGGCACAGCTTTTTCATTTCAGTCCAGAAGTCACCAACAGTTTAATGGCCCGTTCAATTTCAACGCCTTTTGCGATGATTCTAGCTGAAGATATTCATGGTTCAGCAGCATTGGTGTCGCTATTTACCGTGATTACGGGCTTGGTCGGAATGATCTGTGGAGATGCCATTTTAGCATTCACCAAAATCCGTTCTGCTGTGGCAAATGGTGCTGCATTTGGTAATGCCGCTCACGGCTTTGGTACAGCAAGAGCCCAACAACGGAATAATGAAGAAGGAGTGATCGCCAGTTTAACCATGGTGATTGCAGGTATTTTAATGGTGCTGGTTGGGCCATTTGCCATTCATTTGTGGTTATTAATCTAAGCCTTGTATTTACTTTTGCATAAGAAAATATTGAGCGATTCAAAGTTGCTTGCTGTTCAAAGCGAGTGGCTTTTAGATTCGCTATTATTCACTGTCTTTAAAGGTCTCATTTAAGGCTTGTTGCACCGCAACGACTCTGGATTTACAGGCTTTGTAAGCGGTCATTGACTCTTCAACGATTTTCATCAAATTATCGATATCAGGCTGTTCCTGTGCTTCGAGCAGCTCGGCATTCTTTTTTAATAAGGCATAACCGTCTTTAAAGCTTAATTCTTTCTTCGTCATGATCAATCACCTCGGTAAGCTTGGCATGGATATAGCCATCCTGCATTTCAATAGATAGGGATGAATTCGCTTGATGGATTGAGCGAATCGCTTTATTTTCACTGCGGACAATGCCATAACCCTTAGCCAGTACATTTCTCGGATTTTGCAACAAGGTTTCCCGCATTAATGCTTCGATTTGAGTCGAAGCTGTTTTCAGTTGTTGCTTGGCGAAATATTGCAGCGTTGATCTGGCAACTTGGAGCTGAAGATGGCTGGTACTGATTTGATTTTCAGACAGTGACTTAATACGACTGATGAATTGATCATTCTGACTTTGATAAGCCGTAATCTGATGTTGAGAAAGCAATTTGATGGTTTGAAAATGTTCCATCACTTCTACAGAACGTTCCGAAATCAGATTGCGAATACCTGCAATGACTTTACTTGGCGTATCGAAGGAGCGATGGGCAATTTCATCTAAAATGGTTCGATCTTTTTCATGTCCAATCCCGACCCAAATCGGTACTTTGCGTTTACATAGCAGGGCAGCAAGATCATAGTCATTTAAATACGCCAAATCGTTAACAGCACCGCCACCTCGAATGATCACGATCAGATCGGGTGGAGTGGCATAGTCTGCTGCCCATTGACGTAGCCCTATGCTTAGAGATTCCATAATGCTGTGTGCAGCTGTATTTCCCTGAAAAGTCGCGTTGTGATAGACAAAATGACAGACACCTGCTTGATGTAATGCATCGGCATCTTTCTTAAAGTCACCTAATCCAGCCGCATTTTCAGGCGCAATCACCAACACATGCTCAATATCAAAAGGTGTGGGCAGGGCTTTGTTCAGTGGAAGCAAACTCTCATTGCTGAGTCGTGCAAGGATCTGCTGATAGCGTTTAGCAATATCACCGAGGGTAAAACTAGAATCGATATCTTCAATATTGACAGAGAAGCCATATTGAGGATCGAAGCGGGCCTTAATTTTAATCAGTACATTTAAGTCTTTGGACAGTTCAATTCCACTTTCACGTTCAAATTTGAACACGATTTTTGCGGCAGAGAATTTCCAGATCGTGGCTTTACAGCTCGCAATGACTTTGTCTGTGTCTTGTTCTTTTTCAGCCAGTTCAAGGTAGTAATGCCCACCTTTGATACTCAGATTTCGAATCTCGGCTTTCACCCAAACAGGTTCGTCAAAGCTCAGGCGAATAATTTCCTGTACCGTTGCTAGATAATCGCTGAGAGAGAGTTGCGGTTCAGACATTAGATCAGACGATGAATAGGATAGGGCTATAGTAGCAAATGGATTAACCTGATAACAAATAAGGCCTATATTGTTTTTATTTATTTTTGTTGAGCGATAACGCATCTACAGTTTATTTTTACAGATTGCTGTAGATGCGTGTTGTAGGCAGATATTAGAGAGATTTATTCCATTTCAAAAATTTAAATAATCCGAACATAAACATGATCCAGACCGGAATTAAAATCACGGATTCCCTAAAGCCTTGCGTCCACATGATGTATAAGATCATCACGATAAACGCCAAAACCAGATAATTGCTATATGGTGAAAATAAGGCAGGGAATTTGACCATTGTACCTTGTTGTTGAACGGCACGTTTAAATTTTAAATGGGTAAAGCTAATAATCGCCCAGTTTAAAACCAAAGCAGCAACGGCCATATACATCAAATGACTTAAGGCTTGTTCTGGTACAAAATAATTCAGTAACACACAGCCAAAAATTAAAATCGAAGAAAAGATCACCGCAGGCATCGGTACACCTTGCTGACTGACTTTTGCAAAAACTTTTGGGGCATTGCCTTGTACTGCTAACCCGTACAACATACGACTATTGGCATACATACCGCTGTTATACACAGACAGTGCCGCCGTTAGAATAATAAAATTGAGTAAATGTGCAGCCCAATCAATCCCGAGTTGGCGAAAAATCATCACAAATGGGCTTTTATCCAGACCTCCCAAATCCAGTTGGTTCCATGGAATGAGTGACATGATGATTGCAAGCGAAGCCACGTAGAAAATCAAAATCCGAAAGATCACCTGATTAATGGCTTGCGGAATGCTTTTCTCAGGATTTTCTGCCTCAGCAGCCGTCATACCGATTAATTCAATGCCGCCAAAAGCAAACATTAAAAAGGCAAGCATATAAAATAGGCCTGAGAAACCATGCGGAAAAAATCCGCCGTGTTGCCAAAGGTTTGCGAAGCTAGCTGTTGATTCTGTACCTGCTGTGAGCAAAAGATACAAACCAAATAAAATCATTGAAATGACAGCAACAACTTTAATGATGGCCAACCAGAATTCTGATTCACCATAAAACTTCACATTACCTAGATTTAAGCAGGTCACAACAATGAAGAAAAATAAAGTCGAGATCCACGCAGGAATATGTGGCCACCAATAATGGATATATTTGGCAATCGCTGTCAGCTCAGTCATTGCCACCAAAATATAAACCACCCAATAATTCCAGCCTGATAAAAAGCCAGCAAATCTGCCCCAATATTTTTGTGAAAAATAACTAAAAGAGCCTGCAACAGGTTCTTCTACGATCATTTCACCCATTTGTCGCATGATCAGAAATGCGATCAGACCAACGATGGCATAGCCCAAAATAATCGAAGGGCCAGCAGACTGGATTACTTGAGCAGAACCTAAAAATAGTCCAGTACCCACCGCACCGCCCATGGCGATCAAATGGATATGTCGATTTTTAAGCCCACGTTTTAATTGGGGAGAGGAAGTACTCAAAATAAGATGCGCTGAACAAAAAAGAAGTGATTGTAATGGATTGTGAGTGGGGCGACTAGTTTGAAAGCGAGAATATGGGCCTATTGGGGGCTTAAATATAATGATACGAAAACCAATAATAGCTATAAAGAGTTAACTCAAGTTCCTGTAAAAGCGAAAGCTGACTACATTAATGCTCGTGCTGACTATGACATGCTCATTCAAGGTGCAGAGTTTAATTATTTAAAAGGGGCATCCATTCAAGCAGGAGGGACCATTACGCTTATCCCTGCAACTACATTGGTTGAAACAACTTCAAGTAAGACCAGCAACAGTGTTGTTTGGCAATCCTTGCAAGACAAAGGTTCAATTACAGAGACAGCAAAGTTACCAAGTTTTAATGGACCAGTTGCACCAACGTTTATTGCGAAAGGTGGACTAACTGTTCAGGTGCCTGTTGTTTCTGGTCAGAATAATGATGTGCGCGCAGAAGTGATCAAGCTGTCTAATCAACCTGGTAATGAATATCTAAAAGGTCTTATTGCCCGAAAAGATGTGAATTGGGAAGCGGTAAAACTTGCACAAGAGAACTGGGATTATAAACAGCAAGGATTGACAGGAGCTGGTGCTGCGATCATTGCAATTATTGTGGTAGCTGCGCTGGGGCTGGGGCTACAGCAGTAGGAGCGTTAGGTGGTACAGCATCAACTTTGGGTGGTTCAGCTGTTGCAATGACTCAGGCGGCAATTACGACTTTAGCAACACAAGCGAGTGTCAGCCTGATTAATAATGGTGGGGATATTACTAAGACTTTAAATGAGCTAGGTAGTAATGAATCAGTAAGAGGTTTAGCGACAAGTATTGTAACAGCAGGTTTATTGAGTCTAGTAGGTACAGCCTTAAATCTAAAGCCTGATAGTACGTATTTTCCTGATCGTTTAATGAATAATTTTACAAGTTCTATTGGCTCAACTTTAGTACAGACAGCGATTAATGGTGGAAACTTACAGGATAATCTCGAAAAAGCATTATTGGCGGGACTGGCAGGTGTATTACAAGGTGAATTAGCGAGTCAAATTGGTAATAATTTAGATAAAGTTGATCCTAATACATTTGAATATGTTCTTCATAAAGTTGCTCATGCTGCTGCTGGGTGTGCAGCAGCAGCTGCAACTAAAGCGAGTTGTGAGGCTGGAGCAATAGGTGCGGGTGTTGGTGAAATCGTTGCAGAGCTTATGATCCCCGCAGGAAAAACAGCACTTGATTTAACGGATGCTGAAAGAACACGTATTAAAGATACGAGTAAGATTATTGCTGGAGCGACTGCAGCATTTGCGGGTTATGATGTAAATACGGCAGCAAATAGTGCAAATGTAGCTGTTGAAAACAATGCATTGGGTAAAGTAGTCACAACAGCGGGGAAGGCAGCGTATAAAGTTGCTAGAAAAATATCAGATATGCCAGCAGCAGCAAGAGCTAATTTGAAACCTTCTGAAATTGCGGAAATGTTAAGGAAAGAAGGGGTCCAAGGTGTAATTGATATTGGTGATAATCTCATTACATTAGTTAGTCCTACTTCTACGTTAGGCGATAGAGCATTTGCCTTAATTGATCTAGCAATTGGAGTTGATTTAAAAGCAGGGAAAAATGTTGATGTTTTGAAAGTTGATCGGAAAATTATTGAGAAAAATGTGCAAGGAGTGCCAAATTTAGGTGGAGCTAAAGGTCTCGTTGGTGTTGATTTTGAATTATATTTAAAGAATTTATATGGTGGTAAAGGTTCCTTTAAACTAGGTGGGCGTGAGTTCGATGGTGCTTTGGGGAATAGGTGGTATGAGGCGAAATCAGGAAATTATTGGAATGATGTTATTGGGAAAGAAGATGGTTTAGTTAAATTCAGATCTGATATGGGATCAAGGTTAGCCATTGCCAAAGCTAATAATGCAACTTATGAGTTACATTCAAATACGCCAATTCCTCAGAATATAAAAGATTGGTTAACACAGAAAGGTATAAAATTTTATGAACATTAATGGAGGTTTTTAATATGTCTGTATCTTCAGGTTTATACATTAAAATAGTCGGTGTGGGCTATAATCCAATAAGAGTTTTAGAAATTTTTCATAAAGCTGGTTGGAATTTTGATGATCATGGATTAAAGGCTTATTTACCTGTACATGATAAT
Source organism: Acinetobacter sp. ANC 3929 (assembly GCF_000369405.1). Classification (GTDB taxonomy): domain Bacteria; phylum Pseudomonadota; class Gammaproteobacteria; order Pseudomonadales; family Moraxellaceae; genus Acinetobacter. Next base: position 540,054 of record NZ_KB849999.1, read on the forward strand.
GGTAATTTTGATTGGTTTTTTGATAGTATTTCAGTAGAAGAGCTTTTTCTTATTCTTAATGAAAAAAACTCATTGAAAGAGTTGATAGGCGTTGTATTAACCTGGGAAGATTCAAATATTGGTGGTGAATTTTTACTGGATTCTGAGGGGAAGGTAACTGTAAGTTTGAGTATTAATCGATGTATGTTGTCGAGTGGAATAACTGATGTAAATTGGTATTTAGAAAAGATTATTCCATTCATTCAGTTTGATAATTTGAAAGTTGAAAATATTAAGTTTGAAGAGCAATTTTAGATTGGTGTGTGACCTTAATTAATATTTATCATATGAAAGTCGTGGATTTATATTTTACTGAAATATTAAGAATTTGTATTGAATAAAATTGAGGACATGATACGAAAAGCTGAGATGTTCTAAAAAATATGGTATGAGTTATTATATCTCACCGGATATACCAAAACTTCTACCTTAAGTGGTAGAAGTTTTGTTTTAGTACCATTTATTTTTTATGCACCACAAAACGCAGCCCAATCAGCCATCAACCCTTTACGTTATTCAAAATAAGCTCCGCGTAAGTATGCAGCTTCGACTTCATCAGGTAATTTATGGGCAAGAACACGCTCACAGACTTCTCTAGGGTAATTGGTTTTATCAGCTGACCAATCACGGAAAGTAGATATAAAGCCATGTGTTGTAATCACCCGATTTTGTTTTGGATCAATTAACATATTCACCAGAAGAACAACTTGTCTTACTTAAAGAAGAGTGGGTTAGTAAAGCAGAAATGGATAAAGAAAATAGCTACCTAGGGTGGTACTTTTTAATATTTTGTCCTTATTCATTAGCTCATAAAATATATGATGAAAATGGCAATTTTTTAAAATGGTGTCATGCCGAATGAATTTTATAATTTTATTGAATTTTCTTGTTTAAATATGATTTTTTATTTAAGAATGACGGCATTTAATCTAAAACATCATCACTTTTTTATTTTAATAATTCAGTTAAAACCCATCATCTAAATTTCAGCAAAGCTTAGCAAATAATAATATTTTATGTGAATTTTCAACCACATTAGACTCATCCAAAGATAAATAACAACAACGTATTTATCAAAAGAATCAATTTTTTATTCGGATGTTTTCTTTGGATTGGCTGTATATACACAGTGTGCTGCCGCAGTTCTATGCGGCCACGCTTATGACCTTAAAAATCTCCAGTATTGGTATCGTACTCTCTATTCTGCTTGGACTCATCTGTAGTGTGATCAGTACCTATCAGGTTCGCATACTCAATAAAATCGTCAAAATCTATATTGAGGTTTCCCGCAATACCCCCTTGCTCATTCAGCTCTTTTTTCTTTACTACGGTTTACCCAAGATCGGGATCAAACTGGATGGTTTTACCTGTGGTGTGATTGGTCTGACTTTTCTCGGCGGCAGCTATATGGCAGAAGCTTTCCGTGCAGGTTTGCAGTCCGTTGCCCAAGGGCAGATTGATTCGGCCCGAAGTGTAGGACTCAACGCCGTGCAAGTCTTTCAATATGTGGTCTTTCCTCAAGCGTTATCACTGTCTATTCCTGCGATTGGCGCAAACTGCTTATTTTTGATTAAAGAGAGTTCGGTCTTGAGTGCAATAGCAGTAGTGGAGTTGTTGTTTGTCACTAAAGACCTGATTGGGATGGACTACAAAACTACAGAAGCTTTATTTCTATTAATCGTGGCTTATCTGATGATCTTGTTACCCGTTTCAGCACTGACCAGTTATCTGGAATATCGCAGTCGGAAGGTGAGCCATGGAACTTGAGTATTTATTTCAACCGAGCCATGTCGAACGTTTGTTATATGGCTTGTTGCAAACCATTGAAATTGCTTTTCTTTCGGTGTTTCTATCTGCCATTTTGGGGACGATTTTTGGGGTGATCATGACCTCAAAAAATATTCTGATTAAAATTCTATGCCGCTTCTATCTGGAAACTATTCGGATTGTGCCCATCCTGGTCCTATTGTTTGTTTTCTATTTTGGCTTGGCGACGTGGTTTAACTGGCAGTTGTCATCGTTTTGGGTCTGTATTTTTGTATTTACCTTATGGGGAACTGCAGAAATGGGTGATCTGGTTCGTGCCTCAATTACTTCGATCGATCAGCATCAACGAGATTCTGCTTATGCGGTTGGTTTAAATCATGTGCAGGCTTTGATTTACGTGATTTTTCCACAAAGCTTGAAACGCGTCACCCCGGGCGCACTGAATCTGTTTACCCGTATGATTAAAACCAGTTCTTTAGCCGTACTGATCGGGATGGTGGAAGTCGTTAAAGTGGGGCAGCAGATTATTGAAAATTCATTATTGACTGTGCCGAGCGCATCATTATGGATTTACGGTTTCATCTTTATTCTTTATTTCCTGATTTGTTATCCATTATCGCTTTTAGCAGCGCATTTAGAAAAAGTGTGGGAGAACGCATGACTTTGTTATCGATACAGCATTTACACAAGTTTTATAAACAAAGTCATATTTTGCATGGCGTTGATCTGGATGTGCAACAAGGTGAAGTGGTGGTGATTTTAGGGCCATCGGGTTGTGGCAAAAGTACCTTGTTGCGCTGTATTAATGGGTTGGAACCAATTCAGGAGGGTGAGATTCACCTGAAAGATGTGGGGGTATTGGGGCAGGACTTGCCGTGGGATAACGTGCGCCAACAGGTCGGGATGGTGTTCCAGAACTATGAGTTATTCAAGCATATGAATGTGATTGATAACATTTTGCTTGGTCCTCTAAAAGCACAAAAACGGCAGCGTGTAGAAGTGGAACAATTGGCAGATCAGTTATTACAGCGGGTGGGATTGCTTGATCGTAAATATGATTATCCCTCCAATTTATCGGGTGGGCAAAAGCAGCGAATTGCGATTGTCCGCGCATTGGTCATGAAACCGAAAGTGATTTTACTGGATGAAATTACCGCAGCCTTAGATCCTGAAATGGTACGGGAAGTGCTGGATGTGGTGCTGAAATTGGCACAGGAAGGCATGACCATGTTGATTGTTACCCATGAAATGGGTTTTGCACGAAAAGTAGCAGACCGCATTATTTTTATGGATAAGGGCAAAATCATTGAGCAAAGCTCACCTGAAGTATTTTTCCAGCATCCACAAACAGAACGGGCGAAGACCTTTCTAAATATTTTAAATTATTAAAAGCAAAAAGAGGACTTTATGCGATTGAATTTAGCAGCTGGGCAACATCACTCTCCTTCAAAGACAAAAATGTTTGCTTTGGGCATCACTTGTGTACTGATGGCAGGTGTATTGACGGGTTGTAATCAGCCAACTTCATCAGAGGCCAAAAGCGCAGGACAGGATACATCGTTGGAACAGATTCGGAAAAATGGTGTCCTACGCGTAGGTGTATTTGCGGACAATCCACCTTTTGGTTATGTCGATAGTGCAGGTAAAAATCAAGGCTTTGATGTGGCCTTGGCAAAGCGTGTAACTCAAGACTTACTGGGTGATGAAAATAAAATCCAGTTTGTGATTGCGGAAGCTGCCAATCGGGTTGAGTTTTTAAAGTCAGATAAAGTTGATGTGGTTTTTGCCAGCTTTTCTGTGACGCCAGAACGGCAACAGGTGGTTGATTTTTCCGAGCCTTATTTAAAAGCATCCTTAGGTATCGTCTCACCAAAAGCCAAAGCCATTACCGATGTTAAAAGTCTCGAAGGCAAGACTTTAATTGTGAATAAGGGCTCAAGCTCGGAGATCTATTTTAGTAAAAACTATCCCAAAATTAATTTATTGAAATTTGGACAAAATACCGATGCTTTCAATGCGCTGATTGATGGTCGGGGTGATGCCATTTCCCAAGACAGTACTTATGCACTGGCATGGGCAGCCAAGAATCCGAATTATGTGGCAGGTATTCCTCAAATTGGTAATCAAGATTTTATTGCAGCAGGTGTGAAGAAGGGCAATACCCAATTACTGCATTGGCTCAATAATGAAATCAAACAGCTCAGAGCGACGGGTGAAGTTCAGAATATTTATGACCAGACCTTGAAGCCGATTTATGGTGAAAAAGTGAACCCCAATATCTTTTTAGATGTTGATAGCACGAAGCAATAACAGATTTTTAAAACATGAAAAAAGGTGAACTTATGCAAACAATAACATTTTCAAATATTCAAAAATTACTGCTGGCTTCTGTATTTAGTTTAGGGCTGACGGCTTGTAATAAAAATCCACAGTCGACTGAAAAGGCCGCAGATACTTCAGCGCAGGTTTCCAGTATTGAACAGATCAAGAAAAATGGTGTGGTTCGTATTGGTGTATTTAGTGATAAGCCGCCGTTTGGTTATCTGGTTGCACAAGGTAAAAATCAGGGCTTTGATGTTGAAATTGCAAAACATGTGGCCAAAGATTTATTGGGTGATGAAAATAAAGTTCAGTTTGTTCTGACCGAAGCTGCCAATCGAGTCGAATATCTGAAAGCCAATAAAGTCGATATTATTTTTGCCAATTTCACAGTAACGCCTGAACGTGAACAAGTGGTGGATTTTGCCAAACCTTACTTAAAAGTTGCCTTAGGTGTGGTGTCGCCTAAAGACAAGCCGATTACCGATATTGCCCAATTAAAGGGTCAAACGCTATTGGTGAATAAGGGCACTACAGCGGACTCTTTCTTTAGTAAGCAACATCCTGAAATTAAGCTGCAAAAATATGAGCAAAACACGGAAACTTTTGATGCTTTAAAAGATGGTCGAGGTGTAGCTTTGGCACATGACAATCTTTTAGTCTTAGCTTGGGCGAAAGAAAATCCAAATTACACTGTCGGCATTACCAATTTGGGTGAGCAAGATTTAATTGCACCTGCTGTTCAGAAAGGTAATAAGGAGTTGCTGGATTGGTTAAATCAAGATTTAGAAAAATTGGCCAAAGAAGGGGTTATCCATCAAGCCTATGAAAAAACCTTAAAACCTGTTTATGGTGATGGTATTCCTGCCAAAGACTTAATCATTGAATAATCATTTTCAATTGATCTAACAGCCAAGCAAGGTTAAATCTAGCTTGGCTTTTTTTATGACTAGCATTCATATTTGTTTATGTTTGCCTAATACAGCTTATATAAAAAATTGTTATTTTAAAAAGACTTGCTCAGTGTAAAGACCGCAGCAGTTTTCACCCCTTTCTTGGATGTATCAGTAAACCCATGGGTATCAAGATTCGTTCCAATTGCTGCCAGTTCTGCATTCAAGTTCATCGGTTTGTAATTATAATTCGCTGCAATTTTCCAGTCGATAAAGTGATCTTCAGCATTTCCTCCATACATTGCTTGGCTTGCTTTGGAATAGCCTAAGCTTGCAATAGCACCAAAGTGGGTATGGGCTATTGGCGTGGTATATAAAAGATTAAAATACCAATTCTTGACGTCTTCACCAATGCTTTGGCGCGTTGCTTTTCCGCCATATTGTGGGGTATAACTAATACTTGGGCTAAAGCTATCACTATCGCTCAAAGCATTGTTTATGATCATTTTTAGATAGTATTCATTGTAATTTAAATTGCTTTTCCCTACATAATTATAACGAAGAATGCCAAGGTCAATTGTCGGTTGAAATTTCCCTAAAATAATTGGAGTTGCGTAGCCAAAAGAAGGATCGAGTTCCAAGTGTGCTTCATCACCGAAATCGACGTTTGAAGCAAATGATGCTAGATAAAATCCAGAAGAGTGGTTTAAAAGAAAATTTCCTTGAAAAGTAGCATCATTCTTGGTCTGAGTTTGTCCACGCCAACGATATTCGCTGGCGAGTGATACATTTCCAGAAAGATTGAAATTCGAAGTAGATGGCTGATCTGATGCAAAAGCATAATTTGAAGATAAAACTGTCGCTAAAATCAATATCCGATAAAAACCTTTCATAACATCCTCAGTATATGAGTTAAATTTGATGAGATGTATATTAGGTTTTAATTTATTGATAAATAATAAAATTACCGTAAATTATGCGTAAAGAAAGCATAAATTTTTAAGGTCTATTTTATGGGTCTTGCGGGCTCACTTTTAAGACCTCTGTGGTCAAGCTATTTAAGACTTTTCCATCATCGGACATTAGTGCCATTATTGGCACAGGTTGCTTTGTGGCTTTTTCAATCAAAACCGAATGTGGTTCATTTTTTTCAAATAGAAACTGTTCGCCCCATTGGCGTAGTGCAACCACAATCGGGAATAGTTTTTCTCCTTGATTTGTCAAAATGTACTCTTGATAGGCTGTCCCATCAGACGCGGCCCGTGTTTCTAAAATCTCGGCAGCAATTAATTTATGCAGTCTGTCCGAAAGAATGTTGCGGGCGACATTCAGGTTTCGTTGTAAGTCACCAAAGCGATGGATGCCGTCCATGATATCTCGCACAATCAGCAGTGACCAACGATCACCAATCACATCGACACAACGTGCAACAGGGCAAAACTCTGTAGTTGAAATTTTATTGTTTAGCATCGCATTCTCAGTAGATTTGGATTGATCTAGTTGCATTTTAAAACTAGATGGTTTAGGGTTCAACTAGTTTTATTTTGAAACTAGTTTGGGTGCGCTATGAATAGTCGCTGTACATCGGCATTATCTAAAAAAGAAAATCATCTTTTCATACAACCACCAAAATTGCCCACCAGCTTGATTTGGCTGTTTGCAATCGCGAGTGGTTTAAGTGTTGCCAATGTTTATTATGCACAGCCTTTGCTGGACGCAATTGCTCAGGATTTGACAATTCGCTATGCCACGGTTGGGAGTGTGATTTTGGTGACCCAAATCGGGTGTGCTGTTGCTTTATTATTATTGGTGCCGTTGGGTGATCGGATGGATCGCCGTCGGCTTATGCAATTACAGCTCTTGGCACTTGTTGCTGCGTTGATTACTGTCAGTATTACAAAAACTGCATTTGGCTTATTTGCTGCGATGTTTGCGGTGGGTATGTTAGGGACAGCCATGACACAGGGATTAATTGCTTATGCTGCTAGTATTGCTGAACCTCATGAGCGAGGCTATGTGGTGGGTACAGCACAAAGTGGCGTATTTATTGGGTTATTATTGGCTCGCGTCTTTGCTGGAGCAATCAGCGATCTTGCGGGTTGGCGTAGTGTCTATTTTTGTGCAGCACTGCTGATGTTGATGATTGCCTTGCCACTTTGGAAATCTCTGCCGATGGTCGCCAATACAAATCAACAGCTGAGTTATCCGCGTTTGATTTTGTCCATGCTGACCTTGGTTTCCAAAAATAAATTATTACAGATACGGGGAATATTGGCACTGTTGATGTTTGCGGTATTCAATATTTTTTGGAGTGCATTGGCTCTATTACTTAGTTCGCCTCCATATCACTATTCACATACTGCAATTGGTGCATTGGGCTTGGTTGGAGTATTGGGTGCCTTGATGGCAAGCAAAGCAGGGCAATGGGCAGATCAAGGTTTTGCGCAAAGAACCAGTTGCTTTGCATTGTTGCTGATATTGTTGTCTTGGATCGCTTTCGCTCAAATTGAGTATTCAATTGCGGCATTGATCTTGGGGATATTATTACTCGATTTAGGAGGGCAAGCCTTACACGTCACCAATCAAAGCATGATTTTGCAAACACAACAGGATAATCAAAGCCGTTTAGTCGGGCTGTATATGCTGTTTTATGCCGCAGGTAGTGGTCTAGGTGCAATCAGTACAACCATGACCTACGCCAAAGCAGGATGGCTAGGTGTATGTTTGTTAGGCGGCTGCATGAGTATGATTGCCTTATCCTTTTGGTGGATGACACGAAATGTTCAACATGACATCAAGCTGATTCATGGCAATTGAGTGAATTTGCGTTTAAGTCCAATTGCCATGAAATCTATTCAACGATGTATCAATGTGATTTTATTCAATCCCGATGACGGTGGTAATGTAGGCAGTTGTGAGTAAGATCATCAAACCAAGGGACATTTCAAATAAAATGGCATAGCTTAATTGCTGTGCAAATTTTGGCTCTTGAAGGCGAGGGGTAAAATACCATTTGTTAAATGCGGCCAACAGTAAAATACTCACAACAAATAAAAGCTTAATGATAAAACCAGCCCCATAAGGTGTATTGATTAAAGCATTAAAATCTTTAAATAAAAGTACAGCAACACTGGCACCACATAGGATTAAAATTGCAACTACAAACGCCGCGATACGTCCGAATAAATGCATGCGCTCTTTTAACGCGAAGCCATTTATTGCCCGACTGGTTTTCCAGAGCGGGTATAAGGCGCCCATCCATAAAGACATGACCAGTACATGGATGGATAATAAAAATTGGGCGAACAAGGATAAATTAGTGACATGACCCAGCTGAGAAAAGCTATAGACAATCAGCAGTACGGGAAGTGTAAAGATTATCTTTTCAAACGCATTGGTTGCGGTATTTTTTTGATTCAGTTTGAAGATCAGCAATGCGAGTATCATTGCAAAACTGAGGATACGAATCAGATGGGCATGTCCAGTCGCAGTGTTGATCAGAATATTGATGTAGTTCCAATCAAACATACCGAGCAAGCCTGTATTGGCAAAGCTTCCAATTAAAAACAAGAATCCTAAGGTACTTGAGATCAAACCCAGAGCTGCGCCAATGCTCATGTAATTGACAATATTTGCTTTGATTTCAGCATAGCGCCCGAGCAGGAAATAGCTGAATGCGCCACCAACCACAAAAGCAATACTCAGATAGAGGCCAATTTTTGTTATCCACGTTGCGAATATCCAATATTCAGACATCATTATTTATTCCTAGGAATGAATAAGTTACCAATGTGGTATTGGTAACTTATTCAGGCTGCTGCAATTTTATCTGGATTATTTGAGTGTGAAGCTATATTCACCATTCATGTTGTGCCCATCTTTGCCCATCGTGCCCCAAAGCACGGTATATTTGCCTTTTTTTAGGCTTGGCAGGGCAACATCAAATGATTTCTTCAAATCATGGCTGACTTTATAATTAAGCGGCAGTTCTTTGCGTTGTTCATCAACAACTTTAATATTCATCAACATCACTTCTTCACCAAAATTAAGGGTTAAGTTTTTAGGTTGCGTTGAGACAATGGTATTTGCAGCAGGTGTTGCACTGATCAGGGTGACATGGGCAAATGCACTGTTGGTGGCAGCAACCAATGTCGCACCCAGCAAAATATTTCGTAGCGCGGTTGTTCTGTTTGAAAATAAACGCATTTTTTATCCTCTTCTGATGCATGAATATGAGGTAATGACTCATTGAGAGCCATCACTTTTCATCTCCGATTATGAAATATGCAGAGCTACATCTACGCGACATGAAAATTACTTTTCTGTCATTTTTAGGTTGAAAGACTTGGTTTCATGCTACAAAGAACGATGGGTAGCGACAGGATGTAAATGAGGACGACACTCAGCCAAATCGCACCGGGCCATGCAGATTGAAACTGAAAATACAGGCTTGAGAACAATAAGGGCGCAAACATCGAAGCCAGACTGATGGTTGAAGCAATGATGCCTTGAAACTGGCCTTGCTGTTCAGGTGAAACTTTTTGTGAGGCCAAGGCCTGTAAAGATGGCGTTCCAATACTGCCTAAAGCAAAAATTGGCATTATTGCAAAAATAACCCAGCCCTGTTGGGCAAAAGCCATGATGGATAAGGCAATACAAGAGCAAGCGATTCCGATCAAAACCGTGTTTCGATCTCCAAATCGTTTGGATGCATGTTGAGGGATAAAGGCTTGTACCAACATTTGGCATAAACCAAAAGTAGCTAAAGATAGTCCCACCCCAAAACCATTCCATTGAAAAGTAGCATGTCCCCACAGAGCCCAACACACCGCATAAGCTTCACCAGTCGCACTAAAAATAAAGAAAGTAGCGATAAGCGGAAATACGCCAGATATGGATCGAAGCGAGCTAAATACTTTGAATGGATTGAGTGAAGTCGCTGAATCTTTTGGAGGAATCGAGGCTTTTGACTCTGGTAATGCCAAATAGGCAACAACAAAGTTCAGTCCTGCAAGTAGTGCTGCAATGATAAATGGCAATCTCAGCCAATATTCACCTAATATACCTCCAAGTATCGGGCCAATGATAAAGCCTGCGCCAAACACGGCACTCATCAAACCGAAGTATTTTGCTCGTTGATCTGGTTTTGAAATATCCACCAGATAAGCAGAAGCAACTGACATATTGGCACTGGTCATTCCAGCGATGACACGTCCAATCAATAACAGGAGCAGACTATGTGAATAGGCTAAAAATAAGTAGTTAAGTGTTGAACCCGCTAAAGAGAGTAGCAGGATGGGGCGGCGTCCAAATTTGTCGCTTAAGGTCCCAAGGAGAGGTGAAAAGATAAATTGCATGGCCGCATAAAGACTACTCAATATCCCAATGTACATGGCGATATGAGTACTATGGGTAATGTCTTGCAGCAGTGAAGGTAAGATTGGAAAAATAAGACCAATGCCGATTGCATCCAAAGCAATGGTCGAAAAAATAATAAATAAAGGTCGATTCATAAAGCATCCTATCGAAATAGCAGGCACAGAAATACTGTGAAAACCTGTTAACGATGCCTGATAACAACTCAAGCCCTGATGAACGCTGACCGAACCTTTGAAAGATAAGGATATGTGTCGATGCGATATTTTTCTTTCACTAGAAAATGTATCTACATCAATTTTTCGCGGTTTTTTTATCGTAACAATGAAAACGAATGAACTTATTCCGTTCTATCGTCTGTTGAAAATTTTAGCATTAAAAATAAGCAAGAAACAATATGGCCTCAAGTGAAAGCAGATGTGCCATGTCATTCAACATCACACATCTAAGCAGAGCGTCATTATTTTTTGGTATTCGGCAACAACGCTGTCATAAAACCTAACAGAGGTAAGAAAGAGCAGAGTTTATAGACCCAGACAATGCCCTGTGTATCAGCCAAATGGCCTAAACCTGCTGCACCAATTCCACCAATCCCGAACATCAGTCCAAACATTAAGCCTGCAACCATACCAACTCGACCTGGAACAGCCTCTTGGGCATAAACCACAAGCGCAGAGAAGGCTGAAGACATGACTAAACCAATAATAATGACCAGAATAGCTGTCCCCATTAATCCCACATAAGGCAGCATCAGGGCAAATGGAGCAATACCCAAGAAGGATACCCAAACCACGGCTTTACGCCCAATACGATCACCGACTGGGCCTCCTGCAAAAGTACCCAATGCCACAGCGCCTAAAAACATGAATAGGTATAACTGTGATGTCTGGATTGAAACATCAAAGCGTTCAATGAGATAGAAGGTAAAGTAATTGGTAATGGCAGCGATATAGATAAATTTAGCAAATAGCAAAATACAGATGACAGCCATTGCTTGAATCACCTGTTTACGCGTCAAAGTTGAAATGGCGCGTTGACTAGCGAGACGATGTGTAGGTGCTTGTTTAACCAGCCATTTGGTTACGCGTAATAAAACGAAAATAGCCAAAGCAGCAACTAGAACAAATAAGCCAATTGCACCTTGTCCGTTGGGGATAATCACGGCTGCGGCAACTAAGGGGCCCAGTGCTGAACCTGTATTTCCACCCACCTGAAACATGGATTGCGCCGTACCAAAACGTCCACCCGATGCAGTACGAGCAATACGTGACGCTTCAGGATGAAAAGTGGATGAACCTATACCAATCAGTGCTGCTGCAAAAAGTAAGCTGTGATAACTTCCTGCAATCGCCATTAACCCAATGCCGATCAGTGTGGCGAACATACCCACAGGTAATAAATATGGCTTTGGATGTTTGTCGGTATAGAGTCCAATCCACGGTTGTAATAATGACGCGGTAATTTGATACACCAACGCAATCCAGCCAATTTGGGCAAAGCTTAGAGAAAACTCTGCTTTGAGCATGGGATAGCTTGCAGTCACGACCGCCTGAATAGAGTCATTTAACAAATGAGCAAAGGCGACTGCACCGACCACACGTAACACGAATTTTTGCGGTTGATCTTGAGGTGGAAATTGCTCTTGTGGAAAGGTGTTCTCGAGAGTCCCTGTATTCGTTGCCATACATGCTCCAACGGGTTGTATCAGCTTAAATTGTGATATTGAAGAAGGTTTGTTTTTCAGCGTTTTTATCCTAAACTGAACTGAAAGCGGCCCACAATCATATTTGGGACATATAATGTCGAGTTCAGGCCATTTTGAGAGACAAAGGCAATGCGTAATATTCAGGTCAATGATTTTGAGGATGTGGCCCGTAATGTGATGGCAACAGGCAATGATTACGAAGATGGTCAAATTCTGGCAAGCCATCGTCATGCCAGAGGGCAATGTTTGTATGCGATAACAGGAGTATTAACGGTAACCACCAATACAGGCAGTTGGGTGGTACCACCGAAACGTGCGTTATGGATTCCAGCAGGGATTGATCATGAAGTGCATATGGGCGGTATTACCAAAACCCGTAGTGCCTATATTCTTCCAGAAATCGCGCGCAAAGCAGGTTTGGCTTGTTATTGTGCGGTTATCAACGTCTCGCCGTTATTGCATGAATTACTCTCGACAGCGGTTGATCTGCCTGTCGAATATGAATTGGGTGGACGCGATGATTATTTGATGCAATTGATTATTGCCGAAATCGCTTTGATGCCTGAATTACCATTGAATGCACCTTTACCACAAGAGCCACGCTTGGCTGCATTATGTTTGCAATTATTAAAAGCACCGACTTTAGACCATGATTTAGATCAGATTGCTGATCAGGTTGGGATGAGCCGTCGCAATTTTACCCGAATTTTTCGGCTACAGACCGGCATGAGTTTTAGTCATTGGCGGCAACAGGCCTGTCTACTGAATGCATTGACCAGAATGGAATTAGGACAGCCGATTACCCGTGTGGCGATGGAGCTTGGGTATAGCAGTAGTAGTGCATTTACTGCTGCCTTTAAACGTTCTTTAGGTGTGGCACCACGTTTTTATTTACAAGGAAAATGATTCGGTGAATGTGATAATGTGAGATGAAATCAATTCACTCACTTCACGACCATTTGCATGGTTTGAGAACATAAGATCAACGATAAATTTATGCTGTCATTATTAAAAGGTTTGGCCTTGTCCCATCAAGGTCTGGAAAAAAATAACACATTTGGTGAAGGATTATCTGGAACCCTGAACGCGATTGAGCATCTGGGTTATGTACAAATAGATACCATTTCCGTGGTTGAGCGTGCGCATCATCATGTTTTGTGGAGTCGGGTGCCAGATTATCAGTTGAGCCATTTAAATCAGTTAGTGAAAGATCAGCTAATTTTCGAGCATTGGGCCCACGCAGCCTCTTATCTGCCGATGCGGGATTATCGTTATGCCATGCCCTTGATGAATGCGATACGAAATGGTGAAAGTCGCTATTTCAAAAGTGATCCACGTTTGATGAAGGAAATTCTGGCTCAGGTTAAAGCAGAAGGTCAAATTCAACTGAGAAATATGCAGAAGGAGAAGCGGGAAGGTCCCGCAGGTTGGTGGAATGCAGGTCCAAGTCGTAAGGCACTTGAGCAGTTATTTATGCAAGGTGACTTGATGATCTGTGAGCGTAATGGCATGGAGAAAGTCTTTGATCTGACTGAACGCTGTTTGCCACAAGGGATTGATCTCAGCACACCGACATTGCATGAATATGCGCATTATTTATTGAACATGAACATACGCGCACACGGTGTATTTACATGGAAGCAGTTATTGCATTTAAAAGGAAAAGCGTTACGTGAGGTGATGCGTACCATATTGGATGAACATATCGATGCAGGGTTAGTAAAGTTCCTGAAACTCGAAAATGGACAAACGATTTATGCAGCCAGTGCGGTCTTGCAACATGAACCCGTTATTCAGGCAAAACTCAAAATATTGTCTCCTTTCGATAATCTGGTGATTCATCGAGAGCGCCTGAGTAGCTTATTTGACTTTGATTACCGTATTGAATGTTATGTGCCAGCTGCGAAAAGACAATATGGTTATTTTTGCTTACCCTTGTTGTATGCAGATCGGTTTGTTGGCCGTATTGATTGTAAAGTGCATCGTCGCGAAAAAAGATTAGAGGTAATTCGTCTGCATTTAGAAGATCCGAAGATGCAGGATCGAGAGGCTTTTATTAAAGCATTAGAAATAGAATTACAACATTTTGCTGTGTTTAATCAGTGTGCAAGTGTTGATTTAGGGAAGAATAGCTTAAGCTGAGAAATCGGGCATGATCTTGAAAATATTAATCATGCCCAATCATGAGCTATTTACTTTAGGCTTTGTTATTTAGCTGAGTCGATAGCTCATCCCAACGTTGATTTGCGCTTTGCATCGCTTGCATTTTGATATGACCAAAGCCACGTACTTCCGCAGGAAGCTCGGCAATTTGTGTAGCCACTGTCAAATTGTACTGTTGTGGTGCTGCAATAAGTTCTTTTACAAATCCAATGTAGCGATCACGCCATGCGTGCTCATGTCGGCGTTCTTGTTGACGTGCAAATGGATCAAGAAAAGTTTCACGCAGCCATTGTAAGCGGGCAAGTAGCATCATCGGGAAACGCATCCAGTAACCAAAAATACGTTTGCGGACATTAGTGCCAAGTGTCGGTGGGGCAAGATGGTAGGATAAACGTACACCACGACCAAATTGCGACTCAATGGATTTCTTAAAGCTTGCACCTGTTAGTAGACGTGCCACTTCATACTCATCTTTATATGCCATCACACGATAAAGTTGTATTGCTATGGTTTTTGCCAATGCTTCAGGCAGTAATTTAGCAACCTGTTCTAACAACATACGATATTGATTGGCATAGGCTTCATTCCAATAGTCTTGCAAGCGTGAAGTCCGATCATGAATCAGTTCAGCTAGTGTCTGTGGTGCATTGGTTTTTGGCAAGCTGTCGAGTAGATGGGTGATTAGGCTCGAATCACTAGCAAGGTGGCATCCAATACGGAAAGCTTCCAGATTCTTTTCAACTGCTGTGCCATTGAGTTGAATCGCTTTTTCAATACTTTCACGCAGTAATGGAATTTGACCTGATTGCCATGCCATCCCAAGCAAGAGCTGATTGGCAAAAATGGCATCACCTAAGACTTGTGTGGCAATCCTTGCAGCAGGTAAGGAGACCAGTTTTCCTTGCTTGACATGACCACGAAGACGATTGATCAAGTCCGTAACTGGGGCAAACCAGTCACGCTTATTGATAAAGTCAGATGTAGGGGCACTATCTTCATTGACGAGTACCATCGCATCTTGTTTTAAGCGTGATAGCGCTGCATGACTGCCTGCCACAATTGCATCAGCACCAATCAATAGGTCACATTGATGTTCAGGAATTTTGGTAGAGGAAATTTGGCTATCGTCAGTCGCAACTTGAATATAGGAATAAACCGTACCGCCTTTTTGTGCTAATCCTGCCATATCCATGACACGGGTCGCTTTTCCTTCTAGATGAGCTGCCATACCCAGTAAAGCCCCGACAGTGACCACACCCGTTCCACCCACACCGCCGACCATAATTCGGCTTGGTATATCGCCAAGTTGTGGAATTATTGGTCGTTCAGGCCAACCCGTAGCAAAACCTTCAAACTTGGCTGGACGTTTCATATCCCGTGTATGCACAGTGACAAAGCTTGGGCAGAAACCTTCTACACAGGTGAAATCTTTATTACAACTGCTTTGGTTAATTTGACGCTTGGTGCCCAATGTCGTTTCTAAGGGTTCAATCGACAGACAATTTGATTTTTTTGAACAATCGCCACAACCTTCACAGATATCGCTGTTGATATACAAACGTTCAGCAGGATCTGGATACATATCGCGTTTACGACGGCGACGCTTTTCGCTGGCACAGGTTTGAACATAAATTAAAGCGGTAACACCTGAAATATCACGCAATTCACGTTGCACGGTGTCTAAATCATTTCTATGGCGGATTTCTACATTCGGTGCAAGATGCTCTTCAGCATGAATCAATTCAGGTTCATCGGTCACAATGACCTGTTTTTTAATCCCTTCTGCATCAAGCTGACGGGTTAGTTGCGCCACACTCAAATGTCCATCCACATGCTGACCACCTGTCATGGCAACTGCATCGTTGTACAGAATTTTATAGGTGATATTGATATTGGCTGCGATGGCTTGTCGAATTGCGAGATAACCTGAATGGAAGTAGGTTCCGTCACCGAGATTGGCAAAAATATGTTTTTCATTGGTAAAGTGCGATGCACCCGCCCAACTCACACCTTCACCGCCCATTTGCGAGAAAGTTTCGGTGCCGCGATCCAGTGATACCGCAATATAGTGGCAACCGATGCCGCCGAGAGCGCGGCTGCCTTCTGGCACCACGGTGGAGGTATTATGCGGACAACCACTACAGAAATAAGGTTTGCGGTCTGCCAGATCCAGCACACGGCGTGATTCTTGTTCTGCTTTTTGCAGTAAATCGATGCGATTTTGAATTTGTTGTCTTAAATTCTCTGGTAAATCGAGTTGCAAAAAACGTACAGCCAGCATTTTGGCAATCGGTTCGGGTTGGAACTCATAATGACCAATCAGCGGTGCTTCCTCGATGGAGGTACTCCATTCACCTTTACCATGAGTGGCTTTGCCGATGACATGTGGACGTTGCTCATCAGGTAGGGAATACAGTTCATCCTTGATTTGTGATTCAAGAATAGGGCGTTTCTCTTCAACCACAATCAGCTCTTTTAATCCTTCGGCAAATTCACGAATACCTTGAGGTTCTAAAGGCCAGATCAAGCCAACTTGGTAAACACGTAGCCCAAGCTGTTGCGCCGTTTCATTCTCAATGCCTAAAATGCGTAAAGCTTCAATGGTATCGAGATAGCCTTTACCGCTGGCAACAATCCCGATGCGGGCATGTTCACATGGCCAAGTGGTCTGATTGAGTTGATTGGCGCGCGCATAGGCCAATACCGCAGGTAATCGGTATTGATACAGGCGTTGTTCTTGTTGGATACCATGATCAGGCCAACGGATGTGTAAACCATCGGTAGGTAAATCAACTTCGGGCAAAACAGGCGTGACACGATCTAGATCAACATTGACTGAAGCCGAGGTTTCAACAATTTCACTGACCAGTTTCATTGAGGTCCAAACACCAGCAAAACGTGACATGGCAACCGCATGTACACCAAGATCTAGGATGTGCTGCACCGAAGTGGGATAGAAAATTGGAATACCACAACCCATCATCACATGTTCGGACTGATGTGGAACAGTCGAAGATTTACAGGAATGGTCATCACCAAATAAAGCGACCACACCGCCATGTTCAGCAGTTCCGGCAAGATTGGCATGACGCAATACATCGCCTGAACGATCTACACCAGGACCTTTACCATACCACCATGCAGTGACACCATCATATTTTCCCTGACCTGCAAGGTTCGCTTGCTGCGTGCCCCAAATGGCTGTTGCCGCGAGGTCTTCATTAATACCGGGTTGAAACACGACATTGTGATCTTTAAGTATCCCTCCAATTTGCCAAAGGAAATTATCATAGTTACCCACAGGCGAACCACGATAGCCTGATATAAAACCAGCGGTATGATACCCATTCAACTCATCACGGCGTGTTTGTGCTAGAGGTAACCGAACCAGTGCCTGAATACCACTCATATAGGCTGAACCGTCATCACTGATATATTTGTCGTCCAGTGATACATCCTTAGTAGCGATCATTTTTGGAGTAACTTTTGTCGCTATATTCATTTATGTCTCCTTAGAATTGTGTGTAGTTTTGACTACTTTCTTTTTTCAACATCCGGTTGAATATTTGGAGTAAGTACATATCGATAAAAAGATTGAGTGGCTGCATGACTAAAAAAAAGCTGCTCAATGTATGTACATATTTGTCATTGTGGTTGATCCAGACTGGTGCAACAATGCGTAATTTAGAAAAAGATATTTACGTTATGCGCAAAAATCTTGATGGTGGACTCTTGCATGCAATGAATGCCTTCCTGAAAGTGATTGATAGCGGGAGCTTCACAGCTGCCGCTGAGCAGATGGAACTGACAACAGCGCAAGTTTCACGATTAATTAGCGAATTAGAAGGGCGGTTAGGTACAAAACTACTACAACGCTCGACCCGACAGCATGCCTTGACCGAAATTGGTGCAAACTATGCCGAACAGTGTCGTCAGGTGCTGGCAATGGTAGAGGAATCCGAAGCACAAGCCACGGGTATGGCTGCCAGACCGCAGGGGCGGTTGAGGGTGTTGAGTATGGCCAGTTTTGGCCATCATTATCTGGCACCGATGATGGCGGAATTTTGTCAAACCTATCCTGAGCTTACGGTTGAATACCGAACCTCGCAAAATGTACCTGACCTTTTAGGTAAAGGCATTGATGTGAGTCTCTATTTGACTGAATCTCTGGCGGATTCGAGATTTGTGGCCCGTCGCATTGGTACGATTTTTTCGGTGTTATGTGCTTCACCTGCTTATCTGGAAAAGCATGGCGAACCTCAATCGCTGGATGATTTGCAGAAGCATGCCTGTTTACGCTTGGTCAATCCATCCATTACTCCGCAATGGCATCTGACCAGTGAAAATAGCTGTTCGTATCAGATTGATATCAATGGCCCACTCATTGCCGATACGCCTGAGTTGTTATTGGATGTAGTTCAACAAGATATGGGTATTGCCTTATTGCCAACTTTTTCATCGATTGATGCAATCCGCACAGGGCGATTACGCCGTATTTTACCAGCGTGGCGTTCTCCTGATATCGGGGTGTATACCTTATTGCCTTCAAGGGATTTTGTGGATGTAAAAACGCGGACATGGCTGGAGTGGGTCGAGCAACATATTTCTCCGAAAATACAGCAAGATACGGATTATTTTCTATAAATTGTTTGAGGAGTGGTAGAAAAAGAATAATAAGGATTAAAATTAAAAAAATGCTTCTTTAGAAAGAAGCATTTCATACCGATATAAATAATAGATTTAAAAAAATTACATGAAGGATTTAGTCCCAATTCTTGAGCAGAATGAGAGAAAGTTGAGCTCTGATCAAGCTTAATTGATTAAGCATGTTGCCTGACAGTAAGAGAATACAAATCTATATATGGCTAAGCGCATTTCGTTTGCCAATAGGCATTGGCATAATTCGACAAGCTTTTTCGGTTGAGTACATCACTAATATTTTGGCTGGCTTGCATCAGTTTTTCTAGGTCGATGCCAGTTTCAAAGCCCATATGTGATAGCAAATAGAACAGATCTTCGGTGGCGACATTGCCTGAAGCACCTTTGGCATAAGGGCATCCACCCAAACCAGCCAGCGAAGAATCAAACACACGGATGCCTTGTTGTAAAGATTGATGAATATTGGCAATCGCCATGCCATAAGTATTATGAAAATGTCCTGCCAAAACCTTACTGTCGAGTTCAGCCAGACAAGCTTGCCAGACTTTTGCGACACGATCTGGTGTGGCGGTGCCAATGGTTTCACCTAAAGACACTTCATAGCAGCCCATGTTATAGAGTCGTTTAACAACTTTTACGACTTGCTCCGGTGCGATTGCACCTTCATAAGGACAATCGACAATACAAGAGACATAACCACGTACACGGATATTATGTGCTTTGGCTGCACTCATCACATCGGTAAATTTCTCAAAACTCTCATCAATCGAACAATTAATATTTTTACGGGTAAAGCTTTCAGAAGCTGCGGTAAACACCGCAACCTCTTTGCATCCTAAAGCTTGCGCCGTTTCAAAACCTTTGATGTTTGGCGTGAGCAGACTAAATTGAACATCGCTTGTTTGTGGTAATTGCTTAAATAGCTCGTCACTCTGCGCCATTTGCGGTACCCATTTTGCCGAAACACAGGAACCGACTTCAATTGATTTCAAACCAGCATCAATCAAATTGTGAATAAAGTTTAAGCGTTGTTCAACAGTTAAAGCCTGCTTTTCATTTTGCAGGCCGTCTCTAGGACCGACCTCCACGATTTTGACAAAATCACTCATGCAATTTCCTCCTGAGCAGGCTGAAATTCCACAAGTTCATCGCCAGCTTTGACCTGATCACCGACTTGGAAATAGGAGTCTACAATCATGCCGTCTTTAGGGGCACGAATGGTATATTCCATTTTCATGGCTTCAAGCGTCATTAAAATATCGTCTTTCTTCACGCTATGATTGGTGCTCACCAGCACTTGCGTGACCACACCCGGCATTGGTGCTTTTAGGTGGCCTTCATCGGCTTGGTGATCTGTCTGATTAAAGTCTCGGCGAATATAAGCAAACTTGTAGCTTTGTCCATTTTGGAACAAGGTAATGCCTTGCTGACTTTGGTTAAAAGATAACTTTTGCTGAGTCTCCCCAATTTGAACAGAGGCAGTATGTGTATCAAGCAATTGGCCCGAAATCAGGTAGCTTTGTCCGTTATATTCTGCGGTGAAGCCTTGTTCATTTGAGGCAAATTTAATTTTAATGCTCTGATCTAAATAGTTCAGTTTAATACTGTGCTGATAGGCAATATTTAAACGCCATAGGGGTTGAGCCTGCCAAAGCTGTTTTTGGCTTGAGCGATTGTTATTAAGTTTACTGAGAAATTCAGTAAATGCCGCTGCCACCACAAGTTCAGGTTTGATCTCTTCAGGACTAAACAAGAAGTTTTGTTCACGTTGAATTAGGTTGGTATCAAGCTTGGCTTGTTTAAACGATTGACTGCGTACAATTTTTTCAAGAAAAGCGATGTTATTACCTAAGCCATCTACATGGAATTGGCTTAACGCGTGTTGCATTTGAATAAGTGCAGCTTCACGGTTTTTACCCCATACGATCAGTTTAGCAATCATTGGGTCGTAATAGGTCGTGATTTCATCGCCTTCAACGATACCACTGTCGACACGGACGAATTGGTTTTGAGCTGGGTAATGCAAATAGTCAATTTTGCCAATGGCAGGTAAAAAGCCTTTTTCTGGTTCTTCAGCGTAGATCCGTGCTTCTAGCGCATGTCCGTGAATCTGCAATTGGTTTTGTAGTTTAGGCAAAGGTTCGCCATAAGCGACGCGAAGTTGCCATTCAACCAAGTCTTCACCGGTAATCATCTCAGTAACAGGGTGCTCGACTTGTAGACGAGTATTCATTTCCATGAAATACGCAGTTCCGTCTTGCTCCACAATAAACTCAACCGTACCTGCGCCAACATAATTTACCGCACGGGCGGCATCGATTGCCGCTTGGCGCATAGCATCGAGTTTTTCGCTTGGCATTTGTGGCGCAGGGGCTTCTTCTAGCACTTTTTGGTGGCGGCGTTGTACAGAACAATCACGTTCAAACAAATGTACGTAGTTGCCATGTGTATCACCAAACACTTGCACTTCAATATGACGTGGTTGAATCACATAGCGTTCAATCAGTACATCATCATTACCAAAGCTCGATTTGGCTTCACGTTTACATGAGGCTAAGGCATGCAGGAAATCCTCACTGCGCTCAACCAGACTCATACCTTTACCACCACCGCCAGCACTGGCTTTAATTAAAACAGGATAGCCAATTGCATCGGCTTGCTGTTTTAAAAACTCAGCATCTTGATTGGTTCCGTGATAACCCGGTGTTAAAGGAACACCTGCTTTTTCCATTAACGCTTTCGAGGTCGCTTTCAAGCCCATCGCCAAAATGGCATCCACTGGTGGACCAATAAAGCAAATATTGTGTTGTTGGCAAGCGAGTGCAAACTGGTCATTTTCTGAAAGGAAGCCGTAACCTGGATGCACCGCTTGGCTGCCTGTATCAATGGCAGCTTGAATAATACGGTCAACCTGTAAATAACTTTGCGTTGCAGGGGACTGACCAATATAAATCGCTTCATCTGCAAGTTTGACATGTTGTGCATTTGCATCGGCATCGGAGTAAACGGCAACCGTTGCAATCCCTAATTTTTTAGCGGTACGAATCACGCGGCACGCAATCTCGCCACGGTTCGCAATTAAAATCTTTTCAAACATAATGATCGTCCTTAATTGTTGTTATTCGAGTCAGAAACCCAGACAGGCTGTTGTTTATTTAAAAAGGCATTTAGTCCTTCTTTGGCTTCGCGGCCCTGACGAACTTGAGCAATGTGTTGTGCCGTCTGTTGCAGCAAGTCATTGCTCTGGGGATGGTTGCTCACCATTTGAATCAGTTGTTTGGATGCCGCTTGAGCCTGTGGGCCGCCAAGTAACAAGGCATCAATAATTTCTTGAACTTTTTTATCTAAGTCTTCAGCATCTGCCACTTCATGCGCCAAGCCAATTTGTTTAGCTTCACGCGCAGAAATCCGTTCTGCAGTTAAGAAGTAACGTGAAGCTTGTCGTGCTCCAATCGCACCAATCACATAGGGACTGATGGTTGAAGGGGCAAGACCTAAACGAACCTCAGAGGTTGCAAATTTAGCATCGGTACTGGCAATGCAAATATCACAGGCCGATGCCAAACCCATGCCACCGCCAAAGGCAATGCCATGCACACGAGCAAGCGTCGGTTGCTTTAAGGTCGCGAGTGCATTTAGCATCTGTGCAAGTTTTAAAGCATCGGCTTGATTTTCTGCTGACGAAGCTTGACCTGCCTGTTTCATCCAGTTCAGATCAGCACCTGCCGAGAAGCTTTTGCCTCGTCCAGCCAAAACCACCACACGGATATCATCACGCGTATTTAAGCTGTTAAAGCAAGTATGTAATTCTTCAATCACCGTGGTATTAAAGGCATTGTGCAGTTCTGGGCGATTCAGCCAAACATATGCCACTTGGTCGTGTTGTTCCAGTTGTAAAAATTGATAGTTCATAGACACCTCTTACATGCGGAACACGCCAAATTTGGTTGGTTGAATTGGTGCATTGAGCGCCGCAGCAAGGCTCAGACCAAGCACATGACGGGTTTGAGCAGGGTCAATGACACCGTCATCCCAAAGACGGGAAGAGGCATAATATGGATGACCTTGATGTTCATATTGTTCACGAATCGGTTGTTTAAATTGATCTTCTTCCTGTGCCGACCACTGTGCACCTTTTTGCTCAATCTGATCACGTTTTAAAGTTGAGAGTACACTGGCAGCTTGTTCACCACCCATCACCGAAATACGAGAGTTTGGCCATGTCCATAAAAAGCGTGGCGAGTAAGCGCGGCCACACATACCATAGTTACCTGCACCAAATGAACCACCAATAATCAGGGTCAGTTTTGGTACATTGGCTGTGGCAACCGCCATCACCAATTTGGCACCATTTTTTGCAATACCTTCATTTTCATATTGACGACCCACCATAAAGCCAGTGATATTTTGAATAAACAACAATGGAATATTGCGTTGGGTACATAGCTCAATAAAATGTGCACCTTTTTGTGCAGACTCGGAAAAGAGAATCCCGTTATTGGCAATGATGCCGACGGGCATACCATAAAGCGAAGCAAAACCAGTAATGAGGGTCGAGCCAAAGCGAGCTTTAAACTCATCAAAGCGTGAACCATCGACAATACGCGCAATGACTTCACGCACATCGAAAGGTTTACGTGCATCACTCGGGACAACGCCATAAAGTTCCGATGCATCAAATAGCGGCTCATCTATTTGCTTATTTAATTCGGTTGGTTTTTTATTCAGATTGGCAACGATATTACGTGCAATCGCTAACGCATGTTCATCATTTTCAGCTAAATGATCCGCAACCCCTGATAGACGGGTATGAACATCACCCCCCCCTAAATCTTCACTGGTCACCACTTCGCCAGTGGCTGCTTTTACCAATGGAGGACCGCCGAGAAAAATCGTACCTTGATTACGTACAATAATGGTTTCATCAGACATGGCTGGGACATAGGCACCGCCAGCGGTACAACTACCCATCACCACCGCAATTTGGGCAATGCCTTGGCTCGACATCCGCGCCTGATTATAGAAAATACGCCCGAAATGATCACGATCAGGGAAGACTTCATCTTGCATCGGTAAAAAAGCACCCCCTGAATCCACCAGATAAATACACGGCAAATGGTTTTGCTCGGCAATTTCCTGCGCACGTAAATGCTTTTTCACTGTAAGTGGATAATAGGTGCCACCTTTGACGGTTGCATCATTGGCGACGATCATGCAGGTCACACCATTGACTTGTCCAATACCCGCAATTACACCTGCAGCAGGAATATCATCTTGATAAACTTTATAAGCAGCCAATTGACCAATTTCTAAAAAAGCTGTGCCGACATCAATCAGTTGATCAATACGATCGCGTGGTAAAAGTTTGCCTCGAGCCAAATGTTTTTGGCGCGCATTTTCGCCACCACCGAGTGCTACTTTTTGTGCCACTTGTTTCAGATCGTTGACCAATGTTTGCATGGCGTGTTGATTGGTTTTGAAGTCTTCACTTCGCACATTAATTTTGCTGTGTAATTGGTTCATACGCTGCATCCTGATTTATGGTTATTATTTGGTTTCATTAAACAGTTCGCGGCCAATCAGCATGCGGCGAATTTCTGAAGTTCCTGCACCAATTTCATAAAGTTTGGCATCACGCCATAAGCGACCTGCCGAAAATTCATTGATATAACCATTACCACCGAGGGTTTGAATGGTTTCACCTGCCATCCATGTGGCTTTTTCTGCTGCATATAAAATGGCACTGGCTGCATCTTTACGTAAGCTACGGTCGTGGTCGGCTTTGTCACAGGCTGCGCCAACCGCATAGACCAATGCTTTACAAGCGAGCCAAGTGGAATACATATCCGCCAGTTTGCCTTGCATCAATTGGAATTCACCCAAGGCCTGACCGAATTGTTCACGTTCATGTAAGTAGGGAATCACGACATCTAAACAGGCATCCATAATACCCAGAGGGCCTGCACTTAAGACCGCGCGTTCATAGTCCAGACCACTCATCAGTACTTTAGCGCCGTTGCCAACACCACCGAGTACGTTTTCAGCAGGTACTTCGACATTGTCAAAAAATAGCGGATAAGTGTTGGAACCACGCATACCGAGCTTGTCTAAATGTTTGCCGTGACTAAAGCCTGGCATACCTTTTTCAATCAGGAAGGCCGTCATGCCTTTGGCACCTGCATGTGGATCAGTCTTGGCATAAACCACCAATACATCCGCATCACCACCGTTGGTGATCCACATTTTTGAACCATTGAGAACAAAATGATCGCCTTTTTGTTCAGCACGCAGTTTCATGCTGACTACATCCGATCCTGCATTCGGTTCAGACATCGCCAAAGCGCCAACAAAGTCGCCTGAAATCAGCTTGGGTAAATACTTCTGTTTCTGTTGTTCGCTACCGTTGCGGTTAATCTGATTAATACACAAATTGGAATGCGCACCGTAAGAAAGACCAATAGAAGCGGATGCACGCGAAATTTCCTGCAACACAAGGATATGTGCCAAGTAGCCGAGATTGGTGCCGCCATATTCTTCAGAAACAGTTAAGCCCATGAGTCCCATGTCTCCAAATTTCTTCCAGAGATGGGCTGGGAATTTATTGTCTTGATCAACTTGCTGAGCAATTGGTGCAATTTCTTTAGCACAAAATGCAGCAACTGAATCTTGTAGAGCAATTAACGTTTCATCCAGACCAAAATTCAAGCTACGTAGGTTCATTGTGTTGTCATCCCATTGGTTATATTTGTTGTTCCATTAAGCGTTGTTGTATGTGCTTATGAACTACCTTACAATGAATTTTTAAAAAAGTGAATAGAGATTCATAAAATGATTTACAATTCACTTTATTTGTTGGAGAATAAAATTTATGAGCTATAAACGATCAACTTTAATGCAGGAGCGGATGGAGCAAAATCGTAAATCGATTTTGAGTTCAGCCAGAAAATTAATTTCAGAGGGGGGATTCAAAGACGCACAGATACAAACCATTGCTGAGCAAGCAGGGGTCTCAAGTGGTCTGGTTTATCGCTATTTTGACAATAAGAGTCAGGTACTGATTGAAGTTTTGTCTGAAGCCATCAATACCGAGTTGTTGGTGATTGATGCCATCACAGAAAGTGATCTGACCGCACAACAGAAATTGCATAAAGCAGTTGCGACCTTTGTCAAACGGGCACTCAATAGTCCTCAGCTGGCATATTCACTCATGTTTGAACCGGTGGATTCAACCGTTGAACATGAGCGTTTTCGGGTAAAGCAGTTGATTAAACAAAGTATTAAAAAAATCCTTGCAGATGGAAATGCAAGTGGTGAGTTTGTTCTGGATGACTTAAATACAACAGCCATGTGTGTGGTCGGGGCAATGACCTATGTGGTGGTTGAACCTTTAGATCCAGCTCAAAATACCAAGTTTGATCAGACGCACAAAGACTATTTTTCCAAACAGATTGCTGACTTTTGTGTGGATGCAGTACAGAAAAAGTAGGGCAGACAGAATGGTTTAACATCACAACAACAGGCAGTTTGAAGAGTAGTTGCAGTAACAACAATTAGATCAGGTAAGAACAGAATTAAAAAGAATCAAGGAGAATGATTCAATGCAACACGTACGGTTAAGCTATGCCTCTGGAACCAGCTCGCAGCCCCTGTTGGGGATGACGATTGGAGATAAATTTGATCAGGCCTGCCAACTCTATGCAGAGCAAGAGGCCATTGTCAGTTCGCATCAGAACCGACGCCTCAGTTATAAAGAACTACAACATGAGGTGAATGCTTTTGCCTGTAGTTTGCTCCAGCTCGGTTTGAAAAAAGGGGACCGATTGGCGATCTGGTCGCCCAACTGTGTGGAATGGACGGTGACCCAATTTGCTGCGTTCAAAGCGGGTATTATTTTGGTGAATCTGAATACCGCCTATAAAAGTCATGAACTGGAATATGTACTCAATAAAGTCTCCTGCAAAGGCTTGATCATCGCCTCACAGTTCAAGACCACCGATTATCAAGAATTATTGAGCAAGATTGCACCTGAGCTGACATCTAGCTCCGATAAAGTGCTCCATTCAGCCCGTTTACCACATTTAAAATATGTGATCAAAATTGATGAGCAGCAACATACAGGTATATATCGTTTTGTTGATTTACTTGAGACTCCAAATCAATCTCAGCTCGATGAGTTGCAGCGCTTAGCCAAGCAGTTGCAGTTTGATGAGACCATCAATATTCAATTTACCTCAGGAACGACTGGCAATCCGAAAGGAACCATGTTGACGCACCATAATATTCTGAATAATGGTTATTTTGTTGGAGAAGGTATTGGTTTAAGCCCACAGGATCGAGTCTGTATCTCGGTGCCTTTATTCCATTGTTTTGGCATGGTGATGGGTAATCTAGCCTGTATCACACACGGTGCAACCATGGTTTATCCTGCTTCGGTGTTTAATCCATTAGAAACCTTAAAAACTATTGAACAGGAAAAATGTACGGCGGCCTATGGCGTGCCAACGATGTTTATTGCCATTTTGGAACATGAGCAATTCACTGAATTTGATTTGAGCCGTTTGCGTACTGGCATTATGGCAGGCAGTCCATGTCCAAGAGAAATTATGCAGCGTGTGATTGACCGTATGCATATGTCGGAAATTACCATCTGTTATGGTATGACTGAAACTTCCCCTGTCAGCGTACAAAGCTATATCGATGATTCAATTGATAAACGGGTCAGTACTGTAGGACATGTTCATCCCCATTTAGAAGTTAAAATTGTTGATTTAGAAGGTGAAATCGTTCCGCAAGGCGTACTCGGTGAGCTCTGTGTCCGAGGTTATTCGGTCATGGCAGGGTATTGGGATGAGCCTGAAAAAACCAAAGAAGTCATCGATGCAGCGGGTTGGATGCATACTGGTGATATTGCTGAAATGGACAGTGAAGGCTTTGTCAAAATCAAAGGCCGCATTAAAGATGTGGTGATTCGCGGGGGTGAAAACCTGTTTCCAAAAGAAATCGAAGACTTTTTATATACCCATCCAGATGTTTGCGATGTGCAGGTCATTGGTTTGCCTGACATGCGCTATGGTGAAGAGCTCTGTGCCTGCATCATTTTGCACGAGCATCATCAAAGCAATGAAGACAGTATCCGTCGTTTCTGCAAAGAGCATATTTCACATAATAAAGTGCCACGTTACGTTAAATTTTTTGATGAGTTCCCGATGACGGCATCAGGCAAAGCACAAAAATTTAAATTGCAGGAAATCATGCGGGTGGAGCTGAATTTGACTGCTGAAATTTTTGATTAAAATGGTGTTCCTCCTTTGTGTACATAGACAATGGAGGAAAATTTGATGCTGCGGGTTTTATTTAAACACATGATGTCAGGATCAAAAAATGAAGATCAGAAAGGATTGGTCATGTACTGAAATACAGGCTTTATGTGAGCTGTCTTTGTTGGATTTACGCTTTTAGGCACAACAGTTACATTCGACTCTCGGCTGAGCGTGAAGCATTAACGGATTCCGATCAAGCCTTGGCATTTATGGCAGCTGCTAATTCTTTTTTTCTGGTGAAAATTTATTAATTACTGCCAATATGGGTGAAAGTCATGATCAAGCCTGATTTCAAAAACTAAGCTTACAAATAGAAGCGAGCAAACCTTCTGTTAGCCAGTTATCAGTCGATGCGATGCTGACCGTTTAAGACTTTTAACCAAGAGAGGGTCAAATGGCCAAAGATTTTAACAGTCAGAAAGTGGTGGAACGCTATGATGATCATATCCGCCGACTGATTCCAGGTTATGAGCTGATGCATCAACAAGTCGATGCTCTTTTACAGTCGGCTCTAAGTTCTAATGCACAGATTTTAATTGTCGGTTGTGGCACAGGCTATGAACTTGAATATTTATTGAATAGGCATCCGACTTGGACTTTTACGGCTGTTGATCCTTCTTTGGGTATGTTGCAGAAAGCACAAGCACTGATTCAGGCACTGGGTCAGTCAGATCGGGTGCAATTTGTTCATGGTGAAACAGCTTCATTAACTCAGCAACAAAGTTTTGATGCAGCACTGTCGATCTTGGTTGCGCATTTTGTTCCACACGAGCTGAAATCAGATTTTTTTGCTGAGATTTCAAAGCGCTTAAAAGCCGAAGGACTTCTAATCACTTACGATTTAATGACAGTTGAAGGCCCTCTACAATTTCAAGCATTGCCACTGCTATGTCAAAGCAATGGTTTAAGTTTAGAACAGAGCCAAGCCATGATGGAGCGTTTGGGACAAGACTTTTTTACACTCTCTTTTGACGCTTATCAGCAACTTCTTTGCGGCACGGGGTTTAGACAGGTGCATTGTTTTAGCCAAGTTTTAACCTATCAGGGACTGATTGCCCAGAAAAAACAGGACGATATCTTGATCTCGGAACATTCTGGCAAGGCTGTTATCACTCAACAAGGAATTCAACATTAGAACAGCAACTTAATTTTTAGCTTTTAACTGAAGTTTTTAACAGTGGCTGCAATTGCCGCTGCTAGGCTCTGCTGTTTTTAAAAAAAGTGGCTATTTATTGAAATAGGAGGTGAAAATTAGATAAATCAATAGGTTGAAGTTTTAAGAATAAAAAATGTGATGTGGTACTTCTGTACGACAAAGGATAAAACACAAACGAAGAATGATCTTAAAACGGGTTTTAAGGTCAGTTGAAAAGGAAATTGATTTCAATGCAAAATTTTATTTTAACGGTACAAAAAAGCATTTTGGCTATTGCAGTGTTAAGCGCGATGTCCTCTGCTTATTCAGGGACTGAAAGTGCTGAAATTGCCCAGCTCCGACAGGAGGTTCAAGAGTTGCGAGTGATGCTGCAACAGTATGTAAAACAGCCTGTTCCGACCCAGTCGATGGCTCCAGTCACCGTTGCTGCTACGCCGCAAGTGGCTGAAACACAGGCGCCAAAACTAAATATCAGCAAAGGCGGGGCTGAAGTCAATTTATATGGTTATATCCGTGCTGATGCTTCTTATCAGGCCAAAGGAGCATCAACCATGTATAACAATATCAGTGGCGTACCACTGGAACATACTGCCGAGGAAGCTCAACAAAAAGATCGTTTGCATTCAACGGTCAATGTCACCCGTTTAGGTTTGAATTTTAAAACGCCGACCGCCGCAGGTGATGTCGGTGGCAAGTTGGAAATGGATTTTTTTGGTGGCAGCACACGTGATCAATTCCGTATTCGCCATGCTTATTTAACTTTTGATAAATGGTTGATTGGTCAGACGTGGTCAACTTTTATTGCCCCTGAATATTATCCAGAAACGATTGATGCAGGGACTTATGTCGGTGGTGCATTACAACGCTCTCCGTTGGTTCGTTATAGCGACAATCTATCAGCCAATACCAGTTTTGCTGTAGCGATAGAGGATCCAAAATATAACGCAACTTCTGACCCTGATAATGAAATGCGTTTGCCTGCTTTGGTAGGGCGATTGAATCATAAATTTGAGAATGGTTCCTTAGTGTCTGGCCGAACCTTTATGGCTGAGAAAAAAACCAGTAATGACGAAGAATGGGCATGGGGTGTGGGGCTAGGAGGCAAATACCATTTAACGCCAAAAACCTTCTTAAAAGCGGATTATTACCACGTCAAAGGCGATGGTCGTTTTCTGTTATGGACCAATAACAGTTATGTGATTGATGACAAAAATCATATTCAGAGCAATGAATTCGATACCATTTCAGCAGGTTTAACTCATCAATTTACTTCACAGCTTCGTTCAACCTTGGGTTATGGCTATATGAAAGCCAAGGATGACAGCACCTTTGCCAAAATCCAGAAAACCAACCTGACTCAAAATAAAGAACTTTGGCAAGGTTGGATCAATGCCATGTATAACCCGTATAAACCAATCACTTTGGGGGTGGAATACGTCTATGGCGAGCGTGAAACTTTTGAGGGGCGTAAAGGAATTGATAACCGCTTCAATATGATGGCGAGTTACGATTTTTAATCAAGGCCTTGAATAATCTGTTTTTTCTTTAGGGTGCAGTATGTCGTTTTAAACAAGAATTTATCTCATAGAGGAGATGATTAAATGGCAACATCGACGTTGAATGTTAATGCAATTATTGACCAAGCAAAATTTACCCCTTTTCACTGGAGCATTCTGCTTTGGTGCTTACTCATTATTATTTTTGACGGTTATGATCTGGTCATTTACGGTGTGGTTTTACCCGTATTGATGCAGGAGTGGTCACTCACAGCAGTACAGGCGGGTATGCTGGCCAGTACGGCCTTATGTGGCATGATGTTTGGTGCAATGCTATTCGGGGCTTTGGCAGATAAAATTGGTCGCAAAAATGTAATCTTGATTTGTGTGACTTTCTTTAGTGGTTTTACCTTTTGGGGCGCATTTGCATCCACTCCGTTTGAGTTTGGGATGTTACGCTTTTTAGCCGGTTTGGGGATAGGGGGCGTCATGCCAAACCTAGTGGCTTTAACCACTGAATATGCACCAAAGCGGATGCGCAGTACTTTGGTCGGGAGTATGTTTAGCGGTTATGCCATTGGCGGAATTATTTCAGCGCTGTTAGGAAGCTATCTGGTAGAAAGCCAAGGCTGGCAAATCATGTTTTTGATTGCTGGTATTCCATTATTACTATTACCGATTTTATGGAAATTTTTGCCTGAGTCACTGACCTTTTTAGTAAAAAGTGGCAAGACTGAACAAGCCTATGCCATTATCCAAAAAATCGCACCAGATCAGGCATTAAGTACTGATACACGCTTATGTTTGAATAAGGATAATCTGGGCACAGGCAGTTCAGCAAAAGCCTTATTTCAGCATGGCCGTGCTTTAAGTACCTTGATGTTTTGGCTATTATTCTTTATGTGTTTGCTGATGGTTTATGCATTGAGTAGTTGGTTGCCAAAACTGATGCTGGCAGCAGGTTATTCATTGGGTAAAAGTATCCTATTCCTGTTGGCGTTGAATGTCGGTGCCATGATCGGGGCAATCTTAGGTGGAATACTCTCTGATAGATTCCATTTAAAACCAGTCATTTTAACCATGTTTGTGGCAGGGGTATTTGCACTGGTTGGACTTGGCTATAACTCTCCAGCCTATATTTTATATGGCTTGGTAACGATTGCAGGGGCTGCAACCATTGGGACTTCAATTCTGCTGTATAGTTATGTAGCACAATATTATCCCTTAAGCGTACGCTCGACAGGGATCGGCTGTGCTTCTGCGGTTGGGCGGATTGGCGCTATCGTCGGGCCGATTCTAACAGGCATGTTACTGACTTTAGGTTTACCGCATAAGCTGAACTTTGTGATGATCGTTATACCATCCATCATTGCAATTTTTGCTGTACTGATGTTGAAACAGCATGAATCCGATAGCGGCAGTAAAAGTGCAGTGAATGCAGCATCGAATATTGCTGAGACTGGTGAAGCATAGTCGTCATTCTTATTTATACAAGAAAGTCGATGGGCTCAGTTCATCGACTTTGTATTCCTTTGCTTGGCGAAGTCAACGGCATGATTCTGGTTTTTAAAATGTTCATAAAGGTTTTTAGAATCATATTGTAGTTTTTGCCTTTATGGGTGATCAGGCAGATCGGAGTACTGTAATGCATCACATCCTGTAAAATGGGTTGCATAAAACCATCTTCCACCCATTTCCTCGCATAATGATCGGGTAAAAAACCAAGAAATTTTCCTGTTAAGATCAGAAAGGCAATACCTTCACGGTCAGTTGCGGTGGCTGAACAGTCTAGTAACTGGTGTAATTGGGTTGCTTCAGCAGTAATCGCATAGTTAGGCAAAACAGCCTGCCAGTTTTTTAAATCCGCTGTATTGATTTCACCTAAATGTTGAAATAGAGGATGGTTTTTGCCGCAATAAAGAAAAGATTTTTCATGATATAAATCAAAATAATCCAGTCCAGATAGAGGCGTAACCAAAGGAATCGCACCTGCATGTAAGCGATTGTCTAAAACACGACATTCAATATCAGACAAGGTGCTCATGCTGATATTAATCATAACTTCTTTGTTTTCTTCGGCCAATACAGCAAGGGTATTGGTAATATAGGCACTGGGCATAGTCACCAAATTGTTGATAATCCCAATATTAAACTCACCTTTGAGCTGATTGTGCATTTGATTGATTTTGGCACGGAAGTCTTCAATCGAAGCGCTAAGCACTTCGATATATTCCAGAATTTCCCGCCCCTCATCTGTCAAAGCAAAGCCTGCTCGCCCTCGTTGGCACAGTCGGATACCAAGCCGATTTTCCAGATCACTCATATGCAGACTAATCGCAGAGCGACTAATGCCAAGGATACTTTCAGCAGAGCTAAAGCTGTGGCAATCACATACCGTTTTAAATATTTTGAGAAGTTTTATATCAAAATCAGTCACTTGATTTAATTTTTTCGGTTTCATTTAGTTTTGCTTTTTTATATCTAAACTCAAGACAATTTGAATTTATCAAAACTATATCGCTCTGTACACTCCAAGCATAACCCCAAAACAAGAAGAGTGATTATGTTTGATATCGATACCTCAAATGACCGAGATGAGGCAATGGAAGCGAGTCCGTCAGATATTCAAATGAGCTTAAATTATCAAGCGCATTGGATGCCATTTTCTGCCAATCGTAATTTTCACAAAGACCCACGCATCATCGTAGCTGCAAAAGGAGCGCACTTAGTTGATACTGCTGGGCGTGAGATTTATGACTCTTTGTCAGGTTTATGGACCTGTGGAGCAGGGCATACCTTGTCTGAAATTCAAAAAGCAGTCAGTTCACAATTGGCAAAACTGGATTATTCACCCGCATTTCAGTTTGGACATCCTTTGGTTTTTCAGTTGGCTGAAAAAATTGTGCAGCACATGCCAGAAAAACTACAGCATGTTTTCTTTACGGATTCGGGTTCTGAGTCAGCAGATACTGCCGTTAAAATGGCACGAGCTTATTGGCGTATTAAAGGCCAACCGAGTAAAACCAAGCTGATTGGACGCGCTCGCGGCTATCATGGCGTCAACGTAGCAGGCACAAGCCTAGGCGGGATTGGTGGTAATCGTAAAATGTTCGGTCAATTGATGGATGTTGATCATTTACCGCATACCTTGCAACCGCATCTAAGCTTTACCAAAGGCTGTGCCGAAACGGGAGGCATTGAGCTGGCCGATGAAATGCTCAAACTGATTGAGTTACATGATGCATCGAATATTGCCGCTGTGATTGTTGAGCCTGTTTCAGGCTCAGCAGGGTGTATTGTGCCACCCACAGGTTATTTAAAACGCTTGAGAGAAATTTGCGATCAACATAATATTCTGCTGATTTTTGACGAAGTGATTACTGGCTTTGGCCGTATGGGCACATGGACAGCGGCTGAATATTTCGATGTAACGCCTGATCTGCTGACCTTCGCCAAACAAATTACCAATGGTGCCATTCCATTAGGCGGCGTTGTTGCAAGCCACGAAATCTATGATGCCTTTATGCAACAAGACTTGCCTGAACATGCGGTTGAATTTAC
Source organism: Acinetobacter sp. ANC 3929 (assembly GCF_000369405.1). Classification (GTDB taxonomy): domain Bacteria; phylum Pseudomonadota; class Gammaproteobacteria; order Pseudomonadales; family Moraxellaceae; genus Acinetobacter. The sequence continues at coordinate 574,508 of NZ_KB849999.1, forward strand.
CCATGGTTATACCTATTCAGGGCACCCCGTTGCCTGCGCGGCCGCTTTAGCCACTTTAGATGTACTGGAAAAACAGAACTTGATTACTCAATCTGCGGCCTTAGCGCCAAGTTTTGAAAAGCTGCTGCATGAGTTAAAAGGTACACCAAATGTGATTGATATTCGCAATTGTGGCTTGATTGGTGCCTTACAACTGGCACCACGAGATGGCGATGCCACCATTCGTGGATTTGAAATTGGTATGACGTTGTGGAAAGCAGGTTTCTATGTACGCTTTGGCGGAGACACTATTCAGTTTGGCCCAATGTTTAATAGTACTGAAGCTCAATTATCACGGTTGATGAATGCTGTGGGTGAGACCCTATATCAAGTGAAATAAGTTTTAGCTGTAACACAGTTCGAAGTACATGGAAAATAATACAGAGAGAAGGAATACAAATGAATAATTTAGAACATTTCAATCAAGATCAGTTCAGCAATCCAGATTCAGGTCAAACATCATCAGTAACTCAAATGGCTAGGCATTTCATTCAAGGTGCTTTGGTCACGACGTCCGATAGAAAACAAGCGGTCTATAATCCTGCAACCGGTGAAATTAGCAAACAAGTTGCCCTAGCAGATATGCAATTGGTCAATCAGGTGGTAAAGATTGCAGAGCAGGCGTTCCCTGCATGGCGTGATACGCCTGTGATTAAACGTGCACGGGTAATGTTTAAGTTTAAACAATTACTGGAAGAAAATGCTGAGAAGCTGTGTGAGCTGATCGGACAGGAACACGGCAAGATTTGTCACGATGCCCAAGGTGAATTACAGCGTGGCATTGAAAATGTGGAATATGCCTGTGGTGCACCAGAGTTTTTAAAGGGTGAATATTCAAAAAATGTTGGACCAGATATTGATTCTTGGAGTGAATTTCAGCCTTTAGGGGTAGTTGCAGGAATTACACCTTTTAATTTCCCAGCGATGGTGCCGTTGTGGATGTTCCCGATGGCAATTGTTTGCGGTAATTGCTTTATTTTAAAACCATCTGAAAAGGCCCCTTCAGCCGCATTATATCTAGCTGAATTGCTTCAGCAGGCAGGATTACCTGATGGCGTATTCAACGTGGTGAACGGCGACAAAGAAGCGGTAGATGCTTTATTACATCATCCAAAGATTCAAGCGATTAGTTTTGTCGGTTCAACGCCGATTGCCGAATATATCTATCGTACGGCGACTTCGACTGGGAAACGCTGTCAGGCGCTGGGGGGTGCAAAAAATCACGCCATTATCATGCCTGATGCTGATATTGATAATGTAGTGACCTCATTACTGGGTGCCGCCTTTGGTTCATCGGGTGAACGTTGTATGGCGTTATCTGTTGCCGTCGCTATTGGTGATGAAGTTGCCGATGTAGTGATCGCAAAGCTCAAGCAAGAAATGCAGCAATTGAAGTTTGGACATTATGCTGATGCCAGTAACGACTTTGGCCCGCTCATTACGCAAGCACATAAAGATAAAGTACAAGCTTATATTCAAAGTGCAGAGCAACAAGGTGCTAAAATTGTGGTCGATGGCCGTGATGCCAAACCTGTTGGTTATGAAAACGGTTTTTTTGTTGGGCCGACTTTGATTGATCAAATTTCACCAGAAATGACCAGTTATCAGCAAGAAATTTTTGGACCTGTATTACAAGTGATTCGTGTTGAAACCATGCAAGAAGCTATGCAACTGATCAATGAGCATGAATATGGTAATGGTACCTGTATTTATACCCGTGATGGTGAAGCAGCACGTTATTTTAGCAACAATATTCAAGTGGGAATGGTCGGTATAAATGTGCCGCTGCCAGTTCCTGTTGCTTATCACAGTTTTGGTGGCTGGAAACGTTCATTATTCGGTGATTTATATGCCTACGGTCCAGATGGGGTACGTTTTTATACGCGCCGTAAAACGATTACACAACGTTGGCCATCGGCACAAATTCGTGAGGCAAAACAATTTGCCATGCCAACTTTAAATTAATTTGCACTTAGGGAAAACAACCAGTTTTCCTTTTTTATTTTTGTAGGACTTGAAAAATGTAATTAACGGTTTGATACGTATTTTTAAGGAATAAAATATGAATAGTGATAAAACAACAAAATTAGGTGAAGGACTTTCCAACCGCCATATCACGATGATCAGTATTGGTGGAGTTATTGGTGCAGGTTTATTTGTCGGTTCATCTGCTGCAATTGCCAAAGCAGGGCCCGCTGCGGTATTGGCTTATATCATTACCAGTATTCTGGTTTTTCTGGTCATGCGTATGCTTGGTGAAATGGCCGTTGCACAACCAGATACAGGTTCATTTTCCACCTATGCACGTAAAGCAATTGGCCCTTGGGCTGGTTTTAGTATTGGATGGTTATATTGGTGGTTTTGGGTTTTAGTCATCCCAATCGAAGCGATTGCGGGTGCTGAAATTCTACATGCCTGGTTTCCACAGGTTTCCAGTGCAATTTATGCTTTCGCATTTATTATTCTGCTGAGTTTGGCGAATTTCTTTAGCACCAAAAGTTTTGGTGAGTTTGAATTCTGGTTTGCTTTAATCAAAGTGATTGCAATTATTGTATTTATTTTGATTGGTTTAACAGCAGTTTTTGGATTTTGGCCTCTAGCCAAAGATGTTCGTGGTGTTGGTCATCTATTTTCAAATGGTGGCTTTATGCCACATGGGATGGGTGGGGTTTTATCAGCCATCTTAATTTCTGCATTTTCATTCTTTGGGATTGAAATTTTGTCGATTGCGGCAGCAGAATCTAAAAATCCAGAAGAAAAGATTAAACGAGCCACCAATTTGGTGCTTTATCGTATTATTTTATTCTTTGTGGTGTCTATTTTTCTTGCCGTTGCCTTGGTCGATTGGCGTTCGCCAGACTTACAGAAATTAGGGACATTTCAGTATGTGTTGGTCAGTCTCAATGTTCCACAAACCAAGCTGATTATGGATACCGTGGTATTTATTGCTGTTGCAAGTTGTATGAATGCAGCTGTATATACCTCTTCCCGAATGTTGTTTGCATTGGGTGCACGTCATGAAGCACCCAAACTCGTTACTAAAATTAATGGAGCAGGTGTACCCACGATTGCTGTATTTGCATCGACTTTTGTTGGTGTCATCTGCTGCGCTGTCAATTATCTGTTTCCAGGTCAAGTCTTTGGTTTCTTGCTCTCAACCACGGGTTCAATTGCACTATTGGTTTATCTGGTGATCGCATTTTCTCAGTTACGATTAAGAAGCAAGTTAGAAAAAGAGGGGGCAACTGTTCCTTTTAAAATGTGGCTATTTCCTTGGCTGACATGGTTTGTGATTATCGTGATTATGAGCGTGTTGGGATATATGTTCTTATCACCGCAATATAGTCATGAAACAACATTGTCCTTGAGTGTAACCATAGGTGTCGTGATCTGCGGTCTGATTGTGACGCGTAAGCAGAAAAGTAATAGGCCAGTCGCAGTACCTGTAGACTAATTCAAATTTAAAAAAGCATCAGGTCTTTGTTTAAATGCTGAGGCCTGATTTTTTATAAAAGAAATATGAGCAACTTGCACAAGCGGTCATAACAATCGTAATACCAATAATCTGAAGATTGTTCAGTGGTTATGGATCGGGCAAAGCAGTATTTAGCGGCAGTCGATGAAATTCAACAATGCTATTTCGTTAATGGCGGTGTTTCTTTTATCATTGTGATTTCCAGTAACTTATCGAATTTTGAAACTTTGGTGAGAAGGCATTTGGCAGAGAATAATGACGTTAATATCTATCGACCCTTAATCATTTTAGATCGCGTCAAAGTCAGTTTGGATTGCTGCTTTTAAATTGGATGATTGGTTAGGCTTGACTTGGTTTAGTTGCTATCGTTCCTTAACCAAGCCCGATTTTGTGTGATCAACGGCTCTCTGGAAAAAGTTCAATGCCATTTTCGATTAAACATTGACGCAAGATACTAAAAGCAAACGTCATATCCTGTTCCTGAACACAGGCAAATCCAAGCAATAAACCGGGTTGAATTGGCGTATCTGTACCAGAGTAATATTGAGAGAGTGGACGAACATTGACGCCACGAGAAAGTGCCAGTGCTGAGACTTCAATATCATTGGCATGTTCTGGTAACTTCAGCACTAAATGCAAGCCAGCATCATGATTAAATTCGTGTAAAAATACATCACCCAGATAGCGGTGAATCAATTCAATCAAGAACTTACGTCGTTTGCTGTAGAGCAAACGCATTCGTCTGATATGTGCTGCATAGTGTCCTTCACGAATGAATTCGGCCAAGGCCCGTTGAGTCAATAGATGACCACCACGATATAGCTCAGCCGAAATGGTGCGTAGAGGTTGTACCAATTGTTTGGGCACAACCATATAACCAATACGTAAGGCGGGATAAATCGTTTTACTAAAAGTACCAATATAGATCACGGGTGGATTGTCTTCCAATCCCTGTAAAGATGGATAGGGCTGACCCGAAAAACGGAATTCACTATCGTAATCATCTTCAATGATCCAACTGTTATGTTTTTTAGCCAGATCAAGCAATTTCCTACGTCTAGGTAAACTAAGGTGCGAACCCAAAGGATACTGATGTGAGGGGGTGACAAAAATCAGACGGGGGGGAGTTGACGGTTGCTCTTCAGGTATAATTCCTTCCACATCAACTTGCATAGGAATAATATTTAAGCCATTGATACGCAGAATATTCTTGGCACCCCAATAGCCGGGGTTTTCAATCCAGACATGATCATCTAAATCACACAAAGCACGCGATACTAGATCAACCGCCTGATGGATGCCTTCAGTAATAATGATCTGGTCAGTTTCACAATTGACTGAGCGGGCAATCCGCAGATAGTCCGCCAGTGCCTGACGTAATTCAGTACATCCTCCAGCATTGCTATAAATTAAATTAACAATTTCAGGCTGGCGGCTTAGACGGGACTTAATTCGATTAAATTCAGTATGCGGAAATTCTGTGACATCAGGTGCACCAGGCACAAAAGCTCCCCATTGATAAGGGGAGGCTGCTGCATGTTGAAGTAAATTTGTGCCACGTTTGGAGAGTGTGCCATTTGGATCGATTTTAGTTGTTGCAGGATGAATGGGGGCTGTACCAACTTGAGTATAGCTTTCAGGCAGGTTTTCTGAAACCCAAGTGCCTCGACCTGTATGTGCCTGAATATAACCTTCAGCCCGTAACTGTTCATAGGCATTGAGTATGGTATTACGTGAAACATGTAGCTCATTGGCCAAATCACGGGAAGCAGGCAGACGAGTATTGGGTGCAAGAATCCCTTCTAAAATGGCATCTCTTAAACAGTGAAAAACCCGAGCAGGTAAGGTTCCTTCACTGATCTGTTGTAAGTGCTGTAACAGGTAGTCGCCCAACAAGGTACGCAATTGGCTCTCTCCTTTAGTCCTAAAATGGCTCTCGTCTATTCCCTACAAAAGGTACACATTAGGTACCTATAGCGCATTTTAACGTTGTTTCAGCAAGTTTCTTTTTCGATGAAGCCGTTTAAATGCCCCAAAAGATTATTGTTTAGTCGTGTAGAGGTAAAAAATGGATGCAAAGCATATTGCAATAAATGCTCGTAAACAGCAAGCAACACCACGTGGTGTTGGAGTCATGTGCCAATGGTATGCTGAACGCGCGAGCAATGCGACTTTATGGGATATGGAAGGCGATGAATATATCGATTTTGCGGGTGGAATTGCCGTTTTAAATACAGGACATTGTCATCCGAAAGTGATTGCTGCTGTAGCTGAGCAATTGAATAAATTTACGCATACGGCTTACCAGATTGTACCTTATGAAAGTTATGTAGCACTGGCTGAGCGTATCAATGTACGAGCACCTATTGAGGGTCCTGCAAAAACAGCATTTTTTACCACGGGTGCAGAAGCGGTTGAAAATGCAGTGAAAATTGCACGTGCTGCGACAGGTCGTCACGGTATTATTACATTTGGCGGCGGTTTTCATGGTCGTACTTTTATGACCATGGCCATGACGGGGAAAACAGCACCCTATAAACGTGACTTTGGTGTGATGACGGCAGGGGTATTTCATGCACGTTATCCTGTTGCTTCTAAAGGTATTACGGTTAAAGATGCCTTGATTAGTTTAGAAGAAATTTTTAGTGAGGATATTGCAGCACATGATGTCGCAGCCATCGTGCTCGAACCTGTACAAGGTGAAGGTGGTTTTAATGTCGCACCTGTAGAATTCATGCAGCAATTACGCAAGATTTGTGATGAACACGGTATTCTGTTAATTGCCGATGAGGTCCAAACGGGTTTTGCACGAACGGGTCAATTGTTTGCTATGCAGCATTATCCCGTCAAAGCTGATTTGATTACGATGGCAAAAAGCTTAGGTGGCGGTTTTCCACTGTCGGGTGTTGTCGGTCGTGCCGAAGTGATGGATGCACCAAACCCAGGTGGTTTAGGTGGTACTTATGCAGGCAATCCACTGGCGATTGCAGCAGCCCATGCCGTGATTGACGTGATTGAAGATGAACAACTATGTCAGCGTGCCAATACTTTAGGCGCAGAATTAGTGGCTATGCTCACAGCAGCCCAGAAACATGCCAAAGATATCATTGATATTCGTGCTTTGGGTTCGATGGTTGCGGTTGAGTTTGGTGATCATGCAACGGGTCAACCGAAACCAGAAGTGGCTAAAGCCATTCAGCAATATGCAATGGAGCAGGGCTTATTGCTTTTAACCTGCGGTAAGCATGGCAATGTGATTCGTTTCTTGTATCCATTGACCATTCCTGAAGTTCAGTTCAATCAAGCATTGGTGATTATTCAAGATGGTATTGCTGCACAACAACCTGCATCGCAAAAGCGTGCTGGAGCTGAAGCATGATTGATTTTGGCTTACAGGCTTTATTAAAGCATCCAGATATTCGCTTTGATGCAGCTTCGACAGAAAAGCACTTTGTCGTTGATGATGCTGCTACAGGGCAGGCTTTGGCTTGGGTTAAAATATCAGATCAAGCTGATGTGGAAGCCGCTATTGCTCGTTCAGCCATTGCACAAGCACAATGGCAGCAGCAAACGGCTTTGGTCCGCGCTGACATTCTATTGGCTTGGTATCAGTTGATTTTACAACATCGTGAAGCTTTGGCGCAGATTCTGACGGCAGAGCAAGGCAAATCGTTAGCCGAAGCACGTGGCGAAATTGGTTATGCTGCTTCATTTATTCGCTGGTTTGCGGAACAGGCGCGCCGTGTTGATGGTTCTGTGTTAACCCCAGTTCAATCTCAACAGCGTTTGATTGTACTTAAGCAAGCGATTGGGGTGACCGCAGCAATTACCCCGTGGAATTTTCCAGCAGCCATGATCACCCGAAAAATTGCACCGGCTTTGGCTGTTGGCTGTTCGATGTTGGTTAAACCCGCAGAACAAACGCCATTAACTGCGTATGCGTTAGCCGTTCTTGCTGAGCAAGCGGGTTTACCTACGGATTTATTTATCCTGATTAGTGGTGATGCGGTAGCAGTCGGACAAACCCTGTGTGAAAGTGATACGGTACGTAAACTCAGTTTTACAGGCTCAACCGATGTTGGTCGTATCTTAATGAAACAATGTGCGCCAACTATTAAAAAACTTTCACTAGAACTGGGCGGCAATGCACCTGTCATTATTTTTGATGATGCGGATGTCGAGCGTGCAGTGCAAGGCATTATGGTTAGCAAGTTCCGTAACAGTGGACAGACTTGCGTTTGTGCCAACCGTATTTATGTTCAAGCGGGGATTTATGAGGCGATTTGTGAACGCTTGAAAGTTTCGGTTGAACAGCAACTTCGTGTTGGTGACGGGCGGGAAGATGGTACGACCCAAGGCCCGTTAATTGACCAAGACGCAGTCGAAAAAGTGCAATTACATATTGCCGATGCATGTAGTAAAGGAGCTTCAATTGTTGTCGGTGGTCAACCACATGCATTGGGTAAAACCTTCTTTGAACCGACTATCTTAAGAGACGTAACACAGGAGATGAAGGTTGCTAAGGAAGAAACCTTTGGCCCATTGGCTCCTTTATTCCGTTTCAATGAAGAAGCTGAGGCTATAGCAATGGCCAATGATACCGAGTTCGGCTTAGCCAGTTATATCTTCACCAAAGATGTAGCACGTCAATGGCGTGTAGGTGAAGCCCTGCAATATGGGATGGTTGGTGTGAACACTGGACTGATTTCAAATGAAGTTGCGCCTTTTGGTGGAATTAAACAATCAGGTCTAGGCCGTGAAGGCTCTCAATTCGGCATTGAGGAATATCTCGAACTGAAATATATGTGCGTTGATATTTCATAAATAACAGAAGTTAAAGACCTAAATGTGCAGAATCTGCGCTTTAGGTCTTTTTTATGATTAAAATCGATACGCTGTGAATAAGAATAGAAGTGTTGTAATTTTTTTCTATTCTATAATTAATACAATTTAAGTGAATTAAATAATTTTTTAACTTCATATCTATATTCGTTATTATTTAAATTTTTCAAAAAAATAGCTCGTATTTGAGCTAATATTTTGATTTTTACTTATAATAAAATCCGTGGGTGAAATATTTCTCTGCTACATAATAGTTTATTTTTTTTGCTGAGAAAGATATTTTAATCGTTTTACGATAAGTATAGATATATTCTAAATTTAAGACATAAAATTAATCTCTATACTTTTATTATCTGATTATAGTTTTATTTGTGGGAGAGTTGTTGTTTGTTTGGGATTTTGTCCCAATCTGTTTTTGTTTTATGTCTCATATGTGTTTATATTTTTTAATGCTTTCTTGTGTGCAGAAAAAAGATCTTGGTGTTAATTTTTAGTGTTTTTAATGTTGGTTCATCTTTCTTTATTTTTAATATGATGACTCTTTTATCTTTTGAGATTTGATAGTGAAGAAATGGATTTGCAAGAATTGTGGTTTGTACAAAAAGATTATTCCAAGTCATATTAAATCAGGTCGAAAAGTTTTTTTTATACAAAATGTCGATAATATAAACAAGACAATAAAGAAAGGTGCTGTTGTTAGCCGAAATAAAGATCTGCTTATTGTGCTGAGTGGTAGTATTTTATATATGGTTAAAGATATTGATGTTTACCCCGAAGATGCACCTGTGTATTTTGTATACAATATGTTTGGTGCATGCGAGTGTACAACCAAGTAAGGCCATACTTTTTATATTTTATAGGTTGAAAATGGCACGCAAAGTCAAAAAATTAAGCAAAGTGTCAAGTTATATCAGGCAAGGGCTTTATACTTAAAAAATTAAATAGTTCCAAAATTTAGATGTAAAAATCCATGGTTAAACTTGAATTGATAAGTTTTATCCAATACTAAGGGGGCATTACATCAATTTCATGGTTAAAGAAACCGTGTATGGAGCATGTTTTGAAAAGGAATAGATCCGATGCCTAGATGTGTAGTCATGAAGCAAACTTTTAATGCACCTATCGACTTTATTTTTCTACTTTTTTCTAAACACCGAACATTCAATACAGTGTTGTGGCCGCTGCAATCCGTAGTGATAAAAACTTCTAACGATGCTCATAATACTGATGGGATCGGTTCAATTCGAAAAATGGGAATAGGTCCTTTAAAACCGATCCAAGAAGAAATTACCCAAAGCATGTCAAATCAATTGATTGAATATAAAATGTTAAAAAATAGTCTGTTTTCTTATCATTTAGGCCGATTGGAATTTGAGCAGGTTGGTGAATGTACAAATTTAACCTATAGCATTTGGTTGGATAGCAAGATTCCTTTCGTTACAAACATTGCACTTATACAGCTTAAGTCTTCGGCTACATATGTTTTGAAAAAAATTGCAACTCAAATGAATCAATTTAAGATTAAAGCGCTATAACTTTTTACGACATGGCATTTTAACAAAAAAAATGGACAAAAATTAATCTGAAATTACTGCTATTCGATATTCTGCATCAGAATTTCAGCAATATTGTATTTAAGGACACATCATGAATTTAAGCAAAAAGACGATCATTATTACGGGTGCTTCAAGTGGAATTGGCGCAGAGGCAGCGATTCAACTTGCTCAAGCAGGAGCAACGGTTTGTCTTATTGCGCGTCGTGCTGATGAATTACAAAAGATTCAGGCTACGATTCAAGCTCAAGCGGGGCAAGTCTCTATTTATCCAGCAGATATCACTGATGCTGAGCAGCTCAAAGCATGTTTAGATAAAATATTGTCTGAACATCAAAAGATTGATGTGTTAGTGAATAATGCAGCTCGCTCTATTAGACGTCCAATCTTGGAATCGCTTGATCGCTTACATGATTATGAACGCACCATGCAGATCAATTATTTTGCAGCAGTGAATATGACACTGCATTTATTACCTCATTTTCTAGCCAATGCTTCGGGTCATATCGTTAATATTTCAACCATGTCAACGCAAGTTCCCATTCCTTTATTTTCAGCCTATCTGGCCAGTAAATCGGCACTTGAGTCTTTTTCTCGTTCACTTTCGATGGAACTCAAAGGCAAAGGAATTGATGTCAGTATTGTTTATTTTCCAATGGTCAGAACACCAATGTCATCTAAAACGGCTATTTATAAACATATGAAAATGCTAGATACACCTGCCGCAGCGGGGTGGATTGTAAAAGCCATAGAAGAAAAATCTTATCGTGTCAGCAGCAAAACGGGCCTTGTTGCAAATGCCTTATTAAATACAGCACCGACATGGATGATGAATCTGTCCCGACCGCTTTTTCAGTTAATGGATAAGCGCTTAAAAAGTAAATTGAAGACAGATCAATTGTGATGATTGAAGTATGAAAATTTGAAAAAAGCAGCTAAAGCTGCTTTTTTCTTATCCTTTAATAGATAAATTTAGAAATCTTATCTGCACTCTGAATCACTGTATCGGCAATTTCATTTCTAAAATAATGTTCATTATAGCTGCCTAAAGGACAACTGACTGAGAGTACCGCCGCCATTTTATGAGTGGATTGTTTAAAAATCGGTGCAGCACAAGCCGCCATATCGTGATTGTAATGTCCCCAACTGACCATAGAACGTTGAGTTTTGACAAAACTGAGGCGTTGTAACAACTCCTTTAGATTTTTTGGTGTGAGTTCTGAGAATGTATCCCATTGATTAAAGTTTTTATAACGATCACGAATTTCCGTTTCGCTGAGATCTGCCAACATCATTTGCCCAATCACGGTGGCATGTGCAGGCCAGCGAGTGCCTAACCCAATGTTGCTAGTAAAGGTGCCATTGGATTGAATGTTATTAATAAATACAATATGTGTGCCTTCCAAAATGGATAAATGCACAGCCAGCTGTGTTTGATCACGCAGTTCTTTCATCAATGGTGTGGCTAAATCTAATAAGGATTGTCTAGATAGACTATTAAAGCCAAGCTCCATAACTTTTGAATCTAGTGCATAGGTTTTTTGCGATGCCTTTCTTAGAAAACCACAAGATTCCAAGGTATAGATCAGTCGAAATGCACTGGAACGGTTTACATCTAAAATCTCGGCAATTTCTGTGATGGTCATTTCTTGGGTTTGTTGATTAAAAGCTTGCAAAATTGCTAAGCCACGCACTAAGCCAGGGACTAAATAGCGATCATCATTTTTTGTGAGTTCAGATTCTTGAGAGTCTGTTTCAATACTTGAATTCATCAGTTTAATTTTCCTACAAAAAAACGCAAATCATAAAAATTTAATTTTCTTAGGATTCTATTCTAACGGTAAAGCATAACTAAAAGATAGTTTTATATATGAAACATAATTTTCTAAACAAAACGTAAAATAATGTGTAATAAATATCAAATTAATGATTTTTAAAGATTTATATTATTTGACATAAAAAACAGCATAGGAGTATTCTTAATTAAAGTTTGTTATATCAAATAATGTTTTATATATAAAACAAATGAGGATGCAAGGATGAGTTGGATCTCAGTTTGTCAGCAAGACGACATTACCGAAGACGAGCCGAAAGCCATTGAAGTCGACGGTAAGAAAATTGGCGTATTTTTCATCGATGACAATTACTATGCCATCGAGAATGTTTGCCCACATGCCTTTGCCTTGTTAACAGAAGGCTTTATCGAAGATCAAACAGTGGAATGCCCATTGCATGAGGCGATCTTTGATATCCAGACAGGTGAATTGAAGAGTGGACCAGGATGCCGTGATTTGTGCACTTATCCTGTACGTGTTGAAGGGCAGGACGTTCAAATTCAACTATAAGTTTTATTTTAAAGGATGGAATCTCATGAAAACTTTTAATGAGAAGCTAGCGAACTGGATTGATGCCACGCCAGCGACCGAAGCAGGGATTAACAATATTCAAATACCGGGACAGGCAGAGTTACTGGTTTGGCAAACACGTTATAAAGAGCCAACGGTCTATGAACAGGATTTTGTTCAACATCTCATCAAAGCCTTTTCTACAGGCGTCACTGAACTCACTGATTTAGTCCAGTCTTTAAACCAGCAAGGTTTTCGCTGTGAATCTGGTGAGCTTTGGACTTCTGAAAAGTTTTCGGAAGAAATGCAACGTTTAGGTTATTAATTCAAGGAAGAATAGTGATGAACGCAGCAGTATCAGTTACTCCAAGTGTAGAAGAGTATTTAGATTTAGGTTTACGTGATCAGTGGCATCCTGTGTTAGCAAGCTGGGAAGTGGCTGCAAATCCAGTCGGTATTACCCGTTTAGGTGAAAATATCGTGGTTTGGCGTGATGCCGAAGGTCAGGTTCATGCTTTGGAAGATCGCTGTCCGCATCGTGGCGCCCGTCTTTCTTTAGGCAGGAATCTGGGCAATCGTGTGGCTTGCTGGTATCACGGTGTTGAAGTTCGCCATGATGGTGTGGTGGAAGATGTGCCTGCGGTACATGATTGTCCAATGAAAGGTACCTCATGTGTGAAAAGCTATCCTGTGATCGAACAGCATGGTGCAATTTTCATGTGGTTCGGTATTGATGCCAATGAAGCACCTAAGCCGCTAGATTTTCCTGAACAACTGGCAAGTGAAGAATGGAGTTCATTCTTGTGTCAGGCGGACTGGAAAGTAAATCATCAGTATGCGATTGATAATGTGATGGACCCGATGCATGGGAGTTATTTGCATTGCACGTCACACTCAATGGCAGAGGGCGACCGTACTGCGGAAATGAAACACCGTTCAACGCCAAATGGTTTTGTTTTTGAGAAAGAAGGCCAAATTGGGGTGAATTTTGACTGGGTTGAATATGCCAATACCGGTGCAAGCTGGTTACGCCTCTCAATTCCGTATCGCAAAGACTTTGGCCCAGGCGGCGAGTTTTGGATTGTGGGTTATGCAACGCCAATTGATGCCAACAATACCCGTGTATTTTTCTGGCGCTGTCGTAAAGTCAGTGGCTGGCAACGTAATGTCTGGCGTTTCCTTTACCGTAATCATTTAGAAAAATTGCATTGGGATGTATTGGAGCAGGATCGCATTATTTTAGAGAATCTTGCACCGAATGCACGTCAACACGAATTCCTTTATCAACATGATGTTGGTCTCTCTCGTTTACGCCGTTTAATGAAAAAAGAAGCGGAAAAACAGTTAAAGAAAATTGCCGCATTGCATAGCTCAAATCGTATTGGAATGCAGGAAGAAGTTCATGGTTAATGTCGCATTGTTACAGGACAAAAAAGTCCTTGTCACAGGTGCGGCAAGAGGCTTGGGTCGAGACTTTGCACAGGCGATTGCGGAAGCAGGCGCTCAAGTGGTCATGGCTGATATCTTGACTGATCTGGTACAAGAAGAAGCCGTCGCTTTGCAAGCACAAGGTTTAAAGGTTGATGCAGTGAGCATTGACTTGGCAAATGTCGATTCGATCCAGCAAGCAGTTCAGCAAGTAGCTGAGCGCATGGACGGAATGGATGGATTGGTGAATTGTGCCGCCCTTGCAACCAATGTTGGCGGTAAAAGCATGATGGATTATGACGCAGATCTTTGGGATCGGGTCATGAACATTAATGTGAAAGGCACTTGGTTAGTGACCAAGGCTGCGGTGCCTTATCTCAAACAGTCCAGTGCAGGCAAGATCATTAATGTGGCTTCGGATACCGCGTTGTGGGGTGCTCCCAACCTCATGGCCTATGTCGCCAGCAAAGGTGCCTTGACTGCAATGACACGTTCCATGGCCAGAGAACTTGGGCCATTCAATATCTGTATCAATACGCTTTCACCAGGATTGACTTTGGTTGAAGCAACCGCCTATGTGCCGCAAGAACGTCATGATTTATATGTGAATGGTCGTGCGATTCAACGTCAGCAATTACCGCAGGATTTGAACGGAACAGCCCTTTATTTGCTATCAGATTTGTCCTCGTTTGTGACAGGACAGAATATTCCAGTAAATGGCGGTTTTGTCTTTAATTAAGGAGTCATCTCATGATTACAGGGATTGAGATTTTAAAGTTTGGCGTTGAGGACAGAGCTGCTTCAAATAAATTTTTGGCAGATTTCGGTCTCAAGCAAAGTCAGTCAGATATTGAAGGGACGGATCATTACCAGACACAAAATGGCAGCAAGATTTACTTATTTGATTGTGATGATCATCGTTTACCAAAAGCCATTGAGTCAGGTTCAACTTTACGTGAAGTGACATGGGGGCTAGATGATGCGGCACAGGATTTGGCAAATTTAGCACTTCGCTTAAATGATATAGACGGTTATCAAGCCAGTGCGGATATGGTGCAGTGTACAGATCCGAATGGCATGACGATTCGCTTTCAGAAAAGCTTTACCCAAGATCTACCTGCATTAAAAACAGAAGGCATTAACCAGTACGGCAATGTACAACGTGTCAATGCAGCAAGTCCTGTCTATGACAAAGGACAACCTGTTGCGATTGGTCATGTGGTGTTTTTCACGCCTGATTTAGTAAAGACGGAACAGTTCTATATTGAAAAACTCGGTTTCTTCTTGTCGGATGCTTATCGCAATCGTGGTGCATTCTTACGCTGTCGTGGTAAAGGTTTCCACCATGACCTGTTCTTGCTTTCAGTGCCCAATAAACCTGCTGGACTCAATCACGTGGCATTCGTGGTCCGTGATATTCATGAGGTGATTGGTGGTGGGTTGCACATGAACCGTTCTGATTGGTCGACTTTCATTGGTCCGGGACGTCATCCGATTTCCTCAGCTTACTTCTGGTATGTCAATTCACCGCTCGGTGGCGCATTCGAGTATTACACCAATGATGACTACCTGACCGAAGAATGGCAACCACGCATCGAAGAACATCGTCTGGAACTCTTTACAGAATGGGCGATTGAAGGCGGTCTGGATGATCATACCCGTCGTCAGGTTAAACCTGCATAAGTACAGATCAGGCAGGGAGAACAAGCTATGGAAAGAATCGTAATTGTGGGTGCAGGACAAGCCGCGGGTTGGGCAGTCAGTACTTTGCGCCAGAATGGATATTCAGGTGAAATTCATGTGGTCTCAAATGAAGACCGTGTGTTTTACGAACGCCCACCATTGTCAAAACAGGTACTTTCAAAAGAAGCCACTTATGAAAGCTTGCATCTGTTTTCTCCAGAGCAGGTGCAGGACTTTAACATTCAGTGGCATAAGCCAGCGCTTGCTACGCAGGTGGATCGCCAGCAGAAGCAGGTGGTTCTGGAAAGTGGTCAGGTTTTACCGTATGACAAATTGCTGATTGCTACAGGTAGTCGTGCGCGTGTTCCTGTTAATACATGGCAGTTTATTCCCAATGTGGTGACTTTACGTAATGTTCAGGATTGTGAGCGTTTAGCCGAAATCTTGCAGCATTCACAAAAGTTAGCCGTGATTGGTGGTGGCTGGATTGGTTTGGAAATTGCAGCGACCGCACGTAAACAAGGCAAAGAGGTTCATATTTTTGAATATGGCGATCGTCTGTGTGCACGTAGTGTTAGCCCTGATGTCTCTGAGTTCCTGAAAAACATGCATGAGCAGCAGGGTACCCAGATTCATTTAGACAGTAAAAATCTGCATTTGATTGAAGCGGGACAGCAAAAAGTTGAAGTGGTGAATCATCCAAATGTAAGTGAACTGTTTGATTGTGTGGTTGTGGGGGCAGGTGCAGATATTGCCAAAGAGCTTGGTGTCAATGCGGGCTTGGACGTGAAAGATGGCATTGTGGTGAATTGTTTTGGGCAAACCTCTGACCAAGATATTTATGCCGCAGGTGATGTTGCGATTCATCCGGGGCTTGGGTATTGCATCCAGTCATGGGCCAATGCACAGAATCAGGCGATTGCCGCAGCAAAGTCAATGTTAGGCATTGAAACCGAATATAGCGATATTCCATGGTTATGGTCAGATCAGTATCACTTCAATATTCAGATTTTAGGTACGTATCAACCTGAAAAAACAGGGCAGATTGTGGTTCGAAAAAGCGCAGATGATCAATGCAGTTATTTATATCTGGATGAGCAAAACCGTTTACTCAACATGATCGCAATCAATGATTCAAAACTGGTCAAGCTGGCAAAGCGTTGGATGCAGTCCAATACCGAGTTAGACCCAAAATTATTAGCAGACCCTGAATTTAATGTCATGAAATTAAAACCATAAACATTAGATCCGGTTCATGACTCAATCGAAGGAATGAAGTATGAGTAATGAAGAGAAAAGTGGATTAAAGCATTGGGTTCCTGCTTTTGTCCTGATGGTATGTGTCGTTCTGGCATTTTTCGACAAAATCAGTATTGCGGTCTTGTTTGCTGACCCGCACTTCCAAGGTGCGATGGGGATTGCTCAAGATAAGGCAAAACTCGGATGGCTCATGACCAGCTTCTTGTTGGCTTATGGCTTCTCCTCTGTCTTTTTGAGTTTCCTCGGCGATATTTTTAATCCGAAGAAAATGCTGTTCTGGAGCGTCGCATCGTGGGGCATTTTAATGTTCTGTATGGGATTTACCACCAACTATACCGGTATGTTGATCCTACGCGTTTTGCTCGGTTTGGCTGAGGGACCTTTATTTGCACTAGCTTACGCCATCGTGAAGCAAACTTATACCGATCGCCAGCAAGCACGTGCTTCGACCATGTTCTTATTAGGAACACCGATTGGTGCATTCTTGGGTTTTCCAATTACTGCTGCGGTCTTAGCAAAGCATGATTGGCACACCACATTCTTTGTAATGGCAGGTTTGACCGTAATTGCATTGCTTGCGATTGCTTTTGGCTTGCGTAATTTACAACTCAAGAAAACCATTGAACTGGAATCGACCAGCAAACGTCTGAATTTCAAAGGTCATATTCATAACACCAAAGTGCTATTACAGAATCGTGCGTTCTGGCTGGTGTGTATTTTCAATATTGCATTGATGACTTATCTCTGGGGCTTAAATAGCTGGGTGCCTTCTTATCTGATTCAGGACAAGGGCTTTAATCTCAAAGAGTTTGGTTTTTATTCAAGCCTTCCATTTATTGCCATGCTGATTGGTGAAGTGATGGGTGCTTTCCTTTCTGACAAGTTAGGCCGCCGTACTGTTCAGGTTTTCAGTGGCCTGTTGGTGGCAGGCATCTTTATGTATGTCATGGTCATTATGACTGATCCGATTCTCGTGATCGCAGCAATGTCTTTAAGCGCAATGGCTTGGGGCTTTGGTGTCGCAGCAGTATTCGCGTTACTTGCTCGTGTAACAACTGCCGATGTTGGTGCAACTGCGGGTGGGATTTTCAACGGAATGGGTAATTTTGCTAGCGCAATTGCACCTGTTCTGATCGGTTACATCGTGATGCAAACACACAGTTTTAATTTAGGAATTACCTTCCTGGCAGCCGTCGCTGTGATCGGATCGTTCTTCTTAGTTCCTTTATTGAAACGTTATTAATCAAACTATTGAACAAAACCTAGGAGTTAAAACATGACTACTCAACAATTCGAATCATGGACACAACCTGAAGGTACAAATTTACAAGATTGGTTGAATACGCGTATCGCACGCTTTGAAACACGTAAATATGATTTTGATGCCTTGAAGTTCCAAGCGGACTACGACCCGAAATATCGCCGTGCACAAATGCGTTATATGGGTACTGGTGCAACAGGTGTGGTCAATGATGGCAATACCGTTCCAGCTGAAAACTTTACCTTTTCAACCATGGTTTTACCTGCGCAATGTGAAGGGCCCTTGCATATTCATCACGATGTTGAAGAAGTATTTTTCATGTTGCGTGGCGAAATTGACCTGTTCATTGAACATAACGGGGAAAAATTTGAGACCCGACTGAAAGAACGTGACCTGATTTCAATTCCACCGGGTATTTATCGCGGTCTGTTCAATCCGGGTCAGGAAGATGCCTTGATGTGTGTGATGTTGGGTGCGGGTAAACCCACCATTCCGAACTACCCACCTGAGCATCCATTGTCTCAAATCAAACGTTAATCCGATTGATCTTATAAACGTTGAAGGAATGACATGATGACCCTGATTGAGCGTTTAACTCACTATCCAGTCAAAACCGTTGCCGTAAATGGTGCTATGCAAGCTTATCGTGAAGCAGGCCAAGGCCAGCCGCTGATTTTGCTGCATGGGATTAGCTCGGGTTCAGCTTCTTGGATCAATCAGCTGGAGACACTCAGTCAGCATTTTCATGTCATTGCCTGGGATGCACCAGGCTATGGCTTATCGGATGGTTTAAACACAGATCAACCGAATGCAGCCGATTATGCGGAGCGAATATTGGGTTTGATGGATGCATTGAACATTCCAAAAGCCGTTGTAATTGGACATTCATTGGGTGCATTACAGGCTAGTGCTTTTGCCCATCTTTATCCTGAACGGGTACAGACTTTAGTGATTGCCAATGCGGCACAAGGCTATCAACGTTCCGATGAAGAAACCAAAGCACAGGTCTATCAAAAACGCCCGAATATGCTAAAAACCTTGGGCAATGCAGGCATGGCTGCCAGCCGTGGACTGCATTTGATTTATAAACAAGACCCTCAGGCACTGGCTTTGGTCAGTGAGGTGATGGGGCAACTGACATTAGATGGTTTTACCCGAGCATCTTATTTGCTGGCGTATGACGAAATTCGAAATTATTTAACCAAACTTAGCGTTCCTTGTGTGGTGATTGCGGGAGACAAGGATGGAATTACGCCTGCACAGGCAATCAAGGAACTTGCAGTAGAAATGCAATTGAGCCGATGTCATCTCATTACAGATGCAGGTCATCTGAGTTATGTCGATCAACCTGAACAGTTTAACGACATTGTTTTATCGGCACATTAAGACTTAAACGAGAGATATGGATATGAGCTTCCAAGTTGAAGGAAAAGTAGCAGTTGTAACGGGTGGCTCGTCAGGCATTGGTTTGGCTGTAGTCGAAATTTTAGTTGCAGAAGGTGCCAAGGTGGCGTGGTGCGGTCGAGATGAGCAGCGTTTGGCGGCATCAAAACTATATATTTTAGAAAAATATCCGCATGCCAACATCTTCACCAGTATTTGCAATGTCTTGGATAAAGAAGATGTAAAACGCTTTGCACAACAGGTCAATCAGAATCTGGGCAATGTTGACATGTTGATCAATAACGCAGGTCAGGGACGTGTCTCTAATTTTGAAAATACCCAAGACGAAGATTGGATGAAAGAAATTGAACTGAAGTATTTCAGTGTATTACATCCAGTACGTGCTTTCTTAAATGATTTAAAACATTCGGCATACGGGTCGATTACCAATGTGAATTCTTTGCTGGCACTTCAACCTGAACCGCACATGATTGCAACGTCATCTGCGCGTGCCGCATTGCTGAATCTGACCCATTCACTGGCGCATGAATTTACCCAGTACGGTGTTCGTGTCAATTCTATTCTTTTGGGCATGGTGGAATCCGCACAGTGGAAACGCCGTTTTGAAACCCGTTCTGATCCAAATGCAACATGGGAACAGTGGACAGGCAACATTGCCAAAAACCGTGGTATTCCAATGCAACGTTTAGGCAAGCCAGAAGAGCCAGCCCGTGCCTTGGTGTTCTTGGCATCACCTTTAGCATCGTATACCACAGGTTCCACACTCGATGTCTCTGGTGGATTTAACAAACATTTATAAGGTGTTCACATGAAACAGTTGATGATGATTGGTTTTGGAGCGATGGCGGCAGAAGTGTATGCCCACATGCCACAAGACCTGCAACTTAAATGGATTGTGGTCCCTGCACGCAGTATCGAAAAAGTACAGGCGCAGGTTGCTGCCGATGTACAGGTCATTTCTTCAATCGATCAATGTCAGGGGACACCTGATTATGTGATTGAAGTGGCAGGACAGGCTGCGGTGAAAGAACACGCGCAAAAAGTATTGGAAAAAGGCTGGACCATTGGCCTGATTTCAGTGGGTACTTTGGCAGATAACGAATTTTTAATTCAACTGAAAACAACCGCTGAACAACATGATGCGCACCTACATTTATTGGCAGGTGCCATTGCTGGGATCGATGGTATTTCTGCGGCCAAAGAAGGTGGTTTGGAAAAGGTCACCTATAAGGGCTGTAAAAGTCCGAAAAGCTGGCGCGGTAGCTATGCGGAACAATTGGTAGACCTCGATCAGGTTAGCGAAGCAACGGTTTTTTTCCGTGGTACAGCCAGAGAAGCAGCCTTGAGGTTTCCAGCCAATGCCAATGTGGCCGCCACGATTGCACTGGCAGGGCTGGGCATGGATGACACCATGGTTGAGCTAACGGTTGATCCGAGCATTAACAAAAACAAGCACACCATCGTGGCAGAAGGGGTATTCGGTGAAATGACCATTGAATTAGTGGGTGTACCGTTGGCGAGTAATCCAAAAACCTCAACCTTAGCCGCACTCAGTGTGATTCGCGCTTGCCGCAATAGTGTTGAAGCAATTCAGATTTAAAAGGATTTGATCATGGTAAAGGAAATTTATATCGCAGGTGAATGGCGATTAGGTAAAGGAGCTACGATTCAAAGTGTATTTCCAGCAGATCAATCGGTGAATGCTGAAATTTCAACGGCGAGTTTAGAGGATGTCAATGAAGCCATCGAAAAGGCAGATGCGGCTTGGCGTAAAGCCGAGTGGCGCAACAGCATGCCGCATGAACGTGCCCGCATTTTATATAAAGTGGCTGACATTATTGAAGCGCGTGTCGATGAGCTTTCAAAGTTGCAGACCCGTGATAATGGTAAACCGTTGGCTGAAACCCGTGCCTTGACCCTAAGTGCGGCAGCAACAGCACGTTATGTAGCAGCAGCCTGCGAAACCTTGAATGATGAGCTGACCACGCAACGTGCCGCAGATTTTATGACCATGAGTGTACATGAACCTGTGGGCGTGGTCGCTGCAATTACCCCATGGAATTCACCCATTGCCAGTGAAGTACAGAAATTGGCACCAGCGCTTGCGGGCGGTAATGCAGTGATTCTAAAACCAGCAGAAGTGACTTCTTTGATTGCGTTGGAACTGGCAAAAATCTTTGAAGAAGCGGGTTTACCGAAAGGTTTGCTCAGTGTATTGGTCGGACGCGGTTCTGTGATTGGTGATGCAATTGTAAAGCATCCTTTGGTGCGTAAGATTTCATTTACCGGTGGGACCACTACGGGTCGTCATCTGGCACATTTAGCAGCCGATAAACTAATCACAACCTCTTTAGAGTTGGGTGGAAAATCGCCAACGATTGTATTGCCAGATGCCGATATTGAACTGGCAGCCAAAGGTGTAGCTTACGGTATTTTCAGTTCAGCTGGACAAGCTTGTATTGCGGGTTCGCGTCTGTTTGTACACATCAGTATCTATGATCAATTCCTCAGTCGTCTGGTTGAAATCACCAAAGGCTTGCGCGTTGGGCATCCTGAAACCGCAGGTGTACATCTCGGCTCTTTGATTAACCCGAAGCATTTGGCTTCTGTCGATGACTATGTACAGCTCGCGAAACAAGAAGGTGGACAAGTCCTTGTGGGTGGTCATGCCTTAACCGAAGGTGAATTTGCCAAAGGTAGCTATTACTTACCAACCATTATCACTGGTTTAAGCAATTCAGCACAAACCTGTCAGGAAGAGATTTTTGGCCCTGTGCTGGTGGTGATGAAATATGACGATCAACAAGATTTGCTTGCACAAGCCAATGACAGTTGTTTTGGCCTTGCCGCAGGCATCTGGACTGAAAACTATCGTAAGGCATGGCAAATTGCCCGTGCTTTAGAAGTCGGGACGGTCTGGATTAATACCTATAAGAAATTCTCGATTTCTGCGCCATTTGGTGGCTTTAAAGAAAGTGGTATCGGGCGTGAAAAAGGTCGTTTAGGCATTTTGTCTTACATGCAACAAAAAAGCATCTATATGGGATTAAGCGAGCAGCCAAATCCTTGGGCGAATTAATACATTCATGGAATGAACAGTTTTTGAGGAATATACCAATGACAGAACGTGTAAATGTTGGCGAAGCCATCGCCCGTGTTTTAGAAGCACACCAAGTAGACAGTATTTATGGGGTGATCTCGATCCATAACTTGCCGATTGCCGATGCAGTTGGTCGCCGTGAAAAAATCCGTTTTGTGGCAGCTCGAGGTGAAGCAGGCGCGGTCACGATGGCAGATGGTCACTCCCGTTTTAAAGGGCTCGGTGTGGCGCTCACCAGTACGGGCGCGGGTGCAGGTAATGCAGTCGGTTCACTGATTGAAGCAATGAATGCAGGCAGTCCAGTATTGCATTTAACAGGGCAAGTTGAACGTGAATATCTGGATCGTGATGCCAGCTTTATTCATGAAACCAAAGATCAGCTGACTTTCTTAGGTGCATCAAGCAAAGCTGCTTTCCGTATCACTAGTCCTGACAATGCAGTGGGCGTGATTCGTGAAGCGATTCGTGTAGCCACGACAGTACCGATGGGGCCAGTGAGTGTTGAGTTACCGATTGATGTACAAGCAGCAGAAATTGATTTACCGCTAAACTTAGGCCCAGTAAAAGCCCTTGAATTGCCACAGGCTGAACAGGTCGAAGTCGACTTAATCGTTGAAGAACTGAAAAAAGCCAAACGCCCAGTGTTCTGGATCGGTGGTGGTACCTTGAATAGCGTTGCGGAAGTTAAAGCGATTGCTGATCTCGGGATTCCTGTGGTGTCATCAACACATGCGCGTGGCGTATTGGCCGATGATCACCCGCGTAGCCTAGGCGCATTCCATAACTCGGCTGGGGTTGAACAGTTACTTAAAGATGCTGATTTATTGGTAGTGGTGGGTTCACGTTTACGTAGTAATGAAACCAAAACCTATTCAGTGCAATTCCCTGACAATACTATCCAGATTGATGCCAATCCTGTCGCGCAGCAGCGTAATTACAAAGTTCGTAACTTCATTTGTGGCGATGCCAAAGATGTGTTGCAACGGGTATTGACGGGCTTGCAAGGTATTTCAAAAGTCGATGCAGATTATGATGCAGCAGTGGTGAAGGCAAAACAGGCGGCAATCGATGCGCTACGTACTCAGTTAGATCAGTACGCTTTAATCTGTGATCACTTACGTGCTGCATTACCGCAAGATGGCATTTTTGTACGTGACATCACCATGTCAGGCAGTACTTGGGGCAGTCGTTTATTCCCAGTGCAAGCACCGAATCAGAACATTCACTCTTTAGCTGGGGCAATTGGTCTAGGTCTGGCAACGGCAATTGGTGCGTCGATTGCCAATCCTGATAAAAAAGTCATTGGTTTGGTTGGTGATGGTGGCTTGATGTTAGGGATTGGCGAAATCGCAACCATGGCGCAAGAAAATACCAATATGGTACTGATGATTATGAATGATGGTGGTTATGGCGTGATGCGCGGTATCCAGAAAAATTACTTCGGTGGTCGTCAGTATTTCAATGAATTGCATACCCCAGACTATAAAGTTCTAGGTGAAGCCATGGGTGTGAAGAGCTGGAAAGTGAGTAGTGCGGATGAATTCAAAACCGTGATTCAGGAAGCGGTTGAATTCAAAGGCCCAAGCGTGATTGAACTGGATATGAATTCAATTGGACCATTGAACTTTGCAGGTCCTCCACAGAAAAAATTGTACTAATCCCACTGAGCATTGGCAGTCCGTGCTGATGTGAATTACGCTTTGCAGGTAAAATTTTTTGCCTGCAAATCGATAAAAACTATGTTTTATAGGTAAAACAAAAACAAGACCAACAGGATCGTTGGGACGAAAGCAAAGGAAGTAGATATGAAAAAGACATCAATGGTCGCGATGCTTGCTGCATTTTATTTGGGTATGACATCCCATGCTTTTGCGCAAAGCTCAGCCCTCGAATGGAAAAGTGAAGACGGTACGGATTCAGTACAAGTTGGCGGTGTGGTACGACTCAATCAGCGTTATGAAAATTGGGAAGGGCCGAATGGTGGATTCGGTAAGCTGTATTTCGATATTTTTCGGGTGGATTTAAAGGGCAAATTTGATGATGCCTATTTCAATGCCAGTTATTTATTTCAAGATCAAGAGAAACGTTCGATTGAGAAAGCCTATGTTGGCTATAATCTCAATGAAAATAATAGTATAGAAGCTGGTTTTGTCTATAAGCCATTCACCATTTATCCTTATCCGCAAAATGGCTGGACTTATCATATTCCTTTTTTCTTGGGCTATGGCAATAACATTGCACCCGGTTTGAACTGGAATTTTCACAACAAGGACTGGGATGTAAAATTCGGCTATTATCCGCAAATGTTGGATACTAGCCTACGTTACTCGCCTGAAAGTGCCACTTATGATGATCTTTCAGAAAATGCTTTTCCAACCCAAAAAGCCTATCAAAATGAAAAGCGCCATCAATTTAACACCCGTATTGTCCGTAAGTTAGAAACTGAGTTTGGCAAGCAAGAATTTGGTGTATCAGGTGCAATCGCGCAATTGCATAATACAACCACTGATAAAAATGGTCAGTATTATGCGGTCGGTTTACATACCGATAATAATTACAAACGCTTTAATTTACAAAGCTCTGTGATTCATTATCAATATGATGCCAAAAATCCGGATGGAGTTAATAACGACATGACTTTGATGGGTAACAATGGTTTTACCCCTGCATATTTCATTGCTTCGGAAGCTACCGTAGCCAGTTTAAATTTGGCTTATACCTTACCTGTGCAGGATATGGGTAAACTCAAAGCCATTCGTTTCTATAATGACTATAGTTACATGGACAAGAAACGTGATGATTGGTCAGCTTCACAAATGAATACCACAGGGATGATGTTTATTGCTTCGCCATTTATGGTCTGGGCAGATTACACTTGGGGTAAAAACGCTAATATTATTGGAGGGGCATCGAATGCAACGGGGTTTACCTCAACGGTGTCTCCATATAGCGATCAATGGTTATACCGCATCAATTTAAATATTGGATTTAGTTTTTAAATGTCCGACTAGTACTTTTTCGAAGGAGTGAGTCATGTCTATGATTCGCTCTTTTTGTTTTGAGAGATTTTTAGCTGAGATGACTTTTTCGATATTCTGATGGTGTCAGCTTTTCCCACTGTTTGAAGGCGCGGCTAAATGCACTTTGTTCGGCATAACCCAGTAACAGCGCAATTTCAGTCAGTGACAGCTCTGATTTGATTAAATAGCTTTTTGCCAATTCTAAACGAATACTTTTTACGAGATCACTATACTGCAGGTTATAACCACTCAACTTGCGATAAAAACTTCTTAAAGAGAGATGCATCTGTTTGGCAATATTCTCCGCAGAGGGTTCACCAATCTTGAGCATATTGACGATCATTAGCTGTAAATCTTTTAAAAAAGTATCAGGATTTGGAATGCTCTTGAGTAATGCCTCAGCTTGTTGATCCAACAGTTTTTTAAGATGTGGATCACTACTTGGGATAGGTAAATGCAGGATTTCTAGCGGGAGCCATAATTTTAAAACATCAGCATCAAAACTGACCGGGCAGCCATAGATCTGTGGGTAGGGTGTGGTATCGGCAGGGGCGACAGCAGAGAACTCAATCTTTAAAGGACGAATATCTGGTCGGTGTAAAATCTTTCGGATGGTACTCAATACTCCTGAAAGCAGTACTTCATTTGAAAGCTGAGAATTTTTATGCACGACAGGTGTCCAACACATACAAAAACGATCTTCTTTCTGCACAATCGAAAATGAAGCAGAGTTTTGCAAAAGGGGTTGGAAATTCTTAAAACAATTCAAAAAGCTGAGCAGATTGGGGCTAGATAATGCCAAGTAACCTAAAATATGAATATGGTGAGGTTCCGATAGTTCACCAATATAATGTCCCAAAACAGGTGTCGGGTGTTGATGGTAGATTTCTTCAAGCAGATTCCACCATTTATGTAATGGTACTCTTGGTTGATTGGCATACTGTTGCATAAGTTCATTGAGTTGACTATTCGAAATATTTTGTTGCTGTAGATATTTGTCGATGAGTTCTAACAGAACGGATGGAATACTTGGAATTTCAGTCATAATTGCTCTGCTCGTTTTGAAGTCAAATCCTTTCACCCAATTATAGATAAATCATCGCAGGTATAACGTTGTTGATTTACCATTTTATCTTAGCCGATCCATTTCAAAGTTTTTATATCATCAAGGGACAGAATCATGAGCTTTGATTTTAAAATCTCTCATTAATAATCAATAAAATAAGACATAATTTAAGCGTAGTTCATTCATTTGCCTTTGGTTATTTCACGGTGGTATTCAAGGTCAAGTCTTTAGCGCTGAATCTTATTATTTTCGACAGATAAGTCTTTCAATTCATTTAAAAAGAGTTAGGAGATTCTACTGATAGGTGTATACCTTTCTCAAGTAGTTGATATTGGAAAGACTTTATATTGATATAAGGTCTTTTTTTATATTTTTAGTCGAAATAATAGGCACTGAATCAGTGCCTAAAAAGAGGAAAGTTTCTAATTTAAAGGATTAGCAGGCATGAAGTTTGGTCAGGGCTTTCACAGCAGGAGAATGGTTTAATACCTGTAGTGCTTTGTTGGTATCTCCCTCATAATAAGGGTGATAGCTCAGTTTAACCCAGTGTCTTAAGCTAGAAATCATCGCGAAAAAACTCGGCACTTGTTTACTGCGCGCATTTTCAATCGCTGTGTATCTTAATGCCCGAATCAGTCCGTAGTTTTTATAAGGATCTGCACGCTCGTCTTGTTGCGCCAGTTTTTTAAAGCAGTGAAAAATGGCGAAAGTGAATAGAGGAGCAACAGCCAACATAATCGTTTGGCGTTGCAGGTAGGCAAAGGCTTTGTTATTTTCGCCGCATAAATGCATATATAAATCGAAAGCCACACTGCGATGTTCAACTTCTTCAGCTAAATGCCATGTCATTAAGTCAGACATCATTTCATCAGCAGTTTTATTTTGCCATGGTTGATCATCGAGACACCATGTTCCTAGCATCGTCGTAAAATGTTCAACTGCAGCGGCAATACCTACGCGAATTGTGAGCCAACGATATTCTAAGGGGCTGGATAGGGTTAAGCCAAAAGGTGCTGTATTGATTTGCTTAAAGATGTTGTCTAAAGATGCAAGAAATCCATCAATATCATAGTCATAATGACGTAAATATTCTTGGGCAACCTTGTGTGCAGAGGCATGATGCGCCTCCTGATACACAAAGCCTTTCACATCGGCGCGAAGCTTTTCATCTTTGACATAGGGAAGTGCTTCATTAAACGAGCGACACATCCATAATTCACCTACGGGCAAAATTAAATGAACGGCATTAATTAAATGAGTGGCAAAAGGGTTGTCATAGATCCAATGTTCAGGCGTATTGCTAAAATCGAATTGAACGCGACGTTGGTGCAGATAATGATTTTCTAGTCGTTGTTGGGGATGCATAACACTTCTCCTTAGTTCACGGCATTCATAAAATAATGACTGAGTTGTTCAGCATTTTGGGCAGGAATCCAATGCGTTGCATTCATATGCACTTCTTGGTATTGGCCCGTAAAAAACTGTTTATTCAGTTCTGCGCTTTTCTTGCCAATGGCGATATCTTTATTTCCCCAAATAAATAGGGTGGGTACTTTTACTTTTTTAAAGCTGGAGCGAATAGGTGCCAAAGGCATACTCCGATACCAGTTAATGGCTGTGCCAATACGGTTTTCCTGAATGAAATGTTGGTTGAAGTCACTGATTTGCTCAGCACTCATGCCTGAATTTTTTAACAACAAATGACGGAGCGATTTCGCTCGCTTAAATAACAATTCAGGAATAAAAGGCAGTTGGAAAAATCCGATATAGTAAGAGCTCAAGATTTGTGTGCTGCTGAGCATCGATTTTAAAAATGCACCTGTATGCGGAACAGAAACGAGAGTGAGGTGCTTCACTAATTCTGGATATTGCAATGACAATTTACAGGCAACGATCGAACCCCAGTCATGACCAATCACATAAACGGGCTGTCCTAATAAATCGATGAAGGCTTTGACATCTGCAACCAGCGCATCAATTGAATATTGAAAACGTCCTTTTGGAGAAGCAGTCAAGCTATAGCCACGTTGTTCAATTGCAAAGGTGCGAAAGCTGTGCTGATTAAGGATTTTACTGGTGGCTTGCCAGCTTTGTGCTGTTTCAGGAAAACCATGTAAAAGAATAACGGGTTTTCCATCGATTGGACCCGAATCAATCACGTTGAATAACAAATCATTGCGACGATATTCGGTATATCTCATCGGTGTGTCATATGTCATGTTTATCTACTTATGAAATAAGCCTATTTCATTGAATCTTAATCAGCAGATACAGAGATGTCTTGACAGTGGATAAGGGGATTTAACTTCTTGTGCCATGCGAGGTGCTTTTGGCACATCCAGCATGTTGCTTGGCATTTAAAGATAGTTATGCACTGTTTAATTTGTATGGGTTTGAGCGCTTACCCATTTTAGTTAATCAACTTTTGATCGATCAAAACGTAGTTGAAGTACTCTAGTCATACGTTGCAGTAATTTTGAGATGAGGCCATCTTTGTCCCATGCATAGATTGAAACAGTCATGTGATGTGCCTTACCTAAAGCACGGTATTCACGCACCCGATGACCTTTTGTTGTTGCGACAGGCAATAGGGATAAACCTAAACCCGTTTCTACACCAACCAGTACACTCGCCAAGCTATTGCTGGTAAAAGCGATATACCAATGTTTGCGTTCACGCTCAATACGTTCAAACATTTCCTCACGGTAGAGTCCGCCTTGAGGGAAGGTCACCAATGGCATCGGATCCGTCCATTCTTTGCTGTGATCAATACTTTCAAACCATGCGATTTGTTCTGGAAATGTTGCATGATGATCGGAACTTGCAGCCATTTCTTTAACCACAACAATATCAAACTGTCCGCTGCGATAGCGCTCCATCAGATCACGGCTTAGTCCAGCTGTCACATCTAGTCGAATTGTACGATGTTCCTTGCTAAATGTACTCAATGCCAAAGCCATGTCGGTATTCATAATATCTTCTGGCAAGCCGATTCGAATTGGGATGGTACCTGCCGGATCACCAAGAATATTTTGGGCCTCTTGTTGTAAGGCTAAAATCCGCCGTGCGTAACTAATTAAATATTCACCTGAGCTTGTCAGTTGTAAGGGGCGTGCATTTCGATCAATCAATTGTTTACCCACAGACTCTTCCAATCTGGCGAGTTGTTGACTGACTGTAGATTGAGTCATGTGCAAGCGTTCAGCAGCTAAGGTAAAGCTGCCTGCTTCAAAAATAGTAACGAAGGCTCGAAGTAAGCGCGGATCAAACATATAGATCAGCCATTGAATACAATTATGTTAAGTGGTTTGAATTATCTAGCTATTCAATATCTTAATACATTTGATTAAATAATTTAATTTTTAAATATCAATAAATCTAAT
The DNA here is from genome assembly GCF_000369405.1 of Acinetobacter sp. ANC 3929. GTDB lineage: Bacteria > Pseudomonadota > Gammaproteobacteria > Pseudomonadales > Moraxellaceae > Acinetobacter. The sequence goes on from NZ_KB849999.1 coordinate 604,367, forward strand.
TATCCTAGGCACAATTATTCATTCAGGTGAATCCTTGGAGGTGCTTGGATGCACAAGTCATTGATGTCCGCGGTATTTACGCTTGCAGTGACAGCATGTAGTCACGCAACTTCAGGAGACCCTATTCAAGAAGATGCGTTACATATTGCGGCTGCCCGAAACGACGTGGCGCAAATTGAACGATTACTCTCACATCAGATTCAGATTGATGCCCGTGATGCATCTGGTGCAACAGCCTTAATGGTCGCAACGCGTGCAAACAATGTCTATGCTGCGCAATTCCTGATAGATGCGGGTGCAGATGTGAATGCCAAAGACCAGATTCAAGATAGCCCTTATCTTTATGCAGGGGCGCGTGGGTATTTAAAAATATTGAGTATGACCCTGACGCATGGTGCAGATCTGAAAAGTACCAATCGTTATGGAGGAACGGCACTGATTCCTGCGGCTGAACGTGGGCATGTAGATACCGTACGTACGCTAATTGCTGCTGGTGTAGATGTGGATCACATCAATAATTTAGGTTGGACTGCGTTATTGGAAGCCATCATATTAGGGAATGGCAGCAAACCTTATCAACAAATTGTTGATTTACTGATCAAAGCGGGTGCTGATGTCAATATTGCAGATGGTGATGGCATAACGCCACTTGAGCATGCACATGCTCGTGGCTATATATCTATTGAGAAAGCCTTGTTAGATGCTGGTGCGAAAAAAAAATTTAAGGAGTATTAAGGTGGCAGAAACAACAGATTTTCTACGTCAAGCAATTGAATTGGCTTATCAAAACTGTGAACAAGGCGGCCGTCCTTTTGCTGCCGTGGTGGTAAAAGAGGGAAAAGTGATTGCCACAGGCGTCAATGAAATTTTAAAAAGCAATGACCCAACAGCACATGCCGAGTTATTGGCAATACGTGCTGCAAGTCAATATTTAGGTACAGCCAATCTTGACGGTTGTACTGTGTTTGCAAGTGGACATCCTTGTCCAATGTGTATGGCAGCGATGCGTTTAGCTGGAATTCAGGCTGTGAGCTATGCACATTCCAATGAAGATGGTGCACCATTCGGTTTATCAACAGCAGCGATCTATGCTGACCTTGCTCAACCCTTTGCAGAACAATCAATGAATATTCGTTATGTTCCTGTCCGAATAGAAGAAAAACCAGATTTATATGCTTACTGGAAATCGATGACCTGAACAGTGTGATGGGAAAAGATGAACATGCAAAATAACCGAATGCTTTTGGTGGCAACAGTGGCATTGGTCGGCTTGAACCTTCGGCCATTTATGACCAGCATTGGGCCTGTGGCAAATCAGATTCGAACAACAACTGGACTGAGCTTACAAGGTATTGCACTTTTAACGCTTGTGCCGATGTTGCTGATGGGACTGATCGCGTTTGTGGGCCCCTTCATACTCAATGCGATTGGTGAGCGTCGAGCTATTCTTAGTGCTTTGGGAATGATTTTCTTAGGCTGTGGATTGCGTTTCATTGTACCCAATGGATGGACTTTAATATTCACCGCCGCCATCATTGGTTTTGGCGTGGCAGTGGTGCAAGCGATTTTCCCAAGTTTGATCAAAAGAGAGTTTAGGAATCATCTCAGTCCAATGATGGGAGTCTATTCAGCGATGTTGATGGGTGGTGGGGCGCTCGGTGCTGTGATTGCGCCTGTTGTTTCAAATAACAGTGGTAGCTGGAAAATAGGCTTATCCATTTTTGCTGTTCCAGCATTATTTGCCATCGTCTTTGCATCTTGTTTTTTGAAGAGAGTGCCGCATCAATCAAGAAAAATCCCCGCTGTAATGATGCTGTTAAAACAACCACGAACCTGGCTGCTCATTTTTTGTTTTGGATTAATTAATGGGGGCTATAGTTCGATTGTTGCGTGGCTTGCACCCGCATACCAAGCGCAGGGTTGGACTGCTACCGCCAGTGGAAATTTGATGGCTGTGTTAACGCTCAGTCAAGCGGGGGCGGCATTATTGTTACCTTATTTGTCGCGTAGAAACAAAGATCGTCGAGTGTGGGTTGGATTAACGCTTATCTTGCAACTGATTGGCTTTGCAGGATTGGCTTTCATGTCTGATACCTTGCCGTATGTATGGGCAATAACCGTCGGTATGGGCTTGGGTGGCTGTTTTGCTTTATTGATGATTGTGGTGCTAGATCATTTATCTGATCCAGCACATGCAGGACAGCTTTCTGCCTTAATGCAAGGTGGCGGTTTTCTGCTTGCAGCCATCGCACCTTGGTTAGTGGCTGTATTGCATGACATGACTGGAACGTATGCAGCCGGCTGGATTTGGCACTTGAGTATGGTATTGATCGTGGCAATACTCATGACTCGGCTTGATCCAATCCATTATGCAAAAGTAATACGGATTTCCAAGCACTGAGACATGTTCCAATTCCACAGCGGATTGGAAAGGAATAAACAGGGCTTGATTGTTATTTATCGGATTGCTGAATATCTATAGCTTTTTTTATCGTTCTTATTCTTTTTAACTTTAATTTAAAATTTCATCTATCTCGATGTTATTTCAAAAGTTAAAAAAGGAAAATAGATATTACTTACTTATTAAGCTTTAATCGATCAGCATTAAACACATTCCGTAAAGACCGACTTTATAGTTTAGCCGTTGTTTGTCACCTTGAATTTCTTCATTTTCTTATGAGGTTAAACAAGGACGTACAACAATGAAAAAAGCACTGCTTCTCTTAGGTTCGATGGGTATTTTGGCAAATACGCCAATTTTAGCTGCTGATTTAAGTATCGGTGACCCGAAAACACAATCGGGTGAACTGAAACTCACAGGCGCAATCCGTACCCGTTATATTCATAAAGATTATATTGTTGAGGCCAATCAAGGTTCCAAGAATGATGACTGGCGACTCGCGGATATCAAGGCGGTATTGAGTTATGAAAATCCGAATTGGATTGCCTCAATGGATGTGCGTTGCTACCAATATGACCGCTTATGTGATGCTTTATTCCTAAAAGATGCTTGGGCAGGCTATAAAATCTCAGATCAGCAACGCGTGACAGTCGGTTTGCAATCGGTTGATTTTGGCTTTGGGCGACTGTGGGGCAATAGCTATTATGAAACTTTGCTCAATACCGTTGGACTGGAAGATATTCAAAACCTTGGGGTGAAGTACCAGTTTAAGGACAATCTGTACAATTTCATTCTCGGTTTTTATCCAACCGATGGCGGAAATTACAAAGGTACATCCAAGGATTCCAGTCGTTATAGCGGTAACTTTGTTCGAGCCGATGATTTGACCCAAGGTACTGATATTGATGAAAAGAACATGTGGGTGACGCGCTTATCCAGAAAGTTCGATATCGATCAATCGCAGAATTTGTCGACTGAAATTGGTGGCTCTTACTGGTATTCAGAATTGGAAAATAATCGAACCAATCGAAATGGACATCGTAGTACCTGGAGTGTTTTTAGCACGACCAATTATCAGGCATGGCAATGGTTGTTCTTGGCAGGTGAGCAGGACGTTAAAAATGCAGATGATCTTTTACCGAAAAGTTCGACGATTGGGGCATTTGATTATCCCTATCAGGTGGCCAACAAAGGTAAATATATGGCCAATGAAATTAACTACACCTTTGCCAAGCCTTTCCATCAGTTAGAAAATATTAAACCTTATGTGTCTTATAGCCGCTTTTATAAAGATGAATCAGGCTATCAAGATTCAGATCGCTTAATCGCAGGTCTATATTTTAACTATAAAAAAATAGGCATACAGGGCGAATATATCTGGAGTCGCAATGACCCGATGACAGGCAGTGGTGCAGATGGCCTTGCACAAGGTGACAGCAATCAATGGAATAAATTGTTCTATTTATCGCTGGGTTATTACTTCTAAATTCAGCGTTGAAAATGAGCCAGTCTGTTTAGGATAGACTGGCTTTTTCGTTTAGACAGTTCTTAAGATCAGTGCCCCGATTAAAATAATACATGAGGAGATAATCCGTATCGCATTGATGCACTCTTTTAGAATAAAGATCGAGATCAGCGTGGCAAATAAAATTGAGGTTTCACGTAGCGCGGCAACAATCGCAACAGGTGCAAGCGTCATCGCCCAAAGTGCCAAGCCATAAGAGAAAAATGAACCAATTCCACCAATTAAGCCTAAATGCCAATTATGTCGAAAATACTCACCCATCTGATGATATTGTATTTTCAGCGCGAAGATAAAAAAGATCAGACCTGAGAGTACAAAACTCCATAGAATATAGGCAATTGTTGATCCTGCAAGGCGAACGCCATGACCATCCAGCAAAGTATAACCTGCAATCAGCACTGCATTCAGTAGGGCCAGACCAATGCCTTTACGTCCCGTTTGGGGAGCAGCTAGAATCATGGATAAAATGCCGACGGAAATGGTGATAATGCCAATCCACGCATTAAACTCCAGTTGTTCATGCAGCAAAAACGTACCGAATACTGCCACAATCAGTGGTGCTGTGCCACGCATTAAGGGATAGGTCAGGCCCATATCGGCAATACGATAAATTTTGGCCACCAGTCCAAAATAAAGAATCTGGATAACAGTTGAAGCCAGAATATAAGGCCAGCTATCGCGATGCGGCATTGGAAAGAAAGGCAATAATAGCGCTGCTAAAACTGCTGCGGATGCCGTAACCAATACGGTGGTTAAAAACTTATTTGTACCCGCTTTTACAATAGCATTCCATGTGGCGTGACATGTCGCTGCAAGTAAAATAAGGCCAAATATTGCCGTGCTCATAAGCTGCCTGTTATTTCATGATCTCGTTAATGTGCATGATGTAGTTGAAAAAAGAAAGCAGGCAGCTTAGTGCGATTATAGAAATACTTTTTCAGTATTGGGATTGATTGGTTCAATCGGTTGAATCAGTGCACCACGCGTTAAATTCTGAATATGCTGTAAACGGTTGATCAGTTCATTCTGAATAAACAGGATACAGGTCTGTAATTTTGATGAACTTTTTAAGCGCGAAGGATACACCGCCCAGACATCGGCATCTTGCCAGTATTCAGGCAAGATATGCTGCAACTCACCGCTAATCAGTTCATCGGCGACGTCCCAGATGGAACGTAAGATAATGCCATGTCCTTCAATTGCCAGTTGATGAATAATCTCGCCATTATTGGAAATGAAACGCGGTGTCACATGTACGGACATATCTTCTGAAATATGACGTAATTTCCACAACACTGAGGACTGATCGCGTTCACTGATGGTCAGGCAATCGTGGTTACGTAAATCCTCAAGATTTTCAGGCATGCCATGTTTTAGCAAATAACTGGGTGCTGCACAAAAAATCCGAAAATTTGAAACCAGTTTTTTGGCAATCATATTCGGTGCAATGTCATTACCAATCCGAATATCCAGATCAATGCTGTGCTGAATCAGATCTTTGGTGTTGTCGATAGTATCGAATTGGATCTCAAGTTTTGGATACATGGTCAACAGTTTGGACAGAATAGGCGCGACATGTTTACGGCCGAAACCAAAGCTGCTGACGATGTCGAGATGACCCGTTGGCGTGCTTAACGGGTTATTGACCAGTTCACTGATTTCATCGAATTCATCCAGAATATTCGAGACCCGATCTAGAATCAGTTTGCCATCTTCGGTCAAACTGACATGACGAGTGCTGCGATGGAATAGTTTGCAGTTCAGGTTGGTTTCTAAAATGTTGATGCGTTTACTGATAAATGCAGGTGAAGCACCTAGCTCCTCAGCTGAATCGACAAAACTCTTGCGTTTGGCGACTGTGCAAAAAACCTTTAAATCCGATAGGTTAGGTAGATTATTCACGATCCGTGTCCATTGGGGTGATAGTTTTCTTATTGATCATTGTTGCTGAAAACAGCATGTTTACAGCTAAGGATATTAACCAAAGGTGTAAGGGAGCGTTATGGCAAAAAAGTATAAAGTTGCCACGATTGCGGGTGATGGGATTGGTTTAGAAGTTCTACCAGAAGGCATCAAGGTTGTAAAGGCAGCAGCAGACAAATATGGTATTCAACTTCAAATGGATAGCTTTGATTGGGCCAGCTGTGATTATTACCTTGAACACAGCAAAATGATGCCAGATAACTGGTTTGAAGTCTTACAGGAATATGATGCAATCTTCTTTGGTGCAGTGGGTTGGCCTGAAAAGGTACCTGATCACATTTCACTGTGGGGATCGTTGCTCCAGTTCCGCCGTCGTTTTGATCAGTATGTGAATTTACGTCCTGTTCGGTTAATGCCTGGGGTGAAATGTCCATTGGCTGGCAAGCAACCTGGTGATATCGATTTTTATGTGGTTCGTGAAAACAGTGAAGGTGAGTACTCTGCGATTGGTGGAAAAGCATTCGAAGGCACAGATCGTGAGTTTGTCTTGCAGGAAGCAGTTTTTACCCGTCATGGTGTCGATCGCATTTTAAAATATGCGTTTGAATTTGCTGATCAGCGTGAGGCTAAAAAAATCACGGCTGCAACCAAATCTAACGGCATTGCGGTGAGTATGCCGTACTGGGACGAACGTGTTGATGAAATGGCAAAACATTATCCACAAATCAAGGCAGATAAACAGCATGTCGATATTTTAGCGGCACGTTTTGTATTACAACCCGAGCGTTTTGATGTGGTGGTGGCATCGAATTTATTTGGTGACATTTTGTCGGATTTAGGACCTGCATGTACGGGCACGATTGGATTGGCGGCTTCGGCAAACTTAAACCCCGAACGTAAGTTTCCATCATTGTTTGAACCTGTACATGGTTCCGCACCAGATATTTACGGACAACAAATTGCCAATCCGATTGCTGCAATTTGGTCGGGTGCGATGATGCTAGATTTTTTGGCAGACGGTGATGAACAGGTGATTCAAGCGGGGCAGGAAATTATGCAGGCGATTGAGCATGTTTTGGTTCATGGTCCAAAAACACCTGATGTGGGTGGAACTGCAAAAACCTACGAGGTGGGTGATGCGATTGCATCCTGCGTGACTGAGCAAAAAATGGATTTATTCGCGATGGAGTAAATACCCCTTAGGGAATAGTCACTATCCAAGATGGATTGAATAGATATGGATAATCAAATTACAAAACCTTATACAGATAAGACGCTTGCGATCACCAGTCTTGCCGTTGTATTTACATCGGTGGCTGGGCTGGCAATCTACTCCTCTGAATCAATACAACTGGCTGCAAAATGGATGCAGTGGACCACGTCAGTGTTTACCACGCCAGTTCTGTTATTTGCTTTTTTATCAATTATTTTTACCTTTGGTTTGGCCTTCAGTAAATACGGAAAAATCAAGCTTGGTGAGGGGAAGCCCCAATACAGCACCATGTCATGGATTTTCATGTTCATTTTATCGGGGATTGGATCTTCCACCTTGTACTGGGGCTTTTTGGACTGGGCTTATTATTACCAAACCCCAGGTTTAAATTTAGTACCAGAGTCGGCAGATGCACTGAAATACAGTGTGGCTTATTCGTTCTTTCACTCGGGTTTGAGTGCATGGTCGATCTATGCCTTGGCATCGATTTCATTGTGCTACAGCTATCATGTCAGAAAGAATAAAGGCTTGAGTTTGGCATCCGTGATTGAAGCAGTGACAGGCTTTAAAGCAACAGGTCCAGTTGGACGTGTGGTCGATCTGATGTTTTTGTTGTGTATGTTTGGTGCCTTGACCATTTCACTGGTTTTGACTGCTGTCACCTTTACCAACATTCTGTCGCAACTAACCGGTATTCCAAATACCTTCATGACCAAAGTAATCATCATTCTAGCGGTATCCATCTTATTCGCACTGAGCTCTTATGTAGGGATGGATAAAGGCATGCAGCGTTTAAGCCATATGGTGTGCTTGGGTGTGGTGCTGTTTGCGATCTACGTGCTGTGCTTTGGCCCAACCCAGTTCATTATGAATAATTCATTGATGAGTTTTGGCCTGATGGCGACCAACTTTGTGGATATGAGCCTGTTTACCGACCCGATGGGTGATGGAAAATTCACCCGTGAATGGACTGTATTCTATTGGTTATGGTGGATTTCATATGCACCAGGTGTCGCGTTATTCGTAACACGTGTCTCAAAAGGCCGCACCATTAAAGAAGTGATTCTTGCCATGGTCATCGGCGGTAGCGTTGGTTTATGGTTCATCTTCGGTGTGTTTGAGAACTACAGTGTCTATAGCTTTATTCACGGTATGGTCAATGTTCCGCAAATATTGAGCCAGCAAGGTGGTGAAGTGGCGATTAGTCAACTGTTGGGGTTGTTGCCTGCAGGCAAGCTGATGATGTGGTTATTCCTTGGCATCATGGTGATTTTCCTTGCAGCACATATGGATGCAGTAGGCTATGCCGTTTCTGCAACCTGTACCCGCGGTCTGCGTGAAGGACAGGATCCATCACCGAATGCACGTTTATTCTGGTGTGTGATGTTAACACTGGTTCCGATTGCGATGATTTTCTCGAAGGCGCCGTTAGACACCATGAAAACTGCGACGATTGTGACTGCCTTGCCGTTTATTGTGATTATTCTGGTGCAGACTTATGGTTTGGTGAAGTGGTTGATTGAGGATTATTCCAAAGTGCCATCGCATTTGATCGAGCAGAGTAGCTTTAGTGAGCTGGAAGCCCTTGAGCATACTGATTCAAATCGACAGATGCAGATTGATATTGCGGCAACACCACGTGCACATAAAAGCAGTCAAAAGGAATTGTTATGACACAGCAACCGAACACGCGCTATGAGTTAAGCGAAGAAATGCAAAGTCTGGTGTATTGGAGCAGCATTTATTCAGCAGCGGATAACGATATTGATTCAATTCGTGCAGCCTATGATGCCATGTGTCTGCATTATACCTTGCCACGTGATGGTACGGTCAATATTGAAGATAAAACTGTTGCGCATGCCACTCATCCCGTCAATGTTCGGCTGTATTCACCACTGGGCGCGGCACCTGAAGCGGGTTGGCCTTGTATTCTGTTTATCCATGGTGGCGGCTGGATGTTAGGTAATCTGGATTCACATGAGTTTATCACCCGCTATTTATGTCGTGATCTGAATGTTGCGGTCCTGAGTGTCGATTATCGTTTGGTACCAGAACATCATTTTCCAGCTGCTTATAACGATTGTGAAACGGTTTATCAGTGGCTACGCGGGCATGGCGCAGATTGGAACATTAACCCGGCGCAGATTGTGTTAGCAGGCGACAGTGCAGGCGGCAATTTAGCCGCGGCACTGGCGGTTCAGTTGCAGCATACAGGGAGTCAGGCCTGTGGTTTGGCTTTGATCTATCCATGTTTGTGGAGCAGTTTTGATACAGCGTCTTGCCTGCAGCATGCCCATGCGCCGTTACTGACGCTAGAAGAAATGCATTATTACCTGAAACAATATGCACCGAATGAAAGTGACTGGAAAGATACACGTTTAGCACCACTGAATGCACAGGATTTTTCTGCCATGCCGCGCAGTTTTGTTGCGGTTGCTGAATACGATCCACTGAGTGACGACGGGCGTATTTTCGTGGACAAGTTAAAACAAGCCAATATTGCTGCCGAGTTTTATCTCGGCAAAGGATTACTGCATGGCAGTTTACGTTTAGTGCGGGACTGTCCTGTGGTACAGGATTTATATCAGCACATACTGAGTTCGTTAAAGCAAATGTTCAAGTGATTTGAACATCGCCAATTTTGATAAAACGGTCGTTAGGACAAAAGAGTTTAATGGAGTAAAACCATGAATGCAGTTGAAAAATTACCAGAAGATTTCTGTTCAAACCCAGATGTGGCATGGACATTCCCCAAAGTGTTTTACACATCTTCTCAGGTGTTTGAACGTGAAAAAGAAGAAATTTTTGCGAAAAGCTGGATTTGCGTGGCACATGGCAGTGAAGTTGCACAAGCCAATGACTATATTACCCGTAAAGTGATTGGTGAAAATATCATCGTGATTCGTGGCAAAGACAGCGTATTGCGTGCATTTTATAATGTCTGCCCGCATCGTGGTCATGAGTTGTTAAGTGGCAGCGGCAAAGCCAAGAATGTGATTACCTGTCCGTATCATGCATGGACCTTTAAGCTAGATGGTAGTTTGGCGTTGGCGCGTAACTGTGATCATGTCGAGTCTTTCGACAAGCAAAACTCCAGCATGGTGCCGTTAAAAGTTGAAGAATACGGTGGTTTTGTCTTTATCAATATGGATGAAAATGCCACTTGTGTTGAAGATCAATTGCCTGAATTTGCACAGAAACTGAATGAAGCCTGTGCAGTAATCAAAGACTTGAAACTGGCGGCACGTTTTGTAACGGAAACACCTGCAAACTGGAAAGTGATCGTGGATAACTATTTAGAATGTTATCACTGTGGCCCAGCGCACCCTGGTTTTGCCGATTCGGTACAGGTTGATAAATACTGGCACACCACGCATCAAAACTGGACGCTGCAATATGGTTATGCACGTTCTTCAGAAAAGTCATTCAAGCTTGATCCATCAGTCAAAGATCCGACTTTTAGCGGTTTCTGGACGTGGCCTTGCACCATGTTTAACGTGCCACCAGGTGCAAACTTCATGACCGTGATCTATGAGTTTCCGATGGATGCGGAAACCACTTTGCAACACTACGATATTTTCTTTACCAATGAAGAGTTGACTCAAGATCAGAAAGATTTGATTGAATGGTACCGCAATGTCTTCCGTCCTGAAGACCTTGAACTGGTTGAAAGTGTACAACGTGGCTTGAAATCACGGGGTTATCGCGGTCAGGGCCGTATCATGACCGATAAGCAACGTTCAGGCATCAGTGAGCATGGTATCGCGTATTTCCAGAATCTTGTTGCGCAGTACCACAAGTAATTTTGTCTCAGGCTCATTCAAGGGTACGGTGAAAATAAGACCGTACCTTGCTTTCAATCGATAGGATCATGACATGTCAAGTTTGCAAGGAAGTCAATTATTTCAACAACGCGGATTGATTAATGGCCAATGGGTCAATGCGCAAAGCAAGGCAACCCTTCCTGTGACCAATCCAGCGACGGGTGAAGAAATCGGTCTGATTCCGAATATGGGTGCTGCGGAAGCCACTGAAGCGGTTGAAGTGGCTTATCAGGCTTTAGCAGCGTGGAAAGGATTAACGGCACAAAAACGTGCCGACCTGTTATTGGCTTGGCATCAACTGGTTTTGAGTCATGCTGATCAACTGGCACGGATCATGACCATTGAGCAGGGTAAACCTTTAGCCGAAGCTTTGGGTGAAGTGAAATATGCAGCTTCATTTATTCAATGGTTTGCGGAAGAGGGTAAACGCGTTTATGGCGATGTGATTCCAACCACCAATAGCCAGCAGCGTTTTATTGTCACCAAAGAACCTGTCGGCGTGGTTGCTGCGATTACGCCGTGGAATTTCCCGATCGCGATGATTACCCGCAAAGCTGCGCCTGCTTTGGCTGCGGGCTGTACCATCGTGATTAAACCTGCCAATGAAACCCCATATTGTGCACTTGCGATTGCTAAACTGGCTGAAATGGCAGGTATTCCAGCAGGTGTCATTAATGTGGTGACAGGCAAATCGCAAGAAATTGGTTCGGTATTTACCAGCCATGAAAAAGTCAAAAAACTGACTTTTACTGGTTCTACACCTGTCGGACGTTTATTGATGCAGCAATGTTCAGATACCATCAAAAAACTGGCACTTGAACTGGGTGGCAACGCACCACTCATCATCTTTGATGATGCCGATCTGGATAAAGCGGTTCAAGGCGCGATCTTTGCCAAGTTCCGTAATGCAGGGCAAACCTGTGTCTGTGCCAATCGAATTTATGTCCATGACAAGATTTATCAGGCATTTACCGAGAAGTTTGTACAAGAAGTACAGAAATTCAAAATTGGTAATGGTTTGGAACAGAATGTACAGATTGGCCCGTTAATCAATGAAAAGGCCGTGCTTAAAGCCCGACAGTTAATTGATGATGCCTGTGGCAAAGGTGCCCATGTGGCGTGCGGTGGTAAACAACATGCACTTGGACAAACCTTCTTTCAACCCACTGTTTTAACCGATGTTTCGCGTGACATGAACATTGTTCAGGAAGAAATTTTTGGTCCTGTAGCACCTTTGATTCGCTTCACTGATGAGGCTGATGTGGTCGCGCAAGCCAATGATACGATTTTTGGTTTAGCGGCCTACGTCTATAGCGAAAACATTTCACGCATCTGGCGTGTTGCTGAACAGCTGGAATATGGCATGGTCGGGATGAATTCAACCGCTATTTCCAATGAAGTCGTGCCATTTGGTGGTGTTAAGCAATCAGGTGTTGGCCGTGAAGGTTCAAAATACGGTTTAGAAGAGTTTATGACCATTAAATATATGTGTTTGGGATTATAGGAACAATGCCTGTTAGGACGATCAGAATTGACGGTTCAACAAGCAATATGCAGTTAAAATTAGAAAATGCTTAGATGAGCAGCATGCGGTAAAGAGGATTTAGACATGGCTAGTCATTATGAAATGTTCCCATCAGTGGTCACTCGTGTAGAGCAACTGACCCCACTGATTAAACGGTTCACATTTAAACGTCAGGATGGACAAAATTTCCCTCAATTTAATGGTGGCAGTCATATCATTGTCAAAATGAATGACCAACTGTCGAATGCCTATTCACTGATGAGCTGTGCTCAAGATCTTTCGATTTACCAAGTCTGTGTACGTAAGGATATCGAAGGTAAGGGTGGCTCTGTCTATATGCATGATCAGTGCAATGAAGGCTGTGAAATTCTGATTTCTGAACCAAAGAATTTATTTCCGTTGGCGGAAGAAGGTGAGAAACATATTTTAATTGCGGGGGGAATTGGTATTACCCCGTTTGTACCACAAATGGATGAGCTGGCAGCGCGTGGTGCAAACTTTGAATTGCATTATGCATACCGTTCGCCAGAACATGCTGCGTTGTTAGAAGAACTCAAGCAAAAGCATGGTGAACATATTGTTAGCTATGTTGATTCAGATGGAAAATGTCTTGATCTGGATCAATTGATTGGGTCTCAACCCAAAGGGACGCATGTCTATGTGTGTGGGCCTAAACCGATGATTGATGCAGTGATTGATCGTTGTAATTACTATCGCTACCGCGATGAATATATCCATTGGGAGCAATTTGCGTCTACCGTACCAGAAGAGGGTGAAGCATTTACGGTGATATTGGCAAAATCCAATCAGCAAGTCGAAGTGCAAGGCAATCAAACGATTTTACAAGCGATTGAACTCCTCAATCTTGATGTGGAATGCTTATGTCGTGAAGGAGTCTGTGGCACGTGTGAAACCATGATTCTAGAAGGGGAAGCCGAACATTTTGATCAATATCTGAGTGATGATGAAAAAGCCTCACAGCAGTCGATGATGATCTGTGTATCTCGTGCTAAGGGTAAAAAGCTGATACTCGATCTTTAAATGTTCAGTTATGATTTTAAAACCATGAAAAAGCAGCCGAAGCTGCTTTTTTAATTATGGAAAATTTAATTCAGATTTATTTCTTAGTTTTCTTGGTTTTTAAATACTCTTGATAGGCTTCTTCGGCAAAACGTCTTAATGAATCTCCAATGGCCGCATATTGGTATTCATTTAGGTTTGCTAATGATGCACGGGCAGAAGGATGTTGCACACCAAAACCAGAACCTGGTAAGAGCACTACACCTGTTTCATCGGCTACACGGAATAGAAGTTCGGTTGGATTCTTGTTTTTCATCACCCAGTTGGCAAAATCATCTCCGTACAATGTTCGAGAGGTATTTTCCAAATTAACCAATGTATAGTAATCGACAGAGTTCGGATCAGAAGGGACTTCGACCCCTAATTGACGGTACAGTGCCGCATCACGCTCACGTACCACGGATTTGACCGCCTTCTTATAGTTCTGCTGAGAATCCATCATATTGAACAGCGCAAACAGTACCATTTGCACTTGCTGCGGTGTAGAAAGGCCTGCGGTATGATTCAGTGCAACATTACGACTATCCGCGACCAGACGGTCAATGAATTTAATTTTGGCTGGGTCGGTGGTTAAAGAAGAATAACGTTCTTCAAGTTCCTTCTTGTCTTTTTTCGATAATGCAGCCAACTTTTGATCAAGAATATTATTATTCGAAAGGGCGATAACTCCCAGTCTCCAACCCGTTGCTCCAAAATATTTCGAGAATGAATACACCAAAATGGTATTGTCTGGGCAGATCGCAAACAGTGATTTGAAATTGTCTGCGAAAGTACCGTAAACATCATCGGTTAAGATAATCAGGTCAGGTCGTTTTTTAACGATATTAGCCAAGATCGCCAAGCCTTCATCACTTAGTTTTACTGAAGGGGGGTTACTTGGATTGACAAGGAAGAAGGCTTTAATTGATGGATCTTCAAGTTTCCGCAATTCAGATTCAGGATACTGCCAACCGAGTTTTGGATCTGCTTCAATCAAAACTTCTTCGAGCTGATAGTCATTCAGTTTCGGGATTTCTAAATAGGGCGTGAAAATTGGGCTACCAATTGCAATTCGATCGCCATTGGCAATAATTTTATTTTCTTTTAATGAATTAAAAATATAGGCCATTGCCGCTGTGCCACCTTCGACAGCAAATAAGTCCAAGCCTTCCTTAGGCATGCCTTGTACGCCCATTTCACGAAGAATGTATTCTTTGATAATTGATTCGCTAATACGTAGCATTCGATCTGGAACAGGGTAGTTACAGCCTAAAATCCCTTCAACCATTTCCAGTAAAAATGCATCGGGATCTAAACCAAGCTGATCTCTCACATAGGAAATGGCTTTACCGAGGAATACTACACCTGGTTTATCCCGATTGTGCATAATGAAATTATCGAAGCGAGATTGCAGACCGACAGGGCGAGGAAAACCGCCCAGACCTTCTGGCATATACGAAAAAGAAAATTCTGACTCTGTGGTAGAAAACAGCCCCAATTGGAAGAATGCTCGACGCGGAACCGTGGCTAAAAAGTTCGGATTCCCACGTCCTGCATTGAGCATCAGCCTGTCTGTTTTACTTTGGGCAAGCTCGATTAAGTTGTCTTTTAGTTCGAATGGGCTAAGTTTTGAGTATTTTGAATAATCAACGTTCCCCATGGGAAGTCTCCTTAATTATAGTTGAAGCAATAAGCGATTGAATACACATTGTCTTTAGGCAAGGCCAACGATCAGTGGGCCAAGCAAGGTCAAGAATACGTTTGCCAGTGCATAAGTAATGGCGAAAGGAACGGTCGGAATCGAATTTCCTGCTTTATCTAAGATGGCACCAAAAGCAGGGTTGGCACTGCGTGAGCCTGATAGCGCACCGGCCATCACTGCAACGTTGTCATAACGGAGCACATAACGTGCAAAAAGCATGGAAAGAATCAGAGGAACTAAGGTCACCACAACCCCGATCATAAATAGGGACAGACCGCTGTCTTTAATGGTTTGAATCGCCTGTAGACCAGATTGTAAGCCAACCGCAGCGACGAATCCTGCAAGACCGAGATCTTTCAGCAGTTGCGATGCTGCTAAAGGCATATTGCCATGGACTTGATTACGACTACGCAACCAACCAAATAAAAGACCTGAGAGTAGGGCACCACCGCCAGCACCCAGAGTCAATGGAACATCACCTAAACGGATGACAAAAAGACCAATCAGCAAACCGACTACAAGGCCTGCACCGTGGAATATCCAGTCGGTTTTTAAGCTTTCTGGTAGTGCTGCACCTGCTTCTTTGACTAAACGATCAAGATCGCTTTTAGTCCCATAGACGGTAATGACATCGCCTTGTTGCAGCACGGTATCATCACTCAAACTTTGGGCTTCATCATTCCGTTTAATCCCCAGTACGTAAATCCCATGTTTTAGATAGGCAGGGGTATTGGTTTTGATATCGCCTAAACTACGATTGATATATTTGGAATTTCTTAGGATCACATCTGTGGTATCCATAATCATTTCCATGCCTTGTGAGGACTGTAACTCAGTACCAATTTGGTCTGAAACAGCGACGACACTGGCACGACGTCCAACGATTAATATCACATCATCTGTTTCTAAAGTCAGTTCTGGTGACACATCAATTAATTGATCTTTACGCTTGATTCGCTCGATGGTAATGCTGGCTTCTCGAGCTTCTAATTCCGCAACCGTTTGTCGATTGGCTTGTTTAACTCTATAAATTCGACCAACAATTTCGGGCATGGCAAGTTCTTGCCCTGGGGCTAATTCAAAAGCACCTTTAAGACGTTCAGACTGTGCTTTTAAAGCATCATCGTGAATTTCTTTACCCATAAACTTAGGCAAAATATTCACACAGACAATAATGGCACCCAATGAACCGAAAATATAAGTCACGGCATAACCGATTGCGACATTGGCTTGAAGTTTTTGAATCTCAGTCAAAGGGAGGTCGAGTCGGGAAATCGCATCCCCAGCCGTACCAATAATTGCAGATTGAGTCATACCACCGGCAGCCAATCCAGCCGCCAAGCCTTTATCGAGGTGGAAAAGTTTGGCCATGACTAAAACGGTAATTAAACCACTGACGGCCATAAAGATGGCTAACAGGATTTCTTTTATCGATTGAGGACCAAGTGATTTAAAGAATTGGGGACCACTTTCAAAACCAACCGCATAAATGAATAATGCAAACAAAATGGCTTTGACCCCATTGTCGACGGGCACACCGATAAGACTTAGCACTACTGCAACAAGGAGGGAACCTGCCACACCGCCAAACTGAAATTTTCCGAATTGAAATTGACCGATCCAGAAACCGATTGCCAATGAGAGGAACAATAAGATTTCTGGGCTATGTTTTAATTCGCCTTGTAACCATTCAATCATTTTTCGATCTCACTTTTATTATTCGATCTATCTTTAGGTTTGAAATTTATTTATTTTTCATGTGTTTTTTAAAATACTATGCTTCTGTAGCGAATACAAATGAGTTGTATTTTAAGAACTTGTTTTTTATAAAATATTTATTTATCAACAGGTTGTTTTTAAATCTAATTGGATAGATAAACAGCAAACGTGAAATTTAAGCTGTTTATTACAATATGTTATTTTTCTATACAAAAAATAACACTTTAGCCTATCTCTTATATTTTGTGAGATAAATATCAGATTTAATCAATAGTGTTAAATTTTCATTGAGTCTAGGCCTTTTTATAGAAAAAGTATTGAATTTAAAATGTTGTGGCACTTAATTTTTGAATTTAATATTTTGCTTACATCAATGTGTATTGAAAAATTGAAACTTCTATTGGCGGGTAAAAATATAATGAATTTTCACTAAATTAATGTTCATTTAAGCAAAGGCGATTAATTTAAAGATACGGACATAAGCCGTAGCAGCAATACACCTTTTGCCACATTTCCAGATGTGGCTTTTTTTTGTCCGATTAAATCACTTGACGTAAGTCACGAGCCGTTTCTTGTAGTAAAGGTAAAATATGGGCAATTAAATAATCCTGAGTGGTGCGCATGGTCGGAGACACGATATTTAAGGCAGCAACGACGGTTGCATTGGAATCGTATATAGGCACAGCTACAGCATGTACTCCCAGTTCGTGTTCTTCACAGGAATAGCACCAGTCTTGTTCTTTGATTTCATGTAGTAACTCTAAAAATAGATCACTTTCGGTATGGGTATATTTAGTTAGACGTTTTAACGGATATTTTTCTAACCATCGTTTTTGCTGTTCAGGCGTTAAGTGTGCAAGTAAAATCTTTCCAGCAGAAGTTGCATGAGCAGGGAGTCTATTGCCTAGATGTAAGCCATAAGGATTGACCCGATCGGTTTGTTGGTGAGCCGCACTACGGGCAATGGTAATCGCTTCATAACCATCTAAAACCATCACGGAGTAAATCAACGAGGTTTGATTGGTTAAAAGATTTAATAAGGGCTGACATATTTTAGGAAGTGTAGATCCATCAAGATAAGCACCCGAAAACTTAAGAATCTTGGGCGATAGATAATAATAATGTCCATCAAAATCTAAATAGCCTAAGTATTCCAAAGTGAGTAAGTGGCGTCGAGCAGCAGCACGAGTCATACCCGTTTTTTCTGCAGCAGTACTCATATTTAAGCGATGCCGTTCGGGGCCGAAGCATTCCAAAATTGCCAAGCCTTTTGCGATTCCCGCAATAAAGTCTTCATGCCGAATTATTTTTTTGTTTTCATTATGGTGAATCAAACGTGGATTCTTTTCCTGTTCATTTTCCATGATTTAGACATCCTTGCTAAAACGATTTCTTTAATAAAAACATTCTAAGCGAAAGATGACTATTTTACTTGGATAATGTTCGATGATCGAACATAAAAAATAATAATCGAACAAAATGCGTTTCTAAGCCTAGAAGTGAAAGCAGAATTTATCAAGAATGAATAGAAGAAATCCGAACAAAGCACTCGACTTAATTTCATCGGTTTTCAGGATGAAAATACGAGTGATGCATCGTACAGGAAGTAGTCAGATGATTGATAAAAGCACGCTCTCACTAACCGAGGCGCTATCACAAATCAAAGATGGAGCAACCATCATGATTGGTGGTTTCGGCACTGCAGGACAACCCGCTGAACTGATAGATGGATTGATCGAACTTGGTATCAAAGATTTGGTCATCGTCAATAACAATGCTGGCAATGGGGATTATGGATTGGCCAAACTGCTTAAAACAGGTGCGGTTCGCAAGATTATCTGTTCTTTCCCACGTCAATCAGACTCTTGGGTCTTCGATGAACTCTATCATGCCGGTAAGATTGAACTGGAACTGGTGCCACAAGGCAATCTGGCTTGTCGTATTCAAGCTGCGGGTATGGGCTTAGGCGCAGTCTTCACTCCAACTGGCTTTGGTACTTTACTGGCAGAAGGCAAGGAAACCCGTCATATTGATGGCAAAGACTATGTACTTGAATATCCGATCAAAGCTGACTTTGCTCTAATCAAAGCGCACAAGGGCGATCGTTGGGGCAATCTGGTCTATAACAAATCTGCACGTAACTTTGGTCCGATCATGGCCATGGCTGCCGATGTCACTATTGCCCAGGTCTCTGAACTGGCTGAACTCGGTCAGCTTGATCCTGAACACATCATTACCCCAGGGATTTTTGTCCAGCATGTGGTCGCTGTTGAGGCGACGACTGGCGCAGGAGCATAAACATGAGCTATCAAAAATTAAGCCGTGACCAGATTGCTGAACGTGTCGCACAAGATATTCCCGATGGTGCTTATGTCAACCTCGGCATTGGCCTTCCCACCAAGATTTCAAACTATCTTCCAGCAGACAAAGATGTATTCCTACATTCTGAAAATGGCTTACTGGCATTCGGACCACCACCTGCCGAAGGTGAAGAAGACCCTGAACTGATCAATGCAGGCAAAGAATACGTCACCATGCTGACGGGTGGCAGCTTTTTCCATCATGGCGATTCCTTTGCCATGATGCGCGGCGGACATCTGGATATTGCGGTACTCGGTGCTTTTCAGGTGGCAGCCAATGGTGATCTAGCCAACTGGCATACTGGTGCAGCGGATGCGATTCCTGCGGTGGGTGGTGCAATGGATCTGGCGGTGGGTGCCAAGAAAGTATTTATCACCACCGATCACACCACCAAGCAAGGTGAACCTAAGATTGTTGAAGCGCTTTCATATCCAGCAACAGGCTTGAAATGTGTTGATCGGATTTATACCGATCTGTGTGTGATTGACGTGACTACAGAAGGTCTAAAAGTGATTGAGAAAGTGGATGGTCTGAGCTTTGAGGAGTTACAGGCGTTGACAGGTGCTCAGTTGATTGATGCGACTCAAGCTTAAGGATTGAAATCCCCCTGAATCCCTCTTTGTTAAGGGGGACTTCATCTAAACAATAGAGAGAAGTCTCCCTCCTTTTTAAAGGAGGGATTAAGGGAGGATGAAAAGGAAAAAACACATGAAAAACGCTTATATCATTGATGCCATCCGTACCCCATTTGGTCGTTATGCTGGCGGTCTTGCACCAGTACGTCCAGATGATTTGGGAGCTATTCCCATTCAGGCCTTAATGCAACGTAACCCAAGTGTCGATTGGCAACAAGTCGATGATGTTATCTATGGCTGTGCCAATCAGGCAGGTGAAGACAATCGTAATGTCGGACGTATGTCAGCCTTATTGGCAGGTTTGCCTTATCAGGTGCCAGCAACCACAGTAAACCGTTTATGTGGTTCATCCCTAGATGCGATTGCCATGGCTGCCCGTGCCATTAAAGCCAACGAAGCTGACCTGATTATTGCAGGTGGTGTGGAAAGCATGAGCCGTGCCCCTTACGTGATGGGCAAATCGGACAGTGCCTTTGGCCGTAGTCAAAAGATTGAAGACACCACCATGGGCTGGCGTTTTATCAATCCAAAACTCAAAGCAATGTATGGCGTGGACAGCATGCCGCAAACCGCAGAAAACGTGGCGGAACAATTCAATATCAACCGTGCTGATCAAGATCAGTTTGCTTTAACCAGCCAACAACGTACTGCCACTGCACAAGCCAAAGGCTTCTTCTCTAACGAAATCGTGCCTGTGACGATTCCACAGCGTAAGGGCGATGCCATTGTGGTGGATAGTGATGAGCATCCACGTGCATCAACCACGTTAGAAGCTTTAACCAAACTCAAAGGCGTGGTCAAAGCCGAAGGTACAGTCACCGCAGGCAATGCGTCTGGGATTAATGATGGTGCAGCAGCGTTGTTGATAGCGTCGGACCAAGCAGTGGAAAAATATCAACTCAAACCGCGTGCCAAAATTATTGCAGCAACCACAGTTGGGGTTGAACCAAGGATTATGGGTTTTGCGCCTGCACCTGCGATCAAGAAATTACTTAAGCAAGCCAATCTCTCTTTAGCGCAGATGGATGTGATTGAGTTAAACGAAGCCTTTGCGGCACAAGCCCTAGCTGTGACCCGTGATTTAGGTTTGAGCGACGACGATGCACGAATTAACCCGAATGGTGGTGCAATTGCTTTGGGTCATCCACTCGGTGCATCAGGGGCACGTCTGGTGACCACCGCTTTAAACCAGCTTGAACAGATCAAAGGTGAATATGCCTTGTGTTCGATGTGTATTGGTGTCGGTCAGGGGATTGCTCTGATTATTCAACGTGTTGATCAAAATTAAGGAATAGCGAATGTTAGTTTTTCAATCTGGCGATGCACAGATCAATTATCAAACTTTTGGTGATTCCTCATCCCCTGCTCTGGTATTTTCCAACTCCTTAGGGACCAACTATGGAATGTGGCAAAAGCAGTTCAATTATTTTAAACAACATTTTTATGTAATTTGTTATGACACTCGTGGTCATGGTTCATCATCAACCCCAACAGGTCCTTATACGCTCAAACAACTGGGTGAAGATGTCATCCGCTTACTTGATCATCTAAACATTGAAAAAGCAAATTTTTGCGGTATTTCCATGGGTGGTTTAACTGGTCAATGGCTTGCAATTCATTACCCACAAAGATTTAGCCACGTCATCGTCGCCAATACTGCGGCAAAAATTGGTCAAGAGCAGGCATGGCTGGATCGTGCAATATTAGTCCGTGAACAAGGTTTACAACCCATCGCAGCCACTGCCGCATCACGATGGTTTACAGATCCCTTTATCCAAAGCCAAACGGCGATTGTAAATAATCTATGTAACGACTTAAGTGCTGGCAGCGCTATAGGCTATGCCTATTGTTGTGAAGCTTTGGCTAAGGCGGATGTGCGTGATCAGCTTTTCGAAATCCACATCCCCGTTTTAATTATTGCAGGCACACAAGACCCTGTGACCACAGTGGCAGATGGACAATTTATGCAACAGCAGATTCCAAATGCCCAACTGGTAGAAATCAATGCCTCACATATTTCGAATATTGAACAGGTAAATGCATTTAACCAAGCATTATTCAGTTTTATTAAAAAAACCTAAGTCAAAACAAAGCGCTGTCTCATGAGGCAGCGCAATAATCCGATAGAACTAGAAAAGAGATTAACCCAGTCCAATACAGTTTGGGCTTAACCCATGGATATCTATATTTGATTTTTAAATGGATTTAGCGCCTATTGAATATTTGATCTAAGTTCAATGGCTCTCAGCATAAGGATGATGCAATGCATATCAACCCAGCTCAGAACAATACAGTTTCAAACCCGTTATTTACGCCTAAAAATATGAAACGGGCATGGTTAATTACTGCGCTTTTAGTGCTGTTTCAGATGATTAATTTTGCTGATAAAGCAGTTTTAGGTCTTGTTGCCGAACCAGTCATGGCGGAATTAGGACTCACGGCAACCCAGTTTGGTTTTATCGGCAGTGCCTTTTTTTTCTTGTTCGCAATCTCTGGAATTGCCGTTGGCTTTATTGCAGAAAAAGTTCAAACACGCTGGTTGCTTTTGATCATGGGTTTAAGTTGGGCGCTGTTACAGTTCCCCATGCTTTTAGGCAGTGGCCTCACTACATTATTGGTCACCCGTATTGTACTCGGTGCAGCAGAAGGCCCTGCTTCATCAATCTCATTAACCCATGTTCAAGGTTGGTTTGAACCCAGTGCTCGCGGTTTTCCGAGTAGTCTCGTTGCTTCGGGAACCATGCTTGGCCCAATTATTGCTGCACCCATTTTGGCCTACATTATTGCCCATCCGAATTGGGGCTGGCGTTGGGCGTTTGGTTTTCTCGGTGTTGTAGGTATCCTCTGGAGCCTGTTATGGCTCTTAATCTGCAAAGAAGGTCCTTATAGTCATTTTCATAAAGTTCAAAATTCAGCAACTCCTGTAATTACCGAAACCAAAGAGGATGAGCGCAAAAATCAAAGTATTATCTCTTTTGTTGATCATTTAAAACCTGTCCCTATTTTCAAGATTTTTTTCTCACAAATGTTTATCTCAGCTTTTCTGGCTGGCTTAGGTTGTTTTTGGTCCTTAGGTTTTTTAACCACATGGGCTGTAAAATATATTGCCTCGACTCACCAATTCTCTCCAGAAATCATTGCCTTTATTTCCAGTTTCCCTTGGATTCTGGGGGCCATCACCTTGGCGATTGCAGGCTATATTTCTAAACTACTGTTGCAAAAAGGGCGAAGCGTTCATGTCGCTTTTGGCGTGGTCTTTGGCTTACTTTTATTATTTTCAGGTTTTGCCTTTTATCTGCTACCTCTTTCAACAGGACACCTCAATCTACTCCTCATCACAGTTGCAGCTGGATTTTCCATGTGTTTTCCACTGGCGACAATGACAGTCAGTTATAGCGTTTGCCCTCAACAACGTGCCGCCGTTATGGCAACCTTAGTCGCAACAGCATCCATTGGTGGAATAATTTCACCAACAATGGTGGGATATTTGATGGATCATGCAGGTTATATCAGCCCAGCCAAAGGTGTCCCACTCACAGCACAAATGCTAGAAAACCTGACTACAGGAATGAACCAAGGTTTTCATTCTATTGGCCTCTACTTGGTGATCGTTGGTTTAATCAATATTCTCTTTCTCAATCCAGACCGTTTGGCTAAAAAACTGATGCGTTAATGGTCTAATCCATGAATAAACGATTAAAACCAGAAAATGGTACTAAAGAGGACAATATTTCTTACACTTTTTAAGGAAAGCTATGCCAGC
This sequence comes from Acinetobacter sp. ANC 3929, assembly GCF_000369405.1. Taxonomy (GTDB): domain Bacteria; phylum Pseudomonadota; class Gammaproteobacteria; order Pseudomonadales; family Moraxellaceae; genus Acinetobacter. The sequence continues at coordinate 628,017 of NZ_KB849999.1, forward strand.
TATAGCTTCCCTTAAATCAAAAATAATAATCATTAGCATTAAAATCAAATCACATATTATCCTGCTTTAAGTTTAGTCAATGCCAAAGCATCATTGTTAATTTGATCAAGGCAAAAGGACATTTCTCTAGATTTAACAGGACATCAGCATGTTGTTACCCCCATCAAAAGCTAGCAACAAAAAAACAATCAGTATCTTTCAACTGATCATGATGATCTTACTTTGTAACTCTTCAACGACTGCTGTGGCTGAGGATCATTCCATACCAATGAATCCGGCGTCTTCAAAAGTTGCCAAATCGACGCTTCCGACGATTAAGGTAGTTGCTGAGCAGGTTACGCCTACAATTTATGCGGGCGGACAAATATCTCGAACTGGGCAAATTGGAATTTTGGGCAATAAGGATTATATGGACACGCCTTATAGTCAGGTAAGTTATAGCTCAGATACCATTCGCCACCAGCAAGCACTTAGTATTGCTGAAACACTGACTACAGCTGATGCTTCTGTTCGTACAACCACGGGAAGCACCAATCGTTACGATGCCCTCACCATCCGTGGCTTTCGGATTGAAAATGATGACATGGCTTTAAATGGATTGTTTGGTCTGGTTCCTGCTTATCGTGTTGGTGTTGATCCCGTTGAACGTATTGAACTCATTCGTGGTGCCAGTGCTTTTTTATATGGCATGTCTCCATTCGGCGGTATTGGTGGCAATGTGAATGTCGTCACAAAGCGAGCGGATAAGCAGCCGCTCACCCAAGTGACAACTGAATATAGTTCTGATCAACACTTCGGTATCCATGCTGACCTAGGACGACGTTTCGGAGAAAATCAAGAGTTTGGTTTACGACTGAACACAGCATATCGTGATGGTGATACCAGTATTGACCATCAAAATTCAAGAAATAGTTCACACTCTTTAGGAATAGACTACCAAGTAGATCGTTTCAATCTTTCCACAGATATCATTTATCAAAAAGATATGATGAGCCGAGCGATACGCGGTTTAACGCCTATCACAGGAATTCGCATCCCCAAGGCTCCCGACCCCAACATTAACTTATCCGCTTTATTTGATTACTCTAATGCTAACAGCTTAACTTTTTTGACCCGTGGCGAATATCAACTCAATGATACCTTCAATATATATGGTGCAGTTGGCCATAATCGCTTTGAATATGACAAACAAGAAGCACCAGGGCTAACAATATTGAATAGTGAAGGCGATACACGTTCGACCTCAAACTTCCAGCAGGGCCATAATACAACTGTCTCAGCTGAGCTTGGCACTAGAGCTACAGTATCTACAGGACCTCTTCAACATCAATTGGTTTTAGCTGCAAATACCTTTCGCCAACAAGGATGGTTTGAACAAACCCAATATGGTAATTACCTCACCAATATTTATCATCCAACTTATCCAGATAGCCCAGGAGAGCCCATTTCTATTACACCAAAGTCAAAAAGTAATGAAACCATTTTAAAAAGTATCGTCTTAGCAGACACATTATCTTCGCCCCAAGAGCAAGTTCAATTCACAATTGGCCTACGTCACCAGCAGGTTGAAACCAGTAACTTTTCAGCTAATGGTGAAAAAACCAATCTTTATCATGAAAGTGCGACAACCCCTTCATTTGCTTTGGTATATAAACCCTTTAAACAGCTTTCTTTTTATACCAACTACATAGAGGCCCTAACCGCAGGTGCAAAACCTCCAGCCGATGCTGCAAATTTTAATCAGGTCTTCGCCCCTTATAAATCTAAGCAATATGAGATTGGGAGTAAATTTGACCTAGGTGCTTTTGGTGGTACATTCGCACTTTTTCAAATCCGTATGCCTACAGGCATTGTCGACCCAGAAACCAACATTTATAGCCTGAAAGGTGAACAACAAAACCGAGGTGTTGAGTTAAATGGTTTTGGAAATATTAGTCCTACACTGCATTTTCTAGGTGGTATGACTTATTTAGATGGGAGATTACGCCGGACACAAAATCGTGAACATGACCATAATCATGCGATTGCTACACCACAGTTCCTTGCCAATTTAGGTCTGGAATGGGATACCTCTTTTGCTCCTCAACTGGTACTAACAAGTCGTATCATACATAACGCAAAAGCCTACGTAAGCGCAGATAACAGCCAATCTGTGCCAAACTGGTCACGCTTTGATTTAGGTGCTCGATATCATACCCAAATTGGTCATACACCTATTACCTTTCAGGCCAACTTAAATAATGTTTTTAATAAAGCCTATTGGGAAGCCAATCCTAGTAGCTATATGACGGTAAGTACACCAAGAACGCTGTTACTCTCGACGACTTTCAATTTTTAAAGTTATCAACCTAGCGTCCTTCATTAAAGTCTTGCGAATACAAGACTTTTTTAATTTCCAATAGAATAAAAATATTAAAGCTCTCTCATTTAATAGATTAAAACGCTCATAAAGTATAAAGATATACCCACAAGGTAATGGAAAATTACATAGATAAATCACCATAATTTTACTCAATAAACAAGGCATGTTCATCCGTGAATCATTTCAGCATCAGAAATAAGATCTTCAAATTATTCACACTTAAATCATAGCGAAATAAGGATATCTAAAAATTGAAAAATCATGAACCTACTTATCAGTCAATCTTTCAACATGCTCTGTTTAGAAATGGAGTTTTAGCGCTAGGTTGTGCCACTCTAATAGGATGTAATTCATCTTCAAATTTAGAAATACCTCCTACGTCAAAACAGATCACCATCAAACGAGATAGCTTTGGTACACCACATGTCTATGCAAATGACACCTACGGTCTTTTTTTTGGCTATGGTTATGCAGTGGCAACCGATCGCTTATTTCAAATGGAGATGTCAAAACGTACTGGGCAAGGTACGGTCGCTGAAGTACTCGGACCCGACTATTTGCAATACGACATTGCAACACACAGCCGTTTTGATCCAGAAAATATCAAACAGCAACTTGCCCAACTTTCCCCAGAAGACCGTGCCATTTTTGATGGTTATGCAGCAGGTTTTAATAAACGGGTTAAAGAAGTCCTAGCCAACCCAGCACTTATGCCAAAAGAGTTCATTGATTATGATTTCAAACCCTCTACATGGCAGTCAGAAGATATTGCACTGGTGTGGGTCGGCTTAATTTTAAACCGCTTTTTCTCGGCGAGTTCAGAAGTCGCAAATTTAGATCTGCTCACACAATTACAAAAGGAAAAAGGTCAAGAGCAAGGCTTAAAAGTGTATCAACAGTTGCGTTGGTTAGATGATCCAACCGCCCCCACCATCATCCAATCTGACCAGAAACCACAATTTTCAGCCCGCCAACAGGCAAAGACTAAACAGATTTTACCGATCTCAAACTCAGCCGCTGCACGTTATTTAGCTCAAGCACGTATTGCCATGGGTAAAAGCGTGGTTGATGGCGTACCTACTGCAAGTAATGCTTGGGTTTTAACAGGTAACAAAACGGTAGAAGGACAAACGGTTTTATATAATGGCCCACAACAAGGATGGTATACCCCTGCAATTACCTATGGGATTGGTTTACACGGCGCTGGCTATAATTTAACAGGCATTACCCCTGTGGGCTTACCTGCTATTTTATTTGGAACCAACGGCAAAATTGCATGGGGTTCAACAGTTGGATCACTGGACACCAATGATGTCTATCAACTCAATGTCAACCCAAGTAATGCCAAGCAATACCTGTATAAAGGCGACTATATTCCCTTTGAGCATAGACAAGTCAAGATTAAGGTCCGCAGCCAAGCCGATTATGTACTAAATGTCTATAAAAGCAAACAAGGTTTTGTCAGTGCGTGGGATGAAAAAAATCATACCGCGTATGCACAAAAACGTAGCTGGGAAGGTGTCGAAGTTGAAACATTATTGGGTTGGGCCAATGCTGCGAAAGCGACCAGTTGGGAGGAGTTTCTCAATCAAGCCAAACGTGTTGCAGCATCAATCACCTGGTTCTATGCCGATACCAAAAACAATATTGGTGTCGCTGCATTAGGACGTTTACCGATCCGTCCAGAAAACCAGCACATTCAGCTACCTGCACAAGGTGATGGCTCAATGGAATGGCAAGGCTTCTACGATTTCTCACATAATCCCAAACAATATAATCCTGAAAAAGGCTATATCAGCAGCTGGAATAATAAAGCGTATGCAGGTTTACGTTCTGATTCTTCCAATTTTTCGCATGTCGATCGCGTCAATGAACTGATTGAACCTTTGGAAAGCAAACAGAAATTAAGCCAACAGGACATTTGGGATATTAATAAAACAGGCGCGTGGTCAGATCTAAATGCGCGCTATTTTATTCCATACATGATCAAAGCAGCTCAAAGCGAAAAAGCATCCCCTTTGGCTAAAAAAATTGCGCCTTTATTAGCAAATTGGGATCTAAAATTACGCCCAGACAGTGAAGCTAAATATTATCAAGGTGCGGCACCTGCCATCATGCGCGCATGGCTGAATCAAATGATCATATCGGTATTAAAACCAAACTTATCTGAAAGTATTTACCAGCGTTATACTGATACCCTTTACCCTGTCAATAATGATCCTCGCAGTGCTCAACCAGCCAGCGCATCAAAATTGATCTGGAATACCCTTCAAGGCAAACAGGCAAGTGTTCCACAACATGTTGATTTCTTAAAAGGTCAAACTGCAGACGAGGTTGTGTTCACTGCACTGGAAAATGCTTTAAATGAGCTCTCCAAGCAATACCAGTCGGCTGAACCAAGTGACTGGAAAATTCCTGTTGCGACGATGGGTTTTTCCGCCAAAAATTCAGTGGGTATTCCATGGGCTGATCTTGCACATCAACAAAAGCTGAGCACATATGGCAATACAGGCAGTGCAACCTTTAGAGTGGTGCTCAATCCGAATCATGTCAGTATGTGTTCAATCTTAGCCCCAGGCCAAAGTGGTTTCATTGATCAGCATGGTAGACCTGATGCCCATTTTGCAGACCAATTGTCATTATTTGAAAATTATACATGTAAGGATGATGCTGTTGATCAGAAGCAAATTGAGCAATCTAGTCAACAAAGTATAACCTTAGACTATTAAAAGACTCAGCTGACATTTAAGCTTCTGTTAAAGCAGCAAAATATTCTCAAGATATTTTGCTGCTGAGATTGTATTTACATGATTATTTATGGAAATGATGCACAAATCTTAAAATCACACTGGTTCCTTGTGGCCGATTTTCGGCATCTTGCTCGAAATAAGCATTAGCCACCAAATGATCATGTTGTGAAAAGCTATACATTGCTCCGGGACCAATTGCCCAAACTTGCTCACGCCGACCTTTCACTTTTTCGCCATCGACTTCTGTATCAGTGATTTGTTTTAACCAATACCCATTTACCCCCAAACGGAGTTGCGGATTCACTGCGTAACTGGTTTCAAAGTTTGCATGAAAAGCTTGCCCTGCCTGCATGTCATCAGCATTGCCAAAACTATAATTTGGATCATCATTTTTAAAGTTATACAGATAATGTAATCGCGTTGATACCGTCCATTGAGGATTTAACCAATAAGTCGCAGCCCAATACGGATCTAAAGACACGGCATTTGCACTTGGGTTAATGTCTTTGTTGCGATCATAGCGTCCAGTGGGCAAATTCATTTGGAATTCAAAACGATGAGAAAATTTCGGTCCATTTTCTCCCATAATCGGATCAAACTGAATAAATGGCCCAATCAGCAAATCACCTAATCCTCGTTGCGCCTTGATTGCCTGATTATTTAAGCCATCATCCACATCAATATGCCCAAGGATAGGTACTAGCATATTTAAACCGATATTTCCGCCAGCCACTTTAATATCAGACATATAGCTGATTTGCTGGACGATCGCCTGATAATCAATTTCTGATCGAGGCAGTGGAATTTTGTTGCCTTGTGCATCTCGAATACTATCGGCACTATAATTTTGAAAATAGGTTTGTGCATACCAACCTGTCCCTGCAGGAACAGCACCATCGACAAAGCTCGACATACCTAAATTAATGGTGGGTAGATCACTGGCATAAAGCGCACCAGAACTGCACAACAAAGTTAAAGCGATTGATTGTTTTTTCATTTTAATATCCTTATTTTACGCAAAAATATCCTCAAGGAGATGTCGAATGCCGACATCTCCTAGTTTTGCTGTTTAGAATGAATTGATTTAGTAGCGAATCATGACCGATTTCAATTCGGTATAGTCCTCAATAAATGCATCCGAGAATTCACGTCCTATCCCTGATGCTTTTACCCCGCCAAAAGGCACTGCTGGATCAAGGAAGGTATGCATATTCACCCAGATAGAACCTGCTTCCACCCGAGGAATTAATCGTAATGCTTTCGACAAATCATTGGTCCATAAGCTTGCGGTTAAACCAAAGCGTGAATGATTCATCATTTCAATTAACTCATCATCACTGTCAAATGGCGTTACAGAAATCACAGGTCCAAAAGTTTCCTCCAAAAATAAAGGATCATTGATATCCTTCACCGCAAGCAAAGTTGGTTCGACAAAATAACCCGTTTGCTCCAGTACCTTTCCACCTGAAATGATCTGCTGATTTTGCTGAGCCAGATCAAGATAATGTTTTACTTTTTCAAGATGTGGTTTATTCGATAAAGGCCCAAGCATGCTTGATTCATCCAGCGGTGAACCAATTTTCAGTTGTTGAATTGCAGCGGCTGCCTTTTGTACTAGCTCATCATATTTAGAACGGTGTACCAAGAAACGCTCAGGTGCTGCGCAGACTTGCCCTTGATGTACATAAGTTGCTTGTAACAAGGTAGGTAAAATTTCATCGATATTGGCATCCGCTAAAATTGCCGCTGCATTTTTGCCACCGAGCTCTAAACTGATATGTTTTAAATCATTGCCAGTTGCCTGCTTACCAATCGCAATTCCTGTTGGCACAGAACCTGTGAAGGAAACTTTTTTGACTAACTTCGAGTCGATCAAGTGCTGACCTGTTTGTCCTGCACCTGTTACGACGTTAATCACACCCGCTGGAATTCCTGCTTCAATCGCAAGCTCTGCCAAACGTAATAAAGAAAGTGTAGTGAACTCACTCGGCTTCACAACAATAGTACAACCTGTAGAGAGCGCTGAACCAATCTTCCAGATTCCAATCATCAATGAAAAATTCCATGGCACAATACCTGCGACCACACCAACAGGTTGACGTATGGTATACGCAGTGTATTTTTCACCATTTGCGGATGGAATCGAAGGTTGCATAGTTTGACCATGAATTTTGGTCGCCCAACCCGCAAAATAACGTAAGAAGATAACAGTATTGGCCACTTCCAGATGTCTAGCCAAATTAATTAACTTACCTGTAGTCAAGGTTTCCAACTGTGCTAATTCTTCAGCATGCGCTTCAACCAAATCTGCCAATTTATTCAGTTTGATGCCACGTTCGTAGGGCGAGGTATTGGCCCAAGCATTGGTAAATGCGATATGTGCGCTCTGTACTGCTTTTTCGACATCACCCTGACTACCCACAGCAATGGTTGAAACAACCTGTTCTGTTGCAGGGTTAATTAATTCTATGCGTTGCGGATTGTCAGCATTAACCCATTTACCATCAATAAAATGACCATGTTGACGCTGAATAAATTGCTGAACACTCGCTAAAACGTGTACTTCACTCATCTTTCTATCCTCGTTTTAATACAATCAGAGATAAAACCATCAAGCGTTATTGACGATAAAATCAGCACCGCGCTCACCAATCATGATTGCGATGGCATTGGTGTTGCCACTTGGAACTTGTGGACATATTGAGCAGTCGATGACTCTTAAATTTTGGAAACCATGAACTTTTAAGTTTTGGCCCGTGACGGAATCCTGTGCAGAATTCCCCATTTTGCAACTGCCTGCTGGGTGATAAACAGTTTTGATATTTTGACGCATCCATTTATCAATTCCTGCTATATCATCTGGATCAATATTCGCAGGCTCGATGACCTGTTTCACAATCGCTTTGAGTGCAGGTTGCTGTAATAGACGCAGACCCGCTTGTACTGCTCGAATATTGGCATCAATATCGTCTTGATGGCCCAAATAATTTGGATCAATAATCGGAAATGCCTGAGGGTCCTTACTGCTTAAACGTAAAGTTCCCCTTGCTTTAGGTTGTACATGTCCAACCTTAATCGTGAGCCCGTGTTCTAATGCCTCTGCTTTTTCTCCTGGAGTATTATCAAAATTATCCAGCACAGGTAAGAAATGGAATTGGACATCTGGTCGGCCATTGTTATTGGTGTCGATAAATCCACCACCTTCCAAAATATTTGAAGTTAACAACCCTGAACGTGTAAAACGCCATTGTAGAAAATGTCGTACTGCTTTTAGACCTTGGTCTTCACCCAATAGGCTATTATTCGTCGTTACTGTTGCATTGACTGACATATGTAAATGGTCATGAAAATTTTCGCCTACAGGTAAATCCTGAATACACTCAATTCCTAATTCGTCTAAATGCGCTTTTGGGCCTATACCTGAGAGTAAAAGAACTTTAGGACTCCCAATTGCCCCAGCACTTACCACAACCTCTTTACGAGCCTGTGCTGTCACAGGTGTCTTTCCTGCAACGCTGTATGTAACACCCGTTGCTTTATTACCTTGCGTTTCAATTTTGTGGACCAATGCATCGGTAATTACGGTAAGTGCAGGATTATTTTCAACTGATTTCAAATAGGTTTTTGACGTACTGGCTCGCTCACCATTTTTGGTCGTGGTTTGGTAGAACCCAACACCAGCCTGATCCCAGCCATTTATATCGTTGACATATTTCATGCCCATTTCTTGACCAGCGCGAATACAGGCCAAAGTCAATGGATGACGATAACGGTTTTCACTCACAGGCAAGATGCCATCTTGTCCATGATATTGGTCACCCAAACTTTCATTCTGTTCAGCTTTTTTGAAAAAGGGTAAAACATCCTGATAGGACCATTGATTACAACCCCATTCTGAAGCCCATAGGTCATAATCCTGACGTTGCCCACGGCAATAAACCATCCCATTAACCGAGCTGCCACCACCAAGCACTTTGCCTTGTGCAAGAATCATTTCACGATGATTACAATGCTGTTGTGGTACTGTCATATACGGCCATGATTTTTGCTGAAACACTTTAATCACTGTGGCAGGGATCGTATGGAACATACTGCTGTCTTTGCTCCCTGCTTCCAAAACCAACACCCGCCCAGCTTTTGCTTCAAGTAATCTTGCTGCAACGACACAACCTGCCGAACCTGCACCTATGATGATGTAGTCATATTCTGTCTTCATTCTGCTTCCCTATGAATTAAATTCCTTTAGTAGAATTTGACATTTATTGGGTAGCTTGTTCTTGTCAAAATGCGACGGAGATAGGGTAAAAAAGTGACATCTAGACTATAAATAACAATAATAAGCTTATGTTTTTGCTCTAAACGCTTTAGGAGAGATTCCCACAGTTTTTCTAAACAATTTTGAAAAATGTGCACTGTCTCCAAAACCACATTTCATCGCCATTTCTGTAATAGATAAGTTCTTATTTTTATTGTCTTTAAGATCATATTGAACTTTTTCTAGCCTGCGCATTTGAATATATTTATGGATTGAGGTTTCTTCGTTCTTGAATAAACGATATAGCTGTCTGAGAGAAATATTCAAATGATCTGCAATCATTTGAGCATTCAAATTAGGATGGACTAAGTTTTCTAAAATAAATCGTTCTGCTTTCAACCTGTGATGGTCAATCATTTCAATATTTTTGTAATTAATGGTCGGTTTAATTAAAGCAATTAAGGCATCTTCAAAAGCATTGCCATCTTCTTTTGCATACCAAAGTTCAATATTTGCAGCTGATAAACTTTGCAACAAACATTTAAGTAGATGGCCACTCATATTTGAGGTAATTAATTTGCCAAAATAATCGGTTGTAATACCTTGCTTGAATAGTTTTTCACGAGAGAGGTGTACAGAAATATGAGTAAATAGCCCTTGAGGATACATTTCAATCGTTTCATTGGGGTCCAGTAGAACAATATCGCCTTCCTTTAAACTAATATCCTGATTCTTATAGCCAATACGCATTTTCCCTGTATGTTGCAATACAAGAAAACAGAAACGATCGTTGACTCGATCCGCCATTCCTTTTTTTCTTAAAAAGTAAATCGCATTACTTTTAATAAAGACAATCTCGGTTTCACCCAATAAAAAAGACTGCACTTCACCAATGAACAAATCAGGTTGCTTATCAAAACTGGTTTTAAAATCACCACAAACATTTTGAATATTTTCAGACCACTGTGTCATTTCACTTTTTTTATGCTTATCCATCCTTGTTTCCCTCGAATAGATCGATGAAATCAGTTTTAAGGTATCCAGCCTCTAATTAAAACATTTGGCCTATACAGTTAAAGAAAGAAGAAAAACCTGAGATTAGGCCTAACTATCTTTATCTAAAATCAATGCTCAATTAAAAAAACCGACAAGAACGTTTATTCCTGTCGGTTTCCAGCATGTTATGCAATTCCTGCAATATCTTTCAGAATCTTAATGAAAATCTCTTTTTCATCATCTGGATATTTTGCAAACACCTCATTTTGATGGCTATCTGCAATATCAAACAGATAGTGGGCAGTTTTCTTGCCTTTTTCTGTCAATTTAAAAAAGCCATCGCTTTCAAGTAACAAACCATCTTTTTTCAGGATTGCCGCAGCTTGCTCGACTTCACGCATTGGCATGGCGATATCACGTGGTAAATCTGCTTTGTTTGAAGCAGTACCACTGCCTAGAACCAATAATAAACGTGCCTCACTGGTACGGAATCCCGTCACTAATTGCTTTGGGATATAGTCCGTTTGATAAAACTTAAATGCGCGGCTCATCAAATAGCAGACATTGCCATATAAATGGCCCTGATACATTTCGCCGACATCCTCATCTTCCCCTGTCTCTTTCAACTGCAATAACGGATGTGGAATGACACCAGAATATGCACCTTGGTGATAAACCAAAGGACTACGCCCTTGATCATGGAAATTCACCACTTTGCCAACGATAATCCAGTGATCACCACCTTCAATAATCTGATGGCGTTCACACTCAAAAACCGCTGAACAATTCTCCAGCATTGGTGCAGAACCAGCACCTTCCCGATAGTTTGTACCTTCGTACTTATCAATATTACGGCGTGAAAATTTATTAGACAGGTCAATTTGTGAGCCTGACAAAATGTTTACGGCAAAATGTGACGCCTGCTCAAACACGGGGAAACTGGATGAGTTTTTATCAATACTCCATAAAATCAGTGGTGGGTCCAAAGACACTGAGTTAAAACTATTGGCAGTCACGCCCACTTTTTCACCTTGTTCATTTTGCGCGGTCATGATGGTGACACCTGTTGCAAAATTACCTAAGGCACGTCTGAACTTCATTGGATCTATTGTGATTTCATCCATTGTTTTTAATGAGTTCATTATTCTCTCCTGAATCCTTTATCCTATTTTCGGCCTGTATCTGATATGGATTTATCCTGCATAAATCCATTAAATATCAAGAACCAACCGTGCTGACTTAGAGCGGGAACAACACACCAATATTTGCTCATTGCTGGCTTTTTCTTCATCGGTAAAATATACATCGCGGTGGTCTGGTTCACCTTCAATCACATCGCACATGCAAGTACCGCAAACGCCTTGCTCGCATGACATCTCAATTTCAATGCCTTCACGAGCCAAGGCTTGCAAAATGGTTTCTTCAGAATTGACCAAAATGATTTTGCCACTGCGTTCGGCCACCACTTCAAAAGCCTCACCACCTGTTTCCACTTCAACCTGAAAATATTCTTTATGAATTTGCTGTTCTGGAAAGCTTTGAGTAACGGCCAAATTAATCACCCAGTCCATGAAGCCATTCGGGCCACAGGTATAGATATGACTTGCAGCATCAATACCCTTGATTGCAGACTGGAAAAATTCACGATGGCTGGCACCCTCAGATTTAAAATGAAAGGTGGTGAAAGGTGCTAATGCGCCTGTTTTAATTTCATCCACAAAGGCGCAGCGTTCAGGGCTAGCGCCACAATAATGCAATTCAAAAGATGCACCTTCTTGCGCCAATTGATAGGCCATGGTGATTAATGGGGTGATACCAATACCACCACCAATCAGCACTGAATGTTTGGCTTTCACCAGAGGGAAAAGATTTTTAGGCTCACTGACCTGAATCTGCATGCCATTTTTCAATTCATCAAATGCTGAAATTGAACCACCACGAGATTCTGGATCACGTAAAATCCCTAAACGGAATTTTCCTAAGTCATTCGGATTTTGGCAAAGTGAATATTGACGTACCATACCGTTGGGCAAATGCACATCAATATGGGCACCAGCCTCAACTTTTGGCAAAGCTGTCGATGTTGCAGATTCAAACTCCATGACTGCAACATTTTCACCTTCAACATGTCGGTTTTTGACAACAACATTATAAAGTGTAGTCATGATTAATCTCCTTTTACGTGTTAAACCAATGGCTTAACGCATAAATAATCCACCGTTAATATCCCATGTCGCACCCGTTACAAAGGCTGCACTTGGGCTTGCCAATAAAGCACAGGTTTCAGCAATAAACTCCATGCTACCCAATGCTTTGACAGGTATATTTTGAATAAACTGTGACATTTTCTCGTCAGATACAACACTGTGTACGATTGGTGATTCCATAGGTCCAGGTGCAATCGCATTCACCGTAACGCCCTTGGCTGCAAACTCTTTGGCAAAGATTTTTGTCAATGTCACAATGGCACCTTTAGTTGCTGCATAGTGCGCACCTGTTGCCGTCCCACCATTTTGACCAGCTAAAGAAGCCATATTGACAATGCGACCATAGCCTTGATCTGCCATATATTTGCCAATGATCTGACAGGCTTGAAAAGTACCACGTTGGTTGACTTGCGTAATCCAATCAAAATCAGCGGCAGTGATGTCCAAAACAGGCGTTGCTTTGGTGACCGTGGCATTGTTAATCAGCACATCAAGCTTGGAAAACTTTTGCGTAATCCACTGCACAGCTGCATGAAAATCAGCTTCAACTGAAATATCTAATTTCAGTGGGAACAGATTTTCGGCATGTGGACTACGAACTTTGGCAGCTTCAGCCTTTTCCAAGGTACTTGCAGAAAGAATGACCTGATGCCCCTGACTGGCAAAATATTCTGCAATGACATTACCCAAACCAGAAGCGGCGCCAGTCACTAAAACAACCTGTTTCATTTTTGTTCTCCTAGAGAATGTAACTGATACCCGCTAAAGTATCGGTAGAGTTAACTAAATTGATAATTTTACGATTGATTTTAAAGCCCTGATCGGTATCACGAGCTAAATGAAAAGTCACATCAGCAGTGTAGTGTTTCAAACTTTCCTTACGGAACTCGCGTAAATTTTGTGCACAACGCAAGATAATTTCACCATCTTCATCTTTGATGATACGAACACGTGACACACTACGCACTGTATTGGCCTTTGGAGATGCTGAAATCGCCTCACCATTTTCTAAACGGGCAACACGTAATTTGCGCATATGATGATCATCATAGGCATAGTTCAAATTATTTTCGTAATCGGTCAAACTCGAGTCGATTGGAATGATATAAACACCCTTTTCATTCCATAGATTAAGCCACGCATCATGTTCAGAATGATCCAGCATATCGGCTTCAGCCCAGATAAAAGCGGTCACTTCATTCAATAAATTTAAATCAATTTTCATCGCGCTCTCCTTAAGCTGTCATCAACTTTTTCCACTGCTGATATGCAGCACGCATGCCTGTTTCAGCACTCACATCACTTTTTAAACCGTCTTCAGTTTTAACTTCGCCGGGTAGACCGCGATTTAACATGATCCATAAATCATTACCTGCGTTAGCGCCGTGCTGTACGCGCTCCCAAGCCTCTGAATCATCTGGCGTACCGAAACCAAATGGACCTTGGAAATGTTCATGCAAACGTAAACGATATTGGTTGGCAATTTGTGGACCACCATCCATGGTAATCACAGAATGGTGAATTTCAGTTTCATGTGCAGAAATTGGTTGCATCACACGGAAGAACGCCATTGAACAAGCAATATTCGGGAACAAGTTCAAGTTGAATCCAGAACCACCGACTGCACGAACAATGCGGCGAACTTCAAGTTCAGCATGACCTTCATCACGTAGTGCTTGTGCCAAATCTTCGAAACGCTCCTGAATCGGACGTTCCATCAATTCTTCATCTAAATCGACTAACTCTGGAATCATCACCATGACACTGTGACCATTACCTAAGTCTTCGACATAACCAGGTTGATTTTCAAAGTTAAATAATTCTTCTGTCTTTTCATCCACAGAACTTAAGAATGACTTGTGTACCAATGGGAAATGGTAAGCATCCGTGGTATTTTCCAGCTGAATTTTCCAGTTGCCAGGGAAACGGAAACGATGTTCACCCAAGACTTTAATTGGATAACCTGCCCCTTGTTTCATAAACAGATCAATCCATTTTTTCGCAGCACCCAAAAAATCTTCTAACGGCTCGATGTCCTGTTTAAAGGTCGCGAAAATCATGCCGTTGTATTCTTCAACGCGAAGGCTGATCAATGGAAATTCTGATTTATCTAGGCATTCCCCATAGCTTTCTGGAGAAGGTACACCACGTAATGAACCATCAAGTGCATAACTCCAGCCATGATATGGGCAGACAAAACTATTGGTTTTACCTTTTTTATGTTCACAGACCGTTGCAGCACGGTGACGACAGCGGTTGAGTAAGACATGCACTTTTTTCTTACGATCACGCACCACAACAACAGGCTGCTTACCAATATTGATGGTTTTGTAGCTACCACCTTCTGGAATCTCGCTGGCATGTGCCACCCAAACCCAAGTACTGTAATAAATTTTTTGCATCTCATCTTCAAAGATCTTTTCATCTTTATAAAGGGAGGTATGCGCGCGATCACTTTGCACTAAGCTACTGTAATCGATATCAATATTTTGCATTGGGATAATCTGATTCATGTCAATGATCCTTTTCAATTTGTCCTTTGCCTTAACGCTGGTCTGGTACTGGCAATTCAGCTGTACTGTTCCAATGCGCGACTGGGCGACTAAAAATATTTTCCGTCTGGAAATGTTTGATCTTCCAACGACCATCATTTTGCTGTTTAAATTTCACGCTGAGCTTGGCAGCATTTAAATGGCTACGACCATCTCTAAAGCTTGAAGTTTGCAACATCAGCCATGTTGCATTGGCTTGATCCTGCTCAATGTAAATTTGTTCAGAACTGACAAAGTGAGCATTCATAACGAAATGAGACTGCTTTTGGGTATAATTTTTAAACATGCTGTAAATTGCGTGCCATGAGTCATATCGACCAAAAGATTTGGCATATTTCTCGCCAATGCCTTCCCAAATACTGTCGGCATCAAACAAGTCCATCAGCTCATCTAGATCAGTATTGGCATCTAGCGCATCACAAATTTCCATATAGCGATTGATACAGTTCCGAATCGCATTTTGTGCTTCAAGTAGCGCCAAGCGTTGTAGCACTGTGCTCAAATCTATGTGCTCATTCATCCTCTGATCTCACATCCGTTTTCTATCTCGATTTATAAAGCTTGGTTTATAAATAGCCTGGTGCTGGTTTTAAACCAAAGCTGACAAGACCTGCATTTTGTAAAGTGGCATCGCCCATAAATGCATGTTGGGTCACCACATTGGTGTCATTCACAAAACGACTAAACACGTTATTGCTATAAATCGCAGTCATACCTGCCAACATTTGCATCTTGCGTGCTACACGAGCACATACACGCGCTGCATGTGTACAGGCCAAACGCATATCACTCACTTGCTCAACACTCGGTGTACGACCTGCAACCACTTCTTTCCAGACAATATCCATCGTGTCGTAGAACCAGTTACGCGCTGCTTTGAACTCAGCATCTGACTGAGCAAACTCATATTGCGTTACAGGACGATTAGCAATTTCAGCACCACCTGTAATCGAAGCCTTACCTGGTGCAAGTTGTTTAAATTCGTCTAGCGCTGCAGCTGCCACACCAATACCAACAACAGTCAATACTTGGGTAGCAAGTGATAAAGACGGATATTTAAAAAAGGGTTCAGGCAACTTTGAGGGTTCACCTCGGACAAAGGTCCACTCTTTACTGACCAAAACATTATCCACCACCAAATCATGGCTTCCTGTTCCCTTTAAACCAACCGTGTCCCAAGTCATATCAACTTTAGCTTGATTGGCTGGCATCACTGCCATGCGTGGTAAACCCTGTGCCTCATTGTCTTTTTGTGGCGAAATCCCGACACCGACAATATCTGCACCCATACAGCCACTCGAAAATTTCCAGCGACCGCGGACGACAACGCCCTCATCGGTAATTTCGGCAGGTTGCGGTGGGAAAATGCCGCCAGCGAATACGATGTCAGGACTGTCTTTGTATAAAGTCTTCAAGGTGTCTTCTGGCAAGCTGCCTAAATAAGCGGGACTCATGCCAAAACTTGCCACCCATCCCACTGATCCATCCGCTTTAGACAATTGCTCAATCAGTTCACAAAATTGTTTTGGCGACCATTCATTGCCACCAAAACGCTTCGGTACGAGTGCACGATAGACACCGAGTTTTTTTAATTTATCGATAATGTCCTGACTGACATAGGCTTGATCATCAAACTCGCCAGTACAGGCACGTTCACGGATTTCCTGACACAAAGCTGCCAATTCGGTGGCATTGGTATCAGCAACAAATTCCTGCATAGATAAATTATTCATCACCTAACTCCTTGTTATTTATAACACCGCCGCCTTGATATATTTCGCAATTGCACACAACTGCGCATCGGCATTGGTTTTCCCTACAACCTGTAAACCCACAGGTAATCCTTCGCTTGTTTGCAGTGGTATTGAAATCGCAGGGTGTCCCGAAAGATTAAAGGGACGAACCAAACCTGTTAGATTCAACAGCGCAACTGTGTTTTCCGCATCCACCACTTGGGGTGGAATCTGCGGTAATGTCGGTAAAATCAGCGCATCGTATTGCTCAAGCAAATGATCGATTTCAGCAGTGAATGTCACTTTGACCTGCTCAGCTTGTTTGACTTGTGCCAATGTTGTCTCGGCAGCCTTGAGTAAACGCCCATTCACATCGGTACCCACCAAACCTGTTTGGGTTAAGTCGCCGTAGGCCTGCCAGTTTTCATAATTAATAATTTGCATACCTGCATGAAACGCAGCGTCAAAAGAAGACGCTTCAACGGTGGTAGGTTGTAAATGAAGCTGCGCCAAATATTGTTCAATCGTAGCGATGACTTGTGGATCCGCATCCACGTTTAACCAAGCAAGTTTGGGCGCTCGCGACAATGCGTCAGCCACTTTAAAAGTCGGATCGATGATCTGCATTGCTGTTTCAATCATCTCGACTGATTTTGCAAAAGGGCCTACACAATCCAGTGAACTGCGTGCTGGATGTACACCTTTACGGCTAACACGCCCAAAGGTCGGTTTTAATCCAAAAACACCACAACATGCCGCAGGCATACGGATCGAGCCACCAGTATCCGTTCCTAACGTAAAATCTGCCAAACCTGCTGCAACCGCTGCCGCAGAACCACTGGATGAACCACCTGGAATAAGCGCTGGATATTTAGGATTAATAGCTGTACCAAAGGTATGGTTAATGCCAGTGATACCAAATGCCAGTTCATGCAAATTGGTTTTTGCCGTAATTTGGCAGTCTGCTGCCAAAATACGATTAACGACGTCTGCATTTTCGATTGCAGGTTGGCTTTGCATCAGGGCTTTGCTACCTGCCATCGTCTTCATACCTTGAATATCAATGGAATCTTTCACCATGACCTTTAAGGTACCCATTCCTTTTTGTACGTCTTGTACAATAATATTCATTCACTTTTCCATGTATTTTTATCCTTAATACAAATATCGGAAAAAGTAATGTAATTGTCAAGTATTTTTCATGATTAAGAACAAAGAAAATGTTTCTAATTTTTGTATAATAGGTCACATCCATTTTTATAAAGTTATCACTTTGCTATGCTTACTCATTTAGAACAATTTCTACCCAATAATGAACCTAGCAGTTTACAAAGCTATCCATTTTTCTGGATCTCTCAAGTAAATGGAAAGTACACACAACTTATTGAAAAATCTATAAAAAAACTAGGGATAGACAATACTCGTCGTAAAATTATTTTAAGTACCAATGCTCTGCAACAAGCGAGTATTACTGAGATTGCAAACTTGTCTACGCTTAAATTAACCACAGCAACCAAAGCCGTTTATCGGTTGGTAGAGGATGATATTGTTCAGGTTTTTTCTTCAGAATCAGATGAACGTATTTCGATGGTGAAATTGACAGAAAAAGGCAAAGAGCTGGTCGAACAAATCAATCAAATCAGTCAGGTCACTTTATCTGGCATCCTGAATGCTTTTGATGATGAGGAGCTGCATCAGCTCAATGCACAATTGAAGAAGGTGTTTGATCTGATGCCATCCAGCTAAAATCTAAATAATAAAGCCCATCACAATATGTATGGGCTTTTATTAAAGCTGAGCGGTCATCAAGCTTGTGCTACATTGAATTTTGGTTTCAGGTCATTTTTTTCAATTCGGTCAGAGAATGTACGCAATACCTGTAATTTATATTGCATCACATCAATGTCGTGATAATTATAAAAACCCTGCTTTTCTCTCAAGCCATTACGTTGCCTACGCATATTTTCAGCAATAATGTCAGGTGTACGATAACGGTCACCCAACTCCTTTTCTAAATATTGGGAAGCGTAATACAGAATATCCCCACCACCCCAATCGATAAACTCCAATAGCCCTAGAACTGAAAAACGTAGACCAAAGCCCGTACGAATGGCGATATCAATATCTTCTGCGGAAGCAACACCTTCTTCAACCATCCGAGCAGCTTCATTCATGGCTAAAGCCTGAATCCGAGGCACGATATAGCCAGCTTTAGCATTACAGACCACTGGAACTTTGCCAATTGCGTGCAAGAAGCTTTTCAAGGTATTTACGGCCTCATTTGAGGTTTGTTCAGAGCGACTTAACTCAACCAGCGGAATCAGATAGGCAGGGTTTAACCAGTGCGCATTGACCACCCGTTCTGGATGAGAAATCATTTGCGCAATGTCGGTGACCAAAAAGGTCGATGTGGTCGATGCGACAATACACGCTGGCGCAATATATTGATCCAGCCAAGCAAAAATCTCTTGTTTGGCTTGCCTAACCTCAGGCACACCTTCCAAAACCAGATCGCAGTTTGCCAAAGTAGGTATAGAACCGACTTTACTTAAAATCTCAATCTGCTCCAGAATAAAAGTCGTTTGTTCAGATTGAATAAACTGGATATTTTCCAGTAACTCTAACTCTTGCTTTAAGTCCGCTTGAATCTGCGCCTGATATTGATCAAACTCAGCCTCTGTACGTTGTCGAGCGTCAATTAAAGCTACTTTCAGCCCCGCATAGGCAAAGGCAATTGCAATTGCCTTTCCCATACGACCCGCGCCCAGTACGGCAACCTGTTGAATCGTTGTCATATCAGACTCCTTGCTGTAAGGTCGCTTGTAGTTCAGCTTTGGTTTTTTGCGCAAGACCTAAACTTTCTAACGTCCGGCCTTCTTGATATAAATCTTTGCCTGTGACGGCAGAGGCAAGGTTTAATAGACCTTCTGCAACAGGGGTTGCAACACCAGCCCAGCGACCTACAGAAACCAAGAACGACAGTCCCAAACGCGTATCTTCAAGCATATAGCGATGCGACTGTAGATCGATATCCTCACGCCAATCAGCACTATCCGTTAATTTGCCATGTGCCCCGCGCCCATACATCCATTCGTCACCTTCCCCATCTTTATTGTAATGGTCTGCCAATGGAAAATGTGGTGCAGAATAACCCAACACTTCCCTGACACGCATCCGTTCTGCATCAAGCTGATTGGTGACACGGCGAATTGAAGGTTGCGTGCCTTCATTATGAATATCCCATGCCTCAAAATGCTCTAATGGTCCTGCATTCATCAAAATCAAAGGTGGATGGATAATCGGTCCCGCATTCATTAAAGCACCGCTTAAACTGTCTTCAATCGGTTCAACGCTTGGATAGGCCTGCTTTAACAGCTCAAATGCATGTGCGGAAAGCGCACTTGGAAATACACCTGTAGGTAAACGGGTAGCATACCCACTCACTACAATTTGATTCACACCATGTTTACGGACCAGATAAGGTAAGGTGCCAGTTTCCGCAAAGGCGACTGGTGCTGTGTTGCCTACCTCTTGCATAGCTTTGGCAAAGATAAAAGTTCCGAAAGTTGCAGGTGGTAAATACACCACTTGGTCTGCTTTAAAAAAAGGTGCTGCTTGGCGAGCCAAATCAACATGTGTGGTTGCAGGTAAAGGGATAATAATCAACTGGGCATGTTGAATGGCTTTTTCTAAATTATCTGATAGATTAATCTGCGAATCCGAAAAACCGACGGTGATACTGCGATCACCCCGATAATCTCTAATATTCAAAACCCCAGTTGCAGCCAGTTGCTCCAGTGCCTGCGTATCTCGACGCCATAACACCACATCATGTCCTTTTTCTGCCATTTCTGCCGCAGCTGCATAACATCCGTGACCACCACCCAATACTGTAATTTTCATGCTACATCCTCCTGATTGATTTCATCTCATCATAGAAGACCAGCACGCTTCAGGCTTATCCAAATACGCAAGCATAATTCAATTTACGAAACCATCTCGGCAATTTGCACAGGATTCATTTTTAGGGTGTGTGAAGGCAGGCAACCATAACGCTTCTTGTAGAACGTGGAAAAATGCCCAAAGCTTTGAATGCCATGACGTAATAAGATTTCGGTCACGGTTTCATTGCCATGACAATTTTGCAATGCGGCATGCACCCGCTCAATTCGTTGGTCGCGAATATATTCCACAGGCGTTTGTTGTAAATACTGACTAAAGCCTTTTTGCAAAGTTCGTACAGAGACATCACAGCACTGACTTAATAACGATAGAGAAATTGGGTCTTGCAGATGATCCTGAATATATTGTTGTGCTTTTTTGATGTAACCAGGCAAAACCTGCTGTCTTTTTGCATTGAGCAAGGCACTAAAGTTATTGGGAATTTTAAGTAGAATTAATTCAATCAGATATTCAGTGAAGCTCGCTGAAATAAAACTCCAGTTCTGAATATTATAATAGGCATGACACAGATAATTGAGTGTTTCGACAATCGAACGTATCCCTTCTGCCGTACAAGACAATCCTGTATCAAACAAAATCGCATCATGGCTGGTATGACCCAACATCTTGAACAATTGTGTTTCCACATCTTGTCGAGCCAGTTTTAAAATAATATTTCGACAGTGTTGATTGGTCACAATTTGCTGTCGAGTATTCGGATGTGTGATCGACATAATGCCAGGCGACTGTAGCAGCTGTTCATTTTCCAGCCCGACCTTACATTGCCCTTCCAGGGTGATACGAAATAAATAAAAGTTGGAGGCTTCATCAATCGTGATCATCACAGGCGCACTATATTTCAGGTCATACAATGCCGAATTGCCAAAACTAAAACCATTCAACCGCGTATTTAACGGTTCAACAGTTTCCACATCAAATTGATGCGGACAAAGGTAATGGCTGATTTGATCTTTAATGACTTTATAATCATCTGATTTGAATAATAAAAACTCATCCAGATAATGCAGATGATCTAAATTGAAAGATGGTCCCATCACTTCACTCCATTGCGATTGATTACGCAGAGAAAAAGCCAAAGCCCACTACAATCGAATGGGCTTGGGTATTACATCAGCTACTGATCCAATCAAGATCCATGTTCCAATTGCATACTGGCACTAAATGCTTTGCAACCCTTTTTCAGTAAGAAGAATGCCAAGACACATGAGATTGAACCGACAATCGAGAGTGACATACCGACCATGAGTGGATTCTCAAAAATCTTATCGGTAATTAATGCCACCAAAGTAGTACCAATTCCAACGGCAACCAGATTGCTAATCAACAAAAAGATCGCTGAAATTTGTGCACGCAATTGATTCGGTGCCAACATTTGCATTGCAGTGGTTGAAATTGGCATCGGAAAAGAAGCAAAAAACATGGCAGGAACCAGAAATACCACTGAAAGCCATAATTCATTCACTTGGGTAAAGATCATAATTGGTAGAATAAGACCAACAATACCAATGACACCCGTAATCATCGGTGCATCCTTACGTCCTTTTTGAATAAACCAGTCATTGAGCCAACCTGCACAAAGTACACCGAGAATATTTGCAACCAGTAACACTGTCCCAAGCATATAGCCTGCTTCAGTTGGGGTTAAACCATACTTACGCATATAAAATGCGGGTGTCCAACTGATCAGACAATACAATGCCATTGCATAGAAGGTAAAACCCAAATAATGACAACGAAAAGTCTGACTATGCTTTTTGATAAATCTGAAAGCATCTTTTATGCTGGTTTTTTCAACTTGCCCCTGTGCATCTAGACGCTGACCTTTACGTTGTGGCTCTCTTACGGTAAGTAAAACCAGTAATCCAATAAATACGCCTGGTAAACCTACAATAATAAATGCTGCCTGCCATGCCTTTAATGCACCAAAGACAGGAAATACGATAGCATCCATATTTTTAAGTAAACCAATGACATAACCACCGACTAAAAAGGCAATTCCGCCACCGACAAAGGAACCAATCGAATAAACGGCAACAGCACGCCCTAATTTATCCTTACTGAACATATCGCTAAACATTGAATATGCGGCTGGTGAAAGAGCCGCTTCTCCGACACCGACGCCCATACGACTCAAGAACAGTTGGATAAAGTTCTTACTCAAACCACAAAATGCAGTTGCGATACTCCAAAACACCACACCGACTGCAATAATTTTTGGACGAGAAAAGCGATCCGCCAAGTATGCCAAGGGCAGTCCCATAAAGGCATAGAACAGAGAAAAGGCTAAACCATGTAATAAACTGAATTGTGTATCTGAAATGCCGAGATCGGCCTTAATTGGCTCAATCATGAGTGCAAGTATTTGCCGATCAATAAATGAGAAAATATAGGCCAACATACATAGCAGGACTACATACCAAGCATATATATTTGATTGAGCACGTGCTGGCTCAGTTGAATGAGTATCCATGTTTCTTCCTTGTGTCCATGCCATTTTTCTAATGTCTTCTTATTACAAGATGAAATGATCAGAACACAGCTCCTTTTCTAATCCATCCTGAATAAGGTAAATCATCCCTCTCTATATTTATTATTTTTACATGGAATTTTCCACAATATTTCAGGTATAAAGTTATACCTTTTTTGCGATCTTTACGACTTAAAAATTTGGATAAATGACCAACAAGCTCATTTTAATAGTTTAAATAACTGATATGATAAATTTTTTAAAATATTAGATCAAAATTTTCTAAGTTAGCTAAAATAAAAACTGATAAATTTATTTTAAAATTATATTGAATTTTACATTTATTTTTGTTTTAAAATAAAGCGAGATAATTAGTTTTCAATGGAAAAGGATATGGCACTTATCAAAGAGCAGGCAATCGAAAGCATTCATACTATGCATGTTTTGATTGAGAAAATTTTTAATGGAAAACACGCTGAACAAGACCTTCCCCTTCTGATTGATTATTTTGCTGATCATTTTGAGATGGTCGGTGCTGCGGGCAAACGTTTTTCACTTGAAGACGTCAAAGGATTGTTTACTAATAATCAAGGAAAAATGCCTGATATCCAAATTGAAATCTATGACGAACAAGTCTTAATGCAAAAAGAAGATGCAATTGTTTTGACCTATACGGAAAAACATACCAAAGAATCAGGTATCTTAATTCGACGTTCATGCGCTTTGATTGAAGAAATTAATGGCAAAATGGTCTGGAGCTATTTGCAAGAAACATTCCTAGCTTAAATAAAAGTATGTAAAAACTCTTTTGTAAGCAAGAGTTTTTACATATCAAACATCGTTCAAATCAACGATAACAATACGCCCATCCTCTGGTTTTCTATCCATTTCAAGCCAACCAGAAAATCTCAAATCAGGCGGGTAGCAAAAGCCTCTCTACTCTGAATCTCCTCATTTCGATGTCTGGATAATTATTAAAGTACAAGTATTTACATGAACGATAAATATTTATGGCATTGTTCAGCTAAAATCAGAGCCAATAAGTGGGGTCTCTCACGTTGCTGAGTAGATGACATATCTTCGTGCTCAACGTGGTTAAACATGCTTCTGATTCAGCAAAATAAATTTGCTCCTCAATAAACAAAGACAGGATAGTTTTATGGACAAACCTATACTATGCCCTAAATGCGGTTCTACAGAAATTGAAACACGCAATCATGACAAGTTACTCAGAACCACAGGTGGTGTTTTACTGATGGCGGCTGGAACAACTGCGGGGACAGTCGGTGGTGCAGCAAGCGGGGCTTCTGTTGGTGCAGCAATTGGGACTGTGGCTGGGCCTCTCGGTGTCATTGTCGGTGGAACGGTAGGCACTTTTGTTGGTGCAATCAGTGCAGGCGTTACAGGTGGCGTCATTGGTAATATTTTTGGAAAAAAAGCAGGCGTAATGGTCGATAAAAATATTTTTCAGGATTACCGCTGCTTAAAGTGCAAATATCGTTTTAAACAAAAGAAATAAGACGTCATTGAATTCAAATCAATGTGGGGAACAGATTTTAAGTCAGTTCTCCAAACACCTCTCGTTAGCTCCCGATCTGAATAAATAATACCCCTCCCTCCCTATTCGATAAGCCCGATCAGTCGTTTTTACAACGTCTACTTTTTACCCAAATCGTTGATCGGTATTTTTTAAATAAAAAAAATCTCAAACTCTTGGGGAAGAGAATGAGATTACGATAATAGACATTCCACAGAGAAGCTCATCGCGAATACGATATTTATATCACACAAGTATCTTATAATTAGATATTTGTCACATAATAAATACATAACTGTCTATCTAAACATTCCAACAGAGAGACAAAAAATTTTAACGTTAATTCAATAAGTTTAAATATTGGTGATGATTAAGCCTCCTGCTTACTCTCGCATTGGCGTTTCATAAGTGGTTTGAGCGACAGGTGATACGCGCCAAATCACATCACCCACATCGTCAGCCACTAAAAGTGCACCTGAAAAATCAATCGCAACACCGACAGGTCTTCCAAATGCCTCACCTTTGTCACTTAAAAAGCCAGTCAATACATCTTGTGGTGGTCCAGAGGGTTGACCACTTCTAAACGGAACAAAAATCACTTTATAACCACTATGTGGTTTACGGTTCCATGAGCCGTGCTGTCCAATGAAGGCCCCACCACGATACTGTGGCATCAATTCAGTCGCATAAAATGCTAAACCTAAAGATGCGGTATGATTGCCCAATGCATAGTCGGGTTTAATCGCACGCTTGACCATTTCAGGTTGTTGTGGTTTTACTCGAGTGTCCACGTGCTGACCGTAATAGCTATAGGGCCAGCCATAAAATGCCCCTTCTTTGACTGAGGTCATATAATCAGGAACCAAATCATTACCCAGTTCATCACGTTCATTCACCACGGCCCATAATTGACCGCCCTGCGGCTGCCATCCCATCCCATTCGGATTACGTAGTCCAGTTGCAAATGGTTTCGCTTTACCTGTAGCGATATCAAACTCTAAAATTTGAGCTCGACCTTGCTCTTGCTCAATGCCATTTTCAGCCACGTTGCTGTTCGAACCAACCGAAATATACAACTTCGTGCCTGCTGGGTTAGCAATCACATTTTTGGTCCAATGATGATTGAGTTTTCCTGCGGGTAAATCCAAGACCTTGGTACCAGGTGCAGTAATTTTTGTTGCACCCTCCTGATAAGGAAAACGCATCAGTGCATCGGTATTGGCGACATAAAGTGTTTCTCCGACCAAGGTTATACCGAACGGAGAATTTAGGTTTTCGAGAAAAATTGTATTTTTATCGGCAATACCATCACCATTGATATCACGAAGCAAACGAATACGATTCGCGCTGGGAAATGAAGACCCCGCACGCTGCATCACCATTTTTGCGATTTTTCCGCGAATCCCTTTACTATCATCAGGTTTAACTGGCGCATCCGTTTCAGCCACCAAGACATCTCCATTGGGTAAGACATAGAGCCATCTTGGATGATCTAGTCCTTGAGCATATGCCTGAACTTTTAAACCTTCTGCTGGCCTAGGCATCACCCCTTTCGGCCAGCCTTTGGCAGGAGCAATATTGACTGTAGGCACTAAACTGGTTTGAGGTTTTGGTAATACGGGTTGTGAACCATAACTTGCTGTACTTGGCTCCTGAGATGATGCGGTACACCCCGAGAAAATCAACACAAGACTTGAAGCTAAAACAGAATGGATAAACCGAGTCAACATGATGGATCTCCTTTTATTTTTCTCACTACCACAAGGATAATTCGATGTATGATTGAGAAATAGTTGATTTGCTTAACACAGTGTCACTCATGTAAAGCAATCATTTTAAAATGCGCTTGCTCAAGCCCCTATTGCCCCATTCGCCTATAGCCTGTAAAGGAAAACAGCATCAATATTATTTTAAGGCCACTGCAATATTCAGAAATTGATCTTATCTGGCAACAGATTAGTCGGCGTGAGCTGATTACCCAAAACTATGTCAAGCAATCCTTGCAACTAGAGGACTGCTTCTATGACGTACAGCAATGGGATGATGACCATCTACAGCATGATCCGCCAAAATTAAAACAGCTTTATCTACAACAGGCTGAGATGATTGGCGCGTTCAATCCAAAGGGAACATTGCTTGGCGTATCCGTCGTGTCCAATCAATTGATTCAGGATTATCCTGAGGCTAAACTTTTACAGTACTTTTATGTCGATGCCGATCATCAAGGGCAAGGAATCGGTGCATTGTTAATGCAAAGCGCAACACATTCTGCACATAAGCTCGGCGCTAAACATCTTTATATTTCAGCCACACCGAGCAAAAAAACTGTCGATTTTTACATGAAGCATGGTGCTAAACTACTCGATCATCCAGACCCACAATTGTGGCAGTTAGAACCTGAAGATATTCATCTGCTGTGTGAAGTGTAATCGCCAAAGCGTCGATCATAGAGATATGGATTGATCGACGCTGGTCATTTACTCAGGTCTTTAACGCTCGTGCCTCAGCAATATTATGCTGCTCAACCAAAGTACGAATGGTATATTCATGATTGGTTTTCTGGTCACAAGCAAATTCACATTTTTGATCCAACGGCAACGCACTACCGCCAAGCAATGGACAACCAGCAAACAGCTCCGCTACCCAATCAACAAAGACTCTGACTTTGTGTGATAAATGCCGACTCTGTAAATAAACCACCGAAATTGGCATCGGTGCAGGTGTCCATTGAGGCAAGACTTCTTTTAGGGTCCCCGCCTCAAAATGGTTGGTCAACATATAGCGTGGGCCTTGAATCAGACCAAAGCCTTGCAAGGCCAAATCAATATAAGCGTCGCCATCATTAACAGACACATGTCCATTGACACTGACACTTTGGATTAAGTCATCCACTACAAAATCCCAGTCAAAATTACGTCCTGTGCGGCTGGAAAAGAAATGAATGGCTTGGTGATTTTTTTGCAGATCATGAAGTGTTTTAGGTTCGCCATATTTTTCTAAGTAGCATGCGGATGCCGCTGTTGCACACTGAAAAGTTCCGATACGGCGCGCAATCAGACTCGAGTCCTGTAATTCTCCCACCCGAATTGCACAATCTACGGCTTCGCCCACCAAGTCCACAGGCCGATCATTCATCCCGATCACCAAATCAATATCGGGATAGCGGTTATGAAATTCTCTCAATCGAGGAATTAGAATCAAACGACCAATCGACACAGGCACATCAATACGCAATCGTCCTCGTGGGCCTCGTTCTTCATCATGGAAAGATGCTTCAATATCTTCGACATCCGCCAAAATTCTAAGCGTACGGTCATAGTACACTGCACCATCGGGTGTGAGGCTCAGTTTACGTGTGGTTCGATTCAATAAGCGAACTTGTAAATGTTTTTCTAAAGCCTGAATCGTGGTCGTGACCGATGCGCGTGGTAGTCCAAGACTATCCGCAGCCAAACTAAAGCTGTTGGTTTCAACCACTTTATTAAAGACTTTCATTGCATGAAATAGATCCACTGGCCCACTCCCATTGATGCATTTTTGGCTGTCACACATCAATTATTATAAAAATACGAATAGTGTTATCAAATTTAGTATATTTATTCGTAATTGACAAACTTTTATGCTCCTTTCAATCCATAAACCTGTTTCTCCCATACAGACCAAAACAAAAAGTCTGAAAACAGGGATTCAAATAACCAGGAGCATCCCATGTCACTTTCTCGCAAACAGCTGACGCTGTCTGCTGTCATTATTGCCCTTTTAGCAACAGGTGGCAGTTTTATTCTCTTCCAAGAAAATGCAGATGCGAAAGCTACTCCAACAGCAAGTTCTCCACCTGCCGCAACCGTAGATGTTGCCAGTGTACTCAGTAAAACCATTACTGACTGGCAAGAGTATTCGGGACGTCTCGAAGCAATTGATCAAGTTGATGTTCGTCCCCAAGTTTCAGGCAAGCTCATTGCAGTCCACTTTAAAGATGGCAGTTTAGTGAATAAGGGCGACTTATTGTTCACCATTGATCCACGTCCTTTTGAAGCAGAATTGAATCGAGCCAAAGCACAACTGGCTTCAGCACAAGCGCAAGTCACCTATAGCTCAGCAAACTTAGGCCGAAACCAGCGTTTAATCCAAAGTAATGCGATTGCCCATCAAGAACTCGATCAAGCAGAAAATGAAGCGCGTTCAGCCAATGCCAACTTGCAGGCCGCCAAAGCTGCAGTCGAAACTGCCCAATTAAATCTGGAATACACCCGTATTACGGCCCCTGTCAGTGGGCGCATTTCCCGTGCCGAAGTTACGGTGGGTAACGTTGTTTCCGCAGGCAATGGCGCACAGGTGCTGACCAGTTTGGTTTCGGTGTCACGTCTGTATGCTTCTTTCGATGTCGATGAACAGACTTATTTAAGATACATCAGCAATCAACGCAATTCAGCCCAAGTTCCTGTCTATTTAGGTCTCGCGAATGAGTCTGGTTTTAGCCGTAAAGGTTATATCAGTTCGATCGACAATAATTTAAATACCACTTCAGGTACGATCCGTGTACGTGCGACGTTTGATAATCCCAAAGGCGTGATGCTCCCAGGACTCTATGCCCGTATTCGCTTGGGTGGTGGACAACCTCGCGCAGCCATTCTGATTAGCCCAACGGCGATTGGTGTTGATCAGGACAAACGCTTTGTGGTCGTCGTCGATGCGAAAAACCAAACCGCTTATCGCGAAGTTAAATTGGGTGCTCAGCAAGATGGCTTGCAAATCATAAATAGCGGCCTACAAGTGGGTGACCGCATTGTTGTGAATGGTTTACAACGCATTCGACCGGGTGATCCTGTCAAACCTCACCTCATTGCTATGCCAAATCCTCAAATCACTGCCGATAACACTGCACAACAACCTCAGCCTACAGATAAAACCTCAACTTCGGCAAAAGGTTAATCCTCATGAATATTTCTAAATTTTTTATTGATCGTCCGATCTTTGCCGGGGTGTTGTCCGTCCTGATTCTATTGGCGGGCTTACTCTCTGTTTTTCAATTGCCGATTTCTGAATATCCAGAAGTGGTGCCGCCCTCAGTCGTGGTGCGTGCACAATATCCGGGTGCCAACCCCAAAGTGATCGCTGAAACTGTTGCTTCTCCGTTGGAAGAATCCATTAACGGCGTAGAAAACATGCTGTATATGCAGTCTCAAGCCAATAGCGATGGTAACTTAACCATTACTGTCAATTTCAAGCTCGGCATTGATCCCGATAAAGCACAACAACTGGTACAGAATCGGGTCTCTCAGGCTTTGCCTCGTTTGCCCGAAGATGTACAACGCCTAGGTGTAACCACGATAAAAAGTTCACCCACCTTGACGATGGTGGTGCATCTCACTTCACCCGACAATCGCTATGACATGACCTACTTGCGGAACTATGCCGTACTCAATGTCAAAGACCGTCTGGCACGCTTACAAGGTGTGGGTGAAGTCGGCCTGTTTGGTTCGGGTGATTACGCCATGCGCGTATGGTTGGACCCACAAAAAGTGGCGCAACGTAACCTCACTGCCACTGAAATTGTCAATGCCATCCGTGAACAGAATATTCAGGTTGCCGCAGGTACTATCGGTGCTGCGCCAAACAATTCACCGTTACAACTATCAGTGAATGCACAAGGTCGTTTAAGTACCGAACAGGAATTTGCCGATATTGTTTTAAAAACAGCTGTGGATGGTGCAGTGACTCGACTCGGTGATGTCGCGCGTGTTGAACTTGCCGCTTCGCAATATGGTTTGCGTTCATTGCTGGACAATAAACAAGCCGTTGCGATTCCAATTTTCCAAGCACCGGGTGCCAATGCCTTACAAGTCTCTGACCAAGTGCGCAGCACCATGGCGGAACTGTCCAAAGATTTTCCATCTTCGATTAAATACGACATCGTTTACGACCCAACCCAATTCGTACGCTCAAGTATCAAAGCGGTGATTAATACCCTGCTTGAAGCGATTGCATTGGTGGTTGTGGTGGTGATTCTGTTCTTACAAACATGGCGTGCCTCAATCATTCCATTACTCGCAGTACCTGTTTCAATCATTGGTACCTTCGCCTTGATGCTGGCCTTTGGTTATTCCATCAATGCATTGTCACTGTTCGGAATGGTACTCGCCATCGGAATTGTGGTCGATGATGCCATCGTGGTGGTGGAAAATGTCGAGCGGAATATTGAAGCAGGTCTGAGTCCAAGGGATGCCACCTATCGTGCCATGCGTGAAGTCAGTGGGCCGATTATTGCCATCGCGCTAACATTGGTTGCCGTGTTTGTCCCCCTCGCCTTTATGACTGGATTAACAGGGCAATTCTATAAGCAATTCGCCATGACCATTGCCATCTCTACCGTGATTTCTGCATTTAACTCACTCACCCTATCTCCTGCTTTGGCAGCCATGTTACTCAAAGGGCATGATGCTAAACCTGACTTTTTGACCCGTGTGATGAACCGTGTCTTCGGACGCTTCTTCGCCCTGTTTAACTGGGTGTTCTCACGCGCCTCTGATCAATATGGTCGAGGAGTGAATCGGGTCATTTCCCATAAAGCCTCAGCGATGGGTGTTTATGCAGCCCTGCTTGGCCTGACCATTGGTATTTCTTATATCGTTCCGGGTGGTTTTGTCCCAGCACAAGATAAACAATACCTGATCAGCTTTGCCCAATTACCGAATGGCGCCTCTCTGGATCGAACCGAAAATGTGATTCGTAAAATGAGTGATGCTGCGCTGAAACAACCCGGCGTAGAAAGTGCGGTGGCTTTCCCTGGTTTATCCATTAATGGTTTTACCAACAGTTCCAGTGCAGGGATTGTCTTTGTCACCTTAAAACCTTTCGCTGAACGCAAAGCAGCTGATCTTTCTGCCAATGCCATTGCAGGTGCCTTAAATCAGAAATATTCAGCGATTCAAGATGCGTATATTGCAGTATTCCCACCACCACCGGTGATGGGTCTCGGTACCATGGGCGGCTTTAAACTCCAGCTCGAAGATCGTGGTGCTTTGGGTTATGCCGAGTTAAATAATGCAGCACAATCCTTTATGAAGGCGGCACAATCTGCACCTGAGTTGGGACCAATGTTCTCTAGCTATCAAATCAATGTGCCCCAACTGAATGTTGATCTGGATCGGGTCAAAGCCAAACAACAAGGCGTTGCCGTGACCGATGTATTTAGCACCATGCAGATTTATCTCGGTTCACAATATGTGAATGACTTTAACCGCTTTGGTCGTGTCTATCAGGTACGTGCTCAGGCCGATGCACCGTTCCGCGCCAAGCCTGAAGATATTTTACAGCTTAAAACCCGTAACAATGCTGGACAAATGGTACCGCTGTCTTCTCTGGTCAATGTGACTCAAACCTATGGCCCGGAAATGGTGGTGCGCTATAACGGCTATACTGCTGCCGATATTAACGGCGGTCCCGCACCGGGCTATTCATCCAGCCAAGCTGAAGCTGCGGTTGAGCGCATTGCCGCTGAAACCTTGCCACGCGGGGTGAAATTTGAATGGACTGACTTAACTTATCAAAAGATCTTGGCAGGTAATGCCGGATTGTGGGTGTTCCCGATCAGTGTGCTGTTGGTGTTCTTGGTTTTGGCGGCGCAATATGAAAGTCTCACCTTACCATTGGCTGTGATTCTGATTGTCCCAATGGGTATTCTAGCGGCACTGACAGGGGTTTGGCTCACAGGCGGTGATAACAACATCTTTACCCAAATCGGCTTGATGGTACTGGTCGGGCTGGCCTGTAAGAATGCCATTTTGATTGTCGAATTTGCCCGAGAACTGGAAATGCAAGGCGCGACCGCATTCAATGCTGCGGTAGAAGCTAGCCGTTTACGTTTGCGTCCAATCCTGATGACTTCAATCGCCTTCATTATGGGTGTAGTTCCACTGGTCACATCAACAGGCGCAGGTGCTGAAATGCGCCATGCCATGGGTGTTGCCGTATTCTTTGGCATGATTGGGGTTACCTTCTTTGGTTTGTTCCTGACGCCTGCCTTCTATGTGTTGATTCGCACCTTGAACAGCAAACATAAACTGCATTCGGCAGCTGTGCATGAAGCACCATTGCACAGTTCACATGATCACTAAGGAGCAGGACATGACTGGATTCAAACCCCACTGGATACTCTCCTCACTCATGGGAAGTCTGCTGCTTGCGGGCTGCTCATTGGCACCAGAATATCAGCCTGCCAATGTGGTTATTCCACTGCAATTTAAGGAAGCAGATGCCAAACTGGATGATCCTAACTGGAGCATTGCCCAACCCGCTGATGCACAGTCTCGTGGTGAATGGTGGCTGATTTTTAATGATCCACAGCTGAATGATCTGCAACAGCAGGCCATTGCTGGCAACCAGAACCTAAAAGCGGCAGCAGCCAATATTCAGGCATCACGTGCCTTGAGGTCTGCTGCACAAGCTGAACGCTTACCTAGCATCAGTGCAGGTTTTGGGCCAACCCGCCAAAAACCCTCACCTGCGTCTTTAGGACTTGATTCGGATGCATCTACATCTGCACGTACCTTATGGCGGGCACAAGCCAATGTCTCTTATGAACTGGATCTATTTGGACGAATTGCCAGTAGTGTCAATGCAGCAACGGCTGATGTACAGCAACAGGAAGCCTTGTATCATTCCGCATTGTTAGCACTGCAAGCCGATGTTGCTCAGGCTTATTTTCTGATTCGGCAATTCGATGCCGAACAAGCCATCTATGCACAAAATATCAAACTGCTCACGGAAACACGCAATTTGATTCAAACACGCTATCGCAATGGCTTGGTTAGTGATCTGGACGTTTCTCGCGCACAAACTGAACTTTCTACCGCACAGACCAATGCACTCAGCATTGCACGGAGTCGAGCCAATACCGAACACGCATTGGCGGTATTACTTGGTAAACCCCCTGCTGATTTCAGCTTAGCGATTCAGCCCTTGTCGGCCGCTGCAATTCGCCTGCCAGCGGGTTTACCGTCGACGCTGCTTGAACGTCGTCCTGACATTGCGGCCGCAGAACGCGCGATGGCAGCCGATAACGCGCGAATCGGTATTGCCCGTGCTGCCTTTTTCCCAAAACTTGATCTTACAGGTGCACTGGGTTATGAATCTGCAAGTCTAGGAGATTTGGGCAAATGGTCGAGTCGGACTTTTTTACTCGGCCCCATTGCTGGCACAATTTTGTCTTTACCGTTATTTGACGGTGGGCAACGTAAGGCAGGTGTTGCACAGGCACGAGCAGGCTATGAACAAAGTGTGGCTAATTATCGACAGACCGTGCTGAATGCTTTCCGTGAAGTTGAAAATGGTTTGTCTGATCAACGTATTCTGGATCAGCAAATACAGGCTCAGAGCCAAGCACTTGCTTCATCTCGACATGCTAATCAGCTTTCACATTTGCGTTATCGTGAAGGTAGGATCAGCTATCTGGACGTGATTGATTCTGACCGAAGTATCTTGCAACAAGAGCAATTGGCTGCGCAGCTTCATGGCAGCCGGATGATTGCCAGTGTGGATCTGATTCGTGCTTTAGGTGGGGGTTGGCATACTGGGCAAGTGGAGTTGGTACGGCAATAACGTACATTTAGAATAGATTAAAGCCCCATCATATATGGGGCTTTTTTAAACTTAAAATTTAATCTTGTTCATTTATTATCTTTCATCATTATCTGGATGACGAATTCTATCCCATGTTTTTCCATCAAACCGAATCAAGTGCTTATAGCTCAGTACCCAAAGAACTCCATCCTTCTCCTCAACAGATATAATCCCATGTATATCACTTAGCTCAGGAACGATGGAATAATCAGAATCTGCATATACATATAGTCCCTGTTCTGAAGCTATATATATAGCATCTTGATAAAAAGCTGCATTATAAAAAGTCGAATTTATACTTCTATTTTTTAGAATTTTAAATCCATCATCTATATTCCCTTTCAGAAGTGTGCCATCTTGCCCAGTAATTAAAATATTTTTCCCATCTGGACATAACGCAATCCCATACAATGCAGAGGTCGCAATTCGATTAACCTCTATCCAATTATTACCATTAAAGAAGGCCATAAACCCATCTTCTTTTTTTACCCCACATACATATAAAGCATTGTTATTAAATCCATTTATATCATAGAAACATTTATTAAAAGCTAAGTCATTTTCATATTTTAAAAAGGATAAATCTTGATTTTTCAAT
This sequence comes from Acinetobacter sp. ANC 3929, assembly GCF_000369405.1. Lineage (GTDB taxonomy): Bacteria > Pseudomonadota > Gammaproteobacteria > Pseudomonadales > Moraxellaceae > Acinetobacter. The sequence continues at coordinate 663,058 of NZ_KB849999.1, forward strand.
TCAATAGGGTCTTCTTCCAATCCAATTCCAATAGATTTCCATTCATTCTGGTTATTCTTATAAACTTGACTTCCATCTCCACAAGCATAAAGATCACCATTAATTACACGGACATGATTAAATTGCCCATAAATTTTTTCCTCTAATTTATATCTAATTTCTTGATGTTCATTATTATTTTGTTGAAATATCCCAACATCTCCTTCTTGATCGAGTGAAATAATGGAAGGTTCACCCTCTCTACTTTGGTAAGCAACTGAAATAACTTTCCATCCTTCCAAATCCAAACATGACCAGTTTTGCTGTTCTAAATGTTTATAAATTATTGTTTTACTAAAGCAATCCCATGTATCCAATCCATCAACATTTGCTGATAAACAGAAACTATGGGCGCTAATAGCGCATCCTGAAGTAAATGTAATAGAATTTTTCATATATTTGATCTAATAAATATAACCATATCATTTTTTAAAAATATAAAATGACATAAAAAAAAGCCCTTTCGGGTTTTAATCATCTTTTCCTAGACCTTGCTCGTCCACAAATTTCCCTATATCTAACATCATTCTTAGTGTATCTAAAGATGCTAAGAATTTTAGATGTGAAATAATTGGCAGCTTGCGCACACTTTCTAGTTTAGCCTCCCCATCTAGAATCAAAGCGGTGATGTGTGCTGAAAAAACAGGAGGTTTTAACTTGGTAAACTAAACACACTCATCAGGAGTTTACCATGAGCAAGAAACACAAGACTTACACCACAGAATTTAAAGCTGAAGCCATCAAATTAATTGAAGCCAATCAAGGCAATGTCTCGGAAACAGCTAGACAACTTAGCATTTCAATGCAAACTCTTTCAAATTGGAATACCAAAGCAAAGGCTGGAACTTTAGCAGGTACAAAACAGTATTCACCTGATCTAAACGCTCTACTCGAAGAAAATAAAAAACTCAAACAACAGCTCAAAATAGCTGAAATGGAACGTGAATTTTTAAAAAAGGCAGCAGCGTACTTTGCCAAAGAAAGTCAGTAAGGTACGCCTATATGAAACAAAAAAGATATTCTTTTCCAATTACCTTAATGGCTCGATTACTTCATGTTTCAGTTTCATGTTTTTATGATTGGCTCAAGAGAGGCGTGAGCAAAAGAACGATTCAACGAAATCAACAGACGATATTGGTGAAAATAGCCCATGAGGAGACAAGGCAGAGCTATGGTTATATTCGATTAACCAAATACTTACAAGCTCAGGGTATAAAAATGAGTATGTACGCTGTACGTCAGATAAAAGCGCTGAACCACCTGTATTGTAAGCGACACAAGCGTTTTAAAAGGACTACGAATAGTGACCATAATCGAGCGATCTATGAAAACCTGCTGGAGCAACAATTCTCAATGACTAGACCAAATCAAGCATGGTCAAGTGATATTACGTACATATGGACTGTTGAAGGATGGCTGTATTTAGCAGCGGTAAAAGACCTTTACACGAAGCAAGTGGTTGGCTATAGCTTAAATGAGCGCATGACAACACAGCTTGTTTGTAATGCGCTAAATATGGCTATTCACAATCAAAAACCAACCAAAGAACTGATTGTGCATTCAGACAGAGGAAGTCAATATTGCAGCCATGAATATCGAAATATACTTGAGCAATATGGTTTTCAAGGTTCAATGAGCAAGCGCGGAGACTGTTACGATAATGCACCGATTGAAAGCTTTTGGGGAATATTGAAAAATGAGTTAGTTCATCATTACAACTATCAAACTAGAGAAGAAGCCAAAGCAGATATTATAAAATACATTGAGTTATTTTATAATCATCGAAGAATTCAAAAGGGTTTGGGTTTTAAGACACCAAATCAAATGGCCGAAGACTTTTATAAGTTGGCTGCCTAGAATCTCCCAAGGGAAAGTCTCCTGATAATTCAGCGTATATCAAAGCTTCTCATTCTGAGTGGAGTTACCTGCTTTAATAATTTCATATGGACTGGTAAATTAACTTTTGCCAAATGGCTTAAGGACTCTTCACCTCCTAAAGCAAGTGCAGGCTCAAAAGCATACATTTCATCTGCTTTTAAAACACCAAGTTTTTTCACCGCACGATCAAATAGCTTTTTACCGTTTTTATCGGTGTAATCCATATAAGTTTTTTTAGCAAGAAAGAAAAAGTCACTGCCATAAAATTCAGCGCTTTCTAACTGTTCTCCATTGTCATGTAGAATGCCTTCCATTGTTTTAATATAATATCTACCATAATTACGCTCACCCCAAATTAACAGCTCACCAAATGCGGTACGCGCTAAAACATGATAAACATCATCATCAGGCAATAGTGTCTCTTCCAGCCAATCATAAATTACTTTAGCGTAATCATCTGGATTGGTAATCCAGTACAAACCATTTAAATAGCCTGCAAAACCAAACAATCGCCATTGCTCTAAAATACTTTCAGGCAATTTACCACGATATTTTTTTATTATGCTCTCTGTAGCTTCGACTTTATCAATTGGCTGACCATATTTTTCGTAAAAGTAATCAATATCTTCTTGGTTCATCTTACTACTCTCCATTACTTACAACGCTTCAATTCAACATCCATCGCATCTTTCCCCATCCCCTTAGCCTGAGCTGCCGCAGTATCCATACTAGCTAGACGCTTCTTTGCTGCCATTTGAGAACCAATTGAACGGTTTTGTCTTTACTTAATTATTTGAAGCTTTAATAAATGCAAAAAACCATCCAAAAGAGGATGGCTTTTCTCAAATGATTAAATTATTTTTCACCATCCCAATACCAATATACCTCCCCCCAATCTAGCTCGATAAGTGCGGGAACAATCTCACCTTGTTTAAAGTATTGTCGTGAATCTGGTTGTGCTGGTGTTCTCCAATAACCTGTTTTAATACAGGCTTCTCCGCCCTTAACTTTCATTCGCTCTAGTTGTTGATCATCTAGAACTACTTTTGACTGTGTTCGAGCAAAATCAACCAAATCTTTTGGATAAAACTGATGTTCACGATATGACGTATCATCTATATCCAGCAACCACGTTACCGCTGCTGCTTCCCATGACCAATAGCCATAGTAACCTCTTCCTGATCTTAAATCAGTTTGAGGATGTTGATCATAATAGGGCTCTCGTCGGCTCGCCTCATACCAGTCTTCTAGGTATTGCAGCATTAAAGCTGGACGCTGTTCAGGTGAAGCATTAAACACTTTAATGAGCTTACGATAAGGTAAATGTCGTCTAGCCTCATCTGGTGGAGTTCCACGATCTGCAACAAAAGGAGCAACTAAACGTTCAATTAATCCATCTTTTTCCTGTCCTTCAGGTGTTGCTTCTACATAGTCAATGATTGGCATAATCCGATCCATCTGATCTGCATAACCAGTCAACAGTCCAAAACAAATCAGACGTAAAGCAATATACCAATAGTCTTCTGTTCCCAAACTGATATGCCAAACATACCGTCCATCTGCCTCAGGACTTAAATTATATAAATGGCTTGCTTCTGCGTACTCTTCTGTCCAGTGAAGTAGATATGGATATATTTCTTTTAAAAATTCAAGGCGTCCACCTGCCGAATATTGTAAGGAAATCAAATCTAAAACATCTATTATTCTTCTTCGACCAGCTGCAATATAACCACCATATTTTTTTTCATTTTTATAATTACTAAAACCATCCGTTACAGAATATATTCCATTCACAAATGTATCAAATCTTTTACTATACATTTTTTGTTCAAGCAAATTATCTCTAAACAAAGCTGTGTCTTTTATTTCTAAACTTAACCACTTTTGCCAATCTATTCTCTGCTCATTTATTTGTACGGACATTTATTAACGCTCCAGCATGTCATTCGGTAAAACAAATTCTAATTTAATTCCATGGGCGGTTACCGTACGTGTGCACTTCGGTTTATCAAGCCCCTTACATTTTTGATGATGATCAAATTTATCTCCAGTAATAGTCACTAAACTTCGATCATAAGGACATCTAATCGCTACAGTTTTACCTAATTTTTTTTCAGCTGAAGCCTTAAACTGCACTCTTTCCCATGCATCTATATCATCAATTAAATTATCGTGCGCAGGAACAATCGCTGCACTGCCAATTTTTCTAGAAATCCACAGATGTGACATTTGTACACCATCACTTACAGTAGTACCAACTGAGCGTGTTACTTTATCATCTTCATCTGAAGCCATATAAACATCTAAGCCCATTCTCAAAGCCATCATTGCAGCTTTTGGGGTCATCAATGATCTATGACTTAAAGCATTGGTCGCCTTACTGTCGGTTATTCGGTATTTATGTCCTAATCTTGCACTATGCCATACATGATCAATCCCATTGTGACCTTTATCATAATATTCATAAAGCACACCATTAAAATTGATTTTAGTTCTACTTTTCATGCGCTTAACATAGTAGTAATCCGTTATATGTTCACCACCAGAGCCTAACTCTTGATTTGAACGTCGTCTTCTCTTTCTTTGCTTTCTTTTGGTTGAATTATTTTGTGTACCAGCATTCGCCGCATTTCCACCAGTATTTTTAGGTACACTACCATTTGGCGGTGTGTGAGGCGCAGGTTGTTGATTCGGTTGTCTAGGAGTCTTTGCTGCTGGTGTTGAGGGTGCTCTCGTCGTCACAACTGGAGCTCGTGCTGTTGTATTAGGGTAAGGTGTACCCAATGCTTTTCGATGCGCAGCTTGTAATTCTTTCATCACCATATCAATTTTTTGATTGGCAACTTTTTTCATTTGCTTCAACTGAGTAACCAAAGTTTTTAGTCTAGCTTGCCCTAATACAGCTCTAGTTAACCAGCTATCAAAAACATCAGTTAAACCATCAATAATCTTATTACAAGTCGTTTGCAGCTCTTTGGTATAAGTATTCCAGTTTACGTTTCTAAACCACTTATCAACATTGCCTCGCATGGTTTTACTTGGAATCGCATCTAAAATAGCCCCCATCGCTTTACCTGAGCGTAATTGCTTAAAGACAATTTTTAACCCATCTCCAGCTACAGGAATAAATGCCACAAGATTAAAAACCAAATCAAACCAGTTATCTTTTTCTTCTGGTTTTTCAGCTATCTTCACTACAGAAACAATGACATTCCCAACGTCTACCCCTTGACCGACAAAAGGAATACAACCAATCACAACAGCAACAATAATCTGTGCTGGGCTTGATCCACTCCCATCAAGTACCCCTTTAATCCATTGAGCTGCCGACTCCTCACCTTTCTGAGTGACTCTCATTGTTTGAGATGTTGTTCTTGCTACAGCTGTATTCATTGTTTATCTCCTAGCCCTAACCCAGAAGTTGAATCCTCGCTGCTTAATAGAATTTCTTCTGCATCATCCTCCAGTACATCTTCTGCATTATTTTCTGATGCAATTAAATGTTCTTCATAATCGCTAATATGATCATCATATTCGATATCATCTCCTTTGATCATATCTTCAATCTCATCAGGAAAATATTCATCTAATAAGGTTGCTAATTCTTGTTGATTATATTGTTCGATTAGCTGTTCTGCTTCTGTGACACTCATAACTTTCCTATCTTTAAAAGGATTAGCTACTTTATCTTTATCAGGCTTTGCCTCTACATGACTAAATCCATAATAAACTTTGGATTGTGTTTTATCTCCAGGAATAGATACCTTAGCATAGCCATTTGCATCAAGAATTCCTTCCTGAGAGGTACCATCTGAAAATATTAGTTTATAAGGTGCTTGGATTACAGGCTTTAAATCATCGTAGACATACTTTAACTCAAGTTCTTTTGGCAATAGATTTAGAGCTGGCAATGCTGGCAAATTAGGTGAAACACTCGCCCCATCCATAAACAAATGCTGCCCTGCCTTCACCTCAAACTTGCCACCCGTAGTCGGAAAAATCCCTAAGCCATTCAGCTTGATTTGAGAGCCGCCTGCGGTAATCACAATTTCTTTAGGGCTGGTGATCTCAATGCGGTCTTCAGTCGAAATAATTTGAATCCCTTGCTTGGCAAGTAAGTCCATCCCATCCGATTGAGCATGCACTTCGAACTTGCCTTTGGCAGCCACTTGTTTAATCCCATGCTGTGCTGCAAACAGGCTAATCCTGTTCTGGACATGGGCAACCAGATTTTTTTGTGTGCTTAGGTTAATGCTATCGCCCGCAATCTGATTGATCTGTCCATCCGCAGATAAATGAATATCTTCACTGGTACTCAGACCAATTCCCGCAGGTGAATTCAATAGCAATAACGCTTTTTCAAATTTTGCAATCTTGTCCTGAATCTGATCAGCAAAGTCTTTTAACTGTTCTAATGATTCAATTTCATCCGTTTGCTGATTCTTGGCAACTTCACTTAATGCTTTGGCATTGCTCTGGTTGCCTTCAAGCTGTTGCTTGGCTGGCTTTGCATCTAAATGCTCACCTTGGGCTTGATCCTGCTTTTGTGTGCTAACAAGTAAGCCTTGTCCTGCACGCACCGCCCCCCATTGGTCAGTACGCAGTTCAAAGCCTTCACCACGATCTTCACTTTCAGCTTTATCTTTTGGGTGGCTGAGTTTACCCAGATTCAGTTGGCTAGTAGCATGACTACTTTGTAGTTGCGCACTGATCTGACCCGTGGTGTCATCAAAACGCAGCTGGTTAAAGCCTTCGCCTTGGTACTCTTTAGATTTAATCCCTGCCAGTTTCTTGGTATCAGGCAGCTTACCTGCATTATCGAATTTAGTTGGACTACGTTGTGCTTCATGAATCCGTCCAACCACATAAGGACGATCAATATTGCCATCAAAGAAGTTGATCACCACGATCTCACCAATACGTGGCAAGAAACGTGCGCCGTAGCCTTCACCTGCCCACGGCGTCAGTACATCGATCCATGCAGAATCGGTATCGTTGTCATTGGCACCTGCACCACCATCATGACTGTGATCATCGGCTCGGGTAAACAGGAATCGAACTTTAATCTGTCCCCATTCATCCACATGAATTTCCTCACCGCTTGGTCCTACGACTTTAGCGCGTTGTGGATGGGTTGCAGGTCGATGCTGTAGCGGGTTGTATTCAGGTACCAGACCAATATTTCTGCGTTGCAGTATTAATTGATTGGCTTGGCGTTCATCAGATTCAGCATGTTGAAAAGGGTTACTTTGCCAATGACTTTGTTGAAGCAAAGCCGCGACTTGATCATTTAAATCTTTGGGTAAATTATTCTGGTTATAAAAGATTTTCGAGCTGATCAAAAATTCTTTATCTGCTCCTGCATGCTGATCAATCTCAGGATGTTCATTCAATTCAAACCAGTAGCCGACATGGGTATCGCGAACAGTCGATGTCGCAACAAATTGTTTGGCCTGCGAATCATAATATTGGCTTAGGTTTTGATTCAGTTTCTCAATTTGAGCATTACCTGCTTTGGTCGTACCATCCTCACCGTTTAAATCTTGAATCCATGCAGGTGAAAAATGCCATGCCTGCTCTAAAGCAAGTTGTTGGTTATCGTGCTGATCACTATGGCTATGTTTACTTTGAACACTCCCTGCACCTTCATCTTGTTCTAAAGCATCAGCTTGCCAACGTTGCACGTGTACCGCACTCGGTTGTAGTGAGCGCTGTGCCACAAATGCGGTGATGCTATCCTGTGTTTCAGTCGCACTACTGCGATGAAAGCGAATGTTACGGCGTTCTAAGGCTTTATATTGATTGTTGTCATCGATTAATCGGAGTTTCTGTGGTTGAATCTGTTCACTTGAACTGGATACCTTAAGTTGAGATTCATCAATCAGCCAGTTTATGCCTTCACTTCGCAGCAAACGTGTCAGAAAATCATAATCGGTTTCATTACTCTGCATGATAAATGGGCGAACATCGTAATCCTTGCTTAAACCAGTTAAATCTAAGCTTAAACTAGCAGCAAATAATGGACTTTTGTTCTGCCATTCTTGAAAAATGGTTTGGATGATATCGACCACTGATTTCGCCATAAAAACACGGCTGTTACGACGATGTTTCCATAATGCGGTCGGGTCTTGAACGCCTAAGCGATATATCGTCAGTGAACCATCACTTGCACCAAAATCCGCTTGAGTAATAATACCTGTAATACGTGTAAGTTCAGCTTTATCGGTCACAATATCAATCGCAACCTGACTACCGATAAAACTTTTTAAAGGAATGTCCGCACTGGTTGAAAGGCAAAGTAATTGTAGATCAATACCATGATTCAGTTGATGCAGACCATCAATACGTTGCAAGAAAACTTGGCTATTCAAAGATGAATTTGAAAACTGGGCATGAATCGCACGTTTCTGTGCTGTAAGCCCTAAACTCTCTAAAGCCTGAAATATATTATTCGACATCTTTTTATAGATTATCTGCTTAAATTTAGCGAATTTTAATCAAAATATTGATTTCATTCCATACAGAACCGTCTATTTATGACAATTTACGTCACTTTTTTGTTGGGTTTATTTTACCGACTTGGGCCAAATTAACCTATGTTTTTGAATTAAAACGTTTTTTATGAATGCTCAAATGGAATAGTTTTAAGCTTGTTTCATTTTTTTCAGTTGATGCTATTTTTTTATAAGGGGATGAATAAGGTAGTGAATAAGCAAATAATATTTCAGTTCAGCTAAATCCATCTTATTTTGAAATAAAGGCATATCGTTATGGATACACCTTTATTTTTAATTAATCGCTAAAATTTTATATTTCCCATTTTTTAGAATTTTGCACGTAGCGATAACGTCACATTACGTGGCTCGCCCCAATAAACACCATTATAGAAACCCACCTGCTGATAATATTTTTCATCAAACAAATTATTCACTTGTAGATTTGCACTGAATGATTCGTTAAAAGTATAGCCCATATTGGCATTCGCCAAGAAATATGCATCTTGTCGCACATAGCCATCAGAGTTTTTAGGCGCACTCGTCGACTTACTCACTACCTCACTTTGCCAATTTACCCCAAAACCAATATTAAATTTATTGGCACCGTCCCAGAGTTGTTCAGGCAGTTTAAAGTTTGTGTAGATTTTGACTAAGTTCTGAGGAAGGGTCGTTGAAGCCTTCACAGTCTCTGAACTAATACTGTTCACATAGGTATAACCCGCAGTAATGTTCCATGTTGGTGTAATACGCCCAATCGCTTCCAGTTCAAAACCTTCAATTTTTAGGCCCTCACCCGAAGCCTTCATTGGATCACCACCATCATTGGTTTTTATACCTGCAGCAATTGCTTCTTCATCACGAATTGCGACATTTTCCTTTTTCGACCAAAAGGCAGCGGCTGTCGCCAAAAGTTGATCATCCAACAAACTGGCTTTTAAGCCCGCCTCATAGCTTTTACCCGTTTCAGGATCTAAGAAACTGTTATTACGGTCTTTCTGGCTGCTTGGATTAAACATATCAGTATAGCTTGCATAAGCAGTCACAATATCGTTAATCGCGTAAGTTGTACCAAAGTAAGGCGTAAATGCATCGGTTTTCACATCACTTTTCGTACCATTGGTAGCAGAATAATCACTATAACGCCCCCCAACAATCAATTTGAGATCATCGCTAAGGTTTAGCTTTAGTGTGCTGTACACCCCAAAATTTTGTTGTTTATCATCTTTATTTATCGCAGTGATTTTATAACCAGGTTTAACTGTCGCATTACCATCCCATGTACGCCAATCATTAATAATACAAGTATCACCAATATTATTAGAAGGTACCGTTACCCCGTTCACTTTCTTGGTACAAGTCAATTGATGACTGGCGATACCATCGAGTGCACCACTAATGCTTTCCGAGGAACGATCAAAACCATTACCACCAATGACCAGTTCATGTTCACGATTGAATAATTTAAATGGACCACTTGCAAACAACTCTAAGCTGGTCTTTTTGGATTCTACAGTCGGATAACTGGCCGACCATACCCCAACACCCGTTCCATCATTTTGGTTAGGAAAACCAGAACCACCATAAGACATTAACCAGAAACTTTTGGACAAGGAATGTGAGGCAGCTGCCTTAATGATCCAGTTGTTATCAAATTTATAAGTCAAATCAGCAAATACGGTTTTGTCACTTTGGCTAATGGTATTCCAGCGATTTGCCAAGCTGAAATTGCGCGGTAAATTGGCCAGTGAACCATCCTGATTCCAGTACGGTACAGTTCCCCATGTTGAGCCCCGTGGTTGGTTGTCTTGATATTGGAAGCCAATACTGCCTGTTAGTTTGTCTGTGATATCTGCTTCAACCATCGCCATCGCCGCCAAGGTTTCCAGAGAGTAATAATCCATATAAGATTCTCCCTCCCGACGTGCGGCCATAACACGGCTCCGCACACTTCCATCAGCTGTCAAAGGGATAGAAACATCAGCTTCATTGCGAATGGTATTCCAGCGGCTAAATGATGTGGCAATCGATCCAGTCAATTCTTTTGCAGGACGTTTACGAATCATATTAATCGTTGCAGAAGGGTTCCCCGTAGATCCTGTTAACCCTGTTGCCCCCTTCACCACTTCAATACGGTCAAAGAAGAAACTATCAACCCGTGGACTATTCTCTCCAATTGGCATGCCATCAATTTGACGATTACTGATCCCATAACCTCGTGCAGAATAGTTAGACCGTTCACTATCATTTTTGGTCACGGTTACACCTGGCGTTGCCGCAAGCACATCATCAATAATATTGAGATTTCGTTGCTCAATTTGTTCACGTGTAATCACACTGACTGATTGTGGTGTTTCTTTTAAAGAAAGTTTTAACTTGGATGATGTTCGAGATGATTTCGCTTGAAAACTTTCACTACCTTCCGTTTTTTCATCATCGGCTGCAACTTTAATGGTTGGGAGTACGCTTGTACCCTGTTCTTGCGCAAAAGCGTGGTGTGATAAAGCCCCGAAAATAAGAATCGATTTTATCGCAATATTTAAAGCAGATTGTCTAAGCTGATTGTTCATAATGCTACAATTTAATAAATAAGAATCATTATTATTATCAATATCAGTACAAAAATAAATGCAGAATTCACAATTTATTAATATTTATTTGATTTTTTAGGCCAAAAGAAAGAGAAGCATTAATAGATTAATATAGTAATTACGCCCATTAAATCATCAATCTACACTGATTTAGGACTGGGGCTCAGTTAAAGTGAATATTTTCCACTCACATTTTTTGTAATTGATCTAAGCATATTTTTAATTAAATTAAAAAATTAATTGTTATTTTACAATAATTTAAAATCAAACCATTGTGTCTGACTCGCGCTCTAGAATACGAGGGCCTGAGCCATCCTCACCCAAAATATCTTCGGGATTGCGCAAACGGCATTGTTCTAAAGACAAACATCCACAACCAATGCACCAGTCCATTTCATCTCTTAAACGGGTGAGTTTTTGAATGCGCTCATCCAAATCCTTGCGCCAACAAGTTGATAATTCTGCCCACTGTTCAGCCGTTAACTTACTACCTATCGGGTAAACACTGAGTGCTTTTTTAATTTCTTCCAATGAAATTCCAACTTTTTGGGCAACCTTAATAATTCCGATATAGCGCAGCACAGACAAAGGATAACGACGTTGGTTACCGTTGGTTCGAATACTTTTAATCAGCCCTTTAGACTCATAAAAATGCAAAGTTGAAACGGCGACACCACTGCGTTTGGCGACTTCCCCAACCGTTAGCATCCGAGTCATATCAATTTTTCGTTCTAGAGTCATGGCCCAATATCTCAAGATTAGTTTAGGTTTTATAATTTATGGCCAAGCGATTTGTCAATTTAACTCTAAGTTGGACGATTCAAAAATAAATTTAGCCCCTCTTTCCTTAGCATCCATTTAACAAAACTAGTTATTGCGACAACAGGAACGGCTCAACAATCAGATTCAGCTATATAAACTATTGGGTAAAGGCTTAACACAATAGTTATCACAACTGGTTTTAGGATTGGCTGTGGCTGTTCTTAAAACATCATCCAACCAAATGAACATGAGCTTGGCGAATAACCAAAACCCAAAAGAGCAGCATATAAACTAGCTGAACCAATGTAGTATTTCTCATATGTGCATAACATAAAATTTTTATTATAAATAAACTATTTATATTGAATATATGTTAAAAAATTAAAATGAACCGTTTAAAAGTCTAGTGTGTGATCCTTATTTCGTTGTCTTTGCCAATGTTGATTGAATAAAAACACCAATCTCATCTAATGCCTGTTCTGATTTTTGCACAAAGCGATTAAACATCTGAAAGTTATGCCACATATTTTCATAAACATGTAGATGAACCTGTACGCCTGATTGCTGGGCACGCGCTGCTAGATTAATCGCATCATCCACTAAAATCTCTTCACTACCTGCTTGAATCAACATCGGAGGAAGAGCACTTAAATCAGCAAAAATTGGAGAAATCAGTGGATTACGCGCTGCTAACTGCCCTCGATATCCATCGCCACCACGTTTCAAGGCATAGCTTTTAATCATCGGATCACGTTTGGCATTTTTCAATACTGAAGCTGAACTTAAGGTGATATCCACATACGGCGAGATCATCACAATGCCAGCAGGTAAAGCATGTCCTACCGATCTCAGTTCAACTGCGAAAGCTAAGGCCAAGGCACATCCACCTGAATCTCCGCCCAAAATAATTTGCTCAGGCTTCCAGCCATCACTCAATAAATGTTGATAGAGCGATTTAACATCATTTAATGCGGCAGGATATGGGTGTTCTGGGGCTCGACGATAATCCAGCATATACACTTTTACCTTGCCCCGTGCTGCGAACTCAGTCGATAAAGCGCGATGTGTCCTAGACGAACCTGCAAAGAATGCCCCACCATGACAGTGTAATAATACTCCACGAGTTCCATCTTCAGGCGTTGCAACTTCAGCATGCACAATACCTTGGTCGAGTGAGTCTCTCAATTTAATCTGTTTAACCCAAACATCGGCTCTTGGTTTAAAAATAGTTGAGCCTATTTCCATTGCAGTACGCAAGACAGGAAACGGCAAAGCCAGACCACTGGCCAGCTTAAAACTCAGTCGCAAACCTATTTTCAGGCCCGTTTCAATTAGTTTTTGCTGCATTCATCCCTCCTAAACATGATCTCAAACAGTTTTGAATTAACTGGCTTTTTTCTTGGTTTCCGCATTCGTAAAACCAAGTACGTAGTCTTTGAGATCACATTGCGCCAATCGGGATCGCATTTCAAAAGTCGTCCACGGCCATAAAGTACTGTTACGTCCATTACGATCGATAAAATAACTACTGCACCCACCCGTATTCCAGACTGTATTTTTTAATGCTGCTTGGATTTCATCATTATACTGCTGCAATACTTCCGTACGTATTTCAACGGTTTCAATCTCCTGTGCCTGTACCTTCTTCAACATATCCAAGATATACGCCAATTGCGCCTCAATGATGATCAGTGCTGATGAACTCACGGCAATATTAGGGCCAAACATCACAAAAGCATTTGGACAGCCTTCAACTACAGTACCAAGATAACCTTTGGCACTGCCCTGCCACACCTCATCCATGGTTTTGCCATGCTTATTACGAATCTGTTTGGCAATCGGTGGATTACTCACTTCAAAGCCTGTACCAAAGATAATGGCATCAACTTCATGTTCCGATCCATCACTGGCAATCACGGTATTGCCGCGAACTTCTGTTATCCCACTACGTAGGACCTCCACATTCGATTGTGCCAATGCGGGGTACCATTGATTCGATTGCAACACCCGTTTACAGCCAATGGTAAAATCAGGCAAAAGTTTTGCTCTTAATGCGGGGTCTTTTACCCCTAGACGGATATTCCACTTGGCTAAACGCTCAATCTGACCAACCAATTTCGGATGATGCATGCTTGAATTTAATGATTCAAATACCCCATATACGCCATAGCGAGTTAGACGCTGTGTAATCGGCAATACTTTAAACAATGCCTGCGCAAGCTTGGGTAGACTCTGATCCATTTTTGGCAGTACCCATTGCGGAGTCCGTTGAAATAAAGTCAGTTTTGCCACTTTGGCTTGAATTTCAGGAACAAATTGAATTGCCGAAGCACCTGCCCCGACAACGGCAACTTTATTACCCGCTAAATCAAAATCATGATTCCATTCTGCTGAGTGGAACTGGGCCCCTTTAAATGTCTCTAAGCCTTTAATTTTCGGCAACACAGGCTCATGCATTGGCCCACCCGCCATAATTGCAAAGCGGGCATGAATTAAACCTTGATTGGTTTTAACGACCCAATGTTTGGCCTGATCATCCCAAGCACTTTCCTGCATTTCATAACCAAATCGTACATATTTTTCGACATCAAATTGTCTGGCTACAGTCTGAATATAGCTCTTAATCTCTTGCTGCGGTGCAAAGACCCGACTCCATTGTGGATTCGGTGCAAAAGAATAGGAATATAGTGCTGATGGAACATCGCAAGCACAGCCTGGGTAGGTATTGGCACGCCAAACACCGCCAATTTCATCGGCTTTTTCCAAGATCACGATATCGGTGAAACCTGCTTGTTGTAACTTAATCGCTGCGCCAATCCCAGCAAAACCAGCACCGATAATCACCACATGAAATTTTTCTATTTGAGCCATAAGTGCTTATCCTTATTTTGATTGCGCCAATTGGTTTAAACGCTGGGTATAGGATTTTCGATCATTCTGATCGAGACCTTTTAAAATGCGATCATCCCCAATGAATTTACGGAACCCTGTATTCAACCAGTGCGGTACCAATCCATAAGCTTTCGGGGTATGGGTTAAATAATTCGGCACCGCAATTTCAGCCAGATTATGCGCTACTGCTTTGATAATCGCATTCGCTACATCTTGCGGTTCTACGGTCGGAATCGGCAAACTGTCTCCTGTTCCAGAGGACAATTCGGTTAAGACCTTGGATGGTAAAACAGCGGATACACCTATCGGCGTGTCTCTTAATTCCTGTTGCATTGAAGCAGTGAGTCCTACCACTGCAAATTTCGTTGCGCAATAAATACTGGCACCTGGAATCGGATATTTACCAGCGAGAGAAGCCACATTGACGATATGACCCGTTTGGCGTTGCAGCATTTTAGGCAGTACCGCTTTCATGCCATGAATCACACCGCGTAAATTAATATCAATTTGCGCATCAGTAATCGCAGGGCTTTCATCAATCATTGCACCCATCGGCATAATGCCTGCGTTGTTCACCAAGATATCTACTGGCCCAATTGCTTTTTCAATTTGTTCAATGAATTCATGAAATGAGTTTTGTACCCGCACATCCAAATAGCCACCAAAACCTTGCACTTTAATGGCCGCTTGTTGCGCCAGTTCCAGATCTATATCACCGATTGCCACTTTAGCACCAAGTTTTCGGAATGCGATTGCTGTGGCTAAACCGATCCCTCGCCCACCACCTGTGATGAGTACAACTTTGTTTAAAAAACTGAGTTTATTCCCCATTTTAAACATCCTTTATTGAGTTAAAAACCACCAATTCGGAACATAATGTCACTAACGGAATAGTGTGTCAATTTTCTTAAATTTTGTTTTATCGTATTTCCGATAAAGTTCTGATAAAATTTTTGGCATGAATGATCAAACAACTCTCTCGCGTGCTGAGCGCCAACGTATTCAATTACAAGCAGAAATTATTGAAGCTGCTTTTTTGGAATTTTCTGAACGTGGTTATCATCAAACTGCGATCTCTGACATTGCCAAAAGACTAGGTATCGGTCATGGCACTTTCTATCGTCATTTTGAGAACAAGCGGGATATTCTAGACAAAGTCATTGTCGATACCATGTTTAAAATCACAGCTTTGTTGGCCGATGAAAATGCGCCAGATGCAGTATCGACCTTAGACGCTTATCGAACGCAATGTGAAAGGATTTCCAGTAAATTTCAGGAATTTGCCAAAGATAATCCACGCGCTGTGCGCTTAATTCTGCTCGAAGCCACTTCAATTGATAAAGAAATGACAGCACAGGTGCATAACCTGCTACACCTCGGTGGCTTACTTACCGCAGACTATTTAAAAAATGGCGTTAAGTGCGGTTATTTAAAAGCGGATCTGGATACCGAAATGACTGGGCATGCCATCGTCGGTATGATTATCGCAGGTGCCTTTAAGTTCTTATCTACACCTACAGATTCCGACGTGCTCAAAAAATATAGCGATGCTGCGATTCAAATGATGATGGCAGGCATCGCTTAAGACCAAATAAATATATTGTCTAAGTCAGTTTAAACTCAGGCATATTGTTTAGATACGCCAAGGCTTGTGCTGTTGAGCCTTCATTTAATGGACTATGCTTGGGATGGAAGTAGCGTAAACAGGCACCTGCAATATAGCTTGCTCATGGCACGCGATCCTGTCTCGCTGCACGGAAATAATCTTTATAGCGAAAACGATGTGGCAATTGAGGGTCTTTAGCCACCAAAGTTTCAACGGCGATATAAGCCAATACAATAAATAGAGGGAAAGTAAAAACAGCTGCGCCTGTTCGTAATACAAGATTATTGCTCAAATGCCGAAACATCGCATCCGCCACTTCACGATGCTCTACTTCTTCTGCACCATGCCATAGCAATAAACGCAGCATTTGTTCATCGACAGGTGCTTGCTGTAGTCCCTCAGCATTGAGCACCCAATGTCCCAGCACGCCGGTTAAATGCTCCGCAGCTACTACCATGGCAAGGCGTGTGTTTAACCACGTGGATTTTAACCGAATGTGCTTTAATGCATAACCCAATGGTTTTGGGCCAACAAGTGAAGTCAGGCCGATTGCGATCACACATCGACCTAACTTCAAAGCAGTTTTAGTTTACCGCAGCCTGTATCAAACCTTTTAATTGCTCGATTTCAGCAGCTGTCGCACTTTGTAAGGGCTGTCTTGGTGAACCAACTGAAAAGCCCAATAGATTGAGCCCCGATTTCACTGTTTTCGGTAAGCCCCCTTTGACAATGAAACTCAGCACAGGGAGTTGCTTATAAAATAGAGCCTGTGCCTTTGACAAATCCCCCTGCTGAATCGCTTGATACAATTGCTTCGGCAGGTCACCGAGTAAATTCGGTGCAGCAGTACACCAACCTGTCGCCCCTGCACAAAAAGCTTCCAATGCTAAGGGATTAGAACCGTTATAAAATGGCAACTGACCCTGCGTTAAAGCATGAAATTTATGCATACGCTGAATATCACCGGTGCTGTCTTTGACCATGCAAATACTGTCGATCTCGTTAAACATCTTCACGATTAATTCAGGTGGCATATCAATCCCACTGGTAGCTGGATTGTTATAGACCATAATCGGCAACTTTACAGATGCAGCAATCTGCTGATAATAATCATAAATTTCTTGATCAGTGAGTTTCCAATAAGACACTGGAATCACCATAATCACATCTGCACCCAATTCCTCTGCTTTCTTGGCTTTTTGAATCGCCATGGCAGTGGTCAGTTCAGAAATTCCAAGAATTACGGGAACACGCTGATTCACCACTTCAATTGTGGTTTGCGCCACCTGTTGCCACTCTTGCCACGACAAATAAGCACTTTCACCTGCACTGCCCAAAGGTGCAATCGCATCACATTGCGATTGCAATAGTGCATTCAAACTCATGCTCAAGGCTTCAAGATCAAGTTCTTGGCCACCTGCTTTAAATGGTGTCACCGGATAAGCAATAATGCCTTCAATTTTCATGTGGTTCATTCCTCGATACAATCTTGATGATTTTTCAACGCCTTACGCGCGTAATAGGCAAAATTGACTTTGTTTCGCTTATCAGTAGACAACCAGTCATGTGCTTCTTTTGCCAGTTCATGTGGAATCGGCTGGATTTGCCCTGCTGACATCGCCAACAATTGCAAACGTGCTGCACGCTCAATCAACAATGCTAAATTACAAGCTTCTTCAATAGTCTTGCCTGCCACCAACTGACCGTGATGAGACAACAATACCGCCCGATTTTTTCCCAAGGCTTCGGAAATAAAAATGCCTTCTTCATTACCGACTGGCACCCCCGGCCATTCACCGACAAAAGAGCAATCTTCATAGAGGGCACAGGTATCCATTTGCGAAATAGCCAGTGGCACACGTAACATCGACAAGGCCGCAATATGGGTGGGATGGGTATGGATAATGCAATTCACTTCTGGATGCTGCTGGTAAATCCATGTATGGAAACGATTGGCAGGGTTGGCCATACCTTGCTGATCTAAAGGTTTGAGGTCTTGATCGACCACCAATAAATTGGCTGCGGTAATTTCGTCAAAGCCCAGACCAAAACGTTGTGTGATAAAGGTATTTTCATGTTCGGCACGACAAGTAATTTGCCCGGCCAACCCTGCATCGTGGCCATGATCAAATAAAATACGACAGGTCAACGCCAATTTCTGTCGATCCGTGTAATTGACCTCTTGGATCAAATTCATGTTCTGCTGTGCGCTTTGCATCAATTGCTGTTTGCTGAGTAATGCGGTTTGCATAAGACCACCTCGCTACGGTTGATTTGTGGATGGGACAGATGCAGAATACGAAGTCAGTGGATGAGTTAAAATATCCAGTTTATAAAACTTATATGGTCCAGACCCGCATGCAGCAGCCATGGAAGATCCGTCTTCATCTTGAAGATCGAGAAGAAAAAACCATCTTTCTTAAGTTAGCCAATCAAATTATCGAAGACATTTTGTCTGGACGGTTAAGCTCAGGTTCGCGTCTGTCAGGCTCACGCTCGCTTGCGGATGAATTAAAGATTAATCGTAAAACCGTACAGTCGGTTTATGAGGATTTAGAAGCGCAAGGTTGGTTGATCTCCAAGCCAAGACAAGGCACCTTTGTGGCAGAGAATTTGCCTGAGTTAAAACATAAAAAAATGGATGCTGCGCTAGGACTCGCGCCTTCACTCAGCACAGTAAATCCTATACCCATCAAAAATGATGGCATTCCAGATACGCGTCTGATTCCTTATGAACTATTTTCCCGTGCTTATCGGCATGCTTTGATTCAAGTAACCCGTTCTCAGATCATGGGTTATGGTGATCCACAAGGCAGTATTGAATTACGTCAGGCATTGCTACAAATGCTGTCAATGGAACGCTTTATCAAAACCAGCATGGACAATATCTGTGTGGTCCGCGGCAGCCAAATGGGGATTTTTTTAGCAGCTCGTGTACTGGCTGCGCGTTCTGCTCAACGTAAAGTGATTGTGGTGGAACAATGGTCTTATCCACCTGCAATTGAAACCTTTTTATCACATCATTATCACATCGTTCCGGTTCGGCTGGATCAGCACGGTCTTGATATTGAGCATCTTGAAGAACTATTAGAAAATCATGCTGTGGCTGCGATTTACACTACACCGCACCATCAATATCCAACCACCGTGACCATGGCAATGGATCGGCGCTTAAAACTGTTGGAACTATCGAAAGCTTTTGATTTTTATATTATTGAAGATGACTATGATCATGAATTTCATTATGACAGTCGCCCGATTCCGCCACTCATTAGCTTGCCGCACGCAGAAAAAGTCATTCATATTGGATCACTGTCTAAAGTCTTTGCCCCAAGTTTAAGAATTGGTTATGTGGTCGCCAATCTAGATATCATCCAAGCCATGAATCAGGATATATTATTGATTGATAAACAAGGCAATATCATCACTGAGTTGGCGATTGCTGAACTAATGCAACAAGGTGAAATTAAGCGCCATATCCGTAAGATGCGCAAAATTTACCAACAACGGCGTGATTTTGCAGTGAATCGCTTCCAAGCTGTATTTAATGATCGAGTAGACATTAACCCTCCGTTGGGAGGGATGGCGCTATGGATCAAATTCAAATTCCCCTATCGCGCTGAATATAATGAGCTTCTAAATCAGTTGCATATTGATGCTGAAGCGCATTTTGCGGCTGAAAGCCAAGCATCAAATCAGCATTTTCATATCCGTTTTGGCTATGCCGCCATCAATGAAACTGAAATTTCAAACATCATCAGCCTGCTCTATACGGCATTTCAGCCTAAAGCTTGAATACGCATGATTTTATAATCCTAAGCGTAACTCCTGACTCCATGTCGATTTGGGTTGTTGATACAGATGCCAACAGGTCTGTTGCAGTGATTGCATCAACGCATAGTTGGCACTTTGCCAATGTGACAGCGCACAATAGACTACGTGAATTCCCTTCGGCTGAAACTCTCGGGCTAAGGACTGTGCTAAGGCTCGAATACTGGCAGATAGGCTTTGACTGAATAAATCCTGCTCCGACTCGACTGGCTTTTGAGTCCCTAAAAAAATCAAGGTCCCTTGTTGTTTGGACAGCATCTGTCGAATGACAGCTTGAGCTATACTCACCGCGGTTAAGCCCGTGTTTTGCCAATCGGACTCAAGCTGTGCAGCGGACAATGCATGGCTATTTTCAGGAAATACAAAGTCAGGTTGGAAAATACATAAATCGACAAAACAACCTGCTTTCTGAATATGTTGCATGTAATTTTTCAGCACAGCAGCATCCAGTAAATTCAGTCGTACACTGATCAGCCCCTGAGCTTGAACTTCAATCTGTAGCTGTGTTTGGGTTACATCATGCTGGAGTTGATAAACAGGCATATCATCATATTGAGCTTGCTCAGCAAAAAGTTGACTCAACGCTTGCACCTCATTGCCCACGATCACCACACAGCCCTGCGCTTTATGTTTGGATTTAAACCATTGTGGCAGCAACTTACTCATCTTAGAATTTCTCCTGATAAGGACGTAGATCCAGTTCATGCGTCCATAAGTCAATATTTTGCTGATACAGCATCCAGTAATTTTCAGCAATCGCCTCAATATTCAAACCACCCGTGCCACGGGTTAAACGTGCCAGCCGTCCCAAGCCCCATAAGGCTTTATTGACACGATCACCATCGACCATACCATCCACCACCACATGCGCCACATGGATGTTGTGCGGACGATACAGCGCTGCTAAATTCAAGGCATAACTCCTCAACGCAGATTTGCCCATGGTAAATGCAGCAAAAAACGGTTTACCTCGCAATGAGGCACTGGCACCGGTAAAAATCAATGTGCCCTGCTGTTGTTTTTCAAAAATGGTTAAACTACGCTGCGCCACCAACACAGCAGACAAAAAGGTGGAACGCCACATTTGGCTAAAAAACTTCAGACTGCTTTGTAAAAAGATAGAAGGTATATTACCGCCAACATTATGAATCACCGCTGCCAATGATTCTGGCTGATCGTTTAAATGATCAAATAAGGTCTGCACCTGCTGCTCATTTTCAGCATCCAGCGCATAGGCAACAGCCTGTCCACCTTGGCGATTAATCGCTGCAGCAACCTTTTCGACCTTATTTAACGTTCGCCCCACCACATAGACTTTGAATTTTTCCTGAGCAAAACGGCGGCAGACAGCTGCACCAATCCCTTGCTCCGCACCCACGCCAACTACCGCAACAATAGCAGTTGGCTGCGTTATCTCTTGATTCGACCGATTCATAATTGTTGTATCCAATGCTGAATATGTGGATAGCTGTTAATTTTTGGTCCCCAAATTTTACTGGTCCGAACCACTTCTAACAGTTGAGAGCCCACTGCAATATCAGCAATGGTTTTAGTCTCACCGACCAACCAACCCGTTTGATCTAGTACCAGTTCAATCCGTTCTAAGTGACGTGTAAATTCTGCTTCGATATCCGCCTTTGCCATTCGTCCCGTGCCTTGCATCTTCACTTGCATATTCAAAGCAGCTTTGAGCAAAGGTTTCATCAATACAATCTCATGCTTCGGACGACCTTCAGCACTAATGGCTACTGCATGATTCAAAGCATCAGCATCGCTCACCCGAAAATACACTTCATAGAAATATAACAACTCGTCAGACCAGTCTTCCCACAATTCAACATAGGCTTTTTGCAACGGATCTGTAGGATATAAAAGTGGCAAGTCTGGATAAGCTTCATCCAAATAACGGGCAATTTTGGTACTGTCCTGAATCCGTTGTCCATTGATATCCAGTACAGGAACTTTGCCGACTTTACTCAGCATTGGCACTTTGGCCCCCAATACGCCGTTATAATTCACGGTTTCAAATGAAATGCCTTTAAACTGCAACATCCGCGCGACTTTTTTGCAGAATGGTGAAATTTCCCATTGATGTAAAACCACTGTGCTCATTGTTATATTTCCATCTTTTTATTGAATTGATCTGAATGACAAACGAGCAGCGCAATGCTGGCTCAACTTATCTTACAGATATTTACTCACTTGGCGATGTGTAAACGAGGGTATTTTTCTCGCTGATTAATGAATAGCTGATTAGTGAATAAAAGTCGATTGTTCAGGCGATAAACCAATTTTGATTTTGGTTTTTGCTACGATTTCAGATTCATCAGTATCATTCGGATGGAAATCACGACGATAATAAGAGAAAAATTGCGGCACCAGTTTACGATAGGCCTGCACAGTGAAGCCTGCAAACTTAGCCCACGATTTCAGATTGAATAATTGCTTGTCTCTGGACATTAACACCACTTGGTAGACATTCGACAAGGTTGTGATGAGGACCAAGCTCAAACTAAAAATTGCTACGCGTGGAATATAGGCATCCAAACCTTTGCCATAGAGATATTCATACATATCATAGGCAACCGCTTTGTGTTCAGTTTCCTCAACACTATGCCACAGCCATAAATTACGGATCGTGGTATCAGTCATTAATTCGTTGACGTTTTTCATCATTTCCACCACCAGTACTGCGGTGTAATGTTCCAGTCCAACCGTAACCAATAGATTCCACTTTTTCGGAAAAGTGCGTTCAATGGCTTTAAGGATAATACCTGTCACTTTTTCCAATGATTCAGGATCTAATCCATATTGTTGTGCACTGACATGAAAAGCGTGATGTTCTTTGGAATGCATCGCCTCCTGACCAATAAACGCACCAATATCACGATCCAATTGTGGGTTACTTTTGACTTGATCACGTAAAGCCCTGACCGAACGGACAAAGTAAGACTCTCCTTCTGGAAACAGCGTGGAAAGGCCTGTGAAATAATGGGTAAACGTCGGTTCATCATTACACCAATATTTGGGCATATCCTGAAATTCATAATCCATACGGCGGACTGGAAATGATGCAGGTATCTTTTGCTTTGATTTTTCTTTTAACGCTGACGCAGACATAATTCACCTCAAGAATAGATCTCAAAATATTAAGTTCCAAAAAAGAACTTAATTGAAAAATATAGGTGGCTTGATAAGTTGTCAATAAAGCGGATATCTTAATCGTTCAAGTTGTCCTAAAATGACAGCCTGCTTCCTGTAAAGACATATAGATGGTATTGCGATGAAATGGCATGAACTCGGTGAAATGAATTGTCCAATTGCACGGACTTTGTCGATTTTTGGCGACCGTTGGACACTGCTGATTATTCGTAATGCCTTTATGAAAACCCGTCGTTTTGATGATTTTCAAAAACAGTTGGGCATCACCCGTCATTTGCTGACCGAACGTATTAACCGCTTGGTGGAGCACAAGATTTTTGAGAAAGTGCTATATCACGAAGCCCCAAAACGTTATGAGTATAAGCTGACTGAAAAGGGTCTAGCCCTGTACCCGATTATTGTCACCATGAGTACATGGGGCAATATTTGGCAGAATGAAAATAAGCAATTCCCCGAATTGCGTTATCTGCATAAAAGCTGTGGGCATGTGACCAGCCCAAGCCTAACTTGCGATTGTTGCAAGCAGCCTCTTGATGCCAGACAGATGTCACCTGTTTATGTAGCGGGTGAGGACGTTGAAGAGTAAGAGGCTGCCCTTTATTCGGCAACTATGATTATATAATTTCTTGATGTTAATACTCATGAAACAATGAACATGAATAACTAAACTGTCAATCACTCATCAACTTTCCGAACTCTCTCTACCGTAATGTATTCATTCGGAATTACGACCTGCTTCTCTATTGATATACGCTGAATTATCAGGAGACTTTCCCTTGGGAGATTCTAGGCAGCCAACTTATAAAAGTCTTCGGCCATTTGATTTGGTGTCTTAAAACCCAAACCCTTTTGAATTCTTCGATGATTATAAAATAACTCAATGTATTTTATAATATCTGCTTTGGCTTCTTCTCTAGTTTGATAGTTGTAATGATGAACTAACTCATTTTTCAATATTCCCCAAAAGCTTTCAATCGGTGCATTATCGTAACAGTCTCCGCGCTTGCTCATTGAACCTTGAAAACCATATTGCTCAAGTATATTTCGATATTCATGGCTGCAATATTGACTTCCTCTGTCTGAATGCACAATCAGTTCTTTGGTTGGTTTTTGATTGTGAATAGCCATATTTAGCGCATTACAAACAAGCTGTGTTGTCATGCGCTCATTTAAGCTATAGCCAACCACTTGCTTCGTGTAAAGGTCTTTTACCGCTGCTAAATACAGCCATCCTTCAACAGTCCATATGTACGTAATATCACTTGACCATGCTTGATTTGGTCTAGTCATTGAGAATTGTTGCTCCAGCAGGTTTTCATAGATCGCTCGATTATGGTCACTATTCGTAGTCCTTTTAAAACGCTTGTGTCGCTTACAATACAGGTGGTTCAGCGCTTTTATCTGACGTACAGCGTACATACTCATTTTTATACCCTGAGCTTGTAAGTATTTGGTTAATCGAATATAACCATAGCTCTGCCTTGTCTCCTCATGGGCTATTTTCACCAATATCGTCTGTTGATTTCGTTGAATCGTTCTTTTGCTCACGCCTCTCTTGAGCCAATCATAAAAACATGAAACTGAAACATGAAGTAATCGAGCCATTAAGGTAATTGGAAAAGAATATCTTTTTTGTTTCATATAGGCGTACCTTACTGACTTTCTTTGGCAAAGTACGCTGCTGCCTTTTTTAAAAATTCACGTTCCATTTCAGCTATTTTGAGCTGTTGTTTGAGTTTTTTATTTTCTTCGAGTAGAGCGTTTAGATCAGGTGAATACTGTTTTGTACCTGCTAAAGTTCCAGCCTTTGCTTTGGTATTCCAATTTGAAAGAGTTTGCATTGAAATGCTAAGTTGTCTAGCTGTTTCCGAGACATTGCCTTGATTGGCTTCAATTAATTTGATGGCTTCAGCTTTAAATTCTGTGGTGTAAGTCTTGTGTTTCTTGCTCATGGTAAACTCCTGATGAGTGTGTTTAGTTTACCAAGTTAAAACCTCCTGTTTTTTCAGCACACATCAAGTGATCACATGTTGGGTTTCACGAATTGTAATTTTAATATCGTATAAACCAGATTGCGTAAAGAATACATCTGTTAAAGTAAGATCTGTGAATCTTAATACATCATTACTTCCATAGCCTTCAATCCTGTCATTACCATCATTTTTTGAATAAAGGTATTCATCGTTCCCCTCCGTTAAAATCAGGACATCATCACCGAGCCCTCCCTTAATTTCATCTTGGGTATATGCACCGTTAATCACCTCATTTGCATCCGTTCCAATCACGTGGACTTTAATCTTAGAATCATCCACTAAACCAAGATCAGCAAATTGGAATTTATTGCGCAACATGTAGTAATACGGATAATACGAGGAGGAATAACTAACTTTCACTAGACCATTCTTAATCAGAATGCTTTCACCAGTGTCTTGAATAACCGCCTTTAAATCCATGCCAATTTGATAGAAAGTTACCTCAGCAAAGTTAACCCCATCAAAACGGATTAAGCATTGCTTATTGCTAGAATCATAAACCGTATCATGTCCAGAACCACGACTAAACACGATCGTGTCATAACCTAAACCAGGAGTGAGTGAGTCATCACCAGCCCCGCCTATCAATAAGTCATCACCAGCACCTCCATCTAAAACATCATTGCCTGCACCCCCAACAATAATATCTTGCCCAATACCTCCATCTATGTTGTCATTCCCTGCACCCGCGAAAATCAAATCATTAGAAGTTGTACCATATAGCGTATCGCTTCCTTCACTACCAGATACCAATGTTAAGCTAGCCATTGATTTGATGCTTTGAGCTGGCAATGATGTTCCATCACTAAATACAAAATGATCAATCAAGTTTTGGCCACTATTTCCAAATTGCTCTTGAATAACCAGTTGATCTGGACTATTTTTTATTTTAATAGTTAATGTGCCATTTTCTGTTTGAGCAAACACCACATCATTTAATGTTACTTTATCCAAAATAACAGTACGATAATCACTTGTTAGTTTAGTTGAAAGTGTATCTACCAATTGAACTGAACCTGAACCAACTTTGAAAATCAAACGATCCTGACCATGTCCAAACTTAATTGTATCTTGGCCACCACCACCTTCTAAAATGTTGTTTGCATCATTCCCGATAATGACATTGTTTAAAGCATTCCCTGTACCGTATTTTGCAGCGCCTGTAAGCACTAAGTTTTCGATATTATTTTGTAATACAGTATCTACACTAGATTGAACTGTATCTATACCTTCATTCTCATTTTCTTGTGTAGTATCTAAATGATCGTCAACAATATATAGATCATCCCCCAGACCACCGATCAATAGATCAGCTCCAGCCCTACCATCCAATGTATTGGAAGCGCTATTCCCTTTAATAATATTATTTAAGTTGTTACCAGTCGCTGTTAATGCATCACTTCCAATTAAAGTTAGATTTTCAATATTTTCAGCTAAACTAGGCAGTGATACGCTGGTTTCAATCGTATCTATACCTTCCGTTGATTTTTCAATCACTCGATCATTGATTGAATCCAGCACATATATATCATCACCAATTCCTCCAATAAGGGTATCTACCCCTTGACCACCGTCTAAAATATTATTACCACTATTCCCAATAAGCAGGTTATCTAGCGAATTTCCATACGCATTAGTGTTATCCTGCCCAAGTAATTCTGCATCTCGCTGAGAAGGACCAAGAATAATATTTTCTGTTGAAGAAACGCCTACGCTAAAAATATGGTCTAGCTCTTGTGTCGTATAAGAGACATTAGCAATGATCCACGTTGCTACTTTACTAGAGTCAATTACAATTTGATCTCCATTTGAACCATAATGCAGAATACCATTTAAATAATGGATATCTTGAACAGTAACCCCATCCAAACGAACAGTATTATTTACATCATCTTCAATGATTTGATCCTTTCCATCCCCCAATGTGAAGTGATAAATATCTGTTCCAGTACCACCCTCTAATCTATCATCACCTTTACCACCGAGAAGTAGATCTGAACCAGCCCCCCCAGATAAGTGATTATTGAGTTGATTTCCTATAAGCTGGTCATCTCCCACGCCAGCAATTGCATTTTCAATCTCGGTACCATAACCAATAAAGGCCTGACCTACAGCTGTTAAATAATTTGCTTTCTGCTCAACATAAATCCATGTCGTTGCCTGAAGATTAATATATACATTTTTTGTTTCTGTAGATGCGTCAAAAGTATCAATACCATTACCATCCCAAATGTATTTATCGGCAAAGGTATATGTATCATTCCCAGCACGTGCAGCTGAATTGACGCCATGTAAATAATGCAATGCTGCTAAATCAAATATTTTTAATTCAGTGTCATTATTATCATTTGAGGTATATGACATGACTGTATTATCTTGATTATTCTCTATTTCAGGTAATACAGGAGCTTCAAAAGGATGTTCCAGCCCAAAAGCATGTCCAATTTCATGCAGTAATACTTCAAAGCCATACTGTCCCGGATTCAGTGAATCGGCAGTTTCAAATAACAATGAATTAATATGTATTTCACCTGTTTGAGCACTTGCATAACCTGCTGCTGCGCCAGCATCCGCTGAGGTTAAATCATCTAAATAAAATTTAAGGTCTCCTGCACCAGTATGTGATTGGACAAAACTGACATTAAGCACTTGAGCAAATTTATTCAGTGCTTGCTCTATCGCTAAAACCTGTTCTTGAGAATAAGCCTTAGTGCCAGGCAATTCATTTGCAGGAAATGAATAACTTATTACTTTTTTTCCAAGCAGAGCAATAGACTCACGTGTTGCAAGGGCATCAATAAAGTAGGCAATGCCACTTAATGGTTCTAAAGGTAATTCATTAATTTCTGGTGGTGGTGCCATCTGCATAATTTTTGCAGTATCCCAAACCGTACCATCTTCGAAGCGGATTTCTGATATTTCAATTTGTTCAAATAGTTCTTGGTTTTCTAAATAGCTATGGTTACTGATATTTCTAACTTTATAATAGTCTTTAACTGTTACTTGATCATCTGTCCCATATTTAACAATTAGGTCGAATCCAGCTCGACTAATACCTCGCATTTGGCTTGGATCAAAGGTGAAATAAATAAAGTTTTGATAGTTCAATGAGGCTAAATCTGTGACTTCCTCTTTAATTATGTCTTGTCCATCGCCAACTGAAAATACGTATAAATCGGATCCTTGCCCGCCAACTAACTTATCATTTCCAGCCCCCCCAAATAAGATGTCATCTCCTGCTTCACCAAACAATGCATCTTTTCCTGCACCGCCATAAATGATGTCATTATTGGCCCCACCAAAAAGGAAGATGTCATTGCCATCACCGCCAAAAAGAATGTCATCTCCATCTTCACCTTTAAGTGAATCATCATTCTCATCACCAAACAGAATATCGTTATTTGCTCCTCCGACTAATGAATCATTGCCATTTCCACCAAATAGGAAATCATCACCATCGCCACCGAGAATTTGATCATTATCATCTCCACCATAAAGAATATCATTCCCCCCATTTCCCCAAATTGTATCTTGGCCTACCCCTCCATAAATGAGGTCATCGCCATATCGAGTTGGATCTGCTGATTCAGGCGGAGCACTAGTGCCGTAAAGGTTTTGTAAATCCCCAGTAATAAAATCGTCACCTTGCCCTCCAAAAATGATGTCAGCTTCATATCCACCTACCAAACGATCGCTATTGTCTCCTCCGCTTAAATAGTCACGACCAGCGCCGCCATAGATAATATCTTCGCCCTGTTCTCCATAAACATAATCATCGCCACCACGTCCATAAAGATGATCATCATCCTGACCGCCATACAATCGATCAACACTTCCAGACCCAATAATAAAGTCTAGTCCTTGCCCACCGTATACTGTATCTTGATCATTTTCCTCACTACTCATAATATCTTGTTCTAAAAATAGAGAGGAGAATAGTTCGACCTTTTTACCTTCAATCAAGATATAAGTTTCGATATTAGGCATTATGGTTGCATTACCACCAATATAAACACTATAACTTTGAGTTTCTTGATGTAGAATTTTTCTATATTTAAAATCAATATCAAAATCAAATAAATAGTTACTTACAGAGTAACCATCTTTTAAATTATTATTAAAAAAACCTGGATTAAGTCCACTATGCGCTACTGTAGTAAAAATTAGATCATCACCCATTCCACCGTAAATTGTGTCATCACCATATCCAGCTAAAATAATATCATTATCTTTTCCACCAACAATAAGATCATTCCCACCACCAGTATCAATCCAATTATTCCCATCTCCACCATCAACAACATCATCAGTATTAGTTGTTGATATATAATCGTTACCAGCACCAGCATTTACCTTATTTTGATTATAAGCAATATTATTACTACCATTTAGAATGGGTAGTCCATCTGTAGATGGGATATTTTCTGGTGGCAATGCAGGAAATCCCTGTTCCCAACCATCAAGATAGATTGTATTTTTTTCATCACCAACTTTATGAATGCTTATTATTGTTTTATCTGTATCTTCACCCAATTTTCGGATGATGTATTCACCATCCTGACTTCTCCATGCCCGAATTGTTGGGTCATAGTCACCAAGTTGTAATACCTTATGGTCTATCAGAATAGTCCCATCATTATCTTTAATAAGTGTGGTACCAAAGCCATCTAGACCTATGGCCGAAGTAAAAAACCTATATGTATCTACTCCGCCTTTACCTACTAAAATATTTGTACCTGATCCGCCCTCAAGAGTATCAACACCATTACCAGCGTAAATAAGATCATTATCAGCCCCACCTTTCAGTTCATTCTTATCATTACCACCATATAACAAATCATTTCCATCACCTCCTTCTATTTTATTTTCACCATCATAGCCATAGATAATATCATTACCTTTACCACCTTTTAATTCATCGGGTAGTGCTAGATTTGAAGTATTGGTTTTATCAGCATAAATAATATCATTGTCGTCACCACCATCAGCATTTAGGCGTCCCTTCCCACCAACTAGAATATCATTACCAATACCGCCATCAAGATAATCATTATCTAAACTACCATTTAAATAATCATTTCCTGTACCACCATAGAGTTGGTCATCTCCACTACCACCTAACAGTAGATCATTATCTCCCTCACCATAAAGAATATCATTACCACCCCCACCTTCTAAATAATCTGTTCCATCACCAGCTGTTAGTTTATCATTTCCTCCTCCACCAAATAAATTATCAGAAAGTTTTCCACCATTAATAATTTCATCTTTACCTGAGCCAAAAATATGATAATGACTAGCTAGTGTCAGTGGGTTAATTCCATCAATATCTAAAGTTAAATCTAAATTTAAGTCTTTATAAATATGATCTCCTTTAACTGGTAAAGGCAACAACCCACCTAACTGATTAAAACGTTCTTTAAAATCAACACCTTGCTTCATGAATTCGAGCTTTGATATACGCTGAATTATCAGGAGACTTTCCCTTGGGAGATTCTAGGCAGCCAACTTATAAAAGTCTTCGGCCATTTGATTTGGTGTCTTAAAACCCAAACCCTTTTGAATTCTTCGATGATTATAAAATAACTCAATGTATTTTATAATATCTGCTTTGGCTTCTTCTCTAGTTTGATAGTTGTAATGATGAACTAACTCATTTTTCAATATTCCCCAAAAGCTTTCAATCGGTGCATTATCGTAACAGTCTCCGCGCTTGCTCATTGAACCTTGAAAACCATATTGCTCAAGTATATTTCGATATTCATGGCTGCAATATTGACTTCCTCTGTCTGAATGCACAATCAGTTCTTTGGTTGGTTTTTGATTGTGAATAGCCATATTTAGCGCATTACAAACAAGCTGTGTTGTCATGCGCTCATTTAAGCTATAGCCAACCACTTGCTTCGTGTAAAGGTCTTTTACCGCTGCTAAATACAGCCATCCTTCAACAGTCCATATGTACGTAATATCACTTGACCATGCTTGATTTGGTCTAGTCATTGAGAATTGTTGCTCCAGCAGGTTTTCATAGATCGCTCGATTATGGTCACTATTCGTAGTCCTTTTAAAACGCTTGTGTCGCTTACAATACAGGTGGTTCAGCGCTTTTATCTGACGTACAGCGTACATACTCATTTTTATACCCTGAGCTTGTAAGTATTTGGTTAATCGAATATAACCATAGCTCTGCCTTGTCTCCTCATGGGCTATTTTCACCAATATCGTCTGTTGATTTCGTTGAATCGTTCTTTTGCTCACGCCTCTCTTGAGCCAATCATAAAAACATGAAACTGAAACATGAAGTAATCGAGCCATTAAGGTAATTGGAAAAGAATATCTTTTTTGTTTCATATAGGCGTACCTTACTGACTTTCTTTGGCAAAGTACGCTGCTGCCTTTTTTAAAAATTCACGTTCCATTTCAGCTATTTTGAGCTGTTGTTTGAGTTTTTTATTTTCTTCGAGTAGAGCGTTTAGATCAGGTGAATACTGTTTTGTACCTGCTAAAGTTCCAGCCTTTGCTTTGGTATTCCAATTTGAAAGAGTTTGCATTGAAATGCTAAGTTGTCTAGCTGTTTCCGAGACATTGCCTTGATTGGCTTCAATTAATTTGATGGCTTCAGCTTTAAATTCTGTGGTGTAAGTCTTGTGTTTCTTGCTCATGGTAAACTCCTGATGAGTGTGTTTAGTTTACCAAGTTAAAACCTCCTGTTTTTTCAGCACACATCAAACTCTCGATATTTATCCTCTTGAACTCCTTGAGTTGAATACTTTTTCCCATCGTAAAAGCGAGTGTTTAGTTTATAAAGTTCGAGATTGAGGTATGTCTTTTCCCATATTCTTTCTACTTCGTTCTTTATACTATCCATAGATTCTGTTTTTTGGTTTTTGAAGACAAATATGCCAAATACAGAAAAATCATAGTGTGAACCAAAATCAAGTTTTAAAAAACTCGTAAGTATTCGTTCATTAATTTTAACCTCGTTTCTAAAAAAGTTTATATGACGAAGGGTCCTATCTTTAGCCCATTCTAGTTGCACATCACATATTCTTATTGGATCTATTGGAGGGACTAAACGATAACCAAGTTTTAAACATAAAACCTTTACTTTATTCGATTCGTTGTAGGATTGATCAAATCTTTCCTTTAAGCACTCAAGATTCCCATACATTTCCAGCCAAGTATTATCCTGCATCGCTGGAAAATTATGGAGCCATTCCCTAATTGATAGCTCCTCACTCCCATCAAAAGCATGTCTGTGAAACCAAAACCTTGATAAGTTTTGTACAAGAACATTGAAATAAATCCGCCAATTCGGGGGTAAAAGAATAAGCGCATTAACTTGAGGATAGCGTGTACTAAATGGATGAAATCCGAAGATTGAATTATTTGCTATAGATGGATTTGTCGAAAGCATTTTTTGATAATATTGCTCAATATAATCCAATTGAGCAAAATCATTACGTTCTGGATCAAATAATTTTTTAATAAAATCTATTAAATGTTTTTGTCTTTTATCTGATATTTCCTCACCAAACTGTAGGCGAAAGGCAAGTTCATAAAATGCTTCCAATGCATAAATAACCTCAGAATTTACTTCCCTCCCATGTAGATGAAGGAAGATTCTCAAAACCTCAGAAATATCTCTGACTCTTCTATCCACGTCAATTTTAGTAAGTTCCATATCCATAAATCAGCCATTTTTATTCTATAATCTATATACTACATAAATCCTGGTTATAAAAAACATACCTATTTTCACTTAGTCAAAATTTTAAGAAAAAAAGGGTGCTTTGAGGTTATATCAGAGTACAAAAAAATAAAATAATAATAATCATTAACAAATAAAAATAATTCACTAAACTAAGGCCGAGAAATTTTAGACAAAAAAAGGCCTAAACAGAAAATTAGAGAAGATTTTTTGTTTAGGCCTTTTTTTAAAAAAAATTATTACATTATTCACATATTTTTTAAGCTAACCAATTTTTTACCTGCTCTCCATACCACTCCATTATCTTCACACGCTCATCCCAGTATTGGGCACGGTTATAAGCAGAACGAATTCGATTTTGTGGCACATGAGCAAGCTGACGTTCAATTGCATCAGGATTGAATAAATTAGACTCATTCACTACTGTACTAAATAAAGACCTAAAACCATGTGTTGTCATTCGTCCTGTATAGCCAGAACGTTTAATTACAGCTAAGATTGACTCGCTGCGCATAGGTTGCTTGTTGTTTAATCGGTGTGGAAATAACAGATCCTGATTATGTGTCAGACGCAATGCCTGAAGCTCATCGATCATCATTTCTGTTAAGGGTACACGATGGGGTAAACTGTTCTTCATACGCTCAGCAGGGATATCCCATTTACGCTCATCTAGATCAAATTCGTCCCAACGCGCTTGCAGTAATTCACTTACTCGAACACCAGTTAGCATGATCAGAATAATTGCATGATGGGTTTTAGCATCAGCTGGATAGGTTTTGATCCGTCTAAGGAATTCAGGCATTTCGCTTTCTGATAATGAAGCTAAGTTCTTCACTTTTTTATTCTTGAGTGCATAGACCAAATCACTTGCTGGATTATCGTATCTATAGCCATGAGCTATGGCATATTTCATTACCATACCACAACGTGACAAGGTGCGCTTAGCAATCTCAAGTGAACCTCTTGCTTCTATTTTTTTAATGATCTGTAAAATTTCGGGAGCTTGGATTTGATTAATTCGCTTGCTGGCAAGTCCAATATTTAATTCATCTAATGATGCTTGGACATTACTAATATGCTTTGTAGACCATGTTTCTTTTTGATTTTCAAACCACTCTTCTGCTACCTCTTTAAAAAGTGGTTTTAACTCATCAACCGCCTCTACACGAGAAAACTTATATTTTATCTCTAAAGCAATTTCACGAGCTTTTTTCAAACTTAGATCAGGATACTGCCCTAGTGCTTTAGATTTTCTTTGCCCATCAACCGTAAGTCGAAGCGCCCAATATTTCCCCCCTTTGGGATCAATGATGAGTGACAATCCATTAGAATCTGATAATCGATATTGCTTTTCTTTAGGTAATGCCTTTTTGCATTCCACATCAGTTAGTGCCATTTTTCCTGCCCCACTCATTTTGAATCTTGTGGGTCAAATTGTCCCAATTTTGACCCTTAAAAGGCAAAAATAAGGTCAAATCATATCAGATGGTATCGGACAAACAGGCAAATAAAAAAGCCTTTAAGTATTGAACTTAAAGGCTTTTTTATATCGGATAGAACAATCCCGAATAATATTTTGGTGGAGATGGCGGGAGTCGAACCCGCGTCCGCCAGCATTACGCTCGAGAATACTACATGCTTAGATATCGTCTACTGTTTTAACTCTTTGTGACCCGACGAACAGGGTACAAATCGCGATCCTCTAAGTTTAGTACAAAGCCCCGAGGCTTGGCTTTATACGGACTTGTGTGCGTGCGCTTCAGTCGGACTCTCTAACCACAAGTATTCAGAGAGGCGGACAAGCTGCCCTTAGGCAGCTAGAGCGTATGATTCGTCGTTTGCGACTAAAAAATGCAAATTTGATTTACGAGAGGAAATGCGCTCTCGGCATGCATCTATGAGTTTCATCACCAGCGTCGAAGCCAGGAACATCCCCAAAGTACAGCGCAATCATAGCATAGATAGTTAAAATTTAAATCTCAATTTCTAACCAATCAGCAAAATATACGCTTATTCCTCAATATTGTGTCTCAACTTGTTTTTTCAAGTCCCAAATAGAAAAGCTGCCGCAATGACAGCTTTTAAATGTGAACTATAGTGCCCCATTGCCTAGAACAATGCCTTCACGTCGAGGATCTACCCCACCCGCGTATTTACTTTGATCATCAATTTTGACTTTCATAATCGTCGCAATACCGCTGGTTTGTGCAGTGTTGGAAATCCCATGCCCTTTTGCTTTCAAAGCCTCAATCAGTTCAACTAAAGATAACTGATCATTTGAGCTATCGATATTGGTATTTGGACTATTGGTTGCACCAAAATTCACCAATGAAGTCGCCTGCTGTGCATTCAAGTTCCAGTCCAATGCCCCAATCAAAGTTTTGACCACATATTGAATGATGGTCCCACCACCCGGTGAGCCCGTTGCCATGTAAAACTCATCCGCTGTCGTGCCTTTAAACACTAAAGTTGGTGCCATGGTACTACGCGGACGTTTGCCACCTTCGACCCGATTCGCCAGCAATGCACCAGTTTGGTCAACAGGATTCGCACTAAAGTCAGTTAACTGATTGGATAACAAGAAACCATCGACCATATGGAATGAGCCCATGCTGGATTCAACAGTCGAGGTCATTGAAACCACATTCCCATAAGCATCAACGATCGTAAATTGAGTGGTTCC
This sequence comes from Acinetobacter sp. ANC 3929, assembly GCF_000369405.1. Taxonomy (GTDB): domain Bacteria; phylum Pseudomonadota; class Gammaproteobacteria; order Pseudomonadales; family Moraxellaceae; genus Acinetobacter. The sequence goes on from NZ_KB849999.1 coordinate 698,740, forward strand.
ATGCTCAACAGTCTTATCGATGCCAGCATTTGAGTCGAATTGACCTGCTTGTGCCACGCCCATACTTTGATTCGGATTGATCAATGCGGCGCGTTGTTTTAAATAATTTTTGTCAATCAGACTGGCAATTCCTTTGGCAGGTAAAGGCACGAAATCTGTGTCTGCTACATATTTATCGCGGTCTGCATAAGCCAGTCGTTCCGTTTCAGAAACTAAATGTACACCCATGACATCAGGTATCCCACCTTCATTCTCTGCATTTTTAGGTGGATATTGACTCATCTCAAAGTTTTCTAAAATGCCCAGTGTTTGTGCAACCGCGATCCCACCTGATGATGGCGGTGGCATAGTACAGACATAATAACGGTCTCGGTAAGTGGTACAGATTGGCGTCCGTTTTTTAACTTGATAATTGGATAAGTCCTGTAAAGTCATTAAGCTCGGCGTAATGGGTGTACGGGCTGCATCATCCCCGACAGTTTGCCCTGCCTTAGCCACAATATTTTTCGCCATCGGCCCGTTGTACATGGCTTGCGCACCTTGGGTTGCAAGTGTTTCCAGCGTTTTGGCATACGCTTTGTTGGTCATGGTCTCACCGACTTTACGAGGTGTACCATCTGGATAGAAATAGGTTGCTACCGCATTTGCATCGAGTGCCAAATGGCCTGCATTACTGGCAATCGCATCAGCCAAACGTCCAGGAATACGGAAGCCATGATCTGCCAAATCAATCGCTTGATTAAAAAGCTGATCCCATTTCAGTTTGCCATGTTCCTGCTGCGCCTGTTCCAGCAAGCGCATTACCCCAGGTACACCAATAGAACGGCCACTGCGACGGGTACTCGGCACAGGAGCTGGAGATTCTGGATCATATATATCCTGTCGAACTAGATAGTATTCATTGGCCGCAGCAGGTGCAGTTTCCCTTCCATCATATGCTGTGACAGTTTTACTTTTCGCATCGTAATACATCATAAAACCGCTACCTGCGATGGTACTGGATTGCGGCTCAACCAAACCCAATACCGCTTGTACAGCTACGGCGGCATCCACTGCGCTTCCACCCGCTTTTAAAATTTCACAGCCCGCCTTTACAGCCAATGGCGTGTTCGCCACCACCATGTATTTATCGGCATATTTGACTGTATTGTTTAAACGATAACCCGATGCATCTTCAGGCGCGGCTGGATCACCATTCTGATTGGAACCTACGACAACACTGGAACCATCCTGTGCCAATTTGCTGCAACTGCTTGGGTCTTGATCAATGATCAAATTGGGCTTGGAAGGATGATCTGTATTTGAATCTTTACTTGATTGATCTGATGAGGAGTCATTTCCACATCCCTGCAATACACCAACAGCCAATAAACTGCTGAAAAAAAATGAATATCTATAATTCACGTGATAACTCCATTTTATATACCTGCCTATCCATGCAATTGTCATGCTAGTTTCTTTGTTTTCAGGTATAAGGGTTTTAATATTTGATAAAAATTAACTTCTAATAATATTGAATTATTTTGGCCTTTATCTCCTGACCCCAGTAATGCTCCTCCTTGTTATTGCATTGCTATCCTTATTGCCTTCAAGTGGATTCTGGCATGCTTTCTCCGCAAAAAAACAGGCAAAATCTATCAATTCCAAGTTAAAACACCATTTTTATACATAAAAAAAGCACCTCCTAAGAGATGCTTTCCAATTCAGAATTTCTAGTGGGTCGGCATGCCACCCGTATTGCCTTTCGGTTTTGGACTCAGCCAGATCAAGGCACTGGCAAATACAAACACAATCGCCAACAGCATAAACACATGGTTGGCCGACATGGTAATCGCTTCTTTATCCACCAAATTAGCAATCACACCTAGCGTTGCATCGGGTGAGAATCCATTCTGAAGCAGACTATTTTGGACTTCTTGCGGATGCAGATTATTGACCATTTCGCTACGTGCCACTTTGGCATGATCATCCCAAATGGTGACTGCAATTGAAGCACCAATCGCACCTGCCATAGTTCTGAGAAAGTTCATTAGACCAGCGGCTGATGCCATTTCTTGTGGTAATACTGAGCCCATTGCAATATTCGACAATGGAATAAAGAAAAATGGCACTGCAAAACCTTGCAAGATTTGTGGCCACGCCAAGGCCATAAAGTCAGCATCCGTTACCCAAAATGCACGCATTAAAGTCACGACACCCAGTAAAGCCAGACCAAAACTGGCCAACGCCCGAGGGTCATATTTGGTCGATAATTTAGCCACAATCGGTGACATGGTGAGACTGCCCAACCCCATTGTCGCGGTCAGATAGCCAGCCCAGGTTGCGGTGTAGCCCAAATTGATCTGTAACCATTGCGGGATCAACACAATACTGCCAAAAAAGGAGCCGAAGCCAAAGGCCAGTGCCAACACCGAAACAGCGAAGCCCCGATGCCTAAATACATATAGATTGACCACGGGATGCTTCTCGGTCAGCTCCCAGATCATAAACACAATAAAGCCGACCACCGCAATCAAAGCCAGCATAATAATACTGCTGCTATTAAACCAATCGCGTTCATGTCCTAGATCCAGCATCAATTGCAATGCGCCAATCCACAACACCAATAAACCCAGACCAATGGCATCGATGCGCATTTTTTCAGTTTTGGTTTCAGCCACAGACAATAATCGAATAGAGGCTAGAACACAGAAAATCCCAACTGGAATATTAATAAAGAAGATCCAGTGCCAAGACAGATTGTCACTAATCAGCCCACCAAGGATCGGCCCTAGAATTGGCCCAATCACCGTGGTCATTGCCCAAAGTCCCATCGCCTGAGCATGTTTTTCAGGTGGGAAAATCCGCATCAATAAAGTTTGGCTGAGCGGCATCAGTGGGCCGCCACACAAGCCTTGTCCAATTCGGAAAAATACCAGCATTTCTAAGGAGGTCGCCAAACCACATAAGAATGAAAAGACAGTAAAACCAATCAATCCGAAGACAAATACCCGAACCGTACCAAAGCGTCCTGCAAGCCAACCTGTTAAAGGGACACAAATCGCTTCCGCAACGGCATAAGAAGTAATCACCCATGTCCCTTGAGAACTGGACACAGCGAGGTTTCCTGTAATATGTGGCACAGAAACATTGGCAATTGTGGTATCTAGTACCACCATAAAATTTGAGAGTGCGATCACGAAAGCTGCAAGCAGTAATCGCCCGCCACTGAGTTCTGCAAAAGGGTTTTGCGTTTTCATGGCTGATTACTTCGATACGAGATCAATATCCGCTTGCATCGACAGCCCCACACGTAATGGATGTTCTGCAAGTTCTTTCGGATCAAGGCTAATACGTACAGGTAGACGCTGTACCACTTTAATCCAGTTCCCTGTGGCATTTTGTGCAGGAATCAAGGCAAATGCTGCACCAGTACCACCCGAGAAACCTTGCACAGTACCGTGATAAACCACATCATCACCATACAAATCAGAACGAAGTGTTACCTTCTGCCCTGCTTTCACCTTGGCGAGCTGGCTTTCTTTATAGTTTGCATCGACATACAGTGCTGAAATAGGGACAACCGACATCATCGCTGTACCTGGTGCAACACGTTGCCCAATCTGAATATTACGACGCGCTACCACACCATCGACTGGTGCACGAATCACTGTCCGCTCTAAATCCAGTGCAGCCTGTTCTACATGTGCTTTAGCCACCAATACATCTGGTGTTGATGCTTCATTCACCCCTTGAATCAAGGCTTCATTAGCGGCAAAAGTACTTTCAGCCGCTTTACGGCTTGATGTTGCTTGCGCCAAACCTGCTTGAGTCAGCTCTAAACTGGCTTTGGCTGTAGACACAGCACTTTGCGCCTTACTCAATTCTTCTTTAGAAATGGCACCTGTCGCAGCAAGTTCATTACGGCGTTTCAGCTCCAATACCGCACGATCATAATCGGCTTGAGCTTTGGTCACTTGTGCTTGTGCACTGCTGATTTCATCATTACGCACTACAACTTGAGAGTTTAAAGAGCTACTATTTGCTTGGCTTTGTTTATATTGACGTTGCGCCTTGGCTAACTCAGCTTGTGCCTGTGCCAGTTGAATCTTGGCATCACGCTCATCAATACGGACCAGTACATCACCCTGTTTGACCTGTTGTGTGTCTTTCACCAACACTTCAGCCACTTGCCCACTGACCATTGACGTGATTTGTGCAGTTTCTGCACCCACATAGGCATTGTCTGTACTGACGGAATGATTAAAGAATAACGCCCAAATACCATACAAAATTGCAGCGAGAATGAGAATGAGCACGAAAAAGCCGAGGAATTTTTTACGTTTTGCTTTCATTGCATCATCTGATGCCGAATCTGAAGCAGCATCCTGTAGATTGGCTTGGGCGTCAGTCATAGGTTATTCCTGAAATTAAAGAGATTTTTAACTTTTGGTTTAATCAGCCGGCCAGTTTAATTTTAAAAACTTAACTGAATGTTAAAAAACCAAAAATGTAAAATAAGAGAAAAAACTATTTCGCATTTTAACGGTAAAAAATCATATGACGAGATTAAAAAAAATAACTGATGCGTTCAATTCTTATAAATTGATATTTTAATGATTATAAAAAACTTAAAGTTTGGATTCTAAACGAGTGATGTTCGCAATGCCTACTGATACAACAATACTTAGCATACCTATAAAGCATAAAGATATATGTGGTGTAGGCTTGTGTATTTTGCTGGATTTGCTCTAATGAACTTAGGTAGAAGAATGATTTTTGTATAGTGTCCTATTCTTCCACGCGAGAAAAACACGGTCATTTATGGATCAGAATGGCATTTTTCTTGCAAATAAAACAACAAACATTCGCTAGGTGAAAGGATGATGACATCACTCAGCCAAAACATGGATCTTATCCACCATTCGCATCAAGCTGACTTTGCTCAAGATCTGATGTCAATGATCTGTGGTGAACACCGCTTGGACACCCTTTGTCGAGAAACACTCGACTTTCATTATGACGGGATTCGTTTACCACATAAAAAAATGGCGATCGGGACCATCCGTTATGGAGCCAATGTTGCCATCAATATTGCCAATCTAAAAGCCTATAGCATCAGCCTGCCGTTTCATGGCAAGCAAACACTCAGCATCCGTGGTGCCAAGTATCAATCTGATGCAGATACAGGCCTTATCGTTTCTAATCAAGATTTGCAGGATTTGGTCATTAATCAGGATTGTCAAAAATTTCAGGTGGTGATTCCTGAAAAAAGTCTGCATATGGTGCTATCAGAGCTCCTGAATCAACCACTGGAACAAGCATTGGTGTTTAACCCTGAAATCTCTCTCGGCATGACGGGTTTAATGAAAGCCTGGTGGAATAACATCGAAAATTTTTTACAACTCAAATCACATTATGCTGACTTTTCTGGCTTACCGATGTTTTCTGAGGATTATGAAAATTTTGTGATTAAAGCGCTACTGCTGTCACAGGAAAGTAATTATTCTGCGGCATTGCATGAACGCTGCAATCAAATGGAACCCGCGTATATCCGCAAAGTGAAGAATTTTATTGTGCAACATGCACAGGAATCCTTCGATGCAGAGAGTTTACAACGTTTAGCAGGTGTTTCTAAATCCAAACTCTATGAGGAGTTCCAGCAATATTATGGACTCAGTCCGATGGCCTATTTACGCAAATATCGACTGCAGCAAATCTATAACATATTGAGTCATACTGCTAAACATCAAAAAATTTCAATCTCCAAACTGGCCTATGATTGGGGCTTTAATCACCTCAGCCGTTTTGCGCAAGAATATAAAGATGAATTTGGCGAAAAACCGAGTGAAACCCGTAATAAAACGAATGAAATATCATAAAAAAACAAAAGCCCAGTGTCTGAAAGCACTGGGTTTTTTCTTAGGCGTAGGTTAATTGATACTTAAGACAGCATTGGCTTTATTGTTTTGACGCATCGCTTTCAAACTCAATGCAATAAAAGCAATAAAGGTCGGCAAAGCCAATAAATAGAAAATACCACCGAGACTAATTTCATAGGTAAAGATATAAGAACCGAAGAATGCCCCAAAAATTGCACCAACGCGTCCAATGCCATGCATCCATGACACGCCAACTGCACGACATTGTGACGGGTAGAATAATGCAGCCAATGGTAACAATGATGATTGTGCACCAGTGAGCAAAGCACCTATCAGGAAAATAGAGATCCCAAGCAACAAAATGCTTGAGCTGACAAAACCGGCAACGATAAATAGAATGAATGCCATTAAATACGCATATTTAATCACGATGGTTGGATTGAGTTTATCCATATACCAACCCATGATGACAGCGCCAATCACCCCACCAAATGGGAAAATTGCAGCAATGAGACTAAACTGCTGGGTACTAAAACCTGCTGTTTTTAAAATCGTTGGCATCCAGCTGGTCAGTAAATAGAACACCAATAGACTCATGAAACAGCACAGCCATAACATGACTGAACCCCATAGATATTTACTTAAAACCATTTTGACTGGACTTTCAGCATGATTGACACCCACTTGAGGGAGTTCAATCTTGACCTTGTCAATAAACAAGTGGCCTTGAATTTTTTCAAGAATACTTTGGGCTCTATTTTGCTGCTCTGTTTTAATTAAATACGGTACTGATTCTGGCAATTTCAGCAACAAAGCCAGCACGAGGAACAAAGGAATGATGCCACCTAAAATCACCACCTTGGCCCAGCCTAAGTTTTCCAGTAAATACGCAGACAGTAAACCACCACAGGAAATCCCCAGCATAAAACCACAACCCGCCAAACCCGTCAGAAAAGCTTTACGTTTTGCGGGCATATACTCTGAAACAATGGTACTGATATTTGGCATCGCAGCACCCAACCCAACACCGGTAATAAAACGGTAAATCATCAAATCTTGTGTGGAAGAAGCAAAGCCACATAAGATGGTAAATACGGAAAATAATAAAGTCGTGGACACAATCACGCCTTTACGGCCAAACCGATCTGCCAATGGCCCAGAAATAATCGCACCAATCGACATCCCCACTAGCGCCGCGCTCAGCACTGGCGCCAATTCAGGCTTGCTAATGCCCCAATCATCCAATAAGGCTGGCGCAATAAAACCGATAATCCCGGTATCTAAACCATCACAGAAAAACACCAGAAAGCCCAATGCAAAAACCAGCCATTGTAAGGGCGACAGCCGATCTCGATTAATCACATGATTCACATCAATTGTCTTCATTTTTATTCCCTTAAAAGTAGATGTTTCAACGTATGCTCACGTTGAGATTTTTAATTTTTCAAACTGCTTAATTATCTTAAACAGAGGGATTTCCCCTCCCTCTGTTTTGCGTCAATCATCTGGCAACGCAGCCGATCAATTACGAGCCGTATTACTCTGTAAAAACTTTTCGCTATATAGGCGATAGTTCTTTAAAGCATGTTGATCCAACCAACTTTTGACGGCTTCTATCATCGGTGGCGGACCACATAAATACATATCAAATGCCTGTTCCGCGAGTTGATCTCGATTCAGGTGCTCATGGATATAACCTGTTTTACCTGTCCACACATCCGATGCTTGGGTTACGACGGGTTGATATTTGAAATTTGGCAGACGTTCAGCATAAGTCTGCAATCGAGATTGTTCACATAAATCAGCTTCTTGATTGACCCCGTAATACAATTGAATTGCAGGTGGGTTCGCCTGTTCTGCAATATTGTCGAGCATGCCTAAAAAAGCCGACAGCCCCGTTCCTCCGGCAATAAATACCAAAGGACGCTCAACTTCACGAAGATAAAAACTACCGAGAGGTGCTTCCATCATCATGGTTTGACCCACTTGGCAGCGATCACGTAAATAATTACTCATTACCCCATCGGGTAATAGGCGAATTAAAAACTGCAACTGATTGCTCTGATTCGGACGATTGGCAAAAGAATAAGAACGCCAGTCATCAGTCTCAGGGATCTGCAAACGTGCATATTGGCCTGGTAAAAACTCTAATTGCTTAGTAGATGAACTGGCATCAACGTGTAAAATCGCGGTTGTCTCGGACACCAGTTCAACCTGAGTCACTTGCGTTGCAATTTTCAGTGTCTCGCCAGCGTTACAGATTTCAGAATTATGATCGAAATAGAATGCAGCATTGGATTTGACTCGCGTTTGACAAGCCAACATTTTACGCTCGGCCAAATCACGCTCACTTAAAGCATCTTCATCCACATATTCTTGTTCATAAATGCCTGTTTCACACTGTCCCTGACAGGTTCCGCACACGCCTTCACGGCAATCCAAAGGTAAGTTAATGCCTTGACGAATAGCAGCATTAAGTAACAGTTCATCCTCCTGTACCGAAATAAAGAAGGTTTTCCCATCGGCAAAATTAAGTGCAACTGAATGTCCCATCATGATGCTCCCTTAAACATGATAAAAATCCAACACCGAATCAATTTTGTCATTTAGCAAAATCGTGTGCTGACGGCGAATACGGAATCCTTCAGCCGTTTGTCTTAACACGTAAGTGGCATGTCCATAGAAACAACCTTCTAAGCCTTGACGGTTATATAAGGTGCTCCATCCGACTCTGGCTTCAATCAAACCATCTTGCAGGTTTTTAACCTGTACATTTTGAATACTGTGCTGGGTACGGGGTAAGGGGGTCGCCGATGCTGCTTTTCCAGTACGGATACGGAATACGCGGTCTTCTAGACCCGATCGATCTGCATAATAGATATAAGACAGACCCTGATTCGGATCTTCGACATATTGATGATCGTCAATCCATTGCGGAATGTGATATTCACTATCTTCATCATATAGTTCCAGATAGGCATCCCAGTCATAACGGTCGCATAACTCTGATTTTTGATAAAGGAATTGTGAAACAGCAAAATGTAGTTCAGCAGTCATGACTTATACCTCTTCCGTTGCTGTATCAAGTTGATAAGTAATATCCTGCATTTTTAAAGCTTTGCGATTTAAGCCATCCAGCATCAAACGTTGCCATTGACCATGTTGATTGACATACAAACCTTCATGCGTCAGTTCACGTCCCGTAATCACGGGTCGGATTCCGAGATCTTGTGCATTTGGGGTTATGTCATAACACCAAGTATGATGACCACGAGAAATATCACTCCAACGTTCCAGACGCGCCTGAAATCCTTTTTGCTGTTCCCGAAACTCCACCAAATCATCTGGCGTACCTAAGCCCGAGACATTGAAAAAGTCTTCAAACTGGCGAATACGGTTACGACGCGCTTCGGTTGACTCCCCTTTTACCGCGAGACATTGGCTAATCACTTCGGTTTTATTCCATGCCACTGGACGCACAATCCTTAGCTGTGAACTGATCTGATCCATAAAAAATAAACTTGGATACAGGTTTAAATTTCTTAGGCGGTGCATGGCCCATTCCGCACGCTTCGTACCATATTTTTCCACTAGATAAGGCATGACGGTGTCATAGCCTGGACGCACTGCGGGATTTGGCATCTCACTGAATAAAACGCTGTGACCATTTTTAAAACTGAACCAGCCATCATCAGTCTGGTTATCGCCTGCACCTAATTTGCTGTAGTCCAAAGTATCCAGATCATCGCCTTTGGCTGCATTGACTTGCTGGCGATGTTGCACAGTGGAGACATAGTTATAGTGCACGGTACTGACGTGATAGCCATCCAGTCCATTTTCATTTTGCAGCTTCCAATTTCCTGCAAAAGTATAGGCCGACTTGCCTTGCAGGACTTCTAACTCGCCAGTCGGTGACTGCTCTACCATTAAATCGAGGAATACTTTGGCATCCCCCAAGAAGTCTTCAAGGCTATCCGTTGCCTGTGTATCCAGACTGACAAAAACAAAACCACGATAACTGGCAATACGTCCTTGTTTGAGACCACGACTGGACTTATCAAAATCTTCACAATATTCAGCAGGCGCTTTGACTTTGACCAGACGACCATCAGATTTATAGCACCATGCATGAAACGGACAGGTAAACGTGGATTGATTGCCTTTGGTAACACGAGTCAAGGTCGCACCACGATGCTCACAGGCATTGACCATGGCATGTAATTGGCCTTGGCCATCACGGCTAATAATTAAGGGTTGTCGTCCAATCTGAACCGTTAGAAAATCATGATTGTTGGGAATTTCACTTTCGTGGCAGGCATAAATCCAGACTTTTTCAAAAATGAATTCCATTTCCAAATCGAAAAGTTCAGCCTCTGTGAACATATCACGTGCGATACGAAACACCCCATCCTTAGGGCGAAAGTCGAGACATCCTGTAATAAAATTCTGCCATCCAGCAATATTACGTGTTGTCATTTTTATGTCCTCCAATCAATAAAAACCTTTTCTTGATTGAAGCGTGATTTAGTCGTGGGCTCTATCCAGTTTTTCCAGATCTCTATCCAGATTGTGAATAATTTTAAATAAGCTCAGCAGGAGAATGTTGAATCATGAACAAAACATGATTTGCAGATACGGCAAAGAATTGTGCAGGACAATAATGATAGGCTTTGAAATTAAATAAGCCCCTCAGGCTATAAATGAGAGGCGCTCAATATTTTTATTTTAAGAAATTAATATGCATACGAGGCAATTGCGGTTGCAATCGCTTTACCTTCATCATTGACCATAGTCATACGCATGGTGCAACCTTTACGACCTAGACGTAAGGTTTCAGCACGAGCAATAAAATGTTTGCCACGTCCTGGTGCCAGATAATCGACCCGCATATCTACAGTAGCTAAACGCGATACTTTCTTAATGGTATCAGGTAAATCTTCTGGCGTGGCACGGCGATAAAGCTGCTCCATCGCAACCACCCCACCAATACTGTCCAGAATCGTTGCTGCGACACCCCCATGTAAAATCTGAAATGCAACATTCCCGACTAACTCTGGCTGCATCTCAAAATACGCTTCAATCTGATCATCAACCACTCGCATGACCATGCCACTGTATTTAAAAAAAGGACAGGCATTGAATGCCTTACACAGCTGTTTTAAAACCACTTGGTGGTCTGCCTTGGCACCTAGCTGAATATTCCCAGTCCAGTTTCTCTTTACATCATTCATACGCGGCCTACACTCAATGGAAAGAAGAACTTTCCATTATTTTGCACAAATCTAAAAATATGGGGCTACAATAGCGGGGTTCTGTAATTGAGCAACAGCGCTAAGCTCTCCCTAGCGTGACTTAATACCTCAATTATTTCTATAGTGTAATACTGAACATCGAGATTGTTATGACTTATACGTTCAATCGTCCAGCTTTTCCTGCGACTCGCATGCGCCGTATCCGTAAAAATGACCAACTTCGTGCCATGGTCAGTGAAACTCATTTAACTGCGAATCATTTGATTTATCCAGTGTTTGTATTACCAGGACAGCAACAAACCCAAGACATTCCGAGCATGCCAAATGTACAACGTCTGTCGGCTGATTTACTGCTCAAAAAAGCAGAAACCTTGCTTGAACTCGGGGTTTCAAAACTTGCCTTATTCCCTGTGACACCACAACAAGATAAAAGTTTAACGGCAGAAGCCGCTTGGGATGAAAACGGTTTAGTTCAAACCACCTGTCGCCTACTTAAAAAAGAATTACCAGAAATGGTACTGATTACTGATGGTGCACTTGATCCTTATACCACTCATGGTCAAGACGGCATTATTGATGACACGGGTTATGTACTTAATGATGAAACCGTTGAATGCCTAGTAAAACAAGCACTCAGTCATGCTGCGGCTGGTGCTGATGTGATTGCGCCAAGTGACATGATGGATGGTCGTATCGGTGCGATTCGTCAAGCATTAGAACAAAACGATTTTATCTACACCAACATCATGGCTTATTCAGCAAAATATGCCTCAAGCTTCTATGGTCCTTTCCGCGATGCAGTCGGTTCTGCCAGCAATCTGAAAGGTGGCAATAAATACAATTATCAGATGGATATTGGCAACCGTGCCGAAGCACTGCATGAAATCGCACTAGACCTCCAAGAGGGCGCGGATATGGTGATTGTCAAACCAGGTATGCCTTATCTGGATGTGGTTCGTGAAGTCAAAGATACTTTTGGCGTTCCAACCTTTATCTATCAAGTCAGCGGCGAATACGCCATGCTTGCAGGTGCGATTCAAAATGGTTGGTTATCTGACAGCGTTATTCTGGAATCTTTGATGTGTTGCCGTCGTGCAGGTGCAGATGGGATCTGGACGTATTTTGCTGAAGATGCAGCACGTAAATTAAAAGAGATGAGATAGATCTCCCCTAACCCCTCTTTGATAAAGAGGGGAATCTTTAAACTGGTTTAACTTTATCATGCATATTGCCATCATTGGTGCGGGTATTAGCGGCTTAATGTCAGCATTGGAACTTGCTGAACAAGGTTGTTCTGTCGATATTTTTGACCAACAACAAGCAGGTCAAGCAGCCTCGTGGGCGGGTGGCGGTATCCTCTCACCCATGTATCCTTGGCGTTATGCGCCCGAAGTAAATCAGCTGGCAAAACACGGAAAATCTCTCTATCAAACATGGAATGAGAAATTACGTCCCATCACTGGCATTGATTTTCAAATTCACGATACGGGTATGCTGATTTTCGATCAGGAAGATTTCGAGATCGGCTTGAATTATGCCAATCGATATCAGGAACCGATGCAGCAATGCGAACTGCTCGATCGTCCTCAACTTCAACAAGTAAATCCCCACGTTTCAGCACAATTCCAACAAGCAATTTATTTCCCACAACTGTCGAGTGTTCGTAATCCACGCTTATTACAATCGTTAATTTACTATTTAAAACAACACCCTGCCGTACGTTTTTTTGAACAGTGCCCTGTTGGAAAACTGGTGATTCAAAATAAAAAAGTTCACGGGATTGAGACCGAAGATGGTCAGAAATTTACGGCAAATCATGTCGTGATTAGTTCTGGTGCATGGAGCCAGCTATGGCAACAACAAATTCAACGCAATATCCCCGTACATCCCGTACAAGGGCAAATGCTGTTATTTAAAACGCCAGCAAACTGGCTACCAACCATGTGTATGAATCGGGTGATGTATTTGATTCCACGTCAAGATGGTCACATTGTCTGTGGTTCAAGCATGGCAGATACGGGCTTTAGTACAGCAATCGATAGTCAAACCCAACGGGATATTCTCAACGCCTGTTTAAAAATAGTGCCTGAATTAGCGCAATTCCCGATTGTAAAACGTTGGGCAGGTTTACGTCCAAGTTCTCCAGAGGGCATTCCCTATATCGGCGCAATGCCTGAACTGGAAAATCTTTGGGCTAATTTTGGGCATTTCCGTAATGGTTTATGTATGGGCTCTGGTTCTGCACGTCTGCTACGCCAACTGATTTTGGGACAAGATACACTGATTGATCCCCAGGCCTATTCACCGCAACGTTTGAAACAGCATAATTTAATGTCTTGCTAGAATTTCGGTTAAAGCCCCATTCAAATCTGGATATTGAAATCTGAAGCCCTGTTCGAGCAAAGCCTGAGGAATCACATATTGCCCATTTAAAATAAGCTGTGCTTGCTCGCCAAGCATCGATGTAAATACACACTTAGGCATTCGCATAAAAGGTTTGCGTTTTAAAATGTGGGCGGCAATTTGAGCGAACTGCTGTTGATTGATTTGTTCAGGTGCTACAAGGTTATACACCTTTTGACTGTGATTGGATTGCAACAGAAAAACAATGGCATTCAGTACATCTTGGATATGAATCCACACCACTGGTTGCTGCCCCGAGCCAATTTTTGCAACAGCATTCAATCGAATCGGTAACAGCATCTGCGGCAAAATCCCACCCTGTCCAAAAACCACACCTAAACGAATGATCTTGGTATTTTGTTGGCTATACTTTAAAGCAGTTTGTTCCCACTTTTGGCAAAGTTCAGACATAAAAATCTCTTGCGGTGGTGTATTTTCATCACAAATAAGCTTCCATTTTTCTTGTGGATCAATACCGTAATAACCAATCGCAGACCCAGAAATAATGCATTTCGGAAAAATTTGCCGTTGTTCCAGCCATTGATACAGTTGTTCTGTCACCGCAACACGGCTGTGTATTAATTGTTGCTTACGTTGTTCAGTCCAACGTTTTGCGCCAATATTTTCACCAGCCAGATTAATCACATAATCAATCTGTTGCGTTTCAATTTGATCAAGATCACTCACCCAACGTAGCGCTGAATGCTGAGAAACTCGATTTGGCTGTCGGGTCAGTGCAAGGATTTGATATTGTTGTTCTAATAAAAAAGGCAACAAATGTGAGCCAATAAAGCCACTTGCGCCTGTGATTAAAACCGTCTGTTTTTGCATCGCACCTTCATCCTGCATAAAATTGATCAGCTCTATATCTAAGTCTTAGCAGAATGAAAGTGAATTACAAGTGAACTTTTTCAACTAGTTGAACATTTTATTGGCCATTCTCTGTGCTTGCGGTCCATAAAACCAATAGGTAATCAAGAACAGCGGTACGGCTATCACAAACCACATTGCTAAAATACTAAGCAAAAATGCAGGTTGTTTCAGATATAACAAGAAGTTTTGCCAAACTTCCGGATCTTTACGTGCAAAAACAAATAGCCCGAACAATAAGCCACAGACGTTGTATCCCCAAAAGATCAGACTAAAGCCAATACTTAGGCGTTTCCGTTCCTGTGGCGTCGGTGCGCGGCGTTGTTGCTTCAAAAATTTAAATAAAATAATAATGATCGCGATTAAATAAGGAATGGCAGTCAATACGCCACCAATACTATTTGGTAAAATAGCTGCTAGTACACCTGCCAACAACGTCGCAGTAAAACAAATTATAAAAAACCAGATATAGTACAAACGCAATGAAATCATAAAGATAAACCTAATTAGACTGGCTTTAGAAAATAATTATAAAATTTTTTCACTTTTTTTTCATTTATATGTCAACCAATCCTCAACCAGCAGCGTTATATAGGGTACAAGGTCGCAGCAACCGATTGTACATTGCACGGCATCCGCAATGTTTTCGGTGACCTTTCATTATGACTCTCCATCTTTAACAATGGTTGTGTTAGCAGCCAGAACCATTGAAAAAGATTTTGACCGACGATTTATCATCACTCGAATCGTCGGTTTTTATTTGCCTGAAATTTGTATTTTAAAGCGTATCGGCAACATACATTTTGATCAGCTGACCTTCGTCCTCTGTCACCTTGGTTAAAAATGTCCAGCCACACTTTTCGTAAAAATCATCTTGGTCAGTCACCAGATAAAGCTTTTCAAATCCTAAATTTTTCATTTCTACTCGAACAAAATCCAGCAGTTGCTTGGCGATATTCCGCTTTCGATAAGTTTCCTCAACAAACAAAGCACATAAGTTTGGGCTGAGATCTTTGCGCTCATGGAAGTCATTGTCGATTACACCTGCACCAGCAATGATTTGCTGCTGTTCATTTAGAATTACATACCACTGCGGAATTCCTTGTGGCTGCTCAATCGAAGTTTGTATGCTGTCTCGATAAGCCTCAACAGGAATTTCCCATTGATCTGAAAACCACATTACAGCCTGTTCTCGCAATTCAGGATGATTCGCCAATTTAATAATCTTCATCAATACAGGATTAACCTCTTATATCTTACTCAATTATATTCAACGCGATTTTATGATTAAAGACCAAAATGCACACCTGCTTACATAAATCTCTCGTCTTTCAATTCCATATCTCTTTAAAATAATTCTACGACTATAAAAATTAAGGATAGATTGGATGAACAGCATTATTTATTTTGAAATTCAGTCATCAGATCCACAACGTGACATTCACTTTTATCAATCTGTATTTGGCTGGAAATTTGAAAAAGTAGAAGGCCTACCGATTGAATATTATCGTATCGCAACAACAGGAATTCATGGCGGTTTATTACAACGTCCTGTAGCAACACCACCAACAGGATGTGGAACCAATGCCTTTACCTGTAGTATAGAGGTGGCAAATTTCGATGAAACTGCAGCTAAAATTCTAAGTTTAGGTGGGATTATCGCCATGGATAAGTTTGCGATCCCGAACCGCTGCTGGCAAGGCTATTTTCTTGATCTCGACCATAATACCTTTGGGATTTGTGAAATCGATGAACAGGCACAATAACTAGCTAAATTCAAGTTAAATTAAAAATGATTACCGCCCCTTAAACTGCGGTGGGCGTTTTTCTAACATGGCGCGAACACCTTCTTGAGCATCCTCAGATACAAACAGCGGCATCAAATAATTGTTCATTTTTTCAAATGCAACCGTTTGCCCTTCCACGACTGCATCGGTTGCAGAGGCCAATAAAGCCTGTACTGCAAGCGGTGCAGCACTACAAATCTCTTTGGCAATTTCCAAGGCACGTTCAAGTTGTTGCCCATTTTCTACAATCTCAGAAATCAGGTTCAACTGATCTGCCGTTTTAGCATCAAAAGTTTTACCTGTTAATAAATAAGGCATCGCTTTTTGCCAACCGGCAGCTTGTACAAAGCGTACCGTTGCCCCACCAAAAGGCATAATCCCTCGTTGAACTTCGAGCTGACCAAATACTGTATTTTCACTGGCAATCACCACATCAGCATTCAGCATTAATTCAACTCCTGCGGTATAACAAATCCCCTGTACAGCCACCACTACAGGTTTGGTTCGATGCCGCCCACCCGTTCCCCACGGATTAATCTGCTCAGGCTCAAAATTAAAAATACCTTGTGAAATTTTGGACTGTAACTCAACCAGATCTAAGCCCGCAGTAAAGTGATCACCATGCGCAAAAATCACGGCACAGCGCAGTTCAGAGTGATTTTCATATTCGGTTAAGGCTTGAGATAAGTCATGAATCATATGGCTATCAAAAGCATTACGTTTTTCCACTCGATCCAGACCAATCAACATGATCTGATCCATGATTTCACGGCTTACTTTACCTAAGCTCATTTTATCTTCCTCATGGTTAAAATAATGGTATTCAGATCAAACTAGAGGATCGTTGAAAAATGATCAAGGCACATCTTGTAGTGCTTTTCTGCTCATGAAGGCTCTCCCTTCTACCTGAATACGTGCTACCTTATTCGGGTTTATTTTATTTTTAGATTCATTTATGACCGTGCGTTTTTTTCATACGTCTGACTGGCATTTGGGGCAGTTTTTTTATAATCATTCCCGCCACTACGAACATGAACAATTTCTGGCATGGTTACTTGAGCAGATCAAGGCAAAACAACCGCATGCCTTATTGATTGCGGGTGATATCTTTGATGTCATCAATCCAAGTTCACAGGCACAAAAACAACTCTACCAATTCCTTGCCGATGCACATGAGCTTGCCCCGCACATGCAAACCCTAATGATTGCTGGCAATCACGATTCAGGCTATCGAATTGAACAAGTCGAGCCCTTATTAGAAAAATACAATGCCAAAACCGTCGGTGTAATTCGCTGGAATCCAGATAAAAGCCTCGATCTAGAACGTTTAATTTTGCCGATTTATGATGAGCAAAAACAGATTGTGGCGTGGTGTATTGCCCTGCCATTCTTACGATCAGCCGAAATTACAGGCTTTAATGAACACACCACCAATAGCCAAAATGCGATTGCTTATTTACATCAGCAACTGATTGCTGAAGCTAAACGCCGTAAAACTGATGATCAGGCTTTAATTCTGATGTCACATGCGCATATGCAAGGTGGTGAAACCTCGGATTCAGAACGCCCGATTATCATTGGCAATGAAGAAGCGCTTTCCACCAGCCTGTTTGATGACAGTATTGATTATGTGGCACTGGGACATTTGCATAAACCGCAAAAAGTACAGCATCCGCATATTCGTTATAGCGGTTCACCGATTCCACTGTCATTTAGTGAAATCAACTATAAGCACCAGGTGGTTGAAGTCACGAGTGATCCTAAAAAAAGTGAAGACTCATTGAGCTTTGAAGCTTTGTCTATACCAAGAAGTATTCAACTGCATAAAATTAAAGATGAACTCACCGTAGTCATGCAACGCCTTCGCAATCTGCCAAATGAACCGATCGAAAATCTCGAGCATCGCGAATATGTCGATATCGAATATCACACCACGACGCCACCACAACCGAATCTACGACAACAATTTGAAGATGCCTTGCCCAAAGATCGTTATCGACTGGTGCGCATTTCCAGACAATATCTATCCAATGAAAGCAATGCAGAGAACAAACAAACTATCAGCTTAGAACCACCGACACCTGAAAAACTATTTCAGCAAATTTGGGAGAAAAAGGGCTATTACGCCGATAATGAAGTCACTCAAGACTTTATGAGTTTAGTCGCAGAGGCGCAAAAGCAACTTGAAGATGATCAGACTGTTTAAGGACCTGCCATGAAAATTTTATCAATTCGACTGAAAAATTTGGCATCTTTGGCAGATGAGCATTTTATTGACTTTGAAACTGAGCCTTTGGCCAGTGCGGGACTGATCGCCATTGTCGGAAAAACGGGTGCTGGAAAATCTACCATTTTAGATGCTATGTGTCTGGCCTTATTTAATAAAATTCCACGCCTCAAGGAAAGTGACGGTAAGCTGTTAGATGTGGATGGTTCTGAACTGCTGACCAACTCCCCACTTACTGTTTTACGTCGCGGCACAGGACATGGTTTTGCCGAACTGTGTTTTGTGGCACAAGATCAAAAGCATTACCTCGCACGTTGGGAAATTAAACGTGCCCGTGAAAATGCCAGTGGCAAACTGCAAAGTGTGCAACGCTCACTGAAATGCCTGACCGACGGTGTGGTGATTGCAGATAAAACCAAAGCGGTTGAAGCCCATATTCAACAGATTACCCAACTCAGTTTTGAGCAATTTACCCGTGCCGTCTTACTCGCACAGTCTGAGGTCACCGCATTTTTAAAAGCACGTGATAATGAACGTGGTGAACTATTGGAATATCTGACCAATTCCAGCATTTTTGCCAAAATTGGACAATTGGCTTATCAAAAGACCAAAGAAATAGCTGATCAACGTAAGCAATTAGAAAATGTTTTAGGTCATATCGAAATCCGCTCAGATGAAGATGTCTCAGCATTACAACTACATTTTCAACATGCACAGCAACAGGTTCAACAACTCGAAACTGAGAAAACTCAACTCCATCAGCAACTACAATGGTTTGAGCAGCAGCAAAAGCTCAATCATGAAATTGGACTAAAACAACAACAATATGATCTTCAGCTCAGAACCTATGATGCATTGGCAGTTGAACGTACCCAATTGACTCAACTCGAAAGCTTCTCAGGTATTCGTCCTATTGTCTTTCAGCAGCAACATCTTCAAAAAAACATTCTGCAACTCGAGCCACAAATTCAGCAAAAGCAAAATAGCTTTACGACTTTAATCACTCAATTTGAGCAAGAAAAAAGTCGTTATACTCAAGCTGAAACAGCATTGCATCAATTTCAAAGCTTTGAGCAGACTCATCAAAATGAACTCACACAAGTCCGTAAATATGTACAGGAACGTGAATACATCGCAGATGAATACAAAAAAACCAAGAATCGTTTAAACCAGATTGAAAGCCAGCAACGACCTTTACAGGAACAACAACAACAGTTTGAACAAAGCCATCACAGTCTCTCAACACAACATCAAATCAATCTTGAGCAACTGCATCAAAGTATCCAATTTACAGCGTTGGACAATGGTCTGAATGCCCATATTCAACAACTCAATCAATTTATTCAGCAATACCAAAAAGTCGAACAAAATTTAGGTTCAATTCAACAAGCGCAGTCCAAACTTAAACAAGACAAAGTCATTTTGGATGATCTCATCCAACAGTTTGGTACGACTCAGCAGATCGAATCTCAACTTGAACAAAAACAAAATTTGAGAGAACAACAGCAAACGCGACTCAATCAATTGGAGCTGATTCAGCAGAAGTTACAGCATTACTTTGAAGTCATGAATCATAGGACTGAGCTCCATCAAAAACTGGACACAGCACATCAGCAACAGCTACAACTTGAGCAACAACTGCAAAAAGTCGAAACAGAATTCCAATCTGCCAAGACCGAACGTGAGAAATTACAGCAGATTTTGCAGCAGCAACGTTTACTGCACGCAGAAAATATTGAACATTTACGCGCAGAATTAAAACCAGGCGAAGCATGCTTAGTCTGCGGCAGTATAGAACACCCCTATCGTGATGACACCAGTCAGCTCTCCAAAGCCTTGTATGAGCTACAGCAACAACAAGAACAACAAGCCATCCAGCATGAACAACAATGTTTTCAACGTTGGCAAAACTCTCAGCAACAATTCACTCAAATTCGAGCTGAGCATACGCAATTACAATCTGCGATGCAGCAAAGCCAAGACAAATTCAACATTCAACAGCATGAATTAATTAGTCAAGCAGCACAGTTTGCGGTCGTGCTCGATTTGACCCAATCACAAGTGCAAATCACAACAGCTCATCAACAATGGCTTGCTGATACGCTACAAAGTAAGCAACAAGCAGAATTGGATTTACAACGACTCGGACAAGCCCGCAAAGACCAATATCATCTCAACCAAGCCATTCAAAATATTAGCTATCAGCTTGAGAACGTACAACAGTTACAACATCAAGTTCAGCATATTGTCGATTGTCTGGATGCAAATGAAAAAAAACTGTGGCAACAACACCCCGTTTCCTGCTCACAACAGGTCTTGCATCGCTTACAGCAACGCGCACAGCAGCTCGAGCAAACTGAAAACTTAAATAAGCAACAACAACATCTACAACAGCAGCTTAATTTATTAAAATCGAATTTGGCTGGATTAACAACCCAACACACCGAGCTGAGTCAGCAGCTTAAAGATATTGAAGTTAAAGGTAAACAAAATACAGATTCAGCACATCAGTTGATTGTTGCCATGACAGGTTTGACAGAACTTAAAGCCAATGAATGGTTGAATCAACATGATCAACAACGTCAACAATTACAGAGCCAATATCAGCAAATTAAACAGAATTTCGAGCATGCCCGCCAAAACTTTGAGCAACAAAAAAGTGAACTGGAACAGCTCAAAACGCAACAGCAGCAGCATCAATCTAGATTGGCAGAATGTAAAACTGAAATAGGCATATGGTTAGCACAACATACTGATTTTAATGAAAGTCAGTTGCTTGATTTACTTGTAATTTCATCAGAACAAGAACAACAAATACGCCTATCCCTACAAAATGCGGAACGCTTCCGTAATGAGGCAGCATCTGCGCTGAAAACCCTACAAGAGCAGTTACATGCACATCAGCAACAGCAACCTGAAATCGAGTGCGAGCAGCTCACAGAGAACATCCGTCTCAATCTTGAAAGCTTGCAACAGCAGGTGGAGCTGCGTGATCAACACAAACTAAAACTGGAAGTACATCAGCAGAACGTCACCAAACAGAAACAGTTTGCCGAGCAGATTCAACAAATTCAGCAACAAGAACATCGCTGGAATAAGATTTCGAGCTTGATTGGGGATTCAAAAGGAAAAGATTTCCGTGACTTTGCACAACAATATAATTTAGACATTTTGCTGGAATACGCCAATCAACAGTTGGCGATGCTATCACAGCGTTATACCTTGAAGCGTTTAGATAACTCACTCAGCTTGGCAATTATCGACCATGATATGGATGGTGAAATCCGTTCGGTTGCTTCACTCTCAGGTGGTGAATCTTTTCTCACTGCCCTCGCGATTTCTTTGGCGATTGCCAATATGGCATCTGGTTCCATGAAAATCGAATCACTATTTATTGATGAAGGTTTTGGTACCTTAGATGCCTCGTCATTACATATGGTAATGAATGCGCTGGATCAGTTGCAAAGCCAAGGTCGTAAAGTGATTTTAATTTCTCATATTCAGGAAATGCATGAGCGGATTCCTGTACAGATTCAGGTACAACCTGTTGGATCAGGTTCGAGTCGGGTTGAGGTGGTTGGATAGATCTAATAATTCTTATGGAAATCAAAAGATGGAACAAAACAATTCGTTTCAATTAATACCAATATTCAAGCGTATTTCGAAGCAACAAATTGCGGAATACGTTTGCTTATACAGCTTAGAAACACAAGAGTATGCTGTTCTATGCACTAACTTTTACGGCCCCTCTTCCTCAAATGAAGATCATGCTTATTTCAAGAAACTGACCATTGAGTTATTACTAGAAGAATCTCCTCAGGTTCGTTGTAAATGGTTCTCTTCAATTGAAGAAGCCATTGATCAACACGATTTAGAGTTTAGTTAGTTACTATTTCAGATTGAAATCATTCATGAGTAAATTTTATGATGCTTGAATAACCACAATACCGAGCTCTAATGAATCTGAAGAAAGCCGTTATCTTTGATCTTGATCAAACCATACTGGATAGAACAGCCTCCCTAATAAAATTCTTAAGTTGGCAGATCAATTTTTTTCAATTCGTTCCTGCAATCAAAAAGGAGCTATTCATTCAACGCTTTCTTGAGTTAGACGATAATGGCAAAGTTTGGAAAGATCGTGTTTATGAAAACCTGATTCATGAATTCTCGATTAGCCATGTTTCAAAAGATACTCTTTTAGCAAGTTATATCAATGATTTTAATAAATTTTCATGTTGCTTTGAACATGTAGAAAAAACGATGATCCAATTAAAACGGCAAGGATATTTAATTGGCTTAATTTCTAATGGTAGAACACCTTTTCAAGAACATAATTTTTATGCCCTAGGTCTGACGGAGTTCTTTTCTAGCATTATTGTTTCTGAGGCGGTTGGACTCAGAAAACCAGATCCTGCAATTTTTCTATTATCTTGTCAGCAACTAGGTGTTACGCCACAAGATTGTATCTTTGTAGGGGATAATGAATTAGCAGATATACAAGGTGCAAAGGCGGTAGGAATGAAAACGATTTTCTTTCATTCTGATCCATCGATTTATTCATCAATCGCTGATGCAAATTTACGCGACTACGCAACATTCATAGAAACTATTGAAAACCTCTAACAATACCTTCAAACGAATATCAAAAAAACAAAGCGTTTATTTGTTTGTTGAATAATCCCTTGCACCGAACAATGCTGTCCCGACTCTGACCATGGTTGAACCTGCCGCAATCGCAGCTTCCAGATCAGCAGACATACCCATACTTAAGGTATCCCAATCTTGAGGCTGAGCATGTTGAGATTTCACTTGATCAAATAACGCTTTAGCATCTGCAAATGCAGCATGATTTTCAGGCGTAGGAATGACCATCAAACCACGTAAACAGATATTAGGAAGCTGACTGATGTGCTGAACCAGTTCAGCGACTTCTTCTGGCTGACAACCATCTTTAGAATCTTGTCCATCAATATTCACTTGCAGACAGATGTTCAGTGGCTGTTGAGATTCTAAACGCTGGCTAGATAACCGCTCGGCAATAATCAAACGGTCAACTCCATGTACCCAATCAAACTTCTCAGCCAGATGCTTGGTTTTATTACGTTGCACATGACCAATAAAATGCCACTCAATCTCCAGCTCTTTGAGTTCTTCAATTTTTTCCAGCGCTTCCTGTAAATAGTTTTCACCAAACCAGCGCTGCCCGACTGCATACATTTCACGTAGGCTAGAACTTGGATGTGTCTTTGAAACAGCCAACAATTGCACCGTTGCAGGATCACGTTGAACTTGCTGACAGGCTTGTTCTATTTGATTTAAAACAGATAGGCGGGATTGTTGCGATTGATTCATTGACACAGTTCTCATTTACGAAATCTTTTTTTGCTTTCCATTCTTTAAGGTGTTGGTAAGCCCGAATGAAAGCCTTATATTATTCTACAAAATAATGAGACATTTTAGCTTGTTTCGGGGAAATTATGGATATTACAGAACTACTCGCCTTTTCGGTCAAAAACGGTGCTTCAGATTTACACCTTTCAGCGGGTATGCCTCCTATGATTCGTGTGGATGGTGAAGTTCGCCGTATTAACTTACCAGCACTTGAACATAAAGATGTACATCGTTTGGTGTACGACATTATGAATGATAAACAACGTCGTGACTTTGAAGAAGATTTAGAAACTGACTTTTCATTTGAAGTGCCTAATATTGCTCGTTTCCGTGTCAACGCTTTTAACCAAAACCGTGGTGCAGGTGCGGTATTCCGTACCATTCCATCTAAAGTTTTGACTATGGAAGATTTAGGACTCGGCACAATTTTTAAAGAAATTTGTGATTATCCACGCGGGATTGTGCTTGTAACAGGTCCAACGGGTTCGGGTAAGTCAACCACATTAGCAGCCATGATCGACTATATTAACGAAAACCGTTATGACCATATTTTAACGGTAGAAGATCCAATTGAATTTGTACACCAGTCGAAGAAATGCCTGATCAACCAGCGTGAAGTACACCGTGATACACATGGCTTTAATGCCGCGCTTCGTTCTGCTCTGCGTGAAGACCCTGACATTATTCTGGTCGGTGAGATGCGTGACCTTGAAACCATTCGCTTGGCATTGACAGCCGCAGAAACAGGTCACTTGGTGTTTGGTACCCTGCATACGACTTCTGCCGCAAAAACCATTGACCGTGTGATCGATGTATTCCCTGCTGAAGAAAAAGACATGGTTCGTGCCATGTTGTCTGAATCTTTACAAGCAGTCATCTCTCAAACACTTTTGAAAAAAAATGGCGGTGGACGTGTGGCCGCACATGAAATCATGATCGGGATTCCTGCAATTCGTAACTTAGTGCGTGAAAATAAAGTCGCGCAAATGTATTCTGCGATTCAAACGGGTGCCAACTATGGCATGACCACATTGGATCAAAGTCTAAAAACATTGGTTTCAAAGGGTTTAATTAGCCCACAAACTGCACGAACTGTTGCAAAACAACCTGAGTCATTCCTATAAAAATAAATGGATTAGAGAAATATCATGGACTTTAATGATTTACTCAATTTGATGATTCAGCAAAACGCATCTGACTTATTTGTCACTGCGGATGTTGAACCTTCAATGAAAATTAACGGGCAGATTGTGCCTGTTTCCAAATCAAAACTTTCAGGGGAAATTGTCGGTCAATTGGTACAATCCATTATGACGGACAAACAACGTAAAGAATTCGCAGAAACCCGTGAATGCAACTTCGCGATCATGAATCGTGAAAAGACGGCACGTTTCCGTGTCAGTGCTTTTCAGCAACGTGATATGCCAGGCATGGTACTGCGTAAGATCGAAACCCATATCCCTACCATGGATGATCTAAAACTGCCTGAAGTACTCAAAGAATTGGCAATGACCAAACG
The DNA here is from genome assembly GCF_000369405.1 of Acinetobacter sp. ANC 3929. Taxonomy (GTDB): domain Bacteria; phylum Pseudomonadota; class Gammaproteobacteria; order Pseudomonadales; family Moraxellaceae; genus Acinetobacter. Next base: position 724,050 of record NZ_KB849999.1, read on the forward strand.
TGGCATCATCATTTTTGTAGGTGCAACAGGTACAGGTAAATCAACCTCTCTTGCTTCGATGATTGGTTTCCGTAATCAAAACTCCAAAGGTCACATCATTACTATTGAGGACCCGATTGAGTTTGTACACCAGCACGGTGGCTGTATCGTGACTCAACGTGAAGTCGGAATTGATACCGACTCATTTGAAATTGCACTGAAAAATACGCTACGTCAGGCACCTGACGTGATCTTGATTGGTGAGATCCGTTCACGTGAAACCATGGACTATGCCATCGCTTTCGCAGAAACAGGTCACTTGGTACTTGCCACCCTGCACGCCAACAATGCCAACCAAGCATTAGATCGTATTATTCACTTCTTTGAAGCTGACCGTCACAGCCAGCTCTATATGGACTTGTCACTCAACTTAAAAGCATTGGTTGCGCAGCAGTTAATTCCGACGCCTGATGGTAATTCACGTCGTGCAGCGATTGAAATTTTGATTAATACCCCACTTCTGGCCGACTATATCCGTAAAGGTGAAATTCATGAGATCAAAGATCTAATGAAACGTTCGCGCGAATTGGGCATGCAAACCTTTGACCAAGCCTTATTTGATCTTTATAAAGCGGGACAAATCACCTATAAAGATGCGTTAAAGCATGCAGATTCACCAAACGACTTACGCCTCACCATCAAACTTTCCGAAGAAGGTGCAGACCAGTTATTAAGTGCCAGCCGAAATATTACGTTTGATGGACAATAATTCAAACTAAGCCATTAAAAAAGGGAAGGTTTTTGTAACCTTCCCTTTTTTATTTGTTCAATTTTCGTGAACACTTAAATTTTTACTCAATACGGCTTATTTTTTACGATAAGCCTCTTGGCATTCTGCATCACTACAGTAGCCATATAAATTTAACGAATGTCCAGTTAAAGCAAATTGATGTTTATCTGCAACTGAATGCTGCTCTTTCTCGATAATATCATTAGTAAATTCAACAACTTTGTTGCAATTCAAGCATACTAAATGATCGTGGTGATCTTCTTGCATGATTTCAAAAACTGAATGATTGTTTTCAAAATGGTGACGCTGAATAATACCCGCAGCTTCGAATTGTGTTAACACACGGTAAACCGTTGCTAAACCAACATCTTCACCTTGCTCAAGCAAAGTTTTATAAATATCTTCAGCACTCAAATGATGTTGTTTTGAATTTTCTAATAATTCCAAAATCTTAATACGAGGAAGGGTAACTTTAAGTCCAGCTTTGCGTAAGTCTTGATTAGAAATCGGCATAAAAAAAGGTCTCTCAACAAATCTTAAGTTGGAATAGGCAATAGAGTTTAGATGCAGTATGATCTATCCTTGAATCAAATGCATCATCATTTATCAGGATAGTGTAGCAAAATGCAAAAAATCATGCTGGCGTTGTTCGTCACTACAGTACTTAGCGGTTGTTCAGTCTTTGGTGTTTATAAAGTTGATATTCCACAAGGAACACCATTAACCAAAGCACAAGCTTCTCAAGTACAAGTGGGCATGAGCTTTCAGCAAGTCCGTTTCTTGCTTGGTAGTCCAACAGTGACCGATCCACTAAATCCACAACGTTGGGACTACATCTACAACTATATTCCAGGCACTTATGCGAAAAAAGCAAAAATACCTGCGGCACACGGTCAACATTTAAAAGTTTATTTTGATGCGAATGGTAACGTAGAACGCTTAGAAGGTTTAGATACGATTCCAGAATCACAACCTGGTTTACCGGCATCAAAAGAAGCTATTTTGACTGCGCCACCACTATAACGGCTTTCGAGCAAAAAGAAACCCCTCATCGAGTCAATCATGAGGGGTTTTACTTATCAGCTTTATGCCTTAAAGCGATTACCTTTCATAAATCGTCCAACTGGGTTCTTAGCCGCACGCTTACGACGGATGTCATTCGGGTTAATAGTGAGTGCTCGATAGATTTCAACACGGTCGCCTGCTTGCAGGACTGTATCTCCTTCGACCCTGCTACCAAATACACCTAACTGTAGAACCTCTGGTAGGACCGTCTGCGCTGCAATCCCACTGGCATCGATTGCCTGTTGGGCCGTCATTCCCTCACTAAAACTGACCGCAATATGGAATTGCTGTTCAGGGCTTGAGTAAGCGACCCAAACTTGTTTCGCCTGTTCCATTAGACCACTTGTCCAATCACAGCAACGATTGCCACAACAATTGAAAGTGGTAAAACGATGCGAATCGCAATACGCCAGATGTTATAAAACAATTCATTGCTAAAGCCCATTGCTTTACGCAAATGACTAATCTTCATAATCCAGCCAGCAAATACGGCATAAATCAAACAAATCACCAGTCCCCAAAGCATGAGTACGGTATTAAAGATTTGTTCCACTTGTGGTATAGCCCAAACGGCGATAGCAGCAAGCAAAATCACCCATTGAACCACGATCGCAAGCTGACGCTGTGCCAACTGTTCTTTTGCAAATTGAATCAAAAGTGCTGCTGACATAATGGCCGCAAATACCCATGCCAATGCAGGTAACTGTGCTTGGACAGAGAAAAAACCAAAGGCGATCACGGCAAGTAATTGCGCTACCCAAATGGGCAAGGCTGTCGTTGTAGCTGCTTCCTGCTTTTTCACTGCTGCTAAACTTGTCTGCCAATACAAACCAAGCCCTAGACCGCTTGCAACCAAAGCAAGAACCGTAGCATTGCCCCATTCTTTAAACTCGACTCCTGTCCAATGCCAAGCCGCGAGATGTGTTCCGATTATATTGGCAAGAATAAATGCGGCAATCACACCAATCGTTGTCAAAGCAATTAAAAATTGACGCGGAATGAAAGAAAGTCCAAGCGCAACAACGGCGAGGATTGCAAAAACAACCTGCTCTGATACAGCAAGCGTAAACGGCTGATTCACGACATGTGTCGTCGCAGTCATTACACTGCCTGCAAAAAAAGGAACAAATATAACAGCCAACCAGCCCACAAGACGCCATCTCGGTGAAGCATCTGCATCACGTGTTAAGGTTGAAAGTGCTTGTAATGCTGTGGTCTGCGAACGCTTTGCTAAAGCAATTTCAAGATAACCGATGGGTAATGCCAACAGAATCATGGTCCCTAACCAAAGCAGCCAGAAATCGAATTGACGATCAATCTGGATTCCAACAGTCGGTGCCAATGTCGTAATCATGACAAAAGATAGGCAAAACGCCATCACTGGTGCAAGCCAGCGTGACAGAGTTGTGTCCTGCATAATGCATTCCTTGAAAAATCTTTGAACTCATTGCACTTTATGGAGTTTGCAATGAAATATTCAATCTATTTTGCCTTTCTCAAGCCTGAAAATCAAAACAAAAGATTTCGAAAGAAAGAAGCAAATCACCCTCCGGTGATTTGCTGCGCACGAATTATTATATTATTAAGTAGATCCCTTATGTATCACTCATACCACACCTTATTATTATTTATCATAAGGGATCTTTTATTATTATCTTATTATTACGAGAAGAATCGAGAAAACCAGTTTTTCCCTTTTTTCTTTTCATTTTCTTTAATGATTCCAAGCATATTTTCTTTTACTGCTCCAACATAATCAGCATCATCATGCCGAATATGGTTAATCAACCATTTTGAGAGTGCTTCATGCAGCTCGCTATCAATTTCTTGACCTAGCTCAAAACGTTGACGATAGGTCTCTATCTTTTTGATAAATAAGTCATGTACACGTTTGTGAGGTACACGGTATTTATAGTTTGCTTCTTCTTGTAAGCTTTCTTCAAAGGTAAAGTGTGACTGAGTATAATCGATAATATTATCTAGAATACCTTTTAACTTTGATCGATCATCACTATCTTTTAATTCATAAATTTCATTAATATAATCTAGAATACGACGATGCTGATCATCGATCACCTCTATTCCTGTATTATATTCGACAGACCATTTCATACCCATATCGAACCCCAAACCATATTTGATTTATTGAATAAGAATATAATATCGGCAAATGAATTAAATAAAAACACAGCATTTTTGTCAGAATTTAAATATTTTCAAAGAAATAAATTAACCTATTGTTTTCTATTTATTTTAATATTTATACCAATCAAAACACTCAAGTATTTTTTAACCAATAAGAAAAATTATCTATCTAATTTTATTGATATAACTAGAAAAACAACACTCAGATTTCGTCAAAAAATCTACTAAATATATATTCTAGTTATATCTTATATATTAATACTGATCGGCTTTAGTTACTCGTTTTAATGCTGGATTTTCTGCTTCTCGAATTAAGCGTTCTACACGCGTAAGCACATGCTGAATCGGTTTACCGTGCTGGAATAAAATCATTTCCCCTGCTTGGTATGCCTTCCATGCTTCATTATGCGTTAAAGGCTCTGTAGTGATTACTGCAACGCGATCTTCTGGTGTGGTAACCTGACTAAAATCGACTTCAACATCAAGATCAATTAAATGCGCAGGTTGAAATGGATATTCACGCACTAACCAATGCAACTTAGTGGTCGCATAGCTAAATAATGCTTTGCCATTGGACAAACAGAAATTGAATGTACCGTGCTCTGCAATTTGTGGTGAGATGCGTTCTAATAGTGAAAATATCTCTTCTAAACTTGGTTCAACATAGCCAAATTCTTCAACAAATTGGTCCAATAAATAGCAAAATGCTAGTTCACTATCCGTATTACCGACAGGTTCAAATCGTCCACTCAGTGTAGGGTTAAACTCGTGCAAATCACCATTATGGGCAAAAATCCAATGTCTGCCCCAAAGTTCACGCAAGAAAGGATGTGAATTTTCAAGATTAATTTTACCTTGTGTCGCTTTACGGATATGTGCAATCACATTGCGAGACTTGATCGGATAATTACGAATTAGATCGGCAATTGGGGATTCAACCGCAGATTGATTGTCAACAAACAAACGGCAAGCTTTATCTTCAAAAAAAGCGATTCCAAAACCATCACAATGATCAGACGTCACCCCTGCTCGTTGGGAGAACCCACGAAAGGAAAAAGTGATATCTGTCGGGGTAGCGCAATTCATTCCTAATAGCTGGCACATATCTTTTAACTATCTAACATCTATGCCTATTGTGCATGAGGTGCAGATGCCTTGTAAATCTTAATATGTGCTCACTATTAGATTAAGAATGATAAGGCTCTAACGTTGCACCATTTTGTTCATCACAAAAGAAGTGGCGATTTTATTCACTTCAAGGAAAACAAAATAATCCAAGCATTTAAAATCCTCATCATAAAATGCCTGTTTCGATAGTTTCGACTGCATCCCTAAATAGGTCTGAAACAGTTTTGGCATGCGTTCATCTTGTGGAAAGCTATAGTCAGGGCGCTCTGGCTCAAAGCTACGTTTAGAACGGATATCAATGGTCTGATGATCACCCAATTGTTGAATCTGACGATGGGTATAATAAGCACGTGCCAAGTTATCATCCAAATGGATACTAACACAGCCCATTAAGTATTTAGCACGCATTGACCAAAGTACTTTAGGGGTCAAGTTCAACCATAGCATTGAGAGTGCTTTACCCGAACGGAATTTAGGGTGCACACAAGTGCGTCCAATTTCTAAGACACTGGGCAAATGCGATAAGTGTGGAACAATTTCAAATTCTTGAGCACTGTAACTTTGCCCGATTTCATAGCCTTGGAACAATTTAAGACGGGTATAAGCGACAATTTCGCCTGTCCATTTTTCACGTAATACCGCATGCTCACAACCAAAATCATAAAGGTCTTGATCTAGACCGTCTTCAAAGTTCATACCAAATTGATGACTAAATTGTGTTGCTCTAAAGCGTTGTACTTCTTGTAATTCTTTTAAATTATCCACCCATTCAAAACGGAATTGATTTTGAGCTGGCTTGTGGCGTAAAGGTAAAGTCAATGTCTGGCGATATTGATTTAGTTTTTCTAGCATAATGAAAGCTCCTTATGACTAGACCTACCTTAAATTGCTTAAATGACATTGCGATGACTAAAACATGAACAGGTCATGACAAAAAAGAGACCTGCTTGAGGTCTCTTTTAAAACAAATAAAATTAATGTTTCGCGCGATTGGTAATCAGTGTACCCACACCATGATCGGTAAAGATTTCCAGCAAGCTCGCATGTGGCACACGACCATCAACAATATGCGCACTGACCACACCGCCTTTAACCGCATCTAAGGCACAGCCAACTTTTGGAATCATACCGCCATAAATCACACCCGTTTCGATCAAACGATCAACTTCTTGCGTACTTAAGCCTGTGAGCAGGTTCTTATTTTCGTCTAACACACCAGTAATATTGGTCAATAAAATCAACTTCTCGGCACCCAAAGCTTCGGCAACTTTACCAGCCACGAGATCTGCATTGATATTATAGGTGTTGCCTTCTTCATCAACACCCAATGGTGCAATAACAGGAATGAAATCGCTTTGAGTAAACATTTCAAGTACATCGGTTTTCACACCCATGACTTCACCGACCATACCCAAATCAATTTGCGAAATAGAACCATCCGCTTCATGTTTTTCCATCAGCAGTTTACGTGCACGCAGTAAATTACCATCCTTACCAGTCAAACCAATCGCACGACCACCATGTTGGTTAATCAAGTTAACGATCGATTTATTGACACTACCACCGAGTACCATTTCAACCACTTCCATGGTCGCTTCATCGGTCACGCGCATGCCATCAATACGATCAGACTCTTGTCCTAAGCGTTTTAATAATGAATCGACTTGTGGACCACCACCATGCACAACGATTGGGTTCAAACCCACTGTTTTTAACAATACAATGTCACGGGCGAATGAACTTTCCAACTCAGGATCAGTCATCGCATTACCACCATATTTCACAACCAGCGTTTTTCCAGCAAAACGTTGGATATACGGCAAAGCTTCGATCAAAATTTTTGCTTTATCAATGCCGATATGCTCGTGTGGCATGCGTCTTCTCTCCTGTTTAGGCTTGCGCGAGTTCTTGTGCGATCTGTGGATATTGATCTTGCAACATAGAAACAAACTTCTGCCGAATTTCAATTAATCGGTTCTGATTATCAGCATCAAACCGGACGGTAAAATATTCACCAGTATTTGATGCTCGAATAATGCCAAATCCATCGTCAAAATCAAGTCTTACACCATCAATTTTACTTAAACGAGCCCCTAAATGATGGCTTAAAATTTCAATATCATTTAAAACCCGCTTAGGATCAGCATCATGTGTCCCAATATAGGTATCTTCTGTGCAAAACCGTTCTGGATACGCTGCCAATAACCCAGACAGGCTGGTTGCCTCAGATTGGATCAAATATTCCATCACGCGTAGCGCAGCATACAACCCATCGTCATAGCCAAAGCCACGCCCATCATTAAAGACATAGTGACCTGCATATTCACCACCAAACACTGCACTTCCTTTCGATTGAGACAAATAAGCTCGCAGGAAGCTACTGCCTGTGCGAATCATTTTAGCTTGTCCATCCAAACGCTGCACGGTATCAGCGACCATACGAGAACACTTCACATCAAATACAATTTCTTTATGTGGATGTTGCTGCAAACACATCTGAGCAAATAGTGAAAGTAAACGGTCAGGACTAATAATATGCGCGTGTTCATCCAACAAAACCACACGATCCCCATCACCATCCAGTGCAATACCGAGATCGGCCTTTTGGGCAACAATCGCAGCTTGTAGCTTCAATAAATGTCCTGCATGAGAAGGGTCTGGTGCATGATCAGGAAAATGTCCATTGGCTTCGCAGCGTAAAGCAATCACCTCACAACCCAGTTTTTCTAAAACCAGTTTGGCGCAACGCCCTGCCGAACCATGTAATCCATCTAGAACGACTTTTAATGGTCGTGTTAACTGAATGTCACTGATCAATGCATCCTGATATTGCAAACAATATTGGGGAACAATTTCATGTTCAGTATTTTTTAAATGCAGAATATGTTCAAGATTGGGTATAGAAACTTGTGCGAACTGCCCCACCTGTTGGATGGTTTCTGGTGTTGGGGGCTCACCTTTTAAAATCCATTTAATTCCATTATCAGATTTCGGATTATGGCTTGCTGTCACCATCACACCATTCCCCCCAAAATCACGGGCAATGTAATACATCATTGGGGATGAACAACAACCAATATTGGTCACCTGTAGACCCTGTTGTTCAAAAATATGTTGAAGGATATGAGCATAGGTTGGACTGGTTAAACGTGCGTCATAACCAATCACAACATGGGTTTGCTCAGCATTTTTATATTGTGATGCTAAAGCATAGGCGATAGAACAAATAATATTCGGTGTTAAATTACTCAACTTCCCGCGAATATCGTAGGCGCGGAAAATGTTCAGAGGAAATGTATGTTTTATATTCACTGTAAGCCCCTATTTTTATAATCTTTTGATCCATAAAAAAAGCAGAAACTATTAAGAAATTAACTAACCCTTATTCAGAAAAATTAAAATAATCAGTCAGCTGCTTTGTAATATATATCGAGGCAACAATCAATATGAAAAATGCAACGTTTTTCAGCAAAACATTGCATTTAAAGTGATAATTATAGAAAAACTTATTGTTTCCCAGTGTGGCCAAAACCGCCTGCACCACGTTCAGTCGCAACAAATTCGTCTACTTGTTCGAATTCTGCCTGTACCACTGGAACCAGTACATATTGTGCTAAACGCTCACCTGGCTCTAAACGGAAGGTGTTTTGTCCACGGTTCCAAACCGACACCATCAGCTCACCTTGATAATCTGAATCAATCAAACCTACCAAGTTGCCTAATACGATACCGTGTTTATGGCCTAGGCCTGAACGCGGTAAAATTAAACCAGCAAAGTTTGGATCTTCAATATAGATCGCCAAACCTGTTTTTACTAAAACCGTCTCACCTGCAGCAATATCGATCGCTTCATCTAAACATGCACGTAAATCCAAACCTGCTGAACCTGTCGTCGCATAAGAAGGCAACGCCCACTCTTGACCTAAACGTGCATCTAATACTTTAACTTGAACTTTCATTAAATTTCCTACTTACAATTTTTTAACGTTTCAACAATGCTTTTAAATTAGCGAGATACTGCTGAGCCTGTTCTTTTGGATCAACATTGGGTGCCAGTTTCTTTTTACGGCCATGCCATTCCAAATCATCTTGTGGCATCTCGTCCAGGAAGCGACTTGGGGTCATTTGACGCATTTGTCCACCATTCTTACGCTGCTCCGCGAGGGTCAGTGTTAAACCTTGACGCGCACGAGTAATGCCCACATACATCAAACGACGTTCTTCTTCGACAGTTTCAGATGCGATCGAGTTTTTATGCGGTAATAACTCTTCTTCCAAACCAATCATATACACATAAGGGAATTCCAAACCTTTCGCCGCATGCAGCGTCAACAAATTCACCTTATCCGTATCTTCTTCTTCTTGTTGCTGCTCAAGCATATCCAGCAGCACCAATTTACGAATCACGCTTTCAATATTCTTCTCATCGACATCATCAGTACGATTCAATAAATTTTGAATGCTGCTATAAAGGCTTTCGATACTGTCGAGCTTGGTTTTTTCCTGAGCAGGCGTCGCTGCCTGTTCACGGATATAATCGATATAACCGGCTTCGTTGATCATCTGACGAACCTTTGGCATTGGCTCATCATCATCGAGTAATTCACGTGTAAATGTCGCGATAAATTCAGCAAACTCATGTAATTGAGTTGATGCCTTCTTCGGCAAGACCATTGCCAAACGCTGATCTGAAGATGCTGTCAGCAAAGACAAGGTATTCTCTTGTGCGAATAAACCGAGTTTTTCTAAGGTCACAGGACCAATCGCACGTTTTGGCGTATTAATAATACGTAAGAATGCACTATCATCTTCAGGATTAATGATGAGACGTAAATAGCTCATCACATCCTTAATCTCCGCGCGTGCGAAGAAGGATTGACCACCCGATAATTTATAAGGAATCTGCATTTGACGCAGTTGCGTTTCAATCACACGCGCTTGGAAGTTTCCGCGATACAGCACCGCATAATCTTTCCAGTTTTTACCATTCATCAACTTATGCGTGATCAAATCTTTCACCACGCGTTCAGCTTCATCATCATCGTTTAAACAAGTGATGACACGAATGGTTTCACCGTGACCTTTATCACTCCACAATTTCTTATCAAAGATATGCGGGTTATTCTCAATCACGGCATTGGCTGCTTTTAAGATACGACTGGTCGAGCGATAATTTTGCTCTAGTTTAATGACTTTTAGATTATGGAAATCATCTTTCAACAAGGCCATATTTTCAGGCTTTGCGCCACGCCAAGCGTAAATGGACTGGTCATCGTCACCTACAGCGGTAAACTGCCCCATCACCCCCACGAGCAGCTTAACAAGCGTATATTGCGCAGTGTTGGTATCTTGATATTCATCCACCAATAAATAACGAACGCGGTTCTGCCATTTATCACGCACTTCGGCATTTTCCTGAAGTAAACGCGTTGGCATTACGATCAAATCATCAAAATCAACTGCGTTATAGGCACGTAAATTTCGCTCATAGAGCTGATAAAGATGAGCAAATTGGACGTCTTCAACCGTTTCACAGGTCGAATGTGCTTGTTCTGGTACGATCAGATCGTTTTTCCAGTCTGAAATTTTCTTCATTGCCTTGGCAAGCAGCTCTTTGCTCTCTGCCCCTGACAAATTATCGCGCTGCATCAAATCCATCAGGATTCGCTTACAGTCGTCTGCATCTAAAATCGAGAAGTTATTTTTAAGCGGCAGATGTTTTAATTCTAAACGTAATAAGTTTAAACCAAAGGTATGGAAGGTTGAAACTGAAAGACCTTTTGCTTCTTCACGTGAAAGCAGCTTTCCAACACGTTCTTTCATTTCACGTGCGGCCTTATTGGTAAAGGTCATTGCCGTAATACGATAGGCTGGAATACCACACTGCTGCACCAAAAAGGCAACTTTTCGGGTAATTACAGAGGTTTTACCAGAACCTGCACCTGCAAGTACCAGCAATGGCCCCTGAACATATTTCATGGCTTCAAGTTGCTTGTCATTGAGTTGACTGGCAGATGACATGGGACGTACCTCTCTCGTTTCCGAGCCTGTTTTTTCGAGCACAATTATAGACATCTCTGTTTTAGAATCCCAATAGTAAATCTAGGGATATGTATAAATTATGATGCCTTACACAAATACCACGCCATAGCTTGTCGTCTATATTTATATGCAATAAAAAAAACCACCCGAAGGTGGCTTTTTGAAATCAGTAAAAATTACTGTTTAGCATAAATGCTGATTTCTACACGGCGGTTTTGCTCTTTACCAGAAGCAGTCGTGTTTGAAGCGATTGGGTTCGCTGAACCTAAACCTTGCGCATCAATACGGCTACCCGCAATACCTTGACCAGCTAAGTAGTTTTTAACTGATTGAGCACGTGCTTGAGATAATGGGATATTGATTGAGTCATTACCCGTGTTATCTGTATAACCTGTTACAAGGATCGCACTCTTGTTATCTTCACCTAAAGTTTGCGCTACTTTATTCAAAGTACCGTAGAAGTTAGGTTTGATGTTTGATTTGTTTGTATCAAACGTAATGCTACCTGGCATGATCAATTGTACAGAACCATCTGGATTACGGCCTACTTCTACACCAGTACCCGCCATTTGTTCACGTAATTTTTTCTCTTTGTTGTCGAGGTATAAACCACCTGCACCACCGAGAATCGCACCAATTGCCGCAGCACGGTTGTTTTGCTTACTTGAGTTTGCGTTACCCTTAGATACACCATAACCCGCAGCTGCACCAATTAATGCACCTAAAGCAGATTTGTCATACTCAACGCCGCCAATGTTATTACCTGTTGTTTGGCAACCAGAAAGTACCAATCCAGCCCCTACGAGTGTTGAAATTACTAATGCACGCATCGCGTAGCTCCTGTCTATGTATTTTGTTGTCTGGACAAATAATGAATGAGAAAATTAAGCTAGACCATTGATATTTTGTTAATAATAAACACTTTATTTATATTTTTGTAATATTTTGATGCATTTTACTTGAACAGGGCCACACAATCCCTTCATTGTTGCCATTATTAACACAAAAAACAATTTTAGAGACATGAGTCACAAAAATAAATACGACGAGTTTTGGTTATTCAACAGAGAAACATTGGCAACTTTAATTGAAAAAACAACTTAAACCACCTAAATATATAAAATTTATCACATCAGTCAAATATACAGTTGTATTTCAACCTCTGTTGTTTATAGTTGAACCATCTCTTTTCCAAATATCTGCACTCAAGGTTTGATTTATGTCTACCGCAAATAAAAAAGCATCCTTATTGCAAAAGACCAGTAAAGGATTAGCCGTTAGCTCAGTAATTACAGGCAGTACTTTTTTTCATGGCCCTCCTGTTCTGGCTTTAGGTCTTACGAAATTATTCAAAAAATCAGCGAAAATAGATGAAACTAATATTCAACTCGCCAACAGTTGGATTAAGGTCAATAACCAACTGATTGAACATATACTACCCAACTTAAAATGGGACATTAGTATTGATGAAAAACTCGATCTCAATTTACAAGGTCGATATCTCATGATGTGTAATCATCAAAGTTGGGTGGATACCACGGTGAATCAATATTTTGGTTTAACCCGTATGCCGCTCACCCGATTTTTTACCAAATGGGAACTTATTTTTATTCCTTTCGTTGGACAAGCATTCAAAATTTTGGGCTTCCCGATGATGAAGCGCCATACCAAAGAACAAATTGCAAAGAATCCAGAGCTAAAATCACGTGATATGCTGGAAGCGCGTAAAGCATGTGAACAGTTACTCAGCCAACCTTTTACTTTATTGAATTATTTAGAAGGCACACGTTTTACTCCGGAAAAGCATGCACAACAGCAATCGCCCTATCAAAACCTACTCAAACCGAAAGCAGGTGGTTTAGCTTTGTCACTGAATATTCTTGGCAATCAAATTGATGCATTTGTGGATATGACCATTGTTTATCCTGATGGAGCACCAGGTTATGGTGAATTTTGGTTGGGAGATGTCTCACGTATTGCCGTCGATTTACGTAAAATAGATATTCCAGATTGGGCACGTAGTGGTAATTATGAAGATGATCCCGTTTATCGTGAACGTTTCCAAAAATGGGTGGATCAGATCTGGACTGAAAAAGATCTGTTAATTACCCAAATGAAATCCAAGTATCATTAATAATCTCATCAGGGATTGAGCACAAACATGACCCAGCAGGACTCAGGAAAAAACTCTAAATATAGCTATGTCAATCCGAGCAGCAAGTTCTTCAAGCTGTTCCTTGTCTATGACATTTTCATGGTGTTTATTATTGTTTTTAATTTGTTCTGCTTAGGCATGAACTTTTTCTTGATGAGTAATATTGGTGCATGGTTTTTTAATACCATTCACCTCGCAAATGTACTTGATTTCTATCGTAGTTATTTACATCCCTGGGTGATTACCACCGAAGCTTGGTTTATCATTTTTTTGATTGCTGAATTGTCGATTCGCTGGTTTCTCTCTATTGTACAAAAGCATCATGCGCGCTGGTGGTTCTTTCCTTTTATTCATTGGTACGAAATCATTGCGATTATTCCGCATTTCCGTTTTTTACGTTTATTTCGCGCGGGAATTATCGCCTACCGACTGCATGAACTGGGCTATAAAGTGGTCCCGGATGGAATTCGGGTCAAAACCCTTTTCTACTATCGTGTGGTGATGGAAGAGCTATCTGATCGTGTTGTCATTACGGTCATTGATGGGATCCGGCATGAGCTGCAAACCAGTTCCAGTCATAAAAAAATTATCCATGACCTTGTTGACCACCATCGACAATTGTTTACTGTGACGCTGTCATCCATGTTGCAAGAATCTTTGGCAACTGCTTTACAGCAACAACAACCGCTGATTACTCAAAAAGTAGGTGTCATTGTCAATCAAGCGATTGAAGATACGCCTGAACTGACGCAATTATTGCGTTTGATTCCAATTGTGGGTAGCCGAATCGAGCAGCAAATCCAAAGTATTGGACAACGCTTAGGCGAAAATATTAGTGCAGGTTTAATTGAACCATTTACGTCGGGCTCAGCTCAAAGACCAAATGAAAATTATCAGTTCATTGCAGAGAAAGTCAGTGAGCTGAATATCGATAATCAGTATTTAGAGGAATTGGTTGAATCAGTGGTATTTGAAAGCCTTGAAGCGATAAGAAAACAAGTAAAAGTAAAGCAATGGCAGCAGATTTTACAAGAATCTGATCAATTGGATAAAAAAGCAGAATGATTACAAGAAAAATTACCAATCAAGCTAGAGAATTCGTGTAATTTGTTCTAGCATTTGCTTTTATTTACAACTGCTTTAACACAATAGAGCGCTTAAAAAGCCCTGAAGGATAAATTATGGCTGATATACGGATTACGGGCAGAATGGTGAATTTTAGTCGACTGACTTTCGACACAAATGACCATAATGCAATCCGACAGCAACTTACCAGCACGTTGAACGAAGGTTCTTATCTCGGAACGTTGGTCATTCTAGACAGTACCGTTGAGCAAGAGCTGATCGCATTAATTCAGCTCTTAATCGATTTAGGTTTACAGCCCATGGCCGTTATTGATGGCATTTTGGGTGATGAGGCTCGTGCCATCCAATTCCCTGTTCTTCCTACAGATCAACCGTTACAACGGATTAAAGCATCAAAAGAACAAGTGGTTGAGCATGCTCCTGCTAAATCAGCCGATCACTCAGCAATACAAACACCACAAAAAAATACATCGAATGCATATATCACCTCTTATCATGATGAGATTTTGCGTACAGGCCAATGTTTGGTACAAGATCAAGGCGATATTATCCTAAATGCTGGCATGAATAGTGGATCAGAAGTGATTGCATCTGGAAATATTCACATTTACGGCAATGCTCGTGGTAGAGTCATTGCAGGTGCAGGTGGACAAGCTGCAGCACGTATTTTCTGCCATTCGCTCGAAGCAGAATTAATCTCTATTGCAGGGACGTATTGTGTAGCAGATGATATTCCTAAAGATATGATCAAAAAGCCTGTACATATTTATTTAAATAACAAGCAAGAACTTGAATTTGAAGCCTTGCAGTTTTAATTTAACAAATGAAGTTTTAAAAGCACCAATAAGCCCTTTTAGGGGCGTATGACCATAAATAGGAGTGGATTCGGTGGCCAAAATTGTTGTCGTAACGTCAGGCAAAGGTGGTGTAGGTAAAACTACAACAAGTGCATCTTTTGCAACAGGTTTAGCCCTACGTGGTCATAAAACTGTTGTGATTGATTTCGATGTGGGTTTACGTAATCTTGATTTGATCATGGGCTGCGAACGCCGCGTAGTGTATGACTTTGTCAATGTCATTAATAATGAAGCACGCCTACAACAAGCACTTATTCGTGATAAAGAGATTGAGAACTTATACATTCTCCCTGCATCACAAACACGTGATAAAGATGCATTGAGCGATGAAGGTGTTGCACGTGTGATTGATGAACTTTCTCAAGAGTTCGATTACATCATCTGTGACTCCCCTGCGGGTATCGAGCGTGGTGCGATTTTAGCAATGTATCATGCAGATGAAGCGATCATTGTAACAAACCCTGAAATCTCATCAGTACGTGACTCGGACCGTATTATTGGTATGCTTGACAGCAAGACCAAAAAAGTGGAACAAAACGAAGGCCGTATTCGTAAGCACCTATGTATTACACGTTTTAACCCAGAGCGTGCGGATAAACAAGAAATGCTGACGATCGATGATATTTCGAAAGATATTTTACGTGTGCCAACTTTGGGTGTCATCCCTGAGTGCCCGAGCGTACTTCAAGCATCAAACGAAGGTAAACCAGTGATTCTCTATACAGAAGAAAAAGCTGGACAAGCCTATGATGACTTAGTGGCTCGCTTCCTTGGCGAAGACCGTCCTTATCGACACATTGCAGTACAGCCAAAAGGTTGGTTAGCTAGACTATTTGGAGCGTAATTATGGCAGGATTCTGGAGTAAACTTTTTAGCAGTGATGAAAAACCATCAAGTGCACAAACTGCCAAAGATCGTTTAAAGGTAATTGTTGCCTCTGAACAAGGTTTAGGTCGTCGCCTAGGCCAAGACAAAATCGACCAGATGAAAAAAGAAATCATGCAGGTTGTGAGTCGTTATGTTCGTGGTGTGGATGAACAGCATATTCAAATGCAAGTTCGTTCAGAAGCAAATATCGAAATGTTAGAAATGAATATCAATTTACCTGAAGATCGATAGAAGTTTTTTCATTAGCGATTTTTCGCAAATAAAGGCAGAATACGTGGGTGGATTTGGAAAGTAGGACTTTCCCCACTACAAGTATTTTGCCTTTATTATTTTATAAGACTGAGGAGATTGTCATGGCATTATCACAGCCAGCAACTTTCAATGAAGAATGGTCAGATGAGCGTGTGTTTGCCTATCTTAACCAACTTCCTCCAACTGGCGTAAATGCTGACTTTCATGTGCTCTACCATGCATTCAAACATATGCGTCCGAATGATTATGAACGCTTGATTACCCAGTTTTTGGCTGATGGTCGTGATCTCAATGCAACCAATCCTGAAGGACAGCGCATTCATGATGTGATTGCACAGTTCCCACGCCAAAAAGATGGTTTCTTGGAAGTTTTGGCAAAGTTTGCTTAAATACTAAAAAATAAAACCATATCGCAGCAATAAAAAAGCCTCTATCACTAGAGGCTTTTTTATTAGGCTTTTCAGATTAAACTAGAATATCGCGCTTACCATTTGCGCCCATCGAGCTCACGATTCCGTTCTCTTCCATTTGGTCGATAATTCGTGCTGCACGGTTATAGCCCAAGCTAAATTTACGCTGTAACGATGAGGTTGATGCTTTACGTGTTTCTAATACGAAGGATACACATTGGTCATAAAGTGCATCACGACTTGGATCACCATCACCATCTTCAAAACCACGTGATGTCGGTTCTTCATCAAATGGAGTCAGAATTTCATCCACATAGTCTGGTTCACCACGTTCACGCCAAGCATCACAAATGCGGTTGACTTCATCATCACTAATGAAGGCCCCGTGTACACGCTCAGGCTCAATTTTACCAGGGCCAAGAAACAGCATATCACCATGACCGAGCAAGTCTTCTGCCCCGCCCGCATCCAGAATGGTACGTGAGTCAATCTTACTGTTCACACGTAATGCGACACGGGTTGGGATATTGGCTTTGATCAAACCTGTAATCACATCTACCGATGGACGCTGAGTTGCAAGTAAAAGGTGAATACCTGCGGCACGAGATTTCTGTGCCAGACGAGTAATCATTTCTTCAGCTTTTTTACCCACTTGCATGATCATGTCAGCAAATTCATCTGCAACAATTACAATCGACGGTAAAGGCGCTAAACGTGGTGCCCGCTCACCTACAACTGAATCGCTGGCTTTCCATGTCGGATCAATCAGATCCTCTCCATTAGCAATTGCTTCTTCAACTTTACGGTTATAGTCGCTCAATTTACGAATTTTTAGGAATGACATGAGTTTATAACGACGTTCCATTTCATTGACACACCAATTGAGCGCACTGACCGCATCTTTCATATCAGTTACAACAGGTGTTAACAAATGTGGAATATCATTATAGTTGGCTAATTCAAGCTGCTTTGGATCGATCAGAATCAAACGTAACTGGTCGGGTGTGTATTTCAATAACATCGAAAGAATCATCGAGTTGACTGCAACTGATTTACCTGAACCTGTCGTTCCCGCAACCAACATATGCGGTGCTTTGCCGAGGTCAGTAATTACTGGATTGCCTGAAATATCTTTACCCATCGCCATAGAGAGCAAACCCGCAGGGTCTTCAAAAGCAGGCGTTTTCAATAACTCAATCAAACGTACCATTTCACGAGCACTGTTTGGTACTTCAATCCCGATATACGGTTTACCCGGAATAACTTCAACCACACGGACAGAAGCCATCGACATAGAACGTGCTAAATCGCGGGAAATATTGGTGACTTTAGACGCTTTCACACCAGGCGCAAGATCCAGTTCAAAACGCGTAACAACAGGACCCGGCTGAGCTTCTACCACCTGTGCTTTTACGTTAAATTCTTGCAACTTGATCTCAAGCAATTCAGAAAGTCGTGACAATTGCTCGGCTGTAAAGTTCACTTTCTTATTTGGATCAACTTCATCCAATAGCTCTAAACCTGGCAAAGTTGGTAAATCACGGCGTTTTTGTGCGACTTGCATTGAACGTGACATTGGACGGCCAAATGCATCTGTCAATGGTGCATCCAAATCAAAGTCATCTTCAATTTCTAAATCAGACTCAGGCTCGGCTTTACCCGCGGTTTCTTGCCAAGCTTCAATGAAAGCTTCTTTAGATAAAGTCTCTTTGGCTACTGAATTCACTTCAATCGGTGCCTTCACGAAAGCAGATGATTGCGCATAGCTGGTGCTTCGAGGACTGCTATTTTCAGGTTCATCATCCACCAGAAGATCATTAAAATCGTCTCGTTCTTCTCGAATACGATTGTGGGTTTCATCTTGAGCTGACGTTTGAATTGGAGAAGAATATGATTGCTGTGTTATTTCTGTCGATCGTGCAGACTCGGTAATTAAAGCTTCGATATCTGCTTCAAACTCAGCTTCAGGTACATGATGATTTGCAGTTGCGACAGGCTCTTGTGTAAATGGGGTGTGCAAATCTGTCGCAGTCTTACTATTCGGTACAGCAGCCAACAATTCATCAAAGATTTGATCATCATTCCAATCTAAGTTGCTGGTATTTGCGTGTTGTGCTGACAAATCTGTACGTGCCGAAGGCGCGTAATTCGTAGCAGCATTGGCCGAATCATCAGCAGCTCTTAATAATGCATCAATCTCCTGCTTATGGCTGGCATCATCATGTTGTAATGCACGCCATACTTCACCCGTTTGCACCAGACGTTGACTTTCTGTTTCAAACTGATGAGCGCGCTGTAAGGTCTGTTCAAAATCTTCGACCTGTTCTACAACTTGAGCTTGAGAACTGTGCTGTTGCTCTTTGGCTACAACATCGGCAAATAATTTTTCAGCCATCAATTGATGATGTGAATCATCAATTTTAATCAGTTTTGCCTGAACTTGAGCTGTCTTATCTTGAACAGGACTTTGTTCTGGATCTAGCTGAACCTGTTCTTTATTTTTAATAACTGGTGTTTCAGCTGTTACCAATTGCTCAGTGAGATCATAAGCAGACTCGTGCTGCGGCACATTTTTATAAAATAAATCTTGTAAATATGCAGGCGTATTTTTCAGAGTGATCCAAGTCTTATTCCACTGGATCCCAAAGGCTAAGGTGAGCAATAGAATGCTGAATGCCAGCAAGAACAGGGTCGCACCGTAAATCGTTAATAATCGAGATAAACTCTGCCCCAACTCATAACCAATAATGCCGCCTGCTGCATTGTCCAATGTATCCGCTGGTGTATTCCAATGCAGATACAATAAACTGGAAATTGAAAGAATTAAGAAGAACTGGGCAGCATAACGAAATGGACGGTTTAAAAAGCTTCTTGGCCACCAGACCTGAATGGCCTCGATAAACAGGAACAGCGGAATAAGCAAGCTTGCCCAGCCCAAAAATCCAAACAGTAAATCTGCGATCCAAGCACCTGCTACACCACTTGCGTTTGAGACCTGTTGGGTATCACTGGAAATATGCATCCAACCCGGATCAAACGGTGTATAAGTCACAGTGGCAAGAAATAAATAAATGCCAAAAGAAATCAAAAATAATGTCATTAAAAAGCGTTGTGCATAAACACTTGACACCGCAGTCATATACAGTCCTGTAACCCAATTCGTTATTTGTTAGTATCTTTTAAGGTCTAAATTACCTTAATCAATAAGTTTTATATTATGCACTCGTTCTTACAAAAAAGATGCACGATTGTTTACTGTTGTTGTTAACATCCTGCTCGGATATAGCTCAATTCGATTGAGTTAATCAGTATTATCCCGATGGATTTAGCCCACTCCCCTTCGGATTCACGTATAATTTTAGCAGTTTTAATATAAAAAGGATGTTCTTTAATGAGCGCTCGTCACTCACGGTTAATTATTTTGGGTTCTGGCCCTGCAGGTTACAGTGCAGCAGTGTATGCAGCACGTGCGAACCTCAAGCCAACACTGATTGCGGGTTTACAATTAGGTGGTCAATTAACAACGACCACTGAAGTTGATAACTGGCCAGGTGACCCAGAAGGATTAACTGGTCCTGTACTCATGGAGCGTATGCAAGCTCATGCAGAACGTTTTGGTACAGAGATTGTCTACGATCATATTAATGAAGTAGATCTTCAAACCCGTCCATTCGTATTGAAAGGCGATATGGAAGAGTACACATGTGATGCGTTGATTATTGCAACAGGTGCAACTGCACAATACCTAGGTCTAGAATCTGAAGCTGCCTTTATGGGGCAAGGTGTGAGCGCATGTGCAACATGTGATGGTTTCTTCTACAAAAACCAAAATGTCATGGTTGTTGGTGGTGGTAACACTGCGGTTGAAGAAGCGCTGTATTTATCGAATATCGCAGCGCACGTAACACTGGTTCACCGTCGTGACAGCTTACGTTCTGAAAAGATCTTGCAAGACCATCTTTTTGCCAAAGAAAAAGAAGGCAAAATCAGCATTATCTGGAACCATCAAGTAGATGAGGTTTTGGGTGACAAGACTGGTGTAACCGCTGTTCGTATTCAATCAACTCAAGATGCAAGCACGCAAGATGTTCAAGTTCAAGGCTTGTTTGTTGCAATCGGACATAAGCCAAATACAGGTATGTTTGATGGCCAGCTTAACTTACGTGATGGCTATATCCAAGTACATAGCGGTACTGCGGGCAATGCAACAGCTGCATCGATTGAAGGTGTATTTGCTGCGGGTGACGTTGCAGATAGCATCTATCGTCAAGCGATTACTTCTGCGGGTTCAGGCTGTATGGCAGCGTTGGATGCAGAGAAATATCTCGATAATTTAAACTAATCAGGCCAAAATTCAAGAACCACCAGACTTTGGTGGTTTTTTTATGCCTGCGTCCCTACAATCAAAAAAATGATGACTTTTTAAATCTACATTTTTAGATAATTGATAGGGTAAATAAATGACAACAACATGGACGAACGGCTATCAAACTGAGGTGAACTATACTTATGGCTATTATCGTGACCTCAGTCCGAATTTTCAAAAGTTTTGCTTATTGTTAAATGGTATTGATAGCCCCGACTTTCAGGAAAACCAAAGCCATTGCGAACTTGGTTTTGGTCAAGGTGTCAGCATTAATATTCATGCAACTTGCAACGAAGCAAAGTTTTACGGTACAGATTTTAACCCTGCCCATGCAGCGCATGCGAATCAACTGGCTGAACAAAGTAAGACTGAACATTATTTTTATGATGATAGCTTTGAAGAATTGCTCAATCGCCAAGACTTACCGATGTTTGACTCAATCAGTTTGCATGGGATCTGGAGTTGGATTAGCTATGAAAACCAGCACATTATTTTAAAATTTATCCGTAAATTTTTAAAACCGAATGGTATTGTCTATATCAGCTATAACTGCGTGACTGGTTGGGCTGCCAATATGCCGATCCGAGAGCTGTTCCATAGCCACTTCAAATTCAATAGCAAAAGTACCAATCCCTTACAAAAGGTCAGTGAAGCCCTCAGCTTCAGCGAAGACCTACTTAAACAGAACCCTATTTTTGCACAACGCAATCCCAATACCGTACAAAAAGTCGCTGATTTAAAACAGCAAAATCCGAATTATTTGATTCATGAATATTTAAATCAAGATTGGCAATGTTTTTCTTTCCAGCAAATTGTGAGGATTTTAGATGAAATCAAGCTATCTTATGCAGGTTCAACCGATCTAAGTACTCACTTAGATAACATCAATTTTTCAGAACAACACCAAGCATTTTTAAACGCCATTGAACACCCAGTTTTCAAAGAACAATGCCGAGATTATTTTGCCAACACGCAATTTAGACGTGACCTGTTTATTCGCGGTAAAAACAATTTAACCCCATTACAGGTACAAGAGCGACTGCGTAACACAGCTTTTGTATTGCTAACGGCTAAGGAACAACTACCAAACAACATCAATGGCTTATTAGGCACCTTTAATTTAATCGAGGAAATCTACACGCCAATTGGTGATAAATTCGCACAGGAAAACTATCGACCTTTGACCATTGCGGAATTAGAGCAAAGTTTCCCACAGTTAAATTATGCAAAAATTCTCAACGCCTTGGTAATTTTATCACACCTCGGTTTGGCCCAACCTTGTCAAACATTGGAACCAAAACAAGAAACGTTGCAACAGTGTCATCGTTTAAATCACTATTTACTCAAGCAAGCCAACTTTCATCAAAACTATAGTGTCTTAATCAGCCCATTAACGGGTATTGGCATCCCAACTGAGCATTTCTATCAATTGTTCTACCGTGCACATTTTATTGATGGCTTAGCGTCAGCGAGTGACTTTGCACATTATGTTCAGGATGTCATCAGTCAACTGAATTGGTTGGTCTTGGACAGTGACGGAAAAACCGTTAGTGATCGAGAAAAAAGTCTCGAAATTATTCAAGCCAAAGCGCAGCTTTTCTTGGATAGTAACAAACTACAAATTGCTAAACAGCTATGCTTATTTAATTAAACTCGCAAGGGGAATGACAATGCCAAAGATTGCCATTCCCTACAACTTCAGTTAGCTTAGAATCAGTCTCATTAATTTTTCCTTCTATGCAACAGCTTCCACCCTCGCAATATATATTCCCTAATCCAATTGAAGCAGATCCAGAAGGTCAAGGATTTATCTGCATCGGCGCAGACCTGTCCCCCTCGACTTTATTTGAAGCCTATACGCATGGCCTATTTCCTTGGTTTAATGAAGACGAGCCAATTTGCTGGTGGAGTCCTGAACCACGTTGCATTATCGAGCCACATGTTTACAAACCAAGTAAATCTTTAATTCGAAATATGAAAAAGCATGATTATCGAATTACCATTAACCATGCTTTTGAAGACGTGATTCGTTCTTGTTCGTTGCCTCGGAGCTATGCCAATGAAACATGGATTAGTAAAGATATCATTGCAGGCTATTGCGCCTTGTTCGAAGCAGGATATGCGTACAGTGTTGAAGTCTGGCAGCAGGATAACTTGGTTGGCGGACTCTATGGTGTCAGTATTGGTAAAGGCTGTTTCGGTGAATCGATGTTTAGCACTGAAACTGATGTTTCTAAAATGGCATTCTATACGCTGATGCTGATTGGACAGGAAAATCAACTGCCTTGGATTGACTGCCAATTGGTCAATGATCACCTTTTAAGCCTCGGCGCGAGTACACTTTCTCGCCAAGACTATCTTAAATCGTTACAAGATGTAATTATTGCCCCCTCTATCAATTGGAAAAGTTATCAAGAACGTGTATTTTCAAGTAAAACAATAGCAGTTTTTGCAAAATTAGACGGTTAACGGATTAACACCTTGGAGGGACAGATTAATGAAATCATATCAACCCAAGTCCCTTTTAAATGACTTACAGTATTACATTACGCCACCACATGACTGCAGTTATCTTGATAACAAATCAGCGCGAATGGTGTTCCTAGACCCAATTCACCGTATCGATGTGGTGACTTTGTCAGAACTTTCTCGTGTTGGTTTTCGTCGCAGTGGCGATTTTGTCTACCGTCCAGAATGTCATTTATGTCGCCAATGTTTATCCTGCCGCGTTCCCGTTCAAGAGTTTAAAATGAACAGCAGCCAAAAAAAGGCATGGAAACGCAATCAAGATTTACAAATGAGTATTTTGCCGACCTCGCAGGCCACTCAACAACACTACGACCTATATGAACGTTATATCAATGAACGTCACTCGGATGGCGACATGTATCCTGCCAGTCTGGATCAATTTGAAAAATTTTTGGTGCATAGCTGCACAGAGAGTTTCTTTATAGAGCTTTGGAAAGACCAAAAGCTAATTGGTGTTTCAACCTGTGATTTAATGGATGATGGGCTGTCAGCCGTTTATACCTTCTTCGATCCAGATGAACAACGTCGCTCTTTAGGTGTTTTTGCGATCCTCAAACAAATCGAATATGTACGCACATTAAACCTAGACTATTTATATCTAGGGTACTGGGTGCCGCATTCATCTAAAATGAATTATAAATCTCAATATACACCACTGGAATTATTACTGGATGGTCAATGGCGTCGACTCAATCGCCCACTCTCAGACAATGAAATCCATCAGCTTGGAAATTCATTAATGAGTACACTGCCTTCCGAGTGGAATAATTTAATTATTAAATAAAGCCGCAAAATCATCAGTGCATGTTTTGACCATAATCACAGCATGCTCTCTGGAGCCATCAGTATTTGGGTAATAATTTTTGCGTAAATCAATTTGATGAAAACCTGACTTTTCATACAAACCAATTGCTGCAGTATTACTCTGACGCACTTCTAAAAAAATCTGAATCGGATTATTCTTTAACTGCTGGATAGAATCATCTAATAAAGCATAACCAAGTCCTTTGCCCTGCTGACTTGGATGAATTGCCATAAGTAACAGGTTTGCCTCATCGACAACAGGTTGCAAAATACAAAACCCCACCACCTGATTGGCTTGCTCATACACAGTACATTGATACGAAGCTAAAGATTCCTGAAACTGTTGCTTGCTCCATGGATGTGTTTGTACTAAGCGTTCAATAGCTGCCACACTTTCCAGATCACGCTCCTGCATCAATCGAATCACAATCTTTCACTCTATAAAATACTGATGCAGATTATCGACAATTTCAGCCGAAAATTGAATAAAAAAATGGGCAGTTTTACTGCCCGTTAAAGTTAATTGAGATTAAAGCCCAATTCGGCCCGCCATTTATTGAGTAGTTCAGTCGTATCATCATCATTTGGATGAAACTTCGGTCTCAAGAAAGCGAGTAAAGCTGGAATCTGACGTGTCATAAAACCCTTATAACCATACATAAATTTCAGCATGTATCTGGTATCTCGCCATGTTAACTTGCCATCGACTTTCAATAGTTTTGCGGTGAAATAAGATTGGGTAATAAAGATCAAGCCCATCGCGATGACCAACGCCAATGACCGCATAAAATAGGCCTTAGCACCCTGTCCATACATAGATTCATACACATCAAAGGCCACAGCTTTATGCTCATTTTCCTCAACCGCGTGCCACATCCATAAATGGTACATGGTCTCATCCATAAACATGGCTTGAATGTCTGGATTACTCAATAATTCTTCAGCAATGGTCGAGGTAAAGTGTTCTAAAGCACAAGTACCAGTTAAACTGATCATTTCTTTGGTGAAGCCAAAAGGTTTCAAGAGTTTAGACGTTATGCCGATGGTTCGATTAATCAGACGCCCCGTTTGCTCTTCCATCTCACGAACATCATAACCGTTAGCTTGAGCTGAAGCATTAAAGGCCAAATGCTCTTTAGAATGCATGGCTTCTTGACCAATAAAGGCACTGATCTCTTTCTGCAGTCGCGGATCTGCCAATTTAGGGTCATTACGTACTGCACGCGTACTATTCACAAAAAATTGTTCACCTTCTGGAAATAGTGCTGAAAGCGCAGTCATAAAATGTGTTAAAGCAGCATCTCCATTTGCCCAATAACGTGGCACTTCAGCAAATTCAAAATCCATTCGGCGTACAGGAAAACTGGCACCAGCTCGGTTTGAAATATTGACTTTAGCATTCATACCCTTTTCTCCTATCCGTGAATATTCTTCATTAACCCTGTTTGATACTTCTTTTATACGCCCTTTACAGTGCATGGAATAAGTGCAGATAAGGTCAGAAAAGCATCATCTTAGGACATGTCATCACACTGAAAATCATGTATCAAATGAAAGAGTAAAAAAGAAAAAGGGCAATTAAAATTGCCCTTTCAAATCAATTTATTTGAAGATGAAAAATTAGAAACCGAGTTTCGCTTTCCAATCTTTGAGTAATTGTACCGTATCTAAATCATTTGGATGGAAACCTGGTTTAAAGTAAGCTAGCATTTCGCCCGCCATACCTGTGATAATCCCTTTTGAAGGACTATAGCCATACTTATAAATCATGCCAAGTTCTTTCAAGTTCAGTCTCTTATCCTGTTGAAGCAAACGTAAAGTGAAATAAGACTGTAGAATAAAGATCAAAGCCATTGCAAATACTAGTGCTGACGTACGCAAAGTATATGCTTTTAAGCCTTTACCAAAAACAGCCTCATAAACATCATAAGCAACAGCTTTGTGCTCATTTTCCTCTACTGCATGCCAGAACCACATATACGACATGGTTTCATCGGTCATTAAGTCTTGAATATGCTGATTACGTAATAATTCAGAGGCAATGGTTGCCGTAAAATGCTCTAAGGCAGTTGTTGCGGTGAGATTTACCATTTCTCTGGTCATACCAAACGGTTTAACCACTTTAGAAAAGTTATTTAAGGCAAATTGAATATAACGTCCAGTGATTCGTTCTAAAGCTCTTACATCATGACCATATTTTTGTGCAGAAGCATTAAAATTAACATGCTCTTGCGTATGCATAGCTTCTTGACCAATAAACGCACTGATCTCTTTTTGGAGTTCTTCGTTGTCTTTAATCGCTGGGTAATAACGGACTGCACGTACAGCATCTATAAATAATTTTTCACCATCTGGGAATAGTGCAGATAGACCAGTCATGAAATGGGTTAAACCTGCTGAACCATCCATCCAGTATTCTGGGACTTGATCAAAATCAAAATTCATACGACGTACTGGGAAACTTGCACCTGCACGATTTGAAATATTTACTTTAGCATTCATGCTGCCTACTCCTTTTCAGTGGAGTATTTCCACTGAGCACTTTTGTTCGTTTTCTTGAGTTTTATATTACGGTTTTATCTGAATCAATTAAGTGCAGTTTAGGACAGCGAGGTATCAGTTAAGGACACTCTTGTAAAAAGATTGTCGAACAATAGACGAAAAAAAACACCCCAAAGGGGTGTTTTTCACTCTAAGCGATTATGCAGTTACTTTAGCAACAACACCAGCACCTACAGTACGACCACCTTCACGGATCGCAAAACGTAGACCTGGGTCCATTGCGATCGGGTGAATTAATTCTACTGACATCTCTACGTTGTCACCAGGCATTACCATTTCTACGCCATCTTGTAATTTGATCGCGCCAGTTACGTCAGTTGTACGGAAGTAGAACTGTGGACGGTAACCGTTAAGGAATGGAGTATGACGACCACCTTCTTCTTTAGAAAGTACGTATACTTCTGCATCGAATTTAGTGTGCGGCTTGATTGTACCTGGTTTAGCAAGTACTTGACCACGTTGTACATCTTCACGCTTAGTACCACGAAGAAGAACACCACAGTTCTCGCCTGCACGACCTTCGTCAAGCAATTTACGGAACATTTCTACGCCAGTTACAGTTGTCTTAACCGTATCTTTGATACCTACGATTTCAACTTCTTCACCAACTTTTACGATACCAGCTTCTACACGACCAGTTACTACTGTACCACGGCCTGAGATAGAGAATACGTCTTCGATTGGCATCAAGAATGCTTTATCGATAGCACGTTCTGGCTCTGGAATGTAAGAATCAAGTGCAGCAACTAAATCGATTACAGCTTTCTCGCCATAAGGACCGTCGTTACCGTTTAATGCTTGAAGAGCTGAACCACGGATGATTGGAGTATCATCACCTGGGAAGTCATAAGTAGAAAGAAGTTCACGAACTTCCATTTCTACTAATTCAAGTAATTCTTCATCATCAACAAGGTCACACTTGTTCAAGAATACGATGATGTAAGGTACACCAACCTGACGTGAAAGAAGGATGTGTTCACGAGTTTGTGGCATTGGACCATCAGTCGCAGCACATACAAGGATCGCGCCGTCCATCTGAGCAGCACCAGTAATCATGTTTTTAACATAATCGGCGTGGCCCGGGCAGTCTACGTGAGCGTAGTGACGGATTGGAGAATCGTATTCTACGTGTGAAGTATTAATTGTAATACCACGTGCTTTTTCTTCAGGAGCTGAGTCGATTTGTGAGTAATCTTTCGCTTCACCGCCGTAAGTTTTTGCACAGATCGTTGCAATTGCAGCAGTTAAAGTTGTTTTACCATGGTCAACGTGACCAATTGTACCCACGTTTACGTGTGGTTTATTACGTTCAAACTTGGCTTTAGCCATGATGATCTTCCTTTATAAACTGCTCATGAGGGTCGCCCATGAGCACTTGGTTTTTTAACTAAATTTAGTTGGGTAATATAGTAATCGAAAGATTACTCGTCGTCACCTTTTTTACCGCCAGCTTGGAACTTAGCGATGATGCCTTCAGCCACGTTACGTGGTGTTTCAGCGTATTTAGCGAATTCCATAGAATAAGTCGCACGACCTTGAGACATAGAACGCATTTGAGTCGCGTAACCAAACATCTCAGCCAATGGAACTTCTGCTTTAATTGCTTTTGTTCCACCAGGAAGATCATCCATACCTTGAACCATACCACGACGACGGTTTAAGTCACCCATGATATCGCCCATGTAGTCTTCTGGAGTTTCTACTTCAACTTTCATGATTGGTTCAAGAAGGATAGGATCCGCTTTCATGAAACCGTCACGGAAAGCGTATGAACCTGCCATTTTGAACGACAATTCATCAGAGTCGACATCGTGGTAAGAACCATCAAATAATGTCGCTTTGATACCCACAACAGGGTAACCAGCCAATACACCATTTTTCATACGTTCTTGAATACCTTTATCAACCGCACCAAAGAATTCTTTAGGTACTGTACCGCCGACAACTTCTTCAGCGAATTGGTATTCTTTACCAGCTTCTTCAACATCCATAGGCTCTAAACGAACATATACATGACCGAATTTACCTTTACCACCTGTTTGACGAACAAACTTACCTTCTTGCTCAACAGACTTTTTGATCGTTTCACGGTAAGCAACCATTGGTTTACCAATGTTCGCTTCAACACCGAATTCACGCTTCATACGGTCAACGATGATGTCAAGGTGAAGCTCACCCATACCAGCAATAATTGTTTGACCAGATTCTTCATCTGTACGAACGCGGAACGATGGATCTTCTTTAGCCAAACGACCTAAAGCAATTGACATTTTTTCTTGGTCAGCTTTAGTTTTTGGTTCAACAGCCAATGAAATTACTGGCTCTGGGAATTCCATACGCTCAAGTGTAATGATGTTTTTCTCATCACATAATGTATCACCCGTAGTAACGTCTTTAAGACCTACACACGCTGCGATATCACCTGCACGGATTTCATCAAGATCTTGACGTTCGTTCGCATGCATTTGCACGATACGACCGATACGTTCACGTTTAGATTTAACTGGGTTATAAACTGGATCACCCTGTTTAAGAACACCAGAATAAACACGTACGAATGTTAAGTTACCTACGAACTTATCGTTCATAATTTTGAACGCAAGTGCAGAGAACGGAGCTTCGTCAGATGCTTCACGAGATGCTTTAGTTTCATCTTTATCGTCAAGAATACCTTCAATTGCTTTAACTTCTGTTGGAGAAGGTAAGAATTGAATTACAGCATCCAACATACGTTGAACACCTTTGTTCTTGAACGCTGAACCACAAAGCATAACTTGGATTTCAGACGCCAAAGTACGAGTACGTAAACCAGCGATGATTTCTTCTTTAGAAAGATCGCCTTCTTCTAGGTACTTGTCCATTAACTCTTCAGATGCTTCAGCCGCAGCTTCAACCATCTTAGTACGCCATTCGTTAGCTGTATCAACGAGGTCAGCAGGAATATCACCGTATTCGAACTTCATACCTTGAGATGCTTCATCCCAGATAATCGCTTTCATTTCGATGAGGTCAACAACACCTGCAAACGTATCTTCTGCACCAATTGGCACAACGATAGGAACAGGATTACCGCCTAGACGAGTTTTAACTTGCTCAACAGCACGGAAGAAGTTTGCACCAGTACGGTCCATCTTGTTCACGAATGCTAAACGAGGCACTTTATATTTGTTCGCTTGACGCCATACAGTTTCAGACTGAGGTTGTACGCCACCAACTGCACAGTAAACCATGCACGCACCATCAAGAACACGCATAGAACGTTCAACTTCGATTGTGAAGTCTACGTGTCCCGGTGTATCGATTACGTTGATACGGTGTTGTGGGAATTGGCTACTCATACCTGACCAGAAACAAGTTGTTGCAGCAGAGGTAATTGTAATACCACGCTCTTGCTCTTGTTCCATCCAGTCCATTGTTGCTGCACCATCGTGTACTTCACCAATTTTGTGAGATACACCTGTGTAGAACAAAATACGTTCTGTTGTAGTTGTTTTACCTGCGTCGATGTGCGCAGAAATACCGATGTTACGGTAATTACTAATCGGGGTTTGGCGAGCCATGATGTCTACATTCCTAAATGTTATTTTTAAAACAGGACGCATCAATTAAATTGATGCGCACGAATATCCAAGCAGGCAACTTAAATACCCGCAAAGCCCCCACTTTGATAGAGAGCGATGTTGAATCGAGCTGCAGTACGCATGAATATTCTCCTGATTAGGGACTGTTTTATCCGCTTAGAAACGGTAGTGAGAGAAGGCTTTGTTGGCTTCAGCCATACGATGCACGTCTTCACGTTTTTTGATCGCAGAACCTTTACCTTCAGCTGCATCAAGCAACTCACCAGCAAGACGTAAAGCCATCGTTTTTTCAGAACGCTTAGCAGCAGCATCTACTAACCAACGCATTGCTAAGGCAGTACGACGGGATGGGCGCACTTCCATAGGTACTTGATAAGTAGCACCACCAACACGGCGTGCTTTTACTTCAACCATAGGACGAACTTTTTCAAGAGTAGTCTCGAAAAATTCAACTGGGTCTACTTTATTTTTTTCTTGAACACGTTCTAAAGCACCGTAAACGATACCTTCAGCAACAGATTTTTTACCATCTTGCATTACGTGGTTCATGAATTTAGCGATTGTTTGGCTGCTAAATTTTGGATCTGGAAGGATCTCACGAGCAGCGACTACGCGACGTCTTGGCATTTTAATACACCTAATAATATGACACTTCAGGATAATCCAGCAGTTTGTACGAGTGTCATGTACTTTCGCTGGCCTTACTATACGTCGCTTGAATTACAAAACTATGAAGAATTCAAACAAGCGAAACGCTAAAGGGTTTTTTGGACTAGTTTCCTAGAATTACTTCTTAGGACGCTTAGTACCATATTTAGAACGTGACTGGTTACGATCTTTAACGCCAGCACAGTCTAAAGAACCACGAACGGTATGGTAACGTACACCTGGTAAGTCTTTAACACGACCACCACGGATAAGAACAACACTGTGCTCTTGTAGGTTATGACCTTCACCACCGATATAGCTAGAAACTTCAAAACCTGAAGTTAAGCGAACACGGCAAACCTTACGCATTGCTGAGTTAGGTTTTTTAGGTGTAGTAGTATAAACACGTGTACATACACCACGACGTTGTGGACAAGCCTTCAACGCAGGAACTTTAGATTTTTCAATCAAAGTTGTACGACCCTTACGGATCAACTGATTTGTTGTTGCCATTTGGCAATTCTCCCGTTATTAAACAACCTTAAAAAAGAAAAGAACCTCTTTTTAAGGGCACATAATTGTAAGCTAAGAAGTAAAAATGGTCAACATTTCAAGTGTCGACCATTTCTGAAGTTTGTTGTGTTCTTAATACCTAAAACATCACACACCAATTTAGCTATGTTTTGTTGAGGCGGGCTCTATATCAATTGATTTTTGCTCAGCCGTAATTTCGGCTTCAGCATCCTCAAAAGTCTCATCTTGCTGCACCTTTAATGCAGGCTGTTGCTCTGCATGAGGATGCTCAACTACATGCTGTTCAGCAAGTTGTTGAATTCCAGCTTCAACCTTGTCATCTATAGCGACTGTTGGCGTTGTACTGTCTTTGGTTTTAACGGTTACACTGGTAATCACATCATTTGTTTCTTCTGATGTGGTCTTATTATTTTCAACTGTTGTAGAACTTAATAACCGTGGACTCGCCTTTTTCAATAAGGCTTCTGCTTTAAAATATGCTTCTAGCGGCGAAATCTTTTCATTCGGATACTCATTCATATAAAAGCGTGCCGCACCAAAAATCGATTGCGATTTATGTCCAACATCTTCTAGTAATCTCCAACTATAGAAACCACCCAGTGCTGCGCCTGCAATTGGGGTCAGTTTACCAATCACCGAAGCTTGAGGAATACGATTGAGCCAGTTCCATTTAAACTGACCATTTTCATCTACCAACCACTTCTTCACCAATTCGATATCATTATTTGAACCTAACAATTGCTGGAACTGTTGCAAATCATGTGTTTCCAACATGGATTTCAATGCTTTTAACGCAACTAATAAGGTTTGTTTTTCCGCAACCAAACTCAAATCAATTTCTTTAAAGATGAAGGCAACGATTTCTTGGTCTGCATCTTCAGATAAATCAAAGCCATGTGAACGGCCCGTTTGATAAATCGTTCTCAAGGTCAAAACAATAGATGCTGGAATATCAATTGCAGCACCCCAGACACCTGTTGCACCTGTAATTGCCCCTTGCGCGGCAGCTAATAATTTATTTTGTTCAATCAATGCCTGACTTAAACGCTGTGAACGCCCTGTATCTGTCGTCAGTTCCATAATGTCTTTCACCCCTGCTTCCTCAAGGATTTTTTCCGTCAAAGAACTATTTGAACTAAACTCATTTAACCATTGAAATAAATAGTCTGAAACCTTATCGCCTAAATCTGGGGATACAAAAGAAGCCACACTATTCACTCGATTATAATGACGGCCTAATAATTGATGCGATAGTTTTGGGAATTGTTGACGCAACATTTGTTGAGGATTTTCATATTTTTCCACCTCAAATGGACTTTTAAAACGCGCTTTTCCTTCAACAATATTGGATGAATTTGCAATTTCTGCACCCGATGTGGTTGGGGCAACTTGAAATTTCTGTAATTCTGAACTGAGCTTTTTAGCCACTCCAAAGGCTTGTGCAAATAAACCTGAAGATTGCTTGTTTTTAGATTTTGTCATCAAGTACCTCTGTTGTGTAATCTGTGCATTTCTAGGTAAATACTAGGTTGAATGCAGATTTATCTCAACTTTTATCTGTGTTCTTTCTTTACGTTTCGTCACAACATCACGCATATTTACGAATATTTACACAACTGGAAATAGGCATAAGATTTGCCATAAGAAATAAAAAACCTTTCTGCTATCATGGTGTCATTCACTCATAAGCCATTTTAATCGTTATTTTTCTCCTGATTTGTATTCATAGCGAGATGCACAGGGCTTAAGTATTACCATAAAAGGGATCTGTAAATGAAACGTGTTGTAATCACTGGTATGGGCATTAACTCATGTATCGGTAACTCTTTAGAAGAGGTCACTCATTCTTTAAAAAATGGAATCTCAGGCACACGTTTAAACTCAACTTATGCAGAGCTGAATTTCAAAAGCCATGTCAGCGCTGCAGCTGAACAGGATTTTGATGGTATTGATCGCAAACTGAAACGCTTTATGGGCGTCTGTGCGATGTATGCATATAACGCAGCTGTCGCAGCAGTTGAACATGCTGGACTGAAACAAGAAGATTTGGCAAACAATCCACGTTACGGTATCGCTGGTGGTTCGGGTGGTAACTCAACTGCATCTGTTGCAGAAATGATCAAACTATTAGAGGAGAAAGGCGCACGTAAAATCGGTCCTTTCTTCGTCCCGCGTAACATGTCAAACACCATTACTGCAAACGTAGGCGTTGCATTTAAACTTCAAGGCGTTGCGCACTCGATTACTAGTGCATGTGCAACGTCTGCAGATGCAATTGGTTATGCTTATAACCTGATTCAATTAGGTAAACAAGATTTAATGCTTGCTGGCGGTGGTGAAGAAGATCACTGGTCACAAAGCTTATTGTTTGATGCTATGGGTGCGTTGTGTTCAAAATATAATGACACACCTGAAACTGCTTCACGTCCATATTCAAAAGACCGTGACGGTTTCGTGATTGCAGGCGGTGGTGGTTTCGTTGTGCTTGAGTCACTTGAACATGCACAAGCGCGTGGTGCGAATATTCTAGCAGAAGTGATTGGCTATGCTGCAAACAGTGATGGTGCTGACATGGTTGCGCCAAGTGGTGAAGGTGCAACACGTTGTATCATCATGGCATTGGATGAAGCAAAACAGCATGGTGTAGAGCAAATTGACTATGTCAACACACACGGTACTTCAACACCAGCGGGTGACGTGACCGAGCTTAAAGCAATGGAACGTGCATTTGGTGAAGGACAAGTTCCGCCACTCAGCTCGACCAAATCTATGACGGGTCATAGCTTAGGTGCTGCGGGTGTTCAGGAAGCGATTTACTCTGTCTTGATGATGCAAAATGACTTTATTGCACCAAACATTAATGTGACTGAGTTGGATGAAGGTGCACAAGGTTTCGATATTGTACTTGAAAAACGTGATGCAAAACTGAATACTGTCATGAGTAACAGTTTTGGCTTTGGCGGTGTAAACGCCTGCCTTATTTTCAAGAAGTGGGATGCATAATCCCGCTTAGTAGGATTATCGATGGATGCACCTTCTGATGCTTTCTTGTGGGTAAAAGCATTACATATTATAGCCGTGGTTTGCTGGTTCGCCGCATTGTTCTACTTACCACGCCTTTATGTCTACCATGCCATGAGTGAAGATGCTGTTAGTCATCAACGCTTTGAAGTTATGGAACGTAAGTTGTATCGCGGTATCATGTGGCCGTCTATGATTGCCACACTCATTACCGCTCACTTTCTGGTTGATTGGGGCGATGCAAGCCGACATTACCATGAAGCTTTATGGTTCTATCTAAAAGTCGGTCTAGTAGGTTTACTGGTGATTTACCATTTTGTTTGTGGTTATTACCGTAAAAAGCTGATTGGCAATGCTCACTATAAATCACATAAGTTCTGGCGATTCTTTAATGAAATGCCGACCTTGATCCTGTTTGCGGTAGTGATTTTAGTTGTGGTAAAACCTCAGTTTTAACTGAGGTTTTTTTATTCTAGAATAAAAAAATAATTTATGTTTTTTCACGCTTGAATTTCAGATGAACAAACCATTTCAGCAATCTATACAAAGATTAAAAGCTCGATTTATTTCCAGCTTAATCTTTTATCTCAAAATGAATCAATTTCAATATCGGGGATTGACGTCTGGCGAAATCAAAATGGCGCGTCCTGTCTTTGGCGATCTTATCGATTATGCACAAATAAAGATTTTTAATATTCCCTACTTACCTTGGCAGCCTGCTAATATTTTTATGGCACCAAATGGCAACTTATTTGTTCATCAGAAATATTTTCGTCCTGATTATTCAATATGCCCAATGTCCCTACAAGGAATTTTTATTCACGAACTGGCGCATATTTTACAGTTTCAGCTCGGAATCAACGTCGTTGTTCAAGGTGCAATCCTTCAGGCTGGCTATTACCTCAGTTTTAAGCAATACAATCCCTATCGGTATCAATTTATAAAAAATAAATCCTTCTCAAGTTATAACATTGAACAACAAGGTGATATTGCACGAGATGTCTTCTTTAATAAAATCCCTAACATCATTCTAGAAAAATAAAAAAGCCCTGTAAGTTTTAACTACAGAGCTTCTTAAGTAAGCAGTGTGCAAGAAAAATTATGCAGCAGTGCCTTTTTGATTTTCAGTTTTAAGTTCATGACTATCATCCATATCAGTCGTAAAATCTACACGCATCGCATCCTTAACAATGGTACCAATACGCCCGACACCAATAGCTAAAACCAAGGCGATTACAGGCAATAAAATTGTCGAAGTCATGATTTCGTACCTCTTTATTTCAATGACTATTTAATAAATTAGGTTAGGCTTGCTGATCTTGTTCGCGAAACATTACTGTTCCAATACGACCAACAACCACAGCTAAACCAAAAGCAATTACAGGAAATAATAAAACTGACATTGTTGTTACCTCTTCATTTTACGTGCTTGGATACACTTGATGAGCATCAAAGTGCATATCCGTTCACATTAATTGGGATAATATCAGTACACAAATGTACACTCAAGTGTCGCAAAGATATTCCCGATAAACGGTATAAAAAATACACAAAAAACAATCAAGCCATTGAAATTAATTGCTTTATAAAAAAGTACAACTGTTTTATTATTTCAAATGGTGTGCGTCACAAACTAAAAGTCATTCTTTTTACTAAAATTTTTATTGTTTTTGCATGCTGTAATTGATGTGTCATAGCAAAATGCGAAAATGACATGAAAAAAACTTTATTTGACTCTATTATATTTATTCACATTCATGCACCATAATCACGCAAACATTGAGAAATGTTGCTGTTTTATACAGAAAAACTTGTTATTTTTACGCAGAAAAATGTGCATTTAGTATATATTAGTAAACTTGTAATTTTTGTTTAAGATATAAAATGTTTGGCGCCATGATATACACCTGTTTTTAACAACTATACTTATATAAATCAAAAACTTGTATATCATAACTTGTTAAGACTTAGGATTAGGTTTGAATGAAAAATTTTAAAGTTGCCCTTGCTCAATTCTCTCCGCATATTGGCAATATTGATGCAAACACTCAAAAGATGGTTGAGCAAGCAAATTTAGCGAAACAACAACAGGCTGATTTGATCATCTTCCCTGAACTTTCTACATTAGGTTACCCTGCTGAAGACCTAATACTTCGACCAAACCTACAAAAACGCACTCAAAAAGCGTTTGCTCAGTTAAGCGAAGTAAAAGATATTTTAATGGTATTCGGTTTTGTGCACCAAACTGAGGATGGTCATCGCTATAACTCTGCTGCGGTGATGAAAGATGGGCAGGTATTAGGTGTTTATAACAAACATAACTTACCGAATTACGGTGTGTTTGATGAAAAGCGCTACTTCCAAGAAGGTCATCAACATCTGGTTTTTGAATATTTAGGGCACAAGTTTGGTGTCTTAATTTGTGAAGATGTATGGTCACTGAATACTGTTAAGCAACTCAGCCAACTGAATGTTGAAACGGTACTGGTCTTAAATGCTTCACCTTATGAAGTAGGTAAACCACAACACCGTATTCAAACCTTAAATGAGCTTGCTAAACAATTAAGTCTAAATATTGTTTATGTCAACCAAGTCGGTGGACAAGATGACCTGATTTTTGATGGTTCAAGTTTTATTAGCAGCAATCATGGGCAACTGGTACTACAGATACCAAGTTTCCAAGAGTCTATTGCAATTGCTGAATATGATGCTGAACAAAAACAATTTAAAACCGCAGATGCAACACCTGCTTTAGAAACCTTTGCTGAAATTTACCAAGCTTTGGTGATGGCAACCCGTGACTATGTACAGCGTTCAGGCTTTCCAGGGGTAATTTTAGGATTATCAGGCGGGATCGATTCTGCGTTGACAATGGCGATTGCAGTTGATGCTGTTGGTGCCGATAAAGTCCAAGCCGTGATGATGCCATATACCTATACCTCACAAATGAGTGTAGAAGAT
Source organism: Acinetobacter sp. ANC 3929 (assembly GCF_000369405.1). Lineage (GTDB taxonomy): Bacteria > Pseudomonadota > Gammaproteobacteria > Pseudomonadales > Moraxellaceae > Acinetobacter. The sequence continues at coordinate 761,853 of NZ_KB849999.1, forward strand.
GCAACTGAACAAGCACGTCGTATGGGGGTTACATTTGGTATTGCCGAGATTCATCCAATTGTAAATAGCTTCATGCAGACCTTATTCCCGTTCTTTGGCAACACACCAGCAGATGCAACGGAAGAAAACTTACAAGCGCGTACACGTGGTACCCTGCTCATGGGCTTATCCAATAAATTTGGTAACCTCGTACTCTCTACAGGTAACAAGTCTGAGATTTCTGTTGGTTATTGTACCCTTTACGGTGACATGGTTGGCGGCTTCTCAGTCCTCAAAGATGTCTATAAAACCATTGTGTTTGAGTTAGCGAAATACCGTAATACATTAGATGGAACTCCTGTGATTCCTGAGCGTGTCATTACTCGTCCACCATCAGCAGAGCTCCGTCCTGATCAAAAAGACCAAGACTCACTCCCTGCTTATGATGTACTGGATGCTATCTTATATGCTTATATTGAAGAAGATCTCAGCCAAGCAGACATCATCGGCAAAGGCTATGAAGCCGCAGTCGTCGAAAAAGTGATTCGTTTGGTTGATCGCAATGAATACAAGCGTCGTCAGGGCGCGATTGGACCACGTATTAGTTCACGTGCCTTCAGTCGTGAGCGACGCTACCCGATCGTCAACGGATGGACCGCGAATGACTGAAAAAATTGTTTCTGAAAAGTCACAATTACTTGCTCAAGCACTTATGCTTGAGCAAGTTGCATTTTATAAAAACCAACTCACAACCCAACTTTCTGCTGATTTCTTCCAGCAATTTATTCAACTTTTTCTCCAACATGCACCCAACATCCAACTCAAAGAAGTGGTGGAATTAGAGCAAATCCAAGCCGTAGTAAAACGCTATGCTTTTGAAATGCAGCTTGGTGCAGGTCTATTAGAATTTATTGGAGAAATTGCACAAAGACTGCATGTATTCTCGCTGCAATCATCTGCTCAGTTACAAGATATATTTTCAGACCACCAATTTGAAATGTGGCTATCCAAATTTTTGGAACTTGAAAATATTCGCCATTACTTGAATCAATTTTTAAAAGAAAGCCCTTCGATTCAACAATTGTGCCAATACATTGCAACCACAACTTTGCAAAATAAACTACCAAAACTATTTACTCAGTCTGATGAAGAACGAATTTCTGAAAGTAGATATGAATGGCAACACAAATTAAAAAGCTTTTCTCATCGCCAGCAACAACGCATTGAGCAGAAAATTGAAGAGAGTATTGCCCGCTTCATACAGGAGCAATTGGTCGACCTCAGTTTGCTTTCAAATGATGATTTAGAGAGCCTAGCTCGCAATATTTGGGATGATAACAAAGCCAAACCGTTATCTGAATATACCAAACAAGTCACGCCACTAGATGTAGAAGAATTCTTTGTGATGATCTATGAGTATTGGAAAGAATTGCGTCAATCCTCTTTCATACAAGATTTGATCTTATACGGCGTCAAAGTCTTTTATGACTTCTATAAAGATGAAAGTCTGGAAGATGTTTTTGCTGCAATCGGTATAGAAGAAACAGATTTACTCAATGAAGCAGTACGTTTTTATCCAAAAGCCGTCATCGCATTAGATGAGCATGATGTACTCGAACCGATCATCACTTTAATTTTAAAACCCTTCTATGAAAGTACTCAAACGCTAGCCGCAATCGAAAAACATCTATAAAAAATAAAGCCTGTAAATAATTCATTTATTTACAGGCTTTTGCACATCTGACACATTATTTTTACATATCACGTAGATAAAAAGAAACCACGCAGGAGCGTGGTTTTTAAAATGGTGGCTATGACGAGACTTGAACTTGTGACCCCCGCATTATGAGTGCGGTGCTCTAACCAACTGAGCTACATAGCCGTAAACTGTGTGCGCATTATCTAGTGTTCGGCATTACGGGTCAAGTCTATGATCTTGAAAATATAGAACATATGAACAGTTTTTATGCTATCAATCATCAATTGATCAAATTTCAACAGTTCTAGGTAGCTATGATAAAATTTGGTAGCGATAAACCTTTTTGTAAAACGAAAATAGAAAATATTAAGTCAAAAGATTGTTTTTTGAGTGTTATAAAAACTGTAGACAAAAAGAGACCACGCAGGAGCGTGGTCTATAAAATGGTGGCTATGACGAGACTTGAACTTGTGACCCCCGCATTATGAGTGCGGTGCTCTAACCAACTGAGCTACATAGCCGAAAACTGTGGGCGCATTATCTTAACTTTCAATACACACGTCAAGCACAATTTTAAAAAATTTGAGAAGTGGGCCTATAAGCCGGGTTCTGTCGAGGACGATCATTCCTCTAGGCGTACAATCACTCATACGCTCAAGCGACCTACCCGAATCCAGCACGGGCCGTGCCTCAGGATTCCTATTTGGTCTTGCTTCTGGTGGGGTTTACCTTGCCGTGAACTGTTACCAGACACGCGGTGCGCTCTTACCGCACCCTTTCACCCTTACCTATCCTACCTAGCCTCCCTTTATTAAAGGGAGGAACGGAGGGATTGGCGGTCTACTCTCTGCTGCACTTGCCGTCGACTTTCGCCGCCCAGGCGTTACCTGGCACCTTGCCCTATGAAGCCCGGACTTTCCTCCCCTGTTTCAGTCACGGAGACCTCCACAGCAGCGACCGTCCAGCCCACTTCGTGGCGCATCTTATCAAAGATCGAGGTTAATTGCTCGCATTTTTTTGCCCAGTTAACTTTTTGTATTTCGCCATCAATTCATCATGTGATTCGACATGTTGCGGATCGAGCGGAATACAATCAACGGGGCAAAACAACTGACACTGTGGCTGATCATGATGACCGATGCATTCTGTACACAATGCAGGATCAATCTCATAAATCAGCTCACCCATATAAATGGCTTCATTCGGACATACGGGTTCACAGACATCGCAGTTAATGCATTCATCTGTAATATATAAAGACACTCTACCAACCTTGTTGATGTTTACGTTCAAAGGCCTCAACCACAATCGCAGGCACAAATTTGGTCACATCACCTTTTAAACGAGCAATTTCTCTTACCAATGTCGATGAGATAAATGAATATTGCTCAGAGGGAGTTAAAAATACAGATTCAAAATGTGGGTCAAGTTGACGGTTCATATTCGCCAGTTGAAACTCATATTCAAAATCAGAAATTGCTCTTAAACCACGTAGTACTGCTGTTGCACGCTGTTCACGGAAGAAGTTAACCAGCAAACCATCAAAACCAACAAACTCAACATTGGTCAAATGACTCAATGATGCTTTGGCTAATTCAACACGCTCTTCTAAACTAAACACAGGATTTTTATGATGACCAATCGCAATTGCAACCACAACTTCATCAAACATTTTTGATGCTCTTGCAACCAAATCAACATGTCCATTGGTAATTGGATCGAAAGTCCCCGGATAAATCACACGTGTTTTAGACATGCGTTGTACTCTAGTTAATGAGATAAGACGCGTATTTTAACAAATGTTCGGCCTAAACGCGAAATTCCTAAATATTGGAAAAAGGTTGCGTTTTACGGCACAATAGCTGTAATTGTGGAAGTTTAGATTATGGCGCAAGCAAAAGTTGTAAAAAAACATAATGGTGGCACGATTGCTCAAAATAAAAGAGCGCGTCACGATTACTTTATCGAAGAAAAATTTGAAGCAGGCATGTCTTTACAAGGCTGGGAAGTAAAGTCTCTACGTGCGGGACGTATGACGCTCACAGAAAGCTATGTGGTTTTTAAAAATGGCGAAGCTTTTTTATTGGGCTCACAAATTCAGCCTTTATTGTCTGCATCAACCCATGTGGTTCCAGAAGCAACACGTACGCGTAAGTTGCTGCTCTCTCGTCGTGAGTTAGAAAAGCTTTTGGGTGCAGTCAATCAAAAAGGTTATTCATGTGTACCGTTGGCTTGTTACTGGAAAGGCCGTTTGGCTAAGTTAGAAATTGCACTGGTGAAAGGTAAGCAATTACATGACAAACGTGCTACAGAAAAAGACCGTGACTGGCAACGTGATAAATCTCGTCTGCTGTACAAATAAAAAAAACCTCCAGTGATTGGAGGTTTTTTTTATTCAAGATTAAACGGGGACATGTATTAATCTTAATTCTGCTAAATATTTTCCGAACTTACGTGCGGTTTCCAAATCACCTTCTGGTGGGGTAATTTCAACACTGGCATTATCGGACTGGGTCATTAAGCCTAAAAAGCTCGACATACGGTTAATATCTAAAGAGCTTCTTCCCGTCGGCATAAATGGCAAACCAGCCCATAGCATGCCATGTTGCATCGCAAATAAGTTAATTTGCTGCAATACAGCTAACTTGTCTCCACTGAGACCACCACCATTGGTAAAACCAGCAGCCAGTTTGCCTTGCCATGCACGAGCTAACCAACGTTTAGACGAGTCTTCCATAAACTGTTTCAATGCAGCTGTGAGACTCCCCATATACGTTGGGCAACCGATCACAATCACATCTGCTTGATCTAATAAGTCCCATTGTGGCGCAGCCACAGAAATGAGATGCACTTCTGCACCTGCCTGCTCGGCACCTTGAGTAATATATTGTGCAACTTTGGCCGTATGCCCATAAGGACTATGATAAACCACACAAACTTTAACTTGAGGAGTAATTTGCTCAATAACAGACATGGAGAATTTTAAAAACCAATGAATTAGATCAAGTTTAACATTTTCACTACGACATGGCGAATCAACAACACAAGGGATGCAATTTATTGCATGAATACAAAAGTTGCCATTCGTCCTGTTTTTGCATCACGACGGTAAGAAAAATAATCTTCAGCTTGTTGATAAGAGCACTGATCTCCGCCTAAAACATTTTCCACGCCCAAACGGTTTAAAATAAAGCGAGCAATCGCATAAAGGTCCGCATGATATTTACCCACCACTTGGCCAGCAACAAAAGCAGTTTCGAGCTCAGGATATTTTTCACAAAATATTGCTCTGACTTCTGCTCCAACCTCAAAACACGGTTGACTAATCGCAGCACCCAACCATGCCCAAGTAGGCTGAGATTTCATCTCAGCAACTGTATTTTCAATGATCCCATTGGCCAAGCCGCGCCAACCAGCGTGCAAGTTAGCGACTTCAGTTCCATCATAATTACCTAATACCACAGGTAGGCAGTCTGCTGTCATCATCATTAAGGCATGGTTAGCACGTTGCGTCACCAAACCATCGCCTTCAAGAGCAATAAATGGAATTTGTTCATTCACGGTATGGCAAATGGTGCTATGAGTTTGTGTCATCCATGTAATCTTATCTACACCAAATGCAGATAACTGATTCAACAAGACCATACGATGCTGCTGAACACGTTGTGCATCATCATTGACATGCAAAGCCAGATTAAACCCAGACAGATTTTCATTTGCTGTTGCAATGGTTTGAGGATGTTCAATTCGTGTTTGCCCAACATAAACACCTTTAGGCAGACCTTGTACAAATTCCATAAATATCTCCTGAGCTATATTCTCTACCTTCAACCTCTCCTAAAAAGAGAGGTAATTTAAAGCACTGTAAGACACTGAATTCACGAAAATCCCTCCTTAAAGGAGGGAGATTTAGAGGGAGGTAGAGCTTTACTTAATAGGCTTCATTTTCACTACGTAGGACTTCAAGCAACTGAGTAAAATCCTCAGGCCAAGGTGCTTCAAACATCATTTCTTCACCCGTACGTGGATGTACCAAACCCAGTTTGGCTGCATGCAAAGCTTGACGCTTAAAGCTACGTAACTTATCAGTTAATGTTTCTGATGCGCCTGCTGGAAAACGCACACGATTGACATAAACAGGATCGCCAACCAAACCATGCCCAAGATAGCTGAAGTGCACACGGATTTGATGCGTACGGCCGGTTTCTAGCTGCGCCTGAATACGGGTAAAGTCACGGAAGCGTTCTTTCACATTATAATGTGTTACCGCATCACGTCCGCCCGGTAAAATCGCCATTTTGACACGATCAACAGGATGACGCTTAATCGGCTCATCAATCGTGCCACCCGCAATCACATTGCCATAGACAACTAAATCATAAACGCGATAAACGCTTTTCTTGGCTAACTGCTTGCTCAGAGAAAATTGAGCTTCTAGATTTTTTGCAACCACCAATAAACCACTGGTGTCTTTATCAATACGATGAACTAAACCTGCACGAGACAGTTCTGCCAACTTTGGGGCATGATAAAGTAAGGCATTCACCAAGGTTCCAGTTGGGTTACCTGCACCAGGATGAACGACCATCCCCACTTCTTTGTTGATCACAATAATATCGTCATCTTCATAGACAATATTTAAAGGAATATTTTCTGGCTGGCTTGAGGTTTGTACTTCAAGTTCAACTTCAAGCGTAAGAAGCTCATTGCCTTCACAACGGTACTTCGGTTTAACAATGTTACCATTTACCAACAGATGTCCGTCTTTCATCCATTGCTTGAGTTTTTCACGAGAAAACTCGCTCCAAACCAATGCGGCAACCTGATCAATACGTTGACCTAAATAGTTTTCATCAAGTTGAATTTGCAACGATAAACGTGTTGCAGTTGAGTCAGAATTATGATTATCTGCATCGACAGAATCTTCGAGTAAGAAATCTGTTTCAGAGATGTTTGAATTGGAAGATTGTGCTGAAGTCATTTGATGATCGGTACAAAAATGGTTTAATAGCACCATTGTAGCTCATTGCCCAGAATAACAGAGGAGTTTTTATGTCGCTACCACGTTATAAAATTACGGTGCTTGCACTTTCTTTAGGTGTAGCATCTGCATTTGTGGGCTGTAGCAGCAATCCAAGTAAGAAAGAAGTGGTGGATAAAGGACCACAATCAAGTGAACAGGTTTATTTCGAAAAAGCACAAAAATCGCTTGATCGTAATCAATATACTGATGCAGTAAAGTCACTTGAAGCTTTAGATACTTACTATCCGACTGGGCAATACACACAACAAGCTCAATTAGAGCTTCTTTACGCGAAATTCAAACAAAAAGATTATGAAGGCACAATTGCGCTTGCAGATCGTTTCATTCGTTTAAATCCGCAGCATCCAAATGTAGATTACGCTTACTATGTTCGTGGCGTAGCAAACATGGAAATGAATTATGACAGCTTAATTCGTTATACATCTTTACAGCAATCACACCGTGATGTGAGCTATGTAAAAGTCGCATATCAAAATTTTGTTGATCTGATTCGTCGTTTCCCAAGTAGCCAGTATTCAGTGGATGCGGCACAACGCATGAAGTTTATTGGTCAAGAACTTGCTGAAAGTGAGATGAATGCAGCACGTTTCAACATTCAGCGTAAAGCATGGCTTGCTGCCGCAGAACGTGCACAATGGGTGATTGAACATTATCCACAGACACCGCAAACGCCTGAGGCATTAGCCACTTTGGCTTATAGCTATCAACAGCTTGGTGACAAAGCGACCTCGCAACAATATATTGATATTTTAAAACTGAACTATCCAAACTTGGTCAAATCGAATGGCGAAGTAAATTTACGTGCAGCACGTAAAGAAGGAAGTTGGGTGAACCGTGCAACGCTAGGCTTACTTGGTCGTGAATCAAAAACCAATCAAGTTAAAGATGAAGCGAAAAGCGATACCGAACAACGTAGCTTAACCAATCGTTTAAGTTTTGGTTTGTTGGATAAACCTGAAACTGAACAAGCAACACCTGCGCCAGTCGCAGCACCTGTAGCGACAACAGAAAATAAACCAAGTTGGAAAAACCGTTTAAGCTTTGGTCTGTTAGATAAACCAGAAGCTGAAAAAACAGCTGAGGATGATGCTGCAAACTAATTTGCAATCTTCTGATACACCAAACAGGCAAGTATTCCCTTGCCTGTTTTTCATTTTATGCAACAATGATTTCTGACATTTTTGCCAAGCAAAAATGTTCTCCCCCTGTTTGAGATGGTTAAACACGCATGGCAATTCCACAACATACGATTGATCAAATCTTAGATCGAACCGACATTGTCGATTTGATCGGTCAACGTGTGAAGTTAAAAAAGACTGGGCGAACCTATTCCGGCTGTTGCCCTTTCCATCAGGAAAAGTCACCCTCATTCCATGTGTATCGAGATAAGCAGTACTATCATTGTTTCGGCTGCCAAGCCAATGGTAATGCCATTCGCTTTTTGATGGACATTGATAGTCGTAACTTTGTCGACGTGATGAAAGATTTGTCTAATCAGACAGGCATCGAATTACCAAAAGATAATCACGACAATAAAAAACTTTCTTATAAGCGCAGTCCACAACAGACTGTAACTCCGCAAACAACACCACCAAAACAAGAACAACCAACCGCACCTGCCCAATCTATTCATGAAGCACTGGACGATCATTTTGTCGATATGGATCGCTTTATGGATGATCCTTTTGCACAATTTGATCCTTCATTTAACTTTGAAGAACAGGTACAAGAAGGAAACCTTTATGACCTATTGGAAAATGTTGCCCAGTTTTATGAACGTCAATTACCCAATAGCCAGAAAGCGCAACACTATTTCAAACAACGTGGTTTATCTGCACAAACGATTCAATTTTGGCGGTTAGGTTACGCACCTGAAGATTGGCAACACTTAGAAAAAGCCTTTCCCCAAGATATTGAAGGTTTAAAACAAATTGGTCTTATTCGTTCTAGCGATAGCGGCCGAGATTTTGACTTATTGCGTGAGCGCGTGATCTTTCCAATCCGTGATCATAAAGGTCGTGTGGTTGGCTTTGGTGGTCGTGCCTTAAACGATGAAATCAAGCCCAAATATATCAACTCACCAGACTCCGAAGTCTTCCATAAAAATCAATTGCTCTATGGCCTATATGAAGGTCGTAAACTCAAGGCCAATGACTGGTTCATGGTTGAAGGTTATATGGATGTGATTGCCTTACAACAATATGGCATCAATGGTGCAGTCGCGACACTCGGAACAGCCAGTAACGCAGATCATTTAACGACGCTATTTAAACAAAATTCTCGTATCACAATTGCATTTGATGGTGATGCTGCGGGGCAAAAAGCAGCACGACGTACTTTAGAAATTGCACTTCCACTACTTAATGATGGCCGTGAGTTAAAATTCTTTGTACTCCCCAATGAACATGATCCAGACTCGCTGATCCGTCGTGAAGGCTTAGAAAATTTCCAAAAACTATTACAGCAAGCACCGTTATTATCTGACTTTGTGTTCGCACATTTAACGGGACAACATGATATTAGTTCACCTGAAGGCAAAAGCTTGGTGATGGGCGAACTACGTGAATTGACGGAATTGCTCCCCAAGCATGGCTCATTTCGTTATCTACTCACGCAATCTTTTCGCGAAAAACTTGGTCTCGGAAAACGCTTTACCCCTCAGATCAGCCATGATGCGTCTTTGTCTTTTAACATCCATACTAAAGATGAAGATTTTGCGGTAGCAATTTTGATGCATCACCCGTTCCTGTATATTCATTTTGAAGAATTACGTGCAGTGATAGATCAAAATGAATTATTGGCGAAGATTTTAGCTGCACTGAATATTGTATTTGATGATTTACCTGATGATCAGGAACTGGCGACCTACTATGTACTCGGTGCATGTAGCAGTTATAGCCATGAGTTGGCTGATATTATGCAACGTACTAATATCCAATCTTTAACACAAGCACCTGAAATTGCAGATAAACTTGCCAAAGAATATGCTTTAGGGTTACAAGAAAAATATTTACGCTTAAAGCTGAAATCGCCTATTTCTCTGATTGAATCGCGCAATTTACGCCAACAACTGAATGAATTAACCAAACAAATTAGTTTACGCTTATTGTCTTAAAAATTACTGTCTCGGCTTACGCTCATGCTCAAACACATCTTGAAGATGTTGTTGCAGCCATTCAAAGTAATCTGGATTTTCAGCTTTTGCAGCTTCTCTGAGTAAAATCGAGGTTGGATGCATCAGTTTTTGTGTTAAACGATGTGCAAATTCTTGCAGTACCTGTTCAGCAGAATTTCCGTGCTGCAAAGACTCAAGCGCATGCGACAACTCTTTTTGACTCACTTCTTCACTATGCTGGCGATAAGCCTGAATCGTACCACTCGCCTCTTTTACTTTTTGTTGCGTCATCAATTGGGTGGCTAATTGGTTGACCATGATTTCAGCTTCAACCGCAGCCTGACGACGTTGTGCTAAATTTTCATCAATCACACTTTGTAAGTCGTCAACACCATACAAATAAACGTTATCCAGTGATTCAACTTTCGGATCAATATCACGTGGAACCGCTAAATCGACCAACAACATCTGTTGGTAACGGCGTTTCTTTAAAGCGAGTTTAACATCAGCATATCCGATCACTTGATGCAAACTGCCTGTACAACTGGAAACAACATCAGCTCTATGCAAATTTTGAGCAAGCTCTGCAAATGGAATAATTTCCACATCGACTTGATGGGCAATTTCTTGTGCAAGAAGATCTGCCCGCTCACGACTACGATTACAAATCATGATTTTGGCAACACCCATTTCTGCTAGATGTTTGGCAACAAGACTATTCATTTCACCAGCTGCAACCACCATGACGGTTAACTTTTCAGGCCGGCTAAAAACTTGCAATGCAAGCTGAGCAACGGCATAACCCATTGAAACAGCATGACTGCCAACAGATGTCTCAGAGCGAACCCGTTTTGCAGCATAAAATGCATATTCAAAGACACTATTCAATTCAGGCGAAACAGTTTCTGCATCTTTAGACAGCGCTAATGCGCTTTTAACTTGCCCTAAAATTTGTGGCTCACCCAACATCAATGAGTCTAAACCACTGGCAACACGCATTAAATGTGTAACAGCTTGGGCATTCTCGTAACGATAAACATGATGAATTAACTGTTTTACATCAATATTATTCACTTGGGCCAGCCAATTCAAAACGCTATCTGCATCCTCAGTCATGGCATACACTTCGGTGCGATTGCAGGTCGACACAACCACCAAATCATTTAGTGATGAGCGTTGGTTTTGTTCAAGCAATAGCGCAGCTAATCGCTCTGTATTGAAAGCAATTTGTTCACGAAGTTCAACAGAAGCTGTTTGATGGTTGACGCCCAATGCAAAGAAAGACATATCAGATCATCATTTCGCTAAATTTATGTTATTGTGCAACATCGGTGTCATAAAAAGCATTACTTTGGATCAATAAAAATTGCGTCAGCTATATCGCCGTAACCTTTTTAGCGGCAAGACGATTAGACGGTATTCTACCACAATCTTGTTGTTAGGTAGCATGAGCTCTTATGTCTCTGCACAAGCAATACACGACATGTATGCAGATAACAGCTTTGAGCATGCACTTCAACAGAGCATGATTGCCGAATTTTCTCTTGCTTATGATGATATTGCAACCGCACTACACAACTATACTGTACTTGCGATTCGAAGCAACTCAACCACAATTAAGCAACGTGCTCTGGATATCGCTTTAGAATATAATGACTTACAGTCTGCTTTGGATATTGCAACCCATTGGGTTGAGCAAGAACCTAAAGATGTTCCCGCTTTATTTTATTTGTCGCATATTGCACTAAAAACACATGAGTATGAACTCGCAGCAAAGACCCTAGATAAAATTTTAAATATTGATCCCACTGCCGATCTTGAAGAAATTTTAGCGGGGATCGCGCCAGAACAAGCACAAGATCGTGAAATTCTACTCAATGCACTTCGAGCAAGTGCAGAAAGTAACAATCCTTCCATTTTAGCCCTGATTGCAGGTTTAGAAGCACAAGATGGTTTGTACGAACAGGCGCTGAATAATATTAATCGTGCATTACGTAAACGCTCAAAATCAACCAGCTTTATTTTAATGAAAGCCAATCTGTTAATGGCTTTACGTAATGATGAAGAAACTAAAAAGTGGTTTGAAAAAGCCAGTCGGAAAAATAAAAATAATATCGATGTACGAATGGCTGAAGCGCGTTATTACATTCAAATCAATCAGCAACAAGAAGCCTTAGATAAGTTAGAAGACATCATTAAAGATCACCCTAAAGCCGAAGAGGCCCTGTTTATTGCAGGTTTAACCAGTATCGATTTGAAGCAATATGAAAAAGCTGAACAATATCTGGTTGAATTGCGTTCATCTGCAAAATACCAAAATGAGGCTTACTATTACCTTGCGATCAATGCACAACGTAAACAGCATTATGAAACCGCAAAAGCCTATTATCGTTTGGTCGATGGCAGTTTATATATTGTTTCCCGCCGTAATATGATTGCGATTTTTGAGAAACAGGGACAGTTGAATGATGGCTTACGTTTTTTAACGCAAGAACGAGTCAACTATCCGCAACATGCGAGTTTCCTATATCAAGCGCAGGCTGACATTTTAAAGAAAATGGACAACAAAAAGGCAGCTTTGACCTTGCTGGATGAAGCCATTAAGAATTTGCCTGATGACCCTGAATTGATTTATGCAGAAGTATTATTGCTTGATCCTTATACAGATAGAGATAAATTAGACAAAACCTTAAAACAACTTTTAACGATTGAGCCGAATAGTCCGACCTATCTGAATGCGTATGCCTACACCTTGGCACTGCAAAACCGTCGCCTTAAAGAGGCACGTAAATACGCAGAATTGGCACTGGATTTCGCACCTGAACAAGCATCCATTTTAGATACATTGGGCTATATCGCCTTTTTACAAAATGACTTTGATACTGCGTCTAAAGTTTTAGGTCAGGCTTATTCCATTAGTGGCAATGTCAATATTGGTATCCGTTATGCTAAAGCATTGTATATGCAAGGAGCGCTCACGCAATTTAGCGAGGTGTTACAGCAATTGAAACAAAAACATGCCAATGCCCCACAATTACAACAACTTGATAGCTTAATCTTACCCATCACTGTAAAAAAGAGTTAAAAGAACATGCGCTTGTTTTCAAAATTTTGCGTCTCGGTATGTAGCAGTAGCGTTCTATTGTTAACTGGCTGCCAACATTTAAGCCAACCCAATAAAGTGATTGCTTCACCCCAAATCCAAGATGAAAATAATTTTAGCTTACAGGGCAAAATTGGTGTCCGTACTCCGCAGCAATCTGGTAGTGCTTTTTTTACATGGGTACAGCAACAAGAGCAGTTTGATATTGAACTGACTGGAATTTTGGGTGTCGGAAAAACCCAGATTGAAGGTAAACCTGGTCAAGTCACCTTAAACAGTGCAAAAACAGGTCTGATTACGGCAGCTACGCCTGAAGAATTACTGGAAAAAGCCACGGGTTGGCAGGCACCGATTATGCACCTTGCCTACTGGGTACAAGCCAAGCCTGCGACGCAAAATGCACAAGCGAGCAAAGACGAACAAAATCGCTTGAAACAGCTGATTGAAGATGGCTGGACGGTTGATTTCAGCTATAACGATGGCCAAACCTTGCCCAATAAACTTTTGTTGAAGCAAGCACTTGCCGACGACAAAGAAAACCGTATTACAATGGTGATTCAAAACCGATAATTTAGATTATTTTTATGATTAGAGTGCCTTCTCCTGCCAAATTGAACTTGTTTCTGCATATCACAGGTCGTCGTGAAAATGGTTATCATGAATTACAGACTATCTTTCAACTCATTGATTTATATGACTGGATGACTTTTGAGCCGCATACAGAAGAAACCATTCAAATAGCAGGCTTAAGCGAAGTCAAATTCGAACAGAATTTAATTTATCGTGCAGCACAATTATTGCGCCCACATGCAAAAAAACCATGTGGGCTCAGCATAAAGATTGAAAAAAATATTCCAATGGGTGCCGGTCTTGGCGGTGGTTCATCTAATGCGGCAACCACACTGATTGTACTCAATCAACTGTGGCAATGTGGCTTAGATGAACAACAATTGGCCGATTATGGCGTACAACTTGGTGCAGATGTTCCGATCTTTGTTTTAGGTCGTAATGCATGGGCCGAAGGCATCGGTGAACATTTATCATTCATAGACTTAGCTCAAAAAAAATTCATAATTTTAAAACCTGACTGTTTTATCAGCACTCAACAGCTTTTTTCTCAAAAAACATTGACAAGAGATTCTAAGATCACTACATTTTGCGCCTATCAGTTAGAACCTTCTAATTTTGGAAATAACTTTGAACCTCTGGCTCGACAGTTATACCCTGAAGTAGAAGAAGCAATGCAATATTTAGATCAGTTTGGTCTAGCAAAGCTTACAGGTACAGGTGCTTGTGTTTTTATTGAAGTAACCGATGAAATGGATATAAAGCAAATTTTGCAAAACTCGCCTTGTAAAGCTTACTTGGTTAACAGTCTAGCAGAATCACCTTTAAGACATTTTTCAGTTACCTGTTAGGGGCGTCGCCAAGTGGTAAGGCACCGGGTTTTGATCTCGGCATCCGTTGGTTCGAATCCAGCCGCCCCTGCCAATTTCCATCTGTAGATATATGTAATATTTAGGGGCGTCGCCAAGTGGTAAGGCACCGGGTTTTGATCTCGGCATCCGTTGGTTCGAATCCAGCCGCCCCTGCCATATATTAAGACAGACTTGTTTTATATTGATATTTGATCAAATATATTGACATTATCATCTAAAACCTTTAAAGTTCTGCCGCATTAGGGGCGTCGCCAAGTGGTAAGGCACCGGGTTTTGATCTCGGCATCCGTTGGTTCGAATCCAGCCGCCCCTGCCATCCAAATTCATTATAAGCCAACCGCCAAGGGTGCTTCATGCCCAATCTTGTCGTTTTTAGTGGAAGTGCTCATCCACATTTCGCTCAAAAAGTCGTAAGCCATTTACATATTCCTTTAGGTGCTGCTTCTGTTAGCAAGTTCTCTGATGGTGAAATTTCAGTTGAAATTACTGAGAATGTTCGTGGTAAAGACGTTTTTATCGTCCAGTCTACCTGTGCGCCTACCAATGATAACCTGATGGAAATCTTGGTTATGGCTGATGCTTTGCGTCGTGCAAGTGCTGGTCGTATCACTGCTGTCATTCCTTATTTCGGTTATGCACGCCAAGATCGTCGTCCACGTTCTGCTCGTGTCCCAATTACAGCGAAAGTTGTTGCAGACATGCTAACAACCGTTGGAATTGACCGTGTGGTAATGATTGACTTACACGCAGACCAAATTCAAGGTTTCTTCGATATCCCTGTTGACAACATTTACGGTACGCCAGCGTTACTCGCTGACTTACGTCAACAACAACATCACAACCTCGTGGTGGTTTCACCTGACGTAGGTGGTGTTGTTCGTGCCCGTGCTGTTGCGAAACAAATGGGTGATATCGACTTAGCTATCATCGATAAACGTCGCCAAAAAGCAAATGAATCACAAGTGATGCATTTGATTGGTGATGTAAATGATCGTGACTGTGTCATTGTTGATGACATGGTAGATACAGCAGGAACGCTTTGCAAAGCCGCGGATGCACTGAAACAGTTTGGTGCACGCCGTGTGGTTGCTTATGCAACTCACCCTGTTTTATCTGGCAAAGCCATTGAGAACCTTCGTAACTCTGTGATTGATGAATTGGTTGTTACAGACACCATTCCTCTTTCAGATGAAGCATTGAGCTTAGGCAAAATTCGCCAAGTTTCTGTTGCTAGCATGGTTGCTGAAACAATTCGTCGTATCAATAACGAAGAATCTATTAGCGCAATGTTCGATAGTTATCTATAATAGCCCAGCTTTTTTTCTTAAACCCTAGCTCGCTAGGGTTTTTCTATCACTAAACTGGTCGCAAGTTTAGTCACTTTAAATCTCAATGAGGATATGCCCATGGCAAACTTCGTATTAAATGCTCAAGCACGTGAAGTAGCACAACAAGGGAAAGGTTCGAGCCGCCGCCTTCGTCACGCTGCTCAAATCCCAGCAATCATCTACGGTGGTAGCGCTGAGCCTGTAGCAGTTACTTTAGAGCTTCGTGAAATTGTTAAAGCTTTAGAAAACAACGCTTTCTTCGAAGAAGTTATCGAAATCAAAATCGGTGACAAAGTTGAGAACGTTAAAATCCAAGCGTTACAACGTCACCCTGCTAAAAACACACCTATGCACGCTGACTTCAAACGCGCATAAGTGTTAAAGGCGTAAATTAGTGTCAAATATTTCGCTAATTGTTGGTTTGGGTAATCCTGGAAAGGAGTATGCCCAAACCCGCCATAATGCAGGTTTCTGGTTCGTAGAACAGCTTGCAGATCGTTATGGCATTTCTCTAAAAGCTGATCCAAAATTTCATGGATACAGTGGTCGTGGCCAAGTTGAAGGTCATGATGTACGCTTATTACTCCCTACCACTTTCATGAACCGTTCTGGTCAAAGTGTTGTTCCTTTCTCTAAATTCTATCAAGTTGCACCTGAAGCAATCCTAATTGCGCATGATGAACTGGATATGGATCCCGGTGTTATTCGTTTGAAAACAGGTGGCGGACACGGTGGACACAATGGTCTTCGTGATATCGTTCCTCATATCGGCGCTAACTTTCACCGTTTAAGAATTGGAATTGGGCACCCTGGTGCTAAAGAGCGCGTTTCGGGTCATGTACTCGGCAAAGCGCCTAGCAGTGAACAAGCTTTAATGGACGCAGCAATTGATCATGCCCTCTCTAAAGTGAAAATGCTTGTTGATGGACAAGTGTCACAGGCCATGAATCAAATTAACGCTTATAAGCCCGCTTAACTTAAACTGAATTGTTGATCAATCCCGCTTGCCATATTGCATTTTTAAGCGCAAAATGCGCATCAAACCGCCTATAGCCCGCGGAAAACGTGACAAGTCACCCATAAGATATTCATCTTAGGTCTTACTCAGGAGACGCTAGCCATGCTATCTCGTTTATTAAAATGTAAAATTCACCGTGCAGTTGTGACTCATGCAGAACTTCATTATGAAGGCTCTTGTGCAATTGATGGCGTATTAATGGACTTAGCAGGGATTCGTGAATACGAAGAAATCCACGTATGGAACGTAACCAACGGCAAACGCTTCACAACTTATGCAATTCGTGGTGAAGATGATTCAGGTATTATTTCAGTCAATGGTGGCGCTGCACATCAAGCTGATGTAGGCGATTTAGTGATTATTGCGACTTTTGGTGACTTTACTGAAGTTGAAGCAAACCTCCACAAACCACGCCTTGTCTATGCAAATCCAGACAATACAGTCAACCACACAGCAAACTGTATTCCTGTACAAATTGCATAAGCAATAAAACAGATTCCGAAAAAAGCCAGTCCCTTGCGCCGCTTCAGTCGCGGCTCATGGTTTTTTTTATTGTGAAAAATTCCAAAATCTGCCATTTCTTAAAAATACAAAAACACTGAAAAATAAGGCCGAGTTTTACCTAACCCAACTTGTAAAACAGTGCTAGCCCTTATTCAATAAATAGACAATAACGATAATTTGAAAAATATGGATATTCTGAATATTCTCAGCAAAGTCAGCCTCTTTGCAGAATTAGATCACGCGACGCTGGAAAGCTTGGTTTCCTCTTGCCATATTCGTCATCTGCAAACAGGGCAACAACTGTATTGTGCGCATGATATTGCTGATCATGTCTATATTGTTGCCTATGGCAGAGTAAAGCTCAGCAGCTCAGCAGGTTTACTCTGCTATTACGGTCGAAACGAAATTGTCGGTGAAACGGGTGTCATTTCCAACCAACCGCATCACTGTACAGTCAATGCCATTCGAGATACTGCCTTACTGGGTATTCCTCAGCAACAGTTTTTAGATTTCATCCATGAATATCCCAAAGTTTTGTTTGCACTGTCTCGTTTGATTATTCATCGCTCTCAACCTGAACAGCAACTCACCCATGCCATGGGACATAGTCGTACCCTTTCTGTCATTCCTGTCTCGACACATATTCCAGCCACTCATCTAGCAGAGAAACTGACAGAACATTTACAACGCTGGCCTCATGCACGGTTAGTCACCGCAGCACATGTTGATGCGCTGTTTGGTTCTGGATTTAGCCAAACCCCTTTGGATTACAGTAGCGAAGATTTACAACTGCGCCAATGGCTGGCCAGTCTAGAAGAAAAGCATTGCTATGTGCTATATGCCGCCAATAGCAGTGACGATGAATGGTCAAAACGCTGTCTACATCAAGCAGATCGAATCCTCATATTGGCTGAAGCAAATCAAACACCGACACAAACCCCGTTATCACATGTGCTTAATCAACATGAATGGCAAAGTCCGATCGAATTGGTTCTGTTACGCTCCGAAGGTGACCCTTCCCCACATACACTGATTTGGAAGCAGTTATACCATGCCCGCGCGCATTACTTTATTCATCCTTGGGCTCAAGCTGATATCTGTGCGGTTGCCCGCCAAATTTCCAGTCAGGGCGTTGGTTTAGTGCTGGGTGGCGGTGGTGCACGAGGGTTTGCCCATATCGGTTTGATTCGGGCGCTAGAACAATTACATATCCCGATTGATATTGTCGGTGGTACCAGTATGGGGGCTTTTGTCGCAGCCTTGGTTGCCTGCGGTTTTGATAGTGTTGAAATGACCCATATCGCCTATGAAACCTTCGTGGCACGGAACTATCTCAATGACTACACCATGCCACGCGTTTCACTGATTCGAGGACAACGTTTCCATACTCGCCTGCATGCTATTTTTGGACATCGTCGAATTGAGGAACTCAGACAGACCTATTACTGTATTTCAACCAACCTTACTACAGGTCAGGCCGTGATTCATGATCAAGGTGAACTTGCCACTTGGGTCGGAACCAGTATGAGCGTGCCTGGTGTTGCGCCTCCAGTGGCTTGGCATGAAAACTTGCTCTGTGATGGAGGCGTCATTAACAACCTCCCTACTGATGTGATGCAGAATCTGGAAAGAGGTACCATTATTGCCAGTAATGTCAGTCTGCATGACGATATCCGAGTCCCAGGCATCGGTTTAGATGAACCTGATCAAAGTGCCTTACTGAATTGGAATAAAATCATTAAAGATAAATTGCTACATGCACCACGACTGGCAGAAATCTTAATGCGGACAGCGACCCTCGCCAGCGATACCATGATTCAGACCGCTGCAATTGAACGGGCCAATTTACATATTCGCATGCCTATCGAAGGGATTGGCATGTTTGACTGGCATAAATTAGATACATTGGTAGAGCGCGGTTATGAGCATGCTTTAGAAACACTGCTCCCGATTCGTGAGACTTTACCGAACGCTTAATCTAGCCATGTCATGACGTCAACGAAGATTGAATGTGGTAGCGATCTAATAAACTATCCAAATATTGATAGGTTTCAGGGTCTAATTGCTGCATATAACCATCAAGAATACGATGGCATTGTTGCTGCTTTTCAACTGGCATACGTCGCATAATGTCAAAGGTCACTTCCCATTGTGAACGTAGCAATGAGGCATAGGCAATATGATGTAATACATCCTCATCGATCTGGGCAATTGCTGTAGCCACCGTCTGTCTTGCTTCATCTTGCATATAATTCACGATTACCAGCATATCTGCCCATAAATCACAACGATCAGCAGCTTCAACAATACTTTGAATAATTTCAACTTGTCTTAAAGCAGGTAGATTTGCCACAAAATTTTGTGCTTGTGGAGATAAACAGGCCACTACGGGCAACATATCCTCC
This sequence comes from Acinetobacter sp. ANC 3929, assembly GCF_000369405.1. Classification (GTDB taxonomy): domain Bacteria; phylum Pseudomonadota; class Gammaproteobacteria; order Pseudomonadales; family Moraxellaceae; genus Acinetobacter. The sequence continues at coordinate 781,487 of NZ_KB849999.1, forward strand.
CAAAGTTGATCTTCCTGTGTGGCTTGAATAATCGCATTCACCACCGATTCACCTTGCTGAACTGCCAGATCACCCAACTCCTGTTTCAATCCATAACTGATATAACTCATTAAAGCCAAAACTTTGGGCCATACCAACCGTTGTGTCGGATCACCCACAATCAATAACGCTTGCTCGATACGTTCTTTTGGCAATACATGCACCAAATGATCAATCTGCTCCCGAGATTCAATATAAAATGCAATTTCCAGCAGGTCACTTTCACTTTCGACAATCTGTGCAACATCTAATAAAACCGTGTCAGATAGCATACTGACAAAGCGACCTATGGTTACAAAATCACGCTGCGCCAACAGAACTTGGGTAATATCGGTAATTTGATGTGTGGTCAGATAACCCAATAACTCTCTTGCTAATCTTGGATCTAAATACACCGAGACTGCAGCTACAGTTTTAGCAGGCAAATGCTTGGCAATTCGATAGGAACTTTCCGTAGGCAAATACACTGCAATTTGCGCCACGATAAAAGGGTCCAAAAAATGCTTGACCATAAAAACACTGATCCAATGTGGTAGCCAATTGACCCATGTCGCTAAATAACGGAAACGCTTTTTTTGCTGCTTCTGTAACCGTTCTAAGATCGCAAAACGAAATTGTCTTAAGCTCTCAGGGGCCAAAGGCTGCATAAAGGCCAATTGCTGCTCTGTGACCTTCAAGATGCGAGAGAGCTTGATAATTTCTGCCTGTACTGCAAGTCGAGTCATGCTATCCCATCCTTTTATTTATCTCGAAATAGCCAACGCAGGAAAAAAGGCGTTTGGTACAGACTTTGATTCAGTTTCTTGTCTTCATTTTCTATGGTTTGTTGTAATTGTTGATTAAGCCAAATCAAATCTGGATTGGATAATTGTGAAAATGCTTGAAGACTCATCACTGGCCGATGTAACTGTTGTGCCAATTGTTCTAACTCTGTTTTATCCGCTTTCTCCATTGGGGTGATCCTTCCGCTTTATTGTTGTTTTATCTTTTGAGTCTATGCTCAATTTAAATGTATTACCAGTTTCACTGAGCAGTTAAAAAAGTTGATCCAATTCTCAGCAATTTTTTGAATTTTTATAGAACGATTCATTCTATAAAAAGCTCACTTTTCACTTAAAAAACTGGCTATAATCAAAGGACATCGCTTCAGGGCGGGGTGAAATTCCCCACCGGTGGTAAGTTAGGCATTGTACTCAAATGGCCTAATCAGCCCACGAGCCTGTATATATTTTATATACTCGCAGATTTGGTGAGAGACCAAAGCCGACGGTATAGTCCGGATGAAAGAAGACGAAACCTCCAAAACAACTTTTGGTTTGTTTTGGTGTCCGCTTATTTTTACATCAGTCCTGAAATGTTCAACCGTATCCAATTTACGAGAGCGTTTCATTATGTCTAGTTTAATCCAACCCGAACTTTTCTTTTCAGCCCTTTCCCCTGCTGAACAACGTATTCAACAAGCTTTAGAAGATATCCGCCAAGGCAAACCTGTATTGGTGATGGACGATTTTGATCGTGAAAACGAAGCTGACCTGATTATTGCTGCTGAAACCTTAACTGTCGAAAACATGGCACAAATGATTCGTGATGGTTCAGGTATTGTTTGCTTATGCTTAACAGAAGCCTTAGCTGATCATTTAGAACTCCCACCTATGGTCGTTGATAACTCAAGCCAGTTTAAAACTGCATTTACCGTGACCATTGAAGCTGCTCAAGGCGTAACGACTGGCGTGTCAGCAAAAGATCGTGTGACTACTGTTCTTGCTGCAACCCAAGACGGTGCCGTTGCCAGTGATTTGAGCCGCCCAGGCCATGTTTTTCCGCTACGTGCACGTGAAGGTGGTGTCTTAAGCCGTCGCGGTCATACCGAAGGTACGGTTGATCTAGCGCGTCTGGCGGGTTTAAGGCCATCCGGGGTCCTATGCGAATTGACCAATCCAGATGGTTCAATGGCTTCAGGCATTCAAGTTTTGGCGTATGCGCAAACACATGGCTTGACCGTGATTAGTATTGAAGAACTGGTGCAATACCGTTTAAAACACAATGTCTGATTAGACATAAAAAAAGCCTCGAATCATCGAGGCTTTTTATTGCATAATTTTTAAGAGACTTTTCGTTCTGCATTCAGTTCATTAATAGATTCAATTAATGCGCTAAATTGCGAAATTTGAGTCACTGGTTGTGCTTGAGCCAACTCTTCTGCTGTACCATAACCATAATTCACTGCAATAGTTTCAATCGCATTGGCACGCGCACCCATAACGTCATATTGACGATCACCCACCATAATACACTGCTGTGCATCTAACTGTTCTTGTTCAAGAATATAAGCAATTAAATCTGCTTTGTTGGTTCGTTCGCCTGTAAGTTCACTGCCGTACATTTCGATAAAATACTGGTCTAGATTAAAATGAATCAAGATTTGTTTGGCATAAATTGTAGGCTTTGCTGTCGCCAAAAACAAAGCATAGCCTTGTGATTGCAATTGTTGCAAAGTCTCAGCGACGGATGGATACACTTCATTTTCAAATAAGCCAGTCACCGAGAAACGCTCACGATAAGCAAGCAAGGCCTGCTCAGCCAGATCATCATCTTGAGTATTTAGTAATTTTGCGAGAGATGCCTTCAATGGCGGACCAATGGTCCAGTCCAGATTAACGTCGTCGGCCAAAGGTTGGCCTAACTTTTCCAAAGCAAAACGAATTGAACCATGAATCCCTGTTTTAGGATCAGTTAAAGTCCCATCTAAATCGATTAGAATATTTTTGATCGTCATTCGCTCAATCTCTTGCAGTCTTACACAACACAGTCGAGAGTTTCTCGAAACTTCCCTATACTACCGTAGATTGCAGAATAAAAGGAAATTGCAGTGCGTCCTACCGTACTTTGTTTTTCAGGGCTAGATCCATCTGGGGGTGCTGGCTTACAAGCAGATATTGAAGCAATTGGACAAAGTGGTGCGCATGCTGCAATTGCATGTACCGCTTTAACCATTCAAAACTCGCAGCAAGTGTTTGGTTTTGAAGCAACTCCAAAAGAATTGTTACTCGCGCAAGCAAATGCAGTGGTGGGTGATTTACCGATTAAATGTGTAAAGTCAGGCATGTTAGGCACGACCGAAAATATTGCTGCATTGGCCGAATTCTTACGCGAACATCCCGATTATCTCTATGTGCTCGATCCAGTTTTAGTGGCAAATAGCGGTGGTTCACTGGGTGATCAGGCCACACTGGTAAAAGCCTTTGTCGAGTTAATCCCTTTAGCGACTGTGATTACCCCTAATACGGTTGAGTTAAGAGCGTTAACAGGGATTGAGGATATTGAACAGGCTACAAAAAAGCTGTTCGAAATGGGTGCCAAAGCTATTTTAGTCAAAGGCGGTCATGAAGATACTCCTGATCATATCCGCAATGTTCTTTATGCCGATGGTAAAATGATTGCGGAAAGCCGCTGCCCTCGTTTAGAAGGCCAATACCATGGTTCAGGCTGCTCTTTGGCAAGCTTTATCGCGGGTCGTTTGGCACTCGGTGATTCATTAAAAATTGCCGTTCAACATGCGGAAACGTGGCTATTTGGCGTATTAAAATATGCCGAAACACCTGTACCCAATGGGCAAAAGATTCCAAAACGCTTTTAAGTTACTTTGAAAGTCATAAATTTTCTGGAAATGATCAAATAAAAAGGCGCATTTAGCGCCTTTTTTAATGTCCACATATTATTGTGGAATACGTAAGACTTGACCAGGGAAAATGTCATCTGCATTTTTGAGTAATGGACGGTTCGCCTCAAAAATTTTATTGTACTGGTTTGGATCACCATAATATTCTTTTGAAATCTTAGATAAATTGTCACCTGATTTCACGGTATAGAATTTACTTTCTGGCTCAGGAGTTTCAACACTGAGTTGATCATCAACTTGCGCTACATGATCAATATTTCCGACAGCAAGCACAATCTTTTCTTTATCTGCTTGGGTTTTAACCTGCCCTTTAATCGTTGCTGTATCAGTATTACCATTATATGTGACCGACAAACCATCAACTGGAAGGCCTAAACTTTTAATCAAACCTAATAATTTATTCGCAATCTCTTGAGCTGATGGTTCAGCTGGCGTTGCTGGTGCAGCTTGTGGCTCTGCTGGTGCTGTATTCTTCTTACCAATACCTTTAACAAAATCAAAAAGACCCATTGTTATTTCCTCTGTAATTATTAATCGCATATAGTCAAAATAGACCTACATCTAGTTATACAGAAAAAATAAATGGCTCAAGTTTCAATTTAGCGCGGTCTTGTAAATATATGTATATAAGTTAGAACTCGATGAAAAACATTCTGTTGCAAAACATATTGGGACAAAAAAGCCACCTTTCGGTGGCTTTTGATCATGCAAGATGATTAACCAAGTTTCTTAGTTACGTAATCGATTGCAGATTGAACAGTTGTGATTTCATTTGAATCTTCATCTGGAATCGTGATGTCAAAATCATTTTCAAAAGACATTACAAGTTCAACCAAATCTAAAGAGTCAGCACCTAAGTCATCCATGAAAGATGCTTCGTTTTTAATCTCTTCAGCACGCATACCTAATTGTTCAGCTACTGCTTGTTTGATGCGTTGTTCGATATCGCTCACAGGAATTCTCCTCATTGCTTGTGGCGTTTTAATTTGCCACTAGTTTAATTGAATATAAGATTTTTTAAAAGTTTATACATCACCACTTAGGCCATGTATAGACCACCATTTACGTGTAAAACTGTACCAGTAATGTAACTAGCCTTATCGCTCGCCAAGAAACTCACTGCATTTGCAATATCTTGAGGTTCACCTAGACGATTTAAAGCTACTTGATCAGTCATTTTTTTACGAATATCTTCGCTTAACTGATCAGTCATTTCAGTGGCAATGAAACCAGGTGCAACACTGTTCACTGTAATCTGACGGCTACCCATCTCTTTCGCTAAGCTACGACTGAATGCTTCAATCCCTGCTTTTGCAGCTGAGTAGTTCGCTTGCCCAGGGTTCGCAAAATGTGCGACCACTGAACTAATATTAATAATGCGGCCAAAACGTGCCTTGGTCATGCCTTTCAATACTCGCTTAGACAAACGGTAAACCGCTTTCAAATGAATATTGAGAATGTCATCCCAATCATCTTCAGACATACGAAGCAGCAAATTGTCTTTGGTAATACCTGCATTGTTGACCAATACCAGCACCGAACCATATTTTTGCTCGATGTCTGAAACCAGTGCATCAATCGCTTCGCCATTGCGAACATCAAGTACAGCACCTGTCCCATGTTCAGCAAAGCTTTCTGTCAGCTTTTGCGCGCCTGCTTCAGAAGTTGCGGTACCCACCACAAAAAAACCGTCCTGAATGAGTTGCTGTGCAATCGCTGCGCCAATGCCTCGGCTTGCTCCTGTCACTAACGCAACTTTTCGTTGTTGTGTCATGCAATTTTTCCTTCTGCCACTAACACTGCGTTTAGGGCATCTTCCATACGTGCTTTGCTATCAAGGGCAAATGCTTTTTCTATGTTCGGTAATCGCTTAGCAAGATTACTCAGCACCGTACCTGGTCCACATTCAACCATGTACTGAATACCTTGATCTTGCAGATATTGCATCGTACGCGTCCACTGTACTGATTGGTACAATTGAGCCGTTAACGCCTGACGTAATTGAGCAACATCTGTCGCGATTTCCGCGTTGACATTTTGTATTACAGGAAGGCATGGTAGCTCAATGGCAGTTTGTTCCAAAGCTTCAGCAAACTTTTCTGCCGCTGGTTTCATTAAAGTGCAATGAGATGGTACAGAAACAGGCAATGCGATCGCTTTACCTGATTGTTCTTTTGCTTCTGCCATGACCTGCTGAACCAATGCGGTACTACCAGCAATTACAACTTGGCCTTGTGCATTATAATTTGCAGCTTCAACTGAACCTTGACCCGCAGCAGATGCATTTTGACAAAGCTCAACCACTTTCTCATCCGCCAAACCGAGAATTGCAGCCATTGCACCTTCACCAGAAGGGACAGCATTCTGCATCAGTTTGCCACGCAAATGGACCAGTTTAACGGCATCAGCCAAGCTCATTGCTTCCGCAGCAACAAGTGCACTGTATTCTCCCAAAGAGTGACCAGCCAAGTATTTCGGCACAATACCACCCAGCTCTAACCACACACGCCATAGCGCAATACTTGCGGTCAGTAACACAGGTTGTGTATTTTCAGTTTGGTCCAAGCCTTCACCCGTTTGGGCAATCTGCCAAAGGTCAAAACCAAGCGCAGCCGATGCCTCAGCAAATGTATCTTGAACGACACCAAACTGCTCTGCAAGTTCAGCCAGCATACCTGCTTTTTGAGAACCCTGACCCGGAAAAACAAATGCTGTTTTTGTTGCTTGAGCAGCCTGCTCAAGTCGTTTAGTCGACATATAAAAATCCTTAAATTAGTCTACCGCCAATTTTATCAACACTCATAATTCTACATGAGAATGACAATAGACTCTTTAGCGATGCGGCAATTTAACACTGATTAATTCTTTTTATAATTGCGAAAAACAACAAAAAAGGGAGCTTTCGCTCCCATTTTTTCTATACTTTAAGCTAACGCTTAATGCATATAGTTCAATTATTCAGCATCAGCTGCTTTAGCGAATAATTGACGACCACGGTAAATACCGTCTTTAGTCACGTGGTGACGACGATGAATTTCACCAGTAGTTTGGTCTACAGATAATGCATTCTCGGTTAAAGCGTCATGTGAACGGCGCATGTCACGGCGAGAGCGACTTTTACGGTTTTGCTGAACGGCCATGATGGCTCCTTACAAAGATCGAAAAAATGGATCAGAACAAATTCAGTTGTCTTAACTCAACATTATAACATAAATTATGAGTTAAGTTTACCCTTCAGACCTGCCAAAACATCAAACGGGTTATCCCGTTTCTCTTCGACAACATCTGGAGTGGCAGGTTGATGCTTATGCTCACAAGCATCATGCTTAGGAGATAAAGGCACCAACAATAACAGCTCATCTTCTAGTAATGCGAGTAAATCTATCACTGCAGGTGCATCATAATCACCTTTTTTTGAAGATTCACTTTCACCTAGAACGATGAAATCAGCATCCTCATCCAATCGCTCTATCAGTGACTCATCATCAATCAAAGCTAAATGAAAGTCTGAAACCAATTCAATTTCAACGGCTTCCAAACAACGTTGGCAGACCATTGGAACTTTGGCTTCAGTGTGTCCATCTAACCATACAATACGATGATAGATATCCATTGATAGCTTACAGTCTATGTTGATCAATTGATCATCAATTGAACCAACAGCTTCTCGAGCAATACGAGCAAAGCGAGACAATGGCAGTGTTCCTGACCATGTAAAGCCCTGTTCAGCCCATTTAAATGGCTCGATTTGGCTTGGAAAAGTATTTGCTGACATAATTAAGGCGGCAATTCTACAAATTCATCGGTACTCTGTCAAAGATTAAGATACAATTTTGTACTTCTTTAGACAGAACTCGGGGTAAATTAAGCAATGTACCTGTTGCAGCCGCAACTTGAAGTAACATCTTCATTACTTGGAAGCACCCATTCAACCTCTGTTCCTGTGTTAACGCTAGATCAAGTGCAACGTTCATCTTGGCAAAAGCTAACAACAGAACCAGAACAGGTCGATTGGCTTATTTTACACTTTAATCACTGGTTTTCCCACCATAATGTCACACTAGTTAAAGGTGATTTTGAACCAGAATATTTCCCAGCCACTTCTGAGCAGCCTGCAAAGATCCAATTTGCCCATGGTTTTTTCAATAGTGCCCTGCATGAAATCAGCCATTGGAGCATTGCGGGCGAGCAACGCCGCCGACTTTCCGACCTGGGCTATTGGTATGCACCTGATGGACGAAGTTCAGAACAACAGGCACTGTTTGAGCAAGTTGAAATTAAACCTCAAGCCATAGAATGGTTATTTGCGACCGCCTTTGGTCGAAAATTTCGTGTGTCACTGGATAACTTAACGGGCGATGGTGGTAATGGCGATCAGTTTAAAGATCATGTTTTTGCGCAAGTACAACGTTATTTTTCTGGCGAAGCAAAATTACCACGTGATGCAGCACATTTCATTCATTACATCTGCGTGTCTACCCGCAATGGAACACCATTACAACTCGATGAATTTAAACGTGAACACCTTGATTAGATGACAAAATTATCACATCTAAGACTTGCAACATGCCCCTAACAAGTTTCATACTGAATTTAGCCGTATAAATCAGGGAGTTAAAATAATGTTGCATTTACATATTCATCCTGAAAATCCACAGGCTCGCTTAATCACACAAGCAGTAGACCGTATCCGTGCGGGTGATGTTGTGGTCTATCCAACAGATGCTGCATACGCAATCGGCTGCCAGATCGGAAATAAAAATGCAATGGAACGGATTGCACAAATTCGTGGTTTGGGGCCCAAGCACCAATACGCCATCATGTGTTGTGATTTATCCGATATTGCGACCTATGCCAAAGTCGATAACGCGATGTATCGTTTGTTAAAAAATAATACGCCAGCGGTTACGACTTTTATTTTGCCCGCGACCAGTGAAGTACCTAAACGTTTAATGCATCCAAAGAAAAAAACCATTGGTCTACGTATTCCAAGTAATCCCGTGGCTCAGGCGCTATTAAAAGAACTCGGTGAACCACTGTTAACCAGTACCCTCATTTTACCTGATCATAAAGATCCGCTGGATGATCCCTTTGATATTGAAAATCAGTTGGGTAAACGTATTGATGTGTTTATTGATAGTGGCTTCGGTACGTTATCCACCACCAGTATCGTGGATTTATCTGGAGAAAATCCTGAAGTTGTCCGTCGTGGTGTCGGGGATGTCAGTGCTTTTGAATAAGAGCTGACATAGGTGAATCAGAACCAAGAACTAGACTTTGGAAAATTAGAGCATTCAGATAAAATTTGGCTCCTATTCTCAATTTCTTTGTCAAAGTGATTAAAAATCTCGACTTGATACATCACCTGATCTTCTTGTAAAAGATTATAGATTCTTTGGCGTTTAGCTTGATCTTTTACACTTTCAAAGGTTCTTACATGCTCGCATAACTGCTGTTTGGTTGAGCCTTCTATTCTATCCCCAAAGAACTTATGAATCTTCATCTTGATGACAATTTTAGGGTATTCATTCACTGCCAGATAAGTTACCCCTAACTTATCTGCTTCAGGCTGAACACGGTGATTAAGTCCTTTTACAATTTCCTGTGAAACAAACTGCCTTAATTGTTGTTTTTTCTTTATTTTATATTGAAAAATGATGAAAGATCCGATCGCGACCAAACCAACAAGCAGTAAACTAACAATAACTTTGAGTTTCATTAAAATATTTTCTCCAGTCTTGATAAATTAAAAGATGCGATGCAATGTCAATTCGAGTTGATCAATTAATAAAAATCAGACAACCGCTGTTTCTGAAAACCTTGTGCATCAAAATTATCAGGGCTTAACCACTGTTGATAGATTTTTTTTAATGCGGGCCATTCTTCGTCAATAATCGAAAACCATGCCGTATTGCGGTTATGCCCTTTAGTAATTCGATCTTGACGGAATAAACCTTCATATTGAAACCCGAAACGTAAGGCTGCCGCTTTAGACGGTTCATTACAATCATCACATTTCCATTCCACTCGTCGAAAACCATGGGCAAAACATTGTTCTAAGAGTAAGAAAATCACTTCGGTTGAAGCTTTGGATTTTTTCATTTTATAGGAAAAATAGACATTGCCAATTTCAATAGCACCCTGCTCTAGCCTCGGATTTAATAGTGCAATCCAGCCTTGTATCTCACCATCCACCTCAATCAAAAAATGAGTTGAGCCTTTAAAACCAAATAGATTTTGTAATTTGTCTTTTAAGATATCTCGGTTCTGCGGTGCGGAATAAGGTAAATAGGTCCAACATGCTGCATTCGGTTCTGTGGATACTGCTTCCCAAATCTGACTTGCTGCTTGATCAGAAATTTCATCGGCAATATGAATCAGTTTGACGTATTGACCCACCAGATCTTCGTTGATCGCTTGGCTGGGCATATCACGTTCGACCAAGAAACCGATACTTTGTCCAAACTGATTCTGTTCTGTTTTTAAATATTTTTTCATCGCAATTTAGAATTTAATAAAAAATAATGATTTCGTTGTTAATTTAAGCATAAGTTTTTTATATACCCTAGCTCATCGTATATAAATAAAGAAAATACCCTGAGAAGTTTAAGGTTTTTGTAAGCTAGTAATTTATTAAATTTGGGATTTCGATTAGAATAGGCGTGCTCTCGGTAGCATGTGCCCTTTTTGCACACAAAATTATATCTTTCATGCTTTTGAAAATTCGCGTGGCTCATAACGGTAATGAATCAAATTCTCCCTTCAACAACTTTGGAGCTAACACCTTCCATTCGTGTCCTTGACGAGTGGCAAGAGGTCATACCCGAAGATTTATATATACCGCCTGCTGCGTTTGAAATTTTACTCGAACAATTTGAAGGTCCTCTAGACTTTCTGATCTATTTGATTCAAAAAAACGGCTTTAACTTATTGCAGCTCGATATTTCACCGATTGCCACGCAATACTTATCCTATATGGATAGCATGAAATCGCTCAATATCGAACTAACGGCTGATTATATGGTGATGGCAGCATTACTCGCAGATTTGAAATCGCGGTTACTACTCCCAAAACCTGCGGCTGTTGATCAATTTGAAAAAGATCCAAAGCAAGAACTGATTGATCGTTTAGAAACCTATTTACGTATTAAGCAAGCGGCTGAAAGATTAGGGCAAATGCCAATCTTTGAGCGCGATACGTTTAGCACCAACGTGAGTATTGGACATATTGCACCCATTTATGAAGGTTATGATGTCGATGCCTTACGTGATGCTCTATTCTGCGTATTCAACCGCCCTGAACCGATTACCCATGTCGTGGCTCAGGAACCCGTCTTGTTAGAAGAACGAATTGCTTTTATTGAAAGCCAACTTGCATCAGGCGAGGCTTTAAGTTTTATCGAATTATTAAATCCCCAACAAGGTCGTATGGGTATGGTGGTGACCTTTATGGCGGTACTTGAGTTAACACGTCAGCAAAAGATTCAGATTATTCATAGTGGAATTGAAGCTCCTTTGACCATTCAAGGAGTTGCAGCATGAGTTTAGAGCAACTTGATCAAACTGAAGGTATGTCACTCGAAGACATTCATCATGACGTTTTATTGCAAATTGAAGCAATCTTGTTCGCCAGTGACTCACCAGTTTCACTTGCGCGACTAAAAGAAGCGTTTCAAAACCAATATAATAAACAGCAATTACGCTTTTTTTTACAGCAGTTAGCGATGTTACAACATGGTCGCTCAATTGAACTAATTGAAACTGCACAAGGTTTTCGTTTTCAGGTGCGTGCAAAGTATAGAAATATCATTGCACAAGTTTGGCCAGAGCGTCCGACTAAACTATCACCTTCACTACTCGAAACAGTCGCAGTAATTGCATATCATCAGCCCGTAACTCGTGCTGATATCGAACAAATCCGTGGTGTATCCAACAATAGCCAAATCTTGAGAAATCTTTTTGACTGGAACTGGATTAAAGAAGCTGGTTTCAGAGATTTGCCTGGAAGACCTGCGTTGTTAGTCACAACGCCCCAATTTTTAAATGCATTTGGTTTAGCATCGCTAGGTCAATTGCCTCCCCTGCAGAACGCCAAGGAAGCATTCATGACACTCGACGCACATGCGCCGAAGTCCTGAGAAAGGTGAACTGTTGATCATTATGTCTAAGGTTGTGCTGTCATGAGTGAAAAATTACAAAAGGTTTTAGCGAGAGTCGGGTTAGGCTCGCGTCGCTATATGGAAGAAGTCATTGCTGCTGGTCGTGTCAGCATCAATGGTCGTATTGCCCAAGTCGGTGAGCGTATCGAACCCACAGATGAACTCCGTATCGATGGTCGTAAAGTACAGTTCCAAATTGAAGACGAAATTCGTCGTCGCGTTTTAATTTACTATAAGCCAGAAGGTGAAATTTGCTCACGCAATGACCCTGAAAAACGTCCAACGGTATTTGATCATTTACCACAAATTGCCAATGACCGTTGGGTAATGGTAGGCCGTCTAGATATTAACAGTACCGGTTTATTATTATTCACAAACGATGGTGAACTTGCGAACCGCTTGATGCATCCATCAAATGAAGTTGAACGTGAATATGCTGTACGTGTCATGGGTGAAGTCACACCACAAATTCGCAACACCATGCTCAAAGGTGTTGAACTTGAAGATGGTCCAGCCAAGTTTGAATCATTCTCTGAAATTGGTGGTGATGGTATCAACCGTTGGTATCAAGTTGTGGTTAAAGAAGGCCGTAATCGCGAAGTACGTCGTATCTTTGAATCTCAAAGTTTGAAAGTAAGCCGCTTATTACGTACCCGTTATGGCACGGTGATTCTACCACGCGAGTTACGTACAGGCCGTTGGATGGAATTGGATAAAACAGATATCGACAATTTAGCGAAATCAGTTGAATTAAAACCACGTCAAGGTACTGGCTTGTTTGGTATGGCAAAACGTCGTACTGAAAAAATGGCAGAAAAACCATTGGCTGCACGTCGTGGTGGTTATTTACGTCAGCAACGTCGTGATGATGAACAAGATCAATCACAGCAACAGCGTCCAAGCGGTAATGGCAACAATAACAATGGTCGTAAAACCATTGGTTTTAATAAAGGCTTTAAGAAGTTCTAATTCTTGGCTTTAAAATAAAAAAACGCTCTGATTAGAGCGTTTTTTTATGCTTGAATTTTAATGATGATGGCTTACACCCTGCGGAATGGCATTCAGCAGTTTCTTGGTATATTCATGTTGTGGATGTAAATACAACTCATCCGAATTGGCAATTTCAACCAATTCACCATGATTCATCACCATCACTTGGTCTGAAATATATTTCACTACAGATAAATCATGCGAAATAAAGATATAACTCAAACCAAATTCATCCTGTAGATCCTGCAATAAATTCAATACTTGTGCCTGCACCGAAACATCCAATGCAGAAACGGATTCATCACAGATTAGAATCTCGGGTTTTAAAGTCAGACAGCGTGCGATGGCAATCCGTTGTCGCTGACCACCTGAAAACTCATGTGGATAACGATCATAAGCTTGTAGTGGTAAGCTCACCCTTTCCAATAGCTCGAGTGCAATTTTCTTGCGTTCAGCATCATTTTGTCCAATACCATGAATTCGCATCGGCTCCAATAAAATCTGCCCGATGGTAAAGCGTGGATTGAGTGAAGCATATGGATTCTGAAAAATGATTTGAATCTTACGCTGATACTGCGAAAACTCTTTCTCGGTCATGGCAAGAATATCTTTGCCACCAATCAAAGCCTGTCCACCTGTTGCCTCATGCAAACGCATTAACAATAAGCCAATGGTGGTTTTCCCAGAACCAGACTCTCCAACCAAACCTAAGGTCTTGCCTTTAGCCAGTTGGAAGGACACACCTTTTACGGCCTGAAATTCATCACGGCCCCATAGTCCTTTACGGCTATAAAACGATTTTTTCAGATCTTTGACTTCTAAAACAATGGCTTCTTCACCAGTGAGTCCTCGCGACCGTTGTTTCAAATTTAATTCAGACAAATTGGTTGCTTCAATCAGTTGTCCATTTTCGTCCTGCTTCATAAAATCACTGGTCACAGGTAAACGGTATGGACGTGTTGAAAGTTGCGGACGGCAATGTAATAAGGCACGGGTATACACATCTTTCGGTTGTTCCAACACCTGCTCAACAGCACCAAATTCACGGATTTCACCATGGCGCATCACAATCACTTCATCAGCAATTTCGCCAACCAGCGCTAAATCATGGGTAATGAACAGCATCGACATTTCATGGCGTTGTCGTAGTGATTCCAACAAATCAATGATTTGCTTTTGAATGGTGACATCTAAAGCCGTGGTTGGTTCATCCGCAATCAATAATTTGGGTTCGCAGGCGATTGCCATCGCAATCATGACCCGTTGCTGCTGACCACCAGAAAGCTGACTTGGATAAGCATCTATTTTTGTTTCAGGTGCAGGAATACCGACTTCTCGAAGTAACTCAAGCACTCGTACTCTGGCCTGCTTACGTCCCATGCCCAAATGAATGCACAGCACCTCAGCAATCTGATCACCCACAGTAAATACAGGATTCAGTGAAGACATCGGCTCTTGGAAAATCATGGCAATTTCCTTACCACAGATTTTCCGAATCTCTTTTGCAGATAAATTCAGTAAATCCTTACCCTCAAACGTAATACGACTTTGCGTTGCAATTTGACTTTGTCCTTTCGGTAATAAACCCATCACCGCCAAGGAAGTGACAGATTTACCACTGCCTGACTCACCGACCAAAGCCACGGTTTTATTTTTAGGAATTGAAAATGAAATCCCTTTAACCGTTTCGATCCATTGTTTATTTTCGCCTTTAAAGCTGACCCGAAGATCGTCTACCTGTAATAGCGGTGTTTCATTTTGAGGTTGCATATTTTTGTCTCCGCTATTTCAACTTAGGATCTAAGGCATCACGCAATGCATCGGTAAACATGGAGAATGCTGTGACCAGAATAGCCATTGCAATCGAAGCCGCAGCCAGTTGCCACCATTTGCCCAAAATCAATTCACTTTGTGCCTCATTCAGCATACTTCCCCATGACACCACCCCCACAGGAACACCAAAACCAAGGAAGCTCAGAATCACCTCTGATTTGATAAATGACACCACCAGAATCGAAATTTGAACCAATGCGATATGACTGACATTCGGAAAAATATGCACAAACATACGGCGTAAATGGCTAACACCAATCGCTTTTGCGGCAAGCACATATTCACGCGATTTATGCTTCATATATTCGGCACGAATCAAACGGAATACCCCCGTCCAACCCGTTAGACCTAAAATCAGAACAATCGATAGAATCCCCTTTTGTTGGAGCACCGCAGCAATGGCCAATACCAACAATAGATAAGGAATCGAAGTAAAAATGTTGTAGAACCAGTTCAGTACATCATCGACCCAACCACCGAAATAGCCTGCAATTGCACCTAAGAAAGTACCGATGACCACAGCCAATAATGCGGATAACAAACCCACCAGAATCGAGGTTTCAGCACCTTTAATGGTTTTGAGCAGGATATCTTGCCCCCACTTATCTGCGCCAAAAGGCAACGTGGTTTTTAACTCTTGTTTTTGATCCAGTAGATGCCCACCAAGCTGTTGATCAATTTGCTGCATATCCTCTGCTAAAGGATCAACCACACCATAATTATCAATGACTGAGCCACCTTGTTGTTCAGCCTGAATTTCGGTATTGAGCTGTTGAATCACATCTTTCAATGGATCAACTGGATTTTCAGGTAATGCCTCTATCTTCTGGCTACTGTCTTTAATTTGATCTGACTCAGTATCCGCCCCTAAAAATGTCGGTGGTGCGTAGCTGACTGCGACTTCTTTATTCCAGTTGGAAGCAATCACGCCTGTCATTGATAACGCGAGCAGGATGAAATAAAACAGCACCACCAAGAAAGAAATCACGGCGATTCGATCTGATTTCAATCGATTCAATGCCAGCTGCCATAATCCTGTTGAAGCAGATGACTCATTTGAAGATGTTTTGCCTTTAAAAATTGTACTTAGCATCGTCATCCCCCTACTTCAACTGTACGCGAGGATCGAGGAGCTTATAAATCAGATCAGCGATCAAGTTAAAAATCATGGTCACAGCAGCGATATATACCGTGATGGCCTTAATTACAGGGAAATCACTACGCTCAACCGCAATAATAATTTCACGCCCGATGCCTGGGATACCAAAGAATCGCTCAATCAAAAATGCCCCAATCAACAAAGCAGGTAAGCTGGCCATAACTTCGGTCACAATTGGAATCGAGGCATTACGCAAGACATGCACCCCGAGTACCCGAGACTCACCTACACCTTTGGCACGGGCAGTTCTGACATAATCCTGATTAATTTCATCTAGCACAAAACTACGATACAAACGTAAAGTTGGGGCAATACTCACCACCAACATGATTAAGATCGGCAGCAATGCATAATGGAATAAATTTTGGCTAAAACTATCACTCCAGCCCTGTACGGGGAACCAACTGAGTTGGTATGCCAATACATACTGGAACACGATGATATAAACTAAAATACTGATCGACATGCCAATGGTACATAACATCATCACCATACGATCTGTCAGTGATCCACGAACTGAAGCAACGGCTAAAGCGAGGATAATTGAAATCACCGTTTGTAAAATCGTGAGCGGAATCAATAAAGTCAATGAAGGCCCTAAACGGGTCAGGATAATCTGTGATACAGGTTCTCCCGTACTCCAACTTGCGCCATAATCAAAAGTCAGAATCTGCTTGATAAAAATCCACAACTGCACATAGTAGGGTTGATCAACACCCAACTGTTTACGGATGTTATCAATTTGCTCTGGGTTCGACATTTTACCTGCCAAAATATATGCAGGATCTCCCCCCACCCAGTTAAAAAGAAAGAAAATGAGCAAAATGACACCCAACATGGTCGGGATCATTTGCCATAGTCTGCGTACGACATAAGCGAGCATAATGGCAAATCCTTATTTGACCCGTTGACCTGTGATTTCATTAAAGAATGCTTTGTTATCAGGTTCTCGACCTAAAAAGTCTTTCACCAGTTGAGCTGCATCTTTTTGACTGCCTTGTGAAAGAATGGCTTGACGATAACGCTGCCCAACTTCTGGATTATTCAAGTTATCGCCAAAAGCAGACAACATATCAAGCGCCAAAACTTCCGACCACATATAGCCATAATAACCCGCTTGATAACCCATCAAATGCCCAAACTGACCAGGGAATTCTGTATTCGGCACATAGCCCAGAGCAGTTGCCGATTCCATTTTTTTCCAAACATTCAGTGGCTGTACTTTGAGTGCGTCTGCCCCATGTAATGCCATGTCGTATTGTGCATAAAGGGTTTGACGTGCATAGCGCATACCGCGTCCATAATTGTGTACCGACTTCAAACGAGCAATGAGCGCATCATCTATCCGAGGACAAGCTGGATCACAATAATCAGCAACTTTAGATAATGTTTCTTTACGGCGTGCCCATTCTTCATACATTTGTGATGGTGCTTCAACGAAGTCACGCTCTACAGATGTACCCGACTGACCTGAATAACGGGTCTTCGATAAAATGCCATGTAGCGCATGACCAAACTCATGCACAAATGTTTCTAACTCATCGCTATTTAAACCTTTACGGTTAAAGTTAGTGACCAAGACTGAAATTGGCTTACGCTTGCTTAAAGTGCTACCGCCATATACGCCCCACACGGCCGCATGACCATATTTACCTTCACGTGGAAATTTATCCATGTACAGGCCACCTAGCACTTCACCTGTTTTTTTATCCGTAACATCATAATATTCAACTTCGTCTTGCCATGTATCGACTTTGGCAGGCTTGAACTCAATACCATATAAGTCAGAAGAAATTGCAAATAACCACTTTTGTGCAGCAAGCGTCGGGAAATAATCGCGGAGTTTTTCTTGGTCAATCTGATATTTATCTTTACGTAGTTTTTCGCTCCAATACCCCACATTCCAACGATTAATTTCAGCTTTATCCAAAGAGGTATTTAAGGTTTTTGCTTTAAATGCACGTAACTCATCGACCTCTTTTTGCTCTAAAGGTGCCACGACTTTATGCACATCAGCCAAAAAGTTATTGACTGTTTTTGGCGTTTTCGCCATACGTTTCTTTAATGCCCAGTCGGCATAACTTGGCTGACCAAATAACTGTGCCAATTCATAACGTAAATCGATGATTTGCTTGAGCAAGACCAGATTCTTTTCAGTCCCCCGACGCGTAAATGCGGTCTGATAACGTTTTCGAGCATCATCACTGTCCGCCAACTCCATAAACGGTTGGTATTCAGGATATTCAAATCCTAATAAATAATTGCCTTTTTCATTTTTCTTTAAACCTGAAATATAACTGTCAGGCAAGCCCTTCAGCTCAGCAGGTGTAAACTCTAACTTTTCTGGATTATCACGGATATTGCGAGAGAATTCTTGCGAGAGTTTAGTTAACTCATCAAAAATAGTTTTGACACGGGTTCTTTTTTCGGGCGGAAGTTGCACCCCTGTATCTTCAAACGCATCGAGAATATCCTGACGATATTTACGATCAATCGGATCAATTGCTTTGGTATTTTTAAATCGCTGGTACAGTTTCGGATTTTGATAAATTTCGGTTTGTAACTGATTCAATTTTACTTCACAGTCTTCAGCTGCCTTACGTAAGCTGGCATCAGGATCAACATTGCTATATAAGCTAATCGGTCCAGCAAAATCCTCAACTGTTGCCATCAACCGATCCCACTCTGCCAATACAGGTGCCGCATCGGACTGAGCTTTAATACTTTGCTTTTCCAGTTGAGCAATACTTTGTTTTAACGTCTGTATATTGGCATCACACCACTGCGCACTAGCGCTGGTTTTTAAAATGGGTAATGTGGTTCGTGTATTTTCAGCAGCCCATGCACCTTGGCTGATCGCTGTTACAGCCATCGATAACAAACCAAGGGTTGATAATTTCAACATTTTTTTCGCCATGCTTTTTCTCCAATTTAATTTGTTTGTTATTTCTTATCTTGAATATCGATGTACATCCACTCTGCAGGCAGCACTGGATGCTTTTTATAGCCAATGACACGTGGTTGTACGACGACCGTACGGTAACGGGTAGACATAAATTGTACTGGCGAATAAAACTCTAAAAGACGTGACATTTTGCGATACAGCGCATCCCGCTCAGGTCCATCATCGAGTTTCTGAGATTGCTCATATAAGCGATCATATTCAGGTAATTTAAAACAGGTATGGTTGGTTGCATGAATATTGTTGCCATAGAACAACTGTACAAAATTGTCCGCATCAGGATAGTCTGCAATCCAAGCAGAGGCCTTAAACATAGTCTTACATTGCTTTTCTGCCTTTAAGCCTTCAGCAAATGGGACTGGTTTCGATACCATATTGATCTTGATATTGGTGAGATCTTTTTTCAGCAATTCTGCCATTTGCATACTACGGGCACTGCTGGTTGAAGGCATAAACTCAATCACCAACGGCTTACCATCAGGTAGAGTCCGCCAACCATCCTTGCCGACTTTATAATTGTAGCGATCCAATAAAAGATTGGCTGCCTTGACCGAATAAGGAATGCTGCTCTTATAATTTGGATCGTGTCCTGCTACACCAAACGGGATTGGAGATTCTAATTTTTGGGCATTACCTTTGGCCAAAATCGTAATAAATTTTTCTTTGGAAATGGCCATAGACATTGCACGGCGTAGTGCAATTTTGTCTTTACTGCGGCCACCGACTACGGGGTTTTGGATATTCCAATACAGATAATCAATCGATGGATCTAGGATTCGAGACAGTTGGATGCCCTTCTTGGCGAGTTCAGGTTTTAATGAACCATCCGCTTGCAATGCCTGTACTGGCAATTCCCCATCCAAGGTAAATAAGTCTAAGCCATCTTTTTGAAAAGATAGCCAACCCGATTGCGATTCCTCGATCACCTGAATATCGACCACACCCACCTGTGGCATTTTTTTGCCTTGCATCTGCTGCACGATTTTTTGGTCTTCTGGATTGCTGGCCTTAAAGTCCCATGTAAAACCACGATAATCTGGATTTGCTTTCAGAATAATGCGTGAACCTGGTGTCCAATGCGCAAGTACGTAAGGCCCTGTTCCAACTGGACGTCCCATTACATAACCGGCTTTATCTCGATAATGCTCAATCACTTCTCTTGCGACAGCACCAGTGGGTTGATGCGCCAAAAGCATTGGAAAATTATGATTCGGCTCTCTTAAACGAATCACCAAAGTATAGCGATCGGGTGTTTGTATGCCTGCAATTGGCTGATCGTAATTAAATTTCCCTGTTTTACCCGCCTGTTGAATCAATGGTTCAATCCCTACCAGCTTATCTTCAAATAACCAACTATTTGGTGAATGTAGATTGGGATCGATGAGACGTTTAAATGAATAAGCATAATCTGCTGCGGTGAGTTCTCTTGGCTTGCCCTTAAACACTGGATCAGGGGTGAAATAAATCCCTTTCTTGACCCGAATGGTATACGTCAAACCATCCGCACTGACTTCAGGTAAAGCAACGGCTGTTTTCGGAACCAGTTTTGCAGGTGAGGCCAAATAGTCATAGGTATAAAGTGTTTCAAAAATAGAATACAGCACATGTGCTGAATATAGATCTTGTGTGGCAACAGGATCAAAACCCGTTTCTGCCACAGGAAAAGCATAACGCAGCACTTTTTTCGGATCTGCTGGACTTTTCGCCTCTGCAACAGAGACTCCAAAACTTGTGGTTGCCCCCAGTAACAATGCCAAACCGTAAGGTGATATCGAAAATTTAAAATTTTGTTTCATCATACATGTATCACTTATTTTTCACTTGGTGAAACAATATCTAAGTATTGCCAATTGGTATTCATAATTGGATGTGCTTTAAAACCCTGAACTTCTGGTTGGATCAACCAGTTACGAATCCGTGTATCTTGCAAAATCCACGTTCCATCTGCTTCAATTTGGCGGCTCATTTTTTCATAGAAAGGTGTACGTTTTTCAGGTGGTTGCTGCATCGCCTGTTTATATAAATTGTCATAAGCAGCTGACTGATAACAGGATTGATTACCACGTCCAACATTCGGGCCATAGAGTAATTGCGTGAAGTTCTCACCCTCTGGATAATCCGCATGCCACGCACCGCTCCACATCATGTATTGACATTGCGTCGCTGCTTTTAAGTTATCGGCAAAATTACTGATTTTAAAATCAGCCCGAATGCCTATCGCATCCAAGCTTTTTTTCCAAAGCTCTGAAGATATCACCTTCGCAGAGCCTGTTTCTGTATTGATTTTTAAAGTTAGAGGCTTGCCATTTGGTAGATTGCGATAGCCATCCACTCCTTTTTTATACCCAAAATGATCGAGTAATTTGTTGGCTAAAACTGGATTGTAACCAATACTGCTACGATAATTCGGATTATGTCCACTGATACCATCTGGCACCAGCATTTCAGCTTTAACTGCCTGTCCTTTTCTTAAAATACGAATATACTCATTGACATTAAAAGACATTGCGATTGCGCGTCTTAACGCAATTTTATCCAGACTATTACCACCAACGACAGGATCACGCATATTCAACATGGAATAGGTAATCTCCGCCTCTTTATTGGCGTAGAGTCGTATGCCCTGCTTTTGCATCGCTGCTTTTAACTGGTTATTTGGGTCGAGCACTTTAGGAATTGCATTATCTGTCACTTTGTCAAAATCAAGCTGTTTAGACTGAAAAGCGAGCCAACGTGATTGTTCTTCTTCAATAATGCTGATATTGACCTTGCCAATTTGTGGCATTTGCTTGCCACTCATTTCTTTGACGAGTTGATTATCCCACGCAGTGCCTGTCGATTTAAAATTCCAGACAAAACCACGATAATCAGGATTGGCAACCAGTTCGATCTTACTGCGGGGTACATATTTACTCAGCATGTATGGCCCTGTACCCACAGGATGCATCGCTAAACGATCTTTATAGTATTCAACTACTTCTCGCGCTGTCGCACCAAAAGTACTGTACGCCAAAATATAGGAAAAATTGTAATCAGGTTGTGTCAGCGTAAATTGAATTGTATATTTATCCAATGCCTTGATTCCTGCAATCTGGGCATCGTAGTTAAAGGTTCCTGTTTTTTTGGCTTGATCAACCAGTGCATTTGCACCCACAATTTTATTATCAATAAAAGAAAATGATGACGCATGATTTTTAGGGTCTAATATTCGCTTAATGGAATAAACATAATCCTCTGCAACCAATTCTCTGCGCTTGCCTTTAAAAGCAGGATCATCGGTAAAATAAATACCTGGCTTTATTTTAAATATATAAACCTGCCCATTTTTCTCAATCACAGGAAGGCTTTCTGCTGTCGATGGAACCAATTTTACTGGGTTAGCGAGATAATCATATTGAAGTAATCTTTCAAAAATCACATCGGCTACATTCCCGCTGTAAAAATTAAAAGTTTTAACCATATCAAAACCATCATCTGGAGCTTCAAAAGCAACATGGAGTACTTTATTTGCCTGAGCAGGCGTTTTTGCATACCCCATCGGCATAAATGCAATAACGGTTGATAATACAGTGACCGTAAAAAAAGTTGACTTCAAATCAATGCTCACATTATCGTTTTTTAATAAATACTAGACTTTCGCATAGCATTCAACACTACAACCGTTTCCCTTTCAGCGTTACTTATTCCAATTTTTTATCAAAAAATCATTTATTTAATGATGTTTTACCAGTTGGAAAAATTAAGTCAAAAGAAAAACCCCTTAAATACCGAAAATTACCTAGCGAATTTCATGCCACTTTTCAAATAAAAAAATTAGTCTATTTTTTGATCAAAAAATATTTCAAGCAGACTAAATTTTCACGCATCTTAAATAAAAGTAACTTTATGCCAAATCATATTTTTATATATTATTTTCTATTTCAATGAAATAAAAATAACAAACCTAATGTTTTATAGCAGTAAAAGACTTTATGCACCATAAAAAAGCAAAAATAAAACTTTATGATTCATTTTAATGCACTGCAAAACAATGCATTATTTGGAACTTTATGGTAACCAACAAAAATTTAAAATTATTTCATTTTTTTAATATTTAGTAAAAATATGAAAAGCTTATATATAAAAACTAAAACACTTTTACATAATTTAATCTACATTAAGCGAAATCTAAAAATAGGGTTTGGCACAGCTCTTGCTAAAACGGATTTATTGAATTTTTAGAGTGGCAATCCATTTAGGGGTTAAATAATCAATGAAAAAAGCCAACTTCGCTCAACCAACTGCTCTGCCAAAAGCGGGCAAAACCATACTCAAACTCAGTACGCTTAGTTTAAGTATGTTGTGTTTAACCATGGCTCACGCTGCTGAGGCCGAGTCACCATCAGAGGAAAAAGCAGCCAAAGTCGTAAAAGTTGCAGTTACAGGTTCTTCCATTAAAGGCGTTGCGGCCCAGAGTGCCTCACCCATTACCATTGTCAAAGTAGACGAAATTCTGAAACAAGGGATCACAACCACAGAAGAAGCACTAACTAAAATTACTGCTAACCAAGCTGGATTTACCACTTCTCAGAATGTTGGTCGAGGTAACACTTCCGGTGCAACAGCAAATTTACGTGGTGTTGGCGAAAATAAAACATTGATTCTACTCAATGGACGTCGTTTGGCAGCCAATGCATTTGATAGTGGTGTGACCAACTTAAATATTATTCCACTTGCCATGCTGGAACGTATTGAGATTGTCCGCGATGGCGCATCTGCAATTTACGGTACTGATGCCATCGGTGGTGTTATCAATTTTATTACTAAAAAACAATTCACAGGACTGAATATTAGTGGTGGATTAACCCAGCCTGAGCAAAAAGGGGGGGATACTCAAGATGTGAGTATTTTCGGTGGTTATGGTGATCTAGAAGACAATGGTTTTAATGTTTTCGGTGTTATCGATTACCGTCGTTCCAACGATATTATGGCCAAAGACCGCAAACTGAGTGCCAAAGGAAGTTTAATTCCTGAGATTGGCTTAGATGCACGTAGTACAGGTTCATTCCCTGCTAACTTCTATGATCCAACCAGTAAAATTGGCGGCAATCCTTATGCTGCTTCCAATTGTGGAGGCTATGAAGGTACCTCTTCTGAAGATGGCGTATGCTTATTAAACACTCAACGTTTAATTGGTATTGTTCCTGAAACTGAAGATATTTCAGCGATGGGACGTCTTACTTATAAATTGAATGATAGCTTCAATGCGATTGGTGAATATGTCTACGCAAAAAATAAAGTAACGTCTGCAATTGCTCCCGATGTCTATAATGGCAATAACAAAGTAACTATCAGCAACACTAGTAAATATTATCCAGGTAAAGGCATTGTCCCAAATGTCACAGGTATTAGCGGAGACCCATTACAACTCTCTTTGCGTTCTCAAGCAGGTAATCGAATCAGTGAATCGGAAAATGAATCACATCGTTTATTTGCTGGAATTGAAGGTGAAGCGGCAGGTTGGGACATTAATGCAGGTATTACTTATGCACAAAGTAAAGCATCAGATAGCGCATTAGGCGGTTATTTAGATAAAGCAGCTGTACAATCTGCTTTAGATAATGGCAAATTAAATCCATTTGGGCCTCAAGCAGCTGGAGATGACCCTGAGATTTGGAATAAACTCTCTCTTTCAGGTAAATACAATACTGCTAAATTAGAATCAACAACTGCAGATTTCACTGTAAGTCGTCCAATCTATACTCTCCCTGCTGGTGATGTTGGTTTTGCCTTTGGTGGTAGTTTCCGTCATGACAAATGGAATTCAGACGTAAATTCAGAACTTGCCGAACGACTTCCAAGCGTTGGTGCAGATCCAGATAATCCTAGCCAAGAAGGCAAACGTGATATTAGCTCAGCATTTACAGAGTTCCATATCCCACTACATAAAACTTTAGAAGCACAAATTGCCGCTCGTTATGATAACTATAGTGATGTAGGTAGCACCGTTAATCCTAAAATTGCTTTACGTTGGGAACCGATTAAACAATTAATGTTCCGAACCTCTTACAGTACAGGCTTCCGCGCTCCAACACTTTATGAAATTAATAAAAGTAATAGTAGAACACTCGCACCTGTCAGCGATGATCCTGTGCTATGCCCAAATGGGGTACCAAATGCACAATTAGGTGGAGTAAAAGCTCGGGACTGTGGTCAACAATTTGATCGTATGCAAGGGGGGAATAAAAGCTTAGAACCAGAAAAATCAACTTCTATTACAGCTGGTTTCGTATTAGAACCAATCAAGAATCTTGTGTTTTCTCTAGATTACTACAATGTTGAAATCAGAAATCAAATTTCTGCACTTGATTCTGCTGCCATTTTTGCTGATCCAAACAAGTACCAAGACAAATTCGTACGTAAGACAGATGGTTCAATCGACTATGTCATCACAACCATGCAAAACATGGGAAATATTAAAACAGAAGGTATTGACCTTGGTTTGAATTATCTAACTCCTGTAACCTCTACTGGTCGATTTGGTTTTGGTATTGATGGAACCTATATCACGAAATACGATTACCAAACCGAGAAAGATGGTGAATGGTTTAGCAACCTAGGGGCGTATAAAGATAATAGCCCGATCAGTAATGGTGGGCCAACGATTCGCTGGAAGCATGTTGCAAACCTAAATTGGTACTACGAAAATTGGTCTCTGAACTTCCAGCAACAATTCACAAGTGGGTACAAAGATCAAAACTCTGACAATCTCGCCGATGGCTATAAGAATCATCGCGTAAGTGACTATACCGTTTATAACGTTTCTGGGACTTACAAAGGTTTTAAAAACCTAGATTTAACACTTGGTATTAAAAACCTGTTTGATGAAGATCCAACGGTTTCCAATACAGTCACTAACTTCCAGTATGGTTATGACCCTCGCTTCAGCGATCCAACTGGTCGTACCTACTTCGCCCGCGGTACTTATAAATTTTAATGTGTTTCGCCACTACGACATGATGTTCCTTCTGTCGTAGTGGTTTACCGTAATCTTCTGATTCATCAAAAATTAAAGCGGTCAGGATCAATTTTAAATTGGTTCCATCCTCCAAACGACGATGAATCCATGATTACAATTTCAGGAGTAATTATGGGCATACCCTTTTCTGAGAATGAAAATCAACCTGCCAAACGCCTTGTCGGTATTGGTCTGGTGTTATTTCTACATCTCATTATCGCCTATATTCTGATGACAAGTTTAGCGACTGACTTTACCAAGCCTGTCGATAAGCCTGTAGAACTACAGATTATTCAGGACATCAAACCACCACCGCCTCCAAAGCCTGAGGAACCTAAAGAAAAGCCGCTAGAGCCACCGAAAATGGTCGAAAAAGTAGCCAAGATGCCTGACCCACCTAAACAGGTGGAGAAAGTCACACCTGTGCAAAAACCAGCACCTGCTCAACCCACCAAAACAGCAGTTGCAACGCCGACACCTACCCCGGCAGCAGCAAGCCCGAGTCCCGTTGCTGCTCCAACAGCGCCTGCCGCACCTGCGGCTCCAGCTAAACCAGCAGGAATTTCACGCGGTGTTTCAGAAGGTGAGGCAGGTTGTCAAAAACCTGAATATCCACGTGAAGCCTTGATGAATGAAGAAGAAGGCACTGTGCGTATTCGTGTACTGGTTGATGGTTCAGGCAAAGTCATTGACTCAAAAGTTAAAAAATCGAGTGGCAGTAAAAGCTTAGATAAAGCAGCGATTAAAGCTTATAGCCTGTGTACTTTTAAAGCAGCGATGAAAGACGGTGTACCACAACAAGAATGGTACGAAATCGAATATCCATTCACGATTTCCTAAATAAATGCATTGAACAAACAAATTTTTGGAGAATTTAAAGATGACAAACACAGCAAAACGTATTTCTCGAATCGCAGCAATTGGCCTCATCGCAGGTAGTACCTTACTTCCAGTTGCAACAGTCTGGGCAGATGAAACCACGCAAACCACAGCAGTAACGACTGTAGCGACTGATGCCGCAGCAGCACAAGCAGCACCAACCCCGCCACCATTACCTGCAACAGTTGAAAAAGTACACAACCCTTATGGTTTAGAAGCGCTCTGGCGTGAAGGTGATTTAGTTGCAAAATCAACCCTATTTATCTTAGTGCTAATGTCGATTGGCACTTGGTACATCATTCTGTCTAAAGTCTTTCAGCAAAGTAAAATCAAACGTCATGCCACTGAAGCGGAACGTAATTTCTGGGAAGCGGAATCTTTAAATAGTGCAGCCGACAGCTTAAATGCAAACAGTAGCTATCGTTATATTGCAGAAAAAGGCATTCGCTCAACCAAACACCATGATGGCACTTTACTAGAACGTATTGATTTCAATACATGGGTGACCATTTCAATTCAACGTGCCATTGAAAAAGTACAAAGTCATCTCAGTAATGGCCTAGCCTTCCTTGCAACAGTCGGTTCAACAGCACCATTTGTTGGCTTATTCGGAACGGTTTGGGGAATTTATCATGCCCTTACTGCAATTGGTATTTCAGGCCAAGCGTCAATTGATAAAGTGGCTGGCCCTGTGGGTGAAGCCTTGATTATGACAGCGATTGGTCTTGCGGTCGCAGTACCTGCTGTATTGGGCTATAACTGGTTAACTCGACGGAATAAAGCCGTGATGGACAATGTTCGTTCATTTGGTTCAGATCTACACGCAGTCTTACTCAGCGGTGACTTAAACGGCAACCACCCAAACCGTGATTCTAAATAAGGAACATCATTATGGGCATGATGATTAATTCAGATCAAAGTGATGATGATGTCATTGGGACGATTAACACGACACCGTTAGTCGACATCATGCTGGTACTGCTGATTATCTTTTTAATCACAGTTCCAGTGGTCACGCATACGGTTCCCGTAAAACTACCTGAAGAAAAAAATACACCTTATGCCACGACACCACAGAATATTCAGCTCTCTGTGAATAAAACAGGCGATATTTTCTGGAATGAACAACATGTTGCAAATAAAGAAACTTTACTTGCTCGTTTACAAGCTGAAGCGCAAAAACGTCCGCAGCCTGAAGTTCATATTCGTGGCGATCAACTGACTCATTATGAAGCGATTGATCAAGTGATTAGTACAACTCAGCAAGCGGGTATTGGCAAAATTGCATTTGTCACCACTCCGCCTGCGACTTCGCCATAACAGGAGGAATCACACATGGGTATGAATGTGGGTTCAAAAAATGATGAAGAAGATGTGATGCTCGACGTCAACATGACACCACTGATTGACGTCATGCTGGTGTTGTTGATTATGTTCATTATCACTATCCCGATTCCGAATAATGCCATTAACATCAACTTACCGAATGGCGCGCCACCGCCACCAACTGATCAGAAACCACCAGAAACGATCAACCTGCGTGTCGATGCACAAGGACATATTTTCTGGAATGATCAAGCCGTTGCAGACCGTCAGGCACTCAAAGTTTTATTCGAATCTGTAGCTCAAAAAGCTGATCAAGATCAAATTAAATTTAAGCCTGATGCACAAGCGGAGTATAAAAATATCGCGATGGTCATGGCGCTGGCTCAACAAACCAATGTCACTAAAATCGGCATTGTCAGTAATAACTAAAAAACGAGAACAATAAATTAAATCCAATAACAACTAACTTACTCCTGCGCTAACAAGTTCGCTTGTTAGCTTTTTTTATTTTATTTCAGTGATCACTATAGGAATCAACTTGCTGCTTACTTTATAGCCTTGGGGTTTATTATTACAGGCATTCCCTGTGACTGTAGTCTGAACAACATAAGGGGCATAAGGCATGACATTTAAATAGCCCGAATTATCACGACCCGTTCGGCAATCCTCTGCACCTAATTTGTCATCATAGCGCCCTTCATAGGAAGATTCTTCGACCTCTGCAATCAGCTTACTCGTCCATTGATTTAAATAAACCAGACTTTTACTCGACTCAACAGTCCCCTGTCCTGAACCTGCACTTTCAATTTCTACCAGTTGAATCGGTTTACCTTTATAAACAGTGGAATGTACTGTGAAGCTATTCGATTGACCGCCAAACTCTTTTAAGATTCGCGCCTGCTTTAATTTTGGCCGGGTTAGCACATAACCAGCCCAAAAGTTACGTCCCGCATTTTCAAAACTTACACCCGATAGATAAGCTTCCTCTCCCGAGATCAGCTTTACTGCTTCGGTAGAATCGATCTGAATGGCTTGAGGTGGACTGGCATTTGAATCTTGAAAGTTAGTAATCCAACTCATAATGGTCTTATCGCTAGGTGTGACAGCATGAGTTGGCGAGACTAGACCTGACAGGCAGAGGGTTATAAAAATAAAATTCTTTTTATTCATTGTTAGTCACCTTAAATTTATTAGTTAAATCGCTTCCAAAATCTATTCGCTATCGTGACGGCGGCATGGATGCTACCCGTAGGGATGCGTTATAAGGATATACCGTCAACCCTACAAAGGATTTTTGTTACTTTTCATCCCTGAAAAGTAAGATCATGTGGTATTCATTAGAGAAACTCGGGAAGACACTGCGGTTCCTCTTATTGAATAAGATTCTAAACTTAATGAATTAAATTAGAATTTTTCCAATTCAATCCATTGCGCATCAGGAAAATGCTTTGCTAAATAAGCTTTTAAATAATCAGCCGTATCTTTTGAAATAAGTGGGTCTTTCGACTCATCCTTTAAGTTATACACCAAAGCATGCAAACTCAAACCACGCTGTTTTAAAGCCTCTAAACTCAATAAAGTATGATTAATACTACCCAAACGTCCAGAAGTCACTAAAATCACAGGAAATTGATGCTGCACAATATAATCAATGGTCAATAGTTCAGTGGTCAAAGGCACCATCAAACCACCCGCACCTTCCAAAAGTACCACATCAAAACGCTGGGCAAGTTGTTTAGTCGCAGCTTCAATCTTGGCAAAATCTAAATCTCGCCCATCCAGACGCGTTGCTAAATGGGGTGAGGCTGGATATGTAAAAATTTCAGGCATAGTCAGTTTGTCATGGTCTTCCTGAAACCAGCCACTGCCCATAATTTCACGATGCTTTTCAATATCTTCTGAGATATCTACATTCCCTGTTTGCACCAACTTCTGGGTAATCACACATTGACCTTGTTCGGTCCAAAGCTTGGCAAGATAACCTGTGGCATAAGTTTTACCAATCTCAGTATCAATACCACTGACAAAATAAATTGCTGCACTCATGCTGCTGTCCTCGCGATCACATAAATCGGATGATAAGTCAGACGAAAACCCTGCTCATCATGAAACTGTTCATAATCTGCATAAAACCGTTGTAAAGATTGCTTAGTCCAACGGTGTGACTTTGCAGTTGCCGTCACGCCAGTCGCCTTTAAATGCTGCAATATCAATTTCGGATGATCAAAATAACGCTGCTTATGATCTTGGTGTATGAACAGCACTTCAAAACCTTGTTGTTCAAGCTGCTGTTGCAAACTATCCAAATCGACATAATTTAACCCCTGTCCTGTTAACTGCTTAATTTCGGTTAAATTGTCAGGACCAAAGCTAGAAAAACAAAAATAGGCATTTGGTTTTAACGCAAAATGAATCCGTTGTAATAAAGCAGGCAAATCAATCATCCACTGTAATGCTGAACTTGAGATCACCGCATCTAATCCACTAGGTAATTCAAGCTGTTCAATATCACCGATCAACCAATTGATCTTGTCGACGCTTAAAAAATGCTGCTCTACATCTGCATATAAATCATTTAAAAATAGTTGCTCAACTTGAAAATGAGACTGAAACAGATGGGTTAAATTGCCTGAACCGCAGCCAATCTCAAGCACAGAGGCTAAGGATTGTGGACAATAGACTTTGATATATTCAAATAGCTGTACACTAATCTGCTTTTGTATGACCGCATGCTCAACATAGCTTTGCCCTGCTTTGGCGAAACGCTGCGCAACCAGTGCTTTATTAATGCTCACAAACACTCCACCAATTGTTCCAATTCATTTTTTTGCACCATAGATGTCAACGAGATACGTAAGCGTGAACTATTCTGTGGCACGGTTGGTGGACGTACGGGCATAGCATAAAAACCCTGTTGCTGTACAAAGCGTGCTTTTTCAATTGCTGTTTGGCTTTCCCCAAGAATAATCGGAATAATATGACTACTCGACGGGCTTGAAAAACCTTTTGCAATCACCGCCTGCTGTAAATACTGACTCATTTCAGCCAAATACTGGCGCTGTTGTTGCATATTCAAAACTTTGTTAAAGATAAAATCAGACCATGCCATCGAAATTGGGGGCAATGCAGTACTGAAAATCAATGGTCGCATTTTATTGATGAGATAATCACGGATGATTGAATCACAAATAATATAGCCACCCACAGACGCAATCGCCTTACCAAAGGTTCCAACCAAGAAATCGATCTGATCCAGCACCCCATATTGCTCGGCACAACCCAGACCTTGCTCTCCTCTTACGCCAATGGCATGCGCTTCATCAACATACAACATGGTTTTGGAAAAGCGTTGTTTTAGCTGAGCCAATGCAGCTAAATCTGTCTCATCGCCATCCATACTAAAAATACTTTCAGTCACCACAATAATGCGTTCAATTTGCTCATCTTGATGATACTTCTGCAATATTTGTTCCAGATGCTGCAAATCATTATGTCGATAACGCACATATTGAGCGGTTGATAACCGAATCCCATCAATCATACTGGCATGTACCAATTTATCAGCCAGAATCACAGTTTTACTATCCGCCAAAGCAGGTAAGATGCCGATATTCATGTGGTAACCGCTATTAAAAAGTAAGGCAGCACGACCAAATGATTTACTTAGGCTATTTTCAAATTGTTCATATTCTGCAAAATTACCAGTCAGTAAGCGCGATGACGATGAACTAAACAATACACGTTCGATTTTCAATGTATCGAGAAATTCTTCTCTTAAACTTAAATCAGCGGCTAAGCCCAAATAATCATTGGATGCCAAATTCAACATGGTCCGATCTTGGATCGTAATCCATTTTCCCTGCTGTTGATTTGAAGTAAATTGACGAAAATTCCCTTGTTGTTTGAGCTGGTCAAGTTGCTCGGCATAATGATCAAGCAAGGACATTGGCATTGACTCCCTGCATGCTTTTCACTACTTCAATCAGCTGTGTTAATAAATAGTTCAATTCATCGTCGCTAATCACATACGGCGGCATCACATAGACCAATTTTCCAAATGGCCGTACCCAGATCCCGCGTTCCACAAACTGCTGTTGTAAGGTTTTCATATCAACATTTGTGGTTAATTCAACTACACCAATTGCCCCTAAAACCCGTACATCAGCGACATGATCAAGCTGAGCTAAATCTATTAATTGTTCAATCAGAATCTTTTCAATCCGTTGAATATTGGCTTGCCAGTCTTGCTCAACCAATAATTGGGTACTTCTCAAGGCAACCGCACAAGCCAATGGATTCGCCATAAAGGTTGGGCCGTGCATAAATACACCTGCTTCGCCACGACTAATGGTTTCAGCCACTTGTTTGGTAGTTAATGTCGCAGACAAAGTCATATAACCACCTGTTAAACCTTTACCGATACACATAATATCGGGTTCAACTTGTGCATGTTCCCAAGCAAACATTTTACCTGTACGCCCAAAACCTGTTGCGATCTCATCAAAGATCAACAATAGATTATATTGCTCACACAAAACTTTGGCTTGACGTAAATATTCAGGATGATAAAAACGCATGCCGCCCGCACCCTGTACAATCGGCTCAATAATCAGTGCAGCAATACTGTGATGATGCTGTTCAATCTGTTGCTTGAGTTCCTGAATATCTTGAGGGTTCCACTCGCCATCAAAACGGCTTTGGGGCGCGGGAACAAAAAATCGATTTGGTAAACTCGTGCCAAAAATCTGATGCATCCCCGTGACTGGATCGCACACAGACATCGCATTCCAGGTATCCCCATGATAACCAGAACGAGTAGTAATAAAATTGGTTTTCTCTGGTTGATTCAATGCAACCCAATATTGCACTGCCATTTTTAAGGCCACTTCTACTGAAACAGAGCCTGAATCTGCGTAAAAAATCTTATCTAAACTTGGTGGTGTTATTTTTAATAATAATTTGCCTAATTCAATCGCAGGTTCATGGGTCAAACCACCGAACATGATATGCGCCATGTTCTGTAATTGATTTGAAACCGCTTGGTTCAGTTCAGGATGGTTATAGCCATGAATTGCACACCACCATGACGACATACCATCAACTAAAGTTCGCCCATCTTCCAGTTCGATGGTCGCACCATAGGCACGTTTGACTTTAAAGGTTGGCAGAGGATTTAACATCGAAGTATAAGGATGCCATAGATGTTCTAAATCAAATAAATCGGTCATCCTTTACCTCATTTGTTGCTATTTCAAAATTTACCATTGGCCTGATCACACTTTTCGATACTCGGAAATGTCATCTGCGACCTGCGTGGTATAAATAAAATACAAGGCTTCGTACACTTGATCAAAAGAAAAAAATGAAAGAAGTGAACAGGTTTTGCAGATGACAAATGGTTTTGCCTACTTTTCCCGAAAGAAAAGTAGGTCGCCGAAGGCATATCCTGAAAATGGATGAGAACTCGGCACGATTCCGTTAGATCTATAAAATAGGTTTATCTTAAACTTGTCAAAATCTAAAATAAATTGCGAGAACTCTCAATTCAAGCAAGATTAAACCCTCTCACACAGAAAATCCTCAATTATTTGCACAGTCTGCTCAACCATAAAGCACGGAAAACCATGTGAAGCACCTTCAACGGAAACGATAGATAAATTCTTTGCAGATAAATCCTGAATATTCTGCATAACTTGGTAAGGAACTAGAGCATCATGCTCCGCAAACACATGTAATTGTCCACCCTGATAATTCTTATACATCTCAACCAAGTTTAATTGTTCTAACAACTGTAAACCTTGCTTTAATAGTGCAATCGGTTGCGGGCGAATCAATTGTTGCATGGCTAAGAAATCTTTTTTTGCCGAACTTGCACCTTGACATACCAGTAAGCCAAATCGTTTTAGCGTAGTAATCGCATCCTGTTCAAATGACTGCTTAAACTGCATAAAGGTTTCTACAGACATTGCTGTCGACCAATCCGATTGAACAACAAAACAGGGATTTGAAGCGAAAGTGATTAAAACTTTCTGTTGAGCATATTGTTGTTGTATTTGATTGACCAAAATTGTTGCCAGTTGTCCACCAAGCGACCATCCGATAATCACATCAAACTTCACTGCACGTTCAACATACTGTTGTAAAACGTCATCATCCAACGCATTAAAAATATCAATCCGCTCAACAACATGTCCTTGTTGTTCTAAAGCCTCATGCAGCGGTTTTAATAATTGAGCACCACCGCCCCATCCCGTAATCAGTAAAATCTTATGTTCCACGCTTTTACCTAATTATTCACACTTGCCCCGAAGTATAACCTGTTTCTTTCTCATCATTATTTTCCAAATCAATCAATAATTTTGCTGGAATTATTTGTTCCCAATGCTGCTTAAACTGTTGGTGAACTTTATCAATTTCAAAGGAACTATTTCTTGCCATCTGTTTTGCCTGAGCAATATCTTTAGCGCGCGTATAAGCAAGCAAATAATTTTCATCATTCAATTCAAGTTGAAACCAAGATTCCACTTTCACACCTTCAGCTTGAAGCGTTTGAATTGCTTCCGCTTTACGTCGCTCAATTTCTTGCTGCCAAGCCTCGACCTCAGTCTGCCTATTTGTTTTTAATTTAATGAGAACCGCGCCAACATCCATTGATTTACCTTTTCTTTTTTTAAATCACTCTTCAATTTAAATATATAAAGCAGATCAAAATTCTGTAAAGAATTTTCTAACACATTCAATTTCTAAATTTGCTAAAGTATGTGGTATTACACTTTGAGATCAACATGATGAATACGATAATGTCCAAAGTTCTCGTGGTATGTAGTTCACTTTTTTTACTTGGCGCACCCAGCCTAAGTACAGCGCAAAGTACCTTATTTTCTAAGCAAGATAACGCTCAAAAAGAATGGGTTGGACAATCAGCACCAGATTTTAAACTGCAAGATCAAAGTGGCAAATGGCATACCTTGAATCAATATAAAGGCAAATGGGTTGTCTTGTATTTTTATCCTAAAGATAACACTGCAGGCTGTACCCAAGAGGCCAATCAGTTTAAATCACTGTATCCTCAATTTACCAAATCAAATGCGGTGGTACTTGGTGTCAGTCTGGATGATGTTGCATCACATCAAAAATTCTCAGAAAAACTTGGTTTACCGTTCCCAATTCTTGCAGATGATAAAGGCGAACTTGCAACTAAATTTGGCATTGTCCGAAATTTAGGCATTGCTAAAATTGCCAAGCGGGAAAGCTTTTTAATCAATCCTCAAGGCGCAGTGATGTATCATTATACCAGTGTGAATACACAGACTCACGCAGATCAAGTATTGAAAGATTTGAAAATATTACAAACCAAATAATCTTTTCAAATACTGTTAAATCAATCTATTCATCAATAGCCTAGTTCAGATTTCTGACCTTAGGCTTTTTTATGGACATACTTTAAAAATCAATCCCAACCGAGTCATCAATCGGGTTTTGATCGAGTGTAAATACAGTCCGTTGATATGGAATACCTTCCAGATCATAAACTTGATAGACACAATCAAATAACAACTGCAAGTCTTCACTACGATCCATTGCCCGTGCAGTCAGAAAAATTGGACTGACTGCACCATTGTCCAGAATCGGAATATAATTCAAATGGGGAAAACGAATGGTATCGGCACTGGCAGGAATCACACACAATCCTTCGCCCGCTGCGACCAAGCCTAAGGCCAATTGGATTTCTCGCACTTCATGCATATTTTTGGGTACTAAACTATGCTCGGCAAAGATATTCAGGAGTTGAGTCGAAAAATTAGGCTTCGGAGAGGTAGGATACATAAACATCTTTTCATCAATTAGATCAGCCAGATAGACCCCTTCTGTACGTTGCGCAATCGGATGACTGGTATGTGCCGCCACAACCAAGCGCTCTTTACGCAACAAAATCCGCCTTACCGCTGGATCACTAATCCGCAAACGCCCAAAACCTACATCAATACGTCCTTCTTTTAAAGCCTGCAACTGCTCCGTAGTACTCATTTCCACCAGTTGAATATTTAAATGCGGTTGCTGTTGCCGAAATAAATAAATGATTCGAGGTAACAATCCATACAGTAACGACCCCACAAAACCAATCGTGACACTGCGTTCGATCAGTCCAATGCGTTTGGCCATACTCTTGATTTCTTCAGCATTAGACAAAAGTTTAATCGCATGCTGATAAAAGAAATGCCCAGCAGGTGTGGTCTGTAATGGCCGGCTTCCTCGCTCAAACAATTGAATTCCAAGCTCGCCTTCCAAGTTTTGAATCTGCCGACTCAAAGGTGGTTGAGCAATAAATAGTTTTTCTGCTGCCTTGGTAAAGCTTTGTTCTTCAACAACCGCAACAAAATACCGTAAATGACGTAGTTCCATGAGGTTTCCATACCTTTAAGATATATAAAAATATAAATTCGGTCTTAGACACAGTTTACTCATTCTTTTAAGGTATAGACAAGAGATAAACCGATGAAATATGAATCGCCCCGCTGAGATTGCTGCCTGTATTCATCATTATCGGTTCAAGTGAAAAGACTCGCACAGAATTTAACCCTTTAGGATATCGAGATACTTTCGAAAGCATCTCGATGACTTCCACAGATTTGGAAAGTCGGAGAACGGACATGCCACGTATTCCTGTAATCAATACCAGTCACCTTGATCGTATTGATGACCTACTTGTAGATAATATCGACACCGGTGAATTTAAACTTCATCGCTCAGTGTTTACCGATCAAGCCTTATTTGATCTTGAAATGAAATACATTTTCGAAGGTAATTGGGTTTATCTTGCGCACGAAAGTCAGATTCCCAATAACAACGATTTCTACACCGCACATATTGGTCGTCAACCGATCATTATTGCCCGTAACCGTAATGGCGAACTGAATGCCATGATCAATGCCTGTTCACACCGCGGCGCACAATTGTGTCGTCATAAACGCGGTAACAAGGCAACCTATACTTGTCCTTTCCACGGCTGGACATTTAACAATTCGGGCAAATTGCTCAAAGTCAAAGATCCAAGTGAAGCGGGCTACTCAGATTGCTTTAATCAGGAGGGTTCGCATGACCTGAAAAAAGTTGCGCGTTTTGAGAATTACAAAGGCTTCTTATTTGGTAGCCTCAATCCAGATGTACCTTCGCTTGAAGAATTCTTAGGTGAAACCAGCAAAATCATCGACATGATTGTTGATCAATCTGAACATGGCCTAGAAGTTCTGCGTGGTACATCGTCTTATACCTATGAAGGTAACTGGAAACTGACCGCTGAAAACGGTGCTGATGGTTACCACGTTTCAGCTGTGCACTGGAACTATGCTGCAACCACACAACACCGCAAAGAAACCCAAGCTGCCGATAATATTCGTGCCATGAGTGCTGGGTCTTGGGGTAAGCAAGGCGGCGGTTCTTATGGTTTTGAAAATGGTCATATGCTGCTTTGGACACAATGGGCCAATCCTGAAGATCGTCCGAACTTTCCGAAGGCAGAAGAATATACCGAGAAATACGGCTCTGCCATGTCGAAATGGATGATCGAACGCTCGCGCAACTTATGCCTCTATCCAAACGTCTATTTGATGGATCAGTTCGGTTCGCAAATTCGTGTATTGCGTCCTATTTCAGTCGATCGCACTGAAGTCACGATTTACTGTATTGCACCGAAAGGTGAAGCCCCGGAAGCACGTGCACGTCGTATTCGCCAATACGAAGATTTCTTTAATGCTTCTGGCATGGCCACGCCTGATGATCTGGAAGAATTCCGTGCCTGTCAGGCAGGTTATGCAGGCATTGCGCTGGAATGGAATGACATGTGCCGTGGTTCAAAACACTGGATTTATGGCCCAGATGATGCGGCCAATGAAATTGGTCTCAAGCCGATGCTGAGCGGGATCAAAACTGAAGATGAAGGGCTGTATCTGGCACAACATCAATATTGGCTGCATACCATGAAACACGCCATTGTCGCAGAGAAGGAAATCGCGGCTCAAGGAGAAAACGCATGAATATTCAAGACAAAACCAGCTTGGAAAATATTGCCCAGTTTCTCTATCGTGAAGCACGCTTTTTAGATGATGAACAATGGGATGACTGGCTCAATTGTTATGCCCCAGAAGCCAGTTTCTGGATGCCAGCTTGGGATGACAATGATCAACTCACTGAAGATCCACAATCTGAAATTTCACTGATTTACTACCCAGATCGCCAAGGTTTGGAAGACCGTGTATTCCGAATCAAGACCGAACGCTCCTCTGCCACCATGCCTGATACCCGTACTTGCCACAATATTGCCAATATTGAAATCGTAGAGCACGACGGAGATAAACTCATAGTTCGCTTTAACTGGAATACCTTGAGCTTCCGCTATAAAACCACCTATAGCTACTTTGGCATGTCACGCTATGTGATTGATTGTTCTGGTGATGAACCAAAAATCCTCAGCAAGTATGTGGTGCTTAAAAATGATTACATCAATCAAGTGATTGATATTTACCACCTCTAAAAATAGGTCTCCTCAGTCAAACGGACTGTTGGTTGAGGTCCCAAATTAAAATTATTTTGTAGGATACGTCTCATGTCAAACCACAATGTAGCACTTCAATTTGAAGATGGTGTGACACGTTTTATTAGTGTCGCTCAAGGTGAAACCCTATCCGATGCAGCTTATCGCCAAAAAATTAATATTCCTCTGGACTGTCGTGACGGTGCCTGCGGTACCTGCCGTGCCTTCTGTGAATCTGGCAGTTATGACATGCCAGAAGAAACGTATATTGAAGATGCCTTAACACCTGAAGAAGCGGAACAAGGTTATATTCTGGCATGCCAATGTCGTCCAAGCTCAGATGCAGTGTTTCAGATTCAGGCGTCATCAGATGTCTGTAAAACTGAAATTCATAGTTTTCAAGGGACTTTAGCCCGCGTTGAAAACCTCTCTGATTCCACCATTACCTTTGATATTCAACTGGATGAAGGTCAACCCGATATCCATTTTCTTGCGGGGCAATATGTCAATGTTGGTATTCCGACAACGGGTGAAACACGTTCATATTCCTTTAGTTCCAAGCCTGGCAATCGTTTAACAGGCTTTGTGGTTCGTAATGTCCCAAACGGCAAAATGAGCGACTTCTTGAGTAAAACCGCACAAGCTGGCGACAAGATGACCTTTACCGGACCATTCGGTAGCTTCTATCTGCGTAATGTGACGCGTCCTGTACTGATGCTCGCAGGCGGTACGGGCATCGCTCCGTTTATGTCGATGCTGCACGTATTGGAAGAAAAAGGCTCAACCCAACCAATTCGTTTAGTGTTTGGCGTAACCAACGATTTTGATCTAGTCGCTTTGGAAAAATTAGCTGAATTACAAGCTAAATTCTCTTGGTTTGAATATCGAACTGTCGTTGCACATCCTGACAGTCAACATGAACGTAAAGGCTATGTCACAGCACATATTGATAATGATTGGCTGAACAAAGGCGATGTTGATATTTATCTGTGTGGTCCTGTTCCGATGGTCGAAGCAGTCCGTGGTTGGTTAGATGCTAAACAAATCAAACCTGCCAATTTCCTGTTCGAAAAGTTCTCTGCGAATTGATGATTACTGGAGAATTATGTATGTCTCAAGCACAAAGATTTAAGCATAAAGTGGTGATTGTGACTGGCAGTGCCCAAGGCATTGGTCGTGGCGTTGCGCTACAACTGGCTGCCGAAGGTGCGCAACTGATTCTGGCCGATCGTTCTGATTATGTCGAAGAGGTGTTAATCGAAGTCAAAGCATTGGGTGCTGATGCCATTACCATCCAAACCGATCTGGAAAGCTTTGCGGGTGCACAAGTGGTTGTTACAAAAGCGATTCAACAATTTGGTCGAGTCGATATTCTAATCAATAATGTCGGCGGTGCGATCTGGATGAAACCTTTTCAGGAATTTTCTGAAGAAGAAATTATCAAGGAAGTGAATCGCTCGCTGTTTCCAACATTATGGTGTTGTCGAGCCGTATTGCCCGAAATGATCAAGCAACAAGCCGGTGTGATTGTAAATGTTTCCTCAATTGCGACTCGCGGGATTAACCGTATTCCCTACTCAGCAGCCAAAGGTGGAGTTAATGCACTAACGGCATCGCTGGCATTTGAACATGCCCAAGACGGGATTCGTGTCAATGCCATTGCCACAGGTGGAACTGAAGCACCGCCTCGCAAAGTGCCTCGCAATAGCAATCCACTGAGTCAGGATGAAAAAGACTGGATGCAACAGGTCGTCGACCAAACTATAGATCGTACATTTATGGGCCGTTATGGCAGTATTGAGGAACAGGTCAAAGCCATTGTTTTTCTTGCATCTGATGATGCATCTTATATCACTGGCAGCGTCATCCCAGTGGGAGGTGGAGATCAGGGTTAGTCCTGATCTTTTTCGTTTCAGATGTGCAAGGAGGCCATCATCGAATGACAACTTTACTCAAAACATTAAAACAAGATTGGTCTATTTCAGCTACGGTTGCAGGCTTTCTTGCCGTGCTAATTTCCTATTCTGGTCCACTGATCATTTTCTTTCAGGCAGCGCAACGCGCCAATGTTTCTACAGACATGATGGTGTCATGGATTTGGGGCATTTCCATCGGTGCGGCAGTTGCGGGGATTTATCTCTCCATTAAATATAAAACACCCGTTATTACCGCTTGGTCTGCACCGGGGACGGCGTTATTAGTCACGTTATTTCCTGACATTTCATTGAATGAAGCAGTCGCGGCCTATATCACTTCTGCAATTGTGATTTTTCTGATTGGGATTACAGGCTGTTTCGACAAACTCCTAAAGTGGATTCCTCAAGATGTTGCTGCGGGGATGATGGCAGGTATCCTGTTCCAGTTCGGAATCAATCTGTTTACTGCTTCAGATAGTATGCCTTTGATTGTGTTTAGCATGCTGATGGTATTTCTGATTGCAAAACGGCTGATGCCTCGCTATACCATGATCTGGGTATTGGCAGCTGGAATCTTACTCAGTTTATTTTTGGGAAAAATGAATCCTGTTGAAGTGAGTTTTAATCTGGCAGTTCCACAATGGAT
The DNA here is from genome assembly GCF_000369405.1 of Acinetobacter sp. ANC 3929. Classification (GTDB taxonomy): domain Bacteria; phylum Pseudomonadota; class Gammaproteobacteria; order Pseudomonadales; family Moraxellaceae; genus Acinetobacter. The sequence continues at coordinate 822,603 of NZ_KB849999.1, forward strand.
CAGTCCAGAATGGTCATGGAACTCCACCTTAAATCTGGCACTCCCCTTGATTCTGGTCAGCCTGACAGGTCAGTTTTTACCGGGTATGGCGATCATGAAACTGAGTGGTTATGACACGCCAGCCAAACCAATTATCAGCGCAACCAGTATTGCCTCTTTAGCGGTTGCCTGTGTTGGCGGTATTACCATCGTCCTCGCCTCGATTACCGCGGCATTATGCATGGGTAAAGATGCACATGAACTAAAAGAAAAGCGTTATATTGCTGGGATTGCCAACGGGATTTTTTATATTCTCGGCGGACTGTTTGCTGGCAGTATTGTCATGCTGTTTAGTTTATTGCCAAAAGAACTGGTTGCGGCTTTGGCAGGCTTAGCCTTACTGGGAGCGATTGCAACCAATATCACTGCTGCGATGCAAAATTCTCAACACCGTGATGCTGCACTGATTACCTTTCTCGCCACTGCTTCTGGTATGCATTTTCTAGGCTTAAGTTCGGTATTTTGGGGGATCTGTATAGGGATCATTGCTCATCTTATTCTCTCTCAATCGTCTCCAGTACAATCAACCAAAAGCAACTCATAGCGACTTGCTGGCGAATAAAAGGCCTTTGATCATGAAGTTAAACTTTTAAGCGTCAGCAATCCATTTCAAAAAACTCGCCTTTAAATATAAAATCTTTCCCCTAAATAAAATTTTCTGTATTTTTATCTCAACAACTAAATAAAAATATGTCCTTATTTAAAAGCAGAGAGTTTATTTACCTAGTGATTTCCCAATTTAAAAATCAGCTAAAAAGCCATAAAAAATCATCTAAATTCTCACTATTTAATATTTAATTCAATTTTAACACCCAATCAAAAAATTAAATTTAAACAATAATTATCAATAATTTATATTAAAAAAATCACAATACTTTAATGACATAAAGATATATCAATTAGGTTTTTGACTCCGACCCAATAACAAAATAGCTTAATAAAAAATAACCTGTACTTCACAAATCGGAGGTGAAGCAATGGACACAAACAAGGTCAATATTAATGACATTATTGATAAAGCCCGTTTCGCAGCTTTTCATTGGAAAGTCTTAATTTGGTGTTTAATCATTATTATTTTTGATGGATACGATCTGGTGATTTATGGTGTGGTGCTGCCCTTACTGATGCAACAATGGTCACTGACTGCAGTGCAAGCTGGATTGCTTGCCAGTGCAGCACTCTTTGGCATGATGTTTGGTGCCATGATTTTTGGCACGCTCTCAGACAAACTGGGCCGTAAGAAAACCATTCTGATCTGTGTCACCTTATTCAGCGGATTTACCTTTCTCGGTGCTTTTGCCAGCAATCCAATTGAATTTGCAATTTTACGTTTTATTGCAGGCTTAGGTATCGGTGGTGTGATGCCGAATGTGGTGGCCCTGATGACCGAATATGCGCCTAAAAAAATACGTAGTACCTTAGTTGCATTAATGTTTAGCGGTTATGCCATTGGTGGTATGAGTTCAGCCTTACTTGGAGCGTGGCTGGTCAAAGATATGGGCTGGCAAATCATGTTTTTAATTGCAGGTATTCCCCTCTTACTGTTGCCTGTGATCTGGAAATTCCTGCCTGAATCTCTGGCATTTTTAGTGAAATCCAATCATCACAATCAAGCCAAAATGATCGTCACTAAAATTGCACCTGAAACTCAATTAAGCAGCAATACACAGCTCATTCTAAATGAAAGTACCACCACCGAGGCACCTGTCCGTGCACTGTTCCAACAAGGTCGTACGTTTAGTACTTTCATGTTTTGGGTTGCCTTCTTTATGTGTTTATTGATGGTTTATGCATTGGGAAGCTGGTTACCAAAACTGATGTTACAGGCAGGCTATTCTTTGGGTGCCAGCATGTTATTCCTATTCGCACTGAATATTGGGGGCATGGTGGGCGCAATTGGTGGTGGTGCACTGGCAGATAAATTCCATTTAAAACCTGTAATTACCAGTATGTTCGTGATTGGCGCGGCTGCGCTGATCTTGCTGGGTTTTAATAGTCCACAATTTATTTTATATAGCTTGATTGCGGTCGCAGGTGCAGCAACCATTGGCTCACAAATTCTACTCTATACTTTTGTCGCTCAATTCTACCCGACGGCATTACGCTCAACAGGCATGGGCTGGGCTTCAGGCATTGGACGAATTGGTGCCATCATTGGCCCTGTCTTAACGGGTGCTTTACTGACCTTTGAACTGCCTCACCAAATGAACTTCCTTGCGATTGCCATCCCAGGCATTATCGCAGCCTTTGCCATCTTTATGGTCAATTTAAAAGCTTCCGTTGCAGCACAATCTGCACCGAACTTTAATACACAAGCTTCACTGACTCAGCAATAACACGAGGTGCGTCGAGGACTGGCGCATCATATTTGGATATGGATTATGACATCATTACAACGCCTGAGCCCACATTGCTTAACGGTCTCTACACTGCTTTTAATGGGGAGCTTTTACAGCCCGCTACTCGCTGCCGCAGAATCGACTCAAACTGTTCAAGATGAATGGAAGTTTACCCTGAAGAATGCTTATATCAATCGAGACTTTGATAATCCTAATCTCAAAGATACAGGCAGTTGGTCACAAGCAGCATCCTTATTTTATAAATCCAAGATGCAGGAAACACCGCTGCATATCGCAGATAAGCCAATCACCATTGGTGTAGATGCTTCGGTGCAATATGCAGTGCGTTTGAGTCAAGATAAACATGTGGCTGATACTGTCCTGCCCTTTGACACCCAAACACAGTCACAAGCATCTGACTATTTAAAATATGGTGCCACTTTAAAATTAGGCTATGACAAAACGTTATTGAGTGTGGGTGAACTCTGGTTGGATTTACCCGTGACAGCGGTGGATAGCAGCCGTCAGTTACTCACCTCTTATTGGGGGACAAATTTAAAGTCACAAATTTCTGATCAGCTATATGCCGAAATAGGAAGAATCGACAAAGTCTCTCCACGGAATGAAGAAGATTTTAAAAAGTTTTCCTTTACCTCGAATGGGAAAACCATTTACTCAGATGGTCTAAATTATCTGGATCTGCGCTATCAGCTCACGCCATCATTGAAGGCTGAATATTATTTTGGCAATTTAGAAGACTTATACAACAAGCATTATGTGGGATTAGACCACCAGTGGAAACAGCCTAATTTTAGTCTTAATTCCAGATTTAAATATTTTAATACCAAGAATGATGGTTCCAACTTCGATATCGATGCTCAAAATATTGGTTTGCTTGAAATGCTCAAGGTGAAAAATCAGTCCTTTGGTTTAGGTTATCAGCAAATTATCGGCGAGTCGGCTTATCCCTTGCCTGACGGTTTCTTGCCTGAGACCTATTTTATTAACTGGAATGCAACCGGCTTCTTCAAAAAGAACGAAAAGTCTTATCACATGATGTATGGCTATGATTTCAATAACTATGTTCCAGGTTTGAATGCTGTGGTGAAATATGTCTATGGTCATGATTTCAAAGCAGCCAATGGTGAAAAAAATCATGAATCTGAATCCAATGTTATTCTCAACTATGCATTCCAACAGCCTTCTCTCAAAGGTTTTTCGCTACAGTACATCCGGATTGACTATAACGTGAAACATGGCAATGATTTTAGTGAAGATCGCTTATTTGTGAACTACAGTAAAAAATTCTAAGCCTTCATTTCAGCTTCTTATTCTTTCATCATTTTGAATACAAAATAAAAAAAGGAACTTCATTTGAAGTTCCTTTTTTTATTCATCACGCTAATCGATTAGATTTGTGATTGAATATAATTTTGCAGACCAATTAATTCAATTAAACGTAATTGTTTTTCTAACCAATACGTATGATCTTCTTCTGTGTCAGAAAGCTGCTGACGCAACATGTCACGACTAATAAAATCGCCTTTTTTTTCACACAATTTGATACCCACAGCCAATTTTTCACGGACATGATATTCAAGTGCTAAATCTGCTTTTAAGCAGCTCACAACATCCGAACCTACATTGATATCTTCACGATTCATATTCGGTTGAGCACCGAGGAACAACACACGACGAATGATTGCGTCAGCATGAGATGCTTCTTCCTGCATTTCATGGTCAATACGCTCATAGATTTTGCTCAAGCCCCAATCTTCGTACATTCTTGAATGAATTAAATATTGATCACGAGCAGCCAATTCACCGCCAATGAGCATATTTAAATAGTCGATGACTTCTGGATTGCCACGCATAATACTTACTCCTATCGAATGAGAATAGTATGGCCAAGTTACAATAGAATTGCAAAAACAAAAGTGTGTAAGTTCATGATTTTTATAAAATTAAAATGAGAAACATACGCATTTACAATTCGAATTGACTAAATTTATCTAAATAAAATAAGCCTTTGCATATCATTTATGACTTTAAAAAGTGATAATCCTATTGAAAATCATTTGTTTGATTTTTTGTAACCATTAGCAATGCTTCTTATTCCGCTGATGTTTTGATCAAAAAATCATAAAAAATGACTGCTCAGCTGTTGTTTGTTTGAGCGAAATTCGGTAAATAACAGCAATCACAAAAACATAATGTGGAAACCACAATGGATAAAAGCAAACCAATTTTGGTCACTGGCGCGACGGGTTATATAGCAGGCTGGATTATCGAACGTCTGTTGAATCAAGGTTATACAGTTCATGCGACTGTACGTGACCCATCAAAGAAAAATAAGATCCAGCATTTGTATGATCTGGCTGAACAATCAACTGGGCAGATCCAGTTTTTCAAAGCAGATTTGCTTGAATCTGGTTCATTTGATGAAGCGATGAAAGATTGCGAGATCGTGATTCATACTGCATCACCTTTTGTGGTTACCAATTATAAAGATGCAGTCAAAGACATCATTGAGCCTGCGGTAAAAGGCACAGAAAATGTTTTGAACAGTGTTAATCGTGCAGAATCGGTAAAACGTGTGGTACTGACCTCAAGTATTGCATCGACTTATGGCGATGCGGTTGAGATTCAAGACACTGCCAATAATGAATTTGATGAAAGTCACTGGAACAATACCAGTAGCGAAACACATCAGCCCTATCCTTATTCAAAAGTCGCGGCAGAACGCAAAGCATGGGAAATGGCCGAGCAACAGAACCGTTGGGATCTGGTATGTATTAATCCAGCTTTAGTGATGGGACCATCCCTGACCGATGCGAGCCAGTCGGGTAGCATTGAAGTATTACAACAGTTCGGTAACGGTACGACCTTATTCGGTGTTCCGCCAATGTGGAACGGGATTGTCGATGTTCGTGACGTTGCGGATGCACATGTCGCTGCGGCATTAAATCCACAAGCACAGGGCCGCTATATCATTTGTGGTGGAACACTCAGTTTATTGGACATGGGTAAGGCACTTACTCAGAAGTTTGGCTATAAATTTCCATTCCCGCACTTTACTGTGCCAAAAACAGCCTTTTCTTTTGTTGCACCGATCCTCGGCCATTCACGTGAATTTGTGCGTTTAAATATGGGTTATCCCATCTATTTTAATGCACAGCGTAGTAAGAAAGATTTAGGGATTCAATATCGCGATATTCGTGAAAGTGTCTGTGAGCATTTCCAACAATTGTTGGATGACGGCATTGTGAAAAAATATATTTAATACAATGAAAGGCGGCATAAATGCCGCCTTTTTTTATCCCTTCGCACTGACTCAAAATTTAAATAAAGAATCAGACATCATACTGCTTCAAAAACGCTAAAAACTCTTGCTCATTCAACACACGAATTTCTAATTTCTGCGCTTTATCCAATTTACTGCCTGCTTTCTCACCGGCAACCACACATTTGGTTTTGCTAGAAACACTGCCACTGACACGTGCACCTAAGGCTTGAAGCTTTTGTGTTGCCTCATCACGCCCCATGGTTTCCAGCGTTCCAGTCACCACCCAGCTCTCACCATTCAACGGTTGTCGTGTTGGTGCAGTCGGTGCATCCCAATGAATGCCCGCAGCCATTAAACGATCCAATACCTCAAGGTTATGCGGCGCCTGGAAGAAATCAGCAATCCATTCGGCTGTAATATCACCAACATCAGGCGTTTTCTTGAGTGCATCTATATCCGCAGCTTTAAGTGCCTCCAGAGTCTGGAAAGTATTCGCCAGCATACGTGCTGTGGTCTCACCTACCCCACGAATTCCCAAGGCATAAATAAAACGTGCCAAAGTCGTTTTCTTGCTGGCTTCAATCGCATCAATCAGGTTCTGAACCGATTTCTCGCCCATTTTCTCGATGGTCAACAAGGTCGCACGATGTTCATGTAAATGATAAATATCAGCCACATCTTTGAGTAAGTCGAGATGCAGAAGTGACTCCACCCAACGATCACCTAAGCCTTCAATATCCAAGGCTTTACGTGAAACAAAGTGACGAATGGCCTCAATACGCTGTGCTGCACAATACAAACCACCTGAACAACGTGCCAATGCTTCACCTTCTGGCATGACCACAGGCGAATCACAGACTGGACAATTCGTTGGAAGATGCACCATCTCGGCATCCACAGGACGGAACTCCACCCAAACTTTCTCGACCTTTGGAATCACATCACCCGTGCGGTAGACACTAACGGTATCCCCGACACGCACATCTAAACGATGAATTTCACCAATGTTATGTAGCGTCACATTGGACACTGTCACTCCACCAACAAAAACAGGTGCTAAACGTGCCACAGGTGTCAGTGTTCCGGTACGTCCCACTTGCCAGTCAATATTTTCGACTTTGGTGAGTGCAGCCTGTGCTGGGAATTTATAGGCCGTTGCCCAACGCGGTTCACGACTCAGGAAGCCGAGTTGTTGCTGCTGTTTAAGGCTGTCTACCTTAATCACCATGCCATCAATTTCAACATTGAGATCTGGACGTTCTTGTTGAATCTGTTCATAGCGTTGTTGGACTTCCTCAATCGAAGCACAGAGGAATTGACGTTCTGCAATTTCAAAACCAAACTTGGTCAGCCAATGCAAACTATCATGCATGGTCTCAAGTCCATGATTCGGTACACACTGTGCAATTCCATAGGCATAGAACGCCAATGGGCGTGAGGCTGCAATATTTGGATCAAGCTGTCTTAGACTACCTGCCGCCGCATTACGAGGATTGGCAAAGGTTTTATCGCCTTTGGCTTCCTGATCAGCATTAAGTTTTTCAAAGCCTTGTTTCGGCATCAACACTTCGCCACGTACTTCCAAGAACTCAGGAATCGCTTGATGCTGACTCGACAATACTTTTGGCAAGTTGCGAATGGTTTTGACATTTTGAGTAATATCTTCACCAGTCTCCCCATCCCCACGGGTGACTCCACGGACCAATACACCATTTTCATACCACAATGAAATCGCTAAACCATCCAGTTTCAGTTCGACATCATATTGGATCTTCTGGTTCGGTAAACGCTCGTCAATACGGCGCGCAAAGGCAAACAGGTCTTCCTGATTAAAAACATTCCCCAATGACAACATTGGCACCGCATGAGTGACACTTTCAAATTTTGATAAGGCTTGTCCACCGACTTTATTGGTCGGGGTATCTGCCTGAATACACTCTGGATATTGTTGTTCTAAGGCTTTCAGTTGATGAAATAAATGGTCATATTCACTATCAGAAATGGAGGGTTGATCCATCACATAGTAAGCATGATTATGTTTTGCAATCAGTTGAATCAACTGACGCATTTGCTCAATAACTGAGTTGTGTTCCATTTAAATTTCACCATATAAAAGGGCGGAAAAACCGCCCTATAATTTTTACTAAATTTAGTATATCGAACCTGAGTTAGACATGAAATATGATACTCAGAAATGTCATCTGCAACCTGAACAGGCCAAAGCATTTAAAGCTTTGAGACGTGCAAGACAAACGAGGTCCGTAGTTTATTATTTAAACAAAACTTTCATCTTGTAGGGAACTGCTTTAGCAGTGCAAGACGTTTTGCTCTTACGGAGCTTTCACTCCTCATATCGAAACAAAAGTAAGTCGAACATGAACAAACCAAAGTGTTTAAAGCTTTGGTGTAGTGCAAGACGTAGTGGTTTAACCTAAAATAGGATAAGAACCTAACATGACTCCGTTAAGTTCTTTATTTTTCAAATTTAAAAACATGTTAGTCAGTTTATGAAAAAGCAACTAATTAAACCGTCGCCTGATTTGGACGATAATCAATCACATGATGACGCCAATGTTCTTTCAACTGTGGGGTAAATTCCAGATTATTTTCATCATAGACCTTACCATCGACTTCACGTGCGATTAAACCTGCGATACTAGTCATCATGTCATAACCCGTAACGGCTTTGCTATTTGGTAAAGCCAAGAAAAATGCGAGACCTTGCACTTGTTCTCCTGATAAAGTTTCTAAATCAAAACCTGCTGGGCCATTATCAGTCATACGCAACACAGAGAACATCAAGGCACTTGGCTCATCGGTATTTTCATAACGATGGAAGCAAGACATTTCACCAAAACGCAGGCCGTATTTTAATAATACTTTGAGCGCTTTATCGCCTGATAAGGCACGACGTGGATTCGGATAAACATTCAAGGCAATAATCTGTTCTGCAGTTGCTAAGGCACTTTCATCATCGTAACGCTGCTGCTCATGTAAATGCACATCCAGAATATTACTTTCACCGTCGAATTCTTCAATTACAACTGTTTCAATATTTGGATTTAAGCTCATCTCTGCTTCAGTTTTACTTTCCTCAATCTTGTCTGTAACTACATCTTCAGACCCAACTTCAGTTTCAGACGCAGCGATTACAGTTTGCTCTTTTTGTACAGCTTCCACCTCTACCATAGATTCAACAATTGCAGTTGATGTTGTTGTCTGTTTGGTTTCCGCTTCAACGTTCGAGGTATCAGTAGCTTTTTCTGCTTGAGGCTCTGCTGGAATCGATTCAGTATTTAAACTTGGCTCAACACGCTCAGTTGTGGTCACCACTTCATTTTGTAAAAGCTGATCACGTACATGACGTGGAATCACAGGTTGCTGACTCTCTGGGTTAATATGTAAATCTGCTTCTAATGATGGCTCAACTGGCTTTGGTTTTCTTAAAATCATGATTAAACCAACGAGCATAATCGCAACGGCGGCAACAATGCCTATTATTGTATTCATTTCCATACTAAGACTCCGCAACTAACCCGTATTCTTTTGCCTGTTCTAAATCGACAGTCACTAATTTTGATGTACCTGGCTCTGGCATGGTGACTCCAAGTAAATCAGTTGCCATTGTCATCGCCAATTTATTATGTGTAATGTAAATGAATTGCACTTGTTCAGAAAGCTCTTTTACCAAATTACAATACCGTTGTACATTGGCATCATCAAGCGGTGCATCAACTTCATCCAATACGCAAAACGGTGCAGGATTCAATCTAAAGATTGCAAACACCAAGGCCAAAGCGGTTAAGGTCTTTTCACCACCTGACAGTAAAGCCAAGGAACTGTTACGTTTGCCTGGTGGACGTGCCATCAATTTAACACCAGATTGCCAATCATCTTCAAGGCTTAAGGTCGCTTCACCACCACCAAAGACCTTTGGAAACAGCAGTTGCAACTCTTGATTGACCTGATCAAAAGTGGTCATAAACAGTTTACGTGTTTCCTGATCAATACTTTTCATCGCGTCTTTGAGCTGATCAACAGTATTTTGCAGATCCTGCATCTGATGGCTGAGTTCATCAAAACGTTGCGACACTTCCTCATATTCTAGTGACGCTGCCAAATTCACCGCACCGATTTTCTCAAATTGCTGCTGAGCCTTTTCCAGTTTTTGTTGATGGTCTTTAATTTCAATCGATAGATCAGCTAAAACTTCTGCGTTCAACTCCTTGAGTTGTTCCAGATAATGCTCACGATCTGATTTCGCAGCCTGCCACGCTAAACGCTTTTGTTCCAACTGCTCACGCACCTGCTCGTCTTTCTGCTGAGCTTGATGACGCTGTTCAGTGAGTTGCTGTTGCTTCTCTTGGACTTGATTGAGTTCAAGCTGCCATTCATTCCACGTTTTTTGCAGCTTTTCTGTTTGTTGAAATTGCTCGTTGAATTGCGACTCTAAGTTCGGTAGTTCAAGCTGAATTGGGTCAACAAATTTCTTAGCCTGCTCAATTTGTTCAATAATTTGACGATACTGCGTTTTCAGGAACGAGATATCTTTCTCTAACAATTCAATTTGCTGATTGGCCTGAGATGTTTGACGACGCAGATTTTCACGTTGTTGTAATTGTTGACTGAGCTGTTGTTGTTGCTCATCCAATTGCTCATTCAAATTTTCAACCTGAAATTGCAGAGTCTTATAATTCGGCAATACACCTTCTAACTTGATCGCTAATGCATGTAGATCAATTTCCAGATCATCACGCTGCATCGCATCTTCTTCAAGCTGCGCATCAAGCTGTTTCAACTGATCGGCCAATTGCTGTTGTTGTAACACAAAGGCTTGTGCTGTACTTTCCAGTTTAGCAATTTGTAGGTCGAACTGTTGTAGCTCTTTTTGCTTTTGCTTCAGACTTTGTTGTTGTTGCTGTAAATTCTGTTGCTGCTGTTGCAAAGCCAGTAGTTGCTGAGAAAATTGATTTTCTAAATCAAGCAACTGTGGTTGTTTCTGTGCCAGCTGCTGTTCAATTTCCTCTAAGCGGACTTGATGACTGAGCATGCCCTGCGCAGTTTGACTGTCTTCATCATAGTGCAGCGCAATCACCCAATCGGCACCAACATGATAACCATCCAGCGTCAGAATAGATTGTGCTTGCTTGAGATCCGCCCGATGTTCCAATGCAGCAGCTAAAGTGTCAGCCACAGCAACATTTGCCCATAATGATGATTGGGGTGCTTCAATCCAATCACTTAAGCCAGTTAAATGCTGAATTTTAATATTTTGTTGCGTAGTGATTTTTAACTGTCTCGCCACACCTTCCTGAAATGACTGTTCACCTTCCAATAAATGCGCTTGCAACCACTTGGCTAGGAATTTTTCAATCATCGTCGCGTGGCTTTTACCTTGAACTGTCAAACGCAAACCCTGCATCAGCCGAGTCACATTTTGATTCTGTTTCGGACTTTGCTTTGCAACGAGTTGATTCAAATTCTTTTGTTCAGCCAATAAAACTTGAATCTCAGTTTTCAAGCTTTGCAGATCCGTTTTGTTCGACTGTTGTTGATCTTGCTGTGTTTGAACATCCTGCTGTAATTGCTCAATCGCAGTTTCTAACGCAATAATTTCCTGTTGCAGTTGTTGCTGCAATTGTTCTAACTGCGCTTGCTCATCATCTTGAACTTGCGCACGAATTTGGCTGCTTTGGGCTTGTAAGGTCTGCTTTTGCTGTTCAATTCGCAGCACATTTTTACCGAGCTGTTCAATTTGCGCAGCCATTTGCAACTTTTGCTGTTGTTGCTGATCGACCTGTGTTTTAAGTTGCTCAAATTGCTGTTGTGCTTGCTTTTGTTGCGCCTGAATATCAGTAAAATTATGTTCTGCAGTTTGTGTTTGCAGTTCTAACGCCAACAGTGCTTCATTCTGCTCATCAAATTGAGTCGTTAAAGTTTCGATCTGTAACTCAGATAATTGCAAACGCTCTTTAGTTTGGACTTTCTGCTGTTCAAGCTGAACCAGACTCGTGCTATTTTGTTGAAACAGACTCTGTTTCTGCTCCAGCGTCATTTTCAACTCAGCCAGCTTTTTTTCTGCCTTTTGCCATTCTTGCTGCAAAGGTGAAGATTGCTGAATCAGGCGTTGAAATAAAGCACTGGTCGCTTCCAAATCATGTTCAATGGTCTGTGACTCAGAACGAACCAGTTTAAAGTTTTCACCCAGTGCCGTCATTTCAACGGTATATTCTTGCTGTAGCTTCTGACTTTGATTGGCTTGGAAGGACAAAATCTCGATTTTTAAAGTACGGATCTGACCTTCTAAAGTTTTATATTGAATCGCAGCTTCAGATTGACGTTTCAAACTTCTAAGCTGTGATTTCAGCTCCGCGGCGATATCATCCAATCGCGCCAGATTTTGTTCAGTGTGTTCTAAGTGCTGTAAAGTCTCTCGACGGCGCGCTTGATAACGCGACACCCCAGCAGCCTCTTCAATAAACACGCGCATTTCTTCTGGCTTGGCATCAACCAGACGGTTAATCATGCCCTGCTCAATGACAGCGTAAGAACGCGGTCCCAGACCGGTGCCCAAGAAAATATCAGTGATGTCACGACGGCGGCAACGAGTACCATTCAAGAAATATTCAGACTTACCTTCACGCGTGACTTGGCGGCGCACCGCAAGCTCACTATAGGCGTTATAAGCACCACCTAGTTTGCCATAGGTATTATCAAAACGAAGTTCTACACTGGCAACACCAACAGGTTTACGTTTGGCTGTACCGGTAAAGATGACATCCTGCATACTACCGCCACGCAATTGACGTGCGTTGGACTCGCCCATAACCCAGCGAATCGCATCAATAACATTCGATTTACCACAACCGTTCGGCCCAACCACCGCAGTACGGTTTGCCTTAAAATGTAATGTTGTACTATCGGCAAAAGATTTAAAGCCTGAAAGTTTTAAACTGCTTAAACGCATACTGCCCTAACTAGCGGCGTGAGCGTCTAGCCCAAGCCAATTCAATCTGTTTCATACGTGTCAGAGATTCCAACACAAGGTTGCGCAAGTGTCGACAAAAATCTTCCATAAATAAAGCAGCTTGTTGTGATTTTCGGATCAAAATAGCATCAATCACAAGTTTAAATAGGGTAAATGACTCTTGTAGCTCACGACGTGAGGTATTCAAGGTTAAAAAATAACTGCGACGCAATGAAGGCAATAGTTCTTTATAGAACTGCATCAAGTAGGGATTTGCCACCATATCGTGTTGTTCAGCCAAATATTTAAAAATCGCATCGTAAAATTTTTCGATATCCCCTGCACGAACAAACTCGACCAGTTGATCCAATAATGCTTGTAATTGCTCCGCTTCATTCACACGCCAGGTTTCGCTAATGCGTTGCACAATATGTCCCAACACCATCACATTGGTGTCAAATAATGCTTTAACTTGTTGTGCTGACATCTCAGAGACAATCGCCCCACGTCTCGGAAAAATTTCAATTAAATAGGTACGTTCTAGTAACAACAATGCCTCACGAACTGAGCCACGACTGACATCCAATTCTTTCGCAATGCGCAGCTCTTGAATACGTTCGCCTTCAACCAGCTCACCGCTAATAATTTGTTCACTAATATATTTTGCAATCTGTTCAGAAAGACTATCAGCCTCTTCGAGATTCATGAGCCCCTCGCTATCATTGTTATACGCATTGTCCAATGCGCTTTGCGCTTTTTTGTTTTAACTGATCTGGCCCCATAAATTCTATATCATTGTCTGACAATTTTATTGCTTTTTAAGCCAATCGTTATAAAAATTTAGAAAAAATTCTCAGTTCTTATAAAATAATAAAGATTTTATCTTCAAAATATCAATAGATTATCTAATTGAGTCTCCCTTCAACCATATATCTGAAACATCTTCTTTTATCGCTTTTTAATTGATACAAATCACAAAAAATAATATTTTCATAAAAAATATCACAGTTTAAATTCTCTGCTGAATGACTCAGTGGGCATATAGATGAGTAAAAGCATGGGTGTTCATCAAGCCATTAATATTGCAATTTTTGGGCTCAGTCTCAGAACATTAAATGAGTTAAAACAGCAAGTTCAAACGGCTGTTCCTCATCATGTGCAAATTAATTGGAGTAATATTGCCGAACCGCAACTTGATATCTTAATGATCAACCATGTGTTTTTTGACTCTCCTAATATCAAAAGCCTGCTGCAAAATAACAGAATCAATGTCCTCAAAATCGCCAATGATGTAGATAAAAATAGTGCCATTGAAAATGACACCCTGTTCCTACCGCTGAATCATCTTCATTCCTTACATCATTGGCTTAGCCTTCGGCTGAATACTGCTTTAGACCAAAATCAGCTCATACTTGAAGAAAATTCGTCTCCTCTATTCCACCGCAAACAAATTAAAGAGATATTGCAAGAAATCCAAAATCCTAAAAATGGCAAGATACAGCTTTTTGATAGCCAAGGTTTACTTGCGATTGCAGATCCACGCAATGAATGGCTTTGGCAAAATCCTGAATTTCAGTCTTTCCAAACTGATCCAAGTTTGAATTACACCTATGCCACTCAAAATGATCAGCATTGGATTGCCGATGCACCGCAACAAGATTTAAAACAATGGCTATGGCATCTCTTGTGGACATCCATGGACTTTGAAGAATTGTGTCCCCCCTCTGCTTCCAGTTTTTATCTGGATGTCTGGCCACAACCAAAGCATAAAAGGGATCGTCAAGACATCCTGCGTATGTCAGCGTGCTTTGCGCAAGGTGCACAAATCAGCATCGTTGCCAGTCAATTGAATCTACCTGAACAAAAAATACGGCACTTCGTTGCAGCTTGTTTAGGTGCAAACTGTGGAAAACTGATTAAAGACCCTGAAGCGAAATATCATCCTCAAAATCAGCAGAACGAGACAGAACAACATTTTATGAAAAAACTGTTTGGTCGACTCCGTCATCGTTTAGGCTTTTAATCAAGGTTACAGATATGATCTTACATCAATATAAAATTGTCTTTGGCGGCACGATGGGCTCGGGTAAGTCCACGGCAATCAAAGCTTTATCAGAAATTGAGGTGCTGAGTACGGAGGCACTGAATACCGATACCGAATCACATGAAAAACTGCTCACAACTGTTGGCATTGATTATGGTGAGCTGACCTTGGAGGATGGGGTTAAGGTCGGTTTATATGGCACACCAGGCCAAGACCGCTTTGATTTTATCTGGTCGGTCATTTGCAAAGGTGCAATCGGTACGATTGTGATGATTGATCATGCTGCTGAAAATCCGCTGCTTGATTTAGCGCAATATATTCAAGCATTCCAGCCCTTTGGCAATAATATCGTAATTGCAGTGACTCATATTGATCGTATGCCTGAACGCACACGATCAATTTATCGAGCATGGCAAGCAGAGCAAGGGCTAAATTATCCCTTGTTTTTTATCGATGCACGCCAGCAAGATGATGTACTTCTTTTGGTCGAAACCTTGATTGCAAGCATTGAAGTACATTATGGACTAACCCATTAAAACAAATTAGATCAAGCCTTTATAGATAAAATAACTACCGACAACCACCAATAGGCCTGCAAAACATTTTTTCAGCATGGCTGGCGATAAACGATGTGCAACTTTGGCACCAAATTTTGCAGTGATAAAACTCATCACACTAATGCCCAAGAACGCATAGATATGTATATAGCCAATGGTATTCGGTACATCAATCTGCTCTTTCGCGCCAAACCACATAAAACCGAGTGCACCTGCAACCGCGATCGGTAAACCACACGCTGCTGAGGTTGCAACTGCTTTTTGCATCACCACACCATGACGATTGAGATAAGGCACGGTTAAGCTGCCACCACCAATCCCAAAAATCGCTGATGCCACACCAATCCCCCCACCGGCAGCAAGCTGTAGAGGTGCTGACGGTAAATGACGATTTGGGTCAACAACAGCATTCGCGCCCCTAAACATCTTATACGCCATCCAGACAGCGAAGACCCCAATCACTAACTGCAAATGCTGTCCCGACATTAAATCAGCAATACCTGCGCCAAGGAATGAACCGAGTACCAAGCCAGGTGCTAAATTACGGAATACTGGCCAAAGTACCGCTCCTTTTTTATGATGCGCCATCACCGAACTGATCGACGTCACAATAATGGTCGCTAACGATGTTCCAACTGCAATATGCATAATGACATTGGGGTCATAATTCATTTGAGTAAAAACAATATATAAAATTGGCACAATAATTAGGCCACCACCCACACCAAATAGCCCCGCAGCAAATCCAGCAATTGCGCCAATCAGCAAATATATGATTAACTCCATAAACACATGACCACTCTACTTGTAAAAATGATGGATGATTTCGCAACCCGCCAGCTTCAACAATTATTGAACGCAAAAAATCAGTTTCCAGAAGTGGTGCTACTCAAAACAACCACAACCTCAACCAATGATGATATACGTGAAATTGCACAAAAAGGCATTACAACAGGATTGGTATGCAGTGCACAACAAACACAAGGTCGCGGTCAACACCAACGACAATGGGCCTCTCCTGAGGGCAATATTTATTTAAGCACACTGATTCAAACCAAGACAGCACTGGATGGTCGTCTTGCGCTTGAAGTTGCGTTGAATATTCTACAGATGCCGAGCTTGCGTGGTTTGACCTTACAAGTCAAATGGCCAAATGATTTATACAGTCCCCAAGGTAAATGGGGCGGGATTTTGGTTGAACCTATTTCCCCTCATCAAGCAATTGTCGGGGTTGGGATTAATTTAAATACTCCACCCGTTGAAAATGCAGATCAACCAATTACCTCATTAGCGATGCTCGGTTTAGCTCAAATTGATCGTTTAACGCTAATTGCTGAACTCTACACTGCAATTCAACAAGCAGCACAATGGTTTGAACATGGTAGCTATAATTTAGCAGAACGCTTTAACCATCACGCGATTTGGCTCAACCAAAACGTTGAATTTGAGCATACCCAAGGCAAAATTCAGGGACTGTTTCAAGGAATCAACAATGAAGGTGCGGTGCTGATCAAAACTGATCAGACTCAACAATTCTATCAAGGCCGTTTGCGTCTCGCTTCGATTTGAGGAAATGATGATTCTATGAAAAGTTTATGGCTGGACATTGGTAATACCCGCTTAAAGTACTGGATCACCGCACATGATCAAGTGATTGAACACGCTGCCGAGTTACATCTACAGTCACCTGCCGATTTATTGCTCGGTTTGATTCAGCACTTTCGTCATCAAAATTTAAGTCGTGTTGGCATTTCTTCCGTTTTAGATTCGGAAAATAATCAACGTATTCACATGATTCTCGACATTCTGGATATTCCGATTATTTTTGCCAAAGTTCAGGCGGAATATGCAGGGCTGCACTGTGGCTATGATGTACCAAGCCAGCTCGGGATTGACCGTTGGTTGCAAGTTTTGGCGATGGCGAAGCCTAACGAAAACTTTTGTGTGATTGGTTGTGGTACGGCACTGACCATTGATCTGGTCGAAGGTTTACAGCATTTAGGTGGTTATATTTTGCCAAATTTATACCTGCAACGGGACTCCCTGATCCAGAATACCAAAGGCATCAAGATTCCTGATTCGGCTTTTGACAATTTAAAACCTGGTCATAACACCGTCGACGCAGTACATCACGGTATTTTGCTTGGCCTAATCAGTACCATCGATCAAATTATGCAGCAATCGCCTAAAAAGCTAATCTTAACAGGTGGCGATGCAAGCTTATTTTCTAAATTCCTCAGCCATTATCAGCCTCAAGTTGAATCTGACTTGTTGCTTAAAGGCTTAAGATACTATGTTCAACTCAATTCTGCTTTCACTAAAGTTTGAATTGCCTGCAATAACTGTGGAAACTCATTAACACCATCTTCTCGACGAAAATGCCCAGCTTGAGCCACCTCAATCAACTGGGCATTCAGTAAGTTGGAAAATTTAAACGTTAAAGGAACAGGTACAATTGGATTATTGCTGGAAAAGAAAACCAGTCGTCGTTTGATATTGGCACGCAAGATACCACTCTCAAAATGTGAATGCTCAATTAAGGCATTGAACTCTGGATGGTTCGCTATTACATCATTAAACCCCGCAATAAAAATCCCTGCTTTCAATGTCATTTGCTGTAACTTTTTTGCTAAAAACCGAGCAACAGCCACACAAGACGAACCATGTGCGACCACGATGCTGTGCTCGTTCAAACCCTTTAACTGTGCTTCCAAGCATGTTTGCCAAATCTCAGCTTCAGGATGGTTGGCATCAGCAAGAAAAATACGTTCAACCCCAACCGTTTCACTTTTCAATTGCTGTTCTAGCCAAAGATACCAGTGCTGTTCTGGATCGGCATTCTCACAATGCAAGATAAATACATTATTTTTTGAATTATGTGACATAATTAACACTACTTTTCAATATAAAACATAGGTTTACTTTTAATTTTCTTCTTTTTAAAGCACCTTGAATGTTGATATTTTGTATTAAATTTATACAAAACACCTCATTTCAATCAATAAAAAAAGGCGCATTAAGCGCCTTTTAGGAAGTCAATAGAACTTACTTTTTCTGGTCATTGTTGCCAAATAAAGGGCCCATATTCCCGCCTCCACCACCAAATTGTTTTTGCATATTGCCTAATGATTTCAGCATTTTGCTCATTCCAGATGGATTGGCAAATTTCTTCATCATCTTCGCCATTTGCGCTTGTTGCTTGATCAGCTTATTGACTTCAGCCACATCCATACCACAACCTGCAGCAATACGCTTTTTACGGCTTGGATTCATCAAATCAGGATTACGACGCTCTTTGATCGTCATCGACTGAATAATGGCTTCCATACGCTTGACTTGCTTTTCAGGATTGGCTTTTTCAATCGCGTCCTGAATGCCCGCATTGCTCATACCAGGCAACTTATCCAAGAAGCCCATCATGCCGCCCATTTTGCTCATTTGCTCAAACTGCATCAGCATATCTTCAAAGTTGAAGGTTCCGCCTTTCTGCAATTTCTTCGCCATTTTTTCGGCTTTTTCTTTGTCGATCTTGCGTTCAACTTCTTCGACCAAAGAAAGGACGTCACCCATGCCCAAGATACGTTGTGCAACACGATCAGGATGGAATGGCTCAAGTGCATCTAGTTTTTCACCAATACCCAAGAACTTGATTGGCTTGCCAGTGATGGCACGGACAGAAAGTGCCGCACCACCGCGTGCATCACCATCAGTCTTAGTCAGAATTACACCGGTCAAAGCCAAAGCATCATTAAACGCTTTTGCTGTATTGGCAGCATCCTGACCTGTCATCGCATCAACGACAAATAAAGTCTCGGTTGGTTTCACCGCAGCATGTAATTCTTTAATCTCATCCATCATGTCTTCATCGACATGTAGACGGCCCGCAGTATCGACAATCAAGACATCCGCAAACTGGATTTTCGCTTGCTCAATGGCACGATTGACAATATCAATTGGCTTTTCAGATGCTTCTGATGGAATGAAACCCACGCCAACTTCATTCGATACTGTTTCTAACTGCTTGATTGCTGCTGGACGATACACGTCCGCAGAAACAGTCATGACTTTTTTCTTTTGGCGTTCTTTCAAGAAACGCGCTAATTTTGCTGCAGTTGTGGTTTTACCCGCACCTTGTAAACCAGCGAGTAATACCACTACAGGCGGTTTTGCGCTTAAATCTAAACTCTCATTTGCCTCACCCATCATCTTGGTGAGTTCATCATAGACAATCTTTACAAATGCCTGACCAGGAGAAAGCTGAGTCATCACTTCCTGCCCAAGCGCTTCGTCCTTAACCTTCGCGATAAATTCACGAGTTACAGGTAACGCCACATCGGCTTCAAGAAGTGCCATACGTACTTCACGTAGGGTATCTTTAATATTGTCTTCGGTCAGCTGCCCTGAGCCAGTAACATTTCTTAAACTCTGTGTGAGTCGTTCTGTTAAGGTATCAAACATTGCGAAATCCGCTTAAAATGGCTAGTTGCAAAAAAATCTTTCTTAAAATAGAAAATTTATGCGTAAGATGCTATAGGATACTGTAGTTCGAAGTGAATTTATATCTTATATGGTGAATATTATTCATCCTCCTACAAAAGGTTTGACATGATCAGTCTCCCCTTGGTTTACACAATTTTGGCACTTATCGCCTATACCAGTTCTTTTTGGTATTTGTTTATACGATTGATGTCAAAACGTAGTCCAAATCTTTGGTGTTATGGTCTTATGGTTGGATTAGGGCTGGTACTGCATAGTACCGTGCTCTATCAAGACATGATGACACCGATTGGGGTGA
This sequence comes from Acinetobacter sp. ANC 3929, assembly GCF_000369405.1. GTDB lineage: Bacteria > Pseudomonadota > Gammaproteobacteria > Pseudomonadales > Moraxellaceae > Acinetobacter. The sequence goes on from NZ_KB849999.1 coordinate 842,630, forward strand.
ACTATGATGTCTTTAACTTGATGTCATTTACTTCAGGACTCATGTTGGCACTCAGTTTAATATTGAGTCTGATTCGCCCCATTCTTCCATTGAACCTGATCGGAACCCCTGTTGCCGCCTTTGGTTTAATGCTCGGCTTTGCCTTTAGCCAACCCAATCAGATTATTGAGCAACATAGCTTAGGCTTAGATTTACATATTATTCTGTCATTATCTGCCTATGCAGTTTTGCTCATGGCAACCATTCATGCTGTGTTGCTCTGGTTTCAAGATCGAGAATTGAAAAAGAAGCAAAAACGACGGATCTGGGTCAATTTATTACCTCCCTTCCAAGTGATGGAATCCTTACTGTTTGACCTGATTATTACAGGCTTTGGTTTATTGACCGCAGCATTGTTATTTGGTTTCTTTACCATTGATAATTTCTTTGCACAGCATCTGGCACATAAAACCGCGTTTAGTATCATTTCATGGTTCTTATACGGCGCGTTATTAATTGGACATTACAAATTTGGCTGGCGTGGTCGTAAAGCGATTCGTTTTACCATTACTGGTTTTGTCCTACTTGCCATTGGTTTTATGGGCAGTAAATTTGTTTTAGAAATGATTTTAGGGCGTTAGATTTTTAGCATTCTAATAAAAACTAGACAGCCTTTCTGAAAATGCGTATAACGCTGTTTTCGCTTAATTAGGTAAAAATCGTGAAACTTGTACTCGCTCCGATGGAAGGTCTAACTGATCCAATCATGCGTGATGTGCTCACTCATGTTGGCAGTTTTGATTGGTGCGTGACTGAGTTTATCCGTATTACCGATAGCATTCTGCCAGATCATATCTACGATAGTTTTTGTCCTGAACTTAAAAATGAAGGTAAAACTACCGCGGGTACACCTGTACACGTTCAATTTCTTGGCAATAATCCAGAGATGTTAGCCGCCAATGCCGCCAAAGTAGTTGGGCTAGGTGCACCTGCGATTGATCTTAATTTTGGTTGTCCAGCAAAAACTGTTAACCGTCATCGTGGTGGCTCTGTTCTACTGGATGAGCCTGAAACTGTGCATCAATTGGTGAAAGCCGTTCGAGATGCAGTGCCTGCACACATCCCTGTTTCAGCCAAAATGCGCCTTGGTTATCTTGATGAAAACCATACCTTAGATAACGCCCATGCCATTGAAGATGCAGGTGCAAGCTGGCTCACAGTACATGCACGTACTAAAGCAGATGGCTATACTCCACCTGCCTATTGGGAAAAAATCCAACCGATTACCGAAGCATTAAAAATTAATGTGATTGCCAATGGTGAAATCTGGAATAATGCAGATGCAAAAGCCTGCTTAGAGCAATCACACTGCCAAGATTTGATGATTGGCCGTGGTGCAGTGACTACACCTGATTTAACCCTATGTATCCGCCAGGATATGGATCATGCCCTACTATCGTGGCAGGACCTCGTTGTACTCCAACAACGTTTTTTAAGCGGTCAATACAAGACTGAAATTGGAATGATTGGCCGTTATAAGCAATGGTTAGGCATGATGACCAAAGCTTATCCAGAAGCGCAAGCATTATGGAGTTATGTAAAAAAAATCAAACAATTGGATGAAATTATTCAATATTTAGAGAAAAGTTAAATTTCAATAGTTATCATACAAAACCATAAAAAAAGCGGCCTAGGCCGCTTCAAAATTGATTTTATCATCTACGCGATGTAATTACATCCCGCTCACTTTCATTTGTAAATTTGTTATAGAAGCACCTGACATACCAATATTACCAATCGAAGCATTCGGCAAATTATTAAACGTACCTACCTTCTGAGAGCCACTGGTACCAAGTAATACATTATTTAGCTGAAGATCAAATTTATCCGTTGTGCCTGCATTTCCAAAAACAACTCCACCTTTATCCGTAACGCCTGCTGAACCATAAATGCCCGCATAAAAGCCTTTAAGCCCAAAAGGGTTACCATTATTTCCAGTTAGTTTGAAGTCAAAACTCGCACCAACAGGTGTTGTAGTCGAGTTTCCAGCAGCAGCGTAGTCTGACACTAATAGAATATTACAACCAGTGCCTGAACCACAGATTGACTCAATTGCTCCATCAAAAAGAACCATACGCCCTTGAGGCGCTGCTCCCATCTGAATATTCATGCTCGGTTTATTGGACCCAAAAACGATATCAATCCCACCCACACGTAATAGCTCTTTTACATCACTTTTCAGCAAAGTGCCTGAGCTAAAAATTGCGTTCCGTATATAAGTACCTCCACTCATATTCGAAAGTGAAGTTGGGCTAGCTGTATATATTGAAAATGGAGAAATTCGAAGACCCGTTATATTGCTATCAAAAGCTAAACCAATATTGGCAAATGCTCCACCTGTAGAAGCTGTTCCTGCATCAGTATCAATAGTGGCTTTAAAACCTAGTATTGTCTCTGTACTGCCATTTAGACCCGATACTTTCACAGGTGCTGTTGTCGATTGTCCAGCGACTCCCGCAATCACTAAACCAGCGCGATTGGCATATGATGGCGCCGTATAACCAGTATAGGATAGACCATCATTATCAATGATTGCCATTTGATTAAATTGAATGTTTGCCTGAACACCAATCGTTAAACCATCCTGCCCAGTGGTTGCAGAAAGACTTTGATCATCCATGGGTTGCATTGCCATTGTCAAAGGGCTTAGCAGCAATAATGACAAACATCCTAATTTCTTGTTTTTATTCATTGTCCTCATCCGTAGACAAATGTTTAAAATATGTACTATAGATTAGCATAATACATTCGAAGCACAATCATTTTCGCAATTAATAGATAGATGGAAAATGACAGTCTTCATAGCAATGTAACTTAGTTCCTAGGCATGATTGAAAGTTGGCTTGTCAAACGCCCTCCCGTAATCGCCATTTCGCCTAATCGTTGAGCCCCACCACTAGGTCCATAAAGGTTAATATCTTTGGTTCTAAATACACCGTCAGTAGTACGATTTGGGTTAAATGTTAGGGCAGTATTAAAACTCACTACGCCCTCTCCAGAACTATCTCGATTAATTTGAATTGCGTTATTAAATGCCAAATCACCTTGGATATTGTCTAAACCTAACGCCGAACCATCTACAGGGTCACTGATTTGAATTGTATTATTACTTGCTGCGTTAAGTTTAAGATCACCAACAATGTTCATCGCATTACCCGTACCATCCGTTCTATATTCATTGTTCGGGATCAGAGAAAGATTCATATCGCCCCCAACACGAAGTTTTAGACCAAATAAAACATCATTGCTTAATGCAAAGTTATTATTTGGCGCAACACCACCGGTATAAGAAGTACCTGGTAAATATCCTGCAGCGACCTCTGCAGCCATGACGATTAACATATCCTTCAATGTGGCATTCACACTACCATTTTCAAGGCCAATACTACCCGTCCCTTTCAATAACATATCAATGTTACGAAGACCCATATAATAGTTTTTTGCACCATCAATGACTAAAATTGAAGTGGTTTTATTTCCCAAAGCATTATAAGTGTTATCGCGATCCACGCCAGTTGTACTCATCCCTAACGAAAAACCTAATCGAGGGGTATCTCCACTGCTTGCAACATTACGCTTCACGCCAGCTTTATCAAAGTAAAAAGCTTCATTTGCATTAATTCTCGTACCGTACATCGCCATATTGGCATTGAGATTATAAAATGGTAATGCTAATCCCCAATTATTATCCGTATGCTCCGTAATCGCAGCATAGCCACTTTCAGGATTATTGGTTGCACTATTGGTAAAACGACCACGTCTGGAAATCGCTTGGAACTCTGCGCCACGAATTGCTACTAACAGGCTGTATGGATTAGTGGTACCTGTTTGCATATGAATACTTTGAATATAGTCAGAATCTTGAGTTAAGAAACTACCATTACCAAACTTGGAAGTTTGGAAAATATAATTTGCAGGTAAGTATGCAGATTTTGCATCAACTAAATTGATATAAACATTACCCGTATCAAATGAGCCTCGTGTACCCAACTGTAACCCAGTCAAGTTACCAAATTCAAAACCATAAGTATTTAGCCCTGCTCCACCAATTTCCAAAGTTGTTGCTTTACCATCACTTCCCAGCATGGAATCACTGTCTTTGGTGAATTCGGCCTTCATACGGAACGCAACTCCAGTCTCGCCCATGATTGCTTTACCATCACTGGTCTTACCTAAAATGTTGGTTCCATTAGGGTTGCCGTAATTTGTACCATAAACTGGATCAATAGCAGTATTGGCATTCAGACCACGTATTTGAAGAGAGCCGTTGACCATTCTCCCATTCGCGCCTACACGAATGAGCCCCTGTGCTTTATTATTTGGTGCCGCCTGTTGGTTCAATGGTGTATTTGTTGAATCAAGCGTATAGGGAGAACTCGGATTCACGTTTTTATTCAACATAAACTCAAGGTTTAGACCCGAATTGGTTGCAACCCCACCCTCTGAATAGGTACCTGCAGTTACAGCCCCAGTATCTTTAACACGGGTAAAATCGACATATCCATAATCCCCATTTGGCGTTTGGGTTAATGATGCATTAGCTGCATTTCCTGTAAGTAAAGCATTATTGGTCTGTAGCTTCATGCCTTCTGCTGAATCTACAAACATTACCCCTTTCCCAAGAAAGTTAAAATTAAAATTCTTTAAAATCAATTGATTTAGCTGACTATTTGAGGTCTGACCTAAATAAACTGTGGCATTTTTAAGCCCCAGCTCCAACGATGCCTGACTATTTTTACTAAATAAACCATCTGTTGTCTTAAATTTTAAATCTAATGGTGAAGTTGTTTGAATCGCCAAATTACCAATATCACTACTACATCTACTCGGATCACAAATCTGGAATGAACCAATTGTAATTAAGGATGGATTTGAAGATAACTCAATATTCAAGCCAGTTTTGGTACCATTACTTCCTGTATTTAACTTATAGCTTGTACCAAGCTGATCACCTAAAGCGTTTTTTTGTATTCTAAAATTATTCGCTACAGCTTTTAATGTCGTACCAACTGCATCTGAACTTCCTCGTCCGGCATTATCCTGCCAGTAAAACTGATCTACATTAATATTGTCATACGTCGTTTCAATATGAATGCCATCCTGAGCATTCACACTACGTAGAGCGCTATCATCTAATGCTTGTAATGCATAAGCAGAGTGACTAATAAAAAATATACTTGCAGCCAAAGTGTTGAGCGCAAAACTTATGTTCCTGTGATTTACATTTTTATTTTTCATCACTTCAATCCTTTGAAAAATTAAACTTAATTAACAACGTGGATGACTAGCATCACAAGAGAACATCATCATCTTCCCTTGTATTGCCAAGTTGCCATTCATGTTTAATCCCATAAATCCTGTTTCTCGGCCAGTATCATAATTGTTTGCTGTGGTTGCTCCGCTTGCCACTGTCCCTACTTTTTGTGCAACTGCAGTATAGGTTGGTGCTTTTAAATAACCATAGCCAGTTGTTGGTGCTGTTGCAGGGTTCGTTCCTTCAATTAATTTTCCTGTGGTAGTGTCATAATAGCTCGTAAAGTCATCTTTCTCGATTGAGAGCGCATTAAAACCAAGGTTTCTAATAAGAATTGGTAATGTTGCATCCAAACTAAACATCATCGCTGGCTTAACAATATCTTGACCACCATCATTTTTATAGGTCAAATCAAAACCATCTAAACCCAGTTTTTGCAGATTGACGGTTCCTTGTATACCTTTAAACACTAACCAAAGTTTATTTGCAGGATTGGTATTGGTAGGATCACTCACCGCATTATTACTTGCATCAACAAACCGCTTATTCACAGAAATTCCAAGATGACAATACGCCAAATTCTGGCATACGCCTCCAGCACCATTATCAAATTGAAACGTAGGTGTTTGGTTTAACGAAAGCTTCAACGACAGATCAGCACCAGCCTGCCCTTCAATTGCTCGCATTTCATTATTATCTAAAGTTTCCAAGCCAGCATGAGCTACTGTTGTAAAAAGCAAAAGTAGTAAAGTGATTGTTTTCATCATAGCCCCGCCGTCGTGATTTTCATATGCTGAATCAGTAAACCATCTATCACGGCTGATCCCATATTGGTAGCACCAGCAGTACCCGCTTTTCCAAATGAAATACCGACTGCTGAGGCTGATTTATCAGCGATAAGTAAATTATTAGTACCTTGAGTCACAGACCCAATACTAATACTACTATGTGTTGGTAATGTGGTATTTGCTGGCAAACTGCTACTGCCATAATCATTACGTGGCGAACCACCTTGATAGCCAGCTAACGTACTTGTACCACAGGTAAATACATTACAAGTTGATCCATAATATGTAACTGTTGAATCTCCGGTATCCCCTGCGTAGCGTGTATATATTCTGGAATATATCTCTACTTTATTCGGAATTCGGGCAATTTCTAGGCTAAAGTTTTTTCCATCAGAACCTAAAATTAAAGGTTGATATAGTGAACCTAGCACTAAATTTGTATTTAAATTATATATAAATAGACCTTCATCTGGAGAGAAGTTCGGTGCTGTTGTTGCTCCACTTCCACTGACACCTGGACTTGCTAACAGGCCTTGAGCTGTTCCAGTTGTACAACCATTTGGATTACCAGCACCGCATTCCCGAGTGCTTAAACGTAAAACGTCTGCATCAGATGCTGTTGTTCCTGTACCACTGTTAAAACGCAGAATCCCTGATAGTCCGAGCGTATTATTATAAAAAGAGCTCATACCATTGGCGTTCGTAGCGCCACCCAATGTTTGAAAAACTTGTAAATTACTACCATTGACACTAAAGCCATTCCAAACGCCTTGCAAACGTAATCGATTTGCACGCCCAGTTGTATTTTGCCCAAAGTTTTCACCTAGATTGAATTGATTTGCATCACCTTCAGCTTTACTTTGGTCTCTTACAAAAGCATCAGCCCATAACGCCATTTTCAAATTATAGGCATCTGCACCATTTGCAGCTAATGTCGGAACAGTAGTTTCATAAAGTGGGGCTTCAAGATTCAGATAAGTCACCTGACATTTGGTATCTGTGGCACCCCCACAAGTTGTCGCGCTAAAATTAGGTACATTTTTAGCAGTTGTTGTTTTAAATAACCATGGATTCGCCGCTGTTCCCCAAGATGTAATTGCAGCATTTGCAGTACCACCCGTCATTCCACTATCTAAACGACTATTACTATTATTACTGGCATTTTTAGATAGTGCTAAACCATATAAATACAGATCAGCTTTTCCTACAGAATGATCAACTGGTCTAACTGTACCGCCAATTGCCGTAGTTCCATCGGAGACATAACCATCTTTATTGGTATCTTGAACCGTGGAAGTAAGACCGCCGATGGGTAAATAATGGATATAACCTGTATCTTTGGTACGATCTGTCAAAAGGGCATTTAATGTTTCATTTGCACCAGCTTCCCGAAATACAAAAAAGCTATTCGTTGGTAAAATTGCAATCCCTTCACCAGTCGCTTCACTTAATCCTTGATCTGTCAATTCTTGTAATGCAAAAACAGATTGACTCAAACATAAGCCAATGAGACTTACCAACAATTTTTTTTGAAAAGATACCGTATGAAGTGTAGTCATCTTGACCTTCCTGTTAACGATGCTCCGCACCAACTTTATTTTTTTAATCCATTTGAGTGATCAATCTTTACTAACAAAGATGCGCATCCAAGCATCACTCAATTTCAGCTACTGTAGATTATTATGCCTAACAATTACACAAATGCAAAAAAAACAGGGGAAATGTTACATTTTTCCGATAAGCGAAACCAAAAGCAGCCAAAGCTGCTTTCAATTGTATTAGCAATATTTCAAACCACCATAACAGTTTGGAACAAAACTTTGAGCACTTAAGACCTGATTTACTAATGGGAAATCTACATAGGTTTGTGGAGTATTGGCTGGAGCACCATTACCTGGCCCCAAATAAATTTTAGGAACTTGTAATACTGTTCCAAATAAACACCCAGTAATACTACATCTAGGCATATTATTATAGAGAGCACCATTAATTGTAGTATTTCCCTGATCACCCGCCGGCCCTAACGCTTGGCGTAAACTGGAATCTGGGATATCTACATTATTGCTTGGACTAATATTACCAATATCAATCCCTCCACCAAATGCTAACCACCATCCCTGCTGTGCAATATTTGCAGCAGCTGCACCCGGCCATTGAATATTCTTGTTTTGAAGAGATAAAGAGAATGCATTTCCATTCACAGGAATTTTATGAATTAACCCTAAACTCTGATTTACGAGAACATTTGCTTTCAGATTAGAAATTGTCCCTGAAACCCCTTCTTTCAGAGGTAATCCCAATGCGGTAGCCGTCACACAGCTCGTTTCCTGACCAGTAGGGCACTTGAAGGTAATATCGCCAATATTTGCAATACCCGTAAGTTGAACAGCAGTTTGTCGCTTACCATTGACTACAGCTGGATTGGTGGTAAAACTCGCAGAAGCACTACTCAACTCAATATTATATGTAGATGCAGTATAATTAACTGGTGCCCAACCCCCCACACAGCTACCAAAGATCACTCCCCCAATACACATTTCCACTCGCCCCGTCATGTCTCCAATCGCTTGTGTCATATTTCTGGCATTTGTTACTGCTGTACCGCTTGCAGAGTTTAACTCCATATAACCACTCAGGCTATTAATACCATTGGGTATGCCAACCTTTCCGCTGGTTTGTGAGTTTTCTGTTCCAAACGTTAACATGCCTATAACACTTTCAGCACTAAGCCTAAGTCCTTCCACAGATCGAGTCGAAGCTGAATTAGGATTTTTAATTGCAAATTCGATAAAAGGGTTGTTCATGATTGCATCGGATTGCACCCGCGCTGCACGGTTGGCTGCAGTGTCTTGAGTATCTGTAGATGCGCCACTTAAACTAAAATTTTCAATATCGATGTCACAGCCACTAGCTCCATTCACACCACCACAACCTAATTGTAATCTTCTAATATTCGCATTAATTTCAACTTTAGCTTCAAAACCCAATTTATAGAAACCGATATTGGTATCACCACCAGTTCTTTTGGCTTCCAAATTCAATGCGTCACTAGGGGCTATATATGACAAACTCATTAATGCCTGCCCAGTTGTAGCAGACATTTCACTATCTGTCATACTTTGTAAAGTTGGAGAAGCGACCGATATTGAATTAATGAGGCACCCAGACAGCCCTGAAATAAACATACATAGATATCTACTTTTCATTATAAAAATCCTTTTTATATTTTAAAATCAGAGTAAATGCTCTTTTATTCTAATATAAACAATTTTTTATGCAAATTAGACATTATCCGACGAAAATGACCTATAAAGATAAATCAGGTTTTTAAATATAAATACTCATGTTTAAAACAAAAAAAGCAGCAAATGCTGCTTTTTTTTAAGAAATTAGATTAACAGAATTTTAAACCACCATAACAGTTAGGGGCAAAATCTTGATTTTTTAGTTGTAAATTTTGCAAGCCCATGCTCACTGGCGGGGAACTAGTTAGATTAACATTCCCCACATTAATGGTACTACCCACTAAACAGTTTAATAAGAGAATACCGCAATTTACAGGGTTATCATAAAGATAGTCACTTACCTGTCCCAATGTTTCAACAATCGTTCCCAAAGCAATATCCACATTTTTTGTTGGTGTAATATCCCCAATATCAATTGGATTTGAAAACTCTAGCCACCAACCTTGTTGGGCTACAGATTTAGTGCCTGGCCAACGTATATCAGCAGACTGTAATGACAGTGACGCGGGTGTTCCGTTCAGATTAGCTTTATGAAAATATCCTAAATCTTCATCAATACTCACATTCACTTTTAAATTATTAACCGTTCCTGCCAAATCTCGATTTAGATGATGTGTGCTGAAAAAACAGGAGGTTTTAACTTGGTAAACTAAACACACTCATCAGGAGTTTACCATGAGCAAGAAACACAAGACTTACACCACAGAATTTAAAGCTGAAGCCATCAAATTAATTGAAGCCAATCAAGGCAATGTCTCGGAAACAGCTAGACAACTTAGCATTTCAATGCAAACTCTTTCAAATTGGAATACCAAAGCAAAGGCTGGAACTTTAGCAGGTACAAAACAGTATTCACCTGATCTAAACGCTCTACTCGAAGAAAATAAAAAACTCAAACAACAGCTCAAAATAGCTGAAATGGAACGTGAATTTTTAAAAAAGGCAGCAGCGTACTTTGCCAAAGAAAGTCAGTAAGGTACGCCTATATGAAACAAAAAAGATATTCTTTTCCAATTACCTTAATGGCTCGATTACTTCATGTTTCAGTTTCATGTTTTTATGATTGGCTCAAGAGAGGCGTGAGCAAAAGAACGATTCAACGAAATCAACAGACGATATTGGTGAAAATAGCCCATGAGGAGACAAGGCAGAGCTATGGTTATATTCGATTAACCAAATACTTACAAGCTCAGGGTATAAAAATGAGTATGTACGCTGTACGTCAGATAAAAGCGCTGAACCACCTGTATTGTAAGCGACACAAGCGTTTTAAAAGGACTACGAATAGTGACCATAATCGAGCGATCTATGAAAACCTGCTGGAGCAACAATTCTCAATGACTAGACCAAATCAAGCATGGTCAAGTGATATTACGTACATATGGACTGTTGAAGGATGGCTGTATTTAGCAGCGGTAAAAGACCTTTACACGAAGCAAGTGGTTGGCTATAGCTTAAATGAGCGCATGACAACACAGCTTGTTTGTAATGCGCTAAATATGGCTATTCACAATCAAAAACCAACCAAAGAACTGATTGTGCATTCAGACAGAGGAAGTCAATATTGCAGCCATGAATATCGAAATATACTTGAGCAATATGGTTTTCAAGGTTCAATGAGCAAGCGCGGAGACTGTTACGATAATGCACCGATTGAAAGCTTTTGGGGAATATTGAAAAATGAGTTAGTTCATCATTACAACTATCAAACTAGAGAAGAAGCCAAAGCAGATATTATAAAATACATTGAGTTATTTTATAATCATCGAAGAATTCAAAAGGGTTTGGGTTTTAAGACACCAAATCAAATGGCCGAAGACTTTTATAAGTTGGCTGCCTAGAATCTCCCAAGGGAAAGTCTCCTGATAATTCAGCGTATATCATTGTATAAGTTGTCCGTACAGCACCACATCCTACAATGGGATATGGACCACTACATGCTTTACCGCTTAAAGCAATACCAGTTGGATTACTCTCCCCATTTTGGGTAATCGAGATCGGATTAACCGTTGCAGTACCACTTTGTGCTGCAATCTCCATGTAACCGCTAAAGTGATTAATGCCACTTTTAATACCATTGTTATTAGCATCTTTGCCATTTTCAAGACCAAATGTTAACAATCCTTCTGCATTTTCAGAACTCACTCTCAAGCCTGTTACTTCACGTGTTGATGCTGAATTTGAATTTTTAATTGCGAACTCGATAAATGGATTCGTTAATTTTGCACTCGAACTTGCTCGTCCCTCTCTCGTATCTGAAATTCCACTCAAACTCAGATAATCAATATCAATATCACATTCACCTAAACCATTTATGCCACCACAACCTAATTGTAGTTTTTTAATATTAGTATTAAGTTCTAACTCTGCCTCCATACCCAAGCGATAAAAACCAAGATTTTGATCCCCGCCTGAACGCTGACTCTCCAAATTTTTAGCATCATTCGGTGCAATATAAGACAAACTCATTAAAGCCTGCGCCGTAGTAGCTGACATTTCACGATCAGATAAAAGATGCAATGTTTCAGAAGTTGCATAAGCAGAATTTAAGAAAAAGCTACCTAAGGCCAACATTGCAAAATGAAGGGATTTAAAGCGTCGCATAACCGACCTCCGTGTTTTTACCACATCCATATTTGTTTATTTTTATAATGTTTTTATATCACCAACGACAAAGATCCCATCTTGCAGACTCGATGGTGTTATACAAAAACAAATCATTTTATAAATTATATATTATTTTTACTAAAATACTAGTTTTGTTTTTCTAAACAAAATAGGACAGAAAAATCAACAATAAATTCAGTCTAAATAAAAAAGCTCACTATACTTTCATATAATGAGCTTTTTTATAATCAAAATATTTATCAAGTCTTTGGCAATGTCACACCTGTTTGACCTTGGTATTTACCACCACGATCTTTGTATGAAGTTTCACACACTTCATCACTTTCAAAGAACAACATTTGTGCAACACCCTCACCTGCATAAATACGCGCTGGCAAATTGGTTGTATTTGAGAATTCAAGGGTAACGTGACCTTCCCATTCAGGTTCTAACGGCGTGACGTTAACGATAATTCCACAACGCGCATAAGTCGATTTACCTAAGCAAACGGTCAAAACATTACGCGGGATACGGAAATATTCAATGGTACGCGCTAAAGCAAATGAGTTTGGTGGAATAATACAAACATCAGATTCGATATCAATAAAGCTTTTATCATCGAAGTTTTTCGGATCAACAATCGCTGAGTGGACGTTAGTAAATACCTTAAACTCACGTGCACAACGGACATCGTAGCCATAGCTCGATACCCCATAAGAAATCAACTTTTCTCCGTTCTCATCGAAACGAACTTGATTCTCTGCATAAGGTTCAATCATGCCGTGTTTTTCGCTCATTTCACGAATCCAACGATCAGATTTTATTGCCATGACTTTTATCCATAGACTAAGTTAATAATTGGCGAGTACTTTAACGTAAAATGGTATCAATGAAAACAATAGTGCTGCCCTGTTGTTCAGGATAGCACTGTGAAAGTTATAAATTGATGAGAGCTGAATAGCTAATCGGAATGGCAAAAGCCATAAGAACAACAGACGCTGTACGTTGTAGTTTAGATTGAGACAACCATTTGACTTTATTGGTTGCTAGCATAGCTCCCACAGAAATCCAAAATAAAGCAATCGGTAGAATCATTCCGACAAAGCTGCTCATATGTACCACATAAATCTCTTGGCTTTTCCATGCTGTAACAGGAAAAATCGCTGAGGCAAATAACAGTGCTTTAGGATTCAATAAAGTTGCACATAGCAACTCTCGTGGTCGAATGGTCGGCTGATTTAAGGCAACTTCTTGGTTCGCTGTGCGCCACAATTTAATTGCCAAGAAAATAATATAACCCGCACTCAATAATTTTAGAAAAATAGGTAGAGCAGGTAGAGTGGCAGACACTTTTCCAATCAGCATGCCCCAAGCACTAATGGCAAGGATGTAGCCCACTGCTTCTGCCGGAATCAATAATAAAGATTTGCGTAATCCAACCTGAATACCAGAAGATGCCAATAAGGTATTGGTTGGACCAGGAGTCAACAAAATGGTAATGACTAAACCAATAAAAAACCATGAAATCATTGAATGACCTCACTAGAAGATAGATTTAGATTAATCCAATTGACAAGCTATAGCAAAAAAATAACTGTAAACAGTTATGACTAAATACAACCTAAATAAATGTTTTATTTATATTTTATAGTTTTCAAGCACATTCTACTCAAGAGTCACACCATAAAAATCGCATGTTTTAAATACAATAAATGTAAAGTACTGACAAAAGTGCTATTTTACGAACGCTTATGTTTGTGTTTGTTTTAAGTTTTCACTAAGTAAATAATGTTATTTTATATACAATCACAAACTTCTTTGTCCTATCGAGTCTATTTCCGCATTTATGCCTAAGCAATTCTTTCACAAGTGGCTACCTTCATCAGAGAAAGTCGCGAGCTTAAAGCTGATGAAAATTTTTGGTGATCGAGCCTTAAATCCTTTGCTTTGGTATGTGAATCGTCGTTCGATTGCGAAAGCCATGTTTATAGGCACCTTTTGGGGGATTTTACCCGTACCTTTCCATAGTCTATTTATTATTCTGACTGTGTTGTTTTTTGAAGTGAATTTACCGATTGGCTTATGTATGGCTTGGTTGACCAATCCTTTCACTGTGGTACCGATTCTTTATCTAGGTTTTTGGTTTGGTACTAAAATTTATCACGTCAATATGATCAATAAAGAAATGCTACTTGGCGTTCTGCATCAAATTTTAAACTGGATTAAAAACTTTGGGCATGGCCATATTGATTTTAGTTTAGCCAAGATCTTGATCTCGGGTCTCGTGATTGAAGCTATTTTATTTGCTGTTTTATTTTATCTGACCACGCACCTACTCTGGCGTTGGATTGTCATTAGAAGCTGGAAAAATCGTTATAAACACAGAAAAGAAGAAACCACCTAAACGGTTTCTTCTTGATAAAACAGATTATTTTATTTCCGCTTTGACCTTCATATATTGTTCAGCAACATCAAGTGCATAGTCCTGACAAGCTTCACCTGTTGCAGGGTTATAGGCCCCATTATTGGTAATATTATTTGATAATATGCGAATTCCGAGGAATGGCACTTCAAATTGATGTGCAATTTGAGCAACCGATGCTGCTTCCATTTCCTCTACCGAGGTGCCGTAAGTCGTATGGAACTGTTTGATGCGATCAAGCTCATTATTCCAAGTATCAGCTGAACCAATTGTTCCCTCTACTACTTGTCCTTTGGTGTAGTTCACTTTAGCTTTGTAAGCCGCAACTAAAAGTTCCTTATCCCCCTCAAATTTACGAATTGCAATCGGTTCTGGATTAGACTCATCATCGGGTAATACATCAAATGCTTCATTCCACTCAAGTGCATTTGAACCACCGCCAATCGGTTTGTTTGGTGTTTTAAATGCACCAATATTGGTGGTGTATTTTCCTAAAACGATATCAAATACATGTAAGTCTGGATCATGACCGCCCGATGTGCCCTGATTGATAATCGCAATCGGTTGATAATGCTGAATGGCAATGGCTGTCGCTGCAGCTGAATTGCTCATGCCCATACGAGTTTTAGAGATGACCATTGGATAACCTTTATAGGTGCCCTTCCAGAATTTCCAGCCGCCGATGGTTTCTACACTGACATTGTCTAATTTTGAGGCCATTCGTTCTGATTCAACAGGCAATGCACCTTGGATCACAATCGGTTGTAACTTGGGCTTTGCTTGTACCTGATTATTACTATTTGAAGAACTATCTCCATTACAAGCACTTAAAACTAAAGCCGCACAAACACTGACAATACCCATCAGGCTTTTAAATTGCATCATTGATCTATACTCAGAAATCAAAACAAGTGATAAGCAAGCAACATACCATTTTTAATTTTTTTAATTTATTTTTAAAGCGTAAAAATAAAAGTTTATTTTAATCAAACAGTAAAAACCCAGCAGGATGTGCTGGGTTTTTATTCATTTTAGAAGATACGCTTATCGTCTTTCTGACGTTTTGGTAACTTCTCCATTTGTTGCAACACAGCTTGTGCAATATTGAGATAGCTGTCTGCGGCTGCATCTTTTGCGATCACACTTGGGGTGCCTTTATCTGCGTGTTCACGAATTTTGGCATCTAAAGGTAAATGACCAAGCAAAGGAATATGATATTGCTCAGATAGCTGATCACCACCGCCTGTACCAAAAATTTGCTCTTCATGACCACAATTCGAGCAAATATGCGTCGACATATTTTCAATCACACCGAGAACTGGAATATTCACCTTATTGAATAGTTCAATTCCTTTGGTTGCATCCATCAATGCAACATTTTGTGGTGTCGTTACAATCACTGCACCCGTTACAGGAATACGCTGTGCCAAAGTCAACTGAATATCACCTGTACCGGGTGGCATATCAATTACCAATACATCTAAATCAGGCCACAAGGTTTGATTAAACAGTTGCATAAGTGCGCCTGTTGCCTTCGGACCACGCCAAGCCACAGGTGTATTGTGTGCACCAATTAAATGCCCAATCGACAATACCGCCATGCCATACGCATCTAAAGGTACAAAATGTTCATTTTCAATCTGTGGGGTTCTCCCTGCATTTCCCAACATGGTCGGAATACTTGGTCCGTAAATATCGGCATCCAATACACCCACTTTTAAACCCAATTGCTGTAGCGCGAGTGCAAGGTTGACTGTCGTGGTTGATTTGCCCACACCACCTTTCCCTGAAGATACCAAAATCACATTTTGAATCCGTGGATGTGCGGCCACATCACGTTGTTGTGGTGCAGCTTTTTGAATCGGTGGATTATTCGGATCAGCTTCTGCTTTAGCAGAGGCATCCATCACAGGGGGTAAATTACTATTTTCTGCTTTTGGCTTGGATGAACAGCTATGACCAGCTTCACCATGCACTGCATGTTTCTGTTGAATAATGTGCAAGTTTAATTCTTGAATACCACACTTTTCCAAAGCTTCAGCCAACTCATCGTGGATCTGCTGTAAATGATCTTTTTCTTCAGGAAAAGTATTCACCGTAAGTTGCAGAATTCGACCTTGTACATTCACTTGGCTGATTCGATCTTTCAGGCTGTTTTCAGAATGCGGCAATACATAATTTTGTAGAACTGTTTGAATCTCGTCTTCCTTCACTTCTTGCGATGGTGAAAAAACAGATTTTAAGGAAGAAAGCCACGACATTTTTTTACTCCAAAAACAGTTCAACATATCACTGAGTTTGGCTAGTTTAGCAGTATTGAAGAATAGACGCTCATATCAAAGAAGATAATTGCTCATTTTTATAGCCGATTTTCTTCTCTCGATATGAGCATCAATTATTTAGCGTTAACTCAATGATTAACCTTTAAATTTATTGATGGTATCCGTTGCTGCTTTCTTTAAATCATCCAGTTTGTGGCTAGCTTGAGTTTTCAGATCATCAAACTTTGCAGCAGCTTCATCTTTTAACTCAGAAGCTTTTGCCTTTGCATCATCCAGTTTATGACTGGCCTCTTCTTTAAAGTGCTCAAATTTGTCTTGAACCGCATGTTGGGTGTCTTCAAGCTTGGCTTTGATATCATCGACTTTATTCGAAACCGCTTCTTTACCTTCAGCATTTTGCTCAGAAACATCTTTCTTTAAATCATCCAGTGCTTTCTCGCCTTTTAACTTCAATTCCTCTGCGGAATGTTTTAAGTCATCGACTGCTTTTTCACCTTGTAGCTGAGCTTCTTTCGCTTTGTATTTTAAATCATTACCCAATTCTGCCGCTTGGTTTTTTAAGTCATCAATTTTTTCATTTGTCATGGTATTTCCTCACTATATAGGTAAAAACATATTGTTTGGAGCAATCTTAGTTATACCGTGTTTAGCGGACATTTTTGTGCAACGCTGCAAATTGAAACAAATGGGATACAGGAATATTCAAATCATTGCAGATTGATAAAGCTTTGTATTTTTTAGATATAAAAATCATATAAAGGAATAACACCCTCATTGTTTAATAAAATCAGTACTTAGTATTTCATACAGCACATGCCAGCTCAATGGATGATCTATGGCTAAAGCTGGATGCTGAAATTCAGAAACTTTCTTCATCTGTAATTTTTGCATTACGGCTTGTGACTTCATATTTTCCAAAGTGGTAAATGCCACTACTTTTTCTAGCTTTAATTGATCAAAAGCAAATGCTAGAGCAGCTTGAGCAGCCTCGGGTGCGTAGCCCTGCCCCCAATATGCGTGATCCAGCCGCCAACCGATTTCTACACAGGGCGAAAATGAAAATTGAGTGGGTTGATCATGTAAACCAACGAAGCCAATAAACTGTTGACTGTGCTTTAACTCAACGGCCCAAAGACCCCAGCCTTGGGTCTCGATAATCGATTTCATTTTATCAATCATGGCGTCGCTTTCCGCTTGCGTGAGTAATTTTGGGAAATATTCCATCACTTGAAGATGACTCCCCATTGCAGCAAAAGGCGTATAATCTTCTGTTCGCCATTGTCTTAAGCGTAGCCGTGCAGTTTCGATCATTTTTAGAACCAATAAATACGTATTAAAAACTATTAACAATATAAGGAGATAGTTCGGATATACTTCCGAGATATCTCAATCATAGACCTTGTCGTCGCAATTGCCTAATATGAATGAAAATGAACTTTTAGAAATTCAGCAGGAACTTCAAGCCCAAGAAAAGCGTTTGAAGTACATTCTTTCCAGTAAAAGAAGAATCCAGAACATGATTCTTTCGTTTGAAAAAGATCTGGCTGAACAATTAATTCCTGTGATTCATCGACAAAGTGATGATAAAGCACCTGTTGAAAGTAGCTTAGCCCTCACCATTTGCTGGAAATTTTCTAAAGCTGAATTTCCAAAAACCGAACATTGGTGCAGCGAACTCAGTATCACTGAGCTTGAATTCAAAGATGAATTTACGGTGGCGCTAAAAGCACAGGCGTGGTTAGGTACTTTAGGTAGTGATGAGCTTTGGCAAACACCGATGTTTGCTGAAATTACGCTTGATCCAAAAACGGACGGCTTAAAGAGCTATCACATCCATTTCCTGTCTAAAGGAAAAGTTATT
Organism: Acinetobacter sp. ANC 3929; assembly: GCF_000369405.1. GTDB lineage: Bacteria > Pseudomonadota > Gammaproteobacteria > Pseudomonadales > Moraxellaceae > Acinetobacter. Next base: position 861,128 of record NZ_KB849999.1, read on the forward strand.
TCTTTAAGAAAGAACTCTAAACATAACGTAACTGTCAAACAAATGCAGAGTATGTAATCCCTCGGGATACATACTCTTCCCTCTAAATTCGTCTAGGTTTACCAAAGCCTCTATCATTCTTTTTGCACATCAAAAAATAACAAATATTGGCACTGATACAGCCCACTGCAAATACAGGCAGAACGGCAACAAAAATGAAAAGACTCATGGCAAATGTTTCAACATCAAAGGTATTGACCTGATCTTCAAATAAAATCATCAGCACTAGGCATATCCACCCCGTAAAAAATACCAGACTGATTTTTAGAAACTGTCGCACATCAAAAATTTTGCTGGGTAATTTCAATACCGATAAAACAATGACATAGAAAAGAAAAGCAAGCACAATCAAAAATGGAATCAAATACAGCATCACTTGCATCGCGTTACTGACCACATGCAATAAATGGTTCTGCTGAAAATTTAAAAACAAACAATATGGAAGAATAAAGCTAAAAACTGATCCCAAACTTGCACTCAAAGATGCGCCTAGTAAATACCAAGACCTCATTGTTATTTCCTTTATCTATCTAGCATGCGGCCATTATCAGTAAAGGAAATGGGTTTTGATTGAAGTGTAAGTGAAGCTTTGATGAAGTTCGAAATTTGATAAAAATATGGGTTGAAAAGATTTCACTGAATCCCTTGTGCAAGTCAGGGCCAAGTCATGTAAAATCATCTGCCTTGCAAATACGAATGAGAGAACAATATCCGTGCGTAAAATCTTAGTCACCAATGCCCTACCTTATGCCAATGGTCCTATCCATATGGGTCACTTACTCGGTTATATCCAAGCAGATATTTGGGTTCGTGCGATGCGTGCAATGGGCCATGATGTGACTTATGTATGTGCGGATGATGCTCACGGTACAGCAATCATGCTACGTGCTGAAGCAAATGGCATCAGTCCGGAACAGCAAATTGCCAATGTTCAGAAAGAACATATTCGTGACTTTGATGGTTTTGGCGTACATTTCGATCATTATGATTCAACCAATAGTGATGAAAACAAAGCGCGTTCAGAAGAAATCTATATCAAAAACCGTGAAGCAGGTAATATTGCGATTCGCCCTGTTACCCAATTATTTGATCCAGAAAAAGGCATGTTCTTATCTGACCGCTTTATTAAAGGCACATGCCCGAAATGTAAGGCCGAAGATCAATACGGCGATGCCTGTGAAGTGTGCGGTACAACTTATAATGCGACCGAATTAGAAAATCCTCGCTCAACTTTGAGCGGTGCAACGCCTATCGAAAAATCATCGGATCATTATTTCTTTAAACTTCCGAATTTCTCTGAATACTTACAGAAATGGACGCGTGATCAAGGTCGTCTGCCAGTTTCAATTGCCAACAAATTAGATGAATGGTTTGAAGCAGGTTTATCGGATTGGGATATTTCGCGTGATGCACCTTATTTTGGTTTTGAAATTCCAGATGCACCAAACAAATATTTCTACGTTTGGGTTGATGCACCAATTGGCTATATGTCGAGTTTTGAAAACTACATCAAAACTAAACGTCCAGATTTAAGCTTTGATGATTTCTGGAAAAAAGACAGCGATAAAGAAGTTTATCACTTCATCGGTAAAGACATTGTTTATTTCCATGCGCTGTTCTGGCCTGCAATGCTTGAAGGTGCCAACTACCGTACCCCATCAGGTTTATTCGTGAATGGTTTCTTGACGGTCAATGGTCAGAAGATGTCGAAATCTCGCGGTACCTTCATCAAAGCTGAAACTTATTTAGAACATTTAAATCCTGAATATTTACGTTATTACTTTGCATCTAAACTTTCAGACAAAGTTGAAGATTCAGATTTGAACCTAGATGACTTCGTTCAGAAAGTGAATTCTGACCTTGTCGGTAAAGTGGTGAATATTGCTAGCCGTTGTGCAAAATTCATTAACACCAACTTCAATAATACCTTGTCGAACACATGTGCTGAGTCTGAACTGGTTCAAAGCTTTATTGATGCAGGTGATTCAATTGCACAAGCTTATGAAGCACGTGAATTCTCAGCCGCAATCCGAGAAATCATGGCTTTGGCTGACCGTGCGAATCAGTACATCGATGAGAAAAAACCATGGGCACTTGCCAAGCAAGAAGGTCAGGAACAACAAGTTCATGATGTGTGTTCAGTCGGTATTAACCTGTTCCGTCAGCTTGCGATTTACTTAGCTCCAGTCTTACCAACGCTTGCGGCACAAGTTCAAGCCTTCTTACAACTTGAAAGCTTCGACTTTGCATCACGTCAGCAGATCTTGGTTGGTCATGCAATTGCGCAATTCCAGCCGTTAATGCAACGTGTTGATGCCAAAGCTGTTGCTGCAATGGTGGATGCATCTAAAGATTCTTTAGCTGCTGCGCCAAAAGCAGAGAAGAAAAAAGAAAAGAAAGCCGAGAAAAAGCCTGAGCCAAAAGTAGGCGAAGCTGAAATCATTGGTATTGAAGATTTTATGAAAATTGATCTTCGTGTAGCAAAAGTATTGGAAGCTACAACAGTTGAAGGTTCTGATAAATTGCTGCAATTGACTTTGGATGTAGGCGAAGCTGAACCGCGTAATGTGTTTAGTGGTATTCGTGAGTTCTATCAACCAGAAGATTTAAAAGACAAATTGGTGGTGATGGTCGCCAACCTTGCACCGCGTAAAATGCGTTTTGGTATTTCTAACGGGATGGTACTTGCCGCAGGTAATGGCGAAGGTGTTTGGGTGATTTCACCTGAATCTGGCGCTAAACCGGGTGATAAAGTGTCTTAATCAATAAAAATATAAAGGGCTTCTTCGGAAGCCCTTTATATTTTTAAATAAATTAAACAAATTTTCAAAAGCAATAAAAATAAATTTGTGACAACCACATTTACACGCTATGGACCAATTATTGGAACCCTCATCATTGTGATCAGTTTCCATATCTTGATTTATTTACACCATCCAGCACGTTTTTTACAAAGTCTAATCACTCCAAGTGTGGTTATACCGATGTGTGTCCTAATGCTGATCGCGATTATTGTTGGCTACATTCCTGCCTATATCACAGGTGAGTTATTTTTACATATATTCAAAGATAAGTTAGTAAATGCAAATCTATGCCAAGCCATCGCTTACGGTTGTTTTACTAGTTTATTATGGGCACCACTTTTATTGCTACTTTCACAATTTGCTCACGAATGGTTGCTGACTTTTTATATCTACAATTTGTTTTCATACTGCCAATTACTACAATTTGTGCCGTTATTGAATGGAAAAAATCAAAATAATAGTCAATACTTTTAATCAAATAAACTCTCTCAAGCTAAATATAGTTTGTAGCTTTCTTCCAGTCCAAGCGGATCTACAAACAATAAAGCAATAGGAGATTATAGTGTTTCTTCGATAAAGATTATTTCCTTTTAAAGAATAGATATCCATGCTAAAAAGTAGACAATTCAACTAAATTCGAGAATATTTATAAATGAAAAAAACTGCCCTCCTCCTTTCCATCTCATTCTTGAGCAGCTTCCCTTTACTCAGCCATGCAGAAACAAACAAAATCCTGCCGATCATTGAACAACAAAAACAGGTTGCTGGCTTTTACCAACACCAAACGGGTGATGTGCAAATTACCGCCCTGCTGGATGGTACTAACTTTATGTCGCCAAGCTTATTTAAAGATATTTCACCGCAACAAGTACAACAAATCCTGAAAAAGTACTACGCAGATCAAGAGAAAGGGGTACAGACTTCTATCAATGCTTTCCTCGTCAATACAGGAAAATCACTGGTTTTAGTGGATAGCGGTGCAGCCAGTTGTTTTGGCCCACATTTAGGTTCAATCCTAAAGAATCTGGTCGCTTCTGGCTACAAACCTGAACAGGTGGATACCATTTTACTCACCCATTTACACCCAGACCATGTTTGCGGCATCAGCAAAGATGGGGTTGCAAATTTCCCCAATGCAACTGTGTATGTCTCGAGTGACGAAGCCAATTACTGGCTAGACCCGAAACAGGCTGCCAAGCTTCCAAAAGACAAACAAGCGGGTTATGAAGGAACGGTTAAGCACATTAAGCAAGCGATTGCGCCTTACCAAGCCAAGCAAAGCTTTAAAACTTATAAACTCGGTGATGAAATTCAAGGCTTTAAAGTCATTAACACGGTGGGACACACTCCTGGTCACTTTAGCTATGAATTAAAAACCAAAGGTGAAAGTGTGGTCTTTATTGGGGATATTGTGCATTCACATACTGTGCAATTTGATAAACCAGAAACTGCGATTGAATACGATAATGACCCGAAAAAAGCAGTGGCAACCCGCTTAAAACAGTTCGCTGATTTCGCCAAAAATGGACAAACCATTGCTGCACCACATTTACCATTCCCGGGGATTGGACATATTTATTCAGCAGATGGTAAAAGCTATCAATGGATACCTGTACATTTCAAAGATTAAACTAAATAAGCGAATTTTAGACAATAAAAAAGCGACCGTCTTGGTCGCTTTTTCTGCTGCATCATTTCATTCCAAAGATCAGCTTTAATCCGAGTAGTGTCATCACGCCACCCGCGATACGATCAAACACGGATTTGGATTTTAAATAGACTTTGCGTGGCCCTTCTGCTGACAATGCAACAGCCACTAACGAATACCAACCTGCATCAATAAAGAAGCACAGCATTGGTAACACCACATAGTAATAACTTGGGATTTCTTTCGGTAATAATGCAGTAAAAATACTGGCAAGAATAATGGCAATTTTCGGGTTACTGAGCTGGGTAATCAGCCCTAAACGAAAGGCCTGTGCATAGCTCATGCGATTCACAGTGCCATTGACTGCTTCCATTGGCTCTTTGGCATGTTTAATAATTTTATACGCCAGCCAAAGTAAGTACAAACCACCAAATATTTTTAGCGCGATATAAGCAGATGGCACCGCCAATAAAATGGCCTGTAAACCCATAACAGCAAGCAAACCAAACAACGCTGCGCCCGTGCCTGTACCCAATGCGGTAAATAAACCGTGTTTACGTGAAATCGCAATAGAGTTCTTTGCCACATAAATAAATGTAGGACCCGGGCTAATTGCACCCAACATCAGTGCCAAAGCAATGGAGCCTAAAATCAATAACGATTCCAAGATGGACCTCTAGATTAGAATAATTTTCAAATATTAATTTTACTTAAATCGGGATTGAGGAGATACATAAATTTTGAGTTGCCATCGCATTTTTTTGTATCTCTATCCTATCATGTACTATTGTGACACGTTCTTCGACCAATAATTTATGGTCGCGTGAGCACTAAATAAGCGACTTCACTTCGAAATGAACCATCCGTTTGAATTTGATAATATTGGCGTGTCTGATCAGAGGCTTTGCGTTGTAAATCCCGTATGGTCTGAACCGCATATTCAGGTGTTTGCATTCGTTCAGTCCAACTTTGAAACTCTAAATCCAAATGCTGTTTTTCAATAGTATCGACCGTAAAACCTGCATATTCTGCAAAACCTGCCCATTCTCCTAAACTATAATTACGCACATGACTCGGATCACGAATCGTTTCAATGGTCTGAAAAAATGTATCCATCACAGGATTTGAATTTCCCAAGATATCAACAATAATCACTTTGCCCTGCTGTGCCAAAACTCGATAAATCTCAGCCATAGCTTGTGCAACATTATGCCAATGGTGCGCTGAATAGCGGCTAATAATGCAATCAAAACTTTGATCTGCAAAAGGCAAAAGTTCGGCTGCACCTTGCTGAGCAGCGATATTACCCAAACCTTTTTGTTTGGCTTGTTCAGCAACCAGTTCCACCATAGACGGCGTTAAGTCGTAGGCAATCACCTGCTCTACAAAGGGTGCAACGTGGTAGCTGACATGCCCACCGCCACAGCCCAAATCCAACACTTTTTTAAATTGATGCGACTGAATCAGTTGTTGCATTTTCTGAAATTCAATCCCCTGCGCATGTACTTTACTGGTTAAATAGGCCTGAGATTTATCTTGATATTGCTGTTGATTGACCTGATGCTGGGTGCTCATATTCTTATCCTTGCTGTGCCTGTCTCTATTTAAAATAACCAAGCTTAACCAAAAATAAAAATGATCAATTTTAATAAAATTAATAAAAAATAGTTATCAATTTAATCCAATCAAACTGGCTGCAACATTGATTGCGACCGCCAAAATGACGGTATTGAAAATGAATGCCAGTACACAATGAAAGATATTCAAATGTCTGAGCGAAGAGCTGGTAATCGATACATCTGCTGTTTGGGCAGAGGTGCCAATGATATAGCTGAAATAAATAAAATCGAGATAATCGGGTTGATCAGTTTTTGGAAATTCTAAACCCGCTTCTTCGTGCCGACTTTTGGCGAGATAAAAATCATGGGCGTAATGAATGGCAAATAAGGTGTGCAATAACAGCCACGTTGAAAAAATCGTACCCATGGTCAGCAGAATCAGCACACCTTTTAAAATAGGAAGATCTTTCGGCACATGACTCAGTTGTACTACAATCGAAATAAAACACACCACGATTGCAATCAACACCACAATCAGGATCATCCATTTCCCTTCATCCTGTTGCTGGGCACGTTTTAAAATATGTGTTGCATCCAGATGCCACATCATTTTTAAGGTCAGAAATAAATACAACCAGATGGCAATATTCCAGCCCAGCTGTAAGCAGGTCGCCCACTGCCATCGGGTAAATATATGCAATAACCCATAGATCACGAGACCTAAAGCAAAAGTTGCAGATAAATATGGACGGTGTTTTATCTCTCTCGCCAACCGTTGTAAAAATCTCTGCATTGTTCACCTGTTTATATTTTTAGTCATGACTAATTTACGCTTATTTTTTAGCATTGTATTGTCTTTACCACAGTGCTGATTGCAGCTATTTTACTTAAATTAAACAAAATAAAGATTCGGAGGATATTTACTTCGGACAAAAATGTCCGTTTAATTCACCTTAGGACTTCTTCGAACTTTTAGTCATGATCAAACGTCAACAATTAGCAGCCCATAATCGGGATGAACTTCTTAATGCTGCGGAGGAAATCTTTCGTAAGCAAGGGGTTCATGTACCTTTGCAAGCGATAATTGATCATGCGGGTGTTGGTCGAGCCACCTTCTATCGTAATTTTGCTGATCGCAAAGCACTAATTGCTGCCCTATTAGAACGGGCGATCAGTCGTTTGGAACAACGTGCTCTCGCACTGCAAAGCTTCAACGATGGCTTTATTCGTTTGATAGAAGGTCATATTGAACAACTTCCACACCTAGTTGTACTGATTGATTACTGGCGCATTATTGATCGGCAAGACCCAATCATGCTAAACATTTACGAAAGACGCGATAAAGCATTGCAACCGCTGATTGATCAAGCCATACAACACAAATTATGCCGTGCAGATTTAACGCCACAAGATTTCGGCATGATTACCGCGATTTTAGGTTCTTCATTTCAAGGACATCAGGCTTCAGATCAAGTTCGGTTAGCTCAACGTGCAATAGAATTATTATTAAACGGCATTAAAGTTTAGTTCGAGGAATAACATGGATAAAAGCCCTCGCTATCTTGAGACTCCTCCAGATTGGTCTGCTGATGAGCGCCCAACCCTGCCTGGCTCGCCCGCTGCAATTGCACATGCCCGACCAAAACGCTTTGCCTACTTCTTTATTGGATTGTTCATTTGTATTGCAGCCAGCTTAAGTAATGGCTTTATCGTTGCCAATTTACCGATTTTCCAAGGGGAATATGGCTTAACACCCTCTCAAGCGGCATGGCTCCCTGCTGCTTATGTGATGGCGAATGTCAGCTCAAACCTGATCTTGTTCAAAGCACGTCAACAGTATGGCTTACGCCTGTTTTCAGAAATAGGACTGCTGGTCTTTATTGGCGTCTTAATCCTACATACCTTTGTCAAAACCTATGAAATGGCGCTATTTGTCCGTTTCATTGCAGGTCTAGCCGCCGCCCCACTCAGTTCGTTGGGGATGTATTACACCATGCAGGCGTTTGGCAAAGCGGATATGGCCAAAGGGATTTATCTAGCCTTCGGCTTTCAACAGTTAGGATTGCCATTGGCTTGGATTATTTCGCCTTTTCTACTCAGTGCCAATCAATGGGATGTGATTTATACCTTTGAATTGGGTCTGGCCATTTGTTGTTTCGCGATGGTGGTGTCACTTAAACTACCGCGCAGCTTACGAATGGAAGTATTTGAAAAGCAAGACTTCTTTACCTTTGCCTTACTGGCTCCCGGCTTTGCCTGTCTGTGTATTGTGCTGACACAAGGGCCTATTCTGTGGTGGTTTGATAGCCCGTGGCTGGCTTATACCTTGATCGTAGGCTTCTGTTTGATTGTATTGGGTTTAACCTACGAACACTATCGGACCAATCCGTTGATTATGACCCGTTGGTTAGCGGCTGGTGATTTACTCAGTTTCGTGGTCAGTGCTTTTGCACTACGTCTGCTCATGTCGGAACAAAGTTATGCTGCGGTGAATTTCTTGAAAACCATGGGCATGGGACCCGATCAATTTGTGCCGCTGTATGTGGTGATTTTCTGTGGAACGATTGCAGGTTCGGTATTTAGTGCATTGACCTTCCATCGTGAACGGCTGATTTTAAATTTATTTCTGGCTGAGATCTTAATTTTAGTTGCCTGCGCATTAGACTATCACCTCACCAGTGATGTTCGCCCTGCCAACTTCTATCGCAGTCAGTTCTTAGTAAGCTTTGCAGGTGGTGTCTTTATTGGACCCTTGTTGTTAATGGGCTTTATGCGAACCTTGCAACGTGGGCCACAATATGTCGTGACCTTTATTGTATTGTTTTCTGCGACTCAAAATTTTGGTGGTCTGGTCGGTTCATCATTTTTTAATACTTATCAACAACGCCATACTTATGATTACAAAGTTGAGATCAACAGTAATCTTGACCCAACCGATCCCTTGGTCGCACAGCGTCTACAAACCTATCAACATAGTGCCATGATCAGCAGTAATGACCCTGTTTTACAAAATAATCAGGCCTTGCAGAATCTGAATAAAGTGGTGACCCGTGAAGCTCAAGTACGTGCCTATAACGATGTCATCGTATTGAACGGCATTTTTGCAGTCGTGTTGCTGCTCTGGGGACTCTTTAAATATGTACGGGATAAATATAAGACCCGAAAAAATCTGCAAGCAGCCAGTTAACATTTATGGTATTTGATTGAGAAAACATTATGTCTGAACAAGATAAATCCGAAAATACAGCTCCCGATACCGAGCAGAAACAAACACCCGAAGCGGTAAAGGCAACAGAGACTGTCGTGCAAATGCCACCGCCACCTCCGCCGCCAACCAGTAAGTTGATCAAGACCAAGCGCTCAACTTTGTGGTGGATGCTGCTGGTTTTAATTGTCGGGATTACCATTATTTTATGGGCATGGCGCATTGGCCCGTTTCATACAGCCATTGAGCAGACGGACAATAGTTATGTGAAAGGCAAAACCACGATCCTGTCATCACAGATCAATGGCTATATCAAAGATGTATTGGTCAAAGACTTTGATCAAGTCAAACAAGGTCAAGTGCTGATGCATATCGATGCAACCACTTATGACCAAAAAGTGACGCAAGCCGTTTCTGGTGTCGAGCAGGCCGAAAATAGTCTTGCCAATCAGACCCAAGCGATTGCGCAACGTCAAGCAGATGTCACAGCAGCACAAGCAAAACTGGATCAAGTCAAAGCACAATATGATTTATCTGTGGCACAACTAAAACGCTATCAGCAACTTGGCGATAGTGGTGCAGCTTCAAAATCCGAACAGGACAAAGCCGCGGCTGATGCACAGAATAATCACGCGTTACTGAAACAAGCTGAAGCCAATATTCTAGTCGCTCAAGAAGCTTTAAAAACAGCTCAAGTGGCGCAATCAGGTTTAAAAGCGCAAGTGAATAGCGCACAAGCACAACTTGATCAGGCCAATACCACCAAGGATTACAGTACCATTGTTGCTCCGCTGGATGGCCAGTTGGGTGAAGTCAATCCACGGGTGGGTCAATACGTTGCTGCGGGTACCCAGCTGCTTTACTTGATCCCGAAACAAACATGGGTGATTGCCAACTTTAAAGAAACCCAAATCGCCAATATGAAAATTGGGCAAAAAGCCTCTTTCACGGTTGATGCCATGAATCATCAAAAATTTACAGGGCACGTTGAGCAGATTTCTCCAGCGGCAGGTTCAGAGTTTAGTGTACTCAAACCTGACAATGCGACAGGCAACTTCACCAAAGTGGTACAACGTATTTCAGTCCGTATTGCGATAGATCCAAACCAAAAAGGCATCGAGAACTTACGCCCAGGCATGTCAGTGGTCACATCTGTAAACACGGACTCTTAAGGCAATACTGACATTCTCAATCAAATACATTTACAATGTGATCAAATTCATTTCTCATTTTTTAAAATGTTTGATCACATTGCTTTTTCTATCCCTTATCAAACATTAGAACTTTCTACTTCGGTTCAATTGACGATCAAACGACTTGACCTGATTCATCCACAAATTTCAGGCAATAAATTTTTTAAGCTGAAATACAACCTACTCGCGGCTCAGCAACAGGGCTTTACTCAAGTTCTGACCTTTGGTGGAGCTTTCTCAAATCATATTGCCGCGACGGCATATGCAGCTCAGCGATTTGGTTTTCAAAGCATAGGCATTATTCGTGGCGAAGAACTTCATTCACAAACGCTAAATGCCACCCTACAAACCGCACAAGATTTCGGCATGCAACTGCATTTTGTCAGCCGAGGCGAATATCGACTACGCCATGAAACCGCGTATTTGCAGCAATTACAACAGCGATATCCACAAGCTTTTATTATTCCTGAAGGTGGCAGCAATGCACTTGCACTACAAGGTACTCAGGAAATTTTAAGCCAACATGATCGAGAACATTATGATGTGATTTGCTGTGCCGTCGGTACAGGTGGAACCATTGCAGGGCTGATTGAAAGCAGCACAGATCAACAACATGTAATTGGCTTTTCAGCACTAAAAGGTGACTTTTTACAAAAAGATATTCAGCACTGGACTGATAAAAAAAATTGGTCTTTATCGGATAAATATTGCTGTGGTGGCTACGCTAAAACCAATCCAGAATTACTGCAATTTATGCAACAATTTGAACAGCAATACGCAATTCCTTTAGAACAAGTCTATACCGCCAAAATGATGCTGGGACTGTTCGATTTAATTCAACAAAACCACTTTCCAGCAAATACACGTATTTTGGCGATTCATACGGGTGGGCTACAAGGAAAGTTGAAAGCATACTAAAAGCCGCATAAATCTTTTATAATTGCCCGCTTTTCCTCTTTCGAGTATTTCTCCCATGGTTCATCAAGTTGATGTTGTTGTTTTAGGTGCTGGTGCATCAGGCTTGATGTTGGCTGCGGAGGCAGCTAAACGTGGGCGCTCGGTTGTCGTGTTGGAAAAAGCCAATAAAGTCGGTAAAAAGATTCTGATGTCAGGTGGTGGTAAATGTAACTTTACCAATCTCGATGTTGAACCTTCTAATTACCTTTCTGAAAATCCACATTTTGTGATTTCTGCCCTCACCCGCTATACCAACTGGGACTTTATCGGCTTAGTTTGTGAATACGGAATCGAATATGAAGAACGTAAACATGGTCAATTGTTTACCTTAAAAGGTGCTAAGGAAATTCTTGAACTGTTGCTCTCCGAATGCAGCAAGGCCAAACGGGTCGAGATTCAAACCCATTGTGAAGTACAGCAAGTCAAAGCCCAAGCGGACTCAAGTTTTATCGTCGAAACTAACCAAGGGACTTATCACTGTGAATCGCTTGTCGTGGCAACAGGTGGCTTGTCTATTCCGACATTAGGTGGTTCAGGCTTTGGTTATGAACTTGCACAACAGTTCGGACATCATGTTTACCCTACACGTGCAGGCTTGGTTCCCTTCACCTTCTCAGATCAATTTAAAGCAGTCACGACACGATTAAGTGGCAATGCCTTAGACGCAACATTGGTCAATGATCGTCATCAATTTACTGAGGCCTTGTTGTTTACCCATCGTGGTTTGAGTGGTCCAAGTTCATTACAGCTTTCCAACTACTGGCATATCGGAGAAAGCTTTAAAATTGATTTCTTTCCAGCTCAGGAGCTGAATCAATTTTTTAAGGACAAGAAAAAATCACAACCTAAAGTGCTGCTTCGCACGCTACTGAGTGAATTTACGGCGAAAAGCATCGTACTGGAACTACAACAATTAATTTGGGCAGAACAAAGCGAAACAGCGATTGGTAATCTCAGTGACATACAGCTTGAGCATATTGCAACACAACTGCACGCATTCACGGTCAAACCTTCAGGAACCGAGGGTTATCGCACCGCAGAAGTCACCCTTGGCGGTGTCGACACCAGTGAAGTATCTTCCAAGACCATGGAAAGCAAAAAACAGAAAGGCTTATATTTTATTGGTGAAGTGCTCGATGTCACAGGACATTTAGGCGGCTATAACTTCCAATGGGCATGGTCTTCTGCACAAGCCGCGGCTCAATTTGTTTGATACAGTCTCATCCATCACAACATTCGGGCATCAGACGATAGACTGTGACGTTTGCTTTAGTTGTGTTCATCGGAAGAATTGGCTGCTTCTGAGGTCGAGATTTGCTGACTACTTTCAAGCGGTTTCTCTTTAGAAGAGTTTGATTTCGTAATCACAAACTTATAAGCACTCGCTAAAAATCCGACAGTAATACCTGCAATAATAATCGGTGCAAATACTCGATTTGGCCTCTTCATTTCATTCTCCTATAGACTTTTTATTTAGAGACTAGTGATACTTTATCGATAAATGAATTGCTTTTTAGGTCAAATTTTTGATTTAAGCCGTATAAGGCTGCTCAAAATGCCGATTACACTCCTCGATAAAGCTCAATAGCGCTTATACAAACAAAACGACCACCCTGCCTAGAGTGGTCGAATTGATTGAAAAAATCAAAGATTATTTTTACTATTCATCCGAATACGGTGGTGTAGGTGGAACTGGATTCACCGGATCAGTTGACGTTGGTGCAGTTGTACTGACAGGGTTTGTCGGCGTCACCTCTTCCTTGTGCAAAGGATTCGGCTGTTTTGCTTCAGTTTTTGCTTTATCTAAAAGATCGGTCAGCAACCGTTCCGCAGGTTGACGTCCTCCCAAACCAAAAGCCAATGCAAATGCCACCGCAACTGAGCCCAAGGTCAGACCAAATGCCAAATTCACAATCGAATCAGCAATCCCCATGGCTTTTAAGCCCATCGCAATCACCAAGCCCATAATTAAAACACGAACCAGATTACCTAACCAACGTGAGCTGTTATATTCACCACGCTGTACGATATTCGCAACAATATTGGCCAACCAGAAACCGATAACGAGAATCACCGCACCAAGCAAGATGCTCGCACCAAACTGGATAAACATCGCAATCAATACGCTGACTTGCTCCAATCCAAGTCGATTGGCTGCTTCTGAAACTGCAAACAACATGGTAAAGAAAACAATTAAATAGCCGATGATATCCGAAATACGGGTTTGCCCAAGGAAGCGCTGTAAATCAAGCTTCATTGGAATTTCATCAACACCTGCGCCAGAGATCAGCTCAGCCACTAAACGCCCCACAAAACGGGAGACGATATAAGCCACAATTAAAATCAAACCTGCTGCAATAATTTGTGGAATTGCATACATGATTTCATTCAGCATTGCGGTTGCTGGTTGAGAAATCGCTTGAATACCAAGAGCTTCAAAGGCCACAATTAAAGTGGTGATGATAATAATGGCAAACACAAATGAGCCTAAGAATTTAGACACATTGGAGTTTTTAAATAGGCCGACTTTCTCCGCTTGTGTTTGTAAACCCAGACTATTACTCAAGCCTTCAACAATGCCACGCACAATTTTCGCAAGAATATAGCCCACGAAAATAATCACACCTGTAATAAACAGATTCGGTAGATAAGCAATCGCTTCATTCACCATATTCTGTACAGGAATTAACAGACCCGTTAAGCCTAAAATTGATAGCACAATCGGTAAGAACAGTAATAGAACCAACCAGTAAAAAATCTCACCGATATTACTACTGAGAGAACTCACACCCACTTCGCCACTTAATTTTTCATCTAACTCAGTTCTGGAAAGTACATTGGTTAGGCCTGCACGAACCAAACGTGCAACAATCCAGCCAATGAAGCCCACAGCAACAGCAGCCAGCAAGTTTGGTATATACGCCAGTACACGCCCCACCATATTGCTAAATGGGTCGCTCACACCACTAATATTTAAAACATTTAAAGCACCGACCACAGCAAGGATCATCACAAACCAAAACACCAGTTTGGACACTAGATTCTCAATATTTGGCGTACGACCCGTTGCTGTAGACAACTTGTGATTGGTATCAAGCTTTTGCAATAATTTCTTTACGCCTGCTGCAATCACTAAAGCAACAATCCAACCAACAAGCAGGATGACAACAGCAGCAAAGATAGGATGAAATTGATCCCAGTAATACATTGCATCAAACCCTCCGCGATTGGAGGGGTCACTAAAAAATTCATTCATGTTGTTATCCTTATATTGTGTTTTTAAATCTTGTTAAAAATCCATTGATAAATGCTCTAGCATTAAGAACATGATTTATGGATACTTCCACCATAGTTTTTGTCTATTTTCCAATCAATCAATGGCAGCACTAATACAACAAAAAGGTCTCATAATTTTGCAAAAAAGCTCATTGATTCACATCAATGAGCTTTGTTTATGAATTAGTTTGGTCTAAAGATACGCTTGCTTAAGCATTCAGAATAGCCAACTGCATATGTGACATGATCACTTGAGCAGTTGGATTGGCTGAATGATCGGCAACCATATATACAAGTAATGCAATCAGGAAGATTCCCACTAAAATCAGAATATAAACAGGCAATCTTCTCTTTTTGGTAATTTCTTCTTTGCTCGCCACATGAGGTTGTGGCTTACTAAAATCATGCATGATAGCAGCCCTCATCCTTGTTACTTTTCAAGTTTTATATTAACAATACCCTATGTAGCATTGTGTGAAGAAGCTTCGGACTATCGTTGCCGCAGTTGCAGAATTCTACTTTTATTATTTTATTTTCTGTTTAAAATATAGGCGGTTTTAGAATGCGTTAAAATAAGCTATAATACGCGCCTTCTTTCTCAGCCGTTCTGCTTTATGTCCTATAGCCAACAAAGTGTTTCTCTTGATTTAGACACTGATGTCACACATCAATGTTTTTTACATCACACACGCGATGAACATTTGATTGGAATTATTGAGTTTAATAAGCCAAGCTATATCCTGAAATGGGGTGATTTAGAGTACTTCCGTCGTCGTACAGAAGAATTTTCAGTGATGCCATTACCAGATTGCATCAATGCGATGATTGTCGACATTCGTAATGTACAACCCTTTTTAGACAATGAAGTTCCGATCCTACCTTGGCGTTTACTTGAAGAAGATTGTCCAGTGCGTCTGGTGGTGCCTCAAGATCGGTTGGAACATTATATTGGGCTGTTTGAACCAACGTGGTTGACCACAGATGTGGATAGCGCAATTCAAGAAATTCGTGAATTTATGGATATGTTTGTTCATTAAAACATATCCTCTCACCCTCTGCTTTAAGCTATCCTCATCAAGGCAAAGCTGCTCATTACCAATAATTCTCTACCGCAATATTGCCTTCGCCACGGCGATTCATGATTAAACCACGTCGCTTCAGCGCCTCTTTGGTATCTTCCACCATTTGCGGATTACCACATAGCATCACATGACTACTATCTTGATTAAAAGGCAGACCCACTGCTTTTTCTAATTCACCATTGGCAATTAAAACTGGTAAACGGTCATGTAGGGCTGCTTTTGGATCGCGTGTGATAATCGGTATAAATTTAAACCCTGAATGACCCTCGCCAAACAGCGCCGCAATTTCTTGAATCCGCTCCACATAAGCCAGCTCAGATTGAGTACGTACGCTATATATCAAATTGATCTGCTGATATTTGCTCCATGTTTCAAAGTCTTGCAGCATCGATAAAAATGGCGCTAACCCTGTACCAGTACCCAATAACCATAAATCCTGCGGCAAAGGCTGCTGATAACGTGCCAACGTTAAATATCCATAAGAGATTTTTTCAAGATAAAGCTCATCACCTACTTTTAGATGCTGCAGATTTGAGGTAAATGCCCCATCTGGAACAACAATTGAAAAGAATTCTAAAGTTTCATCAAAGGGTGAAGATACAACTGAATAAGCACGAACAATCAGTTCCCCTTCAACCATTAAACCAATACGCGCGAACTGGCCTGCGGTAAATTTAAAATGAGCTGGTCGGGTCATCGTAAAACTAAACAAATTATGAGTCCAACGGTGTACAGACAAAACCTTTTCTAAGCTAAATTTTTCAATTGACATGATTTGAACGTGGCACGAAACAGTAGGCTCATGTTAGCATGATCGAATAATTGATGGATACTCAAAACATTAAGGCTATTTAACATGCGCATGACATTACGCCAGTTGGCTGTTTTCGTGGCGGTCGCTCAAGAAGGAACTGTTACCAAAGCGAGCGATGCTGTCCGACTTACACAAAGTGCGGCAAGTATGGCTTTAGCAGATTTAGAAGATGGTCTAGGCGCACCACTTTTTGATCGTTTGGGTAAACGATTACAACTCAATGATTTGGGACGTTTTTTACTCCCTCAAGCTTTAGAAATTTTGGGTCGTTGTGATTCTTTTGAACAAGCAGCCAAGGGTGAATTACAAAGTATAGACCTACGTTTAGGTGCAACGCTCACTATCAGTGATTATTTAATGCCTGATTTGATGGCTGACTTTTTACAACGTCACCCCAAAGCCCATTTACAATTACAAGTCGGCAATACCCGCCAAATGATTGAAGCCGTTAATCAATTTCAACTGGATTTAGCTTTAATTGAAGGCTCTTGCCACTTACCCCAATTGCAATGCATCCATTGGCGTGATGATGAGTTAGCTGTTTGTTGCGCACCTGATCATCCCTTAGCGCAGTTGAACCGCCCAATCAGCCCGACTGATTTTAATGATGTTGAATGGATTTTGCGTGAAGAAGGTTCAGGTACTCGTGAAGTGTTTGACAATGCCATTTTACAGGACCTTCCTGATGCTAATATCCGTTTGACCTTAGGTCATAATGAAGCAATCTTAAAAATTGTCGCGGGTGGTTTAGGCATGTCTTGTGTTTCTAGACTCGCAATTGAACCGCTACAAGAAAAAGGTCAGTTGGTGATTATCGATACCCCTTTCTGGGAATTAACTCGCCCACTATACATGCTCGTACATCGTCAGAAGTATCAAGGACCTGGGCTAAAAGCCTTTTTGCAGTTCTGCGAAGATCAAGTTTAATTTATTGAAAAATAAAAACGCTTCTGATTGGAAGCGTTTTCTTATTTATTTCAATTTAGTAATCGAAACTCACACCAAACTTATACGTACGACCTGCACCAATAATGGCGTAATCATTATTAAATACACCAGCCCAATGCTTTTTGTCAGCAACATTATCAACATTTGCTCTAAAAGTTGTGTCTACGCCACCAATTCTAGATTTGTACTTCGCGCCTAAATCAAAAATAGTGTAATCAGGTAATTCTAAAGTATTGGTATTATTTAAATACTGTTTGCTCACATAGGTCACACGCGTATTTACGCTTAAACCATTCACTTGAGGAATCTTATAATCTAAGGCCAAACCAACAGTGAAATCTGGTACGCCATAAATTGTTTTTCCTTCAAGAGTTGGTGTTCCAGATTTAATATATGCAGCATCGATATAAGCGAGATTACCAAGCAAGCTTAAATCCTCAGTAATATCGCCTGAGAATGACCACTCGATCCCACGTGAACGAGTTTCAGCATCATCTTTAACGATTGACGTAACACTGTCTAAATAAGCTTCTGGTTTTTCAATTTGATACAGTGATAAAGTATTTAACCAAGAGCCCATTTGATGCTTCGCACCAATTTCATATTGTTTAGTCTGGTAAGGTGCTAAAGTTACACCTTTATTTTTCGCGGTTGGATAACTGATATCAGAAACTGTTATGCCTTCAGATAAGCCTTCAACATAGCTCGCGTAAAAAGAAAGATTTTCAGCAAAAGGCTTAATAACGATACCTATACTTGGTGAAACCTTATCAGCGGAGTAATCCGTTTTTCTGAATAAGTTTTTGGTATCAATATCTTGATAGCGCACACCTAAAATCAACTGTAACTTATCATCCAACATTGAAACTTGATCAGTCAAAGTATAGCTTACATACTTGTTGTCCCCATAAGGTACTATTTTAGGATAGCTAGTTGGCATTGCTCCAGTGTTTAATGGATCATATAAATTAGTATCAAAAGCAGACACTGTTGCTGCGCCATGCTGCCAATATTTTCGCGTTAAATAATCTGCTCGAACACCAACAGTATGTTTGATACTTCCTGTTTCAAACTTTGCTTCAAGACCCGTGTTTGCAGCAACATTGTGTTCCTGAGTCCCTACTCGATAATATTGAGATTTTGCAGCACCTGTTTCAGCATTTTGCACAATCATGCGCGTACCAAAAAGATGACCTGAATATTCTTTTTCAGTATATCCACCCCCTGCAAACACTTTTAAATCTGGACTGAACTTGTATTCTCCAGAGAGCCCAGCATATTGGCTATTCTGCTTTCCTTCAATTTTTGGAAAATAGTTATTATTGCCATCTGGAGCTGCAATTACTTGCTTGATTGTTCCCATTGAGACCATTGCCGGTGAACCACCTTCACGATCATCTCGCATCGCATATGCATCAAAGTTTAGCTTTAATGTGTCTGTGGTATAGTCAAGTGCAAGCACACCTGTTGCATTGGTATCATCCATTCCATCAATAAGATGTTCACCTGTGCCATAAGAACCACTTGCTCGAATACCAAATTTATTATTTGCGCCCAAGCGACGGGATACATCAAAACCTGACTTATAATACCCTCCATCTTCGTAAATTGCTGACACCTGAGTCAGCTCTCTGTTAGCTCGTTTAGTCTGAGCCATTACAATGCCACCCACACTACCTGCTGGTGCCATCCCAGCAACTAAAGCATTTGGGCCTTTTAATAAAGTGACTGACTCAAGAATATCTGTAGGAATACGCCCAGTCGGTGCCATTCCAAACAAGCCATTTAGGTTATAGTCTTCAAATCCAACGCTAAAACCACGAATCTGAACATTTTCATTTAAATGTCCAGCATTGGTTGTTTCACGAATACTTGGATCATTTCTTAATACTTCTGAAACAGTCGCGGCTTGCTGATCTTGAATCAACTCATCCGAATAAGTCGTGACAGAAAATGGGGTATCAATACTAGATTTATTACCCAAGCTACCCAAATTTGAGTTTTTCTTAAGCTTACCAGCAGCATAACGATCTTGTTGATCAGCTTTTACCGTAATCGTTGGTAAAACTGTATTGTCTTCAGCAACAGCACACATTGGTAAAGCAATAAGAGATAAACATAATATATTCTTTTTCAAGTGACCAAACCCCGATAAAAATTTGACCACAGTATATAAGACAAATTATCAAATGATAATAAAAATCATTAACAAAATAACACCCATTTATTCAATGAATATAAAAATCTTATGCCGCGAATTTACATAATTTATTTTTAGCTCAATTACCGATGAAATACTTTTTGCCTCTTAAACTTCATTCAATGGTTGATTCGCCACAATAGACCAGTCAGGAGGTGATCGTATAAGATCTTAAATAAAAAAAAGAGGCTCAACGCCTCTTTTCTCTTGAACTTTAAAAACGAGTTCAAATCAAACCAGAAAAATTAGCGTCTGAAGTTAGATAACAACTCTGATGTGATCGAATTATTGTGCGTCGCTATTTTAGTTTTTCTGGTTTTCGCTGGATTCGGATCAACAAGCTCAATCTTTGTGGCTTTGTACTTCCCGTCATTTTCAACAACCACAAATTTCACTTTTTCATTTCTTTTCGGCTCACCGCCAGCGGGATATTCTGAAATATGAAAAAACACATCCCCTTCAGAGGTCCCGATAAAGCCAAAGCCTTTGTCTGGATTATATTGTTTAATTTTTCCCTGATAGAACTCTTGCTTCATGACATTTATCCTACTTCGTAAATCTGATTATCACAGTATATAAAAATAAAAAAGAGACTTTCAATCTACCCTCAAAACAGCTTCAGGATGAGATCAAGTCTCTTTTTATGAATGTTTCAAAAATCAGTCTTTTTGAACACTACCAAAAATCTTGTCGCCAGCATCACCTAGACCTGGAACAATGTAACCTTCCTCATTCAGACCTTGGTCAATCGATGCGGTATAGATCAAAACATCAGGATGTGCAGCTTCTACTTTCGCAACACCTTCTGGTGCAGCAACCAAAACCATAACACGAATATCTTTACAACCACTTGCTTTCAATACATCAATTGCAGCAATTAAAGAGTTACCTGTTGCAAGCATCGGATCAATAATCATGGCCAAGCGATTTGCAACATCAGGGACTAACTTTTTATAGTAAGTACGCACTTCTAAAGTTGCTTCATCACGCTCTAAACCTAAGACACTCACTTTTGCACTTGGAATCAGACTAAGCACACCTTCAAGCATCCCAATACCAGCACGCAAGATCGGAACAATGGTGATTTTCTTCCCTGCGATACGCTGAGTTGAGACTTTCCCTGCCCACCCATCAATTTCATGATCAACAACAGGAAGATCCTTTGTTGCTTCATAAGTCAGTAACATCGTGACTTCTTGCGCTAATTCACGAAAATTCTTGGTACTAATATCTGAACGACGTAATAAACCAAGTTTATGGCGAATAAGCGGATGACGGATTTCTTGAATCGACACGAATGAGTACCTAGGTAATATTAATCTCGTTCTATTATAAAGTGTTTTTTTACTCATCAATAAAAAAGCCTCCAACTTTGGAGGCTTTTTTGTACAAATCCGACGATTACTGTTGTTGAGACAACATAAAATGCAATGGAGAAAGGATCTCTGCCTTCAATGCCAAGTTAATCATTGGATCTGGATAAACACCCATCACCAACACTAATAACGCAGCAGCAAGCACCATAAGACCACCGACTTTACTACCCCAATGCGCATCCGCATCAATACGTGGTACATCTGGTGGAGTCATATACATTACGACCATCACACGTAAATAGTAGTATAAACCGATACCACTACCCACCACGATCATTGCAGCCAAGAACCAGTGTTGCGTTGTCACTGCAGCCATCACCACCAAGAACTTACCAATAAAGCCTGCTGTTAATGGAATACCTGCTAAAGACAACATCATCACAGTCAATGTTGCAGTCAAGATCGGACGACGCCAGAACAAACCACGGTAGTCTGCAAGACTTTGTGCTTCATCGACGTTGTTATACGGACTCGACATTAATGCAACTGCACCGAAGGCACCGATTGTTGTAAGTACATAAGTAATCACATAAACAGTAACGCTACCCAGACTTGCATAAGTCATGCTAATTAAAGCAATCAACAAATAACCGAAGTGTGCAATCGATGAATAACCCAAAATACGCTTCAAGTTAACTTGACGAACTGCAAGTAAGTTACCCACGACAATCGACAGTACCGCAATGATGGTAATCACTGTAACTAATGATTCAACCAAGATTGCACCAGAAGTCAGTAAATAACGTACAAATAAACCAATCGTTGCAACTTTCGCAGCCGTTGCCAAGAAGGTCGCCATAGGCGCTGGCGCACCTGCATACACATCTGGCGTCCATTTATGAAATGGTGCAAGTGAAAGTTTGAATGCAACAGCAAAGGTAATTAAACCTAAGCCCAGTAACACCATTGGTTGTTTGATTGCAGTAAACAATGCCTGAACAGAGTCATAGAATGACAATGAACCTGTGTATGCATAGATATAAGCCATACCCATGAGCAACATTGCAGAAGCAGTCGCAGAAAGTACGAGGTATTTAATCCCCGCTTCCAAAGACTGGCTACGTTGATAGGTATACGCCAACATGCCGTATACAGGAATCGACATCAACTCTAAGCTGATGAAGAATGCGGCATAGTGTGAGCTTGAAACCAATAACATTGCGCCAGTGACTGAGCACAGTAGCAAGATATACAACTCTTCGCGGTTGTCCTTATAGGTCTCAATATAAGCATGAGATAAAGTACAGCACGCTAAGGCAGCAATCAAAATCAGGAATTGATAGAGCATGGTAAATGGATCAACCATAAACATGCCCATCACGTTTACTGGTGCAAAGTGCCCACTAAACATGGTGTATGCAATATAAATCGCAGCTAGGTTTAAACCGATAACCGACGTTGTCGCAATCAGATTGTGATTACGCTTAATCGCAGTCAGTAACATCACGACGATTGCGGTCAAAGCCACAATCATCACGGGAGCAAGGGGCATTAGCTCAGAAAAAGAAATTGTGAAGTTCATGATTTATTGCATCTCCACATGTTCAAGTTGAGTTGCTGCCTGTTGAACAGTTTCGACAACTTCTTGTACTGGCATATAACTATTTACTAACCATTGCATGCTTGAATGAGACATATCCAAGAATGTTTGCGGGTAAATACCTAACCAAACCAAACCGATTGCACAGATCATCAAAATGCTGACTTCACGTGCAGATAGATCTTTAAGCGGACTGGTATAGTGCTGTTTTTGCTCTGGGTTTGGTTCACCAAACAATGCCTTGTGAATCAAGATCAGACCATAAAGACCAGCAAATACCAAGCTCACTGCTGCGATGATGGTGAAAGCCGGATAAGATTTGAATGAACCCATCAAAATCAGGAATTCACCAATAAAGTTACCTAGACCTGGTACACCAACCAATGCTGCAACGAAGAACATCAAGAAGAATGGCAAGTATTGCAGCTGACCACGAAGACCACCCATCAAACGTAAATCACGTGTATGTAAACGCTCATACACTTGACCCGACATAATGAACAATGCAGCAGATGACAAGCCATGCGCCAACATCATGATCATCAAGCCTTGGAACGTCAGGATGTTACCTGCATAAATTGCAAGTAAGATGAAACCCATGTGCGAAATAGAGGTATACGCAAGCAGGCGTTTCATATCTGTTTGTTGATACGCTAAGAATGCACCGTAGAAAATACCAATCAGACCCAAAATAATGGCGATATCAGCAAATTGTGCTGATGCTGCCGGGAAGAATGGAATTACGAAACGAAGCAAACCGTAGGCAGCTGTTTTAATCAAGATACCAGCCAAGTCTACAGAACCCGCTGTTGGTGCTTGCGCATGCGCATCAGGCAACCAGCCGTGTAAAGGGAATACTGGTAATTTCACCGCAAAACCGATGAAGAAACACAGCATAAATGCATAAGCAACTTCAGGTGGTAAATGGTTCGCAACAGCCAATAGATAGTTGTAATCGAAACCGATCATGCCTGTCATCATGTATCCATAGACCACAAGGCCCAAGATACCGATCAACATGATCAAACCAGCGATCTGAGTATATAAGAAGAATTTGGTTGCAGCATAAACACGCGAACGACCATTCGACCCAGAGTGTCCCCATAACGCAATCAAGAAGTAGATTGGTACGAGCATCATCTCCCAGAAGAAGAAGAACAAGAATAAGTCAATCGCCAAGAATACACCGATGACCCCACCTAAACTCCAAAGTAAGTTTAAATGGAAGAAACCAACGTTCTTTTGAATCTCACCCCATGAACAGCCAACTGCAAGTACACCCAGCAATGCAGTCAACAACACCATGAGTAAAGATAAACCATCCACTGCTAAGTGAATGCTAATCCCTAAAGTCTGAATCCATGGAAGATGGAATTCAGCTGCCCAAGTCGGGACTTTACCGCCCAACTCGTAGCTAAATGTACCACTTTGCCACAATGCAATGCCCAAACCGAAGGTAATCAACATACCAATCAAGGCAATCCAGCGCGGCAAATGTTGGTCGTATTTATCGACTAACCAACAAATAAAACCAGCAATGAAAGGAACTAAAATCAGTGCGGGTAAAATTAAATTGTTTTCCATTTTATTTCCCCACAACCTGAATCACGATCAAGATCATCAATAACACCACTACACCGAGTGACATGCTTGAAGCGTATTCACGTAATGAACCTGTTTGACGCGAACTTGTAAAGCTATTACCACCCTTCACAATTGCAGGGAGTACTAACCATAAACCGTCAACTGGATCACGACCTAAAATTTTCGCAATCAATAAATAAGGTTTTACAAATACGATGTCATACAAAGCATCGAAACCAAATGCTGTAC
Organism: Acinetobacter sp. ANC 3929; assembly: GCF_000369405.1. Lineage (GTDB taxonomy): Bacteria > Pseudomonadota > Gammaproteobacteria > Pseudomonadales > Moraxellaceae > Acinetobacter. Next base: position 885,602 of record NZ_KB849999.1, read on the forward strand.
GGCAAATGTGCGCTAAACCTGAACCCAAAGATGTTTGAGCAAAAGCTTTTACTGCACCGTATGCAAAAGCAAACAAGAAAATACCCACAGCTAAACCAGCGAGGGCAACACCACTTGCTAAATGTTCAGCATGTGCAACAGCTGCTTCTAAGCTCTCAGGAACAACAAAACTTGGAATGCTTGCAGCAGTCAATAATTTCGCAACTGGCGCTTGCAGGAAGTAGCCGATACCTGTTGATAACGCAGCCAGAATCGCAAGCGGACCCCAGTAAGTGACGCCATGAATCGCATGTGCATGGGTTTTCTCTTCGCCGAAGAATACCACCCAGATTAAACGGAAAGTATAGATAGACGTTAAGAATGCACCCGCAACACCAACCCAGTATAAAGTATGGTAAAGCGGAAGATTTGCAATGGTCGATTGAGCATATACTGCACCCAAGATCGCATCTTTAGAGAAGAAGCCAACAGTCACGATTGGAAGTGCTGCCAATGCGCCACCACCGATCACGAAACACCAGAATACGAATGGAATCTTGTGACGTAATCCACCCATTTTGAAAATGTTTTGTTCGTGATGACATGCAAGAATTACAGCACCTGAAGAAAGGAACAATAATGCTTTAAAGAATGCGTGAGCCAACATGTGGAATAAACCAGCTTGGTATGCTTCAGCACCCACTGCCATAAACATATAACCCAACTGACTCATGGTTGAGTAAGCCAAGATACGTTTAATATCGGTTTGCACCAATGCGGCAAAACCAGCTACAAGTAAGGTTACTGCACCTGTAATCGAGATGAACTGCATTACTTCTGGTGCCATTTCCATCACAGAGAACATACGGCAGCATAAGTACACACCCGCTGTTACCATTGTTGCAGCATGGATCAATGCAGATACTGGTGTAGGACCAGCCATCGCATCAGCTAACCAAGTTTGTAATGGAATTTGCGCTGATTTACCCGCCGCACCCAAGAACAACATCAATGCTGTCCAGATTGACAATGATGAGCTTTGCGTCATCACAGTCGCTGCATTTTCAACAATGTACTGAATATTCAAAGTACCAAATTGTTGATAAAGCAAGAACAATGCGATGAGTAAGAATACGTCACCCACACGTGTTACAGTGAATGCCTTGATTGCAGCCCAGCCATTTGCAGGGTTTGAGTAGTAGAAACCAATCAATAAGTATGAGCACAGACCTACGCCTTCCCAACCCAAGAACAATAACGCCAAGTTATCGCCCAAGACCAACAACAACATGCTGGCAACGAATAGGTTGAAATAAGAGAAGAAACGCGCATAATCTTCTTCACCACGCATATACCATGATGCGAAGATGTGAATCAGGAAACCAACACCAGTCACCATACCGGTCATCAATAATGACAAGCCATCAAGGTGCAAGCTGATACCTGGCTCAAAACCGCCCACACTGAACCATGTCCATAAGTGTTGAACAAAAACGGTTTGACCACTGCTGGTAAATGCAAGACCCGCAATTAAAGCAAATAACGCAGATAAACCAACTGAACCGACGCCAATAATGGCAGCTACATTTTCAGAAAGTTTGTCACGTCCTGCCGCTAAAAGGATAAAACCAATGAGCGGAAATAAAACGGTTAAATATAATGTACTCATCCGCGCATCTCACTAGCAGCATCCACATCCAAGTGATGGAAGCGATGATAAAACTGAAGGACGATCGCAAGACCAATACAGGCCTCTGCTGCAGCAAGCGTCAGGATCAAAATGAACATGACTTGTCCATCTGGCTGAGCCCAAACACTACCTGCCAAGACGAATGCTAATGCAGCAGCATTCATCATCACCTCAAGGCTCATTAGCATAAATAAAAGGTTGCGTCGCACCATTACACCGTAAAAGCCCAGTGCAAAAAGGATGGTTGCAACGATCAAACCATGTTCTAAAGGGATGTGTCCCATTATTCTTTATCCTCTTCTGCACCTGGTTCACGTTTGCCTAAGTGGAATGCTGCAACAAGTGCTGCAAGCAATAACATCGCGGCAACTTCTACCAATAATAGATAGTGAGTAAATAGTGCTTGACCGACTGCTTTAGGTCCAACGACTTCTGTACCCATTGGCGCAGAAATCGTGGTGTATTCACCACCGAGCATCCACACCAAGATTAAGCCCAATAAAAAGCTCATCAGTGCAGGAAAAGCCCAAGCATCTGAAGTCAACCATTTGCTTTCTTGTTCAATGGTATCTTGTCCAAGGTTCAACATCATGACAACGAAGACGAACAAGACCATGATCGCACCTGCATAAACGATAATCTCGAGTGCAGCCGCAAACGGCGCACCCACGATCATGAAAATGCCAGCAACCGCAAGTAGAGAAACGATCAAGCTAAGTAATGCATGCACAGGATTGGTGTTGGTCACCACACGTACTGTCGAAACAATGGCCACAAGTGCCATCAAATAAAATGGCCACATCATGGTAATAAGCTCCGTACATCTACTGGTGCACTTTCTTTTTGTGCTTGACCTTTTTCTTTACCGCTCACAGCCATACCAGTAACACGATAGAAGTTGTAGTCAGGATATTTACCAGGTCCAGAAATGAGTAAGTTTTCTTTCTCATACACCAAGTCTTGACGTACATATTCACCAAGTTCGAAATCTGGTGTCATCTGAATCGCTGTCGTTGGACATGCTTCTTCACACATACCGCAGAAAATGCAGCGTGAGAAGTTAATGCGGAAAAATTCTGGATACCAACGTCCATCTTCTTTTTCCGCTTTTTGCAATGAAATACAGCCTACTGGACATGCAACCGCACACAGGTTACATGCCACACAACGCTCTTCACCATCTGGATCACGCGTTAATACGATACGACCGCGATAGCGTGGAGGCGCAATTTGTTCACCTGGTACTTCTGGATATAAGATCGTGTCTCGTTTACGCGTTACATGGCTGAATACCATCCATAACGAACGTACAATCGATCCAAAGCCAGCTAGAATTTTATACATTTTGTACTCCCTGCTGTCCTAGGCCTGATTCATCAGAATCACAGCACCAGTCACTAACAAGTTGACCAACGCCAATGGCAAACAAACTTTCCAACCAAAGTTCATCACTTGGTCATAACGTGGACGCATTAACGAACCACGCGCCAAGACAAACATCATTACAAAGAATGCTGTTTTAATCACGAACCAGAATAATGGTGGAACAAATGGAATTTCTAAGTTAAATGGTGCAAGCCATCCGCCGAAGAATAAAGTCACGATCAATGCAGAGATTAAAACCACGTTGACGTATTCCGCAACGAAAAACATCCCCCACTTCATACCACCATATTCAACATGGTAACCTTCCGCCAATTCTTGTTCAGCTTCTGGTTGGTCAAATGGATGACGATGCGTTACTGCAACACCTGCAACCACAAAGATCAAGAAACCTAAGAACTGCGGAATGATGAACCACATATCACGTTGTGCTTCAACAATTTCACGAAGGTTGAATGAGCCTGCAATCGCAACTACACCCATCAACGAGATACCCAAGAACACTTCATAAGAAATCGTTTGAGCAGCAGAACGCAGACCACCGAGTAATGAGTATTTGTTGTTAGACGCCCAACCACCAAATAACACGGCATAAACCGCAATACCCGCCATTGCCATAAAGAACAATAGACCGATACTCATATCCGCAACGCCCAGCGTAGGGCTTACTGGAATCACCATGAATGAAAGTACCGCAGTTGCCATTGCAACTGCTGGTGCTAAACGAAAAGTCAGTTTGTCAGCAAACTTTGGTGTCCAGTCTTCTTTGAACATGATCTTGAGCATGTCGGCAACGATCTGGAACATTCCCCCAGGACCAACACGGTTTGGACCGTAACGGTCTTGCCATAATGCCAAGAGACGACGCTCAATAAATGACATTAACGCAGCAACCAAAACCACCACTAGCAAGATCACAACAGCTTGAATCACTGAATAAGCGATTGGCCAGTTCTCAGCCCAAAGTGGCGTTTGACGTATAATTTCTTGATTCATGAATTACACTCCTACCGCCACAGAAACAGGCTCTGCCAATGAAACTGTTGGTGCTAAACCAATTGGGTAACCAATATAACCTGTTGGTAAATATTCGATCACTTGTACTGGCAAGCTAATACTCGTCTCACCCGCTTTCACGGTAATACGTTGACCATCTTGAACATTTAAACGTGTCGCATCTTGCTCACCCACCGCAAACATCGCTTCAGGAATACGAGACTCCATCGCAGGTGTTTTAATGGTGAATTCGCCAGAACCAAAGATATGGTGCATTGGCACAAGACGGAAGCTTTCAGGATTCACAACAACAACTGACGGTGCTACATAGCTACGTGCAGGACGTTTTGCTAAACGATCGAATAAACGTACACCCGAATCACCACCTTTTAAGTGACCACCCACTTCATCTTGGTATTTGTTCCAAGCTTGTGGTGAGTTCCAACCCGCAGACCATGCGAAAGGTACCAGTGACGATGCGGTCTGATTCCCGACATAACCTTCCATAGAGAACGTTAATGCAGAGTCAGGATCAGTCGGTTGTTTCGGTTCGTGAACCGATAACGGTGCACGCATTGCGGTACGACCTGAGTAACGACGTGGTTCACGTGCAATTTTCAAACCGTGGATACGATAGCCAGCATCTGGTGCAACGTCTTCAATTGCAGCAAGCACAGGAACATTCTTCACGATGTCATCAATCACATCATCAAGCAAGGTCCAATCCACTGCTTTGCCTTTAAGACCCGTCTCAATGGCATGTAACCAGCGCCAAGATTCTTTGATCGCATATTCAGGTTTGTAGTAGCTTGGGTCATACACTTGATAGAAACGTTGTGCACGGCCTTCTTGGCTCACGACAGTACCATCCCCCTCAGCAAAGCTTGCTGCTGAAAGTACGATATCCGCAAGTTTCAAGGTTTCAGTTTCACTATGATCGAGTACGATCACCGTCTCTGCCTTGTCCAATGCAGCTTTCACTTGTGCCACTGGTAAACGACGAGTTAAGTCATTTTCAATGACAACCACTGCATCATAATCTTGTGCAAATGCTTGTTCTAGACTTAAGCCACCAAATAGAGCCAAGCCCATTGAGTTCACTTCAGGAACTGTCAATGACAAGCCAGCATGTTCACCTAAGTTTTGTGCAACTTGAGCTGCAGCTTCCATGATTGCAGTATCTTGTAAGCTGGTACCAGAGATAATCAATGGCTTTTTCGCAGCTTTCAAGGTATCCGCAATGGTTTGCGCAAATGCTTTTGCATCATCCGCTAAACCAGAAAGTGCTTCGCCTTTAACAGCAGCAGCAACCGCAAAACCTAAACGTGCGATGTCATTTGGAGATGCCACCACTTCACCTGTTGCGACATCCGCTAAACGGGTTTGCGTCGCAGCAAGGATATAGATTGGTGATTTTGCATCTTGACCAATACGTTGAACAGGTTCAGCTAACCAGTCTGGTGTACGGGTTGCAGCAGCCATTTCTTTGGCTTTATTTTTCGCAGCTTGGCGAACAGATAAAGCCATACGTGGCGCAGTTTGAGTTAAGTCTTCACCCAAGATCAACACCGCATCATAGCTTTCAATTTCACGCATGTTCGGGTTATAGATCCCCTGTGTTTGCATGATAGATGCAGCCAATTCAACCAGATTCTGATCTTTTTGAGACATACCTGTTGAATAGTTGTCTTGTCCAACTAGTTCGCGAAGTGCATAGTTTGATTCCAAGCTTGCGCGTGGTGAACCAATACCTAACACTTTCCTACCTTGAAGTTGAGTGATCACCTGATCAAGTGCCTGATCCACACTCACAGTCGCAACAGTTTCGCCATTGCGGAACTGCGGTTGACGCGGACGATCTTCACGGTTCACATAACCTGTACCAAAACGGCCTTTATCACAAAGGAAGTACTGGTTAACTGAACCATTAAAACGGTTTTCAACACGACGGATTTCGCCATAACGCTCACCCGGAGAGATGTTACAACCAGAAGAACAGCCGAAACATACGCTTGGCGCATATTGCATGTCCCATTTACGGTTATAACGTGCTGAATGCGTCTTGTCGGTGAATACACCCGTTGGGCAGACTTCAGTTAAGTTACCAGAGAATTCAGATTCTAAAGTGCCTGATTCTGGACGACCGAAATACACGCGTGAAGCATTCGCATAGACACCAAAGTCTGTACCGCCCGCATAATCTTTGTAGTAACGCACACAGCGATAACATGCGATACAACGGTTCATCTCATGCGCAATAAACGAACCCAGCTCTTGGTTGTGATGCGTACGTTTAGTAAAACGATAGCGACGACGGTCATGTTGCGTCATGACGGTCATATCTTGTAAATGACAGTGACCACCTTCTTCACAGACTGGACAGTCGTGTGGGTGGTTGGTCATTAAGAATTCAACAATCGACGCACGGAAATCCGTTGCTTCTTTGTCTTCAATCGAAATATAGGTATTGTCGGCAGCAGGTGTCATACATGACATCACCAAGCGTCCACGTGTGTCCTCAGGATTTGCGTACTGAGTCACCGCACATTGACGACAAGAACCAACAGAACCTAAGGATGGGTGCCAACAAAAATACGGGATGTCGATGCCAAGGCTTAAACATGCTTGTAGCAAGTTTTCAGTACCGTTGACTTCATACGATTTTCCATCGACATGAATTGTAGCCATAGTCGAATTCCTTAAGCTTGTTCTACGTCTAGAGCAGGAGCATGGGTTTTAACCTTTGCTTCAAACTCGCCACGGAAATATTTAAGTGCGCCCATAAGCGGCTCCATCGCACCTGGTGCGTGAGCACAGAAAGTTTTACCAATCCACAATTTACGAGTAAGTTCTTGTAAGTGATCGATATCTTCTTTCTTACCTTCGCCTGCTTCGAGTGCTTTAAGCGCTTTAACTGCCCAAGGTAAACCATCACGGCATGGTGTACAGAAACCACATGATTCACGCGCAAAGAATTCTTCTAAATTACGTGTTGCAGAAACCATACATTGAGTTTCATCCACAACCATCAACAAACAGGTTCCTAAACGTGAACCCGCTTTCATGATTGTTTCAGAATCCATTGGAAGATCAATGTGCTCAGCTGCTAAAAAGTCAGTCGAAGCACCACCTGGTAACCATGCTTTCAGAGTGAGACCATCACGCATACCACCCGCATGTTCTTCAATCACTTCACGCGCGGTTGTACCGAATGGAAGTTCCCAAAGACCAGGGAATTTAACTTTGCCTGATGCACCATAGATCTTGGTACCAGGATCTTTCGACTTACCAGCAGAAAGATTGATGTACCACTCAGGACCACGCAACATGATCGCTGGCAGGTTGTTATAGGTCTCAACGTTATTAACAATCGTTGGACGGCCCCATGCCCCTGCAACTTGCGGGAATGGTGGCTTAGTACGCGGATTGGCACGACGACCTTCAAGCGAGTTAATCAATGCGGTTTCTTCACCACAGATATAACGCCCTGCGCCTGTATGCACATACAACTCAAAGTTCCAGCCTGTACCCAAGATATTTTCACCGAGGTAACCTTTGGCACGAACTTGCTCTAACGCTTCATTTAAGTATTGAGCAGCTTCGATATATTCACCACGGATGAAGATATAACCGTGGGTTGCCTCAAGGGTATAACCAGCGATCAGCATGCCTTCGATCAATTGATGAGGAAGTTTTTCCATCAACAAACGGTCTTTAAAGGTACCTGGTTCCATTTCATCGGCATTACAGATCAAATAGCGAGGACCGCCATCATTTGGTGCCATCAATGACCATTTGATCCCTGCTGGGAAACCTGCACCACCACGGCCTTTAACCGTTGCAGCTTTAATCACTTCAAGCACATCTTTTGGCGGCATGCTAAGCGCTTTTTTGAAGCCTGCATAACCTTCGAGTGCTTCGTAATCATCAGCCACACGAACGTGTTCTTGCTTACTCAAACGCCAAGTGAGTGGATGCGTTTCTGGGTTACCGTCGCCATAAATTGGTTTTGGTTCAGTATTCATACATACTTCTCCAATAACTGTTTGACTGATGATACTTCCACTAAACCGTGAGTATCTTCATCAATCATTAAAGTTGGACCTTTATCACAGTTGCCTAAACAGCAAATTGGGAGCAAGGTAAAACGACCATCTGCTGTGGTTTGTCCGTACTGAATCCCCAACTCGCGCTGAAATGCTTCGGCTAAAGTTTCTGAACCCATCAAGAAGCACGCAATTGAGTCACATAATAAAATCACGTGACGACCCACAGGTTGGCGATAGATTCGGTTATAGAACGTCGCTACGCCTTCTAAATCCGCCACACTAATCGTCAGCAATTGTGCAATTGCATTCATTTGCGCATCATCTACCCAACCATTACGGCCTTGTACACACTTCAACGCATCAAGCGACGCTGCACGTGGGTACGGATAGTGACCAATGTGATGTTCAATTTCATGGATTTCTTCAGCAGTCAAAATCCCTTCAACATTCACACGAGGTTTTTTATCAGTCAAAATCATCATAATCGTTTCCCCCTAGCGATCCACGTCAGCCATAACCACGTCAATGGTCGCCAAATAAATGATCAAGTCAGAAACCAAACTGCCGTTAATCACTGATGGCATTTGCTGTAGGTGAGTGAATGTCGGAGTACGAATACGGGTACGGTAACTCATGGTTGACTTATCAGAGGTCAAATAATAAGTACTCGCACCTTTCACAACTTCCGTCATAAATGATGACTCACCCGCAGGCATCACTGGACCCCAAGAAACGCTCAGGAAGTGCGTAATCAAGGTTTCAATATCTTGTAATGTTTTATCTTTCGGTGGTGGAACAGCCAATGGATGATCCGCTTTATATGGACCAGATGGCATGTTGTCCAAGCACTGTTGAATAATTTTCAACGACTCCGTAATTTCACGGAAGTGAACCAAGACACGTGCATATGCATCGCCTTCATATTCCACTGGAATATCAAAGTCGAAGTTTTCATAACCACTGTATGGACGATATTTACGAACGTCAAAGTCAATACCTGTCGCACGTAAACCCGTACCCGTTACACCCCAAGCCAACGCAGATTTAGCATCGTATTGCGCAACATTGCGGGTACGACCAATAAATACTGAGTTTTTAAGCGCAGCAGTGTAGTACTCGTTCAAACGCTTCGGCATCCACTCTAGCAATTCTTTAACAAGTTTTTGCCAGTTGTTTGGAAGGTCGTGTGCCGTACCACCGATACGGAACCATGCTGGGTGCATACGGTAGCCGGTAATCGCTTCAACAATGTCATAGACTTTTTGACGGTCTGCGAACATATAGAATACAGGGGTCATACCGCCCGCATCCTGAATCGCTGTACCACAGAACAACAAGTGGTTATTGATACGGAATAATTCGTTCAGCATCACACGAATGACTTGTGCACGCTCAGGTACTTTAATACCAGCAAGCTGCTCAACCGCCATCACGTATGGCATGTTTTGCGCACAACCACCGAGGTAGTCAACACGATCCGTATAAGGAATGAATGAATGCCATGTTTGACGTTCAGCCATCTTTTCCACACCACGGTGGTGATAACCGATATCAGGTACACAGTCTTTCACTTCTTCACCGTCCAACTGTAACACCACACGGAAAGCACCGTGTGCAGATGGATGGTTAGGTCCCAAGTTCAGGAACATGAAGTCTTCGTCGTCATTACCGCGTTTTAGACCCCAGTCTTCTGGTACAAAGCGTAAGTGTTCTTGTTCGAAATCTTGCTTTGCTTGGTCTTGCATATACGGCGTATATTCTGTCGCACGCGCTGAATATTCTTTACGTAATGGGTGACCTTCCCAATAGGTTGGTAACAAGATACGACGGAGCATTGGATGCCCTGCGAAATCGATACCGAACATATCGTAAGCTTCACGTTCGTACCAGTTGGCATTTGGCCAAATGTTGGTTGCTGTTGGAATGCTTAAATCATTTTCATTCAACGCAACTTTAATACGAATATCACTATTACGCTCAAGCGATAACAAGTGATAGAACACAGTGAAGTCAGATGCTGGCAAACCATCACGGTGAACACGTAAACGCTCATCTACCGCTGATAAGTCAAACAACATCACATAAGGACGTTCCACTTTACGGAGGAACATAAGGACTTCTTGCACGCGTGCGCGCTCAACCCAGACTGTTGGAAACTCTTCAAAAGTCGTCTGCACGTAGAAGTTCTCACCAAATTTGGTTTTGAGCTCTTCTACAATTGCAAATGCAGGGCGGGAATCAACTGGTGTTGATTCTGGCATAGCAATGTCAGTTTCAGCCATTGGCTTGGCTTCCTATTTAATACAAATTCTGGCAATTTTTCCGATGACCATACCCATCACGGGACATGTCAAAAACTCATCGTCAAAATTATTTAATATCATCCATAGAGCGTAGGTTTTTCACCGCAATACGTTCAGCATTTTTACGGTCACGTTCTGGCATCATCTTTGGCTTATACACAGGCTGAAGATCATCACCAATAACCGCTGAAAGTGGACGGCGCTCTAGTTGAATTTGGTCTTGAAGTAACATCAATGCTTGAATCAATGCTTCTGGACGAGGCGGGCAACCTGGGATGTACACATCAACAGGAATAATTTTATCGACACCTTGAACCACAGAGTAGATGTCATACATACCGCCAGAGTTCGCACAAGCACCCATTGAGATCACCCATTTAGGCTCAAGCATCTGTTCATACAAACGTTGAATTACAGGTGCCATTTTGACAAAGCAGGTCCCTGCAACAATCATCAAGTCCGCTTGACGTGGTGAAGCACGAATAACCTCAGCACCAAAACGCGACAAGTCATGTACACCAGTTAAAGTCGTTGCATATTCAACGTAGCAGCATGACGTACCAAAGTTAAATGGCCACAAAGAGTTTTTACGCCCCCAGTTCACCGCTGTATGCAACACATCTTCAAGACGCGTCATCATTACGCTTTTATTCACTTCTTCTTCAAGTGGATCAGTAACGATTTGACGATCTTGTAATGGATATTGATCTGCATCCGGATTCGCACGGGTTAAAGTATATTTCATCCCGACTTACTCCTGTTCAAATGATGATGTAGTCGGTGTTTTTGATTTAACACGACCAGAAGACTGTGCTGGAATATGACCAGTAGGATCAATTACTAACTCTTCAATGTTATTGAATCGCGTAATGTCAGCAATGTTCATATTTGGCGAACCAATTTTGGTTTTAATTCCAGCCGCTTTACGACGATCTGAAGGTGCCCAGTTCAGCGCGCCTGTAGAAAGTTCGTAAATTAAACCGATCAATAAAACTAAAATAAAGACTGCAGCCGTCGCAAAGCCAACCCAACCAACTTCACGAACTGAAGTTGCCCAAGCATAAAGATAGAGGGCTTCTAAATCGAAAACCACAAAGAAGATTGCAACTAAATAGAACTTGGCTGACAAGCGGATACGAGCACCGCCCGCACCAACTACACCTGATTCAAACTGCTCTTGCTTTGCACGTCCCCATGCTTTACCCCCTAGGAGTAAGGGAACAGTGAGCATAAAAACGCAAAGAAATGTAACGCCGATCACGAAGGCGATAATCGCCCATTCGTATGGAGTAATGGCACTCATGCGGGGATAACTCCTGGCAGGCCTATTTTTAACAAAGAATGTATGTATTGGCCTTCAAATACACCAAACACAAAATTAATCCCGCCAATTGTACCTGATTTCTAATTTCTCATGCTAGTTGATGCGCTTTAGTCTTTCGGATGATTTTGTCCTTAAATTTACAGATATATCCAAGATCATGGTTAATTCACCCCTAAAAATCGAATTATCTAATCAAGAAAACAATATTGATCATTTTTTTCTTTTTTCTACGTCGTGAAAAATCTAAATTTTGAGTGCCCCGCCTCAATATATTGCAGCACGAACTAAATCATTGCATTGATACAAATTTATGATGAAAATTTAAACAAAATTTATATAATAGCGCGACCTTTGCTCCCCATAGAAACGCGTCAGAATGCCTATAGCTCTTACAGCATTAAAACCACGCTCACTGTTACAATTATTTCTACTCTTTAGCGGGGTGATTTTACTGTGCTGCCTACTCGGTATTGCGACCAGACATTTAACTTTTCTCGCTTCTTTTTGGCCAGCCAACTCTGTTCTGCTTGGTTTACTGATTCGCTTTCCACAAACACGCAATCCGATCAGTTTCATCGGGGCAATTGTGGGTTATCTACTCGCAGATACTTCCCAAGATACACCTTTTTTACTCAATATTTGCCTCACCTCTGCAAACTTGCTGTATGTCATCACGACATTGGCCCTATATATCAAATTTAATGCATTCATCCGTTCAATGCATCATGGCTATTTTTATTTATTTCTATTTAGTTTCTGCTGTATTGGCGGATTGGCCAGTTCTTCTTTTGCTGCAATCACCCTTCCTCTATTCAATACTAAATTTGCTTTAGGTTCGTTCTGGATCGACTTTGGTTATTGGTTTACTGCAGAAATTCAAAATGCGCTGCTGCTGTTACCGGCCATCATTAGCGCACCATATTGGAGTGAATTCAAACAACAACTGAAAGAGTTTAAAACACAGACCGTTCAACAAAGCTTACCGCTATTTGCTGTTATTTTCTCAATCGCGATTGGCTACTATGATGCAGGCCCTGGTTCCTTGCTTTATCCAATTGCGGCACTGATCTGGTGTGCCTTGAGTTATCGCCATTTTTCTGTGGCGATCATTACCTCGATCAGCTGTGCTTTTGTGATCTATCATGTCTCGCAAAACTATCTACTGCTTTACCCAGAGCAATTTTTAAATAATGCCATTTCGATCCGCCTTGGGCTGATTATGATGACGATTGCTCCACTCACCGTTTCCAGCATTAATATGGTGAGATCAAAACTGATTCAGGAGCTACAGCACACCATTGCGCATGATGAGCTCACCTCAAGCCTAACCCGACGTCAATTCCTACAATCGGTACAACTCCTCCAGCAACAGGCAACTCAATCAGGTCACACCACAGCTTTCCTGATGCTCGACATTGATCATTTTAAACAGGTCAATGATAACTATGGTCATCAAATGGGAGATCGCGCTTTACAAAGCTGCGTGCAAACCATTCAAAGCCTGCTCAGACCACAAGACTTACTCGGACGTTTAGGCGGTGAAGAATTCGCTATCTTTATGACCAACACCCATGCTGACACGGCTTATCTTTGTGCTGAAAAAATTCGCCTACAGATCAGCCAAACACCCATTGAACATGAACAACAGCAAAGTTTCTTCATCCAAATCAGCATTGGAGTTTGTATCTGCACACCTGAAAATCAACACAGCATCGAGCAATTATTTAAACAAGCCGATGACGCCCTTTATCAAGCCAAAAGACAAGGTCGAAACCAAGTTATCATTTCGACATAATATGTTGCAATTCAGCTAAATACTTTAATTATCTTTATACACAGCAACGCGAATAGATGAGTATTCTAGAATGAGCACAAAAGGAGAAAAATATGCATCTAGAATACACTCACGCTTCGGATTATTTCTTTTTTTCACAACTACTCATGCGTCATATAGAAAGTTATGTTCGAAAACATCCAGATGCTGATAATGCGATTTTTGATTTAAGAGACATATACGAAGTATTTAGAGAGGATTTTGCGGCAACGACGACCAATTTAGAAAGTATTCTGAATATTGCTGATACCTATAAAGTCGAAACCTTAAATGGAGATCAAGCACTCATCCAAGGTTATAAAATCGATATTAAGAATAATGCCTTGCTCATTGATTTTAATGCTGAAGCACTGACCAGCTTACGTAGTGGCAAAACATTAATCACGCCAGATGCGACATTGCATGAGTAAAACTTATTCATTTCGTGCCAATAAATCGTCAGCACTTTAGATTATTGCCATTCTTCACTATATTGATAAAAAGCAGCAACAATGCTGCTTTTTTATTGCCAATAACTCAATAAATGGCAAAAGACAATCTAAGAAATGACAATATAATCTTCAGGAGTGATGATGCAAATCAAACAACTAAATCAAAGTATCACGATCATTTTATTACTGAGCTTATCGACGATCACCTCAGCAAAAACGTTGGAACTAGCATTTACAACAGAACAAATGCAGCAACTCACCCAACTATTGAAGCAACAGAATTTACTGGATCATAATAATCAACTGGTAGATGTCATTTCTACCTACGGCGACAATCAGCCGGTTGGATTGTTTTCGTCTTTATACCAATATGTTTATAACATCATCAAAGATTCTAGTCGCGTCGATCAAAATACTAAATTCTGGTTTAGTCAGGCAGCTGCGATCAACGCTGCAAATACCAGTGTTCCCGCCAGTAACTATATCCGTGGTACAACACAGTATGGTCTGCAATATCGAGGCACTATCCAATCCAACATGCCGCAATATCAAATCAATCAGCAACTACAAAAAACATCAAACCTGATTGGGCAAAATGTCATCAATGACATTTTAAACACCAAGGGGATCCCTGTTTTCTCAGCAATGATTAGCAACGATATTAGCGCAGCAATTGGCAATTACCGCTTGGGTCGTTTTCAGCAAACCCCTGGAGGTTGGGGTGGTTCTTTTTACTACTGGAATGCGCCCTTAAATTATGGGCAAATCGGGCAAAATAATATCAGTGTAGGTCAATCGATTTTATACGGGGCCACCGTGTATATAAACGGCTCCAATCAATCCTTTGACCGCAGTAAAGCAGAATTCTTATATGCCAATAGCCAAGCTGTCACCGACTTTATTCTCGCCAGTAAGAGCAGTACGGTCATTTTACAAAGCTTGCAAAACCCGACTGCCATCAATACGCTGGTAGATAATGCGATTAATTCAATCATGACTGGACTGAATGCCCAAGCACCACAGAGCATCAAAGCTCAATTGGCATCACAAGTCATTGCCAACTTGGGTATACGTGCTGCGACACGCAATTGGACACCAGGACCACACTCCCCAGCTGGCGGGCACTATTAACTAGAACCGATTAAAATCCATGTTAAAACTTTACCATCTCAGCAACTCTCGCTCGCAGCGTATCGTGTGGCTACTTGAAGTCTTACAACTCGACTATGAGCTTATTTTTTGTGAGCGCACTCGCAACGGCGAAGCGCCTGAGTGGCTGAAAGACATTCACCCTTTAGGTAAGGTGCCCATTCTGGTAGATGACACATCTACTCCCCCCCAAGTTTTAGCAGAGACATCCGCTATATTAGAGAGTCTGCTAGCAAATGGATTGCCTCATCAGCTCCAACCAATAGATTCAGTAAATAAACAGCACTATTTTTATTGGAAAAATTTTGCAGACGCAACGTTGATGCCGAATTTAGCACTCAAGCAGATTTTCTCTCGAATGGTAGATCGGTCGCCTTTTTTTGCGCGACCTTTAATCAAAATCATAAAGCGAGCTTTTGATCGACAATTCCTCAACCCCACCCTTTATAATCAGATGACATTCATAGAACAGCATCTGGCTACACATGCATGGTTTGCAGGAGAAAACTTCTCTGCTGCCGATATCATGATGGTGTTTTTAGTAGAAGCTCTACTGGACTTAATCCCAAACAGTCAACAGTTCTCTGCAACAGTAAACTATATGCAGCGCGTCCAGAAATTAGACTCTTTTCAAGCTGCACAAGTCAAAGGTCATTGGAATAGCCATGAACATCAAGTTTACTGGTCAAAAACATGGGCTTAAATTGCGAATCCCCAACAAGCCCTGCTGTTTAGAGTGCTCCGTTTCGCAATAACTAAAAAAGGAATGATTTGCATCATTCCTTCTTTACTCTTTTTTATTTTTTAATCACTTGTTTATATCGCTTCGCAGGCCACGTCATAATAAAACGTGCACCGCCTAAGTTTGGACTCTGATCCACCTGAATCGTGCCACCGAACCAATAAGCAATACGGCTGACAATCGACAAACCAAGACCATAGCCACCCGAAGCACGGGTACGACTATCATCCAAACGGGCAAAAGCTTCAAAGATTCGTGCACGCTCTTGCTCTGGAATCCCAGGACCATCATCTTCTACACAAACATAAGCATTACCATCAGCACGAATACCACCGCTAATCCGCACCTTGTTATCGCAATAACGGACTGCATTACCTACCAAGTTTTGTACTACGCGATGTAGATAGCGACGTTCAGCATCAACTTTCAAGGCCAATGGTGGTGCAATCAACTCAATTTCTTTTTGCGTCTTCAATGCTTCGGTTTCCATTGCCACTTGGTCAAGCACTTCAACCAGTACAATGTCCTCGAAATCTAAAGATGGCGTACCCTGTTCCAATTTGGCATAGGTCATGATCTCATCAATCAAGGTATTGAGTGCTTCAATATCTTTATCAATCATGTCCACTTGCTGAATTCGGTAATTATAATCATCTTCTTCCGCCAGCATCTCCATCCCAAAACGAATCCGCGCCACAGGTGTTCTTAACTCATGCGATACCGCACGCATCAATTCACGCTGCGCTTCAATCAAACGCTGAATATGATCTGACATATTGTTATAACTTGATGCCAAGTTTGCCATTTCATCAGTACCTTCAATTGGTACACGTAATGACAAATCACCCGACTTCATCTTGTTCAACGCATAACGTACCTGACGGATTTTACGCTCAAGCGGTAAAATCAGGCCATAAACACCCAAGCTCAACAAGAACAAACTAAATAAGGTAATCCCTGCAGAAAGCTGGAACGGCATCCAATTGAACATTGGCACAGGCCCAAGAATCAGGACTTGCGCAGGATGGTTTGGCATTGGAGAAACAATGGAAATTGTGGTGCCACGCATGGTTGCACTGTCTTTATACAGCAACACGCTTTGATCTTGGCGTAAACGACCAATCTGCTCTGAATCCAGATTGATATCTTTAATATCTTTTATTTCAATTGAATAATAGAAATGCTTTTTAATTTTGTCTAAGTACTCACGCTCCTGTCCTGGATAGAAAATCAAATAATCCAGTACAAAAATCGGAAGCGCTTTCATTTGGCGTTCGCCAATTTTATCGACTTTGATATAAAGAAAATGCTTAGGGTCATCTTTCAGGCCAATAATAATATAGCCAATCCCATTATTTGCATCATAACGAACCACTGACTTTTGCTCAGCGACTCTTTTCTTCTCTGTACGGGATAATTCTACCCGTTCAGCATCGACATAGTAGATAGGAAGTTCCAGCAAGTCAGATGCATCGGAAATCCAGTCGAGTTTTTGTTGTTTTTCTGGCTGACGAGATACCCCTTCACTAATGACATAGGAAATGCCATCTGTGAGAGACTCGCGATATTCTTGCGCCCGTTGATAGTTAATAATTTGGACCAGCAAATAACAAAATGCGGCAACCACTACAACTAAAACCACCAACCCAGCATAAATACGCAAGAATATGCTGTTTTTCAGTACTCGACTCACCATAAGGTAAATTATTCCAAGCTATTAAAATCCCACTTATGCAGCCACGCTACACAAGTCCTTTGCAGAAAGGAAAGAATCCCCCTTTTTCAAGGAGGATTCGAGGGATTTAGATCCCGTTGGTTTCTTTAACAAACAAGTAACCTTTACTACGCACAGTTTTAATGCGTTTCGGGTTTTCTGGATCATCACCAATTTTTGGACGGATACGTGAAATACGTACATCGATTGAACGATCTTGGCCATCATATTCAATACCACGAAGACGCTCAAAAATATCTTCACGAGACAAGATACGGCCAGCGTTTGAAGCCAACAACCATAACAAGTCATATTCAGCGCTGGTGAAATCGACCAACTCACCATTTAAAGTCACTGAACGACCACCGTTATCAATGACAAGATCATCAAACTCAATACGTTGAGCCACTTCATCTTCAACCGTCTTATCCGTACGGCGTAATAAAGCACGGATACGAGCCAGCAATACGCGTGGTTGAACAGGTTTCGCAACGTAATCGTCTGCACCCATTTCTAAGCCAAGTACCTGATCCATATCTTCTGTACGTGCAGTAAGCATCAGAATTGGTTGGTGGTAATGTGGACGCACTTCACGACAAACGGTTAAACCATCTGCGCCAGGTAACATCACATCGAGAACCACTAAATCTGGTTGCTCGCTGATAATGCGACGGATTGCACGATTACCATCAGTTTCGACTCCAACTTCTAAACCGTTACGAATCAAATACTCTTGTGTTAAACGTGCTAAGCGTTCGTCATCTTCTACGATCAAAATCTTCGGTAACTTTTCTTCTTGGCTCATTTGTTTGCCCCTAAAATCTGAGTGAATCTATCTATGAAATCTGACAGATACATTGGTTTATGTTTTGCAATATACACACGTTTACATTGTAAACAAGTAGGCGTTCACCAAACTGATACACGCTTACCCAGTTTTGTTATCTTTTTATTAAAATTATGAATTTTAATATATTTTTCAGAAATATATGCATTTTCCGATAGGATGAATATTTAGTATAAATTTTGTGCCAATGTTAAACAATTTGTTTCTTTCTTGACCCAAAATAATTTAAGTGTTTGTTTTTTGAGTTATCCACAGAGTTATCTATAAGCCTTTTTCAATGGCTTTGATATGCTATGTGACTGTGATTTCAGCAGTTAAGACATGAAAAAAAAATTAGTAAAATGTCAAGGATTGATCTACTCCAAAAAATCCCGTATCTTGTGTTGAAAATAAACTTTAACCACTAAGTATTGTGTTTATCCCTCAAACATCGTGGCATACTTTTTGCTCGATTCAAACGGTCCATGAACATAAAAATAGATGATAATGGAGCTATGCTGACATGAGCATCATCACTTCTACTCCTGGCCAACTTCAGGTCATTAAGCGCACCGGTGAGATTGCGACATTTAATGCCGAGAAAATTTCTGTTGCGATTGGGAAAGCATTTTTAGCTGTTGAAGGTCAACAAGGTACTGACTCAAGTCGTATCCATGACCGTATCACTCAACTGACTGAAATGGTAATGAACACATTTAATCGTCGTTTGCCTTCTGGCGGTACGATTCATATCGAAGAAATTCAAGACCAAGTTGAATTGGCCCTGATGCGTACAGGCGAGCAAAAAGTTGCACGCGCCTATGTCATTTATCGTGACCAACGCGCAAGTGCTCGTCAGCAAACTGGTGCGAACCATCACCCTACCCTTCAAATTACAGATGCCAATGGTCAGCTCCAACCATTAGATTTGGATGCGCTTACAGCAACCATTCAAACTGCAAGTGAAGGTCTAGAAGGAATTGATGTTCAAGCCATTCTTGATGAAACGGTTAAGAACTTATATAACGGCGTAAAAGAAAGCGATATCGCGACCACCATGATGATGGCAACGCGTACCCGTATCGAACAAGAGCCAAACTATACTTATGTGACTGCGCGTTTACTTAGTAGCGAATTGGTCAGCACAGGTTTAGAGTTCCTCGGTCTACCGACAGACACCTTAGAAGGTGATGCTTTAGAAACCTTCTTGAAGAAAGGTATTGAGCTTGATCTTCTTTCTAAAGACTTGCTTGAATTTGACCTTGCAAAATTGGCTGCTGCGATCAAACCAGAACGCTCAAACCAATTCACATATTTAGGTCTACAAACTTTATTTGACCGTTACTTCATCCATTCAAATGGTGTGCGTTTTGAATTACCACAATTATTCTTTATGCGTGTGTCGATGGGTCTTTCGCTCAATGAAGAAAATAGAGAAGACCGTGCAATCGAGTTCTATGACTTATTGTCTAGCTTCGACTACATGGCTTCTACACCAACGCTATTTAACTCAGGTACATTACGTCCGCAATTATCGAGCTGTTACTTAACAACAATCGGTGATGACCTGTATGACATTTATGGTGCAATGCGTGACAACGCAATGCTGTCAAAATGGGCTGGTGGTTTAGGCAATGACTGGACACCTGTACGTGCATTGAACTCTTATATCAAAGGCACTAACGGTAAATCTCAAGGTGTTGTACCTTTCCTTAAAGTTGCGAATGATACAGCCGTTGCGGTGAACCAAGGTGGTAAGCGTAAAGGTGCAGTTTGTGCATACCTTGAAACTTGGCACTTGGATGTTGAAGAATTCCTAGAGCTACGTAAAAACACAGGTGATGACCGTCGTCGTACCCACGACATGAACACAGCGAACTGGGTTCCTGACTTGTTCATGCAACGTGTGTTTGAAGATGCTGAATGGACACTGTTCACGCCGTCTGAAACACCAGACTTGCATGACTTAACAGGCGCAGAATTCGCTGAGCGTTATGCACACTACGAAGCGGTAGCAAAAGAACAAAACATGCTACACAAGAAAGTACGTGCGAAAGATTTATGGCGCAAAATGCTTTCGATGTTGTTCGAAACTGGTCATCCATGGATTACATTCAAAGACGTATGTAACTTACGTTCCCCACAACAACATGTTGGCGTGGTTCACTCATCTAACTTGTGTACAGAAATCACTTTAAACACAAACCAAGATGAAATCGCGGTCTGTAACTTAGGTTCGATCAACCTTGTACAACACGTTCAAGGTGGCGTATTAGATCGTGAAAAGCTTGCGCGTACAGTGAAAACTGCGGTGCGTATGCTCGATAACGTGATCGACATTAACTACTATGCAGTTCCACAAGCGAAAACGTCGAACTTGAAACACCGCCCTGTGGGTATGGGTATCATGGGCTTCCAAGATGCATTGTATGAAATGAATCTTGCGTATGGTTCAGATGAAGCGGTTGATTTCGCTGATGAATCGATGGAAGTGATCAGCTACTACGCAATCGAAACATCAAGTAACCTTGCAATCGAACGTGGTGCTTACTCAACATTCAAAGGTTCATTGTGGGATCAAGGTATCTTGCCAATCGACTCTTTAGAAATCGTTGCGAAATCTCGTCCAGAGCGCATGTTCGAAGTGGATCGTACGCAACGTTTAGACTGGGACACGTTACGTGCCAAAGTTCAAAAAGACGGTATGCGTAACTCAAATGTGATGGCGATTGCACCGACTGCAACCATCTCTAACATTTGTGGCGTATCTCAATCGATTGAGCCAACATTCCAGAACTTGTATGTGAAATCTAACCTTTCTGGTGAGTTCACTGTGATCAACCCTTACCTTGTTCGTGCATTAAAAGAACGTGGTCTTTGGGATACAGTGATGGTAAACGACCTGAAACACTTTGAAGGTTCGGTTCAAAAGATTGCACGTATTCCTGAAGAATTAAAAGCAATCTTCGCGACTGCATTTGAAGTGGATACTCGCTGGATCGTAGATGCTGCGTCACGTCGTCAAAAATGGATCGACCAAGCACAGTCATTGAACCTTTACATCGCTGGCGCGAATGGTAAGAAACTTGACATCACGTATAAGATGGCATGGTTACGTGGTCTTAAAACCACGTATTACCTCCGAGCTTTAGGTGCAACATCGGCTGAAAAATCAACCATCAATACGGGTGCACTGAATGCAGTGAAACCAGCATCGGTTGAAGCGCCTGTGGTTGCAGCACAAGCAGCGGTTGTTGCAGAAAAAGCTGAAGTGCAAACTGAAGATGATGGTTTCTCAACCGCAGCGCCAGTGCCATTGGCGTGTTCAATCGACAACCCAGACTGCGAAGCTTGTCAGTAATTTCACACCTCTCTCCA
Organism: Acinetobacter sp. ANC 3929; assembly: GCF_000369405.1. Taxonomy (GTDB): domain Bacteria; phylum Pseudomonadota; class Gammaproteobacteria; order Pseudomonadales; family Moraxellaceae; genus Acinetobacter. The sequence continues at coordinate 907,400 of NZ_KB849999.1, forward strand.
TAAATTCCCTCTCCTTCTAGGAGGGAGAGGGTTAGAGAAAGGTTTCTATAGAGGCATAGCGCATGTTCCATCTCAGTCATAATTATCAATTTGGTGTGATAGTCCTGATCTGTGCCTTTCTAGTGTTTTATATTCCAATGGTTTACGCATTTTTTAAAATACGTAAGCAACAGCGTAAGCAAAATAAGTTTTAGGGATTGTCAGTGTCCATTGGTCACTTTTTAAAATTTCAGTCAATAAAACTTAATTTTGCTTACACAAATTGAGCGTATAGTAGGACATCTCCTTGCTTGAGATGTCTAAATAAAAGATATAAAGCAACGAAGAGAGAATGAATATGTCTATCCTTAGTTGGGACGATTTTGAAGATGATTCGCAAAAACCGACTGCACCTGAACACAAGTCTGCGCCCATCGACACGCAAAAAACGGTTAATACGCAAGTGGTATCTGATTCAGAGCAATCATCGCCGCGCGTGGCAGCTGCACAACCCGCTGGAACCAATTCCGTGCGATCAACAAATCCCACCGATTCGTTGGCACGAGCATCTGCTGCCTTAGAACACCTAGATGCTGCACCGGGCTTGGAAGAGCTTGAAATGGGTGCACAGCGTGTACAGGTTGATGATAAAGCGATGATCAACTGTCGCGCAGACTTAAACCAGCTTGTTCCGTTTAAATACGAGTGGGCTTGGCAAAAGTATCTTGACGGGTGTGCAAACCACTGGATGCCGCAAGAAGTCAACATGAACCATGATATCGCGCTTTGGAAGTCTGAAAATGGCTTAACTGAAGATGAGCGTACCATCATCATGCGTTCTTTGGGTTTCTTCTCGACTGCGGACTCATTGGTTGCAAACAACTTGGTGTTGGCGATCTACCGTCATATTACCAACCCTGAATGCCGTCAGTACATCTTGCGTCAAGCATTTGAAGAAGCGATTCACACGCATGCTTATCAATACTGTATCGAATCTTTGGGTATGGACGAAGGCGAAGTCTTCAACATGTACCGTGAGATTCCAAGTGTTGCGCGTAAAGCATCATGGGGCTTGAAGTACACTCAATCTTTGAGTGATCCGACGTTCAACACAGGTACACCTGAAAACGACCAACGTTTATTGCGTAATTTGATCGCTTTCTATTGTGTACTTGAAGGGATCTTCTTCTACTGTGGCTTTACTCAAATCTTGAGTATGGGTCGTCGTAACAAGATGAACGGTGTTGCTGAGCAGTTCCAGTACATCTTGCGTGATGAATCTATGCACTTGAACTTCGGTATCGACATGATCAACCAGATCAAGATCGAGAACCCGCACTTGTGGACGGCTGAGTTCCAAGAAGAAGTGATTCAAATGATTCTTGAAGGCACGATGCTTGAGATCGAATATGCGCGTGACACCATGCCACGTGGTGTATTGGGTATGAATGCAAGCATGATGGAAGAATACTTGAAGTTCATCTGTAACCGTCGTTTAGCGCAACTTGGTTTACCTGAGCAGTTTGCTGGTGTAACCAACCCGTTTGCGTGGATGTCTGAGATGATGGACTTGCGTAAAGAGAAAAACTTCTTTGAAACGCGTGTAACGGATTACCAAACTGGCGGTGCGTTAAGCTGGTAAGTTGAATTAACAGCTAATAAAAACCGCCGTAAATGGCGGTTTTTATTTTTCTATATAATATTTCAAGAGAAATTATTTAAACCTAGAAATTTCAAAATTCAATCTATAGGTCAAAAAATTTATTAAACAGGCTTCTCGAATTCTTTTTTTGAATAGGCTTTGAAAATAAGGATTAGTTAGAAAAACACTTAAAGCTACTATGAAATATATAATAAGTTGGCTTTCAAGCTGAAGTAATTTTAAAAGCTCAGTAAAAAACTCATCTATCAAACTAAAATAAGTTGATGTGATTAGAGAATAAAATAAATAGGAAAAAATACCGTAGAAATTAAATTCAATCATAGTTCCTCCCTCTCCCTAAACAAAGATGACCAGCAAAGAATTAAAATTATCCTAATAATTTTTATACACTTTTAAAGTTAAATTTACAACTATCTTCTTAACCCCACCAACCATCCTTCCAACAACTTCCCTTTATCCACCTCATTACCACTCAACAACTGCACCATTGCCCCATCCACTACAAACAAGAACATATGCGCATCCTTTTCAGAGGCGTTTGCAGAGTTTGTTAAAAGCAATTTATAAATTTGATTGAGCAACCATTTCCGATAATTCACAACAATCTTATAAGCTTTGGGATAACGCTTTTCAATTTCAAAAATCGCCTTAAATGGCAAATGATACAAACCTTCTAAATTGACATGAAGAACATAAATACGATTAAGCTTTTCATACACGGTGAGCCCATTGTTTCGATGAATAATCGAAAATACCTCTTCTTTGAGCGCGTCTGTTTGAAATCCCAGACTCATTTCAATCAATTGTTCTTTAGACTGAAAGTATTTATAAAAACTGGCTTTGGCGATTTGAGAAGACTCAATAATGCGGTCCACCCCGACACTATGAAAACCATGGCAGTTAAATAGATTTCGGGCAGTATCGAGCACTCTTAAAGCACGAAATGAAACCTCTAAATTCGGCATATATTTTCCCTATAAAATAATTTTCTATCTCAATGAGATAAAGCCGTGGTCGGCTTCGTTCTAAGCAAAAAAGGCATGCAAAAGCCCCTAAAGATGGCTTTAGCGCATCTCAAGTTTTATTGTTAATTTGATTTTTTAGTCGTGACGAAGCACTGTCTGAATTGCGAAACGCATTCAAACCATGTCAGAAACTAATAAAGAAGTATGAGAATACAGTGCATGGCCAACTCCTGAATAATTCGGAACGCTGCCAAGACATAAAGCTTTATGGTGGCAGGACGAAAGAAGGTTGACAGACTGGTTCGACCCCAGCACACCCGAAGGTGTCCCTCTCCCGTCCTACCGCAACGGGAGGAGACGAGGAGTTTACATGCAAAACTATTCCTCAGAGGGAATAATTCTGATGCAGTCGAAAACGGTCTGTCAAAACCGACTGGCGATGTAGGCCAGCGCTTAAAGAATAATATTGGAGTTAGAGAGTGTCAATCTCGGATTTTGCACAAAAATACTGTTTATTATTATTTTTCAATGTATTATGTTTTGTATTATTTTTAAACTATTTTATAAGAATATTTTCACAATAAACAGGTCGCTTAAAGCACAACGCTTTAAGCAAGTTCAGTCTGCCCCACTTGGTGATAGGCACGGTTAAAATAAACCAAGCTTTGATCATGTCCACTTTGTTGAACTGCCACAATACGACAAATAAAAATTGTATGCGTTCCAACTTCCTGAATTTGATCAATCTCGCAATCGAAATTTACCAAGGCATCATCCAAAACAGGCGCACCCGTTTCCAACGCTGACCAAGCACCGTGTTTAAAACGCTCTTCGGGACTCAATTTAGACGAAAAGGCTTTAGAAATATGTTGATGATCTGCGCTTAACACATTCACGCTTAAGATTTTATTGTCTACGAAATGCACATGCGAACTCGATGCCCGATTCATGCAGACCAATAAAGTCGGAGGCGTATCTGTGACGCTACATACAGCAGATGCAGTAAAGCCATAACGACCAGACATGCCTGTGGTGGTAATCACACTGACTGCACTGGTGAGTAAAGACATTGCATCTCTAAAATCTGTTGCTTCAACCATCACTTTATTCCTAAATTAAACTCGATCTGTTTTAAATATGCTCAGGGCTACTCTGCGCAGCCCTGAAGCCATCAAGAGATCGGTAAATTAAGCCAGTTCTTTACGAACAATTTCCGCACCTGCACTTAATGCATTCAACTTGCCACGTGCAACATCACGCGCCAAAGGTGCCATACCACAATTGGTTGAGGGATAGAGCTTATCTGCATCGACAAACTGAAGTGCTTTACGTAAGGTATCGGCAACTTCTTCTGGCGTTTCAACCGTGTTGCTCGCCACGTCAATCGCACCCACCATCACCTTTTTACCGCGAATCAATTCAATCAGATCCATCGGCACACGCGAGTTGTGACATTCGAGCGAGATGATATCAAGTTTTGATTGTTGCAGCTTAGGAAAAGCCTCTTCATATTGGCGCCATTCAGAACCGAGGGTCTTTTTCCAGTCAGTATTGGCTTTGATGCCGTAACCATAGCAAATATGCACCGCGGTTTCACACTTCAATCCTTCAAGCGCACGCTCTAAAGTCGCTACACCCCAATCATTCACTTCATCAAAGAACACATTAAATGCAGGCTCATCGAACTGGATAATATCCACACCCGCCGCTTCTAATTCTCTCGCTTCTTCATTCAATATTTTGGCAAATTCCCACGCCAATTTTTCACGGCTTTTATAATGCGCATCATATAGCGTATCAATCATGGTCATTGGACCAGGCAACGCCCATTTAATCGGTTGATTGGTTTGCTGACGTAAAAACTTAGCATCTTCAACAAAAACAGGCTTTTGACGAGATACCGCACCCACAACCGTTGGAACACTGGCATCATAACGATTACGGATTCGAACAGTCTCGCGTTTCTCAAAATCAACACCCGTAAGATGCTCAATAAAGGTTGTGACAAAGTGCTGACGGGTTTGCTCACCATCGCTGACAATATCAATGCCTGCCACCTGCTGTTCATGCAAAGACAAACGTAAAGCATCCTGTTTGCCTTCAATCAGACCCTGCTCTTGCAGTTTCCACGGCGACCAAAGCGTTTCAGGCTCTGCCAGCCAAGACGGTTTCGGTAAGCTACCCGCAGTCGACGTTGGTAATAATCTTTTCATCATCAATAACCTTATATTTTCAATAAATTAGTGCGCGTAACTTTTTTGCGAGTTGCTTTGTGCTGCATAACTAGTAGACCACTGCTCCAGAACCGCTTGGTAAGGCTTGATAAATTGCTCTTCAACAAATTTGCCCTGTTCAATCGCCAAACGGCTACGTTCTTCTCGGTCATATACAATACGAGTCAGTGAATAATCTTGGTTATTCAAACTTGGTTGATAAGACTTTCCTGCTGAAGAGTTCGCATTGTAAATTTCAGGTCGGTAAATCTTTTGGAACGTTTCCATGGTGCTGATAGTGCTGATCAATTCAAGATTGGTGTAATCTGCCAGCAAATCACCAGAGAAATAGAAAGCCAACGGCGCAACACTATTTGGCGGCATGAAATAACGCACTTTTAAGCCCATTTTTTGGAAATATTCATCTGTTAATGAATATTCATCTTGCAGGTACTCTACACCCAACACAGGATGCTGATTTTCAGTACGTTGATACACCTTGCTGCTTGAAACACTGAGACAGATCACAGGTGGCTTTTTAAAGTTTGCCTTGTAGGTTTCTGACTCAATAAAGCTTTTAAACAAGTTGCCGTGTAAATCACCAAAGTTCTCTGGCGTGCTAAATCCAGACTGATTTTTATTATGATCAAGCAATAGCACACTGAAATCATAGTCACGGACATAAGAAGAGAAATTGTTCCCCACAATACCTTCAATACGTTCATTGGTTTTTTGATCAACAATATTGGTTTTCAAAATTTCAATTAAAGGAAGCGCATTGGCATTGCTTGCAGCATCGACCTTCATTTCAACCGAAATGATTTCCAGCTCAACTTTATAACGATCAGCCAAAGGATTATCCCAATGCGCCAAAGCATTAAAGCGGTTGTCAATCATCTTTAAGGTGTTTTGCAGATTCTGTTGACGACTTTCGCCTCTTGCCAAATTCGCAAAGTTGGTTGTGATACGTGTATTTTCTGATGGCGTGTAGTTCTCATCAAAATCAATACGCTTAATCGTAAATGCAAACTCTTTACTCATTTTAATCTGCCACCCTAATTTCCGAGATAAATCTAAACTTCTTTATAGAGTGATTTATACCGCAATCATTAGCTGAATAAAAATGATTTAATCTAACCTCAAAATGAATGAAATTCATGTTGGGAAATTTGCTTAGATGAAAATGGCTCAACATCATCAGTTCAAGGTATATTCACAGATTGGTTCAGCTCAAGAAGTTTAAGGCTGATATAGATAAAGTATAGGGTGCATACAAATCACACAAAGAAGTATTGTTCTTTCATCAAGAGGAACATTCAATGAATGCTTAACGGTGTATTTTATTATGTACATCATCCTATCTGGTCAAAATGTGACTGATCTCTCTAAACTATAAGTCTAAGATTTACTAGAACTTTCTACAACTTTCACACAATAAATCATCAAAGTCAGCTTGATTTGTACATTTTGAAACATTAGTTCAACTAAAATACCGTCTAAATTAAAGTAAAATTCATGAACTAACTCCTTCAACATCAGTGTTAAGGCGATCCCTTGCCGTACTGATGTGCCTTTATTGCGCCTGTATCATCATTTAAATTCTTTCTCTCTATATCGCTTGTCATATAGAGCGTCATTTAATTTTTAAGGTAAATTGAATGAAAAAATTTTGGAAATATTTATTAGTACTACTCGTCGTACTAATTATTATTGCAATTGCCTTTCTTTTTAGACCAGTTGCGTCTAAGGCAATTAAAACCACCAATAACGAACCAACTGTCGATGTTGTACTCATCGGCGGTGGGATCATGAGTGCCACTTTAGGTACTTATCTCAACGAATTACAGCCTGACTGGAATATCCGTATGTACGAACGTCTTGATGCTGTTGCACAAGAAAGTTCAAACGGTTTTAACAACGCAGGTACAGGCCACTCAGGCTTTATGGAAATGAACTATACCGAAGAAAAAGACGGTAAAATGGACATTTCTAAAGCTGTAAACGTGGCTGGTCAGTTCGAAATTGCCAAACAGTTCTGGGCATACCAAGTGAAGCAAGGTGTACTCGAAACACCAACTACCTTCATTAACCCAGTACCACACATTGCTTTCGTATGGGGCGATAACGTGAACTTCATGGAAAAGCGTTATGCTGCCATGGTTCAAAATCCGTTATTCGCTGGCATGAAGTTGAGCGAAGACAAAGCTGAAATTCAACAATGGGCACCATTGGTGATGGACGGTCGCGATCCTCAACAAAAAGTCGCTGCAACTCGTATGGACGTTGGTTCTGACGTGAACTACGGTGCAATCACAAAGCAGTTGATTGGCAACCTTGAAAAGAGTCCAAACTTCAAACTCAGCACTTCAACAGAAGTAACTGGCATTAGCAAAAACGATGACAACACTTGGTCTGTGGCTTTCAAAGATTTGAAATCTGGCAAAGTTGATCATGTGAAAACACGTTTTGTGTTTATTGGTGCAGGCGGTGCTGCAATTAAATTATTGCAAATGACTGGCTTACCAGAAGCGCAACAATATGCTGGCTTCCCTGTAGGCGGTGAGTTCCTTGTAACTGACAACCCAGCAGTAACAGCAAAACACACAGCTAAAGTCTATGGTCGTGCTGATCTTGGTGCGCCTCCGATGTCTGTTCCACATATTGATACACGTTATATCGACGGTAAAAAATATGTGTTGTTTGGTCCATTCGCAACCTATTCAAACAAGTTCCTGAAAAATGGTTCACAACTTGATTTGCTTGCGTCAACCAACAAAAATAACGTGTTACCTATGGCTGCCATTGGCCTACAAAATGCTGACCTTGTTCAGTATCTCGTAAGCCAAGTATTGATGTCTGATGCAGATCGTTTCAATGAGTTGAAAAAATACTATCCTGAAGCTGATCCAAAAGACTGGCATTTACAACAAGGTGGTCAACGCGTTCAGATCATCAAGAAAGAGCCAGGCAAACCTGCTAAATTGCAATTCGGTACAGAAATCTTTGCATCTAAAGACAAGTCTGTAACGGCATTGTTAGGTGCTTCTCCGGGTGCGTCTACATCACCTTACATCATGCTCAACTTGCTTGAAAAAGCATTCCCAGAGCAAACCAAAGGTGTATGGAATGACAAATTGCATGAGATCGTACGTTCTTATGGAAAAGACCTTTCAACAGATCCAGCGTTGTTAGATCAAATCCGTCAGTACTCAAGTTCAACTTTAGGCTTGAACTATACGACACCTGCAAACTTAGTTCCTGCGAAGAAAGTGGTTAAAGCTGAAGCTGTTGCTCAATAAGCAACGCTAAGCAGATTAAAAAGGGAGGAGTTTCAACTCTTCCCTTTTTCTTTATTTGTATGTTTTAAATCTACGTATTATGTCTTCTGCTGTCCCTCATTCTGCTTTCGCTGCATTTGCCAGTCGTGACTTTACGTTATTGACTGTTAATCAATGCTGCCTGACCTTTGCGGTGCTGATTCAAGAAGTACTGATCGCGTATTATCTGTATCAAATTACCAAGAATCCACTTATCCTCGGCTTGGTCGGGATGATGGATTTTTTACCCTTTCTCATCCTTTCTTTATGGGGTGGTTATATTGCTGACCGTTTTAATCGTCAGCGTATTTTGCAGATCAGCTTTAGCTTTGCCATCCCATTATCGATTGCTTTGTGGATCAGTTTTGATCTTTTCCACACTCAAACCATCAGTGCAAATTTATTATTAATCTCATCATTCAGTATTTTATTTTTGTTTGGCTGTATTCGCGGTATATATAGTCCCTGCTTTAATTCTTTACGTCCATTTGTCGTACCTGAGCATTTGTATACCAATGCAGCCACATGGACCAGTATGTGCTGGCAAGCCAGTGGTATCCTTGCACCCGTCATTGGTGGCTTCCTACTCGCTCATCTCGATTTAGACATTACTTTTAGCGTCATCGTGGTACTGTTTTTAGGCGGCAGTATTGCCCTGTGGTGTTTGCAGAAACGAGATTTTCCTCAAATCCAAACCGAGTCGATAACTCAAAGCTTAAAAGAGGCACTGCAATTTATTTTTAAAACTAAAATTATCTTTTGGGCCATGTTTCTCGATCTGAGCTCAGTTTTTTTTGGCGGCATCATCGCGCTATTGCCAATTTTTGCCCAAGACATTTTACATATCGGTGCAGATGGTTTTGGCCTATTACGTGCAGCACCTGCGTTTGGCGCATTGATTATGATGATCATTTTAATTCGTTATCCACCTAAATCCAGACCTTGGCAGATCATGCTACTTGCCGTGACAGGTTTTGGTCTGTGTACTTTATTGTTTGCTGTTACCAGACAACTGTATTTTTCTGTCGCAGTTCTCATTATTATGGGTGCATGTGACAGCATCAACATTGTCATTCGTCAAACGATTCTTCAGCTCATTCCACCCAAGGACATGCTTGGACGTGTAGCTGCCATTAATGGCATCTTTGTAACGTCGAGTAATGAGCTTGGTGCGTTGCAGTCGAGCGTGATGACGCGCTTTTTCAGCGTGATTCCTGCGATGTTGATTGGTGGTTCACTGTCTTTGCTCTGCATTGTTTTAACAAAGATCAAGACCAAAGATTTATTTAATTTCCGTTTTTAATTGTCCTACTAAACAAACAGTTATTTTAAAATTCAATGTAATATGAAACATACTTTGCCCGCGTCTTCAGGCCTCTCTAAATTTATTATTTTTTCCGTTTTTGTATGGCTGGTTCTACTGTGGCTGCAATCGACCTATATTGTCATTATCGGTGGACATGCTTATCTATTCTGGACCTCATTCGGCCTTTTGGTATTGAATATCCTGAGCTTACGTCCGACGATTTTAAAAAATCGAATTGCTTTTGTGATTACCGCTGCCTTGCTGATTTATTTGGTGTTTAACTCGCTGTTTTGCACTTATTTGATAATTGCCTTTTATTGTATTTTCTACCTCTATTCAGACGAATATAAGAATAAACGGGCAATTAAATTGATTAGCCTATTTTTGATCATGATTATCTTTGCGATCTACCAGATCCAATCTCTGCATGAACTCAAAAGCCATTATGAAACCTATGAAACGGGTGAAACATGGCAAAAATATGGGGCCTTATAATCAGGCCAATAAAAAACCTCACTTAACGTGAGGTTTTTTATTATTCAAAAGACTAATCTTGAGAGTCTGGATACAAAGGACGATTTCCGGGACTAATACGATTGATATGCAAGAAAGTCATATGACGTTCGTACTTATCAAGAATGTCATTAATCACCTGTTCTTTGGTGTATCCAACCAGATCATTGTCCTGTGAACCCTCATACAAGAAGGTTTCCAGACGGTAGTAGAACTGCTTACCACGTTTACCACGCTCACTGAAGTTTGGCGCGATATAACGTACAGGCCAGATTTGATAAACGAAGTTGTGCTCTTCTTCCAAATAGATGGTTAAATCTAAATGATAGAGTGCATCGTTGTCTTCCAATGCTGTTTGGGTGACATCGACATGCATACCACGTTTAACCAGTTCATCGGCAACTGTGCGTACTGCTGGTTCACAGACACTATCAAGCATCCGTTGGGTTTCACTGGTTCCAGGGTGATGCATCACACGAGCTAAACGCTTCTTCCAGTTCAGAATATCTACATTCCCAACCACTGGCGCAGCATTCATACTACGACTCGCCTTACGATAATCTTCCAGACGCAAAGATTTATATAGACCAGCCATAACCAACAGCATCACAAAGCTAAATGGCAAGCCCATGATCACGGTCGCACTTTGCAGTGCAGTAATCCCGTTTGCCATCAGCATTGCCAACGTAAGCAAACCAATTGCCGTTGCCCAAAATACTCGCAACCAACGGGGTGCATCATTATCAACATTGGAAAATTTAGTGGTGAAATTCCCTAAGACCAACGCGCCAGAATCGGCAGACGTTACATAGAACAACAGACCTGTAATCGTTGCCACACCAGCAATAAATGCAAACCAAGGATATTGCGCCAATAAGTCATAAAAACCATGCGCAGGATCCGTCAGAACAGTTTGAGCCAGTGCCGTATTGCCTTCAAAAATGACGTTATATAACGCACTGTTTCCGAAAATGGACAACCATGTGATGGTAAACAACAATGGAATAATTAAGGTCCCGCAAACAAATTCACGAATGGTACGACCACGGGAAATCCGCGCCAAGAATAGACCAACAAAAGGCGACCAAGCCACCCACCATGCCCAGAAGAACAAAGTCCAACTGTTCATCCACTCTTTCGGCTGATCAAAGGCAAAACTTTCTAATGCCAAACTTGGGAATCGACTGATATAGTCACCAAAGTTTTGTACCAACGCATTAAGCAAAAATCCAGTATTGCCCAAAAACAGTACAAACAACATTAAGCCAATTGCGGCAAAAATATTGATTTCGGATAAAACCTTAATACCTTTATTGACACCAGCGGTTACCGAAATAATGGTGACGATCACGGCAACCAAAATCAGTGCCGACTGAATCAACAAATTTTCAGGCCAGCCAAATAAGACATGTAAACCATAATTGATCTGAACGACGGCAATACCACAGGTGGTGGCAATACCAAAAATCGTCCCGATGACCGCTGCAATATCTACACTATGTCCAATTGGACCATCAATTTTTTTACCAAAAATTGGATAGAGCGCGGAACGAATCGTAAGTGGCAAGTTATAACGATAACTAAAGTAGCCCAAAGCCATCCCGACCAAGGCATACATGCCCCAACCTGTTAAGCCATAGTGGAACAGGGTCCAGACCATACCCTGACGCGCAGCTTCATAGGTTTGGCCTTCACCCACAGGCGGATTCATATAATGAGATAAAGGTTCTGCAACAGAGAAGAACATTAAATCTGTTCCGATCCCCGCAGCAAACAACATTGCCGACCAACTCAGTAAGCTGAACTCTGGTTTGGAGTGCTTCGGACCAAGTTTGATATCGCCATAACGTGAGCAAGCAATAAAAATCACAAAGATTAAATACAATGTTGCAGCTAATAAATAATACCAGCTGAATTTATCACTAACCCAAGCCAACACCACATTCAGTAAATGGTTGGCAAAGTCGTTAAATAAAATCGTAACAAGTGCAAATGTTAAAATAAGTAGAGCTGAAACATAGAAGACCACACGATTTAAATGGTCTTTATTCGCTAATGTAGCATCATCAACCGCTCTTGGATTATCTGTCGCCATACAATCCTCAGGGAGTTAGAGAAGAAAAAGAAAATATTCATCCACGTCTTTTCACCGCTAAATCAATGAAAAGACATATCTGAATAGAAAATGAAAAACAAAAGTTTTTACCCGAATCACAATGTTTCTGATTTTTCAGTTATGTGATGTGATGACTGAGTTACCTGCGTTATCACTTGCGGTGGTGTAGGACTAAATTGATCCTGTTTAAGTGCTTTGGCAAGGCCAAACATATACAGCAAAATAATAACTGAGAATGGCAAACCACACAGCACTACCGCACTTTGCATAGAGTGAAAACTCCCTGCCAACAGCAGCCCGATACTGACAATGGTAATCACCACAGACCAGAAAATTCGCAACCAAATCGGTGAATCACTTTCATTGCTACCCCCTTTCGAGGACAGATTTGCGATCATGAGTGTACCAGAACCCACAGGGGTCAAAAACAATACGAAACAAATCACAACAACAATCCCAGCAACATAAGGATTGAACGGTAAAAATTCGAGTAGCTTAAACAAGGACAAAGCAGGATCGGTTAATACCAGATCACCTAAGATTTTTTGCTTTTGTTCCAAAATAAAATAGATTGCAGTATTGCCAAAAATAGAGATCCAAGCCAAGGTAAAACCCAGTGGAATCAGGCATACACCGAGTACAACTTCACGAATGGTACGCCCTTTGGAAATACGCGCAATAAACATCCCTACAAATGGTGCCCATGCAATCCACCATGCCCAATAGAACACCGTCCACGAACCTAACCATTCACTTGCTTTAGCATTGTAGAGATACATATCAAAACTTTTCGCGAGGAAATGATCAAGATAATCACCCACGTTCTGCACTAAACCATTGAGCAAGTGGTTCGTTGGCCCAGTGAGGAATACAAACAACAAGAGCGCATAAAGCAAACGCAAGTTGATACGAGATAACCAAGCCAAGCCCTTTTCAATCCCGACTACGGTGGTCATGGTGGCCACTGACATCATCAGCAGCACTACCGTAATCAGTGTGGTTTGGTTATTTGGAATCTCAGGCAAGAGATAATGCACCCCTGAAACCAATACCAAAGCACCGATACCGAGATTAGTCACCAAAGAAATGACCGTTGCTAAAATCCCAAAACCATCAACAAAATCACCGATCAAGCCATGAATACGCTCGCCAAAGATTGGATACAGTGCAGAACGCAACGCCAATGGCAAGTTCTGACGAAAAGCAAAATAACCGAGTGTCACACCCAATAAGGCATACAATACCCAACCATGAATCCCCCAATGTAAAAAGCTATACATCATGGCATCACGTGCGGCTTGAATGGTTCCACCCTCGCCTTCTGGTGGGCGAATAAAATGGTCAACGGGTTCAGCCACACCGTAATACAATAGTGCAATCCCGATTCCTGCCGAAAACAGCATCGACACCCAAGCCAGATAACCAAACTCAGGTTTATCGTCATCTTTACCTAATGGAATCCGCCCAACCTGAGAAAAAGCCAGCCATGCTACAAATCCTAAACAAACCACAATGACCAGCATGTAGTACCAGCCAAACAACTGGTTCGCCTGCCCTTGTATATAGGTCAACCAGAACTGACTGCGCTCTGGAAACAACACAAACAATAGGCCAAAAATGCCGATACTGATTGCGGAGCTCCAAAAAACAAACAAATTTAAACGTATAGGTTCAGATGGGGACCCTTCATTACTTTCTGACACCATGATCTTGCTCCTTGCAATAGGTGTATTTTTCTTAAAAAATAATGTGATAAGTGTTCATTTATGCTTATCGCCTTATCCATAAGAATCTTTGATTTATTACGCAACATCTATTCTGAACAATCAAAAATTCATTGATTTTTACAGATTATACTTTTTATTGATTGAACGTTCAATCAATAAAAAGTATGATAAAAAAATGTTATGATGCTCTACATCGAGAAATGTTGAATAAAAAGCACCTTGGCAGGGCTTTAAATGGATAAGCATGACAAAGCGTAGAGTAAAACCAGAGCATGTGCGACGTGAAGAGATTATTAGCGCCGCATTTTATGTAATTTCTGAAGTGGGGTTATCCAATACCACCATTGCACAAATTGCAAAAAAGGCCGAACTATCGACCGGTATTGTGAGTCACTATTTCGGTGACAAACAGGGATTAATCAATACCTGTATGCAAGAAATGCTCAACGTTTTGCGTCAAAAGACTGACCAATACAAAACCGAAGCAGATGCGCATCCAGAAAGCCAGATTAAGGCCATTATTGATTCCAACTTCGATATCAGTCAGGTCAACAAACAAGCCATGCGGGTCTGGTTAGACTTTTGGTCTGCCAGTATGCACCTTCCCGAACTTGGACGTTTACAACGAATTAATGATCAACGCCTGTATTCCAACTTGAAACATTATTTTCTGATGTTGGTCGATGATAAACAACAGGCAAGCATTGCCGCTCGCGGATTAGCGGCTTTGATTGACGGATTATGGTTACGCGGCAGTTTAAGCAGTCACGATGAGTTTGACAGCCAGCTGGCACGTTCCATTGCTTATGATTATGTAAAAACGCAAATCCAATTTGCGAACAAGCCTTTGCAGGAGAAACAGAATGAGTGATGCACAAATTCATCAATTGTATATCCACGGACGTTATGTCGCAGCGACCAGTGGCAAAACATTTAACAGTATCAATCCTGCCAACGGTGAAGTGATCGCAACACTTCAACAAGCCTCACAACAAGACATTGAAGCGGCTGTTCAAAGCGCACAACAAGGCCAGAAAATCTGGGCAGCCATGACCGCAATGGAGCGTTCACGCATTTTACGTCGTGCAGTTGATATCTTACGCGAACGTAACGATGAACTTGCCCAACTCGAAACACTCGATACAGGTAAAGCCTATAGCGAAACATCGACTGTTGATATCGTGACAGGCGCAGATGTACTCGAATACTACGCGGGTCTTGCAACCGCGATTCAAGGCGAGCAACTGCCGCTACGCGAATCAAGCTTCTTCTATACCCGTCGTGAACCCCTCGGTGTGGTCGCTGGTATCGGTGCTTGGAACTATCCAATTCAAATTGCAATGTGGAAATCAGCGCCTGCCCTAGCAGCAGGAAATGCCATGATTTTCAAACCAAGCGAAACTACGCCACTGACCGCCTTTAAACTTGCTGAAATCTATACTGAAGCGGGCCTACCAGACGGCGTATTTAACGTGGTACAAGGTGCGGGTCGTGACATTGGTCAATGGCTCACTGAACATCCAGTGATTGAAAAAATCTCGTTCACTGGTGGCGTCGAAACCGGCAAAAAAGTAATGGCTAGTGCTGCGGGTTCAACTTTGAAAGAAGTGACCATGGAGCTGGGTGGTAAATCCCCGCTCATCATTTGTGATGACGCCAACCTTGACCGTGCTGCGGATATTGCAGTCATGGCAAACTTCTTTAGCTCTGGTCAGGTGTGTACCAACGGTACCCGTGTCTTTGTACCTAAAGCCATGCTTGCTGATTTTGAAGCGGCCGTTGTAGAACGTGTGAAACGTATCCGTATCGGTGATCCAATGGCTGAGCAAACCAATTTTGGTCCACTCACCAGCTTCCCGCATATGGAAAAAGTATTGTCATTCATTGAGTCTGGCAAACAGCAAGGTGCAAAAGTACTGATCGGTGGTGGCCGTGCCACTGAAGGTGATCTTGCCAAGGGTGCTTATGTACTACCGACTGTATTCAGCAATTGCCAAGATGACATGACCATTGTGCAAGAAGAAATCTTCGGTCCAGTCATGAGCATTCTCAGCTATGAAACTGAGGAAGAAGTGATCCGTCGTGCCAATGATACCGACTTCGGCTTGGCTGCGGGTGTCGTCACCCAAGATATTACTAAAGCACATCGTATTATCCACCAACTTGAAGCAGGTATTTGCTGGATTAATACCTGGGGCGAATCTCCTGCCGAAATGCCAGTGGGTGGCTATAAACAATCAGGTGTAGGCCGAGAAAATGGCTTAACTACTTTGGGTCATTACACCCGCATTAAATCTATTCAAGTTGAGTTAGGTGAGTATCACAGCATTTTCTAATGCGCTCACCTTTCACCCTCAAAATTAATCCGATGTTCCATGCCATCTCCTGATTGCACTGGCACTCTCTAGAATACAAAAGGGATAACAATGAATACTCAAGCATATGACTACATTATCATTGGCGCAGGATCAGCCGGAAATGTACTCGCAACACGTCTGACTGAAGATAAAGACGTGACTGTTTTATTATTGGAAGCTGGTGGCCCAGACTACCGTTTAGATTTCCGCACCCAAATGCCAGCCGCATTAGCATTCCCGTTACAAGGTCGTCGCTACAACTGGGCTTATGAAACCGATCCTGAGCCACACATGAACAATCGCCGTATGGAATGCGGTCGTGGTAAAGGCCTAGGTGGTTCTTCACTGATTAATGGGATGTGTTACATCCGTGGTAATGCCATGGATCTAGACCAATGGGCGACCATGAAAGGTCTAGAAGACTGGACTTATGCAGACTGTTTACCTTATTACAAAAAAGCCGAAACGCGGGATATTGGTGGCAATGACTATCATGGCGATAAAGGCCCTGTTTCAGTGGCAACGCCTAAAAATGGCAATAATGTGCTGTTCCACGCCATGGTTGAAGCAGGCGTACAGGCAGGTTACCCACGTACAGACGACTTAAACGGTTATCAACAGGAAGGTTTCGGTCCAATGGATCGTACCGTCACCCCAAATGGTCGTCGTTCAAGTACAGCTCGTGGTTATCTCGATATGGCTAAAGGCCGTCCAAATTTAACCATCATCACGCATGCCACCACCAACCGCATCCTGTTCAATCAAAAACAGGCTGTGGGTGTGGAATATATTATTGGTGCAGACAAAGCCAATATGAAACAGGCACAGGCCAAACGTGAAGTCTTGCTTTGTGCAGGTGCAATTGCATCACCACAAATCCTGCAACGTTCAGGCGTGGGTGAAAGTAATTTCCTGAAATCAATGGACATTGATGTGGTTCATGATTTACCGGGTGTCGGTGAAAACCTGCAAGACCATTTAGAAATGTATTTGCAATATCAATGTAAGCAACCCGTTTCACTTTACCCTGCATTGCAATGGTATAACCAACCTGCGATCGGTGCGGAATGGTTATTCAACGGTACTGGCGTTGGCGCAAGTAACCAGTTCGAAGCGGGTGGTTTTATCCGTAGTTCGGAAGAATTTGACTGGCCGAATATCCAGTACCACTTCCTACCTGTCGCGATTAACTACAACGGTAGTAATGCGGTGAAAGAACACGGTTTCCAAGCCCATGTCGGTTCAATGCGTTCACCATCACGCGGTCGCATCAAGCTGAAATCAAAAGATCCGTTTGAGCATCCAAGTATTCTGTTCAACTACATGTCAACCGAACAGGACTGGCGTGAGTTCCGTGATGCCATCCGTATCACCCGTGAGATCATGGCGCAGCCTGCACTTGATCCGTATCGTGGGGAAGAAATCAGCCCAGGTAAACATATCCAGACTGATGCTGAACTGGATGAATTCGTCCGTACACATGCCGAAACAGCCTTCCACCCATCATGTAGCTGTAAGATGGGTGAAGATGATATGGCAGTGGTCGATGGTCAAGGTCGAGTCCATGGCGTACAAGGCTTACGTGTGGTCGATGCCTCAATCATGCCCCTCATCATTACAGGTAACTTGAATGCCACCACCATTATGATCGCAGAAAAAATTGCCGATCAAATCCGTGGACAAAAGCTGCCACGTTCTGAAGCAGGTTATTACAAAGCGGGTACAGCACCTGTACGACAAGCTCCCCTTCGTCCAATACTGTAAAGCGCACGATGTACATGTGACAGCTGAAGTTTAGCTTCGGCTGTCACTTTGCTCAGGGAATATAGAATGAAAAAATTATTATTGATCGCACCTTTAGCTTTTTATTTTCAAAGCACTCACGCGACCGAAACCACCTCCCCCTACTCGGCCAATGTTACCGCTGCCAGCCAATACGTTTCACGCGGTTTTCAACAAACCTGGGGTAAACCTGCCTTACAAGGTGGGTTGGATTATAACCACAGCAGCGGTTTTTATGCCGGCACATGGGCATCGACGGTGAGTGATCATTTTATTCGTGACGCTTCTGTGGAATGGGATGTGTATACAGGCTATAGCCGTAGTTTTGGTGATTGGACTGTCGGTACCAAAGTGGCCTATTACTTTTATCCAGGTGCAAAAACCACCGCTGACACAGGCAACACCCGTTTTGATTATGGTGAAATTATCCCAGAAATCAGTTACGGTCCGTTAAGCGTTAAATATGCCATTACTTATACCCAAGACTATTTTGGCAATAATTCCGATACTCTAGGCATGGGAAATAACAAACATTCTCGCGGCTCAGGTTATCTGGATGTGAACTGGTATCAACCGATCACACAAGGCTGGTCAGTCAATGCACACTATGGCAATCAGCGCATCAAAAACTTTTCAGCAGCCAGTTTTCAAGATGCCAGTTTTTCGGTCAATAAAGAGCTGCCATATAACTTATCGAGTAGCTTGACCTATAGCAAAGCATGGGATAAAGACGGTTTTTATCAACAATACAGCAATGGCAATCCCAACGCCAAAGTCTCTAATCCAATTGATTCAACCCTCACTTTTTCACTGACCAAAACCTTTTAATCAGATCAATGTACATCGAATTCCAATAAAAAAAGCCGCTTTGGATAGAAGCGGCTTTTTAATATTTTAGAATTTAGGACTTAATCAGTTCAATGCTAGAGCCTGCACGTTTTGGATCAATCAAAATTTTGGCATGTTGCTCTGGATCACGCAAAGCATCAAAAGCATTATTCACGCCTTCCAAACCAACTACACCCGTGATCAATGGCGAACAGTCCACTTTACCTTCTGCAATCATATGTAGGGTGTCACGGAATTCAAGCGGTGTATACCCCAATACATATTGGATTTCCAATTCCTTATTAATCGCCAATGCAGGTTCGATCTTGTCACTTTGCATGCAAACACCAACCCCCACAATACGTGAGAACAACGGTGCACCTTCCAAAATCTGCTGCATGATACCTGCCACACCCACGCACTCAAAAATCACTGGACGTTTTGGCAATAACCCGAGTTTATCCCCGACACGCATGGCATTGACCCACGGTAATGAGTAGGTTTGAACCTTATCAAAAAGCCCCATTCCCATATTAATGGCTTCAGAGACATTGCCCAGTAAGCCCAGCTCTTTCCAGTTGCTAAATGGAGATTGCTGTTTAGGATCAATCAATATATCTGCACCACATTGTTCAGCTAAGCGACGGCGGTTTGGTGAAAAATCACTGGCAACTACAGTTTTAACCCCCGCTGCTTTGAGCATAATAATCACGCCCAAACCAACTGGGCCACATCCAATCACGATTGCAGGCTCATTTTTCTTGATTCTGCTACGACGTACTGCATGTAAAGCAACAGCCATTGGCTCAGTCAACGCTGCACTATCTGCGTCTAAACCATTCGGCACTTCAAACATTAGGCTGGATTGCACCAAGACTTGTTCTGCATAGCCTCCTGAAGCACTGGGTGACAGTCCTGTTGGCGCATAGCCTTGAGATTCAACATTTAATAATGGCATGGCACAAACTAAAGTATCTGCTTTCAATTTACGGCGTGTTTTTGGACCATAATCTAAGACTTTGCCACAGAACTCATGGCCGAAAACTAATTTATCAGAGGATTTGGCAACCCCATTAAACCCGACTCGTGCTGCCAGATCATGCATATGATCACAGTGATGCTGCATATGTAAATCTGAACCACAAATCCCGCAACGTACGACTTCAAGTAATACTTGTCCTTTTGCAGGAATCAATTGAAGACTATCTTCCAGTTTCAACTCAGCGTTCTGACAAACCAGTGCTTTCATAGGAGCATTCCTTTTTTGTTTTATTCAAATTGTTCACTCTCAGCACTTTTATCAGCTGGAATATCAAGTAAACAACACATGACTCAATCCTGACAAGGATAATTGTCAAAAACTATGACCTAAACATCAATATATCGAAGTAATAAAGTCAGCAGATGATGTCCCCCTCTTTAAGATAGCCCAACTGATTCAAAAAAGTTTAAAAATTATTCTTTTTGAACATCAAATAGATGAATTAATTTCTCTGAAATACAGCGCTGTTTTTATCAAAATGATTATTTTTAATACTTGCATTTAATAGTGGCATTATGACAATATATATTTAATGGCTTTATGCCACTATAAGAGAAAAGTAAAACATGACGATTCAGCTTACAACAACTCAAGCGAATGTTCCCATCGAGTTTTTGCAGTTTTCAGGTGGTGAACGTCATATTCAACTGCAACCTGAGTTATTGAATCAATTAGCAGCTAGCACCAAGGTCAAAGCCTCACTACATAACAGTGCAGATGTAATGGATTATCTCTTACTGGAAAATGTGTTACTGGAACAAGGCACTCACCTCTCGGTAGAAATCCCTTATTTTCCATATGCACGTCAAGACCGTATCTGTGCGCCTGGTCAGGCCTTCTCACTGGATCTGATGACCAAATTATTGAATAGCAATACCGAGAAATTTGCAGGTCAACGTCAAAAAATTGTGGTGTGGGATTGTCATAGTCCAATAACCCTTGAACTGTTAGCTAAAAATACGTGCTTCCAAGAAGTAATTAATATTGAACCGATCGAGATTATCAAGCAAAGCACAGCACTGATGCAGATTTTAACTGCTGACAATACAGTGTTGATCTGCCCCGATGTAGGTGCAACACAACGTACCCAAGCAATTGCCAATGGTATTAATCAGCAACGCCAACAGGCCATTGAAGTGATTCACTGTGAAAAAAAACGTGATCCAAGCACTGGAAAAATTAGAACAGCAGCAGTGGATAGCCCTGATTTAACAGGAAAAACAGCAGTGATCACCGATGATATTTGTGACGGTGGTGCAACCTTTATTGGCATTGCCAAGCAACTGCGCAGCCTAAACTGCCAAAACATTATTTTGTACGTCACGCATGGCATTTTTAGCAAAGGTCTAGCCGTATTTGATGGACTAGTCGATCAGCTTTTTACCAGCAATAGCCTGCCACAAGCAACACCAACAAAACTTAATATCATCAATTTTCAAAATTAAGATTTAAAACAGGAGGCTTATAAAATGAGTATTAAAATCAACCCACTCAATGCAATTGATTTCTACAAAGCAGACCACCGTCGCCAGTATCCAATGGGAACCGAGTACGTCTACGCCAACTTTACGCCTCGCTCATCACGTTTAGCCAAAATGTTACCTGATTTTGATGACAAGATTGTATTTTTTGGTTTGCAGGGCTTTATTAAGCACTTTCTGATTGAAACATGGAATGAAGGCTTTTTTAAACAACCCAAAGCCAAAATGGTCGCAGCCTATAAACGTCGTATGGACAATGCTTTGGGTGAAGGTGCAGTGCCTATCGAGCACATCGAAGCCTTACATGATTTGGGTTATCTCCCTTTAAAAATTAAAGCCTTAGAAGAAGGTAGCCGAGTTAATATCAAAGTACCAGTATTGACTATTATCAATACTGATCCGAATTTCTTTTGGTTAACTAACTATATCGAAACTGTGCTCAGTGCTGAATTGTGGAAAAGTTGTACCACTGCAAGCATTGCATATGAATACAAACGCTTATTGACACAATATGCAGAAAAAACAGGTGCGCCTTTAGACTTTATTCCCGTTCAAGGCCATGATTTTAGTAGCCGTGGTATGAGTGGCATCTATGATGCAGCCCAATCGGGCGTAGGTCACTTAACCAGTTTTATTGGTACAGATTCAGTCGCTTCAATCGACTATGCAGAAGACTATTACAATGCCACAGGTGTAGTTGGCGTTTCAGTACCAGCAACAGAGCACAGTGTGATGTGTATGGGCAGTGAAGAAAGTGAAATCGAGACTTTTAGACGCCTGATCTGCGAACTGTATCCTGCAGGTGTAGTCAGTATCGTGTCCGATACTTGGGATTTCTGGCGTGTCATCACCGAGTTTAGTGTGGAATTAAAAGCGCAGATTCTAAAACGCCAACCAAATGCGCTCGGACTTGCCAAAGTGGTGTTCCGTCCCGACTCAGGTGATCCTGTCAAAATTATCTGCGGTGATCCTGATGCAGCGATCGATAGCCCTGCTTATAAAGGTGCAGTGCAATGTTTATGGGAGATTTTTGGTGGTACAGAAACAACTCAAGGCTATAAAATACTAAATGAACGGGTCGGTTTGATCTATGGTGACTCGATTACCCTAGAACGCGCCCAAAACATCTTAAAAGGTTTGGAAGCCAAAGGCTTTGCCTCTAATAATTTGGTCTTTGGAATCGGTAGTTATACGTATAACTATTTGACTCGTGATAGCTTTGGTTTTGCAGTGAAAGCAACGTGGGGACAGGTCAATGGTGTAGGCCGTGAGCTGTTTAAAGACCCTGCAACAGATTCAGGCATTAAAAAATCAGCTAAAGGTCTATTACGGGTAGAGCAAACTGAGAATGGCTTCGAACTATTTGATCAACAAAGCTTTGAACAGGAGAAAATGGGCGCACTGCAAACTGTATTTGAAAATGGTCAATTGTTAAGAGAATGCTCGCTTGATCAAATTCGGGAGAGATTGGTCTAAAACGACATTAAGGTCACTCATTTCAAATTTGAAGTTTATCTAATTTACAGCATAACATGCGGCATGGATGCCGCTGATTTAACGGTTATGCCGAAAAAAGATAAACTCGTTTGTCCGCTTATAAACAGTTCATTCAAATATATAAAAAATCTTTATACTTGATTCACTCATCCATGAGATAACTCCAAATGACCTATACTTCCGAACAGGAATATCTTGCTCACTATCAAAAAACAGACTATGACTCCCCACTGTTTACTGTTGATATGGCCATTTTTTCTGTGGCAAAAAGTCAATTACAGGTCTTAATGATTCAACGCTCCAACTTTCCCGAAAAAGGCAAATGGGCACTCCCTGGTGGCTTTGTCGATTTAAAGACTGATCCAAACTTAATGGCAACAGCGCACCGTAAACTGCTTGAAAAAACAGGGATTCACTCACCTTACTTAGAGCAAGTCGAAACCATCGGTGGTCAGCATCGTGATCCACGCGGCTGGTCAATTACGGCCTTATATTTTGCCCTAATTGATTTTGACAAATTTGAAATTCAAACCAGTAACACCACTGAACACAGTCAATGGCTTCCTATCGATCAAGCATTACAACTGGATTTAGCCTTTGATCATAAACAGCTACTACAAGTGGCTTTTGAGCGTCTTGGCAATAAAACTCGCTATACTGCCTTACCTGCCAGCCTTATGCCTGAGCTTTTTACCCTGACTGAATTACAAACGATTTATGAAATTATTTTAGGCCATACATTAGAAAAAAAATCATTTAGACGGCGTATACAGGAAGCAGGTGCAGTTGAAGAAACAGGACAGCAAAAAATTGTGGGCAAGCGCCCTGCTCAATTATTCCGCTATGCCCTCAAAGATTATAATTTTACCTTCCCTCGCATGCTCGAAACGCCACGCAATATAGCTAAAAATGAAAAGAGCTAAGGCAAATACCTTAGCTCTAATAACTTATTTCCAAGTTTGGCGAATCATATCCACGGCTTTTTCAGCAATCATAATCGCAGGCGCATTGGTATTACCATTAACAACTGTTGGCATAATCGACGCATCCACCACTCGCAGCCCCTCCACACCATAGACTTTCAGTTCTGGATCGACTACGGCCATCTCATCCACACCCATTTTACAACTACCCACTGGATGATAAACCGTATCGACACGTTGACGTAAAATCTCACGAATTTCATCATCAGATTGAACATTAGCAGTAAACATGTCCTCTTTAATCTTTTCACTTAAAGCAGGCGCCTGCATCAATTTTTGTGTGACTTTATAACCATCAACCATATCTTGAAGATCTTGCTCATCCTCAAGGAATTTAAAGTCGATTAATAATGGGTCCGTCGGATTTTTACCACTTAACTTCACTGAACCACGCGCACGCGGATTCAACAGACAAACATGACATGAAATACCATGACCGACATGCATGGTTCGAGCATGATTGTCTACCACAGCGATCACAAAGTGTAATTGTAGGTTAGGTTTATCCAACTCTGGGCGACTTTTTAAGAAACCACCACATTCTGCATAATTGGTCGTAATCAAACCACGACGCTCTTTACGATAACGTCCAATTTGCTTCACTAAATCGAAGCTCCCTCCCACTGAAACCCCAAAAGTTCCATCCATCTGCTTGGTCTTGTAAGCAAAAATAAAGTCAGGATGGTCATGCAGGTTCTCACCAACGCCCGTTAAATCTTTAACGACAGGAATGTCATGTTTCTCTAATTCTTGGCGAGGTCCAATCCCTGACAGCATCAACACTTGTGGAGACTGGAAAGCACCAGCAGATAAAAGCACTTCTTTATTGGCACGAATAATCGTTGTCTGACCTTTATGCTTATATTCGACTCCAACAGCACGGCCATTTTCAATCACAATACGAGAAACCATTGCCTGCGTGATGACATGTAGATTCGAACGAGTTCCTAAATATGGGAATAAATAACCTCGTGCAGCACTCCATCGCTCACCATTTTTTTGAGTAACCTGATAAACCCCAAGCCCCTCTTGTTCAACCCCATTAAAATCATCATTTAGTGGATAACCGACTTGCTTTGCCGCCTCAATAAAGGTCTTTTGATAAGGATTATCCGAACGCAACTCTCCAACATTTAGTGGCCCATGCTGACCATGATATTCATTGCGAATACGTTCGTTATGCTCAGATTTTATGAAATAGGGCAATACATCTTGATAAGACCAACCTGTATTTCCCAATGCTGCCCAATGGTCATAGTCACTCTGGTGACCACGGATATAGACCATCGCATTAACAGCAGAGCTTCCCCCTAAACATTTGCCACGCGGTTGATAACCCTTACGGCCATTTAAGCCTTTTTGTGGAATAGTTTCTAAAGCCCAGTTGTTAATTTTAGTTGGGATACTGATCACTGCCGCAGCTGGGGTATTAACCAACCAACTGTTCCCATCACCACCTGCTTCTAATAAACATACGGAAATATTTGGATTTTCAGATAATCGCCCAGCCAGTACCGAACCTGCCGAACCACCACCAATAATTACAAAATCAAAAGCTGTTTCTGTCATCTCTATACTCTGTTTTTTCTTTTTAAAAAGTGGAAGCATTATGCCGAACACCACGTTTAGATACTGTTGTAATTGTCTAACCAATTCATATCAATAAAAGCAACTTAACGGGATCATCATCAAAGCGCAATAGCCAAATCAAGCAAGCTAATTGCGATAAATCATCAATTTCATTGAAACTTAACAGCTAGCTTTTTCTTCTAATTTCTTAGTTTTAGATATTTGATTGGTAGTTAATCCGTTTTGTACCAGGAAAATAATTTTAAACAGATGAAAACCATAAATATAATCGTGATAAATAGGCATTAGCAGAAGCATTGTCCAAACATTTATAATTTTTGAAATTTTAAATCTAACGCTTTATAAATATCATGTTAATTGAATATAAAAATCCAGACGTAAAAAAACCGCTAATCTAGCGGTTTCTTATCTCATCTTTTAAGATGATGGTCGGAGCAGTAGGATTCGAACCTACGACCCCCTGGTCCCAAACCAGGTGCACTACCAGGCTGTGCTATGCTCCGAAATTGGGGTGAATGACGGGATTCGAACCCGCGACAACCGGAATCACAATCCGGGGCTCTACCAACTGAGCTACATCCACCATCAAACTTTGATTCTATATACCAAGCTGCCAAATGGCGCGCCTGACAGGATTCGAACCTGTGACCATCCGCTTAGAAGGCGGATGCTCTATCCAACTGAGCTACAGGCGCATAACGATGATAATACTATCACGATACTTCGCCGATATTTAAAACTATGTTTTTCAACACATTTTAAATGGTCGGAGCAGTAGGATTCGAACCTACGACCCCCTGGTCCCAAACCAGGTGCACTACCAGGCTGTGCTATGCTCCGATTTCTTTTCAGCTTTTAGTGTATCGCACATCGTGCGGTACGGTGTGCATTCTAGGCTTGACGTTGCATCACGTCAACACCTAGTTTAAAAAAAAATGACTTTTCCTTATCAAATGTATATTTAACAAGCACTTTAGCGCTTTAGCGAGGCACTAAAGTTCAACATTCGATCTAAAGGTAATTTCGCTCGTTCAGCTAGTGCAGGGTCAACGTGTATTTCTTGATCGGCATGTTGCAATACATGCAAAATTCCATCAAGTTCGTTCATTGCCATCCACGGACAATGTGCACATGAACGACATGTTGCTCCCTCGCCTGCAGTTGGTGCTTCAAATAATTCTTTATCTGGGGCTGCTTGCTGCATTTTATAGAAAATGCCACGATCGGTTGCCACGATCATTTGCTTATGCGGTAAAGTTTGTGCTGCTTTAATCAATTGCGAAGTACTACCAACAGCATCGGCAATATCCACTACCGATTCAGGTGATTCAGGATGTACCAAAACGGCTGCATCTGGATAAAGTGCTTTCATCTGCGCAATACCGCGGGCGCGGAACTCTTCATGAACGATACATGCACCATCCCACAACAGCATTTCAGCACCTGTCTTCTTTTGAATATAACGGCCTAAATGCTGGTCTGGTGCCCAAATAATTTTTTCACCCAAACTGTCTAAGTGCTCAATGATTTCCACCGCACAGCTTGACGTTACCACCCAATCAGCACGTGCTTTCACCGCAGCAGAAGTATTGGCGTAGACCACCACGGTATGATCTGGATGTTGATCGCAGAATGCACTGAACTCATCCACTGGACAGCCCAAGTCAAGCGAACAGGTTGCTTCCAATGTTGGCATCAATACTGTTTTTTCAGGTGATAAGATTTTTGAGGTCTCCCCCATAAACTTCACACCAGCCACTACCAATGTCGTTGCAGGATGATCTCGACCAAAACGCGCCATTTCCAATGAATCAGAAACACAACCACCTGTCAGTTCAGCAAGCTCTTGCACGTCAGGATCACAGTAATAGTGCGCTACAAGCACAGCATTGCGTTTTTTCAGCTCTGCTGCAATTTGGGCGAACTTCTCTTGTTTCACTTCTGGGCTAAGACTGTTGTCCTTAGGCTCACCCAAACGATCTAAATGCGTCTGCACAATATTTTTGGCTTCGTTCGCAATTAAATTCGCATTATTCATAAAACGTCTTCTCTATCCTGCGTGCTTGCATCACTGCAAACTTTTAACGTGGGTAAGGGGGTGATCATTTGAGATAAATCACCTCGTCCACAAACCAGCTTATAAAAAAAGCCCCACTGTGGAGGCTTTATTATAACGCAAATTTATGAGCGATAATCGGCATTAATTTTGACATAGTCGTAAGAAAAATCACAGGTATAAACCGTGTCTTTTGCCGTACCGCGACCAAGGTCAATACGAATGGTAATTTCCTTCTCTGCCATCACTGCTGCACCTGCTTCTTCGGTATAGTCAGGGTTTGCACCACCATCCAAGCAGATTTGTACAGCACCGAGCCAGACTTGAACCTTGCTACTATCTAGTTTTGGTACACCCGCCTTGCCAATCGCCATCACAATACGCCCCCAATTTGGATCAGAAGCAAATAATGCGGTTTTAATGAGTGGCGACTCAGCAACACTATAGGCAACATCACAACATTCTTGCGTATTTGCCCCACCCTCAACCTGTACAGTAATGAATTTAGTAGCACCTTCACCATCACGTACAATCAATTGCGCCAGATGATTCATAATGCGAGCAAGGACATCAAGCACTTGCTGATAACGTACATCATCTTGGCTCTGGATTTCAGCACCACCCGCTAAGCCTGTCGCCACAAAGATACAAGAGTCATTGGTCGATGTATCACCATCAATGGTGATGCGGTTAAAGGAATGCTCAACTGTAGTTTGCAATAGCTGTTGCACCAGTTCGCGGCTAATCGGTGCATCAGTTGCAACGAAGCTGAGCATGGTCGCCATGTTCGGGCGAATCATACCTGCACCTTTACTAATACCTGTCATGGTATAAGTTACACCATCCAGCTCAAACTGTTCAGAAGCACCTTTCGGGGTCGTGTCTGTGGTCATGATTCCTGATGCTGCATCCGCCCAACGATCAGTATTTAAATCATTTAATGCGGGTTGAATGCCTTGCAATAAACGTTCAATCGGCAATTGTTCACCAATCACGCCGGTTGAAAATGGCAAAATCTGATTGGCTTGTACACCCGCTAACTCTGCTAACTTTGCACAGGTACTTTCTGCATTTTTATAACCAACTGTACCTGTTGCAGCATTGGCATTACCAGTATTGATGATCAGGTAACGAGGGGTATTTTCTGCTAAATGCTTTTTACTCAATTGAACAGGCGCAGCCGCAAAAGCGCTTTGGGTAAATACCCCAGCAACCTTTGATCCTTCAGCAAATTCAAAAATGACTAGATCTCGTCGATTTGGATAACGTACATACGCCTCAGTTGAGCCAATTTTTACACCCTGCACCACATGCATAAGTGGCATTGTTACGTCACCAACAGCCATTTTTAAACTTCCATTCAATTTGTTATGAAAAAGAAAATGAATACTATATATGAGACTCGGAAAGGTCAGCTACAACCTGCGTGGTATTTGTAATATCCCGTTTCTGCGATAGATAAAACAAATGCAACAAGTGAACAGGTTTTGTAGATGACAATGCCTTTGGTTACTTTGGGCGAAACCAAAGTAACTCGAACCGAAGGTTATTCCTAATATTGGATTACACTAAGCAAGACACCGCCTCGCGAATAACTGAGTTAAGGTTCAAGTCATAAAATATGTCGATTCATATCTGTTAAGTAGCTTATTCCAAAAAGAAATGAAAATCGAGTATTAACACTACGGATTATGGAATTTGGCTTTGCTCTAAACTGAGTAAAATCTGCTTCTTATCCAGCCCCCCCGCAAAACCCACCAGCGCCCCACTCGACCCAATCACCCGATGACACGGCGCAATAATCGAAATCGGATTCTTACCATTGGCTGCCCCAACTGCACGTACCGCTTTTTCATTACCTAGCTGTACTGCAATCTCTTTATAACTGCGTGTTTCCCCATAAGGAATAGTCAATAATGCTTGCCAGACTTGTTGTTGAAATGCAGTGCCTTGAAAATCAAGTGGTAAATCGAATTGCTGACGTTGTCCTGCAAAATATTGTTCTAATTGTTGTTTGACTTGATGCAGCATTGGATGCTGACGATCTTCGACTAATTCAGAGAGTCGTACCCGTTTATGGTCTTCATTGTCCCACATCACGGCAACAAGTGCCTGATCATGAGCAACCAGTTTTAATGTACCTACAGGGGAGCCCATATACATATATACCAGTTGCATCATTCTCTCCTCAATCCTTAATTTGATGATAGCTTCATCAATACAAGACCTGAAACAATTAATACGGCTGCAATCATTCGCATAGCCGTCATCGGTTCATTTAAGATCAAAATACCAATAACAAATGATCCAATTGCCCCAATTCCAGTCCAAATCGTATATGCCGTTCCCAGTGGTAAAGTCCGCATCGATATCGAAAGTAATACCACACTTAAAATCATGAAAACAATGGTCACGATACTTGGCGTTAACTTGGTAAATCCGTCGGACAACTTCATTGAATATGCCCAAATAACTTCAAAAATACCTGCCAAAATTAAAATTGCCCATGCCATTTTATTACGCTCAACTTTATCGAGTGTCGGGTCGTCCCAACGTGATTCTTTCGAGGGAGGTCGTCCTCCTAGGTGCAGTAGTGTACTGTGGAATTTTAAAAAATGTGATGTGTTCTGTATCTAAATTGACTCAGCTTTTGAAAAAAGAAATTCTTTATTTGGGTCCGCTACTGCCAGATAATCTGATCCACTCGCATCAACTCACAGGCTCCATTGCCTGTATCTTCTCGAGATAAAGAGCTTTTCCAACGCCAACCATCTTTGGCCTGAATTTCAATCAAAGTGCCTTTTAAATAGACGAGATCATCTGTTTTAATTTTCTTCATTTGTGCTGCGATTGTTGTATTTGCAGGAACGAGATGCATATTTGCACTCTGCGTTGCAATCTGTCGAAGTGGGATCGGTGGTTCATGGTCGATAGACCAATGATACCAACGGTTACTTTGAGAAATATCAATCTGCTTGTAGATTTGAGGGTTGGCCATTTCGCCCCAACCGACCGCAATATCCATAGGCGAAAATTCAGCTTCACGCCCTAAGTTATAGTCTTCTCTTGAAAGTACCCGAAATGAGCCTTCGTAGTTTTCCAGTGCCACCACCTGTATTCCCTGCTGCGTGGTTAGCTGAGTAATGTCTGGTGCAGGCTTAATGATTTTAGTCCACAGCAACCACCCTACTGCAATCACCAGCAAGCCATACATCCATCTTGGCATGTTACTTATCCTGTTTATTTTGTACGGCTTTTATCCATTGCCTAAATCGCGCTAAAGCAGCTGAAAAAAACTGCTGAATCAGGCTGAATATATTTTCATTCTGCTGCTGATATTTGCTTTGAGGTGCTTCTTGTTGCACTGTTGCAAGTTCCAAAGGTTCATAATGAGGCATGGTTTGCTGTAATTCCGCACCAAGATTCAAACGCTGTAATGCTGCCGTGACTTCGGAAACAGGCTCTTGATGATAGAGTGCTAAATGTCGTGCCTCTAAATCAATACAGTGCTCAATCAATAGGTCTGAGAAAGGGAGTAAGGCTTTTCTAACACGCTGCGCTTCTACAGAGCTGCTCATATGTGGAATATAATAAAAACTTACATGCATACTGCCATCAGCAGGAATCAGTTCAAGTTGCGATAATGATGATCTCTGCGTTTTTTCTTTCAGATGGGCGTGCGAATTTGTTTTATCTGTTATTGGGTTCTGTTGTTGTTCTAAAGCCATTTATGCACCATGAATGACTCAAAAAAGATACTGTTAGTATAAACCAACAGTATCTCGAAAAAATGACATTTTAAACAAAATATCAGAACTTTAGCGAAAGACCTGCGCCATAGACCCAACCCGTTTTGGAGTCACTGGCAGTTTGCCAATTGGTCTCTTTACGCCCTTTACTATAGCCATAACCAACATCTATAAAAGGCATGACTCGATTCTTGACGATTTCATAGCGCGTTTTAATCCCTACTTCTGCATCGGCAAGACCTGTTTTGGCGGCATACTTCGATTCATCTCGAATCACCCACTCCATTTCCAGATAAGGCTGCATGATCAACTTTTGAGTGAGTAATAAATCCCTTTCAGTTTCCAGAACAAAACGCCATTGCTGATCTTGACCGAAATAAACATGTGCATCTGTCTCAAAGAAATAAGGTGCCATGCCATGTAAACCGACAACCCCTTCAACTTGTTCCTTATCTAACTCACGCTCAGCGTTATAACGGTAATTTACACCTGCCTGTACATCCCAAAAGTCAGCGATATTACGGCTATAAAGTGCCGCAAGACTCTGTTCAGATTTTTCTGATTCAGCCTTGGCATAATCCGCGATGATAAATAACTTATTCTCATCCGTTCCGACCCAAGTTTTCAATTTGGATTTGAGCGTGCCTTGCCCATCTTCATCCAACGACCATTGTGTATCTAGCTGAGTCGCCTGATAGATCTGCCCACCGTGCTCCTTGTAATGGTCAGCATGTTCATCTTTATTTTGCATCTGCGAGGAAACCGTTGGACTTTGATGTTGCGAATGATCCATAGCGGCATTCATCGACATACTGGTCTGGGCTGGCATATTCATTTGCATGCTCTGGTCATGCCCTTCATGTGCATAAGTGACTGCACTGAAAGAAGAGACCATGCCACCAATCGCCAATAATTGTGTATATCGTTTCATCTTAGAAGATTGCTTAGTGATGTGCATGGCTCGCTCCTTGAGATGATTGAACAGGTGTTTGTTTGGGTGCTTTTGAATCATCAACATTTGCGACAATCAGCTTACTCATCATGCCCGCGCTCATGTGATACAACAGATGGCAATGTATCGCCCATTCGCCAATCTCATCTGCTGTCAATAATGCAGTGACCGTCTTGCCAGGTGGAACAATCAAAGTATGTTTATTTGGCATGTCCTGTGGTGCCTGACCATTTTCCAACTGCATAAACATGCCATGTAAATGCATTGGATGCGCCATCATACTGTCATTGACAAATTTAAGACGGATACGTTCACCATAACGTACGGTTAAAGGCTTAAAGTCTGGATCACTAAATTTCTTACCATCAATCGTCCAAATATAACGCTCCATGGTTCCACCCAAACGAATCACTACTTCACGCTCTGCTGGGCGACTATAGCGCTCAGGTTGTGGCTCTAAGGATTGCAAATCGGCATAACTTAAAGCTTTTTGGCCTAATGGCGTTGCTGCGTTGGCCCACCCCTGAACAGTATCTGAAGTTGTTTTTTCAGAAGATACCGCCATCTGGTGTTGGCTATGATCTGACGGCGTTGCTGAAGCTGACATCTCCATCTGACCATGTGCACTATGATCCATACCCGCCATGTTCATTTGTCCATTCGAACTATGATCCATTTTCGACATGTCCATTTTTCCATGTGAACGATGATCCATCGCTGTTTCTTGCATCGGTGCAACTGGTGCTTTACCTTGAGGCATCTGATGCTGACTGTGATCCATATTGGCCATATTCATTGACTGATCTGAACCATGATCCATCTTGCTCATATCCATCTGACCATGCGAACCATGATCCATGCCCATATCTTCCATCGTCAATAATGCACGTGGGCGTGCTTTAGGGATCTGAACCTTTTGCGTATTCGGTGTCATGCTATTGTGCAATGAAGCAATTGCAAAACCAGAACGGTCGATTGATTCAGCTTCAATTTGATAATGTGCCTGCTTAGGTTCCACTAACACATCATAAGTTTCTGCTGTGCCAATACGAAACTCATCCACTGGAACAGGTTTCACTGGCTGACCATCTGCACTGACGACCGTCATTTTTAAGTTTGGAATACGTACATCAAAGAAAGACATTGCTGATGCATTGATAAAGCGCAAACGAACCTTCTCACCTGCATTAAAAGCACCCGTCCAATTCTGCTGTGGTGTCTGACCATTGACTAAATAGGTATAGCCCGTGACATCAGCTAAATCGGTTTTTGCCATTCGCATCTGATTCCACATCGAACGGTCTTGCCAAGTTGCTTTTAAGCCTTGCTGCTTCACCTGTCTCCACACATTGCCCACTGTTTCACGCTGGTCCTGATAGTGCTCAGCAGACTTCTTCAGATTTGCCATAATCTTGTCACTTTCCGTTTCATGGAAATCTGACAACATCACCACATAATCACGCTCAGCCTTTTCATGAGCCGCGACAGGTTGTTTACCTTTCGGATAAATCACCAAAGCACCATACAAACCGTCTTGTTCTTGTCCTTTGCTATGTGCGTGATACCAATAAGTTCCGTTTTGACGAACTTTGAACCGATATTCGAAACTACCATTTGGTTTAATGCCTTTAAAACCATTAAAACCAGGCACGCCATCCATCAAACCAGGTAACAATAATCCATGCCAATGCAGTGAAGTATCTTGATCTTTCAACTGGTTATGCACATGAATAACCGCTTCATCACCTTCTTCGAACTCTAAAAGTGGGGCAATAAATTTACCATTGACCGTGATGCGTTTAACCGGCTTTCCCGTCACATTCACTGTGCCTTGGTTAATATTCAGGTGATATTCTTTAATTGCAGCCAAGCTATAAGGTGCAAACAATAGGCTTAAGCTAGCAATGACACCAGCATATATTTTTGAGGACATGATATTTTTCCTAATCTGTTAACTTTTCAAATTGCGCGTTTCGCTGTGATGTAGAAAACGGCTTGTAAAGACAGATCAGGTTCTAGGAGGGCGTAGAATCTCTTGCCAATAACCAGCAAGATGTCGAGCTTGATAGTCCGTATTAATATGCGTACTGAGCTCTAGAAATGGCGAAGAAGATAAACTTGGTGTCTGTTGGTCTAACGCAAAATTTACTGTTTGGCAATGCGAAGAACTATTACAGTCCTGACAGTGCAAATTATCTTGCATCATTCCTTCATGACATTTCACAAAATTACCCGAATGGGCATGTGGCATTTGATGATGTTGATCCATCATTTGCTGGTCATGACAAGACATCGCTTGAGTTGTTGTAGAAGTCGTTTGATCAGATTGAAGGGTTTGAACTGCTGCAACGACCACACTGCTTCCCCCGATGAAAAATATCATCAGGAATACAAACCACAGATGTTTGTATTGTTTGCGGAGTTGCACTTAATGTTCCTTGTTTCAACAATCAAAAATGAATTGAGTGTGCTTAGCATAATTTCTTTTATGCTTATGCACAATCATCTTTGCATTTGAATTTCGATAATTTCATCTTAACACCGCTCAAAACTGTTGTTTTATCAAGCGAATCAACACTTCAATGATCATGAGCAAAAATAAAGCAAAATGAATAAGTTAATGCACAAAAAAAGGACAAAAACTTGTCCTTTTTTCACCAATTTGTTGTGAATATAAACAACTGAAATCATTTTGTTTATTTTAACAACATCTTATCCACCTGCTTATCAACACGGTTATCCACCCAGTTATAAACAAAGTTATCCACAGACTTATGTGAAAAATAGGATGAAAACACTAAACTTCTGTCGCACCAACTTTTGCCAACTCTGCACGCATCTGGTCAATCACAGTTTTATAGTCAGGTTGACCAAAAATTGCTGAACCAGCAACAAACATATCGGCACCAGCTTCCGCAATTTCACGAATATTGGCTGGACCTACCCCACCATCTACTTCTAAACGGATGTCACGACCACTCGCATCAATAATTTTACGTGCCTGACGAAGCTTTTCCAACGTCATAGGAATAAATTTCTGTCCACCAAAACCAGGGTTTACGCTCATTAATAAAATTTGATCTACTTTATCTAAAACATAGTCAAGATGATGTAATGGTGTTGCCGGGTTGAAAACCAAACCTGCTTTGGCACCGCCAGACTTGATCAACTGCAAAGAACGATCAATATGATCTGTTGCTTCAGGATGGAAGGTAATAATGTCTGCACCTGCTTCCAAGAAATCACCAATCATACGATCGACTGGTGAAACCATGAGATGCACGTCAATCGGGGCTTTGATGCCGTAGTTTTTCAGCGCCTTACAGATACCAGCACCAAAGGTTAAATTCGGCACATAGTGGTTATCCATCACATCAAAATGCACAACGTCTGCACCTGCAGCTAAAACTTTTTCTACATCTTCACCTAAACGTGCAAAATCAGCAGATAAAATCGAAGGTGCAATTAAATAAGGCTTGGACATGGATGACCTGGCAAACTCTGAGAAAATAATGCCTTGATTATAACAAACTTAGACCACGTAAGTCTGTTACAAAGTCATTATTACGGCATTGCAAACTTGCAACACCACGTTGCATCTAGGCTATTTTTATCTATTGCAAGCTTTGCTATGTTAATAATTGGAACAAAAGGATGACTTTGAATGACCAATAGCAGCACTAAAATCACGACAAATGAAGGAAAACGTATTAGTAAACGTTTAGTGAATCACTGGAAGCATAAATTTGAAGTATCAGAGACTGAGCTGCATTCAAAAATTTTCATGCCGACAGCCACCGTTACGCTTACACCACATGAACAACACCTAGATGTACTGATTGAAAATCAGCAAGAAGACGTTGCTCGTCTAGAACAAGTGGTTATTGATCATTTAAATCGTATGGCACAACAAGAATTTATTGTTGAATGGCAGCACCATTAAAAAGAAGCTCATATGAGCTTCTTTTTTATCCTGCAACTTTTTCCAGTTGAATGGCATGGAACTGTAAGTGATCATCAATAAAACTTTGAATAAAGTAATAACCATGATCATAGCCCTTATGTAAACGCAAGGTCAGATGTTGACCTGCATCCAAGCAAGCTTGCTTAAACTTTTCAGGATTCAATTGATCATAAAACTGATCATCAACACCTTGATCAATCAAAATTTCATCGAAAATTCGACCCTTTTGTTGAACCAATGCTGTGGCATCATGCGCTAACCATTGTTGCTGCTCAGTACCTAAATATTGGCTGAATGCCTTTTCTCCCCAAGGACAGATACTCGGTGCACAAATCGGAGCAAAAGCAGAAACTGACTTAAATTGTTCAGGATATTTAAATGCCAAGGTCAAAGCACCATGCCCACCCATCGAATGTCCAAATATACCGACTTGGCTTTCGATGATCGGGAACTCGTGTAAAACATGCGCATATAATTCATCGACCAAATAAGATTCCATTTGGTAATGTTCAGCCCAAGGCTGCTGGGTCGCATTGATATAAAAACCTGCGCCTTGCCCAATATCCCAATGATCTCCCTGCGCTACCCCCTCACCACGTGGAGAAGTATCTGGCGTAATCAGAATCAGACTTAACCGAGCTGCCATTCGTTGTGCATGTGCTTTAATGGCGAAAGTATCTTCAGTACAAGTTAATCCTGCAAGATAGAACAACGCTGAACATGCTTTTCCTTCCAAGGCCGCAGGTGGCAGGTATACGCCCACCTTGCTATTCCCTTTCAGATGCTGAGATTCAAGCTGATAAATTCGTTGTACACCCTCAAAACAACGATTTTTTTGCAGTAGCTGCATGTTCATCATCCTGTGTTTTTGTAATGTCTGTGGTTGCCATATTCTGTGCTGGGAACAGATACGGCTCAAGTTGTGGCAGCATGAGTTCCATATTGCGCCCCATTGACCATTGTGGTTCAGAAGGCTCAACACCTTGTGCCACTTCCCACTTAGTCACGGTTTGTTTGGCCTGCTCAAACGCTTTTTTCATTGAATATTGTTCGCGCATTGCCAAATCAAAGAATGCTCGACCAAAATAAGTATAGTCCGCTTCATTATTACAGCCAAACGATGTTTTATCCGCCGCAGACGCGGTAATAATTAAGGTATCAGGTGATTGTAATGCTGGAATAAAACTACCTGAATAACAGGCTGAAATCACGATTACACGCCAACGAATCCCCGATTTATCCAGTGTTTCTCTTAACCATTTTGGATCAACTTGATCTAAATCCAAGGGCGCATTTTCAATTTCAAAATGATTACGTTCACCATGTGAAGTCATATACAGAAATAGCACATCACTGTCACGATTCATTTGCTGACCAATACGGCGTAAAGCCAACTCCATGCTGGTCTTTGAAGCAATTGGTACTTCTAAACGCGTCGCTGGATTATTAATCAGCATAATAGAGCGACCAAAGGTTCCAAACCGCGTATCAAACTGTTCTCTTATGCGTTCAATTTCGGATTTAAATACATCCACATAGCTATCGCCTGCCACGCCCATAAAATACCAATGGCTTTTGGCAATATCACCGTATTGAATTTGATCGAGTGCTTTATCCAGTAAATGACTTTGTGCATAGAATGCATCTTCGGCAAAACTTGGCGGAGTTTGTTCCACTTTCCAAATTGGCTGATCTTTAACTGAAAGTTGCCAAACCACCATGGTGGCAATGGTTGCCACGAAAACCAAGGCACGTTCCCACCACGGCCAGTTCAAAGCGCGAGAAAATACCCAAATCACAGCCAGACTTTGCCAGACAAATAATCCAACAAATAATGGCGGTAAAAAACCGTTATAGATACTGTCTGGAATAAAATTGAGATAGCCGTTTGAGCCAAGATATTGAATGATGCATTGCAAAAGCAAAATATTGGTATCAAGTACAAGCCACAACAATGCAGGCACCAACATCAAACGCGGCTGGTTCATACGTTGCGACAGGAAAATACCCACAATCAGAGCAATAAAAGGCCAAAGTGCGTAACCAATCAAGCCTTGGGAGTTAAATTCACCTACTTGCCCTGAAACTAACCAACTATACAGCGAGTTGGTACACCCCCCGAGAATCCCCCAAATAATGAGCTGGGTAATTGAAGGGTGCACTATCTGTAAGGAACGACGAGACCCCAGGAACAACCACATTCCAGCAATTTGGTTACTTTTAAAATCATGCCAGATATTAATGGAAGGTTTAAGGTCAATCATAAAATTCTTCGGGAGTTTCTCTTTTCAAGCCTAAACTGAAAATATGCCATTCTAATAATTGAATGTGCAGTACTTTTCCTAAAAGACGCGATGCGTGACTGTAGTGTAAGCTCGACAAGAAT
The DNA here is from genome assembly GCF_000369405.1 of Acinetobacter sp. ANC 3929. Classification (GTDB taxonomy): domain Bacteria; phylum Pseudomonadota; class Gammaproteobacteria; order Pseudomonadales; family Moraxellaceae; genus Acinetobacter. The sequence continues at coordinate 945,866 of NZ_KB849999.1, forward strand.
TTTTTAGCAATCATGCTTTTGCACTATATCACAAATCTTTACTGAGCATTGACGCAAGCCAAACAATCAATGCATTCTGATTTAAATTTGACCTTTTGGAAAATATGCATCAAAACGGCATGCATCACCTAACCATTGATGATCAGGCGTTTGATCTGCCAAATAAACAGCATGTCTAGGACGTTTTACAATCACACGCTTGGCAATCTGTTGAGCCAAATGCAGTAACTGATCACCTAAATCTATTTCCCCATCTTCAGGTAACAGCATATGTAATAACTGCATTTGCTTTTTGACTTGCGCCTGTTTCTTTATCGCCTGCTGATTCTGATCACGCTGTGGGAACATGGGATCCAAATACACCACATCCACCTGCTCACCATGTTGACTCAATTGCCGTAAATAAGCATTTGAATCGGCAAAGATCAACTGAATCCGCTGCATAAATACTTGTAGGAAAGGATCCTGCTCAGCTTGAGCTTTGCTGTATTCCAGTAACACAAACAAAATTGGGTGACGTTCTACAAGACGAACATCAGCCCCAAGGTAGGCCATGAGTAAACTGTCATGACCCAAACCCGCAGTCGCATCAATCAGACGGGGTTTCTCACCCAGTTGACAGGCTCGGGCAATCATTTCAGATTTTAAACTGGCTCTTTTTAAACGAGAAATTTCAGCGTGCCAATCTGGCTGCATTTTCATTCCATTGGCAGCGAGACTAAGCCCATCTTCATCCAAAACCAACGCCATTTCAGGATTTAAACGCAGAAAACGGGCATTGATCTTTTCAACCAATTGCCCTGTAAGCTGTACATTCAATTCAGCCAGACGTGTTTGCAAGCGCTGAAACTGCTGTTCACATTCCGCTGGATACCAACATCGCATTTGCATTACCAATGCACCCAGCCTGTCCACCAGGTTGCCAAGATAAATAGGCCAAATACAATACGATAGTACGCAAATGCAGTGAAATCATGCTTTGACACATAACGAATCAAGGCACGAATCACAACCAAAGCTGAAACAAATGCAACAATAATTCCCACTGCCAACACGACCATATCATTGCTATGCAACTCATGGCGCATCTTGTACATATCCAGTAAACCTGCACCCATCAACACAGGAATACCTAAGAAGAAGGAAAACTCCGCAGCAGCTTTACGTGATACACCTAAAAATAAAGATCCAATAATGGTCGAACCAGAACGAGAAGTCCCAGGAATTAACGCCAAACACTGAATCAAGCCAATTAAAGTGGCTTGTTTAAAACTCAGATCATCAACCTCTTGAGTCACAATCTGATGGGGGCGACGCTCTGCCCATAAAATAATAAAGCCACCTACAATTAAAGCGATCGCGACGGTAATGGCATTAAATAGATAAGCTTTAACCACATCACCAAAGGTCAAGCCAATAATCACAATCGGAATAGAAGCAATAATCAGGTTCAGACTCAGACGGCGGCCTTGTTCCTGCCCTGTCAGCGCACCAATCAGTGCCCCCCATAGTTTGCCCCAATATTCATAAATGACTGCTGCAATCGCACCAATTTGTACAGCTACGGCAAACATATCTCTTTTTTCAATGGTCCAAAAGTCCAGTAATTGACCCGTTAAAATAAGATGCCCTGTACTTGAGATCGGTAGAAACTCGGTAATTCCCTCTACCAAGCCCATAATCGCTGCTTTAAATAGCAATAAAAGATCCATAATTAACCTTAATTCGCTTTACCTTGTTCTGGAATTTTTTTCCATGCATCATCACGTAAATACACAGGCAGCGCATGTTCAGCATCCACCCATTTTTGCTGTGCCGCGTACACTCTGGCAATTATTGCAATATCCTGCGCAGTTGCCATAATCGTTACATTGGAAGCCTCGGCTGAGTCTATTTGACTAGGCTTAATTAATTCTGAACCTGAACCAATTGCAGTAAATTTACAATATGCAGATGCTTGCTCATAATTTAATAATTTTTCGTCATCCATCGCCTGCATAATGCCCTGCTCATCCACACTGAAATTGGCAATATAGACTTCTTGCATACGTGCATCGAGTACAGCCGAAACTTGTTGCAAACCAGTTAAACGATAAGCCGCTTGCGCCAAGGCTTGTAAACTGGAAACTGGAATCACGGGTAAGTCTTGAGACCATGCAAGTGCCTGTGTGACAGCCGCATTGATACGAACACCGCTAAATGAACCCGGTCCACGACTAAATGCAATTGCAGTTAAATCTGCCAATTGAGTTTTTGTTTGCAATAAGGCTTGTTCAGTCAAAGGCAGAATCGTTTGAGTTTGTGCTTTAGGCCGCTCGTCCAACTGAAAATACAACTCTTGAGTATCATCAATTAATGAAACCGAACACTGCTCATTTGCAGTTTCCAATGCAAGCAACTTCATGCAAAAACCTTAACGAAAAAGAAATAAAAAACGTGGCCCATCATACTCCACTCAAACACTATAGGCGAGTTATTGGCTTTTATTGGTATAAAAACTTGCTAAACCTAACCATTCAACTTAAAGACAATTCATTAAAAGCTAAATTCCTTCAGCTCCAAAAAGTTTTTATAATGTTCTGCATAATGTAAAGCACTTAAACGCAACCGTGCAGCACCCTGCTCATCCAGTATTTTCACCACTTTACCTGGTGATCCCATTACCACGGAATTATCAGGAATAACTTTTCCTTCAGGAATCAATGCATTTGCACCAATAATGCAGTTCTTGCCAATCACCGCATTGTTCAAAATCACGGCATTCATTCCAATTAATGAGTTATCGCCAATGCTACAGCCATGCAACATCACTTTATGTCCAATCGTGACATATTCACCAATATTCAATTCAATACCAGCATCGGTATGTAGTACCGCATTTTCCTGAATATTCGAAAAATTACCAATTCGTATCACGCAATTATCCGCACGAACCACAGCGCCAAACCAAATACTGACCTGACGGCCCAATTCTGCTTGACCAATCACAGTCGCTGTTGGCGCCACCCAGCCATCCCAAGGTTCATGTAAAGCTTTTGGACTCAATCCCTGATAGGTATACATCATGATAAATAACTCTTAATAGATTAGAACTTAGATAAACCAAAATGAGGTGGATTAACCAAGAATGGCCAATTTTTTTGATAGCCTAATCCATATTGAAATAAAGAAATCAGCATACGAGCCGTAAGTCCCCACACAATTTCACTTTCCACCTGCATACTTGGAAAATAAAGCGACTGTCGAGCCAGACGCACCTCATAAGGCAAAGGCGGTGCATCCATCAACTCTTGTAATGGGGCAAAGAAAATTCGATCAATTTCGGTAGGCTGGGCAATTAAATCAACTTGGGCCGGTATTAACCCAACAATCGGTTTGACAGATAAACCACTACGCGCACGCTGTATCGGTAAATCTCCCAAAAGTTTGACATCAAATGGATTGAGTGCTGTTTCTTCTTGAGCTTCACGCAAAGCGACCACAATATTACTGGTATCACTTGGATCGCGTTTCCCACCTGGAAAAGACACTTCTCCCGCATGTTGGGACAATTGCATCGAACGGCGTGTCAGTAACACTTTTGGTTGCATCTCTTGGGTAATTGCAATCAATACAGCAGCATCCGCCTGCTGGATTCGTTTGGAAAAACGCAACCGTTGTTGTAAAAGCTGTATTAACGATGGTTCTTCCATATGACTCATCTCTTTTTTTCTCTTGTTCCTTAATTAACATCATAGCTGAAATTTTCAGTGCAATCATAGATCATGATGCGAAGTCATTAAAATTCAGTTATGCTGAGCTATCTCTACGGCTGATGATAATTATGAGCTTTTGCGTTGCGTGTGGACATGAAACTGAAGCAAAAATTCCAATAGGTGATCATAAATCACGACTTGTCTGCACTCACTGTGGCAACATTCACTATGAAAACCCCAAGGTCATTTGTGGCGCATTGGCACTGTGGGACGATAAAGTGTTGCTGTGTCGTCGCGCAATCGAACCTCGTTATGGCTTGTGGACTTTACCTGCTGGCTATATGGAATTGTTTGAAACCATGGAGCAAGGTGCCGCAAGAGAAACCCGTGAAGAAGCCGAAGCTGAAGTTGAGATTGAACAACTCTACTGTATGTACAATATCCCACGTATTGGTCAAATTTATGTCTTATTCAAAGCACAATTAAAGCAAGGATTATTTGGTGCTGGTGAAGAAAGTATCGAATGCCGTTTGTTTGAAGAACATGAAATTCCTTGGACAGAACTGGCTTTTCCAAGTGTAGAACAAACCCTTAGACATTATTTTGCTGATCGTAAAAGTGGATTATTTCCAACACATTTAGAGACTTTGGGCACCCGACTAGACCATACGGGTTAAATAAAAAAGACCGCAGAAGCGGTCTTTTTTATTAATTTGATTAAACTTTGGTTTTAATTGCATTACATGCTGGGATCTTTTGATCTGCCACTTTTATCGTCACCGTACCAGAATATCTTTTAGCAAGCTCTCTTTCGTCATCTGTTGGAGCGATATAACCAGTTTTGTCTGTTAGTTTATCATATGCACTATTATAAATTGACTGTTGAATAGCGTAGGTATTAGACCAAACAACTGTATTATTCTGGAAATTTGTTAAATTAATACCAGACGGTTGACCGGCTAATAAATTATGAACATTAATCTTTGCACCTGTCCCTTCACTTAGATTTAAACCAAATAATACGCCATCAGCCAAACCAAATGTAGGATTCGATAAAATCATTCGTACCGTAATTGATTTATCCGCTGTACTAAACTCAGTTGCTGCTGTAGTACCAATGCGATATTGAATCTGGTTATTACTATCGGTAATAGTCCCATCTGTGTTAATTGACTTCACAGTACCACAAATACCGGACTTGTCTGTAGCCGTCGCACTTGCTTTTATATCTGTACGGATATCTCCATGTTCATCAATCACGATGCCAATATCAACTGGTTCAAATTTAGCATCTGCAAATTTAACAGTTAATGTTGCATATAATGGGAAGATATATTTCTGTTGTATATCTACATTTTGTTCTGTTTTAAAAATATCTTTTGATAAATAACTTGCTGGACTAAACCTAAGTATATCGATTCTCCCCTTATAAAGTTGGTTATCAATTCTTTGTTCCCACATCCCTAAAAGGGCATCATCAACTGTATCAGTTTCTTTTAACCCCATAACCGATCTATATAAACCTGCAGTACCAGCAATTGTATTACCATTGATAATTTTGCCTTGTTTAATCGATAAATTTTCAGCTGAATTACCACTCAAACTAAGATTTATTTTTTGATCCGTATTAATTGCCTGTATAATAGGATTAAACCAATTACTTTGAGCATTCAATTGCATTTTCCGAGGTTTAACTTTAGTAGTTAATACATATGGCTCACGAACTATATTATTTACTATTGTAGCTGGCCCTCTCCATTGTTGGCCATAACCAAAAATATATCCCTGACGATCAGATAACAGATAAAAATTTCCCATAGAATGCAACAGATTAGTTTTGTCTGTTACACATGTAAAATAATCTTCTTTATTACAACCAAAAAAACCATCAGGTAAAGCAACATTGATGTTTCCTAACCCGCTTCCGCCTGGTTTTAAAACAGGTAGCTCTGCTTGCCAAACACCCGTATTTGATAAATTTATGGACTGTATCAGTAGTCGAAATGCTGTTTCATCAGTTATTTGGTTTAAATCAAGCCATGGTTTTAAAATATTAATATATTCACCAGAAATAAACTCAGTTGACCCGACATTTTTTGTAATATCCTTCAATTGATCTCGTTTTTCTTTTGTTATCTCTGTGGGTTGAATATCCCCAATGAAATTCGAATTTTGTTCAACGCCTATAGCTTGGAAAATTTTAACCAATCCCATCGCAACTTTGATCGTGTCATCATTCATGCTCAATGAGGCTGGTGCTTTTCCTGTTGCCCCCATCGCAATATCAAGTAAGCGAATAAATGGTGGCGTCGCCATTTTTAATTTAGCAATACTGTCAAGTTTTACAGCTCCAAGGCTAATTTTTTTTGCGCTTTCGCCCTGAATATAGAATGAGACTGTGTCACCTATTTTACATGCACCTGATACAGAGTTACTGTCTACCTTGGTCACAAAGTGATTGACCGTATCACTACTACAATCAAAATTTAGTCCAGCGACTGGATAATCCATCACAAACAGTAAACAGTCAGAAGCTTTGATATCACAACTTGTGCTTGATGTAACACCAATTCCACGTGATGGGTCCTCTTTAATTTTTGAACTCTCACCACCACAGCCATTTAAAATGAGTGTTAATGCAGAAAGTGTAAACGGCAATAATATTTTTTTATCCATGCTTAACTAGTCCTAAATTTTCATTACTGTAAAACCGAAAGTTTTATCTGTCCTTGATTCGAAAGCTCTTGTTCAGGCACATCAACTGCGGAGGCTAATGGTGTCATCATCATATATCGTGCATCTTCAGGTACTTTAAGCACCCCTTGAAGTGCCGCATGTTGCAACACTGTTGCTGTAGTGTTTTTATTCTTAAAACCACTGACACCTTCTGCTATACAACCTTTTTCATCCAAAAATACAACCAGAGGCCAGTAATAAACGGGTTTATCATTAGTCGATGCATATGAATCCATTTGCATATATTGAATTGCTGTATCTAGCTTCACAATCTCATATTCAAATTTTTCTTTAAGTGGTTTTCTTGGCCATAAACCAACGTCCTTATTCAAGGATAGTGTTTTGATATTTTTTTTATAATCACTTAAAAAACAACGATCATTTTCAAATGCTGATTTCAAATCTTCACTAGATAAACGCACATAAGTTCCCGACAGTGCAATCGGAGCCGTTGACTGTTGTGAGCGATTGAACAATTTATCTATGACCGAGCGGCTAACACCTTTTTTCCGTTCTACAGTTTCCATCCGCCCATTGCCATCTGGCATAGTATAAAACCGTTTCTTACCTTCTAAATTAAACTCTTGGTTTTCTAAATACTCATTATTGACATAGCTCACACCATCAACCTGGCTAAATCCAGCCAATGTTTGGGCTTCTTCTCGAGGAGGAGGAGCTATATCTGTTGGCGGCACTGGAGACTTCGCTGTAACAACAGCAGCAGGTTTTTTTTCTACAATTGATTTTTCTACCGCCAATGTACTAGTAGAGGCTTGAGTTATAACTGGTCTTTCAATTTTTGCTGCTAGGGGCTTTTCTAAAACCTCACTAATCTCCACCTTTCTTTTAGACGAAATATTTGGTTGCTCAACAACTTTAGGTACTACAATCTGTTGTGATCCCACAGGTTCTACAATTTCAATTTTTTTGATTGTATTGAGTTGCTTTTGTTGAGATTCTAACTGTTTGAGATCATCTGCTTTTTGCTGAGGAGGTGGTACTGAAACCTTCTTCTCAGCATTATTAGTTTGGATAACAGATTGTGTATGTTTTTCACTATTCACTTGTTGCGTATGCTTATTAGGCTCTGGTTCTTTTTTTGCAACTTTCATAGGCACAACCATTGGGCGACCATCTGGCCCAATAATCGTATAGAAACCATCTGCATAAACAGTCGAAACACTTGATACCATTAAAAAGAATAATGAAATAGCAAGTGTCGATTTTTGAGTCCTTTTCTTTTGCATTACCATCTTGTTCTGTAGTTAATCCCAAGTAAAGTTACTTTCGTATTTGTTTTCACATTCAAGCCCGCATAAGGGTTTAATAAAATATTATTTACCCCTGTTTGGTTTGACAAACTACTTGTATTGGCTGGAATATCATCACGACTGCGTAAAAACCCCAGTGACAAATCTAAATCGGTATCCTGATCAAAACGATAACCAATACCTAAACCAAATAATTGCGCATTATTAATTGGTACCATGGTATTACGTTTATCATCAGGAATTGAACTCGTACGCGGTTCATATCCCATACGCAATTTTAATCGATCTGTTGCAGAATACTCTAAACCAATCCCCCAACGCCAAGATGATTGAAATTTTAAGGGTAGGGAAAGTGAACGATCTGTCACGTCTGAAGATAATAATTTAGCCACTTTTAATAATGAGATTTGTCGATCAAACTCAAACTTAAACTTATCCCATGCCGAGAAGTCCGTCCAACCTAAGTCAAAGTTTACCTGTAAATCTGGTAAAATCTTATACTTAATACCGGCTTTAAAATGCTGAGGATACTTAAAATCCATTGCCAATAAACCAGATTCTGTCGCGGGAGCATAACCAGGAAAACCAAGAATTGCGGCAAGAATCTGCCCTGTTGCTGATGAGTTTAGACCCGCAATTAATTCACGCGGTGCATTAGCAACATTAATTAAGTATTTACCATGTAAGCGCATCTTCGCTTCACTTTGATATACCATCCCGAAGCTAAAATCATCAGTAGGTTCCCAAAGTAAGCCTAAGTTATAACTTGGGCTGAGCGATTGCTCGAGTGAAACATCTAAAGCACCCACTTTACTAAAAGGATTCATTCCCTCTTTGGCATTACACATACCGAAAAGTAAAAGATCCGTAATAATGTCGCCATTTTCCTTAAATGGCCCACAAACGACTTCATCCACCATACGTAGCACCCCAATGAGTTCATTTGGGAAACGTAAATCTGTTTTCATGGCAATCGCTTGATAAGACATGCCAAATGAAGCACCTAAATATAAGTGATCGTTCACCTGATAGCCAAATGATGGTGACAAATAGGTAATACGCTCTAAAGCTACTTGTTGCCCCATGTAGTTACTTGGATTACCATCTTCCGCACCAAAACCTGCAACAAGTGGCGCATATATTGCCGTTGCATAGGTTACTTTTGAACCTGGTGGTTTATAAGAAATACCCGCTGTTGGTGCGACTAATGGGGAGTTCGGGCCTAAATCTACAATTTTCTTTAAAACAGGTACATAAATACTGGCATATTCAACATCACCATGTACTGTTCCTTTGTAATCTGTACAAATATTCGCATCGATTTCAGGCCCATCATTACAAACCAATGGGTCATCAGAATAACCAAATACGTTATAGCCCGCTGGTGCCGAGTAATCTCTTTTAATTGCAAAATTAGCGAGAATCCCCTGCACATCTGTTTGCAACCCATCTAATTTAGCAAGTGCTGCTGGGTTAAAGTGAACCGCACTGATACCTGGTGGATCAGCAGTGACTGCATTTCCTAAGGCCAAAGAACGCAGATCTACCGATAAGTCTTGTCCGAGTTGTGCATGAGTCGCACTCGATAGCCCAGCAAAAAAAATTGCTATCGTTAATGGACATAATTTAAGGTTTCTCACCATTATTACATCTCCTTAACGAATTTTTTTGCCAAAACCTATGATATCAAGTGGGAAAGACAAGCCCAGTGATACATCTGGCGCGTCTTCGGTTAAACCAATTCCCACAGTACCATTTACGATTGTTTCAGGAGAGACTCGCACCCCCAAAGCAAATGACAACATCGCACTACTTTGGTCCGCAGATTTATAACTTTCGTCATTGCTGAAATAGAATTTTGCCCCAGTATTAAAACTTTGCTGATATGACATGGTCAAAGACACATCATAGTTAAAGGAATAAGCGAATCCGAAAGAGAATCCACCACTTAGACCTGGGTCAAAACTTTCTAGAACTCGGCTACCACGTAATTGATTAAGTCCGGACTCTTTCAAACCATAACTCGTTGAAACAGAAGCAAATAAAACAACAGGGTCAATATATTTACGTGTACTTGCCCCAGCACCTACCGAGTAATAGCCTTTACCAGTTGATAACTCATCTACCCCAACCTCATAAGGGCTATCGCCTGTTTTAGTCGATAAGCTACCAAATAGAACCAAGGGTAAGCGCCCCTGTTTTAATGGGAATGGTTCCCAACGCGCACCAAAGTTAATATCACCCAATCCTGCTGTCGTTGTATCTTTCAATAACTCTTTTTTCGCGACAAAAGGTAATGAAGCAGATAAGGTTACATTGTCCAATAAACCATACTGAACTGTAAAAGTGTTGGTTAAAGTATGGTTTGCATCTTCTTCAACACGTAATCTAGACAATGAGCTATTGCTATCATTTAGTGCCAAATCAAGGCGACTATCTCTGTAGTAGGTATAATCCAAATCATAATAAGATGAAAAAATACCTTTCTTAATTAATGAATACTGACGCTCATTTGAAGTAAACACTTCTTGTAAATTCGTTTCTTGCGTAGCATCACTTTCTTTTTTTTGCAAAGCCGTAGCTGCTTGATCCGCTTGGCTATTCTCAGCAACAACAGTAGCCTCAGTGCTTGCACCTGCTGAACTGTCAGCTGCTGTATTCCCCTGTACCTTAACTGCTACCTTATCCGTTTCAGACGATGCTGTCTCGACAGATGGTTGTTGTTCTGCTGCGTAAAGTGTTGATGTGATGGCGCTTAGACTTAACGCTAACACACTCATATTCATCCATGTACGATTCATTTTACTTTGCATCCTATTACATTAATTTTACTGTTTTTTCTAAACTTACTTCCGCTTGTAATATAAGCGCATATAGGTCGTTATTGGTTGGTTATAAGTCGCTGAGTTAGTATCTGCATCTAATACCCGACGCATTGTTGAAGCTTTATCTGCAAGACGTTCAAATTTCTGTGTTGGGAATTGAATTTCTGCAAGGGCATATTTGTTTACTGTTGCATCTTCAACGTGACGCATATCTGAATCTTGAAGTGCTAATAAGCTTTTCTGATACTGCTGTGGAATATCAACGATAAATAAAGTGTTATTATCCCAAATCTCTTTGAATCGAATTTCATCAAAACTAATATTACCTAGCGCAGGATCAGCAACATAAACTCGCCCATCTTTATATGCTTTATATACAACAAAATGTTTAAAGCCCGCATAAGTAATAGGTACAATTGCGGGTTGCTTTAATGCGGTAAGATCTGAAAACTCCCCACGATAGCCGCCGCTATTAATCCCTAAAGCAGAGACAAAGCGTTTCATATCTAACAATGAAAAACTACGGCGCTCAATGATGCGTTGATACTCACCGTATTGCAGAAGACCGCTCATTGTTTGTTGTTCTGTTAATTTTAATCCACCGTAGCCATTTAACAGTGTAGTCAATGCTGCTGAACCACAGCTATAGTCATACGCTTGGCGTACAATCCCCCTAAACTGATCTTCTACCGCTGGTTTGATCACCACTGCTTCACGATGATTTCGCGTAAAAGAGGGATAACGAGAATCCAAAGTTTCTGTATAATAAACAGAACCTTCAGGTTTTTTTTCTATTTCAAAGGCTTGCGTTGTAAAGTAATACATCAATGCCGAGCCTAAAGCGATCTCTAACATAAGTCTCTTTTTCTAACAATGGCAACACTTGCCTTATTCGTTTTATTTTTAGTGTCTATGACACTCCATCCCTGCCTGTTGAAGATAACGTTTTTTATAAGAAAAAACACCTTTTTTTTAGTTATTTTTGACAGAATGTTATTTTTTTTATTATTACACCTACAAATTGACAAAAAACACTTCTAAGCACACACTTTTATAACAATAATTTATTTTATTATTTTTAAAGTTTGATGAATTTTCATGTCATTTTTATAAAAGTATTTATATTGCTGGCATAATATAACATTGGTAAAACACCATAATTAGCATCACTTAAAACTAAAGTTTTTCTCCGACTTTGCGATTAAACAGAGCATGTAAAAAAACAAAAAAAGCGCATAAAGCGCTTTTTTTGTTTTGGTAACTGATTAGTGACCAGAAATCGTGATTGCAGCACCTTTGACATCACCACCCGCTGTATGCGTTGGGTTGTAATAGGTTTGTAATCCTTGAACTTCTACGTCGCCAATTGCGTTCGTACCACGAGTAGTTGCTGAACCACCATTTTTACTACCTAAATATACACCATTGATATAGATATCTTGTGCAGTTTTACCACCAACAATTTGTAAGTAGCCAGCAGTTGCATTGGTTGCACCTGATTTACCGACAACACTGATATCAGCATCAACAGTTAAGTTTTGATTAGTCGCATCAGCAACTTTGATACTATCAATGTGAATTTCACCAGCAGCACGGTTTGCAGCTGAAGAACCATCTTTAGTACCTAATGCAGTTGAGTTATCAAGAATACCTAGATTTTTAATTTCTAAACCGCCAGTCATTATTGTATTCAACTTGATCATTGCACCTTGTGGCGCTGCACCAAGTTGAATATTCGCAGTCATTGTACCAGTTTTTAAGCTTAAACCAGATAGAATCGCATTTTCACTACCCGCTACAGCACCACGACGGATACTTGTTGCGCTTGTAGTACCTGACTTAGCTACGCTAATTTTACCAATATTAATATTTAAACCAGAAACATTAGCCGCTACATTTAGGAAAGCACCATTTGCGCCTGTACCCGCATCAGTATCGATTACAAGGTCAGCCAAATTTCCAGTAGGTAAAAGCGCAGCTGTATTTGCACTAATTACAATACCTTGTGTTTCGTTCACATCACCAGTAACACCGTTACCAGAGATAACAATCGCACCAGCTGTAGCTGTACCACCTGATGTTGTAGCCAAACCATCATTATCGTGAATTAAAACTTTTTCGATCTCAACTTTAGAGATACCAAGACCAATATTAATACCGTCTTGACCTGTTGCAGCGCTTAGTGCAGCATCATCCATTGACTGCATAGCCATTGCATTTGCGCTAATCGCCATTGAAGAAACTAAAGCTAGTTTAGTAAACATTTTCATTGAGCACTCTCCCAAGAGCATTTATTTTTTGACTTACACTACTCTAAACTGTCCACGGTCGTTTTATTCTTAAATGACAACTTGAACTTCCAATCCTTGAGTAGTTCGCTTAGCAATTACTAAATTACCTGTTTGTTATTTTATGTTCAACTCCTGTTAACTGCTTTTTGACTACAAACCGACAAACGGCATATAAAACACTCAACACTATTCTTTATAAAAAAACACTACAAAAACTTGTAATCATTGAGTATTTTTTAAAGACTTTTTTTACACTAAATTCAAATTTGAATAGTTTTACCATTCATCACATCAAAATTCTGATAAGAAGCGTTAACAAAAACGCTTTTTTATTTTTTTATTTGATAAATACATCATTTATTTTATCTAAGTAATGCTGCCCAAATTTCATCCACTTTCAGCATAAGCTTTGATAAAAAACAGCCCGAACTTTTTGGATGTAGTACAATTCCTTTCTCCAAATGTAGATATCAGTCTTTCCGTTTATATGTCCTATTTTGAGCAAAAACTTAATACGCCACTCACTTCTGCATTTGACCTTCTTGCTCGCCTTTATGATTTAACAGGATTGGTGTATTTATATGATCAAAATACGCCAACCATTGCCTTTTTACCCCAAGAACTCTTAGTTTCTCAAAACTCTAAACTGCAACAAGTTCAACAAATACACTTCAATCAATATCACATAAAATCAGACGCAGCTTCACTTTTAGAGTTCTGCAAATTCCATCAATCCTCTAATACCACCAATACTAAGGGCTTTCATGGGGGATATATTGGCTTCTTTAGCTATGACTATAGTGCCAACCAATTTATTAAAATTGATGCTCATCCACAGCCAAATTTTTTCTTAGGACGATACTCAAGTTTTTTAAAATTTGAAGAAGATGCTTGGTACTTTTATAGTTATAGTGATGAAGAGCAAGCTGAGTATATTTATCAAGAGATTTTGGCTCGGATCAATCACCCCAAACAAATTCCAGCACTTTCTTTAGACCAGCAATGCCGCCCTCGTTGGTCCAAACCAGAATATTTAAATGCTTTTCATCAGGTACAGGAATACATCAAAGCGGGTGATTGCTATCAAATTAACTTGACTCAAGAATTTACAGCACAGGCACAAGGTTCACTTTTGAGCCGTGCTGATGAGTTATGGAAACTGACCCACGCACCTTATGCAGGTTATCTTAAATTAGCTGATTTTGAACTGTTAAGTTGTTCACCTGAACTATTTATTGAATTTCAGACCAATCGACAAATAAAAACACGTCCAATCAAAGGCACGATGCCGCGTTTTGATGACCCACAACAAGATCAGATTTCAAAAGACAAACTCAGTCATTCTGAAAAAGATCAGGCTGAGAATGTCATGATTGTAGATCTGCTCCGCAATGACTTGAGTGTCTATGCTGAAATAGGCTCTGTCAAAGCCACCAAACTATTTGAAATAGAAAGTTTCAATCAAGTTCATCACATGGTCAGTGAAATCACGGCAAGCTTGAAACCTGAAATCAATCCAATGCAGATGCTCTTATCTGCCCTGCCAGGTGGTTCAATCACAGGTGCACCGAAGATTCGTGCCATGCAAATTATTGAAGAACTCGAAGGTGCACCGCGTGGTGCTTATTGTGGCAGCTTAGGTTATTTTAATTTCGATGGTACAGGCAGTTGGAATATCTTGATTCGCAGTATTCAAAAGTATCAGGACCAATTATCAATGTGGGCAGGTGGTGGCATCACCATCGCTTCTGATGCGGAAGCCGAATATCAGGAATGCTTTGATAAAATTTCAGCCATGCTTGATTTGCTCAATACATGGCAGACTTCTAAACAGTAAACTTCAATACAGATTTATAAAATTTGCGTTTTAAGTGTATCCACTAGACGTTGATTTTGTTCATTTGTACCAATCGTGATACGTAAAAATTGATTAATTCGCGGCTTATTAAAATAACGCACAATAATCCCCTGTTCACGCAATTGTTGAGACAACTGAGCAGCGTCGTGTTGAGGATGCGTAGCAAAAATAAAATTAGCTTTCGATGGCAAGACATCAAAGCCTAAAGCCGTGAGATCACCTACCAGTTTTTCTCGGCTGTCAATCACTTTGGCACATTGCGCCTCAAAATAAGCTTGATCTTCAAATGAAGCCACCGCTGCTGCAATCGCAAAACGATCGATTGGGTACGAATTAAAGCTATTTTTGACTGCTTCAAGTGCCGCAATCAAATGCGCTTGCGCAATCGCAAAACCAACACGTAAGCCAGCAAGCGAACGTGACTTCGATGTTGTTTGGCAAACGACTAAATTATCATATCGATTGATCAGTCGTACCGCGGACTCAGCGCCAAAATCAACATAAGCTTCATCAATCACAACGACGCGATCTGGATTTGCCTTCAGCACCTGTTCAATCTCATCTAAACCAAGCGCAATACTGGTTGGTGCATTTGGATTGGTGATGATAATGCCACCATTTTCCTGTTCATAATCTGATACATCAATTTCGAATTTTTCATTCAAAGGAATCTGTTTCGTTTGTGTCGCAAAGAATTGGCTATAAACAGGATAAAAACTATAGGTAATATCTGGATAAAGAATCGGCTCTTTCTGGATAAAAAAAGCTTTAAAAATATGTGCTAAAACTTCGTCAGAACCATTGCCGACGAACACTTGAGTCACATCAACCTGCTGCTGCTTGGCAATCGCCTGTTTTAAAGCAGTCGCATCAGGATCTGGATATAAACGCAAAGCATCAGCTTGATCAGTTAAAACCGCCTGTACAGCTTCCACCACTTTTGCAGATGGTGGATATGGATTCTCATTGGTATTGAGTTTGAGTAAGTTCTGAATCTTAGGCTGCTCACCAGGTACATAAGGCTCTAATTCACGTACCTCTGGACTCCAAAAACGCATTTGTTCTGCTGTAAACGTCATTGTTCTACTCTCATGTATCCTAAAAAAGGGGCTAACCAGCCCCTATCAATCTTTGAATCGGTTATTGGTAACGATAACGGGCTGAACGCGCATGGGCATCAAGATTTTCTTGCACTGCCAACACATCGGCTGCTTTTGCCAAGCTTTTCACACCCTCTTCAGAGCACATGATCAAGCTAGAGCGCTTTTGAAAATCATACACACCAAGTGGCGAAGAAAAACGTGCTGTCCCCGATGTCGGCAAGACATGGTTTGGCCCCGCGCAATAATCACCGATGGCTTCTGGCGTATAACGTCCCATAAAGATTGCCCCTGCATGACGAATGTCCTGACTCATCAACTCGGCCTCATCAAGACAGAGTTCCAAATGCTCTGGTGCCACCTGATTAATCAGTTCAATCGCTTCTGCACGATCTTTTACCAACACCAATGCACCACGATTTTGAATCGACGTTTTGGCAATTTCTGCTTTTGGCAATTCGCTTAAGTGTTTTTCAATCGCGGCTTCAACTGCATTTAACAGCATTTCATCTGGAGTAATGAAAATGGCTTGGGCAACAGTGTCATGCTCTGCTTGAGACAATACATCCATGGCTAACCATTCAGCATTATTTTCACCTTCGGCGTACACCAAAATTTCCGAAGGCCCCGCTATCATATCAATACCGACTTGGCCAAAGACCGCACGTTTTGCGGCTGCTACAAATCGATTACCAGGCCCAGTAATTTTATCTACTGCAGGAATGGTTCGTGTTCCATAAGCCAATGCAGCCACCGCTTGCGCTCCACCAATGGTAAACACACGGCTCACTCCTGCCAAATAGGCAGCAGCTAATACCAATGGATTCAACTCACCATTTGGTGCAGGTACCACCATGATAATTTCTGGGACACCGGCGACATGTGCCGGCAAAGCATTCATGAGTACAGATGATGGATAAGAGGCTAATCCACCCGGTACATAAATTCCAACACGATCCAGTGGGGTGACTTTCTGGCCCAAGGTATTCCCCAGATCATCGACATAAGTCCAACCTTCCTGCTTTTGTGCCTGATGGAAAGAACGAATGCGTTTTGCAGCAAGTTCTAATGCTTCACGAATTTCAACACTTAAACCATCAAATGCGGTTTTAAGCTGTGCTTGAGTCAGTTCTAAATCAGAGAATTGATGCGCTGGATGTCGATCGAACTGTTGCGTTAATTTAAGCACATGATCATCACCATGCTGACGCACATCAGCAATAATTTGATCTACAGTTTGTATTAATTGAGGATCATTAACCGTTTCAAATGCTAAAAGTTCAGCAAATGTCTGTTTAAAATTTTGATCCTGAGTCGATAAACGTCGCATCAATTTACCCACAAGGCGAAAAAGAGAACGCTAAGTTTACTCTTTTTCAATACGCTTGTGGGCACAATGTAGGCTAAAAAAATCAATGGGGAGGAATGAGTTCTTCGATCAACCTATCATTCTGCTTTTATTTGCTTACTCAAAATATTTAAGCAACAAGAACAAAAAGTTAAAAATTATTTTACTTCCCGTGTCACAAAGCAAAAGGCTGACTCGTCAAATAAGTACCTATATTGATTTTAATCAGGAATATTACAATGACGATGCTCAATATTCATCCTAAAAAACATTTACCAGAATCAATCCATTATCTCTATCAGGTTCATCAAAATATTCTCGACTTGGACCTGATTGATCGCTCACTTTATCATCTTGTTCTATTACGCGCCTCACAAATCAATGGCTGTGCTTTTTGTGTGAAGATGCATATTGCGGAGGCCTTGGCAGATGGTGAAGTACAATCACGCTTGGACCGCTTGGTGGTATGGCGACATTGCAATGATTATACAGATCAGGAAAAAGCCGCCTTTGCTTGGGTTGAAGCACTCACGACTTTGCACGCGCTCACTGATTATGAGCCGTTACGTATAACACTATTAAAATATTTCAGTGAGCCACAAATTTCAGCTTTAACTTTACTGATTGGCATGATTAATTTGTGGAATCGAATTGCAATTTCCCAACATTAACATCTATGAAAGCATCAGGCACGATTAGCCAACATGATTTAACGATTTTCGAGACAAGCCGAACATTTCTGTTCGGTCTTGCTTATCGACTGCTGGGAACAACAAGTGATGCTGAAGATGTCTTACAGGATATTTTTATAAAATGGCAGCAGCAACCTAGGCAAGATATTATCAATCCTCAAGCTTGGCTGACCTCTGTATGTACACGCCATTGTATTGACTTACTGCGTGCTCACCACAGATCTAGAACTGAATATACTGGAACATGGTTACCTGAACCCTATCATCATACAGAAACATTCTCGGTCGAATCCGACTATACGCTCTCTACCGCCTTCCTTTTGGTTCTTGAAAAACTTTCAGCTAAAGAACGAGCGGCATATTTACTGCATGACATCTTCAATCTTGATTATATTGAAATTTCAGAAATCCTTCGGGAACAACAAAGTAATTGTCGACAATTGGTGGCCCGTAGTAGAAAACATATTGCAGATGAACCTAACGTTCTCTCGAATCATCCTACTCAGCAGCAAATCAAACTACTCAATGCATTCAAGGTCGCCATTCATTCACATGACCTGAATCAACTCACACAATTACTTAGTGACGATATCCAATTTGCAGCGGATGGCGGTGGTAAAGTCTCAGCGATTCGGCAGCCTTTCATTGGCCAACCGCCTATATTACGTTTCTTTGAACGCCTGCTTTTTCAGGCGTGGACTGAACTCTCTTGGGAAATGTGCCATCTCAATGGCAGTGTCGGTTTTAAGCTCTATGACTCAAACTATTGCTGTGTCATGGTACTTACTTTTGCTTTCAATGATCAGCAACAACTGCAAAGCATTTATTCTTTACGTAATCCAGATAAACTCAAATAAAAAGGCCAACCGAAGCTGACCTTTTTATTCAATTCAATCTAAAATTTAGTTTTGACGTGCTTTAATGGCTTGTTCAAGTTGCGTTAAAATCGGATTCAAAACCGCTTGCTTACGCTTAAAACTCGCCTTATTGACGATTAAACGTGAAGACACTTTGCAAATTTCTTCTAAAGGCTCCAAGCCATTGGCACGTAAAGTATTCCCCGTATCAACCACATCGACAATGTAATCACCCAAACCAACCAAAGGTGCAAGTTCCATTGATCCGTATAGCTTAATGACATCAACCTGCTCACCGAGGCTTGCATAATATTGACGGGTCAAGTTGACATATTTGGTTGCGATCTTTAAACGGCCTTTTGGTCGTTCCATGCCGACTTTACCTGCAGTCATCAACTTACAATTGGCAATTTTCAGGTCAAGCAACTCATAAACATGTTGTGCACCATGTTCCATCAAGACATCTTTGCCTGCTACACCAAAGTCTGCCGCACCATTTTCAACATAAGTCGGTACATCAGAAGCACGTAAAATCAAAATACGAACTTTTTTGTGTGTCGTTGGGAAAATCAATTTGCGTGATTTATCTGGATCTTCAAGTAAATTGATACCCGCCTTTTCAAGCAAGGGTAATGTTTCCTTTAAGATACGGCCTTTGCTGAGTGCTAAAGTTAAACCATGATCAAAATTGCCCATTACGTCAAAATTTGGATCATCGTTTCTTAAGTCATTCATCCTTTTACTCGCTTAATCTGAGCACCTAAACTTTGCAATTTTTCTTCCACATGTTCGTAGCCACGGTCAATGTGATAGATACGGTCAACCAGTGTTTCACCTTCAGCCACCAAAGCAGCTAAAACAAGTGAAAATGAAGCACGTAAATCAGTTGCCATGACAGGTGCAGCCTGAAGTGTTTCCACACCTGTAACAACCGCATCATGCCCTTCAACTTGGATGTTAGCACCCATACGTGAAAGTTCTGGGACATGCATAAAACGATTTTCGAAAATCGTTTCAGAAATCGTTGCAAAACCACGCCCAATCACATTGACTGCCATAATTTGCGCTTGCATATCGGTTGGGAATTCGGGATGCGGCAATGTTCTAAAGCTCACGGCTTTAGGACGTTTGCCTTGCATATCCAACTCAATCCAGTCATCACCACGAGTGACTTCCGCACCCATTTCTTCAAACTTATCCAATACTGCTTCTAATAGTGAAGGATCGGTATGTGTAGTCTTCACTCGACCACCAGTAATAGCAGCCGCAGCCAGATATGAACCCGTTTCAATACGGTCAGCAACAACGGCATATTCACAGCCATGCAAGCTTTCAACACCCGTTACGACAAGCGTATCTGTATCCAGACCTTCAATTTTAGCACCCATCTTAATCAGCATTTGCGCAAGATCGGTGATTTCTGGTTCACGAGCAGCATTACGAATTGTAGTCACACCATCAGCCAGTGCAGCAGCCATCAAGATATTTTCGGTACCACCAACGGTCACCATATCAAAAACGACTTCACCACCTTTTAAGCGACCATCAACTGAAGCATGGACATAGCCATTTTCAACTTCAATCTGTGCACCTAACGCTTCTAAAGCTTTTAAGTGTTGATCAACTGGACGTGAACCAATCGCACAGCCGCCTGGTAATGATACTTTTGCATTACCATAGCGTGCTAACAAAGGACCAAGCACTAAAATAGATGCACGCATGGTTCGTACAAGTTCATACGGTGCAAACTGGTTGTCTAATGTCGAAGCATCAGCACGAACTGTTTCACCTTCATAACTCATGGTCACACCAAGACCAGCAATCAACTTAACCAATGTATTTACATCTTTTAAATTGGGTACATTGGTGAGCGTAATCGGAGAGTCAGCAAGGATCATTGCTGCAAGTAAAGGTAAAGCTGCATTTTTAGCACCAGAAATGCGTACTTCACCTTCGAGCTTAACACCGCCCGTAATTAAAAATTTATCCATTAATATTTAAGCTCCGAAAAGGCTTGCTTTACGCCATTCGTCTTTTGTCATTGCGCGAATCGTAACAGCATGAACTGCACCACTCGCAATATAAGAATTTAGAGGTGCATAAACGGCTTGTTGACGAGCAACGGTACGTTTACCTTCAAACTGATCATCCACAATACGAAGGTCAAATTTTCCAGCTTGACCGCTCACTGCTACTTCTGCTTCAGGAAAAGCTTCTTTTAAAATTTGCGTGAGCTGCTCACTATTCATTACAAGGCCTCTTATACAACCATTGGTGTAAAACCAGCTATTTTACTATAACTTTTTCACATAATTCAGTAAGCAGTTTCTTTTTTTATCAATAAAAAAAGAGGCTTCACAAAAAGCCTCTTATATAAAATAAAAAATTAACTCAAAAGTGCCAGTTCATGCTGATACGAACATTGAATTTTTCGATGTTTCGCCAGCTGGCGTTTTAATTTATCTGTCAGTTTTCGAATCGAAGTATACATATCATCGGCTGTCGCCTGTGCAAACAGTTCTACCCCCGGCAAACGTATAATCGCTTCAGCGATATGATTTGCACTACCTTTGTGTGAACGTTTGTCAATTTGATGATCTTTAGCCAGTTTGATTTGCATACTATTGACCTGATCTAGATGTTTGGTCATTTGACTAAACTTTTCTTTTATATTTTCTTCAATGGCTGGTGTAATGGTTAAATGGTGCCCACGAATCGTTATTTGCATAATTCTATCCCTCACCTTTTTCTCAGGATACAAGAAAATCGCTTCAGCAAATTTAATGCACATTATTAGTGGTTCAACATCCATTAAATCATTTCAGCGATTCCTCTAGTGATCATTAAAAAAATTCATTATTCCGTAATAATGAACACCTAGAATAGTCACACCTTGAAATTTAGATCAAGACTTTTCTTTCAGAAGATGAGGCAATATGTAACGATTCACGATATTTTGCTACCGTGCGTCGAGCGACCTCAATCCCTTCATCCTTCAGCATTTCAGCAATTGCATTATCCGACAAAGGCTTACGCGGATTTTCACTCGAAACGAGTTTTTTAATCATTGCACGGATTGCTGTCGATGAAGCCTCACCACCCGTTGTTGTTCCCACATGACTAGAAAAGAAATATTTCAATTCGAATAAACCACGTGGTGTCAGCATGTATTTATTGGTTGTCACACGAGAAACCGTTGATTCATGTAATTCAACTTCCTCTGCTACATCACGAAGCACCAAAGGTTTCATTGCTTCAGGACCCTGCTCCAAAAAAGCTCTCTGATGTTCAACAATACAGGTCGCTACTTTCAACAAAGTCTTATGGCGCTCATCAATGCTCTTGATAAAATTCTTCGCTTCCAGCATTTGATTGCGCAAATAGACGTTATCATCACTTTGGTCAGCTCGACGAATCATCCCTGAATAAAAAGAATTAATTCGCAATTTAGGCAACACATCTGGATTGAGCTGAACTTGCCAATGTTGATCTTTCTTCGACACCACAACATCAGGGACTTGGTATTCTGATTCTTGTTGATTGAATTCCAGCCCAGGATATGGCTTTAAATTTTTCAACAAATCAACGGCACTTTTTAATTGCTCTTTAGATAGCCCCGTTTGCTTTAACAACTTATTCAGGTCATTCGAAATCAATAACTCGTAATATTTCAATAAGTTTCTAGCCTCAGCTAGATAGGGAACTTTTTCATTAAAAGTTTCCAGTTGAATTTTCAAACATTCTGCTAAATTTCTTGAGCCTACACCAATAGGATCGAGGCGTTGAATATGCTTTAAAACAACAATAATTTCATCATGTTCAACCTCTTCCTCACTCTCCATTTCCTGTAATAAGCGGGAAACTGCAAGCAAAATATCATCCAAATCTGCATCGAGGAATCCTTTATCATCAAGAGAGTCTACGATGCAATATGCAATCAATTTGTCTACCGTTGAAAAATGCAAGAGATTGACTTGATCTAAAATATGCTCTTTGAGACTCAGTTGTACTTGCCGATTGTCTTCTCTTTCTTCATATTCTGGGGAGGCCAACGCTGTGGATTGATGGGTATAAATATCATCCCACTCAGTATCGACAGGTAAATCATTTGGCAGATGATCCGCATTTAGTTCAGTGGTTAAGTCCCCGTTCTCTTTTTCTTCTAAGGAGGAAAGACTCTCCGTTGTTCCCATATCTTCAATTTTTTCAAGCAAGGGATTACTATCTAACTGGATTTGTATTTCTTGTTCGAGCTCTAAACTGGATAACTGTAAAAGACGTATCGCCTGCTGTAACTGAGGAGTTAACGATAAGCTGTTCGCAACTTTCAATCCAACAGATAATTTCATAGTCTTTCCTTTTATTAAGATAAGCAAAAAACATGCCTATAAAAATATTTATAACATAAAGCAATGTTTCCGCATACAAGGAAAAACCTTTTCAACTGACTTATCTGTTCAAAAAACTAGCATATGTCTAATCTTTTATAATAATTATCAAAAATTGTCAGAAAGGACTTTTCTTTACCCCGTCAGTGAAAGCCCTAACTCAGATTTTTCGATTAATTATCCCCACTATTTCTTTTCTTCCGCGCAATAAAAAACCCCCCTCCGCTAACGCGGAGGGGGTGTTTAAATTTAAAAGCTGGCGATGACTTACTCTCACATGGCAAGTGCCACACTACCATCAGCGCTAAGAGGTTTCACTTCTGAGTTCGGGAAGGGATCAGGTGGTTCACTCTTGCTATTGTCGCCAGCAAACTGTTGTGGTGCTTTCGGGTCTTATTTGTAGTGTATTCACCACATGCCTTACTTACGATCCAAAGAGTTATTAACGGATTAGATTATTGAGTCGAAGTTTATTGTTTAGCAATCACTAAATCAAGTTCTTTGTTCAAGATCAGCTTCAACTGATCTTTTATGAATCGATTATCAGCTTTACATACAACTGCTTGGGTGTTGTATAGTCAAGCCTCACGAGCAATTAGTATTGGTCAGCTTCACACGTCACCGTGCTTCCACACCCAACCTATCAACGTCCTAGTCTCGAACGGCTCTTTAGAGGAATAAATTCCTAGGGAAATCTTATCTTGAGGTAGGCTTCCCGCTTAGATGCTTTCAGCGGTTATCCCTTCCGAACATAGCTACCCGGCGATGCGACTGGCGTCACAACCGGTACACCAGAGGTTCGTCCACTCTGGTCCTCTCGTACTAGGAGCAGATCCTCTCAAATTTCCAGCGCCCACGGTAGATAGGGACCGAACTGTCTCACGACGTTCTAAACCCAGCTCGCGTACCTCTTTAAATGGCGAACAGCCATACCCTTGGGACCTGCTTCAGCCCCAGGATGAGATGAGCCGACATCGAGGTGCCAAACACCGCCGTCGATATGAACTCTTGGGCGGTATCAGCCTGTTATCCCCAGAGTACCTTTTATCCGTTGAGCGATGGCCCTTCCATACAGAACCACCGGATCACTAAGACCTACTTTCGTACCTGCTCGACTTGTGGGTCTCGCAGTTAAGCGCGCTTTTGCCTTTATACTCTACGCGTGATTTCCGACCACGCTGAGCGCACCTTCGTACTCCTCCGTTACTCTTTAGGAGGAGACCGCCCCAGTCAAACTACCCACCAGACATGGTCCTCGCCCCGGATTACGGGGCAGAGTTAGAACCTCAACATTACCAGGGTGGTATTTCAAGGACGGCTCCATTAGAACTAGCGTTCTAACTTCAAAGCCTCCCACCTATCCTACACAAGTAAGGTCAAAGTTCAATGTCAAGCTGCAGTAAAGGTTCACGGGGTCTTTCCGTCTAGCCGCGGGTACACCGCATCTTCACGGCGAATTCGATTTCACTGAGCCTCTGCTGGAGACAGCGCCGCCATCATTATGCCATTCGTGCAGGTCGGAACTTACCCGACAAGGAATTTCGCTACCTTAGGACCGTTATAGTTACGGCCGCCGTTTACTGGGGCTTCGATCAAGAGCTTCGCTTACGCTAACCCCATCAATTAACCTTCCAGCACCGGGCAGGCATCACACCCTATACGTCCACTTTCGTGTTTGCAGAGTGCTATGTTTTTAATAAACAGTTGCAGCGGCCTGGTTTCTGTGGCTGCCAATAGCTCAGGGAGCAAGTCCCATCACCGTCAGCAGCGTACCTTCTCCCGAAGTTACGGTACCATTTTGCCTAGTTCCTTCAGCAGAGTTCTCTCAAGCGCTTTGGTCTACTCGACCTGACCACCTGTGTCGGTTTCGGGTACGATTCCTGTGTAACTGAAGCTTAGAGACTTTTCCTGGAAGCATGGTATCAGCCACTTCACTGTACAAGTACAGCTTGCTATCAGCTCTCAGCATAGAGCACCCCGGATTTGCCTAAGATGCATGCCTACAGCCTTCCACCTGGACAACCAACGCCAGGCTGACTTAACCTTCTCCGTCCTCTCATCGCATTACACAGAAGTATTGGAATATTAACCAATTTCCCATCGACTACGCCTCTCGGCCTCGCCTTAGGGGTCGACTCACCCAGCCCCGATTAACGTTGGACTGGAACCCTTGGTCTTTCAGCGAACGGGTTTTTCACCCGTTTTGTCGTTACTCACGTCAGCATTCGCACTTCTGATACCTCCAGCATACTTCTCAATACACCTTCATCGGCTTACAGAACGCTCCCCTACCACTTACGCTAATGCGTAAATCCGCAGCTTCGGCACATAGTTTTAGCCCCGTTACATCTTCCGCGCAGGCCGACTCGACTAGTGAGCTATTACGCTTTCTTTAAAGGGTGGCTGCTTCTAAGCCAACCTCCTAGCTGTCTATGCCTTCCCACATCGTTTCCCACTTAACTATGATTTTGGGGCCTTAGCTGGCGGTCTGGATTGTTTTCCTCTTGACTACGGACGTTAGCACCCGCAGTCTGTCTCCCGGATAGTACTCATTGGTATTCGGAGTTTGCATCGGTTTGGTAAGTCGGGATGACCCCCTAGCCGAAACAGTGCTCTACCCCCAATGGTATTCGTCCGAGGCGCTACCTAAATAGCTTTCGGGGAGAACCAGCTATCACCAGGCTTGATTAGCCTTTCACCCCTATCCACAAGTCATCCCCTGGCTTTTCAACGACAGTGGGTTCGGTCCTCCAGTTAGTGTTACCCAACCTTCAACCTGCTCATGGATAGATCGCCTGGTTTCGGGTCTATACCCAGCAACTAAACGCCCTATTAAGACTCGATTTCTCTACGGCTCCCCTATTCGGTTAACCTCGCTACTGAATATAAGTCGCTGACCCATTATACAAAAGGTACGCAGTCACCGAACAAGTCGGCTCCCACTGCTTGTATGCATGCGGTTTCAGGATCTATTTCACTCCCCTCACAGGGGTTCTTTTCGCCTTTCCCTCACGGTACTGGTTCACTATCGGTCAGTCAGGAGTATTTAGCCTTGGAGGATGGTCCCCCCATATTCAGACAAGGTTTCACGTGCCTCGCCCTACTCGTCATCATTGTGTGTGCCCTTTCGTGTACGGGAATATCACCCTCTACGTTCGCACTTCCCAGAGCGTTCCACTAGAACACACACAACTTAATGGGCTGCTCCCCGTTCGCTCGCCGCTACTAAGGGAATCTCAATTGATTTCTTTTCCTAAGGGTACTGAGATGTTTCACTTCCCCTCGTTCGCTTCATAAGCCTATGTATTCAGCTTATGATACCCGCCTTATAGCGGGTGGGTTCCCCCATTCAGAAATCTCCGGATCAAAGGATATTTGCCGCCTCCCCGGAGCTTATCGCAGGCTATTACGTCTTTCATCGCCTCTGACTGCCAAGGCATCCACCACATGCACTTAATTACTTGACTATACAACCCCAAACAGTCGTTAACACATACAAGTGAGTGTTATCGTTGCAAACTTAATTGCTACTATCTGTTGTCCTGTGAATTTAATCACCGTACAGCTTCAATCTAATTCATATACCAAAACGCTTGATTCAGTTAATTTGCTAGTTCTCGGATTAAATATCTTCTTAACAATTGCTTGTTAAGCTTATATCTAATCGAGTTTGAACAATTTATTTCAGACTCAATTTTCTAATCTGTTAATGATTAACTA
>NZ_KB850000.1:0-1012372 GCF_000369405.1 Acinetobacter sp. ANC 3929
CAATCCATCTATCAGTTCAGCGGGTTGTCCTGCAGTGCCGAAACCACCAATCATGATGGTTGCTCCATCTTTGATTTGTGATAGCGCCTCGGTTAATGAGAGCGTGCTTTTATCAATCATAAGGCCAACCTTTTATCCATGTTTTTAAATTTCTATACATGCCGCTTTTGCTAGGTATGTATAGAAATTTAAAAACTGTGAGCTAACAAATAGCTCACAGTAAATCTTTTGCTTTAAGCACCAACACGACGGCGTTCAACTTCTGAGCTTGGCGCACCAGCTGTTTCTTTGACCAATTCAACATTAAAAGTAATGTGCTTGAATGGTTTGTCGACACCACGACGTGCAATTTCTGCTGCATCAGTGACATCAACTGCTGTTGCTACAAGACCTTCACGTGTTGCGAACGCAAAGTCATCCCAGAGATATTGATCACCTTCAATATTGAATTGCGTGGTTAGCTTGCGGTAGCCCGGTGCAGATACAAAGTAATGTACGTGGGAAGGACGGTTACCATGACGACCTAACTGATTGAGTAGGGCTTGTGTAGTTCCTTCAGGAGGGCAGCCGTAGCCCACAGGCATCGTAGTTTGTGCGATATATTGACCATTCGCATCAGACAAGATGGTACGACGTAAGTTAAAGTCTGATTGTGATTTATCAAAGAATGAATAATTACCTAAGCTGTTGGCATGCCAAACTTCGACTTTGGCACCTTCGATGATATTGCCATTCTGGTCAGTAACAATCCCTTCAATAAACAGCGTATCTACTTTGTCTGACTCTGTTCCATCATCCATACGCGCAAAACCGACAGATTCTGGTGCGCCTGCAACGTAAAGTGGACCTTCAATAGTACGTGGTGTACCGCCAGTAATCCCAGCTTTAGCATCTGCTTCATCTGCACGTAAATCGAGATAGTGTTCCAAGCCAAGCCCAGCCGCCAATAAACCAAGCTCATTGGCCTGACCCGCATCGGTAAGATACTCTAAACCTTTCCATAGCTCGCTTTGAGAAATATCCAGATCCTCAATTGCCTGAAAAAGATCTTCAACAAGACGTACTACGATTTGTTGTACACGTGGGTTTACTTCACCCGTTGCTGTGTCAACATTCATTTGTTTTACGAGAGTGTTAATTTCTTGGCGGTTCATACGTATTCTCCTGAAGTATGATCGTTTTTTGGTGGCTTGCGAACTTGCGCTTTAGCTGGTTCTTTGGCTTGCCACATTCCTTGTTTAATTTGTTTGTGTAACTGATCTAGCCTTGTCGATGGCAGCTGCTTAGCGATCGTCTTCACGGATAGCAGAAGGGTGTCGATTCATAGCCATCACTTCAATATTCATGTAAGGATATAAAGGTAATCCTTGTAAAATATTGTGCAGTTCCTCATTACTTTCTACATCAAAAATACTGATGTTTGAGTACTGACCTGTGATGCGCCAGATATGACGCCATTTGCCTTGACGTTGTAAGTCCTGTGAATATGCCTTTTCAATGGCCTTAATTTGATTGGCTTTTTCAACTGGCATATCCAGAGGGATGTTTACATCCATTCGTACGTGGAAAAGCATGTCAACTCCTTGAATTATTGACGACGCAGGTTATCGATTTTGTCTTCATCCAGTTCAATACCGAGACCTGAACCAGTTGGAATTTTCAGTTCAAAATTGCCATATTGAAGTGGTGTTTTTAAAATTTCTTCCGTGAGCAGAAGAGGACCGAACAGTTCGGTTCCCGCTGCTAAATTATTAAATGTTGAGAATGCATGTGCTGAGGCAATTGTTCCAATAGGGCCTTCAAGCATGGTGCCACCATAAAGGTCAATACCTGCGAGGTTGGCAATTTTTGCAACTTCACATGCTTCAATCAGGCCACCTGATTGTGCAATTTTTACCGCAAAGACCGAAGCAGCATTTGATTTCGCCAATTCATAGGCACTTTGTGGACCAGCTAATGATTCATCCGCCATAATTGCAATATCGAACTTACGGGTCAGACGTTGCATGGCATCCGTATTATGAATTGCACAAGGTTGCTCAATCAGATCAACACCACCATCTTGCAGCATCTGAATCCCTTTAATGGCAGTGAGTTCAGACCAAGCACGGTTCACATCTACACGAATTGAAATTTCAGTACCTAATGCTTTTTTTATGGCTAAGACATGTTCTACATCTTGTTCAACTGGACGTGAACCGATTTTTAGTTTGAAGACATTGTGACGTTTCAACGCAATCATTTTTTGTGCTTCGGCAATATCTTTTTCTGTGTCACCTGATGCAAGAACCCAAAGTACAGGCACGCTATCGCGTAAGCGCCCACCTAAAACCTCACTCAATGGCAAATCTAAACGCTGCGCTTGGATATCAAGTAGAGCTGTTTGTATGGCACATTTCGCGAAACGGTTGCCATTTATGCATCGGTGAATCTGCTGTAGCGTTTGTGCCACATTAAAACTGTCCAAAGTTTTTAACAATGGCGAAAAGTAATGCTCTATATTGGTTTTAACGCTTTCAGGACTTTCTTCTCCATAACCTAAACCACCAATCGTCGTTGCTTCGCCCCAACCAATAAAACCATCTTCTGTGGTGACCTTAATCAGTACCAAGGTTTGGGTTTGCATGGTTGCAACGGCCATCTTATGTGGGCGGATAGTCGGAATCTCGACCAGCAGGGTTTCTATGGATTTATACATCTTTCATCTTTCTTCAGTTTTCACCTATTTACATACCCTAAATTAATGTAATATTTAGAACTAGGCAGAATTTGGTATTTTTAGATACTTAAAAGGTATATTAAATGGAATTAAGACATCTTCGTTATTTTGTGACGGTGGTAGAAGAACAGAGTATTACCAAAGCTGCAGAAAAGTTATGTATTGCCCAGCCACCTTTGAGTCGCCAAATACAGAAACTGGAAGAAGAACTTGGTATTTTATTGTTTGAGCGCGGCTCACGTCCCGTGAAAACCACTGAGGCAGGACAGTTCTTTTATCAGCATGCCGTGCAAATTTTGACTCATACTGCACAAGCTGCTTCGATGGCGAAACGGATTAGCTCGGTCAATACCATTGTTCGAATTGGTTATGTCAGTTCATTACTGTATGCATTATTACCCCAAGTGATTTATTTATTCCGCCAAAATCATCCCGATATTCAGGTGGAATTACTTGAATACGGAACCAAAGATCAAATTGAAGCATTGAAGCTCGGAAAAATAGATTTAGGGTTTGGTCGTTTAAGAATCAGTGATCCTTCAATAAAACGGATTTTATTGCGTAAAGAAAAATTGAAATTAGCGATTCATAAAAATCATCATTTAACGCGCTATATGGACAAAGGGATTTATCTATCCCAAATTATCAATGAACCGATTTTTTCTTATCCTGCAACGCAAAAGCCGAATTTTTCAACTTTGATTCAGTCGATTTTTACTGAGTTGGGACTCGTTCCAAAAGATCTGGTAGAAGTTCGGGAGATTCACATGGCTTTGGGCTTGGTTTCATCTGGAGAAGGGATCTGTATTATTCCAGAGAGTGCCAGTGATATCGGGATGAAAAATCTGGTCTATATTCCGATTCTGGATTTAGAGGCTTATAGTCCTATTTCCTTGGCCGTTCGCAATATGGATCAAAGTCCTTATCTGCCTCAGATTTTAGAGTGTATTAAACAGGTCTTTGAAGAAGAAGGAATTCCAATCCAACTAGACGGCGATTAAACCTGCTTAAGTATTAAACATAAAATAGTCTCACATGTAGGTTTTATTCATCGTACCTTTAAAAGCGGTCTACGTACCGCTTTATTTCCAACACGCAGAATAACTAAAGAATAAAAGCAGACCTAAAAGGTATAACTATATACTTCATTATCTATGGAAAATTACATTAATAATTCAAATAATGAACATGACCAAGCGTTATCTTTGAATGTATCCAAATAAACTTGATCATATTTTTAAAGAGGCATAAACGACGGTCTTTCCAATGGGTTAGGTATCAACTCATCAATTGCACCAACAATAATTTCAAAACTCGGAAAGGATTTCCCATGTTAAAACCAAATACGCTTTATAAGGCGCAACGGGTTGCTTTTTATACAATTTTTGGCTGCTTAAATATCAATGCTGCTTATGCTGATTTCTTGGAAGATAGCCAAAAAAGCCTGTAT
This sequence comes from Acinetobacter sp. ANC 3929, assembly GCF_000369405.1. GTDB lineage: Bacteria > Pseudomonadota > Gammaproteobacteria > Pseudomonadales > Moraxellaceae > Acinetobacter. Next base: position 4,170 of record NZ_KB850000.1, read on the forward strand.
TTGCGTAACTTTTATGTTGAACGTGACTATGAAAATACCGATAAAGATCTAGGCAGTTGGTCCCAAGGTTTTACTGGACGCTTTGAATCAGGATATACCGATACGCCTGTCCAGGTGGGTTTAGATTTCGGTTTTCAATATGCACTGCGTTTGACCAACCGCTATGACGAACGTCTTGATACGGCTTTTAAATATGATACGCAGGAAGGTCGACAAGAGCGTGATTATTTAAAACTGGGTGCAACGCTTAAATTGAAATATCAAAATACAGAGCTTAAAGTTGGTGAGCTTTTTCCAAGAACACCTGTCTTATTTATTGATGATTCTCGACAATTGGTTACCACTTATGCGGGGGCAATGTTAGAAAACAAAGATATTAAGAATTTAAAAGTATCTGCTGGGCGTTTTACCCACGTCAACGCACGTGATAATGATGAATATGAAAAAATAACCTTAGGTGCATCGACTGATCCAAGTAAGAATAGTGATGGGCTTAATTTTATTGGACTTGATTATGCCATGACGCCTAAATTTTCGACGGCGTATTGGTTTGGTCAATTAGAAGATATCTATCAACAACATTATGTTGGTGCCAGTTATGCTGAGCAAATTGATAAAACCAAAGTTAAAGTGGATGCACGTTACTTTAATTATAAAGAAGATGGTGATGCCTATTTTGGTGATATCAATGCCAAATCTTTAGGCTTACAAGCAAGTGCGCAAAATGGATCGCATACCGTTGTTGCTGGAATACAAAAACAGACAGGAGATCATAATATTCCGCTGTTAAATGGTTATGTTCCTCAGCTTTATTTACAAAGTTGGTCTGCATTAGCCTTTTATAAAGCCAGAGAATTCACTTGGCATGCTTTATATAGCTACGATTTTTCCAATGCTGGTGTGCCAGGGTTGAAGTTGACCTTACGTTATTTGAATGGTAGTGAAATCTATCGTCCAGGTTTAAAAGATAATAAGGAAACCGAGACGGACGTCATTGTTAACTATGTGGTTCCAGAAGGGAAGCTCAAAGGTTTAGGATTTGAATGGCGTCATATCCGTGCGAATATTAAATATGGTGCTGGCAATAATCCAGGAAATGATTACGTTGAAAATCGTATCATGACTATGTACACGTTTAAGTTTTAATCCATTTTCTTGATATCTTTTATATAAGCATCCCAGCCAAAGGTGATAGATAAGGCTGGTGATGCTTTTTTGATGGTTCAATCTTTAAAAAGATGCAATAGCATCTATCGTTGAGCAAATACAAAACTGAATAATTAAAGTAAAGCTAAATTTGGAAAAGTAACTCTAAAACATCCAATATTATAATTTATATAAAACAATGACTTATTTTTTTATTTTTGTTGCGATAGCCTTTATTTAAAATTTTATCACTCACAGAAAACATACTTAAATAGTATAAAGTTATACCTATTTATTCTTAAATTTACATGTAAAATTAAGCTATAAATTAAGTTATTCTTAATATTTAATGTAGGTAAAATAATGAAAAATATTAAAGATTTTATAGAAAAAATTGAAGAAATCGCAGTCATACAAGATGTTGGACTTTGTGTTTCATTACTTGATGAAAAGGGAGAGTTAATCTTTTTTATAAAAATTGGGCCTGCAATTCCGCTTAGCACTGAATTTAGTCAGCTTAAGGCAAAAACTTCCTACTTATTCCAAGCAGATAATCATGAGGTTTATGCCTCAATCAAGAGCTTAGGGCAAGTCGCTCTATTTGATCAAAATTATTGTTTTATTGATGGTGGGAAGGTGGTTGCCAATCCATCAGGTAAAAAACAATACCTCGGTGTTTCATCCACTGCTCCTCTTAAAGACAAAGAAATAGCAGAACAACTTGAACAACTCTTAGTGAGAAAGGTGTAAAAATGCAAAAAGTATTAGTGACTGGCGCTGGAAGTGGTTTTGGTAAATTCTTCAGTTTAGAACTGGCAAAACGCGGTTATATCGTTAATGCAGGCGTTGAAGTAACCAATCAGATTACTTCACTGCAAGAAGAAGCAAAAAAGCAAAATGTACAAATTAATATTTTCAAACTTGATATTACCAATGAGTTTGATCGTGAGTATGCGACCAAATTAGATATCGATATCTTAGTCAACAATGCAGGAATAGGCCAAGGAGGTGCGATTGTTGATATCCCACTGCGTGTGCTGAGACAGCAATTTGAAGTCAACTTTTTTGCCACAATCGCTTTAACACAAGCATTCTTGCATATTTTCCACAAGCGTAAATCTGGACGAGTGGTGTTCATTTCATCGATTGCAGGTTTAATCACTGCTGAACAAAATGGTGCGTACTGCGCGTCAAAACATGCCTTGGAAGCAACTGCTGAATCGTTAAGAATGGAAATGATTCCTTTTGGAATTAGTATTGCAACGATCAATCCTGGGCCATATTTAACTGGTTTCAATGATCGATTAATCGAAGCTTCTCGTGAATGGTATGAACCTGAAAAGAATATTTTCGATCATAGTAATTTATCATTCCCGATTGAGCAGTCACCAGCTGATGTACATGTGAAAGACATGGTGGATGTGATTGTTGACCCACATTCAAATTTCAGAAATATTTTCCCAAAAGAATTTGTTGATTTTGCTAAAGATTATCAGAAAAACTTATGGGTAATGAAGTCAGATCAATAGTAAATACAATAATTTAAAGGCGCAAAATTAAGGTTTGCAAGATTGATTACGCTTGCAAGCCTTTTTTTATTTTGGTCATTCAGGCTCATTCGATTCAATAGATTTTAACAATAAAAGCAATCAACAGGCCAAAAGCAATTCATTTTTATTTCAGTTATTGTAATGATAATAATTATCATTATTGTTATATTTTTTTGTTTTGTGTATTATTCAAAATATTTTTAAGAATAGATTAAGGTTTTTATTTTTAGAAACCTAGCTCTTAAATTCACCAAAATTGAAGTAAACATGAATAAAAGAGGAGATGGCTTATAAATCTAACGAATTTCATGGTTGGTGATCATATTTTAATCCGAAGTTTTCTTTCTAATCCTCCTTAAATTGTGGTGATGACTATTTAAAATAATCGTCACCTTGTTTGGTGTTTTTTATGAATATTGAAGCATCTGTACCTTTGGGATCAGTCAAAAGGGTCACAAAAAAGAAGGTTGCACAATCATCATTGATTAAATATCGATTGATGATTTTTTCACGTTTTATCTTGGCAATTTTTGGTGGCTATTACTTTGCTGCGATATCGGCGATGTTGATGGGGAATTTGTTTTCAGCTGAACCCTTAAAGGCGAATGCTGTTTTTGGCGCAACCATGTTGGCTTTCATAATTCATTGTGCTGTGTACATTTGGGTATTTTTAGTCAATTCAACTCTGAAAGTCTGGCTAGGTGTTATTGTTCCGAGTGTCTTAATGACTGTGATGTATTGGTTTTTAAAAGGTTAGTGTAATGCGTGTAGATGGTAAAAATGAAGGCCCACGCCAATCGATGTCATGGTTACATACCTGGACAAGCTTACTCTTAGGATGGCTGCTTTATGCGGTTTTTGTCACGGGTACGCTTAGTTTTTTTCAAAACGAAATTACGGTTTGGATGAAACCTGAATTGCACCAGTCTGTGACTACGACTTCACAACAGCAACAATTAGGTTATGCATTGCGGTATTTAAATCAAAACGGGCAAACCGCTGATAGCTGGAATATTCGTTTTGCCAATGAACGCCAACCAGCCATTATGCTGAATGTCCGTCAGCCCGGTGAAGGTCGCCGCCGTGGTGGTGAGATTTATCTGGATGCACAAACGGGTCAGGAAATTAAAGCACGTGAAACGCGAGGTGGGGGATTCCTTTATCGTTTCCATTTTGAACTCTATGGCATGCCACGTATTTGGGGACGTTGGATTGTCGGTATTGCGACGTTATTCATGTTTGTGGCAATTATCAGTGGCATTATTACCCATAAAAAAATCTTCAAGGATTTCTTTACCTTCCGTCCTGCCAAAGGCCAACGTTCATGGTTAGATGCGCATAATGCAACAGCGGTATTTGCCTTGCCATTTCATATCATAATTACCTTGAGTGGTTTGTTACTCTTGATGCATCTATTTATGCCATGGGCAATGAATACGCACTATGGCAATGTTCGAAACTTTTATCAGATTTTAAATGAACCTGTTGCTCAAACATCTGAACAAGCACGTTTACTGGCGGAGCAAAAGCAGAAAGAAGCAGCAGAAGAAGGACGGGGTAATCGAGGTGGTGGCCGTCGTGAATCCGAACAAGAAACGCCAGTGATTGCAACTGCACCAATGGTGAACCTAGTCGGATTGAGCCAACAAGTTCAACAAGGCTGGGGCGATAATCCAATTTCCTCTATTCGAGTGAATAAACCGAATACTATTGAAGCTGATGTTCAGTTTAATGCAACACGTACGATGACATTACTTGATCGAGAAAGTATTGCTTCGCTCAAGTTTAATGCGAACACTGGACAATTGATTGACGAGGCCAAGCCAGTTAACTCGACTCCAAAGGCCATTTATACCTTAGTGACGTGGCTGCATATGGCACATGGTGTGGATTCGGTGTTACGTTGGTTGCTATTTTTATCGGGTATATTGGGTACCATGATGGTGGCTTCTGGTTTGATTTTGTGGGGGGTGAAACGTATTCCAGATGTGCAAAAGTTAGGTTATAAGCCCTTTGGTCATCGTGTGGTTGAAGTCTTGAATGTTACTGCCATTACAGGATTGCCGATTGCCTGTGCAGCCTATTTTATTGCCAATCGTTTTATCCCTGCACAACTGGCTGAACGTTCTCCACATGAAATTAATGTGTTCTTTATCGCTTGGCTTGTGTGCTTGATTCATGCTGCTATTCGACCACATCGTCCTGCATGGTTGGAACAACTGGCTTTAGCAGCAGTGCTATTTTTGTTTATGCCAATTCTGAATTTCCTTACAGGTGGTCAAGCGCTATGGATGAGTATCTATCATGGGCAATGGATGATCGCTAGTTTTGATTTGATTTGTATTATTTTAGGTCTGATTTTTATCTATTCTTATTACAAATTAAAGCGTTACCAAGACTTACCTGTGAAGCAGAAAAAACAACCTAAGCTCCAAGCTGCACAGGAGCAAGCATAATGGCAGCATTGATGTTGTGGTGTGTTGCAGTAGTAGCTTTGTCGAGTTTGGCTTGTGGAATGAGTAAGCATCAGCGCGATATTTTTACTGCTCAAATCTCTGATCAGAAGCGTCGATATTTTGAAATTGCAGGCTGGATAATTCTGCTCATTTCTGCGGTGATCACAATTTACTTTAAAGGTGTTTCGGTTGGCCTATCGGAATGGTTGGGCTGTATCACCTTTGCCGCTTTGGCAGTCGGGTTATTATTAACTTATCAGGCTAAAAAATTATTGCAGGCCAATGTGGTTGTGACTGTTTTATTCGGACTGTTGTTGACAGTGACTTTGATCTAGCGTTGTATTGAGTTTAACTAAAAAGAGGAGACTTGGGTTTCCTCTTTTGTTCTTTTAAGTGAACAGGCTTTAGGCTTATTAATTAAATTTTAGGAAGATCTAAAATATTCTGGGCGAAGTTTATGATGGATCTTAATCATTGCTCTTTCGTTAAAAAGGGTGGGAGTAAGTTAAAGTTATTGATTTGAATACTCAGTGTCATCTGAATGCCTTTGTGTAAATTTTAGTAGTTAATCAAGCAAATAGCGCTTCAATATGTAGAATAAAAAATAGCCATTTTTTTATTAAAGAATGACTTTAAATCAAAAATTAATTTAGATTTTTCTCATTTCATCTTCATCCCAATCTGAGATAACGGAGCAAATATGATTGTATTATTGATATTGCTTGGCCTATTGATTCAGTTAGTTGTGGTATGGGCTGTTTTTTATTTTGAAGTCAATCGAAGTGTTGGCTGTTTTATTTCTATTGCCGCAGCCATTCTGTGTAGTGTGTTGATCACACCGTGGAGTTTGTTACTAGGCGGTCCCATCATCATCGCGAGTATTATTCTTCTGATTACTCCATTACGTGATGCATTGATCAGTCGACCTGCGTTTAAAGTGCTTTCAAATGCAATGCCGAGTATGAGTATCACGGAGAGAGAAGCTTTAGAGGCGGGCACCAGTTGGTGGGAAAAAGAACTGTTTATGGGCGCACCCGATTGGAAAAAATTTGATCAATATCCTTATCCGACCTTATCAATAGAAGAACAGTCATTTTTAGATAATGAAGTACAACAACTCTGTTCAATGTTAGATGAATGGAAGATCCATCATCAAGAAAAAGATTTACCGCCTGAGGTTTGGCAATTTATCAAAGATAATGGCTTTCTCGGTTTGATTATTCCAAAATCATTTGGCGGTAAGCAATTTACCCCCTTTGCGCAAAGTCGAATTATGAGCAAGATTGCTTCCCGTTCACTGACTGCTGCCGTCAGCTGTATGGTCCCGAATTCGCTTGGGCCAGGTGAGTTGCTACTGCACTATGGTACAGAAGAACAGAAACAACGTTATTTGCCTGGTCTTGCAAACGGAACAGAAGTCCCTTGTTTTGGTTTGACCAGCCCCGAAGCAGGCTCAGATGCGGGTGCGATTCCTGATACTGGTGTGGTGTGTTATGGACATTACCAAGGCCAAGAAGTACTGGGTTTAAAAATGAATTTCTCTAAGCGTTGGATTACGCTTGCACCGATTGCAACCGTGATTGGTTTGGCCTTTAAACTTTATGATCCAGACGGTTTGTTGGGCGATAAAAGCAAAGTGGAATATGGCATTACCTGTGCCTTGATTCCTGCTGAGCATGATGGTATTCAGATCGGTCCGCGACATAATCCGGGTGCACCATTTATGAACGGTACCGTCGAGGGGAGTGATGTATTTATTCCTTTGGACTGGATTATCGGAGGACAGCAAAATGCAGGTAAAGGCTGGCGTATGCTGATGGAATGTCTTGGAGTCGGTCGTGGTATTTCATTGCCTGCTTTGGCAACCGCAGCAGGGGAAATGAGTTATCTGTTGGTGGGGGCATTTGCCAGTGTTCGCCAACAATTCAAAATCTCGGTTGGACATTTTGAAGGTGTACAAGAGGCGACAAGTGATATCGCCAGTGATGCCTATATGTTGGAGTCATTTCGTTATCTGGTCACTTGTGGTTTGAACCAAGGTGGAACACCTGCGGTGATGACCGCAATGGCAAAATACTATGCGACTGAAACCATGCGCAAAGTGGTCAATCACGGAATGGATGTCGTCGGTGGTCGAGCGATTCAGCTCGGCCCACGTAACTTCCTTGCATTGACTTATCAATCGATTCCAGTGGCAATTACGGTAGAAGGGGCAAATATTCTAACCCGCTCTTTGATGATTTTTGGTCAAGGTTCAATGCGTTGTCATCCTTATTTGTTTGAAGAATTGCAACTGTTGCAATCTGAAGATCAAGCTGCTGCTTTTAAGGAATTTTCACCATTATTATTTAAACATTTAGCCTATACCTTCAATCGCGCAGCTAAAGCAGCAGCATTTTCGATTACTGGTGGTTCAGATGATGGCTCTAAACAAGCCGATGATTTTTCCAAAAGCTATTACAGCAAGATCAACCGTTTCAGTGCTGATTTTGCATTAACGGCAGATATGGCACTTGGGATTTTAGCGGGTGATTTAAAACGCAAAGAAATGCTGTCTGGGCGTTTGGCTGATATTCATGCGAATTTATTTATCGCTACTGCAATCTTGAAATACTATGAACAGGGTCAGAGAACTGAGGCAGAACAGAAGCATGCGGAATTAGCATTGAATAAAGCCCTATATCAGGTGCAAGAAGCTTTCTTTAGCTTCTATGATAATTTCCCAATGAAAGTTGCTGCGTGTATGGTCAAATTACTGTGCTTTCCATTTGGACGTCCAATTGCAGCACCATCGGATCAATTGAAACAGGAAGTGGCACAACTCATTATGCAAGAGCATGCGTTCCGTGATCAGCTGAAACAGCACGTTTATTATACAACGGATGCAAATGATGTCATGGGGCGGATGGAGTCTACGTTCCAGAGCTTATTAAAGCTACAACCTTTGTGGAATAAGTTCAAAAAGGCGGAATCGAAAGATCAGTTTAGTGGTTTAACGTTTGAGGAGCACATTGCTAATGCGATTGAGACAGGTTTTATTAGTACTGCTGAGGCAGAGTCACTTTTACAATACAATGCCAAACGCTATGACAGTATGTTGACCGATATTTTTGATGAGCATTTAGCGAATGATTTACCGCTTGAAAATCCTCATCTTAAAATCTGATTGTTGAGTAGAGCAGCCCTGAATGTGAGAGATGAGGCGATTTTTATTCATACTTTCACCAGATTCAGGGCTTTTTTCATAACAGTTCTAATTTTCCATACTAATCTGTTATATTTTTTTTGAAAAATTCTGTGTCTTTTTTTGTTCTGTATCTTACTGCACTATAACAACATGAATTGAGCAAAGCCAAAGGTGCCGATATGAGTTTTTTGAAAAAAAAGAATAATGCCAGTTTTGTGTTCTTCATTATTACACTGTATGCATTTTTAGGGTTTGGTTTGGGCTACATTATTTGGGAATATTTGCTATAAGCAGCAATTCCAATCAGGTTCAAAGCGTTCGTCAAATCTACCGCAAGAGTAAAAATGGCCTATGGGGAATAAAGTGATTCCCCACACGCCGAAACTTATAATTTATTTTGCAAGAAATGCCACAGCTTCTGTAATCAAAGCTGAGATTTCTTTCGGATGAGAAGCCAGCGAGGCATGGCTTGCATTTAAAGAAATCACTTTTTTGGCATTTAAACGATCTGACATAACTGCTTGATTTTCTGGGCTGATCATTCGATCTTGAGTCGAAATTTGATACCAAGAAGGTTTGGTTTTCCAAGCTGGTGTAGAAATCGTATCCCCAAAGGTGCTGGCTAATGGCGCTTTTTGGGTAACGCCCATTGCAAAACCGTCATCTTTACTCAGGTCCTGACAGAAGCTTTCATGGAATTTATCTACTTTTAGCCAGAGATAACCATCACTGTCAGGTTCTAGATTAGGCGCAGCAACAGGTAAATGTTGTTGTGTAATTGCGCCAGGACTTTCATTGCTATCTGGTGCAAATGCGGCAATATAAACCAGACCGACCACATTAGGTTGATTGCCAACTTCTGTTATAACCGCACCGCCGTAAGAATGGCCGACTAACAAAACATCACCATTCACTTGGGCAATCATTTTTCGAGTGCGTTCAACATCATCAGCAAGAGAGGTCAGTGGAAGCTCGACAGCACGTAGAGCGCTATAGCCTTGGTGAGAGAGTTCAGTAATGACTTTATTCCAATGGGCAGCGCCGCCCCAAAAACCGTGTACAAATATAATGGTGGGTTGAGTACTCATGTGTGTCTCCTAGCTGAACGCTATTATCTTGAATTTTATAAGCTTAAGAAGGGAAGGTTGACTGTATAAGAATGGGAAAGAAGTTGGGCGATTTTTATACTAGCGAAATCTTCTGAAAAAGATTATTGGTGATTTGTGCGGCTTGTACAATAACTGAAACGCCAATGTTTTTGCAGAAACACTTTTAAGGACAGACGAGCAAAATGAGCGATGGGCATGTTTTAACAGATATCTTTTTTGATATTTATCGATTTGCTGAAATATCGGGTGAGATCTTCTGTCTGGAAAATTTTTCACAGCAGAAAAAGCTAAACTTTCATGCTCAGCATGCCTATATCCATATTGTTCAACATGCGCCTTGCAGACTTCAAATGAAACGACTTAATCTTGATCTGATCTTACAGGCTGGAGATATTATTGTATTGCCAACCAAGCTTGAGCATTCGATTGAAATCGTAGACGGATCAAGACTGGAAGCATCGGTGATTAGTTGTATTTTTCAGTTGAAAGGGATTTATGGCGAAGCAATTGCAGAAGGATTGCCCACTTATATCCATGTACCATCACATCATGATGCAGAAAAAATTGCAGAATGGGTACCGATGACCGTTGCTGCAATCAAACTTGAACTTGAACATCCAACGCTCGGGAGCAGGGTTATGCTGTCCCGAATTATTGATTTACTATTGGTTTGGTCGATACGTTTTTGGCTTGCAACAGAGACGATAGAGCATAAAAGCTGGATTTCCGCATTACGCGATCCCATGATGAGTAAAGCATTATCGTTAATGCATGCTCAACCTGCCTATGAATGGGATGTTGAATCACTGGCTCAACTTACCAAGCAGTCTCGCTCTAGTTTTTCTAAAAAATTTGTTGAATTGGTTGGGACATCACCGATACTTTATTTAAAAAACTGGCGTATGAAATTAGCCTGTCAATTGCTTACAGAAACAGATAAAAATATTGCACAAGTTTCGGAACTGGTTGGTTATTCCTCACAAGCAGCATTCACACGTACTTTTACACAGACTTTTGGCTGTTCACCCAAAGTATTTAGAAGTCGATTAATACAATCTTGATTGGACTAAACAAGCGGATTAAGTTGCTGGAGTTAAACAAATAATTTTCATATCTAAATGGAGTATCCTGAACTTTTACTGTATGCGAGAAAAAATTTAATGCTATTTTTCTACTAACCAGTAAATAGCAGCATCAAACAGTTTCAATCCATCTTCAGATAGATTGTTAAACGTATCATTATTCAAAAAGAACATGAGTCGCTTTGCAGGTGCAAGTGATTCGTAATCCATGGTTGCACCTTTTTCATAGCCCCAGATCGCGACTTTTTCAGGTTGCCCATAAATGGTTGCAATGATGGTTGCGCTTAATCCGGGTTTGCCCCAACTCATTGGTGCCTGTGCTTTATAGGCGTTGCGACTCCCCGCAGAAAGATGTGCAGATAGGGGGTGCGGTGCATTAACTAGCCATAAATAACGTTCTTTCTCCACTTCACCAAAATCAGTATCGATCCGTTTACCTGTCATCGCCAGATCATCGAGATAATCATTTTCCCAAGTCATCAACGGAATCGGGAGTTGTCGCCAACCTGATTGCAGATTTTTGGATGCTACTGTTGAAGAGATAATCACTAGATCCGCGTTTTTTAAACTGTTGGGGGAAACAGATTGATCGAGTACCTCAACCTGATAGCCCTTGCGTTGTAAGTATTGTTGAATAGCAACATCGGTAGCAAAGGAAGAACCTTTGAGCTGTGAAATGAGCGCAATTTTTGTCTGTGCGTAAACAGTAGATGTTAAGGCAGACAGAAGTGCGATCAGCATGATAGAAATAAGCTTGTTCATCTCGATCCTAAACAAGGGCAGTGAATCACTCACTGCCCTGATTCTATAATTAGAATTTAAACGTTGCTCGCAACACCGCTTGGCGTGAATCACCTTGAGACACAGCGAGATTATTGACGCTAGCAGTGTAATAGGTCTTATCAAAGATATTATTTAAATTAAATTGAAAATTCACCGCTTGTTTGGCAATAGTGGTGTCATAACTGACAAAGGCATTGGCAAGCGTATATTCAGGTAGCTCAAAGCTATTCTCAGAGTCTCCGGCACGTTTACCGACATAATTGCCACTGAGACCTAAACGTAATTTGCCATTGTAAAGTTCCCCATAATTATAGGCTAAGGCCAGAGAAGCTGTATCTCGTGCCACATTATTCAAGCGATTGCCTTGCAAACCAAGCTCATCTTCGGTGACTTTGGCATCAGTATAGGCATAAGTGAGGGTCGCATCGAGTTGATCAGTTAGTCGTCCAGTGAGGTCAAGTTCAGCGCCTTTGGAACGGACTGCACCTGTAGTATGCAGTTCGACCTCATTGCTTGATGGATTGGTTACTTTGGCCAAAACATTACGTTTTTTAATATCATAGAGTGCAAAGTTAGCTTTGATACGGTCATTGAACTCATATTTGGCACCCACTTCATAGGATTTTGCTTGTTCTGGGCTGACATCACCATCAATGACTGCATTGCCGCCAAGGGGGGCGATTGACGATGACGGTTTAAGGGATTCGGTATAGCTCCCATACAATGAAAGCTGGTCATTCCATTGATAGACTAAGCCTGCATGTGGAAGCCAAGCATCATCTTTGGTATTGGTATTTTCCTTAAATGGTCTGCCACGTCCAGCAGTCTGTTGATAATTGAGGTAACGACCACCGAGTACTGCAATCCATTTTTCATTTAAATGAATGGCATCTTGGACATATAAACCGTAGGTGTGTAATTTATCGGTTTGGTCACTGTCCGACGCGACAATATTCCGTGAAGCCTCAACCGCCCCATAGTGGGGATTTAAATAATCTAAAGTTGAGGTATCTCCGCGAACCATGTCAGGACGGAAATATTTACGGTATTCGATATCTGAACCGATTTGAAGATCATGTTTTAAGCCAAGTAAATTGACTGAACCTGTCAAATAGGCTTGGGCATTACTGTCTACGCTTTCGGCATTCAGCGTCGCATCGGTACGACGTGTCACCGTATGATTGATGGTATTTAATTTGGTTACACGTAACTGATTGGCATCATAAGTTTCATAGTTATAGGTATAGCCGAAGTGAGCTGACCAAGTATCATTAATCTGATGGTCAACTAATAGTTGTGCCAAATGAGCTTCACCTTTCATTTGGTTAAAGGCTTCATCCAAGCGCTGATATTTTGAGATGGGTAGGGCCTTCTTGGTTTTTGGATCAAAAATGGTCGAGCGGTCAAAAGGCACATCAAAATCACGATATTGATAACTTAAATTGACTTTAGTTTGGCCATTATCCCAACCCAATGATGGCGCAATTAAAGTCTGTTTGAGCTGACCGAAGTTACGCCAGTAGTCTGTATCGGAATGATCGACAATAAAACGATAGGCAAAGTTACTGTCACTGATTGCAGCCGTGGTATCCAGACTTGCACCTAAGCCATTTTTACCTGCGGCAAAGCTCGAACCATAAAGTGAAAACTCAGTTTTCTGCGTGCGTTCAGGTTTTTTTGTAATGACATTGACTACACCACCAGGATCCATAATGCCATAGAGTAACGACGATGGACCTTTTAAAACTTCGATCTGTTCGACTGCCGCATTCATGGTCCGACCTTGCACAATCGGCATTCCATTTACCGTAATTGAACCATCACGATTGTCACCAAAACCCCGTTTCATCACGGTGTCTTGAGTACCACCCAAAGTATTACCCTGTGTAATACCGCTGACTTGGGTGAGTGCATTATCTAAGTTTGCAGGCAAATAATCTTTTACGTATTGTTTAGAGACTACATTTACTGTTTGTGGACTTTCCAAATTATTTTTATTACCTCTCAAGGTTGATGCCGTTTGAGAGGTGATATAACTTGGAGTCTGTTCTGCATGAACGCTAATTGTTGCGAGTTGAGTCGGTTGTACAGAAGTCGCTTCTGCCCATGAGATGATAGGGATGAAAGATAAAAGCAGAGGGCTACTATGTTTTAAAACTTCAATAGTAATGAGATTTTGGCGTGGCGAGAAAGCAGACATAGGGATACCTGAGCGATATAAAAATCGAGGTGGTGCAGGAGAGACGCAGTCACTTCACCTAACAAGTATCGGTGAGTGTCGCAATAAGCGAGTCAAGTATATTTAAATGGGAATCATTTTCAAGTGAATAGTTGGAGGATAAAAATTTATAAAACTAAGATACTGATAATTCATTTATTATTCTTTAAAATTAATTTGTATGCTTTTCAGCTTTTGATCATATCTCGGTTTAACTAGGAGGAGATGTCATTACAATAAATTTTTAAAATGTAGTCCTGAAAGGTTTCATTGAAATGAATAAGATTCATATTTGAATATTTAAATAAATCATTTTATTCATAGTGATTTGTTGGGTAGGCTAAAACAACACAGGTATATAGAACAATTAGAGATCGCCATGGATGAGCAGTATTTAAAACTTGATGCTTTTATCTTATTTTGAGTATAACAATGACACGATTAGATTTTGCAATTATTGATCCGCATATCCATCAATGGGATCCTTACCATACACCACATTCAGCGGCACTGTTGGTCAAAGCTTTAGGCAAATATCCAACCGTGATGGATAAGGTGGTGCGGTTGGTTAAACCCAAACCCTTATTGGATACTTTAGGTTTAACTGCATATGCATTGAACCCCTATTTACCAGAGCATTACCAGACAGACACTTCGCTATTCTCAGTTGAGAGTGTAGTTCATGTCGAAGCCAACTGGCATCATCATAAAGGTTTTGGGGTGGTTGAAGAAACGGATTGGATTCAGCAATTAGATTTTAAAGCACAGGGTCTAAAACTAGGTGCAATTGTTGCAACAGCTGACCCAAGAGATCGAAAATTCAAAGATATTCTTAAAGCGCATCAGGATGTAAGCCCGCTATTCCGTGGTATTCGTAAAATGGCAGCTTGGCATCAAGATAGCGGTGTTTATCGTTGGTGTGATCGGCCACATTTATATCAAAACAAGAAATTCTTAAAAGGTTTTGAACAATTGGCAAAAATGGGTTTGTCTTTTGATGCTTGGGGTTATTCTTCACAACTAAATGAAATTACCGCGCTGGCTCAGCAGTTTCCAGACACTCCAATTGTGGTTGATCATCTGGCTACCCCAGTTGGTTTATTTGGGGCAGTGGGTAAAAAAACAGGCAAAACACTGGCGCAAAGAAATGCCATCTTTAAACAATGGCAACATGATATTGCACATTTAGCCGAGCAGAAAAATGTCCACGCCAAAATTTCAGGTTTAATGATGCCTGTGCTCGGCCATACATATTACAAACAGCATCGAACGGCGACCATTGCAGAGATGGCGAGTCTACTCACCCCATTGATTCAACATGCAATCGCTGTATTTGGTATAGAGCGGATTATGTATGCGTCTAATTTTCCGATGGATAAACCAAATACGACCTTAAATGATTTAATCCATGCCTATATTCAAATGATTGCACCCTATGGTGATCAGGCTTTGCATGCCATATTTAGACAAAATGCCGCCAATTTTTATCAACTTCCTTTAGAGCCATAATATGAAAAGTTTTAATCAAAAAGTCGCTGCAATTACAGGCGCAGGGTCGGGCATTGGTCAACAGCTCGCAATTTTATTGGCTCAACAAGGTGCACATTTAGCCTTAAGTGATATTAATGAACAGGGTTTGGCGGAAACACAGGCCTTGCTTCAGCAATATCCTGTCAAGGTTACACTGACAAAACTAGATGTATCAGATCAGACTGCAGTACGTGAATGGGCTGCAGAGAGCTTTAAGGCACATGGCAAGATCAACTTGATTTTTAATAATGCGGGCGTGGCTTTAGCAAGTACCGTAGAAGGAATGAACTATGATGAGTTGGAATGGATTTTAAATATTAATTTTTGGGGTGTTGTGTACGGCACCAAAGAGTTTTTGCCGTATTTAAAGCAAAGTGATGAAGGACATATTATTAATATTTCTAGTCTTTTTGGCTTAACTGCTCAGCCGACGCAAAGTGCTTACAATGCTACAAAATTTGCAGTCCGTGGTTTTACAGAGGCTTTACGCCAAGAGTTAAAAATACAGAATAATGGTTTGAGTGCAACGTGTGTACACCCAGGTGGAATCCGTACCAATATTGCCAACAGCGCAAGAATGAGTGAGAGCATTCGTAGCTTGGGGATGAACCCAGCCAAAGCGAGTCAGGCATTTAACAAGGTATTAAAAACCCCACCTGAGCAAGCTGCTAAAATTATTCTGAATGCAGTCAAAGCCGATAAAGCACGTATCTTGATTGGGAACGATGCCAAAATGCTGGATTTGATTCAACGCATCACACCAACGCATTATGGACAGGCACTTAGCTTTTTCACCAAGAAAAGTAAGAAAAAGAAAGCGTAATTATCTTGAACAAAAGGATGTTAATGATGCTTGTTGCTTTAAATAGGCATCATTTTTTAGATTTTATGGGTGCATGAAAAGCATGTGCAACGATATCACTACAATAATAGATCGGAGCTGGTGCAAAAATAATTCAAAATATTGCAGCTCTGCATGAAAAGTGATCTAAAAAAGGGACTACTATTTATTTCCTAAATAATGATTCACTTTACATGTAACTAGATTATTCGGTTTCTGACCTCGTTTGGTGTAAATTATTGTCCATGCCAAAGTTCTTTTTTGAAAGAATTTCAGCGAATAAATTTTTTTGTACATTTGAGAGAGAATCTAAAGAGTAAAGTATGTCTGTGAACCCTAGTAAAATCAAAAAACCTTTATATATTCACTATGCTGGAAACGCTCTTTTAGAACTACCTCTGTTAAATAAAGGCTCTGCTTTTTCTGAAGAAGAACGAGAGAATTTTAACTTGCATGGCCTAGTTCCGTACAATATTGAGAATATTGAAGAGCAGACCCAACGTTCATATCAACAGTATCTTTCATTTGATAACGACTTGAATAAGCATATTTATTTGCGAAATATTCAAGATACCAATGAAACGCTGTTCTATAATTTATTGAGTCAGCATTTAGATGAAATGCTACCGATTATTTATACCCCAACGGTTGGCGAAGCATGTCAGCGTTTCTCAGACATCTATCGTCGTCATCGCGGTATCTTTATTTCTTATCCTGAACGTCAGTACATCGACCAAATTATTCATAACGTGAACAAGAAAAACGTTAAAGTGATTGTGATTACAGATGGCGAGCGTATTTTAGGTCTCGGTGATCAGGGTATTGGCGGTATGGGCATTCCAATTGGTAAGTTGTCGCTTTATACCGCATGTGGTGGGATCAGCCCTGCCTATACCTTACCGATCACTATTGATGTCGGAACCAACAACCAAGAATTGCTTGATGATCCAATTTATATGGGCTGGAAACAGCCACGTATTCGTGGTGAGCAATATTATGAGTTTGTTGAGCAGATTATTACGGCGGTGCGTCAGCGTTGGCCAGATGTGCTGATTCAATTTGAAGATTTTGCACAAACCAATGCCATGCCATTATTGACGCAGTATCGCGATAAGATTTGTTGTTTTAATGATGATATTCAAGGGACAGCTGCGGTCACTGTTGCGACCTTAATTGCTGCATCAAGAGCGCAAGGCAAACAACTCAAAGATCAAACGGTTACTTTTGTTGGTGCTGGCTCAGCGGGATGTGGTATCGCAGAACAGATCGTCAGACAGATGATGGATGAAGGCTTGAGCGATCATGAAGCGCGTTCGCGTATCTTCATGGTAGATCGTTTTGGTTTGATGACTGATCAACAACCGAATTTGCTTGATTTCCAGCAAAAACTTGCAACTCCAGTGGATGCGATTCGCACGTGGGAATATACAGGCGACAATGTTGCCTTATTAGATGTTGTGAAAAATGCTAAACCGAGCATCTTGATTGGTGTGTCAGGGCAGGCGGGCTTGTTTAGTGAAGACGTGATTAAAACGCTCGCTAAATATTATAAGCATCCGATTGTATTGCCATTGTCGAATCCGACGTCACAAGTGGAAGCGCAGCCCAAAGATATTATTGAGTGGACGCAAGGCGCTGCAATTGTGGCAACAGGTAGCCCTTTTGCACCAGTTTATTTCCAAGGCAAGGTGTATAGCATTGCACAGTGCAATAACTCCTATATCTTCCCTGGAATTGGACTGGGTGTAATTGCCTGTGGCGCAACTCATATCAGCGATTCGATGTTAATGGCTGCGAGTACCGCTTTGGCAGACTGTTCACCACGTCTGAAAAATGCTGCGGCAGATTTATTGCCGAATATCAATGACATTCAACAAGTGTCTAAGTTCATTGCATTTAAAGTGGCAAAAGCTGCTATGGCTGATGGATTGGCAGTGCCATTGAGCAATGATGTGCTCAAACAGGCAATTGAAGATAACTTCTGGACACCAGAATATCGTAATTATCGCCGTGTGAGCTACTAAGCCATTCAATTAAAAAAGGACTCTACGGAGTCCTTTTTTAGGTTTTATAAGTAGAGAGCAGAATACTGGTCTCACTATTATAAATCCCTGAAATATTTCGAATTCGTTCCAAGGCCTTATCAAAGTTTTCCAAACTGTCAGATTGCAATTCCACCAGAATATCCCATTTACCATTGGTGGTATGCAGACGTTCAACGGCTGACTCTAAGCGCAGCTCTCGAATCACCGCCTGTGCACGCGTACCTTCCACCATAATATTCATCCATGCACGAATAATATTTTTTTCAGCATTGGGGCGAAATCGCACAGTGTATCCCGTGATCACGCCAGTAGATTCCATATATTCGATTCGTTTCTGCACCGTGGCACGAGAAACACGTGTTTTTGCTGCTAAGTCTGTAATGGATATCCGTGCATTGTCTTTGAGCAAGCCTAATATAATATGATCGATATTGTTCATTTTGGTATTTACTATGCGCAAATTGATAAAAATTAATTCATTTTAATCATTAAAATGAATTTTGTGAATCAATTTGATTCTTAATAATAGTGAATATACAAAGCCCCAAGCATTTTTACTTCGGCACTAAAGAAGCAGAATGCAGTTCAGGGAGGATGGGGTAGGACGCCCTTAAAAAAGGGAATCTGTGAATAACAGGGACAATTGATTAATTAAGGAATAGATGATGTCTTTATCATATGCGGCTCAAAATGGCAGTGCTTGGCAAACCTTTCTCACTCAAGTAGATCGCGTAGCACCTTATTTGGATGCTGACCTCAGCAACTTTGTGAATACGCTGAAAACACCAAAACGCACCCTGATTGTTGATGTGCCAATCGTGATGGACGATGGCTCAATCCGTCATTTTGAAGGTTACCGTGTACAGCACAATTTATCTCGTGGCCCAGGTAAAGGTGGTATCCGTTATCACCAAGATGTTGAATTGAATGAAGTCATGGCATTGTCTGCATGGATGACCATTAAAACAGCGGTATTGAATCTACCGTTCGGTGGCGCTAAAGGCGGTATTCGCGTCAATCCAAAAGAACTTTCACCGCGTGAATTAGAACGCTTAACTCGTCGTTTTACCAGTGAAATCAGCCCTATCATTGGCCCACAAATTGATATTCCTGCGCCAGATGTCGGTACCAATGCCAATATTATGGGCTGGATGATGGATACCTATTCAAGTATCAAAGGTCATACCGTAACAGGTGTGGTGACGGGTAAGCCAGTCCATTTAGGTGGTTCACTCGGTCGTGTTCGTGCAACAGGCCGCGGTGTATTTGTCACAGGTATGCAGGTTGCGGAACGTATTAAATTACCAGTCGAAGGCAGTAAAGTAGCGGTACAAGGCTTCGGTAACGTCGGGAATGAAGCCGCTTATTTGTTTAGCCATGCAGGCGCAAAAATTGTTGCGGTACAAGATCACACAGGTACGATTTTCAATCCAGAAGGGCTAGATGTCAAAGCACTGCAAAAGCATGTAGTCGAAACAGGCGGCGTGATGGGTTTTGTAGATTCAACTGTGATTTCAGATGAAGAATTCTGGACGGTTGATATGGATATTCTGATCCCAGCGGCATTGGAAGGTCAGATTACCGTTGAACGTGCACAAAAACTAAAAGCCAAAATCGTGCTTGAAGGGGCTAATGGTCCAACTTATCCAGAAGCGGATGATGTCTTTGTCAGTCGTGATATTACCGTTGTCCCAGATGTGATCTGTAATGCGGGTGGTGTAACGGTCAGTTATTTTGAATGGGTTCAAGATATGGCGAGCTACTTCTGGACTGAGGATGAAATCAACGAGCGCCTAGACAAATTGATGATTCAAGCGATTGCCGATGTTTGGAATACAGCGGCACAAAAAGAATGTAGCTTGCGCACAGCCGCTTATATTCTAGCGTGTGAACGTATTCTGAAAGCGCGTAAAGAGCGCGGTATTTTCCCAGGCTAATCAACTAGCCAAAAATAGCGTAAAGAGTCTGTTGAGCATTCAACAGACTTGAAGATCAAAACAGGAAGTGAGTAAACAAAATGAGCGAAGTCGCAATTACACGTAGCAATTTTAATGATTGGATGGTTCCAGTTTTTGCCCCAGCAAATTTCATTTTAGTACGTGGTGAAGGTTCTCGTCTTTGGGATCAAAACGATAAAGAATATATTGATTTTGCAGGTGGGATCGCGGTAAACGCTTTAGGTCATGCACATCCTGTGGCAGTAAAAGCCTTAACTGAACAAGCACAAAAGCTGTGGCACATTGGCAATGGTTATACCAACGAGCCTGTATTACGTCTTGCAAAACAACTTGTCGATAGTACTTTTGCGGATAAAGTTTTTTTCTGTAACTCAGGTGCAGAAGCCAATGAAGCTGCTTTGAAACTGGCACGTAAAGTTGGTTTGCTCAGTGGCAATGTAAACAAGAACCAGATTGTGGCATTTAAGAATGCCTTCCATGGTCGCACCTTGTTCACGGTGACTGCTGGTGGTCAACCTAAGTATTCTCAAGACTTTGCACCATTACCAGGTGGGATTGAACATACTGCATTTAATGACCTTGACGCAGCAAAAGCAGCGATCACTGAAAATACCTGTGCAGTGATTGTTGAACCGATTCAAGGTGAAGGCGGTGTTTTGCCCGCAGATATCGAATTTTTAAAAGGCTTACGCGCACTCTGTGATGAAAAAGGTGCAGTCCTGATTTTTGATGAAGTACAAACCGGTGTAGGTCGTACAGGATCATTGTATGCCTATATGAATACAGGGGTAACGCCTGACATTTTAACTACCGCAAAAGCATTGGGTGGTGGCTTCCCGATTGGTGCCATGATCACCACAGATCATTATGCCAACATGTATGCAGTGGGCGATCACGGTACAACTTATGGGGGTAATCCATTGGCCTGTGCGGTTGCTGGCGCAGTATTTGAATTCATCAATACACCTGAAGTATTAGACGGTGTAAAACAACGTCATCAATATTTTATTGATGCCTTAAACAAGATTAATGCTGAATATGGTCTGTTCAAAGAAATTCGTGGTCAAGGTTTATTAATCGGCTGTGTATTGAAAGATGAATACGCAGGTAAAGCCAAAAATATTGTGACCTTAGCGGGTGAAGAAGGCTTACTCGCTTTAGTCGCGGGTACAGATGTTGTTCGTTTTACCCCTTCATTGATCATTCCTCAACATGATATTGATGAAGGTCTAAGCCGTTTTGTTCGTGCATTAGCACGCCTCTAAGTTTGTTGTGAGCATCTAACCATGATGATTGTTAGACATGCAGCGCATCGGGACTTAGATGATATTTATCGTTTAGCGCAACGAGCGGGAGAGTCGGGCATCGGCCTGACGTCCTTACCACAAAATAAAGATATCTTGGCTGAACGTATTACACGGACTACTCGCACTTTGGATGGCTCTGTCGAGAAGTGCGAGGCAAGTTATCTGTTTGTACTCGAAGACACCAGCATTCACAAAATTGTGGGTGTAAGTGCAATCGAAGTTGCAGTCGGGCTGAATGAACCGTTTTACAACTTTCGTGTGGCAAAACAAGTACACGCATCTAAAGCTTTAAATGTGTATAAGACTTTAGACACTTTGTTTTTAAGTAATGACCATACGGGTTGTAGTGAACTCTGTACTTTATTTCTTGATCCTGAATATCGCAAAAACCAGAACGGTAAATTTTTATCCAAAGTCCGTTTTCTGTTTATTGCAGCTTTCCGTTCTTTTTTTGAAGAACGGCTGATTGCAGAAATGCGTGGTTTTTCAGATCACAAGGGACAGTCACCTTTTTGGGATTCGCTCGGTTATCTGTTTTTCAATATGGATTTTGCGGCAGCGGATTATCTCAGCGGTGTCGGGCAAAAAGCCTTTATAGCAGAGTTGATGCCGAGATTTCCAGTCTATGTTGACTTGCTCTCTTCTGAGGCGCGTGAAGTGATTGCAGAAGTGCATCCACATACACTACCTGCGGCAAAGGTATTGATGTCAGAAGGTCTTAAATATCAGGGGTATGTCGATATTTTTGATGCTGGACCAACACTGGAAGCCAATACTGCTGAATTACGGGCTGTGAAAGAGAGCCGCTTGCTTAAAGTCAAATTCACTGAGCAAGTTGAAAGTACTGAGGCACACTTTTTGGTTGCCAATGACCGATACAAAGATTACGCCGTACTGTTGATCAATAACAAAGTCGATGAAAGCGAGACTTTGCATTTAACGGCAGCACAAGCACAGGCACTGAATATTGCTGAACACGATGAAGTACGCGTTTTAGCATTAGATAAAATGGAGAAGAACTAATGTCACAAGGTGCATTATTAATTGATGGTGCTTGGGTTCAAGGACAAGGAACCGCATTTGAAAAAACCAATCCTGTCAGCAATCAGCACATTTGGGCGGGGCATGAAGCAAGCCCAGCCGATGTTGAACAGGCATGCCATGCAGCACGTCAGGCATTTCCAGCATGGGCACGCTTAGCGTTAGATGAGCGTATCGCAATCATTGAGCGTTTTGCTGGCTTATTGGAACAACATAAAACCCTATTGGCTGAAGTGATTAGTCAGGAAACCAGTAAACCACTTTGGGAAACTTTGACCGAAGTGCAATCGATGATTGGCAAAGTGGCGATTTCGATTCGTGCTTATCATCAACGTACAGGATTTAGCGAAACTGAAATGCCAGATGGCGTCGCTTCACTACGTCATCGTCCACATGGTGTTCTTGCCGTATTTGGTCCTTATAACTTCCCAGGGCACTTACCGAATGGTCATATTGTTCCTGCATTGATTGCAGGTAATACCGTGGTATTTAAGCCAAGTGAACTCACCCCTTGGACGGCTGAAGAAACGGCAAAATTATGGCAGCAAGCAGGTTTGCCAAACGGTGTGTTGAATATCGTACAAGGTGGACGCAGCACAGGAGAAGCACTTGCTGCGGCTGAGCAGATTGACGGCTTACTGTTTACAGGCAGTGCCAATACGGGTTATCACCTGCATAAACAAATGGCAGGTGCACCTGAAAAAATCCTTGCTTTGGAAATGGGCGGCAATAATGCCTTGATCATTGACGAAGCAACCGATGTTGATGCCGTGGTGAATTTAGCCATTCAATCTGCATTCGTTTCTGCGGGGCAACGTTGTACTTGTGCACGCCGTATTATTGTTAAACACGGTGCCAATGGCGATGCCTTCATTCAACGTTTTGTTGAAGTGGCTAAAAACTTAGTCGTTGGTACATGGAATGCTGAACCACAACCTTTTATGGGCGGTGTCATCTCTGCGCATGCAGCGGAACAGATGTTGGCAGCACAAAGCAAGCTCATTGCTTTAGGCGCAAAACCATTGTTAGAAATGACGCGTCCACAAGCTGAGAGTTCGTTGCTCACCGCAGGTATTTTAGATGTCACACAGGTGACCGATATCCCTGATGATGAATACTTTGGTCCATTGACCACGATTTATCGCTATAACACTTTCGATGAAGCGCTAAAGATTGCCAATAACACCCGTTTTGGTTTGGCTGTTGGTCTGGTTTCACCTGACCGTGATTTATTTGATCGTGTGTTGATTGAAGCGCGTGCAGGCATTGTGAACTGGAACAAACCATTAACAGGTGCATCCAGTGCAGCACCGTTTGGTGGGGTGGGAGCGTCTGGTAATCATCGTGCCAGTGCTTTTTATGCAGCGGATTATAGTGCATGGCCGATGGCTTCACTAGAAAGTGACAGCGTTACTTTACCTTCAAAATTATCACCGGGCATTGTGCTGTAAGTCGGCTCATATAGGGACACAGGGAGAGAAAAATGTCAGGTTATGAAATTAATTTTGATGGTTTAGTAGGGCCGACACATCATTATGCAGGTTTATCCTTTGGTAATGTTGCATCAACCAAGAACCGCAATAATGCGTCCAATCCTAAGTTGGCGGCAAAGCAAGGCTTGAAGAAAATGAAAGCACTTGCGGATTTGGGACTCAAGCAAGGTGTGTTTGCACCCCAAGAACGTCCGCATGTGCCAACACTGCGCCGTTTAGGTTTTACGGGCAGTGATATTGATGTTATTGCCCAAGCCATGCGTACTGCACCAGCACTGTTGTCATCGCTCAGTTCAGCATCTTCCATGTGGACTGCGAACTCGTGTACGGTGTCGCCATCGGCAGATAGTGCGGACGGTCGCATGCATTTTACTGCGGCAAACTTGAATAATAAGTTCCATCGATCAATTGAGCATCATACGACCACGCGTATCCTACAAGCGATGTTCAAGAATGATGTATATTTCGCGCACCACGAAGCATTGCCAGAAGCCGCTTTATTTGGTGATGAAGGGGCTGCCAATCATAACCGCCTTGGTGGTGCTTATGATCAGGCTGGTGTGCAGGTCTTTGTTTATGGCCAGCAACAGCTCGGTGGAAGCGTTGCGCCGCAGAAATTCCCTGCACGTCAAACGCGTGAGGCGAGTGAAGCGATTGCACGATTACATCGTTTAGATGCGAAACGTACGGTGTTCATTCAGCAAAACCCAGATGTGATTGATCAGGGTGTGTTCCATAACGATGTCATCGCGGTGAGTAATCAGCAAGTCTTGTTTCATCACCAACAGGCCTTTTTAAATCAAGCTGATGCATTGCATGAAATCCGTCAAAAAATGGCGGGAATTGGGCAGGAATTTGTGTCGATTGAAGTACCTGAAAGTCGTGTCAGTGTTGAAGATGCGGTATCGACTTACTTGTTCAATAGCCAGATTCTAACGCGCGCTGATGGTGGCATGAGTATTGTGGTGCCAGATGAATCGCGCCAAAACAAGGCGGTATGGAGCTATTTAAGCGACATGATTCAAATGGGCACACCAATTGATGACATTAAGGTATTTGATTTGCGTGAAAGTATGCGCAATGGCGGTGGTCCAGCATGTCTGCGCTTACGTGTCGCGGTGAATGACACCGAACTTGCTGCGGTCAATCAAAACCTGTTTATGAATGATGCATTGTTCAAAACCCTGAATCAGTGGGTTGATCAGCATTATCGTGACGAGTTAACGCAGGACGATTTGGCCGATCCAAGTTTATTGATCGAAAGCCGTACTGCGTTGGATGAACTCACCAAAATTTTGGCTTTAGGCTCGGTTTATCACTTCCAAAGATAAACAGTAAACAAAGGCTTTTAAGGATGAAAGTACATGGTTGATCTATTAACGTTGACTTTAGAACAACGAGTCCCTGTGCAAATGCAAGGGGAAACCGCTGGGTTTACATGGAAATGGCTAGGTGAAGGGCTATTACAATGTACGCCTAAGACAAGTTATAGAAAAACCATGGTGCTTTCTGCAGGTATTCATGGCAATGAAACCGCACCCATCGAATTATTGGCAAATATCATCAATGATGTATTTGCAGAACGTTTAAATCTGGCAGTGCGGGTACTTTTTGTGTTCGGTAACCCCGAAGCGATTCGTCATGGTGTTCGTTATCTTGAAAATGATATGAACCGTATGTTTTGTGGTGCCTATCAAGATTTAATTCAAGACCAAGAAACTGAGCGGGCAGCATATTTAGAGCAAGTAACGGCAGATTTTTTTGCTGATAGCTCGCTAGAAGCACAGCGTTATCACTATGATTTACATACTGCCATTCGTGCATCGCTCTTACCTGTGTTTGCCTTATTCCCTTATCAGACAGCGCCTTATGATGACTTTCTGATCCAAAGTTTAAAGGCTGCCGATTTGGATGCTTTGGTCTATCACAATGCGGCTGGGAAAACCTTTACTCACTTTACGACTGAACGTTTTCAGGCAGCGAGCAGTACTTTGGAATTAGGCAAGGCCAAGCCTTTTGGCGAAAATGACTTAGCTGAGTTTGCCAGTACTGACCAAATGCTGCGTGCCGTACTTTCAGATCAGGCGCTACCGATTAGACAGAAATCCGAAATTCGCCAGTTTAAAGTAGTGGATTCTATTTTAAAGCAAAGTGACGATTTTCAATTGAATCTGAGTGCCGCTGCACCGAATTTTTCTACCTTTCAGCAAGGTGAGGAAATTGCGACTCAGCAAGCTGGCAATTATGTCGCGCATGATCAGCAAGTCTGGATTTTATTCCCAAATCCCAAGGTGAAAACAGGACTTAGAGCTGGATTGATATTAAAAGAAATGAACTAAGACATTGCCAATGAAGCGGCTAGATGTGGTTATTGGATGAAAATACATGGAGTTTGAATATGGATGTTCAATAGAACAAAACGTGTCAAAGAATATCGTTTAGATATTCGTTTTTATGAATCAAAAGCAAGGACAGGTTGTCATAAGAATACAGTTGGAGTGACCGTGTATGAGTAACAATAACGAAAAGACATTTCCATCAGGCCAAGCCCTGAGTGGACAGTATGTACCACAGCAGGATGTCGCCAGTTTATCGGGTACTTCAAGCGCAGAGATTGAAGTAGGTAAACCATTGAAACGTGCCATGACCAAGCGTCATCTGGTAATGATTTCTTTGGGGGGCGCAATTGGAACAGGGCTATTTTTAGGCTCTGGAGATGTCATTTCTCAGGCTGGTCCAGTCGGTGCGATTCTCTCTTACCTACTGGGTGGTGTGATTGCATACATGGTGATGTTGTGTCTCGGTGAACTTGCGGTACAGATGCCAGTGTCGGGTTCTTTTGGTGAATATGCCAGAACCTATATTGGTCCTGGAACAGGCTATATGATTACATGGCTGTACTGGCTCACATGGACGGCAACGCTAGGCACCGAATTTACCGCTGCGGCTTTACTGATGCAGGAATGGTTTCCTTCTATTTCCATGTGGACGTGGACTTTATTATTCGCAGGATTGGTTTTCACCCTGAATGTCAGTTCTACACGGCTATTTGCTGAGTCCGAATTCTGGTTGTCTTTGGTTAAAGTCTTGACCATTATCTGCTTTATTGGATTGGGTTTAGCCGCTATTTTTGGCTTTATTTCCTATCATGGGCATGAGTCGGCACCATTGTTTAGCAAATTGACAGAACATGGTTGGTTTCCAAACGGTATTTTCCCAATTTTCGCGACGATGTTGATCGTGAACTTTGCATTCTCGGGCACAGAGTTGATTGGTGTCGCGGCAGGTGAAGCGGAAGAGCCTGCTAAAACCGTACCAAAAGCAATCAATGCGGCCATCTGGCGCTTATTGATTTTCTTTGTCGGTACTATTGTGGTGATCTGTGCATTACTGCCTTATGAAATGGCAGGTTTAAATGCCAATAGTGTCAGCAATAGTCCATTCGTCACAGTATTTAATTACATTGGTATTCCATACGCAGAAGACATTATTCGTTTTGTGATTATTACTGCGCTTTTGTCTGCGGCAAACTCAGGTTTATTTGCAGCTTCTCGAATGATGTGGTCATTGTCTGAGAAGAAGCAGCTACCGAAGGTATTTTCAAAATTAACCCGTTCAGGAACGCCGATTATTGCGATTATTGTGACCATGTTTGGCGCAATTCCTGGATTATTATCGGAACATTTTGCACCTGAAACGATTTTCAAAAACTTATTGGGTGTTGCTGCCTTTACCATGGTGGTGGTATGGATTTCGATTTGTGTCTCCCAATTTAACTTCCGCAGACAATGGCTTAAATCGGGTAAAACAGTCAAAGACCTAAAATTTGCTGCGCCATTATTCCCACTAACACCGATTTTAGGTGGTGTATTTTGTGTGATCACCTGTATTAGCATGGTGACCGATCCATCGATGCAAGTCGGTTTTGTTTGTTGTGTCCTGTTTATTATCGCATGCTATGCGAGCTACAATATTTTTTATAAAAACAAAGCTGTTTAAATAACTTTTTTATTTAAACGTAATAATATAGACGAATAGGTTGTAGACATGAGCTGCAACCTATTCGTCTTTTTTATACATGATAATAGGGCTAGCGTGTGGTCGCAGATAGATTAACCCGTACCTGAACTATGGCCTTTCTGATAAAGACTGAATAAGCCATCAAAAAATATGATCGATAATTCTTTTAGATGATGATTTGTTTACATATTGTGTAAGAAATACAGTCCTTGGTTGTGATTGCAAAAATAAAAGGTATAAATGGGTTGAGTCGATTTTTTAAACAACAAAGAATCTAGGTGATGAGTTTGACTTTATGGCGAATAAAAATAATCCAACCTTAGCGATTGGTCAGCAAGTCAGACTCACTGAACTGGCGGGTTGCGAAGAATGCGATGCAATATATCGTAGGGTTGAGCTTGCATCAGGCGAACGGGCTTATTGTACCTGTTGTGGTGCGGAGTTGTATCGTCGAAGTCGATCTTTTTCGTCTTTGCTTGCCTTGGTCGTTACTGCACTAATTGTCTTTGTGATTGCCAATAGTTTCCCCATCGTCATTGTTGAGCTACAGGGGAATACTTCACAGACCACTTTAATCGGTGCTGCATGGACCATGTTTCATATTGATCGTGCATTGGTCGGTGTTTTGATTCTGATTACAACTTTTATTGTTCCTTTGATTGAGTTGTTATTGCTGAGCTATGTGCTTTTCTTTATTAGTGTGTTGAAGATCAGGCCTCAATTCTTAACTTTGGCGCTGAGAGCCTTATTTTTGTTTCGGACATGGGGAATGGTAGAGGTTTTTTTAATTGGTGTACTTGTAACTTTGGTCAAACTTGTGGGGATGGTTACCGTCATTCCTGGTGTTGCACTGTGGGCATTTACATTATTGAGTGTGCTTTTGGTCTATATTGCCTCAGTAAAGATTAAAGATATCTGGGATGAAGTTGATCGGAGTGTGGGATGAAGCAAAAACATGACCATGACACCGAGATTGGTTCAATTGTAGAACACCTTTCCGATGTTGATTTACAGATTAAAAATTATGTCAGGGCAAAACAGGTTGGGCTCATTCAATGTCATTGCTGTGGATTACTAAATTCTGTAGCGAGTCACACAGATCTGGAAAATCATGCTCAATGTTCGAGATGTAAAAGTACATTGCATTCACGTAAACCACAAAGTTTAAATCGTACCTTCGCTTTAGTGGTTGCGGCTGCTATTTTATATATTCCAGCCAATGTATTACCGATGACGGTTACAGATTCATTATTGGGACGTCAGCAAGATACGATTATCAGTGGAGTCATTTATTTCTGGCAAAATGGGGATTATCTGGTGTCTGTGGTCATTTTTATGGCCAGTATCTTTATCCCGATTTTAAAATTACTGATTCTGGTATTTTTACTCGTTGCCGTCTCCATGCAGTCTTCTTCAAAATTGCATTTTTCACCTGAACATTGTGCCTTGCTGTATCGGATTGTTGAGTTTATTGGACGCTGGTCAATGATTGACGTCTTCGTCGTGGCATTATTAACGGCACTGATACAGATTCAGTCGCTTGCAACCATATTGGCTGGACCAGGTGCAGTGGCTTTTGGTGCTGTGGTGGTGTTGACCATGTTTGCTTCACTGAGTTTTGATCCAAGAATCATTTGGGACAATTATTTCAAGGCGCATGAAGCAAATGCGCAACAATCAAATCATTTGAAAGGAACGGCGATTCATCAATTAAAAAGTTAAGATTGAAGATGAACCTTATTTTTGACCTATAAAAGAAAGATCACTATGTCAGAAAATACCCCGAATAGCCGAGATTCTGAAGAAAATACTACGGTGTTAATGCAGAACGATGCAATCTTCGATGAACCTGAAAAAAAGAAGGGACGTTGGAGACCTGCGCTCATTTGGCTGGTTCCATTTATTGCGCTTTTAATCGCACTTTCGCTTGCAGCAAAAGCCGTGCTGGATACAGGTCCAACCATTGAAGTGTCTTTCCGAACAGCAGAAGGTTTGGTGGCCGGGAAAACGACAGTACGTTATAAACAGGTCGATATTGGTTTGGTTCGACAGATTGATCTTTCGGATGACCGATCTCATGTTATTGCCAAAATTGAATTACGCAAAGATGCCAGTAATTTTGCAGCCAAAGATTCGCGTTTTTGGGTAGTGAGACCTCGAGTAGGAACGGGTGGTATTTCGGGTATTGATACCTTACTCTCTGGTGCATATATTGAAGTCGATGGGGGGAAGGCTGAACAGAAGCAAGAGAATTTTACTGGGCTTGAAGTTCCGCCTGTAGTGTCATCGGACATACCAGGGAAGGTCTTTTTCTTAAAAGCACAGGACTTGGGGTCACTTGATGTTGGCGTGCCGATTTACTATCGTAGAATTAATGTTGGGCAGATTACGGCTTATAAATTGGCTGCCGATGGAAAAAGTGTTGAACTACAAACCTTTATTCAATCACCATACGATAAATTCGTAACCACAGATGCACGTTTTTGGCAGGCCAGTGGGGTTGATGTGACCTTAAATGCATCAGGATTTAATCTGGATACGCAATCGTTTGCCAGTATTATTGCGGGCGGTATTGCCTTTGGCTATCCAGAAAATTCTGCTGGCGCTATTGCACCAGACAATAGCTATTTTACTTTATCGGACTCTCGTAAAGAGGCCATGAAGGAACCTGATGGTAAGCCGCGTCCAATTATTATGTACTTTGATCATTCGCTTCGTGGTTTAACCGCGGGTGCACCAATAGACTTTATGGGTATTGAGATTGGTAATGTCAAAGCTATCAATGTCGAATTTGATCAGTCTTATACGCATTTAAGAATGCGCGTGGATGCCGTGATTTATCCATCACGTTTAGCCCATGGCAAAGAGCTTGATCCAGATGGCGAAATTTTTAAATACTTTATTGAGAGAGGTTGGCGTGCGCAGATGCGGACGGGTAATTTATTAACAGGTCAGAACTACATTGCCTTTGATAAGTTTCCAAAAGCCAAAGCCGCCTCTTTAATTACGAGACCAGATGGGCGTGTTGAAGTACCAACGACTGCAACAGAGTTGAGTGGTTTACAGGCACAAGTTTCACAAATCGCAGATAAAGTGAGTAAGTTCCCACTCGAAGAAATTGGACAAGATGTTCGTAAGACGCTTAATAATATGAACACGACCATTGAATCGACAGATAAATTGGTGAAACAGTTGGATGGCAAAGTTGCACCAGGCTTACAAGCGACGCTGAATGATGTGCGTAAAACGATGCAATCGAGTGAATCTATTTTGTCGAGTGATGCACCGATGCAGCAGGATGTGCGTAAAGCATTGCAGCAAATGACTCGAGCTGCTGCATCTTTACAATTAATGGCGGATTATATTGAACAGCATCCTGAATCACTGATTCGGGGTAAAAAAGCAGAGGCAAACAAATGATAAGAACAATGATCGCTAAACATTCACATGCTGTAGCAGGTGGGCTCAGCAGCGTGAGCATCTTATCGGCTGCTGTGTTACTCACAGCCTGTTCGGGTTCACCCACACCGAATTATTACACGTTGGCAAGTAAAGTTTCTCCATTGCCAAGTTCAAAGGTCAGGGTCATTGAAGTATTGCCTGTTGGATTGCCAGACCGTATTAATCGAGCACCGATCGTCATACAGGATGCAGCGGGTAAATCTAAAATCATGGAGAATGAGCGTTGGACATCCACGCTCGGGGCTGAATTAAGAGATAATCTGTCCGCTGGTTTACAGCAAAAGCTTGGTGCTGTTGATCGATACAGCAGTGGCATGGTCGGTGGTAAAGTGTCGTATCGTGTTGCAACTGACTTTTCACATTTTGATATTGTTAATACGAGTGATACCGCAAAGAAAAATGTCGAAGTGTCGGTTGCTTGGATCATTAAGCGCAATGATCCCACCGTTGCTTTAGATCAGAATCCTGTGCAAAACCAGCAGTTGGCATGTCGTATGAGTTTTAGCCAGCCGATTTCAGGAAATACGGAGCAATTGCAGAATATCGTGAGCGCAGCAAGTGGTTCATTAAATCGAGTGGTCGATGCGATTGCACTGTCGATAGTGGCATCGGACTCAAAATCTCCGATTAACCTAAATGGGGTAATTTGTTCATAATTTGAATAAAAAGTGGTCAGATTGATCACTTTTGTTTTGTTCTAGTTTTTATTGTTTATTCAGACATCACACTTTAATGTTGTTTTAAGTTGCTCTCTTTACTTTACCAGCTAATACAAATACCTCATTTCGTATTAGCTGGATCAGAACATTAAAGAGAGTATAAAAATGAACCAATGTGTGATGAGCGCAAAAAATATTATTCGTGGTAAGCACCACCCAGAATTTTTACAGCATGAAGTCCTTGCCGATATTTTTATTCAAACGGCACAAACATTCCCAGAAAAAATCGCCCTGATCGAATCTGAGCAAGAGCTGCGTTATGGTGAGCTCTACCAGCAAGCCTTGCTCATGGCGCAGCATTTAACCCTTAAGGGCGTAAAAGCTGGTGATATCATTGGCTTATGGCTGCCGCGAGGTATTGAATTATTAAAATCTCAGTTGGCGATTTGTCTGAGTGGCGCAGCTTGGTTGCCGTTTGATATGGATACCCCAGCAGATCGTATTGCGGTTTGTCTGGAAGATGCTGCGGCAGTAGGGATGATTACCAACGATGAATGGTATGAACATCTACAAGATGTTCCACAGACTAAATGGACTGATACTGAATTACAGCGACCGTTGTATGAGACTGTGGAATTAGCCAAAACCACACCCGAACAGCCTGCCTATATTATTTATACCTCGGGCTCAACAGGAAAGCCGAAAGGCATTGTGATTACCCAGAAGAATATTTGCCATTTCCTACGTAGTGAAAACAGTATTTTAGGGATTCAGGAACAGGACAAGGTTTATCAGGGTTTCTCCGTTGCCTTTGATATGTCCTTTGAAGAAATCTGGTTGTCTTATCTCGTTGGGGCAAGTTTGTGGATTGCACCAAAATCCTTAGTCAGCGATCCAGAACGGTTATGTCAAACGCTGAAACAGCAACAGATTACCGTATTACATGCTGTACCAACTTTGTTGGCTCTATTTCCTGAAGATGTCCCGAACTTGCGTATTATCAACTTAGGTGGGGAAATGTGCCCTGATTCATTGGTGGAACGTTGGGCCTTACCACACCATCAAATGTTTAATACCTATGGCCCGACTGAAACGACAGTGTCTGCCAGTTTAGAATTATTACAGCAGGGCAAGCCCGTAACCATAGGTAAACCACTACCGAATTACGGCATGTTGGTGATTAATGCAGAGCGAGAGTTATTGGCTCAAGGTGAAACGGGTGAGCTTTGTATTTTTGGTCCGAGTGTCGCACAAGGCTATTTAGGCCGAGCTGATTTAACCGCTGATAAATTTATTGAGAATCCTTGGGCAAATAATGAGGATGAAATCAGCTTGTATCGTACTGGAGACCTCGCCAAAATTGATGAGTTTGGTCAGGTGCATTGTTTAGGCCGTGCCGATGATCAAATCAAAATTCGGGGTTTCCGTGTCGAACTCGGTGAAATTGAAGCTGCATTATGTGATCTTGATGGGATTGGAACGGCAGCAGTCATTCTAAGAGTTGAAGATGGTATTGATCAGCTGATTGCTTTTATTGCACCTGAGTTGGAGGCAAAACAAGCGATTGAAATTAAGCAGCTCAGATACCAGCTTAGTCAACGTTTACCGCCGTATATGGTGCCAAATCGCTTTGAAATTATTGAAGAAGTGCCACGTTTATTGTCTGGGAAAATTGACCGTAAGGCATTGAAAGCCCGTCCATTAACCAGCGTGATTGATCGGAGTGAATCTGACCAGCCACAGAATGAGGCTGAAGAGATTTTATTTGAGATTTTGAATCGTTTATTTCCGAATATCCCCATCAAGTTAGACTCAGATTTCTTTGATGATCTCGGAGGACATTCCTTACTCGCTGCTGTACTGATCTCGAATTTACGTGAACATTCTCAATATAGCCATCTGACCATTCAAAGCTTATATCAGGCCAGAAAAGTCGGGGCGATTGCAGCTTTAATGTTAGAACAACCTGAACCTTCCGTATTTGATCGTCAGATTGGACAAGACAATCCGCGCAATCAAAGCTATAAATGGCTTTGTGGGATTGCACAGGTGGTGACGATTCCTGTACTGATCTCGATTAATATTCTGCAATGGTTGGCACCATTCTTTACCTATCACTATTTCACAGGTGGTACACGAGATAGTATTCCTTATGCAATCGTGCTGTCATTATTGGTTTATATCAGTGTGATTATTGCCAGTTTTGCAGTTTCAATTACGGTAAAACGTTTACTGATGTTAGGGGTTGGTGCAGGTCGTTATCCATTATGGGGAATGACGTATTTCCGTTGGTGGTTAGCTGATCGGATCAGCAGTATTTCACCTGTATATTTACTTTCTGGTTCAACCTTATTGAATTTATACCTTAAAGCACTTGGGGCGAAGATTGGGCACGATGTCACCATTAGCTCAGTGCATATCCGTATGCCATCTTTATTACAGATTGAAGATGGGGTCAGTATTGGTTCAAATGTAAATCTAGAGAATGCCAAAGTGGAACACGGGCATTTGGTCTTAGGTTCCATCCAACTCAAACAAGACAGTTATGTAGGATCGTATGCTGTATTGGAAGAAAATACCGTGTTAGAACGGCAAGCGCATGTGAATGCTTTAACCTCAATTGAATATGGGACGACGGTACCGGCAGGTGAAATTTGGGATGGAACACCAGCGAAAAAAATAGGTCATATTGATGAGCTTGAATCATTAGCTGCACGTCCAAAGTTATCTTTACTGCGCAAATTTTCTGAATATGGTTATTACAGTGTCAGTGCTTTAATCATTGCGTGTTTGTTCTTTATTCCGATTTTTCCAAGTTTTTTATTGGTCGACTGGTTAGATGTCAATGTGTTTAATATTGACCCAAATAATCATGTT
The DNA here is from genome assembly GCF_000369405.1 of Acinetobacter sp. ANC 3929. Lineage (GTDB taxonomy): Bacteria > Pseudomonadota > Gammaproteobacteria > Pseudomonadales > Moraxellaceae > Acinetobacter. The sequence continues at coordinate 38,934 of NZ_KB850000.1, forward strand.
CAAACGGCATTGTATTATTTCATTCTTGCCATTCCTGCCAGTGCCATGATGATGGTCATTACCGCATTAATCTCTTCAGCTATACGTAAGGTTGTATTACCGCGTTTAGAGACAGGCACTTATGCCATACATGGTGGTGTTTACTATCGTAAATGGTTCGCAGCTCAGATTTTAGAAACTAGTTTACAGACTTTACATGGTTTGTTTGCAACCTTATATGCTCCGACATGGTTCCGGATGTTGGGCGCGAAGGTGGGTAAAAATACAGAAATTTCGACTGCCACAGGTGTAATTCCTGAAATGCTGACTCTAGGTGAGGAAAGCTTTATTGCTGATGCGGTCATGTTGGGCGATGAAGAGATTAAAGGCGGCTGGATGACGTTGAAATCTACTCAAATTGGGAATCGTAGTTTTGTTGGGAATAGTGCTTATATCGCGGATGGTACAGTATTACCTGATAATGTTTTGATTGGTGTGCAATCGAAAACGCCAGATAACCGAGAAATGTATTCAGGTCAGACATGGTTTGGTTCGCCACCTTTACTGTTGCCAGCGCGTGAAGCAGCAGCGCAATATCCAGATCATCTAACCTTTAAACCAAGTATCAAACGCCGTTTCATGCGAGGGCTGATTGAGGGTTTACGTATTGTATTACCGACAGCACTTGCTATTGGTGTAGGCTATATGATTGTTTTAGAAGTGATTGATGTCATTAATGACTATAGTATTGCGATGGGGCTATTGGCTTTAACTATGGCTGGACTGTTATATGGTGTCGGTTGTTTTGTCATTGTGACCGTATTGAAATGGGCTTTAATTGGACGTTATCAACCACGTTCATCACCCATGTGGACGATGTTCGTCTGGTTAAGCGAAGGCATTACTAGTCTCTATGAATCTGTTGCCATTCCAAACTTTTTGAATTATTTAAGAGGGACTCCGATGTTGCCTTTCTTCTTGCGTCTTTTAGGCGTCGGGATTGGTAAGGATGTCTATCTGGATACGGTTGATATTACTGAATTTGACTGCGTAAAGATTGGGGACCGTGCTGAGTTTAATAGCTTCTCTGGACCTCAAACGCATTTATTTGAAGACCGCATCATGAAAATTGGTCAAGTCAATATCGGCAGTGATGTCGTGGTGAATTCGCGTAGTATCATTTTATACAATGCCAATGTGGCCGATCATGCGGTATTGGGTCCACTGACGTTGGTAATGAAAGGAGAGAATATTCCTGCAAAATCAGCATGGATTGGCTCACCTGCAGTGCCTTGGAAACATAGTTAATTATTTATAAGTGATCACAAAAAGGGATAAGAAAATAATTTTTTCTTATCCCTTTTCTATATGTGCTGTGAAGAGGATTGAAGAAAGATTTAATGTGCTGTTGAAGCAGGTTTGGATTTAAAAAACACTAAACAAACAAGGATAAAAGCCAATAATACAAAAGAAGCACCGAATCGGCTTAAATCCAGCCCACCGTGATCAAGTGGTTTATCTAAAAAATCACCTAAGACAGCACCGAGAGGCCTAGTTAAAACAAAAGCCGACCAGAATAAAAATGTTCTAGAGATTTTGGTCCAGTAATATAAGGCAATCAAGATAAGCAGTAATGCACCAAAGATCAGAGCAGCCCCTGTATAACCTAGTCCTTGGGTATCTGCCGTCCAGTCACCAAGCGCTGTTCCTAAGGTTTGAGAGAACATAATGGTGACCCAGTAAAAGGCTTCGGTCTTTGCAGACTGGACACTGTTTACCGCAATATTGCCACAGCTCCAATACCAGATCGTAAGCGAGCTAAGCAGTAGAGTGAGTAAAATAATACTCCCCCCGAGATAACCTATGCCTAGAGAACGATCGACGAAATCAGCAATGGTGGTTCCCAGTGTAGTGGTTGAGATAATGGTTGCCCAATATAAGAAAGGTTTGTATTGTTTGGCTTTCATTTGCAATGAAACAAAACCAATAAAAATAATAGAAAAAATACATGTACTTAAGATATAACCTAGATTGAGCGACATTGATAAAGCATCACCAGCCGTTTCACCGAGTGTTGTTGCTGCAATTTTTATAATCCAGAATAGCAATGTCACTTCAGGTACTTTGCTCAATACGTCAGACAGACTATTTTTGTTATCCATAATTCACTCCAATTGAAGGGTGGATCAAATTTAGGATTTTTTTATTAATAGCGACTTAAAATTAAATTGTAATGCTGTTAGGTTTTTAAGCGTATTTAATTTTATTTTAAGCTGATCTTTTTATATTTGCATCGTCAAACCATCATGGAACGATTGACGATGTCAATTGAAACTATCGATATCAGCTTGTTTAATTGGATTAATTCGACTGCAACTCAAAATCCTATTTTAGATAAAGCTGCATTATTCGCTTCACATAATTTAATTGCTGTATTATTTGTGTTTTTAATCACCTCATTGTTTTTTAGGGATAAAAAATACCGAGTACAGTTTATCAAGATGCTTATTACCATCGTCGTTTCTTTATTGGTCACGCAATTCATTCATGCGATCTATTACCATCCACGGCCATTTGACCTTGGCATTGGGCATATCCTAACAGGGCATGGTTCATCTTCTTCATTTCCAAGCCAACATACCTTGACTGTGGCAACGATTGCTTTTTCTTACTTAGTTTCGGGCTATCGAAAAATAGGAAGTGCAGCATTGCTATTGGCTTTAATTGTTGGTTGGTCAAGGGTTTATATTGGTGTTCATTTTCCTTTTGATGTATTAGGCTCATTTATTATTGCTTTTATATTGGTATTAGGAATGAATGTAATATTTAAGGAATTTATTTTTAAAGTGAAAAAAACAGTTCCCATATCTGTTGTTGATTAAGCTAAATTTAATATTATTGTTATTTTGATTATACAAAAAATATCTTAATTTTATATTAGAATTAAAACCTATGGATATTTATATGCATAGGTTTTATTTAATTTAGGCTTATTCTGAAAAAATTAAGACTCATCTGCCCTTGCTGTTAACTGTCCTTCTGCAGTCAGTTGTTCAGCCATTTTCTTGGTTTTTCTTAAGCCCGGCATACGATATTCTGTATGTCCAAAGTCTTTAATCGATTTCCAGCGGCCACCCCAAGTTAATCCGACAGACTCGGCAACTTGTCCATATAGCTCATAACCACGCATAGCCCAAGGATCGCGTTCAGTAATCACGACTTTACCATTGCGCTTAAAGGCAACATCCGCTGCTAAACCAAACTGGTGATAGCTTTGATAGCCTTTAGCACGGGTTGTATTTGGATTACCTGCTAACATATTTTGGCGACTTGGGCTGCGATAGCCTTCAAGTAAAACTAGCTCATAACCATGTTGTTCTTTCATGATTTTAAAGACCATGAGCAGACGTTGCTTATAGCGTGGATTGATTTTGTCCCATTTACGATCAACCAGGGATGAATCCAAGCTGCCATGAGAATGGGTTATTGGAATCTCAATTTGAGATGCATCAATACTTGGATCTGTCGGGTGCTGAGCTTGATAAGCTTGTTCTAAACGAGTTGCCTCTACGATTGCATCTCGGATCAGCGTATCGTCAACATCGGGCGGAGGACTGAGCATTTCACCATTGAGTAAACTATAAATCTGTGGGTCTGTTTCTTTTAAATACTCTGCTTCAATTCGTGTGGAATTGATCGGGCGTGTAAATGCAAAAATCATAATACTGGCAAATAAAAAGAAGCCCGCGATTAAAATCCACCATTGCTGTAGGTGCCAATGAGATTGTAGTTTTTCTGGCGAAGCTGCTTGATGCATATTCTCTGCGAACTGCATGGCATTGACGATTTTCTTTTTGCTGCTTGGGAGCAGTGAATGCAATAAGTGTTTGGATTTATGGCGTAGCTCATAAGACATGAGCAACGTCAATCCAATTGCAACTGCAACGAAGCAGAAGAAGATAAACCAAATCATTTTTTATTTGAGGTCATTTACAGCAAAAGGCTTTTGGGTCACTTTAATTTGTACTGTTGCTTCTGGCGCTTCAACTTCAGCTTCAGGTGTTTTTGTTGGAGCGGCTTTCGCTGGTTGAGGGGCTGCTGGCTTAACAGTCTTATTTGTCATTGGCACGGTCTCATTTTTCCCCTGCGGTAACTTTGTAGGAACGACCTTTTGCTGTGGTTTGGCATTTGGCTCATTGGCAAAAGGGGAAACCTGCTGCCCACTCGGAGCAGGCGCTGCTGGTGTGCGCTGGAAGAATTTGTTTAAATCATTACTTCCTGGTTGAGCAATGTTATTCTCTTCAACGGGTTCTGTTGTTTCGTGCTGAATAGTCGCAACTTCATCCGTATTATGAGTTGTTGCTTTTGCATTCGGCATGACGGTTGGATTTTCTTCAATCGTTTGTTCTTGCTGTGGCATTGCTGTATCGGCCGGATTTGAACCCATAACAAAAACAAAGAAAATCAGAGAGGTAAAAAGTACCCCTGAAATAAATCCAATAATTATATAAATTACAGGCGATAAGGTTTTTTTCTTATTGGTCTGTAATATGCGTAAAGAAGTTGTTCTTTCCTGAGTCATACGTTATCAACTAAGGCAAATGAATGGTGATATGTGCTTCCTCAGCTGGTGCAGAAATCACATTTTGATAAGGGTTTAAAGCAGCCTGATTTTGTTTTGACAGCATGAACTTTAAACCCGCAAAAGTGAGTGCAGCAAACATCAGCAAGAAGATCAGAATCCAGAAAAAAGGAAGTTCATGATGAATAATATGTTTAATCTGATCAGGAATTGCTGCAAATGGAGAGAAGGCTGCTTTTTTACCTTTGAGATAATCAATCTCATCGCCGACACGAGCGACCAGATGGTTTAAGCTCTCGACTGATTCAAGTCGATACTTCCCTTGAAAACCAAGCAATAAACAGTAATGGAAAACTTCAAGCGAAGCCAAACGCTCTTTGCCACGACTACGTAGTTGTTCCAGTATTTCAAAAAAGCGGTAACCTGCGAGTTGAGAACCGAATAAACTCAATTGTAGCGGACTGATCAACCAAGTATTTTGCAAATTAAAATAAGCAGGGTCTTGCTGAGTCGCAATGGTTTCATCAATTAGTGCACAAAATGCATATTTTGAATCATGAATATCATCCGCAGAAAATTGCAATCGTTTGGCTTGTTGCTCAAAGCGATTTAATAGATCCAGAATCTTTTCACGAAAATCATTCGGATTGGCAGGAATATAACGATTACGAATTAAGAAAACCAGATAAAACCCATCATGCAATAGGTCAATCAAATTGGTCACTTGTACTTTATTCTGTGGTTGATCAGCGGTAGGGAGACCTGAACCGATTTTTCCATCATCAAATAAAGAAGGGATGCCTGTTGGTTGAGTCATTGTTGTTCTCTTAGCTATTCATTACAGCAATCAGTTCAATACTAATATCTTGGAAGCCAGCAGGCACATAGATACAGATGGATTCTGACTCAAGCATACGTTGATAAAGTTCGTGATGCGGTTCAATCTCAAAATAGCTCACACCTGAACGCACTGGAATAGCAGTCGGCACTTGCATTAAATGATGAAGTGGAACAGCTGGAAGCGCTGCAATTACACGTTGTTCGACGTCAATGGTACTACCCACTTTAAAACGTAATGGAACGATTTGGATCAATTCGTGAGTTTGCATCATACTGCTTGAAACAGCCACGTAAAGACGCGTATCGCGAGTAATCTTGTCGGACTCGAGACTACCAACCCAATAAGAAGGTCGAATTTCTTTCAAGGAAATACTGAAATAGCGACTTGAAATAATGGTATCCAGTAAATCTCTTAAAATTAGATCCAGCTGTTGAAAGCTGTCTTGCAATTGGTGATGTTTATAGTAAGGTAAATGATCAACATCATACGCCGTAGAGAAGGTCAGTAATGATCCTGTTAAACGTAACAATTCTGAGAATAAACGTTCTGGGTGAATCAATGGATACTGCAACAGGTGGTTTAAGCCTGCATAGGCCGTATTTAAAGCATTAATCAGCCAGAAAGAAACGATATCACCCGAACGGAACTCAATCAGTTTCTGTTCATTTTCACGATTATTACTTTGAATGGTTTTAATTTTGGCCTTAATCACGTTAAGCGTACGCTTTAAGTTATTAATTAAAGATTCCGAAGCCGCAATATGTAAGATGGGTGGAATAAATTTATTGTCCAGTTCAAAATGACCTGAACTTTGACGTTTAATTTTACCGACTGGAATATATAAGAAGCCATCTAGATTTTGACTGGGTTGAATATGTTGTTCTAATAATTTGAATTCGGCACGACGACGTAACAGATTCAGCTCAGCAGGACTGGCATCGGTAAAAAGATCATGTGTTTCTGTCAAATAATTATGATAACGGCTAGAAACTGAACGTGTTTCATCCGCAATATTTTTCTTATTGGCCTGCAAGATTGGCAGTGCTAGATAAACTGTCATTTCACCTTGTAGATTTAAATCATCTAACAATAATGGTTCAGGTAACAAATCTTGCGCAGGCGCATGATAAATTTCACCATCTTGCCAAATAATTTCAACTTCTTGCAAAGCCAAAATATGGGTAGAAAGCTGAACTTCATCAAATTTTAATTTCTGTACACCGTAAGCATGAGGGATCATCGCTCGAATGGTGTGATTTAAGCGTTGTTCATGGTAGGTATCTTGAATCTGGAAATGCTGAGGACGTAAAAATAAGCCTTCACCCCAAAGAATCTTTTCTGCTTTAAACATATTTATTTACCAACAATTATTCATATTCATTCTTTGGCTGAACACCAAGAGTATCCTGTAGCATTTGTAAAGGATGTTCTTCCTTAATGACCTGAGTCAACCATTCATGTAGCGGCATTTGACTCCATTTAATGGTTTTTTGCAGCATATAGCTGACAGGGCTATGCGGTTCATTTTTTTGAAAATAAGTGGCAATTTCTTGTAGTACACGCATTGCCTGTTCACGATTTTCAACATGTGATTGAACTTGTGGCTGGAAAGACAGCTGGTTTTGAGGTGCAGAAGATTGTGTCGTCACGGGTTGTACCATCGGCGTTGTCGATGTTTCGACTTCTGTAATGACTGCTTGAGTTGTTTGCTCAAACAAATCGGTCTTATAAATCTTTTTCAGCGTGATATGAATGGTATCTAAACCTGAATCGATCGCGGCAAAACTTGGTGAATCTAGACCGAGTAGGCCATCTAGAACCTGCTTGAGTGTCGCCCATTGTTGCAGGATTTCATTAAAGTTCTGATAATTTTGACGTTGAAAAGATTTATCGGTATTCGCTAAAGCCTGTTCAAACTGCTCTAATTCTGTTGGACTGTTTGATCCTTCATAATCATCACTCTGTTTACGACGAACGTTCTCGTGATAGAGGAAGTTGTCATAGTCGAGTAAATGATAAAAAGGAGCTTGGTTCATCAATGAGACTTTTTTGATGAGTAAAGGCAGTTGATTAATCAGACCTTGTAATAAACCAATACGTTGGTCCAGATCATCATCTTCGACCTCGGGGTGTAGTGTGAGCCAATATTGTTCTAATAGGCGATGGCTTAACTCAAGACTTTTGGCAACACCTTCAAAACCATAAAGATTTGCCCAAGCTTCTGACAGCCATGTGAGCAAACGGATATCTTTACTTTTTGATTGAAGTAGATCAATCGATGTCGCTGCGACAAAATCCCAGTCGGCCTGTTTGGGTTCAGTGACCCAGTCGCCTTGATCAAGCAGCACATCATCTTGGGTTTTTGCCTTTTTAATGGCATGAAACTCATTTGAAAATGAGTAATCTTCACCGCAAGGTGACTGCTCATTGATCGGCGTTAATAAAGATAAAATATCCATATGCATCACAAATTGGGCTCAATCTTAAAAATTTTAAACTTCAGCTTTGGCTTTTTTACTTGAACGTTTTTTAGTTGCCTTTTCAACCGGATCTAATTGATAGGTGATTTCATCATCTTTGGTATCAATCACGATCAGCTTCGGTAATTTATGCTCGGCTAACGCAACTAAAATTTCAGTTGCCAAAGCAGGCAAGACGGTAGAGTTGAGAATGTTATCTACATTCCGCGCACCACTATCCACCTCAGTACAACGGCTTAATAACAATTCAATTAAATCATCAGAATATTGAACTTTGGCTGCATACTGCTTCTCAATACGAGCTACGATTTTCCCAAGCTTATGCTTGATGATACGAACCAGAAGTTCATCATGCAGTGGGAAATAAGGCACGATACGCATACGACCAATAAATGCAGGTTTAAATTGTTTATATAAACTTGGTTTTAGATGTTCGATTAAATCTTCTGCATGTGGCCAATCTTCTACAGGTTGATTTAAACACGCCTGCATAATTGCACTTGAACCTGTATTTGAGGTCAATAGAATGGTGGTGTTTTTAAAGTCAATTACACGACCTTCACCATCTTCGAGCATGCCTTTATCAAATACTTGATAGAATAATTCTTGTACATCACTATGTGCTTTTTCGATTTCATCTAAAAGCACGACACTATAAGGGTTACGACGAACTGCTTCGGTCAGAACACCACCTTGACCATAACCAACATAGCCTGGAGGAGCACCTTTTAGTGAAGAAACAGTATGTGCTTCCTGATATTCAGACATATTGATGGTAATGAGATGTTGTTCACCACCATAAAGTTCGTTGGCTAAGGCAAGCGCAGTTTCTGTTTTACCCACACCACTTGGACCAATCAGAATGAATACGCCTTGTGGCTTATTTGGGTCTTCTAACTTGGCTTTGGAAGTTTTAATACCTTGAACCAATTGGGCAAGTGCATAATCTTGCCCCATGACGCGTTCACCCAGTTTATCTTCAAGTGTTAAAATTTGTTTGATTTCATCATTGACCATATTACCCACGGGAATACCAGTCCAATCAGCAATAATTTCATTGACGATCTGCGCATTAACACGTTCAAACACCAAAGGGGTTTGACCCTGTAATTGTGCCAACTCAGCTCTTAACGAGGCAATCTGTGTTTTATTATCCGTTTCAGCTTGCGCATTCAGTTGCTGAATTTGTTTAACTAAGCCAAGCTCTTGTTGCCACTTAGTTTCAGTCTCCTGAATTTCCGTTTCTAAGCTGGAGAGTTGTTGATTAAGATCATCTAGGCGTTGGTGATGAACAGGGAACTGTTGGTGTTCATGCGTGAGGATTTGATGTTCTAATTTCAGATTATGCTGTTGTGCTTTCAGTTGATCTAAAATAACGGGTTGTGCATTTTGAGTCAGTGCAACACGGGCAGAAGCGGTATCCAATACACTCACGGCCTTATCTGGAAGTTGGCGACCACTAATGTAACGATGTGAGGCTTGAACGGCAGTAATAATTGCTTGGTCATCAATATGCAAATTGAAATGACTTTGCATGACAGGAATCATGGCGCGTAACATATCAATTGCCACGTCTTCAGTTGGTTCTTCGATCTTAACCACCTGAAAGCGACGGCTAAGCGCTGCATCTTTTTCAAAGTATTGTTTGTATTCGGCCCAAGTGGTCGCAGCAATAGTTCTTAATTCACCACGCGCCAATGCAGGTTTGAGTAAGTTAGCGGCATCATTTTGCCCAGCTTGACCACCCGCACCAATCAAAGTATGTGCTTCATCAATAAACAGGATAATAGGATGAGCCGATGCTTGGACTTCTTGAATGACTTGTTTTAAACGGTTTTCAAATTCACCTTTAACGCTTGCACCCGCCTGTAACAAGCCCATATCCAATACATGCAATTGCACATTTTTGAGTGCTTCTGGAACTAGGCCTTGAGCAATTTTTAATGCAAGGCCTTCAACCACTGCAGTTTTACCCACACCAGGCTCGCCCGTTAAAATGGGATTGTTCTGACGACGACGCATCAAAATATCTAACATCAGACGAATTTCAAACTCGCGACCAATCACTGGATCAATACCACCATTCTTGGCTTTTTCAGTCAGATTAATGGTGTATTGGTCAAGGGCCGGTGTTTTTGCTGCTGTAATCGTTGATTGAATTTCGGTGGGTTCTACTGCTGAAGCAGTTGTATTTTCTGTCTGTGCTTGTTCGCTACTTTTTCCACAAATATCGAGAAACTTATGTTTCATGGTATCGATTGGGAAAAGTTCAAATAAACTTGATGCTCTAAAGGCAATTTGTTGTAAATCGGGAGCAGTTAACAAAGCAATCAATAAATGACTACTGCGAATTAAAGGTGTTTGTTCTGCTGAGGCAAGCAGCCATGCCTGTTCAAATAATCGAACAATTGATTTTGCAAAGATTGGAGTGCGAGTATTGCCCTTAGGTAAAGAAGTGATAGTTTCTTTTAAATCAGTAATTAACGCATCTGGAGAGATATTATTTTTTTTTAATAAAATATGTAAATCATTGACTGTATTTTGATTTAATAATTCAACGAACAGATGTTCAATTTCAATCTCATAATTCAATTGGTTAATACAGAAATTTGCAGATTTTTCTAATGCAGTACGAGTAGGAGGTGATAGTTTTGTGATTAAAACCTTTAAGTTACTCATTTATTACTCACAATAATTTTTAAATACCAAGTCCTATTCGCGAAGTTCTAACTTGATATGGTTGTTTTTGCTAGAAATATTTTTTGAATAAAATCAAAAACTTAATATAACTCTACACGAGTATACAGATTATTCTACAACAAAAAATGTCACTTTTAAACAAAAATTGCACGGGATTAAATTATTTTTTACAAGAATGTCTGTCATGAAAATTTAATAATGTTAATAAACGTAACTAGTATTGACTTTATATGTGTTTTTTTTGTTAAATTCGCGGAAATGATGTAAATGTACAAAAATTGACGAGTAAGAGGGTTTTTTAACAATAATTGTCAGCTCTTCAATTATAAGTTAAATAATACGAGGCATATTTTGAAAAAAGGTATTGTAATTTCAATTCTTTGTATAACAGCGAGTTTAATAGGTAATTCGGTTTATGCTGATGATAAAGAAATAAAACCAATTAAATTAAAAAGTAAATGCATAAAACAATATCCGTTGGCTGCAAACCAAACGGATCATGCTTTATTGGATATTTATCAACAAGCTTGTGATAAAGATAATGCTTCGCGTCTAAATGATTTATTGGCCCAAGCCGCAATGCGTATGTATGAATTAAAGCAACCGATGAATGCTTTAAAACTGGCAACGCAATTACAAGAGCAAAACGTACGTGGCGCAACTTTAACTGATGTTACTTTTTTAGCCAGTGTTGACGTGGCCAATCAAGCATTGCAGCACATGCGTTCAACTGAAATGCGTTATTTGAGCAATGAACTTACTTATCCGCCAGCAAAACAGCTGAGTGACAGTATCCGTGCTGCTGTTCCTGCCCCTGACACTTCAACGAGTAAGGCAATCACAGACGAGTCCGTGAAGAGGGAAGTTCGGAATACTTCGACCAATAACACAACGCGACGTACAACAAACAGAAAAGTACGTACAACACAACCGACACGTAGTACTGTAAATCAGACAACTGCACCCGCTAAACGTCAAACGGCGGTAGCACCGACAGTTACTAAACAACCAAATACTGTTCAAAAGACAGGTTCGAATCCATTCGATTCGTTGAAATAATAATCAAGGGTGAAAAGTTATGGCAAAGAGAGAAAGCGTACAGAAAAAACTGCAACGCATACGTCCCCCTCGTGTACAACTGACATACGATGTCGAAGTTGGTGATGGTAAAGAGTCAAAAGAACTCCCTTTTGTTGTTGGTGTAATGGGTGATTTCTCAGCTGCATCCGAGTTGGAAAAAACCAAATTAAAAGACAAAAAGTTTATCAATGTCGATTTAGATAATATTGATGAAGTCATGGAATCTTTAGCACCGCGCGCAGCTTTCCAAGTTGAAAATACCTTGACGGAAGAAGGCGGACGCATGTCTGTTGATTTAACGTTTAACTCAATGGAAGATTTTCGTCCTGAACAAGTGGTTCAACAAGTTGATCCATTACGTAAACTTGTTGCAGCGCGTGAACGTTTGACTGATTTACGTAATAAAATTTCAAACAGTGAACGTTTAGAAGATTTGCTGGATGAGGTATTAAAAAATACTGATCAAGTTCGTCAATTGAGTGCGGAGGCTGAAAATGAGTAATTTACAAGCAGCCACTGCAGCAAGTGTGGAAGCTGAATCAGCAAATTTGTTGGATTCAATTGTTGAGCAAAGTCGTATTGCACGTAATGACGATGAACATGTTCGTGCAAAAAGTTTGATTGGTGAGCTGGCAAAAGAAGTGATGGCAGGAACGATTACAGTTTCTGAAAACATGACCTTGTCGATTGATAAGCGTATTGCTGAAATTGATGCGCTCATTTCAAATCAATTGAGTGAAATTATACATCACGAACAATTTCAAAAAATCGAATCAACTTGGCGTGGACTTTACTATTTCTGCCAAGAAACACCATCTAACTCAATGATCAAAATTCGTATGTTAAATACGACTAAAAAAGAGTTGGTGAAAGACTTCCAAGGCGCAACTGATTTTGATCAAAGCACCTTGTTTAAAAAGATTTATGAAGAAGAATACGGTTCATTTGGTGGTGCACCATATGCAGCTTTGATTGGTGATTTCGAGTTTGATCGTACACCATCAGATATGTATTTATTGGAGCAAATCTCTCATGTTGCTGCAGCAGCGCATGCGCCATTTGTTTCAGCAGCAAGCCCAAGCATTTTAGGTCTTGAATCGTTTACGGATATTGACCGTCCACGTGATGTTTCAAAAATCTTTGAAACAGCAGAATATGTACAATGGCGATCTTTCCGTGACAGCGAAGACTCTCGCTATGTTGCATTGACTATGCCGCACGTTTTAGGCCGTTTACCGTATCATCCGAAAGAGGGGACTGCAACGGAAGGTTTTAACTTCATCGAAGACGTCTCTGGTGAAAATCACGATGATTATTTGTGGATGAATGCGGCATATGCATTTGGTACCCGTTTAACTAATGCATTTGACATGCATGGTTGGTGTGCTGCGATTCGTGGAGTTGAAGGTGGTGGTTTAGTTGAAGGCTTGCCAGTACATACCTTTAAAACCTCGGATGGTGAAGTTGTATTTAAGTGCCCAACTGAAATTGCAATTACAGACCGTCGTGAAAAAGAACTCAGTGATCTTGGTTTTATCCCATTGGTTCACTGTAAAAATACCGATTATGCTGCTTTCTTTGGTGCACAATCTGCACAAAAACCGAAGAAATATGACAGTGATACAGCGAATGCGAACTCAGCACTTTCAAGCCAAATCCAATACATCATGGCGGTATCGCGGATTGCTCATTACTTGAAAGCAATGATGCGTGACAAAGTGGGTAGTTTTGCATCTGCAGGCAATGTTGAAGCATTTTTAAATGAATGGCTTTCTCAATATGTCTTGCTAGATGATGGTGCATCTCAAGAAGCAAAAGCACAATATCCGCTTCGAGAGGCATCTGTAAAAGTTGTAGAAGATCCTGCTCAACCGGGTCACTACAAGTCTGTGGTTTTCTTAAGACCGCATTTCCAGCTGGACGAGTTATCTGTTTCTTTACGACTCGTGACTGAACTACCTCAGTCCTCAAATTAATAATGAGATCAGCTAGATAATAACTTTAAATAAAATAGAGGTAAATTTTAAATGAAAGATATATATGTTGAGTTTCGTGGTAAGTACAAGGTAGACGGAGAATCTCGCGATTCTGAACACAAAGGTTGGCTTGAAGTTAACTCTTGGGCTCATAACATTCGTCAACCAAAATCTGCGACTTCAAGTAGCGTTGGTGGCCACACTGCTGAACGTGTTGAACACTCAGACATGATTTTCGTTAAAGATTTGGATGCAACGAGTCCAAAACTTTGGGAAGCTTGTTCTGCGGGTTATACATTTGACGAAGTACAAATCGATTATTACCGTGCAAATGGTGACAAGCGTATCAAGTACTTACAAATCAAATTGAAACACGTACTTGTATCTAGCGTTACACCAACTGTAAATGAAGAAGGTGTACCAACAGAAACATTTGGTTTGAAATACGCTGCTGTTGAGTGGACTTATAACCAACAAGACATTAACGGTACTGCGAAAGGTGCTGTTACCAAGAAATGGTCACTTTCTAATAACACAGCTTCATACGCTGCGTAATCTGTATTGTGATTCTCTAATAGGGGTTAATAGTTGCCTATTAGCCTCTATTTTTTCCAAGTTTTTGTTCTTATAAAAATGAATTTAGATCATTTATATCCATACGGATTCAGATCAACATTATTTGATCGTTTAGTACCAGAGCAAGAAGATTATTTAAGAGGGATGTCGATTCAGCAATTACGAGAGTCTGTTGCTCGTGATTTGGAAGACTTACTGAATAGTCGAATTGCACAGTTTGAACGAGATATGGATGAATTCCCACTGGCAAAAAAATCGATTTTGCAATTTGGAATCATAGACTTTGTTGGCCTGTCGACCGCTAATCCACTCGATCGGGACAAGATTTGCCAATCGATTGAGCAGTCTATTGCAGCGCATGAACCAAGATTGCGGCAGATCAAAGTTGAGATGCTCTTGGATGGCCATAATATGGGATCTCTGTGTTTAAGTATTCAGGCTTACTTAAATATTCATCCACTCTATGAACCTGTTTTTTTTGACGCTTTACTCAAACCAACAACACAACAATATGTTATTTCTGCCAGAACTTAGTGTGAGCGAACTGTGATAGAGCAACTTTTACCGTATTATGAAAAACAACTACAAGAATTCGGTCAACAATCTCGAGAGTTTGCGCAGAAATATCCGAAGATTGCGCAACGCCTATCTTTAAATCAAGAACAAATTGATGATCCACATATTGAACGGTTAATTCAAGCCTTTTCTCTGATCGCTGCACGTATCGATAAAAAGTTAGCAGACAGTTATGACCTGTTTACTCATTCACTATTTGAGGTCATGTTTCCTCAATATCTACGTCATTTCCCAGCGTGTACTGTGGTGAGTTTTGAAGATATAAATAAGCTCAAACAACTTACCGCTGCACATATCATTCCGCAGAAAACTGCCTTGAAATCTCGTAGTTTTAAAGGGGTTCAATGTGAGTTTAATACCAGCAATGAAGTACGCTTGTTACCGATTACATTAACCAATCTTGAATTTCAGACGTCGCCAAGTACACATATGCATTTGAATCAGAATGCGACTTTGAGTCTGAAATTTGAAATTTTTAATGATGTTCAACAATGGCTTTTGGATGAAAAACTGCCGATCTATTTGGATGCGATTTCAAATTTTCCTTTGCAGGTTTTGGACAGTATTTTTCGTAAAGAAACGGGCTTTTCGATTCGCGTCGGACAACGCGTGGTTGAAATTGCCAATCCATTTGCCGTAATGGGATTTAGCGAGCAGGAAAGCCTATTACCGATTGATCAGCATACTCATCATGCTTATCGCTTGTTGATGGAATACTTTTGTTTTCCAGAGAAGTTCAACTATTTGAACTTTGACCTAAGTGTTTTAAAAGGTTTGTTACAACAGCAGAATAGTTTTGAAATCTTGATTCATCTCAAACTGAATTTGAATGACCAAGCACTTGTGCGTAATTACTCAGAACTGAATATTGCTAACTTTAAACTCTTTACCACGCCTGCAATCAATCTGTTTGAAAAGCAGGCTGAACCACAAAAGATTTCACATACACAACTGCAATATCCTTTGATTACGGATGCACATCATCCTGAGTTGTATCAAGTTTATTCAATCATTGAAATGAACATGGTACGTGAAAAAACCAATCAGGAACAAACTCATCTCCCTGTTTTACCATTTTTTGCGATGAGTCATTATCACAATGATAAGGTTCAATTTTTCTATTCTTTAAACTATTTGCCGACCCAAACCAAAACCATGCAGATGGGCTATTCAATTGTTTCTAAGCATTTGAAGCCTTATGAAATTAAGTCTGATTTTATAAGTACCAGATTGCTTTGTTCAAATGGTGATTTGCCGCATGAGGCATTAAGCCAGAGCAATAATATTCTTAATTTAAATGATAGTAGTCTGGCGAGACGTGCTTTGATTCTAAAGCGTCCGACTTCTCCTTATCATTTTGATAAAAACAGCAACGAGCAGTGGCGCATTATTTCTCATCTTTCACTCAATACCTTGGCACTGATGAAAGGGGATGCATTGAGCCATGTAAAGGAACTGTTGGCTTTATATAATTTACCGCACTCTAAAGAAAATATTTTATTGATTGATGCTTTGAAACAGCTGAATTTCTCAACCACCAACAAGCTGATGAATGCGAAGCCTTTCCCTATGTTTATTCGTGGCGTAAAAGCAGAATTGGCCGTGAATAAGAGTGTATTTAGAGGTCATAGTTTATATATTTTTAGCCAATTATTGAGTCATATTTTTAATCTGAAAGTTCAAATTAACAGTTTTGTTGATGTGGTCGTCAAAGATAGTCTTAACCAACAGGAGATATACCAATGCGTGCAGAACGTTGGTGGCAAGACTCTTCTGTAGTCGATCAAGTCTTTCAAAAATCTGGATCGTTTGAGTTTGTTCAATCGACACGTTTGTTGCGCCATCATTCAGAGGCAGTACAACAACAGGATTGGTCTGACAATTTTAAATTTGGCACATCTTTTAGTTTAAGTTTCCCCGCGACAGAGATTGAAGAGCTGAGCTATCAAGATCAGCGGATTCATTTGACCAATTTAGTGGTCGGCTTAACAGGTACACAAGGTGCGCTTCCTTATACTTATACCAATAAATTAAAACAAAGTACGCGTCAGCAACGACTTGAGATTAAAGAGTTTCTAGGTTTATTTAACCATAAGCTTACGGCCAAATATGTCGATGCCAGTTTGACTTATAATCTGGCGGTTCGATATGAAATCGAACAAGATAATCATTATCTAGATATTTTGCATGCCTTAAATGGTTATGTCCGTTCACAGCATGAACAACATGATTTAGATGAATATTTTGCAGAATTTTCTGGTTTGATGCAGGGGCAAAACAACACAGCACATGCTTTAAAAACGGTTTTGTCTTGTGTGTTCAATGAGCAAGTACAAATACAAGAATTTGTAAAAGAAAAATTTAAGCTGGGTGATGAACAAAAAACCAGTTTGGGTGGAAATAATCCGAGCTTACTTGGAGTGAATACCTTTTGTGGTGATACCGTTCAGCAAATTGATGGAAAAATCGAGATTCAAATTGGACCTTTGTGTCGTGAGCAGTATTTAGCTTTTTTACCTGATCAGCCCTTAAATAAAAAGTTAAAACATTTAATCCAAACGTGGTGCAGTCCAACGTTATTTATTGATGTACGTTTAATTTTAGATAAGCGCGAAGTTACGCCAATTCGCTTGGACTCAGGACATGAAATCGGTTTGGGACAGGGTGCTTTTTTAATGCCATCGGCCCAACTAGAACATAACAGCGAAACTCGTTATGCACTTTTAGGAGCGGCATAATGATAAAGAAAATTCTGGCAACCTTGATTAGCTGTTTTATTTTGGTTGGATTAATTGTTATCTATTATTGGAGAGATATTCAATATCAACCTGAATCTGCTGATCTGATTAATTATTTCCTGATCTTGCCTGTTGCGATTACGTTCATTTTGCTTTCACCTTGGTTGATTTATAAAGCGTACAAACATCATCAAGAGAAAAAGCAACAAGGTATATTGGCTGCGCAAAGTCAGGAAGGCGGTTCAACTGAAGCCCAACCGATTGCACAAGAGAGTAAATGGTTAAAGTTAAATTTATATGCAGCGAGTGCCTATAGTGCTTTAGGGGAAAATGATTCAATTATTGAGGGGATTAAACAGTTTATTAGCCCGCAGTTAGACCATAATCTGGTGAACTTTCATGGCGTTCCCATTCTTTCTTATCGAATTGAAGCATTAGATCCACAAGTTCAGAGTGACAATGAGGAGGAGTTGCAGTTTTTACCTGTCCGACAGCAGCGCATCATGGCATTGATTCACCATCAACTTGAACAGCATACCGAACTTTTAGTCTCTATCTCTGATCACTTAAAGCAGTCTAGTTTATTTTATGAAAGCCAAAATCTGCATGAATATCGGATGCACCCAGCGTGGATTGATCCGAGTTTTTCAGGAACAGAGGATGGTGAGGCGATTCAGGTTGAACAAGTTTATCGTTTAGACAAGCTGAATCTACATATCATATTGTCTGAGGATGTGGTGCACACCTGGAATGATGCGAGTAGTAATGAAGAACTTCAAAGCATTTTTTATAATCTAGGCATCATCCCGCAAAAATTTCATATTGAATATCATTATCTCAGTGCCGCATCGACAGAGCAGCATTTGGTTGAGTTATTTGAACGGATTCAGAATCAACCCCATGAAATTTCACTCATTCTTGCCAGTGATTCTGAAATTGATCAAGACATTATTGATGAAAAGTCTTGGGGAGCCAGTGCTTATATTCCTGCCGAATTTATTAGCAGTAGTTGTTTGGCGCATCCGGAGGTTCAACTGGCGCAGTTGCAGCCAGAAAAGACATTTAATCTGGTGTTAAATCAAAATAATTTAAATCAGATATTCCAAGAATTAAAGATTAAGGACTTACCACAATATCAAGCGGAAGAACCTTTTGTTCTGGTCGTTGATGATGCTGCAGACATTAAAGTTGTGAAAAAGTTAGAGCAGTTCTTTACCCAAAGCCCAGTAGAACCGCACCATTATTTATATTGCAAACCTATTTTAGGACATACCCAAAACATTGCAAAACTTTTTGGATTGATGTTGGGGGCACATCTTCCTGAGCAACAAGTTGCTTTTGTTTATGGACAAAATTTACAAGCATTTATTCAAGCGTTTCCTGAGGTCGAACTAGATCAGGACAGCGTAGCAATTGCTAATTGATTAACTTTATTAAGAATTCGAGAACTCAATGTATATCATTTTAGGTTATCTTTGGCAGTACATCACGAATCCTAAAGCAATTATTGCTTTGTCTTTATTCGTGGCACTGATTTCTTCATATTCGTCTATTCCACGTCATATCTTTTGGGCATTGGCAGCAACATATGCTTTGGGCTTAATTGTCTACGGCATTTATTGGCTGATTCAAAGAAAACGTCACGCGGAACAAGGTGAAGAACTTGCCAATGCGATTGAGCAAGACAGCCAAGCTGAATATGGTCAACACAAAGATAAAGCCGAATTACAGTTAATCCAACAGCAGATGAAAGAATCGATTCAACTGATTCGTAAATCTAAATTGGGAGATAAAAAAGGCAATGCAGCCTTATACGAATTACCATGGTATATGGTGATTGGTAATCCTGCAGCTGGAAAGAGTTCTGCAATTTATAATTCTGGTTTGAAATTTCCATTTGAAGAAACCCATCAAAAGATGGTTTCAGCAGGTTTAAGTGGCACACGTAACTGTGACTGGTTTTTTTCTACTGAAGGGATTTTACTTGATACTGCAGGTCGCTATTCGGTTTATTCAGAAGATCATTCTGAATGGTTAGGCTTTTTAAATATTTTGAAGAAAAACCGCTCTAAAGCACCAGTCAATGGTTTGATTCTGATTGTTAGTATTGCTGAGTTAATTAGCCAAAGCCCTGAAAACTCATTAAAATTGGCGAAAAATCTGCGTGCCCGCATTCAAGATCTAACTGAAAAGCTTGAAGTGGTTGTACCTGTGTATTTGGTCTTTTCGAAAATGGATCTGATCGCAGGTTTTACCGAGTTTTTCGATTGTTATGAATCACAAGAATATAATCAGGCATGGGGTGCAACACTGCCTTATGAGCAAAACTCATCTCAAAATGCAGTAGAATTATTCGACAAACATTACAGCTTGCTTTATGACGGTTTAAAGAGTGTGAGTACCACGCATTTGAGTCGTCGCCATTCGCAGAATATTTCTCCGAGTGTCATGACATTCCCATTGGAATTTAAAACATTAAAACCAGCCTTAAAAAGCTTTATTGGTACATTGTTTGAAGACAATCCATATCAGTTCCAACCTGTTTTCCGTGGTTTTTATTTTACCAGTGCATTGCAAGAGGGTGTAATTGAAAGCCCAATGACGGAAAATATTGCCCAAGAATTCCAACTTCAGCAAATTCAAGGCAATGGACAAGATAGTACGGTGCAATCCATTGCACCGAATCATGGTTATTTCTTACAAGGTCTATTCTCCAATGTGATTTTGCGAGATAAGGATCTGGTCAAACAACACATCAACCCTGCGAAAAAACGTCAGCGTTATATTGCTTTTATTGCAGCCTTGGTGGGTGTTTCTTTGGTATTGGGTGTATGGGTCTGGTCATATCGTAACAATCAACAATTGATTGCGGATGTTCAGGCTGATTTAGATAAAGTGGTGCACTTAGAGAAAACTTCAGGACAACAATTATCAACTCAACTTGAAGCGTTGTTGATTTTACAAGAACGTTTGCAACAGCTAGATGAGTTTAATGAAAATCGTCCATTAAAATTCAGTTTCGGCCTCTATCAAGGCAATCAATTACGTGAAAGCTTAAAAGCAGAATACCTTAAAGGCATTAAGCAGATCGTCTTGACCCCAACACAACAAAATATTGCGCAATATCTACAACGTGTCAAAAATAATGAAGCGACTTTAAAAGCCAATCATGTCAATGTCGAGATCAAGCAAGTTGCCAAGACTCAGCAATATTTAGAACCGTCAGATGCGAATCCGCAAGATGCGTATAACGCATTGAAAGCGTACTTGATGATGAGTAATCATGAATATATGGATACCAGTCATTTAAGTGACCAAGTTTCACGTTTTTGGCGTTCTTGGTTGGATGCCAATCGTGGACAAATGCCGCGTGGTGAAATGATTCAGGATGCAGAGAAGATCCTTTCTTATGCCATGACTCTGGCGAATCAAGAAGGCTTCCCTGTATTGGAAACTGATGCACAAGTGGTCGATCAAACGCGCCAAGTTTTACTGTCTGTAATTCGTGGTATGCCTGCACGTGATCGTGTGTATAACGAAATTAAGATGCGTGCAGCAGTACGTTTCCCTGCGGTAACGGTTGGACAAATTGTGGGGGAACAAAACCGTAATATTGTTCTTGGTAGTTATGCTTTACCAGGTGTGTTTACACAAAAAGCTTGGGATGAGTATGTAGAGAAAGCAATTGAAGAAGCAGCGAATAAACCGACGGATAGTAAAGATTGGGTACTGAATAGTCGTCAATCTGATGACCTTACTTTCTCTGGCAGCCCGGAACAAATCCGTAAGCAATTGGTTGCGCTGTACAAGCAAGAATATGTGGCAGAATGGAAAAAGTTCCTGAATGGTATTTATTATGCCAAAGCGGATCAGTTTGCTCAGCAAGTGAAAAGTATTGATGTTTTGGGCGAGCCGCAAAACTCACCAATTCGTACTTTATTACAACGCATTGCGATCGAAACCAACTGGGATAATCCAATTGTACAGGCTGAACTGGCAGTACCTGAAAAAGGTTTTGTGGCATGGTTTAAACGTAAAGTCTTGAATAATTCAGATGATAAAGCCGCAGCTCAGGCGGTGAATAAAGCGCAAGGTGCGATTTCACAAGAATATCAAATGTTCTATCAGTTGGTGCGTAAGCGTGATGATTTACAAGATAAGTCATTATTTGATGAGTACATGAACAACCTTGCGCAAGTGCGTAGTAAGTTCAATGATCTCAAAACAGCTGGCGAGATTGGCCCAAGTGCGATGGCCTTGGTGAAACAAACTATTAATGATCAAACATCTGTATTTAACCTTACGCAGAAATATGTTGATGAAAAAATGATGGTGGGGCTCAAGGATACAGATCAACAGGTATTACAAAAACTGTTGATGACACCATTAACACAATCTTTTGCAAGCTTGATTGTGCCAACCCAAGATGAGTTGAATAAGTTGTGGGGAATCCAAGCTTACCAACCATTTAAAACTAATTTAAGTCAAAAATATCCATTCAATTCGAGTGTAACTTTACAGGCAACCAGTAGTGAAATTGGTCAAATTTTTGGTGAGACTGGTAGCATTGCACGCTTTGTAAAAGAAGCTTTAGATCCGTTTGTGATTCGCCGTGGTTATGTCTTGACTTCGAAGACATGGAAAGACTTAGGTATTAGTTTAAATCCACAATTTGTGATGGCATTCCAGCAATATGTAGCACCAATCAATGGCATGGCGACAGGCAGCCTAGATCAACCTGCGGCTGCACCTGTATCCAATCAATCGAACTTCCAGTTCTACCCATTACCGAATCCACAGTACTTGTCATACACCATTGATATTGATGGTCAACGTATGGTGTTTGAAAACGGTATTCAACAATGGGTGAACTTCGTATGGCCGAACCAAGGTGCAATTCCTGGTGCACGTATTACCGCAGTGGATTTAGAAGGTAAAACCCATACGATTTTTGAAGAGCCAGGTGAGTATGGTATCAACCGTTTGATCGATGCAGCACAACGCAAAGAACAAAATGGTAGCTTTGAAATGACATGGACCAGCAAAACTGAACCATCTTTAGCATTGAAAGTGAATTTCAGATTAATCAGTGGTAACAGCTCTGGCAATATTGGTTCAAGCCGTGGTTATTCAGGTTTACAGTTGGTGGATAAAGTGGTGACTGAGAAGGCGGTACGTGTAGTGTCTGCTCAAGCAATGCCTGCGGGTGCGGCAGCTACTGCACCTCAAGCACAGGCAGCAGCACCTGCTCAAGGAGCAACGCCGTAATGTTAGGGATAATCACGGAACAGCAGGAGGGGCTTGGATGCAGCAAGTAAAAACCACACCTTTGTATTATGGAAAGACACCCGCACGCGGTGACTTTCTAAAATCCAAAGGGCAGTATGCATTGATTCAGGTACTTGATCAGTGGATTACGGAAGCACTTGAGCATGCTATGCGCGCGCCAGATTTTAAGCAACGTTATGAGTCTTTACCTGCATTGGATTTCTTTATTGCCAATCCTGCTGAGCCGATGTTTTTGGCTGCAAACCTAATTGCCAGCCAAGACAGCTCAGGCCGAGCATTTCCAATGGTGCTCAGTCAATTACTTGAAGTTGAACAGCCCTTTCAAAATCTGTTATTGGCACCTTATTACTACAAGTCGGTTTTGGTTGATTTATTCCAACGTAATCGGGTACTTCGAAGTATTCGTGATACCAATATTATGTTGGAGAAGTTGAATAACCTGCCGAATGTTGTGCAACTATTCACTGTAACAGAATCTAATGGTTTCTATGAAAATCATACCATGCACTCATTTGCACAATTGATGAAAATCAATGTCTATGAACTTGCACAAAGTATGATTGGTCTAGGGCTATTGCTACAGCCGATCTTAAAAAATGGCACCAGCCGTTTAAATAAAGTGTTGATTTTACCCATCAATAATCACATGTATTGCTATGAAATAGCGGCTTTCTGGGTTGGTATGATTGGGCGATTCTTAGGGATTAACAATACTGAAATTTTGATTGGTATTTTACATCGCGATGAGCCAATTCTATTCATCGGTTTTCAAGGTGCCGATATCATGGCACTCAGCGATATCTTTACTCAAAACATGCAGAGTGAGCATTGGGTATCATTGATCCAAGCACAATGGATCGATGCTTATCTTGAGCAAAATGCAGGCCTTGCGACATTAGAACAATTACTTTGTCAGCGTCAGTTAAGCCTCAATCAAGGTTTAAAACTGTTTAGACAAACTTTTTTAGATGAATAAATATGAGAAATAATCCGAAATCTATATGGGCGAGTTTATTGTTTGGCTTAATTGTTTTAGGTCAGAGCAATATTACAAATGCTGCGCCAATTGTTGTGGAAGGTGTTGTTCCAAATGATGCGAGTAAGCAGGCAATCTTGGCCAAGATGCAGTCTGTCTATGGTGCAGATCAAGTGGTCGATAAAATTCAGGTTCGACCAGTTTCAGCGCCGAATGGTTGGAGTGATTCAGTCACCCGTGTCATTACCCCAGATCTTAAAAAAATTTCACAAGGGCAGTTACGTGTTAAAGGAACTCAGGTTGATTTAACTGGGAAAATGACTGATCCAAGTCAAATTCAACCGACTACAACCAGTTTTCAATCTTTAGTACAGCAGCCTTATCGCTTTAACGCACAGCTTTCGGTAAATCAGGCAGAGCAAAAAATTATTGATGATGCATTAAAGAACCGAATCATTGAATTTGAATCAGGCAGTGCAATCCTGACCACGGCGGGGCAACAGATTCTCGATGAAATGGCGGTGGCATTAAATAAGGTTGGCGGCAAGAAAGTCAAAATTATTGGCCATACCGATAGCTCTGGTGATGCCAATAAAAATACGGTGTTAAGTCAGCAGCGTGCTGCAGCGGTACAAAGTTATCTGGTCGGTAAAAGTATCGCTGCCGACCGTTTGAGTACGGAAGGTAAGGGTTCTAGCCAACCCGTTGCTGATAATGCAACAGCAGATGGACGTCGTAAAAACCGTCGAATTGAATTTGAAGTGCTTTAACAGTTTAAATACCTACAGGCGAGGGATGTGATTATGGCAACACCCTATATTGTTGTTGGTTGTCCAACCACGGGCGGTGGACAAGTCATTAGTGGAAACAGTAGCTTTTTGATTGAGGGTATTCCGATTGCCTGTGTGGGAGACAAGGCGACCTGTCCAAAGCATAAAACGGTTGCTACGATTGTGGCGGGTGACCCATATATGCAAGTCATGGGCAAGGCCGCAGCACGTGTGAATGATCCTTTATCATGTGGTTGCAAGTTGTTGCCGAAGCAGAGTTTGGCGGTTAGAGGCTAAATAAATTTTAAAGCTCTTTGATGTCTCAACGGGCTTTAATTTTTACTATAACTTAATAAATTGGTTGAATTATTAAAATTGATATCATAGGTAAAAGCATCTATGGGTGTGTCCGAGAAAGTAGTTAGTTGCTTGAATTCTTTTATTTGTCGAATGAGACTTATATTGTTTTGAAACGAGCTTCTATGATCTTGTTATTGACTTTTCTTTGGGGTTGCAAAGAAAAGAAAGTGGAAGATTTTAAATATGAATTTTATGGTAGTAAGATTTGTGCTTTAAAAACAAGTGATATGAAAGCAGCTAATGATTTTGGGCTATTAGATAGTTCATTTTAGTATAAAGAAAATATTTTTGATGAAAAACTATCAGTTGATATATATGGCGAAAGTTTAAAAAATTTATCTAATAAACAAAGTAAGTATATTTACTGTTTTGACCCATTGAAAGTAAAATATAAAAGTTTGGAGACACAAATTAGACTAGAGGTTAAAAAAGGTAAATATTTGAGACAATTTGAATTTATAAATTATTCATGCTTGTCGGGACGTGATTCTAAGTTAAATTTTTCTAAAAATGAAATTGTTAAATGTAAATAAAGTGGGGAGGGTTGTGAGTGGTAGTAAATATTGATTTTCTTTTAGATTTTAAATATGAATAAATATACTTTATTTATTTTTATTGCCTGCTTAACTGGATGTAATCCGCAAAGTAAGAATCTTGAGGTAAAACTTAATCAGGATAATTTATGCGTATTTACGAATAACTCTAAAACCTATTATGGTATCGATAATAACTTCCTTATTTACTTAGGTAAGATTGACTACAATAAAGGCTTTAAAAGTACTTATGAAAAGCTATACAGCAATGCCCCTCTGCCTATAGACGAAAAAAATTGCGTTACAATACCATTAAACGAAATTGAACGTAATATTGCTTATGAAATTGTTTTAGATACAAATAAAAGCTTTCGTACAAGTATTTGTGTTATGGATAAAGGTAATAAGCTAGAGGTTAAATATCTTGAGCCAGGAAAATCAACTTGTAATTAATTTATAATGTATCTAACTAATTTTTTAATTGGTTTGTTAAATAAATAGAATTTATCATAAAAGTATTTTTCTAGAGGATAATGGTCGGATAGATATAAAATATATTGACTCGGCTAAAGAAATTTGTGGGTGTTTTTTTAATTATTTATTTGCTGATTAATTTAATAAAACGCGCATTAAGTAATATGTAAGCATAACTGATTAAGATATAAGATGCTTGATTAATTTATCAAGAGTTAAAATTCAAAAGGACTATTATGAGTTATTTGAAGTTTTTTATATTTTCAATTGTTTTTTTATTGGCAGCTTGTACTAGGCAGACAGTATATTTAGCACCAAGTGCTGAAGGATATTTATATAATGCTATCACAAAAGAACCTTTGCGAAATCTTGAAGGATATGTAAGCTATGCTTCTGGAAATGATACTTATAATTTTGTAAAAACAAATAATGTTGGAAAATTTAAAACTAAACCTATTATATATACTTATCGTATAAGTAAGCCTGATTATAGAAATTGGAATCAACCGTTAAGTATATTTATTGATTTTCCAAATTATGAACCAGTTATATTTCAGGTTGATAAATTTGTACAAGATCAAAATGCGATCAATCCAAATAAGGAAACTACAGTTAATATTGGGAAAGTTTATCTTAATCCAAAATGAATTGTAATTTATTTTGGGTTTTCTCTATTGGGTTAATTTAATAATTTGTTTACAGTAAGGGGTGGATTCTGTTTCTGATTGGAGTATTTGAATATTTTTCTCAATAAAGTTGGATAAATGGTGAATCTAGTTTTTATTGCTATAATAAATTTGATATAGGTATCATTTATTTAGATGCAGAGTAATAGCCTACTCGGCTTCATTTCTAAGATAACAACTCTTGTCATCCACTCAAGATAGACGACGTCTATTCAGCATCATTAACTTAATGTTTGAATAGACGTTTTTTTGTTTTTGCATCCAAAAATACTGATTGCAACATATACCGTATCGATACTTGATAGCATTACAAACAGATGAATGATTAAGAAGAACAAGACTAGCGAATTGTTATTTTTAGTGTATCTTTATTAAGCGATATATTTTTGGAAACATATCGAAATTTGAGGACAGAATAATGTCAATAACGATGAAAAAGACCTATCAATACTGTGCAGTTTTAGCCACCAGTTTATTTATCCATACGCATGCGTTTGCGGGGAGTACCATCACTATTTACGCAGCGGCCAGCTTGACCAATGCAGTGAATGAACTTGAGACCATCTATGAACAAAAAAATAAAATTGAAGTCAAAACTTCATATGCAGGTTCCTCAACTTTAGCCAAACAGATTGAGGCAGGCGCGCCGGCAGATGTGTTTATCTCAGCTGATGTGCAATGGATGGATTATTTACAGAATAAGCAGTTGGTTGTGCCAGCAGATCGTATCAATTTATTAGGCAATCGTTTAGTTATGATTACGCCTAAAGATCGTCCGATTAAATTAAAAATGGATAAAAGTTTTGATCCAAGCAAAGTGATTCAAGGCAAGCTGTGTACAGGTGATACCAAGAGTGTGCCTGTCGGGAAATATGCTAAACAGGCGTTGACCGCGTTGGGTTGGTGGGAAAAAGTTAACCTACGACTAGTTGAAACGGAGGATGTCCGTGCGGCTTTAAACTTCGTGGCCCGTGGTGAATGTCAGGTTGGGATCGTTTATGCGACAGATGCGGCAATCAGCAAAGATGTCGTAGTTGCAGGAATCTTCCCAGAAAATACTCATCCACCGATTATCTATCCTGTGGGTCTGATCAAGAAAAATGCAGATTCAGTCAAGTTCTATAAGTTTTTGCAAAGTGGGCAGGCAAAGGCAGTATTTAAGAAATATGGCTTTAGTGTGTTGCAGTAACTGAATGATGATCTTGAGCCCTGAAGAAATCGAAGTGTTAAAGCTGTCATGCAAAGTGGCGGCAGCGTGTTTGCTGTTTAGCCTTATTCCGGCAACGCTGGTCGCTTGGGTTTTGGCACGTAAAGAATTTTGGGGTAAATCATTGTTTGAAACACTGGTGTTTTTACCTTTGGTTTTACCACCTGTAGTTCCGGGTTATTTATTACTGCAATTATTTGGTAATCGTGGGGTATTGGGCCAGTATCTTGCGCCGTTTGGTTTGGAGTTTGCCTTTAATTGGAAAGGAGCTTTATTGGCCTCTGCAGTAATGGGATTTCCTTTGTTAGTGCAATCGATTCGATTGGCGATTGAACTGGTCGATCAACGCTTGGAACTGGCTGCGAAAACTTTAGGTGCATCTTCCTTTGGAGCTTTTATGCAGGTGACATTACCGCTCGCTAGTAGCGGTATTTTGGTCGGTGCTATTTTATGTTTTTGCCGAAGTTTAGGTGAGTTTGGTGCAACCATTACCTTTGTCGGCAATATTGCTGGTGAGACCCGTACTTTACCGTTGGCAATGTATAGTTTAATGCAACAACCCGATACTGAAGCAGCGGTGTGGCGATTGATTATCTTGTCCTTGTCTGTGGCTTTCTTTGCGCTATGGTTTGCGCAGTGGTTCAATCGTTATCAAAAAAACAAGCGCGGGTACATTTAGCATGATTGATTGTCATATACAGTTGCAACAAGGGCAATTTTGTCTGGATCAACGCTTTCAATCTGATCAGTCTGTGATTGGTTTATTTGGTGCGTCTGGCTCAGGAAAAACTACGATTTTACATAGTATTGCGGGTTTAATCCGTCCACAAGCTGGTTGGATTAAAATCCAGAATCAGACTTGGTTTAATCAGATAGAGAATATTCATCTCAGCACTCAACAGCGTCGGATCGGCTTGGTCTTTCAGGATGCACAGCTGTTCCCACATAAAAATGTCAAACAGAATTTGCTGTTTGGCTTTAAGCATATTGCACCACAGCAACGTCAGTTTGAGCTTGACTATATAATTGAGCTGCTCAAATTGGGACATCTGACTGAACGTATGCCGATTAAGCTATCAGGGGGAGAAAAACAGCGGGTGGCTTTAGGACGTGCCTTGTTGTACTCACCACAATTGCTGCTTTTGGATGAACCACTTTCTGCACTGGACACGGCACATAAAGCAGAGATTATTCCTTTTTTTCAACGTATTCAGCTGGAGATCAAGATTCCAATGCTGTATGTGAGTCATGATTATTCAGAGATTGAACAACTCACGGATGAAATCTGGTATTTATAAATTATTCAGAGCCGTTTAAACACGGATATATAAGATGAGGCCACAAAAGGCTGAAGCAAAAATTACATACAATACGTTGAGCTGAAATTTAAATAAGGCAATCAGTGCTCCTACTGTAATTAAGGCTGCTTCGTAATTAAAGGCATGATCAAAACCCTGCGGCCACAACACATGATAACTAAAGAACAAAGCCAGATTTAAAATAACGCCAACTACAGCCGCAGTAATCGCAGTGAGTGGTGCAGTAAATTTCAGTTCATTATGTGTGGACTCAATCATTGGTGCACCTGCGAAAATAAATACAAAGGAAAATAAAAAGGTAAACCAAGTGACAATCACCGCACCAATTGCACCTGCTAAAAATAGTTGATCAGCGCCCAATAATGCATGGTTATAAGCACCCAAAAAGCCTACAAAAGCAACCACCATAATTAATGGACCGGGGGTACTTTCACCGAGTGCCAACCCATCAATCATTTGAGTTGGGCTGAGCCATGCATAATGATTGACTGCACCTTGGTAAACATAGGGCAGAACTGCATAAGCACCCCCAAAGGTCAGTAATGCCGCTTTGGTAAAGAACCATGCCATTTGTGTATAGCCATGTTGCCAACCGAGGCTTAGGGTTAAAAGCGTGATTGGAATCAACCAGAGCAAGGCTGCAATGACCATGATTTTAATCAGGTTTGTCCAACGAAAAATTGCATGGGCAGGCGTATTATCATCAATCAATGCCGTGCCATAATTTTTTTGGTTATTTTGATGCGCAGCTTGATGGGTAAATAAATCTGGTTTTTTCTTGCTCAGTAAATATCCCGTAAGCGCGGCAGCGAATACGATCAAAGGGAAAGGGACATTAAAAACAAAGATAGCAATAAAAGCTGCTGCTGCAATTAACCAAAGAAATGAATTTTTGAGCGTTCGGCTACCTATACGATAGGTTGCATGGAATACAATGGCTGTGACCGCTGGTTTGATCCCATAAAACAGTCCTGCAATGATGGGGACGTCTCCAAATTTCACGTAAATCCATGACAGCGCAATTAAGATAAATAAAGAGGGCAGCACAAATAGAATCCCTGCAATCAAACCACCCTTGGTTCGATGCATGAGCCAGCCAATATAAGTCGCGAGTTGTTGTGCTTCGGGACCTGGAAGTAGCATGCAGTAATTTAGTGCATGCAAGAATCTTTTCTCAGAAATCCAGCGTTTTTGTTCCACCAGTTCCTGATGCATCACTGCAATTTGACCGGCAGGGCCACCAAAGCTAATACATCCTAATTTCAACCAGAACAGAAAAGCTTGCCAAAATGGAACTGATTGAATTGGGGGCGTTATATCTGACTCAGACTGTGGCATGGTGGTTTCCAAAGCGTTTTATTTTTATCGTTGTATCATAGGGGATGATTACAATTGAGCTTAGCAATTGTAGTGGCTTAATAATTCAAAATGATGAAAAAATGCGATGTATAGATCGACTTCATCATTTTGAAATTTTTTTAACCATTTAATTCTTTTAAAAAAGCCCAAGGGAAAATCCCTTTATCATGTCCATCATCAAAACAAATTTGAATCCCGTAACCTTGGGAATAGATGGCTGAGATTGCGACATGATCTGGATAATGAACATCTTGTTGTCGTAGACGTTTAGCTCGACAAAAAACGCAAGGACAGCTAGCTCTGAGCTGAGCATGGCTAAAGTCCTTTTGCGTACCGTCATCCCACATCAAAAACAGGCGTTGTTGATCGGTATCAACTTTGAGCTGATTGGGTTCAAGCGGCATCGAGTTTCTCCTGAATGAGTGCCAGTCCAATACGAATCGATTTACGGACTTCTGGATCAGGGTCTTCCGCATGTTGTAATAAAATATTTTGAGCTGATTCCCCACCAATTTCGCCTAAGGCAATCGCGACTTCTTTTCGTAAGTTGCTGATGTCATGCTGGAAATTTTTTTGTAGTTTTACAATTGCCGCTTTGGATTTGAGTAAACCTAAACTGCGAGTAACTGCAATTCGAACTTGCCAATAAGTGTCATCCAGTTGCTCTAAAAGAGGTTTTTCTAATTCGATCGCTTTTAATTTACCGATGGTCAAGGCGGCTTCGACACGAAGTTGCCATGCCTCGGCTGTGAGAGAACTGTGTAAGGCAGATAAAATTTCGGGTGTTAAAGCTTGGCTAGCCGCTAAAGCACCTGTCGCAATACGACGAATTTCTGTATCAACATCATACTGTGCGATCTGTGCCAGTGTTGCCAAGCCTTCCTGTTTCTGCAACCAACTTAGGGTGCTCACAGCTTCTTTACGTACGAGAGGATTGGCATGTTGAACATGCTTAAGGATGGCACCAAATAATGGTTCAGCGCGCAATTCTTTAAGTGCTCTTAAGATGGAGGCAATCACAAAGTCATCCTGATGCTGCAAGTAGTTTGCCAGATGATCAGCAGATTCTGTATGTTTAATCTCACTGAGACTTTGTGCTGCAGCGATACGCACATTTTCATGTTGATCATTTAAAGCTTGAGCCAACGTATGCAAAGAAGTTGCATCCTCCCAACCTTCTAAACGGTTGGCAGCTCGCTCGCGTACTTTGCTTGCGGGATCATGTAAAACAGCATGCTGCAACCAAGGCAATAATTCTGTTTGTTCCTCATCGGCAATATTCATAATTGCGACAAAGCGGATATTTTCGTCGTCCTGATTCAGTTGACGAAGATAATCAGCATAATCCTCATCGATATCCGCAAGGATTGGGTAATTTAGACTCATATTTTATTATTCCTAAACAGCGACTTTCTGATTTAAACCAAGTGGATTCAAGCGACTCAGTTCAGTTTGAGTGGCGTGCTTTAATACTTGAATGCAATGCTTTTTAATTTGGGTAAATTCAGTCGATGTGACCAGATCAACATGTCTTGGGCGGCGGAAATCCAGTTTGATTTCTTCAATAATACGTCCCGGACGATGACTCATGATCAAGACACGATCTGCCAGAAATAAAGCTTCATCAATATCGTGGGTAATGAATAACACTGAAGTTTGAATGCTTTGCCAGATTTCAAGCAGCAGTTCCTGCATCTTTAAACGGGTTTGGGCATCCAGTGCACCAAAAGGTTCATCCATGAGCAGTACACGAGGTTGATTGATCAGCACACGTGCAATTTCAACCCGTTGTTGCATTCCGCCTGACAATTCAGCGGGATATTTATGTTCAAACCCTTTTAAGCCGACCAGTTCAATCATTTGCTGGGCTTGATATAAGCGTTGGGCTTTAGAGATGCCTTTCATTTTTAAGCCAAAGCAAACATTTTCTAGCACACTTTTCCATGGAAATAGGGTGTGCTGCTGAAACACTAAACCACGATCAGATGAGGGTTTCTCAATGACTTTTTGATCCAGCAGCATGGTGCCTGAGCTGATTGGCAAATGGCCTGCCAGTGCGCCAAGCAGTGTTGATTTGCCACAACCAGAAGGTCCGAGCAAACAGACAAATTCACCTGCTTGAATATCAAAAGAGACATGATCTAAGGCCTGAAAACGTTGTTTGTCTTGCCCAAGGTGCAGATTGATACTGTGTAAATAGATATGACCGTACTGACTCATATTATGCCTTCCTTAACTGATACCAAGGGGTAAGCTTTTTACCGAGATAGCGCAGAAAAGCACTGCTGAACATGCCTAATGCACCGATTAATAGCATGCCTACAATAATGTCGGCATAGTTTTGCAAGGTGAAAGACTCCCAAGTGAAATAGCCAATGCCTAATTGACCAGAGATCATTTCAGCCGTTACCAGACAGAACCAGCAAGTCCCCATGCCAATGGCTAAACCAGTGGTGATACTCGGTAAAGAACCAGGAATAATCACTTCGCGTAAAATGGCAATCTGGCCTGCGCCTAGACTTTTTGCAGATGCAATCAGGCGTTGGTCAACAGCCTCAACGCCGTGAATGGTATTGAGCAAGATTGGGAATAGTGCGCCTAAAAAAGTAATGAAAATCATCGATGCTTCTGAAGAAGGGAACATCAAAATCGCCAAGGGAATCCATGCCACCGCAGGAATTGGGCGCAAGATTTCTAGGGGGGGCATCAACAGGGCAGCCAACGTTTTAGAATAACCAATCAATAATCCCAAAATGACACCGATCACTGATGCGAGTAAAAAACCAATCAAAACCCGAGTAATACTGGCTTTGACATGGGCAAGTGCTGTATCAAGTTCAGCAAAAGCAAGCAGCGATTGAATAACATCTCGTGGTGAAGGTACATTCGCGAAGTTGATTAGTCCTAAATTTAAATGGTACTGCGAGGCCAATTGCCAAAATATAAGACTTATTAGCAGTGATAAAGCACTCAATAAGTACGAGACCACTCGGCTTTTTGAGAATATCAGCACAGGGCGGATTGCCTTGGGGGAGATTGCTTGGATGTCCGCTAAACTATTCATATTGTTTTCTCCTGAATTTCTTAAAGTTAACCTCTCCCTAACCCTCTCCTAAAGAAGAGGGAACACCGCGAAATAATGAAGTCTTTAAATTCGTGGACTTGTGAAGCTTCGCTTCCCACCCTTGGAAAAGGTGTGTAAGGAGCGGTTATAGCTCCGCAAAGGGGATTGTCAGATTACTTCACCAGCTTTTGGGCATTATTAAAGTCATAGACTTTGCCGCCATGTGTTTTGGCCCAATTGTTGGCATCTCCACGCAGTAAGAATGCACTGATCTGACCGTTTTTATCGGTGGCATACCAAGCCAGATTCGCGAGTAATTTGATTTTTAAATTACGGTCTTGGTTGTAGACCACACGAATGTTTTTACCGCTCTGCTTTAATTTATTTAAATCTGAAAACGCTGTTTCAGGTGTAGCATAACTACGTACTTTAGCTTCACCTTTCACCCAAATTTGTGTAACCCGATCAAAATTTTGAATCGGTTTTTGAGTCAGGGCATCTTTGGCAATAAGAGAAGACTGAGCATAGTTTTTCAGTTGTTGTGCATAATTCAGTCCTGCACTTTGGAACGCTTTTTTGATGTATTGATCGTCAATGAATTGATTTACATTGATATCAACATCATCTCGTCCCAGATATTTTAAAGTATCGACTGCAGTTTGAGTGGCTTGCTTATATTCAGGTTTCCAGGTCAGGTCACGGGTTTGGACGCCGAGTGGTCCATGAAATAAATACACCACTTCGGCAGGAATCCCTGTTTTAGCTGCAATCAGTTCACTATATTTTTCTGGTTCTTTGCGAATCAATTGATCGGCTTCAATCGTCGCGCGTAAATAGGCCTGAATAATTTCAGGATATTCTTGCGCATAGGATTTATTGGCTAAAGAACCATGGAAGGTTGGGGTTTTCGCCTGTGCACCGTCATAGATTTTTCGGGCAAAACCTTGGTAAGGAAATAATTCGGCAAAAGGAACAAAATCAGCATGTGCATCAATCTTATTGCTTTTTAGTGCTGGGCCTGCCACTTCAGGGGCTTGGGCAATAATTTTGACATCCTTTTTTGGATCCCAACCTTGCCCAGCAATGGCACGCAGTAATAGACCATGCGCGGTTGAAGCAAAAGGAACAGAAATGGTTTTGCCTTTTAGATCTTGGATAGAGTTAACGTCAGAATCCAGCGGAACTACAATGCCGTTACCACTACCAGTGGTGCTGCCGGAGAGCACACTGAGGAATATACTTTCTTTGCCTGTCTTTTTAAAAGCGACATTGTTATTGACTGCTGGGAAGTCTGCCATTGCGCCAATATCTAAACGGCCTGCCACCATTTCACTGGTCAATGGTGCGCCAGATGTAAAGTTTTTCCAGACGATATCGTATTTAGCATCTTTATATTTGCCTGTTTTGGGTAAATATTTAGGTAATAAATTCAATTCACGAATCAGTAAGCCACCTGTGGCACAGTTGATGGTGGTGTCTTGAGTCCCAATCGCAATACGAATATTTTCTGCCTGTGCTGAGCTGAATACCGCGAGTAAGCTACCGCTCAGAATTAGGCTTTTGGCCAAATTGTTGAGTCTCATGTTGTTCCCCTCATTTAAGTAAATATGGAATGTTGACCTGAATGGCATCGGTCGGGCAGTCCTTCTCGCATGGCATGCAATACCAGCATTCATCAAACTGCATATAGGCTTTGTTGCTGGTCGGATGAATCGCCAATAAGTCCATTGGACAAACATCGACACAGACAGTACAGCCTTTGTCGGCAATACATTTATCTTCATCCACCAACACAGGTGCTGCAGTGCGGTGGGCAATTTCTTTAAAAATAAAAGCCATGTGATGTTCCCTATTCGACTGTTTCAGCGACTAATTTCTTTTGAATACGCAACAGGTTGTAAGCGTTGGCTTCATCCTCCTCAATTGGGATGAAATAAGGCTCAACTGCTTTTTTGAAGCTGACCATATTGCCGTGCTGATCTTTTTTCAGATGGGCATGACAGAACCAGTCCCGATCATTTTTTTCTGGGCAATCTGCGCGATAGTGATACAGGCCCCAACGACTTTCTTCACGAAATAGCGAAGCACGTGCCGCCATTTCAGCGCAGTCCCGAATCACAGCGACTTCAGCAACGCGCATCAATTCATGTGGATGGCTGGCATTGATCTGCGCAATATCGGTTTTAATTTCTTCGAAGCGCTTTAGCGCTATTTCAATTTTTTGTCGGGTTTTCGGGGGCTGTAAATAGTCGTTGACCATACGACGTAACTTGTATTCAACTTGTTCCGAGGACAATCCTTCTGGACGTTGTAAGGGCGCAAAAATACGGGCTTTTTCGACCTCTATTTCATCAGTATTTAGTTCTGAGTCGGCTTGTTTTACAACATATTCAGCGGCATTGACCCCAGCAAACCAGCCATAGGTAAAGGCGCCCAACATATAGTTATGTGGAACGGCTGCCATATCGCCTGCGCTATATAAACCCTTGACAGAGGTTTCTGCTTTTTCATTGACCCATACCCCAGATGCACTGTGCCCACTACAGAAGCCAATTTCTGAAATCTGCATTTCCACCATATCTTGGCGGTAATCTGTGCCTACTCTACACTTTACCCATGTAAATACAGAAACTACACTTAAAGCTATATGGAATGAATGTTATGATAGTTTTCTATTTAAAGAATGGTGTAGTTATAAGATGAAAGGGGTGCAAGAAAAAAGTCTAGTCACAATAGAACCTCATATACGCTACATTCCAAAGTTCAAGTTAAAGCGTCTTGTATCTTCTGAGAATATGAGTATTGAAGAATATGCAAAAAGTGGTAAATATAATTTTTATGATGCTAGCCAAGATATAGATAACCAATATAACTATTATATCAATGATTATGTTGCTCAATTCCCTGTTGTTATTCAAGAAAATGGTAAGATGTGGGAACTAGCGAATTTGTATCTTATTTCATATATGTTGGTAAGTTCAGACTTAACAGGTAGTACACTAAAAGCTATTGCAATGGACTTACTTGATTATTATAAGTTTGTGACCAAACGAAATTTAGATTTTTTTTATTTTCCAAAATTAAATAGAAATAGAGTAAGTTACCAATATCGAAATTATTTGCTTAATGAAGTATATGAATGTAGGTGCAACCGCTCTACAGCAAGCCGAAGAGTCAATAGAATGGTTGACTTCTATGACCGATTGTTAGAAAACGGGTTTATTACATCTGCAAATTTTGATAATGAACCATATGAAAGAATTATTAAAAAAATAACTCTTAATAATAAAATTGGTATCGAATTTCAAAAGATTATTCGTAGTTCAAATCTTGCAATTACCAAACCCAGGAAAAATCAGGTATA
The DNA here is from genome assembly GCF_000369405.1 of Acinetobacter sp. ANC 3929. Classification (GTDB taxonomy): domain Bacteria; phylum Pseudomonadota; class Gammaproteobacteria; order Pseudomonadales; family Moraxellaceae; genus Acinetobacter. The sequence continues at coordinate 75,863 of NZ_KB850000.1, forward strand.
TGATTATATTAAAGATGATGGGAACTTACGGCCATTAACTATAGAACAACAGAAAATATTTATAGAATATCTAAAAAAATTTGGAAATAGACAACTTCAATTAATGTGCATATTCTCACTAATGACAGGAGCAAGAATACAGACTATTTGCACATTGAGAGTTTATCATATTAAATCACTAATTAATAAAGCAAAAAAAGATGCGATAAACAAGAATTACAAATTATATGTTGGTGGAAAAACTGGTGTAGATACTAAAAGAAATAAAGATTTATGTTTAATTGTACCTGTTCGATTAATACTTATCCTTGAAAATTATATTAATTCAGAAGCTTGGCGTGAAAGAGCATTAAAAAATTATTATAGTACTACCGATCAAGGTTATGTTTTCACAACTAAGTCAGGCTTACCATATTACACTAGTATTTCAGAGATCATAGATATTAAGAATGATCCAGATCGTAAGCAATTGCCACTTCGGAGAGGAGAAGCTGTTAGAAAGAATTTAGATGAGCTATTAGCTAGAATTTATGAAGATCATCATCACTATGTTCCCTTTAGGTTTCACGATCTTAGGGCAACTTTTGGAATGAATAATCTACGTTTCTTGCTTAATAGTGGCTATAAAAACGATCAGTGTTTATTAAAGCTAAAAGAGATTATGGGCCATAGTAATATTAATACAACTCTTAGCTATTTAGATTATCGAGAGATTACTGAAAAATTTAGTGAGGCTCAAGATAAATTGGAAACAGACTTATTTGGAAGTTTTTTAGATGACCTTGAGTGATTTATATACTAAAAGAGATGTAAATATTATTTCTATTGATTCAGAAGAAAGTATCAATAAAATATATGATACAAATATTAATGAAATTTCAAAAATAGTTTTATCTTTTGAACAAAACAATCGATTAACTCATATGGATTTTGGGTCATGGTGTTATTCTAAAACAAAAACAGACCGAGGTAATGTAGGTTGTTTAGTTGATTTAAATTCTTTTGATTTAGACCGTGTAGTTGGAGTTAAGTTTTTATTAGAAGATTTATTGAGTATAAGAAAATCAAAAAAAACCATTCTTTATTTCTATAAGGAATCAAACCCAATTTTTGGTTATTTAAATAAAAATTACAGTGATTATGTTTTTAGTAATATCCAAGATGCTGAAAAGATATATATAGGATATTCAAAATATTTATTTAATGATCTTGCAATAAAGAAAGCAAGCTCTGTGGTTATTAATGCAGACCATCATAGACAGAAGCAAGATATTCTTGCGAAGTTTTTATCTGCATGCACTAAAACTAATATAAATCATTTCTATGCACTTGTTAAAAGAATTAATGTTATAAAATTAGAAAAACCTTTAAACAAAGATGAAATAGATGCAGGTGTTAATAAAAAAGTAAAGATTTTATTGGATGTTTTTAATGTGATGTCAGATCACATACTTAATGAAAATGATTTACCCTGTGTTATTGATTTAGAGCATCATAATTTAAAAAAAATTTATATTGATCTAAATTTTGTAAATAAAAGTCAAGATTTTTTTCTTAAATTATTATATGAAGATAATAAAATAGTTTCTATAGATAGATTTAATAGAAATATGGATAAGTATTTTGAAAATTTCGAATATTATGATGGGGCTTTGAAAAAAAGAATTAATAGAAAGCGTTATCACGAAAAGATAAAAGGAATTGAAAGACTGAATTCTTTACAATTTAAAGAATGTGGCCCAAAAGTTATTATGGCAAATTTTTGTATGATCATCTTTGCAAAACTATTTATATCAACGTCTGGCGCAAATGAGTCTGTATTATATAACTTGATGAAGGATGGTTCAACAACAATTGGAAATGAAAAAGGTAAACGTGTTTATGGGAAAAAAAACAGAGCAGGTGGCAAAGTCGTTGCATTAGAGTTTGGATTGAAATTTCAGGAAGTATTTAATAAATATATGAAATTAAGAGATAAAATTAATACTTTTTATAGTGATATGCCAGAAGAATTTAAGAAATTGTTATTTATTAAGCTACCTGTGATGAATAATGCTACTAGTTATAAACTTGTTATGAAGATAGATTCCCAAGCCTTTGATCATTTTAACAAAATCTTTAAGATGCTTTTTGGAATTTCTACAGCTACTAATAAGGAACTAAGAAGTAACGTAGGGAATAGCTATTTCAACTCTACTAATAGTTCATTGATGACATCACAAAAATTAGGTAATACCCCTCAAATTTCTAGTGAATCATATTCAAAAGCAAGTTTTAAAGAAGTCGCAACTCAATTTAATAATTATTTTAAAGAGTTTGATAATACAGTTATATTTAAAGGCCGTAAACACCTTAATTTAATTCCTATTAAAGTTGAGTCTGATAATGAGATTAACACCTTTGTTGGTAATTGTTCTAATGGAAAACCTGAGCTAATAGAGGGCTTCAATAATGAGACTCCCTTACCAATATGTGGAAACCCCAAAAGCTGTTTGTATTGCGATAGCTATGTTCTCCACTTAAATAGGACTGATATTAAGAAAATCCTATCATTTAAATTTATTCTTGAATATAATACTCAAATAAAAGATGAACAACAAAGAATTATATATCGCATCGATGAAATTCTAAAGTTTATGATATTAAAAGAATCCTCTCTTGATGATTTAATTAATGATGTTTGGAATGAAGTAAGTGAAGGTTTTTTAGATGAATATTGGGACAATCATTTAAATCTATTGGTTGAGATAGGCGAATTGGCATGAATATATTAGCAAATAAAATAGCTTTATTTGATGAAGCCTATGCTACATCCTATCCTATTGCAGATACACCTGTATCATATGATAAAGAAGGGAATATACTTTCACGGTTTAAGGATACCATGTGGGACTTTTCATGTTATATATATTCTCCAAATCATAGAAAACATATATTTTTTAATACTTTTGATTTTATTGAAAATAAGGAATTAAAAAATAAAGTGCTATACGAATATAAGTTGATTTTATATGGTTTGCTTTATTGTAACTTAAATACATCTAGATCAGTTTCAATGCAAACTATAATATCATCATATCTCTCTAACTTAAGATTGTTGTTTTATACTGCTATTGATTGTAATGTATCTTTATCAGGTATGTCTAAAAATAATTTTTTAATGAAAATGATATTCAAACAAATTTCATTTCTTGAGCGAAGACGTTGTGCTTCATTACTTCATTTGTTTAAGAAAATGTCTGCGTTATCTGTGGTTTTTAAAAATCATGATTTTACACTTACGAGTGATCAAAATAAATATATTCAAAATTTAAGATTAATGTTGAAAGATAGTCCAATAAAACAGCATCTTGTAATTCCATCAGAAATGTATTTTAAACTAAATGTTTTTATAGATGATCATTTATCTTTTTCAAAAGAAAATTTGCAACCTTTGTTAGATGTCTACTTTCTTAAAGTTTTTAAAGTTGACTTCATGGATTCTGTATATAAAAAAAATATTGAAAATTACTGTTTAAAATACAATATTACTAACCGAAATATTCTTGTCAGTCATTTATATAGAATCATAAGTTTAGCGCTAACAAAGATAATTATGTTTTCAGGAATGCGACATGGTGAAGCCTTATTACTTCCGTTTAATTGCCTAGAAGTAATTGAGTTAAATAATAATTCCATTTATACATTAACAGGCTATACTTCTAAATTAACACAATCTGGCCCTGTTAAATCTACATGGATTACTTCTTCACAAGTTCAAACTGCTATTGAAATTTTACAAGCAATAACAAAAGCATATCTAAAGTCCATCGATGTAAATTTGAATTCTATTAATTATGAGAAAGTGCCTCTTATATCTTTTTCTTCGAGAAGAAATAGGCGGTATTTAAAAGCTCTTTATGATTATCCTATGTTTTCTACATTAGCTGTAAAAAAATCATTAGATGCATTGAATTTTAATTCAAAAATTGATGCCAACTCAATGAGAGAGCTTGAGCTGACCACATCATCTTTGGTCAGTATTGAAAAATATGACATAGAAATTGGATCAGACTTTCCATTTACGGCTCATCAATTTCGTCGCTCATTAACAGTATATGCTGCCCGAAGTGGCATAGTTAATCTACCTGCATTGAAGGGCCAGTTGAAACATATTAAGCGTGATATGACGCTCTATTATGCAAATAATGCAATGAATTCAGTTAATTTATTTGATAATGACTTAGTTGATTCATTTATTGAAGAACTTGCAATAGACCAATACTTGAACTTTAAAGAAGATGTACTAGATGCTATTGATCCACTTTATGGAGCTGAAGGTACTAGATTACAAAATGCTAAAAATGGTGAATCTACACCAATATTCTTAGAGGATGAAAAAGCTGCTTTAAAAGATATTAAAGAAGGAAAAATGAGTTATAGACGCACTCCTCTTGGTGGGTGTGCAAGGATTGGTAGTTGTGATGAAATTTCAGAACTTACAATAACTTCGTGTATTGCTTGCAAAGATGCAATATTCTCTGATCGAACAGATAAAGCATTGAGAATTGCTCTTAGAAATTTTCAAATTCAGTTAAAATCTATTCCTGAAGATAGTCCATTTGCGATTCACTTAAGTGCTGAAATTAATCAAATTAACATTTTGTTGAGAAAACGTAAGCAAGCATTGGAGAGTAGAAATGCAGCAAGATAATAGACTTTCAAAAGCGACAAAAGCTTACTATGCCGCTCTCAAGCATTTAATTAATGAAGGTAAAAGAATTAGTTTTGATGCTGTTGCACTAGAAGCAGGTCGAGGTCGAGGTGCTATTAAGGGTGATACTCCTGAGATTAGAGCATTGAAAGAAGCTATTCTTAATGCAAAGGCAGAACAAGAATCCAAATTTAAACGGAATTCCCCACAGCATAAATTAGCGGAATCTATTCGTATAAAAGATAATTATAGAGCTAAATATGAGGAAGTAGTACAGATTAATAATGTATTGATGGAACAACTGGCATCAACGGTTTTTGAGCTTGAAGAACTTAAACTTGAAATGCAAAGAATATTAAGATCCAATAATAATATTATCAATATGAAAGATAGATAATTTTGAATGAATTTGATTGTACCTTATGACAATAGTACGATAGTTAAAGCGTACTAATGGTTTAGCTTAAATTTATAAAAATAAAAATTTAAAAAATGCCTTGAAAAACCTATTTACAACCCATATCTTTTAGTAAGTTAAATTTTTGATTAAGTGTAAGAAATGGAAAGAATATTTCAAAATATTACTAAAGAATTTGTTAAAGAAAATTTTTCTTCTTATCAAGAAACTAAAAACTTGTGGGTAGAGGCAGGAGGCAAAGCCTCAATGATCTCGGACACTCATGATGCTAATGTTAGATGGGGTGATTTATTTCGTAAAATAGAGGCTGGTGCAGTTGAACCAATAAAATTGATTCTAGTTGCACTTGAAATTTATCCATTTAATAAAGTTTTGCTTAGTGAGCTTAAGAATCTCATATCAGACAATGTACTTGTAAATGCTAAAAGTTTTATTGATGATCAGGATCAAAGTTCTATAGCCCTTTTAAATGGAATTCCAACAGAACATGCAGCCGCAGCAGTGACAGTTGCATTAACAGAAAATATTCAGCCAAATATCTTGGATAATAGGAATGCTGATCCTATTAGTCAGTCTTTCAAGCAATCATTTGCTAATAAGGCGGGAGAAATGATTGCTATAGCCGGGGGGGCAGCTTGGCTACAAGTAGTATCACAATTAATTTCTTCTGTATCTTGAAAATAAGAGAATAAAATTTATGGAAATCTTGACGGTTTGTAAAAATATTTCTGAAAAAATTCAACGTGAAATTTTATTAAAATGGGTGGGGAAGAAAGAATTAACTACAGATGATACAAATATCATTGTTAGTTTTGCTAAAGATTATTCAAATCAAATCTTTTCTAAGGCACCTTCTGAATTAATTGAAATTATATTTTCAATAATTTATGTTCCGAAAGATAAGTTATTGATAGAAAAAGTAAAAAGTGAAGTTTTTGATGAGATAAGTAGTAATAACCCATTACTTTTCCAAGGAATGTCAGATTTTGGTGAGAAGCCAAAATTATTTGCTAATAATATTTTATTATTAGCTATAACTAAGCTATTTGAGAATGAAATTCTAGAAAAAACTGATATTAGTAAACTACTCATACTCAGTGAAAGTATCAAGTTTATCAGCTTTTATAATCCTAAAAGAAATGAAGAAAATGAATTTAGTCAAGATTTTATCGATATTCTTCTGAAGTTCCATGAAGAGATAATTTCTGAGGACTGGAAAGATGCTAATCTAGTTGCACCTAAAATAGAAAATCTTTTTGAATTACAGGATATCGTAAATCCAGATGAGGAATCTGATGAAGGCCATCCCGTTGAACAAATTCAAAATGAAAATATAGAAGCAAGTAGTGCAAATATCATAGAAATGTATAATGCTCTATCTTCTTTCAGAAATATCTCTAAAAATTTTTATCAACAAATAATAAATAAACAAAATCAATATGATATTGAACAGGATTTATTGTGGTGGTTAAATGTAAGCCATACAAAAAAGTATCCTAACCAAAATTTTTATTCTTACAAGCTGATAGAAAATCCATTTTTAAGTTCTGCATTTATGGTTTTAGATTTGTGTTCAATTGAATCTTTAAACTCACCCTTAATACTACCATTACCTGATAAGGTTAAAGCCTTATTATTAGAGTCGATATATAAGTGCTTTCCAGAAGTTCTAAAAGAGAAAGTTATATTAAGCACATTCAAAGAAATCGAGAAAGACGAATTCAATGTACTACCTGAGATAGATAACATTAGATATATTCTCAGTATATTGGAAAAATTCTGTGATATAGATCTAGAAGTTTCAGTTCCAGCATTTAGTTTACAGATGCTGTCATTAGTTCAAAGTTTAAAATTAGGGTTGGTTAAATGACATTATATACGTGTAAAAACCCTGACTGCCCTGTAAAAAATTCATGTGAGGACATACCTCCATGTCATATAGGAAACACGCATGAAGATTGTGAGGATTTCTATGAAGTATCAAATGATGAAAACATAGAGGAAAATGAAGATAGTCAATCTAAGGATATTGATCTTAAAGAGATTTTAGTATGCAATACTCATATTAACTATGATCAAATTAAGTTTTTTAGCCTTGAGGCTGAGCCAAGTATTGCAACATTCATAGGTTTACCAAATGTGGGTAAGACTAGTTTATTAACTTCAATAATTTATGCATTGCGAATGGGAAATGAAGCTGATCTAGGATTTATGGGATCGTCCACGTTAAATGCATGGAATCAATTAATAGACTTAACACACTATGCCCATGGTGAGACACCACAGCATCCTGAAAGGACAATTGATAGGCCTGGAACCCGATATTTACATCTTCTAGCAAAACACAATGGAAAAGGTTCAGATCTTTTTCTTGGTGATACAGCTGGAGAAATCTTTTCTAGCCTAATTGGCAATCCTGATGAGCAAAGTCAGGAATATCAACGTATTGTTCAGTGGATTACAGAAGCAAAAATACTACTGATTTGCTTAGATAGCTCAGAATACTACACGGATATGTTATGGCTTTCAAAAGATAATCATACAATATTTATAGATAGAGTTTCAGAAATAATTGCAAAATACAACCCTAATGTTGATATTATATTCATTGAAACTAAATATGATCTTGTCCAAAATAATAAAAAAGTTTATCAATATCATGAACAAGTGAATCAATATTTTTTCGATAGATTCAAAAATATATTAAAACACATTAAGACTATAAGTATTACGGCAAAACAAGGTGAGTTTCCTGTAGGGGTTGGTGAAATAGTAACCACATGTTTGGCTGCGCAAACAGGGAAAAATACCCACGAAGATTTAAATCTTGTTAAATATAATGTTCAAGATGTTTATTCAGAATTAAAAGAGTGGATTTAATGAAATATGAAATTCTAATTTTAGGCGAACCTGCATCTGGAAAGTCAAATTTTCTTAGAATGTTGGCCTATAAGTGGACTTTAGCTGATTCAGCAGTAAAACAAATTAAAACACCAAGTATGCTTCTAGATCAAGATATATTTGAGGGTTTTGTAGTAGATAGAACTCAAAGTGACTATAAAAGCGGTACTTGGGATTTAAAATTTGAAAACCAAGAAATTAATATTGAATTACCAGAATACAATGGCGAGGAATTTTTAGATATTACTCAACATGCAAATTGGACGATAGAGTGGAATGAACGAATCATAAATTCAAAAGGAATTGTTTTAATGATTCCAGTTGATAAAGATGAAGTTTATGATTTAGCAAAACCATGCGAGCAGCAGGTTGAAACTAAAAAATTTGAAAAAAAGGATGCTGAAAATATAGTAGGTAGTGATTTTAATTATATTAGATTTTTTCAACAAGTAGCTTTGCTTAAAAAAATATCAAGAAAAGAAGTAAAAAAAATCCCATTAGTCATAATCATGAATTTTTGGGATAAACTAGATAAAACTAGCATAAATATTACACCCGAAGATCGGTTGGAAAGCGTATTACCATGGTTTTATAATTTTATTATGAGTAATTGGGATAAGGAGTATATTCAGGTTTATGGCGCTAGTCCATTGGGTAGTTTAGCAGAGAGTTTACGTGTTAGAGATAAGTATCCCGAAGACCCTTCAAAGAAGATTTCAGACGCAAGACAGAAGTTTTTAAGAAACTTACAGAAACAGTCATGGGTAGTTACGAATGATAACCCGACTATTAAAAATTATGACCTAAGTATTCCATTTATTTGGATGTTTAAAAGACTTGGTAATTAAGATGTATTTAGACTGGGCATGTATTTATTCTGATGACAGTGCTAGAATTAAAGGACATCAGTATAGAAATAGTTCTTTAATTTTAGAGCAAAAGCAGAAAACTGATCTAAAAAACTTTTTCTATATTCCTAGTAATTTTCCTAAGATACCTTTAATTAGTGGTAAATGGTTTGACTCACTGAATAAATTTGCTATTGGATGTACTCAGATATTACCAGTCGATGGACGTACAAGTTATATAACTTTCATGATATTTTTAGATAGTGAAAATATAGAAAAAATAAATGACATTTCCTGTATCTTAAAATTTCTTACTCAAGATGCCATTTACCTAAGAGAAGTTTCTGATGCTAAACAGCCTTCCCCGATTTTTGTAAATGATTCAAATTTTTCATTTTTAGATGAACATTCTAGGAGTGAATTAATTCTTAAGTCAAAAAATATTATTTCAACTATATGTGATGTTTACTCTAAAAAGCGTTCTAATATAATACCTATAGCTGTTGATGAGGTGGAAACCTTAATTGAATATACAGCTCTTTTGAATGAAATTTGGATGAAACTTCTTCCAACTGTAAGAAAAGATTTTAGTTGGGTAGGTTTGATTAAGTATATTGATATTTCTTTTAAAGAAGTAACTAGATTTATTTTTACAGAAAATTTCACTTCGCAATGGGAAACGAATATAAGACTGGGGAAAGTATTACCGTTAGGTAGTAATAAAGACAATCAGTTTTCTATTAATTATTTTAATTCATTTGAAAATTTATCTGTTGGTAATCCTAATGTGATTTTTAGAGATTTTAATGGGAGTTTGAATGAATTTCATCTCTTATCTAGTTTTCTCAATAGTTTAAGTGTTGCTGATAGTGGTAATGAGGTTAATGTTAGGATAATTAATCTTATGAGCGCACTCTATTATATAAATGAATTATTTTGCGATAATTATATTTCAAAACATTTCTTTGATATCCAGTATGAAATTATTTCTGAAAAATTGTTGCAGGAGATTAAGCATGCAACCAACTTTTTTGAATTACAAAGGATTTTTGCTGATAAAAATAAATTGATTGATAATCAAGTCATACAGTCTCTAAAGGTGAAAATTAAAGAGTTAGTCTCTAAAGGGCAGAGTTTTAATAAGTCGATTTTGGCTCATGCTATGAAATTCTCATGGGTGAGAGAAATTATTGTTGATATTGTTAATGATTTAGACTTGAGTCAAAAAGATTGTATTTATTCTTTGATTCTAACTCTCTATCAAGACTTAAGTGATGATAGATTAACTTTTTGGTTTAGCTTTTTATCTCCATTTAGAGAGAAAGTTTTAGATAGCTTAATTGAAAATGTGACTCTATATCCTAAAAAATTAAAGTTAGATGAGTTATTGTTTTTAAAAGATGTTTTCTATAAAAATAATTGGTCTGAGTTTAGTTTAATTTTTTCTATACTATTGGTTCATCATAATGCGGATGGTTATCAAATTGAGCTGCCTTTTATTCTAGACGAAATATATGAAAATGAAGAAAATATTGATAGGTTTAAGGGGATTATTCGAAGTACTTGGGGGACAAGTAAATTTATTAGCTTATATTTGAATTTTTTAAAAGATGATGCAGAAAAAGACTATCTCATCTTTGTTGAGTCATTTTGGGAATTTTTAATAGAGAATTTATCACACTTGTCTAAAGAGCCTCTATGTCACTTTGTCTTAAAATTATGGCTAATTATTCTGCCAAAATTATCTGCTGATGAAAAAAATGAAGTATTCGACCAAAACTTTTTTGATAGAATCTTGTTTTATATAATAAATGAAAATTTTATTGAATATGTTTCTGTTTTTTTAATTAATTTGGCTAATGTTTCTGGACTTCATTTATACAATTTAAGTAGTAGAAATCGAAAGTTAATTTGGAGTAAAAGCGGCTCTAAAAATTATCTTAAATCCACCTCAATTGCTTGTATTCAAAGCAATAAACCTATTGCTGAAATTGAAGATGTACTTTTTTATGAGATAGATAACTATTTGTATAAAGATTCATCTATTGCTATTAGTAGTTCTTTAGTGAATTACTTGAAAAATCCACCAACCATTTATTCTCTAAAACATGAAGTAGTCTTACATAGACTTTCATCGTATATGTCTAAAGTAGAGATGGAGATGTATGTTCAAAATGTTAAGAAAAAGCCGAATATCTTCAAAGAGTTGATTAGTGCATTTAAAGCAAGTAAAAAAGATAAATATAAGAAAATATTACCTTATCATAGTGTTACCTTTCTCAATCATATGAATTTTGAGGATAAGTTGGAAGCATGTTATCCAGATGGTATGGTTGATATAAATGTCGGTTATTCTGAATGGAAAAATACATTTCAGAGTTGTTTAATTCGTATAACTAGTTCTAAGTTAGATTTAGAGATCATTTGTAGTGAATGTAATTTAGATTATAAAAGGTTTCCAAATGGCGATACTATTGGAAATTTTGCAGCAATGATTGTTAATCAAGTTTTTGATCAAAAACGTATTAATGGTATGCTTTTTATCGAATGTGTCCAAAGGCATTTTGGTATCAATAAGGCCTATGATTATTCAAGTGCATCAAGTCAATATAAGCTATTCGTTATGCTGAAAGCTTATTTTGAATTGAAGTTTTATAACAAAATTTAACTTTAATTATCCTTTATGGTTCGCAAAAATTGTAAGACTGTAATCAAGCCTCTCATGCTTTGAACTTGCACAATTGGAATCTCTCTAGTCGCTTTTTTTATAGGAATTAATGAAGTGATGAATCCACTCTGAATTCCCACCACTTAGCACATATACTGTGTGATAAACACGGATTAGAATAAGACCATCCCACCTTGCTTAGATGTAGGGTCACAAGTACAGGATTGACCTTTAAGCGGCTAATCGAGATACGATGCACCTTAATCACCGATGCAATCTGTGCCTGTTTCAGACCGAGCTGATCAGCAGTGCTAAGTAAAGCTTTTGCCACTATCACTTTTGGGTCTACATTTGACTGGGTAATATTCATCTTCATAAGCTTCAATCAGTGCGACTAAAGTCTCCATTTCATCAGCTTCAGGTGTACCTTTATCTGCTTGAAAAATACTTTCTAAGCGAATAAAAGCATTAGTAAGATCATCATCATTTCTAATGAATTTAATATTCACTGACATATCCTAATTCGTAAAATATCCTCCAATTCCTAATATCCAGAAATAGGAGGATAGGCATTAATATAACCACAATATTATAAGATTATTATTTCTATTTTGTATAATAATCCTCACCATGCAGATTATAGTCATAACGTGAAGTTCGATTGACCTTGATAATACAGCTATTATCGTTCACCCGAACCGCAACATCCCGTCATGTGGACAGATGGCATAATTTTTTTTTGAAATCATCTCGCTTTTACTACCTTTCTAATATTTGTTATTGATAATGATCAGCCGAGAGTAACTGGCGGATTTCACTTGCCATTTGAGGACTACGCCACGGGAATAGCACTTTTAGGCTATAGTTAGGTTTGAATTGATCTCTTGTCCCTATATTGACTTGGAACTCCCGCTTCATCGGTGTTCTATGCTCACGCTGATTAATATGTGTTCCCATCATCGGGTTACTAATCACTGTAGTTGTGGTTCTGAAGCGATCTTCGACCAAATTGTAATGGCCTACAGAGGTAATATAGTCAAAAGGATATTTGACTAGGCGTTGATCGGGCTGATCAAACAGGATGATGGTCTTATCCTGACTGTTAATCCAGACTCCACGATTTTGATAATTAAAGGTTTCACCCTGACGTTTCAGTTGTTCGGTCATCCCATCAAAGTAGGTATTTCCGTATTGATATAGGTAGTAAATGATCACAAACCAGAATAGATCAAAGCCAAAGAAGATATAGGCGAAAGCGCCAAAGGAAAAAATTTTGGCGACAATGAGAAAAATCACAATTGGCAAGACCACACATTTTAAAAATAATTTGGATTTTTTTGGGTAGTTTTCGATTGGAATGATTTTTGGTTTCGTTAATTCAGTCATAGTTATTCCCACACATGTGTTTAATGTAATACTTCACAATCACAAGGGGACAAAAAGGTATATTTTTATAGGCGTGACTTAGCCATCCACCTTATAGATTGTTTTGTATAAAAATTTTGTCTAATACAGTTAATTGAGAATTAGCTCTTTATTCCTCGTTGGCTGAAATAACGAGACCGAGCAGGTGGTGGGACACAAATGAGAAAAGATGAATGACACATGATAAATTCCTATATGCGAATAAAGTTTCTACCACATCACTGTCAAATGATGGTGGTAGAACAAAGAGGGGGTTGACAGACTGGGCATATAGAACCAGCACGCACGAAGCGTCCCCCTCTCGTTCTACCGCAAAGGGGGAACACGAGGGTTTCGCACATAACCCACACTTAGCAAAGTGTGAATCTGGTACGCTATACGCCACGGCCTGTCAAAACCGACTGACAATTTAGGTCAGCAACGGAATGATAGTTTTAAGCAGCCGTCCAGTCAAATATTTTGCTAATTTAAAGGCTAAAATTTGGGAATTTAAAAACATATATGGAATTTTATAGTTGTTTTTTTGATCAAAATGTCGATATTCATTCTATATTTTTAATCCATATGTGGAATTTATAATAAATGAATTTATTTTAAAATAATCAATTGTTTGCGTATTTATTCTATATTTTAAAGTATTGAGTGCTGCGCGCGGCCTTCATGGAAACGGCCACGGCTTGGACGTTCATTGGTATGTAGAATCTCTTCAATGGTTTGAATGGTTTCTTCCGCCAAATGATCCATTTTCAGGAACACGGGGCCATTGCCACTTTGCAGTTCCTGATAAAACTCCCACATCATTTGGCCTGACCAGTAGTCACATTCAATAAAGCGTTCACCTTTGCTGTTGGCGGTATAACCACCCAAAGGACCGGTCACATAGGCACATGCAGGGCCGTTATAATCTTTAATCAGCGGATTGATCTGGAAACATTCCAGATTTGAAAGTTCAGCACCTGCATGGTAAGCCATAGCATAACCATCACCCGCATTAGTCGGATTTTCATAGGTTCCCATCAAATAGCCAGATGCAGGTAAGCCTAGACGTCCAGCGGCCCCACAACATAAAATCGCAGCCTTGGTTTTGATCACATAGAAGTCACCATTGCGACAGTCAAAACCCAGTACACCGTTGATGGCTCCGTCAGCATTTTTCAGCAGGCGAGTGGTGACGATGCGGTTATTAATTTTGACCTGAGCACGCTTGAGTTGGCGATACAAGACTTTTTTAATGTCATGACCTTCAGGCATTGGCAGCACATAAGCACCCATGTGATGGACTTTTTTTACGGCATATTCACCCGTTTCATCCTTTTCAAATTTTACTCCCCATTGATCCAGCTGTTGAATGGTAGTGAAACTGTGTTTGGCATAGGCATAGACCGTGGCTTGGTTAACAATGCCATCATTGGCAATGGTAATTTCCTTGGTATATTGCTCAGGCGTGGCATAGCCTGGAATCACGGCATTATTCAGGCCGTCCATGCCCATTGAAATTGCGCCGCTGCGTTTCACATTGGCTTTTTCAATCAATAAAACTCTCAGGTTGGGGTTGGCTGTTTTGGCTTTGATGGCTGCCATCGGGCCAGCCGTCCCCCCACCGATGACGACAATGTCATAGTCCAGTGTAATCGTATTCATGTTGTGCCTTTTTGAGTGAGTCTTAACTCACAAAGTAATGGTCGTTAGGTATTTCGCTTTCGATCTACTCTTAAACGGTATTGGAAGGTCTCTCCTGAAAAATAGAGATATTCGAAATCGATTGGATGTCCTGCATGATCGTGTGTCAATCGCTCCACTCTTAACAGTGGCGCATTGATATCGACTTGCAAAAGTGCACTGAGCTCTTCATCTGCAAGCGTGGCATCAATGTTTAAATCGGCATGTCCCAAGGCAATCGATAAATCCTCTTCAATCGCTAAAAATACATCGCGAGTGGAGAGGTTGATCTGTTGTAATGCTGTTCCAATCGCTTCGGGTAAATAGGTCAGTTCAAATGAGACCGGCTTACGATTGAGTAAGCGAATCCGTTTAATCTCCACCACAGTGCTGTTGACTGAAAGTTTTAATTTCGAGGCAATTTGCGGTGTAGCAGGAATAAAGCGAAACTCTTTTACAACGTTAAATACCTCATGTCCCATATTGGTCATGGCTTCTGCAAAGCCTTGTAGTTGGGAAATGTTTTGAAAGGTTTTCGGTGCGCTAACGAAAGTGCCTTTGCCTTGAATCTTGTAAACAAGGTGTTCGAGCTGGAGTTGATTTAATGCCTGACGAATGGTGATACGGCTGACATTAAATAATTCACTCAGTTCTTTTTCAGATGGCAACTGCTGATGAATCTGATAGGTTCCATCAACGATCTGCTGTAGCAGGGCCTGATAGACTTGATCATACAACGGACGTTCACCATTCACTTTATTTACAATTGGTTGGTTCATTGAACTTAAACTTGTTATAACAACTTGGTTGTTAGATTAGCGATTATGTAAAATGAAGAAAAATAACTTATGCTGAAAAAAATATCTGTTTTTGTGCATTACTATCTGCGTAGGCTGAAAAATAAAGATGCTTTTTACTGTTTTATCTATCGATATTTTTAAGAGTAAAACATTAAAAATAAATTAGTTAGAATTTTATAAATCATCTTATTGTTTGCTATTATCACTAGATTTATAAATGAAAGTGATCGTTTTAGCTTGGGTTATTTTGCTGAAACAGGACAGGTTCTGCGGCTAATTTTTCAGCCAGATACTGAATGAACACACTGAGTTTTGGTGGAACATGTCGTGTTGGCGGGTAGAGTAACCATGCGCCACCGCTATAATGGGTCTTAAAATGCCAATCAGGTAAGACCTGAACCAGTGTGCCTTGTTCTAAAGCATGTCGAGCTACGAAGTAAGGCAAACTGGCAATGCCTAAATGTTGTAAGGCTGCACTCAGACGCACACCTGTATGATTCGCAGCATAACGTCCACGGACTGGCACAGTAATGGATTTCTGCTCTTGCTGGAATTTCCATTTGGAATCATTCGGTTGTTCACCCAAATAGATACATTGATGCTGCTTTAAGTCGTGTGGATGCTGTGGTATGCCATTTTTCTGCAAATATTCAGGCGTGGCACAAATCAAATGATCAATGTCAATCAGTTTACGTCCCATTAATCCACCTGGTGGCTGTTCAGTAATGCGAATCGCCAGATCTACACCATCATCGATCAAGTCGATGTAACGGTCTTCCAATAGCAACTGAATATCAATTTTTGGATACAGTGCCAAGAACTCAGGTAAGTGCGGGTGTAGCATAAAATGCCCAACGGCCTTTGGCACACTGATTCGGATAATACCTTGTGGTTCAATATGAAATTGTCCTGAGCTTTCCATTACCGCTTGCGCTGCATTGACCAAATCCAAGCAGCGTTCATAGACTTGCTGGCCACTTTCACTTAAGCGCAGTTTACGAGTGGTGCGATGCAGTAAGCGTGTGCCTAGCGCACGTTCTAAACGGGCAATGGCACGACTGACTGCAGAAGGGGTTGAGCCGAGCTGACGTGCAGTTTCAGAAAAGCTTTCCGTTTCGACAACTTTTACAAAAGTTGCCATTTCATTTAATAGAACCAGACTTTGATTTGTGCTCATAGCGCAAAAGTTATTTGGATTTTGATTGGATTATCGCGCTTTAAAAATCGCAATACAATCTTTTTCCTGTAGTCATAAGTGGAGATAAATGAAATGTGGCAGTTGTATGGACATGAGTTTCTGGCCTTGGCATTGATCCATTTTATGGCCGTTGTTTTACCGGGACCTGATTTTATTATTACCGTCAGACAGAGTGTTCGCTATGGCTATTTGATTGGCTGTATCACCGCGATTGGTATTGGTGTGGGTATCTCGGTGCATGTATTTTATACCTTGGTGGGTGTTGGGGTCTTGATTCAGCAAAGTGTCTGGTTAATGTCGTTATTACGTGTTGCAGGTGCAATTTATTTGATTTACCTAGGTTGGCAATGTTTACGCAGTCAGCCAAATACCAATCTGGATATTTTGACAGGCGAGGTGATGGGTAAACCAAGCTTAATCAAGGCCTTTAACATGGGTTTTTTAACCAATGCACTGAATCCCAAAGCAACCGTTTTCTTTCTGGCAATTTTTACTACCATTGTTAGCCCGACCACACCGTTAAAGGTTCAAATTGGTTATGGCATCTGGATGTGTTTAGTCAATGCTGTATGGTTTATTTTGGTCAGCATTATGTTTGCTCAGCCTGTTGTACGGAAACGCTTTTTAGAGTTTGGGGTGTATTTTGAACGGGTAATGGGGGTTATTCTAGGGGTAGTTGCAATACGATTGATTTGGAGTGTTGCATTTGCCTGAACATAAAAAAGACTGCGCTGAGGCAGTCTTTTTTATTGAAGAGGGGTTAGGCATTCCGTTTGTTTCTGGTCAGTTGATGTAATACCGACACCAGCAAATCAATTTCTTCGGTGGTATTATAAAACGCCAAAGATGGACGTACAGTCTGTTCCACACCAAAACGACGTAGAATCGGTTGAGCGCAATGATGCCCTGAACGTACTGCAATGCCATGTTGATTGAGTGCTTTACCGACTTGTTCAGTGGAATAACCATCTAGAGTAAAGGACATCACACTGGCTTTGTTTCGGGCTGTACCAATGGGCCTTAAGCCGGAAACCGTACTCAATGCATGCTGACCATACTCCAGTAAGTCATGTTCATAACGGGCAATATTATGAATGCCTAAGCGTTCAACATATTCCAAAGCAGTGCCTAAACCCACGGCATCGGCAATATTACCGGTGCCTGCTTCAAACTTATTTGGGGCAGGTTGGTAAATGACCTGTTCAAAGGTCACATCCTGAATCATATTGCCGCCACCTTCCCAAACGGGCATGGTCTCCAGAATTTCAGGTTTGGCATAAACTGCACCAATGCCTGTCGGTCCAAATACTTTATGCCCTGAGAACACAAAGAAGTCAGCATCAATCGCTTGGACATCAGTTGGCATATGCGAAACAGATTGAGCACCATCGACCAAGACGCGTACACCTTTGGCATGGGCAATCTTGATCACCTCAGCGACAGGTGTGACCGTACCAAGGGCATTGGACACTTGGGTAATCGAAATAAGTTTGGTTCGCTCATTAATCAGTTTTGGTAGTTCTTCCAAAATGATTTGTCCAGTATCATCCACAGGAATGACACGCAATTTAGCACCCACTTTTTTGGTCAATTGAAACCAAGGTACGATATTAGCGTGATGTTCAAGATGCGAAACAATGATCTCATCACCTTCACCAATATTTTGTTCACCCCATGTCTTGGCAATCAGGTTGATGCCTTCGGTGGTGCCACGAACAAAAATAATTTCTTTTGATGATTTTGCCCCTATAAAACGTGCCACTACATTGCGGGCATGTTCATAAGCATCGGTTGCTCGTGCTGCCAGTTCATGTGCAGCACGATGAATATTGGAATTTTCGTGCTGATAAAAATAGGCAATACGATCGATCACGCTTTGTGGCTTTTGTGTCGTTGCTGCATTATCAAACCAGACCAAAGGACGACCATTGACGCGTTCTTGCAGAATCGGAAAGTCACGACGGATCGCTTGAATATCCAAGGGCTGAGCGGCATTGGCAACAAACTGTGGTTGTGAAGGTTGATAATTGCCGTAACCAGCATTGTGTTGTGGCAGATCCAAGAAGTAAAAACCTGAAGAGGCGTTATTTTTTGCTTGAGTAGAAGTTTGAGAGTCTTGCTGCAACAAACTTTTTAACGCATCACCATGAGGCAATTGAAATGATTGAGCCGTGGCAAAGTTGGCCGCATCAAATTCAGAACTTGATGAACTCGGGGCTGTAAAATCATTTAAAAAATAAAAGGGTGAAGCATCATTGGTTGAAGGACGAGATGGCTCAACTAAAGGTACATTTGGTGCACTATGAACCGCTTGTGGAAAATTAGGTTCAATGGGCGGACGTGGTAAATTGGCACCCCCCACGACTGGCGCAGAGGCGATCGCACGTCGCTCAGGGTAGTCAGGATAGTTCGGAATATGCTCAGGATATTCAGGGTTTAAACTTTTTTCATAAGCAATATTGGGCGCACGACCACTGAGTGCCGCCAAAGGTTCAGCAGGCTGTGCTTGATGAGGTGGCGTACCGACATTCGGCAAGTCCAAATTCAAACCAGAAGAATGACCACTACCAGAACTTGGCAGGGCTGCAAAAAATTCAGAGGCAATCCGTGAAAGTGTTGCTTCATCTGGGAAGTTGGACGGTGGGCTAACACCGGCCACTTCAGAACCCGTTGGACTACCGTTTAAATTACTTGTAGTTAACTGGGTAGTCATGATACTTGTCCACCTCCACATCTTCGAGCACAGCCAATGCATCCTCGGTCAATACGGCCAATGAGCAGTACAATGAAATCAGATAAGACGCAATCGCATTGCGGTTGATGCCCATGAAGCGTACGGAAAGACCAGGAGATTGCTCACCAGCCAAGCCCGGCTGGAATAAGCCAACTACACCTTGGCGTTTTTCACCCACACGCAATAACAAAATTTTGGTTTTACCATCTTCCACAGGAATCTTATTCGATGGAATCAGCGGAACACCGCGCCATGTGATGAACTGTGAACCGAATAAACTTACAGTTGGTGGTGGAACTCCACGACGGGTACATTCACGACCGAATGCAGCAATGGCATCTGGATGTGCAAGGAAGAAACCTGGTTCTTTCCAGACTTTACGAAGTAAATCATCAAAGTCATCGGGTGTTGGTGGACCATTCAACGTAGAGATACGTTGGTCATCTGCTACGCTTGCCAATAAACCATATTCAGGGTTATTGATCAGCTCGCTTTCCTGACGCTCTTTAATGGTTTCAATGGTTAAACGTAATTGTTCTTTAATCTGATCGTGTGGGCTGCTGTAAAGATCGGCAACACGGGTATGGATATCTAAAACAGTTGAAACACCATTTAAGAAATATTCACGTGGCTGTGCATCATAATCCACAAAAGTTTGTGGCAAAGTAGCTTCATCGCGTTGTGTACACGCGACTTGGATATCATCGGTATTGCTGACACGGTTAACGCGATAAATACCTGCTTCAACAGGAATCCATTGCAATAAATGCGTGAGCCAACGAGGGGTAATAGTCGAAAGTTGTGGAACGGTCTTGGTGGCATTTGCAAGCTGTCTAGCTGCATGATCCCCAAGCGCAAGTTGGACTTTATCTGTGGTTTTTGCCATGAATAAATTTTCCTGTTTTCTTTGGCTTTGTTAATAAAATTGGTTTTATTGCAATAATGTTTAATGATTTATTTCGCTAGACTAGACAATATTTAGTATTTTTAAAAATATTATTATGAGATAAATAATCGTGAATTACTTGCTTATTAATCATAAGAATATATTTATAAGAAATAAATATAAGTATTGAATATACGTTTATTTATCCTAAAAATCATTTAAATACTTCATTCATTTAAACTTTACTATTATGTAATGACTCACTTGGCGACTGCAAAATCTGGCTGCCTGCTGTAACGCTATGGGTGAGCCACACATTCCCACCAATAATTGAGCCTTTACCAATAGTGATACAACCTAGAATTGTCGCACCTGCATAAATCACTACATGGTCTTCAACAATCGGGTGACGGGCATAATCTTTTTTCAAGGCACCATCTTCATTCAGTTCAAAACGTTTCGCACCAAGTGTGACGGCCTGATAAATACGTACATATTCACCAATTACAGAGGTTTCACCAATCACTACACCTGTACCATGATCAATAAAGAAACCTTTACCAATTTTGGCACCTGGGTGGATATCAATTCCTGTGGCGGAGTGCGCCAATTCAGAAATAATCCGTGAAAGCAGTGGAACACTGTGATAGAGCTGATGTGCCACTCGATGATGGATAATCGCTAAAATACCAGGGTAACAGAGTAGGACTTCGTCAACACTATGTGCGGCTGGATCACCTTCATAAGCAGCACAGACATCAGCATCTAACAAGCGACGGATATCAGGCAAGGTATTGGCAAAGTCTTGTACGATGGTTTGGGCCAAGGCAACTTGTTGCTCGTAGAGCAGACGCTCATTGCTGGAAACAGGAATTTGTTTGACTCGACTCTTGGTTTCGTAATTTAAAGCCAGCTTGACCTGTGAAAATAATTCATTGAGTACGCGGTCAAGGGTATAAGCAATATAGTAATCTTCTGTTTCTTGACGCAGATCGCTGGGTCCGAGTCGCATCGGAAAGAGGATTCCGCACAGGTCATCTAAAATCGATTTGAGTGCTTCTTTGGAAGGGAGTTCGCGTCCACCAAATTCTTTGATACGATGTTGACGCTCTCTCCATTCATGCCGCGCTTGTTGCAAGCCTTCAACGACAGACTGTATTTTCCATTGGCTCACGTGAATTCCTTGCAAATCGAGGTATTGAATAAATCGTAAAATATTCGTTTAAAAAAGCAGCATTAATCTTGTAACCAAGGTAACTGATGTGTGCGCCAGCCGTTGCTTTGATTACGCTGCTGCAGTTCATTTAAATCACCTTCAAAACCTTCCAGCACGTTATAGACTTGTGCAAAACCTGCACTAAATGCTGCTGTTGCTGCTAAAGCAGAACGTTTACCGCTACGGCACAACAATAAAATGGGCTTATCTTTGCCGACTTTGCTATCCAGTTCTTTTAAAAAACGTGGGTTACGGTTAAAGGATGTGCCAGTTGCCCATGCAACATGAATACTTTCAGGCACATAGCCGACGAACTTACGTTCTTCATTGGTACGTACATCGACGAGAACCGCATGACCTTGTTCAACCAAATACCAAGCTTCGGTCGGTGGTATGCTGCCCGTGAAATCAAGTTCATTTTCTTCAGCATAGTGCTGGGCACGTTGTAAGATCTCTTGTGGATCTGTAGATAAAACGTGAATCGTAGATGTCGATTCTGCTATATCAGTAGAATTAAATTGAGCATTCATTTTTATAACCTTTTATACATCAGCGGGATGATGTTTTTATCTTAGGGCTGTTTTTATATTCAGGAAAATAAGCAAAATTTATTTATATATCTATTTTTGATAAATAATAGCTTTTTATTAACTTATTCGGAATATAGTTTAAAACTATGTTTTAAAATGAATGTGCTTATTTAATTTCAAGATGAAATTATCAATATTAAATATTTTACTTTTCAAATAACGAGAATCATAAATATTAAAAAAGTAACTTTGGGATTTTAAGACGATACAACTCAAAAATTAGATCTGACGAAAAAAGCAGCAATTAATGATCAACTCTGTATTCTTATCTAATAATGGAATAAGCAACTCACTTTTTCTTATTTTTAATCATAAAGCATGCCGCATACCATAAGCCTATATTGTTGAAAGATCATCTAATTATGGGCATCAAGAACTCCAAGCCGCTAATTGTTACTGCGATCGTCCTAGTGGCGATTGTTGCTTTTATTGTCTATCAAAATCAAAAAGATGCTGCACCAACTCAATCTAAAAGTAATAAAGCGGTGGTGATTGCCTATCAAACAGGTGTTGATCCAACCAAGGTTGCGCAGGCAAATAGTGATTATGAACGTAATAGTAATCAAGCAATTCAATGGCGTAAGTTTGATGCAGGTTCTGATGTGGTCAATGCATTGGCTTCGGGCGATGTGGTGATTGGTAATATCGGTTCTAGCCCTTTGGCTGCAGCAGCAAGTCGTGATTTACCAATAGAAGTGTTTCTTGTGACGGCTAAATTAGGCGGTTCAGAGGCATTGGTGGTGAGTAACAAATCAGGCATTAAAAACCCTCAAGATTTGATTGGCAAAACCATTGCCGTACCATTTGTTTCAACCACGCATTACAGCTTGTTGTCAGCACTCAAGCATTGGAATATTGCGGATAACCAAGTCAAGATCATCAATTTACGCCCACCTGAAATCACAGCAGCTTGGGAACGTGGTGATATCGATGCAACTTATGTTTGGGAACCTGCATTAAGTAAAGTCAAAGCCAGTGGTCATGTTTTAACAGACTCTAAACAAGTCGGTGAATGGGGTGCACCAACCTATGATCTTTGGGTGGTACGTAAGGACTTTGCCGAGAAAAACCCTGAGTTCTTAAAAGCATTCGTACAAACCAGCTTGAAACAGGTTGAGGCGTACCAACAAGATCCAAAAGCCTTTGAGCAGAATGCTGACAATATTCAGAAAATCGCACAATTGACGGGTTCAGATGTAAAAGACATTCCATTGTTGCTTTCAGGAAATATTTATCTAGATCGTCCGCAACAGCAAACAACATTGGCGGGTGAATTTGCCAAGAATATCTTTGATACGGCAACGTTCTTAAAAAGTCAGGGCAAGGTCGATCAAGTGAAGCCTGATTATCAAGAGAATGTGACCACCAATTTCTTGCAGCCATAGGAGATCGAAATGAGCGTATTAGCTGCAGAACATCTTCATTTAACTTTTCCAAAGCAGACGGTACCTGTCCTTCAAGATATTAATCTGAAGATTGAAGAAGGCACTTTGACTGTGATTTTGGGTGAGTCTGGTTGTGGGAAAACCACATTGCTGAATATTTTGGCAGGTTTCCAAAAACCGAGCTCAGGTCAGATTAAACTGGACCATGAAGTGGTGACTGCTCCTGACGCACGCCGTGCGGTCGTGTTTCAAGATCATGCTTTACTACCGTGGTTAAATGTCTCAGAAAATATTGGTTTTGCTTTACAGCTTAAAGGTTTGAAATCACGAGAGATTCAGCAGCAAGTCGATGCAATCTTGAAAATTGTGGGTTTAAGCCATGTCGCTCAAGCCAATATTTGGGAATTGTCGGGTGGTATGAAACAACGTGTCGGTATTGCACGTGCATTGGTGAGTCATGCAGCTTTTATCCTATTGGATGAGCCTTTTGCAGCCTTAGATGCTTTTACTCGTGAAACCATGCAACAGCTAGTTCTGGATTTATGGATTGAGCAAAATAAGTCGTTCTTCTTGATCACACATGACATCGAAGAAGCTTTATTGTTGAGTAATCAATTGGTGTTGATGACTGCTCGACCTGGCAAGATTGTTGAAACTTTAAAACTGGATTTTGCTGACCGCTATAAGCAGGGCGAATCGATTCGTACAATTAAATCAGATCCGAAATTTATTCAATTACGTGAACAATTGTTTGAACGTTTACGGGTGCAGAAACTGGCAGGGCATGAGGTGGCTGTATGACGGGTCAAGCGAAAAATACGGCCTATGAGCTAAGCAAGGCAGATGAGCATCAACAATCTGACAAGCAGTCAGGATCAGTTGTAAATACAGTAGCGTCTTTTATCGCTCGCCATCGTAGCTTGGTATTAAGTTTATCGAGCGTATTGAGTGTCTTGATCATTTGGTACTTAATCACTGCATTAAAAATTGTCCCAAGTTTATTTCTGCCGAGTCCACAAGCGGTATGGCAAAAGTTCCTTGAAGTCAGCCAGCAAGGCTTTATGAAAGCCACTTTATGGCAGCACTTGGCGGCGAGTATTTCGCGTGTTTTGCTGGCACTTGTTGCTGCGATCGCGATTGGTGTGCCTTTAGGTTTATGGATGGGGCTGAACAAATGGGTTCGTGCGGTACTTGATCCATTGGTTGAATTATTGCGTCCGATTCCGCCTTTAGCGTATTTACCTTTATTGGTGATCTGGTTTGGTATTGGCGAAACCACCAAAGTGCTTTTGATTTTCTTTTCCATTCTTGCTCCTGTGATTATCAGTAGCACCCATGGTGTACTCAGCCATCAGCTCAATCGTGAACGTGCCGCCTTATCATTAGGGGCGAGCCAGTCACAAGTATTTTGGCATGTGATTTTACCGACCGCATTACCGCATATTTTAACGGGTATTCGTATTGGTTTAGGTGTGGGTTGGTCAACCTTAGTAGCATCAGAATTAGTCGCGGCAGATCGAGGTATTGGCTTTATGGTACAGTCAGCAGCCCAGTTTCTGATTACTGATACTGTGGTACTTGGCATTATTGTGATTGCGATTGTCGCAGTGAGTTTTGAATTGTTTTTGCGTTGGTTACAGAAGCAATTATCTCCTTGGTATGGCCAACAGTTATAAGTGTGAGTAGTAGAAGATGACGTTAAATATTGAAATGATTAAACCAACGATCGGTGCAATTATTCACGATGTTGATTTAAACACGGCCGATGAAAATACTACACAACAAATTCAACAGGCTTTGCTGGATCATCATGTGATTTTCTTCCGCAATCAGCAGCTTGCACCTCAGGCACAAGCTGAGCTTGCTCGTGGTTTTGGTTCTTTACATATTCATCCAATTTTCCCAACGGTTGAAAATGTACCTGAAATCATTGTATTGGATAGTTGGAAACAAGACTTACGTGATAATGAGCTTTGGCATACCGATGTGACCTTTAGCCAGAAGCCACCATTGGGCTGTGTATTGCAAGCGATTAAGATACCACCTGTAGGTGGCGATACGTTATGGTCGAGTGGGGCGGCTGCATTTGCTGCGCTAGATCAAGATTTACAGCAAAAGTTGAAAGGCTTAACCGCAACGCATGATATTCGCCAGTCTTTCCCGATTGAGCGCTTTGCGCATAATGATGTTGAGCGTAAAAAACTGGAAGAAACCTTTAAGCGTAATCCACCTGTTATTCACCCTGTGGTGAGAACGCATCCAGTCACAGGTCAGCCAATTTTGTTCGTGAGCGAAGGGTTTACCACGCGCATTAATGAGTTGGATGAGACGGAAAGTGCTGAGTTGTTGCAGTATCTATTTGCCCATGCCACCAATGAGCAGTTCCATCTGCGCTGGCAGTGGCAAGCGGGTGATGTGGCAATTTGGGATAATCGTTGTACACAGCATAAGGCTTTATTTGATTATGGTGATGCGCATCGAATTATGCATCGTGCTACGATTAATGGTGATGTACCGTTTTATCAAGCAGCAAGTTAATATTTAGTTTTAGATAAAAAGCTTGGGTAAAATCCTGAGCTTTTTTTATTTTATAGTTTGATCCCTTCGGTGGAATCTTATAGAGATCTCATCTTATTTTTGGATAAGCCTTCAGGTGGAGTTACTTTTGTTTCGGCAAAAGTAACCAAAACCTGAGCTGCGATTGAAGCTGCGTAAGATCTGCAAAACCTGTTCAATTCTTTCATCTCATATAATTTTTGATTGAGATACAAATTTCTTAAATCTTGTCGATAACACGCAGGTTGCAGATGACCTTTCCGCGTAGCCAATTTCGAGGAATATTCTATTTTTCTTTAATCTAAATATTGTTTATAAATCGAAGGGGCTTGTCCCGTCCAACGTTTAAAGGCACGTCGGAATTCGCGGAGCTCACTAAAACCCAATTGCAGGCTAATCTCACTCATGGATAGGTTCTGTTTAATAAGTTGCTTGGCCTTACGTTCTAGGACATTTTGCCGAATTTGTTGAAAACTCAAGCCTTCTAACAATAATTGCCGTCTTAAATGGCGTTCGCTGATACGTAAATGTTCAGCAGCTTGCTGCATCTCGAAACGTTCAGGTAATTGTTGTTCAATTAAATGATCGAGTAAATGTACATAACCCACCTGATTGAGCTGATCAATTTCTTTTAGGGCCTGCTCACAGATTTGGATGGCAGTTGCATAGTTGGCTTGGCTGTAATTCTTTAAGCCACGTTGCAACATGCTGCTGCTAAAGCGAATGATATTTTTAGGACTGTTAAATTGAATCGGGCAGCCAAAGATAGTTTTATATTGTTCTTGATATTGGTTGGGGAAATAGCTGAGTTCAAGACTGATCACATCATCATGATCGCCTAGCATCGCGTTTAAACAGGTGATGATGCTGCTAAATAATTCATCATAAAAGAAGGCTTTCAAATCAGCACATGGATGAGATTCAGTCACATCTAGCTCACATATATCTGTTTGTAGACTAAAATTGATATTAAGCACGCTGCCAGAAATACGATGGTAACGCAGCGCAATGTCTAAAGCATCCGCCACGGTCTTGCACGATTGCATGGCAAAACCCAAAATTCCCATTGAAATCAAACCTTCACTACTGCCAAGTTTTAAGCCGAGGTCGGGTTGTGGATAGGCGTTCATGGCTTGCCGCACGACATCGCAAAGCAGACTAAAACGAACCACACCTTGGGTTTGCTGTATTTGTACAATGTCTAAACCTGAATCTTGAAACCATGCAGCATAATCCCACTGCTGTTGTTCAGCGTAGTGGATTAGGCTCGCCAGAATGGTGGGCGGAATAAATTGTTGTTGGTCATTGTTATAGCTGCTGTGTTTAGGCATAAGTCCGTTTTGCCCCCCAAATAAAAGTTCCTTTAACCCTGTTGGGTATCGCATAATTTTGATTAACTTTCAACATGCTTTAACACAGTTAGAAAAAGAATTGAGAAAGGAAAGCGCCAATGTATCAGGTGGGTTGGGATAAACAGCAAATTAAAATCACACCGAAAGGCTATGCGATGTTTGGTTATGGGCAATGGTCTCATCGTGCCTATGAGCAGCGCACGGCTTTATATGCCCGTAGTGTGAGCATTGTCGATCAACACGGCAATCGACTGTTGATGTGTTGTCTTGATTTAGGCTGTATTACGCATGCTATGCGTAGCCAAACAGTAGAGCAATTAACTGAAAGATTGGGCTCGACATTTGATGAGAATCAATTGGTGTTAATGGCAACGCACACCCATTCAGGGCCAGGTGGCTGCGCGCATGAGGCTTTGTATAATATGCCGACACCGGGTTTTGTACCTGAACATTTAGATGCCATTGTTGAAGCGATTATATTGAGTCTTGAACATGCCATTGCAGAACAACAAGATACTGAAATTTTTACCAGCACACAGTTTTTTCCCGAACAAACACCTGTCGCTTGGAATCGTTCAATTAAAGCCTATAACCGAAATCCAGAAGTGAGAATACATACCGAAGCTGAAACGCATTTGGCCTTGAACCGAGAAATGCAGTTGATAGGTTTCTATCGTGAGCAAAAACTGCAGTCCTTTATTTCTTTTTTTGGGGTACATGCCACCTGTTTAGGAAACACCTTAAAAGCTTATGATGGCGATAATAAAGGTTATGCAGCTGCATTTTCAGAGCAGGCTTTAACTCAACAAGGCATTCAAAATCCAGTTACGCTTTTTGCTCAAGCCACCGCAGGGGATGTATCACCGCATTTTCATGGCAAAGATCAGCTCAAGCTTCGTAATCAAATTAAAGGCGAGCAGGAATATCAATACGCGCAACAAAATGGACGTTATCAAAGTGAACTGGCTTTGACAGCTTTACAATCAAATATTCCTAAAAATTTGCAAAAAGTTGAAGGCAAGATCGATGCCGTTTTGTCTTATGTTGATTTGAGCAATATTGAAATTCCAGCAGCGTTTGCATATGGACAGCATGATGCAAAAACCAGTCAGCCTTGTCATGGCACGGCATTTTTTGCAGGTACGCCTGTGGATGGTTTAGGTGCGCCCAAACCATTAATTATCGGGATGCAGTTTTTAGCGGATCAACTGCGTAAACATAAACTTAAAAATTCAAATTCAGCAGATTTTATTGCTGATCAGGAGCTGTATGCTTCGCAAGGGCCAAAGCAGATTGTATTGGAAGCAGGCGCTAAAAAGATTTTAGGCCAGCCGATTGGCTTTCCACCCAGTATTCTTGATCCATTGATTGCCGAGATGAATCGACAAGTCAAAGCGGGTGCGATTCAAGACAGTCCTTTAGTGCCGAGCGTTGTTCCCTTTCAAATTGTGCGATTAGGGTCTTTGGGATTGGTATGTTGTCCAGGAGAATTTACAACTATTGCAGGGCAACGTGTTATCGCTATAGTTCAACAGACGCTTGCTGCACAGACTGCAATTGAAAAAGTTTGGTTCGCTTCATACTGCAATGATTATATGGGTTATGTCACCACCTATGAAGAATATCAACAACAGGCGTATGAGGGTGGACATACCTTATTCGGGCAATGGACCTTGGCAGCTTGTCAAAGCAAATTCAAAGATTTAGCAGAACAATTAGTATTAGAAAAACATAAACGTCATTACGATGAAATGACACGACCACAACCCATTGCAAAACAAGAACTCGCAAAACGCAGTAATCATGGCAATTTAAAAACTGCCGTCAGCCAAGGAGAGGCAGTATGAGCGATTTAAAACAAGGGATCTGGTCAAATTGGTCTGGCTTGCAAAAAGCCAAGCCGCAACAGATTCTTCGACCTGCCCATATCCAAGAATTACAGACCATTGTGCGAGAACATCAAAAAATAAGGGTAGTGGGTGCAGGACATTCATTCACCCCATTGGTATGTACAGATGCAACTTTATTGTCTCTGGATCATATTGCAGGAATTGCATCGACTGATATTGATCGATGTCAAAGCAGTATCTATGCAGGCACACGTTTGTATGATTTAGATCAACATTTAAAACAGCAGCAAATTGACCAAGCTCTGATGAATCAGGGCGATATTGATCAGCAAAGTCTAGCGGGTGCGGTGTCTACAGGGACACATGGCACAGGGGCAGATTTGTATTGTATTTCAGCTTATGTTGAAGCTTTCGAGCTACTTACAGCTTCAGGTGAAATCCTAAAATGTAGTCGTACTGAACATCCTGAAATTTTTGCCGCAGGACGGGTTTCTTTGGGGAGTTTGGGCATTTTGACTCAGATCACCATGCAGAATCGCCCGCGCTATAAGTTAAAAGAGCATATTGAACTTTGTCCTGTAGAGGACATGATGCAGCATATTCAGCAATGGAAGCATCAGCATCGGCATATTGAATGCTTTGTATTTTCTTATGAAAAGCAGTTGATGTTAAAAACACTGGATGAGACTGATGAGGAGATTCTACCACGTAAGGATAATTTTCCTTCCGATGATACCTTACTCACGTTATGTTCTGAGTTGACCAAAAAGTTTCCTTCATTAAATCCGTATTTACAGAAGCTTTTGGGAATCTTTGTTAAACCGACGAGCTATGTGGATTGGTCGAGCACAATTTTCCCAACGCCTCGTCATACCAAGTTCAATGAAATGGAATATCAGATTCCTGTTGATCGTGGGATTGAGTGTTTGGATGAAGTGCTGCATGCCTTAAGAGCAAATAAGGTTGCGACTTTTTTTCCGCTCGAATTTCGCTTTGTGAAGGGGGATGATATCTGGCTCAGTCCTTTTTATCAGCAGGATTCGATTTCGATCTCGGTGCATCAATATCATAAACAAGATCCGCGTTTGATATTTGATGTGGTTGAACCAATCTTGCAGAAATATCAGGGTCGTCCGCATTGGGGTAAAATGCATCATATGACCACGACACAGCTTCGTGCTTTATATCCAAAGTGGGATGATTTTATGGCTTTGCGTCAGCAGCTTGACCCAGAAGCCAAGTTTTTAAATCCCTATCTGGAAAAATTGTTTTTAGGTTAGTTTTAACTTGGGTTTGATTTAAATGTTTATTTAATTTATTGAAAAATAATTAACTTAACGGAGTCTTGCCGAGTTTTTATCCATTTTAGGATAAGCCTGCGGCTCGCCTTACTTTGGTTTCGCCCAAAGTAAGCAAAGGCATTGTCATCTACAAAACCTGTTTTCTACTTGTACCTATTTGGTTTTATCGCAGATACATTATCTTTTTTATACCATGCAGGTTGTAGATGACTTTTTCGCGTATCAAATTGCAAGTAAATTTTCTTAGATTGAAAAAAGGTATCGCCATGTTGGATCATTATTTTAAGCAACTCAATCTCGACCTAAAAAAACAGGGGATTGCAACACCGCAACTGATCATCGATGAAGCGGCTTTAAAACAAAATATCCAGCATGTTCAAATTCGTCTTGCTCATGCCAAACACTTAAAAGCACGCTTAGTGGTGAAGTCTTTAGCGAGTTTAGATTTACTCAAACTGTTATCTGAACAGATCAATACACAACGCTTTATGGTGTTCCATCAACCGCATATTATTTCAATCTTAGAAAATTTTGCCGAAGCCGATATCCTGTTAGGCAAACCAATGCCTGCCCAAGCGGTTCGTCAATTTTTTGAACAGCATGCAGAATGGTCAAATGCCAATATTCAGTGGCTGATTGATACCAAACAACGCTTACAGCAATATCTGGACATTGCTCAGCTTTATTCTCTCTGTCTGCATGTGAATATTGAGATTGATGTTGGTTTACATCGTGGTGGGGTGCAATCGACAGCGCAACTGACTGAAATATTAAAGCTGATTCAACAATATCCGCAGTATTTAAAACTCTCAGGTTTGATGGGCTATGATGCGCATGTCAGTAAAATTCCTGCCATCATTAAAAAACCTGAACTGGCTTATCAAAGCTCGCAGCAGACCTATGCCAATTACCAAAAGTTGATTCAACAACAGTTTCCCACGTTATGGAGTGATGAACTTT
The DNA here is from genome assembly GCF_000369405.1 of Acinetobacter sp. ANC 3929. Lineage (GTDB taxonomy): Bacteria > Pseudomonadota > Gammaproteobacteria > Pseudomonadales > Moraxellaceae > Acinetobacter. The sequence continues at coordinate 107,303 of NZ_KB850000.1, forward strand.
GTTTTAATGGTGGCGGCAGTCCAACCTTTAGTTTCCATATCGCTGAAAGTGTCTGTAATGATTTGTCTTTTGGTTCAATGTTGCTCAAACCGAGTGATTTTGACAGTGATTTTTTAAGGGCATTACCACCTGCTTTATGGATCGCAGCACCTGTGTTAAAAATCCTGCCGTTTACTCAGCTTCCTTCGATGTCTTTACTGGATAAATTGCCGCATAAATGCAAAGCGCTGTTTATTTATGGGGGCTATTGGTTGGCTGATTATGTCTATCCTCATCAAGCACATACGCATGCGTTGTATGGGCGTAGCAGTAATCAGGAGTTGGTCAATGTACCGAAAGATTGTGATATTCAGGTCGATGATTTTGTGTTTTTAAGACCCACACAAAGTGAAGCGATTATTCCTCAGTTTTCCGAGTTAAAGCTGTATAGCCAACATGCTTTTGAGTCATGGCAAACTTTTAGTGAGTGATTGAGCTTTACTCATCAAGATTCAACCCAAAAGCCTGCCGTGTATTTTGAGTTTTAAAATAAATCGCTCAAATGACAGCTTTTCGCTTCAGTCAGATTGTCAATGGAATCGACCAGTAAAACATTGGTATCTTTTTCGCTTTTATAAGCCGCAATCACTTCTGCATAAATCGGCTGTTTGAGTGTTGTCGCTTTAGATAAAAAGCGTGATACAGCCTTTTCCTGAGACCAGTCTGCATCTTTGAGAACATATTCATTTGCTGCAATATCACATCGCGTCAAAATGGCTTTTTTATCTTTTATGGTTAAAGTGCCAATAAAAATATCCATACTTTCTTTGGGATCAGTTGAATTGGCAAAAACCGCTAGCGGCAAGAATAGGCTCAATATAAGCAAAGAAAAGGCAAGCAATGTTTTTTTCATTGGTTTTCCTAGAGATCAAATGGGTTATAAGAATAATGCTGCTGAGATTCTAATCTAACTCATGTATTTGATACTAGGAGATCGCCAAGTAGAAACAAGACTTGAAGCCCTGTTCCTACTTGAACGAATTTACTGATTAAAAACGATAACCAATTTTCAAACCATAGCCGATGGCGCTGTTATCTTTAAAGTCGGCCTGTTCAGCAATCGGTTTAATCCCTGGTACAGGAATGTAATAGGTACCATCTTCTGCAACGACATCACCGAGCCAGAAGTATTTAATTCCGCCTGCAATAAAGTAGTTGGATGCTGGATTGAACTGAACACCTACGCCCACGCCCCAAGAGCCTTGAGTTGGATTTAATGTGGATGCAGGGTCGCCTGTACCTGAATCCCAACTGATTTCCGTGAATGCACTCCATTTCTCAGTGAACTGATGTCCAAGTCCGACATTCACCGTCCACTGATCTTTTTTGTAGCTGTCTAAATCAAAACCACCTGTATATGCACCATCACTGATTACGCCAGTGAGGTATTCTGTAACAGCGCCAAATTGAGTCGGCCGAATATGAAAATCTTTCCAGTTGACCCAACGTAGATTGGTATAGAGTAGTGTGTCTTTATACACACCTGTTTGAAAATCAAGATTCACCGATTGTGGGGTCGAAATTTTGGTTTTACTTGGCGTAGTTGCTTCCAAAGGTTGACCGAACTTGGTCTCAGTCACTTGCATGTCATGGTCGATTTTGGAGCGATAGGTGACTGCGGCTTTTAAGGCAATATCTGGAATCTGATAACTCAAACCTGCTAACCAACCCACAGCATGATCTTGTTTAAATTTGGCATCATAACCATTAAAGGCTTCACTGTATGAATTACCACGCAGAGCGACATCACCTTTGACGGATTGATAGACTGCACCGCCATACAGTTGAAAATTGCTAAAAGGACTGATACCCAAAATCATGCTGATACTTTCGGTATCGACATTGACCGATGTACCTTGCTGAGTAAACTCATTGTCCGAAAAGGTATTATTCGACTGCATCGGATAAGTAATATCGGCACCAAAAGGTTGGTCATAGAGCAGACCAAAGCTGATTCGGTCGGTCAGTTGTAGCTTGAGCGCGGCAGCATAATATTGAAAGCTATTGCCCATATTGCCTGAATTGAGATTTTGCGGATCGTTGACCAGTTCTGGACGGTTACGAATTTTCCCCGAAATGTCTGGATCAACGGCTGTGGCACTGACCTCGATATAATTGCCATTTTCCAGAAAAGGCAGTATGGATTGTCCTGACTGGTCCAGTGCGGCAGCATGGTTAAACGTACTGGCACATATTCCACATATACCGATCAAAATTCGATTGAGGTTCATATTCATCATCCTTGCAAAACGTCGTTTTATTCTTAAAAGCGCTCTTTTTATTGATGGTCATTTTCTCGCTTTCTTCGGAAAGTGAATGCAATGCCTATGCTTGAGTGAAGCATCTTTTGCAAGTGTGGAATAGGGTTGGAGATGTTCATTATGGGGGGCGAAACGGTCACATCCGTAATTTTAGGCAATAAAAAACCTTGTGCCGTGACACAAGGTTTTTTGAATTAAAGCAAGCGGTTATTGCTTCACAATCAGCACAGGAATATGTGATTCGGTTAAAACGGCACGGGCAACACTACCCAGCAATAAACGTTTTACCCCTGTACGCCCATGAGAACCCATGACAATCAAATCTGCACCGACTTCATCGGCAACAAAGATAATACCTTCACTGGCTACACCATGATGAATTTTGGTGGTCACTTGAATGCCATCACGTACGAAAGATTGAGCGATATCTTGAAGCTGGGTTTTGGCATGTGCTTCGGCCTGCATAAAATGATCCGTGATCGCAGGTGCGACTTGGTAAAAATCTACGCCAACAAATGGATCAACTGCAACCACGCTGAGAATGGTCACTTTTGCCCCTGATAATTTTGCTAGGGAAAGTGCATGTTCGACTGCGGCATAGGAAATTGGAGAATCATCCACAGGGACTAAAATATTTTGATAAGACATGTTTACTCCTTATAGTTTATCGTTGTAAAAAATATAAAACATAACAAGTTGATAACATATCGAGTCTGGTCTAGCAAATCAGCGCATCCATAAAAGCGATGATAAAACTGAAAATAATGTAGAAAAACAGTAGATTCCTCAGCAAAATAGAGAGATAAGAAAATCACTGTATTTTTGTAATTCGGCTTAAGATTAACTTTAGATCGAATCATGAAATTTAAGCTGTATTTGAATGAATAAGGAAACTTTGTGTTATTGAGTTTAGAGGCATTTAAACAACAAAAATTTGATCAGATGGCGGCTAAAATCATGGCTGATCCAGAACATTATCTGGCGTTTGACTCGGTCTCCGATTTTTACAAAGCCGCGTGGTTAGATGAATTTCCTCAAGGGACGACATGGTCAGCAACAGGTTTGGATGATGGGGCAGAACAATTTTATGCGATGATTGAATATAGTGATCATTATCTGTATATCAGCCGAACCGAACGCGTCACGGTCAAATTAGGCATGCGTCATCATTACAATAAAAATAACTAATCCGAGCAGTCATCCATTTTTGTCTGATCAGATTTTGAGATGTAAATGAGAATGCTATACTTTTGCGCAATGATGAAATCCTAATAAAACGAAATGGACATTTAAAAATGGCACATCAATTTACGGTTAATGAAACAATTCATGGTGTTTCAATTGAGGACTTTTCAAGACTGGTGGCGGATACTTCATTGCATGAAGCAGTGTGTAAACGTATTCCTGGGGAAAACTTAGAAATTATCGAATCGAATATTCAGGGTGATATTTATACCTTACGCCGTGAATATAATCTGGATGTGAATATTCCAGAGGTGGCAAAAAAATTATTAAAGAATGCATTCCGCTTAAAACGTGCTGATGTGACGCATTTGAAAAACTTAACCTCTACAGTTGAATTGGGTGCAAATCTGCCTTTGGAAGCGAAGGGTGAGCGTAGCGTGACAGGCGATAGTGAAAAAGTGAATATCTCTTTAACCTGGACGGTTAAAGTGAAAGTGCCGTTGATTGGCGGTATGTTAGAGAAGCATGCTGAAGGTGAAATCCGTAAATTCAGCACGCTTGAAATCGAGATTGTTGCAGATGAATTAAAGAAACACCTTTAATTTTTCAATAAATAAAAGACTCTCCATTTGGGGAGTTTTTTGTTTTTAGAAGCGCAGAAAATACGGAACAACTGAAAGGATGACACCAATAATACTGATCATGGCCGTGCTATCAATAAAATAGGTAAAGAGCATCAAGATCAAACCACACACCAACGGCACAGTCATTTTCTGCTTTTTGCCATACAGAAAATAGCCTAAGCCAATGGAGCTAAAGATGACGCCTAGAAACAGTTGGGTTGCATTCATGTGCTTTACCATTCATTATTTTTTTCGCGAATATATTATGACAAGATTCTTAAATGAAAATTATGGTAACGCGATAAAATATCCAATACGATAATATTCACTATTTGGTCAAAACAACGATAAGGGCGTGGGATGAGTGTAATTCTACCTGTAGCACAACGTGGTGAAGAAGTTTTAAAAATTAAAGCGGCAGCTGTCGCAAACGGGGAATTTAACAGTGAGTGGTTATTGCAACTGGCTTCCGCTATGCATGCAACCATGTTGGAGCGCAATGGGGTTGGGATTGCAGCACCACAGGTCTATATTTCAAAGCGCTTAATTATTGTGGCATCACGCCCCAATCCACGTTATCCCGATGCACCTGAAATGGATGCAGTGGTGATGGTCAATCCAGAGATTTTGGCATTTTCTCAAGAGTCTTGTTTCGGTGAAGAAGGATGTTTAAGTGTGCCAGATGAGCGTGGACAGGTCGAACGGGCGCAAGCGATAAAAGTACGTTATTACACTTTACAGGGTGAAGTGATTGAAACAGCTTTTGAAGGCTTTCCAGCACGGATTGTGCAGCATGAGGTGGATCATTTGGATGGTATTTTATTTGTTGAGCGTTTGAGTTAGTTGTGTTTGTAAGCTCATAAAATCATTACAAAAGCTATAATTTTAATATGATTCGTACTCTGTACTATAAGACGTATCTAAAGTAAAACTTGAAACATTCAAAGGCTAGATAACCATGAAAACTCCACTTCCTGATTATTTGGCACATGTGATCGATGCCTGTGATATCGATAACAGTGGGCATCTCGCTGATTATATTCCGGAGTTAGCCAATGCCAATCCGAATCGACTGGCATTGGCACTCTCCACCGTGGATGGTGAAATCTATTCTGTTGGCGATGATGAAATTGAATTCACCATTCAGTCGATGTCTAAACCGTTCACGTATGCCTATGTACTGCAACAGCTTGGTATTGATGCGGTATTAGAAAAAGTCGGCGTTGAGCCTTCGGGTGAGGCCTTTAATGAAATTTCACTGGGTAAAGATCGCCGTCCTAAAAATCCGATGATTAATTCGGGGGCCATCACCACACATTCTTTGATCCCACCAAAAGAAGATGTATCTGGCGCAGAAATTTTACGTCAGTTTATGAGTGAGCTGGCTGGACGTGAACTGCAATTTGATGATGCGGTATATGAATCTGAAGTGAAAACGGCTTACCGTAATCTCTCGATTGGATATATGTTGCGCACCGTAGGCATTTTAGAGTCAGATCCTGTTGATATTGTAAATGGCTATATTCGCCAATGCGCGATCTTGGTGACGGTCAAAGATCTGGTACGGATGGGCAGCGTTTTTGCCAATGGCGGGGTCGATCCTAAAACTGGAAAACGCTTATTGAATCGTGCGGTGGTAAGGCAAGTCCTGAGCGTGATGATGAGCTGTGGGATGTACGATGCAGCGGGGGATTGGCTCACAACGGTTGGCATACCTGCCAAAAGTGGTGTTGCTGGTGGAATCTTGGGTGTGTTACCTGGTCAGGTCAGCATTGCGGCTTTTTCTCCTCGACTCGATGAACATGGCAATAGTGTACGCGGCATCGATATCATGGAACGGCTCTCCCGTGATATGGGATTGCATTTGATGGAAGGCACACCTTCCGCACAAACGATTGTGCAGAGTCATTATCGAACTGGAAAAGATGCATCTTTGAGTGTGTATGTACTTCGTGGTGTATTGAAATTTACTGAAGCGGAAATGTTGCTACGGACATTGCAATGTGAGCCTGTCGATAAAAGCGCTATTGTGATTGATTTATCGCAGATTTCCTTGATTCATGATGTCGGAAAACGTATGTTTTTAGAAGGGATTGATCGCTTGATTGATGATGGTCATACCTTACTTTTGGTTGACCCTGAGCAGCGTTTGGATAACGCGCGAACGCATAAAGATCGCGTGTTGCATGTTTATCAGAATCTTGAAGATTTAATTGAGAAGCATAAAGGGCTGTAGGAGTAAAGAGCCTATATTTAATGGTATAGGCTCTAAATCGAGTTTATATTTTGTGCTAGAGATGCTTAGATCAGGTTGAGCGTCTGTTTTAAGCAGTAGTATTGATGAAGCCTTATAATAAAAACTTAAAACTTCCATCACGTGATTTGCGGAACAATATGACTGATGCTGAGCAACTGCTATGGCAAAGAATCAGACGTAAACAGATTCTAGGATTACAGTTTTATCGACAAAAACCGATTCTAAACTTTATTGTGGATTTCTATTGTCCAGCAGTGAATTTGATCATTGAATGTGATGGTGGGCAACATTACACCGAATTTGGGTTAGAGGCTGATCAAAATCGAGATCATACTTTGAGTGATTTAGGATTGATTACCTTAAGATTTACTAATCATCAGATTTTGACTGAGATTGATGCAGTAGTAGAGCAGATTTATTGTATTGCTAAGAAAAAATTAGAATCTCCCTTTGATAAAAGGGAATTTTAGTGCGAATAGGATGTATACCGTGGATCCATGCTATTCCCTCCTTTTTAAAGGAGGGCTGGGGAGGAATTTCAGCTTAAATGATGGAAGTTCTTTATTTTTAATGCTATAAATCAGAAATACAACAAGCATTGCTATGTAGAAATTATGGATATATTTGATTTTATTAATAATTATAAAAATCATCCTGTACTCTTTATTGGTACAGGTTTTAGTTTACGTTACCTTGAAAATTCATATTCGTGGGAAGGACTTCTAAAAAAAATTGCATTTGAATTAAAAGGAAACAATGAGTTTTTTTATGATCTAAAAGGGCGAGTTTACGATAGAAAATCAGGAAACTATGATTTCATGCAATTAGCTTCTTTTTTACAAGAGGAATTCAATCGTCAAGTTTCTGAAGATCGCAATGGTAAGTTCAAAGATATAAATGATGAATATTACCGTAAAAGTAGTGAAGGTATTACTTCTGATAAGTTTAAAATTTATATAGCTTCATTATTAAAAGATTTAGATAAAAGAAATGGAAAGAGTGATGAGTTGGAAGTATTTAATTTACTATCAAAAAATATATCCTCAATAATCACAACAAACTACGATAAATTAATAGAAGATATTACGGATTTTGAACCGCTAGTTGGAAATAATATATTATTAAGTAATCCTTATGGTTCAGTTTATAAAATTCATGGAAGTGTAGATAATCCAGAAGAGTTGGTTTTTACGACGGAAGACTATGCGGATTTTGACCAGAGATATGATTTAATTCGAGCGCAATTAATTTCTCTGTTTGTTCATAATCCTATAGTATTTCTAGGTTACAGTGTTAACGATACAAATATAAAAAAAATTCTAAGTACTATTTTTAAATATGTGCAGTTTAATTCAGAACAAGCAGAATTAATAAGAAATAATTTTTTACTTGTGGAGTACCAAGAGGGGTCAGATTCTTTAGAAATATTGGATCATGATATTGATGTACATGGTTATCCTTTACGAATAAATAAACTTAAAACAGATAACTATATTGAATTATACCGTGCTTTAGAGTCATTAAGCTTACCAGTATCAACTTATGAAATTAGACGTGTGTTAGATAATGTTAAGGATATAACTTCAGGTGGTACAATAAAAGTTAGTATTGCAGAGGATATTGATCAATTAAAAAACTCAGAAAGAATATTAGCTATTTCTCCTAAGTCAAAGTCTACTATTGAATATACATATACGGATTCATCACAATTAATAATTGATTATTTTGATATAATTGAAAGCAAAAGTGAAAATTTGATAAAGTTGATCGACGAGTTTCCTATAGCTAAATCACATTGGTTTCCTATATTTGGATTTGTACATCTAGTTCCTGATTTACAAAAAGCAGAAATTTTAAAAATTCAACAAAAATTAAAGCTTACGAATAATTTGAAAAACAATCTAAGTAGATTTGATGTTCATGGTTTAAATAACATTGATGATATTTTGGACACAAAAAATATTCCAGAAAGCTATAAAAACGATTATATATTTTATAGAGTTTTTAATAATTCAATTTCCCCTGATGACCTAAAAAAATATCTAGTAAATATTGATGGTGATTTAGATTCAAACTATAAGAAGTTATTATGCCTTTACGATTATAAAAAGTATGAGACTTTATAAATCCCTCCCAACCTCCCTTTGAAAAAGGGAGGAGCTGTCACGTAATTCATTTAATCACATGAAATCCCCCTCTTTTTTAAAGAGGGGTTAGGGGAGATTAGAAGTCTAACTTACGCAATCGAATCATCTAAATTCGGTGCTAACCAACGCTTCGCTTCATCCAGTGTCCAGCCTTTACGTTTCGCATAATCCTCAAGCTGATCTTGAGAAATCTTGCCCACATTAAAGTATTCACTTTCAGGATGCGAATAATAGAAACCGCTGACAGAAGAAGGCGGCATCATCGCAAAATGTTCAGTTAACTTGGTACCAATTCTCGCTTCCGAGTCTAGCCAATCAAATAACACTGCTTTTTCAGAATGCTCTGGGCAAGCAGGATAACCAGGTGCAGGACGAATACCGACATACTTCTCTTTGATCAATTCTTCATTGCCCAAAGTCTCATCAGCTTTATAGCCCCAGAATTCTTTACGGATACGCTCGTGCAAGTGCTCAGCAAAGGCTTCGGCAAAACGATCAGCTAAAGACTGAACCAGAATGGCTGAGTAATCATCACCTTTGGCTTTATATTCATTTGCCAATTCTTCAGCACCAAAGATCGATACAGTGAAACCACCAAGATAATCGGTATTGTCTTTAGAAGTACTAATAAAGTCCGCTAAAGATAAATTCGGTTTGCCTGTGACTTTGTCAGATTGCTGACGAATATGCTCAAAGGTATGTGTAACTTTTTGACCCGCTTCATCAAACACGCTGACTGTATCTGCACCTGTACGTTGTGCAGGATATAAACCAAATACAGCACGGGCATCGAAACGGTTATTCTCGATAATGTCTTTCAACATCGCTTGCGCTTGGTTATATAAATCAGTGGCTGCTTCACCCACAACTTCGTCTGTTAGGATTTTCGGGAATTTACCTGCCAAGCTCCAAGAGATAAAGAATGGTGTCCAGTCAAAGTACTCAACCAATGTCGCCAATGGATAATTGGTAATGACTTGCGTACCTAACGTATTTGGAATTGGTGGCACATAGTTGTCATCCACCTTGAAACCATTCTCAATTGATTCGGCATAGCTGAGTTTGGCTGCTTTGGGTTGCTTGTTGGCTAAGCGCTCACGGATCTTGGCATATTCAGCACGATGTTCTGCAATAAAGTTGCCACGCATTTCTTTAGAGAGCAGGGTCGTTGCAACACCCACTGCACGTGAAGCATCAGCCACATAGATCACAGCATCATTTTGATACTGAGGATCAATCTTCACCGCAGTGTGTGCTTTCGATGTGGTTGCGCCACCAATCAACAGTGGAATGTCAAAGCCTTTACGTTGCATTTCTTTGGCAACAAATACCATTTCATCCAAAGATGGCGTGATCAAACCAGACAAACCGATGATGTCACATTTCTCATCAATCGCAGTTTGCAGAATTTTTTCCGCAGGTACCATCACGCCAAGGTCAACGATGTCATAACCATTACAACCCAAGACCACGCCAACAATATTTTTACCAATATCGTGTACGTCACCCTTAACAGTCGCCATCAACACTTTACCTTTAGATTGGCTACCTGTTTTTTCAGCTTCGATGTACGGATTCAGCCAAGCGACAGCTTGCTTCATTACACGTGCAGATTTTACTACCTGTGGCAGGAACATTTTACCTGAACCAAACAAGTCACCAACCACGTTCATGCCATCCATCAATGCGCCTTCAATCACATCAAGTGGACGATTAGCTTTTAAGCGAGCTTCTTCGGTATCCTCATCAATATACGTGGTGATGCCTTTGACTAAGGCATACTCAAGACGTTTTTCAACAGACTCATTACGCCATTCTAGATTTTCAGCTTCACGTTGTGCACCCGTATGACCACGGAATTTTTCTGCTACTTCAAGCAGTTTCTCTGTGGCATTTTGACCAGACTCACCTTGGTTCTGATTCAGAACAACATCTTCAACCGCTTCTTTCAACTCTTTTGGAATATCGTCGTAAATCGCCATTTGACCTGCGTTTACGATTCCCATGGTCATGCCTTGTTTGATGGCATGGTAAAGGAATACTGAGTGAATCGCTTCACGGACAGGCTCATTACCACGGAAGGAGAACGATACGTTAGAGACACCACCCGAAATCATCGCATGTGGCAAGTTCTGTTTGATCCAGCCTGTGGCTTCAATAAAATCGACGCCATAGTTATTATGTTCTTCAATCCCTGTTGCCACGGCAAACACGTTCGGGTCAAAAATAATATCTTCAGCAGGGAAGCCGACATCATTGACTAAAACATCATAAGAACGTTTACAGATTTCACGTTTACGTGCAGCGGTATCTGCCTGACCCGTTTCATCAAAGGCCATGACAATAATCGCAGCACCGTACTGGCGGCATAGGCGTGCTTTTTCGACAAACTCGTCATAACCTTCTTTTAAGGAAATCGAGTTGACGACGGGTTTACCTTGCACACATTTCAAGCCTGCTTCAATGATTTCCCATTTCGATGAGTCAATCATGATTGGCACACGTGAGATATCAGGTTCAGATGCGACAAGGTTGAGGAAATGCACCATCGCATTTTGCGAATCGAGCATCCCTTCATCCATGTTGATGTCGATGATCTGTGCACCAGCTTCCACTTGCTGCTGAGCCACTTCTAAAGCTTCGGCAAATTTCTCTTCACGGATGAGACGTAGGAATTTTTTTGAACCCGTCACGTTGGTACGTTCACCAACATTCACGAATAAGGAATTTTCATCAATATTAAAGGGTTCTAAACCACTTAAACGGCAGGCAGGTTTGGTTTCAGGAATTTGACGCGGCTTGATATCTTTAACTGCATTATAAATCGCACGGATATGATCTGGCGTGGTACCACAACAACCACCCGTGATATTGATGAGACCACTTTCGGCAAACTCTTTAATGAATTCCGCTGTTTGTTCTGGAGTTTCATCATATTCACCGAAGGCGTTCGGCAAGCCCGCGTTCGGATGGGCTGAAATAAAGGTATCGGCAACATCAGAAATCGTTTTAACGTGAGGACGCATCGCATCTGCACCCAAGGCGCAGTTAAAACCAATTGAGAGTAAATCACCGTGGCGAACCGAGTTCCAAAACGCTTCTGCGGTTTGACCCGTTAAGGTACGACCTGATGCATCGGTAATGGTGCCTGAAATCATCAACGGCAATTCATGACCAATTTGTTTGAATACTTCTTTTACCGCAAAAATTGCTGCTTTACAGTTTAAGGTATCGAATACAGTTTCGATTAATAGAATGTCTGCGCCACCTTCAATCAACGCATGAGTTGCTTCAATATAGTTTTCTTTGAGCTCATCAAAGGTAATATTACGGAAGGCAGGGTCATTTACATTCGGTGAAATTGAACAGGTGCGTGATGTTGGGCCAAGGACACCTGCAACAAAACGTGGTTTGTCTGGGGTTGAGTATTTGTCACATGCTGCACGCGCTAAACGAGCTGCTTCACGGTTGATCTCTGGTACGAGGTCTTCCATGTGATAGTCCGACATTGAAACACGGGTGCCGTTAAAGCTGTTGGTTTCAATGATGTCAGCACCTGCATCCAAGTACGCTTCATGAATGCCCTGGATAATTTTCGGCTGTGTTAATACCAATAAGTCATTATTGCCTTTAAGGTCTGATGCCCAATCTGCAAAACGTTCCCCACGATAATCTTCTTCTTCTAATTTATGGCGTTGAATCATCGTTCCCATCGCACCATCAATAATCAGGATACGTTGGGCAAGAAGTGATTGTAGGGTGGTAAGCGTGGACATTCAGGAACCCCAGTCAATGATCATGATAAAAAGCAGGGGCATTGTAACAGATGCAAGGTAAAAGCGCGTATTTTCAGCAAGCTTGAACAGTGATTCATCGGGTCACTTAGAAAATGTCATAAAATGTTCATGAAGTTGTCACAATTGAATTGAATAATGCTTAAAAAGAAAACATACAGTTCGAAATATGACAGTTCGATGTCACATTTCGTAGCATTTGTTGCAAAATCAGACAAACAGTTCTATCACTGTTTTTGGTTTTGTAATGTATTGTTTTTTATTGACTAAAATAAAAAACAAGGTGGATTTATTACTGAAAAATACAAAAAAATGTGATGAAAACATGAAATTTTGGCTTTATGTGACCGTCCTTTGTCATATAATTGTCATAATTTAATTAAACAATACAGGGGATTTTATTATCCTCTAACCGTCTACATGAATTCTAATCTTCCTCCTGTTTCGGATTCACCGCTTGCCAGCTCTCAGGCAAAATCGACGAATGTACATGTACCAACACCGAAATTCTTTATGCCGGTGTTTTTGACAATTATTGTTGCAACACTGATTTATATCGGTTTTCAGCTCAGTGCTGATTTGGCACATGTACCGCCTTTAAGTTTATATTCAGTTATTCTTTTATCGACGGCTCTTTTCATTGCTTTAGGCTTTGAATTTGTAAATGGTTTTCACGATACGGCGAACGCTGTAGCGACGGTTATTTATACCAATGCATTACCCGCGCCAGCGGCAGTGATGTGGGCTGGCTTTTGTAACTTCCTTGGGGTTATGGTAGCGAGTGGTGCAGTTGCATACGGTATTATTGCATTACTCCCTGTAGAAATGATCATGAATGTCGGCAGCGGCGCTGGCTTTGCGATGGTTTTTGCATTACTAATAGCAGCGATTCTCTGGAATTTAGGCACATGGTTTTTGGGGATTCCTGCATCAAGTTCACATACCTTAATCGGTTCGATTTTGGGTGTGGGCATCATGAACCATATCTTAAACGCGTCAGCTGGTGCGACCAGTAGCGGTATTGATATGGATCAGGTGATTAAAGTTGGTAAGGCATTATTATTCTCTCCACTGATTGGTTTTGCGTTTGCAGCAATCTTGTTCTTATTGGTGAAGAAAGTATTTAAACGCCAAATGGAGCTGTTTCAGCCACCAGAAGGCAATAAGCCACCACCACCAGTGATTCGAGCAATTCTCATTTTTACTTGTACAGGTGTGAGCTTTGCACATGGTTCAAACGATGGTCAAAAAGGCATGGGCCTGATCATGTTGATCCTAATTGGCTTGGTTCCATTGGCTTATTCATTAAATAAAAACTTGGATGCACAGCATTTACAATCATTCGAACAACTTTCTGCACAGACAGCAACCGTTTTAAACGTGAACCAAAACGAGCTGACCGATGAGAAAGCGCGTGATGTATTAACCAAATATATCCAAACCAAAGAACAAACGGCTGAGGTTGTGCCCGCGCTTGCAAGCATGACGGCACATATTGGTACACGCGTTGCAGGTTACGGTGATCTCAAGTTAATCCCTGAGGCTGCTGTTAGTGAAATTCGTAATGACATGTACTTAAGCACCACAACGTTTAAGCGTTTAGATAAAGCTGAAGCTTTGCCAGAAATGGATAAAGACCAAGCTAAACTTGTGAAAGAATACCGTAGTAGTTTAGATTCATTCCTTCAGTACATTCCAAACTGGGTGAAAGTGGCAGTTGCACTTGCACTTGGTCTAGGCACCATGGTGGGTTGGAAGCGTATTGTTGTGACTGTGGGCGAGCGTATTGGTAAGAACCATATGACTTATGGTCAGGGGATGTCTGCTGAGCTTGTCGCAATGAGTACGATTGCTGCGGCAGATGGTCTTGGTATGCCAGTTTCGACAACGCATGTTTTAAACAGTGCGGTTGCAGGTACCATGGTTGCCAATAAGTCAGGTTTAAACTTCGCAACAGTTCGAACAATTCTTTCTGCGTGGATCTTTACGTTACCAGCAACGATTACCTTGTCTGGTGGTCTATATTGGTTGTTCTTACAGTTTGTTTCATGATCCTGAATAGTTAAATTCAAAATCTGATGTAAAGGCTTTGCTTCGGCAAAGCCTTTTTTATGTGAGTCGGTTTATATAGCGTGATGAATCTGAACTGATTTCACCTGTAGGCTTGTTGTTTTATATTGTAGGAGAATACATTGCCAGCCTTATCGTACCCATAGTAATTTCTAGAGGCGTAGAGGCGAGATATTCACAACAATGGGGGAGTTGAACGTTGTTGAGTATAGTCTCAATAAAATAGCTTTATTCCCCAAAAGAGGAATAGTTTTTCCATGAACTTTTCCGTTAGTATCAATAGACAGATCGTGCTAGGTTGTGTTGTTTCATTATTATAATAAGTATCAAGCGTTGTTCTATTTACACTCCGCCATTCTCCGATATAGAGAGTGGCTTTTTTTAGCATTGCTCAAAGCCAAGCCATAAAAAAAGAGCTGTCGAAACAGCTCTTTTTGTTCAATCAACGCAGTTAAGCTTGTTGAATACCTGCAACAACCCAATCTTGTTGTGAGCCAGCAGGCTTCACAAAATGCCAGATTTCAGCAAATGGTTGAGGCAAGCTGTTTAAGTCTTCACTCACAGTACCTGTAAAGCGTACGCTTACTACGTATTGACCATTTTCAGTAGAACTTTCGACAACCATTGCATTGAGGTTGCTAAATTCTGCCACGTCTTGATCTTGGTTCGCCATAATATCGCTATACATTGAGTTATAAAGCTCAGGTGTTAAATAACGACGAATTTCTTCGACATTACTCGCACTGTTCACCGATTGAATATGGTTAAAACGTTGGCGTGCAATGCGTAAAAACGCAGCAGGTTCAGTACCATCTGGTAATTGGTTGCCACTACTCATTGATGCAGCACCAAATGGCGCTTGTGGCGCAGCAGTACCACCACCTACAGACTGACCAAAAATATTGGTGTTGTCAGTTGCTGCTTGACGTGCCGCAGGCTGAGGTGGTGTTTGACGACCAAAATTGTTTTGACCGTCATTGTTTGGTGCATATGGATTATTGGTTGCTAATTTTTTTTTTGCGCCTAATTTGCGGAAAACAAAGAAAGCGATCGCTGCAGCAAGAAGAACCCAAAGCCAGCTAGGAATGCCACCTTTTTCTTCCTGTTGCTGCGCTTGAGCATTGGTTTGTTGCTCAGTTGCTGTTGGATTATGTTGCTTGTCATCTGCTAATGCATTGGCAGCCACAGCACCTACTGCAGCACCAGCGACACCCGCAGCAACCATCGTACCTACGCCTGGACCAGATTTCTGTGGTGCAGTTTGTTGTTGAGGTGCTGGAGTTGCTTGACGAGATGGCTGGTAAGATTGGCTAGATGAACTAGATCTGCTCATGCCGTGGCTTTTACCGCCACCTGCACGTTTTGCTTCCGCAAGCGGCGCAGCAACCAAAGTTGCCATTAAAAGAGCTGCCATCAAGCCACGCTGATGTACTTGCATCGAAAATTCCTATTTAAATTCAATTTGTAAATGTATTTATGCAGGTATTTCGAGGTAATTTCAACTAGAAAAGTATGTTTTTTTATGTCAACGCATCACAGCAACTCATCGCTTAGCTGCATGGCTTCGGTCAATGCTTCATGTAAACGGGCAACCGCAATGATTTGCACGCCTTCAACGGATTTTTGCGGTGCATTACCTCTCGGTAAAATCACGTATTTAAAGCCGTGTTTTGCCGCTTCTTTCAGGCGTTCTTGACCATTGGGTACAGGACGAATTTCTCCAGATAACCCCACTTCACCGAAAACTGCTAACTGTTGTGGCAGAGCTTTGCCTCTTAAGCTTGAAGCACAGGCAAGCAAAACAGCTAAGTCAGAGCCTGTTTCAGTAATCTTTAAACCACCCACCACATTGACATAGACGTCTTGTCCTGAAGTTTGCACACCACCATGTCGATGCATCACTGCAAGCAACATATTTAAACGGTTTTGCTCCAAACCCAGTGCCACTCGACGGGGTTGTCCGTGTGCATCATCGACCAGTGCCTGAACTTCAACCAACAGTGGTCGAGTTCCTTCACGGCTAATCATTACGATTGAGCCCGGAATAGCCTCATCATAGCGACTCAGGAAAATCGCAGATGGATTGGCAACCTCACGTAGACCTTTATCGGTCATCGCAAATACGCCCAATTCATTCACTGCACCAAAACGGTTCTTTACCGCACGTATCATGCGATAACGAGAATCGGATTGACCTTCAAAATAAAGTACACAATCGACCATATGTTCTAAAACACGTGGACCTGCCAATGCACCTTCTTTGGTGACATGACCCACAAGGAATAAAGCAGTACCACTATTTTTGGCAAATCGAGTGAGCAAGGCAGCAGATTCACGGATTTGTGAGACGCCACCAGGTGCCGATTGCAGTGTTTCGGTATATAAGGTTTGAATTGAGTCTAAAATCGCAACAGCAGGACGTTCTTGTGCCAGCACTTCACAAATACGTTCGACACAAGTTTCCGCCATGACTTTAAGTGAGTCTGTGGGTAGATCTAAACGCTGTGCACGCAGAGCGACCTGTGAAAGAGATTCCTCACCTGTCACATAAAGTGCTGAGCTTTTCTTGCTGGCCATGTGGGTTGCAGTTTGTAGCAAGATGGTCGATTTACCAATACCCGGATCACCACCAATCAGTACCACAGAGCCTGTGACCAAGCCGCCACCCAATACGCGATCAAACTCACTAATCCCCGTTTGCAGACGGGTTTCGTGTGAGACCGAGATTTGATTGAGTGTGGTGATATTGGCTATTTGTCCAGCATAACCGCCGCCCATTTTAGGTTGACCACGATGGGTCACTACTGGTTCGACACGGACTTCCAGCAAACTATTCCATTCGCCGCATTCCGAACATTGCCCAGCCCATTTGGGATGATCTGCACCACATTGTTCACATCTGTAAACGGATTTAATTTTTGCCATAAGATAAAATTGAAAACTTTCTTAAAATTAGATAAAAATGAGTCAGGACGAAAATTTTTTAACAATGCTGATCGTTCTTTACAAGGATAAAACAAGAAGACAGTACGATTTCGTCACTGATTGGTTAAAGGGAAGTGCTCAGGAAAATAACATGATATACAACTTTTACAAGTTATAGACAGTGTGTTTTTAGCATTCGTTTTTTTGTTCAATTCACTTTTTCCATGGATGGTTTGCAGGTATTCGCTTATTTATTGTCATGACATCATTATCGAATGGCATAGATATTGCTCATGCTCAAACGAATAAAAATTTAGCAATCGCTACATTTAAAAATATATAACAAGGTTGATGTCTATGAGTGCAGCAGAAATTGTGAATTGGGTAAATAGTATCATCTGGAGTAAGGGACTGATCTATTTATGCCTAGGCGCAGGTTTATTTTTTTCGATTTTAACTCGGTTTGTACAGGTCCGCCAAATTAAGGAAATGGCAAAACTGTTGATTAATGGTTCATCTTCAGCACAAGGGATTTCATCATTCCAAGCGCTATCTGTATCGCTATCAGGGCGTGTTGGTGTAGGTAATATTGCTGGTGTTGCGGCAGCAATTGGTTTCGGTGGCCCAGGTGCTGTGTTTTGGATGTGGCTGGTTGCATTTCTTGGTGCAAGTACTGCTTATGTCGAATCAACACTCGGTCAAATCTATAAAGTGGAGTATCAGGGTGAGTATCGTGGTGGCCCTGCATTCTATTTCGATCGTGGTTTGGGACAGCGTTGGTTAGGGATTCTATTTGCGATTGCAGCGATTATCTCGTGTGGCTTATTTTTACCAGGTATTCAAGCCAATGCTGTTGGCAATGCTTTTACCCAAATTACAGGTGAAGGGGCCATCGTCTTTGGTAATGTTGGTGCTTATAAGTTATTAGCACTTGTTATTATTGTTTGCTTATTGGCGATCATCATTTTTGGTGGCATCAAACGTATTGCTCGATTTGCAGAGTTGGTCGTGCCATTTATGGCCTTGGGTTATATCTTGATGGCTCTCATCATTGTTGGAATGAATATCCAAGAGCTACCTGGTGTAATCAAACTAATTTTTGCAGATGCTTTTTCTCCAATGGCTGGTTTAGGTGCGGCAATTGGTTGGGGGGTAAAACGTGGTGTTTACTCTAATGAAGCTGGTCAGGGTACTGGACCACATGCGGCAGCGGCGGCTGAGGTTCAACATCCAGCGCAGCAAGGGTTTGTGCAGGCCTTCTCCATTTATGTAGATACGTTGTTTGTATGCTCTGCAACGGCATTTATGATTTTAATTACGGGGATGTACAACGTACAAGGAACGTTGGAGGCAGGACAGTTTATTGTTCAAAATGTGGCCACGACAACAGAGATTGGTTCACCTGCATTTACGCAAATGGCGGTGAGCACAGTATTTGGTGGCTTTGGTCAAATCTTTGTGGCTTTAGCTGTGTTCTTCTTTGCCTTTACAACAATTGTGGCCTATTACTATATTGCGGAAACCAATATTACTTATCTCAGCTATATCACTAAAACACCATCACTATTGTTCATCACCAAATGCTTCATTATGCTTTCTGTGGCTTATGGTGTCGTAAGCGCAACGGGTTACATTTGGGGAATTGGTGATATTGGCGTTGGTCTAATGGCATGGATCAATATTATTGGCATTATCGTCACTTATTTTATTTGGAAACCGACTATTAAAGCTTTACGTGACTATGAAGAACAACAAAAAGCAGGCGTTAAGGAGTTTACATTTGATCCAATTAAATTGGGTATCCGTAATGCAACTTTTTGGGAGGAGCGTCTCAAAAATAAACAGAAGCAATCTTCTAATGATTGAATTATAAATCAATATTTTTTCGAATAGAAAAAGAGTGGCTTCAATCGCCACTCTTTTATTTTAAAGTGCCTTTTTATGACTGACGAGTTGCCTTCATAAGTTCATTGTATTGTTTTAACCTTGTGCGTATGATCGAATTCGATTGTATTTCACTTGAAAAAAATACAGGTAAAACATTTCTTAGCGAAAGCAAGCCAACTCATGGATAACGAGAAAAGATACTAAAAATGGTACGAATCGTTGTTAGGCGTTGTTAGGCGTTGTTGTCGCTAATGAACTAAAACACTGGAGAGTTTTTGTAAAATGTCGAATCAAAATCTGAGTGAGGCTGCTGAACAAAGCGGACTTCACCGTAGTCTATCTAATCGACATCTACAGTTGATTGCGATTGGCGGTGCCATTGGAACAGGGTTGTTCATGGGATCTGGTAAAACCATCAGTTTAGCTGGACCATCAATTCTGTTTATTTACATGACCATTGGTTTGATGGTGTTCTTCGTAATGCGCGCATTAGGGGAATTATTACTATCAAACTTAAACTATAAATCTTTTATCGATTTATCGACGGATTTAATTGGCCCTTGGGCGGGTTATTTTGTTGGTTGGACCTACTGGCTCTGTTGGGTCACGATTGGTATCGCAGATTTATCCGCTATTATTTATTATCTTGAATTCTTTAATGGTGGTGAATCTTTCAGTGCTGCTGGCGGTTTACTGATTAGTACAGTCGCTATTCTGTTCGTACTTGGCTTGAACTTGGTCACCGTAAAGCTATTTGGTGAAATGGAGTTCTGGTTTGCAATGGTGAAGATCACGGCGATTATTGTGTTGATTGCTGTTGGTTTGTGGATGATCTTTACTGGATTTACCAATGCTTCTGGTACTGTCGCAAGTGTATCTAATCTTTGGACACATGGTGGCATGTTTCCTAAAGGCTTGGATGGTTTCTTGGCTGGTTTCCAGATTGCGATTTTCGCCTTTGTTGGTGTGGAATTGGTGGGTACAACTGCTGCTGAAACACAAGATCCAAAACGCAATTTACCAAAAGCGATTAACTCGATTCCAATTCGTATCATTATTTTCTATGTATTGGCATTGTTCGTGGTGATGTGTGTGACGCCTTGGGATCAAATTAATCCTAAAGTCAGTCCATTCGTCAATATCTTCTCGCAAGCGGGGATTGCATCTGCTGCGATCATTATGAACTTGGTGGTGTTATCGTCAGTGATGTCATCAATGAACAGTGGTGTCTTTTCGACTAGTCGTATGTTGTTTGGTTTATCTGGAGATAATCAAGCACCTAAACTGTTTGGAAAGCTGTCTAAATCTGCCGTTCCTGCAAAAGCATTGATTTTCTCGTCAATCTGTATCTTTATTGGTGCATTCGTACAGTTCGTTTATAAATTACAAACGGGTACAAATGACGAAGTTACAGCGTTTACTTTAGCAACGACCTTATCAACGATTCTGTTCATCTGTGTATGGATCATTATTATGTGGAGTTATATTAACTACCGCAAAAATCGTCCTGAATTACATGCGCAGTCGACATTTAAATTGCCTGGTGGCGTGTTTACCTGTTGGGTTGTGATTTTATTCTTCCTTGCAACAATTTACTTCCTGGCGTTGGATGAAACGACTTTAGAATCATTAAAAGTCAGTCCAATCTGGTTCGTAATTTTGGCCATTGGTTATTTCTTCTATAAGAAAAAGTAAGCTTTTAGCCAATAGATGATGAAAACGTCGACTTTAAGGTCGGCGTTTTTTATGCTTAATTGTTTTATTCATTGAAGTTTAGACTTTAGCCAATCTGATGATCACGCTATACTGCTCCGAATTGTAAAAAGTTAGGTGCTCAGATGCTTAAAGTCATTTGTTCAATCAGTTTATTGCTCAGCAGTGTGGTTTTAACTGCATGTGGTCAGTCAGGTGCGCTGCAATTGCCATCTGATCCAAACTACGATAACCGTGCAAAATATCTGCTTTATAAAAATGAAGCATCTCAGGCGAAAGCATCGTCAGCAAGCAAAGCAGATGATGTAAAAATGGAAAGCCCAGCGACGTCTTCAACGACTCAATCACAGACCATCTCACCTTAAGTTTGTAAATAAGGACATCTTCATGAGTTTCACTCGCATTAATGGAGTATTGCATGCTG
The DNA here is from genome assembly GCF_000369405.1 of Acinetobacter sp. ANC 3929. Lineage (GTDB taxonomy): Bacteria > Pseudomonadota > Gammaproteobacteria > Pseudomonadales > Moraxellaceae > Acinetobacter. The sequence goes on from NZ_KB850000.1 coordinate 128,628, forward strand.
AGCAATGTTCACTGGATCAGCTCGCACAGCAATACGGCACGCCTTTGTATGTTTATTCAAAAGCAACTTTTGAAAAGCATTACTTGGATATGCACCGTGCTTTTGATTTTATTGATCATCAAATCTGTTATGCAGTGAAGTCAAACTCAAATTTGGCTGTGTTGAATGTATTGGCGAAAGTAGGTGCAGGCTTTGACATCGTGACGGGTGGAGAGTTAGCACGTGTATTGGCGGCAGGGGGTGATCCTGCAAAAATCGTATTCTCTGGTTTGGGTAAATCTGAAGCAGATATTGAAAAAGCCTTAGGCGTTGGAATTGCATGCTTCAATGTGGAATCACATGCCGAACTGGATCGCATTCAAAAAGTTGCGGCGAAATTAGGAAAAAAAGCACCTATTTCTTTACGTGTAAACCCAGATGTTGATGCTAAAACGCATCCTTATATCTCGACTGGTTTGAAAGAAAACAAGTTTGGTATTCCAAGCGATACTGTTGATGAAACTTATCAATATGCGGCTTCATTGCCAAATCTTGAGATTGTTGGGATTGATTGTCATATTGGTTCGCAATTGACCGAGACCAAGCCTTTTGTGGATGCACTTGATCGTGTCATTTTGATGATTGAGCAATTGAAAAGCTTGGGTATCAACCTCAAACATATTGATATTGGTGGTGGTTTAGGTGTGCGTTATAAAGATGAAACGCCACCAAGTGTTGAAGAGTACGCTAATTCAATGCGTCCAGCTTTAGAAAAATTGGGTCTTAAAGTATATATGGAGCCAGGGCGTAGTATTTCTGCTAATGCAGGTGCATTATTAACCAAGGTGGATTTACTCAAACCGACTAATCATCGTAACTTTGCCATTATTGATGCGGCCATGAATGATTTAATTCGCCCAGCTTTATATGAAGCTTGGATGGATATTCAATCAGTGAACCTGAATGCTGATGTTGAAGTTAAAACGTGGGATTTGGTCGGTGCCATTTGCGAAACTGGTGATTTCTTGGGTAAAGAGCGTGACTTGGCGCTTCAGGAAAATGATGTATTAGCTGTGCTAGGTGCAGGCGCATATGGTTTTGTGATGAGCTCTAACTATAATACGCGTGGTCGTGCTGCTGAGGTTATGGTCAGTGGCGATCAAGCCTATATAATTCGTGAGCGCGAAACCATAGAATCACTTTGGGAAAAAGAGCGTTTGTTGCCTGAGGAGTAAATTGAGATGTATTTAGAATTTACCAAAATGCATGGGTTGGGCAATGATTTTATGGTCGTTGACCTCGTTACCCAGCGAGCTTATTTAGATACAGTCACGATTCAGCGTTTAGCTGATCGTCATTTCGGTGTGGGTTTTGATCAGCTATTGATTGTTGAGCCACCTGATTTGCCAGATGTCGATTTCAAATATCGAATCTTTAATGCTGACGGCTCAGAAGTAGAGCAGTGTGGTAATGGTGTGCGTTGTTTCGCTCGCTTTGTGCATGAGCGTCAACTCACGACCAAAACCAAGATTCGTGTGCAAACCAAAGCCGGTATCGTTGAGCCAGAATTGGGTGCCAATGGTTGGGTGCGCGTCAATATGGGGCAACCGAAGTTTCTGCCAGAAGAAATTCCGTTTCTGACCCAAGAGCATGAAGATATCGAAGGCTTATATGGATTGGCACTTGCTGATAATCAAAGCATTAATATTGATGTGGTGAACATGGGAAATCCGCATGCGGTCACCATTGTTCCTGATGTATTGACTGCGGATGTTGAGCGTATCGGCCCACAAGTGGAATCACATGCGCGTTTCCCAGCACGTGTTAATGCAGGATTTATGCAAATTATCGATGAAAAGCACATCCGGTTACGTGTGTTCGAACGTGGTGTAGGGGAAACTCTGGCGTGTGGTACAGGTGCTTGTGCAGCCGCTGTCAGCGGGATGCGTCAGGGGCTACTTGGTAATGAAGTTGAAGTTCAGCTTGCGGGCGGTAAGCTGCATATTGCTTGGCGTGAAGGTGATGTGGTGTGGATGACAGGTCCAACCACACATGTTTATGATGCCCGTTTGGATTTAAGATATTTCCAAGGCTAATGATCTAAGATTTAAAAAAGCGCGTTTTAATCGACGCGCTTTTTATTGTCTATCGTTTGCTGAATGCCAGTTTCAATGCAAACAGGATAAAAATACTGCCTGTAATCCGATCCATATATTTAATGAATTTTGGTCGTTTTAAATAGCCTGAAATGGACTGCATCGCGGAGATCAGGAAAATAGACCAGATAAAGCCAATCAGCACATGAATCATCACCAAACCCATGGTCCAAATGACTGGTGAGGAAGACTGTGGGATAAATTGCGGTAAAAATGAGATATAAAAAATGCCGACTTTTGGATTGAGTAAATTGCCCCAGAAGCCTTTAATAAACCAGTTCTGCGTTGAGGTCGTTTCATTGATATCTGCAAGTTGGGTACGTGGTTTTAAAAGCAGATTTAAACCTAACCATGTCAGATAAATTGCGCCCATCCATTTTAAAGCATTGAAAGCAAGGTCTGAGGTCATCAATAAAGCTCCTAAACCACAGGCCACAATCATTCCCCATACAATACAGCCTAAATTAATACCCAATGCCGCTTGGAATGCTTTGGCTTTACCTTCCAAAGTAGCAGTGCGAATAATCAGCGTGGTATCTAGACCAGGCGTAACGGTCAAGAGAGTGATTGCGATGAGATAAGGAATAAGCATTGTTGTCATAATGATGGTGCCACTCAAAACTTGAAATTTATTGTATTACAGCGACATCCATTCTCCCATATTGGTTTAGCGATAAATCACAGTAAAATTTGCTAGACTGTATTTAGTTGAAGTTCGAATAAAATTTAAATGATAGAAAATAAAATTCGAGGTGGTCTCTATGGTTTGCTAATAGGAGATGCCGTTGGTGTTCCTTATGAGTTTAACCCTCCAGATTTGCTGCCCTCATATCATGAGATTGATATGATTCCTCCTCAAGGTTTTAGAAAAACTTATCCTGAGATTCCTGTAGGTACATGGTCTGATGATGGAGCACAATCACTTTGTCTATTAGCTTCTTTATTATATTGTGGAAAATATGAAGAATTAGATTTTGCTAATAGATTATGTAATTGGTTTCAATATGGTTATATGGCTATTGATTATGAAGTCTTTGACGTTGGTGTGCAAACAGCTCAAGCTCTGCGTCGATATAAAGAGGGGGGTGAGATTTCTCAAATAGCAAATCGGGATGAATATTCAAACGGGAATGGAGCATTGATGCGTACATTACCCTTGGCTTTATGGCATAAGGGGAGTGATGAGCAATTAATCCAAGATGCATATGCACAATCACATTTAACACATGCACATATCCGTTCAAAGATTTGTTCAGCTTTATATTGCTTATGGGCAAGATATTTATTGTCAGGAAATGATGTAAATGAAGCTTGGGATAAAAGTGTTAAGAAATTGAATTTAGTCTACAAAAACAGGACTGAAGAGCTAAAGGAGTTTCAAGAGCATATTTCACCAATACCAGAAGAGCTAACAGGCAGTGGCTATGTGGTGGATTGTTTGCATTCAGCGCGGTTTTCACTTCAGCAAACTACCTTTGAAGATGTGATCAAAACGGCTGTAAAATTGGGGCAAGATACAGATACAACTGCCTGTGTTGCTGGAGGTTTAGCTGGAATTATTTATGGTTATGATGAATTACCAAAAACTTGGTTAAAATTGCTGAAAGGAAAGGAGATAGTTGAACCTTTATTGCTTAGCTTAGAGCAACATCTTCGTGTAAATCATTAAGGCTATTAAATAGGTATAGTAATGATAAGTTCTGAAGGCCCTGAAAAACTGCTGTCCATGTGGTTAAAAGAACGAATGATTCAAAATCAATCTGAACATACGATTGCCGCTTATCAACGTGACTTAACCGATTTCTTTCAGTTTTGCGAATATAAAAAATTACAGCTACAAGACATTGAAGCATCGGATTTGAGGGAATATCTGGCTGCCCGTGTTGAACGAGATCAACTGAGTAGCAGCAGTTTACAACGGCATTTAACGTCGATTCGCCAATTTATGAAGTGGGCAGAACAAGGTCAATATCTAGAGCAAAATCCTTCTGAAGATTTTAAGTTAAAGCGTCAGCCACGACCTTTGCCGGGGATGATTGATATTGAGACGGTTCATCAAATTCTAGATCAAACCGCACCAGAGAAGCCAATTGAACAACAATTGTGGCTACGCGATAAAGCCATGCTTGAGCTGTTATATTCAAGTGGTTTGCGTTTGGCTGAATTGCAGGGTTTAACGGTTAAAGATATTGATTTTAATCGACAGTTGTTACGTATTACAGGTAAAGGCAACAAAACTCGAATCGTTCCATTCGGAACTAAAGCCAAAGATAGTCTAGTGGAATGGCTGAAAATCTATCGGATTTGGCAAGGGAGCTTTAATGCTGATTCAGCAGTTTTTATCTCACAACGCGGCAATGCCTTAACACCACGTCAGATTGAGAATCGAGTCAAATTACAAGCGCAACGCGCAGGTGTGAATGTTGACCTACATCCACATTTATTACGCCATTGTTTTGCCAGTCATATGCTATCTGCCAGTGGTGATTTGCGTTCTGTGCAGGAGATGCTGGGGCATAGTAATCTGTCGACCACCCAAATTTATACGCATGTTGACTTTGAGCAACTGGCTAAAGTCTATGATCAAACACATCCGCGCGCGCAAAAAAACTAAATTTTGATATATTATGTTGCAAATTTGAGCGTTTAATAGTCGATGACTTTTCCACTTTATTCACAATATCTGTTGAATTGTTGTTCTTACTTAATTGCCATATTTTTGCAAAACCTTAAAGCCGTTAGTTTTTACTTGAAATGATCCGTTACAGTGCGCGCGAGCAAGATCGAAAAAGCCTGTTTTAGATCATTGAATTTTATAAAATATTAAAAAAATCAAAGTTTAATATCTATCATTCTTGTTCACTAAATTTACAAAATGGATAACTATTTTCAATATGTGAACTGAGCGTTTCATCTTTTTTATAGCTGTAGCGGAAATTGTGACTTGACCGAAATGCCAAATACATTGCAAGATAGGGCACCTAAAAAGTTTCGATCGAAGAGTTAGAATGCTCTTCATTACATTTACTTGCTTAGAACAGCCGAGGATTACATGAAGGCTCTTGTCGCTGTAAAACGTGTGGTTGATGCCAACGTTAAAGTTCGTGTTAAGCCGGACAATAGTGGGGTTGACCTTACCAACGTTAAGATGTCAATCAACCCATTTTGTGAAATCGCAGTGGAAGAAGCGGTTCGCTTAAAAGAAAAAGGAACAGTTTCTGAAATCGTTGTTGTTTCAGTGGGTTCTAAAGACGCTCAAGAACAAATCCGTTCTGCAATGGCTTTAGGTGCTGATCGCGGTATTTTAGTTGAAACTGCTGATGAAGTTGGCGCTTTAGAAGTTGCTAAAATCTTGAAAGGCGTTGTTGATGCTGAAAAACCAGAACTTATCCTTCTTGGTAAACAAGCAATTGATGATGACTCTAACCAAGTAGGTCAAATGCTTGGTGCTTTACTTGGTGCTGGTCAAGGTACTTTCGCATCTGAAGTTAAAGTTGATGGCGGTAAAGTTCAAGTGACTCGTGAAGTTGACGGTGGTTTACAAACTGTTGAGCTTGCACTTCCTGCAATTATCACGACTGACTTACGTTTGAATGAGCCACGTTATGCTGCTCTTCCGAACATCATGAAAGCACGTAAAAAGCCACTTGATACGAAGTCACCTGCTGATTATGGCGTTGCAACTGGTACTAAACTTAAAACAATTAAAGTTGAAGCACCTGCTGAACGTAAAGCTGGCGTACAAGTGAAGTCTGTAGACGAGCTTGTTGAAAAATTGAAAAACGAAGCGAAAGTGATCTAATACAGAAGGATAAAATCATGAGTATTTTAGTTATCGCTGATCACAACAACCAGACACTTAACGGTGCAACTTTAAACGTTGTTGCGGCAGCTCAAAAAATCGGTGGTGATATTACTGTATTAGTTGCTGGTTCTGGCGCTCAATCAGTTGCAGACTCTGCTGCTAAAGTTGCTGGTGTGAGCAAAGTATTACTTGCTGACAATGCTGCTTATGCAAACCAATTGGCTGAAAACGTTGCTGGCTTAGTTGCTGACATCGCAAAAGGCGGATACAAATACGTATTAGCTGCTTCTACAACGACGGGTAAGAACATTCTTCCACGCGTTGCTGCACTTCTTGACGTAAGCATGATTTCAGACATTATTGCTGTTGAATCTGCAAACACATTCAAGCGTCCTATCTATGCTGGTAACGCGATTGCAACTGTTCAATCTGACGAAGCAATCATCGTTGGTACAGTTCGTGGTACAGCATTTGATGCAGTTGCTGCTGAAGGTGGTTCTGCTGCGGTTGAAGCTGTTGCTGAAGTGAAAGACGCTGGTATTTCTACATTTGTAAACGAAGAAATCGTGAAACTTGATCGTCCAGAGTTAACTGCTGCACGTATCGTTGTTTCTGGTGGTCGTGGTGTTGGTTCTGGTGAGAACTACCATAAAGTACTTGATCCATTAGCGGATAAGCTTGGTGCTGCTCAAGGTGCTTCACGTGCTGCGGTAGATGCTGGCTTTGTACCAAACGACTTCCAAGTGGGTCAAACAGGTAAAATCGTTGCTCCAGATCTTTACATGGCGATTGGTATCTCAGGTGCGATTCAGCACTTGGCAGGTATGAAAGATTCTAAAGTTATTGTTGCAATCAACAAAGACGAAGAAGCGCCAATCAACAGTGTTGCTGACTACTGGTTAGTTGGTGATTTGAACACTGTTGTTCCAGAGTTGGTAAGCAAGCTGTAATTTACAGCCTGCTACTTATTCTAAAAAAGCCCTTGTGCTATACATTGCACAAGGGCTTTTTTATTTTTCATGATTATGAATATTGATTCTTCTGCTTCCATTGAAGCTGATCATTTGCATGGTTTACTGATTAAATTAGCACGCGCAGATATGGCGCGAGATTATTTGTGCATTCGAGCGAAGAACCAGCATGGCCTGTCAAATATTCAAGTGAATCAGCTGCACATGGGGATTATTCTGCATGGGCAACAGCAATTGAATGTTGATCACCATCAGATTGATCTCAATGTGGGTGATCTTTTTATCATCAAACCAGATACCATTGCGGATACGGTCAATATCCCAGATCCAAACACAGGGGAGTATTTGACGATTCTGGTGCCAATGTGTGAAGAAGTGATTCATGCAGCACAAATGATTTGGGCCAAGCCAATTACCGATAAAACAGCAGCAATCTTACGATTTTCAATTCATGACTTTGCCATCCATCTTTTGGCGTGGCAAACAGCGCTATTTGAGCAGGACTTCGTAAAAGCGCGCTTATCTATTGCCGCAATACTGGTACAATTATGTCAACAGCATTGTGCAGATGTATTGATTCTCCCTCCACCAAAATTATCAAAACAAATATACCAGTGGGTTATCGATGACCCGCAGCATCAATGGCAATCCAATGAAATTGAAATGCGTTTAGGTTTAAGTAGTGCCACACTACGTCGTAAACTGAGTCATGAGCAGACTTCCTTGCGAGAAATCATTACTCAGGCGCGGCTAGCTTATGCATTGGAGTTGTTGTACTCAAATAAGCTACCGATGAAAACGATTGCAGCAAAATCTGGTTATCAATCTACTGCAACGTTTCGTGAACGGTTTATGCAGCGTTATGAAGTGGATCCTGCTGTTTTATCTCTGTAATAATCTAAATTGAGCGATTCACGTAGATGATTGAGCGATTTTCATCACTAAAAATGGTTAGATTTAAATCAATCAAATATTAAGGTGATGAGTGTGAAATTATTAAAACCTATTCTGGTCGCACTATTGTTTAGCGCTGGTACGGCATATGCAGAATCCAGAACAAAGGTACAACAGGTTGATGGGTATTTTTTACAGCCCGTTGGGAACTTGAAAGTCACGGCTTTATTTGATGGTGAACTGGGGCTACCGCGCAGTGATTTGTTGGGTATTTCGACAGAGAAAGCCAATCAGCTATTCGCAGAGAATTTTGTACCTGTTAATGAACACAATCAGGTTGTGACTGATTTTTCTGCCTATCTGGTACAAACGCCGACGCAAAATATTTTAATTGATGCGGGCACGGCAAAATGTTTTGGCCCAAGCTTGGGCCATGTCCCTGAAAATTTGAAAAAGGCAGGGGTACAATCTGAGCAAATTGATACTATTTTAATTACCCACGCGCATCCTGATCATTTATGTGGAATTACGCTGAATGGGAAAATGGTTTATCCAAATGCCAAAGTCTACTTGGCCAAAGCGGATGTGGACTACTGGACATCAGCCAAGAATGAAGCAAAAGCCACTGATTTCTTTAAACCTTTATTTAAAATGACCCGTGATGCATTAAAGCCTTATCAACAGACAGGGCAGTTGATTGCGTTCACCAAAGATTCGTTTAAGGTCCCAAATGTTGAATTGATTAGCACCCATGGTCATACCGAAGGTCATTCATCTTATTTGGTCGATGGACTGAATGGACAAAAGTTCTTGGGCTTGGGCGATGTGGTGCATTATGCTGCTGTGCAATTTCCCTACCCTGAAGCAAGTTATAAACCTGATACCCATTCTCGGCGTGCAATTGCAGTTCGTAAAAGTATTTTCAAGCGAGCTTCTCAAAATCAATGGTGGATTGGAGCTGCGCATGTTGCTTTCCCTGGAATTGGTCATATCGTAAAAAATAGCAAGGGTTACCAGTGGATTCCTACACAATATCGTCCAGACAACTGAATGTTAGATTCTAATTAGGAAGAAGAGGGCGGAAGGGAATCTTGTTCTGTATTTCTTAATTGCAATCCTGTCCTTACCTTTGCTGAGAGTATCGAGCCTCACCATGTCATTTATAAGTGGCTATTAGCGGATGTAATGAATCAGGAGATTGTAGATGAGTTATTTGAAACGAGATGAAGTTGAAGTGGCGGAGCCATAAACGCTTGCAATTGAAGCTAAGTCAGGCTCTTATTTTTGAGTCATTTCATCTGGCTCAGCTCATTTTTTGAGGTTGAGCTTAATTAAAATTAGTACATTAAATTCATTCTTTTTATCTCATCATTTGATGATCTTTTGCCCAAAATGGGTAAGAATCAATTTTTATCTGTCAGTCTTGCATTTGATAATTTTAAGTTGTTAATTTATATATAATTTTTATTGTAAAAAAATGCTATTTTTCAAAGTTTAAACTCACAGTTGGTTTGACCTTTATGCTATAATTTTTCGCTGTATTTTTTATTTTTAGTTCAAGCTCTTGAGCTAAATTTTTGCAAGATTGAAGACATAAAAACAGGTAGAACTCTCTATCTGTAAACAAGGAGTATGCATGAGCGTATCGGAAATCAGACCGATTGCCATTGAGGACGAACTCAAGCATTCATATTTAGATTACGCGATGAGCGTAATTGTATCTCGTGCATTGCCAGATGTGAGAGACGGTCTAAAACCTGTTCATCGTCGCGTCTTATTTGCGATGCACGAATTGGGCAATGATTATAACAAAGCGTACAAAAAGTCTGCTCGTGTTGTCGGGGATGTGATCGGTAAATATCACCCTCATGGTGACAGTGCAGTATACGAAACAATCGTTCGTATGGCGCAGAACTTCAGCTTACGTTATATGTTAGTTGATGGTCAGGGTAACTTCGGTTCAGTCGATGGTGATAGCGCAGCAGCAATGCGTTATACCGAAGTTCGTATGCAAAAGCTAACCCATGAAATTTTGGCAGACTTAGAAAAAGATACTGTTGATTGGGAAGATAACTACGACGGTTCTGAACGTATTCCTCAAGTAATGCCAACACGTATTCCAAATCTTCTGATTAATGGTACGACAGGTATTGCGGTAGGTATGGCGACCAACATGGCGCCGCATAACATGACTGAAGTCGTGAATGCATGTTTGGCCTATGCCAATAACCCGAATATTTCTATCGAAGGTTTGATGGAGCATATCACGGGTCCAGATTTCCCTACAGGCGGTATTATTTACGGTAAGTCAGGCATTGTTGATGCCTATCGTACAGGTAAAGGTCGTTTGCATATTCGTGGTAAATATCACTTCGAAGAAGATCAAAAAACAGGTCGTACTACGATCGTATTTACTGAAATTCCTTATCAAGTTAATAAAGCAAGAACGATTGAGCGTATTGCTGAATTAGTGAAAGAAAAGAAACTGGAAGGTATTTCAGAGCTTCGTGACGAGTCTGATAAAGACGGTATGCGTATCGCAATCGACTTGAAACGTGGCGAAAATGCAGAAGTGGCGGTGAACAACCTGTTCTTGCATACCCAGCTTCAAAACTCGTTCAGCATCAACATGGTTTGTCTGGATAATGGCCAGCCGAAGTTGATGAACCTGAAAGATATTATTGCGGCATTTATTCGTCACCGCCAAGAAGTTGTGACTCGCCGTACCATGTTCGAATTGCGTAAAGCACGTGAGCGTGGACATATCTTAGAAGGTTTAACGGTTGCTTTGGCAAATATCGATGCCATTATTGAAACCATTAAAACCTCTGCAAATCCATCTGAAGCCCGCGAGCGTTTACAAGCAGGTGAATGGGCCGGCGGTGGTGTGGTTGCATTGCTTGAAAAAGCGGGTGCGATTTCTGTTCGTCCAGATGAGATTGAAGGTGAAGATCCAGCACGCCCGTTTGGACTAGTTGGTGATATCTATCGCTTGTCACCTACGCAAGTTGCAGCAATTTTAGAATTACGTTTGCACCGTTTAACTGGTTTGGAACAAGACAAGCTACACGCAGAATACAGTGAAATTTTAGGTCAAATTGCTGAATTAACAGCAATTCTCAATGATTTTAATTTATTGATGAATGTGATCCGTGAAGAGCTTGCTTTAATCTTGCAGCAATATGGTGATGGACGTCGTACAGAAATTGTCGAGTCTGGTGTTGATTTCTGCCGTGAAGATTTGATTCCTGAAGAGCAGGTTGTATTGACTGTTTCTCAAACGGGATATGCGAAAACTCAACCACTTTCTGATTATCAAGCGCAGCGCCGTGGTGGTCGTGGTAAGTCAGCAACTTCAATGAAAGATGATGACATCATCCAACATTTAATTGTGGCATCCAACCATGCGACGGTTTTATGCTTTACCAATGTCGGTAAAGTGTATCGCTTAAGAGTATTTGAAGTACCTCAGGCATCTCGTGGTGCGAAAGGTCGTCCAATTATTAATTTGCTTCCATTAGATGCAAATGAAACCGTGACTGCAATCTTACCGTTGACAGAATTCCCTGAAAACCATTATGTCTTTATGGCAACAGCTTCAGGCACAGTAAAACGTGTTGAATTGAGTCAATTTAGCAACGTTCGTTCAAATGGTCTACGTGCAATTGAACTGAATGAAGAAGATACGCTTATCGGTGTTGCAATTACCGATGGCCAACAGCAAATCATGCTGTTCTCGAACGAAGGTAAAGCAATTCGTTTTGCTGAAACTGATGTTCGTGCAATGGGACGTACCGCGAAAGGTGTACGTGGTATGCGTGTAAGTTTTGCAAGTAATACCATTGAAGCTGAAGATGCGGACGTTGAAAATGACGATACAGATGACAATGATGATTCGTCAGATTCAAATGTGCTTAGCCGCATTGTTTCACTGGTGGTTGTACCAGTAACAGGTGAAGTACTGTGTGCTTGTGCCAATGGTTATGGTAAACGTACACCTGTAGATGACTTCCCGACCAAAAAACGTGGTGGTAAGGGTGTGATTGCAATCAAGACCAGTGAACGTAATGGTGAGCTTGTCGGTGCTGTATCTATTGATGAAAGCAAAGAACTGATGTTGATTTCGGATGGTGGTACATTGGTACGTACGCGTGCAGCTGAAGTTGCAACCACGGGTCGTAATGCACAAGGTGTTCGTTTGATCCGTTTAAGCGATGCTGAAACTCTAGTCGGTGTTGTTTCGATTGAAGCTGTAGAAGATGACGAAGAGTTAGATGCTACAGAAGAAGTAGAAAATACCGAGGTTGTTGAGGCTGCAACTTCTGAAGAAGTCGCCGTAGAACCTAAAGATGATACGCCAGAAGCGTAAATATTCTGATTATAAAAAAGGAAGCTCATTAGCTTCCTTTTTTATTTAAAAATTTTGGTTAATTAGAAATACATCGTAGTTGCGGTAATGTAGAACTTTAACGTTTTGATTATTTGTTTTATAGCCGCCAGGATTACTAATAACAACTATTGGCTGTTTTTGTTCTAAAGTATTTTGGAGTTGCTGTTTATTCCATAAATATTGTTTACGCTCAGGTTCAAATAGCAAGCCATCTTTAAGCTCTAAAGATGAGTTATCAGTTTTCACACTATCCCAATCATTGACAATATAGACTGGTTTTTTTAAATCTAATAAAAAAGGAAGGTCGTAGAAGTAATTGTAATAAAAGACCACATCCGACTTGGGATTCATCGATTTTGCAAAGTCGACTTGGTCAGCATTATTCTTGGTGTCGAGAACGCGTACTGCTACTGAAATAGACGTACAAAATAGAATCAGACTTAAGAAAATTGCGGTTAAATAGTCTATTTTCTTCAGTCTAAATAACAGCATTAAGCCGAAAGGAACAATGCAAAGAATCGCGCCAATGATATAGATTTGAATAGTGTGACTTGTATAAAAATCATGGTTATTCTTCATGAAATGTGGTGTTAAACTAATCCCAAGTCCTAAGATAAAGATAAAGGTGGCAGGACCCGAGATTTGGAGTTTGCTCTTAGCAAGGTGATCTAAAATAGGACGTACGTTGACGGCAAGTAAAATGGCTAAAGGTGGTACAGCAGGGAGGATGTAGCCTGCTAATTTTGAAGGTGGAATAGAAAAGAAAATACTTACGGATATAAACCACCAGCAAAGTAGAATGAGCAAAGATGGGGTTAACGATTCTTTAAAAATACGTTTAGCAAAGAGAAAGTGGCTGATAAGAAACCAAGGTAAAAAGCTGATAAAGAGAATAAGATAGTAAAAGAACCAAGGTTGTTTGTTATTAAATCCGTTAGAACTAAAGCGACTAAATTGTTGATCAATGAAAAAATAGTGTAGGAACTGTGGGTATTTTAATTGAACTAAATAGATCCATGGCACAGTGAGAACAAGAAAGAATAAAATTGCAAATGGGTTAAGTAATGCTGGGATTTTTCGCCATTGTTGTGTGTAAAGAAGCCAAGGCAATAGTACGAGTCCGGGGATCAAGACGCCTATTAGACCTTTGCTGAGAAAGCCTGCTGCCGCTGCAAAATAGCCGAGAAAGAGAATGGTTTTTTTGCCTGAAAGGGTAAAGTCAACAAAACTCAGGATACAAACCGTCATCCAAGAAGCAACTAATAGATCATGGTTGATATATTCACTACTGCCATAGAACAACAAGCTGGTTGCTAAGATAATAATGGTCAGCTGCGCGATTTGTTCTGAAACGTACTTTTTTAAAAAAACAAAAAGACTGACCAGCATCATACTGCCAGCTAAGGTAGGAACCAGTCGCAGCACCCAAGTGTGAAGGCCAAATACTTCCATAAAAGCTGTAGAGAGCCAATGCAGCAAAGGTGGCTTGTGCATAAAAGGTAAGCCATTAATACGTGGAATCAGCCAGTCACCTGATTCAAGCATCGCGCGACTAATATCTCCATATCGTCCTTCATCAGGCACAGAAAGTGGACGAATCCATGAGGTAATCAATAACCAAACAGGTAAAAAGATAAGTAAAAATTTAGATGATCGTAGCCATTGTTGCATATATCGAATTCCTATTATTGAAATGCAAAATAACGGTTGAGCAAAAAAGTAAAAATTGAAGTAATGCCAATACTAAAAATAATCAGTATGGAAATAGGCGTATCAAGGTAATGGTGGCTGATTAATAAAACAGATTCATTCAAAATGAATCCCAGTCCAGCTACGGCGATAAACTTCTTTAGCGTTTCCCTATGCTTAAGATGTATTGCTTTAAAGGTAAAAATACGGTGACCAAAGTAGCTGACCCAGAAAGCCGCGAGAAAGGCGAGGAGGTTTGCATATTTTAGTGAAACTTGGTATTGAGGCTGAATCAGCAATATCACAAGGAGGTAGTGTGAAAGTGCTGCAATCAAGCCAACAATACCAAAACGAAGGAATTGTAGGACATGAGTTTGCATTAGAGAGAAACTACATTATTTTGCTTATCACGTACGAACGGTTTAGTGTGGCTATGTGAATACTCAGCAGAAACAATGTATTGGGGGCGGTTTTTAACTTCCGCATAAATACGGCCGATATATTCACCTAAAATCCCAATACAGAGCAGTTGGATGCCACCTAAAAGTGTCATTCCAGCAGCCAAGGTGGCCCAACCGGGGACACGGATACCTTCAATCATTGTTTCAATAATGATCCAGACACCATAACTCATTGCAAAGAGCGCAAGTGATGCACCAAGATAGATACATAAGCGTAGCGGTAAATCGGAAAAGCCCGTCAAGCCTGACATGGCCAATTGCAACAATGCCTTAAAGTTGAAGCTGGATTGTCCATATTGGCGTTGTTGCTCATTAAAATGGATCCCGATACTCTTGAAACCAACCCAGGCATACAGCCCTTTCATATAACGGTTCTTTTCAGGAAGTTTTCTTACTGCTTCAACGACTTTTGCATCTAATAGGCGAAAATCACCTGCATTTTCAGGAATGTCGACCGAAGAACTTAAATTCAATACATGATAATAGCCTTGGGTAAAGATTTTTTTGAGCCATGATTCTGTACGTCGATCCCGAATTCCGTAAATCATGTCATAGCCATCTTTCCAGAGTTGAAGCATCGTTGGAATTGCATCAAGTGGATGCTGAAAATCGGCATCAATAAGCAATGCAGCATCACCTGTAACGTAGTCCAGACCTGCACTTAATGCCGCTTCTTTGCCAAAATTACGTGAGAAAGTAACTATTCGTAGCGGGTAGTCCTCAAGCATATGCTGTAAAATGGCTATACTATCGTCCTGACTACCATCATCAATAATAATAATCTCGTAGCGTAAATTTTGTTGTTCTAATTGCTGTGCCAAAGCTGGGATAAATTTTTTAAGGTTTTCTGCTTCGTTGTAGGCAGGAACAACGCAAGATAGAAATGGACTGTTTATCATAATAATGTATCCATTGGGCTAAGTGTAATGTGATAGCGCTGACAGTCAGAGTGAAATTGGGCTGAATTCAAATAATGGAATTCTTGAACGCGTGCAGCCGAAATTGGGTCATGTTGATCAATTGCTTGTGTGGCAGGGTGGCACATGATCAGTAAATTATCCTGAGCCTGCTGCAACCATTGTTGGTTTAAATGGGGGTAGTTGTTTGATTCGAAGTTATAGATCCCTGCGAAATATCGATTTTGTCGAATTTTCTGTTGCTGGCATATTGTGGCTAGTGTGGATGCACCAAGTGCTGACAGTAAGCGAGTTTTGATTAAATAGTGAGGGGCTGTGATTGGATGTTGTAGATTTCTAATCCAGCCTTGAAAATTTTGTTGTTTGAGGAAGGAAATTAAGACATCCCGAATAATCGGAAATTGGTGTATGTGCTGATGACCATCGATAAAATCTGGTTGTTTTCCCATTGCCTCAACAAATGCATTCCACTGTTGCTCGATACTTTGTTGAATGAGTTTGCTGTCTAGCTGTCGGCTCCATGCTTTGAACATTAATATCGGCAATGAGAATGTTGGGGTCGCTGAGCTAAACCTATGGGTGAAATTTAGGTGTAATCCGATATCAACATTGTTGGAGATTGGTTTGAGCTGTTTTGCTGCAATAGGCCATTGCTCTGCTTGTGTCATGCAAGAAGTTGCATGTAAAGCACCTGTTTTAATCAGCAATAGAATCGCATCTGAAATCTCAGAATTCATTGCGAAGTCATCAGCGCAATAGCATACTTTAGCCATATCCAAGCCTCAATTTAGATGGATTAAAAGGTAAGTCAAATTTAGCCTTACCTTTTAATCCCTACGATTGAAGCAATATGCCAACAGATCCTTAATCTCAACTTAAAGAGAAAAATACTATTTTTTAACCAGACGAGAATAAGAGATCGCCAATAATATTGCAGCGACAGTCGCAAGATAAATCAATTTTGGCACCACGATTGAGGTGGGTACACCCATCTGATTGAGTTGTACAAACATCTGTACACCATGGGTTGACGGGAAAATCCAAGCGAAGTATTGCATCCAATGCGGCATGGCTTCATGTGGCCATGCGGTGCCTGTCAGCAAAAAAAGAGGCACTGAAGTGACCACAATCAAATGACCCACTCGTTCTGGCATATCGACCAGAGAACCGACCAACATCCCTAAGCCAATCAAACAACTGACATAGATCGGCACGGCAATTAACATGCCCCAGAAGTTTCCTCCATGGGGATATTCATATAACCAAAAGGTAAAACCAAATAAATATAAGCAGCTTAAACAACCTGTAGTAAAAATTGCAGCAAAGATTGCCCAAAACTCGACTGGTTTTGCCACCCATCCTTTTTCTCTGTAGCTGGCAATTAGCATCGCGAGTCCCAACAGAATGGTTTGATGAACGATTAAACTGGCGACAGCAGGAAAGATATAACTACCGTAACCTGACATGGTATTAAACAATGGAATTTGGTGGATCGAAAGTTCGGGTTCGAAAGATGATGCATTGCCAAACTTTTCTAAATGCTCTTTTAGCGTATATTCAATAGAACCTGCTAAACCTACACCCACTTCTTTGGTACGAATGAAATAAGCTGTACTTAAGTACAGACCAATTCCACCCATCTCTCCACGTTTTAAACTATTGGTGAGATTTTCAGGAAGTAAGAGAATGCCTTCAGCTTGTTGGTTCTGCACCATACGCTGTGCTTCCAAGAAGTTATCCGTCACAGTGGTAATTTTGATGTGAGGACTATTAGACGCTTGGCTAATGATTTTAGAGGTCAAAATGCTTTGTTCTTCATCCACAATGACAATCGGAATATCTTCAGCCGTTTGTGCTTTGTAGGCTGTTGGATAGAAGAAGCTATAGACCAATGTCGCTGCAATCAGTGTAGTAAAAACCGAATTATTGGCAAATATGTTTTTAAAGGTCTGTAAGTAATAAGCGAAAAATGACTTCATGAACAAAGCTCCTGAGTATTTTTCTTTAACAGACGCACGCTTAGTACAAAGAATAAGCAGGAAAAAATGACTAAAATGCCAAAAGGAATAATGGAAACATAGAGGTCACTACCAATAATCCACTGTTCAGTTTGTAGTTTGGCATAAGGGGTGTAAGGGATTAGCATGGACCAAAATTGAGTAAATGCAGGCGCATTATTTAAGGGAAGGGTAATCCCTGAAAAACTTGGTGATGATCCACCATACAGTGCAATAAAACCGAAAGTCTTCGGTAAGTTTTGTGTGGCAAGAACAACGGTACTGCTGATCACTGCATAGGAAAAAAACAATAGAAATTGCGCGAACAAAATCAACGTCAGCGAACCTGCAATAAAATAACCGCGAATATGGGCGAGCCAGAACATCCAACACCAAGTCCATGCACAGAAAATAAAGACATAGAGTAGAATTTTGCCGAGTAAGCTGGAAATCACCTGCTTAGAACTGACCCATTCACCGACAGTCTTTCGTTTAAACTCCTGGCCTATGGCAAAAGCCACACAGCAACATAACAATAAGTGTAAAACTGCTGGCACCATGAAGGGTTCCAGAAACAGTTCATAACTCATACTTGGGTTATATAAGGTGGAGATTTTGATGTGCGGTGTCGGCATATCCAAATAGGGGATGGTATTGGCTAAATAGCTTTGCCCCATATAATCAGCTATCCCATTCAAAGTGCTAATCAACATAGCCGAAGAAATGGTATTGCCTATACTAAAAAAAGACTGGTTGTAGGCAATGCTGATCTGCGCATCTTGAGCTTTGACTAAGCGTTGTTCTGCACCCTCGGGGATCATCACAAAACCCCAAGCATCCGTTTTATTAATCAAGCGTTCTGCTTCATCTTGGCTGGCAGTAATGGTTTTTACTTTTAAGGTATGATTGATGCTAAGCGCATGAATCACTTTACGACTCATCTCACTTTGATCTTGGTCAATCACGACGATGGGCAAATGTTCCGCTTTACCCGCGGAAAACATACTGCCAAATAGCAAAATCACCAACAAAGGGGCAATCACCGCCATAAAAAGATCAACTTTATGGCGTTTTAAGTAGCGCAACTCCCGCAGCATAACTGCAAACATCGCTTATTTTGCCTCTTCAATTTTAAACAGTACGCTCATCCCGACTTTCAAATCTGGGATTGATTGCTCAGGGACTAAATGAAATTTAAAGCTGCGAATATCATAGCCACCTGTTTGGCGCGTGGTTTTAATCGTTGCGAAGTCACCTTCGGCATCAATATTTTTGACTTTGAAGGTTTCTTTACGATTCAGTGCGGGAATAAAACCTTCAATTGTTTTCATTTTATAAACAGAGCTGTACATGTCTTCGCGGACATTTAAGCTGACCCATAAATCATGGTCTTCAATGATGCTTACGACAGGCACACCGGTTGCGACTAGCTCAGTTGGTTTGCCATAGGTTTTAGATACAGTCCCATCTGTAGGCGAATACAGTTTGGTTTCTTCGGTCAGGGCGTTGGCTTCTTTCACCGCCGCTTGTGCCATCGCGACTTGTGCATCAGCCGTCGATTTTTGTTGTTCGGTACTGCCACGTTTGGCACGTGCATACTGTTGATAGGAAGCTTCTGCTGTTTCTCGTGCAGAAGTTTGAGCAGCAAGCATTTCGTCACGACGTTGACGCGAAATTACGCCTTGTTGATAAAGCGTTTCGCCACGTTTATAAGTGGTTGCTGCCAATTCTGCTTGGGTTTTCATTGCTTGCCAGTTGGCATATAAGGTGTCAATATTTTCTTGTTGAGCACCACGATACACAGTGGAATGGAAGGCAGTCGCACTTTGTAGGGCAGCTTGTGCCTGTTCTTTTTTCGCCTCTAATTCAGGACTGACAAAACGAACCAGTGCTTGACCTTTCTTGATGGGTTGACCTTCAGATACATAAAACTCTTCAATTCTGCTTGGTACTTTCGTACTGATATGTACCGTTTCTGATTCAACCCGACCTTGTAATTCAATGGCTTGAGGTTGATAAGCTTTCCATAAGCCAAAGGCAATCAGACCTAACAGTAAGATCAGAATAATTAAACCGATGATTTTTGCCTTTCCTTTTTTAGGTGGCTCATTGGGTGGAGGGGGCTGCTGTGTATTTGAGGTACTTGTCTCAGATTTTGGTTCATCAAGTTTTTGTGTCGAAGTCATTTGCTCTTTAGGCGATTCAGAAATTGGTGATTCAGCTGTGTTAACCACTTGATCTTTATCGCGTTCTGAATTGGATGATGATTGGTCTTGGCTCATAAAATTCTCCAATTAACGGATATAGTCAGTACGTGGTTGATTAACATAAAGCTTGAACTCATCAATCGAGCCATAGCTTTGCAATAAAGTCGCTAAAGATAAAATGTATTTATATGAATTAATGGCCATTTCACTTCTTAACGCGCTGAGAGCATTTTGTGCATCAATCACTTGTGTGGCTGTGCCCATACCTTCTTTAAATGAAAGTTGTTGGATACGTAAATTTTCTTGTGCGGCTTTGATATTCTGAGTCAGTAGTTGATGGCTGGTTTGCGATGAATTTAATTCGCTATAGGATTTGTACAGGACATTTTCAACTTCTTGCTTAGTGCGTTCAGTCATGAGTTCTGCTGCATACTTTTTAAGTTCGGCAGCACGTATGTTTTTGTTGTTATCAATGCCCGAGAATAAATTGTATTTGGCCATCACACCGACAATCCAATTCTCTTTGTTGTCCAATCCATATTCCCCAAATGCAAAAACGCTGGGTTTCTTGGCGGATTGTTGAACTTTGACATTTTCATTGGCCAGTTGGGTATCCATTTGCAGCTTTTTAATCAAACTGGAGTTTTGATCATAGTTTGCCAGAAGTTTATCCAAAGAATGATTTTGGGCATTATTCACAAACAGTGGAGTAGTGAGATTTAAACTTTCTCGTGTTTTTAATAAATTTTGCAGGCTAAACTGACTGGCTTGCAAATTGGATTGAGCATTTTGATAGGTGCGTTCTGCATTATTGCGTGCCACCTCAAATTGCATACGTTGGCCTTTGTTAATAAAGCCTTGTTTTTCTAATTTAAGTGCATTGTTATAGTGTTCTTGCATCGCATTTAAATTAAACAGGCTGGCATTGAGTAACTGCTGTTGTAATTGCACATTAAAATACGATTGAATCATTTCAAAACGTTGTGAATCTTGTTGCTGTTTTTCACTAATGTTTGAGCGTTGCGCCTGAATCGTAGCAATCTGTTTGGCACTGTTAATCTTACCGCCGGTATAAAGTGGCATAACCATTGAAATTGAAGTTCGAACATCATGGTCTTTTACCGTGACATCTAGATTGTTGGGGACTTGATTTAAGCCTTCTTGTACAGTCTGATCAAAACCTTGGCTAACTTGATCAATCACTTCTGGAGGTAGCACATTTCCCCATTGTGACAATTTGTCATCAAAACCTCGCGTGAGGGAGTTTTCAAGCCGACGTTTACTTGATTCTAAAGGCACACTGGTTTCGCTATGAAATGAGTAGGCACGCGCATTTAAGTCGATACGTGGTAAACCTAGATGTTTGACGGCTTCCATTTCAAGTTGCGAGGCTTGTTGTAGCGCTTGCTGTGCTTGTGTTCCATAAGCATTTTCTACAACATATTGTTCAGCTTCGATATAACTATAGCTTTGGGCAAATAAAGAAGTTGAAAATAAAGCACAGCTAATCAAGCTCATACTTAAGCTTAACTGTTTAGGAAACCGTTTGACCTTAAAAATCGGTCGATCATGTCGTTTCAACATTAGGGTGAGTCGCAATTTAATAATATCCTGAGTTAGTCTAAATTCTTTTTATAAAATTAAAATAATATGTTTTTAATTAAATAGTTATATCGCTTGGTTTGGTGTAGTGAATTTGTAAAAAGTAGAGTTTTTAATCTAATTAAAACGGGCGAAATTATTGTTTTTTGAACGAATATATATGAACTGATAATTCAACTTAAAAATAAATGTAATGACAAAAACATGATTGAAAAATTAGTCCTATTTTCTCAATAAAATTGAAATATTTACTGGATAAGCTGCTGCAAGCTTCGCCAATCTATGGTTAAATTCCCATTCCAATTTGTTCCACTTAAACAAGGGAAAACTCATGCGTGCTTATAATTTCTGCGCTGGTCCTGCTGCATTACCTACGGCTGTTTTAGAAAAAGCTCAACAAGAATTGTTGGATTGGCAGGGTAAGGGTCTGTCGATCATGGAAATGAGTCATCGCAGCAATGATTATGTTGCTGTGGCAGAAAAGGCTGAAGCTGATTTACGTAAGCTCATGAATATTCCTGAGAACTATAAAGTCTTGTTTTTACAAGGTGGTGCATCCTTGCAATTCTCAGCGATTCCACTTAACTTGCTGGGCAAAAATAACAAGGCAGATTATATCCATACGGGTATTTGGTCTGAGAAAGCTCTAAAAGAAGCAAAACGCTATGGCGATATTAATATTGTTGAAGCGGGTACTTTAATTGATGGTAAACATGCGATTACTGAACAAAGCAGCTGGAATCTTTCAACTGATGCTGCCTATGTGCATTATGCAGATAATGAAACGATTGGTGGCTTACAATTTGCTGGGATTCCAGAGGTAAACGCTCCATTGGTCTGCGATTACTCATCTAGTATTTTGTCTGCACCTTTAGATGTCAGCAAGTTTGGTTTGATTTATGCGGGTGCGCAAAAGAATATTGGTCCAGCAGGCTTAACTATTGTCATTATTCGTGATGATTTACTAGATCAAGCAAAACCTGAGATTCCGAGCATCTTAAAATATGCCGATCAAGCCAATAATGGTTCAATGGTGAATACACCTGCAACCTATGCTTGGTATTTGTCTGGTTTGGTGTTTGAGTGGTTGCTTGAGCAGGGTGGGGTAGATGCAATCTACAAAATGAACCAAGAGAAGGCGAAACTTCTTTATGGTTATATTGATTCAAGCGACTTTTATAACAACCCAATTGCTGTTCCAAACCGTTCAATGATGAATGTACCTTTTACACTTGCAGATGAAGCACTTGAAAAGACCTTCTTAAAAGAAGCAGAGCAAAATCATTTGTTAAATTTAGCGGGCCACCGTTCTGTAGGTGGTATGCGTGCAAGTATTTACAATGCAGTCCCATTAGCAGGTGTTCAAGCACTAGTCGACTTTATGGATGAGTTTGCAAAACGTCATGGTTAAGCAATAAAGCATAGCTAAAATAAAAGCCCTCAGCATTGAGGGCTTTTATCTGTGAATAAGGTAGTGGTCAAAAATTTAAAAAAAGCCAATTTGATGAAACATGAGTGCTGCTAAAAACATACCAAGTAAAAAAAAGCAAAAAGCACCAACATCAAGTTTAAGACCTTGATCACTCGAGTGAATCAGACTGGTGGTCGTTTGTTCTGGTATAATTTTCATTAGAACGCCTAAAATGCCATTTATGTGATTTTTTGTCACTTATGTGCAGTTTTAGCATAAATATTCGCCTGAATCCATAGGTTACCGCGAATATATTGGCCAATGTTAAAGTTTTTATACAATTCATTCTTGGTTGCAATACGAATCAGGATTGCAGGTAAATCATCTTCTAATACCAGTGTCACATCATAAAGGGTATATTCTTCCTGCATAAACTGCATTGAAGTTTTGCCTACGATATTACCTTGAAACCAAGCTTCGTCTTCTTGACCTAATGTTTCACCAAATAAATAGGCCACCATTTTAGAAAAGTCGACAGTGACAGGTTCTTGATCTTCTGGCGTTTTTGGTTGCCAGTCATTAATCAATTCTTGTAAATTATCTGGAGCAATTCCATTATGTTCGGACAAAATCGCATTTAATGCGCGGTGATGTTTAATTGAAGCAGGGTCATCAACAATGATTTTCTCATCTGCTGAAACCGTCTCTAATTCATATGCCCAAGCATTAAATTGAACTTGATAGGTTTGATTTTTGTCATATTGACAGCTATTTACACTGAATAAATTATCGAAGGCATAAATAATGGTATTTTTATTTAAGTTCAGACGTAATACTGCTTGAGTTGAAGAATCACAGGTAATAATTCGCTCGATTTGTGCATCATATTTATATGGGCTATCAAAACTTGGAAATGCTGTTTTTAATGCACGTGGTTTTTGATCTTCAACTGCAATAATTTGATTGATCGAAACAGCTTCACCACTCGGACCTTGAATCAGCCAAAAGGATTGATCCATTTCATGTTCATCTTGGCAGAGACCCATCGGCATTACTGGAGCATCAAGAGCCAATCCTAACCATTTGGGAACATCCGTTTCGGGAGTATCTGTCAATAAGTTCCAATGCTCGACATGATTACCGAAATTTTGATCTTGAATTTTAATGATTTCTGGACTGTTTTGATTTTTCATAAAGCGTAATGCTAAAAAGGTTGAACTTACTCTATTAAATCGAGGGTAACTGTCATATTTCAAGTCTGAATCTGTAATTCTCTACAATTAATTTAGTTTTTAGTTCGAAATATCAATATGCTGCCCCAAGCGCGCTGAACTGAAACTGTCTATGCGAATAGTTGGATGATGTTCACTCTACTTTTCCAGTAATCTGTTACACTATATTTTTACTTTCATGAGCTTTTGCCAACGTGCTGCCATTTAAATTATGGGTGGATGCTGATGCTTTGCCTAAAATTTTACGTGAAGTCATTCTACGCGCATCTGATCGTTATCAACTTGAAGTTATTTTTGTTGCCAATCAAAATGTGGGTATTACGCCGTCACTGCGGATTAAATCAATTCAGGTAATGAGTGGTGCAGATAAGGCCGACCAAGAAATTGTAGATCGAATGCAAGAAAATGACATTGTCATTACACAGGATATCCCGCTTGCAGCACAAGTGATTGAAAAGGGTGGCATTGCGATTCATCCACGTGGCGAGATTTATACCACTGCAAATGTGAAAGCGCGTCTGCATTTGCGTGACTTTATGGATACTTTACGGGGTGCAGGTGTGCAAACAGGTGGGCCTCCTCCGATCTCAGAGCGAGATAAGCGAGAGTTTTCAAGTTCACTGGATCAGACCATTTTAAAACAGAAACGTAAAACAGCTTCTTGAGTTGAATATGCCATCACGTATTAACTTAATGTTCACTTATGGATTATTGGTATTCATTTGGGCAACCACGCCTTTAGCCATTGTGTGGAGTGTTTCTGATTTACATCCTATGTGGGCATTGCTGATTCGTTTTTTTATTGCCTTGCCTTTGGCTGTAACAGTTTTATTGCTGTTAAAAGTAAAATTCCCAACACATAAAATTGCATTATTCAGTTATGCCGCAGGTTCATTAAGTTTGATCGGTTCGCAAATCTTTACCTATGCGGCAACTGCTTATCTTAGTTCTGGATTGATTGCATTGATGTTTGGTTTGGCGCCCATCATGGCAGGTCTGATCGGTCGATTTGGCTTCCAGCAAAAATTGGCAGGCTTACAATGGCTGGGCATGGCGACATCTATTATTGGATTAGCAATGATCTGTCTCAGTGGCGGTCAGAAACATGTGCAGCCGCTAGGTATTGTTTTAATGTTGATCAGTGTTTTTTCTTACTCACTCTCAATTTTTTTAGTGAAAAAGATTAATGCAGATCTACCCGTAATGGCGCAAGCGACAGGTTCAATCCTTGTTTCTACGATACTGGCGAGTCTATTATTGCCGTGGATTTGGCAATATGCGCCGACTCATATGCCATCTGCTAAATCGCTATTAGCACTCACTTATACCATTGTTATGGCATCTCTGATTGCGATGTTCTGTTATTTTAAACTGGTTCAAAATCTTCAAGCCACGACATTGTCATTAACGACAGTGATGACACCAATGTTGGCAATCTTGATTGGGGCATACCTGAACCACGAGCAATTGTCAGTTCAGGTCTTTGTTGGGGCAAGCATTATTCTCTTTGGTTTATTTCTCTATTTCTTTAGAGATTTACGTGCATATCGTCGATTAAAAGTATAAGACTTAAGTGGTCTCAGGCTGCTGGCTTTGTTGAACGCTGGCTGCCAACTTTGCACGATCTTGCGGGTTCAAGGTGATGAAATAGGCGCCGATACGGAACTTACCTTGTTCCTCTGCACTACTATGTGCCACTTGAGCAGTCGCTGCAATATGGAAGAAGTTTTCAGGGTGGCTCAAGGTAATATGAATATAAGTGCCTTCGTTAATATCTTGAGTGCTAAAGAAGCTTAATCCATTCTCCGAAAAGTTCACCTGTTCAGGGACTGGCAACAATGATTGCACGATATTGTCGTAAAAAGACCCTGTAATCAGATTCAATTTCTGGTTAAAAAGGGATAAGATGCGAGCAATTTGTTGATCTTTTTCATTTAATTGTTCTAATTCGTAGCGAAACGCGTGATCAAATTGATCTAATTCTGCAAGTAGTAGAAAATAGCGCGGTAATACGAAATGAGAGTCATAAGGATCATTCAGCGCAACATCATCTGGAATGATTTGATAGTTGATTCTCAACACGGCATCAATACGAGACATCACTCGACGTTCAGTGTTGTCGTCAACAAGATGATGTTGTGAATTTTCCATAATAAATCACCTCGGACTAGATGGTATGTTTAAGCCAATTTCGCTGTATATAGGGTTGAGATACACTCGTGCTCGGCGGAGTAATCATTTTATTTCTTTTATTGCCTTGGTTTCCATGATTGGTTTAACCCTCGGCGTTGCTGTCCTCATTACAGTATTATCTGTCATGAATGGTTTTGATCGCGAATTAAAAACTCGTGTTCTGGGAATGGTTCCACAAGCCACTGTTTCTTCTACTCAAATTCTAACAGATTGGCCTGAGCTTGTAAAAAAAGTTGAGCATCATCCTCATGTCACTGGGGTTGCGCCATTTACCCAATTGCAGGGAATGTTAACTGCGCAAGGTCAAGTAGCAGGAATCATGGTGACAGGGATTGAACCTGAATATGAAAAGAAGGTTTCAATCATTCAAAACCATATGGTCTCAGGTGATTTAAATGCCTTGAAGAAAGGTGAGTTCGGTATTGTTCTCGGTAAGGACATGACGGATGCGCTGGGTCTGGGTTTAAATGACAACGTGACTTTGGTTTTACCTGAAGCAACACCATCTCCTGCAGGTGTCGTACCACGTTTTAAACGTTTTAAAATCGTCGGTATCTTCAGTGTAGGTGCAGAAGTGGATTCAATGGTGGGGTATATCGCCTTGAATGATGCGTCTACCTTGCTACGGTTACCAGATGGCGCACAAGGCGTTCGTTTGAAACTGGATGATATTTTTGCTGCCCCAAAAGTGGCCAATGATATTGTCAGCCAGTTGCCAGGTAATTTCTATGCATCGAACTGGACTTATACCCATGGTAATTTGTTCAATGCGATCCAAATGGAAAAAACGCTCGTCGGTCTATTACTGGTACTGATTATTGTCGTTGCAGCATTTAATATCGTGTCATCACTGGTCATGGTGGTTACAGACAAAAAGTCTGATATTGCGATTTTGCGCACCTTAGGTGCTTCGCCTTCGATGATTACCAAAATTTTCATGGTGCAAGGTACGGTGATTGGGGTGATTGGTACCATTGCTGGTACGATTTTAGGTGTGACTCTGGCCTTGACCATTAGCGATATTATTTCTTGGTTCAATACCGTCTTAGGTTTGAATCTGTTTGATGCGTACTTTGTGCATTACCTACCTTCATATCTCAGATGGCAAGATGTGGTAGTGATTGTAACGGTATCTCTATTATTGAGTTTCTTGGCGACAGTTTATCCTGCATTGCGTGCAGCCAAAGTTCAACCTGCTGAGGCGTTACGTTATGAGTAAGATTGTTTTAGAAGCAAAAGACATCTATAAGCATTTTGATGATGGTAGAAGCAAAGTTGAAGTGATTAAAGGTTTATCACTTCAAGTGAAAGCAGGTGAATTCGTTTCCATTGTTGGTTCAAGCGGTTCAGGTAAAAGTACGTTGTTACATGCATTGGGTGGCTTAGAGCAACCTTCACAAGGGCAAGTGTTTTTACAGGGGCAACGCTTTGATAATTTAGGCGAAGCTGAACGTGGCTATAAGCGGAACCAGTATTTAGGTTTCGTTTATCAGTTCCACCATTTACTGCCAGAATTTTCAGCACTGGAAAATGTGGCAATGCCATTAATGATACGTGGTGAAAGCAACTTCAAAGATGTGAAAAAGCAGGTGGAATACCTGTTGGATCGTGTTGGCTTATCTCATCGTATGGACCATAAACCCGGTGAACTGTCTGGTGGTGAGCGTCAACGTGTGGCATTGGCACGCGCATTGGTGACCAGACCTGCTGTGGTCTTAGCAGATGAACCGACGGGTAATCTAGATCGAAAAACAGCACTCAGCATTTTTGAATTACTGACTGATTTGAAAAAAGAGCTCAACATGGCAATGTTAATTGTGACCCATGATGAGCAATTGGCGCAGTCAGCGGACTCTATTTTGCATATGCAAGATGGTTTATGGCTTGATCAATAATAAATATTTTGATTAAGCTCTTGTTAAAGCCCTGAAAACGGGCTTTAATTTTGTCTTTAGAATAATTAAAAAATTAATTTAGTAAAATGTTAAAAATTATTTTATTGGGTTGGATTGCTGGGATTGCCTTTATGGGACGGGACCTCGCTTTTGTCGCAGCCACATGGTGGGTATGGTTGGTTTTAGCAACTATAATTTTTGCCTTTAGCCTTTTTCAAAGACGATCTCATTTGTCTCTTCCTGTTTATAAAGCGCTAATTTTAATCAGTGCCAGTTGGGCACTGTTTGCTGCGGGTTATCATTATGCTGACTCAGCTTTAGCGCAGCGTCTCAAATTGAGAAAGGTTGAAGTTCAGCCATTTGAAGTAATTGTTTATATTAAAAAAATAGATCAGCTGACCGAAGATGGAAAAAAACAAATTGCCGAGGTACTGAACCGACATGAGCAGCCGGTGGCTTGGTTTCTTTATTTGAATAAGGCAAAACAACAAGCGATTCCAGAACAGGTTTTAGAGTTGGGTCATTATTATCGTATTAATGGAATGATCAGACCTGCCCATAGTTATGCAGTTGCAGGCGCTTTTGACCAGGAGAAATGGTTTTTACAACAAAATGTTATGTCGGCATTTTCGGTAAAACAGATTCAGCCATTGAGTCGCGAAGAAATCTACCACCTAGGTTATCACCAGCATCTTAACCAGCAACAAAGTATTCGAGCAGTGTTGTTATTAAAAGTTGAGACCATGCGGCTGTCATTTCGTAACATGTTTCAGGCTTCGGGTCTGCAACATAAAGGTTTACTTCTCGCATTACTTACAGGGGATGAAAGCCTTTTATCAAATCGCTTAAAGCAACAATTTCAACAGTTGGGAATTTCACATCTTTTGGCGATTTCAGGACCGCATGTACTCATTTTTGCGTTGCTGCTGACATGGTTATTGAAAAGTATGCTGCAACGTTATTCTCCAAAATTATATTTATGGCAACCACGACAGATCTTGCTGTTAGTGCCCTTTGCGGTCAGCGTATTGCTGTATGTGATTTTTGTCGGTTTTGAAATCCCCGCGATAAGAACCTTATTAACCGTCGTCATTGCATGTCTTTTTCTATTATTGCGCCAGTCGATTCAGCCATTAGCGTTACTGGTTTACAGCGCCAGTTTATTACTGCTTTATGATCCATTTAGTATTCTTTCCGCTGCATTTTGGCTGTCTTATGGGGCATGTTTTATTCTGCTGCGTATCTATCAAACCATTCAACAAGTGCCGCAACAATTGATTCTGACACCGACACAAAAAATGGTTTTGACCATCAATATTTTTATTGAATCGCAATGGAAAATCTTTATTGCCTTATTACCTTTGGTTGTTATTTTCTTTCAGCAAATTTCTTGGTCAGCACCATTCAGCAATCTGATTGCGATTCCCTTACTCGGTGGCTTGATTGTTCCTTTGAATATCATTGCCGCTTGTATTTGGTTGCTGATTCCTACATTTGGCAAGCTGTTATTTCAGTTGAATGATGTGTTGTTATCGATACTGATGTGGTTGTTGAATATGCTCCAGCATCTTTCACCAAGCCTGTATGGTGTGAGTTATACGCCTTTGATGATGGTGAGTTTAATTGTTGGGTTGATTATTCTATTTATGCCAAAAGGGACAATTCCAAAGCTTTGGGCGGGCATCTGTTTTTTGCCCATAGTTTTAGGCCTAAAAACTCAGCCTACTGTCCTGAATATTGTTGATGTGGGGCAAGGGCAAGCGATCTTTTTGCAGCATCCACAGCAGACTTTAATGATCGATACAGGTGGCTCTTATGATGAAACCAAATTTAGTATAGGTGAGCGCGTGGTTATCCCTTTCTTAAGGCAGCAGGGCATCCGAGCATTGGATCACGTCATTCTATCTCACCTTGATCAAGATCATAGCGGTGCGTTTCCCTCGATTCAAAATGCGTTTGATATTACCCAAGTTCAATCCAATGAGCGGAGTGACATTATACCGTTTAAAGATAATTTTTCATTGTGTCAGCAAGGGCAAAATTGGTCTTATTCAAATCTAAAAATAGAAATTCTATCACCTGATCTGGACGGTTTAGCACTTGCAAAGCATCAGCAGAATGAACAGTCCTGTGTTGTTTACCTACAGTTCTCAAATGCCCAACCTTATCAAAACTTTTTGATTATGGGGGATGCAGGGTGGGAAACTGAATATAAGCTATTACGTCAATATCCTGATTTAAAAGTGGATGTTTTGGTGCTTGGCCATCATGGCAGTAAAAATAGCTCTGCATATGATTTTTTAGCTGCGTTAAAACCGAAACTGGCGATTGCTTCATCAGGATTTAATAATCGTTATGGTCATCCAAGCCAAGAGCTACAAAGTCGTCTTCAAGCCTTAAATATTCCTTTACTGAATACCGCACAGACAGGCAGTCTGAGTTTTGTCTTTGAGCATGACACCGTAGAGTTAAAACAACAGAGACAACAATTGAAGTGGTTGAAAAGAGAATAGCCTAAGCATTCTCTTTTTGCTGTGTTTGTAGACGAACTTCAGCAACTTTTGCGAGTGCTTCTTTTTCATCAATATCATAAATTTTCTTTAAATTGGGGTTAGCCCGAAAACGTTTATAGCTCCAGTGATAATGTTCTGGATAGCGTCGAATCAACTGCTCGAGTGTCTGATGGATAATTAAAGTCCCATCTTCTGCTGTACCTTCATAAATCTGAGGATTGATTGGCTCGATGTACATATCGAAGCCATCTTGATCATTTCTTTTTGTGTAGATTAAAAGGGCTTTCGCCTTGGTTTTTTGAATCAGTTTGGTACTGAGACTGCTAGAGGCAAGAGGAATGCCAAAATAGTTGATCATGTCACCGCCATGGTCAGGGGTGTGATCTGGTAAAATGGCCGTAGTTCCGCCTTGTTTCAAGGCTTTGAATATCTGTCGAACCCCACTTTCATCAGTAGGAACCAGTTGAGCTTGTTCGCGACTACGCGCATCACGGACAAACTGGTCGGCGTCGGGATTTTTAACAGGTTTATAGAGGATCGTCATTTGGGTGTATTTTGATAACCATGAGTTCATGACTTCCCATGTGCCAAAATGAGGGATGACTAAAACCAAACCTTTCTTTTCTGCTACAGCTTCATGGAAATAATGTTCACCCTGAATGCTATGGATACTTTTAATATTTTTTTCATTTGTTGAACCCCAAATACTCAAAAACTCGAAATAAGAGGTCAGTTCGTTCTGAATCGCTTGTTTGGTAAGTTGTTGTCTTTGTTGTTGTTCCATTTCTGGAAAAGCAATTTGTATATTTAAGCTGATAATTTTTGAAAGCTTGGAAAGCGGAAATGTATTGACTAAAGTGGCAACCAAGCGTGCAAAGAACCGTCCCAATTGAATTGGTTGACGACTAATAAGCTTGATAAGACGGTAATTTGAACTGGTTGTTTTGGGCTGAGTCATGTATTAAAAGTTAGAAAAATTACAAAGGGAAGTATAAAGCAAAAAATAATTATAAGTTAAGACAAGTTATTTAAACAGTTTTGCTCAAATCCACGTATATAATAAAGCCACTTTAAAATATATTGGATTGGAATCTTATGTCCGATTGGCCACCAAAACCACAAAACGAATCTACAAATAGTAATAATGTGACAGGCAAAGAATGGCAGATTTTAGAAAAAGCCGTTCTTGCTTCTGTTGAAGAACAACGTCGTAGCCGCCGTTGGGGTATTTTCTTCAAATGTTTGGGCTTTGCATATTTGCTGATCGTATTATTGGCAATGACCAAGAGCTGTACCACCTCATCTGATAAATCAACCACAAGTGTTAGTAGTAATCACTTGGCTGTGGTCGATATTGTGGGCACCATCGATTCATCTGCAGGTCAGTCTACAGTGAATAGTGAAGATACCAATAAAGCCTTAAAGCGTGCATTTGAAGCGAGTGGTAGTAAGGCCGTTGCTTTAAATATTAATTCACCAGGTGGTTCACCAGTACAGTCTGATGAAATTTGGCAAGAAATTCGCTATCTGAAAAAACAGCATCCAGATAAAAAAGTTTATGCGGTGATCGGTGATATGGGCGCATCGGGTGCTTACTATATTGCTTCTGCGGCAGATGAAATTATCGTCAATCCGTCAAGCTTAGTGGGTTCAATCGGTGTGATCATGCCGAACTATGGTTTAAGTGGCTTAGCACAAAAACTGGGGATTGAAGACCGGACACTTACAGCTGGTAGCAATAAAGATATTTTAAGTATGACCAAACCACTTGATCCAGCACAGAAACAACATGTGCAGTCAGTGCTTGATAATGTGCATACTCACTTTATTAATGCGGTTAAGGAGGGTCGTGGTAAACGTTTGAAGTCAAACGATCCAGCGATTTTCTCAGGTCTGTTCTGGACAGGCGAGCAAGCGGTTGCTTTAGGAGTGGCGGATCGTAACGGCAGTCTAACAACATTGATGCGTGATTTAAAAATCGAGCAAAAAGTGGACTATACAGTACAGCGCAATCCATTAGAGTCTATTTTAGGACGTATGGGGGCACAGCTTGGCGCAGGAATTAGTAGTTCGCTAGCTGCTCAACTTGAGACTCAGCAAAACGCGAAAATACAATAATATTTCAAAAAGGGTTGTGTCGATCACAACCCTTTTTTATTCTAAAAATAACTGGGCAGTTATCCTTTTAATTTGCAATACATATATAGAGCAGGATAATTGACCAATCAGTGAAAATAAAAGACAAGCTTATGAAACCTTTGATTCATTTTGCCCATGCCAATGGTGTCCCATCTAAAGTTTATCAAAAGCTGTTTGATCAATTAAAAGATCAATACGACATTATTTACGTGGCAGAAATTGGAAATGATAAACGCTATCCAATTACCCATGGATGGACGCACTTGGTCGATCAGATTATTGATAGCATTGTGCAGCAAGCACAAGGGCGTAAAGTGATTGGTTTGGGACATTCATTGGGTTCAGTCTTGACACTGATGGCAGCTTATCGCCGCCCTGAATTATTTTCACAAGTGATCATGCTAGATCCACCACTTATTATCGGTAAAGCATCCTTTGTCTTTCATCTTGCTAAAATGTTTAAACCTAAATTGGTAGATATAATTACCCCAGCAGGTTTGTCAGTACGTCGACGTGATCATTGGGAGTCACGTGAACAAGCCGCTGAGTTATTAGGTTCGAGAGGGTTTTATCAACATTTTGATCCTGATTGTTTCCAAGCTTATATTGAACACGCTTTGAC
The DNA here is from genome assembly GCF_000369405.1 of Acinetobacter sp. ANC 3929. Lineage (GTDB taxonomy): Bacteria > Pseudomonadota > Gammaproteobacteria > Pseudomonadales > Moraxellaceae > Acinetobacter. The sequence goes on from NZ_KB850000.1 coordinate 161,701, forward strand.
GGATGATCATCAAAATGGTGGGGTGACTTTAACGATACCTAAAGAGGATGAAGTGGCTATGTTTAGAACTACTCCATCTATGTGGTGGTTACCAATGCCAAAACCACCCGTACCCGTGCATTTGGTTGTTGGGCAAGAGAGTGTTTTCTTGAAAGAAAAGTTTCCACAAGTAGCGAAAAAGAAATTGGGTATTCCTTTTTCTGTGCTTGAGGGTGGTCATATGTTTCCATTAGAGCATCCTGTGGAAACAGTAAAGAAAATTAAAAGTTTAGTAGTTTAAATCAATAAAAAAACGCATCCGAGGATGCGTTTTGTTTTTTAGAATTGTGCAAACTGAATCGGTCGTTCTAAAGGTTTCTGATTGAAATAGGCTTGACCATTCTGCCAAGTCAGTTGACCTGTACAGAACCATTGTGCAACCTGAGGATAGATAAAATGCTCAAGTTCATGCACACGTTGCGCCAAGCTTGTTACAGAATCATGCAAACCAACTTGAATTGCCGATTGTGCAATACTTTGTCCTGCATCGAGTTCGGCTGTGACAAAATGAACGGTACAGCCATGCAAACGATCTCCTGTATTCAATACACGTTGATGCGTATGAACACCTTTATAGAAAGGCAGGAGAGAAGGATGGATGTTTAACATCTTACCTTGCCATTTGCTGACAAAGCTCGGCGTTAAAATACGCATGAAACCCGCAAGAATAACCAGATCCACTTGCCATGCTAACAATTGTTGATGCATAGCGTCGTCAAAGCTTTCTCGATTGGGATAATCTTTATGTGAAATAACAGCGGTCGCAATATTGGTTTTCTCGGCACGTTGCAATGCGTAGGCATCAGCTTTGTTTGAGAGCACACCAATGATTTGCCCTGACAGATTTGCATCTATCAGGGCTTGTAAGTTGCTACCGTTGCCAGAGACAAGGACAGCAATTCTCATTATGCAAAGATCACGCGAATTTTTTCGTCTGCGCCTTCAACTGATTCAGCATTTTCTTGGATATAACCAATTTTCCATGCTTTTTCGCCTTGGGCATTTAAGAGATCAATTGCCTTATCTGCTTCACTTGCATCAACGGCAATTACCATACCAACGCCACAGTTAAATGTACGATACATTTCGAAGCGTTCTACGTTACCTTCACGTTGTAGCAATTGGAACAATTCAGACCATTCCCAGCTAGATTCGTCAATGACAGCTTGCGCGCCATTTGGAAGTACACGTGGCAGATTGCCAGGTAAACCACCGCCAGTGATGTGAGCCATAGCATGAACATCAACTTGTTTGCAAAGCTCTAACACTGGTTTTACATAAATACGCGTTGGTTCCATTGCAACATCTGCAAGTGGGCGACCATCAACGATTTGAGTTAAATCTACATTCTTAACGTCTAGGATTTTGCGCAGCAATGAGTAACCATTTGAGTGAGCACCGCTTGATGCTACACCAAGAAGTACGTCACCAGACTTCACTTTCGACCCATCAATGATTTTGCTGTGCTCAACAACACCCACAGCAAAACCAGCAAGATCGTAATCTTCGCCTTCATACATGCCAGGCATTTCAGCAGTTTCACCGCCAACCAATGCACAACCAGCAAGTTCACAACCTTTACCAATACCTGTCACTACATCTGCTGCAACATCAACATTCAAATGACCAGTCGCATAATAGTCAAGGAAGAATAAAGGCTCTGCGCCACAAACAAGTAAGTCATTTACGCACATTGCAACAAGATCTTGACCAATCGTATCGTGACGATTGAGATTAAGTGCTAAACGTAATTTTGTGCCTACACCATCAGTGCCTGAAACCAATACTGGTTCTTCATAACCTTTTGGAATTTTGCATAGGGCACCGAAACCACCTAGACCGCCCATGACTTCAGGACGAGTGGTACGTTTAGCGACAGATTTGATACGATCGACCAGTGCGTCGCCCGCTTCAATGTCGACCCCCGCATCTTTATAGCTTAAACCAGTATTTGGGGTAGAAGTTGAGTTGCTCATAGTGAAGTCTCCGCATTGGCGGCAGATTATAACCTGAATATACGAAACTCTTATGTTATTTATGCTCGAAAATGCTATCTTTAATTAAATTTTTTTTCTTTTATAACGATTACACAAGAAAAGGCTAGATTTTATGCAAGATCAGGTACTACGTCGTATCTTTATCATCGCTGGGCTCGCATTGTTCCTTTGGGTGCTCTATCTATTGAAGCCCATTGTGATTCCTTTTGTAGGCGCATTTTTTATTGCCTATTTATTTAGCCCACTTGTTGATGTTCTTGTAAAAATCAAATTACCACGTTGGTTGGCGATCAGTGTCGTATTTATTGGTATAGGTGTGACCTTGACCATGGTTTTATGGTTCCTTGTACCACTCATCTGGAAGCAATTAATGTACGCTCGGGATAGTATTCCTGCGGGTATTCATTGGATTAATGCAACCTTCTTACCATGGGTGTCACATACTTTTAATCTTGTGCCAATGGAAATTGATACAGAGCAGATTACCAAAGCATTGATGGACTATATTCAGACTAATTATAGTGCTGATAGTATTCAAACGATGGCATTAAAAGTTGCTCAATCTGGCTTGAACTTTATCCAAATTGGTGGGGTCGTTATCCTGATTCCAATTATTTCATTCTACTTCCTGCTAGACTGGGAGAGAATGCTGCAAAGCTTTAGACGTTTAATTCCACGTCCTTACGAAGCTTCAACTTTAACAATCGTTCGTGAATGCCATAGTGTGTTGGGTGCTTTTGTCAAAGGTCAATTCCTTGTGATGCTTTTATTAGGGATTGTCTATGCTGTCGGATTGCAGCTGATTGGTTTAGAAGTTGGTTTAATCATTGGCATGATTGCAGGTTTGGCAAGTATCATTCCCTATTTAGGATTTGGTGTCGGCATTATCGCTGCCGTGATCGCTACATTGTTCCAGTTTGGATTAGATTGGACGCAGTTACTTCTTGTTGGTGTTGTATTTATGATTGGGCAAATGGTCGAAGGTTATATTCTTCAGCCATTCCTGTTAGGGGATAAAATTGGATTATCTCCTGTAGCGGTTGTTTTTGCTGTATTGGCAGGCGCACAATTGGGTGGTTTCCTTGGTATGTTGATTGCATTGCCTGTAGCTGCTGTTATTGTCGTATTATTAAAACATGCCCGTGATAATTACGAAAAAAGTCCCTTGTATGGATTACCAACTGAAGTTGTTTTGGCGCAAGGCGAAACTCAGCATATAAATGTTGAAACTAGTCAAGTAGAGCTTGATATTCAAATTAAAAACTCTCAAGATACAGAGACTTCAAACTCGAATGACCTAAAGTAATTGAGGAATTCATTAAATATATGCGTCAACTACAACTGGATATAGAACCACAACTCGATGCCCGAATCAGTGATTTTTCGGGGCCGGGTTGGGGACCTGTGGTTGATGCGGTCAGACAATTACATGCAGGTTTAGTCAGCCGCTTTTATGTATATGGTGGGGCAGGTACGGGTAAGAGCCATTTACTCTCAGCAATATGTGATTCGTACTTAGAATTAGGTCGACCAGCAATTAAAGTCTCATTATTAGAATTATTAGATGCGCCGATTGAAGCGATTACCTCTTTAGAGTTTTATGATCTAGTCGCTTTAGATGATATTGATGCGATCAGTGGAGTTCCACACTGGCAGAAAGCCGTTTTCCATTTAATGAATAACCATGAAGGGCAACTGGTCTTTTCGTCTCGTGTTGCGCCAATTGAGCTCAAGCTTGAATTGCCAGATTTACAATCAAGGCTAACTCAAGCAGTTAGTGTGAAAGTACCTAATGGTAGCTCTTATATCGATCGACAAGCCTTATTACAATCGGTGATGACACGTCGGGGAATTCATTTTGATCAGCAAATTGTGGATTATCTATTAAGTAATGGGCCGCATCAGGCTTCAGTGTTGTTGCAAACATTGGCTCAACTGGAAAAAATGCTGAAAGGCGAAAAGACTAAGCTTTCAAATACAACACTTAAGCAAATTTATGCGCTGATTGATGAATATCGCCAATAGCATAAAATTTCTTGAGTAATTTCGAGAGCTATGACAAAGTACGCACAAAGGAATGTGGTTGCAAACTCCGAGTTTGTAATACGAAGAAAAATGAAAAAAGAAGGAGATCGGTATGCTCAAACGGACGCTTGCCTGCGCTTTATTTGCGATTACTGGACACGCATATTCTGCGGATATTCAAGTCACTACGTTACTCGATGAAGAGAATTATACCGGTTGCTCGTTACGAAATGCTGTAGAGTTTTTGAATCAAAGAAGCAAAAAAGAGTTCGAAAATGGTTACCGTGGATGTGGTAATAAAGATTCCTCTTCTGTGATTATTTTGAAGCGTGATCAGACTTATCAGTTAAATTCAGCTTTAAATATCAAATCGGCAACAACTATTCAGTCAGAAATGAGTTATGACTTTAATAATACGAAAGGGTTAAATAATGCAACTATTAAAATGGTCGGAAAAGATCGACTTTTTGTAATTGATGATGAAAATGTAGAAAAAGCTTTAATCGGTGTAAATTTTGTAGAATTAAATTTGCAGGGCTCATCTACTAAAGTGAATAACGGTGGTTTAATCCTTAATCGTGAAGAATTAGCAATCCAATATTCTCGTTTAACTGGTGGTTTGGCCAATAAAGGTGGCGCAATTTATAACGTTGGTACTTCAGCTGATGTTAAAAATACAGCGGGATATGTTTCAATCAATAACACTCTTTTACAAGGGAACAAGGCAGACCAAGGTGCAGTCATTTTTAGTGAAATGCCTAGGTATGCGATTTCACAGTCAGTGATACGTGACAATGAAGGTGTTACAGGTCCAGCAGGTGCTTTGTTATATGTACAAGAGGGCCTTAATAATGACACAATCGGTGGCGCATTATTGATAGGCTTCGCTAGTATAAAGAACAGCACTATTTTTCATAATAAAGGTGGTTATGTTGCCAATATCCGCGAAGGTATGACTTTAAATAATAATACAATGATCAAAAATGCTGCTGGATTATATTTACAGTCGCTAAAGTGGAAAGTCACGACAGAAACCAAAGAAAATGGTGAGACGAAAGAAACAGTTAAAGAATATCCAAGTGCTTATGTATCAAATAGTATTATTGTTTCGAATGGAAATAATGATATTAGTAGTGCAGCTGAAGATAATAGCATTGTTCAAAGTAATTTTACGACCTCTGAATGTAAAGGTTTTGGTACTACCAAATGTCAGCCGAATATAATTTGGAATCAGAATGATCCAGAGCAAAAATTGGTCGCTGGGGGAGAGAATGACGAGGGTGTGTGTGCTGCTCCGCCAGCAAAAGGCTTGCTTTGCCCATATTACACGCCAAAAGATCAGATGCTAGGTTATTTTAAACCTCGTTTGTTAACTTCATACTTGAGTGTGGCTGATTCTCCTATTGTGAATAGAGGGCGGATTTATAGTGATGGCACATCATACAGTTTAGGTGGTTGTGAAGGTTCCGATCAACGTGGAAAGAAACGCAGTGGTCTTGATGAATTATGTGATCTAGGCGCAATAGAGTTGTTTATTGATCGTAGTAATATCCCAACCAATGGTATGGATATTCTTTATAAGCAAATTGCAAAATTTAGTATTCTTGATAGTTTAGCTGATGGTGAGTTACTTGACCCTGCAACATGCGAAGCGGAACTGGGCAAACGTACAGACGGCCAACCTTGGCAACCTGGTTGTTTAGAGATTGTGCAGAATCTTCATATCCCTTCCAAAGGTAAATTGACTCTAGATCAAGATGGCAACGTGACTTATGTTCCTTATAGTGACTGGCATGGCGCCGATATGTTTAAGTTACGGGTTATGACAACCATCACTCGCTTTAATGATGCAACTAGTTATTATATTGATATTCCAACGAATATTGTACAAGACCCGCCAAATAACTTCCAAAGTAAAACGGTAAATGTGAGTGGCGGTAGTTTTGGTACAGGTGTAATTCTAATGTTGTTGGGGCTAGTAGGAATACGCCGTTTTAAATCGTAATCAGGGATGTGATGAGATGAAACATTATAAAAAAACGTTATTGGCGACGATGATGTTGGCAACAATGCCATTATTAGCTGCCACAAGTACTCCAATCAAGGTCACAACCTTTGATGATGAAGATGGTGAAAATCTAAGTGCTTGCTCATTACGAGAGGCGATAAAAACAGCAGCTGATCGAGTATCTTTTGGTGGTTGTCCTGTGACCGACATGTCATCGACGAGCCAAAAAGTTATTGAGCTTGAAAAAGGTACGTATACACTTAAAAAGGAATTAACGCCATACACAAACATTTCAATTGTTGGTTCTAGTCCTGTGAATTGGGATGGTAAGAATGTACTGTTGAATGATGTTGTTACTCAATATCCAGCACAAATTACATTACAAACAACCATTAAAGCAGAAAATTCTCGTATTTTTAATACGACTCTTGGCAAGAATGCATTGACACTCACCAATTTGATTTTAACGGGTGGAAATAGTTCAGATCGAGGAGGTGCAATTTATGCAGGAGCTGACGTTTTATTACAAAGTTCTCAAATTTTAAATTCAAAAGCTAAAGAAGGTGGGGCAATTTTTTTAGCAGGCCCATCGTCATCATTGACGCTATCTCAAAGCTTGATTCAAGGGAATCAGGCGGAAAATGGTAGTGTACTTGCGATGAGTTGTAAAAACGATCTACAGTATTCTATACATACGATTAATCTTCTTTCGAATAGCTTTGTTGGCAACGGTGCTGCAAATTCGAAAAGCATGATCGAGTTCTGTGGTACGGCTAAAGTTGATTTGAGCACTAACACCATTGCTCAAAATACTGTAAATTCGACTACAGGGAATTTGATTAAATTCTCTGGTGATACCAAAGCCGGTACAGATCCTAAACCAGATGATCCATCCAGTATTCTAAGTAGTAGCAGTTCTTTATCTCTGACAAGTAATACAATTGTTGAGAATAAGGCTTTTACGACCCTATTATATGACAAGCTAGGGACTAAGACATTAGCATTTAACATTATTGCCTATAATGGAGGCGGTAATAGTTATGCTTGTCGGTATTTACTAGGTGCGGCAGCAGAACTGGAAGAGGTTAAATTAAATGTTCAATATAATGCTCTTGTACTAAAAGAAGAAAATTCTACCTTGCCTATTAATAATGTATGTGATGTGCCAAAGGAATCACTGAAAGAGAATAAAACCAATATTAATATAGCAAAAGTTGATAATATTCGAACTTTATTAGGCCCTTTGCAAGACCCTACGGAGCATACAGCATTTTTGCCTATCTACTATCCAGAGAAAAATGCCATACCTGTTACTGTGGGCAATGATACGAAGCTTGTTGGTTTATTAGACACGGGCGTTTCAGGTTGTAGTAAAACAGATCAACGTGGTCTTGCTCGTATTACCGATGGAACATTGTATTATGACCCTAATGCACGCAATACTTGTGACATCGGTTCTGTTGAATTAATGAAGTTTACAGCGGGTGATATAACTGATGTTTCCAATACTTCTATTGGTGGGAAGATCGCTGACTATCAGGTACAATACGACTTTTTTAATGATTTGGTTAAAAATCCAAACAATCCAGACTTTTTAACCTATTATAAATCTCGTTTGGATCAGTATCAAAGGTTATTAAAATATACCAAAGAAAATCTAAAATACCGTGCGATTTATCTTGATTTAAGAAACTATCAATTACCTTTACCACAAGATGTACAGCAAAATGATCAGAAAAAGAGTTATAAATTACAATTCTTTAGCCCTGAGCTATATGAGGTTGTAGCAGAGCCTTTAGGTAAGGGACAAATTAATGATGCTGTTACTGATATAGATGAAAGTGATAAAAAGAATTTAGTTTGCCAATGGAATCCTGATTTACAGCAAATTATTTTCTATCGTAAGGATGATACGATTACTCAAGCTGGTGATCAGATTTTCTGTAAATATACAATTACATTAAAATCAGATAAGAATGTAAAGTCATCAGGATTAATTAAGGCTACGTTCACTAATATTGCACCAGTGGTAAAAGATACATCATTAACTTTTAAATATCAGGCAAAACAAAAATTAAGTTTGAACTTACTCGATTTTGCAAATGATGATGGGGATACTGGCGTAGGTGGAGCGGGCCCAGAAAGCAATCCGAATAAACCTCATTTTTGGAAGAATGCGGATGGGGTTGAATTACCAATCCGTTTAATCGATGTGCCTAAAAATGATTTAGGTATCACTGCGGATCGTCAAGGGCCATGTCCAGTACCTGATCAAAAAGAAACTTGTTATGGTGGTAATATCTATGTACAAGAAGTTAATACATTTAATCCATTTAACTTCTCATTTAAATACCAAGTTTATGATGCTAACGGTATGATCTCAAGTAATACAGCTACAGTGCGAACAATTAGTACAGCAACGACTACTGATGACACACGTAAAGCAAGTAGTGGTGGCGGTAGCTTAGGTTTCTACTCAGTATTCGGATTATTAGGTTTATTGGCCTACCGTCGTTTCAGAAAATAAGCCTATCAAAGATAAAAAATAGCGCCTAAAGGCGCTATTTTTATTTTAAATATTCATGGAAATAAAAAATTAATGCTCAGCGTACTTGGTGAGGTATTCTTCTCTGATATTCACGCGTTCTTCGGTACTGGCATTTTGCATACGTTTACGCAAAGTATTGCGCTCTTGTGTACTCATCTTCTGCCAAACATCTCGCATTTTCTGCTTTTCTTCTTCAGGCAGTTGGGTGAACCATTCCATGCGTTGTTGTAATTGTGAGCTTTGGTTTGTCGGAATTTCCTTCAAAGTTTGATAGCGTTTGATTAAAACACGCTGCTCTTCAGGTGACAAATCATCCCAAGCTTCTTCAGTTGTTGGTTTGTTCGGTTTGGAGAATACCCAAAAGCGTTCTGAACCTGCAAAACTGGTTTGTAATAAGCTGAGTGTACACACAACAAGTGCTAATTTTTTAGCTGCCATGTGGAACTTTATCCTCACCCAAAACCAATAACATTTCCATATCTTCAACCATTTGTGGTGAAAGTTTGGGATTCACAACAACTTGGTTCTGTGGTTGATCAGCCATTTGTAAGGAACTCGGCAGAACAACAATACCCATGATTGCCGCAGCGAGTGCGAAACCACTCATTTTCCAAACACTGTAATAAGATGTTGGTTTTTTCTGAACCGTATCGAGAACATGGTTCATCACCAACATTTTGTTGTGATGTTGCTCTCTGGCAAGCTGATCAAGCTTGGATGTTACGTGTTTGGTGAATTCATCTTTTTTCATCTGATGATCCTCCCGTATGTGGGTTTAAGTGCTCTAGAGCAATTCTGAGTCCCTGAATTGCACGGTGGTAATGTGTTTTCACACTGCCTTCACTACAATCCATAATCTGTGCTGTGGTCATCGTATCAAAGCCTTCCCATGCTCTTAGCATAAATGCTTGTTGTTGACGGACTGGTAGTTGGTTGACTGCTGCTTGAATTTCGTCCATTGTCACTTCTTGATCAAGAAAATCAAAAGGATTGGGAGTTGATTCATCTACAACATCAATCATTTCCTCGTCATCATCTAAACTAATCTTTTTGAATAATGAGAAGGGAGTTGCACGACGTGCTTCTTTACGTCTCCAATCTTGGAGTTTGTTATTTAAAATGGTGTAGAACAGGGGATACCATTCTTCTATATTTTTATCAGCGTATGATTTATGCAAGGAAATAAAGGCTTCCTGCACTAAATCCATCGCAATGCCTTGTTGTCCTTGAGTTGCACTTTCCATCATCACCAATGCACGACCTGTAACGTCTTGCATAAAAATACGCAGACGTTGTTCAACCGTACTGCGATCAGTACTGGTTTCAGTTCGAGCCTGTTTCGGTGCTAAATCCATAGAGATGGAAAATCCTGTCATGGATACCCACCATTAATTCCAATTCATTAATCATATAACGTTGAAACTGGTGGGCGCGTTGACAACTTAAGCAATTATTTTTAGTAGTGTAATTGATTTTCTCAGTAAAAAATCGTATTTAAAATAATTTAACGTTTTTACTGACGTTGGCGTACCATTTCAAAAAAGCAAATTGATCCTGCAATTGCAACATTGAGCGACTCTTGTCCACCTGGCTGAGGAATGGCGACTGCCTTTGCATGTTCTAAAGCATAGTCACTCGCACCTTGGCCTTCATTACCTAAAATCCATACACAAGGTTGTGTTAAATCTTGCTCATACAGACTGGTCGATTGATGTGAGCTGGTAACTAAAACAGGAATTTGAAATTTTGGAAGAATGTCTTGTAATTGAAAGTTTTCAAAACAATGAAGACTAAAGTGAGCTCCCATGCCCGCTCTAAGTACACGGGGAGACCATAGTGTAGCCGAGCCTTGGGTACAAATCACTTGTTTGATGTTCGCCGCAGCAGCTGAACGCAGTAATGTTCCCACATTACCTGGATCTTGAATGTTTTCTAGAATTAAAGTATCTACTTCAAAATCAATTGTTACTGATGTTTTTGGAAGATCAATAATAGCTAAACAAGGTAGAGTCGTGCCTAAAGTACTTAAATCTTTATAGAGGACTTCGCTAATCACGAAAACATGGCCTTGATGTAGCTCGATGACTTCTTGTAAATCAGGATGTTCTAATGCTTGTTCAGTGGTAAATAAAGAAAAGAGTTTTTTCTGTTGTTGCAACCAAGCTAAACAAAGATGTGTACCTTCTAGAACAGTTTGTTGATGTTTTTTTCGAGCGCTATTGAGCTCGATTAAGCCACGCAAATGTTTGATTTTTGCATTGTCTTTTGATTCTAGAAAAATAACCGCCATAAAGTAAACATCCAAAAAGGCATTATAATATTATAATGCCTTGATTATTAAAAAATAATTAATGATAGCTCGTCACAAGCTCAACTTCGTTTTTAGAACCAATAATGACTGGAACACGTTGATGCAATTCAGTTGGTTGAATGTCCATAATGCGGACACGGCCTGTAGTTGATGCACCACCAGCTTGTTCGATTAACATACTCATAGGGTTCGCTTCATACATTAAACGTAAACGGCCCGCTTTTTTAGGATCTTTTAGATCGTAAGGGTAAAGGAAAATACCACCACGGCATAAGATACGATGAATGTCACCCACCATACACGCAACCCAACGCATGTTGAAATCTTTTTCACGTACTGATGTTTTACCAGCCAAAAGCTCATCGATATAACGTTTTACAGGGTTTTCCCAATGACGTTGGTTTGATGAGTTGATGGCAAATTCTTGTGTATCTGCTGAAACCTGAACTTGCTCAGTGGTAAGTACGAAAGTTTGAGTTGTTGGATCAAAAGTAAAGAACACAACGCCCGCACCTACCGTAAGCGCTAACATGGTAGATGGACCATAAAGTACATAACCTGCAGCAACTTGTTCAGTTCCTGCTTGCATAAAATCAGCAGATTGAGTTACAGCATTTTTTGCTGGAAGAATCGAGAAAATGGTACCAACACACATATTAATATCAATATTGCTTGACCCATCTAATGGATCAAACAATACCAGATATTTTCCGTTTTCTTGTGCAGGGGTGAAGTCATCTAATTCTTCTGATGCTAAGCCACCAACTTGTGGATGAACTTTTAAAGCATCAATTAGATAATCATTTGAAATAACGTCTAATTTTTTTTGTGTTTCACCCTGAACATTTTCATTGCCAGCGCTGCCTAAAATCCCGGCCAAAGCACCTTTTTGTAATGCTTGGTCAATGGTTTGACACGTTGCCGCAATGGTTTCGATAACTTGTGCCAACTCTGGAGTCAAATTCCCATTTTGTTGTTCTAAGTATTGGGTCAAAGTAAGGTTTGACATATTAAATAGCTCCAGTTTGGCCGTGTCAAAAAATGATAAAAAAAGAATGTGGCTATTCTAGATGAGATCACATAAAAATAAAAATTATCTTACTTTATTTATGTTGCTTTTATGATTACAAGCACGTGATTACATGCTATGTTGGACAGATACTAGACAGGATGTTTGGAGATTAAGATGTCAACCAAGAATTTTGAGGCGACCCCCACACCAAGTGAGCCAATTAGCTTAGATACGATTTCTAAAGAAAATGTGAAGGATGCATGGAAAGAGTATGAAGCCAAGCCTGAATATAAAGATTTCAATAAGCACGATATGATTGAGTCGATGCAACCAGAGTCTAAATCTCAATCATCATCTTGATCCAAAAATAAAAATGCCCACATGTAGTGAGCATTTTATTTAAAACTAAACCATTATTTTAATAATGGTGGAACTGCTTCGTAATTGATTTCTACACGACGGTTTTCTTTCCATGCCGCTTCGTCATGACCTGCATTCACCGGTGATTCTTTACCATAGCTGACCGCTTCAAGTTGTTGCGGATTTACACCATTGGTGATTAAGAAACTTTCAACAGCTTTCGCGCGACGTTCACCCAAAGCCATGTTGTATTCACGTGTACCACGTTCATCTGTATGACCTGTTAATGCAACACGAGAGTTGGCATTCGCGACTAAGAATTGTGCATGCGATTGTAGAGTTTGATAATCTTCGTTTGATAAATCGCTGCTGTCATAATTAAAGTGCACAACGCGTTTTGCTAAAAATGCTTTGTTTGCAGCAGTGACACCTTTTGACGATGCACCTGCTAAATTTTGTGCATTTAAAGCTGCATCTTCACTTAAGCCATCAGTGCTTACGGTAGATGAGCCATTTGGTGTGTTGCCCGCAGTGATTTCAGCAGCAGGCTTACGGCTTGCACAGCCAGTAAAAACGAGCGTTGCAGCAATCAGCGGAAGCGTTAGATATTTAATGTTCATACGATTCTCCAATCGATTAAATTTATTTTGGTGCCCAAGCTGGTTCACGAACTTCACCTTGTTCGCTTGGTAAATTCATGCGGAAACGACCGTCAGTAGACATGACTGATAAAAGACCACGATTTCCTTCACGCGTTGCATAAACGACCATTTGGCCATTTGGCGAGAAACTTGGTGATTCATCTAAACTGGTTGGTGTGAGAATATTGGTGATACCGGTATTGATATCTTGGATTGCAACTTTGTAGTTACTGCCACTTGGACGATGGACAAGGGCAATCTTTTTACCATCTGCGCTTAATGTACCGCGTGCATTGAATGCACCTTTGAAGGTTAAGCGTTTGACAGAGCTGTCATCAAAGCTATAGCGATAGATTTGTGGTGAACCACCGCGATCCGAAGTAAAAATAAAGGATTTGCCATCTGGCGAGTAACGCGCTTCGGTATCAATCGCAGAATCATTGGTCATACGTTGAACTTGGCGTGTACTTAAATCCATTTGATACACTTCAGGATTGCCATGCATTGATGCTGTGAACAACATCGACTTTCCATCTGGAGAGAAGCTTGGTGCGCCATTCAAGCCACGGAAGCTTGCTAAAACTTCACGTTGGCCAGTGGCTAAATCTTGCAGATAAATCGCTGGGCGTTTGGTTTCGAATGAGACATAAGCAATTTTCTTTGCATCAGGTGTCCAAGCCGGAGAGAGGATTGGATCACGTGATGAAAGTACAGTTTTAGGTTGTTCACCATCGGTATCTGCGATTTGCAAAGTATAGCGTTGAGCAGGTGTCGCCTGATTACGCAATACATAGGCAATACGACCACTAAAGTCACCTGCAATACCTGTCAAAGCTTGATAGATTGTATCGCTGATCAGATGTCCCGCTTGACGTACACGTGAACTCGGTACGGTGAGTACTTCATTCAATAAATATTGTTGTTTCTGTACATCATATAATTGGTAATGAATTTCGAATGTATTGGCATCCATGGCTTTCATTTGCCCGACGACGACATAAGGAACACCAGCATTTTGCCAATCACCTGCTTGAACCTGATTGAGGCTGGCAGTTGCAGGTAAATTTTGAGATGCGCTGGTAAAACGGCCTGAGCGATTCAAGTCACTTTCCACAATTGGATAGATCGCATTGTCATTTGCAAATGGAATGATCGCGATTTTAGGTGCTTGTTCAGGAGCTTTAGCAATTTCAAGATGTAATTGTGCGAAAGTTGCGGTGGGAGCAACTGCACTAATTGCAGCGAAAACTGCCAACGAGAGGAGGTGTTTACGAGTCTTGTCCATAGTTACAATTACTTGCGTTCGTATTTTTGTGGCTGTTGATTATTTAACATAGTTACATGCTTTGTGCTATTAAAAGCCTGTAACGTTAACTATTCATTACTATTTTGCAGTAAAACTTGAAGTAAAACTTCTTGCTTCACGGCGTGCAACAGGATCATCTGGCATTGGATAAGGGGCGGCAGCACGAACAGCAGCTTCTACACTTGCCTTAACATCAGGGTCGCTTGCTGAAACAACAACAGATAAAACAGCACCGCTTTCACTTAAAGTTACACGAGCACTGGCTCGCTGGCCTGATGAACCTGACGGCATATTCCAAGCACGATAGATTTTTTGTTCAAAATCTCGCTTAGCTGTTGATGCAATCCGTTTAGCATCGGCTTTTTTCTGAGCAGCTTCTTGTTCAGCTTTTTTAGCTGCTGCAGCCTTAAATTCTGCTTCAGCTTCCGCTTTACGTTTCGCATCTGCCTCAGCTTTGGCTTTTGCATCAGCATCGGCCTTACGTTTTGCATCTGCCTCGGTTTTACGTTTCGCATCCGCGTCGGCTTTCGCTTTGGCATCTGCGTCAGCTTTACGTTTTGCATCCGCATCAGCTTTGCGTTTTGCATCAGCATCGGCTTTTGCTTTGGCATCTGCATTTGCCTTACGTTTAGCGTCTGCTTCAGCTTTTGCCTTCGCATCAGCATCCGCTTTACGTTTGGCATCTGCCTCAGCTTTTGCTTTGGCATCTGCATTTGCCTTACGTTTAGCGTCTGCCTCAGCTTTTGCCTTCGCATCGGCATCCGCTTTACGTTTCGCGTCTGCGTTAGCTTTTGCTCTCGCATCAGCATCTGCTTTACGTTTTGCATCTGCTTCGGCACGCGCCTTTGCGTCTGCCTCAGCTTTGCGTTTAGCATCCTGTTGTGCTTGAAGTTTTGCGTTTTCAGCCGCTTTCTGCTGTTTTAACTTCGCATCTTGTTCAGCTTTTTGACGTGCCTTAGCCTCTGCTTCAGATTTGGCATTCTGTTCTGCCCGACGTTTTGTCTCTGCTTCGGTTTTTGCCTCAGCTTGGCGTTTTGCTTCTGCATCCGCACGCTGCTTCTGTGCTTGAGCTTCAGCACGTTTACGCTGTTCTTCAACTTGTTGTGCACGAGCTGCTTCATCTGCTTTGCGTTTTTGCTCAGCTAATTTTGCTTGCTGGGCTTGTTCCGCCTTTTGCTTTTCAGCTGCAAGTTGTTGTGGACTTGGTGACGGAGGGACGACAGGGATATTTTCAGGTAATGTTTTATCTACAACAGGACTTTGTACTTCGGGAGCTTGATTGTCAGCTGTTGTTTCTTGTTCAACCTGTGTAAGTGGTTGTGGCAAATCTTCGGGTCTAACTAAAACAGTCTTGAGCTTTTTCGGCTCTTCAGGTGGTTTACTTAAGCCTAAAAATAATAAGCCCACAATCGCGATCGCATGTACGCCGAGTGTGAAACCCAGCGCGATCGCATTTTGCTTAAAAGGCGGCTCTTGAAATTTTTTCATAGCTTATTTTAACGGCTCTGTCAGTAAACCAACTTGTGTTAAGCCTGCTTCTTGTAGACTTGCCATCAGTGATACAACTTCACCATACGGGCGGGATTTATCTCCATTCACCAAAACCGTGAGTTGTTTGTTTTCTTGTTCAGCTTGAGTTTGAGCTTCGCTTAAAAGACTTTCAAGTTGCTCAAGTGTGAGAGGGTCACTACCTTTGTGATCTTGGTATTGAAGATAGATATCACCATCTTTACCAATGGTGACCATGGCGGGCATATCTTTGGATTCGATAGGATGGTTGTTCGCCTGAGGTAAATCCACTTTGATACCACTGGTGATCATGGGTGCAGTCACCATGAAAATAACCAAAAGTACCAACATTACGTCGATATAGGGAACGACGTTCATATCACTTTTGAGTGGTTTTTTAATCCGTTCAAAACGTCCAGAGCGTTGAATCGCCATTATGCATCTTCCTGTGTCGTTCCAATCGCTTGACGCTGTAAAAGAGCAACCATTTCTTCTGCAAATAAAGCACGATCTGAATAAGTTGATTCACCTTTAGCGGTAAAGTGGTTAAACGCAAGTACAGCAGGAATAGCTGCAAATAAACCGATTGCCGTTGCAATGAGGGCTTCTGCAATACCAGGGGCAACGGTTGCCAAGGTGACTTGATCAACTGCGGCAAGACCAATAAATGCATTCATAATGCCCCAAACCGTACCAAATAAGCCGATATAAGGTGCAACTGAACCGATGCTGGCAAGTGCACCTAAGCCAACTTCTAAACTACTCTGATCGCGGCTTAAACCGACGCGAAGAATACGTTCTGTTCCTTCGATCGTTTGATTGGTATCTGCTTTACGTTTTTGTAGTTTAAAGAACTCACCCAAACCTTGATAGAAAATATCTTCTAAACCACGGCGTTTTGAGTTGAGCTGCGCATTATTAAAAAGCGTATTTAATTCGGCACCAGACCAAAACATTTTTTGAAAATGCTCATCATCTTGCTCTGCTTTTTTAAAGCCCATGTATAATTTAGCGATCAAGTACCAGCTATAAATTGAAGCAAATAATAAGATCAGCATGACCAGTTGTACAACAGGACTTGCTTGTAAAATTAGGTCAGAAATATGCAGGGAAGATTCTAAGTGAGTTGCCATAAGTTACGGTGCCGAAAGTTTATTTTAGTCCTGTGCCAATTCTTTTTGAATCAGATCACGAATTTCATCAGGAAGTCTACGCGGCATAAGATCTTTGTTTAAACATGCCAACACAACCTCACCTGAAGCCAGCAAGATTTCACCACGATAAATATTTTGTTGCAACACAAAAGATGCGGCTTTACACGAAATAACACGTGCTGTAACGGTAATTAAATCATCCATTAATATTGGACGTACATATTTGACTTGAATTTGGTGCACCACGAAGCTGTAGTCTTTTTGGTGCCAGTAATGATCTACACCTGCTGCACGCAGCCATTCGGTACGAGCACGCTCCATAAAACGGATATGATTGGCATGGTAAACGATACCGCCAGCATCAGTATCTTCGATATAAACGCGAATTTTGAACTCAAAATGATTTGCCATGTCTATTTCCTATACTTTGCGTACTGTGAGCAATCACGAATGATATTGCGTCAAACGAGCTAAGGAAATAGTAATAAATAACATATTGTTGAGCTAGATAAAAAATAAGCCCTACAAAGAGGGCTTATTGGGGCTTAAGCAGAAATTAGTAAAATTTAATCCAGTCAATTGTTTGAGGGAAACCTGTAACGGTGTGATTGTTGGCATACGCATTAATTAAAGCTTGACCATTGATGGTTTGAGTAATAACAATCGAATTTTGTTTATTATTGATATCTTCTATATTTAGCTTAGCTTGGCTAGGTTTCATATTTTCAAGATCTTTAGCATTGTTAAAGGCAAAATTAGAATTAAAGTTTACCGAGAAAGCTTTTGCTTTAACCTCTCCAGTTAACTCACCTTTAGCCTTACTATCTATATTTCCTTTGGAGATTGAGTTATTTGAGGCTAAAGAATAATTGTTTAGAATATATTGAAGGTTATTGGTTTTGTCGAGTTTATCTAAATGTTTATAAGTGAATTGATTCGCTTCAAATAAATCCTGATAATTATCGCTATTGATAGAAGTAGAGGTGCTGCTTAGTTTGCCATTAACGAGAGCGGTTTCATCTGCTAAATCAATACTAAAATTAACTAAAGTTAAATCGGTTTTTTTTAAGGTCGTTGTTCGGGTAAGTTTAGCTTGAATTGTACCAGATGCGATGACGACTTCATCTTGACCAAAGACAGAATGTGATCCAGTATTTGAGTAAATGGTCAGGTTTTTACAGTTATTTAGGGTTACACTGCCATCTTTGTTTAAGGTGGTGCTGCCTGATTGGCACGAAGCTGTGTAGCTGCTAGAATCTTGGTTACTAATTAGATAGTGAAGTTCTTGTGCTATGGTGATAATGTCAATTACTGGATTGTCATGTTCATTCGAAATAGCAACTACAGGTTCATTAATAAGTCCAATATTCTCTTTCTTTGTATAGTCTAATTTTTCTTTGCTATCAAATGATGTCTGATTATTATTTCCACCACCTCCACATGCTGTTAATAAGAATGCCCCAGAGCATATCGTGGAAATTAATAATTTGTTTGGCATTTCTTTCACCCTTCATATTGAATTTTGGTTGGTTTAAATGTGTGGTTTAGTTTTTAAGACGAGAAATTATAGCAGGGATTCTTATTTTTAATATCCAGATATTTTGTTTTTAAAAATGTTGAAATAGTTTTTAGAATAAATATCGCATTAATACGATATTTATTCTATTCAGTATTTATTCAGGTGGTATCATACCAAACTGTAAATACGCCATATTGGTAGCAATACGACCGCGCGCTGTGCGCATTACATACCCTTGCTGAATTAAATAGGGTTCAATCACATCTTCAAGTGTGCCACTGTCTTCTGCCATTGCAGCAGCCAAAGCTTCAACACCCGTCGGTCGTCCTTCAAAGCGTTCCAGCAACATACTGAGATAACGACGATCGAGCGTATCTAAACCAGCTTTATCCACGTTAAGCATGTCCAAAGCACGTTGCGCCATCTCTTGAGTCACTTCACCCGTACCTTTGACTTGCGCATAATCACGTACACGACGTAATAAGCGGTTGGCAATACGTGGTGTGCCGCGAGCGCGACGGGCAATTTCTGTTGAACCTTCTTTGGTAATTGGAACATCCATCAAGTTGGCAGAACGTGTTACGATATGGGTAAGATCTTCAACTGAATAAAACTCTAAGCGTTGCACAATCCCGAAGCGATCACGTAACGGAGAGGTGAGTAAGCCGGCTCTTGTTGTTGCCGCAACTAAAGTAAAGGGCGGTAAATCCAATTTGATTGAGCGAGCTGCGGGGCCTTCACCAATCATAATATCTAATTGGTAGTCTTCCATTGCAGGATAAAGAATTTCTTCAATCACAGGCGAAAGACGGTGAATTTCGTCAATAAATAGAACATCACCTTCTTCCAAATTGGTCAGCATGGCAGCCAAATCGCCAGCACGTTCTAATACAGGACCAGAAGTAGACTTTAAATTTCCACCCATTTCGCGCGCAATAATATTGGCAAGGGTCGTTTTACCTAAACCTGGGGGACCAAAAATTAAGGTATGATCGAGTGCTTCACCACGTCCACGTGCAGCACCAATGAAGATTTCCATTTGTTCACGAACCACGGGCTGGCCAATATAATCAGCCAATGAGGTTGGGCGAATCGCACGATCAAATTGATCTTCTGGTTTTTCTGTTCCGCTAATAAGACGATCTTGCATATATCTATTACTTCATCATTGATTTAAGCGCAGCACGAATAATATCGGCAGATTCACTATGGTCTGCTTTCACTGCTGCTACGGCTTTTTGTGCTTCTGCTGGTTTATAACCGAGAGATTGTAATGCGGCTTCTGCTTCAGCAACAGGTGAATTTGACATAAATTGGATTTGCGTTGCCGCTGTCGTGCTTATACTGCCAGTTGATTGTGCTAAGGCTTTGAAACGATCTCGTAATTCAATCATTAAACGTTCAGCGGTTTTTTTGCCCACACCTGGAACTTTAATCAGGGTATTAATATCATCATGTTCAATGGTATGAATCAGTAATTCAATACTTAAAGTGGACAAGATGCCTAAAGCCATTTTAGGGCCTACACCATTTACTTTAAGCAAAGTACGGAAAATAGTTTTTTCTTGTGCATCGCTAAAGCCATAAAGTTGCTGTGCATCTTCACGAACGACTAAATGAGTCCATAAGGTAACTTTCTGTCCTTTTTGTAATTGGCAAAATGTTGAAAGTGGTGTATCTATTTCATAACCCACACCATTCACATTGAGTAATACGGTTGGGGCTTCTAGGGCAAACACTTCGCCAATTAAACATCCGATCATGAGTAAAATTTCACTATTTTTAAAACAATTTAGTTGGTGGTTTAAGAGACTAACAGAGCTTAATTTAAGCCGTTAAAAGAATCCTATTTTATTTCCTTGCAACTCTTGCGCCAAGCTATAAGCCTGATGATCTGAGAACTTACTAATAATATCCAAGACTTGCATAATATTATTATAGTGGTTGTTTTGCAGATTTACGCCTGAATGTTGCAAAATTGACATTAAACGTTGTTCTTTAAAGCTCAATGTCTTATGCGGCATGGTTAAAGGGATGAAAGCATCTAAGATGGTTTGCAAACTTTGATGGGCAATAATCTCTAAACCAGACTTTTGCGGATGTTCAAAAATACGATCTCTCGCAAGATTTTTCGCGGTTTGAATACCTGCTTCAATATCGGGGGAACAATATTGTAACAGGCTGCCTTTGAGCTGACCTGTCAAAATTTCATAATGATGTTTTGCAAAAGCCGTGGTGACCTCATCGACTAAACGTTTCATGACCCGTCCGCGTAATGCTGCGATTTTTTGCTGCCAAGTGGTATGCGGTAAATGTAATTCTTCTGGATAGCCATAATCCGCAATCAGATTCAGAAAGATTGGCTCAACTTCGGCATAGTTCAGCATATTGAGAATGATGCCATCCTCTAAATCAATCAGTGCATAACAAATATCATCGGCAGCTTCTAATAAATAGGTCAGTGGATGACGGCAATAATGATAGTCACCGAGCTGAATCAAACCGAGTTGCTCTGCCAATTGTTTTAAAATTTCTTTTTCAGATTGATAGCAGCCAAATTTTGCCCGTTGATGTGATGGCATATCACCTTGTTCTTCAATCGTCTTTGAGAGCCACGGATATTTTAAATATGCACCCAGCGTGGCGCAGGTGAGTCGCATACCGCCATCATCAGGGTGGTAGTCGATACGGCTGAGTAATCGAAGCCCTTGCGCATTGCCCTCAAATTGGCGGACATCAGCTACTTCTTCTGGTGTCAGTTTGGTGAGAAAGTCACGATGTGAGGCATCATCAAACCATTCCCGAATCGCATATTCACCCGCATGACCAAAAGGTGGATTACCAATATCATGTGCCAGACAGGCTGCTTGGATAATTGCTCCGACATCGGCTGGGGAAATCCACATCGGTAACTCATCTTTGATTTTTTCTGCTGCTAACATGCCGAGTGAGCGGCCGATACAAGAAACTTCAAGCGAGTGTGTGAGGCGAGTATGAATGCCATCATGCTGAGTGAGTGGGTGAACTTGTGTTTTTCTATTCAGTTGGCGAAAGCTTTGAGAAAATATAATTCTGTCATAATCTTTGTGGAATGGGCTTCGAGCCAATTCAGTACTACTTTTTTTGCTGCCTAAACGAATTGCAGACAGCAACTCTACCCAACGCATTTGTTCCATTTATCATTATTCACTATGAATTCAGTTTCATCATGCCAAAAAAAAGATTAAAGCACTAGGGTAGAGCGACACAAGTTGTCTTAATAAGGTAAATAGCGGAGTTTCAACATTTTGCTTATCTCTTCTGACAATTACACAGGGGAATGCAGCGATATAGCTATTTATATTCATATGTTAATTTGTCGTTCACTGTATCTATTTAAACCTAAGATGAAAAATCCAATTGATTACCTCAGTCATAAAATAAAAAAACAGAAAAAGATTCAATCAAATACTGTATTGCTTGCTTATCAAACATTAAAGCACCTCCCAGGTGGGTTGCTTGTACTTTCCAAAGTTATTAGTCGAGTTGCACCTTATTTCCGTACGGTTAATCCAGTCATTACAAAGCTAGACGTTGGCTTTTGTGAAGCATCCATGTCTAAAAGTCGCAGTGTAGAAAATCATATTGGAACGGTACATGTGATTGCGATTTGTAATGGTTTGGAGTTTGTGATGGGGGTTGCTATGGAAGCTTCTATTCCCTCGCATCTCAGATGGTTACCTAAAGGTATGCATGTGGATTATGTTGCTAAAGCCAATTCTGATATTCAGCTTAAGGCAAGAATTAATGAAGACTGGAAAGTTGGAGATATGAAGGTAGAAGTAATCGCATACAGAGAGGATGGAAAGCCTGTTGTACAGGGATATATTCTGATTTGGGTAACAGAAAACAAAGAGGCGTGATCGCCGACAAACAAAGAATGTGATTGATGTATTCGCTTAAATGAATTGTTACGAATAAAGTAAAATGGATAAAGCTACAATAAATTGAGCCATTTGCAGCAGAAAACTCTGATTTTTAAGATGGATTAGCTAGCTGAAATGAGCCTTTCACAGTAGAATATGCGCTCTTTCATAAGTCACATTGTGGTAGGTTCGTTAGACCCACCCGTGGAGCCAAAGTCAACATGTTTATCGTGGCCGGTGCATCAGCACATTCTTCTTTCAAGAAAGCTCAACTCTTAAACCGATTAACGTCAATGAGTTCTGTTCAATCTTTTGACAGCCAGTGGGTTTATTTGTTTGATCAAGCGCTCAACGAGCAGCAACATCAATCGGCATTACAACTTTTAAACGATGGTCAATCTTTCGAACTTCGCCAAGCTGCAAGTGATGAAATCCAGATTTTAGTCACACCGCGTGTAGGGACAATTTCTCCGTGGTCGTCTAAAGCAACAGATATTTTCCAAAACTGTAATACGCCAATTCACCGTTTAGAGCGAGGTCTGTTATTTACACTGAAAGGTGTGAAAGAGATTTCGAATGAAGTGAAATTGGCATTACATGACCGTATGACAGAGAGTGTTTTTGCTCAAATTGATGATGCAAAGGCTTTGTTCTCAGAAACAGCACCGAAACCATTGAACTCAATTGATATCTTGGGTCAAGGAAAAGAAGCGTTAGTCAAAGCCAACAATGAGTTTGGCTTTGCTTTATCTGAGCAAGAAATTGATTACTTAACCGAAGCATTTACCAAGTTGGGTCGTAATCCAAACGACATCGAGTTGATGATGTTTGCACAAGCAAACTCTGAACACTGTCGTCATAAAATCTTTGGTTCTGAATGGACAATTGATGGCGAAAAACAGCCATTATCATTGTTCCAAATGATTAAAAATACGTATAAAGAATCTCCGACCGATGTGTTGTCGGCATACAAAGATAACGCGTCAGTGATTGTGGGTTATGACACCATGCGTTTTTATCCGAAAGCGGATGAAAATGGTCACTTCGTTTATAAATATAAGAGCCAAGCTGCTCATATCTTAATGAAGGTGGAAACGCATAACCATCCAACTGCAATTGCTCCATTTGCAGGTGCTGCAACAGGTTCGGGCGGTGAAATCCGTGATGAAGGTGCAACAGGTCGTGGTGGTAAACCTAAAGCAGGTTTAACGGGCTTTACCGTTTCTAACTTAAATATTCCAGGCTTTGAACAGCCTTGGGAAGAAAACTACGGTAAACCTTCACGTATGGCATCGCCATTACAAATCATGATTGAAGGTCCATTGGGTGGTGCAGCGTTTAATAACGAATTTGGCCGTCCTGCATTGAATGGTTATTTCCGTACTTTTGAACAGAATGTCAATGGTGATGTAAAAGGTTTCCATAAGCCAATCATGATCGCTGGTGGTTACGGTAACATTCGCCCTGATCATGTTGAAAAAGATGCAATCCAACCGGGTGACTTGCTTATCGTGTTGGGCGGTCCTGCCATGTTGATTGGTCTTGGTGGTGGCGCAGCCTCTTCTGTAGACAGCGGTACGATGGGCGAGAGTTTGGACTTTGCTTCGGTACAACGTGAAAATCCAGAAATGGAACGTCGTTGCCAAGAAGTCATCGATACATGCTGGCGTTTAGAGGACTTTAACCCAATCGTGTCTGTACATGATGTGGGTGCGGGTGGTGTATCTAATGCCATGCCAGAACTTGTGAATGATCATGAGTTGGGTGCAGTGCTGAACCTGCGTAAAATTCCATCATTAGAGCCAGGCATGAGCCCGATGGAAATCTGGTCAAACGAAGCGCAAGAACGTTATGTGCTTGCGATTCGCCCAGAGTCTTTAGAACAATTTGAAGACATTTGTGCACGTGAACGTTGTCCGTTTGCGGTACTTGGTGAAGCGACTGAAGCACGTCACTTAACCGTTGAAGATCCGTTGTTTGAGAACAAGCCTGTTGATATCCCAATGCAGGTGATCTTAGGTGGTACACCGCGTATGCAACGTTCGTATGAAACGATTGAGCGTACGGGTAACAACTTTGATGCTGCGAAAGTTGATTTAAAAGATGCGATTTTCCGCGTATTGAAAAATCCAACAGTTGCATCTAAATCATTCTTGATCACCATCGGTGACCGTTCGATTACCGGTATGGTTGCACGTGACCAGATGGTCGGTCGCTGGCAGGTTCCTGTTGCGGATGCAGCAGTGACGACCACAAGTTTGCAAGGTTTCACTGGTGAAGCAATGGCAATGGGCGAACGTCCACCTGTTGCATTGTTAAATCCAGCTGCATCTGCGCGTTTAGCGGTTGCAGAAGCGATTACCAATATTGCTTGTGCCAACATCGAACAAATTAGTGATATCAAACTTTCAGCAAACTGGATGGCCGCGGCAGGTCAAAAAGGTGAAGACCAAGCCTTGTTTGAAGGTGTGAAAGCGATTGGTATGGAAATGTGTCCTGCATTAGGTATCGCAATTCCAGTCGGTAAAGACTCACTTTCAATGCGTACTACGTGGAATGATGGTGAAGACAAGGCCGTGACTTCGCCAATGACAGGGGTAATCACTGCATTTGCACCAGTTCTAGATGTTCGTAAAACCTTAACGCCTGAGCTTAAGAACCTTGCAGACTCTGTATTGGTTCGTATTGATCTATCTAAAGGCCAGTTCCGTTTAGGTGGTTCGATCCTTGCGCAGGTGTATAAAGCGATTGGTTCTGTTACACCTGATGTCGATAGTTTTGACGACTTCAAAGCATTCTTTGCCCTGATTCAAGACTGGAACAATCGTGGTGTGATTAAGGCTTACCATGATATCGGTGACGGCGGTTTATTGGCGACTGTTGCTGAAATGATGTTTGCTTCACGCTTAGGTGTAGCATTAGAAAATCAAACAACTGAAAGTTTATTTGCTGAAGAAATTGGTGCTGTACTTCAAATCACAGCGGCTGATTGGGCGCAGTTAGAAGTTGAAGTTGCAGCCTCAAGCCTGAAAGAGGCCATCGTAGTTGTGGGCCGTGTTAATACAACTGATCAATTGGCTGTCAATGGTTTAACTTTAGAACGTGCTGAATTACAACAAGCATGGGCAGAAGTATCACACCAAATCCAGCGCTTACGTGACAATGTTGAAACGGCTGATCAAGAGTTTGCCTTGATTGCAGATAAAAATCACAAAGGTTTGATTGCACAAGCAACTTATGACTTGAATGAACCTGTTGAAGCACCGTTTATCAATACACGTCGTCCAAACATGGCAATCTTGCGTGAGCAGGGTGTTAATGGTCATGTTGAAATGGCAGCTGCTTTTGACAAAGTTGGCTTCAATACCATTGATGTACACATGAGTGACTTACTAGCAGGTCGTGTCAGCTTGAGCGACTTTGAAGGTTTAGTGGCTTGTGGTGGTTTCTCATACGGTGACGTGATGGGTGCTGGTGGTGGTTGGGCGAAATCAGTATTGTTCAATGCGAAATTGCGTGATCAGTTTGAACAGTTCTTCCATCGTCAAAATACATTCAGCTTAGGCGTATGTAATGGCTGTCAAATGATGTCCCAACTTGCACCTCTGATTCCAGGTGCAGAGCATTGGGGTCGTTTCCACCGTAATACCTCAGAAGTATTTGAAGCACGTGCGGTAAACGTTCGCGTAGAAAAGTCAGTTTCTGTATTGCTTGAAGATATGCAAGGTTCGATTTTACCAATCGCTGTTGCGCATGGTGAAGGTCGTCTGGTTGCTACTGAACAGCAGATTGCTGCTTTAAATGCTGAAAAACAAGTGATCTTGCGTTATGTGGATAGCTTGGGGAACCCAACTCAACACTATCCGTTGAACCCGAATGGTTCACCTGAAGCGATTACAGGCCAAACGTCTAAAGATGGTCGTGCAACCGTAATGATGCCGCATCCAGAACGTAACTTCCGTGCTTTACAGCATTCTTGGAAGCCAGAAGACTGGGCTGAAGATGGTGCTTGGTTACGAATGTTCCGTAATGCACGTAAATTTATTGGTTAATTAGATACATGCGATAAGCCACCGTCAGGTGGCTTATTTAATTCCATATAAAATAATGATTAATGGACAAGAAAAATGAAATCAAAAATCCATTTCCACGAATTTGCATTACTGATGGCATTATTAATGTCCATCGTCTCTTTCTCGATTGATGCTGTTTTACCTGCATTGGGTGAAATTGGCCGAGTTTTTACCTTGCAAAACAGCAATCAGGCGCAGTGGGTCATCATTAGTATTTTCTCAGGAATGACCATCGGCCAATTGATTGCAGGGCCATTGTCTGATGCGATTGGACGAAAGCGGATTTTATTTACCGGCATTGTCATCTATTTCTTAGGAAGCTTGTTGTGCTATTCAACCCAAAGTTTTGAATGGTTCTTGGTCGGGCGTTTTATTCAGGGTGTGGGTGTTTCTGGGCCTTATGTGGCTTCGATTTCCATTGTTCGGGATAAATACAGTGGCGCACAAATGGCACGTATCATGTCTTTGATCATGATGGTGTTTATGGTCGCGCCAGCAGTTGCCCCAAGCTTGGGACAATTGATTATTCATTTCTTTGGTTGGCGTGATATTTTTGTGTTGTATATGGTCTATGCGATAGCCGTTGGTGCTTGGGTCGCCTTACGACTGGAAGAGACGCTGATTCCTGAAAATCGTTTGCCTATGCGTGTGCAAGCATTTAAGGATGGCTTTAAAGAAGTGGTGAGCAATAAAACCACCATGAGTTATTTGTTATGTGCAGGTTTCTGTTTTGGCGGTTTTATTGGATATCTTGGGACTTCACAACAAATCTTTATGCAGCAATTTGGCAAAACAGGGCAGGAATTTAGTGCCTACTTTGCGTTATTAGCAGGTGTGATGGGGATTGCATCATTTACCAATTCTAGAATTGTCATGAAATTTGGGATGCGTCCCATCTGTATTTATGGCTTTCTTGGCCTATGTTTAATCTCATTACTATTCCTTATCATTCAGCTTGCCGGTATCGCCGTTTCATTCTGGATGTTTATGTTGTATGCCTGCATTTTGTTTTTGTTGTTTGGCACACTGTTTGGCAATCTCAATGCAATTGCCATGGAGCCGATGGGGCATGTGGCAGGTATGGCTTCGGCGATTATTGGGGCATCTTCATCTGTACTGTCTTTAATACTCGCTTCGATCATTGGGCAGCTGTATAACGGTACTTTGATTCCGATGACCAGTGGCTTTGTGATTTTGTGTGGGCTGGCTTTTGCGATGACATTGTATGAGAAAAGACAGTTAAAAACGTTAAGTATTGATGTTTAAGTCGTTAATGCTCGGAAGATAAGAAAGTATGAAAAAAGTTGTTCCAGTAATTTTAAGACATCAAAAGCATGGCTTGGAAATATTGGCTTTTCGGCATCCACTTGCAGGGATTCAATTGGTTAAAGGGACAATAGAGTATGATGAAAAATATGATGAAGCTGCAATCCGTGAATTATTTGAAGAAGCAGGATTGATTGCTGAAACAAATCCTAAGTTTATTGGAAATTTTAAACTCAAATCTAATCAGCAAGATTGGTATTTCTATTTATGTGAGGTCAGCGCAGATTTAGCTGAAACTTGGATACATCATTGTCGGTATGACGGTGGTTTAGATTTTGAGTTCTTTTGGTTCCCTTTAAATCAAAAGCCAAATGAGATTTGGCATGAGAGTTTTCAGGAAGCATTGGCATTTTTGAGAGAGAAGCTAATTATTTAATATGATTACAGAGCATCCATTCTTTATATTGGTATTACATCTTTTCTAATTGGTTCAATTCTTGCTTCTTATATTTCAACAATGAATAAGATATGAGAGAACGGCATGATGAAACATGAAAATCATATGAGAACAATATATTCAAAAGACAAAGGCTGGTTTTGGTTTGGCTTAACTGTACTCATTCAACTGCTATTTATCATCGTGAGCTATCTCATCATCAATCTTTCACTTTGATTGTTCAGCTTTTATAACGTTATGATTGAAGTCTCATTGATTTCGATTTGAGCCGTTTCAATATGCTAAAGCTGATTTATTACGTTCCTGAATCTCATCTGGAATCTACCAAACAAACGATTTTTAATGCTGGGGCAGGTGGTATTGGAAACTATGAACACTGTGCTTGGCAAGTCAAAGGTATTGGGCAATTCAAGCCCGTTAAAGGTGCAAATCCTTTTTTAGGGCAATTGGATGAATTAGAGCAACTCGAAGAATGGCGAGTTGAAACTATTGTTGCAGAAGATAAGGCCAGAGCTGTGGCAAAAGCTTTAAAGGCAAGTCATCCATATGAAGAGCCAGCCTTTGAGTTTATCCAGATTTTAGAGATTCATTGAGTCTAATTATGTTTAATCATATTGATTTGAATTAATCGGGCGATATCGGTTGTCCGTGCGCGAATCAGCTCTGCTGCATTTTGACAGGCCTCTTCTAGGCTGATTGGACCTGAAGTTAAAGAAAAGGCAGCCGTAATACCATGTTGATATAAGGCTTGATAGTTCTCTCCAAGTGTTCCTGCAATCACAATCACAGGAATATTGGTTGCTTGTGCTATTTTGGCGACACCAAATGGGGTTTTGCCATTTAAAGTTTGCTCATCAAACTTTCCTTCGCCTGTAATCACCCAATCCGCTCCTTGGATTTTGGTAGCAAGCTGATTCAGTTCAGCAATAACTTCGACTCCAGATCGAAACTCGGCTTGTAAGTAAGTTTTTGCAGCAAAACCAAGTCCACCCGCAGCACCTGCACCAGCTTCATTGCGTTGATCAATGCCAAGCAATTGTGTTGTGACATCGGCAAAATGTGACAATGCTTGATCCAGCTCAAGTACTTGATTTGATGACGCACCTTTTTGCGGGCCGAAAATATGAGATGCACCATTTGGACCACAAAGTGGATTGGTTACATCAGCAGCCAATAAAAATTTAGTCTGTTGAATCCGTGGATCGAAATTTTCCAGATCGATCTGTACTAAGTTTTGCAGGGCAAGACCACCAGCAGGCAAGACTTGATGATCTGCATCTAAAAACTTAGCACCTAATGCAGATAAAAGCCCTGTACCAGCATCATTGGTTGCGCTGCCGCCGACAGTCAGTACAATTTCCTTTGCACCAGCATCCAAAGCAGCGAGGATCAGTTGCCCAGTGCCGTATGTACTACTATGGCATGCATCTCGTTGTGATGGTTGAAGCAGTTGAATACCACTGGCTTGTGCCATTTCAATGATGGCGATTTTGTCTGCATCTAACCATCCCCATCTTGCAAATACGGATTGTCCTAGAGGACCTTGAACACTCAGTTCTCGCCATTGCCCTGAGCATGCTTCTAACACTGCTTCAATTGATCCTTCACCACCATCAGCCATTGGGCAAGTGATGATTTCTGCATCAGGAAAAACCTGTTGCCAACCTAGAGCAATCGCTTCAGCTACATGATGTGCAGATAGGCTGTCTTTAAATGAATCAGGAGCAATCACAACTTTCATATTTTTGAAATTTAGTTTTAATCTGAATTGAGCTTAATTGGTCTGGTTATAAATATCTATACGGATACGCAAAATAAAAAACCACTTAACTTTTAGGGTCAAGTGGTTTGTTGGAATGATTTACGCAGTGATTAATTGAACTGAGAAAAATCAGGCTTACGCTTTTGCATAAAGGCTTGTACCGCTTCCATCATTTCTGGTGAGCGTACACGTTGCATGAAAATTTCAGCTTCATCATCGACACACGCAATGATGTCTGCCAAGTCTTGTTTCATGAGTGCTTTAGTTTGTTTGATCGACGCCAATGGTAATGCTGCTAAATGTTGCGCTGTTTGTTGTGCAGTTGCATAGACATCTTCAACCACATCATTGACTAGATTTGCTTTTACCGCAGTTGCTGCATCAAATTTTTTCGCTGTGAATAATAATTCAGCCGCTTTCTGGTAGCCTGCTTGTTTGACTAGTAAACGACTTGCAGCACCTTCTGGAGACAGACCAAGGCTGACAAATGGAATCTGGAACAAGGCAGTATTGTCTGCAAATACCAGATCTGCATGTAATAAAATCGTCACACCAATTCCGATTGCGACACCTTTTACGGCAATAATGAGTGGCTTTGAAAAGCGAGCAGCTGCTTTTAGCAACACAAATGGAGGTTGATCGCCAGCTTTGCCTTCATGTGGCTTTTGGATAAAGCCCATAAAGTCTTTCATGTCATTACCCGCAGTAAAGTCTTGTTCTGCACCGCGGAAAATTACCACACGAACTTCTTTATCTGCATCGGCTTCATCCAAAGCTTTTGCGATCCAAAGATAAAGTTCGCCATAGAGTGCATTTTTTGCTTCTGAACGGTTAATGGCTAAGGTGAGTACGCCATCTTCTAAATTTGCTTGCAAATGTTGATGAGGTTGTTGAATACAGCTAAGTGTCATCGTACTATCCTTGCTTTAATCCAGATTGATTTTAAGTGTCCTCATTATGTCGCATATTTATTAGAATGGCGCAACTGATGAGTTCACAAAAAAGTGAAATTACGCCTATGTACACATTTGACTATCTTGTTTTTATTGGACGCTTTCAGCCATTTCATTTAGCACACATGCAAACCATTGAAATAGCATTACAAAAAAGTCGAAACGTGATCTTGGCTTTGGGCTCGGCGCAATCTGAACGGAATATCAAAAATCCTTTTCTGGCGATTGAGCGAGAGCAAATGATCTTGTCGAACTTTTCTGAGCAAGATCAAAAGCGAATTCATTTTGTCCATGTGGTCGATGTCTATAACGATGAAAAATGGGTTAAGCAGGTTAAAGATTTAGTCAATGCTGTCATTCAATCCAATGCAAAAGTTGGTTTGATTGGTCACTTTAAGGATGAATCCTCTTATTATTTACGTTTATTTCCTGAGTGGCAGATGGTGGAGCTGGAGAGTTTGAAAGATTCCATTTCAGCAACGCCAATGCGTGAAGCCTATTATCGCGGTAAGATTCAAACTGAGTTTTTTCCACAAGGGACAATCCAGTTCCTGAGCGAATTTCAAAAATCACCGATCTACCAGAAACTACAGCAAAAGTTTAAGGACAATGACCGTTCCAATATTGATGAATCTTGATACCGTGGAAAAATTAGGCATCTTCCCAAAAGATAATTCGATTTGAAAATGGATCGGTGATACTCAGCTCCAATGTTTCCCAATCGGTTTTCTCTACTTGAGGTTTGGCAAATTTATAATCTTTTGCATTCAATTCTGCATGAAGCAAACTGAGATTCTCCCAATAAATACGAATAGCACTATGCGGGCTGGCATCACCAAAGTGCTCAGATAAATGGATGATACAATCACCTTTGGAAATCTGTAGATAAAGCGGGAAGTTATCCCCAAAAGTATGTTGCCAATCGAGTTGGAAGCCCAAATAATCCAAATAAAATGATTCGGCGAGTTCCACTTTAAAAATACGTAGAATGGGTATAATTGAACCGGATTGCATACATATTCCTTTTTATCGAACACCAAATTGTTGAGTCCAATAGCTTTTTTGCTTTGCTGATTGATCAACTGTACAGGCTAGCGCGTAGTCTGTAAATTTTGGATGCATTAAATTATGACAATGTACGGGACTGGCAAGCCATGTCGCCATCACATCATTTAAATTTTTCTGTCCACGAGCCACATTTTCTCCACCGCCACGACCCTTGAACTGCGTCTGTTTTAAACGGGTCCTAAAATCTTGACCTGAGGTACTGATATGTCCAAGCGTACTGTGTTGAGCCATATCTTCGGCATGAACAACGGCACTTTGATATAAAAAATTGTTCCATTTAAGTGGTGCAACTGCAGGAAAATATTGATCTCCGCATTGACGTGGATGCTGTCGAATTTCATTAATTGCTTTCAGAATCACCTGTTGATAAGCAGGGTTTTGTATATCTTGGCAGCGTATTTCAATGGCCATTTTTTGAATTTGTGGGGCTAAAGGTAATTGATCTTGAGCTGAGATGGGTGTATTTGAACTACATGCCGATACACAGATAAGTAAGGGAAGTGATAACAATACATGGAGATGATTCATTTTAGATGTCTTTAGCTTATTCTTTTAATCTGTTTATCATACGCCAAGCGTAAAGCCGACAGCAATTTGCTTGAATCAAAAAAGCGAGTTTGAAACTCGCTTTTTTGTTACTTATTGGTGTTAAACCGCTTGTAAGGCTTTTAGGTCTTCTAGGACTTGTTCTGCATGCCCAGCAGCTTTAACTTTACGATAGCTTTTCACTAACTGTTTGTTATGGAAAATAAAAGTTGAGCGCTCGATGCCCATGACCTGTTTGCCATACATATTTTTCTCTTTAATCACATCGAAATGTTTGCACAGCACTTCTTCTTTGTCACTGATGAGATCAATACTTAGCGCTTGTTTTTCAGTAAAGTTTTGATGTGCTTTGACCGAATCGCGTGATACACCAATAATCTGGCAGTTTAAGGCGTCAAATTGATCTTTCAAACATGAAAAGCCCACCGCTTGGGTAGTACAACCTGGGGTTGAATCTTTTGGATAGAAATAGAGTACTAACCATTCACTGCTGATTTCAGCAAGATTGATTTCACCTTGTGTGGTTGGGAAGGTGTGATTCGGTAATTGAATATTTTCAGACATTGTTTAT
Source organism: Acinetobacter sp. ANC 3929 (assembly GCF_000369405.1). GTDB lineage: Bacteria > Pseudomonadota > Gammaproteobacteria > Pseudomonadales > Moraxellaceae > Acinetobacter. The sequence goes on from NZ_KB850000.1 coordinate 194,731, forward strand.
CCTTCAATAAAATTAATTTTGATCAAGTTCAAGCGGTAAAAAAGCATATTCCTCATGATAAACAATATCGCCGTGACGTACAGGAATAGCTTTGTTAAAAATGGGGCCGTCAATCACGGTGGTGTGGAATTCACCACCTTCACCACATGGATCAATGCCACGGTCTTCTAATTCTTGGATATAGTCTAGGGTTAAAGTTTTACCCAGATCATCAACTTGCATACCGAGCTTTAAGTTGACTGTCACAATGACACTTTGGAATCCCAGATTGATAAACTCTTCGACCACTTCACGGTGAGGTCGCAACCAAAGCGGCATACCCAATTTGAGTCCTACTTGCTGAGTCACCTGATCGTGCCAACAGCCATGTTGAGGCATGTCCAGATCGCCCGTGACCAATACTTCAGCACCGTGTTGTTTGGCTTGATTGAGCAGTGCGATAAACTTTGTTTCATAATCAGACCAACTCGAAGAGTTCATAAATACGGGTAAACCAACCGCATCTGCTTGTGCACGGATAATGTCTAGGGGCATCGCATGTGATCGAGAACGCTGGCCTTGTTCTTCTAGCATCACAATTAGCCCAATGACTGTGCCTGTTTGCATCGCATGATATAAGGCGAGGGAACTGTCTTTGCCGCCACTGAATGAGACAATTGACTCCCTTTGTTCAGCATTGGTTTTCCATTGGTCTTGCATGATGTTATTCAACTGATTCTAGATAAATGGGATTTTAACAAAGCTCAATAAAAAGCCTGCATAAATGCAGGCTTTTTATTGAGCAATACAAGCTTATTTTTTAGGAGCTTGTTGCTGCTGTTGTTGAGCGGCTTTCATTGCTTCTTCAGTTAATTTTTCTAACTTAGTTACCAGTGGCGCACCTAAGCAAGCTTGTAAGTCTTTATTTTGCTGTTGTACAAAACCTAAAGAACTTGGGCTTTTCTTCGCATTGATTGCGCTTTGGATTTCCCATTTTTGTGCTTCAGTTACTTTACCTTGCGCGTCAATTTGACAACCACAGAACTTGCTTACTTCTGCCGCTGTTAATTTGCCGCCTTTCGCAGTTTGGTCTTTACATACATTGACCAACGCCGCTTTTACATTGGTACTTTTATACGCAGTTTGTAATGGATTATCAGCTGCGTGAGTTGCTGTTGCAAATAATGCAGCAGCTGACATCATTGTAGAAAGAATAAGATTTGATTTAGAAAACTTCATATAATGTACCTAATTTTTTACCCTATATCGGTTATTCAGCGTAACGCGTTGGATCCGCAATACCTGCTTCGATAAACCCTTGTTGACGTAAACGACAGCTGTCGCATTTGCCACATGCACGTCCTTGAGCATCTGCCTGATAGCAGGATACCGTTTGACTATAGTCTACGCCATGTTCGATGCCTAAGCGTATAATATTCGCTTTAGATAAATGTAACAAAGGTGTTTCAATTTTAAGGGGTTTTCCTTCAACACCCGCTTTTGTTGCTAGACGGGCAAGATTGGCAAAAGCGTCAATAAATTCTGGGCGACAGTCAGGATATCCAGAGTAATCAACAGCATTGATTCCAATCACGATGGCAGCAGCGTCAAATACTTCAGCTGCAGCAAGTGCATAAGATAAGAAAATAGTGTTACGTGCTGGAACATAAGTTACAGGAATGCCTTCTTGTAATTGTTCTGGGACGTCAATGTTATGATCTGTAAGCGCAGAGCCGCCTAAATTACCTAAATCAATATTAATGACGCGGTGTTCTACACCTGCACGTTGTGCAAGTGCTTTAGCTGCATCCAGTTCAGTGGTCGAACGTTGACCATACATAAAGCTGAGGGCGATACATTCATAATTTGCCTGTGCCCAAGCAAGACACGTTGTTGAGTCTAAGCCGCCAGACAATAATACGATGGCACGAGAACGCATATTATTTTCCATGATTCAACCTAAAATAAATTTGATAAAAGCCGATCTATCTTGCAGAACGGACAGGGGAGGTATTTTAACGACCAGATTCATCATTCCATAACAGCTTATGTAACTGTAATTGGAATCGAACAGGGAGATGGTCTTCTAAAATCCACTGGGCTAAGTCACGTGCCAAAGCTGGCAGGGCAACTGCACCTTTTTCAACTGCAAAAGCGGGTGAGAACCAAACCGTACTCACTTTGTCTTGCAACTGAAATTGTTCGAGTTGTTGTTTCGACCATTCATAATCAGCCCGATTACAGATCACAAATTTAATCTGGTCATGGGGGGTGAGATGGTCAAGATTGCTGTATAAATTACGATGATCTTCTTTTGAGGTTGGTGTTTTTAAATCCAGCACTTTTGAAACGCGTGGATCAACCTTGGAAACATCCAAAGCGCCACTAGTTTCGAGAGAAACCTGAAAGCCAAGATCACACAGACGTTGTAACAGGATCAAACAGTTTGGCTGTGCAAGCGGTTCACCACCTGTGACACAAATATAAGGTGTTTTATGCTGGCTTGCTGTTTCGATAATCTGTTCAAGTGATAAACGTTCACCGCCTTCAAAAGAATAGGTGGTATCACAATAACTACAGCGTAACGGGCAACCTGTTAAGCGAATAAAAACAGTTGGTAGACCAAACGTATTCGCTTCGCCTTGCAAAGAGTAAAAGATCTCCGTAATGCGTAAACCAGCCGCAGGATCAGAGACAGGAATTGCAGAAGAACGTAAGGAAGCCATAAATAGTTACCACAAACAGGTGCTACACAAGCAGCATGCTACATAAAAAACAAAATCTCTACGACCATGACTGATCGTAGAGACGAGGAGCGACAGAAGCTCCGAGGAACCATCAAGTTCCGTATATATTACAAATTAGTCTGCACGTAATAAATCGTTTAGGCTAGTTTTTGCACGTGTTTTTGCATCAACTTTTTTCACGATGATTGCAGCGTAAAGGCTGTAAGTACCGCATTTTGATGGAAGGCTACCCGCGACCACGACAGAACCTGCTGGTACGCGACCGTAGTGAACTTCACCTGTTTCACGATCAAAGATTTTGGTTGATTGACCAATGAAAACACCCATTGAAATCACAGAACCTTCTTCAACAATGACACCCTCAACGATTTCAGAACGCGCACCGATGAAACAGTTGTCTTCAATAATCGTTGGGTTTGCTTGCAAAGGCTCTAAAACACCACCGATACCAACACCACCAGATAAGTGAACGTTTTTACCGATTTGTGCACATGAACCGACTGTTGCCCATGTATCAACCATGGTGCCTTCATCTACATAAGCACCGATGTTGACATACGAAGGCATCAAAATCACATTTTTTGCTTGGAAGCTACCGCGACGAGCGACAGCAGGAGGTACAACTCGTACACCGGCTGCTTTAAATTGCGCTTCAGTCCAACCTGCATATTTCGTATCTACTTTGTCATAGAAACGGAGATCACAAGCTTCGATTGGCTTGTTGTCATTGAGTTTGAATGAAAGTAAAACTGCTTTTTTTAACCATTGGTGAACAACCCACTCACCATCGATTTTTTCCGCTACACGAAGTGTACCGTTGTCTAAACCAGTCAATGCTTCTTCTACAGCTTGACGGATTTCTGTTGGGCAGTCCGTTGCGCTATAGTTGGCACGGTCTTCAAATGCTTGCTCAATGATTGTAGAAAGCTGAGACATGATCTTCGTTCTTCCAAAAAAATTTTGAAGATTTTACACTAATTTGCAGCAAGAATCTTTGAAAAAAGTAGTTACAAAATATTGTTTTAAATTTGCGCAACAAAACTGTAATAAAAATGGAGTCCATTGTTTTTTATCTATAATTTAGAAATACATAATTCATTCGAATTTGTATCAAAAAATAACAAAAAGTAATCAGTTTCTGTATAAAAAGTTAGCGAGCATTCTTTTATGCTTAGTTCACAAGCAACAATTATATATTTATTTAAATAAAAGCGTTTTGTGAGGAGACTTCAATGAAAGCTTTGCGTGTTATGTTAGCAGCAGGTGCATTAACAGCGATTGCAGGTACTGCATTTGCAGCAGATGAGCAAGTTGTGAAGGAATCAGTATATACATTCCCTTCATACTTAGATCCAGTTTCAGTTCGTGCTGAAGTCGGTACGACAGGCTATGGTGGTGCAATTTCATATCGAGTTAACCCATACGTGAGCTTGAGTCTTGGTTATAATGGTGGCGACATTTCTTGGTCAGATGATCTTAAAGTAAATGGCTCTAAATATGACCTAGACATGGACAATAAAACGGCATATTTAAATGCTGAGATTCGTCCTTGGGGTACAAGTGCAAATAATTTTGCAAACTCAGTTTATGTTGCTACAGGTGTTGGTTATTTAGATAACGATTATGCGCTTGATCGTCGTGTAAGCCAAGGTCGTAACTTCAGTGTAAACAATACTGATTTCAATGCGACTTCAGATGTTCATATCGCAGGTAAAATGCGTTACAAAGATGATATCGCACCATATTTAGGTGTTGGTATTGCGCCACAAGTGTATAAAAACATTGGTGTATTTGGTGAAGTTGGTGCTTACTATACAGGTAACCCAACAGCAACTTTACAAAACGTGAATGGTGGTACGGCTTCTAACGGAAGCGGTGCTAACCTAAATGACGAAATTGCGAAAGAAGAAGGCAAGATTCAAGACAAGTCACGTTACGAGTGGATGCCAGTTGCAAAAGTGGGTGTGAGCTTCAAGTTCTAATCCATGATGCATTCAACATAAAAAAACGAGCTTAACGCTCGTTTTTTTATGTTTTTTAATAAGCAAAACAAAAGGCTCTAGATGAGCCTTTTGTTTTGTCGCGGATTTATTCTTCTGGATAAGCCACTTTTTTCAGTGCTTTAATATCCGTTTCTGGTGAGCAAAGAGAGATAAATTCATAACCATAGCCACGGAGCAGGTGTCCTTTGCGCACTGCAATCCATGTCGTATTAACACCAAATATATCTGTTTTGATTTGCTGCAAACGATAATCACGCTCTGCATCGTAAGCGACATCGTTAACAATACCAACACCCATATTCAGTTCAACATAGGTTTTGATCACATCGGCATCAAGTGCTGACATGACAATATCGGCATGCAATTGCGCATCTTCAAAAGCCTTATCAATTTTAGAACGTCCTGTAAAGCCGCCATGATAGGTAATCAATGGATATTCAGCTAAGACGTCTAGATTGATTTTATCTAGTTTTGCTAGAGGGTGGTCTTTTGGTGTGATAATACTATGGTGCCATTCATAATAAGGTACACTTGCCAAGTTATCTTCTGTTGTTAATGACTCAGTTGCAATACCAATATCCGCTTCACCCTGAAGTAACATTTCTGCAATTTCAACTGGACTGGCTTGTTGTAAAACCAAATGTACTTTTGGAAAAAGTTTTTTAAATTGATTTACAATCGGTGGTAGCACATAACGTGCCTGAGTATGTGTAGTTGCAATGGTCAGTGTACCTTCATCAACTTTATTAAAATCATCGGCTAGACGTTTAATATTGTCAGCATCGACCAACATGCGTTCTACAATGCTTAATAATGATTGGCCCGGTTCGGTGAGGCCTAATAAGCGTTTACCTTTACGTACAAATAACTGTACACCTAATTCGTCTTCTAAATCTTTGATGTGTTTACTGACACCAGATTGGGAGGTATAAAGTGCAGCAGATGCTTCAGTTAAATTAAAGTTTTGGCGAACAGTTTCTCGAATAATTCTGAGTTGTTGAAAGTTCATAAAAGTTTTTCCTCAAAAGAGGATGGGGCGTGTTTTACCCCATCAATATTATTTTAAGCAACTTGCGTTGATTGATCTGCAAATAAATGAAGTTGAGCCGCACTAATCCAAACGGTTTGATTTGGTTTGAATTGATGTAAGTTCGCCTCTTCTACACTTAATAAAATTTCAATCGTTCGTCCACTACGATCTTGTAATTCAGCCACAACTCGACCTGCAATCCACACTTCACGTAAGAACGTTGCCTCAATGGTATTGGCCTGAGGTTGGGTGTGAATATGTAATTCATTTGGTCGCGCAAATGCAATGACTTTACCTTGTGGTGCATCTAATAGTGTCGGCAGCTGAATGCGGTCATCACCGATACGGATAATACCGTCAGTATGCTCACCTTCAAAACGATTTGCTTGACCAAGGAAATCAAAAACAAATGGTGTTGCTGGTTTTTCATACACTTCACGTGGTGAACCAATCTGTTCGACGTCACCTTTATTCATGACGATGATCTGGTCAGCTACTTCTAAAGCTTCTTCTTGATCATGGGTGACAAAGATTGAGGTGATATGTAGTTCATCATGTAAGGTACGTAACCAACGGCGTAATTCTTTACGAACTTTAGCATCAAGTGCACCAAATGGTTCATCTAGTAACAAAACACGGGGTTCAACTGCAAGTGCGCGAGCTAGGGCAATACGTTGACGTTGACCACCAGAAAGCTGAGCAGGATAACGATCTGCCAAGAAACCAAGTTGCACCAGATCAAGTAAGCGTGTAACACGTTTTTTGATTTCAGCTTCAGAAGGACGTGTTGCACGTGGGCGAACACGTAAACCAAAGGCAATATTGTCAAAAACAGTCATGTGGCGGAACAGGGCATAGTGCTGGAATACAAAACCGACCTGACGCTCGCGTACATGGATGTCTGTTGCATCTTCGCCTTCAAGTAAAACCTGCCCGCCATCTGCGGATTCTAAACCTGCAATAATGCGTAATAATGTTGTTTTTCCGCAGCCTGAAGGACCAAGTAGGGCAACCAATTCACCTTCAGGAAAATCTAAAGAGATATTTTTTAGCGCATGGAATGCACCAAAGTTTTTTTCAATATTTTTAACTTGAATACTCATGTGTTTATTCCTTAGTGATCCGGCTGATGTTTATTTGCTTGGTCTTGACGGATTTCGAGCCACGTTTTCAAAATCAAAGTGAGAATCGCTAAAAATGCCAGTAACGATGACACAGCAAATGCAGCACTGAAGGTATATTCGTTATAGAGAATTTCGACGTGTAACGGTAAGGTATTGGTTTGACCGCGAATATGGCCAGAAACCACTGATACCGCACCGAATTCCCCCATTGCACGGGCATTACAGAGAATTACGCCGTAAATCAAACCCCATTTGATATTAGGTAAAGTGACTCGCCAGAAGGTTTGCCAGCCTGAAGCACCGAGTACAATCGCAGCTTCTTCTTCCTCTGTACCCTGTGCTTCCATTAATGGAATTAATTCTCGGGCTACAAATGGAACAGTAATAAAAATGGTGGCAAGGACAATCGCAGGTACGGCATACAGGATTTTGATATCGTTATCCATTAACCAGCCACCCATCCAGCCTTGCGCACCAAAAATCAGTACCAACATTAAGCCTGCAATCACAGGAGAGACCGAAAATGGTACATCTATAATGGTGGTGAGAATGGCTTTACCTCGAAACTGGAATTTTGCAACAGCCCATGCTGCTGCGACACCAAACACGACATTAATCGGTACGGCAATTGCAGCTGTAAGTAAGGTTAACTTTACTGCCGATAAGGTGTCCGAATCGGTTAAAGCATTGATATAAACCGTTAGACCTTGTTTAAATGCTTCAACAAAAACCAAAATGAGAGGAAGCAGTAAGCAACTTAAGAAAAAGATTAAGGCAACACCGATTAAGCTATAACGTACCCATGTCGGTTCGCGTGTTGCATCTCGGCTTTGCAGTTTGAGAGCTAAAGCGTTGCTGTTGGTATTTAAGCTCATTGTGCAACTCTCCCTGTGCGACGGCTTGCCCATGCTTGAACTAAGTTAATTAAAAATAGAATGGCAAATGAGAGAACAAGCATAACCACAGCGATGGTGGTTGCACCTGCATAATCGTATTCCTCTAATCGAGAGATGATCATCAATGGTGCAATTTCTGTTTTGTAAGGCTGGTTACCTGCAATGAAAATCACCGAACCATATTCACCGACACCGCGTGCAAATGCTAACGCAAAACCTGTTAACAAGGCTGGGAATAAAATCGGAAAAATGATTTTGGTGATGGTTTGCCAGCGATTGGCGCCCAGTGCAGAGGCCGCTTCTTCCAGTTCAGTTTCAATATCACTAAGTACGGGTTGTACGGTACGAACTACAAAGGGTAAACCAATAAAGATTAAAGCGAGTGTGATACCAATTGGGGTATAAGCCACTTCAATCCCAAGAGGGGAAAGATATTGTCCGATCCAGCCTGTTGGTGCATATAAAGAGGTTAATGCAATACCTGCAACAGCAGTCGGTAATGCAAAAGGTAAGTCTACTAATGCATCGACGATTCGTTTACCAGGGAAGTTATAACGAACCAAGCACCACGCGAGCAATAAGCCAAAGACGACATTTACCAAAGCGGCAATCAATGCAGCACTAAAGCTCAGTTGTAATGACTTTAAAATTCGTTCTGAAGTTAAGATTTCCCATAAGCCATCCCATCCAATCCCTAAAGATTTGATAAAGACAGCAGATAAAGGAATAAGCACAATCAAAGACACGTAAGCGAGGGTAAAGCCTAATGAGAGACCAAACCCAGGCAGCACTCGGGAACGCTGCGACATGATATTTCCTCAAAGAGAAATGTTTGCTAAAACAAGCAAATAAATAATGCGAATACTAAAAATACGGGGGCGATGTCAGGCAAATTTTAGATTAAAATTTGCCTGACTCATTCGGGCGGTGCGCTGCGTCTTTTTTTCAGGCAGCAAGTAGTTCAGAATCTCCGGGAAAGGGCCAAATCCGGAAGCAACATTAATATGACCAACAGGACCTAAATTGATGGGTGTCAATTTCCAAGCCTGTGCGAGTTGTAGGGCATCGACATAACCCAACCAAGGATCATTTTCACTAATCAATAACGTGGTTGGCACGTCAATTTTCAGTTGCTGAAAATACTGTTTATAGTCAGTCAAGCTATGGCGAGCAAAACCTGCTTCACCAAAACGAGCTGGGTTCGCAGGTGCAACCAAAATCAAATTTTTAACTTTTACTTTGAGTTCAGGGTGTTCAGCGAGTGCAGCAACGCTGGTTAAGCAGCCAAAGCTATGTGCAACGATTTGAACAGGCGCTGGAGCTGCAACAACAGTTTTAACAAATTGAGCAACCCATTCACTTAACACTGGACGATCCCAATGTTTCTGTTGAACGCGAGAGCTAGACACGAGTTGCTGTTGTAACCAAGACTGCCAATGCTGTGCTTCGCTACCGCCTACACCTGGAACAATTACAGTATGAATCATGTCTATTCTCCTTAGAACCCCTCCCAGTCTCCCTTTGCGAAAGGGAGGGCTAACACGAATTTATTGAATGACTAAAGTCCGTGTAGTTCCCTCACTTTTTAAAGAGATGAGCTGCGTTTATAGCAGCGCAAGGGAGATTTTTTTATTTCGCTGAGTTGTTGAGCTTGACGATTTGGTCAAACACACCGCCATTATCAAAGTGAGTTTTTTGTACTTTGGTCCAGCCACCAAATTCTTTGTCAATCGTCACCAATTTAAGTGGTTTAAATACGTTGCTGTATTTCTTTAATACGGCTGCATTACGTGGACGGTAGAAGTTACGTGCAGCAATCTCTTGTCCTGCTGGTGAGTAAAGGTAGTTCAAGTAACCACGAGCGATTTGTAGATTCCCTTTTTTCTCAGCATTTTTTTCAACGACAGCAACTGGTGGTTCTGCAAGAATAGAGAGAGACGGTGTGATGATTTCGAATTTGCCTGGCTGTTCACGTACAGCAAGATAAGCTTCGTTTTCCCAAGCCAGCAATACATCACCAATACCGCGTTCAGCAAATGTTGTCGTTGCACCACGTGCGCCTGAATCAAGAACTTTGGTTTGTTTATAAATTTGACGAACAAACTCTTGAGCTTTAGCATCGTTTCCACCTTTTTGGTGTTTCGCCCATGCCCAAGCACCTAAGTAGTTCCAACGTGCACCGCCAGATGTTTTTGGATTTGGTGTGATGATTTCTACACCTGGCTTAACTAGATCACCCCAATCTTTGATTTGTTTTGGGTTGTCTTTACGAACAAGGAATACAATTGTTGATGTATATGGCGTAGAGTTGTTCGGTAATTTCTTTTGCCAGTCTGCCGGAAGCAATTTTGCATTTTCAGCAATCTCATCGATATCCGCTGCAAGTGCAAGTGTTACTACATCCGCATTTAAGCCATCAATCACGGCACGGGCTTGTTTACCTGAGCCACCATGGGATTGTTTAAAGTCAATGTCTTGACCCGTACGTTGTTTCCAGAAAGTACCGAATTGTTTGTTGAAATCTGTATACAGCTCACGAGTCGGATCATAAGAAACGTTTAAGAATTCTTGTGCCGCGAATGAAGAAACTGAGAGTAATGCGGCAATTACGCCGACTTTAACTTGAGAAAAACGCATGTAAAACCCCTTAAAACTAAATCACTGTTTGGAATATGTAAGCAGCATAACGTCAGTTTTTTTGCAAAAAAAATAATTAAAATCGAATTTGTTATGAAAAAAATAGAAATAGATAAAACAGATAAGCTTTGCTGAATTATTGATATATAAGCAATTTTTAATTTTAGGGTTTAATTGTTATACTTGTTTAAAATCAATGGTTTATTTTTTTTGGTGGTGCTGGTTTATAAAGTGGATAGGTATTTAGATTATGCAGTGTTATAAAAATGGGCAATTAGTTGACTCCATCCCCTTATTAGACCGAGCTTTTCATTATGGTGATGGCTGCTTTACCACAGCACGTATTTTTCACGGAAATTTTGAGCTAAAAGAACTTCACTTTGCACGTTTAAAATTGGCGTGTAATAGTCTAAGTCTCGATGCAGATTTATCCTTTATTGAAAAGTCTTTTGTGCACTTACAACAGCAACATCCAAATTTGAATGGCACTTTAAAGGTAGTGATTAGCCGCGGTGAAGGCGATCGAGGCTATAGTCTACCTTTGCATGCTGCTGACATCTACGTATGGTATTACCCAAGAGTGACACAGGCTTTTCAACCCGAATGGATTGAAAGTGGCATGTTAAATCATGCCTTGGGGTTGAACATGCCGCATCTGGTTGGATTAAAAACATTAAACAGATTAGAACAAGTATTACTCAAGCAAGAGGCAGATCAGCAAGGCTGGCTGGAAGCATTGGTCAGTGATGTGCAGGGCTCTATTGTTGAAGGGGTGAGCAGTAATTGTTTTATTCGTATAAATGATCGGTGGATTACGCCAGAACTTCGCTATAATGGCGTCCACGGTGTGATGCGTGCCAGAATTTTATCGAGAATGCAGCAATATCAGGTGAACTGTGAGCAGCGTTGTATTGATATGAGTGAAATTGGACGCATTCAGAGTTTATTTTTCTGTAATGCGTTACACCCAATGAAAGCGGTGATTCGATTTCATGACCGTTGTTTAGAGCAACAACCTTATCTTGATTTATTTGAAACTTTAAAACTTAGCCAGATTGATTAATATGCCAAAGCCGCCTAGTTCCAGCAAAAGTAAGAAAAAGCCAAAAGCTAAACCGAAATCCAGATTTTCTTTTTTTAAATCCTTTTTGATCGCCATTGCTATTTTTGTTTTGGTGATCTTTGGCATTCTATGGTCGAGCTTATTTAAAAATTATCCTGTAGACAGTAAAAAACAACTTTTGGTGATTTCTTCTGGCGATACCTATTCACGCTTTATTGATCGTTTAGCCAAAGAAAATAAAGTGAATTTTCCTATAGTTCTAAAGCTGTATCAGAAGTTTATGATTCATGAAACCATGAAAGCGGGTGTTTATGAAATTACAGAAGGGATGAGTATTCGTCAGGTGATGGATATGCTGTCTGATGCAGATAATGCGCAGATGAACCGTATTCTAGTGATTGAAGGAACAACTTTTTCACAATTGATTCAGAGTCTAAGAAAAGACCCAAATGTCACCAATACTTTGCTTGATCTTCCGCACAGTGAATTACTAAAGCAATTAAATATCTCATATACGCATCCAGAAGGTCTATTTGCACCTGATACGTATTTCTTTGCCAAAGGCGAGACCGATAAAAAAATCTTAACCGATTTGTATCACCGTCAAATGAAATCTTTAGATGATGCTTGGGCCAAAAAAGCACCAAACTTACCCTATAAAGATAAATATGAAGCGTTGATCATGGCTTCAATTATTGAAAAAGAAACCAGCCTAGATAGCGAGTTAGAACAGGTTTCAGGTGTATTTGTGCGTCGTTTGAAAATGGGGATGCGCTTACAAACGGATCCGACGGTGATTTATGGCATGGGTGAGAATTATAAAGGCAATATCACTCGTAATGACTTGCGTACCCCAACAGCTTATAACACCTATACCATTAATGGTTTACCGCCAACGCCAATTGCTTTGCCAAGTAAGAAAGCGATTGAAGCAGCGATGCATCCTGATGATGCTAAAAATATCTATTTTGTTGCTACGGGCAATGGTGGGCATAAATTTACCGCGTCTTTAGAAGACCATAATCGTGCAGTGCAAGAATATTTAACTGTGCTACGTTCAAAGAAAAAGCAGGGCGAATAATGTTTATTAGTTTTGAAGGGACGGAAGGTGTAGGCAAAACCACGCTGATTCGTAAAATTCATCAGTACTTTGAACAGCAAGGTAAAGAGGTGGTGTTGACCCGTGAACCAGGTGGAACACCATTGGCTGAGCAGATTCGCTCTTTATTATTAGCAGTAAATCATGAAGAGCAAATGAGTCATGATACCGAGCTGCTATTGATTTATGCAGCACGGGCGCAGCATTTACAGCAAGTGATTTTACCTGCATTAGAGGCGGGCAAGATTGTGCTGAGTGATCGTTTTACCGATGCCAGCTTTGCTTATCAGTGTTCTGGACGTGGTTTAAGTCAGGAAAAGTTACAATTGTTAAATCAAACTTTTGTGGCGAGAATGCCGAATATTACCTTTTGGCTGGATGCCCCGATTGAATTGGGGATGACCCGTGCGCGAGAGCGTGGAGCATTGGATCGCTTTGAACAAGAGAAATTAAGTTTCTTTGCTAAGGTGCGTGCAGGTTATGAGACCTTGTGGCAAGCAGAACCTGAACGGATGAAACGTTTGGATGCAACACAGAATGCAGATGTTGTGTTTGAAGAGGCTTTGCAATATTTGAAATAGGCCAGTCCTTATGAATAAAGATCATGATAGCTATCATTTAGATAAGGCAATTGATGCGATATCGAGTCATATTGAACTCGCGATTTTTATTCAAAAATTACGTCAGAATCTTATAGATGATCCCAATGGTTGGGAGAATATCAATCTGGCTGATTTTCTTGATGCTTTAGCTTCATGGGCTGAAGATATGGACGGATATTATAAAAATACAGATCAGGTTGACCGTTTAGCTCAACCTGATTGGAAAACCTTTGCAGAAATGCTTATGGCTGCTCGAATTTATGAATAATTTTGGAGGCTAAAGATATATAAGTAAGAATCTTTAGCCTTAATTTCATCACTCATTCACCAACGGTTGTTCTACCTTAAAGTTTGGTGGTGTGAGCACAGTTTTGCGAATTTCATTTGAGAGTTCTGGATAATCCAGCGTGTAATGCAGACCACGTGATTCTTTACGCTCCATTGCACAACGTACAATCATTTCCGAAACCAAGACTAGGTTACGCAATTCAATCAAGTTCTTGCTGACACGATAATCCTGATAATACTCAGTAATTTCACGTTTCAACATTTCAATACGATGTAAGGCACGTTGCAAACGCTTAGTGGTACGTACAATACCGACATAGTTCCACATGGTGGAACGAAGTTCATCCCAGTTTTGTAAGATGACGACATCTTCATCTGCATCTGTCACTTGCGTTTCATCCCAAGAAGGGACGTCTGGCAGTTTAAAGTCTGCATCAAACTTTTGTTCGATATCTTCTGCTGCACTCATGCCATAAACGAAACATTCAAGCAAAGAATTACTTGCCATGCGGTTAGCGCCGTGTAGACCTGTATAAGAGGTCTCACCAATTGCATATAAACCGTCTAAATCAGTTTGGCTATGTTCATCGACCACCACACCGCCACAGGTATAATGTGCTGCTGGTACAACAGGGATCATATCTTTGGTGATATCAATGCCGAGCTCGAGTAAACGTGCATAGAGTGTCGGGAAGTGTTCAATAATAAATTCAGGTGATTTATGGGTGATGTCTAACCAGACATGACGGATCCCTAAGCGCTTGATTTCATGGTCGATGGTGCGTGCCACAATATCACGGGGTGCAAGTTCAGCACGTTCATCAAAACGCAGCATGAAGCGTTCACCATCTGGTAAGCGCAAATAAGCACCTTCACCACGCATTGCTTCAGTAATCAAGAATGAGCGCGCTTTGGGGTGATACAAACAAGTTGGATGGAATTGGTTAAATTCCATATTGGCAACACGGCAACCTGCACGGTAGGCCATGGCAATACCATCACCTGTCGCAATATCAGGGTTTGAGGTATAGAGATAGGCTTTCATTGCACCGCCACAGGCAAGGGCAGTAAATGGGGCCAAGAAAGTATGAACCTGTTCGGTAGCTTCATCTAAAGCATATAGACCGATTGAGCGATTGGCTTGGTTTTGGTACCCCAGCTTGTGTAGGGTGATCAGATCAATCGCAATATAATTTTCAAAAATTGTAATATTTTTTCGTTCTTTAGCGCGCTCAACCAAAGTGGTTGAAATGGCTTTGCCTGTTGCATCGGCAGAGTGAATGATACGACGTTGTGAATGGCCACCTTCACGGGTAAGGTGTAACTGTTCATCGTCATCTAGCGTAAATTGCACACCTTGCTTAAGTAGGAAGTCAACAGAAGGTTTGCCACCTTCAACAGTATGTTTTACTGCATCCAACTCACAAAGATGACCGCCTGCAATCATCGTGTCATTAATATGTTGTTGAATAGAATCTGTTTCGTCTAATACTGCAGCAACACCGCCTTGCGCATAGTAAGTACTGGCTTCTGTCAATGCAGCCTTGGCTAAAATTGCAATGTTGTAATGACTTGGTAAAGAGAGTGCAAGGCTTAAACCTGCACCGCCACTGCCCACAATAATCACATCAAAATGGTGAATTGTTTTTAAATCAGGCATGTCGTCGATCTGCTTCAGTTTTAAACGTTCGCTAATGACACCGCTTTTTTATCAAAAAGGCAAGGGCCAATCTGCCTAGAATTGAGTGAATTTTTAGCGAATGCGATTTATTTGCCGATTATTTTTTGCCTCATCTGTACGAATGATAAAATGATTACGTTTCAGTACATTGTTTTAATCTATCGTTAAGCTGTTCAGGATAAAACCATTTCTATAGGGTAAGTTATGGCGTATTTCTCCACAGTTTATTCACATTCCATCATTCTAGATCGTTGTATGCATTGAAAATATAAACATATTTTTACGAAAATAATGATGGGTATGTGCTAGAAATATAGACCTAAATTTCATTTTAATTATCAGTATGTAGGTTCTTGCTTCATGAAAAGTCGCTATTTACAACAAGGAATGTATGCTGCGGTATTTACGATAGCAGCATCACAAGTCAATGCTGCTGCGCCAGTAGATTTTTCAAACCTCGTTGAGCAGGTCAGTCCTGCTGTTGTGAGTGTCAATGTTGTAAAGAAAATGACTCAGGAAGAGTTATTGCAACAACAAGTCCCTGAAATTTTAAGACGTTTTTTTGGTAATCAAGTAATTATCCCGCAACAGCAGGGCCCGCAAGAAAAAACAGCATTCGGAAGTGCATTCTTTATTGGGAAAGATGGTTATTTGCTTACCAACCGACATGTGATTGCAGATGCGTCACGTATCAGTATTACTCTAAATGATCGTCGTGAGCTTGATGCGACACTTGTGGGGAGTGATGAACGTACCGATATCGCCTTATTGAAAGTGAACGGCAATAATTTCCCAGAGTTGAAAGTAGGTGATGTCAATCAACTTCGAGTGGGTGAGCCTGTACTCGCGATTGGTTCACCATTTGGCTTTGATTACTCAGCTTCGGCAGGGATCGTGAGTGCAAAATCACGGAATATGAGTGGCGAGACTTCGGTTCCATTTATTCAAACTGACGCAGCACTGAATCCTGGTAACTCAGGTGGTCCATTGTTTAACCAGCGTGGCGAAGTGGTTGGTGTTAACTCACGTATTTTCAGTGGTACGGGCGGTTATATGGGCCTATCGTTCTCGATTCCAATTGATGTGGCGATGGATGTCGTGCAACAGTTGAAAACTACAGGTAAGGTGACCCGTTCTTATCTTGGTATTATGATGCAAGATATTGATCGTAACTTGGCAGAAGCTTATAAGTTGCCGAAACCAGAAGGTTCGTTGATTACTCAAGTTGCACCGAAATCACCGGCTGAAAAAGCAGGTCTCAAATCGGGTGATGTAATTTTGAAAGCCAATGGTGCGCCAATTTCACGTACGAGTGATTTACTTTATTCACTCAACCGTATTGCGCCAAACCAAACAGTTCAGCTTGAAATCCTTCGTGATGATAAAACACGTTCGATTTCTGCAACCTTAGGCACTGCACCAGATGATACGGCTGCCGATGCAGAGAAAAACAACCCAACCAGTGGTTTGGGCATGAGCATTCGTGACTTAACCGCAGCTGAACAAGCGCGTTTGGAAGTTCGTGGTGGTATTTTGATTCAAGATGTGAAGCGCGGTGGTACAGCATCTTTATCTAATTTGGTTGCAGGCGATGTGATTGTTCAAGTGAATGGGACAGCAATTACCAACAGTCAAATGTTTGCCAAAACAGTGTCTGCCTTGCCAAAAAATAGCGTTGCGCGTGTGACGATTATTCGTCAAGGTCAGCGTGCAATTCTTGGCTTACGCTTACCTTAAGTTTGAATTGACCTTATATTGACTAAATAAAACCACTCTAAAATAGGGTGGTTTTTGTTTTGTAATGCTATTGTGTTTAGACTAGTGTAGCTAGCTGAACTTTGATGAATGAAATACCTGAGATTATGAGTACGATTTTTGATTTAAAAATACAAGTTCAGCCTGAGCATATTGATGTACTTGGGCATGTCAATAACGTGATTTATGTGCAGTGGATGCAAGATGTTGCTGCAGCCCATATTGAAACCTTGGGTTTGGGGCTGGCTCAATATTTAGAACTCAAACATGCAATGGTCGCAGTTGAGCACCATGTTCAATATCGCAAGGCCGCACTTGAAGGTGAAGAAGTCATCTTAAGGACATGGTTAGATGATATTAATGCCCTTTATTCATTTCGCCAGTATGCCTTTTATCGACCTAAAGACCAAAGCATACTCTTTGTTGGCAATACCAAATGGGCCTGTATCGAAATTGAGACAGGTCGGCCGAAACGGATGTCACCAAGTTTTACCCAAGCGTATCAGCCGATTGCTGCTGATTTAAACCCTATGGATTTCTCCATTTCATATGAAGCAGTTTGATTGGTTTAAATATAGATAAATTGTTCAGTTGTTCATATCAAAGCGTTTATTATTTTGAATACTTTGAAAGCCTGTTCTGTTATAATCGCGAGCAATTTTATTAAACCATTTGGCCCACTACTTTTTTAAGTACAGGGCGTTCTACTTTGTTAAGGTAACCCATGGCGCAAGCTAAAAAATCCGTAGATATCAAAAATATACGCAATTTCTCGATCATTGCTCATATTGACCATGGTAAGTCAACTTTGGCTGACCGTTTCATTCAAATGTGCGGTGGTTTGCAAGATCGCGAGATGCAAGCTCAAGTATTAGACTCTATGGAGCTTGAGCGTGAACGTGGGATTACCATCAAAGCCGCGTCAGTCACCTTGTATTACACGCATCCAAATGGTCAAGAATATCAATTGAACTTCATTGATACTCCGGGACACGTTGACTTCTCTTATGAAGTATCACGTTCTTTGGCGGCATGTGAAGGCGCATTGTTGGTTGTTGATGCTGCACAAGGTGTTGAAGCACAGTCAGTTGCAAACTGTTATACCGCAATTGAGCAGGGCTTAGAAGTTTTACCTATCTTGAATAAGATTGATTTACCTCAAGCTGAGCCTGAGCGTGTGATTCATGAAATTGAAGAAATTATCGGAATTGAAGCGACAGATGCACCAACCTGTTCAGCAAAAACTGGTTTAGGTGTTGAAGGTGTTTTAGAACGTCTGGTTGATGTGATTCCTGCACCAGAAGGTGATCGTGATGCACCTTTACAAGCCTTAATTATCGACTCATGGTTCGATAACTATCTTGGTGTAGTGTCATTAGTTCGTATCAAGCAAGGTCGTATCCGCAAGGGCGACAAGATGTTGGTGAAATCAACAGGACAAACACATCCTGTGACTTCAGTCGGTGTATTCAACCCGAAACATACTGAAACTGACATTCTTGAAGCAGGCGAAGTTGGCTTTGTGATTGCGGGGATTAAAGATATTTTTGGTGCGCCAGTAGGCGATACTATTACATTGTCTAATACCCCTGATGTTGCGACTTTACCAGGTTTTAAAAAGGTCAAACCACAGGTCTATGCAGGTTTGTTCCCGATTGATTCAAGTGACTTTGAACCATTCCGTGAAGCATTACAAAAATTACAGATCAATGACTCTGCCTTATTCTTTGAACCAGAAAGTTCAGATGCGTTAGGCTTTGGTTTCCGTTGTGGCTTCTTGGGGATGCTACACATGGAAATCGTACAAGAGCGTTTAGAGCGAGAATATGATCTTGATCTGATTAGTTCTGCGCCAACGGTAATTTATGAAGCATTAACTAAAAAAGGCGACATTATTTATATCGACAGTCCATCAAAAATGCCAGATGGCTCGACGGTTGAAGATCTGCGTGAACCAATTGCTGAATGTCATATCCTCGTGCCGCAAGAATACTTGGGTAATGTGATGACCTTGTGTATCGAGCGCCGTGGTGTGCAAAAGGATATGAAGTTCTTGGGTAACCAAGTTTCAGTAAGCTTTGAAATTCCAATGGCAGAAGTGGTGATGGATTTCTTTGATAAGTTGAAATCATGTTCACGTGGTTTTGCGTCACTGGATTATAACTTTGTACGTTTCGAGAGTTCAGCTCTGGTTAAGGTTGATGTATTAATTAATAGCGAAAAGGTAGATGCCTTAGCTATGATCTGCCACCGTCAAGATGCACGTCATCGTGGTATTGCATTGGTTGAGAAGATGAAAGATCTGATTCCTCGCCAAATGTATGATGTTGCGATTCAAGCTGCGATTGGAGCACAAATCATTGCCCGTTCTACTGTAAAAGCAATGCGTAAAAACGTATTGGCAAAATGTTATGGTGGTGACGTTTCGCGTAAGAAGAAACTTCTTTCGAAACAAAAAGAAGGTAAGAAACGTATGAAGCAAGTGGGAAGTGTTGAGATTCCACAAGAAGCGTTCTTAGCTGTATTAAAAGTTGATAGATAAAGAAAGATGAGGCTGGGGAAACGTTTGTTTTACCCAGTCCAACGACAGGCAGTGAAACTGCAAGAGAGGGTTTGTGGATTTTGATTTTAACTTGATTCTGGTACCAGCAACACTAATTTTCTTTTTAGTGTGGTTACTGGATAAGTTGGTATTGAAACAGCGTGCAACACGTGGGCGTAATCAAGAGAACTTTGTCATTACATGGGCCTATGATTTTTGGCCTGTGCTAGCTGTTGTGCTGGTGCTACGTTCTTTCTTATATGAACCATTTAATATTCCATCAGATTCTATGGTCCCAACCTTAGAAACGGGTGATTTTATCCTGGTGAATAAGTTTGATTATGGCGTGCGTCTGCCAATCGTAAACTCGAAAATCATTGATGTTGGTGAGCCAAAACGTGGTGAGGTCATCGTATTCCGTTATCCACCACAACCAACCATTAGCTATATCAAGCGCGTGGTGGGTTTGCCTGGCGATCATATTCAGTTTAAAGCGGGTGAGTTGACCATCAATGGTCAGCAAATTGCAAAAGTTGCAACTCAATTTACGCGTGCAAAAGATCAGCAAGATACACCGACAGCACTCTATTTTAAAGAAACTTTGGGTGAGCATCAGCACCTAATTCGCTACTTGGAAGGACGCAATCCACTTGCTGAACAATTCCAATTTGCGCAATTAAGAGGGGCTGAAGCTTTGGTACCATTTGTTGCAAAAGCGAATGATGTATTTATCCAAAGTAATGGTCAAGATTGGGAAGTAACAGTACCGAAGGGACAATACTTCGCAATGGGTGATAACCGTGATCAAAGTGCTGATAGTCGTTTTTGGGGCTTTGTACCTGAAGCGAATTTAACCGGTCGTGCTTTTTATGTATGGATGCATAAAGAACCTGGTTTAAATCTTCCAAGTTTCAACCGAAATGGTAAGATTGACTAATAAATAAAAACACATAGGAAATAGACAGATGCGTAAATCTCAGCAAGGGACTTCGTATATTGCAATTTTATTTGGGGTGGTCTTATTTGCAGTTGCTGTGAAAGCGGCAATTGCAATTTGGCCAGCATATTGGGATGACAAGCTGATTAATACTCAAATTGAGGATCTATTAAAAGAGAGTCCTCAAAATGTTACACCGAGTAAGTTTGCCTCTCAGATGGATCAGCGTTTTGATATGAATGGGATCCGTGATTTACATTTTAAAGATATTGCACAAGTGACTTATAAAGATGATCTTGTAGTAATGAAGAAGTATGAAATACGTAAGCCTTTCATGCTAAATATCAGTTTAGTGATGACCTTTGAGAAGACTTTTGACCAAAAATCTGCAAAACAAGCTCAATGATACGCGGCTGCAAGGGCGAATAGGTCACCAGTTTAAGCAAATTGACTTGTTAAAACTGGCTTTGACCCATCGCTCTGTGAGTCATAAGCAGAATTATGAACGCCTAGAATTTCTAGGCGATGCTTTATTAGGAATGATCGTTGCGAATTATTTGTACAATGCTTATCCGCTTGAAAATGAAGGTCGTTTAACGCGAATGCGTGCGACTTTGGTTCGACAGGAAGCATTAGGAAAAATCGCAAATGATTTGCAACTCAGCCGGTCATTAATTTTAAGCACTGGCGAGTTAAAATCAGGTGGACACCACCGAGAGTCAATTCTGGCGGATACCGTTGAAGCAATCATTGGTGCTATTTATTTAGACAGCAATGATCTCAACTTGCTAGAACGCATTGTGCTAAAATGGTATGAACCATATCTTGATCATATCGAACCGACAGATCAACTGAAAGACCCTAAATCACGTTTGCAAGAGTATTTACAAGCACGTAAAAAACCTCTCCCAGTTTACGAGGTTGTAGATATTCAGGGTGATGCCCCTAATCAGCATTTCAAAGTGGAATGTGATGTAGCGGGATTGCCAAAAATTATAGGCGAGGGCTCAAGTCGTCGTTTTGCCGAACAAACGGCAGCGGCAGAGATTTTAAAATTATTGGAGCAATAACCTGATGACTCATTCGGAAGAAAATAAGCCAGAAGCAACTGAACAGCAAGATGGCAATAATCTAGTTGATCAATTTTTTAGTTCTCAAGGAACGACCATTCCTTCAGATTTCAAAAGCGGTTTTGTTGCCATTGTTGGCCGTCCAAACGTGGGCAAGTCAACTTTGATGAACCATATCTTGGGTCAAAAACTATCGATTACCTCACGTAAGCCACAAACCACACGTCATAAAATCGTGGGGATTGATTCGCGTGAGAAATCACAGGCCGTATTTGTAGATACCCCTGGGATGCATAAAAAAGAAGTGCGCGCCATCAATAAGATGATGAACCGTGCTGCACATTCAGCATTGCGTGATGTGAACTTGGTTTTATTTGTAGTTGATGCACAAAAGTGGACTCAAAACGATGAATTGGTTTTGGAAAAACTTAAAAATGCAGATATGCCAGTGATCCTTGTGATCAATAAACTCGATACATTTGAAAATAAAAATGAGGCTTTACCGCTGATTCGAGAGCGTGCCAAGCTAATGAATTTTGCTGAAATTGTGCCTGTATCAGCATTACGTGGGGCAAATCTAGATCATTTGCGTGACACGATTGAAAAATATCTGCCATATCAACCACCTTTGTATTCATTGGATCAAATTACCGATCGTTCTGAGCGTTTCCTTGCGAGTGAAATCATTCGTGAGAAAATTATGCGTCAGTTAGGTGAAGAACTTCCGTATGATTTAACGGTTCAAATTGAATCATTTAAAACTGAAGAAGCAGCAGTAAATGAAAAAACAGGTCGTTTAAAGCCACCTTGTACATATATTGATGCGACTATTTTTGTGGAACGCCAAGGTCAAAAAGCCATTGTGATTGGCGATAAAGGTGCGAAGCTGAAAAGCATCGGTATGGATGCACGTACAGACATGGAAAAAATGTTTGAGCAAAAAATTATGCTAACGCTTTGGGTGAAAGTCAAAGGTGGTTGGTCTGATGATGAGCGTGCACTCAAAAGCTTGGGTTATAGCGATATTTAATCGTATTTAAGACAATGGAAACAGGTATGAAAACAACAATTCGTATACTCGCGATCGCAACATGCGTATTCATGTTGCAAGGCTGTATTCACAAGCTTGTGACTGTACCTGTTAAAGTTGCTTATAAGACCACCAAAGGTGTTGTTAAAGGAACTGCTGCGGTTGTTGGCGCAGTGATTCCCGATGGCGATGATGAAGAAAAGGATGAGAAAAAGAAGGACTAGTCTCGTACTATGATGCGCAATGAAGTCCTACATGGTTATTTGATTCATCATCGTAAATATCGTGAAAAAAGCCATATTGTGCATTTATTTACACAAGAATATGGTCGAGTGGATGGGATTCTAAGACAGACCCCACCGCCGCAATATCAGCCTATCCGTCTGCAAGCCACAGGCAAATCTGAACTAAAAAACTTCACAAAACTGGAAATTCTGAATCAACCTGTATTCTTTCATGGTGATGCATTTTTTGCCGGTTTTTATTTAAATGAAATTCTATTGCGACTGTGTCCTTTAGAAGAGATGATGCCGCAGACATTTGAACAATATCAGTTGATTTTAGTACTGTTACAGCAATTGGCGACACATCAGCAAGCTGCTGTATTTCTTCGGCAGATTTTACGTCAATTTGAGCATGTACTCTTGCCAGAACTTGGTTATGCCATAGATTTCTCGATAGATGCGAGTCAACAAGATATTCAGGTCAATCAGCATTATCAATTTCAGCTCAATGATGGCTTTTTGCCAGTTTCACAAGCCTCGCGTTCAACACTTGATGGCGCGTTGATTGCTTCAATGCAAAGTTATGAAGATGGGCAGGATTTTTCTCACGAACAGTTGCAATTATTGGGTAAACTATACCGTCAAATGATTAGCTCCTTGTTGGGTGATCGACCGCTGAAAAGCCGTCAACTTTGGATTCAAAGTACACAAACTTGATATTCCTGATGTATTGAAAATAATGATTCAGGGCTAAACCGATAGGATATTTTTATGGCTGCAATCTTAGGTGTAAACATTGATCATGTTGCGACATTAAGACAGGCACGTGGGACAACTTACCCTGATCCAGTTCAGGCTGCTTTGGTATGTGAACAAGCAGGTGCTGAGGGAATTACTTTACATTTGCGTGAAGATCGCCGCCATATACAAGATGATGATGTACGTCGTATGCGTCCATTATTAAAAACACGTATGAATCTGGAGTTGGCGGTAACCGATGAAATGGTTGCGTTTGCCAAAGAGATTCAACCGCAACATGTTTGCTTTGTACCTGAGCGTCGTCAAGAAGTGACCACCGAAGGTGGATTAGATGTGGTGGGGCATTTTGAAAAAGTGAAGGCAGCAACTCAAGCACTCAAAGCAATTGGTAGTGATGTGTCTTTGTTTATCGATGCAGATTTGGCGCAAATTGACGCAGCAGTTGCCTGTGGTGCACCAACCATTGAGATTCATACGGGTGCGTATGCAGATGCAGAGACAGTAGAGCAGCAGCAAGTTGAATTAGCACGTATTATTCAAGGTGCGGAGTATGCTGCCGCAAAAGGCTTGGTGGTGAATGCAGGGCATGGCTTGAATTTAGATAACGTTGCTGCGATTGCTGCGATCCCTCAAATTCATGAGCTGAATATTGGTCATTCGATTATTGCGGACAGCGTATTCGTTGGTCTATCGCAAGCGGTAACAGAGATGAAAGCAGCGATTCAGGCTGCTGCGAGATAAGTTGATGAGTAGTATAAATTATGACGAGTTGATGCAGCCTGTCATTGGGTTTCTAGGGTGTACGACTCCTCAGGCGTGGTTGGACGAAGCTGTTAATAATCTTGATGTATTAATGCAAGATCATGCCAACTGTGAGAAAAAAGCGGCAAGTACGGCCATGAATTTGATGTTCCGCTATAGTTTCTTTACAGACCTGCAAGTGAAATTGGCACAATTAGTGCGTGAAGAAATGCTGCATTATGAGCAGGTCTTGGAATTCATGAACAAACGCGGCCAAGAGTGGAAGGGTTTGAGTGCAGGGCGCTATGCAGGTGGATTACGTAAAGAAATCCGTACCTATGAGCCTGAGGCTTTAATTGATGTGATGATTATTGGTGCATTTGTCGAAGCACGCTCTTGTGAACGTTTTTATGCGCTGGCACCGGTTGTAGATGATGAGCTGGGGCGTTACTACCGCTATCTACTTAAATCGGAATCGCGTCATTTTGAGGACTATTTAGCACTTGCTTTGGATGTTGCAAAAACTGCGAAACTTAAAGATCCAGAAGAGACGATCCAACTACGCATTGAGCATATTCGTGAAGTGGAAAAGAATTTGATTTTAAGTCCTGATGATACGTTCCGTTTCCATAGCGGTGTGCCGGCACAGATCGCTGCCTAAGTTGAATTAAAAGATAAAAAAGCTTCTGTTGATCAGAAGCTTTTTTTATGGGGCATTCATTATTGAGTAATAAAAAAAGCCCCAATCAATGATCAGGGCTTTTTAGAATCTTGGCTCTCCCACCTGGGCTCGAACCAGGGACCTGCGGATTAACAGTCCGTCGCTCTACCGACTGAGCTATGGGAGAATAGTAGATTGGCTCTCCAACCTGGGCTCGAACCAGGGACCTGCGGATTAACAGTCCGTCGCTCTACCGACTGAGCTATTGGAGAATCTGATGCGCATTTTAGGCATGAAAAGCAGATGCGTCAACAACAATAGTAAATAAAATTAACCGTTTGCTTGATTAATAATCTTTTTGGTCTGTAAAAAAGAAAAACTGCAAAAAAATAACTTTATTTACTTAAAAATTAATCAGTTATTGTGCATTTTCTTTAAATTTAGCTAAGGCATCAATCCGATATTGAATCAGCATTTCACCAATTTCTGGACCAGTTACATGTTCGGGTAAATCTTGGGCGCGTATATTTCTGACGATTTGCATCGCATCTAACATATACTGTGCTTGCGGATAGGGACGTTGCTCTAAACCTAAACGACCTTTAGCATCACATTCACAGGCTTGAACATAAGCTTCCACTTTTTCAGGTCGACGTAATACATCTAAACGTTGTAATAGACGCCATAAAGTTCCTGGTTTCAGGTTCTTGACTTGATGACATTTCAAATGTTCTTTACACACAATTAAGGCTAAGCTTTTTAAATGTGTAGGTACTTTTAAACGGTCGCAGAGATCTGTCACAGGCTTAATACCACGTTCTTCATGCATGATATGCCTTGGCAGCTCCTCCACAGGGGTGAGTGCCTTGCCAAGATCATGAACAAGGACTGCAAAGCGCACATCAAGTGCATATTCTGCTAAACAAGCTTGTTTGAGTGCCATGAGAGTATGAATGCCACAATCAATCTCAGGGTGATACTCAGGACGTTGTGGTACACCAAATAATGCATCAATCTCTGGAAATAGGATTTTTAAGGCGTCACACTCTTTGAGTGTTCGGAAGTAGACATCGGCATGATCTTCAAGCAAAGCGCGCGAGGTTTCTTTCCACACGCGTTCAGGTGTTAATGCATCAAGCTCACCAGATTTGGCAATTTTCTGCATTAATTGTAGAGTTTCATCTGCGATTTTAAACCCGTAGCTTGCATAACGCGCTGCAAAGCGTGCTACACGAAGTACACGTAGTGGATCTTCAGTAAATGCATCTGAAACATGGCGAAGAATTTTTTGATCTAAGTCATGTTGTCCGCCATAGGGATCGTACACTGTACCTGCGTCATCCATCGCCATTGCATTAATGGTTAAATCACGACGTATCAGATCTTCTTCTAATTTAACTGTAGTATCAGTAAAAAATTGAAAGCCATGGTAACCCACACCAGATTTACGTTCTGTGCGCGCAAGGGCGTATTCTTCTTTTGTTTTTGGATGTAAAAATACAGGAAAATCTTTGCCAATGGGTTGATAACCTTCAGCCAATAATTGCTCGGGCGTTGCTCCAACCACCACATAATCTTTTTCGTGATAGGGATGGCCGAGCAAATGATCTCGCACAGCACCGCCTACTAAATAAACTTGCATGAAAAAACCTCTATTCTTCACACAATCATGCTACAGAATAGAGGTTTTCTCAAGCGTTAAGCAAAGCTTTTCAAGAAAAGCGAGGCTTAAGTCGAATTAGTTTTGACTTTGCTGAATTTCGGCAACCGTTAATGCTGTCATATTCACCAAACGACGAGTCGTTGCCGTAGGTGTAAGAATATGAACAGGTTTTGCAGCACCTAATAAAATAGGACCAATAGTCACATTATTACCAGAAGTCGCTTTTAACAGGTTGAATGAAATGTTCGCTGAATCTAGGTTAGGCATAATCAATAAGTTTGCTGAACCTTTGAAACGTGAGTTCGGGAATGCGAAGTGACGAATATTTTCATCTAATGCCGCATCACCATGCATTTCACCTTCTACTTCTAACTCAGGCGCTTGCTCTGAAAGTAAACGATAGACTTCGCGCATTTTTTGTGCGCTTGCATCAGTCTGATCGCTACCAAAGCTTGAGTGAGAAAGAAGGGCAACACGAGGTGTAATACCGAAACGACGAACTTCTTCAGCCGCTAAAATGGTCATTTCAGCAAGTTGAGCCGCTGTTGGGTTGGTATTTACATACGTATCAGCAATAAATAAATTGCGATCTTCAAGCATTAAGGCATTCAGCGTGAAGAAGGTACTACGACCTTCTTTTAAGCCAATTACATTTTTCACAAAATCTAAATGAATGTCATAGCTTGAGTAAGTACCACACAACATACCATCAGCTTTGCCAAATTTAACCAACATCGCTGCGATGAGTGTAGAGCGACGACGTGCTTCACGTTGCGCATATTCAACTGTCACGCCTTTACGTTGCATGATTTGGTGATATTCTTTCCAGAAATCATCATACGACGGATTCTTTTCCTGATCGACGATTTCAATGTTTACACCATGTTGTAAACGTAAGCCTAGCTTTTTGATATTGTCTTCAATCACGGCAGTACGACCAATCAGAATTGGTTTCGCTAAGCCTTCATCAACCACAATCTGAACAGCACGTAATACACGTTGGTCTTCACCTTCAGCATAGGCAATACGTTTTGGATCAGTCTTCGCTTGAGAGAAAATCGGTTTCATCAAGAATGCTGAGTTATAAACAAACTCAGAAAGACGTTGACGGTACGCAGAGAAGTCTTCGATTGGACGTGTTGCGACGCCAGAATCCATTGCAGCTTTTGCTACAGCAGGCGCGATTTCTAGAATCAAACGTTGATCAAGTGGACGAGGAATAAGGTAATCACGACCAAATGAAGCAGATTTTTCACCATAGGTTGCAGCATCAGCTTCAACATGTGCCATGCGTGCGATTGCGTGTACACATGCGATCTTCATTTCTTCATTAATGGTGGTTGCACCAACATCCAATGCACCACGGAAGATGTAAGGGAAGCAAAGCGCATTGTTTACTTGGTTTGGATAATCAGAACGTCCTGTTGCCATAATGACATCTGGGCGAACTTCATGTGCATGTTCAGGTAAAATCTCAGGATCTGGGTTTGCAAGTGCAAAAATAATTGGATTTTCAGCCATTTCTTTAACCATTTCTTTGGTTAAGATGCCTGCTGCTGAAAGACCCAAGAACATATCAGCGCCTGCCATCACTTCATGTAATTGGCTGACTTGAATGTCTTGAACATAACGTTTTTTCGAATCATCCAATCCTTCATGAGATGTTGTGAGAAGACCACGAGAGTCGGCAACGAAGATATTGGCTTTGTTTACGCCTAAAGCACAAAGTAAATCTAAGCACGAAAGTGCTGCTGCACCTGCACCTGATGCAACAATTTTGATTTCATCAATCTTTTTATTCACCAGTTGCAAAGCATTGAGTAATGCTGAACCGACAATAATACTAGTACCATGTTGGTCATCATGGAATACTGGAATTTTCATACGTTCGCGAAGTTTCTTCTCGATGTAGAAACATTCTGGTGCCTTGATATCTTCAAGGTTGATACCACCGAAAGTTGGCTCTAGAGAAGCAACAATATCAACGATCTTGTCTGGATCATTTTCAGCAATTTCGATATCGAATACATCTACGCCAGCGAATTTCTTGAACAGAACGCCTTTACCTTCCATTACCGGCTTAGAAGCAAGCGGACCAATATTTCCCAAACCAAGCACGGCTGTACCATTACTCACAACCGCGACCAGATTACCGCGAGCTGTATATTTCGCAGCAGCAGAAGGGTCACGTTCGATTTCCAAACATGGAGCAGCAACACCTGGGGAATATGCAAGCGCTAAATCTCGTTGGTTAACGAGCTGCTTGCTAGGTGTCACACTGATTTTGCCTGGTGTTGGAAATTCATGGTAATACAAAGCGGCTTGTTTTAAAGATTGATCGTCCATCTGAGTCTCGTTTGTTCCGATAATAATCAGACATATAGAAGTCTAATTACTATATTAAGATAAGTGCACAAGAATATAGCACTAGTTCATGCTTTCGCACAGTCAAAAAAGCTTATTTTCACTGAACTTCGAGCTTATTGACAATCGATGTGGCGTGTAAAATAAACTGCCAAAAAGCTCAAAATTAGCTATTAAATGGAATATTTTACAGTTGACTGTTGCATCTGTTTTTGCAGATATTCCGTTGCATGGGCAGAAGTAAGTGGTTGTGAAAATAAGTAACCCTGTAATATGTCGCAATTTTGTCGTTTCAAATATTCGTATTGCTGTTCAGTCTCAACGCCTTCAGCCACAACTTTTAGGCCAATGGTTTTGCCCATGGCGATCATGGCATTAACGATCGCATCTTGTTTGGCATTGCCAATTTTTGAAATAAAAGCGCGATCAATTTTTAAAATGTCAATTGGATATTCGGTTAGGTAGGCGAGTGAAGAATAGCCTGTCCCAAAGTCATCTAGTGCGATTGAAATCTGACGTTCTTTAATGGCGTGTAATACCGTTTTGACACTTTCAGTATTTTCAATAAAGGCTGATTCGGTAATTTCTAGTTCCAGATTTTTTCCTGAAATGGCATAGGTATTTAACACCGCATCGATATCATGCAGTAGTTGACCACGTAAAATTTGTTGCGCCACAATATTGACCGCAATGTTGATAGTGTTAAAACCAAGCTTTTGCCACGTTTGTAATTGTTTAGCGGCTTCATGCAAAACGAACTGACCAATATCAGAAATTAAGCTGGTACTTTCCGCCAAAGGAATGAAAATGCTTGGCATGATCAAACCCTTAGTTGGATGTTTCCAGCGAATCAGGGCTTCAAAACCATTAATAAGATTATTGTGCGCATTGATTTTTGGTTGATAGTAAACAACCAGTTCATTGTTTTGAATGGCTTTTCTGAGATCGAGTTCTAAATCTGTATATTTCGCAACAAAATTGGCTCTTTCATTTGAATAGTAGCGAATCGTATTGCCACCCAAACGCTTGGCTTCAGTCAGGGCTTGTTCCGCATGAGTATTTAAATTATCGACTTGGCGACCATGTTCAGGATAGATGGCAACGCCAATTGAAATACTGACGAAGTACTCTTGATCAGCCAGATAAAACGGTTTGCTGAAGGCTTCAACGATATTATTGCAGAGTTGATGAATAGGCGGATGTAGCGGCGACATTTCATAAATAATCGCAAAGTCATCTGCGCTTAAGTGCGCGACCAACAGAGCATCAATATTACTGATGCGTAAACGTTGTGCGACCTGTTTTAGCAGTTCATTACCTGCTTGGTTACTGATAATTTCATTTAATGCACGGAAACGATCGATATTTAAACGGATAACTGCCAAATGCTGAATTGAAGCTTCATTCACCAAATACTGATGTAATTGTTGCTGATAATAAAAACGATTTGGCAGATCAGTAAGCGTGTCGTAATTGGTGAGGTAAGATAAACGTTGTTCCTGATGTTTTCGTTCGGTCTGGTCTGAGACAATGCCAATATAATTGATGACGCGATCCTGCTCATTTTTCACAGCATTGATGTGGATCCATAAAAAGCATGATTTTTCAGAATTATACGTTTCTTGAAATTCGCCTTCATACTCATGTTCTTCACGCAGGGTATCAAGAATAGACAAATGGAAATTATGGTGATGCTGTTTATTTTGCTTGGTAATTTCAAATAACTGTTTATTGACGATCGCTTGTTTATCAATGCCTGTAAGTTGTTCGTATTTCGGATTCACTTCAATATAGTTAAAGTTTTCATCTAAAATAAAAATGCCTTCAGAGGCTTGTTCGAACACACTGGCAGCGAGTTTTAAGCGCTCTTGATCTTTCTTTTCCTGATTGATATCACGATGAATACCGACCATTCTTAAAGGCGTATCATCTTTAGGATCTCTCAAAATCACCTGACCGACATCGTGAATCCATGTCCATTCGCCATTTTGACGCTTGATCCTGAACGTTTCTTCATAACGTTTAGTTTGGCCACAGAGGTGATTGTATAAGGTATTTTTGACACGCTCGATATCTTCTGGGTGAATGATTTTATGCAATAGGGTGTAGTGATTTTCAGAATCACGAGTGACTGCGTTACTGTGCGCATTGGTCACACCAACAGTATGATTTTCAAGATTCCAGTCCCAAGGACGAATTCCCGCAGTTTCATGAGCAAAGGTTAAGTTCTGGCGATGTTCTTCTAAACTTTCGTTCATCTGTGTCAGGTCAAATGTACGCTCACGAACTTTCTGTTCCAATAAGTGATTATTAAACTGGAGTTGTGCTTCAATATCTTTAGATTTATTGACTTCACGTTGTAATTGTTGGCACAGCTCTTCTGTCCATTGATTGTGCTGTTCAGCGACATCAATCAATTGCTTATTTTTATCCAGCACCAAGGCCAAACGTTTATGAATTTTGAAGGTGGCTTGAGCGCATAGGACTGTTGCAAAAAATGAAGAATAATAAGCAAGATAGAACAGGGTATGATCATGATCTCGATGTAATAACTGAGATACGATTAGTGGGGTAATACTTGGGATAAAAAATAAAAAGAAATAGCGGATATGTTGAGTTAAGAAGGTCAGTGCAATGATATGAGATGCAGTGAGTAACAATGCTGTCAAGGTTAAAACATGCGATCCAACCAGATGTGGGACGTCTACCATTAAATAGTGATTAATCACAATGGTATTGACCCCAATCAATAAGCCGGTAAAAAAACAAATCAATTGAAAAATAATATTGGTTTGTTTAGTACAGCGAACTGATGAATAACGTTTGAGTAAAAAATGACAAATACATGAAAAACTAAACAAAATGACGAGAGTGATACTCATCCATGTTGTAAAGATATTAGATTCAAAAGAATAAAAAAGACCAAATAGGGCATAATCTAACAGGCAAATACAAAATACGCTTAATACGAATAGGCGCACATGATTTGGATAATCGATTTGATCCGTGTAGATAAACTGTGGCAAATTTTTTTCCTGAGCCCCTAACATACAAAGAATAATCCTTTTCATTTTTTATCTATATTTACAGTCTTTGTTTTTTTGTAAACAGAGCAGAATTCTATTTTAAATTAACGCTAAACATAACAGAAAGCAATGCCGCTGCTTTAGTTCGATGTGAAGTGATAATTTAAAATGGATAAAGCAACAACGGGCGCAGTTTCCGTTCTGAGCACACGGTCACCAATACACCAGTTTTGAAATTGATGTTGATTGGCAGTGTTAATTTCTGCTTCACTTAAGCCACCTTCAGGACCAATGAGTAAGGCTAAATCAGGGGAACTATTTAGTAATACATTGTTCTGGTCTTTATTTGGTGCGAGTACCAAACGAGATGTCGGTAGCTCAGAACTTAGCCATTCTGATAGGGGAATTGGAGCGAGCACTTGAGGAACGCGATTCATGCCACATTGTTCGCAGGCCGCAATTGCAACGGATTGCCAGTGGTCCAATTTTTTCTGGTCGCGATCATATTTCAAACGCATTTCGCAACGTTCACTGGTCAACAGTTGAATGGTCGTAACACCCAATTCTGTGGCTTTTTGAATCGCATAATCCATACGATCACCTTTACTCATCACTTGACCCAAAACAACGGTGAAAGGTGCGGTACGATCAGCAGCTTCAAATTGATCAACAGAAACAAAGGCATTTTTCTTGTTGATTTGCGTCAGTGTTACGACATATTCACCACCTTTTCCATTGAAAAAGATGGCTTGCTCTTGTTCTTTTGCACGCAGCACACGTACCCAGTGATGAAATACCGCTTCGGTTAATTCAACAGTATTGCCAGTATTTAATTCGGTTTCGATATAAAAACGATTCATGCTTGGGTCGTGCTCGTACAAATTAGTTTAAACCAAGATCAACAACGAGTTGTCGAGTTGGTTCGGTTTGATTCATTGAATAAAAATGTAGGGTAGGTGCGCCACCTGCGATTAGGCGTTCGCAAAGTTTCACAATCACTTCGTGACCAAATGCTTTAATGCTTGCGCTGTCATCACCATAAGCAGCCAGTTGTTTACGGATCCAACGTGGAATTTCTGCACCTGTTCCGTCAGCAAAGCGGATCAAGTTACTCGCATTGGTAATCGGCATAATACCTGGTGCAACTGGAATATTCACACCAGCTTTGGCAATACGTTCGATGAAATAGAAATAGGCATCTGGATTGAAGAAAAATTGAGTAATACCTGCATTCGCACCAGCATTCACTTTTTCGACAAAGCGCTGAATATCACCATCAAATGTATCGGCTTGAGGGTGCATTTCAGGATACGCAGCCACTTCAATGTGGAAGTGATCGCCTGAATGTTCACGGATAAAGCGCACGAGGTCTTGGGCATAAGGTAATTCACCTAGACCGACCTGACCTGAAGGTAAATCGCCACGTAAAGCGACAATACGATCAATCCCTTGCGATTTATACAAATCTAAGAGTTCTGCAATCCGTGCTTTGTCATCACCAATACAAGATAGGTGAGGTGCAACTGGTGTGCCTTTGCCATTAAAATCATGAATGGCAGCTAGCGTACGTTCACGCGTTGAACCACCAGCACCATAAGTAATCGAGAAAAACTCTGGATTTAATCGTTGTAATTCTTGATGAACAGTTTTTAATTTTTCCGCACCAGCATCAGTTTTGGGTGGGAAAAACTCAAAAGAAATAGGAACACGGTTTGTCATTTCAAATCCTTTTTAAAAATCGCTTTGAATTTTTAGAAAAAAGGGCAGTCCGTAAAACGTCTGCCCTGAATTTCTTAGTATTTATAAGCGTCAGATTTGAACGGACCTTCAACAGGAACGCCTAAGTAATCTGCTTGTACTTGCGTTAACTGGGTTAACACACCGCCAAAACCAAGTACCATTGCAGCAGCAACTTCTTCATCTAATTTCTTAGGAAGTACTTCTACACGAATTGCAGCTTGTTTTTGATCAGCAGGTAAGTCCGCAAATTTTTCAGCGAATAAATGCATTTGACCTAGAACCTGGTTTGCAAAAGAACCATCCATCACGCGTGAAGGGTGGCCTGTTGCATTTCCAAGATTCACTAAACGACCTTCAGAAAGAAGGATAAGGTAGTTGTTTTCGTCTTCTGAACGATACACTTGGTGTACTTGTGGTTTTACCTCAACCCATTTGTAACCGCGTAAGTATGCAGTGTCGATCTCTGTATCAAAGTGACCGATGTTACACACTACAGCACCCGCTTTTAAGCTATCTAACATTGCAGAATCACATACGTGGTAGTTACCCGTAGTCGTGACAACAAGATCAGTATTGCCTAATAAATCTTGGTTGATGTCTTCTTTCTTACCTGTTTGTACGCCATTTTTGTATGGAGATACAACTTCGTAGCCGTCCATACATGCTTGCATAGCACAAATTGGATCAACTTCAGTCACACGAACGATCATGCCTTCTTGACGTAAAGATTGTGCAGAACCTTTACCAACGTCACCATAACCGATCACAAGCGCACGACGACCAGAAAGCAACATGTCAGTTGCACGTTTGATCGCATCGTTTAATGAATGACGGCAACCGTATTTGTTGTCGTTTTTCGATTTAGTAATCGAATCATTCACGTTGATCGCAGGAACTTTAAGTGAACCGTCTTTCCACATTTCTAATAGACGTTGAACGCCTGTTGTGGTTTCTTCGGTAATGCCGTGGATACGTTCTAAAAGTGCAGGATATTTGTCATGAACAAGTGCAGTTAAGTCACCGCCATCGTCCAAGATCATGTTGGCATCCCAAGGCTGACCGTTGACATTGATCTGCTGTTCTAAACACCAAACATATTCTTCTTCAGTTTCGCCTTTCCAAGCAAAAACAGGAACACCGCTTGCAGCAATTGCAGCAGCAGCATGGTCTTGAGTTGAGAAAATGTTACATGAGGTCCAACGCACTTCTGCGCCGAGTTCAACTAATGTTTCGATTAAAACGGCAGTTTGGATTGTCATGTGGATACAACCCAAGATTTTTGCACCAGCAAGTGGTTTAGCTGCCGAATAACGCTTACGTAAACCGATCAAAGCTGGCATTTCTGCTTCAGCAAGTTTGATCTCTTTACGACCATAGTCAGCAAGGGAAATATCAGCAACTTTAAAATCTGAAAATGAAGCATTCACCGCGTTCATCAGGATCTCCTAGAAAAATAGTATGGATCATTCTGTTCGCGGATGCCGTTGTCTTGCGAAGCGTTGCTTCTCACATCGAGCCTGGCAAATTGATCTTTTGTGCCGATCAATTGTCGCAGCATCCCTCGATTGGGGATTATGATACTTGGAAATTATGTTTGTTCCAATGAAATTTTGTTGGAAATGGTTAGAAAATGAAGAATTAAAAGGGATAAAAGTTTGAAGTATTCTTATCTTGATTAATCAAGGATTCCAAATCCCTTTGGAATCCTCAGGTTTAGAAAAATTTGTCATTAGGCTTTTAAATGATCTTCGAATTCTTCACCCAACTGCATTGCTAAAGCATTACCAGAGAGATCACAAGTAACTAAACCATATTCTTTTTTAAAGCTAAATGTAAAACCACGGTTATCTGTCAGATTTTTAACTGAATATCCCAATTTTTCTAACCAAATACGGAAAGCCAATACGTTTTTTGCTTTAACAACTCTGTTTTTCATGACAGATCTCCTTGTGAACATGTATTTATTAATAAGGGTCAGTTAAAATTTTTTAAAGGGGGATTGCATAGATTTATTTTTCCACATGTAAGTAATGTAAATTTAGCGTAATTTTTATAGATAGAATTTTATCTGTGTTTTTGTTATTCAATTGAATTTATTATATAAAATATTTTTTATTTACTCGAGTGGAAGCAAATTTTTTTAAAAAATTTCTTGGGTAAAATGTAAAAAATGATTTCATTTTCCACTTTATTGAACAAGCAGAAAATGAATCAATTGAGATGGTGAAGTTTAATTAAAATTGATCTTTCAAACTGCGAATGCGCGCAAAGTCTTCAGCACTTTCAGTACGCAGAAAAGGATTGGTTTCAAGCTCTAATTCAATGGTACTAGGGAGAGTAATTTGATCTGCTTCTCTGAGTGCTCTGACGTGTTGCATACGCTCTTGTAAAATAACATTGTGAGGTTCAACAGTTAAGGCAAATTCTGCATTGGCAAGTGTGTATTCATGGGTACAGTACACCTTGGTTTGAATAGGCAGGGCAGCCAGTCGGTTCAATGAATGATACATTTGCTCGGCTGTCCCTTCGAACAGACGACCGCAACCCATTGCGAATAAAGTGTCACCGCTAAACAGCGTTTCAATTTTTTCAATGAAATAGGTAATATGACCAAGGGTATGGCCTGGCGTTGCAATAATTTCAACTTTGAGATCATTAAAATGAAAATGATCGTCATTTTGCAAAGGGTTTGAGATCAGTGAAATTTTACTGAGTTCATCACGAGGTCCATAGACCATAATATTCTGATCTGCGAGTAGTCCTTCAACACCCCCTGTGTGATCACGGTGCCAATGGGTCAGCCAGATCTGTCTGAGTTGAAGACCATGTTGTTGGCAAAAATCCGTAACTAAATCTGCTTCTGTTGGATCAATAGCAACAACTTCGTGTGTATCTGTATCTTCCAATAACCAAATATAGTTTTTTAAGGCATTTTTGACGTCAATTGCATGAATCTTATAATGCATAGCCGAATCCTAAAGCTTTGTTTCGTGTGGTTATTGCCATTTGGGTGCTCATAATGAGTGCCTGTTTCTAGTGTAAGTGGAAATCTACTTCAGTGCAAAACTCCTGCTAATTTTTAGTGCTGAATAATGACTTTTTCGGGCATATTCTGACAGCTACTTTCCATGAATATCTTTATCGTTGACAAGTATCATATTTTCGATAAAGATGAGATAAAAGTTTTATAAGTTAATGGTTTATATTCAACTTTAGTTCTATAAAAATATTGAGTCAAAGCGAAATAATTTAAATGATTAGGCTGAACAAGATAACTACAGTTCATTTTTTAAAGACTAAGTTGTTATAAATCACAACAACAAGAGAGGGAACTATGTCTGATATACCCGATCATGAAGTGGTCGTTATCTTTAAGAAGTATTTATATCCGCTCTCTGCCAAACTTACAGAAATGCTGAATGAGCATTTTAGTCATCAAACAGAACGACGGGGCTGTGGCTATACCCAAGCAACACGTGTGATTGCGGAGTTTGTTTCGCAACCAAGGGATGCTATAGGCTTACAGGATTTACGTATTTTTGAAGAGTATGACAGTAAGGGCTTAAAGAATATTCTGAGTCAAAGTGCTTCCTATGGATTACAGCTTGACTCGTGGCGTAACTTAGATATCAATCCAGCAGTTCAACAATGTTTGCAACGTTTGGATCCACAAGAAAGCTTTGCGCAAAACCTGCAACAGGAAGTCGATTTTCAAGCCAAGTTAAGAATGCTTCATCAATATGCAGAGCTTGAAGAGAGCCAATTAATTTGTCAGCTCCTGAGCGATATTATTCTGCCACAGGATGCCCAGCAGAATAGTATGATTGAGTGTCAGGCTTTGGCAGAAAAGCCCAAAGTGGGTTCTTGTCCGATGGCGGAAAAGTTTTTCTTGCGCATTGCACATCATCGTTTATTACGGCAGGGTGAAATCAATATTTTCGTGAATGAGCATGATCAGCCGATCATGATGGAAAAATTGAATATGGGTGATAACCATTCCTGTATCAGCTTAGTACCTTTGATGATGAATGGTGTCCGTTTACCTGCGGGAAGTTTATTTTCTGCCAATTATGAAATCGAACAGCTCGAAAAACATAAAAATAAGCAATATAAGGGCTATGTGATCCCGATTGCCGAAATGAATGGTTTCTGGTTTTTACGCTTAACAACTTTAGCTGTTTCGCCAAAAAATCGTGCTCGGGCATTTGGGTATCACTTTAAACAACAGGTGGATAATGGATTATTTCGACCTGATACAACTGAATTAAGTCAGCTGATGGACATTGCACATGATCAAACTTACGTAGGGCATCCATGCTAAAAGCTTGTTATTCCCCACGCTATTTTGCACAAACGCATACCAATAGTATGGAAAAACTCACAGCCGTTGCAGATGTGTTGCGTACCCATCAAATGGTCGAGTTGGTTGATCCTGGGCTGATTGATATTGAGATATTAAAGAAATTACATCATCCACAATACGTGGATGCTTTTATATCAGGACAATCTGCGTTTGCAACCATCCAAGGGTTTAAGCCATGGAATGAACAGCTGAGAGATGCGATTTTATCAGTTCAGGCAGGGCAATTATTGGGGGCTGAAATTGCCCTGAAAGAGGGGGTTGCTGCAAATATTGCACAAGGATTTCATCACGCCAGTTATGAATCGGGTGCGGCCTATTGTACTTTTAATGGTCTAGCACTGATCGCCAAGCAATATCCAGAAAAACGTATTTTCGTTTTAGACTGTGACCAACATGGGGGTGATGGCACTGCTATTTTTACCAATCGAATGACCAATCTGATTAATTTTGGAATTTTTGGAATTCGCTTTGGCTGTAAAGCCAGTGAACGCAGTCTGACCCGTTATATTCATCCCAAACAAGGTAATTTTGATTTATACCGTGAAGCGATCTTTGAGGCATTTCAATATGCTTCGCGTTGGGAGGCTGATTTAATCATTTATCAGGCAGGTATGGACTGTCATCAGCATGATAAATATGGCTCTAAATGGTTTACCACTGAGTTGTTATTTGAACGTGATCGTATTGTCTTTGAAATGGCCAAGAAAATGAAAATTCCGTTGCTGTTCGTTTTGGCAGGGGGATATCAGGCACTGGATGATTTGGTCCCGTTGCATGTCAATACCTTTAAAGCAGCGAATGAAATCTACTTTTCCAAGTAAAATCAAGTCATAAAAAAACGCTCAAGCTGAGCGTTTTTTTATGAAGTCATGGGTTAGCGCAATTTTGCTAGCCAGTCACCCAGCATTTGTACCATTTGAACCAACAGTAATAACACGATCACGGTTAAAATCACCACACTTGTGTCAAAACGCTGGTAACCATAAGAAATCGCTAAGTCACCAATACCGCCAGCACCCACAGCACCGGCCATCGCTGTCGCTCCGATGAGAGAAATTGTGCCTGTGGTTAAATTTAAAATCAGAGAGCTGCGTGCTTCTGGAATAATAAACTTGAAGATAATTTGCCAAGGTGATGCACCCATCGCCTGAGCAGATTCAACAATCCCTTCATTCACTTCAAGTAATGAAGTTTCAATTAAACGGCCAAGATATGGACCGACATAAATGGTTAACGGCACAATTGCAGCCCACGTTCCAATCGAAGTTCCAACCAGCATCTTGGTCAGTGGAATAACAGCGATCAATAAGATAATGAAGGGAAGTGAACGCAGTGCATTGACAATCGGGTTGAGGAAATAATAAATCGCGCGATTTTGTAAAATACCACCTGTACGGGTAACCACTAAGGTAATGCCTTGTATGAGTCCCCAAATACAGCCGAACAGCAGCGAGAAGAATACCATTTGGAAGGTTTCTTGTAGTGCTGTAACAAATTGGTCGATAGACAGTGAGCTATGCCAAAACGGAGCGGTGACTTGAGTCAGCCATTGTACAATTAAATCTCTCATTGGCTGACTACTCCAGACTGTTCAACTTTTACCCCTTGAAGTTCAAGAAATTTCACTGTTTCTTGAATCGTTAGCGGATCACCCAAAAGTTGAATAAACATTTGTCCGATTACCGTGCCATTAATCTCTGTCATATTGGCAAACAAAATATTTAAGCTCACATCAAACTGCTTAATCGCTGCTTGAATCACGGTTTCTTGTGCCGAAGTACCCAAGAATTGCAAGCTGTAGATACTATTGTGATGCTTATGTTCAAGATTATTCAAAATGTTGACTGGTAATTGTTGCTGCAATACTGTTTGAATAAAGGTCTTGGTGGTTGGATGCTGTGGTTGACTGAAAATATCTAGTGTCGGGCCTGTTTCAATGACATGACCAGCTTCCATTACCGCAACATAATCACAAACCGATTCAATCACATCCATTTCATGGGTGACCATGACAATGGTGATATTTTGTTCTTGGTTAATCTTTTTTAATAGCGCCAAAACAGATTTGGTGGTTTGTGGGTCGAGGGCAGAAGTTGCCTCATCACACAGTAAAATTTTAGGGTGATTTGCTAGTGCGCGTGCGATGCCAACACGTTGTTTTTGACCACCTGAGAGTTCATCAGGGTAGGCATCTTTTTTATGTTTAAGATCAATAAAATCAAGTAATTCGGCGAGGCGCTTTTCTCGCTCTGCTTTGCTGTGACCAAGTAATTTTAATGGCATTTCAATATTCTCAGACACAGTTTTGGTCTGAAGTAAATTGAAGTGCTGAAAGATCATACCGATATTTGCACGTTCTTGACGAAGTGTACGTGCATCCATTGCAGTAAAGTCTTTTTGGTTAATAATCACTTGTCCCTGAGAAGGGCGCTCAAGTAAATTCACCAAACGAATGAGCGTACTTTTACCTGCACCACTATAGCCAATAATGCCGAAGATACTGCCTTCTGGAATCTCTAAGTTGATCTGATCCAGTGCATTAATCGTTTGACCTTTCAACTGATAGTGTTTCGAAATGTTTTTAAATTGGATCATGTTCGTCAATACTATGCAAAAAAGAAAAAACAGGCAAAATCACTTTGCCTGTTTTATTTGAGGGTATTATATTACGAATTCGCTTCTGTGAGGTAGCTTGTTGGTTTATTTACGTCAACTTTCGTACCAGCAAAGTGTTCTTGAACATATTTCTTTACTGCTTCCGTATGATAAAGCGCGCCAACTTTCTGGAGGACAGCATCATCTTTACGTGATTCAGCAGTTGCCAATACATTGACATTTAACTTGGTGCTTTGATCAACAGGTTCATAGTAGATTGCATCTTTAAGAACGTTTAAACCACCTTCCATTGCAAGCGTATTACCCAATAAAATTGCATCAACTTCGTCTTTAACACGTACAGCTGTTGCCATTTGGATTGGTTTGATCACGATTTTTTTGCTGTTTTCGATAATGTCAGCAGGGGTGCCTTTTACAGGATCGAAGTCTGCTTTTAATTTAATCAAGCCAGCACTTTGTAAAAGTAACAAAGCACGTGATTCATTCGCACCATCATTTGGAATCGCAATCGTAGCACCTTCAGCAAACTCTTCAACTTTCTTCACTTTGCTTGAGTAAATACCCATTGGTTCTAAGTAAGTTGTTGAAACAGGAGCAATCTTGTCTTTATTTGCAGCATTAAATGCGACAAGGTAAGCGTAAGATTGGAACGCATTTAAATCAACTTCTTTATTCGCTGCGGCAGTGTTCATTGCAACGTAGTCAGTGAAGTTTTTAATTTCGAGTTTAAGGCCAGCTGCTTTGGTTTCTGGCAATGTTGCGATATAACGCCAAATATCAGCGTCTGAACCTGTAGAAGCGATTACAACGGTTTGTAATGCAGCAGCATCACCTTTTTGTTCGGTAGATGCGGTATCAGGTTGTTTACTGCAGGCTGCAAGTAATAACACAGATACACTTAAAAAAAGACTAATCAGCTTTTTCATGTATAAATCCTAATCGGAAAAATGTCGAGAAAATCATTATTTCTCTAGCATTCATGATTGCAATAGGTTTGTATGTTGTAAATTGACATCGCACTCAAAACAATCCCTGGATTATTGTAAAAGTTTGAACAAGTGTGATACCTACAACATCCGAAAAGTAGATGAATATTCATGTTCCAATTCAGTATATACAGATAGGAACCAACTGTTCATCTCATTTTCAAATCAAATTTGGATTTAGCTGCAATTTGTTTTGTTAGGTGCAATATTCCAGTCATTTAAAAATAATGAAAAAGAATATGTAGTTAACATAAAAACAACATCTAAAATTTCGGCAATCATAGCAACAATTTATGGGCGGTTATAGTGCAACCACCTGTACTTAGGAGACCAATAGCCTGATGCGTTAAGGAAAATCATCGACTAAGTAAATCTAAATAAATGATAGTTTTATAGTTTTTCTAGAAAATATAGAGAGATGAATCAATTGAATAATAAATATATATTTTTCTGAATTTTATATTTAAATAATGAATATAGAATTTATGTTTATGCAGTTTATGGAATAAAAAAGCCTTCCGAAGAAGGCTTTTTTATTTGCTTAAAAATTTATTCAGCTTTTTCACGAGCAATTGCGCGGTAACCAATGTCACTACGGTATTGCATACCCGTAAAAGTCACTTGCCCACATACTTCTAATGCATTGATTTGTGCTTCTAGCACGGTATCACCAAGTGCTGTAACGCACAGTACGCGACCACCAGCGGTAATCACATGACCATCAGCACTCATTGCAGTGCCTGCGTGGAAAATCTTGGTGTCTTCTGGAGACTGACCAAGACCTGAAATCACATCGCCGTTACGTACGGTTTCTGGATAACCTTCTGCTGCGAGTACGATACCAATTGATTTACGTTCATCCCATTCAGCTTCGCTTGGCAAGTTACCTGCAATACCTGCTTCAACTAAATCAACTAAAGATGATTTTAAACGCATCATAATCGGTTGGGTTTCTGGATCACCAAAGCGACAGTTGAATTCGATCACACGGGGTTGACCTTGTTCATCAATCATCAAGCCTGCGTATAAGAAACCTGTATAAACATGACCGTCTGCTGCCATACCATCAACAGTGGGGCGCATCACTTCGTTCATGACACGTTCAAAGACTTCTGCAGTCACTACAGGTGCAGGAGAGTAAGCTCCCATACCACCAGTGTTTGGACCTTCATCACCTTCGAAAATACGTTTATGGTCTTGTGATGTGGCCATCGGCAAAATGTTATTGCCATCGATCATGCAAATGAAGCTTGCTTCTTCACCTGCAAGGAACTGTTCAATCACGACACGAGAACCAGCATCACCAAACTTGTTACCTGCAAGCATATCGTCAATAGCAGCAAAAGCTTCTTCGTTAGTCATGGCTACGATGACGCCTTTACCTGCAGCTAGGCCGTCCGCTTTAATTACGATTGGTGCGCCATTTTTCTCAACGTAGGCTTTAGCCGCATCAACTTCGGTGAATACGTCATAAAAAGCGGTAGGAATGTTGTGACGTTTTAAGAAGTGTTTAGCAAATGCTTTAGAACCTTCAAGCTGTGCAGCATACTGAGTTGGCCCCCAGATTTTTAAACCTGCTTCACGTGCTGCATCTACTACACCATTGACTAATGGTGCTTCTGGACCAACAATGACCAAAGCAACATCATTCTCTTGTGCAAATTTGATGATGGCTGGATTGTCTAAAATATTCAGATCAATATTTTTACATTTGTCTTCAGTTGCTGTACCTGCATTACCTGGTGCAACGAAAACTTGAGTGACTTTTGCATCTTGTGCGATTTTCCATGCAAGTGCATGTTCACGGCCACCGCTACCCAAAACTAAAATATTCATTATTAAGTTATTTCCCTTTTTCAGTATCTAAGAATATACCTGTTCAGAATAAAAAAGTCCCCTCTGAATCTCCCTAAACTCCTCTTTGACAAAGAGAGCAACATGCTTTTTAGTTTGGATAAAAGTAAGTCCCCCTTTTTATAAAGGGGGATTTAGGGGGATTGTGCTAGAGACTCAGATCATTTAGTGACGGAAGTGACGCATGCCTGTGAAGACCATTGCAATACCAGCTTCATCAGCTGCTGCAATGGTTTCTTCATCACGCATTGAACCGCCTGGTTGGATAATGCATTTAATGCCAGCTTTTGCAGCATTATCAATACCATCACGGAATGGGAAGAAGGCGTCAGATGCCATAACTGCACCTTCAACTACTAAACCGGCATGTTCTGCTTTAATTGCGGCGATACGTGCTGAGTTAACGCGGCTCATTTGACCTGCACCAATACCAACGGTTTGACGATCTTTAGCATAAACAATCGCATTTGACTTGACGTATTTCGCAACTTTCCAAGCAAAGATCAAATCATCAATCTCTTGCTCAGTCGGTGCACGCTTCGTCACAACTTTTAGGTCATCTTTAGTGATCATGCCTAAGTCTTGGTCTTGAACCAATAAGCCGCCATTGACGCGTTTGTAGTCAAGCTGTGGTGCGCGTGCATCAATTGCAGGAAGTTCACCGCAAACCATGACACGAACATTCTTCTTCGCACCTGTGATTTCAAGTACACCATCTGCAAGACTTGGAGCAATAATCACTTCAACAAATTGACGATCAACAATCGCTTGAGCAGTTGCGACATCTAATTCACGGTTGAATGCAATGATGCCACCAAATGCAGACTCAGGATCGGTTGCGTAAGCAAGATCATAAGCAGCTTGAATACCGTCTAGCGAAACAGCAACACCACATGGGTTGGCATGTTTAACGATCACACAAGCAGGCTTCACAAAAGATTTCACACATTCAAGTGCGGCATCTGTATCTGCAATATTGTTATAAGAAAGTTCTTTACCTTGTAATTGCTTTGCAGTAGAAACTGATGCTTCTTGAGCAGTTGCTTCAACATAGAAAGCCGCATTTTGA
This sequence comes from Acinetobacter sp. ANC 3929, assembly GCF_000369405.1. GTDB lineage: Bacteria > Pseudomonadota > Gammaproteobacteria > Pseudomonadales > Moraxellaceae > Acinetobacter. The sequence goes on from NZ_KB850000.1 coordinate 239,280, forward strand.
TGCGGGTTCTCACCATAACGTAAATCTTGTGCTTTATTCAGTTGGGTATTGAAGGTACGAGGGAATAGGTCTGCTTCACCTTCAGTTTTACCAACGCGTGCACCTAAATAAGATGCAATCATGCCATCGTATTGTGCCGTGTGCTCAAATGCTTTTACTGCTAAGTCGAAACGAGTTTCGTAAGACAACGCACCATTTGTTTTTAATTCAGCAACTACTGTGTCGTAGTCAGCTGCATTTACGATAATACCTACTGATGCATGGTTCTTTGCTGCGGCACGAACCATTGTTGGACCACCGATATCGATATTCTCGATTGCATCTGCAAGTGAACAGTTTGGTTTTGCTACTGTTGCTGCAAATGGATACAGGTTAACAATCACCAGATCAATCGGATCGATGTTGTGTTCTTGCATCACTGCTTCGTCCAGACCACGACGCGCTAAGATGCCTCCATGAATTTTTGGATGTAATGTTTTTACACGACCATCCATCATTTCAGGAAAACCTGTATGTTCAGAAACCTCTACTACGGCGATATTGTTGTCTTTAAGCAACTTATATGTACCGCCCGTAGATAAAATTTCTACCCCTAGCGCTGCAAGATTTTGAGCAAATTCAACGATTCCAGTTTTATCGGAAACAGAGATTAAAGCACGTTTGATAGTCATGATTTTAGTCAACAGTTTGAAGTCTACAGATTGAAAATAAAAGGCAAAAAAAATGCCCACGAGAACGTGAGCATTTTATCAATTATTCACTCATTAAACCGTGAGCTTTTAACTTTTTGCGTAAAGTTCCACGGTTAAGGCCTAAAATCTCAGCGGCACGTGTTTGATTACCGCGAGTATATTCTAAGACCACAGATAAAAGAGGTTTCTCCATTTCTGCTAAAACCATGTCATAAACTTGAGATGGTTGCTCACCTTGCAATTGTGCAAAATAATGACGAACTGCGCGATCTACATGGATGCGAAGAGCGACATCAGATTGAGCCGTAAAAATAGGAGATTTGCTATTCATGCGTTTTAATCCGAAAAATCAAAATATCTACTTGGGTAAAGTGATATAAATGTGGTCTAAATTACTGAGTCCTGTTTTAGATCCTAAAACAGTGACTCTAAAACAATGGGACTATTAGCTTGCCACAAATCCTCGAATTGTGTAAAAAATAAGCGTAACAATAGTTAAATATTTGTTACAGCCTACTTTTAAAAACAAAAAAACCAACAATGCGCTTATGGGATAGAAGCACAGTTCGTTTAACGATTTTATTGTCTATAAATAACGAGGAGTAAGTAGGTCAAAGCATTCGTGGCGCGTATCATACCACTGTCAGCGAAAAAGTGAGCAATTAAACTTCACTTTTTTTTGTTTTTTTGTCACTTTTTTGAGCTTTTAGGGCTGTACAAATTCTAAACTATAGTCATTGAAGCTATTTTTGCTTTTTGGAAGGGTGAATTCGAAGTGAAAAGGACTGTTGCTTGGAATACGTTGAATCGTTTTCAAACTTTCGACTAAATAATCTTGTGGTTTGAGGATGACGTTAAAAACGGCTTCGTCATCTTGTTTGAGCACAACCTTAATAGAAGGGAGTGCCACACTATTCTCATGATGATTCAAAAGCACACCAGAAAAAACGGTTGTATCTTTCTCGGCCCGCTTTATTTTTACTTTTTCAAAGCTGAGGTCTTTATATTGTTCATTGCTGGTTTTGCATGAAAAAATGCCACATGCATAATTAAACATCTGATTCAGTGCTGGGCTTTCGTGCATCAGTTTAGGGTTGAACCATAGAATCTGAAATGCAAACACTAAAATTAAAGCAATATTCCCTAGACCCCACAAGGTGTAGTACAGCCAGCCATGCTGTTTGTCATTAGTCTCATGATCAATTAACAGGGTATCTTCCGACAGATTTAAATTGGGTAAGGCTGTAACAGGTTCGGTGTTAAAGTAATTCAAGTTATTGAGATAAGTTAATAAATCAATATTTGAGTTTTCAATTTTCTGATCAAAGATGCGCAAAATCTGCATTTGCTTTTCTGCAAACGAGCTGTCAGGTTGAATTGAAGAAAAAAGCGAGCGATTGGTCGGGGTCGGGATATCTTCGCTTTCTGATTCTAATAAATTGGTGAGTGCATTAAAGTTAATCACGCATTTTGGACAACAAACCATGCCCTGTGCAACACTGAGTTGTGAAAGGGTCACTTTGTACACAGTTGAACATTTAGGGCAGCGGGTTTGTTTTTCACTCATAAGTAACAGTGTTCTCAAATTGTTGTTTTACGTTTTCCTGAAATGCGACACCAGTTTTCTTCACGCTTTTCAATCTCTAATATATCAAAAAACTGCGAGTAAACACTAGAAACATCAGCAACTTGCTCTTCGATTACACCAGCAAGTGCGAACTCACCCTCATTTTTTAATAAAGTTGAGAATTCAGGCGCAAGCGCCATTAGCGGTGCCGCTAAAATATTTGCGACAAGGACATCTGCTTGTTGTGGTTTAAATTCTTGATCAAACTCTTCAGGTAATCCTACATAAAGACGATCCAGTACACCATTCAAATCTGCATTTTGTTTTGTAGCAAGTACCGCTTGAGGGTCGATATCGGTTGCATAAACTTTTTTTGCACCCAATAAAAGTGCGGCAACACCTAAAATCCCTGAACCACAACCATAGTCGATCACGATTTTATCTTTTACATCTGTTTTACCCAACCATTGTAAGCATAAGAAGGTACTGGCATGGTTGCCTGTACCAAATGCAAGACCTGGATCAAGCTTGATATTGGTTGCATCTGCTTCAGGTGGTTCTAACCATTCAGGAACAATCCAGTATTTCTCACCAATTTGAATTGGCTCGTAATAATCCATCCATGCACGTTCCCAGACTTGATTTTCCAAGTATTGGTGACGCATAGGTACATCTGGAAGTTGGACTTTTAAGAAAGCTTCTAAAGTATCGACATCAATTGGATCATCTTCTTCTTGTTGGTAAATCCCTGTAACGATGACTTTATTCCAAAGTGGTGTTTCTCCTGGTAATGGCTCTAACAAAGCTTGATCTTCTGCATCATCCAAGGTAACGCTCACCGCCCCTAATGACAGGAGTAATGTTTCGGTTAGTTCAACTTGATTTTGATCAACAGTAATATGAATTTGTAGCCAGTTCACAGGAAAACCTAAATAAATGTATTTGCGAGTATTGTAATAGATTAAAACTTATTAAAGGGATTATAAAACAGACAGATTACAATTTTAAGGGCAAATATTTCAGCTAGATTGGCTTATCGCATTGTTTTTATCGTGGATAAATAAAAAAAGAAGGTCTACAGAGACCTTCTTTATGATGACTACAATTAAGGTGCAGTTTGTTCTACATCGGGTGTAACTGGCGGAGCAGGGGCTACAGGTGGCGCTGCAATAGGTTCACTCACAGGACGCGGTGCAGACTGTGTTTCTGCAAGACGGCTTTGAGTTTCAGGCGCTGCATTATTTGCAGGTGTTGGTGGCTGGAATGCTAATTTACCTGCTTCATTCGGTTCACATGAACCATTGAAAACAACGCCTTTATAGGCAAAAGAAACTGGATCACCTTGTTTTTTGCCTTTACAAACCTGCTGATACTTCTTGGCTTGCTGATCTTGGGTCGCCTTGGTATCTGCATGCGCAGCTACGCTAAAACATAGGCCACAAATAAGAGATGAAAATAAAAGCTTTGTGTTCATGTCATTTTCCTAAGTATTTGTTATGCACTTTTTAGGATAAGAAATTGAACAGATAAAACAGTGGTGTTCAAGTTAATAGTGATGATTCGCTGTGTGAAGTATAAGAGGAAAATGCAACATAAGGTTTCTTTTTGTTTATTCTGTAGCCAGAACAGTGGCTTGGAACCTACAAGAATATTGATGGTTTTTGCCAATTTAATGGAAAACTCCTATATAATACTCTGTCATTTTTTGAATACACATTTACCACTATGCACTATCCTAAAGTTTACGACGTTATCGTAATTGGTGGCGGTCACGCTGGTACGGAAGCAGCGCTCGCTGCGGCACGTATGGGAAGACAAACATTATTGTTGACGCATAATATTGAAACTTTGGGGCAGATGAGCTGTAACCCGGCAATCGGTGGTATTGGTAAATCACATCTTGTCCGCGAGATCGATGCACTTGGCGGTGCAATGGCACTTGCTGCAGATAAAGGCGGTATTCAATTCCGTATTTTAAATTCACGTAAAGGTGCTGCTGTACGTGCAACGCGTGCGCAAGCAGACCGTGTACGTTATAAAGCTGCAATTCGTCATACTTTAGAAAATCAAGCCAATTTGGATATTTTTCAACAGGCTGCGGATGACTTAATTGTTGAAGGTGATACCGTTAAGGGTGTTGTTACCCAAATGGGGATCCGTTTTGATACCAAAACCGTGGTCTTGACGACAGGAACATTCTTGGGCGGTGTGATCCACGTTGGTTTGCAAAACTCAAGTGGTGGCCGTGCAGGTGATCCACCGTCAATTGCTTTGGCACATCGTTTACGCGAGCTTGATTTACCGGTTGGTCGTTTAAAAACTGGTACGCCACCGCGTATTGATGCACGTACGGTCGATTTTTCTGTGATGACGCCACAACCGGGTGATTTCCCATCTCCAGTCATGTCGTTCATGGGTGATGTGTCGATGCATCCTGAACAAGTTAATTGCTACATCACGCACACCAGCGAAAAAACCCACGAAATTATCCGTGGTGGTTTAGATCGTTCACCAATGTATACCGGTGTGATTGAAGGTGTGGGCCCACGTTATTGTCCATCGATTGAAGATAAAATTCACCGTTTTGCAGATAAAGATTCACATCAGGTGTTCTTGGAGCCAGAAGGCTTAGATACCCATGAACTTTATCCAAATGGTATTTCTACTTCATTGCCATTTGATGTGCAGTTCAATTTAGTTCGTTCGATCCGTGGTATGGAAAATGCGCATATCCTGCGTCCGGGCTATGCGATTGAATATGATTATTTCAATCCACAAGCGTTGAAGTTCACACTTGAAACCAAAGCAATTCAAAACCTGTATTTTGCTGGTCAAATCAACGGTACCACAGGTTATGAAGAAGCCGGCGCACAAGGTTTACTTGCGGGCTTGAATGCTGCACGCCGTGCTTGGGAACAAGAAGAGTGGACACCAAAACGCGATCAGGCTTACATGGGCGTATTGGTTGATGACCTAATTACATTAGGGACAAAAGAACCGTACCGTATGTTTACTTCACGTGCGGAATACCGTTTGATGTTGCGTGAGGATAATGCGGATCAGCGTTTAACTACGATTGGCCGTGAACTTGGTCTGGTTGATGATGAACGTTGGGCTGCCTATAGCGAAAAAATGGAAGCGGTTGAGCGTGAAACCTCTCGATTACAGCATTTATGGGCTGCGCCAAATAACCCAATGGGTAAAAAATTCGTTGAAATGACGGGTGCAGATCTCAGTAAAGAATGTAGTGCGATCGACTTGCTGAAACGTCCGAATATTAATTTTAGCCAAATTGCTGAATTAACTGGTTCGGAAGTGTCTGAACATGTGGGTGAGCAGATTGAGATTGCGGTGAAATATGAAGGCTATATTAACCGCCAGCATGAAGATGTAGCGCAATTAAAACGTCTTGAAGAAACCAAGATTCCTGCTGATTTTGTCTATGATGGTATCTCAGGGTTATCACGTGAAATCACTTTGAAGTTAAATACTGTTCGTCCAGAGACCTTGGCTCAAGCGAGTCGTATTCCAGGTGTTACGCCTGCAGCAGTGCAATTGGTCATGATTACGATCCGTAAAAACAATATGGCGAAAAAAACAGCTTAAGTTGTCGCTAGATTGATTTTAAGTCATATGAAAACACCCTTTTTTAAAGGGTGTTTTTTCTTGTAGATATTCTGATAGGGCATATTTGATGATGGGAGATGGGTAAATGAACAACTGGATTATTTTATTCATTGCCATTACAGCGGAAGTGATTGCAACATCAGCCCTGAAAAGCAGTGAAGGTTTTACCAAGCCAATTGCATCTATTGTTGTGGTTGTGGGCTATATGATTGCATTTTATTGTTTGTCTTTGACCTTGAAAACGATCCCCGTTGGGATTGCTTATGCGATTTGGTCTGGTGTTGGGATTGTCTTGATTACCACGGTAGCTTGGTTTGTGTTTGATCAGAAACTGGATCTTTGGGGAATTATTGGCATTGTGTTGATTATGAGTGGTGTGCTGATTTTAAATTTATTGTCTAAAACCAATTCACATTAACGTTCTCATAATAAAAACCGAGCTATTTTAGCTCGGTTGTAGAATAAGTGTACAGTTTTGGATTATCTGCCTGCAAAATCAAATATGCCATTCAAGGTAATGCTATTGTTAACTTCATTTGTAGGATTGTTTTTAGAGGTCAGCGTTGTATTTTTAAAAATGATTTTGTTCTTGTCTACGTCGTAGCTAAGCCCTATACATGCTTGAGTGTAACCGCAACTATATTCATATTCAGAATGATCTAATAACAGGCCAGTTGTAGGGTTTTTACCTATTCTGGTATCTCTAAAATCAATTTTCTCAATTCTGTTGTTACGGATTTTGACTTGTAAAGCATTATTTCCAAACTGCTGTCTATCATGGTTTGTTACGTCAAAATATAGTGCAGGTTGAACAAAAGAAAAGCTATTTTCATTTTTAAGAATTGGTGTGATCTGAAGTTGTGTGGTTGGTATGTTGACGGTTACTGAACCATCGAGTTGTATATGTGTCGTAGGACATTCTTGCTGAAATGGGGAGCTAGGCAAGACTGGTGTTGCATCATTTTTATTATTATAAATTGCTTGATCAAATGTTAAGGTAATATTGTCTGTATTTTTTGACAGTTGAATCGTAGATATATCTTCAATAGGGAGTGTGGATGTAATCGTGTTACAGAATCTAGGAAAACCAAATAATGTTTCAGTTGACAGTAGTGAGTATTGAACAATGCTATTTTCAATACCAGTGCTAAACTGAGCTAATTTTAAACTGCTGTTTATGCCATTAATTGCATGGGTGCCGAATAAGATAGTTTTAGTTTTGGGATCATAAACAACTCCCATTAAAGAGACTGGCTGTTGATTGGAAAGTAGATTAGACTGACTGGTTTTTCTGATACTGTTAAAAGTTTGTGGTGGATTAGATAATGAACCTGACAGTTGCCCATTCAATGTTATGTAGCTTTTTTCGATAGAAACCTGATTATTTAGGTTGTCTGTTGGTGTGAGACTGACACTTGGTATGTTTGAGAGTTTTGTATCATCAAAATTAATTTTGCTAAAACCTGTCTTTTCATCAAAAGTAAGCTCAATACCCTTACATGGTTGAAAGAGAAGAGAGCTTGAACATGATAAGATATTACTCTTTGGTAAGCTAAAAACATCAGTTTTTAAATAACTTTCCCCAATGGAGATATCCAGCACTTTTTTTAAAATCGGGTCATAATTGACATGTAATGTTTTGTTTATATCATTTTTATCAAGATTATAGCTCAAAATAATTGAGGTACTTCCTTTGTCAAAATGATGCGTAACTGAATAAGCATTTACCTCATCGTTCTGATTACTACTTCTATTTGAAATTTGAATGATCGGGTCGGCATCTTTTTGCAAGCTTAATGTACTTTGAAACTCGGTGCTAAAGGGTGCTAAGACAATGGTAGTGTCTTCTGTAGTTTTATGATCATCTCCACCCCCACAAGCTGAAATCATAAGTGCTGTGGTTAAAATGGTAATACAAGGTTTAATCTTTAACATTTTTAGTTTTCTACATCGATTATTTTAGAAGAGAATAATATCTATTAATAATGTTCTTTCAAAGTGTTTTAAATAATATTTGTAATAAAGGCCTAATCAAAATGATTAGACTAAATAGTGGCATTTTCAATATGATATTTTATAAAGCTACCTCAATTCCTTGCCTTAAATTCTGTTGATCAAATTAGGTATTGGTATCAATTTGAGCATATGCTTTGGGCAATAAACGACGTGCTACATGATTTACTCTTTTTTCCAACCACTTTGGCATGAACTTTTCAATGATTCCAAATACCATAGGACAGGCCTGCAGTTGAGAAACGGGCAGCCAGTAGAGAATTGTAAATGCAGCAGCCAAGCAGATTAATACTGATTTTTTATTATATATTTCAGATTTTTTAAACATGGGCTCCGCATAACCTTTGTCTCGTGATCAGAAATATTCAAGATATGAATATTAATGATTTGATTGAGCAAAAGCGAATTTTATCGGCGGGGTGTATTATGTTTTAAGTCTGGTCGTTCATCGGCTTGTGCCAAGATCAATGCTTTAATTTTAGTAGCTTTTTCAAAATGGTTGAGTTGATGCTGCATAATCCACCAGTGTGCAGCTTCCATCAGGCGTTCAGGATCATCATTTTTATTGGCAAAGAAAGCATAAAATGAAAGTCCTACGTTATCGCCATTTTTGGCAATTTTTTCATCGCAGACTTGTATGATCTTCGCTTTTAGTCCAGTTCTCATTTTATTCGGAGCATCGGTGGATCAATTGCTGGGATCATAACATGCTCAGTTAAAGTATTGTCATTATTCAGTTTTAGCTTATCTTGCATCGCTTTGGGCATCTAAAATATCAAAGCCAACGAGTAAATCGCTGGCTTTGATTGGTTAAATGATTTGCTGTCAGGGACTGATTAAAACTTTTTCTCAAGATTAAACTGCAATGAAGGAATACTTTCATTGGTTCTCGACTGATATAAGCTGCCATCTGTTTGGTTCGTCAGGCGTTCTTTATAGTGAGTACTCAAAAGATTGTTAAGGTTAAGACTTGCAGCCCAGCCATGTGCAAACCGTTTGGTTGCACTCAGGTCTAAACTAAAACGCTGATTGGTAGTTCGGTCATAAGGTTGGCCATCGAGGGCACGGGTATACTCTGGGGTATAACTGATATTGGCACTAGTTGAAAGTTGCCATGGTTTAAAACTATAAGATACGCCCGTACTGGCATTGTAAGGGGCAACATCACTTACTAAACGTTCATTATGCTGCCCATCTTCAATCTTGGCGTGAATCGTCGATACTTGTCCATTGAGCATAAATGAATGCCCGGCATCAGTTTGTTTTAAAGCATAGCGTCCTGAGAATTCAACACCATAGGTGGTCGCTTGATCTTGGTTTTGTGGTCGCACCACATAGCGGGTACCTTCCAGTGCAATGACTTTTTCGATGTAATCTTTAATTTCACGATGATAGGCAGCCAGGCTGACCCCACCGCTAGCAGAGTCATAGGCAAGGGTAGATTCAACCGCACGAATTTTTTCAGGTTTTAGATTTGGATTTCCACCACGATCTGGATTATTCAAACTTCCTGCATCACTGTCTGTGGAAACGGTGACGTTGGGAATCAGACGATCTGTATTTGGGCTTTTAAACGCTTGACTTAAATTGGTCTGAATCGACCACTGTTCTGTAAGATCAAAACGGTAGGCTAAAACTGGACTGAAATGTTGATCTTGATAATCAACTAAGCCTGAGCGGTTAAGCCATTCCTGACGCGCCCCTAACGTCACAGTTTGACGGTCAGTAAAGCGCCAGCTACCTTCGCCATATACAGCATAACGCTGCTCATCTAGGCTTTTGCTGACATTACTATCGAGTTCGTTACTGCGCGTATCAAAACCGAATTTAATCTGACGGTCTTTATCTAATTTTCGTACACCATCATAGGCAAGACCATACTCATTTACAGTTTCATCGGTATAAATTGTATTTTGAGGTGAGCGCGTCAGTTGTGTTTCAGTTTGATGTTCGACTGACAAACGGATTTTATCACTCAGGTCTTTGTCTTTGCGCTCATAACGAGTGTTTAATCGAATACTGTCGTTCTTGTCATCCTGAGTTTGATTCGATGAATAGCCATCCATTTTGACATTACGATAGAACAATTCTGCAATCAGTTTTTGTTGATCGTCCAAATCGTACTGCAAACGCGGTGAAAACATTTGCATGGTACGGTTGACAGTACGAAGTTGTTCACGTGTTCCGGTGGCTGTTTCTGTTTTGGTGATCGAAGTATTGTCCATCCACATCTGATTGGCTGAAACACTATATGACCATTGGTTTGCACGACCATCTGCTTGAATGTTAATCTGTTTACGTTCAGATTGTTGCTCCCCACTATCACGTAAACCATAGCCGAGTTTCACTGAGCCACTTAAACCTGTGTTTAGAGGCTCTTTTAAAATAATATTAATTACGGCTGAAGAAGCAACCGAAGCTTGTGCAACGCTAGGCTGCTTGATCACTTCGATACGTTCAATCATTTCAGGGCTAATGGTGTCAATAATTGACATGCCACCACGTGGGCCACCCTGTACAGGTTCGCCATTCACCAAGAAGGTTGGTGCGCCACCACCACGAAAGCGCATACCTGATGCACCGCCACCACCGCGAGGGCCTTGGCCAAAACTTGGAATTTGGAATCCAGCCGAACGTCGCAATGCATCCATGACGGATTGATCACCATACTGCAGCATTTCTTCTTGGGTAATGATAGTTTTAGGTACAGCACTAATGTCATCATCTTTTGCTTTTTGCGGTTCAGCTGAGGCCTTGAATGAAAGGGTGGGTAAAATTTGAGGACTTGACTCGGATACTGCAGGTGCAGAAGTCTCGGTTGGGGGCTCAGCAGCAAACATTGACGCACTTATACCGAGCAATGCTGAGCTAAGTACGCTCAGTTTTCCATAATAAACAGCATATTTCATTGTAGAGCCCCAAAAAATGATCAAATTATTTTCTGTGTAGCCTAATGTACAATTGTGTAGAAAAATGGAATTTAATGCCGATAACTCAAAGATTTTAAAAAATATTTTTATCGCTAAAAACTTTATAGGGAAAGTAGCTAAGAATTCTATATGAACAATAAAGCAGCTTTAAATTTTAAAAATAGTGTAAAAGTTGATGAAAATGAGAATGATTTTTATTAAAATTGTGATGTTTTTTTATTTTTAATATTTTTTTAATTTTTGTCTGAGTTTTTTTGAGAAATTTTATGAGTTTTGTACCTTTGAATATGGATTACAAGCCTATTTTTAAATTTAGCTTGTTAACCATGATGCTTCTACAAGCACAGTATGTATTTGCCAATGAAACAACTGCACCGACAGCAGTGATGCCAACCATCAAGATCGAAGCTATGGGCGAGCTTGATCCGATCAAAAGTTATATCGATTATGATCAGGCAAGTGTTACCCGTAATGGCCTTAAGAAAAAAGATATCCCACAGACGATCGATACCATTGATGTGCAGAAATATAAAATTTATGGCGCAAATGATTTAAGTGTGATGCTACAGGGCACACCTGGTGTCTCAACGAGTTATGACATGCGTGGAGATGGTATTAGTCTACGTGGATTTAATGCTGATACAGGTGATATTTACCGTGATGGTATTCGTGAAAGTGGTCAAGTTCGTCGAAGTACTGCAAATATTGAACGTATTGAAATCTTAAAAGGTCCTGCATCAGTTCTATATGGTCGTAGTTCGGGTGGTGGCGTAATCAATATGGTGAGTAAATTTGCCAATTTTGATTCAAAAAGTTCAGTGGGTATCTACGGTGGCTCTTATGATAACTACGGAACAACAGTAGATTTAAATCAAGTGCTTACAGATAATGTTGCCGTGCGTTTAACTGGTGAATATGGAGAATCTGATAGTTTCCGTTCAGGTATTGAAAATAAAATAGAGATGCTTTCGCCGAGTTTTACCTATAAAAATGATGATGGTTTGACGTGGACGTTGCAGTATACCTATGACAAATTGCACCGTGTACCTGATCGTGGTCCATCATTTACTTCACTTCCCAAAGGAATATCAATTAAAACTGGATTTGCTCAACAGGGTGATTATGTTAATGATGTTCTGCAAGTTGCACGTTCTGACTTGAACTATGAGTTTGCACCAAATTGGAATTTCCATTGGGCTGTGAGTTATCGTCAGACTGAACAAAATTTTGATCATTTTTATTTAGGTGGTCTTTGCGCTACAGAAGATACCAAGATTTCAAACGCTGGTACGTGTAAAGGGCATGTCGGTGATATTTCACAAATTTATTACTGGCAAAAAACTGATAATAAAACAACAAGTAATACCTTTGATATTCGTGGTGAATTCGATACTGGGCGCATAAAACACAATCTTTTGATAGGTGCAGATTGGACTTATGAGCAACGTGAACCTTTATTAGCGAACAAAAATAAAGATGGTTCTCCTATCTATGGTTATGTAAACCCTTTAACTGGTGAACGAACTAGCTCGAGAGGAACGGGGGATTTATTAATTAATACACATAACTATAACCAAGGTGAAGGTTATGGTTTATTTATCCAAGATCTCATCAGTTTTAATGATTATTTTAAAGTCATGCTAGGTGGTCGTTATGATTACTATGATACAACAACAACAAATCGACTTAAGGCAGCAGATGATATAAATCACAAACGTAGTATCGATGGTGAAAGCTTTAGCCCAAATATTGGCTTGGTGTGGCAACCAACAGAGCATCAGAGCATTTATGCATCATATAGTAAGAGTTTTGCACCCTTTGGTGGACGTGTTGGGTTAAGCGTTGTTTCTGCTGATACTAAATTAAATACTTTTGATGCAGAACCTCAATACAATGAGCAGTATGAAGTGGGGATCAAAAGTGATTGGTTGAATGATCGTTTAAATACACAGCTTTCTGTTTATGATATCCGTAAAAATAATATTCGCTATTTACCTGATGCTGAAAAGCCTGATGATTGGGCTGTTGCAGGTCAACATGAATCGAAAGGGGTAGAATTTAGTTTCATTGGTCGTGTGTTAGACAATCTCTTTATCCGTGGTGGTTATGGGTATACAGATGCCAAAGTGAAAAAAGATGTTAGAACACCTTCAAACGTTGGTAATCAATTAGCACTTAATTCAAAAAATACTGGTAATCTATTTGTTCGTTATCTACCAACAGAACAATTGTATGGTGAAGTTGGTGTGACTCACGTGGGTTCATACTATACAAATGTGAACAACCAAATTGCTGTTGATGGTTTTAACCGTGTTGATGCTGCAATTGGTTACAGTGCTAATCCTTGGAACGTTACATTAGCCGTTAATAATTTAACCAATAAAGAATACTGGCGTTCAGAGTCCATGCCAGGCACACCACGCAACTTCTTGGTGCGTTTGAACTACCAGTTCTAATCTAAATATTTGATTGTGACTTTAAGCACTTTTTCTTAGGGAAAAGTGCTTTTTATTTTTTAGATGCTGAAAATGAAGGATTTTTTTCGATTATAAATATTTGTTTTTTATCTATCTTATTGAATTATATAAAATGTCATTGCAAAAAAAACTGGAATATTCTAATATTTGATTGAGTGAAAATTAAGCAAAAAACTTATTAGAATAACTATATAATTGTGATGTAGTTATCATTTGTGATTTTAATATGCGTTTTTGTTCTCCTTTTCAGTCTTTTTTGTTAGCATTAAAGAAAACTTTATAATAGAGATAATAATAATGAAGATTAAAATTGCGATCGTCTTGGCTTTCTCTATATTTATTTTGGGTTATGTAGCTTATGTTGATGCCCAAGCAAAGAAACGTCAAGAGTTGATGAAGATTGTTCAAGATGCTGAAAATAGTCTGAACACGATACAACACAATCCGCATACGCATTTATCCTCCTATCAGCGCAGTAACTAGTTTCTAGGGCTGTAATGCAGGCGTTATTGCTTCAATCATCCGAGATTGAGCATCAAATGCGCTTTTTTTGTGTTGTGGTACTCAAGTTTTGAATAGAATCTGTTAAAATATTTACCATTAAATAAAAAGCTGCATGTTGATATGCGGCTTTTTACGTTTTGATATCGGAATCGAATTTATACATATCCTCTGTATAGCAAGGACAAATCTGGCATATAGATTGCTTTTAGCCTTGTATACCTTTTTGTGTACATTCAAAAAAGATTGCAAACACAAACGTATAGATTTCACATTCTACGATCTTAGATTTCAACAGGTGCTATGTTATGACAACGCCTAATGCTTCGGCTGGTTTGTTAGAACGCTTATTTAAGCTGAGCGAGAACAAAACCAACTTTAGAACAGAAGTTCTAGCAGGTGTAACCACATTTTTAACGATGTGTTACATCATCATTGTAAACCCACTCATTCTCTCTGAAACTGGCATGGATCATGGTGCTGTTTTTGTTGCAACCTGTTTGGCTGCGGCAATTGGGTGTTTGGTCATGGGGATTATTGCGAACTATCCAATCGCACTTGCACCTGGTATGGGCTTAAATGCTTATTTCACCTATTCTGTCTGTTTGGGTATGGGCGTACCTTGGCAAACTGCACTCGCTGCAGTCTTTGTGTCAGGTTTGGTTTTCCTTGCAATTAGCTTCTTTAAAATTCGTGAAGCGATTGTCAATGCGATTCCAATGTCACTTAAATTTGCGATTGGCGGTGGTATTGGTTTATTCCTCGCATTAATTGCACTTAAAAATGCAGGCATTATTGTTGATAATCCAGCGACCTTGGTTGGTTTAGGGGATATCAAGCAACCAACGGTATTGTTGGCACTATTCGGCTTTTTAATGATTGTGGTTTTGCACCAATTTAAAGTTCGTGGTGCAATTATTCTCAGTATTCTTGTAGTGACTGCTATTGCAACTGCAATGGGCTTGAATGAATTTAAAGGCGTTGTTGGTCAAGTGCCTTCTTTAGCACCGACCTTTATGCAAATGGACTTTGAAGGTTTATTTACAGCCAGTATGGTTGGGGTCATTTTTGTCTTCTTTATTGTTGATCTATTTGATAGTACAGGGACATTGGTTGGTGTATCGCATCGTGCAGGCCTTTTGCAGGATGGTAAATTACCCCGTTTGAAGAAAGCATTATTTGCGGATTCAACGGCAATCGTTGCAGGTGCAGCATTAGGTACATCTTCAACCACGCCTTATATTGAATCAGCTTCAGGTGTTGCTGCTGGTGGTCGTACTGGTTTAACAGCAGTTGTGGTTGCTTTCTTGTTTATTGGCTGCTTGTTCTTAGCACCATTAGCTCAATCTGTTCCAGGTTTTGCTACAGCACCCGCATTGTTATTCATTGGGGTGTTGATGATTCAGGGGATCACCCATATTGATTGGGATGATATTACTGAAGCTGTTCCTGCATTTTTAACCATTGTGTTTATGCCATTTACCTACTCAATTGCAGATGGTATTGCGATGGGCTTTATCAGCTATGCATTAGTTAAATTACTGACAGGCAAAGCAAAGACAGTTCCTTATATGGTCTGGATTATTGCAGCCCTGTGGGTATTTAAGTTTGTTGCATTTGGTGGTTAAGCTAATTCTTTTATCATTTTCTTCTTGAGCTGTATGTGTTTACAGCTCATTGTGAAGAGAGCCTAAAAGGGCGTTATTTCGGTAACACCCTTTTTTCTTTAGACGTGGAGTTAATATGAATCAAGTCGAGCTGATTCGTGCTTTACCCAAAGCCGAATTGCATGTGCATATTGAAGGGACTTTTGAACCAGAACTGATGTTTGCAATTGCACAGCGTAATCAGATTCAGATTCCTTATCAATCGGTTGAAGAAGTCAAACAAGCCTATAACTTTCATAATCTTCAATCTTTTTTAGATATCTACTATGCAGGCGCGAATGTGCTTGTGCATGAGCAGGATTTTTATGACCTTGCTTGGGCTTATTTTGAGAAATGTGCCGAAGATCGTGTGGTACACACAGAAATGTTCTTTGATCCGCAAACACATACCGAACGTGGTGTTGAGTTTGCAACAGTACTTGCGGGTTTAAAACGTGCCTGTACGGATGCACAAACCAAGTTGGGCATTAGTTCTCAGTTAATTATGTGTTTCTTGCGTCATTTGAGCGAAGAAAAAGCATTTGAAACACTTGAGCAAGCTTTGCCATTTAAAGATGACATTATTGCAATTGGTTTGGATTCGAGTGAAGTTGGACATCCTCCTGCAAAATTTGAACGTGTATTTGCCAAAGCGCGTGAAGCAGGCTTTTTGATTGTTGCGCATGCAGGTGAAGAAGGCCCACCAGAATACATTTGGGAAGCTTTAGATTTATTAAAAGTAAATCGTATTGATCATGGTGTACGTTCTGAGGAAGACGAGCGTCTAATGGCGCGTTTAATCGCTGAGAAAATGCCATTAACGGTTTGTCCTTTGAGTAATTTAAAGCTTTGTGTGGTCAATGACATGGGCGAACACAATATTCGCCGTTTATTGCAAAAGGGTGTACATGTAACGGTCAATTCAGATGATCCTTCATATTTCGGTGGATATATGAATGATAACTTTGTTGCGATTCAGCAAGCTTTGGATTTAAGCAATGATGAATTAAAGCAATTGGCAATTAACTCTTTTGAAGCTTCATTTATTTCTGATGAAGAAAAGCAAAAGTGGATTGCAGAAGTGAACAGTATCTAAATTAAAAAAAACCGCATAAAGCGGTTTTTTTTATGCCTTAAGGTTTATTTTGGCTGACGCAACATGCTCAGTAAGACATTATCTTTATCAATCAGATGGTGTTTGATTGCAGCCAAAGCATGTCCAGCTACCAATAGACCAGCAAACCAAGAAAGATAAATGTGTAAGGGTTTAACAATTGCCAGTAATTCAGGATTGTCTTGGACCAAGCGTGGAATTTCGAATAAGTATAAAACTGGAGCAGGATGTCCAGCACTCCAACTGAATAAACAGCCTGTAATTGGCAGTGCGAGCAGCATTAAATAAAGGAATAAATGTCCAACATGTGCCAACATTTTCATTGTTGGTGACATCGTATTGGGTAATTCCGGTGCAGGGTGGGTGTAGCGCCAAAAAATGCGGATCACGACTAAGAAAATAATGGTGGTGGCTATATTTTTATGTAGGGTAATGACGGTTCCTTTGAAGCTTCCATCAGTTTCGTAACTGAGGAAATTACCGCTATAAAAGCCGATAAGCCAAGCAATGATAAAAATAGCAGCCATGAGCCAATGTAAAACTTGCGCAGTGCGTGTGTAATATTGTGCTGAGGTTGGCATCGCAACATCCTAGCTGTGATATGAGTTATTTGAGTTTAAATAGCACTTTTTCCTGCTCATACAGTGTAAATGTAACAGAGCGTTTTACTGATAGAACGTTCACCGCTCTATAAATCATTTATTATTGTTTAATTATGTAAAGATAAGGCTGAGTCATATCTTAAAAGGCGTCATTTAGGCACAATACGCCTGCCAAAATTTAGATACAGGATAGAAGTTATGAAAAAGTTGGTATTTGTTGTTGCCCCTGTTGTTTTAGCTTTAACCGGTTGTGTTACCCCAGATGGAAATAACTCGATGGGTACGACTTCACAGCAGTTAGGCATGGCAGCATTAAAAGTTGCTGTAAATGCAAAATGTATTAATGAAATTAATACGCTGCCAGCATGGAAAACAGCGACACGTGTAATGACAGCTGAACAGCGTGAAAATATCCAAACTGAAGTTTGTGGTTGTGTCAGTGAAAAAGCGCCAAACAGCGTTACAGCAGTTGAATTAGCAACAGCTGCCATTGATCCAACAGCACGTGCGACGATTGTAACTCAAGTGGTTTCTCAAACTGTAAATGCATGTGTAGCTGAAACGTTCAAGAAAGTGGGTTAATAAGGTAGGGCTAAGTCATCAGCCTTTAGAGATTTTATATGAGAGTTGCTGGTGTAGATGAGGCAGGGCGAGGACCTTTAGTAGGTTCCGTTGTTGCCGCTGCAGTTATTTTAGATCCAAATAATCCGATTGAGGGTTTAAATGATTCTAAAAAATTGACTGAAAAAAAACGGGAAAAACTGTTTTTAGAGATTCAGGAAAAAGCTTTGGCTTGGTCGATTGCCGAAGCAACACATGCTGAAATCGATGAGTTTAATATTTTACAAGCGACTTTCCTTGCGATGCGCCGTGCAGTTGAGGCATTGAACACTCAGCCTGCCAAAGTGATTGTGGATGGTAATCAGATTCCAAAGGGGATCACCATTCCTTGTGAAGCAATTGTTGGTGGTGATGCCAGCCATGCAGAGATTAGTGCTGCCAGTATTTTGGCGAAAGTCACACGTGATCGACAGATGTATGAGTTGGACCAGCAATACCCAGACTATGGTTTTGCCAAACATAAGGGATATCCAACTAAAGCACATTTTGAGGCGATTTCGGCCCATGGTGTGATTGACCAACACCGTCGTAGCTATGGACCTGTAAAGAAGGCTTTAGGCCTATAAAAACAATTAAAGCGACTAAGAATAGTCGCTTTAATTTTTGGAGAAGAACACTGGTATTAACGATTGAAGTTATTATTTCGAGGAAAATCGTTATTATCTTCTTCAAAAGAATGTTGAAAATCTTGATCAAGATGTTGCAGATGCTCATGCATGGCACGTTCATGTTGGATACGTTGGTAAATTTCCTCACGATGCACAGAAACTTCTTTTGGAGCATTTACACCAATACGCACCTGATTGCCTTTTACGCCAAGCACAGTAACACTGACTTGATCCCCAATCATTAATGTTTCTCCGACACGACGGGTCAGAATCAGCATGTTTATCTCCTTGCTAAACGCTTAAACTTGCGACAGGGAATTCATTGTTCGAAAGCACAGCTTAATATACAGAAAATTCTAACAGAAATATGTAAAAAACATTTTTTTTCGTAAGTTCTGTGAGAATCATCTTTACAACCTCAAGGCCTAATATAACAGAGCCACTATAAAAAAAACTATAGTGGCTCTGTTTTTTTTCTTATTTACTTGCGAGTAAATATGTTTAAGCAGCTATTAATTAAGCACGTACACTGCTTTCGCCATGTTCACGATCTAAACCAAAAGCTGTATGTAAACAACGAACTGCTAGCTCTAGGTAATTTTCTTCAATGATCACGGAAATCTTAATTTCTGATGTAGAAATCATGAGAATATTAATGCTTTCTTCAGCCAATGCGGTAAACATTTTGCTTGCTACACCAGCATGAGAACGCATACCTACACCAACGATAGACACTTTTACGATGTCATCACGTGTAACAACTTCACAACCTTCGATACTGTTGGCAGTTTGATCTAAAATTGCTTTTGCTTTTGCTAAGTCATTACGATTTACAGTAAAAGTAAAATCAGTTGTGCCATCTTCTTCAACATTTTGGATTATCATATCCACTTCAATGTTTGCATCACTGATTGGTGACAAGATTTTAGAGGCAATACCCGGTTCGTCAGGAACACCCAAAATTGTTAATTTTGCTTCGTCACGGTTAAATGCAATACCTGCGATGATTGGTTGTTCCATGTCGTCTTCTGCCTCAGTCGTAATTAGTGTGCCTACGTTTTGTTTGAAATCTTCATCAAATGCGCCATCGTCATCATTATCAAAACTTGATAACACGCGTAACGGAACTTGATATTTGCCTGCGAATTCAACAGAGCGAATTTGTAAAACTTTTGAACCTAAAGATGCCATTTCAAGCATTTCTTCAAAAGAAATACGATCAATTTTCTTCGCTTTTGGTGCAACACGCGGGTCAGTGGTGTAAACACCATCAACATCGGTATAAATTTGGCATTCATCCGCTTTTAATGCTGCTGCAAGTGCAACACCAGATGTATCAGAACCGCCACGACCTAGAGTTGTGATATTGCCATTGGCATCAAAACCTTGGAAACCAGCAACAACAATGACACGACCAGCATCTAAATCATTGCTCATCACATCTGTATCAATCGATTCGATACGTGCTTTGGTGAAAGCGCTGTCCGTTTTAATACCAACTTGACGACCTGTATATGATTTAGCTTCTACACCAATTGAATTCAGTGCCATCGCTAACATGGAAATCGTTACTTGTTCACCCGTTGACACCATTTGATCTAATTCACGTGGGTCAGGGGTGCTGGTAATGGCTTTGGCAAGCGCAAGTAAGCGGTTGGTTTCACCACTCATTGCTGATACAACCACGACCACCTTGTGACCATGATCATGCCAACGCTTGACACGATGAGCAACATTTAAAATGCGCTCAGGAGTACCCATAGAGGTACCGCCATATTTTTGAACGATTAATGCCATAGTTGTTCCATATAAGCCATGACCCTGAGAGGCATCAGGGTCAGTTACACAAAAGTGAAGTTTTTATTATTGCTCAAGCCAAGCAGGTAATGTTGCGATGACTTGATCAAACTTCTCGTTAAGTGGCGCGCCACCTTGTGCTAAGTCAGGTTTACCACCACCTTTACCACCAAGCTCTTGAGCTAAATGTTTGATGATGTCACCTGCTTTTAGAGTTGCAGCGTATTGTTTAGCGACAGAAGCGATTAAACTTACTTTATCACCTTCAACACCAGCTAAAATAATGACTGCATCTTCTAATTTTGATTTTACGCTGTCATGAAGATTGCGTAATGATTTGGCATCTAAACCTTTTACTGATGTGATAAGCGTTTGACGGCCAGCAATTTCTTTCACTTGATCTAAAAGTTCAGCTGCTTGGAAGCTAGCTAACTTTTGATTCAGTTGTTCGATTTGCTTTTGTAGGCTAGAAGCAGTTTCAACAATTGCTTCAACTTTATCTACAGTTTGGTCTTTTTGCGCTTTCAACAAACCGTTAATGATTTGGATATCGGTTTCTGCTTTTTGAACCACTTCAAGCGCTTTAGTGCCAGTTACGGCTTCAATACGACGAACGCCCGCAGCGACACCACCTTCAGAAGTGATTTTGAACAAGCCAATATCACCCGTGCGCTTAACGTGAATACCGCCACAAAGTTCGATAGAGAAGTTTTTCTCTTCAATCACAGACCCCATAGACAGTACGCGAACTTCTTCACCGTACTTTTCGCCGAACAGCATCATTGCGCCTTTGGCTTTTGCAGATTCAATATCCAGCAATTCAGTCGTTACAGGGCTGTTGGCAATCACTTCAGCATTGACTAAACGCTCAATCTGTTGCAACTGTTCAAATGGAACAGGTTGGTCATTGGCAAAGTCGAAACGTAAAATATCACTCGCAACCAAAGAACCTTTCTGTTGAACATGTTCACCAAGAATTTGGCGCAAAGCAGCATGTAGAAGGTGAGTGGCAGAGTGATTACGTGCGGTTGCTGCACGAATATCTGCTTTAACGGTTGCTTCAACATTTTGAGTCGCCTTCAGACTACCCATGGTCACGATACCTTGATGGACAAAAGCACCACCAGATTTTTTAGTATCTTGAACTTCGAAGATACCTGTATCGTTTTTGAAGATACCTGTATCACCGATTTGGCCACCGCTTTCCGCGTAGAAAGGGGTTTGGTTCAATACGATAAGGGCTTCATCACCTTCATTGATTTCATCAACTTGAACGCCATCTTTATAGATCGCAACAATTTGACCCTGACCTTGAGTTGCGTCATAGCCATCGAATTGAGTTTCACCTTCAACTTTTACGATGCTGTTATAGTCAACTGCAAACTTACCTGCATCACGTGCACGCTGACGTTGTGCTGCCATTTCAACTTCAAAACCAGCTTCGTCAATCGTAAGATCACGTTCACGCGCGATGTCAGCAGTTAAATCTGTTGGGAAACCATAAGTATCATAAAGCTTAAATACAGTTTCACCAGGAATAACATTGCCTTTCAGTTGAGCCAATTCACCTTCAAGTAATTTCAGGCCTTGCTCAAGTGTTTTCGCAAATTGCTCTTCTTCTTTAAGTAGTTGCGCTTCAATGCGTGCTTGCTGTGCAGCAAGTTCAGGATAGGCTTCACCCATGACTTCAATCAGCGGTTGCAACATCTTGTAGAAGAACGAACCTGTTGCACCCAATTTGTTGCCGTGACGTACTGCACGACGAATGATACGACGCAACACATAGCCACGACCTTCATTTGAAGGGTTTACACCATCGGCAATCAAGAATGAACATGAACGTGCATGGTCTGCAATGACTTTTAAAGATGCAGGATATTCAACTGGTTTATTTTGAGCTTTCGCTTCAGCTTCAATTGCAGTGGTATCTAGACCAATAATTTCAGCTGCCGCTTTTAATAAGTGTTGGAACAGGTCAATTTCGTAGTTTGAATTAACATGTTGCAAAACAGCAGAAATACGCTCCAAGCCCATACCTGTATCAACAGAAGGTGCTGGAAGAGGGTGCATCACACCATCCGCAGTACGGTTGAACTGCATGAATACATTGTTCCAGATTTCGATGAAACGATCGCCATCTTCTTGTGGTGTACCTGGTAAACCACCCCAAATGTGATCGCCATGGTCAAAGAAAATTTCAGAACATGGACCACAAGGACCTGTATCACCCATTGCCCAGAAGTTATCTGATGCGTATTTTCCGCCTTTGTTATCGCCGATACGGATAATACGATCCGCATCTAAGCCAATTTCTTTATTCCAGATTTCAAATGCTTCATCATCGGTATGATAAACCGTTGCATATAAACGATCTTTTGGTAGTGCTAACCATTGTTCACTGGTTAAGAAATCCCAAGCGAATTTCAACGCATCGCGTTTGAAGTAATCACCAAAAGAGAAGTTACCCAACATTTCAAAGAAGGTGTGGTGACGTGCGGTATAACCGACGTTGTCGAGGTCGTTGTGCTTACCGCCTGCACGGACACATTTTTGTGATGAAACTGCGCGTACATAGTCGCGTTTTTCTAAACCTAAGAAACAATCTTTAAACTGGTTCATACCAGCATTGGTAAACAGCAAAGTTGGGTCGTTGGCAGGAACGAGAGAACTCGAAGCAACACGTGTATGGCCTTGCGATTCGAAATAACGCAAAAAGGCTTCACGGATTTCAGCTGATGTCATAAAGCGAGTACTCACAACCAAGACACTCCATAATTTTGAATTTGGCTATATGCAACAAAGTCCGTTGTTTTTGATGTTCTACAATCGAACCCATTGCGTGGCATAGATTTTAAAGGTGCTAAATTATAACGGAAAATACGCCCCTCACCAACGATTTTACAAGCAATATCATATAAAACTGTGTTTAAGCTAAAAATCTATATTCAACAACGCGCTTGATGTTTTACCATATAGCATAGAAAAGATGATGTTTTTATGAATAAGGACCCTACATGCAACGTATCGCTATCAATGGATTTGGTCGAATTGGTCGAAATGTATTACGTGCATGGTTTGAAAGTCCAAAACAGTTTCAATTTGAAATCGTTGCCATCAATGACATTGCCGATGTGCAAACTTTGGTGCATTTGTTCAAGTACGACACCACACATGGTCGTTTTGCAGGACAAGTTCAAATTCTGATTGAAAATGAACATATTTTTCTCAGTATTCAGTCTAATCAGCGTCAATTAAAGCTACAGGTTTTTAAGCAGGCTCAGCCTGAGTTATTGCCTTGGGCAGACTTAAACATAGATGTGGTGTTGGAATGTACGGGTTTATTCCGTTCACGTGCTGACGCAACTCGCCATGTTGAAGCAGGCGCGAAGCGTGTCATTATCGGTGCAGCGCCTTTTGATTCAGTTGATGCCGCCATTGTCTATGGCGTCAATCATGCTGAAGTAAAAGCCACAGATCAAATTATCTCCAGTGTGTCTTGTACGACTCAAGCTTTGGTTCCCTTGGTCAAAATTATTGATGATGCTTTTGGTATTGATACGGCATTAATGACAGAAATCCATGCAGTCACAGCAGATCAATCGGTATTAGATCATGCTCATCGGGATTTACGTCGTGCACGCGCGTCAGGTCAAAATATAATTCCAACCACATCGAGTGCCTTGGGTGCATTAAAACAGGTTATGCCAAAAATGGAGGATCGTATCGATGGTTATTCGATTCGCGTACCGACCATTAATGTGGCTGCGATTGATTTAAGTTTTGTTTCGCATTCACCCATTAGCGTGCACAAAGTGAATGAAGTTTTGAGTAAAGCAGCTCAGTTTGATTATGCACAGATTATGCAAGTGACGGATGAAGATCTCGTTTCAAGTGATTTTAATCATTCGCCATATTCATTGATCGTCGATTTAACACAAACCATGGTGGTGGGACATCAAGCGAAAGTATTTGCGTGGTATGATAATGAATGGGGATATGCAAATCGTTTACTGGATTTGTGTGAATCATTTTGTGATTAATTGTTTAATAAAATATAAAAAATAATGTGGAGTAATAGTTAATGTTGATTTGGGGATTTATTGCTGTTTTATTGGCGGCGGTTGTGTTTTTGTTCTGGTTGCAGTTTAAAAATGTAGAAGTACAAAACCAAGATGTTCAAGTTATGCAACTTGAGGAAAAAGTTGTGCATTTAGAACTGCATCTGAAAAAGAGTTTGGAAATCATGCAGGATTTAGCAAAAAAAATGCATGTGCAACAGGAAGTGCTTGATAGAACTGTGGCCAATATTGCGGCTTTAGAAAAGCAAAATGTTGAGTTGGTGAATGTGTTGGAGGTATTGATACAGACACCTAAAATTTTTAAAGATGATAGCTAAATTTAAAATTTGAATCTTGAGACTTAGTGTTGAATAGTAAGAATAAGCTCATTTGTAGGATTATGTGGAGCAGAGCCCAATGTAGAACTTAAATAGGTTCTATTTTATATAATATTAATAACAATAAGGGGGATTAAATTGATCAATATAAATGGGAAGACAAAGCTAATTGCTTTAATTGGTGATCCGATTGAAAAAGCTAAAACGCCAGAGTTGATGAATCAATTATTAGAAGAAAGAGGATTGCTGGGAGAATATATTGCAATTGGTTTTCACATATCCCCAGAACATTTAAAGGACGCAATAGAAGGCATCAAAAAAATTCATAACTTTGTTGGAGCAGTTGTGACCATGCCACACAAACAGCAGATTATTTCTTTAATTGATTCATGTGAAAGTGAAGTAAAGTTTATCGAAGCATGCAATCTAATCTACCGTCAGCCAGATGCAAGTTTGCATGGATATAACTTTGATGGAGTTGGTTTTGTAGCAGGTCTGAAAAGCAACGGATATGTATTGAAAAATAAGCGCTGCGTTTTGATGGGGGCTGGCGGAGCTGCTTCGGCAATTGCATATGCCTTATTGGCTGAAGAATGTTTGGAACTCAATATTTTGAATCGCTCTCATGAACGGGCAGAAAAATTAAAACATCATCTACTAGAGGCGAAATTTAAAAATATTACGATCAAAATTAATGAAAAAGTGGTTGAGCATTTTGATCTGCTTATTAATGCAACTCCGCTTGGTATGAATGAAACAGATCCATTGCCAACGACAGAAGATATAATTAAAAAAGCAAAAATGGTAGCTGAATGTGTTGTAACCGTTGAAAAAACAAAGTTATTAACGCTGGCTGAGCAACACACCCAAATACATTTAGGAAAAGCCATGCTTGAGGGCCAGCTTGGCTTAATGCTTGATTTATTTGTGAGAGGAAGACGTTGAAAAAAAAGATTTTAAAATTTATAAGGCGAAATGCATATTAGTCCAAATTTCCTGTGCATGGTCTTAACTATCGTGTTAGACTTAGAGAAATCGGGCGTACTCCCGATTTTTTTATGTGGTTGCTTTTTGTGTGGATGCTTCCACATTGAACAGATTTTAGGTTTGGAACATGGCCATTTCAGAGACATGGTTGCTCCCTGACGGGGTAGCAGATGTATTGCCAGAACAAGCGCAAGTTGTTGAAACATTGCGTCGAGAAGCTTTAGATTTCCTCGCAGTTCGAGGTTATCAATTGGTGTATACGCCATTTATTGAATACATCGAATCGCTCTCTCTACTTTCAGAATCTAATCAAGATTTAGATTTAGTCACTTTCAAAGTTATTGATCAACTATCTGGCCGTTTACTCGGTGTGCGTGCGGATATGACTCCGCAAGTTGCGCGTATAGATGCTCATGTTAGACCAATTGAAGGTGTGGCACGTTATTGCTATGCAGGTTCAGTCTTGCATACCAAACCACAGAATTTCAATGCAACTCGTGCGCCTTTACAGTTAGGTGCGGAGTTGTATGGTCATGATAGCATCGAAGCAGATGTTGAAATGATCAACGTCATGTTGGCGTTAATTGAGCATACCCATACTTTAGAGGGTGCGCATTTAGATTTAGGTCATGTTGGTTTATTCCGTAGTCTGGTTAAACGCGCGGGCTTAAATAAAAATACTGAAAGTGAACTTTCTGATTTATATCAGCGTAAAGCTTTCCCTGAGTTAGAAGAATTCACTCAAGATTTAGCGATGGGTGCGGATTTTTATGCTTTAGGTCGCTATGCAAGTGACTTGAATGCATTAGAAACGCATTTAAGCCAAGATATTCTAAATGATGCAGATTTCAAAAACGCATTAGATGCTTTGAAATCTACATTAGCACAAATCCAATCCCGTTGGTCGAATCTGAATATTGGGATAGATGTGGTTGAATTACGCAGCTATCACTATCACACAGGTTTGATGTATGCCATTTACGCACCGAATCGTGCGGCACCACTGGCTCAAGGTGGTCGTTATGATGGTATTGGTGAGCATTTTGGACGTGCGCGTCCAGCAACTGGATTTAGTTGCGACTTATATGCTTTAGGCGCGACACAGTTTGTAGAAATTGAAACTGTGGTTGCACCGAAAGGCAATGATCAAGATTTATTAAATGCAATTGCAGAGGTGCGTGGCAAAGGCTCACGTGTGGTGCAGTTGTTGGGTAATGATGATTTAAGCTCAGTGCCTTATGCGACCCATCAGTTGGTGTCTCAAAACGGGCAGTGGGTGATTGAAAAAATTTAATTGCCAAGTAATTTAAGACTTGGTTTCCAATTTTAACAGCATGATGTAATGAGGCTATTATGGGCAAAAATGTTGTGGTACTTGGTACCCAATGGGGTGACGAAGGAAAAGGTAAAATCGTCGACCTGCTCACAGATCAAGCAGCTGCGGTAGTTCGCTACCAAGGCGGACACAACGCAGGTCATACGCTTGTGGTAGGTGGTAAGAAGACTGTATTACACCTCATTCCATCAGGTATTTTACGTGAAAACGTATTGTGCTTAATCGGCAATGGTGTTGTTCTTTCTCCTGAAGCCTTGATTAAAGAAATGGCGATTTTGGAACAAGAAGGCGTACCTGTTAAAGAGCGTTTACGTATTTCTCCAAACTGTCCACTTATTTTGCCAAACCACATCGCGCTTGACCAAGCACGTGAGAAAAAGCGTGGTAACGCGAAAATTGGTACAACTGGTCGCGGTATTGGACCAGCTTACGAAGACAAAGTTGCACGTCGTGCTGTACGCGTAGCAGATTTGATTCGTGGCGGTGCTTTACTTGAAGAAAAACTTCAGGAAATGCTTGAGCTTCATAACTTCCAACTTACTCAATTCTATGGCGTTGAAGAAGTTAAGTTTGAAGACGTACTTGCACTTTGTGATGCATGGCGCGAAGTTCTTGCTCCATTAGTGATTGATGTAACGACTGTGTTACACAATTACCGCAAAGAAGGTAAGGCAATCATGTTCGAAGGTGCGCAAGGTTCATTGCTTGACATCGATCATGGTACTTATCCATTCGTAACGAGCTCAAATACCACTGCTGGTGGCGTAAGCTCTGGTTCTGGTATGGGTCCACTTCATTTGGACTATGTGTTGGGTATTACCAAAGCCTATACAACGCGTGTAGGTGCAGGGCCATTCCCAACTGAGTTGCATTATGATGCAGCAACAGATACAGGTGATGCAATTGGTCGTCATTTAGGTACAGTAGGCCATGAGTTCGGTGCATCTACTGGCCGTCAACGTCGTTGTGGTTGGTTCGATGCTGAGATTTTACGTCGTTCGGTTGACGTGAACTCATTATCTGGTATTTGCTTAACTAAGCTTGACGTATTAGATGGTTTAGAAGAAGTTAAAATCTGTGTGGGTTATGAAGATGTAGACTCAGGCTGTGCTGGTTCTTCTGATGCGATTTCATTCGAAAGCTTGAAACCAATTTATGAAACGATGCCTGGTTGGAGTGAGTCTACTGTCGGTTTGACTCAAATTGATCAACTTCCTGCAAATGCATTGGCGTATGTACGTCGTATTGAAACTTTAATTGGTTGCCCAATTGATATCGTTTCAACAGGTCCTGACCGTGCAGAAACTATTGTATTGCGTCATCCATTTTCAGCATAAGCTGAATCGGTGACAAAAAGCTCTCAAATTTGATTTGGGAGCTTTTTTTATGGCAGTTATTTATAAAAAGAGATGACAAATGACTTTAAAATTGATTGCTGAAGACTTTATCCAGCCAGACTGTATTGATAGCGTTTTACCGCTTTATCAAGAGCTTATTGAAAAAACTCGGACCGAAGCAGGATGTGTGGCCTATGATCTTTATCATGATCATAAACAAAAAGGACATTTTGTTTTTATTGAAGAGTGGGTTGATCGTTCAGCATTAGAGCGACATGTCCAGTCTGAGCATTTTCAGCGTTTAGTGTCTCAAATTGATCAGTATCAAACACAGGCTGGGCGTTTTACCCATTTGCATGGTTTCGAGACATTATGGCCAAATAAAGAAGATAAATAATTTAATTTACGATCACCAAACAGTAATAGCAAAAAAACAGCTTTTGATTCCAATCTTTGTTATTTCACAGTCTAAAAAATCCTCGTTATATTAGCCTTACGTTCAAACAAAGAGGGTGATAATGATGACGAAAAAGAGAATCCGCTACAATGGCTATGAATTGGCGTGCCGATGTTAAGTTCAATCAAGGCGCTTAAAAAGGTACAAACCAATTTTGATCAAGGCGGGGAGAGAGGTTGGTTTGAACATTTAAAGAATAATAATACTGAGTGTTTGATAATAAAATTTATAAAAAATTGAAGAGAACCGAAAGGTTCTCTTTTTTATTGGGATTACTCTTCAATCTCTTTCACTGCATTATAAACAGCAGCAGGTTCAATATTCAGCATTTTTTTACCAAAGCTTCTGAGCCACCACACCAGTTGTGAGGTAAATGGGACTGTTGCAGAGACTTCGACAATATTTTCTTCCACATGTTGGATGATTTGATCCTTACTCAATTGGCTCTCGTAGAAGCTTTTTGCTGTATTTTCAGTCATGGTGAGTTTTAAATGAATTTGTTCAGTTGGTTTGTCATAGTCAACACGGAAACCAAGAGCCCCTGATTCAATATAATTATCAATTTCAAAGTTCACAGGATGTAAAGCGCGACTATCCAATACGGTTGCTGCTTTAAATCGGTGCAAAGCAAAGGTTTGTACTTCAGTTTTATCATTTCGGGTACAGATTAAATAAATCACTGCACCTTTTTGAACCAAAGCCAATGGATTCAGGATATAGGTTTTATCTTCGCCTTGATGAGTGCGGGCACGATAAATACACTCGATCTGTTTGTCTTGTAATAAACCTTCGTAAATCGCTTGTTGCGCATGTTTGTCGACGACTGGCGGAATTAATGGTTGCGTCGCAGGCACAATACGAACACGGTTAATCCATTGTCGAACATTGTTCTGTGTCGATAGGCTACGCTTGGCAAGATCAAACCAAGGGGTCATTTCTTCTAATAAGCTGGGTGGAAGTAAGTGACGTAAATGCTCTTCAACCATCATAAAAGTAACCGCTTGCGAGCTGGTCATGTGGGGCAAGCTTTGAATCGGTGCGTCTGAACGCCAACGCCAGCCTTGTGGTACAGTTTTATTGCTTTCAATTGGGAAGCGTTGAGCAATCTGGTTTAAATCGCGCTGGATGGTCCGCAGACTGATATCGATGCCTTCGCGTTCTAATATTTCTTGCAATTCGCGAGTACCCATCCATTTCCCAGTCGAAAGGCGGGACAAAATTTGCCATTGGCGATAAAGGCTATTGGATGTTTCTTTTTCTTGTATGGATGACATAAGCAAAATACATAATTCAATGGTCTAAAGCAGACACAATAAAAAAACTATACTTAATTATCAAGTCCATCCTATCCAGATTACGTATTTACGACTGAAATGCCCCTCATTTTGCTTAAATATTCTAAGTCTGGTTGAAAATTGATCATTTTGTATAAGTGGCATTGAAATTGCTTTCTTTAGATATAAATAAATGATGAGACGAGGTTTCTATGTCAGAACAAGAACACAACCTACATGTCAGCACAGATTATTATGCGCCAGAACAAAATGCAGCGGTCTCCGTTTATACGTCTACATTTATTCCACAGCTTGAAGTGACGACAAATTTATTTGAACAGCTTAAATCTCAATTTTTCAATGAAATGCTGGATGACAAAAGTTTCAACGGTGAAGCTTCGAAAAAAATTGAACAATGGTTGAGTATTCGTAGTCTCGATGATTTAAAAACACTGGAAGCACAAGCGAAACAGCATTTTCTTTATCAAGGGATTACTTTTAATGTTTACGGTGATCAAGAGGGTGCGGAGCGAACCATTCCTTACGATCTTATTCCACGAGTGATTGAAAAGAAACAATGGGAAAAGATCGCAACAGGTTGTGCTCAACGTGTCAAAGCGCTGAACTTATTTTTAGATGATATTTATCATGGGCAGCATATTTTAAAAGAAGGCTTAATTCCTGCTGAGCAAGTGATTGCCCATGAAGCATTTCAGCCACATATGTTGAAACATCAGCTTAAAGGGAAAATCTATTCACAAATTAGTGGCATTGACATTATTCGCGATGGTCAAGGAGATTTCTTTGTACTGGAAGATAATTTACGTACACCCTCAGGTGTGTCTTATATGCTTGAAAGTCGTAAAATCAGTCAGAAATTGATGCCAGATCTGTGTAGTAGCAATAATTTACAAGGGATTGAGCAATATCCAAGTCTGCTAAGAGCCATTCTCGAAGAAAATGCTTATGTGGATCAGCCATTGATTGTGGTGCTTACGCCTGGGCGTTTTAACAGTGCCTATTATGAACATTCATTTCTAGCACGTGAAATGGATGTACCGCTGGTGACCAGTCGAGACCTGTTTGTAGAGGATGATAAGGTCTTTGTTAAAACTATCCGTGGTCGTCAGCAAGTCGATGTGATTTATCGTCGTGTGGATGATGAATTCTTGGATCCACTTAGTTTTAGACCTGATAGTACTTTGGGTGTTGCTGGGCTCATGTCTGCTTATCTACAGCATAATGTTGTGATTGCCAATGCACCTGGCACTGGTGTAGCAGATGACAAATCAATCTATCCCTATGTTGATCAGATGATTCAGTTTTATTTAGGCGAAGCACCTATTTTGAACAATGTGCCAACCTATCAATGTCGAGAGACGGAGCAACTGGATTATGTACTTAGTAACTTAGAAAAATTAGTCGTCAAAGAAGCACAAGGCTCAGGTGGCTATGGCATGTTGATTGGTCCGCAAGCTGATCAACAACAGATCGATTGTTTTAGACAAAAGCTGGTAGAGACGCCACATTTATATATTGCGCAACCGACGTTGGCACTTTCTGTTGCTCCAACCATGACTGCGGAAGGGGTTGCTGAGCGACATATTGATTTACGACCTTTTGTACTCAGTTCACCTTATCGTACTGAAATTGTGCCGGGTGGTTTAACTCGTGTTGCCATGCAGGCAGGTTCTCTGGTGGTGAACTCTTCTCAGGGGGGAGGAATTAAAGATACATGGGTGGTTGAAACATTACGTTCCTAAGCCATATGCCACAGCCCGAATGATGATAACAACGAGGGCTGTGAGACTGAATATTAAGAAAAAGGGAGGAGATTTATGCTTTTACTGAGTTCAAGTGCTCAACATATTTATTGGTTAGGACGTTATTTATTCCGTATTGGCCATGTGGCAGGACAGTTACCTTTTGTTGAGGATCAACAGGCATCAGAATTTGCACAGGCTCTTTGTTTGCATATTGATGATGCGGAAAACTTGAATCAATTTATGTTAGATCGTCAGCAGCCTTATTCTTTATTGAGTCAGCTTGAGATTGCTCGGGACAATATTCAGGAACTACGAGGACTATTGACTGCACAGGGCTATGCAGAACTGAATTATCTGATCAAAAATGTGGCAGCAGATGGATTGGCAATCTATGAAGTGGTGCAAAGCTGTTGTGACATTCTGAAAGCTGAGCAAGAAGATATTTTTCTATTTTTTCATATTGGGCAGTGTATTGAGAAAATTGATACTTATTTCAGATTTCAACACAATACACATGCTGTTTTTGAGGCGATTGATCCCACTATTGAGCGTTTATATCATTTGGGATGGCAAGACTTACAACCGTGTTGGGAGACATTAAAAGAACAGCCATATTTAAATCAGTTTTATGCATTTACCTATAAATTGGAAAATCAATTTGAGGCATCCTCATGAAACTTATGGTGAATCACCAAACGCATTATCAATATACTGAGATTGCGCGAAACAGTGTCCAATCCATCAAAATGATGCCACAAAGTTCAAGGCATCAGAGTGTTGAAAATTGGCATATCAGTGTTCCAGGGCAGTATTCATGTCAACGTGATGCGTTTAATAACCTATGGATTACCGCTACACAACGCCATGACTATCGTTATTTGACGATCATGGCACAGGGTGTGGTGGATTTGCATGCGACTGAGCTGGGTTATTTTGAAACAGATGTTTCAACATTACTGTTTTTACAGCGTACGGCAATGACCTGCTGTGACCTGACCATGACGGATTTTGCGCATTCGATTGTTACTGTAAAAGACCGCCACCATTTAATTGTTTTATCAGAAAGAATCTTACAACAAGTTCCCTATCAACCTGAAAGCACCTCGGTTACGACCTCCGCTATTGATGCATTCTATGCAGGTCAGGGGGTATGCCAAGACCATGCACATATATTAATTGCCATGTGTCGTGCGTTACAATTACCAGCACGTTACGTTTCGGGCTATATCTACGATGAAAATCAGCCACACCTCGCCAGTCATGCATGGGCAGAGGTTTTTGTGGATAATGAGTGGTATTGTTTCGATGTAAGTAACCAGATATTTACACCCCAAAACCATATATACGTTGCAGTTGGACGTGATTATTTAGATGTGGCACCTGTGCGAGGTATTCGTGAGCAAGGTGGGGTGGAGAGTATGATGTCTGTGGTGCAGGTTTTGGCGTGTTGAATGTAAAGAGAGAAAGATGACCTATTGTTGCGCATTACGATTAGAGCAAGGTTTGGTATTGATTAGTGATACCCGAACCAATGCAGGGGTCGATCATATTTCTGTATTTCGTAAGTTGCATACCTTTGGTGTAGAAGGTGAACGTTTTATTGCTTTGCAAACAGCAGGTAATTTGGCGACGACTCAAGCCGTGATTGGACATTTGCAGAATGCTTTGGCTCTGCACCAAGAGCCAAACTTATACAGTGCCAATACCATGTTTGAAGTGGCTGAATTGGTGGGTAAGACCTTGCGCAAAGTGCTAGAGGATATTACCAGTGACACCCAAGAGCAGATGAATTATTCATGCAGCATCCTGGTGGGTGGGCAAATTCAAGGTGAGGAGATGCAGCTTTATAATGTATATCCACAAGGGAACTTTATTTGTGCAACGACTGATACGCCGTATTTCCAAATTGGTGAAAGCAAGTATGGCAAACCTATTTTAGATCGTGCCTTACACTACGATATGCCTTTGGATGATGCACTGCGCTGTTCACTCATTTCTTTTGATTCGACTTTGCGCTCGAATGTTTCAGTGGGTTTGCCTTTAGATGCACTTGTTTATCATAAAGATAGTTTTAAAATTCCAGAAGGTAAGCGGATTGGTGAGGATGATCCTTATTTTACTCAGATTAGTCGACAATGGTCTGACACCTTGCGCCGTGGTTTACAAGAGTTACCCAAGCCAACAGCGGACTATGGTTTATAACGTCCACAAATTCCCTCAAAAGCATGTATAGATCCTTTTGAGGGAGAATCTTCCTAAGATGTTGTTATATTTTTGCTTAGAATACGATCTAGCGACAGTATGCTTGGCCGAGAAGTAATCAGTATCGCCAGAATGAACATATACAATAGATCATGTACATAGAAGAACCAACTGAGCCAGCTTATCGGATCTAAGCCACTTGGAATCGTATGAATCCCAACCGTGTATAGTGCTGTCAGGCAAATCATAAACAAGAAAATACTACTGATCTGAGTAAATAATCCCAAAATCAGAAATAAACCTGCAAGCATTTCAGTCGCTGAAACAAAAGTACTCATGATTGCTGGAAATGGAATGCCTGCATCGATGATCGTTTCCAGCATAATCAGTTTATTTTTTTCGACGAAAAGTTTGTTGAAGCCTGTAGTAAAGAAAAAAATGCCGATCGAAATTCGGATCAAAAAGAGCACGAATTGCTGGATCGGCATTTTATACAGTGGATTATCGTAAATCAGTTTTAACATGTTGGGTGTAAATGGTTAAAACTTTATTAGAGATAAAACCCAAAAGTTGATCAAGTATGGTTTAGTTACCCAGTTGTCGCACAGGTCGTTGTGTAAGGCGGCAAAGCAATTCATAGCCAATGGTTCCATTCGCCGCAGCAACATCATCGACTAAGCGAGATTGGCCCCAAAGCTCAACTTTTGTGCCAATCTCTGCTTTAACATTGCTGATATCAATTGCAATCATGTCCATGCTGACACGGCCAACGACTGGAACAAGTTGCTGATCGATGGCAACAAAATTTGGCTTCACATACGCGCGTGGATAACCATCACCATAGCCAATCGAAACAATCGCAATCTGTGACGTACATGACGCTGAGTAGGTCGAACCATAACCGACAAATTCACCTTGCTGGATTTGATTGAGGGCAATAATTTCGGCACTGAAGGTCATGACTGGCTTTAGATCGAGTTCATGTACATTCTTATCAGCAAATGGAGATGCGCCGTAAAGCATGATACCTGGGCGAACAAAATCAAAATGCAGTTCAGGGTATTTATAAATTGCGGCTGAATTACAACAAGACACCAAGATCGGTTCACAGGTTTGTTTTACCTGTAGAAATTGTTGTTTTTGCTGCGCATTTAAAGGGTGTTCAACGTCAGCATTGGCAAAATGCATAGTAAGTACACAAGTGAAACCTTCCGCTTTTAAGCGTTGAATTACGTCAATGATTTCATCGACTTTAAAACCCAGACGATTCATGCCGCTATTCAGTTTTACCCAAACTTTTAGACCTAATGCGTTATAAGCAGTTTTATGTTGAATCAACCATTTTACTTGTTGGTTATGATGCACGATGCATTCAAGCTTCTGTTCGATGACATGTTGCATTTCGTCATCAGCAAACACACCTTCAATCAAAGTAATCGGCTGAGTATATCCAAGTCGCCTGATTTCCAAAGCTTCTTCTAAACAGGCGACACCAAAAGCATCCGTGGCCTCTAAGGCGGCTAAACAGTTCTTGACTCCATGTCCATAAGCATTGGCTTTGACCATACTGACGATTTTTGAATGAGGAGCAAGTTGTTTAACACGGTTTAAATTATATTGCAGTGCTTCACTGTTAATATAAACTGTTGCTTGGCGCACCCTGAGTTCTCCTTTGGGTCGACTTGGATTGTATATAAAATAGAAATAGTTTGAACGTTATTCGTCATCTTCATATTGAGCATAGAACTCAGGTGAGAGATTACTAAAACGCGTATATTGACCTTCAAATGCGAGACGTACGCTACCAATTGGGCCGTTACGTTGCTTACCGATAATGATTTCAGCAGTCCCTGCTTCTTTGGATTCTTTGTTATAGACTTCATCACGGTAAATGAACATGATCAAGTCGGCATCCTGCTCGATCGCACCCGATTCACGTAAGTCTGACATAACAGGACGTTTGTTTGGTCGGTTCTCCAAACTACGGTTAAGCTGAGAGAGTGCAATGACAGGACACTGCATTTCTTTGGCCAAAGCTTTTAAGCTTCGGGAAATTTCCGAGATCTCTCCGACACGGTTATCACCCATGCCCGGTACTTTCATGAGCTGCAAGTAGTCGACCATGATACAGCCGATTTTCCCATCATGCATTTTGGCCACACGACGTGCACGTGCACGAAGTTCAGTTGGTGGCAGGGCAGATGAATCATCGATATAGAGATGCATTTCTTGTAGCTGGAGAATGGTCCCTGTGACTTTGGTCCATTCGTCTGCATCGAGATTACCTGAACGTAGATGCCCTTGATGGACCTTACCCATGGCTGAGATCAAACGCATTGCAATTGAGTCTGCTGGCATCTCCATTGAGAATACGAGAGCAGGTAGGCGGTTGTATTGCAGTACACTTTCAACCAAGTTCATGGCAAATGTGGTTTTACCCATTGATGGACGTGCTGCAACAATAATCAAATCTCCAGCCTGCATCCCTGATGTTTTATTATCAAGCTCTAAGAAGCCTGTGGTTAAACCCGTAATGTTGCCGTCTAATTTAGACAGTTCATCTAGCTTGGTAATAACATCTGCGGTGACAGAGCTGATTGATTTAGGGCCTGAATCTTTTTTATTGTTATTGTGCTGTTCTGCGAGCGAAAAAATTTGGGTTTCAGCCAAGTCTAAAATTTCACTGACTGGGCGACCTTTAGTGTCATAAGCATTTTGTAAAATATCACTGCTCACTTTGATCATGGTACGCAGTGTTGAAAACTCTTTGATTTTATTGGCATAAGTTTCAAGATTATAGAAGCTTGAAGGCGAATCAGCCATCAATTGCATCAAGTATTCTTCACCACCAATTGCATCTAGTAGGTTCTGTTTGAGTAACCAGTCGTTGACCAAAACAGCATCGTAAGGTGAGTTTTCTTGTGCCAGTTTTTCGATGGCACGATAAATATATTTGTGACGAGTCGCATAAAAATCATTTTCTTTAAGTAAGTCACTGACCTGCTCAAATGATTCAGCAACTGTCATTAAAGCGGCCAAAACGGCTTGCTCAATGGCAAGATTATGAGGGGGGGTGCGGAATTCTTTTAGTTGACCTGAGTCACTCACTTTACTCTCTGTGTTGGGAGAATTTTTTGTAAAATTGGCATTCGCCTGTGACATAACAAGACCTAATAAAAAGATGAAACAAAACCGAGTGACTATCTTAATCCAAATGGAGGCCATCGGGACAATTTAATTCAGTGAAAATTGTGTAAGTGGTGAAAAAGTGTGGTTTGGATACTAGAGCCGATTGGATGCGCCCCATTGGCACATCATGTCTAGCAGTGGAATTAATGAAAGTCCTCGTTCAGATAAACTGTATTCAACTTTGGGTGGAATTTGTGGTTATTCCTTACGGATAATCAGTTGGTCTTTTTCCATTTCTTTCAAGGTTAAACTTAAGGTTTTGAATGAAATGTTGCCGATTGAGCGTTTTAATTCATTGAATCGCATGATGGGTTTATGTTGATAAAGCCAATACATGATAATCATTTTATACTTGCCATTGATTAAGGAAATTGTATATCCAAAATCTGTTTGTTCTAAGTCAATATGGGGCGGCGCACAAATTTCCATAGCATTCTTCTAACACTAACTTTTAGTCTAGTATATAACCATAATGACCATACTTATATTCTTGAAAGCATACTTTTATAATCGACTCATCACTATAACTGAACGATTAATGGAGTCCGTTGAAATGAAAAAAACACTTGTGATTGTTGCCCATCCTGACATCAATAATTCAATTATAAATAAATGTTGGATTGAAAAATTATATCAATATCCAGAGCAGTTCACTGTACATGAGCTTTACCCAAGTTATCCAAATGGTCAGATTGATGTGTTAAAAGAACAAGCTTTGGTTGAAGCACATCAGAATTTAGTGTTTCAGTTCCCAATGTATTGGTTTAACTGCCCACCATTATTGAAACAATGGTTAGATGAGGTGCTGACTTATGGTTGGGCTTATGGTTCAGCAGGAAATCAATTAAAAAATAAGAAAATAGCACTTGCAGTATCGACTGGGAGTAAAGCACATGATTATTCAGTGGATGGCAGACATCAAATGAGTTTAGAAACTTTGTGTGCTCCTTTTGCATTGACTGCACGTTATGTCAAAGCTGATTATCAGCCTGTTTATGCTTTTTATGGAATGGAAACTCAGCCAGAGGAGGGCGAGGTTTTACCAACAATCAATGATGTTGAGCAAAGTGCAGAGGACTATGTGAAATATTTATCAGCAATGCATTAAAGATGTTTTTATACGAGATATATTGTTAAAACAGGATAATCAGACATAAAAAAAGAGCATGTAAAACATGCTCTTTTTCTTTGCAGAAATTACTCAGATACGATAGTAACGAGAACTTCAGCAACAACATCATGATGCAATTGAATTGCGATGTTGAATTCACCAGTGTGACGAAGCGCACCGTTTGGTAAACGAACTTCTGCGCGGTCTACAGTAAGACCAGCATGAGTTAAAGCGTCAGCGATGTCACGAGTACCGATTGAACCGAAAAGTTTACCTTCGTCACCAGCTTTCGCAGTGATTACGATGTTAACTTCGTTCAATTGTTCAGCACGTGCAGTTGCAGCAGCTAAGATGTCAGCTTCTTGTTTCTCAAGTTCAGCACGACGAGCTTCAAAAGCTGAAGTGTTAGCTTCAGTTGCAGCTACTGCTTTACCTTGAGGAATCAAAAAGTTACGACCATAACCAGCTTTAACTGATACTTTATCGCCTAATTTACCAAGATTCTTAATGCGTTGTAATAAGATAACGTCCACAGCTCACCTCACTTACTTATGGTTGTCAGTGTACGGAATCAAAGACAAATAGCGAGCTTGTTTAATAGCTAACGCTAATTGACGTTGATAACGAGCTTTAGTACCTGTAATACGGCTAGGAACAATCTTGCCGTTTTCAGTAATGTACTGTTTTAAAGTGTCGATATCTTTGTAGTCGATGTACGCAACATTCTCAGCTGTAAAGCGGCAGAACTTGCGACGACGGTAAAAACGTGCCATTGAGGTTCTCCTTATTCAGCTTCTGGAACTGCTTGTTGTGCTTCTTCACGTTGAGCTTTACGCGCACGTTTTTCTTCAGCACTTTTAGCAAGCAAAGATTCTTCAGTAATTGCGTTTTCACGACGGATAATGATGTTACGAATAATTGCATCGTTATAACGGAACAATTCTTCTAACTCATCAAGAGTCGTTTGACCACATTCCACATTCATAAGAATGTAGTGTGCTTTGTGAATTTTGTTAATCGGGTAAGCCAATTGGCGGCGGCCCCAATCTTCTAAACGGTGAATTTGACCTTCAGCTTCTTTGATCTGAGAGATATAGCGTTCAACCATACCTACAACTTGATCGCTTTGGTCTGGATGTACCAATAGTACGATTTCGTAGTGACGCATTGTCAGCTCCTTACGGTTTAAGCAGCCCCTAATTAAAAAATTAGAAGCAAGGAGTCATAACTAAAAAGTTATGTCGCAAATTGCGAAGCGCCGATTATATGCAAATTGAGGCTAGAAAGCAAATCTGACGTAGTCTTTGCGATATATTTTTAAATAAAAATAGGCAATAGAAATTTAGCCACAATTGATAAAGACAGTCGCCTTGATTGAGTCAATTTTTGTAGCCGAATAGAGAGGAGGCAATGATTGCGTATTGTGAAAATATATTACGAACAGATCTTTTACGTGCAGAGAATCTGCAAAGCTTTACGATGACCATTCATGACTAGGATAAAACATTGATTATTCCTTATCAGGGTAAGGGAGCTGGTCGAGATACAACCTTGACGGTACTCAATCAAATTTTACAGCCTAATTATGAAATCAGTTTTTGTGAAGCCTGGGATACATTAGAATTTTACCTCTACCCAGTGTCTTTGTGGCAAAAGTTAGATCAGAAATATACGAACAAGATGAATTAAATATTTAGAAGGTTTGAGCTAGATTGTGTATTTCTGGGTTAAGAAAAAATGTATCTCAAATTTATCTTGGTTTTAAAATAGATGGATGATGATGTGTCATTTAGGCAATAAAGAACTGAATGTTTTTATTGCACGAAATGATAAAAATTGGGAGAGTTTAAAAAGATAGAGCATTCTCTATCTTTTTAAAAAATAGGGAAGAATGGTGCAGGGCTTTTAAAGGTGAAGCTAAAGCTTAAACTGATGACAGTAATCAGAATTACTGAGAAAAGGAAAAAGCGTTTGGCCCAAAGCTGATCATCTTCGGCCTTGAATCCTAAAATAGCAATGTAGAACCAGTAAATGCAAAGTATATTACAGATGACCAAGAAAATGATATTGGTGTATCCATATACGTATAAAGCATTCATCGCTAGAGTAAATAAAACCACATAAATCAGTGATTCGATTTTTGTTCTAAAGA
Source organism: Acinetobacter sp. ANC 3929 (assembly GCF_000369405.1). Lineage (GTDB taxonomy): Bacteria > Pseudomonadota > Gammaproteobacteria > Pseudomonadales > Moraxellaceae > Acinetobacter. The sequence goes on from NZ_KB850000.1 coordinate 279,682, forward strand.
TTGAACGGGCTACAGGTAAAATAGGAACGCCTGCATTTTTATAGTCGTCAAAACGATAAATTGCGATCGCCCATGAGTGAGGCATTTGCCATAAAGCATATGCAACAAAGATCAATAGCGCCGCCATATCGAACTGATGACTTACAGCCACATAACCAATAACAGGTGGACTCGCTCCAGAAATACTACCGATCACGGTTTGATGGATTGTAGTGCGTTTGCTCCACAAACTATAAAAACCGACATAGACCACAAAACCAATAACAGCGAATAAAAATGCATAGGCATTGACATAGAACCAGAGAATGCTGAAGCCCATCACTCCTAAAACCAGCGCATAGCACATAGCCACAGTCGGGGAGATGGTTTTCGTCACAAGTGCACGGTTCATGGTGCGTTGCATTTTTTGATCGATGTCTTGATCAATGACGTTATTGACTACACAACCAGAAGCAACCACTAATGTTGTTCCGAGAAGAGTAAGTAATAATAAGAGGCAGTCTATAGAGCCTTGGGCGGCTAAGAAGAAGCCGCCCAAGGTGGTAATAAAATTACCGAAGAGAATTCCTGGTTTAGTCAGGAATAAGTACTTTTTCCACATGACGATCAGTTTAGATCATCATGTTGTAGTGTAGGTAATTCATAATCCACACAGAGCCGACTAACAGTACAGCGATACATAAGATTGTGTAGATAAATGCAATAAGGTTCCAACGTTGGTCAGATGATGTATTCATGTGTAAGAAATACACAAGTTGTACAAGTACCTGAGCAACAGCAGTAATTGCAATTACTGTAACTAAAATGCCACGACTAAAACCACCAGCCATCACCATCCCGAAAGGGATGATGGTGAGGATGACAGACAGAATAAATCCAATCGTGTATTGTTTAAAGTTACCGTGTGACGCACCTGCAGCATTATGGTCATGACTACTCATTAGAGAACTCCCAGTAAGTAAACGACGCTGAATACACAGATCCAAACGATGTCAAGGAAGTGCCAGAACAAGCTTAAGCAAGCAAGACGACGTGTATTCGGTAAGGTCAAACCATTCTTTTTGATTTGGTAGATTAATACCAGCATCCACACTAAACCAGAAGTTACGTGAATACCGTGTGTACCAACCAAAGTAAAGAATGACGATAAGAATGCACTGTGAGTTGGACCGTGGCCTTCGTGTACAAGGTGATGGAACTCATAGATTTCCATACCAATGAACGATGCACCAAAAAGGAATGTAATAAATAACCAAGTGATCACTTGATTGACATTCTTTTTATAAGATGCAAGTACAGCAAAACCAAATGTTACCGATGAAATCAATAAGGCAAATGTTTCAGTTAACACGAAGCCCAATGAATCATGGAACAGGTCATATGCACTTGGGGTTCCTGGCGGGATATGACTGCTTAATACAGCGAACGCAATGAAGAGTGATCCGAAAAGAATCAAGTCACTCATCAAGTATGTCCAGAAACCAAAGACCGTTAAGTCAGTATCATCATGTTCATGATGACCATCGTGGCCGTGGTTGTCGTGATGAAGTACTTCAGCCATTTCCTTAGTCCTTCTTCAAGTGTTTTTCAAGTAAAGCATAGCGTTCGTTTTCAATACGCTCAACTTCAGCAGCAGGAACGTAGTAATCAACATTCTTAGTGAATGAGCTTACGATCAAGCTAACAATAGCTGAAACGAATGAAACAACAGCGAGCCACCAAATATGCCAGATAAGTGCAAAGCCAAGAATTGTAATGAACATTGCAATGACAAAACCAGCAGCACGATCAGTCGGCATGTGGATGTCTTCATATTTAGTGTTACGTGCGTATGCTACACCATTTTCTTTGTCAGTCCAGAAACGGTCTACACCGCTAGCATCTGGTTCATGCGCAAAGTTATAGAACGGAGCAGGAGATGACGTTGCCCATTCAAGGGTACGGCTATCCCATGGATCGCCTGTGTGGTCCATGTTGTCCTTACGTTGTAAGAAACCAACGATGATTTGCATTAGGAAACATGCAATACCGATCGCGATAAGAACAGCACCAAACAATGCAATCGCTAAGTATGGATCCCACTCAGGGTTGTCATATGTATTCAAACGACGAGTCATACCCATGAAACCAAGGATATAAAGTGGCATGAATGCAAAATAGAAACCAATGAACCAGAACCAGAACGCAGCTTTACCCCATGCTTCATTAAGCTTCCAACCAAACATTTTTGGCCAGTAGAAGATGATGCCGGCAAACATACCAAACACCACACCACCGATAATTACGTTATGGAAGTGAGCGATTAAGAATAATGAGTTGTGTACAAGGAAGTCCGCAGGTGGAACAGCCATAAGTACACCAGTTAAACCACCGATACCGAATGTTACAAGGAAGCCGAGCGTCCATAACATAGGAGTAGTATAGGTGATGCGACCTTTATACATTGTGAATAACCAAGAGAAGATTTTCACACCTGTAGGAATCGCAATAACCATGGTCATGATACCGAAGAACGCGTTAACGTTCGCACCAGCACCCATGGTGAAGAAGTGGTGAAGCCATACAACGAACGCAAGTACAGTAATCGCAATCGTCGCATACACCATAGACTTATAACCGAACAACGCTTTACGAGAGAAGGTTGCAACGATCTCTGAGTATAAACCAAATGCTGGTAATACTAAGATATATACTTCAGGGTGACCCCATGTCCAGATCAAGTTCACATAAAGCATTGGGCTACCGCCAAGCTCATTTGTGAAGAAATGGAAGCCGAAGTAACGGTCTAAAGTAAGCATTGCAAGCGTACCTGTTAATACAGGGAATGATGCAATGATTAATACAGCCGTACAAAGTGAAGTCCACGTAAAAATAGGCATATCCATCAATTTCATGCCAGGTGCACGCATTTTGATGATGGTAACAAAGAAGTTAACACCAGATAAAAGCGTACCCAGACCAGAAACCTGAAGTGCCCAGATATAGTAGTCAACACCCACACCAGGAGAATATTGAATGCCAGATAGAGGAGGGTAAGCCATCCAACCAGTCGCAGCAAATTCACCTAATACAAGTGAAAGCATCATTAAACCAGCAGCACCAGCGAATAGCCAGAAGCTTAAAGAGTTTAATAATGGGAAAGCAACGTCACGAGCACCAATCTGTAAAGGTACAGAGATGTTCATCATACCAACAACGAGACCCATTGCTACGAAGAAGATCATGATTACACCGTGTGCGGTGAAGATCTGGTCGTAGTGGTCAGGATGTAAGTAACCTTCGCCGCCGCCTTTCGCGAGGAACAGTTGTAGACGCATCATGATCGCATCGGCGAAGCCACGCAACAGCATGACAACAGATACGATGATATACATGATACCAATCTTTTTATGGTCTACAGTGATAAACCATTCATTCCACAAATATCCCCATTTCTTGAAATAGGTGATACCGCCCAATACAGCAATTGCACCAAGTGCCATAAAGACCATGGTGACAAGTACAAGGGGTTCAGTTGGGATAGAATCCCACCCTAATTTACCAAAAATCATATCCATGTCTTATTCCCCTTGAGCAGCATGTTCTGCTGCAGCATGAGTTTCTGCTGTTGCATGTCCAGCAGAATGGTCAGCACCGTGATAGTTACTCATGTAGTGGTTGATGATTGTTTCAAACAATTTTGGCTCAACTGATGAGTAATAAGTCACTGGGTGTGGCTTAGTCGGGAACGGTTTCATCGCTTCAGCTTTAGCAAGTGCTTCTTCATCACCAGCAGCTTTAGCACGATTCACTAAATGCTCGATCTGGTGTTTAGAACGATCGCCATCTTTAAGTGTTGCTAACTCAGCTTGATCAAGTGTGCCTTTTTGAATTGCTTCAGGGTTGATACTTGTACCATTGCCAGCTTTCACTGCTTCTACCCATTGTGCAAATTCTGGCTCAGTCACGCTATGTGCTTTAAAGCGCATTTGTGAGAAACCGTAACCTGAATAGTTTGCTGAGAAACCACGGAAGACACCCGGTTCGTCTGCTAATAGGTGAAGGTGAGTTTGCATACCAGCCATTGCGTAGATCTGACCGCCTAACTGTGGAATGAAGAATGAGTTCATTGTGAAGTTAGAAGTGATCTTAAAGCTTATTGGTGTTTGTTCTGGGAAGCGTACTTCGTTTACCGTTGCAATGTTTTGCTCAGGATAGATAAAAATCCATTTGAACTGTTCAGCGACAGCTTGAATAGTCAATGGTGCTTTATCTGATTCTAACGGACGGTAAGGGTCGTACTTGTGGGAACCCCACCAAGTTAACCAAGCTAAAATACCAATAATAATGACAGGTACACCCCATACAACGATCTCAATTGTCGTTGAGTGTGCCCAAGTAGGTTTATAGTCTGCATCTTTATTCGACGCGCGATATTTCCAACCAAACCATAATGCCATAATGATTGATGGAATCACCACCAATAGCATTAAATAGATCGCAGTCATCATCAGGTTACTTTGACCTTGACCAACTGGACCTTTATTGTTTAGAAGTACCATATCACCGCCGCACCCAGTCAAGAGCGCAGCCATCGTTGATAAAGACAATACAGCTAAAATCGTTTGTCTCATTTTACAACCTCGGTGAAGAGTCCCATTCCCTAATTAAAATTATGGGATAGCGATTAAAGTGTCGCGTGATTGATAAGGATCGATTAAAAAATGCTTAGCAATCACGCGACACCGCAACGTTGTTGGGCATTATGCCTTATATTGAAAAACTAAGCTACTCATAAAGTCGTGTGAAATACTTGTTTTAAAACCCGATTTATTTTGTAGGGATTGTTATTTGCATCTGTGTTTTTTATATAGATATCAGATTAATACATAAAAAAAGAGGAATAAATCCTCTTTTGTTTATCGATTTGTGATTACTGCTTAATAACCTTGGTTTTTGCCAATTTATCGTGCAAAGTTTGTCTCTTTTTTCCAAAAGCAAATAGAGATTCTAAAACAGAAATCAATGGAACAGTGATTAGATTCAAAATAATAAAAACAATACTTCTTAACCAAAAGCCACGAATTGTGCTGACGGGTGCAGAGGTTTCAGCATCAACAATTTTGATTTTGGTTAATTTCTTACCAATACTTTGACCTGATTTTCCAATTAAAAAAGCTTGTATCATGAGCATGATAATAATGTACGCACACATTGCGATCCAAGCTTGGGATGGAACAATCGCAAATATTTCTGTCTGAACTTTTTGTGCCAAAGCGATGTCTGATGAACGATCTGCCATGAGTTGTAAAAGTTGTTCATTGAGTTGCGTGAACTTTTGTGCTTGTTCAGCGGTAAAAAAACTTGTGAGTATAAACGTTGCAGGGAGCCACAAAAATATATCAATCACTTTTGCAAGAAAACGTGAAGGGATGGAAGCCAAGTCCGATACTTTTTTCTCAACTTTGATTGTGTAAGTGGGTTCGTTCGTTTCAGTTTTAATTTGAGAACTAAAAGGAGAGTAACCTACAGGTTCGTAGACAAGTTTACCTTGTGTCAATTCGCCAAGTGTTTTCCATTCGGCCATGCCTTCATGCCAAGCCAAATCTGTCAATAAAACTTGTTGACTAGCAAGCATTTGGTTCACTTGTTCTAAACTATAAGGTCCTGCTTGTTGATTATTACGAGCCAAGTAAATTTGCATAATTTTAAAATCTCAATTACGAAAGATGAAAAAAGACCCTACGAAAGAGGGTCTTTTTCTAAAAAAAGACTAGGCTTTCTTGATTTGTTCTTCAGCAAGGAAGAACCACGTATCAAGTACTGAGTCAGGGTTAAGTGACACAGATTCAATACCTTGTTCCATGAGCCATTTAGCAAGGTCAGGGTGGTCCGAAGGGCCTTGACCACAAATACCAACGTATTTCCCTGCTTTACGGCAAGCGTGAATTGCCATAGACAGAAGTGCTTTAACTGCTGGGTCACGTTCGTCAAATAAGTGAGATACGATACCAGAGTCGCGGTCAAGGCCAAGTGTTAATTGTGTTAAGTCATTTGAACCGATAGAGAAACCATCAAAGTGTTCAAGGAACTGTTCCGCCAATAATGCATTGGTTGGAAGTTCACACATCATGATCACTTTAAGACCATTCTCACCACGTTTTAAGCCATTCTGAGCGAGGAGTTCGATCACACGTTTTGCTTCAGAAACTGTACGTACGAATGGGATCATGATTTGGATATTGGTTAAACCCATTTCATCACGCGCTTTTTTCAAAGCACGGCATTCAAGTTCAAAACAGTCACGGAAGTTGTCAGATACATAGCGACTTGCACCACGGAAGCCCAGCATTGGGTTTTCTTCTTCTGGCTCGTATAACTTACCACCAATTAAGTTTGCATATTCATTTGACTTAAAGTCCGACATACGCACGATCACTGGTTTTCCTGCAAATGCAGCAGCAAGTGTTGAAATACCTTCAACTAACTTTTCCACGTAAAACTCGATTGGAGAAGAGTAGCCTGCAGTGCGTGCCATAACTGCAGCACGTGTTTCGCGCGGTAAGCTTTCAATATTTAATAAAGCTTTTGGATGCACACCGATCATACGGTTAATGATGAACTCAAGACGTGCAAGGCCAATACCTTCATTCGGGATTTGAGCGAAATCAAATGCACGGTCAGGGTTGCCGACGTTCATCATAATTTTGAACGGTAGTGATGGCATTGAATGAATGGAGTTACGTTGAACTTCAAAGTCCAATGCACCTTCATAAATAAAGCCTGTATCACCTTCAGCACATGAAACAGTCACTTCTTGACCGTCGGTCAGTACTTCTGTGGCATTACCACAACCGACGATTGCAGGTACGCCTAACTCACGCGCAATAATTGCTGCGTGACATGTACGACCACCACGGTTAGTAACGATTGCAGCAGCGCGCTTCATCACTGGTTCCCAATCTGGGTCAGTCATGTCAGATACAAGTACGTCACCGTCCTGAACCTTATCCATTTCTTTAATAGACGTTACAACACGCACTTTACCTGAACCAATGCGTTGACCGATTGAACGACCTTCACAGATGACCGTACCACGTTGTTTTAATAAGTAACGTTCCATAGTACCGACATTTTGACGGCTTTTTACAGTTTCAGGACGTGCTTGAACAATATAGATTTGACCATCATCGCCATCTTTTGCCCACTCGATGTCCATCGGTGAGCCATAGTGTTGTTCGATGATTAAGGCTTGTTTTGCCAATTCATGTAATTCGTGATCATTTAATGCAAACTGTTGACGTTCTGGTTTTTCAACATCAACCACAACAACTGATTTACCCGCAGCACCTTCTTCACCATAAATCATTTTTTGGTGTTTAGAACCGAGGTTGCGACGTAAAACCGAGTGTTTGCCAGCATTTAATAGCGGTTTGGATAAGTAGAATTCATCAGGGTTTACAGCACCTTGAACAACCATTTCGCCTAAACCGTAAGATGCAGTAATAAAGACGACATCACGGAAACCTGATTCTGTATCAAGCGTAAACATGACACCCGCAGCACCTGTTTCAGAGCGAACCATACGTTGTACGCCAGCAGAAAGTGCAACAACACTATGTTCAAAACCTTGGTGTACACGGTAAGCAATTGCGCGGTCATTATAAAGTGAAGCAAAAACTTCTTTGATCGCAATAAGAACGTTATCAATGCCACGGATGTTCAAAAAAGTTTCTTGTTGCCCTGCAAAAGACGCATCTGGTAAATCTTCAGCCGTCGCAGAAGAGCGTACAGCAACAGCGATATCTGGGTTACCGTTTGAAAGTGCAGCAAAAGCTTCGCGAATTTCTTGTTCTAATGTCGCAGTCAGCGGAGTTTCAACAATCCAATTACGGATTTTTGCACCCGTTTCAGCAAGTGCATTTACATCTTCTACATTCAGCTGAACAAGTTCAGCCTGAATGCGAGCGTTTAAGCCGCTTTGATCCAAGAACTCACGATAGGCAGCAGCAGTAGTTGCAAAGCCACCAGGTACCGATACACCAGCATTGGATAAATGGCTGATCATTTCACCCAGAGATGAGTTTTTCCCACCTACGAGCTCGACATCGTGTTTTCCTAATTTTTCCAGACCGATTACGCGCGCTTCCAAAGTATTTACTCCACTTTTTTTGCAGTATGAATGACCATCATTGGTATGAAATTATACGAAAGTGCTTAGAATTAGTGTTTTACTAAGCGACAGTCATGTGAGATGAGTTTACTATAAAGATTATAGAGCACTAAGACAAATGTTTGAGGAGAATTTTGATGCCCGAAAGTAAACAAATTAAACGGAGCGTATTTTTTATTTCAGATGGGACCGCAATCACCGCAGAAACCCTTGGACATTCACTACTTGCGCAATTTCCGAACGTTGATTTTGATATCCATATCATGCCTTATATTACGACGGAAGAGGCGGCCATGAACGTGGCTGTAGAGATCAATGCATGCCAGAGTAGAGATGGGTCTTTGCCCTTGGTTTTTGATACTTTGGTTGATCCACATGTCCGTGAAATTATCAATACTGCTAAAGCCGTAAATTTGGATGTTTTTGAGGGCTTAATTAGCAAACTAGAACAAGAAATTGGGGTTCCTCCGACAACCTTGGTTGGGCAAACCCATGCGGTAACTGATTCTGAATATTATAAAGCACGTATCGATGCAGTGCATTTCGCACTGGATAATGATGATGGGGCAAGAACACGTCATTACGATAAAGCGGACATTATTTTAATTGGTGTATCACGTTCAGGAAAAACCCCAACCTCAATTTATTTGTCATTACAATTTGGTATTCGCGTTGCAAACTATCCTTTGACCGAAGAGGACTTGGATGACAACCGTTTGCCAAAAGTGCTGCGTGAACATAAAAACAAATTGTTTGGTTTGATGATTGATGCTGAACGTTTGGTGGCGATCCGTAACGAACGTAAAGCGAATAGTCGCTATTCAAGTTTCAGCCAGTGTCAAATGGAATTACGTGCGATTGAAGGGATCTATATTTCTGAAGGGATTAAATATTTAAATGTTACGGAAATGTCGATTGAAGAAATCTCGACACGTGTCCTACAGATGACCGGTTTAAAACGTCGTATTGGCTAGATGAGACCAGACTACCTCCGTCATCTGGATGGGGGAGTCTGTAATTTTTTGGATCATTTTTATAAGAAAATTTTGACAAAGATCGTTAATTGAAAATAAATAATTGATATTAAATAATAAAGTTAACCTAACTGATCAGCACTGTAATTGGTGATAATTTTATTGCATTTCTGCTATAATACTGTGATTTAAATCTCACTTTTATTGTTGGTGGTCTATGGCTTTTATTGCAACTGAATATCTTGATAGAAAGAGTTCTGTTTGGAACAGAAGTCTGTGAACTTGGCCATCCCTTTTCACTCTAATTATCAACTGAGTGAGGCCCAACAAAATATTTTTAATCGTATTCCGAGTCTGGTCTGGCTACTCTCTGAGTATGGTGATGCGTATTTTTTTAATAGTTTAAGCCAAGAATATATCGGTTTTAACGACCTAGGACATTTTGCAAAAGACTGGATCGATTTAATCCATTCAGAAGATCGAGCAATCTTCCAAAGTGAGTGGCGGCAAGCATTTACTTATAAATCCCCCTTTCAAATTGAATGTCGATTAAAACATCAGTCTGGTGCATATCGCTGGTTTTTATTGTCGGCAAAATTCGTAGAAGCTAATCCAGAAGAAAGGGCGCACTGGTTTATTAACAGCGTTGACATCCACGAAACCAAGCAGTATCAACAGAACTTAGTCCAGTGTATCAATGCCCAAACCAACATGTTGGATAATAGTGTTGATTGTATAAAATTATTAGAAGCAGATGGTTCCTTACTGCATGTAAATAAAACGGGGTGTATCGCACTCAATATCCCTCAAAGCCAAAATAGCTTTGGTATGAAGTGGGCCGAGCTGTTACCTGTCGAAATAAGATCCAAGGCGAGTTATGCCTTAAAAACGGCATTAAAAGGGAAGGCTGCACGTTTTCGTGGCATGAGTGGTGAAGGGGCTGAAAGACAATATTGGGATAATTTGCTTACGCCGATATTAAATGATAAGGGGCAGACCGTGCAGGTTCTATGTCTGTCTCGCGATGTGACCGCACAAAGACAAACTGAAATCCAATTACAGATCTCAAGTGAATTGGATGATTTAACAGGATTGTATAATCGTCGTTTCTTCAAACTACAACTCAAACGCTCACTACTTCGCCATAAAAAAGGCGAAAAGCTCCTTGGCTTGATGCTGTTGGATTTAGATTACTTTAAACATGTGAATGATACGCTTGGCCACGCAGCTGGAGATCATTTACTTCGGGTCTTGTCTAAGCGAATAGAAAATATTTTGCCTGAACATACTTTTGTTGCTCGTTTAGGTGGTGATGAGTTTGCTATCGTCGTAAATGGAATCGAGACACAAATAGAGCTAGAAAAAATTGCTGTTGATGTCAGTCGACAATTAGAAGCTCCAATTATGTATGCGGGTAATTTGATTAATGGCAGTATGAGTATTGGTTGCGCGATTTATCCACGAGATGCCAAAGATTCAGCCAATTTAATGAAGTGTGCAGATACTGCACTCAATGATTTGAAGGCGGCTGGGCGTGGAGGTTTTCGCATGTTCAACCAGCAGATGCAAGTTGCAGCTCAAAACATTGCGATTCAATTAAATGATGCACGTCATATTATTCGTGATGACCTTATTGTTCCATTCTATCAACCCAAGGTGCGTCTGGAGGATGCGAAGGTAGTTGGTTTCGAGGCATTATTGCGTTGGCAGACGGAAGATCAGCATATCCATTCACCTTGTAATATTGAACAGGCATTTCAAGACTACATTCTGGCGACAAAAATCAGCGATGCGATGCAGAATAAGGTTTTTAAAAATATTGCAGCTTGGATAGCGCAAGGATTGGATGTCGTTCCTGTTTCAATCAATGCAGCACCAGTCGAGTTTCTGAAAGACAATTATGCTGAGCGTTTACTACACCGTTTAAATGCCTACAAAATTCCCCATCATTTAGTAGAAATAGAAATTACTGAGCATATATTGGATGATCGTGGTTCTGACTATGTGATCCGAGCATTAAATTTATTGAAACAACAAGGCGTGAAAATAGCATTGGATGATTTTGGTACGGGGCATTCTTCGTTAACCCGTTTACGGGACTACCCCGTAGATTGTTTAAAAATTGATTGTGATTTTATTCGTCAAATGAATGATGATGAGGCGATTTTAGCAATTGTACAGGCGATCATTGCGTTGGGACCAAAACTGTCGTTGGATATTGTTGCGGAAGGCATTGAGAACAGTGAACAATTAGAACTATTAAAATCTTCTGGATGCTCCATCGGACAAGGCTTTCTGTTTAGTCGCGCAGTGAACGCAGAACAAGCCACACAGATGCTCCAAGCTGGACTTTAAATGGATGATGAATCTACAAGGTTGACCGGAAAATAAACCTTGTAGATTCCAGCAATAAGCTTAGTTGCCTTTTATGTCCATCAATAGACTAAAGTTTTCCAAGCGTTTTTGCGTGTCATAAATATCGCAGGTGAAGATAAATTCATCGACATCATATTGCGCAGCGATTTTATTTAAACCTGCTTGAACGGTTGCTTGGGAACCAATTTGCGCCATGGCATAAAAATTCTGAATCGCCATTTGTTCAGCGCTATTGGCAAGACCTTCAGTGGAGTCAATTGGTGGTTTTAGCTTTAAGCTATGGCCACGAATCAGATTCAAAATACGCTGATATGAACTGGTTGCCAAATACTGGGCTTCTTCATCGCTTGCAGCTACGACTGTTGGGACACCCATCGAGACATAAGGTTTATCCAGATATTCAGAAGCTTGGAAATTATCACGATAAATGTCGATCGCCTGACCTAACATTCTTGGCGCAAAATGAGAGGCAAAAGAATAAGGCAGGCCAAGTTTTGCGGCCAACTGGGCACTGAATAAACTTGAGCCGAGTAACCAAACTGGAACATGTGTATTTTGACCTGGTGTAGCAATAATTCTCTGATTGGGTTGTGGTGCTTTGAAATATTGTAAAATTTCCATCACATCTTGAGGGAATTGGTCCTCAGTTTCCTGTCGACCTCGACGCAGTGCGCGCATTGTCATCTGGTCTGTTCCAGGTGCGCGGCCTAAACCGAGTTCAAAACGATTTGGATAGAGTGTAGCCAGTGTTCCAAACTGTTCTGCAACCACTAATGGTGCATGGTTTGGCAGCATGATACCGCCAGAGCCCAAACGGATATGTTGTGTATTTGCGGCAATAAATCCTAATAAAACTGCTGTAGCCGAACTGGCGATCCCGTCCATATTATGATGTTCAGCCAACCAAAACCGCTCATAACCTAACTGTTCCGCATGTTGTGCGAGTTCTAATGCATGACGGAGAGAAAACTCAATACTCTTGTCATCTCGTACGGGAGCGAGTTCTAGGATAGAGAACTTTATATCTTTTAATGATTTCATCGTGGTGTCTCAAAGCTATATATCGAAATAATACGATATAAGTTGGACTTTGTATATCGTTTTAGATCGATATATTGTTTTCATAACCAAATAAAAAAAGCACCCGAAGGTGCTAAAGGGGTAAACCCGATTGAATTAACGATTTTTGTACCAACCACGGTGACGACCATTGTCATGACGGTAGCTTTCACGGGAATTGTAATAGCGGCGGTCATCATAAGAACGACGGTTATCGTAACGGCGGTCATAGCGACGATCATCGTAACGTCGATCAGCATCGCGGTCCTGACCAACTTTTTGACCTAAAGCTGCACCACCAGCTGCACCGAGTGCTGCACCTATATAACCACCATTGCTTCCACCCATATTACGGCCAACGGTATAACCTCCCACACCACCTAAACCACCACCAATGGCAGCTTCAGTACGATCACGTCGATTACTCGATGCAGCTGCACCGCCAGCACCACCGATTGCAGAGCCAATCATTGCACCAGTATCACCACCAAGTTGTTTTCCTAAGGCGGTACCAACCACACTTCCTAGAGCAGAGGTTGCTGCTACACGCGTTGTATTATCTGCATGTGCAACGGTCATCATTGAAGACGCTGCTAAGATCACGCTACATAACCACATATTCGATTTCATGCTGAAACTCCTTATCCATTCTTTTGGACAATATTCTTTTTGCTTGTGACAAATCTAACAAGACTTTTGAGTGAAAATATGGAGTGCAATATCTAGATTGAGAGTGTTTGACGAGGGTTTTGTTGGTGTTCTATAACAAATGAAGAGATTGTGGATAAATTATAAAAATAAAGAATGAATAGGCTACGAGCAACGGCCTGCGGTTTAATCGAGTACAATGAGCGCAGTTTCAATTAGGATTTATTTATGCTGCTGGAAAAAATTTTGCAATCACAAGGCTTTGGTTCACGTAAGTATTGTCAGCAGTTAATTAAAAACGGTTCTGTTCAGATTGAAAATCAGGTCTGTGATAATCCGAAACAGAATTTCAAGACTGATCAACTGGTCTTTCAGGTATTTGGTGAAGAATACCTATTTCGAGAGCATGTCTATATTGTTTTGAATAAACCGCAAGGTTATGAATGTTCACATCAAGCCACACATCACAAAAGCGTATTCAGTCTTTTTCCTGAAATTCTAATGCATCGTGGAATTCAGTGTGTGGGCCGTCTAGATCAAGATACCACAGGTCTATTATTGCTGACTGATGATGGACAATATCTACAGGCCTTAACACATCCACGTAAACACGTACCCAAAGTTTATCATGTGACCACTGCAGATCCTGTGACGGCTGAACAGCAACAGGGGTTAGTGCAAGGTGTCGAGCTGCGTAATGAGAAAGGTACCTATGCTGCTACGGATGTGCAATTATTCTCAGAGCATCAAATTGCAATGACTATTCACCAAGGTGTTTACCATCAGGTGAAACGGATGCTGGCCGCTGTTGGAAATAAAGTTGAAGTCCTGCATCGTCATCAAGTGGGTTTACTCGAACTTCCTGATTTGGAGGAGGGAGAATGGATGTACTTAAGCCCTGCGCAAAAACAGTTAAGTCAAAACATCGCTTTAGATGAATGATTACTTTAAAAAACAATGAAAGGTTTTGAACTCACTGTCTTGAATAAAGCCCATCTGTTCGTATAGGCGGTGAGATTGATAATTATTTTTTTGGGTTTCCAGGCTGATACGCTGTGCATTTTCATGACGTGCAAATAAAATCGCAGTATCAATCAATTGCTTTGCTGCACCTTGTTTCCGATAAGAGGGGGTGACATAAACATCATCGAGAATATAGTAGGTTTCACAAGCCACAGAAGAAAATGCAAGGTAGAGTAATACAAAGCCTGTAAATACATCGTCTTTAACATGAATGAAAATGACACTGTCTTTATTGTCGAAGCGGTGCTTTAAAAACTGATACGATTGTTCAATATTTGAGGATGCACCGTAGAACTGACGGTATTCGTCAAACAAGACAGCAAGTTGATGAAGATCTTCCTTTGTTGCTCGCTTAACAATCATTCCTGTCCATCCTTACGCTTATTAATTTTATTAGGACTGTCAGAATAGCGAAAAAAATTCAGCTTAAAAAATAAAAACTTGTTTATAAATGCAACATTGTTAAGTTTTGTCACTTTCGCCAAGAAGTGCATTCAACTCTTCAAACAGGTCTTCATGATCATCTTCAATTTCGACAGAAGATGGATTTTCAGTACTGGCTGCTGCTTTTGATTTGCGCAGTTTCAGTAACTGTTCCATGTTGATGTTCTGATTCTCAATTGCGAACGGAATCGACTTGGTGAGTACCACTTGTTTAAAGAAAAGACGAACGGCTTGAGCAGGGGAGATACCCAACTGTTTAAACACTGCAAAAGCTTGCTTCTTTTCCTGTGAATCGAGGCGAACCTGATAAACTTCTGTTTTTCGCATGAAGAATAAGACCAAATATTTTTAGTTATCGTCATGTATTTTAAACCATTGCAATGTAATTTCAATATTTTTGAAGTGAAAAAATAGAATTTTTGTCATTACGTTGTGTTGGCAATGCAAGTTCAAAGTTAGAACTAAAGTGCATTTCTTGATTTAAAATCGGGTCAATAAAGCAAATTTCTTTGGCAAGTAGCTGTAATGGCTGACTAAAATCATCTTCTGCTTTATGTTCAATCTGTGGATAAAAAGAGTCGTTAAGTATTGGAATATTCAGATAATTTAGATGCACACGTAACTGATGTTGTTTTCCTGTTTTAGGCATTAATTTGTATTTGGCATACTGCTGATCATGCATTAATAATTCAATTCGTGTTTCTGTATTATTGGGTTTTTCGGGATTAATTTGCATGGTATAAAAAGGCTGACCTTTTTCTAAATGTAGCTGTAAAATGTGTGGAAAATCCAGTTCAGATCGATATTTTGCAACCGCATGATAGATTTTTTGCACTTTTCTTTCGGCAAAAAGCTGTTGGTATACACCTCTTGAGGCGGTTTTTTTACTGAATAAGACCACACCTGCTGTTTCTCGATCAAGTCGGTGGATTGGCGTTAAATCCGTATAGCCCGTTTGTTTTTTTAATCTGACCAAAAGCGTTTCCTGAACATATTGTCCAGTTGGTGTCATTGTCAGAAAATGCGGCTTATCAACAACAAGTAAATCGTCATTTTCAAATAGAATCTCATGTTGAAATGGTACGGACACTTCATGAGCGAGAAAACGATAATAAAAAATATGAGTGTTGGGTGTATATCGACTTTCGAATGTCAGTTTGCTGCCATCCACAGCATAAATCAGTTCATCTGCAAAGCGTTGCTGCCATTCACTGGTTTGAATATGTGGAAAATGTTGGCAAAGGTATTCAAAGATTGTAGGTGCGGAAACATCGTGAGGTAAAAAGACTTTACTGGCACTGACGCCATTGATGAGCGGAGGCGTAAATTCAATGATTGATGACATACAGCGATATCGACTCGGTATAAACGATGTAAAAAAAGCCAGTTTAAAGGGAGTTTATTAGGCTTTAAAGCAGGGCAATGTTATCATAGCTGCCATTCCAATTTTGTTTTATTTGCCATGTCGTATTCAGTGAAATTTACTTTAAATCATGAACAAGACACTCAGCGTTTTGCACATATCCTGTCTGAGCAGGTGCGCTCTGGCATTATTTATTTAATTGGCGATTTAGGCGCTGGGAAGACCACTTTTACCCGTTATTTCCTACAAAATTTAGGACATCAAGGTGCAGTAAAAAGTCCAACCTATACTTTGGTTGAACCCTATTCAATTCAAGCTAAAGAAATTTTTCACTTCGATCTATATCGTGTGGATGATCCTTATGAATTGGAACTGATGGGAATTCGTGATTATTTAGAAACACCAGATGCTTTATTTTTGTTTGAATGGCCATCGAAAGGTGGGGATGAAATTCCAAAACCTGATGTGGTGATTGATATTCAAAAATCGGATGATGAATTGACACGGTTTGTCACGCTAACCACCGAATCCGAATCTCTATCTCAAACTTTGCAGGAACAATTGAATGGCGCATGATTCAACTCGTCGTATTCATACCCTTGATGCTGCCTTAGCCAACCAGATTGCTGCGGGTGAGGTGATTGAGCGTCCATCATCTGTGGTTAAAGAATTATTAGAAAACTCAATTGATGCGGGCGCAACGGAGCTGATTATTCGAGTGGCGCAGGGTGGTTCAACCCTGATTGAAATCATTGACAATGGTAATGGTATTCATGCCGAAGATTTACCATTGGCGGTGATGCGTCATGCCACCAGCAAAATTCAAACTGCCGATGATTTACATGCGATTGTCAGTTTGGGATTCCGTGGAGAGGCTTTAGCTTCAATTGCAGCCGTATCGCGCTTAACTCTGACCAGTAGTCAAGATGAGCAAGGAGTGGGTTATCAGGTTGAAGTGAATGGTACGGCGTTTGACCATCAACAAATTCAGGCGGTTGCTGCACAAAAAGGCACACACATTCGTGTACAGGATTTATTTTTTAATGTGCCTGCACGTCGTAAATTCTTAAAAAAACCAACAACTGAATTTAATCATATTGAAGAAATTGTTCGCCGGTTGGCTTTAACGCATTTCGATATTCGTTTTGTACTAGAACATAACGATAATATTCGTTTAAACCTGCCTGTAGCCGATAGTGGTGAATTGCGTTATCAGCGTGTGCAACAATTGTTAGGTCAGCAATTTATCCAAAATGCCTACTGGATCGATTCAGACAGTATCAATATGCGTTTGTCTGGGTGGTTGGGACATCCATCTGATGCACGTGCTCAAGCCGATTTGCAATATGTGTATGTGAATGGACGTATTGTAAAAGATAAAACGATTTCACATGCGTTGCGTATGGCTTATGACGGAATTTTGCATGGACATCAGCATTCATCCTATTTGCTATTTTTAGAAGTAGACCCTGAAAATATCGATGTGAATGTGCATCCAACCAAACATGAAATTCGCTTTTTGAATCAACGTGAAGTACATGAGTTTGTACGTCACTACGCCAAAGCAACGCTATCGCAATTTCAGACCGCGACTGCAGATTTAGCGCAAGCGATGAAAACGGATGAGACGGACAATAATTTTAATTATCAACCGCAGCCGAAATATCAAGAACAATTCAATTTACATCGCGCGGCGGTAGAAGCAGAACCTCAATCAAATTTATCGGCTGAAGTATCGACAGATTTGTTGACAGAGTTTAATCAAAGTCGACCACAAGCTGTGCAATACAACTCATCGCAAGCACAGCAGCCTCGATATAATGGTTCTGTACAACTGAATAATGCATTAAAAAGCTATTTAGCACCTTTACGTGAAGAGCAAATCCCCCCAGCCCCCTTTGATAAAGGGGGGGCACGAGATGATCAAGGTCCATCACGAGTAGATGAATTTCCTTTAGGTATTGCGATTGCACAACTGCATGGGATTTATATTCTGGCGCAAAATACCGAAGGTCTGATTATTGTAGATATGCATGCAGCGCATGAACGTATCTTGCTCCAACAAATGAAATCGGCTTGGGATAAACCTGAATTTTGGACATCTCAACAGTTATTGATTCCAAAAATTGTATCCATCACGCGTATGCAGGCGACACGGATCGAAGATTTACAATCACAATTGCAGCGTCTTGGTTTAGAAGTCGATCAATATGGCGATGATCAAGTGATTGTGCGTGGTGTCCCAGCGATTTTGCATAAGGCTGATTTTAGCAACCTTATTCCGGAACTGCTGAATGATCTTGATCCTAATGATGAGGCCAGAGGTCTATTGCAAAAACGTGATGAATTGCTCGCAGGGATGGCTTGTCATGGTGCTGTGCGTGCGCATCGTCAGTTAAGTTTATCGGAAATGAATGCTTTATTACGTCAAATGGAACAAACAGAGTTTGCCAGCCAATGTAATCATGGGCGCCCAACTTGGCGTGCATTTCCACTACATCAATTAGATAAATTATTTGCTCGAGGAGAGTAGTTTTACATGTCAAATCAATTGCCCGTCATCAATTTAATGGGGCCTACCGCAAGCGGTAAAACAGCATTGGCATGTGAACTCTATGAGCGTGGAAATTGCGAACTGATTTCAGTCGATTCAGCTTTAGTTTATAAAGATATGGATATCGGTACAGCGAAACCAACTAAAGCAGAACAAGAGCAATATCCGCATCATTTGATTGATATTATTACCCCTTTAGAGGTGTATTCGGCAGCACAATTTGTTGAAGATGTTTGCCCATTGATTGATGATATGCATGCCCGTGGCAAAACCCCGATCTTGGTGGGTGGAACCATGTTGTACTTCAAAGCCTTACTTGATGGTCTGGCAAGTAATTTACCCAATTCGGATCAAACGATACGTGATGCCATTATTCAGAAAGCTGAACAGCAAGGGTGGCAATCCGTCTACGATGAGTTGGTTGAGGTGGATCCTGTTGCAGGAGAAAAGTTTAAAGTATCGGATAAGCAGCGCATCATTCGTGCGCTTGAAGTGTTTCGAATCACGGGTGAACCGATAACAAAACTACAAGCTGAACAACCTAAAAATCAACCATATCGTTACATATTTCATAACTACGCATTAATGCCAGATCGTTTAGAATTACATCAACGCATTGAGCAAAGATTGAGCAAAATGTGGGATATTGGTTTTTTGAATGAAGTAGAGGAATTGATTAAAAAATACGATTTAAATGATGATTTGCCGTCTATGCGGTCTGTGGGTTATCGTCAAGCTTTAGATTTTTTACTAAAAAGTGACTTAAGTCTCAAAAATAAAGTAGAAATGGAGAACAAAGCCCTTTTTGCGACTAGGCAATTAGCTAAACGTCAATACACATGGTTACGTTCTTTGCAAGAAATACACGATTTTAAAACTTACGTGACGATAAAGCAGGCGAAAGAAGACTTGCGAAACTTCTTTGGATAAAGCAAAATTCGCAGGCTGTCTTTTTATAATTTTTAGTTTAAAAATAAAGATAGTTTTTTTGCGCTGATTTAAAAAATTTTTGGAGTTAAAAATGTCTAAAGGTCAAACTTTACAAGATCCGTTCTTAAATTCTCTCCGTAAAGAACGTATTCCAGTTTCTATTTTCCTTGTAAACGGTATCAAATTGCAGGGTCATATTGAGTCATTTGACCAATATGTTGTTTTGTTGAAAAACACTGTAAGTCAAATGGTTTATAAACATGCGATTTCTACAGTTGTTCCTGCGCGTAACCCACGTCCTGCTGGTGCTCAAGGTACTGCTGGTGGCTTCCCTGCACAAGGCGCTACTGGTGGCTTCGGTGGTCAAGGTGCTACTGGCGGCTTTGGTGGTCAAGGTGGTGGCTTTGGTGGTCAAGGTGGCTTCGGTGGTCAAGGTGGCGGCTTTGGTGGTCAAGGCGGCTTCGGTGGTCAAGAAGGTGGCTTCGGTGGTCAAGGTGGCTTCGGTGGTCAAGGTGGCTTCGGTGGTCAAGGTGGCTTCGGTCATCAAGGTGGCTTCGATGGCGAAACTAAATTTGAAGATGGTCAAGAAGACGAAAATAATCGTTAATTGATTGATGATCTTTAAGAAAATGCCAGTCTCACGCTAGACTGGCATTTTTTTGTCTATTAGAAAGCTAGAATAAATACTATGGAAATGATTGTTGCTGCGGCATGTTGTAGTGTATTGGTCTCGATTTTGCTGAAATACTTAAAGGCAAAGGGATTCGATGTTTTTCAAATGATTGCGTGGAATTATTTGAGCGCAAGCCTTTTATGTTTTTATTGGTTTAAAACCGATATTACGCATATCTCATTGAATCATACCCCTTGGTGGTTAATTCTTATTTTAGCAGTGCTATTACCCAGCATATTTTTATGCTTGGCAAAGTCTTTGCAATTTGCAGGCATCCTGAAAACAGAAATTGCACAACGGCTTGCAGTTATACTGTCGTTATTAGCTGCCTATTTTATTTTCGGAGAGCAATTTAGCCAATTAAAATTAATTGGTGTGGTGCTGGGGATCATTGCGATTTTAGCGATTATTATTGGTCAGGCCACAGAGCAGGCAAGTAAAGGCATGAATTTAAAATCAGCCTTGTTTTTGTTTAGCGTCTGGGCCGGTTATGCTGCTGTAGATATATTACTTAAATATAGTAGTAGTTTAGGTTTACAGTTTGCAGTCACACTGAATTTAACTTTTATTGCAGCTTTTATTTTATCCATTGTTTATATCGCAATTACTCAACCGAATTGGCAGCCTAAAAATATTTTTACAGGTTTATTTTTAGGTGTACTCAATTTTGCCAATATCGCCTTATATGTCAAAGCACATATGATTTTCAAAGAAACGCCAGCCATTGTTTTTGCTGGTATGAATATCCTTGTGGTAGTACTTGGCGTTATCAGTGGTGTTGTATTATTTAAAGAACGCTTAAAAGCTTATACCTGGATTGGATTGATCTGTGGTGTAGTTGCAGTCCTGTGTTTAGCCAAAGCAATGATGTAAAGCGATTTGGTTAAATTTGATGGAAGTAAAATTATGACTGGTAAGAGACTGAGTAAAGAAGAGCGCAGACAACAATTGTTGCAGGTGGCTCGTTCAATTATTCGAACTCAGGGTGTAGAAGCCCTAACTCTGGGATATTTAGCAGAGCAAGCAGGTATAACTAAGCCAATTGCATATCGACATTTTATTGACCGTGAAGGGTTACTGATTTCGATTTATCAGGAGTTTGATGATAAACAGACTGCAGAGCTTAATCGGTCTCTAGCCGTTGAAGCAAAAACCTTGCAGCAAACCATTCATATTTTTTGCGAAGCTTATTTAAGTTGTTTTATTTCAACTGGTCCTGAGGTTGGATTGGTGATTGCTGCTTTGTCTGGTAGTGATATCTTGCAAAACTATTTTCAGCAATGTCAGCAAAAATTCACCGAAATTTTTAAACAAAGTATGCATCCATTTATTCAATTGGATGGAAAAGAGGGTGAAGCGATCGTAATTGCGATCATGGGCTTGATTGAAACAGTATCGACAGCAGCAAGTAAAAATCAAATTGATGCATTGACTGCACAGCAGGTGATGGAAAATTCACTTTTGGTTATTTTACAAGATTATTCAGCTGCCGAAATATAGGCATCAAAAACCGAGTTGACAGCACAAGTTACTATTGGTAACTTGTGTGAATCATCTATTCGGAATGGTTCTATGTCTAATTCAAATAAACTTCAGCATGCTTTGATTGTCATAACACATCCAGATACACAATCACTTTCTCATCAGATTGCACAGCATATTTCTCATGATTTAGCTGAAAAGGGAGTTTCAGTCGAAATTGCCGATTTATATAAGGAAGGTTTTCAAGCTGTGATGACGCTTTCTGATATTGAAGCTTATCGAGGCCGCAAAGCTGTAGATGCCGATGTTCAATTTGAACAAGTGCGCTTTGATCGTGCGGATATTGTCTATTTTATTTTTCCTGTGTATTGGTGGTCGGTTCCTGCCTTCTTAAAGGGCTGGTTTGAACGTGTATTTAGTCAGGACTGGGCCTATAAATACGATGAACAGGGAAGTCTATTGGGTACTCTAAAAAATATTCCAGTCAAACTCATTGGGACTGCAACAGGGACGCAATCTGGATATGATCGGCACGGTTATACACAAGCGATTCATAAACAAATCGTGGAAGGCGTTTTTGCCTATTGTGGGATTGATGATGTTCAAACATCAATGTTATTTAAAGCAGATTTTATTCAGGCCGATGAGCTAAAGATTTTCTTTGACGAATTAGACCAGTCTGTTTTAAGTCAAGCTCAATTCAATACGAATGCATAATATTGAGCCCTAATAATAAGATTTAATTGATCATTATTAGGGCGTTCATTCAATAAATGTTTTATAGACGAGTAAAAACAACATCATCTGGTAATCGTGATTTTGGTAATTTGGCATTGAAATCACTGTCACTGCGATAACCAAGTGAAACAATAACAGATGCTTTGAGCCCTTTTTCAGCTAAACCAAATTCTTTATTAATGAGTTCTCTATCAAACCCTTCCATAGGTGTTGCGTCGATTCCTTCCAGCCCTGCGGCAAAAAGGAGTTGTCCTAATGCTAGATAGGTTTGGTTTTCCATCCATGCAGGAAGATTTTTAAGTTCATTACGATAGAATTCGACATAACCAGAACGGGTGTCACGTTGTCCTTGTTTGGCCGTTTCATCTTTGAAACGACCACTGACATCATCTTGCTGTAGTAATTGTTCTAAATATTCTGCTGAGATATCAGTACGCGTACAAAAGACCAAGGTATGTGAAGAGTTTAGGACTTTAGCTGCGTTATAGATGTAATTGCCTGTCAATGCTGATGCGATACGTTGTTTGGCTTGATCTGTTTCAGCAATTAAAAAATGCCAAGGTTGAATATTTACCGAAGAAGGGCTGAAACGTAAAATTTCGAGTAGTTTTTCAAATTGTGCTTGAGGAATTTTTTTCTCTGCATCATAAGCTTTTGTGGCATAACGTGTTTTTGCTGTAGCTAAAGTATCCATCCGTCATTAACTCGGTTTAAAAATTTAATTTATTCTACTTGATCTAAATTTCACTGAAAGTAGCTAAATGTGATTTCTATATAGATTTAAGTCGTATGTGCGTGAGTTAGAGCGTCAAAAGCTCTGATATACTGCAAGGAGGCAAAGCTGATCAATGTCTAATAAAAATTACTGTGATTAAAAAGCAGGTAAAGAGTGAGTTGGACTGCAAAAATGATTAATAAAACCACTGTTTAAAATCTAATTGAAAATTTTCTTGCTCATTCAGCTCTAAAATCCAAGCTGAATCTGCTCGCCAATCACCTAAAACAATACGTTGTTTATTCAATACTAGATGAATTTCAGGGCGATGGGTATGACCATGAATTAAATAATCGACTTGAGTAATGGCATTTTCGACTGCTTTTACATTTACATCCATAACGTCATAGCTTTTCAGCTGTTTGGTTTCGCTACTTTTTTTACGAAACCCATTGGCCAGTTTTTGTCTAACGCTGAGAGGGAGGCTTTTCAGAAAACCCAGTAATAGTGGGTTTCGAATCACTTTGCGAAAACGCTGATAGGCAACATCATCGGTGCAGAGTGCATCGCCATGTTCCAGTCGGAAGGTATACTGCTGAATATTGAGGTTATAAACATCAGGTAGTAAAATACCATTGAATTGATTCAGGAATTTTTGACCTAAGGCAAAATCACGGTTTCCCACTTGGAAATAAACTTGATTATTTGCCGCAGTAAATGTTTGTAATGCACTGACAATTTCATCTAACCAAGGTGCAGTGTAATCGTCACCAATCCAAGCATTAAACCAATCACCTAAAATATAGAGTTGAGTGTCTTTATCTTGGTATTGTTTCAATAAAGCCAAAAACCCTCGAACGAGTCGAGGGTGATCAGGTGACAAGTGTAAATCTGAGATAAACAGGTAGGTCACACTTTTATCCTTTTAAATCTCCCTAAGTCCCTCTTTAAGAAAGAGGGACTTTCCTCCCTTTATAAAGGGACTTGCGTAGCGATGCTACTCAGGAGGGATTATTATTCAGAGATAATTTTAGCAGATTCGATGACAACATTCTCTAAAGGTACATCTGCGTGATAACCACGGTTACCAGTACGCACACCTTTGATTGCTTCTACAATATCAAGGCCTTCAACAACTTTACCAAATACTGCATAACCCCAACCTTGAGCTGTTTTACCAGTGTGGTTCAAGAAAGAGTTATTTTTAACGTTGATAAAGAATTGAGCAGATGCAGAGTGTGGAGCTTGAGTACGCGCCATTGCAATTGTGCCTTCATCGTTGCTTAAGCCGTTATCAGCTTCGTTTTCGATTGAATCACGTGTTGCTTTTTCTTTGAAGTTTTCGTCCATGCCACCGCCTTGGATCATAAAACCATCAATCACACGGTGAAAAATTACGCCGTCATAGAAACCGTCACGTACATATTCTAAGAAATTTGCAACCGTTTTTGGTGCTTTTTCAGCGTTAAGCTCAAGAACAATACGACCTTTGTTGGTGTTTAATTCGACTTGAGGAAAACTCATTACATTAATCTCCTAAACATGGGCAAATTGACCATGGGTTTTTGGTTGAGAGAAGCATAAGCAAACTGTAAACTACAAGGCAAGTAAAAAACGTTAAAATCTTTCAGAAAAAGCAAAGATTGCGTTTTTATTTCCCTTTTTTAACTGTAAGAAGTGATTTACACCCTATGAAGCCAAATGATGTTGTTTCTGAACTGCCAAAGACCCCGACGCCGAATACTCATGCCTCTGTCGATGCCGCGCAGCAAGAACAACAGGCAGGCTTAGACTTTGTTCGTCAAGTCATTACCGAAGATCTGAAAGAAGGTCGTACTCAAAAAGTAGTTACCCGATTCCCGCCTGAGCCGAATGGTTATCTGCATATTGGTCACGTAAAAGCAATTTGTTTGAACTTTGGTATTGCCGAAGAGTTTGAAGGTTTGTGTAATTTACGTTTTGACGATACAAACCCTGATGCTGAAGAACAAGAATATGTTGATGGTATTGCCAACGATGTGAAATGGTTGGGCTTTAACTGGAATGGTGAGCCTCGCTACGCTTCTGGTTATTTCGATCAGCTTTATGCATGGGCTGTTCAGTTGATTGAGCAAGGTGATGCTTATGTTGATTTGCAAACCCCAGAAGAAATTAAGCTGAACCGCGGTAATTTCGTTGAACCTGGTAAAAATTCACCGTACCGTGATGCAACCGTTGCCGAGAACTTGGCACGTTTTGAGCAAATGCGAAATGGTGAGATTCAGGAAGGCGGTGCGGTTTTACGTGCCAAAATTGATATGGCCAGTCCGAACGTGCATATGCGTGATCCGATTCTTTATCGTGTATTGCATTCAGAGCATCATCAAACGGGTGATAAATGGAAAATGTATCCAATGTATGACTATGCTCATCCATTGTCAGATGCAATTGAAGGCATTACTCACTCACTCTGTACTTTAGAATTCCAAGATCACCGTCCATTCTATGACTGGATTGTAGAGAAAGTTCATTCACAAGCTGTACCACGTCAGTACGAGTCTTCACGTTTAAACGTCGATTACACCATTACCTCTAAACGTAAGTTACGTAAATTGGTAGAAGGTCATCATGTACAGGGGTGGGATGATCCACGTATGCCAACCGTAGTGGGTATGCGTCGCCGTGGTTTTACACCGGAAGGCTTACGCGATTTCTGTAAGCGTGTTGGCGTTTCCAAGACTGATGGTATTGTCGATGTGGCTATGCTTGAGTTCTGTATTCGTCAGTCATTGGAAAATGCAGCGGCTCGTGGCATGGCAGTACTGAATCCACTGAAAGTGACTTTAACCAATTTACCAGAAGAGTTAGATTTAACCCACGCACGTCATCCAAACGTAGATATGGGTGAACGCATCATTCCTTTAACGCGTGAACTTTATATTGATCGTAAAGACTTTGAAGAAGTGCCGCCTAAAGGCTTTAAGCGTTTGATTCCTGATGGTGAAGTACGTTTACGTCATGCCTATGTGATCAAATGTGATGAAGTCATTAAAGATGCCAATGGTGAAGTGGTTGAGCTTAAATGTTCAATCGATCCTGAAACTTTAGGTAAAAACCCAGAAGGTCGTAAAGTAAAAGGTGTGATTCACTGGGTATCGGCAAGCAAAGGTGTGCCTGCGGAAGTTCGCATTTATGACCGTTTATTTAATGAAGCTGCGCCAGATGCAGATGATGATTTCCTAGCACACCTGAATCCTGAATCATTAAAAGTCGTTCAAGCGGTGATTGAACCTGCTTTGGCTCAAGCAAAACCTGAAGATCGTTTCCAGTTTGAACGTGAAGGATATTTCGTTGCGGATCAACATGATCATCAAACGGATAAACCAGTGTTTAACCGTATTCTTGATCTGAAAGACAGCTTCAAAGCAGACAAGAAATAAGTTTAAAGTTATTTCTTCTGAGTGAAAGATTGAATTAAGACTAAAAAGCCCAATCATTGAATTGGGCTTTTTTATTTAGTGTTTGAAAGTATTGATTTTAAAACGTCAAATTTTCTAAGAAAGTTTGCACAACTGCTCGACACTGCTGCTCTAATTGGGCTGCATAAGCCTGATTATCTTGTCTCAGCTGAGGAATAGATAAGCCCGCATGGCGTATTTCACAGGTGTGACCAATCAACCATTTTTCAAAATTCTGCTCAACAACTTCTAGATGAAATTGTAGAGCCAAAATATTTTTGCCTATAGAAAATGCTTGGTTTGGATAGATTGCAGAACTGGCCAGCAAAGTGCTGTTCGCTGGTAAATCAAAAGTATCACCATGCCAGTGCAATACCTCAACATGTTCAAGTGCGGCTAAGGGATTATGTTCAACCGCTTTAATTTCCAACTGACTCCAACCAATCTCTTTTTGGTGTCCTGCATAGACTTTTGCACCCAGTGCGTGTGCAATCAACTGTGCGCCCAAGCAAATCCCAATGGTGGGTTTGTTGGCTTTTAAACGCTGTTTCAAGCCTTCAATTTCATCGATGAGAAACGGATAGTCTTCAGTTTCATAAACGCCGATTGGGCCACCGAGGATCACGGTCAATCCATCATAGTTGAGTGCAGGAGTTAAATCATCGACACCCGCCTCAAAATAACGGACGCGAAAACCCAGCTGATAAAAAATATCTTCTAATGAACCTAAATCTTCAAAAGCAAGATGTTGAATCGCGTAGATTGTTTTAGGTAATGATGCTGCAATGGTATTCATGATATTTAAAGTCACTGATTTATTTGTCAATTAAGGCATTTTTTGTTCAAGCCACACAAACAGATCTTTGTAAACTTGAGCGCGTACAGGTGGAGCAGAAAGCACAAGATCATGCAAGCCATTGTGGATTGCCAGCGTTTGCACGTCACCTTTCATTTTCTTGGCATTATGAGTCATGTCTTTCACATCAAGAATGACATCACTCTGTTGAGCAGCTTTACCCCATTTTCTAGGGTTGTTTGACTGGTGTGAATGCATAATCAAGGTTGGAACACTTAACGTTACGCCTTGATGGATTTCTTTTTGCGCCTCATGAATGGCACGAACGAAACACAAATGCACAAAAGGCATGGTTTTAGGTTTCCAATCTAGATTGAAATCCCATTCACCGTAGAAATCTTTATGTAAGCTTGGGGTATACCATTGATTTAATCCACTTGGAAATTTTCCATTGGGTAAGCGTTTCCCAACTTCACTGAGTAGCGGAATACCGACTTTTTTCTCAATCATGCTTTTATAAAAATCATAAAAAGGACTATTTGCCCATACTGCCTTAATCAAGCGGTGATCTGGATAATGAGCTGCGTATAGAGTGGTAATTAAACCACCTGTTGAATGCCCTGACAGTAGCACTTGATTGTGATTTTCTTGCCCAATAATTTCGAGCGCTTTACTGATTTCGGCATCGTATTCACGTAAATCAAGAACATAGTAAAATTTTTGATGCGGAAGTCTTGAACGGCCATATTTTCTGAGGTCGAGCGCATAAAAATCGTAACCATGTTGATTAAATTGCTCAGCCATTTCCTTTTGAAAAAAATAGTCTGCAAAACCATGTATATATAAAACTGCCTTTTTGGTCGCTTCAGCAGCCTTCTTGCGAACCAAGGTGGCAACAACTTTTCCATCATAATCATCAGCGAAATTCATAGTGAGCTGCTGATAATCTTTACCTAGTATATCTGGTTGATATGTATAGAGATTTGAAGTAGTCATTTTTATATATCAAGTCCGAATTCATTAACAAACACATTAAATGAAAACCCTTGGAAGTCAATGTAAATATGCGATACCAACAGTTCAACTACAATAGGTTATCGAACCATTGAACGTGATTTGGATGAGCTTTAGATTTTTATTTTTAGCAAAAAATCGGTAAGCTATGTGCTGTTGTTTTTGACTGAAGAAATTATGAAACAAGAGACTGCACTCAAGTTACTCAAAGCTGGGGAAAATGTTTTTTTAACGGGCTCAGCAGGTGCAGGAAAAACCTATACGCTTAATCAGTACATTCATTACCTCAAAGCACGTAAAGTGCCTGTTGCGATCACGGCATCGACAGGGATTGCGGCAACGCATATGAATGGCATGACTATTCATACTTGGGCTGGAATCGGCATTAAAGATCGTTTGACAGATGATGACCTTAAGCGGATGAAAGAGCGTAAATATTTAAAAGAGCATTTAGAAAATGCCCAAGTATTGATTATCGACGAAATTTCAATGCTACACGCCAAGCAATTGAATTTGGTTAATCAGGTGCTGAAATACTTCAAAGAAAGTGATGAAGCATTTGGAGGGATTCAAGTCATTGTAGCGGGGGACTTCTTCCAGTTACCGCCAGTGGGTAAAAAGGATGAAAGCAATCGTGATAAATTCTGCTTTATGTCAGATGCCTGGGTTGAAGCAAAATTCCGTGTTTGCTATTTAACCGAGCAACATCGTCAGGATGATGAAATTTTAAATCAGATTTTGAATGCCATCCGCGCACAAAATATTCAAAGCAATCATCTCACCGCATTGCAGCAATCTCGTCAGCACGATATTGGCGAAACCTTTACACGTTTATATACGCACAATATGGATGTCGATAATATTAATTATCAACATCTGAATGAAATTGATAATGAAAGCCATCAGTTTAATGCTGTGGTCGACGGCAACGAAAAGTTAATGGAAACCTTAAAATCTTCAGTGCGCGCACCTGAAGAATTGACCTTGAAAAAAAATGCCAAAGTCATGTTTGTCAAAAATAACTTTGATATGGGCTATATCAATGGCAGCTTGGGTGAAGTCATTGGCTTTGAAGAAGATGATAAACAGGGTATTCTGCCTAAAGTAAAGTTGACTGACGGAACAACCTTTTTAGTTGAACCTGAAACATGGTCAATTGAAAATGAAGCAGGTAAGGCAATTGCTAGTTTTCAGCAGATTCCTTTACGTTTGGCTTGGGCAATCACCATTCATAAAAGTCAGGGCATGACGCTGGAAGCCGCAGAGATTAATCTCACCCATACTTTTGAGAAAGGTCAGGGTTATGTGGCTTTGTCGCGCTTAAAGTCACTGACAGGACTTAAGCTACTTGGTTTTAATGATCAGGCACTGGAATTGGATAGTCTGGCAATCAAAGCCGATCGCCGTTTTCAGGAGTTATCGACGGAAGCTGAAGTCAATTTTGAAAATATAGATTTAACCACTCAACATAATGCATTTATTCGTCATTGTGGTGGCACATTGAATGCCACTGAAATCGCACGTAATGAAAAGAAAATTGCCAAAGGGGCAAAACAGAATTACGCTGCTGCGACTTTAGATGAGACCCGCGCTTTATTTGAAGATGGTTATGAAATTGAGGATATCGCGCATGAACGTGGTTTAACCCCTGCAACCATTATTAATCATCTTGCACGTCTGCATAAAGAACAGGGTTTAGATATCTCTGTGGCAAATCCAGGCGATGAAGTGATTGAAGAGGTTCGTAAGATCTATAAGCGCTTGCATAAACGTAAAAATCCAGAGCACTTTACCGATGATGGTTCAATAAAACTGCGTCCAATCGTGGAAGCAACCAGCCCACGTATGGCTTATGATCAAGTCCGTTTAGCGTTACTCTTTATTGAATAGGAAAAATAAAAATGCCTCATCTGATTGCAAACTATTCAGCCAATTTAACTGAATTGGATCCGTATAAACTCTTGCAAGATATCAATGTTGCGCTAATTGAAACTGATTTATTTATTGCCCATGATATTAAGTCACGCGCGTTTCAAGATGAGGTGTTTTTAATTGGCCTGAATGATACTCAAGAAGCCTATATTCACTTAAAATTGTATTTATTGAGTGGAAGGACGCAACAACAAAAACAAACTGTCGGTACAGCTCTGTTGAATCGACTAGAGCGCAAAAGCTATATGCTGTCCGAGGCCAGATATCCAATTCAGTTGTGTGTTGAAGTGATCGATATGCCTAAAGAAAACTATTTTAAGGCAACGGTTTAATTTGATTTGAAAATTCGCAATTCTGATCAAGTTTACAGGATATGAATCTGGCAAATTAGCTTTCATCAAATGATTGAGTTAAATGTATGACGCTAAATGATCAGAAGTTGCAGCGCGTATGTGAATATATCCAACAGCATTTAGATGATGAGCTTGATTTGGATCGCTTAAGTCAGGTTGCATCCTTATCTAAATTTCATTTCCACCGCATTTTTTTAGCAAATATCGGTGTGAATGTGATGAAGTTTATCCAATTATCCCGTCTGAAACGGGCATCATTCCAACTGGCGTTTTCAGCTGATATTAAAATTATTGATATTGCCTTGCAGTCTGGTTTTGAGAGCCCTGAAGCATTTAGCCGCGCATTTAAACGTTCATTTGATCAAACTCCAAGTGCTTTTAGAGAGCAGCCGCATTGGCCGTCTTGGCATGAAAGGTTTGTTTTTTCTTTACCTCCGAGAGAAATCATGATGAACGTTAATATTGTAGAAAGAGCCGAAGAGAAGATTGCATTCATATCACACTACGGTGCCCCGGAACGTGTCTTTGAAACGGCAGCACAATTTATTCAGTGGCGCAAAGAAACGGGATTATCTCCTGTAGTAAAAAGTCATACTTACGGTATTCCATTTTCTGACCCTGAACAGACTCTAAGTGATGAATTCCGTTTTGATATTGCTGGAACAATCACGGCGGATATCACTAAAAATACATATGGTGTAAGCACAGGAACTCTTCCCAAAGGCAACTATGCCGTGGTTCGGCATTTGGGTAGTCACGATAATATTAAAGACAGTGTTTACTATCTATATCGGGACTGGCTGCCACAATCAGCCCGTGAAGTAGGGGATTTTCCCGTCTTTTTTCACTATCACAACTTTGTTCATGATGTAGATGAATGTGATTTGATTACAGACATTTATTTATTATTAAAGTAAGCCTGAGGCTCTGCTGTGAAGCAGAGCTATACAATTTTAATGTCCACATACTGCTGGATTAAATTGTCATCGAGCATATGGACATAATCTAAAAATGCGACATTAAAGCTTCCTACGGTTTGCGCATGCTCATAGGCAAGTTTCCCTGCGATGGCAAAATGGATATGTGAAGCCAGCGCGGCAATACTGGCTGTGCTCACCGCATGGTAGGCTGCTGTTAAAGCGCCCAATGCACAACCTGTTGCGGTAATTTTAGGTTGTAAGTAACAACCGCCATTAACTTGGATGACAGTATTAAACTGTTTGGAAATGATGTAATCCGACTCACCAGAAATGGCAATGCATTCAGAATGCTGTAACAGGCTTTTTGCCTGAGCATAGACATCATGGCTATTCAAAGTGCTATCTACGCCTTTAGATTGGGCTTGGTTACCTGCCAATGTACTAATTTCTGAAGCATTGCCACGAATAATGCTTGGCTTAAATTGTAAAAGTTGCTCGATGGTCTCACTACGCCATTTTAAAACAGGGCCGTATCCGACAGGATCAAGTACCCAAGGCAACTGATGTTGATCTGCGGTCTTGGCTGAAATCAACATGGCTTGGGTTTGTTCTGTCGTTGGCGTTCCGACATTAATACTTAAAGCTGAACTGATTTTTGTGAAATCTTCTGCTTCAAATGGATTGTCGATCATGGCTGGTGATGCGCCCGCTGCAAGCAAAATATTGGCAACATAATTATTTGCGACACTATTGGTAATGCACTGCACTAATGGGGTTTGTTGTTGTAAGGCTTGCCAAGCTTCTATGACTTGATCAATCAGTTGTTGTTTCTGTGACATGACACATCCTTCATAGGTATTGATTTGGGTATGGGTGTTTAATGTGTGAAATAATGATCTTGATGTTTGCAGCGACGGCAGATCAATGAGACATAATCTTTTGCATCATAATCGACAATTAAATCGTTTGAACCACAATACATACAGCGTTTAACTGAATAAAAATTTAATCGCGGTTCGATTTTTCGCCAAGACTTCCAAACAGGCTGAATAAAAATACTTTCGTCATAACCCAAAAATTTAAACAGCAGTACTTCACTCATTTTACTAAAAGGAATGGTGTAGGGCCTTGGCAGGGTTGTGGTTTCCCAACGTTCTGCTAATGCGCGCTCTCGATACTGTTCCAGTGTTTTTTTCAGCAAGTTAGTGTTGATAAATTTATCATTTCTTGGCTGCAAGGCTTTCTGTTTATACAGATATTCTAGTGCGGTTTGGATCAAATAAAAAATTTGACCTACTGCTAAGCCTTCCATTAAACGATAGCAAAAAGCTTGGAAGCTACGATTTCCTGCAATTTGAATGCCCCAAGTGCGACAGTAAAACTGCATAAATTGTACGATTTCTTGGTAAAGCACCAAATATAGGGCGTCTTTTACTTCATCTGTGGTTTTAAATGGAATACCTAAACTGAGATTTTCATAGAACCATTGGCGTAGCTGATGTGTGACACTAAACAGGCTAGGATCTGAATAGCCATCGAGGCGCAGATTAAGGTAAAAATGTTCAGTTTCTAAATTATCATTTTGTGGCTTAAAAACACCTAATTTTAATAACTCTTGGACTAAATGGTTCTGAAACAAATAGTTTGGGGTAAAGTCATGATATTTAATATTTTTCCAATGAATCAATTCATCATGTTGGACATCCTCACGGGCATAACTGTCCAAAAGACTCAGTAAAAATAATTTATGTAAAAAGCTGAGTTGATTCAGACTATAAATCACTTCGTCTTTGATTTTGTATTTGCGTTGTTCTTGTAAAATCGTCTGTTGGGTTTGCTTTTTCCGTTGAGCTGTACATTGTGGGCAATGGCAACTCAGTTTGCTGTCACTTTTAAAGACACGGTGTTGGCAATGGCTACATTCATGGAATTGCAATTCTTGGCTGTATTGTTCTGCCTCAATCCAGAACATAGAGGCTTGGCACAGCGGGCAATGGCTACTTTCATCTAACTGTTTCTGTAGAATCTGTAAATCCATTGATGTTAAACCTGTAACCATTAAAAAGAGAATTATACATGCTGTACCAGCAGAGTGATGCAAAGTTTATAGATGGATCCAAATTAAGGCTAAAATGTGACTGAATTGGATGAAATCTCTATCAAAATAGAAGCATATTTCAGTATGAATGATGAATGTCCTAATATGTGCAGCTAGGTTGGGTTTTATAAATTTACTCGTATTGTCACATGGATTTAAATCAGTAGCGTATATCAGCAAACATTAATTTTAAAATATGTGAACTGATTAAAATTTTGTTTGATTTTAGATAGTTAAATATAGCTTGGCTGTGTTGACTGTAGATGAACATTAGACTAAAAATGGAACTACAGACGGATCGATTTTGCATTACGGAGCTTATTATGCAAATAAACTCACTCATGAAAGGATTCATGGGCATCTCCTTGGGATTGTTCACGACAATTAGTTTTGCTTCTACACCTGAAGGGTTTTGGAAAAGTATTGACGATCGTACAGGCGAGCAACTCTCCATCGTAGAAATCAAGAGGAAACCTGATAATACCTACACAGGAACGATCGTATATCGCTATCCTGTTCCAGGTGGTGGCACAGTTTTGACGCATTGTGTGAAGTGTCCTGAACCATTTAAGAACAAGCCGATTCAAGGTTTACAAATTGCTTGGGGCTTAAAAGAAGATCCAAAGAATCCAAATCAATATATTGATGGACGAGTTTTGGAACCCAAAACAGGTAATATCTATAAAGGTAAGGCGCAGCTCAGTGCAGATGGTAAGCGTTTGCGCATGCGTGGCTACATGGGAATTTCTGCGTTGGGCCGCACTCAAGTCTGGATTCGTACCGATAGTGCAAATCCTTAAACTATTGCTGTTTTTTAGAAAGCCTAAACGACTCGTTTAGGCTTTTTTGTTTGTGCTAAAGAGTTTTAATTATCGTGTCGAGTTTAGCATCCAGATCAGCTATTTCTTATACAAATGAACGCAAGGGTACAGTGTAACTTGTGTAAAAGTGTGATAATTTCCGTCCATTAAACCTATAAAGATGAATAGGTTACTTTTTAAAGACGGGGTTAATATGCTAAATCGAATGCTCATGAATGGAATCATGGGGCTTACTATCGCTTGTGCAAGTACAACAACTTTTGCTGCATCTATTGAAGGCTATTGGAAAAGTATCGAAGAACGAACTGGGGAGCAACTCTCTATCGTAGAAATCCGTAAGGGAAATGACGGTCGTTATCATGGGAAGATTGTTTATCGTTATCCAAATTCGCATGGTATTGCGTTGACGAACTGCACCAAATGTGCAGCGCCAAATACCAATAAACCGATTCTTGGGCTGGAAATTTTATCGGGCTTTAGGGAAGATCCAAATAAGCCTGATTCATATATTGATGGTCGCGTGCTAGAACCGACTTCTGGCCGTGTCTATAAAGGCAAGGGTGTTGTTACTGGAGAAGGAAAACGTCTTCGTATGCGTGGTTATATGGGTGTTTCTGCATTGGGTCGTACCGTAGTGTGGTTGCGTACGGATAATGCAACGCCTTAATTGAAAATAAAAAAAACCTCGAATTCGCTTCGAGGTTTTTTTTATGGTTAACGTGAGTGGTTAAACAGGGCATGGTAAATTTTCGTCCTCCTGACCGATTTTTTTGGCTGCAATAAGTGCTTGGACTTTTTTACTCGGCAGTTTTTCTTTGCCTAGTGCATCATATGTATTCACAATGTTGGTCACTTCTAAGCTTGTCAATTCAATTCCTTCTGCTGTTAAAAAAACTGAAATTACATGATGATCTACGCCAGCTTTAGCCAGATCATGGATTGCTTTGATGTTCTCTAAACGATATAGATGTGCTTTTAATTCCATCGTCATAACCCTCGCTTGTTTTATTGTATTTACCTAGATTGGCATATAGAGTTAAGCAATAACCGTGCACAAAATGTAAAACTCAGGAAAAAAATGTAAGTTGCGCGATAGAACGCAATTGGTTCTGTAGTTTTTATTTAAGAATGGAAAACGATGTTGTAATTTTGTCTAAATGATCGGGTAATTTGCAGATCAAATTTGAAAACCTGAATAGCAAACCCAATAAAATTATTAAAACTGATACCGAGCCGTAAAGACAGGTTTTATAAGTTGGCGTATGATCTGATTGAGTCCATGGTTATTTCACCGATGCTGATGACAAAAAGTGATTTGTCACATGATTTTAGGTGATACAAGGCATGATTTGTGCAACTGAATGACTTTAATCAAGAAGTCTTGCGAACAAGACCATCTAAACGACATGATGAAAGATAAGGAATACTGATGAATATTGCTGCACAACCTCCCGTACAAGCAGATCAAACCATTTACCTCAAAGATTATCAAAAGCCATCTTTCTTGGTTGAATCAATTAATTTAGATATTCAAGTCCATGATAGTCATGCGATTGTTGACTCTACTTTGGTGATGAAGCGTCAGACAACTGGTGCCTTGGTGCTTCTAGGGCGTGATCTTGAGTTGAAGTCAATTCAACTGAATGGGCAAATCCTGAGCGCAGCGCAATATGATTTAGATGATGAGCAATTGGTGATCACCGATGCACCAGATCAGGTCATTTTGCAAATTCAAGTGGTGATTCATCCAGAGTCAAATACGCAGCTTGAAGGTTTATATCAGGCGGGAGATTTATTTGTTACTCAAAATGAGCCAGAAGGTTTCCGCAAAATTACCTTTTATCCAGATCGTCCGGATGTGCTGGCTGAATTTACCACGCGTGTAGAAGCAGATAAAAAATATCCAGTATTGCTCGCAAACGGGAACTTATTGGAAACAGGTGATGCAGGTAATGGTCGTCACTTTGCAATCTGGCAAGATCCGACCAAGAAACCAAGCTATTTATTTGCCTGTGTGATTGGTGATTTGGCGGTGCTTAAAGATCGTTATACAACGTCGGAAGGCCGTGATGTAGCATTAGAAATCTATGCAATTGAAAAAGATATTCCAAAATGTCACATAGCCATGGAAGCATTGAAGCATTCAATGCGTTGGGATGAAGAACATTATGGTCGCCCTTATGATCTCGATAACTATATGATCGTTGCGGTGAGCCAGTTCAATATGGGCGCAATGGAAAATAAAGGTTTAAATATCTTTAATACCTCGTGTGTACTTGCGGATGAAGAATATACGACTGATGCCGCAATTATGCGGGTACAGTCGGTGATTGCACATGAATATTTCCATAACTGGACAGGCAACCGAATTACTTGTCGCGATTGGTTCCAATTGTGTTTAAAAGAAGGTTTAACGGTTTTCCGTGATCAGTCTTTCTCTGAAGATTTACAATCAGCCGCCGTGCAACGCATTGATGATGTTGCTGTTTTAAAATCACATCAGTTCCCTGAAGATGCGGGTCCTTTGTCACATCCACCACGTCCAGACCATTTTGTTGAAATCAATAACTTCTATACCGCGACAGTGTATGAGAAGGGGGCTGAAATTAACCGCATGATGGCGACTTTGCTTGGTAAAGAAAAATATCGTCAAGGCACAGATGAATACTTCCTGCGTCATGATGGGCAAGCTGTTACGGTTGAAGACTGGGTTGCTGCATTGAGTGCAGGCTCTGGTGTTGACCTTTCCAATTTCCTGACGTGGTATAACCAGCCAGGTACGCCAAAGTTGGAAGCAAAAGGTGAATATGATGCTGCTGCACAAACGTATCGTTTGAGTTTCAAACAAAGCTTAAAAGTACATCCTAAATATCCAAACTTAAAGGCTGTACCTATTCCTGTGGCTTTGGCATTGTTCAATGCCAACACAGGCGAACAATACACGTTGCACAGCACAGATTTGTTTGTAAATGACGTTAAAGATGGTGTGTATTTATTTGATCAAGATGAGGCAACAATTGAATTTACAGGGATAACTGAACAACCTGTTGCTTCGTTATTGCGTAATTTCTCAGCGCCAGTCAATTTGGTATTTGATTATTCTGATGATGATCTTGCGTTCTTGATTCAGCACGAAACCAATGGCTTTAACCAATGGCAAGCGACACAGACGTTGTTGGAACGTATCTTATTAGAAGATCATAAAGCTGATATTTATATTCAGGCGATTCAAAGTACGTTACCAGAATTGGTTAAGAAAGATCCATTATTGGCATCACGTTTATTTGATGTCCCAAGTGAAAATTATTTGGGTAGCCGAATCGATCAAGATTATGAGCCTGAACTGGTCCGTGAAAAGCGTGAAGCAGTGCTTGATCGTTTAGCACGTGACTTAGGAGCATTCTGGAAAGAGACCTATTTGGCTTTAGATCCAGATTTGCAGAAAGAATTTTCTTTAGCCATGGGTGTGCGCGCACTCAAAAATATCATGTTGAATATGCTGGCACGTCAAGGGGATGAGTCTGTATTTGATTTGGCCTATGCGCAATATCAACAAACAGGGAACATGTCTGAGCGTTTAGGCGCATTACGTGTTTTGGTGTGGAATGACGCGCCACAAGCACAAGTGGCATTAGGCGATTTCTATAACCGCTTTAAAGATGAAGCCTTGTCTTTAGATCAATGGTTTAGTATCCAAGCTTCGAATCCATGTGCGACAGCGGAAACTATTGAATACCTCACTAAACATGCCGATTATGATTTGGGCACACCAAATCGTATTCGTGCTGTGAGTGGTGGTCTAGCGGCAAATCCTGTGAATACATGGAGCTTTGGTGTCGATCACTTTATTGATCTTGCTGCATATTTGGATGAAAAAAATCCAATTTTAGGTTCTCGTTTACTGCAAGTTCTGTCTCGTTGGTACACCTTGGCGGAACCGCAGCGTTCACAAGTACAACAGGCACTCAAAGCATTACAACCGAAAGTAAAATCTAAAAATGTTGCGGAAACATTGAACAGTTTATTAAGTATTTAATAGGCCAGTAAAATGTATTAAAAAAGGATGCTGTCAGGCATCCTTTTTTATTTGACAATTGTAATTGTCAGAAATAGTATGGAAATCATTCGAACGCAACGGATGACTGAGATGGAAATAAAAACAATCACATTACCAACACGTCAAATCGAAGTTGAAGTGTATACACCTGCACAAACGACGGAAAAGGCACCTGCGATATTATTGCTGCACGAGTTATTTGGCATTTTGGATGTCTATCGTGAAGACGCCCAAGACTTGGCTGATCGTGGCTATTTGGTTTACGTGCCCAACTTATTTAGCGGTGGTGCAGTGAAATACTGTATCCGTGCAATGGTGAGTAAAGCAGGGCGAATCAACGCGGCTGACAGTGAGGTCAATCAAGAAATTCATGTTCTACTGGATGGGCTCAAAGCAGATCCGAGATGTAATGGCCGTTTAGGTATGCTCGGACAATGCTTAACGGGTGGCTACGTCATACAAATGGCCAAACGTGACGACATGCTGGCACCTGTGGTATATCACCATTCTTTGGGGATTCAGGGGGCAGGTGTTCCAAACAAAGAATCCTTGGATGAGGTCCGAATACTACAGGGGCATTGGTCGACGGTAGATCCATTTTGCCCAGCAACCAAGCGTAATAAACTGATTCAGCAACTAGGTGAACGTGTTGAAGCCTATACCTATAATATGCCGCATGGTTTTCGTAGCGTGAGCCGTGGTATGCCCGAGGCCCGAGTGGTATGGCAACGTACGCTTGATTTTTTTGATCGAGAATTAAAACAAAACACAATATAAATCATTGCAACAACAGGTTATTATTTATCAATATTTTATAGAAATAAAAAAGAGAGGGGAATATATGTCTCAACAATATGCATACGCGGGCTTCTGGATACGTGTTGGTGCAGCGATTATTGATTCAATCATTGTGATCGTTGCCATGATTCCATTAACCATGATTTTTGGTGGTGGAAATACCACTGTTGCGTCTGATGGTTTCTCATCATTTCAATTTATGTCTACCGCAGATTGGATATGGCAAATTCTTGCCGCCGTATTTTACATTTTCTGCTGGATTAAATTTGCAGGAACACCGGGTAAACGTTTATTGCGTTTAAAAGTGTTGGATGAAAAAACGGGTGAAAATGTGACTGTTGGGCAAGCCATTATTCGCTACATTGGTTATATTCCAGCAACTTTGGTGTTTTTTATTGGTTTAATCTGGGTGGCTTTTGATTCTAAAAAGCAGGGTTGGCATGACAAAATGGCGAAAACAGTTGTGGTAAAGGAACTGTAATTTAAATTTGTTTTAATGCTTTTGCTGAGCTTTGCAATAAAAATTTCATAAAATAGGACTTGTGAATCAGTTCGCATGTCCTATAATGCCGTTGAGTTTATTCACGGAGATCCTAAATGGGAAGTTGTTCGAGGTTCGGGTTTAATAATGGATTAAACCAAAGCGAATACTGAGCAAGTTAGCCTTTTAGGTTGGCTATCTTGCAATGAGATAGCTTTGATATAAATCATTTTCACCCTTCTATAAAATTTTGCTGTATTCACAAAATTTATTGTATTGACTGCAACCTGTTTAGTTTCTCACCTAAAAATGGGGAGAAGCCTATGTTTTTTCACGCTTCCATTCAATGGTTTGCTGTTCTCAACGTATTTATATTGTGTGGATTGTTGTTCACACAAGAGAGTAAGGCTGGTCCACTCATCAATACAGATGATGTGTCTATTACTACAGCACAGCATTGTCAGCTAGAAAGTACTTATCGTTACAACAAAGATCGAACTTGGTCCTATCAAGTTGTACCTGCCTGTAACCTCACTCAGAATTTGGAGGTTTCATTGGGGTATCATTCAAGTAAAGACATTGATCAGATTCATGGTTTTTCAGCTCAAGCGAAGTCCATTCTAAAGCCAATGGACAATGATTGGGGTGTTGCCAGTAGCTTGCTGCTATCACGTGATGATGTTTTGCATCATGGTGGTGATTTGGACTGGTTTTTTAATGTTCCTGTGAGTTTCCAGCTTTTAGATCAACGTTTAGCTTTGGATACCAATGTAGGCTATCAGCATGCCGATGAACGCTTGCTACGTTGGGGCGTTGCCTCAACCTATACTGTGTCAGAGCGCGTTGGCCTAACACTTGAAACCTATAATCAAGATCGTCAAGCACCATTCTTCCAAACTGCGGTGCAGTATAGTCTTATTCCGAATATTCTCACCTTAGAAGCATCATTTGGTGATCGCTTACATCGTTTGAAACAGCATTGGTTTGGGCTGGGTATAAGTTATACGCTATCTTCATAATTGCCTTAAATTGAGTTTATCCCTCATTAAAATTATTGATAATAAATAGGTGTAAGATGCAATTAAAATTTTTACAGAATATTGATTTATCAAATATCGCAGATACCTTGATCAGCCTGTCTGCCGCGTTCATTTTAGGTGCGTTAATCGGACTGGAACGCCAGTATCGACAACGCACAGCAGGATTGAGAACCAATGTTCTAGTTGCTGTTGGTGCTGCCATCTTTGTTGATATTGCAACCAATTTGACGGGTGCAGAAGGGGCAGTCCGTGTGATTGCCTATGTGGTATCAGGCATCGGTTTCTTGGGCGCAGGTGTCATTATGCGTCAGGAAGGCAATATTCATGGTTTAAATACGGCTGCGACACTTTGGTGTTCAGCAGCGGTTGGAGCTTCTGCAGGTTCGGATTTGATTATTGAAGCGGTGTTGGCCACTGGATTTATTTTAGCGGCAAATACGTTATTAAGACCGATTGTCCATGTGATTGACCGTCGTCCAATTGATGATGACACAGAAGTTTTACATGTCATCTATATTATTTGCGATCGCAGTCAGAGTAAGGTGGTGATGGACGAGTTGAATCTAACATTAAAACATCATAATTATCCTGCCAAAGATATTGATGTCACGCCATTTGGTGAAAAAGAAGTTGAAATTGAAGTGACTTTGATTGCTACCTCAATTGAAGCCGAAGAAGCACAGCATATTATTAATCATCTCAATGCCATGCCACAAATTAGACAAGCATTTTGGGATAAGAATGCAATCAATTAGCCGTATTCTCCCTATTCTAAAGTATTGAATTGGGATGCATTATCCCATAAATGATATATAAGACTTTTATTGTTTCACATAAAATGAAACCAGCTTGAAAACAATGAGAACAGTATGAGTTCAGAAGCACATTCAATCAGTTTAATTGCGCCAGTGGTTTTGTTGGCTGCTGCTGTTATTGCCGTCCCTATTTTTAAACGTATTGGGTTGGGTTCAGTCTTAGGTTATCTCATCGCAGGATTGATTATTGGTCCATTTGGTTTTGCCTTTTTCCACGATTCGGCCTCGATTCTGCATATCGCAGAACTGGGGATCGTGATGTATTTATTCGTGATTGGTCTGGAAATGCAGCCTTCACATTTATGGAGTTTAAGGCGTGAAATCTTTGGCTTAGGAACTTTGCAAATTATTGCCTGCGCCTTGGCCTTGACCGGTGTCGGGATTTTATTTGGTTTTACTTGGCAGGTTGCATTCATTGGCGCGGCTGGCTTTGTCTTGACCTCAACCGCTATTGTGATGCAGCTTTTGGGTGATCGAGGAGATATTGCTCAACCACAAGGCCAAAAGATTGTCGCAATTTTATTATTTGAAGATTTATTGATTGTCCCCTTACTGGCCATCGTTGCTTTTATGGCACCCAATCACGTGGTTGAGACCACCTCAACCCGTTTAGAAAGTATCGGCATTGGCTTAATTGCGATTGCAGGTTTAATTGCTGCAGGGTACTGGTTGTTAAATCCACTGTTTAGATTGCTGGCCGCTGCAAAAGCACGAGAAGTGATGACTGCGGCAGCATTGCTCGTCGTTTTAGGTGCAGCCTTGCTGATGCAAGTCAGTGGCCTTTCGATGGCGATGGGGGCTTTCTTGGCAGGGGTGCTGTTGTCTGAGTCAACCTTTAGACATCAAATTGAAGCAGATATCGAACCCTTTCGTGGCTTGTTATTGGGGCTTTTCTTCCTCGGTGTTGGAATGTCACTGGACTTATCTGTCGTTGCACAGAATTGGCAGCTGATCGTCAGTGGTGTTCTAGCCATGATGTTTGCTAAAGCGTTGATGATTTACATCGTGGCACGTGTCACCAAGAGCCCACATACTGAAGCTTTAGATCGAGCATTATTGATGGCACAGGGCGGTGAGTTTGCCTTTGTCCTGTTTGCGGCTGCAGTTAGTGCCCAAGTGATTGATAATTCGGTGAAGTCGAATCTCACGGCGATTGTGGTCTTGTCGATGGTCTTGACCCCAATTTTAGGCATTATCTTTAAGCGTTTCACTGAAACCAAAGATGAGATAAATTTGGATAATGTAAATATTGCTGAAGGCTTAAGTGGCAGTGTTCTGATGATTGGCTTTGGTCGTTTTGGACAGGTCACCAGTCAATTGCTTTTGGCAAGAGGTGTCGATGTTACGATTATCGATAATGACATCGACATGATTCAAAATGCCGAGAAATTTGGCTTCAAAATTTATTATGGCGATGGTTGTCGTTTAGATATTTTACATGCTTCAGGCGCATCTTCCGCTCAAGCTATCGTAGTTTGTGTGGACAGTAAAGACACTACCAATCGAATTGTCGAGTTGGTTACGCATGAGTTTCCGTTGGCCAAACTGCTGGTTCGTTCTTATGACCGTGAACATTCACTCTATTTAGTCAAACAAAAAGTGGATTATATGATCCGTGAAACCTTTGAATCGGCGATTAAGTTCGGTGGTGTGATTTTACAAGAGCTGGGTGTTGATGAAGATGAAGTGCAACGCATTAGTGACGAAATTCGTGATCGCGATGATGAGCGTTTTGAAACAGAGATCGCTGCCGATGATGTTTATGCAGGTGTAGGCTTGCAATATACACATTCACATCCACGTCCAACAGCACCATTGATCCGTCCTAAAAAAGCAGGACGTATTTTAAATGATGAAGAAGCACAGAAGAATTTGGAGGAAAAGTAGCATTTAAACCATGATCCTCCCATGATTTCGAATAAGCCTTAGTTCATCTAAGGCTTATTTTTTGCTTTAAATCTAAATAAGATCAGCACAAAGATACCTAACAATAAACCCCAAAATGCTGAACCAATTCCCCAAAACTGAATACCAGAAGCACTGCATAAAAAGGTAAGCAGTGCGGCTTCACGTTCTTCAACATTTGAGAAAGCAACTGCAATGTTATGGCTAATTGTCGCGAATAAGGCAATTCCAGCCAAAGCAACGATGAAGATTTGCGGGAATGACATCAGCAGGCTAACTAAAGTTGCTGCAAAAAGCCCCATGAGAATATAAAACAATCCACAGCTGATGCCTGCAATATAACGTTTGCTTGGGTCTGGATGCACTTGATCATCCAAGCTAACTGCGGCACTAATTGCTGCCAAGTTGTTTGAAAAGCAGCCGAAAGGAGCAAATACTGCGTGTGCAATACCTGTCCAACCGACCAATTGATTGACATGTGGGTGGTAGCCATAGCTTTTGATCATGGCAATACCTGGAAGGTTCTGTGACGTCATATTGATGACGAACAGGGGTAATGCCAGACCAAGTAAAGCAGACCATGAGAATGAGGGTTGCATCCAGATCGGTTGAGTCAGTGACCATGTGATTGCTTGTAGTTTAAAGTCAATAAACAATGGGCAAATTGCAGCACCTAAAATCACGGTCAGCACAATGCTATAACGTGGAAATAAGCGTTTCGAAACCAGATAAATCACCAGCATGCTCAGTACAAAACCAAGATGGCTTTCTAAGCTACTGAAAATTTGGATACCAAACTTT
This sequence comes from Acinetobacter sp. ANC 3929, assembly GCF_000369405.1. GTDB lineage: Bacteria > Pseudomonadota > Gammaproteobacteria > Pseudomonadales > Moraxellaceae > Acinetobacter. The sequence goes on from NZ_KB850000.1 coordinate 324,081, forward strand.
AACAGGATTCCTGCCAGCATGGCACAGGTTAAACTCTGAGGAATATGTGCTAAAAATTTTTGGAAGATACCTGAGAAACCAACAATCGCAATCGCAATACCGCAGATGAGGAAGGCGCCTATCGCCTCATAGAGATCATAATGTCCAGTAGAGGCAATGATTAAAGCAATCCCTGGCGTTGACCAGGCGGTGGCTACAGGATATTTGTACTTCCAAGAAAGAAGTAGGCCTGATAATCCAATGGCAAGACCCAAGGCCCAAAACCACGAGCTGATTTGAGCGGTGTTGGCACCTAAAGACTGAGCACCTTGGATCACCAAGATTGCAGAAACACTAATACCAATCAGGAAGGTGATAAAACCAGCGAAAACAGCAGGGATTGAAAAATCTTGGATAAGACGTTGCATCTATGCATCTATACTTGTTTAAAATTTGTTGAAAAGTATATCGTTAATGTGCACTAAATCGTAGTTCTAAGATGATTGAATAAATTGATCATTTGATCAAAGTTCTGATTAGGAAATGGTAGAGGTTGCCAATCTTAAACCAAAACCAAAAAACAGGATGCCAACCAAACAAATGCCAGTTGCTGCCAGCTTATAATTATGCTTAAAAAAGCCTGCCAATTTAATCCCTGAAAAAATCAAGGCAGTTAAATAGCTGAAACTGATGATTTGCAGAATGATTGCCAGAATTAAAAAACTTAATGCGGGATAGGCATAACTTGGCTCAACAAACTGAACGAAGAAAGAGAGGAAAAACAAGATTGCTTTAGGATTTAGTAAGCTAATACTGAGTGCGGTACGGTAGGGATGAATCTGGTCGAGTTTAGGTAAATCAGCAAGTTCAGCATTATGCGGTGGATTTTTCCAAGTCTGATAAGCACCCTGTAATAGCTTAAAACCTAAGTAAGCGAGATAACATGCACCCGTTAATTTGAGAATAATAAACAGAATGGGAAATGCTTTGAGTAAAGATGCTGCACCCAATACGGTACAGAGAATTAAAATAAAGTCGCCTGTAAATACCCCACAAGCGGCAGCATAACCTGTACGGATACCATAGCGAGAGGCCACTGACATCACATATAAAGAGTTCGGGCCGGGAAGTAACACAATTAAGATTGTACCAATAATATAAGTGGTTAAATCTGTTATGCCGAACACGATGAACTCATTAAAAAAACCGATTTTCGCTAATATAACAAAAACCGGTTTTTATAGGTGAAAAATCGACTAATTATGGTTTGATTTCAGCATCAATACCAAAAGATTGACGCAGTAATAAACTGAGCTGATCACGGGCTTTGATAAACCCATCAATCCCACCTTGCAGTAATTGAAATGCCATCAAGTCTTGTTCAAGTTCGGCTTTAAAACTGTCTTTGCTTTGAGCAGGGCGTTCAATTTTTTCTGCTTGTTGAGCAAATTCAGCACTGAGTTGGGGCTCAATAACCTGTTGGTCTTGTTGTAACTGAGCCAATAGATTTGGTGCGATCGTGAGTAAGTCACACCCTGCAAGACCAAGGACTTGTGCAGTGCTACGGAAACTAGCTCCCATCACTTGAGTTGGAATACCATGCTGTTTGTAATAGTTATAAATCTTCTTCACAGAAAGCACACCCGGATCTTTGGAGATTGGGTATTGCTCTACACCTTCAGCTTTTTTATACCAATCCAAAATACGCCCAACAAAAGGAGAGATCAGGGTCACTTTTGCATCTGCACAGGCTTGCGCTTGATGTAAGCCAAACAATAAAGTGAGGTTACAAGGAATTCCTTCAGCCTCTAGGACCTTGGCTGCTTGGATCCCTTCCCAAGTAGATGCAATTTTAATCAGGATGCGCGATTGTTCAACGCCATAACCTTGGTAAAGTTTTGATAATTCACGGGCTTTGGCAATCGTCGCGTCAGTATCATAAGAAAGTGAAGCATCAACCTCTGTTGAAACACGACCCTCAATCAGTTTTAAAATTTCGACGCCGAATTTTACAGTTAAAATATCAATGGTACGTTCGATTAATTCATCACTTTGATAGCCTTCCTGCTTTGCTTGCGTATATGCATCTTCAATCAGTTCTTTGCTTTCTGGTTGTTCAGCGGCAGCAGTAATCAGTGATGGATTAGTTGTTGCATCTAAGGGGCGAAACTTTTCGATCGCCTCTAGATCACTACTATCGGCAACAACGGTGGTCAAATTTTTTAATTGGTCTAATGCGGTCTGAGTCATTGATATCGCGTTCTTAATAAACAATATTATTGGTAATTTCTTTTATAACACAATCTAGCCGAAAGCAAAGCATCGCTTTTGTTGGCAGCGCTCTTCCTTAAGGTTATCTTTGTATTACTTGGTGTGCTGACGTTGTGTACGAATATGATCAATCAAGAACCTTGCTGCGGCACCTAATTCACTTTCTCTGCTCCACACCAGATCAACATAATATTCAAATTTTGGTGTGAAATCATAAAGCTCCAAGATTTTTAACTTTTTCTTAAGCTCTGGGTTCTCATTAAACATTTCTAAAGGAAGCACTCCCCAGCCTAAGTTACGTACAATCATCATACTCGCAGAATGGTGATTGTCTGTTCGCCAATAGTCTTTTGAATAAAGCAGTTCTGGTTTTATGGTGTTATCACGGCTAGCGACAACGATTTGCCGTGTCTGCACCATTTGCTCAAATGACACTTGATCAAGTTCTGCTAAAGGATGGTTTTTAGCAATCACGGGAACCAAGGCTTCTCGCTTTAACTCAACAAATTGTTCTCGACTGTCCAATTGCTCTCGTTCAAACATTAGAGCAAGTTGCGCCGATTGATCAAGCAGCATCTGTAGGGCATCTTCTTGCGGTGCAGAGAAGATGTTGATTGCTAAACTTGGAAAGTGTTGCCCAAGCAGGGTGATGTAATCAGTCCAGTTGGTATGCAATAGCTCAGAAACCACCACAATATTCAGAGTGGATTCTAGTCCAGTACTTAAGGCATGGGCATGTTGCTTCCATTGATTCATTTCAATCAACAATTGCTGGGTTTTCTCATACAGCACCATTGCCTCTGCTGTCGGAACGGGTTCACGTCCAACACGTTCAAATAAGTTGAGATTGAGGTCAATTTCTAAATTGGCAATGGACATACTGACCGCAGAAGGTACTTTGCCTAATTTGCGTGCTGCAGCTGAAAAAGAGCCTGTTTCAATCACGGTTTGAAACATGAGTAATTGTTCTTGATTAATATTCATCTGTCAAAAAAACTGAAAGAACCTGATTGGATTGATCAATATTATAAAAATAAAATAGCGACTATCCAAACAACAGAGTGTTATAGAAATGTTGATTTCCAAAAGAAGACTCGTTCATGCAATTAGCTATGAAGTGATTTTATTGGTCATCATCGCAATTGCGTTAAGTTTTATTTTTAGTATGCCACTTGAAGTAACAGGTATTCTCGGTACGATCATGGCTGTGATTTCCGTATTCTGGAATATGATCTTTAACCATTACTTTGAGAAAATTGAGCATAAATATCAATGGGAAAGAACGATCCCAGTACGTATTCTACATGCAATTGGATTTGAAGGCGGCCTGATGCTTGCGACAATCCCTATTATTGCGTATTTAATGAACATGAGCTTTATTGAAGCTTTGATTCTAGATTTTGGTTTGACGATGTGTATTTTGATTTATACATTTATCTTCCAATGGTGTTATGACATTGTGGAAGGGCGTTTCTTTCCAAATGCAAAACTTGCATCTTAATCATGAGACCATCTAAAGCATTCTTCGGAATTTTCTGGAGAATGCTTTTTTATTTTCATCAAATTAGGGTGGTTTGATTACAGTATTAATAAAGTCAGAAGCACAAAGTTTATTTAATATCGGAAGAGAAAATTTTAGAAAAATAGTAAAAAGATAAAGATTTCATCATGCTAGATTGTAGGAGAATAAAAAATGCCGAGTGTGCTTATCGAAGTCAGGCAACAATATACAATAGACGTAGAACTTGGAATTATGGAGGCAGTCCATTCGGCACTTAGAAGTGCGTTTAAAATTATGCCCAGTGATCGAAATGTACGTTTAGTCGTGCATGAGCCGCATCGTTTTCAGTGTCCACCAGAAAAGACTCAACCCGAATGCTATACCTTAATTAGTATTGATGCTTTTCTTGGGCGATCTTTAGATGCAAAACGACAGCTTTATAAACAGATCGTCAGCAACCTTGAACCAATTGGTATTCCTAAAGACCACGTCAAAATAATGTTAAGAGAATTACCTTCAGAGAACTTTGGTATTCGTGGTGGACAGGCAGCCTGTGATGTCAATGTTGGTTTTAAAATTGATGTATAAAACAAGGTCGCTGAAAAGAAAGCTCTATCTGGGCTTTCTTTTCTTGAAATAGAGAAATAGCCTAAGTAAATTAAAATGCATTTAATTCAACAGCGAATTTCTTCTTTAACTAAAAAACATCATGCTAAAATAGGGCACTTATCTTTTTAGATTGCATGATTTTCTCTATGTTTCAACAAGAAATCTCTCAATTAAACCTACAACAATTTAAAGCGGGTGAAAAACGCTGGATCGGTTCCTTACTTGGATCATCTGCGGCACTATTATTCAAAGAAATTGCGACCCAAAGCACCAATCTATACGTCATTGTTGCAAGAAATAATCAGCATTTAGCACAGCTTGAAAGCGAACTTGAATTTTACGGAATCAAACCCGTTATTTTCCCTGATTGGGAAATCTTGCCTTATGACCGTTTATCTCCACATCAAGATATCGTCTCAGAGCGTTTGGCAATCTTATCGAATATGCCACAAAAGGGTATTTTACTTGTTTCTGCCAGTACCCTAGGGCAACGTGTTGCACCCTATTCATGGGTAGTAGGTGAGCACTTTGATATTAAAGTTGGTCAAAAACTTGATTTAGAAGTACAGAAAAAGCAATTGGTACAAGCCGGTTATCGCTTAGTCGACACAGTTTATGATCATGGCGAATTTGCTGTACGTGGTAGCATCATGGATATTTATGCATCGGGGCAAGATCAACCGATTCGTATTGATTTGTTTGATGATGAAATTGAAAGTTTAAAGTTCTTTGATCCAGAGACGCAAAGGACCACAGAATCATTAAAAAACTTTACCGTATTACCTGCAAAAGAGTTTCCACTGAAAGAAGGACGTTCGACCTTTAGAGATCGTTATGCAGAAAGCTTCCCAACTGCAAATCCTAAGAAAAATCCGATTTATCAAGATGTGCTAGACGGGATCCCGACGCCAGGTTTGGAATTCTATTTACCTTTATTCTTTGAAAAGAAGGTGATGGAAGCACAAAGTATGCTTACCACATACTTACCTAATAATTGCGTTGTCATTACAAATAATGAGATTGAAAATGATTTAATCAATTTCTGGAAAGAAGTTGTACGACGTTATGAAGATCGTCGTCATAATATTGATCAACCAATTCTGCCGCCAGAAGAATTATTTTTAATGCCAAATCATGTATTACAGGCATTGAATCAATTTCCTCGAATTTTAACTTCTGCAGAAGTCTATGACGATAAAGCGGGTGTCTTAAATATTAAGGCTGAACAGCCACCAAAACTGGCGGTTGATCCTAAAAAAGAACAGCCTTTCGCAGCGGTGAAACATTATATCGACCAAGTGAAGCATCCTGTTTTGTTGGTTGCTGAAAGTGCGGGGCGTCGTGAAACGCTGAAAGATGCGCTACGTTCGATTTTGGGTGACATCCAGAATGTAGAGAGCTTTGCTCAATTTCAAAAAGAGCAGCTACAAATTGCGATCACCAGTGCACCTTTGGATCGTGGTTTATTACTCACGAATCAACTTTCGGTTATTTCAGAAAACCAGCTATATGAACACCGGGTTGTACAACGCCGTCGGAAACGCCAGCAAGAAGTTTCTGAAGAGTTCTTGGTTCGTAGCTTAACTGAACTCAGTATTGGCGCACCTGTGGTACATATCGATCATGGTGTTGGGCGTTACGCAGGTTTAATTACTCTAGAAATTGATCAACAGGATCATGAATTCTTGCAGCTCGATTATGCTGACGGCGCTAAAGTTTATGTACCTGTAACCAATCTGCATTTGATCAGTCGCTATAGTGGTGGTGATCCAGATCTTGCGCCATTACATAAATTGGGTACAGATACGTGGAGCAAGGCAAAACGCAAAGCTTTAGAACAAATCCATGACGTTGCTGCAGAGTTATTGCATATCCAAGCACGTCGGCAATCTAAACCTGGTTTTGCCTTTGAATTAGATCATACCGGTTATATGCAATTCGCCAGTGGCTTCGCTTATGAGGAAACACTGGATCAAGCCAATGCGATTGATGCAACGCTGCATGATATGCAACTTGCCAAACCGATGGATCGCTTGGTTTGCGGTGATGTTGGCTTTGGTAAAACCGAAGTGGCAATGCGTGCCGCATATGTGGCAGTGCAAAATAATAAACAAGTTGCAGTATTGGTTCCAACCACGCTTTTGGCACAGCAGCACTATGAGTCGTTCAAAGATCGTTTTGCCGACACCGCGGTTCGTATCGAAGTGTTATCGCGCTTTGGTAGTAATAAAACTCATCTCAAAATTATTGAAGATCTTGCTGATGGTAAAGTCGACATTGTGGTGGGCACGCATAAAATTCTGCAAGAGAATATTCAGTTTAAAAATCTTGGTTTGATGATTGTCGACGAGGAACACCGTTTTGGGGTGCGCGATAAAGAACGGATCAAGGCGTTGCGTGCCGATGTTGATATGTTGACTTTAACTGCGACGCCAATTCCACGGACCTTAAATATGGCATTCTCTGGCATGCGTGATTTATCAATCATCGCAACACCGCCAGCACGCCGTTTAGCCGTTAAAACCTTTGTACAAGAACATACCGATGATTCAGTCAAGGAAGCCATTCTGCGTGAGTTGTTACGTGGTGGTCAGGTGTATTTATTGCATAATGAGGTGGATACCATTGAACGTGCCGCTGAAACAATTCGTAATTTAGTCCCTGAAGCACGGGTGGCTGTGGCACATGGACAAATGCGTGAACGCGAGCTTGAGCAGATAATGCAGCAGTTCTATCACAAAGAATATAACGTGTTGGTGTGCTCAACCATCATCGAAACAGGGATTGATGTCCCAAATGCCAATACCATTATTATTGAACGTGCTGACAAGTTGGGACTTGCTCAGTTGCATCAATTACGTGGTCGTGTCGGACGTTCGCATCACCAAGCGTATGCCTATTTACTGGTTCCATCTCTTAAACATCTCAAAGGTGATGCTGAAAAACGTCTTGATGCCATTCAACGTGCTTCGACCTTGGGTGCTGGTTTTATGCTGGCGACCGAAGATTTGGAGATTCGTGGTGCAGGTGAGTTGCTGGGTGAACAGCAAAGTGGTTCGATGCAAGCGATTGGTTATAGCCTATATATGGAAATGCTTGAGAAAGCAACGAAAGCCATTCAGAAAGGCAAGACACCAAACTTCGATGCGCCTTTATCATTGACTGCCGAAATTAATTTACATATGCCAGCCTTGATTCCAGATGATTATCTCGGTGATGTGCATCAACGCTTGTTGTTCTATAAACGTATCAGTGGTACCGATAGCCAAGAGAAACTGGATAATATCCGTATGGAGTTGATCGACCGTTTTGGTATTCCTCCACAGCCTGTGAAGCAATTGTTTAGTGTCCACCAGCTTCGTTTGCGAGCAGAACAACTTGGCATCACCAAAATTGATATTAACAGTAATGGTGGCTATATCGAATTTGCGCCAGATACACCCGTACAAGCGTTGAGTATTATCCAACTGATGCAGAAGAACCCAACCTATTATCGGATGGAAGGTGGGCAACGTCTCAAAGTCATGGTGCAATTGGCTGAATATGACAAGCGGATACAGTTCATTGTTGATCTGTTGAACAAGCTTTTGAGTGAGCTTGATCGATAAGCTGAACATTATAAATTGATGGTTAATTGAGCAGGTTCTGTTTTTTGCATGACATCTGGATGTTTTTGATCAGATGTTCATGCAATAAATGAGGAAAATCATTGTTATTTGTAATCAAACGGGTTACTAATAATATTCACATCAAAACTGATGTGATAGTATTGATCATCATTATTTTGCATCATTATAAAGATATGTTTAGTTTGCATCCACAACTTGCTCAAGATACATTTTTTGTAGGCGATTTCCCGCTTTCAACATGTCGTTTAATGAATGATATGCAATTTCCATGGCTAATCCTTGTGCCACGTGTGCCAGGTGTAACAGAATTATATGAATTAAGCCAAGCAGACCAAGAACAGTTTTTACGTGAATCAAGCTGGTTATCAAGCCAACTGTCACGTGTATTCCGTGCAGACAAGATGAATGTCGCAGCTTTAGGAAACGTTGTTCCACAGCTTCATTTTCATCATGTGGTCCGTTATCAAAACGATGTTGCATGGCCTAAGCCAGTGTGGGGAACACCAGCTGTGCCTTATAGCAATGAAGTACTAGCACACATGCGTCAAACGTTAATGCTTGCATTGCGTGGACAGGGTGATATGCCATTTGATTGGCGTATGGACTGATCCGGAAAATAGGATAAATACAGTATTCTATAATAAAAAAGGAGGATAGAGTGCCACTAGATAGGTTGATTGATAAAGAACCTAGACAGTTTGCTTATTTTCATCGTTTGATGGGATATTCGATTCTGTCACTAATTCTGGTAATTTATACATTTACCTCAACGAGTGCTAGCTATCAACTCTACCTTCTTCCTTTATTACTTATTTATTTTCTGCTTTGTCCTCGTTTAGAAAAATGGCTGCAATATAAATTTGATAAAAAAATAGAAAAAAATGTTCTTTTTGGCAATGAAGCAGTCATTATTGCGTTGGTCCTCGCGGCATTGCATCTCAGTTTAGTTCCCACTTTTACTATTCTATTTGGATTGCTCTATGTGGGGCTGAACAACAAAATTTCTTTGCCAGTTTCCTGTTTAATTGGATTGATTGGCGTCATTGTTTTCTATTTCAGTACCTTTGTGATTTTTGGTGCTGAAGAATACTTTGAACCGACCAATCCTGAATTAACAGTCGTAAGCCTGCTTGGTTTGATGATGTTTATCGTGATTGGTAACTATTACCAGCACCGTCGCTTGAATATTCTAGGCCAACAACGCCAGCATTATCATAATCAAATGACGCGTTATATTGCTTTTGCAAATCAACTGAGCCGTTATGCGCCACTGCAATTATGGCAGTCAATCATGCGTGGTGAGGCTGAAGCAAAAATTGAATATAAACGTAAAAAATTAACGATTTTCTTTTCCGATATTCAAGGCTTTACCGAGCTTTCTGAAACCTTAATCCCAGATGATTTAGCTTTCCTGTTAAATGATTATTTGAGTCATATGACTGAAATTGCAAAGCAGTATGAAGCGACAGTCGACAAGTTTATGGGCGATGCGATTCTTATTTTCTTTGGTGATCCAAATTCGCAAGGCGTTGAGCAGGATGCAAAATCTTGTGTAGAAATGGCGATTGCGATGCGTCAACAAATGAAATTGTTACGTGAACGCTGGAAGAAAATGGGGTATCCAGCCTTACATATCCGTATGGGTATCAGTACGGGTTATTGTCACGTCGGTAACTACGGCGCTTCTCATCGTATGGCCTATACCATTGTTGGCCGTGACGTAAATTTGGCCGCACGTTTGCAGTCTGCTGCGGAAGTTGATGAAATTCTAATTGCAGATGATACCCATCAGCTGATTAAAAATGAGTTTTTATGTGTACCGAAAGTGCCAATTTATTTAAAAGGCATTCAAGGTCCAGTTAAAACTTGGCAGGTGATGGAGAAATTCACAGGCAAGAAATCAGATACGCAAAAATGGTTCGATTTCGATTACAAAGGTTTCCATTTGGTCTTAAATCTGGAAGAAGTACAAAACTATGAATATCCAGAATTGGTCGAAATTCTGGAGAATATGGTGCAGCGTATCAAGACCCAGCAAAAAATTACCAATGCGCAAGGCATTCCTAAACTAACTTTAGATGACGAAGTTAGATAATTCCTGATATTAAGTTTCCGTTAATGTGAAGTGGAATCAAGCAGCGAGTGAATGGGCTTCACTTTGTTGTGTGTAGATTACTGATGCCTAAATTTAAGAAAGAGAAAAATAAAATGCAGCAAATCATCGATAGTTTGGATACGGCGATGCTGGATGACTTGGATATAAAGGATTTAGTCTTCGAGTTACCCATTCCATTGAGACCTTATTTACAGGTCGCTCCCTCTATGTGGATGTATGATGATCCGCTTTACGAGCAAATCAAAGCAATGCCAACGTTATATACAACGGGTAAAATTGTCTGGGCATCATTGGTACAGGCGAATAGTAATTTATTCGGACCTGAGTGGATTTCATGTGCTGGAGAGGTTGTATTTGATCCATCAGGGAAAACGCAACCAGTTCAACTTGTAGAAGCGGCAGAGCAGTTATTTTCCCTAAAAGGGACTACTCCAAATGTCTTAGATCAACAGCATTATGCAGCGCATTTGACCAATGAATTTACACGAGTATTTAATTATCCCTTTCCACAAAGTTTAGCGACTTTACCCTTAAAGATGTCATCTATGTGGTTTGAGTATCGACATTTACCAGGTGGGCTTCTTGCAATGAAGGTATTTCCAATCATTGTGTCAGAGCAAAACCCAAATTATATTATGCCGTTACCATCTTATTTTTGGCCAAATAACTTCTTTAAGGCTAAGTGGTTGGAACTGGCAGCACATGAAAATGGTGGTGGCCTATACGATGTAGAAAAAGATGCTCTTAATAAAATTGCGCATGAAGTGTATTTAGAAGAAATTCTACTTCAACCTAAATTATCTCAAATTTTTGAAGAACAAATGCCTCGAGAATCGATTGCTACAAGTACATCAAAAATTAAACTTGGTTGGTTTTTCTTGCCCTTTTTAACCGTGATTTTGCTGTGGTTATTTATTTTTTTTACTCAATAAAAAACTCCTCGTTAACGAGGAGTCTTCAATTTTAAATTTGGAAATTAATCGATTCAGATATCGTTAATGATTTTCCGAAGCATGGTTGATGGTGTATTTAGGAATCTCAATTTCTAAATCTTCATCAACAATCTCGACCTGACAAGACAGGCGTGAGTCAGGTTCTAAACCCCATGCACGATCAAGCAAGTCAGCTTCTACATCATTCATCTCTTCAAGACTATCAAAACCTTTACGCACAACCACATGGCAGGTCGTACATGCCGCTGACATGTCGCAAGCATGTTCGATTTTAATGCCTTGTTTTAATAAACTTTGGCATAGATTGGCGTTTTGTTCGACTTCAAATTCTGCACCTTCAGGGCAAATTTGTGCATGAGGAAGAACTTTAATACGTGGCATATTGATCACCTATACCTTTAGTTTGAGTTTGACCAATCTTCAAGTTTTGTACCTTTTAAGGCATGGTCAATATGTCTATTCATACGAAGCGCAGCAAAGGCATCGCTATGAATTTTAAGCTGTTGAACAGCATGCTCAATCGCTGCAAGCTCATCTGTTTTAAGACGGGCTTTTAACGCTTCAGCAGCAAGAATTAAATCGCGAGCCTGTTGCTGTGAAAGTAAATCGGTATCTGCTTTCAAAGCTTGCTCTAATGCTTCCAGCTCACGTTGTGCTTCAACTTTAGTCTCTTGCAAGTGACGAAGATGCTTATCTTCCTCAGCATATTGGAAACCTTCTACCAGTAAGCGCTCAGTATCCGCTGATGATAGCCCATATGAGGGCTTGATATCGATTTGCGCTTGAACACCAGACGTTGTTTCTTTGGCAGATACCGTCAGTAAACCATCCGCATCAACTTGGAAAGTCACTTCAATACGTGCTTGACCTGCAGTCATTGGTGGGATGCCATGTAATACAAAGCGGCCCAATGAACGGCAATGTTCTACCAAATCTCGCTCACCTTGAACTACATGAATCAACATGGCAGTTTGGCCATCTTGATAAGTGGTGAATTCTTGACGGCGAGCAACAGGAATCGCTGTATTTCGTGAAATTAAACGTTCAACCAAACCGCCCATGGTTTCAAGGCCAAGAGAGAGTGGGGTAACATCAAGTAGCAAAGAACCATCTTGGCTATTGCCAATGAGCTGGTTTGCAGTAATTGATGCGCCAATTGCAACCACTTCATCAGGGTTGATAGTGCAGAGTGGCTCACGTTTAAATAATTCACGAACTGCATTTTGTACTGCATAAGAGCGAGTTGAACCACCCACTAAGACCACATGTTCAATTTCATCGAGTTCAAGTTTAGCATCACGTAATACGCGTTTGCAGACACTCATGGTTTTATCGAGTGCCACTTGAATAATGGTTTCAAATGTTAAGCGGTCTAAAGTCAGACGGTCATCTAATAATTTTAACTCAGCAGAATCATGATCTGTTAAATATTCTTTGGCTTGACGCGCGGCCATAATGAAAACAGCATATTCTTCATCACTTAAGGTCTCGATATTGAGCTGTTTTTTCGCCCATTTTACGATTAAGCGATCAAGGTCATCACCACCAAGTGCGGTATGTCCGCCTGTTGCCAGAACTTCAAAGACACCTTGTGAGAAGCGTAAAATCGATACGTCGAAGGTACCACCACCGAGGTCGTAAATGACATAGTTGCGATCCGTGCTGAGATTGGTATCTTGATCCAATCCATAAGCTACGGCAGCAGCAGTAGGTTCGTTGAGTAAACGTAGAACATTTAAGCCCGCAAGCTGTGCAGCATCACGTGTGGCTTGACGTTGTGCTTCATCAAAATAGGCAGGCACAGTAATCACTGCACCATTCACAGGATTACTTAGACTTGCTTCAGCACGATCTTTTAACTGTTTTAAAATTTCAGCAGAAATTTCGACGGGTGTTTTACGTCCAGCTACTGTTTCAAATGCAGGCATTTCATTTTCTGCACCAACAAGGGTGTATGGATGCTGAAATTTGATATCTGCTTGTGAGCGACCCATAAAGCGTTTTACTGAAACAACTGTATTTTTAGGATCAGTCAGCATAAAAGGTTTAGCTTCATAGCCAAACGTCGTTGCATCCTTTGCATAGTGAACAATAGACGGCAGTAATACTCGGTCTTTGTCATCTTGTAGAACTTTCGGTTTTCCCGATAGCACTGTCGCCACTAAAGAGTGGGTTGTCCCTAAGTCAATGCCGATCGCAATACGGTGTTGATGCGGGGCAGTAGCTTGACCTGGTTCAGCAATTTGCAAAAGCGCCATGCGTGCGGTATCCCTTGAAAATAATCGGTAACAGCGAATTAAAAATCATCATCGAGGTCGAAGCTCTCTTCTTCGTCCAACATGCGATCTTCAGCTTTATCAATATCATTCATAACACGTTGGAAAAAACGTAATTTACGAACAGTATCACGTGCTTCTGCCCAGTCTTCGTCAGCAAAATCAATTTTAAATTCGCGAACTAGACTATCGATCCACTGTTGAATTTCAATTTTTAACGTATTAAGTTGCTCTGTAGATGTTGCTTCATCTAATTGTTCACGCATTTCGAGCGCAGATTGTAAAAATTCAAAATCACTAATAGATTGATCCAGATGATGATCTTGTTTTTTTAAGGCAAGCAAATACGCAGCACGACTATCAACTTGTGAAAGTACTTTATACGCTTGATTGATTTCGCTGGACTTGATCAATGCTTGATCTTTGTCACTGGCTTTATCGGGGTGATATTGCTGTTGCAAACTTAAAAACTGTTTTTTTAAAGCTGCTAAATCTATATCGAGTGCTTCGGGTAATTGGAACAACTCAAAATGATTCATGGGAGATGAATTCCGCTATTGATAAATACGTTAAAACAGTGCGGAACACACTGTTTTGACGAAAAGAAAGAGGGGTGCTGCAAGTTAAACAGTAAATGATTCACCGCAACCACATTCACCTTTTTGATTTGGGTTGTTAAATTCAAAGCCTTCATTGAGACCATTTTTGACATAGTCCATCTCTAAACCATTGAGATAAACTAAGCTTTTAGGGTCAACAAATACTTTAACACCAAGTTGTTCAAATACTTGGTCATGCGTGTCGACATCGTCGACAAACTCAAGTACATAAGCCAACCCAGAACAACCCGAAGTTTTCACGCCAATACGAATGCCTTCACCCTTACCGCGATTTTGCAGGTAATTGCTGATGTGACTCGCAGCATTTTCAGTTAAATGGATCATGAAAACTCCAATGTTATTTCGTTCATCAATTAAGCTTTCGCTTTTTTGCCACGATAGTCTTCAATCGCAGCTTTAATTGCATCTTCAGCCAATACAGAGCAGTGTACTTTTACTGGTGGAAGTGCAAGCTCAGTCGCAATATCAATATTTTTGATTGATTGAGCTTCATCAAGCGTTTTACCTTTTAACCATTCGGTTACAAGAGAGCTTGATGCAATTGCAGAGCCACAGCCATAAGTTTTGAAGCGAGCTTCTTCAATTACGCCATTGTCATCGACTTGAATTTGTAAACGCATCACGTCGCCACATGCTGGTGCACCGACCATACCTGTACCTACGTTTTCTGCATTTTTGTCTAAAACACCAACATTACGAGGGTTTTCGTAATGATCAATTACTTTTTCGCTATAAGCCATGTCGCTTCTCCAAACCTCGGGGTCAGCCTAATATTAATATGAGGGTAAAAACACGTTTTTCAATAGAAAGTTCAATGAATTAGTGTTCAGCCCATTCAACTGTTGAAAGGTCGATACCTTCTTTGTACATATCCCAAAGCGGAGAAAGTTCACGCAATTTCTCAACTGCAGCTTTGGTAATTGTTAACACGTGATCAATATCTGCTTCAGTTGTGTATTTACCAAAACTGAAACGGATTGAACTGTGCGCTAACTCATCAGATAAACCTAAAGCACGTAAAACGTATGAAGGCTCTAAAGTTGCAGATGTACACGCTGAACCGCTTGAAACAGCAACATCTTTCAGTGCCATCATCAGTGATTCACCTTCAACAAAGTTGAAGCTGACATTTAGATAGTTTGCAACGTTTTGAGTTGGATGGCCATTCAAGAATACTTGTTCAAGGTCTTGTAAACCATTCCAAAGCTTGTCGCGCAGTTTACGGATACGCTCTTGCTCTGCTTGCATGGTTTTGCCAGCAATTTCAAAAGCTTCACCCATACCAACAATTTGGTGTGTCGCTAAAGTACCAGAACGCATACCACGCTCATGACCACCACCGTGCATTTGTGCTTTTAAGCGAACACGTGGGCTACGACGAACGAACAATGCGCCAATACCTTTAGGACCATAAATTTTGTGACCAGAGAAACTCATCAAGTCGACTTTCATCGTTGAAAGATCAATTTCAACTTTACCTGCAGCTTGAGCAGCATCGACATGGAAGAATGTTTTATTGGCACGTGTTAATTCACCAATTGCAGCAACGTCTGTTACGGTACCGATTTCATTGTTCACCATCATTAGGGATACAAGAATCGTATCTGGACGTAAAGCTGCTTTTACCATTTCAGGTGTAATTAAACCTGTACGTGGTTCTGGCTCTAAATATGTAATTTCGAAACCTTGTTCTTCAAGCTCACGGCAAGGATCTAACACTGCTTTGTGTTCGATTTTACTTGTAATGATGTGTT
Organism: Acinetobacter sp. ANC 3929; assembly: GCF_000369405.1. Taxonomy (GTDB): domain Bacteria; phylum Pseudomonadota; class Gammaproteobacteria; order Pseudomonadales; family Moraxellaceae; genus Acinetobacter. The sequence goes on from NZ_KB850000.1 coordinate 339,789, forward strand.
TGCCTTTTGAGCCATAGAACTGAGCAATCCCTTTTAATGCAATGTTGTCAGATTCAGTTGCGCCTGAAGTCCAAACGATTTCACGTGGATCTGCTTTGATTAAATTTGCAACTTGCTCACGCGCATACTCAGCTTTTTCTTCGGCTTGCCAACCATAAGCATGTGAACGTGACGCAGGGTTACCAAAAGTTCCTTCGAACGTTAAACACTCCACCATACGTTCTGCAACTTCAGGCAGTACAGGAGTGGTTGCTGCGTAATCAAGATAAATTGGACGTTTCATGTCAAATACCTGTAACCGATAGAAGGGCTGAATCTAGGCTTGGTGAATTTTGGCGTAGAGCAACAGTTTGAACGTTGTCACGCGCAATTAAGTCAGCAAGTGTGATTTTTGCGAGATAATCGGCAATATGGTGGGAGAGTTCTTGCCATAAGTCGTGCGTTAAACACATTGCACCATTCTGGCAATTGCCTTTATGGTCACAACGGGTTGCATCAACAGTTTCATTTACAGCTTCGATAATTTCTAGCACGGTGATTTCACTTGCAGTGCGCGCAAGGTGATAGCCACCATTTGCACCACGAACGCTTGAAACTAGCCCGTGACGTTTAAGTTTTGCGAATAACTGTTCTAAATAAGCGACTGAAATGGATTGGCGTGCTGCTATTTCCGCAAGCGTGATCGTTTGTTCAGTTGGCTGCAAAGCTAAATCAAGTAGAGCAGTCACTGCGTAACGACCGCGAGTTGTAAGACGCATGATTCGGTACACATGGTTAGACTAGATGTCTAAATTTTATGAATTCCGACTAAAATAGTCAAGTTTTAAATTGCCAATATCAGCGTGAAAAGTAAAATATATTGGAATTATTGTATCCACGTATTATATACAAAAAAGGCGATTAAAATAAAGCTGAATACCGTGAAGCCAATATTGATCAAACGTTGACGCTTTTGTAGGCGATGAATACGGTTTTGATATTGCTTCACTTCCACCAGTAATGTGTTGATTTCGGTGCGTTGCTGATCGATTTTATCTAAAAGTGGGGCAATACGTTGCTGAGATGCAGCTGCTTCAGCTTCATCGTTAAATAGGCTAAACCATTGTTTCCAGTTCGCAAAAATACTGGTGAGAGTGAGATGGGGAAGTAAGTCTAGAAATTCTTCTGCCAGTGCCGAGTCACCCAAGATACGCATATTGGTGATGCTACGCTGATTGTTAAACACAAAAATCTTAATCAGATCGATGAGTGTGCTATTAATTTCTAAATCAATGGTCCGATCGAGTGCTTTCATATCAAATAAAAGACCCTTTTCGGTAAATTGAATGTAAAAATCGAAAAATGGGATGTAACTATTGATACGAATCGTCATGTTTCGATTGATTAATTTCTGGGCTTGCAGGCGCAATGCCGCATCATGTGTAAGGATGAAGGAGAAAAAAGTTTCTAAAACAATGATGACAATGTTTAGCAACAAATGGGGATGTTTATGTCTTTGTTGCGTATCACTCATAGATCTCTTTTTCCTTACCAATAGCGTTGTGAAACAATATCGTCTGTAAACTTGAGCATCCTTACTCAATTGTTAAAAATAATTTACATGACTTTATTGCTTTGTAGAACAGTTTTTTAAAACGATCAAGTCTTAACTTTGATATTATAAAAACATTTTTATGGTTAAATACGACATACTGTTTGTAAAGTGCTTAGGAGCAATGGTCAATGGATAACTCAAATATAGAAAATCCTAACGAAGAAGCTGAGGTAAAAACTAAGCAAAAATCAAAGAGTTCTAAGAAATCTGCCCTGGATTTCAAAAAATATACACAACAAATTTGGCTTGCGGGTTTAGGTGCTTTTTCACGTGCGGAAGAAGAAGGAAATAAATTGTTTGACTCGCTGGTCAAGGTCGGTGAAGAGCTTGAGTCGAAAACAGTCGATTTTGCTGATAATACGGTTGGTAAGGTAACAGAGAAAGCAAAAGAGTCTGTGACAGATACCAAAGATAAAGTTGAGAAGATTTTAGATACGGGCGTGAATCATTCATTGAATCGTATCGGTTTGGTCACACCAAAGGATCTCCAGCACATCGAACAGCTTCTTGTACAGCTGCATATTAAGGTGGACGCTTTAATCGAAGAAAATAATCAATTGAAGGCCAAATTGAATAAAAAGTAAAAAAATGGCAGGTAACTCGTCTGTTTATGTCGTATTTCAGTATTTATTTTAATTAAAAGGTCTTTCTAGTATTGCGTTCTCCCCCAAAGCATTGCTATAAAGGCGTCATGGCCTTTTAAACTATAGCCTTGGATCTTAACAAACGATATTAAGAGGATATTTTTTATCATGAATAAATCAGAATTAATTGATGCGATTGCTGAAAAAGGGGGAGTGTCTAAGTCGGATGCTGGTAAGGCACTCGATGCGACAATCGCGTCAATCACTGAAGCACTTAAAAAAGGTGACACGGTTACTTTAGTTGGTTTCGGTACTTTCAGCGTTAAAGAACGAGCTGCTCGTACAGGTCGTAACCCTAAAACTGGTGAAGAACTGCAAATCAAAGCAAGCAAAGTACCTAGCTTTAAAGCTGGTAAGGGTTTAAAAGATTCGGTTGCGTAATCTTTTTAAATCAATAAACGCACCATTTAGGGTGCGTTTTTTATTTATTGAATGAAAAAGTTAATTTGATCTTTATTCTCCATTCATTCGTCTTTGTTTTTCAGTTAAAATTGCCCCGAAATAAAATATTGGAATTCTTATGGAATCGTTTCGTACTCTCATTAAGGGTTGGCTTGGCAAAGTCCTGTTAGTTTTGTTTTTGACTCCTTTAGCACTTGTCGGTATAGAAGGGTATTTTAGTGGTAGCAATAAAGCAGACGTTGCGAAATCAGTAAACGGTCAAGATATTTCTAATAAAGAATTAGAAAGTGCAACCAAGAACTATAAAGATCAATATTTGTCATTAGTGAAAGGTGATGAATCTCTTTTAAACTTGCCTGTTATTCAGGAAAAAGCATTAGATGCACTTGTTGCACGTAGTTTGTTGCAACAGCAAGCTGAGAAATTGGGTTTGACTTTAAGCGATGTGCAACTTGAGCAAATGTTAGCTCAACAGCCAAGCTTTCAAGAAAATGGTCAGTTCTCTCAAAAACTATATGAAAACTATTTGCGCTCTGTTGGGATGACTAATCAGGCATTGATTGCTAGCTTACGTCAAGATCATGCACTTAAAATGATTTCAACCTCCTTGATGGATTATGCATTGGTGAGTAAGTCTGATGTGCAGCAGTTAGCGAATTTGCAAACTGAACAACGCAGTTTGCACTTGGCAAGTATCAAGTTAGATGATTACAAAAAAGGTGTAACTGCATCAAATCAAGAAATCGCAGACTACTATAACAAGCATAAAAATCAATTTAAGCAAGTTGCTAGTGTCGATGTTGATTATGTGGTTTTAACACCAGCATTGCTGCCTAAAACAAATCTTGCAGTGACTGAGGCTGATTTACAGCAGGCGTACACCGCTTTTGTAGATGAACAGAAAAAAGCAATTAAGCGTCAGGTTAAGCATATTTTAATTACTACTGATGCGCGTGATGATGCGGCTGCACAAAAGCTTGCCAATGATGTCTATGCAAAAATTCAGGCAGGTATGACATTCGCAGACGCTGCTGCTCAGTTCTCCGATGATCCAACTTCGAAGACTCAAGGTGGTTTGGTTGAGGCTTATGCACCAGGCGCATTCTCGGCTGATTTTGATAATGCAGTGAATGCATTAAAAAATGGTGAAATTTCGAAACCTGTTAAAACACAATATGGTTATCACATCATTGAAGCTGAATCGCCAATGGTGAAACTATCATCATTTGAATCAGAAAAAGCACGTTTAACTGCTGAGGTAGAAAAATCTAAAGCAGCGAATTTATTTAGTGATACAGTCAATAACCTGAATGAAATGGTTGTTGGTGCTGATTCATTGGATGTGGTTGCACAGGAAGTGAAGGGTGCACGTATTGAATCTGCAAATGATGTGACGTTAGCAACAGATAATCCGTATCTAAGTGATTTGAGTGTTAAAGCGAAACTGTTTAATGATGATGTGAAGAATGGCGATCGTAATGCTTCATCAAATATTCAGTTGGCCAATGGGGATACGGTTTGGATTAAGGTTCGTAACTATCATGCTGCGGGTGTAAAGCCTTTAGAGCAAGCGACAGCTGAAGTAAAAGCAAAAGTGATCGAAGCGAAAGCATATAAAGCAGCTCAAGCGAAAATTGCGACGATCCTTGCTGATTTTAAAACGTTACCAGCTGCTCAGGTTGTTGCAAAATCACAAGTAACCTTTGAAAATGCAGGTACATTTGCTCGTTCACAAGGTTTAAAGCGTCCGATTGAACGTGCAGCATTTAGTATTCCAGCGCCAAGCAAAGAAGGTTTATGGTCTGCGACGACGGCTAAGTTGCCAAATGAATTGGTGATCGTTGCTGTTTCTAATGTAAATAGTAGTGTGGCAAGTACATTACCAGCAGAACAGTTGCAAGAGTTGAATAAGCTTTATCAACAGTTCCGTGGTCAGCAGGTGTTGGAAGACTATACTGAATACTTAAAAACACAGGCGAAGATCAAATAAGTTTGTTCTAAGCATAAAAAAAGCCAGTTTGTTTAGACTGGCTTTTTTTATGGACGCTATAAATTATTTCTTCTGAATAAATTTAGCTTCTTCAGATTGTGGATATTGGCTGATTAATTTGGTTTTGTATTGATTTGCGAGGGCAGTATTCTTATCGACCTCTTTGGCAATGCTATACAACTGATAAACCGCACGAGATGCTTTTGCTGAGTTTGGATAGCGAGTCGCCACGATATTGTAGTTTTGCTTTGCAGCTTTATAGTCAACCGGCTCAACGGCTAAGTAGAATTCAGCAAGCCAGAAATATGCATTCCCCACATAAATACCATTCGGGTGATTTTTGATGAAGTTTTGCATTGGCTGAATGGCTTTTTTTGCACCACCTTGTTTGTATGCATCAAGCGCAACAGTATAGGCTGCTTTTTCTAACTCGATTTGATTGGTGGTATTGCTCGTGGTGGCGGTATTAGCAGGTGGTTGATCCGCAGCGGGTTGTGCTTTCGCAGGTGCTGTTTGTTGCTGCGCAGGCGCTGTCGGAGCGATTATAGGTGCTGCTGTCTCAGCATTGGCAGTTCCTGTTGCAGCTGTCTGATCTTGAGCTTCGGCATTTTCTTCTGGCGGATCAATTTTTTGTGACAGTAACTCTAAACGCTGATCAAGATCGGTATAGCGATTGGTCAATTCTTTTTTCAATTGCTCGATCGCATTGTCATGTTCTTCAAGTTGACCGCGTAATTTACGTATTTCTTCTTCAAGCTTCTGGTTCTTTTGCATGATTTCCCAGTTTAAACTTGGAGTACCAGCAACAACATTATTGGCTTGTTGTTGGCTCAAAGAGCGCGATTCAATTGGAACATTGGCATATAGATGCGCACTGCTGAGCAGGGCAATAAAAAGTACGGAATGCTTTTTTAGCATAAAAATTCATCCATAAGTTGAAATATAAAGCTGTGGCCGAACAAGTCTTCACGTTTTACTTGCAACACACCAGATATAGATTTTTGATTAAGTCATTAAAACAGCAACTCATTTAAATGCAATAAGCATTTACAATCTTCAAGCACTTTTGAAGGGAAATGATGGGTTGTTGTTTAATGTTTGCACGCCTTGAAAGTAAATAGATAACAAATAAATAGCGATTGATGAGGAATTAGGCAGTTGAACTGAAAACTCGCTGAAAAATAGAGACAAGTCTTGCAACTCAGGCAAAAATCTCTATACTTTGTCAGGCAATGGTAGCCCTGCTGGTAGCTTCGCAATTGTACTCTACGAACCCCGCCAGGACCGGAAGGTAGCAACGGTAGTAGATCTATGATGTGCCGAAGTCATGCTGGTAGGGCTGCCACCATTTATTCCTCTTCGCTCGTTCGAGCAATTGCTTTCATAATTACCCCCATATCAAAACCACGATATTGTAAAAATCGAACTTGTTTTGCTTTGATTTTTGGGTCAGTTGCGACTTCTTCTCCAAATTTTTTAACTTTGAGTTGATAGGCTTGATCGAGCCAGTTCACGTCTTGAAGTTCTTCTACAAGTAGCTCCGCATCCAGTTGTTTTGCTTTTAAAGCCTGTTTGATTCGTTGTAAGCCTTTCCCTTTTCTAATTTGGCTGGCAAGGGTGAGTTCGGCAACGCGTTGGTCGCTCTGATAGTTCTGTTGTGCTAACTCTTCAACAAGGTTTGCCACTTCATCTGGATTGATTGCATAGAGATTTAGTTTGGTAATTAATTCGGCTTTTGAATAATCACGACGCGTGAGCAGGGCAAAAGCATAAGAACGTAATCGTTGCCCAGTCAGCGTTTTGGGTTTCTCGGTTTGATCTGAATTAAACATGCATTCCTCATTAAAAAAAACGCCCCGAAGGGCGTTTCAGTTTAGATTTCTAGTAAATCTGGTTCTTCTTCAATCTCATTTTGTGCTGCTTCATTTTTGTTCTTGGTGAGAAGCTGTTCACGAATGATTTTTTCAATTTCTTGAGCCATTAATGGATTCTCTTCGAAATGACGAATCACATTGTTTTTACCTTGCCCAATTTTGTTACCTTGGTATGAATACCAAGCACCTGCTTTTTGAACGATATCTTGTTGAACGGCTAGATCAACGAGTTCGCCCAACTGGTTGGTCCCTCGACCGTACATAATCTGGAATACCGCTTCTTTGAACGGAGGCGCCATTTTGTTTTTAACAACTTTAACGCGTGTTTCGTTACCTGTGATTTCATCGCCTTCTTTCACTGCACCGATACGACGAATATCTAAACGAACAGATGCATAGAATTTAAGTGCATTACCACCCGTTGTTGTTTCTGGGCTACCAAACATGACACCAATCTTCATACGGATTTGGTTAATGAAGATCACCATACAGTTAGAACGCTTTGCATTACCTGTGATTTTACGCAATGCCTGACTCATCAAACGTGCTTGTAAGCCCATGTGTGAATCACCCATTTCGCCTTCAATCTCGGCTTTAGGTGTCAATGCAGCCACGGAGTCGACAACGATCAGGTCAATTGCACCTGAACGAACCAACATATCAGCAATTTCTAATGCTTGTTCACCATGGTCTGGTTGAGAAACCAATAGGTTGTCAATATCTACGCCAAGTTTGCGTGCATATTCAGGGTCTAAGGCATGTTCTGCATCGATAAATGCACATGTACCGCCATTCTTTTGACATTGTGCAATCGCTTGCAATGTCATGGTGGTTTTACCTGATGATTCAGGACCGTAAATTTCAACAATACGACCCTTAGGTAATCCGCCAATCCCTAATGCGATATCTAATGTTAAAGAACCTGTAGAAACAGCTTCAACTGCTAATACGGTGTTATCACCTAAGCGCATCACTGTATTTTTGCCAAATTGCTTTTCAATCTGACCTAAGGCAGCTTGTAGCGCTTTACTTTTATTATCATCCATCTCAAAACCTCAAAACTTTATTTCTTAACGACTAACCCAAGTGGATGTATTGAATCTCAACTTGTTGGGACTTGAGTATAGTGGCAGATTCTCGTTGTTTATTCTACATCTGATCTGTGTCTATGCGACACGAGATGACGCATCCAAAAATAGAAAATATCGATCCAATCTATTCATCATGATAAGACCAAGATTGGACATTTTCTTGCTTAAAACGATTGATATCACGACGATCTTTTTTACTTGGTCGGTGATCTGGTCGGGCTAGATTATGCAATTTTCGTTGTGAGGCATGCAACTCCCTGCGCTCAATACTTTCTGCGGTTTCTTCATAAAGCAATTGGGCGGCAGGTGCACCACCACGGATGGCAGAAAGTGCCTTCACGACCACAGTTTTTTTCTCAAAACCTTGTTGAATGGTGAGCTCCATGCCAATGCGGACATCTCTGGAGACTTTAACGCGATCATTATTGTGATGGACTTTGCCACCTTCAATTGCAGCTTTGGCAATCGAACGGGTTTTAAAAAAACGTGCGACCCAAAGCCATTTATCAATGCGCATGGTATCCATGCTTGCTGCTTCATGCTGTTTTGGCATCTGTTACCTGTGTGTTGGTTTCAAGATAATCAAAGAGTTCAGTGAGCTGATCGAGGGCAGGGTAAGGCAGTTCAGTTGAAAGTCTTGCTGCTTTGCTGCTAGAAGGTTGAAGAATACTGAACAGTTGGGTGATACCAAAATCTTCTGCACCTTTTAGCACAGCAACGGTGTCATCAATAAAGACTGCTTGTGCTGGATCAAATGGATGTCGTTGCTGCAATTTTTGCCAAAATGCAACATCCTCTTTGGCATGCCCGAGTTCTTCGCTACTGACCATAAGTTCAAAGTATGGGCTCAGTTCGACGTTTTCAAGTTTAAGTTGTAGTCCAGCTTGATCTGCATTGGTCAGTAACCAACAACGATAACCTTGGGCATTCAGTTGCTGTAACAGTTGATGACAACCCGCACGAGCACGAATTTTTTCACGGTGTTGGTATTGCAGTTGTAAGACATCGACTCCAACTTTAGCCGTCCAATACGCCGAAGAATACCAAGATAGTGTATGCTTATGCTGTTGGTAAAACTGAAACAGTGTTTGTTGACTTTGCTCAAGTGTACATTGATGGACTTGGGCATGACGTTCTGGCAAACAATGATTCCAAATGAAATCATCAAAGGCTAAATCGAGTAATGTGCCGTCCATGTCAAACATGGCGATAGGCTGCTGCTGTAAATCTGAATATGACATAAGGTTGGTCTATGTTTATTAAAACGCTTGTCCCACAAGATCAGTTAATTTCACAACTTGTTCCGATCATGGCGCAGGCTAGTCAAATATTGTTGGAAGAATACCAAAGTTATTGTGCAGGTTGCGAGTTTAATATTCAGGAAAAAAGTGATGATTCACCCGTCACTCAAGCAGATTTAAAAGTAAATCATTTTTTATTAAAGCACTTAGCGACAGTTACGCCACAATTACCAGTATTGTCTGAAGAAAGTGATTATTCAGCGCGTGCGGCATGGCAACGCTGCTGGATGCTTGATCCATTAGATGGCACCAAAGAGTTTATTCATGAGCGCGATGAATTCACAATTAATCTGAGTTTGATTGACGGTCACCAGACTATATTTGCCATTATTGCAGTGCCATGTGAGCAGGTCATGTATATCGGACATACTTCGCAATTACCTTATAAATATAGTTTTAGCCGACAAGAATGGTTCCAATATCAGCTTGAAGATCATGATCTGGCGGCTCCATTGCAAATTGGTTTAAGTCATAACAGTAAAAATCCAAAGTATAAAAACTTTATCGAGCCGATCTTAGAGAATCGTCAGGTAGAGCGTCGTGAAGCAGGCAGTGCTTATAAGTTTTGTATGATGCTGGAAGGGGAAATCGATATTTATCCTCGTTTCCATCCTACCTCAGAATGGGATACCAGCTCAGGACAAGCCCTGTTAGAAAGCATTGGTGGTGGCTTAATGACGTTGGATGAAAAACCTTTTCTCTATAATCAACGTGAGACAGTGTTGAATGGCGGCTTTATCGCTTATCGTGATCAGCATTGCAAAAATATTGCATATGATGCGTTAAGCCGTTCTGGCATTTTAGATTGAGAGTTATATGGCTCATGCTATAGTGAGTTAAATTAAAGTTTGTGTGTGAATATGACCCTGCACTTATTGCCTAAAAGTATGTTTGAAGCAATTGATTTACTTCCTGATGCTTCAACGCCTGTGACTTTATTTACGCGCCACTCTTTACGTGAATTGGTGAATGGGCAGGGTTTGGCTGGCTATGATTTGCAGTTGACAGAACAAGGGCGTGATTTGGCTTATGCTTGGGGTGAATATCTCATTCGCAATACTGATCGGGTGATTCAACATTGCATTTCCAGTCCGATTCAGCGTTGTGTCGATACAGCTGCCTTAATGATTGAAGGTGCAGACGAGACGCGTAAAGCGGTAAATACACATCAAATTGAAATTGTTGAGCAACGTTTATTGGTTGAGCCGGGTAGTTTCGTTTTGGATATACAGCAGGCAGCGCCTTATTTCCGTAAACAGGGTGCATTAGGTTTTATTAATAGTTTTGTGAATAATGCTTTGCCGGGCATGAAACATCCCATTACTGGCGTCTTCGATGTACTGGAATTGCTTTATCATACGCATCCGACACAACAGAATGGTCTTAGTTTGGCGGTAAGCCATGACACGATTCTTGCTGCCATTGTTGCAGTGATTTCTGGTAAAAATCAAATTGAACAAACAGATTGGCCAGACATGATGGAGGGTTTGTTTGTGTGGTTTGAGGGGGAAGACTTTGGGAGTAGTAAGTTAAAATGGATTTGGCGCGGTAAGCGTGAAGAGTTAATTATTCAAGATTTTAAAAAATTATAAAATAAAAAAAATAAATTAGGATTTATGCATGTAAAAGTCGCTTTATTATCTAAGCTGCTGTGTTTTCTTGTTTTTTAAAAATTAATCCCCCTATGATGTTTTAGCTGATAGTATATATAAATGCATGATTTATATTAATTTTAACCAATTAACTTAATTTTTCATTAACGATAATTTATCAGGTTTTTCTTGGGGAAGTGTGATGCAATTACAACTTAAACATTTAACGGTTTGTTTGTTATCGGCCATGCTCGTCGCTTGCGGTGGTGGTGGTACAGATCATTCAAATGCAACAAATAATACTGAGCCGCCGAAAAATGATCATGGTGCAGGAGGAAATACCAACTTTACGCCTGGTGATGGAACCAATGAGCTACCAGGAGATGGAGCGCCAGAAACACCAAATAATGGCTCAGGGACTACAACACCTGAAACGCCAAATGGCGGTAATACTGGTTCAGGTGGCGTTACACCAGAAGTGCCGAATACTGGCAATAATGGTTCAGAAAATACAAAACCTGAAACACCGAACAATGGTAATAATGGTTCGGGTAACACCACACCAGAAACACCGAGCCAAGGTGGAGGTGGAAATACAGAAACACCGTCTATTCCACCTGTGGTAGAAAAGTATCCAGAACCTCGTAAAAATATAATAGATGAATCGGTGCTTGGTTTTTATGATTACGATAAGCTTGGGCTGCCGCGTCTACTGCGTAATGATCTAAATGGCAGTTTTGCTGCGATGCTGCAATTTGCACAAAGTCATGTGGTCAATCCTAAGAATAATGAAAAAGACTCAATGCCACGCCTAACTACAGAAAAAGATGCCTTGTTATTGGTCACCCCATTGGCAGAAATGGGTGATCTGCAAAAACTTCAAGTCGAAATTTATCAAGGCAATCAACTGCTCAGAACTGTCAAACTGAAAGAGCCGTCGAGAATTGCAGCTTCTGATCAGTCAAATACCGATGGACGTCCACCTGTCAGCTACTCCAAAAGAGCGTGGACGGTTGCATTAAAATGGAGTGAGATCCGAGCAGGTTTACATCTTCGGGTAATTGATCCACTGAATAATCGTAGTGGTGATTTAACTGCTGACAATATTGATTTAGCCGCGCCGGGTGAATTGGTGGTACAGAATATCCGTTTGGGTTTATTAACCGACCCACCAAAATCAACGGGTCATTACATGTTGCTTGAACCTGCAAAGGCGGGTACCGATTATTTCCAGACCATTCCAGCAGCACGCATGATTGTTACCAAATACGATGATTTAAAGCTGAATAGAGTCATGGTGGCCAGTGGTGTCATTTATGATGCAGTGAGTGCTACGACAGGTGATGTTTATAGTGGTGATATGCGTGAAAATACCGCTAAATCGACCTTTGGTGTGGGTATTAACTTGGCCAATTGGGGCATCACCAGTGCTTCAATGGCGAGTCAAGAACAACCACAAATCACTCAAAGTGTTGTAGCACATTATGCACGCGGCAAATATAGCAATGGTGAGGCAACTCATGGCTTAAGCGGCGGCAATGGCATGCTGACCCTGATTGATTCGGTGGGCAATGAGTTTAGCCATGAGATCGGCCATCATTATGGGCTTGGACATTATCCAGGTTCAGTTGGGGATAATATGTTTTGGGCCGCGCATCATGCAGATAGTGGTTGGGGTTATATTGCCTTTAGAAATAAAATGCGTGGTAATCTCAATTGGACCAATACCAACCTGGGTGATGGTGCAAATGGTGTACCAAACTTCCTGAACAAGTATGCTTACGGTTGGGATGCGATGTCGGGCGGTGCAACAGCAAGTAGTATCTCTAAATATACCCATTACACAGGGTACAGTACTTATTTAAAAATTCAGCCTGCATTTGATCGTTATGTATGGGATGCCAGTTCACCAACAGGCTATAAAAAATGGAATGCAACAACACGGGTAATGGAAGTTGCGCAACCTAAGACGCCAAATTCAAGCAATGTTTGGTATAACCGTGCTGATGGCAATTATTTGAAACCAAGAATGTTTGGCGTGCCTGTGTATACGATTTTAGGTGGATATGATCCTGAGGCACAAGTTGGCTTGATTTATCCTGCAGCGAAAGGGAACTGGGGTAATGTGTTTGATCTACCGCAAGGCAATCCAAATGCGACGACAGCAAATTGTTGGTTGAATGTGAAGTTTGCTAGTGCGAGTCAAAATATTGCTTTAGCACCGCAACGCATGAATGCCAATAGCAACGCCAATAAGTTCCATGTCAATCTTGCGCAAAGTGAAGCACCGCAGCAAGTGAATCTGTATTGTAAAAAAGCCAATCAAGCAGCGGTATTGCTTTCTAGCATGTCGATTCCCGTAAATACGGTGGCTTTAGCACCAGCTGTTGAGATTGGTAAAGAGGCTGAATACTCAGCCCTGAGAACAATTGAATTACCACAGTTAGAACAGGCTTTACTCGATAATAAAGACAAGGCAGTGGTAAATCTCTCTCCTGAATCTAAGCTGCTGTTTGATTCATATCGAACTTTTAAAGATCAACTAACAACAGATGCTCAAAATGAAATGGTGCGCTACACTCAACAGCAAATTAAGCTTTATCGTTTAAATCGCTGGATCAATGTATATCGTTCAGACCTCACCAATTTAAATACCGATGCATTAAATGCATTTCATGCCTTTATTGAAAAGCTGGAACTGAAGGGTGATCTGAATGTTGCATCAAGTACAAGTTTGCTGAATCGAACCAATTGTTTAAAAGCTGAGAAATTGGGCAATGGGCAATTGAATGCATTTATTAGTGGAGCGACAGGTTGTTTGGGTGATGACTCGGAGAAGTGGGTATATGACGCTTTGGGTAAAATTCATAACAAGCAATATATCGATCAATGCTTAACCACCACGGCAGGAAATGTGATTAATTTGCTGCCATGTAGCAGTGCAAGCAGCCAGATATGGGAAACTGATACGGTTACACAAGCCATTAAGCAGTCGAATCAGTGTTTTGATTTGGAAGGTGGTTATTTAAGTAATAATCGTGCACGTTTGATCCGCTATCGTTGCACCAATGGGGCCAACCAAAAATGGAGCATTCCTGTGATGAATAATAGTCTGGTGCTGGCGGGTTTATCGGCGAAGAATTTAGCAGTGGCAACCAAAGTATTGGCACAAAACCCTTCATAATTTTATCTGAATGTCATAAATTGATGATATGAAGCTCTTCGGGGCTTCATATTTTTTTATCTAGAATAGATTTCTGGTGACGTTAAAAAAATAATAAAAGTGTACTTTTAAAATATAAGAATTTTCGTCATGATATGGAAATAAAAAGCGAAACTTGACGCATAATTGGATAAAAAGATGTTATTAAACACAATTTATTTATGGGAACCTGAAATTTTTACAGGCAAAGTCCCAGCAGAAGATGATTCACAACAAGTTGCTTTTGAACTTCATCAGCAATATCGCAATATTTCTACGCATGGTAAAACCCTTCAGGCTTGGTTAGATCTTTTTTCAGAAAAAATTTGTGATCCGCAATATCAACTCTACTTTTCTGAACAGACACAGCAGTGGGTACAGGGGATTAAGGATCGATTTGCTCAGGGTTTATGTGCCAGTGTGCAACTTGATGTTTTAGAGCAGGAGGCACAAAACGATGCAGTTTATCGGGTCTTTTATGAGACTGTTCATGAAACGGGAATTGGTTTTTATGAACCAAACTATAATGTGTGGGCAATTGGTGAGTTGCAATCGCCTGAAAATGCAGTTTCAAATATGTTACAGCCGTATTTATTAGAACCATTAAAAATCAAAGAGCTTGAATCAATTCCTGAGTCGAAAAAGCAACTTAATCATTTTCAAATACCACAAAGCATGCCAGAAGCGGAGCAATTGATTAGTCAATGGTTTGAGCAGCAAAGTTATACGCAGCATTTAAAGCTAGATGTATTTAATGTTGCGCATGATTTTATTTCAAATTGGGGCAATATCGGTCGACCTGAATTAGCCTTAGATACAGGTTATCGGTGCTTTTTACTCACCCAAAAACAAATTGGTATTTTTTACCAACTCAAAATGGTACTCAGAAAATTAACTGTCAGTCCGATGCTGTCTTTCGCAATGGATTTTACCGATCGTTTTATTCCTGATCAATTGCAAGAGCAGCTATCTGAACGCTTGATTTTTCGTCTACGTTCGATGGATGTGCATAAAAGTATAGGATTGAAAAACAATGCTGAGCCTCACTTTGCATTGACGGGGCGTTGGGATACACAGGCAGATATTCAAAATTTTTTCACCAATCTAGATGCTTATATCGAATTTATTTTTTCAAATCTTGGGCAAGGTCGATTGGAGACATTACAGGCGTGGGCCTATGGTGATATGCCATCGGGTATTCAGATTGATTTGGATTTCCGTTTCGAGTTGATGATGTTGGCATTAAGTCAAGATCAGTTGTATTTGCAACAACGTTATCAATATCATAAGGCGTTATTGATGCAGAGTAATGCTCGAGCAAGTGATTTGGGGTTGTTGGAGGAGAGTTATGCGATGTGCCAGAAGTTGCTCAAGATCGTGACAGAGGCGGGAACGGGTTTGCAGCCTTATGTGAAAAATTAAAGACAATAAAAAAGCCCGAAAATTCGGGCTTTTTTATATGCATCAAATTAGTTAGCTAATGCTTTAACTTGAGCGTTTAAGCGGCTCTTATGACGAGCAGCTTTATTTTTGTGGATGATGCCTTTATCAGCCATACGGTCGATAACTGGAACAGCAGTTTTATAAGCTTCTGTAGCAGTCGCATAATCACCAGCAGCAATTGCATTTACAGTGCGTTTGATGTATGTACGAACCATAGAACGCAAGCTTGCGTTGTGTTTACGTGCTTTAACGTTTTGACGAGCACGTTTTTTAGCTTGAGCAGAGTTTGCCACTCGTGCACTCCTTGAAAATAAGTTGGTCTGGGCGGGCTGAAGTTAAAACCAATAAAACATTAGCAACATTCACCAGCCCGTAAACAAGTGCCATATTTTGATGAAACTACGCCCCGAAGTCAAGTCTTGTGATACTTTTAAGTACATTTAACAGGTGATAATGTTCCAAGAAACCGTTACATTAACCTTAGATATTGATTGGAATAAATAAAAATGAAAACAGGTGATAAAAAGGCAATCGTCATCGGTGCGACAGGACTGGTGGGTCAAGCATTGATTGATGAGTTACAACACTCAGATGACTTCGATGTGATTACTGTAATTGTTAGAAAAAATTCAGATACATTAAAAACTTACAGTAAAGTTAATCAACTGGTTTTAGCAGATTTCCTGTTGTTAAATGATGAAGATGTGAATGGTTATACACATGCATTCAGTTGCTTGGGAAGCACCATAAAACAGGCAGGGTCGAAAGACGCATTTTACGCGATTGATTATGAAATTAATGCTCATTTCGCTGATTTAGTTCAGGATAAAAATATTCATTTATTAGTAGTGAGCGCGTTGGGAGCGAATGCTAATTCACCAGTTTTTTATAATAAAGTGAAAGGTGAATTGGAAAATTACCTCAAAAGCCTGTCAATTTATAAGCTATCGATTTTTCAGCCGTCATTATTAATTGGTAAACGTAGTGAAGTACGGGTCTTGGAAGACATGGCTCAAACTATTTTTAAGCTTGTTGAAAAGACATGGACCAGACCGTTTAAACTTAAACCTGTAACGGCCGAGCAATTGGCGCATACTATGTTATTTGCAGCCCAAACGCAGACAGCTGCATTCAAACTCTATGACAATTTAAGCATACAACAAAGCAAATAATGGAGAATTTCAGTGACAACAATCCCTTTCGTAACCTGTGATTTGTTAGATGATAATACTGAGAAAAACCTGCAAGTGGTCATACCTTCATTAGATGGTAAATTCTTTAAGAGTTATGGTGCACGTAAGACCTTTGGTGGGCAAGTGGTCACTGTAAAGTGCTTTGAAGATAACTCTCGTGTGAAAGAACTCTTGGCAACCGATGGTACGGGTAAAGTATTGGTGGTTGATGGTGGAGCGTCAATGCGTTGTGCTTTGATGGGGGATTTGATTGCTGAGTCTGCGGTGAAGCATCATTGGAATGGTGTAGTGATCTATGGCTGTGTACGTGATGTCGATGCACTTGCAGAATTGGATTTAGGCGTACATGCATTGGCTGCAATCCCGCAAAAAAGTAATCGTAAAGGCATAGGTGAAGTCGACATCACACTGTATTTTGGCAGCGTAACGATCAATTCTGGTGATTATCTATACGCAGATAATAACGGTATTGTGATTGCAAAAGAAAAATTAGTCGACTGCTAAAAGGATAGCGCTATGCTGAAAATGGTGAACCATCAATTCAAGGTTTTACAATCTGTGTTTGCAAGTGTGATTGAAGGTGGACGGGGCGTCTCAGGTACGCCATTTCCTAACCAACCTGCAAAAGCACTCAAGCTGTATGAATTCGAAGGTTCTCCGTTTTGCCGCCGTGTTCGTGAAGTGATCACCTTGTTGAATTTGGATGTAGAAATTTATCCATGTCCTAAAGGTGGTCAAAAATACCGGCAAATCGTAAAAGAAAAAGGTGGGAAACGACAATTTCCATTCTTGATTGATGAAAATACGGGTGATCAGTTATATGAATCACAGCAGATTATTCATCATTTGTTTAAACATTATGGGAAAACAGGACAAACACCAAAGAAGTATAGTCATTATCCAAAACTCCCTTACGTCTCTACATTAGCGACTGTGGCCAATGCAGCGCGTGGCGTATGGATTAATCAGCAGATTATTTACCGCTCAGCGCCAGCACAGCTATTGGAGTTATGGAGCTTTGAGGCAAGCCCTTATACCCGTTTGGTGCGAGAAGTCCTTACTGAGTTAGAACTGCCATATATTTTGCATAATGTGCCAAAAGAGCGTTGGCAGGACATGGGGCCTGCAGTATTGCGTTTAAAACCAGGGAAATATATTCCGCTACCAAATGGTAAGCGTGAAAAAGTGGTTGAAATGATGGGACGTGATATTCAGGTTCCATATTTAGTTGATCCAAATACAGGGATGAACATGTTTGAATCTGCCAAGATTATTGAATATTTAAAAACGCAGTACGGAAAGTAAATTTTAGAAAGCATCTTTTAAAAGATGCTTTTTTATAGTGGGTTATCATATGTAGGTTGCTTGATTGGCATCTTTAGCGGTTTAATATCAGCGAAAAATAGAGTGATGTGATCGATTAATGCTAAGTCAACTGACCAACCTATTCAAAAGTTCGAAAGAAACACCAGAACAGTTATTTTTAAAAGAACATGCTTTGAGCTTTGATGCTGAACAAGGGCCGATTCTGAATGGGGCGGTGCTGAATGAGTTAGGATTCCGCTTGGAATATTTCTCAAACCGAAAATTAGACCGATTTGATGATTTAGAAAAACTGTTTCGGATTGCACTGCAAATTAATGAAAAGATCGATTTGGAAATTCATTCACAACGTTTTGTTGAGCGATTGGGCAACACTGAGGAAAATCTTATAGAGCTCAAGCATGCGATTAAAGTTTTAAATGATTATTATGTGAAGTTTAAGCGGGCGAAATAGTTTAGCTTTAAGTGATCAGTATATTTTCATATTAACTAACATTAGATAGGGCTGACTTTGCTCTTGCTTTTTAGAGATAAAAATTACGGAAAATCCTTGCCCAGCTTTAGTCACTGTTCATAAACTGATGCTATGTCCTTGTTACCTCAGTTCAATGGATGAACAATAGTCAATGAAAGTCTAAATTTAGATGAGTGGATTTTTTGTAGTTTTAGATGTAAAAAAAGGGACTAAATCCAAAGATTTAATCCCTTTCTTTTGATCAGGTTGGAGATTATTTTTCAATAATTGCCGTTACACCTTGACCACCAGCAGCACAGATCGAAACAAGGATACGACCTGAACCTTTTTGGTTTAAGATTTTCGCAGCAGTCGCGATGATACGACCACCAGTTGCAGCGAATGGGTGACCCGCGGCTAATGAAGAACCTTTGATGTTTAGCTTACTACGATCGATTGAACCCAAAGGCGCATCTAAGCCTAAACGCTCTTTACAGAATTTTTCATCTTCCCAAGCTTTCAATGTAGAAAGAACTTGTGATGCAAATGCTTCGTGAATTTCATAGTAGTCGAAATCTTGAAGTTTAAGGCCAGCACGCTCAAGCATACGTGGAACTGCGTAAGCAGGTGCCATCAATAAGCCTTCTTTCTTACCAACGAAATCAACCGCAGCAGTTTCAGAGAAAGTAAGGTAGGCAAGCACTTCGTGACCATTTGCTTTCGCCCATTCTTCTGAAGCTAAAAGTACACATGAAGCACCATCCGTTAACGGAGTCGAGTTACCCGCTGTCATGGTTGCAGCTTCGCCTTTACCAAATGCAGGCTTTAATTTTGCTAATTTCTCAGCAGTAGAGTCCGCACGTAGGTTGTTATCACGGCTTAAGCCTAGGAATGGTGTAATTAAGTCGTCGAAGAAACCTTCTTCGTATGCCTTTGCCATTTTTTGGTGAGAAGAAGCAGCTAAAGCGTCTTGATCTTCACGTGCAATACCCCATTCAAGCGCTGTGATTGCTTGATGGTCACCCATTGATAAACCAGTACGTGGTTCACCATTTTTAGGTGCATCCATAAGGTCTTTTACATTGATTTTCGCTAAAGCTTTTAAACGGTCTTTACCTGTTTTTGCAATGTTAAGTTCAAGGAGTGCTTTACGTAAGCCATCACCGAAAGCGATTGGTGCATCAGAAGTGGTATCAACACCACCAGCAACACCCACTTCGATTTGACCTAAAGCGATTTTGTTTGCAACCAAGAACGCTGCTTGTAAGCCAGTACCACATGCTTGCTGAATGTCATAAGCAGGTGTTTCTGGTGCAAGTTGAGTATTTAAAACACACTCACGTGTCATGTTGAAGTCACGGCTGTGCTTTAATACCGCACCCGCAACCACTTCACCTAGGCGTTGACCTTGCAGGTTGAAGCGCTCAACCAAACCGTTTAACGCAGCTGTAAACATGTCGATGTTAGAAGCTGTGAAATAAGCGCCGTTAGAGCGAGCGAAAGGAATACGGTTACCGCCGATAATGGCAACACGGCGCACAGTGTTTTGGCTCATGGTTTTATCCTGTTGAACAGAAGGTTTGGTTGTTTTAGCTGTAGCTGCTTTCGTCGTTGTAGAAGAAGCAGTACTTTTTGTACTACTCGTACTGCGACTTGGCGTACGTGTACGAGTTGTTTTTGGTGTCGTACTTGCTGCTTTGGAAGCTGTGCTTGCAGTTTTACGTGAAGTAGAAGCTGCTTTTGATGTATTTGACACAGTCTCAGTAGCAGAAGTCTCGACTGCTGGATTTTCTTGAGTTGTTTTGCTCATAAGGCTTTTCCAAGCATAATTGCGATATTCTTGGTACAAACATACCATATTTCCAATACTGCTGTATTGACTAGAATGACGCTTGAGACCACATTCGGGTCAAGACATCTAGACATGAACTCAAGTATGATTTGCTATGAGTCAATCAGACATTGATTTCATGCCATATCCCAACATGATTCATGTGTTTGTAACAAATTCATTTGTATGAGAGATAATAACCATGACTGATCAATACCAAGCATTTACACAATCACCTTTAGGTAAATTTGTTGTAAAAAATTTAGGTTTACCGTCGCCAGTTTCGCTAGATCGTTTTGAAAGTGCTCAACCTGTTGTGAATGGTGCGGTATTGCTTGGCGCAGCACCTTCAAGTACGGTTTCTGCTGCGATTGCTCAAGTTTTGAGTAATATTCATGCCGATAGCTATGTTGGCAATAATGTTGAATTGCAACAAACTGCTGCAAAAGTAGGTTTAAATCTTCGTCCTCTTAATGCAGATGACAAAGAATCTAAATTTAAAGCGGTTGTATTTGATGCTTCTGGTATCCAAGATTCTGAACAGTTAAAAGAGTTGTATAACTTCTTTAATCCAATCGCACGCCAAATCTCCAGCTCAGGTCGTGTGATCGTGATTGGTACCACACCTGAAACTGCCAAAACAGTTAAACAAGCGATTGCACAACGTGCGCTTGAAGGTTTTATCAAGTCTGTTGGTAAAGAATTCAAAAAAGGTATTACTGCACAAGTGGTCTATGTTGATCAAGGTGCAGAAGCAAACCTTGAATCAACTTTACGTTTCTTGATTTCTCCACGTTCTGCTTATGTATCTGGTCAGGTGATCCGTGTTTCTAAAGCAGATGTGGTTGATTTGGACTGGGCGAAGCCACTTGCGGGTAAAACAGCATTAGTGACTGGTGCTAGCCGTGGCATTGGTGAAGCGATTGCTCATGTATTAGCGCGTGATGGTGCACATGTCATTTGCTTAGACGTTCCACAACAACAAGCCGATCTTGAGCGTGTTGCTGGTTCAATTGGTGGTTCAGTATTGGCCATTGACATTACTGCTGCTGATGCGGGTGAAAAAATCAAGACTGCCGCAGCAAAACAAGGTGGTGTAGACGTTATTGTTCATAACGCTGGAATTACCCGTGACAAAACTTTGGCAAACATGAAACCAGAGCTTTGGGATCTTGTAATTAACATTAACTTGTCTGCAATTGAGCGTGTTAACGATTACTTACTTTCTAATGATGGTTTAAATGCAAATGGCCGTATCGTTTGTGTATCATCAATCAGTGGTATCGCGGGTAACCTCGGTCAAACTAACTATGCTGTGTCAAAAGCAGGTGTGATTGGTTTGGTTAAATTTACTGCGCCGACATTAAAGAATGGTATTACCATCAATGCTGTTGCGCCTGGTTTCATCGAAACACAAATGACTGCTGCGATTCCATTCGCAATCCGTGAAGCAGGTCGTCGTATGAACTCAATGAACCAAGGTGGTTTACCTGTAGATGTGGCAGAAGCAATTGCTTGGTATGCGTCAACGGGTTCAACTGGTGTAACTGGTAACGTTGTTCGTGTCTGCGGTCAAAGCTTGTTAGGTGCGTAAGCATTAGGGTTTTGAAGAGGGGTGCTTGTGCATCCCTTTTTTATAAAAATATTGAAAGGTTTATTATGAATACACGTCATTTTAGTCAATTGCCAAAACCTTATTTAGCTTATCCAAAAGTCATTCAAGGTCTCATTTTCACAAAGCCAAAAGGTGAGAAGGTCCTGCCACAAGTTGAATATGTGGTGGATACACTTAAGATTGATAGCAAACATTTAGAAAGCTATAACGAGATTTGTGGTTTTAAAAATGATGGTTTCGTGCCTGCAATTTATTTAGCGGTTTTGTCCCAAAGTCTGCAAATGCACATGATGACCAGCGAAGCTTTCCCGTTTGCGATCTTAGGTTTGGTACATATTCGTAATCAGATTAAGCAAACACGCAAAATTGCTGTGAATGAACAAATTACGCTGTCTTGTAAGTTTGGTGAGTTGAAACCGCACGACAAGGGTTTACAGTTTGATTTCATTACCACTGCGAAAGTTGCGGGTGAAGTCGTCATGGAAAGTTTAACGACGTATTTATCGCGTCAAAAAACTGAGAAAAAAGCGACTGAGAAAGCGAAAGATACGCAAGAACCTGCTTATCAACCACAAGCAGAATGGGCGATTTCTGAAAATACGGGACGTCGTTATGCGGTGATTTCTGGTGACTTCAACTTGATTCATATCCATGCAGTGACTGCAAAAGCATTTGGTTTTAAACAAGCGATTGCACATGGTATGTGGAGCAAGGCAAAAGCTTTGGCGAGCATTGAGCTTCCAGCAGCTTATGAAGCAGATGTTTGGTTCAAACTGCCAATGTATTTACCTTCAACGGTTGAGTTTTTAACTGCGGCTGAATCAAAGCAAACAGATTTCTTAATCCGTAATGTGAAATCTAAAAAGCCGCATGTCGCAGGTACGGTGAAAGCACTTTAATACGCTAGCATTTATTAAATCCCCCTGTTGTTCGCAACAGGGATATTATAAAAACATAAATATCATAAGGAATTGAACTTTGATTAAAGAAATTCTATTTGCCGATACACATCATTATCATGGCAGTGTTGATGAACGCTTTATAGACTTGGCTAGCCAATTTAGCCGTCTACAAGATGCGCGAAGCCAGCAAGGTGGTGCTGCATTGGTGGTGTATTTCCAAGGTCAAAAAGTTGTTGATATTTTTACGGGTAAAAAATCTCGAGAAGAAGATTGGCAGTCCAATACCTTGGCGATGTGTTATTCAACTGGTAAAGGTATTCTTGCAACACTTGCGCATATTCTGGTGAGTGAAGGGATGCTTGAATATGATCAGCCGATTGTACATTACTGGCCTGAGTTCGCTCAAAATGGCAAAGCCAATATTACGTTACGTCATGTTTTATCGCATCAAAGCGGTTTATTTGATATCCGTAATATGATCGATGCTGCAACAGAAATGTTGGATTGGCCACATATGCTTGATGTAATTGCAGCAGCAACACCACGTTTTGCAGCTGGACAAAGTTTTGCTTATCAGCCTTTGACCTATGGTTGGATTTTGGGTGGTGTGATTGAGAAAGCAGCGAAGCAGCCTTTAAGTTGGTTAATGCAACGTTATCTTGTGCAGCCTCTTGAGCTGGATGGGGCATACTTTGGAACGCCTGCTTCAGAATTAAATCGTGTTGCACGTTTATTGTTAAAACCAAAAGCGCCTACCTCAACTAAACCTGAAACCAAGAAAAATAATCAACCACGTAAAGCATCTTTATCAGAAAGATTGTTAAAGCTTTCAGGGCAAAACCCTCAGGATTTTCAGGATGCCATGATCCCAAAAGGGATGCGCAATTTTAGCTTCTACAGCGATGAAGGATTGCAAGCTGTTATTCCAGCAGCCAATGGTGTATTTACTGCAGATAGTTTAGCTAAAGTATATGCGATGCTGGCCAATCAAGGGCAATGGCAGGGGCAACAACTCATTCGTCCAGAAGTATTTAAGCAACTCAGCACTGTACAAAGTGAAGCGCGTGATCGAGTGATGCCAATTCCAATGCATTGGCGTTTGGGTTATCACCGTATTTTAACGATGGGCAAACGTGCGCCACATGGCTTCGGTCATGTTGGCTTTAATGGTTCAGGCGCATGGTGTGATTTTGATCGTCAATTGAGTTTTGCTTATACACATAATTTTAATGTGACCTCGGCAACAGGGGACTATCGTCTCTGGGGTTTGAGCCAAGAAACCTTGCGCTGTGCCGATGCAATTTTAAATGGACGCAAAGGCTGGTTCTAATCCGTATCAGCTTAATAGGGCGGAATGTGATAAATCACCGCTTCATATTTCCGTTCAGTTTTGTGTCCCTCAACCGTTCCCCCTAAAAATTCAGCCAGTTTACGACTTGGCTGATTTTCGATTGCAACTGGATATAAGAAATATTGGGCAGAGGTATGGGTAGAAGCCCAACGGAAAACTTCTAAGATGGCTTCTTTAGCAAAGCCTTGTCGATGATAATTTTCTCGAATCCATAATCCTAATTCGGGTGTTGGGGTGTCTAAATGATGTACGCCAATTAAGCCAATAAAGATCTGATCTCGTTTATCACGTAGCACAAAATGGCGATCGGTATGGTTACTTTCTGCGATCAGCCATGTTTGTCCAATCTGCTCGATTTCTGCAAAACTTTGTGCAGGTTCCCATGTCATATAACGTGTTAACCTTGTGGTGATGCAAGGATAGATGTCAACAAGATCATCCATTTGAAATACAAATAAATCCAGTCTTGAGCTCTGTAATAATGGTTGTTTCATTGTTTGCTCTTTTTACTTTTTAAATAATTCTGCTTGAATAATGGCTTCGGTATGGCGTTTAAAATCGTTTTCATTTAACCCAATGAGTCCTAGTTTGTAAATCCCTTCTAAGCCGCAGACAAATGCAATGAGTCGCCATGCGATGTCGTGGCTGTTTGTTTCAAAATGAAATTCACCTTGTGTCTGGCCTTCATCAATCAGAAGCACAATAGAGCGGTGCCAGTCTTGCATGGCGATATTGTAGGCGAGCTTTATTTCTTCATCTTGATCAATCAGAACCTCGGCTTCATTCCATAACTTTAAATAAGGTTGGATTTGCTCAATGTTCTCGCAACCGAGTAACAGCGAAAGGCGCTGCAAATAATTGGTTGTCGTGACCTGATTTTCAATTTCGTCCAGTTGCTGCATCAGTTTAATAAAAGCTTCGGCTTTTAAATGTGAGCTAGAAGCAAAATGATGATGGACTTGTCCTGTCGAGGTTTGTGCTTCGGTGGCAATACGGCGAACTGTCATCGCAGGAAAACCTTCGTTTAATGCGACCTGCATTGCAGCTTGCAAAATCATTTCACGACGTTGTTCACGGTTTAAATAAGCCATTCGTTTTAGTACCTATCAGGACATACAAATCAGAAACAAATTAACTCAACTTTGAAAGTTGGACAAGTGTTCAATTTTGGTTATAATAACGCCAACTTGAACAATTGTCCAATTTAGAGGCATTTATGTCACGCAAGTGGTTAATTCTTGCAATCGTTGTACTGATCTACCTTCCTGTATCAATTGATGCAACCGTTTTACATGTGGCGACACCAACGTTAAGTGAGTCACTTTCATTATCTGCGAATGAGTTGTTGTGGATTATCGATATCTACTCCTTGGTCATGGCTGGTCTGATTTTGCCGATGGGTGCATTGGGAGATCGTATCGGCTTTAAAAAATTAATGATCATTGGCGGTATTTTATTTGGCCTAGCATCGTTGGCAGCTGCATTTTCTTCTACCGCATATGCTTTGATTGGTTCTCGTGCTTTATTGGCAGTGGGTGCAGCCATGATTCTGCCTGCCACTTTGTCTGCGGTTCGGAATACCTTCCTAGATGAAAAGCAGCGTAACTTTGCCCTAGGTATTTGGGCAACTGTCGGTGGTGGTGGTGCCGCATTTGGCCCATTGCTTGGTGGTTTCTTATTGGAACATTTTCATTGGGGCGCTGTATTCCTAATCAATGTGCCCATTATGCTGGCTGTGCTGACTTTAACTGTATTTGTAATTCCAAAGCAGGCTGGGCAGCCAAAGCAGAATCTTAACTTGCTACAGGCGATTGTGTTGGTGGTTGCCATTCTGAGTATGATCTATGCGATTAAAACCGTGATGCATGGCTTTAGCATCTGGTCGGTTTTGATCTTTGCAGTGGGTTTTAGTTTGTTGATTGGCTTTATTCGTACACAGCTCACTTCAACGTCACCAATGATTGATATTCAGTTATTCAAACATCCTGTGATTGCGACAGGTGTGGTGATGGCGATTGTATCGATGATGGCTTTGGTCGGATTCGAGTTGCTGATTTCACAGGAATTGCAATTTGTTTATCAGCTTTCACCATTGGCAGCAGGGGCATTCATTTTACCATTCATGGTTGCGATTAGTTTAGGCGGCCCAATCGCCAGTATGCTGGTCAACCGTTTCGGACTACGTTCGGTTGCTTCATTTGGTATGTTGATGAGTGCTGTAAGTTTGTGGGGCTTGGCAAATACCGACTTTATGCAGGCGCAAATGCAAGCATGGGGCTGGATGGTTGTCTTGGGCCTCAGTGTGGAAATTGCTTTACTGGCTTCAACCTCAGCCATTATGTCTTCAGTACCGCCAAGTAAAGCGACAGCAGCAGGGGCTATTGAAGGGATGGCGTATGAGTTGGGGGCAGGTTTAGGAATTGCCTTTTTCGGTCTGATGTTGTCATGGTTTTATGCCAACTCGATTGTAGTGCCAACCGATGTGCCGCATCATATTGTTGAACAGGTGAGCAGTTCGATTGGTGAAGCAGTTCAAGCTGCCAAGCAATTACAGCCAGTGATTGCTGAACATGTAATTACAGCTGCAAAACAGGCTTTTAGCCAATCACATCGTTCAGTGTTGAATGTGGCAGCCTTATTATTCTTGATCTTGTCGATTTTTATTTGGTTTGCTTTACCAAAGCAAGTCACGGTGGTTGAGGAATAATGGCTTACCCTGATCTAAATTGAGTTTAGATCAGGGTGTTTTTTAAGGAACACTGATTTCAAACTGGCGTAAGATTTTACATAGTTGAATCATCGGCAAGCCCATCAAGGTGGTTTGATCATCACCAAGCATTTTTTCAAATAAGCTAATGCCCAAGCTTTCACATTTAAAACTGCCCGCACAATGCAAGGGTTGGTCAATTTCAATATAACGCTCAATTTCCGCCAATGTCAGCTGACGAAATTTGACTTGGTAATGTTCAACCAATGTGGTTTCAAAGCCAGATTGCAAATGTTGAACACTGAGAGCTGTACTGAAAAACACGGTTTGACCCGAATTTGCCTGTAATTGCTGAATGGCATTTTCAACGCTTAAAGGTTTACCAATAAAATCATAGGGAGCATGTTCACGCCAAGCCACCTGATCGGAACCAATCACAATGGCATCTGGATGTTGCTGAGCAATCACACCTGCTTTCTCAAAAGCAAGTCGTTTGGCCAAATCATCGGCATGTAGTTCACCTGATGCAGATTCATCAATATCAGGGGAAATACAACGATAATCCAGCCTTAAACGATTCATCAGATCTTTACGGGTTTGACTGCTGGATGCCAAAATCAATTCAGGTTGACGCATTACACCGCATATTCCACAAGGATATTGAGAGGCACGTAATGCAGCACGGCATTGTGGCAGGCATTCAACTTAATAGGAGGCGCTTGTCCTGCTTGATAAGCCTCAACCCAACGGGTTACACAGATACACCAGAAGTCACCTGGTTTGAGGCCTGGGAAACCCACTTCGGGTAAAGGGGTAATCAAGTCGTTGCCGACTTTTTGGGAGAAATTTAAGAACTCTGAAGTCATTTGTGCACACATGGTATGCTGACCTAAATCGGTGACCGCCGTATGGCAAAAGCCATTACGAAAATACCCAGTGATTGGGTCATAACAACAGCTGGCTAAAGGTTCGCCAAGGACGTTTAAACGATTAATTTTTGGATCTGGATGAATTGACATAATAATAGAAAGATTTAGTGACGGTGATTATCATAATCAAAACTGAAGCTTTCGGCAGCTTTTCTGCAAAAAAACTCACCTTTATTTCAGAGAATCATTTAAAATTACGCCGTTTTTAAAATCAACTAGAGAGCCATCCATGAATTTTCAGCGCATGACTGATCTTGATTTAGCAGGTAAACGTGTCCTTATTCGTGAAGACTTAAACGTTCCTGTAAAAAATGGGGAAATTACCAGTGATGCACGTTTACGTGCTGCATTGCCAACAATTAAAGCTGCTTTAGAAAAAGGCGCGGCAGTGATGGTATTTTCTCATCTGGGTCGTCCTGTAGAAGGTGAGCCAAAACCAGAACAATCACTTGCACCGGTTGCTGCTTATTTAAGCAAGGCTTTGGGTCAAGATGTTAAATTATTCACAGATTACTTAGATGGCGTTGAAGTGGCTGCGGGTCAAGTTGTGTTACTTGAAAACGTTCGTTTCAACCACGGCGAAAAGAAAAATAACCCAGAACTTGCGAAAAAATATGCTGCGCTTTGTGACGTATTCGTTATGGATGCATTTGGTACAGCACACCGTGCAGAAGCGTCTACTGAAGGTGCAGCACGTTTTGCCCCAATCGCTGCTGCCGGTCCTTTATTGGCCGCTGAGTTAGATGCGCTTGGCCGTGCGATGCAAACCCCAGAAAAACCGATGGTGGCGATTGTTGCAGGCTCTAAAGTTTCAACTAAACTTGATGTATTAACTTCATTGTCTACAATCTGTGATCAATTGATCGTGGGTGGTGGGATTGCCAATACCTTCTTGGCTGCTGCTGGTTTCAATGTCGGTAAATCACTTTACGAAGCTGATTTGATTGAAACGGCAAAACAAATTGCTGCAAAAGTCAGTGTTCCATTGCCAACTGATGTTGTGGTTGCAGATGCAAGCCAAATCAGCTTTGAAGATTTCCTTGGTTCATTGGCAAGTGCACAAGCCGTTGTAAAAAATGTTGCTGATGTGACTGATACTGATATGATTTTAGATGTTGGCCCTGAAACGGCTAAAGCATTTGCGGACATCTTAAAATCTTCAAAAACAATTCTTTGGAATGGTCCAGTAGGTGTGTTTGAAGTAGATCAATTCGGTGAAGGAACTAAAACACTGTCTTTAGCGATTGCTGAATCTGCTGGTTTCTCGATTGCGGGTGGTGGTGATACATTGGCTGCGATTGATAAATATCAAGTTGCTGATCAAATTGGTTATATTTCAACAGGTGGCGGTGCATTCTTAGAGTTCGTAGAAGGCAAAACTTTACCTGCTGTTGCTGTTTTACTTGAGCGTGCTTAAGTTGAATTTATTCTTCTAATTTATAAGAAGATTAGTAAAAAAGAGTCGATTTAAATCGGCTCTTTTTTACTTTTGCACAACGTTGTCGTCATCAAAATGTCACATATCTGAAATATGCTTGTCACAACTTAACCAAGTAACTGTGGAAAGCCGTGATGAAATTTAAATTAACCCTTGCCGCTCTAATTATTGCTCCAATCATGCTGACTGCATGTGCAAAGAAAGAAGAAGCGAAAAATACTGAACAGCAAGATCAAGCAGCTTCTGCTGTATCAACACAGACGTCCCCAGAGCAACAAGCCGCAATTGATGCGATTGATAAACCGAATTTAGATGAACATAATACTGATGTTGCAGAGCATGCAGCTTCAGAGGTTGCTGCGAGCGAAGCGCACTAAGCGATCTAGAAAATAAAAGCCGATGTTTTCACATCGGCTTTTTTGTATTTATGAATTAGCTTTACAGTAGAAAGTCAGTGTAGTTTGATAATCATCATCACGGGCGAGCGAGGCATTTTTGCCGGTGAAGGTACCAATTACACCTGCGGCAGCTTCAACCATTTTTCCGGTTTGTTCATCCACCACGCCTTTGAGTACGCCTTGATACGCGGTTTTTTCATCAACTACGACAGGAGAGGTGCTGCGAGTACAGGTTTTTTGTGCTGCTGTAACCGCATTATTTTTTGCAATCAGACTGGTTTTACCTACACCCGTCACTTCGTATTGATTGTTTTCTTTTTGAATGGCCAAGGTATTGGTTGGTGTTGATGCACACGCTGTTAGGCCAAGGGCTAAACCGCCGAATAAACTCACGATTAAAGTTTTTTTCATTGCTTGTTCTCAAGTTGCTGCTTAATTGTATTATTGGAACATAGAATTTCGCATCGGTTTTGCAGGTTCTGTACAGTTTGTGCAGAGACTCTGTTAATTTTTTCAAATGAATGATGGGCTTAGCAACGCTGGTATTTTCGAGTTGTTAACGAAATCAAATATGGGCATCTGAGACAAGCATGAATTAAGCATAGTGGAAATCATTCAGATTATGCTAATCTAGCGCCATCCTTGTGTTAGTTAGATTCATTTCAATGACGGACTCAAATATAGAGACAATTCATCAAAATATTCATCAACGTCAATCTATTGGGCAACTCATTGAGCCGGCGCCGAATACAGAACAACTCGAAAAAGCAGTGCAAGCTGCATTGACCGCACCTGATCATCATCGTTTAAAACCTACTCGTTTCGTCATCATCACGCCTGAGCAACGCGCTGCTTTTGGTGAGCATTTGGCGAGTGCTTTAGCAGATTTGGGTGAAACAGATCCAGCACAACTTGATCGGGTGAAACAGCATCCTTTCCGTGCACCTTTGCTGGTTTTAGCTTTAACCACCCTTCAAGATCATCCTAAAGTTCCGCATTTTGAACAAATTTTAAGTACAGGTGCGGCGGTTCAGAATTTCTTGTTATCTTTACAGGCCCAAGGTTTTGCAACGATGTGGCGCTCTGGTGCAGTGGTCGAGTCAAACTGGTTAAAACAGCAGTTAGGCTTAAAACAGCAAGATCTTATCTCTGGTATTATTTATATTGGAACTGCAGCCAAGACAATCGCTCCACGAGCAGAAATAAACAGCCAAGATTTTGTAAAAGTATGGCAAGTAACCTAAGCTTTGTTTTGTGTGATTAAAGAAAGAAATTCGTTTCAGGATAAAAAATGACAGAGTTAAATTTTAGCGATTTAGTTGAGCCAGTTGCTGTAGATCAGAAAACAGCACTCAGAATTACGGTATTGGGCGGTGGTAGTTTTGGCACGGCCATGGCAAATTTAGCGACGAGAAATGGTTGCGATACCATGATTTGGATTCGTGATGCTGCTGTTGCCGATGAAATTAATCAAACGCATATCAATAAACGCTATCTACCTGATTATCCATTGGAACCTGCATTGCGTGCAGTGGCTGACTTAGAGTTGGCGGTACGTGATCGTGACATTATTTTAGTGGCGATTCCAAGCCATTCTTTCCGTGATGTGCTTAAACAGATTGCGCCGTTTATTACTTCTCAGGCTATCGTTTCATTGACTAAAGGGATTGAAGCAAAAACCTTTAGTTTTATGAGCGATATTATTCGCACAGAATTGCCAGAAGTACCGTACGGTGTTTTATCTGGCCCAAACCTTGCCAAAGAAATTATGGCGGGTATGCCTTCAGGAACTGTTATAGCCAGTGAGTCAGAATTGGTTCGTTATGCAGTGCAACATGCGTTACACAGTGCTTTGTTCCGTGTGTTTGGTAGCGATGATGTGCATGGTGTGGAATTGGGTGGTGCCTTAAAAAATATCTATGCAGTTGCAATGGGTATGGGCGGTGCTTATAAGATTGGTGAAAATACCAAAAGTATGATTCTGACCCGTGCTTTGGCTGAAATGAGTCGTTTTGCGGTGAAGCAGGGTGCAAACCCATTAACTTTTTTGGGGTTATCGGGTGTAGGTGATTTATTCGCAACCTGTAACAGTCCATTAAGTCGTAACTATCAGATTGGCTTTGCATTGGGTTCAGGGAAAACACTGGATCAGGCGACCAAAGAGCTTGGTCAAACCGCAGAAGGGATCAATACGATTGTTCAAGTTCGAACCAAAGCGGAAGAACTGGATGTGTATATGCCAATCACCAATGCATTGTATGACGTGATTTTTGAAGGCGCGCCACCCATGACAATCGCATTGTCCTTGATGAAGAATGGCCACCGTAGTGATGTTGAGTTCGTTTTACCGCATCATGAAGTCTAATCAAAATCTTGAAGTGTAATCAAAAAACTGTCATCTATTCGCGTTATGATACAGCTATAAAAAATAAGGTTGTTTTATGCAGTTAACTTTAGTTCGTCACGGTGAAGCCTCTCCAGCAATCAATGGAAATGATATGCAGCGTCCATTGACGGTGCGTGGACATCAGCAGGCGGAACAAACAGGGCATTTCCTAAAAGATGTAATTCAGCCTGAAATTTTCGTGGTGAGTCCGCTGTTACGGGCTCAGGAAACATTGGCACATATCAAAGCGCATTTTCACGGTATTCCTGTGTTAATTTGCGATAAGATTAAACCCGATGATGATGCCAAAGATGCGATCGAGTGGTTGTCAAAACTACCTTATGAGTCAATTGCAGTGGTTTGTCATATGAATGTTGTGGCACATATTGCCGAACAACTGACCCATGAAAACTTTAATCCATTTGCATTGGCGGAAGCACGTATTTATGATCAAGCTGTGATCGCAAATGGTTTATCGACACAAAACAATCGTTTTACACCAACATTATAATTTTTATATATCCGCGCAAGGATAAGGGTACTGAACACCGATGCTGTATATATGGATGCCCGAAACCAATGGAACATGGTATTGGTCGGCAGGGGAAAATTGGTTGCAGGCAGATAGTCTTGAACAGTTGATTCAAGATTTGCACGAGCATCATGGAAAAGAGGCTGTGGTTTATTTCCCAAGCCGAAATGCACAATTATTACAACAAACAATGACCAAAGCGCATTACAAGCAATTGGGACAGGAGGGTGTTAAGTACCTCTTGGAAGAGTTTGTCACCTTGCCGATTGATCATATGAAGGTTGTACATCATTTCCAAAATGATCAACTCAATATTTTGGGTGTTGCGCAATCGACGATCGAAACATGGCAGCATGCCTTGAGTTTGTTACCCATCCAGATTGTGGCATTTTTACCAGACTTCTTGATCTTACCTGAACCAGAACCGAATCAAGTGGTGTTGCTCAACCTGTATGATCATCTATTGGTGAGAGAAAATACATGGATAGGTAATTCTGTTGATGATTTAGGATTGTTTTTGGAGTTTCAGGCTGCAGCAACACCGTATAAATTTGCCAACCTGAATGCCAGTCAATTGGATAGCCTTGCAACTGCATCGAGTAAAGATGAGCGGATTGAATTCAGTTATCAATTTGAACAATTAGTAAGACCGAAACAGCATCCATTTAATGTTCTGCCGAAATCAAAAAATGCAGAAATAAAATGGTCTGGCTATTGGAAGGCTGCAGCTGCCGTACTATTGGCGGTGATCATAGTGCAATTGGGTTATGACGCGTTACGTTGGTCAAAACTTAAAAGCGTTGCTGATCAAACGGCAAGTCAGGCGATTGAGCAATATAAGTATTGGTTTGGTGAAAATAGTCGTGTCACCGAACAAAATATTAAAAGTCAGTTTGAAAGTCAGTTGCGTATGAGTCAACTTGGGGATACGCAAGCACTCTCGCTGTTAAGCCGTGTTGGACCAATTTTGATGCAAAAACAGATTGTTGCACAGCAAGTCAGTTATGATGCCTCTGTATTGGCGATGTCGCTTAAAGCAAAATCTGCGGATGATTTACAAGGATTAACTCAACAATTAAACCAACAAGGTTTTCAAGCTGAATTAGGCAATGTTCAGGCAGATACTGTTGGCGCTATTGGGGTGGTAAAAGTAAAATAATGAAAGCATTCACAAGATTACAAAATAGCTTTGATCAGAAAATTGAAGCGTTAAATGAATATCTACAAGGCTTATCTGTGCGTGAACGGGTGATGGTTATTTTTACCACCATTTTTGTCATTGTAACGGTGATTGGTTTTGCGTTGTGGAAAATGCATGCATTGGCAGACCAGCAACAAAAACGGTTAAATGAATTAAAAGACTTAACCGTGTGGATGCAGAGTAATGCAGCCACGATGAAGCCTGCAAATGATGTGGGATTGACCGCAGCAGATAAAATACAGCGAACGGCCCAACAACAAGGTTTGGCAGTTTCTTCACAACAAAATGGTGAGCAGATTCAGCTTGTCGCAGAACATCAGAATTATGCTGTGTTAGCTAACTTTTTGATGCAATTGTCTCAAATGGGGATCAGTATCCAGAAAATGGATATGGTCTCTAACAATAATCAGATTAAATTAACTGCAACAGTACAGTAAGCCATTAAAAACCCAATGTCAGGCATGGTGTTTTGATACGCCTATGCCTATAATATGCCTACTTGAAAATCAGTAGACTGTGATTGGTATGTTATATTCATTGGCTCGCCCTTTGTTGTTTACTTTAGCGCCAGAGCGTGCACATGAACTGACACTCTCTATGCTAGATAAGGCCCATAAACTCGGCTTTATGCATCAGAAAGTTGCTGCAAAACCTGTGAGCTGTATGGGAATTGAATTCCCAAATCCTGTCGGTCTTGCTGCTGGCTTGGATAAAAATGGCGCACATATTGATGCACTAGCAGCATTAGGTTTTGGTTTTATCGAGATTGGAACCATTACACCGCGTCCACAAGCGGGCAACCCTCAACCACGTTTATTCCGTATTCCTCAAGCAAAAGCGATTATTAACCGTATGGGGTTTAATAATGATGGCGTGGATAAGCTGATTGAAAATGTAAAAGCTGCAAAGTTTAAGGGTGTTTTGGGAATCAATATCGGCAAAAATGCGGATACGCCTGTTGAAGATGCAGTTTCAGATTATCTCATTTGTCTAGAAAAAGTTTATAATTACGCGTCTTATATTACTGTTAATATTTCATCACCAAATACCAAAAACTTACGTAGTTTACAAAGTGGCGATGCACTGACCGAGTTGCTACAAACTTTAAAAGAGCGTCAACTCGAACTGGCAAATCAATATAATCATTATGTTCCACTGGTTCTTAAAGTCGCACCTGATTTAACAGCAGAAGATATTCAATTCATTGCCGCACAGTTATTGCAATTCAAGATTGATGGCCTGATCGTGACCAATACGACATTGGGGCGTGATGGGGTTGAAAACCTGCCAAATGGAAATGAGGCTGGTGGGTTGTCTGGTGCGCCAGTGTTTGAAAAAAGTACCGAATGTTTAGGTCAGTTTGCTAAAGTACTGGCGGGTCAAATTCCATTGATTGGCGTGGGCGGCATTTTAGCGGGTGAACAGGCGATTGCAAAACAACAAGCAGGTGCGAGCTTGGTACAAGTTTATAGTGGTCTGATTTATACGGGTCCAACACTGGTCAAAGACTGTGTTGATGCGATGACTGTGTGAAATGAACACGCTTGATATCATCATTCTGGTCATCTTGCTCATTGGAGGGCTGAACGGTTTGCGTCAAGGATTTATCAAAGCCTTTGCGAACTTGATCGGATGGATATTCGCATTGATCGTTGGGGCAAAATACGCTGTGATGTTGGCACCTGCGATGAGCAGTCTAAGCCAAGACCCCGTTGTGCAAAAAATTGCAGCATTTGCCTTTATTGTATTGATCATCGTAGTGTGTACATGGATTGTGTCTGCATTACTCAATGGGCTCTTGAAAAGTCTGAAATTGGGCCCATTAAATCGTTTAGCAGGTGGTGCATTTGGTTCTCTGAAGGGGCTGCTGATTGTGCTGGTCGCAATGCAGGGTTTAGGGCCTTGGGTTGAGAGTTCACCGCACTGGAAACAGTCTAAATTTGTACAAATTCTATTACCTTATGCACCTTTGGCAACTGAATTGTCCAAAGATGCAGCAAATCAAGCTTTAAATCAAATGACATCAGAAGGTGCGTTGTTACATCGCCCTTCGACCGAAATGGACCAATCAGAACGTGCTTCAGTTGATGAGCGTTCTGATCATTCGACGAAAAATCCTTTTTATTAATCGCTAGCTTGTCGCGAGGTTGCTATGTGTGGAGTTGTTGGGATAGCCGGTAAATCACCAGTGAACCAAATGTTATTTGATGCCTTAACGATGCTGCAACATCGAGGACAAGATGCTGCAGGGATCGTAACCTGCCATCAAGGGCGTTTATTCCTCCGCAAAGATAACGGTATGGTACGTGATGTATTCCATACGCGTCATATGCGTGCATTGCTTGGTAACTATGGGATCGGACATGTTCGTTACCCAACTGCTGGTTCATCAAGCAGTGCTGAAGCGCAACCATTTTATGTGAACTCACCCTATGGCATTACCCTTGCTCATAATGGTAACTTGACCAACGCTGCCGAAATTCATGATGACCTGTTCAAAACAGATTTACGTCATATGAATACCGATTCAGATTCTGAAGTTTTACTCAATGTTTTTGCACATGAGTTACAGAAGATCAGAACTTTAAACCCAAGCCCAGATGATATTTTCCACACCGTATCTCGCGTACATGAGCGTTGTAAAGGGGCTTATGGTGTTGTAGCGATGATTACAGGTCATGGCTTAGTCGGTTTTCGTGATCCAAACGGGATTCGTCCTTTGGTTTATGGTTCTCGTGAAACTGAACAGGGTATTGAATACATTATCGCATCTGAATCTGTTGCGATTACAGCGCTTGGTTTTAAAGTTGAACGTGATATCGCACCAGGCGAAGCGATTTTTATCGATTCAGAAGGGCAGTTGTTTACCAAACAATGCGCTGCGAATCCTGAATATCGTCCATGTATTTTTGAATATGTGTATTTTGCTCGTCCAGATGCCATTATTGATGGGATTTCAGTATATAAAGCCCGTTTAAAAATGGGTGAAAAACTGGCGTATAAAATCTTGAAAGAATGGGGTGAGCAGCATGATATTGATGTTGTAATTCCAATTCCAGATACCAGTCGTACCTCTGCATTAGAGTTGGCAAATATTTTAGGTGTGAAGTTCCGTGAAGGTTTTATGAAAAACCGTTACATCGGACGTACCTTCATTATGCCAGGTCAGCAGCAACGTAAAAAATCAGTTCGTCAAAAATTGAACCCTGTAGAACTTGAGTTTAAAGACAAGAATGTTCTATTGGTCGATGACTCAATTGTTCGTGGTACCACATGTAATGAAATTATCCAGATGGCACGTGATTCAGGTGCGAAGAAAGTATTCTTTGCTTCAGCCGCGCCAATGGTGAAATATCCAAATGTGTATGGTATTGATATGCCTGCGAAAGCTGAGTTGATTGCGTCAGGTCGTACAGTCGAAGAAATCCGTGAAAATATTGGTGCAGACCGTTTGGTTTTCCAAGACCTGGAAGATTTGAAAAATGCGGTTCGTACCAGCAAAGTGCCAGATTTAACTGAGTTTGATTGTTCTGTGTTTGATGGTGTCTATGTCGCTGGCGGTATTGATAAGGCATATCTTGACGCACTTGAGCAAAAACGAAGTGACGCTGCAAAAAGTAAAGCTGATGGCTATATCGATGTCAATATTGATGCAGCATCAGTTGATTTAACGGGGATTAAAGAAGAGTAATCATCTTAATCTATAGAAAAGCGGGAATTTCCCGCTTTTTTATTTTATGATAGTCGGTAAGATAAACTTAACTGAAACAATGTAATCGGGAAAACTTACATTGAGAGAAATGAGCCATTATTTAATTGAAAATAAGAATATTGCATGGTCGGTCAGTTTCTGTCTTATCGCAATGTTATTAACCGTCTTTATTCTCAATTTAATTTTGGGTTTAGTCGTTCATTTCTTTGATTATACACAACCAATTTGGTGGCATGTTCTTAGTCCTTACTTCATTTTGGTCCTTATTTTAGTCTTGTTTTGGTCCGTAGGCGCGGAGCTATATGTGTTACGTGAGGGGGGACACTCACTTGCAAAACAGTTGAAAGCAAGACGTTTGGTTTTTGATGAAAGTACACCTGAAGAAAGCACCGCATTAAAAGTTGTAGATCAGGTTGCTAAAAGTTTTAATATCGATACTCCCGTAGTTTATGTCTTACCTGATGAGGTTGGGGTAAATGCGTTAACAGCTGGTTTTAGATCACAAGATATTGCGATTATTCTGACTTGGGGTGCATTACAAAATCTGGATGAACTTGAGCTTTATGGCTTACTCAGCTATGAGTTTAATCAAATTTTATCTGGCGAAGCGGTTGAAAATACCAAGCTTAAAATTTTATACAGTGGCTTGACCACCTTTAGTCAGTGGGGCAGCAAACTTGCTCAAGCAGGTTATAATCCTTATGCAACTTCTTACCGAAATAAGTTTGAGACCATCTTTGTTGCAATTGGTGGGGTGATTTGGCTGATTGGTAGTTTGGGAATTTTAATTACACGTTGTATTAAATACCTAACCTTGAGTGGTCGAACTTTCCGTAATGACCTCAAGACTATGCGTTTGATGAACAACAATGCAAATGTCCAAACCTTATTACGGATTTATGTACACCATTCGGGTTCCCAAATTCACAGTGCTTATTCTGAATCGATTTCGCATATGTGTTTTGCCAACTCGCTGAGTCCACAGAGCTGGATGAATATTCATCCGAGTATCAAAGAACGAATTTACGAATTAAACCCAACCTTGTTGCAAGATCTACAATTAGAAAATCTACGTAAGTTGCGCAATCGACCATTGTTCAGTTTATTCCGCTCTTTGGAAGAAGAAAGTGCGGATATCACCATGCCGTGGAGTTCACCTCAGCCATTACCCTTATTAAGGTTATCGCCAATCAGTTTTGCTTTGAATGATGCAATCAAACCGCTTAATCCTGAAATCCGTAAGAATAAAAAGCGGCCTGAATTGATTCAGAGGGCAATGCAGACCGCAACGGGTTCACGTGAGGTGATGGTTGCGATTTTAATGATTCGTCAATATCGTGAATTTATTCCACAAGAAGCACCTGTAAGCCATGCGATTGTCGAT
Organism: Acinetobacter sp. ANC 3929; assembly: GCF_000369405.1. Lineage (GTDB taxonomy): Bacteria > Pseudomonadota > Gammaproteobacteria > Pseudomonadales > Moraxellaceae > Acinetobacter. The sequence goes on from NZ_KB850000.1 coordinate 378,278, forward strand.
GCATTATTAAATCTGGATGGTCGTATTCATGTGCAGATTTTCCATGACGCTTGTAAAAATATTGGGCATATGCCAACCAGTATTGCACGTCAGTTCCTAACCAAGCTAGCTTGTATTATTCAAGAAGACGGGGAAGTTGGTTTACTCGATGCATTATTACTAGAACGTGTGAAGCAGGAACTAAATTTAATGCCTGCACATTTGCCCGCAGCATTTGAAGATGTCAAATCTCAGATCGTACATTTGATAGATGCACTACTGCATGTACAGCAAATTAATAGTCCGAACCAATTAGAAGTTCGTGAACGTATCTTGCAGATGCTTTTAACTGAAGATGAAATGCAAACTTATGCAGATATATCGGATGAGCCATTGGATTTGGCAGAAATCTTAAATGATGTCTCGGGTTTGTTGTTACGCGACCGCCTTAATATCTTATCGATTGCAGAAAGATGTCTCTGGAATGATCGAATTATTACCCAAGATGAATTAGATGTTTTGGAGCTTTTATATTGGCGTTTAGGTTTTGATACCCATGAAGTGGTCGAACAAATGCAAAAGAAAAACAGTCTGATGATTATTTAAGAATAGTTGCTGTATTGCTCTGAATCTTTTTGTGAAAACGTTACCTGACAATCACATAAAATGCTTAGATTTCAGGGTAAGCTTGCCATTTATTTTTATTCTTGTATTTCGTACTTTTGAGTAATTTATGGAACATATTGAAATTTTAAAAGCCTTATTTTTAGGTTTTATTGAGGGTCTTACCGAATTCTTACCCATTTCAAGCACGGGTCATTTGATTTTATTTGGTCATATGATCGACTTTCATTCAGATGATGGTCGTGTTTTTGAAGTTGTTATTCAGCTTGGTGCAATTTTGGCTGTGTGCTGGTTGTACCGTCAAAAGATTTTTGACTTGGTCAAAGGTTTCTTTAGTGGGGATGCAGAAGCTCGACATTTTGCTTTTAGTGTCTTACTCGCTTTTATTCCAGCAGTCGTGATTGGTATTTTTGCGGTTGATTTTATCAAGAGTGTTTTATTCAGCCCGCTTGTAGTTTCCGTTGCTTTAATTGTGGGTGGTTTGATTATCTTCTGGGTCGAGTCGAAGAATTTTGACCATAAAACCACAGATGCGACCAAGATCACTTATAAACAAGCATTCTTGGTCGGTTGTGCACAATGTGTCGCGATGATTCCAGGTACTTCACGTTCAGGCGCAACCATTGTGGGGGGGATGTTCTCTGGTTTGTCTCGTAAAGCCGCAACGGAGTTTTCATTTTTCTTGGCAATGCCAACAATGTTGGGTGCGGCAGTGTTTGATTTGGCACGTAATGCGGATGTATTGACGCAAGACAATATGCTGAATATTGCTGTTGGCTTTGTGGCAGCATTCATTTCTGCATTATTGGTGGTCAGTGCCTTAGTCAAGTTTGTGGAACGTCATACCTTACGAGTATTTGCTTGGTACCGCATCGTACTTGGTATCATTTTATTATTCGTCTTTTTATAAGAATAAAAACATCTCCCTTTTGGCAAATGCGAAAAGGGAGATTCTCAGTTAAAATTCCTGTTCTTTATTTCACTCTTTTCAAATCTGGTTCGATAGCACAATGACAATAGCGAAAATGAATGCTCGAGACTTAATTATTGATTTGCTGTTAGGGCTTCAAGGTCGAGCGATTTCAATTAAACAAATTATTATTGCTGCACGGCTTTTTGAAATCAGTGAAAACAGTATCCGTGTTGCTGTAACACGATTATCCAGTGACGGCGTGATTGAAGCCATTGAACGTGGCGTCTATCAATTTACAGTTCAATCGCATGAATGGGCAAATGTCATGCTGAATCGTAAGCATGGTATTAAACAAACCAAAGTATGGAATCGGCAATATCTGGCAGTTTTTACGGGTCGGCTTGGGCGAGTTGATCGTACTGCATTGAATCGTCGTGAACGAGCACTCAAGCATTTTGGTTTTAAAGAATTAGAACAAGGAATTTATATTCGTCCTGATAATTTGGTCATTACATTTGATCAGCTTATTTCAGAGTTAAAAGCTTCGGGCTTGGAAAATAATGCCAAGATCTGTCAAATTAGTCATTTTGATGCAGATACTTTGGCGGCAATTCCATTACTTTGGTCTACGCAAACCCTTAACCAAAACTATGAAAAATATAGCCAAATGATTCAAAAATGGCTCTTGACTGCCGATCAGCTCAGTTTGGAAGATGCAGCGCGAGAATCTTTATTATTGGGACGACAAACCATTTCCTTACTCATGAATGATCCATTGTTGCCAGAGGGTTTTGTCGATGTGCAGCTTCGCGAACAGTTTGCGCAAAGTGTCCAACAGCTTGATCAAACCGGTTTGGACTCTTGGCAGAAGTTTTATGAAAGCAGTATCGAGTAAATATTCATTACAATAATTTAAATTTTAATTTATTGACAGAAATATTACTTAATTTAAAATAAAAATATAAATTGTGTAGTTTTTAAATAAAACAAATATAGGATAGGGATATGAATACACGTGTAGCGATTAGTGATTTATTCTCACGAGAAGAAATTACCGAGTTAACTGCAAAATCTGATGCGCATGGTAGTTGGGCTGTATTTTCGACGTGGGCAGTCATTGGTGGAACTTTTGCAGCTGTGGCCAGTTCTTGGGAATATTTACCTGCTTGGGGTAAATTACTCATGTGTATTGCTGCCTTAGTTGTTTTAGCAGGTCGTCAGCTGGCACTCGCCATCATCATGCATGATGCTTCCCATCAAAGTTTATTTAAAACCAAATGGTTGAATGATACGTTGACGGATTGGTTGTGCGCGCGTCCGATTTGGAATGATTTACATAAATATCGTGCCCATCATATGCGTCATCATAGTAAAACCTCAACGGTGGATGATCCGGATTTATCATTAGTCGCAGGTTTTCCAACCACGAAAAAATCATTAATGCGTAAATTTATGCGAGATCTGTCAGGAGTGACGGGGTTTAAGTTTGCAGTCGGTCGAGTATTGATGGATGTTGAAAAAATGGAGTGGACGCTATCAAATGACCGTCGCTGGATTTCTCAGGAAGGCAAACACTGGAGCGATTATCCTAAAGCATTCCTAAAAAATAGTGGCGGTGCGATTGCAACCAATGCTGCTCTATTTTCAGCATTGTGGGCAGCGGGGCATCCTAAACTTTATGCATTATGGGTTGTGGCATATTTGACACCATTTCCTTTATTCCTCAGAGTCCGTTCAATGGCAGAACATGCAGGAATGGAGACGAGTCATAGTGCTTTAACCAATACGCGTACGACTAAAGCAGGCTATCTTGCGCGAGCTTTGGTTGCACCGATCAATGTCAACTATCATAAAGAGCATCATTTGATGGCAGCGGTCCCTTATTTTAAACTACCAATAATGCACCAGATGCTACGTGAGCGTGGTCATGTCTCCGCGCCACCGACGTATTGGCAAGTCTTAAATGAGTTATCAGATAAATCGGACTAAGAAATGGAATTTGAGCTTCTGTTTTTAAAATCATAGGCACCACAAGATTAATAATTGGAGAGAGCATGGCAGCAACGAAAGAGGAAATCATGGGATTCTTGGCGCAGGAATTTCCACAGGCACTCAAGAAGAGTGTGATTGAAGACATTACACCAAAAGGTGCTCAACTACTTTATCAAGTTGATGCTCGGGATTTACGTCCAGGACAAACTGTATCTGGTCCAACCTTGATGTTGATCGCTGATTATGTGCTTTACATCGCCATTATGGGACATTTGGGTTTGGTCGCAATGGCGGTTACCACAAATATGACCATCAATTTTTTTCGCAAACCCAATGGAAATCGCGATATCCGAGCAGTGTGTAAATTAATCAAAGTCGGTAAAACATTGGTTACAGGAGAAGTATGGTTATATTCGCTTGATGATGAAGAACCTGTTGCGCATGTAATCGGAACCTATGCGCTCCCACCACAACAAAAAGTTGACTAGAACGACTTGTGTAATTTTCACCTAGATAAGATTCCTATCGTCTATAGGTGAAAATTATCTTCTATTAAAAATCCTTTAAGTAAATGCCTTTAAAAGTTGATTGACTGCAAATATATGAAAAAAACAAATCTCGTCATAGGATAATCACCACGAATCGGTTGTGATAATGGAATGAATCTTATCGGGAAGAAAGAGATGATAATTAAAAATGGTTTAATTGCTTTGGCATTATTGGGCTGCGCTATAACAGCGCAAGCGAAACAGACGGTATGTGTATTTGATCCTGTGGGTAAATCGGGTGATGCCTTTGCCTTAGCGAAAGATTATGCGCTGGAAGCAAAAAAGTGGGGTGCAGAAATTGATTTGCGTGCTTATGTGGATGAGCGTGTTGCAGCAGAAGATTTAAAAGTAGGGCAATGTGATGGCGCGATTATTAGTGGATTACGTGGTCGACAGTTCAATAAGTATGTCGGCTCATTAGACGCTATTGGTGCTTTAACCGATTTAAAAACAGCGATTCTTGCTTATCAATTGCTTTCCAAACCGCAAGCTGCAAAAAGTATGCTCAACGGCCCTTATGAGATTGCTGGTTTGGGTACGATTGGCCCTGCGTATTTATTTGTCTCTGATCGCAATATTAATACTTTGGCTAAGGCAGCAGGCAAGAAGATCGGTGTTTTTGCTTATGATGAAGCTCAACCGAAACTGGTTGCACAAGTAGGAGCACAAGCAGTTTCTGTCGATGTTACCAATGCAGGGGCAAAGTTTAATAACCATCAAATTGATATTGTGCCGGCGCCAATTGTTGCTTATAAGCCGTTTGAACTCTATAAGGGGTTGGGAGATAAAGGTGGCATCGTAAAATTTCCACTGACACAAATTTCTGCAAATTTTATTATTCGAAAGGATAAGTTTCCTGAAGGATTTGGGCAAAAGTCTCGTGAATGGGTAGCGGGTCAACTCGGTCGCACCTTTAATATCATTTCCAAGTACGAAAAAGAAATTCCTGCAAAATACTGGATGATCATTTCACCTGAAGAACAAGTGAATTATATGAAAATGATGCGTGAGGCGCGTATTTCACTCACCAAGGCAGGAATCTATGATCCTAAAATGATGAACTTCTTGAAAAAGGTGCGCTGTAAACAAAACCCAAATAGTTTTGAGTGTGCACTGAATGATGAATAAAATATGATTTAAAATAACAAATAGGCCCTCTTTATTAATTGTAATTTAGAGGGTTTTTTATTGAATAAAGTAGATGAGTCCTTTAAAAAACATAACAACATTTAAGTATGCGAAATAGTGAGAACATGCTAAAACTAAATCTGTTCAAATTCATTTGTTCTGACTATTTCTTACTTTTATGACGATACCGCTCGACTTAACACCTTTATCGCAAATTGAGTCAAATCAAGAACATATTTTAGCGATTAAACGGAATGACCTATTGCCTTTAGTTAATGATCCGCATCGTTTGAATCATTATGCAGATCATTTGGTGCAAGCGCAGAGTGTGTTACTGAATGGCGTTGATCCAAAGTTGAATCAACAGCTGAGTGAGGTCATTACACAGATCATTCAGCAATTATCGCTTTCCAAGAAATATTTAGGTAGCCGACGATTTAATGCATTGCAAAAATGGTTGGGAATTGATGTCGAATATGATGCTGGACAAGTAAAATATGTTAAAGACTTGGATCGTTTAATCAATGAAGCAAATCATTTAAGTCAACGGTTGCAGATTGAAATCCAGAAATCCCAGTCACGTTTGCAGCAAGCCTTGGGTTTACGAGAACAGATGGCAGCCTATATTGTTGCTGCAGATGAATTTCTGAAGGAATATCCTCAATTCAGTAAACAGCAGGTGCTTGACCATTTTGTTGAGCGACTATCTAAAAAAATCAATACATTGCAGACTTTACAGAGCAGCAATGATATTGCGATGAAACAGATGCAGTTGTCACAGCATTTATCCTTTAGTCTTTTAGATCGTTTTAAAGAGGCACAACAGGTGTTGATTCCAGCTTGGCAATACCATTTAAAGCAAAGTCGTGAGTCAAACTCTAGCGCAACGATTGAGCAGCTAGATAAGAGCCGAGAAGAGTTAATTCAAAATTTGAAAAAATCATTACAGAAATAAGAGGGGAATATGATGTCCGATTCAGAATTGATCCAATCATCAAATGAAATTGAACTGAAACCAGAACAGCGTTTTGAGCAATTGAATTTAAAAGAGTTGGGCTTGCAACCCCATGACTATGCTGAAGTGATGGATGCACATAAAGAACTGGCTGAAATCAGTACCACAGCTGTAGCTGAATACGGTAAAAATATTGCCAATAAGACTTCAACCTATACCGATGAATTATTAAATTTGGTACAGAATAAAGACTTGGATGCCACAGGTCAGAAACTCAATGAAGTGGTACAAGTTGCTCAGCAGCTAAATACGTCAAGTATTCTGAATAAATCAAAAAGCTCTGGCTTTTTTGGTGGCTTACTGAACAAAATTAAGGGTGCCAAACAAAATTTTGACCAGCATTTTAATACCACCAAAGAGCAGATTGATGTACTGGTCAAAGAAATTGAAAGTTCACAATCAGGTTTGAAAGCGCGTGTTGGCACATTGGATAAAATGTTTGATGCGGTGCAGGATGAATATAAACAACTGGGTGTGTATATTGCAGCGGGTCAGTTGAAGCAGCAGGATATTCAACAGCAAATTACGACACTGACCAATCAAGAACAAGATCAGCAGACCACACAGCAGATTTATGATCTCAATCATGTTGCCAATAATCTTGAAAAACGGGTGAGTGATCTTCATGTTTTACAACAGTCTGCAATGCAAACTTTGCCGATGATTCGGATTATCCAATCAAACAATTTAATGTTGGTCGATAAGTTTTATGCGATTAAAAACATTACATTACCTGCATGGAAGAATCAAATAAGCTTGGCAATTTCGCTGCAAGAGCAAAAGAACAGCGTCCAACTTGCCAAGGCGATTGATGATACCACCAATGAATTATTACGTCGTAATGCGGAGTTATTGCATCAGAACTCTGTTGATACGGCTAAAGCCAATCAGCGTTCTGTGATCGATGTAGAAACACTTGAACATGTACAAAATACCCTCATTAAAACAGTAAACGATGTGATTCAGATTCAGAAAGAAGGGATGCAAAAGCGCGCAGAAGCAACAACTCGCTTACGTGCTTTGCAAGAGAATTTGAATCATTTGGTGCTTGAGAATAGTCAACCGCCTAAATCTTGATATAGCTCATTTTTGAAGGAAAGATCATTGTCACCCATAGACGATTTTAGTGTACAGCCTATTGACCAGCGTTTAGATGTTTTAAAAAAACGTCAACGCAACTTGATGATCTGGTTTTTTCTGACCAGTACATTGTTGGTTGTTACAATTGCGGTGCTGTTTTTGCAAAAAGAATTTATCTATCGTTTCTTTGATCTTTCTGTATATGTACAGGCTTTAGATTTGCCTTATCATGTACAGGATCTTGTTCCTTTTAAGCAACCTGTTGATTATCTTTTTAATTTATTATCATGGTTTGGCTGGTTGTTTCTCAAACTCTTTGTCTCATTTATTGGTGCTTTTTTGCTAGTCAGTTGGGCGAAGAAATTCAAATTTTTTCAGCAACGTTTCCAAGCATGGACACAGCGTATTTTGGCATGGGTAATTTCGTTTATCTTGCTTTGGTCTGGTTTGACCTACATCCAATACGACTGGAAAGATGAAACCAAGCAGGCATATCAGCAATGGATGAGCTATCAAAACAATATTGTTGAAAGTCAGATTGCTCAAGATTTACAGCAGGCCAATATTTCATCGACTGAAAAAGCCTATATCTTGGCGCAAGTGGCCTTATTGCACCAGCCTGTCGATCGTAAAACCGCAAATGAGTATGTTAATCAATTGATTGCAGCTGAGAAAAACAACCCGATTCAGTTCAAAGAATATGATTTTAAGCCTGAGCAGCTGTGGGTCATGCAACAGCAGCTTTACGGTAAAAGTATCACATCACTCACACAGCCTCTAGATTTACGGGCTCAGCAGGCAGAACGAGTTTCTAGCGTTGTGAATGTGATCTTGTGGGGACTGATCGTATTCAGTGTCGCGTTCAGTACCATCTTGTATTTGCTAGCCAAACATTTGAAAAATCGTCGTGTTCGGATCACACAGAAACTTAACGTTTTTTAAATCTTTATTCGGTTTATCCGATCAAACTCATAAAAACATACTGTTTTACCTATTTAGTACTTTTGCGTACTATAGCTTCATTGAATGAATTTAGCTGATTGAAAAGTCTTAGCGTTTGGAGAAATACATGTTAGATCAAAATATTAAAACTCAATTAAAAGCTTACTTAGAACGTTTAGAAAGTCCAATCGAGTTGGTTGCTGCTTTAGATGACTCGGACAAAGCTGCAAAAATTAAAGAACTCGTAACGGAAATTGCTGAACTTTCTGACCAAGTTACGGCGCGTTTTGACGGTTCAAACACTCGCCGTCCTAGTTTTGGTGTAGCAAAAGCAGGTGAACAACCGCGTGTGTTCTTTGCCGGCTTGCCAATGGGACATGAGTTTACTTCTTTGATCTTGGCATTATTACAAGTGTCTGGTTACGCACCAAAAGTCTCTGATGAAATCCTCACTCAGATCAAAGGCTTAAACTTAAGCGCAAATTTTGATGTGTTTGTCTCACTCAGCTGCCATAACTGTCCAGATGTGGTTCAAGCGCTCAACTTAATTGCGATTAACAATCCAAATACCACAGCGACCATGATTGATGGTGCGTTCTTCCAAGACGAAGTTGAAGAACGTAAAATCTTGGCAGTGCCAATGGTGTTCCAGGACAATGAGCATATCGGTCAAGGTCGTATGACTTTGGAAGAAATCGTTGCTAAGTTAGATAGCAATTCTGCTGAGAAAGATGCAGCGGCAATCAATGCCAAAGATGCGTTTGATGTGTTGGTGATCGGAGGTGGTCCTGCTGGCGGTACCGCAGCGATTTACGCCGCACGTAAAGGCATCAAAACGGGTATCGTGGCTGAACGCTTTGGCGGTCAGGTGATGGATACCATGGATATTGAGAACTTCACCACGGTTCAAAAAACCGTAGGCCCACAGTTCGCTCAAGACATGGAAGCACATGTACGTGAATACGGTGTGGACATCATGAACTTGCAACGTGTCAGCAAGATCACAGGTGCAGATCAAACAGCCAATGGTCTGGTTGAAGTTGAACTGGAAAATGGTGCCAAGCTTGAATCGAAAACCATCATTCTTTCAACTGGCGCGCGCTGGAGAGAAATGAATGTACCAGGTGAAGCAGAATACCGTACTCGTGGTGTTGCCTACTGCCCACACTGTGATGGCCCATTGTTCAAAGGCAAACGTGTTGCGGTGATTGGTGGCGGTAACTCGGGTGTAGAAGCAGCCATTGACCTTGCGGGGATTGTGGAGCATGTAACTTTGGTTGAGTTTGATACCAAACTACGTGCCGATCAAGTATTGCAAGACAAGTTAAACAGCTTGCCAAATACCACGGTGATCTTGAATGCACTCAGTACTGAAGTGGTGGGTGATGGTTCACAAGTAACGGCATTGAAATACAAAGATCGTGCCACTGAGGTTGAACACACCGTAGAGCTTGCAGGGATCTTTGTGCAAATTGGTTTATTGCCAAACACGGATTTCTTAAAGAACAGTGCGGTTGAGCTGAGTAACCGCGGTGAGATCGTGATCAATGATCGCAACGAAACCAATGTCAAAGGTGTATTTGCTGCGGGTGACTGTACGACTGTGCCATACAAGCAAATCATCATTGCGACTGGTGAAGGTGCCAAAGCATCGCTGTCTGCCTTTGATTATATGATCCGTTCTGGCGTATAACTGATTTGATCTAAAAAGCCCCAATTGTTTGGGGCTTTTTTATTGCGCTTAATTCTTTGGTTTATATAAACCATGATCCACTAAATGCTGTCGTAAGATACGACGAAGTTCTAATACCGCTTCAGGTGTTTCTTGAATAGAGTGGCCACCTGTGAAAATCTTTTCAGAAACAGCACCATCTAAATGAGCACTTTTATATGGAACAATACCATCGGTAATGACATTTGGATCGTCACTCTTGGTAATGTTACCCATAATAGAATGGAACACGAGGTCTTTTTCTGGTGGGATACTGGCGGTTAACTCCATAAATTTAGATTTCTTACTTAGATCACTTGGACCATTTTGAATTACATCATTAGTCAGGGTTTTGACAAAATCTTTGAGATCCATGTCATCGCTGGTAAGGGTATCCGCTAGAGTGGTCAAGAAGGTTGCAGGAAGTTTGATAATCTTTCGTGCTGCCAAAGTAAACCAACGATCAGCAAAGTCTGTTCCTTTATGTGGAGCAGCCAAGAAAATAGCACGATCAAAGTTCGGAATAGGTTCCATTTTAAGTCGCTCACCAATCACGGGATGCTTACGTAAACGTGCTTGCTGGCGGCTATTCATCATGGTGAGTGCTTCCTTGGAAATATCAGCCTTACTCACCAAAAGACGGCTGATAATGCCCCCCATACTATGACCAATTAAAACCGCATCTTGAGCTGCTGCATCTTTATTATTCAGTGAGCCAAAGGCTTGTTTTAAAAGTGCGTAAATCTGGAAGCGACTTTCTAGAATTGGCATATTGGTTGAGTAAAACACTTGCCAAACTTGATAGTGCTCACGCAGAACTGCATCGCCCATAATATCATTGGTGACTGCAATCCATGCTTCAGGACTACTTGCTAGACCATGTACCAATACAATGATTTTCTTGTTTGGATTGTACGGTTCGAGCATGTATAAATGCGGCATGGTTAGATGCTGATCACGATCGATTAAGCTCAAATAGGCAGATGCACCTAAATTATTTTCAGCTAACCAAAGACCATAAGGTGCAGAGAAGTTCGCGGCAAGCGAATATTCTTTACCAGCAATACTCACTTTCTCTACGCTATAAGGGTCATAAACCTTTACTTCAAAGTTCGGATTATTTAAAACATCATTAATCGTTGCAGCTGCACTCTTGGGCTGGGCAATGATGGTTGCCGCTAAATAGCGTGCTTTATGAATATTAGGGTTAAGTCCATTTGGATAGCTATAACTTAATGGATCGAGAATATATTTATTTTCACCATGGTTGGCATCTGTTGAAGGGAAGACTGCAACGAAATCTGAGCCGAAACCATCACGACGGTTGATTGCACGTAAGCCTGAAAAGTTCATGTTATAACTGGAAATAAATTTTTCCAGTTTCATATTCTGAAGTCGTTGATAGGACTGAATATCAATCGTATAGATGCTTTTACCAATCTGAATGGTCGGTGCTATGATCTTGGATGGATTTCTAAGACTATGTACATTTACCAATTTGGTTAAGGCTTGATTATAGAAGTCCCGAATTTGAACCTGTCTATTATCAAAAATCCGTTCTTGTGGCTGGCGAGCAGTTTTAAATAAATAAGCATAGCTATAGCGGATACTCTTATCTAAAGCTTCAAGTTCTTGGTCTAAGCATTGCTCATAGGCTGTTTGGATTGCTTTTTGTTCTTGTTCAGCCCTATGTTTAGTCAGCTTGCTGATTTTACATTCAGAGGAATCCGAAAGTGTGATTGCCTTGGAAAGATATAGTTCACTGGCTGTCGATAGCAATTGCTCATCTTGAATCTGTGGGATTTTATGTAAGTCAGCAATACACTCATTTGGGGTTTGCATACAGACTTTAGCTTCTTTGCCTGACATTGAAAGTACATTCAGACTGGCTTCGCTGAGCTTCTTTTGGGTGAGAATGCTGTTACGTTCGTTGGCAATTGTCACGTTGAGCGCTTGTTGTTTAATACTGACAACTTGGCAGCCACTCATCACGATGGTGCTTAGGAGAGAAATAAAAAATAAACGCTTATTTGGTGTAAATGCTAGCATGATATGTCAGCAAGTTCGCTGGAAGATTGTAGCTATAATACGAAAATAGAATGTTTTTTCAATGACTGATAAAAAAATAGACTGTACACGACAGTCTATTTTTCAGAGTAAAATTTACAAGCAATTAGTTTAAAACTTGCCACATATTCCAGCGTTTTCCAGTTTCAACTTCTTTGATTAAGCGATCCGTGACTTCCGCTTCATCAGGATAACTGACTTTATAGTTCTTTAAGGTTTGAATCGCATTTTTCTTTTGCTCTAACCAAAGGTAGTTATTTGCAGCAGAAAGATATGCTTCTTGTACACCACCTTTCATGGCTTTATCTAAATATGGAATCGCTTCACGCTGACCGCCACCTTCAGACAACCCAAAACCAAACCAGAAATTGGTTTCCGCATCGCTTGGATTGATAGCAAGAATACGTTGGGCATAAGTCAACGATTTTGAAGTATATGAGGTACCCAAGTCTAGATTACGTGCCATTACACTCGCTTTGAAAGCACGTGTTAATACGTCAAGTGAAGCATTTGGTTTTTCAGCTAAAGCATCTAATTTTTGTGTCGTTTCTTTCAACTTCACTTCATAACCTTTACGTTCTTGACGCTCAGAGAAACGAGGTGGGTAGTGACGCGCTTTACCTTCAACCAACTGTAAGAAATCGTCAATTTCAGTTACATCAACTTCATTGTCGCCAGCAAGAACTGCATATTTCATGCTGCGTTGTTTGCTATCGACTGTGGGAATAATAAGTTTGTTGACATCAAGCGTTGTCGATTTTGAAGGATCACTTTGTAATGACACTACCATCTTCGTTACAGGTTGTGCAGTTGCATCCTTAATCGCGACTTCAAAACTTGGTGGTGCATCATACTTGATTGGATTTAAAGCATAGAAAGCAGGGGTTGGATCTGGTTCCTTGAACACAAATGGTTCAGCAGCCTTATCTTTTTTTGCTGGGGCGATGCCACAGGCTGTCAAAAAAGAAGTTGAAAGTACAAGTAATGCCAAAGGCTTAAAATTCATGCTTTACATCCATTAATTTTAGTTAAATGAGAAGTAGATAGTTGGTTTCAACAGTCTAGGAAAAGCAAAACCAACTTGCAATGATAAGCTTGTTACATTTCTTATATATTCAATTATGTTGCTGAAGTTTTGTTCTGTGCTTCGCACTCACGTCTAACTTCTTCAATAATTTTAAGTTCTTCTTTACTCAATGGTTGAGTTTTTGAACTTTGCGAAGTGAAGCTTGGGTCAAGTTCAGACAAACGTTGACAAAGTACGTTCATGCGTTTTTCGTTTTTTTGCATACGATCGAGTAAAACACGAATGCCTTCTAAAATAGGATCTGACTGATCTTGTGTTGTCGCATAAGGTTCGAAACCAATGCTTTCTGCATAGTCACGGCGATTGACCTCGTCTTGTTCGATTTGACTTTTGTCTTTAAAAATATAACGGGCAGGGTTACCAACAGCAGTTACACCTGCAGGTACTTCTTTTGTTACAACTGCATTTGAGCCGACTTTGGCACCTTTATGTACTGTAAACGGCCCCAAGATTTTTGCACCAGCGCCAACAACAACACCATCTTCAAGTGTTGGATGACGTTTGCCTTTATTCCAAGTGGTTCCACCTAAGGTGACACTATGATAAAGCGTTACATCGTCACCGATCTCAGCTGTTTCACCAATCACCACACCCATACCGTGATCGATAAAAAAACGCTTACCGATTTTTGCACCTGGATGAATCTCAATACCAGTTGCAAAGCGGCTAAAAGAAGAAAGTAAGCGGGCAGTGCCTTTATATTCTTTTTTCCAAAGCTCATGTGCCATACGGTGCATAATCAGTGCATGAATACCTGGGTAGGTTGTGAGGACTTCTAGTGTATTTCGAGCCGCAGGATCACGTGCAAATACAGCCTCAATATCTTCTTTAAGCTGTTTAATCATTGGGGTGATCCTCCGTATTGGTCTTTTTCCATGAACCTTGGGCTAATGCCTGTACGCGGCTAAAGATTCCACGTAATAAATGATACTCCATACGATCTAATTGTATCCTTCCGAATAGACGACGCAAGCGTAATGGGAGTAAACGAGGGTTATTTGGATCTAAAAACTCAATTTCAGTCAACATTTTTTCTAAATGAGGATAGAACTGTTCCATTTGTTGTTGTGTAACCAATGGTTCATCCCATTCCATGCTTTGTTGTTGCTTCAGTTGCATATGGTCATCTGAGTTGGCTTGAACTTGAGTATTTTGTTCTAGCGCAGCCATTCTTAACTCATAGCAGACGACTTGAATCGCTTGTGCAACATTGAGCACCCCATATTCAGGATTTACTGGAATGGTTAAGTGATAATTGGCTAAGGCTAACTCTTCATTTGTGAGTCCCCGATCTTCACGGCCAAACACAATTGCAATATTTTGTTGTTTGGTTGCAGCATCTAATGCTTCTTTTGCAGCAGGTCGAACATCTAGTAATGGCCATGGAATTGTACGGCTACGTGCACTGGTCCCGAATACCATATGGCAATCTTGAATAGCTTGTTTTAAGGTTTCAACAATTTCAATTTTTTCAATTAAATCTTGAGCACCTGCTGCTAGTGCATCAATATCTGGATGCGGATAGGTTTTAGGCGCGACAAGTACAAGTTTTGATAAACCCATGGTTTTCATTGCACGTAAGGCGCTACCAATATTGGCTGGTAGGGTGGTATTGACCATAACAATACGCACATGATCCAAATGTTTGGACACGTTGTTTGAGTCAAACAGGTTCATATATTATCCAAAATTAAGAGTATTGAGAGACTTCAGTTTGATAAAGATCCAGTGCTTCATCCATTGACATGTTGTCTGGTGGGGGAGCTACCATTGCTACTTTAGGTGCCTCAGCTGCTTTTGCAGCCTTCGATTTCACTTGGTATTCGATGGAAATGGTTTCTTTACCAAAATAATCGCGTAACTTTCCAAGTAATTCATCTAATGGCACAACTTTCCATTGTGCACCTAAATGTAATTCAGCAGTTGCGAAGCTTTGTTCAAGCAGGATTTGCAGACCAATATGCTGACACATATCGATATTGCAATAAGGTAAGAGAATCGCCTGTAGATCTTTGGCCAAAGATTTGGTCATCAAATCTTGGGGGAGGCGAATTTGAATGCTTTGTGCTCGTTTTTGGCGAATTTCATTCAAATTAAAAGCTTTACTTAATCGTGCCATCGGGCGATCAAAGCCTTCACGCTCGTAAATTTCACCTTCAATGACCACAACCTGTTCTAAGCGAACAATATCTTTATAACGTTGGAAACGTTCATGGTTACAGCTAATTTCAACCCGTGCTGTACCATCATCGAGTGTGATCATGATACGGTTTGGGAAGTTGGCAATATCAACCACCAGACCTGCAAAAACTGTCGTTACACCGCGACGTGTCGGAGTGAGTTCATTTAGTTTTGCAGAAATGAATGATTTTAATTCAGGGCGGTAAACATCAATTGGGTGACCTGTGAGATATAAGCCAAGCGTGTCTTTTTCACCTTTGAGACGGACCTCATCTGCCCATGGTTTTACAGGCTTGGCTGGTTTACGCTGAACCTCTTCAACTTCACCAAACAAGTCCATGATGCCCGTTTCACGATTACTTCGAGCTTGATCAGCTGCTTGGACGGCTTCAGGTAATTGAGCCATTAGACTTGAGCGTTCAATACCAAGACAATCCAGAGCGCCTGCACGAATCAAAGCTTCTAAGGTCCGCTTATTGATTTTTTTCAGATCAATACGGTGACAGAAATCAAATAAATCCTTATAAGGGCCTTCATTAATTCGTGAGTCGATGACAGATTGCATCGCCTGTTCACCAACACCTTTAATTGCACCTAAGCCGTAGACGATGGTTTGTTCGTCACTGGCATGGAAGTGATATAAAGACATATTCACAGAAGGTGGAAGTACTTCTAACTTGTTATTACGGCAGTCGTCAATCAAGAATACGATGCTGTCGGTATTCTGCATTTCCGATGATAAAACAGCGGCCATAAATTCAGCAGGGTAATGTGCTTTTAACCAAGCCGTATGATAGGCAACAAGCGCATACGCTGCAGCATGGGATTTGTTAAAACCATAGCCTGCAAATTTTTCCATATAGTCGAAAATATGGTTGGCTGTGGCTTCATCAATATCTTTTTTCGCAGCACCTTCAATAAAGATCTGGCGCTGTTTCACCATTTCTTCAGGTTTCTTTTTACCCATGGCTCGACGAAGCAAGTCTGCGCCGCCAAGGGTATAACCTGCACAGAACTGAGCAGCCTGCATGACCTGTTCTTGGTAAACCATAATCCCGTAAGTTGGTTCTAATACACCTTCCAGCAACGGATGTAGGTATTCAAATTCACCACCATGCATACGATGGATGAAGTCGGGAATAAGATCCATTGGACCAGGGCGATACAATGAAACAAAGGCAATAATTTCCTCAAATTTGCTTGGTCTTGCTTCCTTAAGCATTTTTTTCATGCCGACGGATTCAAACTGAAATACCGCAGTGGTATTTGCATTGGCAAAGACCAGATAGGCATCTTTGTCATCTAATGGGACATTAGCAATATTAAGAGGTATTTCAGCCTTGATTCTTTTATTAATATTTTGAACCGCATCTTCAATCACGGTCAGGTTACGCAAGCCCAAGAAGTCAAACTTAACCAGACCTGCTGCTTCTACATCGTCCTTATCATATTGCGCGACACGGTTAGTACCGTCTGCATCACACAATACCGCAGAGTAATCGGTAATTTTACCTGGTGCGATAACGACACCACCCGCATGCTTACCTGTATTACGGGTAATACCCTCAAGTTTGAGTGCCATTTCCCAGATTTCAGCAGCATCATCATTATCAGGGTTAGATGGATTGGTGACGATATCTTTAAGTTGAGGTTCCATATCAATCGCTGTGGCCAAATCGACACCGAGAGGTTTGGTAGGAACCATTTTTGAAATACGGTCAGCAAGACCATAAGATTTACCCAAGACACGTGCTACATCTCGGATTGCACCTTTCGCAGCCATGGTACCGAAAGTTGCAATCTGTGATACCGCTTGTCGGCCATAATTTTGCGCGACATATTCAATGACACGGTCACGACCTGCGATACAGAAATCGACGTCAAAATCGGGCATCGAAACACGTTCTGGGTTTAAGAAACGTTCAAAGAGTAGATCATAGCGCAATGGGTCAAGATCAGTAATTTTTAAACTGTAGGCAACCAGTGAACCTGCACCTGAACCACGACCAGGGCCTACAGGGACGCCATTATTTTTGGCCCACTGAATAAAGTCCATGACGATCAGGAAGTAACCAGGGAATCCCATCTTGAGAATGATATCAACTTCGTACTTGATTCGTTCATCATAAGGTTTACGAATTTCTGCCCAATCTTCGTCACGTTCAGCAATTGGATAAAGATGATTTAAACGTTCCTCTAAACCTGTACGAGACAAATGCTCAAAATAGGTGTCGATGGTATAGCCATCTGGAATAGGGAAGTCAGGTAAGAAATAAGTGCCGAGCTGTAATTCGACATTACAACGTTTAGCAATATGGTAGCTATTTTCAATGGCACTCGGAATGTCTGAGAATAGCTCAGACATTTGCTCGCCGGTTTTGAAATATTGTTCTGGTGTATAATTTTTAGGACGCTTGTCATCCCCGAGCACGTAGCCATCGGCGATACACACACGAGCTTCGTGTGCATAAAAATCATCTTGCTCAACGAAATGAACATCGTTATGTGCAACAACACCAATTTGGTATTTTGCAGCGAGTTTGACCGCTTGCTGAATGAAATCTTCTTCACCAGCACGTTCAGTCCGTGTTAAGGCTAAATAGACACGATTTCCAAACTTTTCAATCCATGCTTCTAATAACGATTCAGCTTTTTGTGGATTGGAAGAGCAGAGCATTTTACCAACATCGCTGTGTTGACCGAGTAAGATAATTAGATCTTCAGCCTGTTCAAGTATCCATTCTTTTTGTACGCAAGGGAGACTGAGTTGCTGGCCTTCAATAAAGCCACGAGAAACGATTTCAGTCAGGTTTCGCCAACCTTTATTGCTCATGGCTAACAAGGTTGTACGGTGTTCTGCATTATTCAGTCGAATGACGCTACCTAGAACAGGTTTAATCCCTTTTTTTAAACATGCCTCATAAAATTTTATTGCAGCATGCAGATTCGATAAGTCTGTGAGCGCCAGTGCGGGCATCTCTTCTTTTACGGCAGCTTTGACCAAATCAGGTATGCGAACAATCGATTCCGTAATCGAGAATTCTGTGTGGATACCGAGATGAACAAACCGCATAGAAGAACTATCCTTTTTTAAAGCAAGGCATAGTTTAGCATGCAAACCGAAAATGACATGCTTAATATTTTGGCAAACCGTGTCTTTGCTTTGTTATTTTTATAAAATATTAAAAATTAGTCTTTGATTTTTCGATCAATATAAGTTTTAGTTTACATAAGGTGTTTTACAGCTAGAATGTAATCGAATAAAAATGTAGCAATGTGAGCGAAATAATGAAATTAAAAGATGTCGTACTTTCAATATTATTAACCAGCAGTTTATTTACCTTGAGTCATGCAGATGATGTGTCTTTTAGTCAAGGACTTGTGCAACAAGCAAAAGCAGGTGATGCCACTGCACAGAATAATTTAGGCGATGCTTATTATTATGGAAATGAGGTTGATCAAGATTTTGGTAAGGCCTTGGAATGGTTTAAAAAAGCGGCTGCAAAAGGCAATGCCGATGCAATTTTCTCAGTCGGCTATATGTATGACTACGGCGAAGGCGTAGAAGAAGATAATCCAACAGCTTTAAAGTGGTATACCCAAGCCGCGCAAAAAGGACAACTCTATGCACAATATTATTTAGGTTATTTATATCTTTATGGTGATGATGGTGTGAAGGTAAATACCCAAAAAGGATTGGAGTGGATGAGTAAGTCAGCCGATGCTGGTTTGGATATGGCACAAGCTGAACTTGGGCATTTATACAATGATGGTGGCGAAGGTGTACCGCAGGATCTGAAAAAAGCACTGCGTTATTACCAATTGGCTGCAAAACAAAATGAATCTTCAGCCATTAATAATTTGGGTATTTTCTATTTAGAAGGCAAGGCTGGATTAAAGCAAGATTATAAAGAAGCGTTGCGCTTATTTAGTTTGGCTTCTGGTGCAGGTAATGGTTTAGGCTCTTCAAATATTGCCTATATATATGAAGAAGGTAAAGGAGTTGCTAAGAACTATAAAAAGGCAGCGGAATTTTATGACTTGGCGGTGGCACAAGGGGAAGACGAGGCTCTGCTAGATTTAGCACGAATCTACGAAAAAGGTGGTTTTGGTTTGACTAAGAATTTGAAGAAAGCGAAAGAATACGAAGCACAATGGGATGAGCTACAGGATTCGGATTCTTAAATAAAAAAATCCCCCAGTTAAGGGGGATTTTTTTATTAACGCATTTTTGCCAAGAAGCGACTCAAGCGATTAATCGCCTCACGCAGTTCATTTTCAGCAGGCAAGAACACCACACGGAAATGGTCTGGGGTTGGCCAGTTAAAGCCAGTACCTTGTACCAAAAGAACTTTTTCAGCTTTTAATAAATCCAGCATCAATTTTTCATCATCTTCAATTGGATAGATCGCAGGATCAAGTTTAGGGAAGCAGTACATTGCACCATCGGGTTTGACACAACTTACACCTGGGATTTCATTCAGCATTTCCCAAGCAATATTGCGTTGTTCGTATAAGCGACCACCTGGACGAATCAAATCATTAATCGATTGATAACCGCCTAATGCAGTTTGAATGGCATATTGTGCTTGGTGATTGGCACATAAACGCATTGAAGCCAGCATGTCCAAGCCTTCAATATAGTCAGCTGCGCGCGCTTTGTCGCCTGTAATCGCCATCCAACCTGCACGATAACCAGCAATACGGTATGCTTTTGATAAACCATTGAATGAAATGCAAAGCTGATCGCCAGCCAATGCTGCAACAGCAACATGTTCAATGCCGTCATAAACGATTTTGTCGTAGATTTCATCAGCAAATAAAATTAAGTCGTGCTTTTTCGCCAGCGCCACAATTTGCTCTAACACATGTCGTGGATAGACTGAACCCGTTGGGTTGTTTGGATTAATAATTACAATGCCGCGTGTATTCGGTGTGATTTTACTTTCCATATCTACAATGTCTGGATACCAGTAGTTTTCAGAATCGCATTTATAGTGAACGGCTGTACCACCTGAAAGATTTACTGCTGCTGTCCATAATGGGTAGTCCGGCATAGGCACTAGCATTTCATCTCCATCATCAAGCAATCCTTGCATTGCCATTACGATCAGTTCAGAAACACCATTGCCGACATACACATCATTAACGTGCATATCAAAAATGCCTTTCTGTTGGTAATACTGGCAGATGGCTTTACGTGCAGGGAAAATCCCTTTTGAATCGGTATAGCCAATTGCATTAGGCAGGTTTAAAGCAACATCATTAATAATTTCTTGTGGTGCTTCGAAACCAAAAGGTGCAGGGTTGCCAATATTCAGCTTGATGATCTTGTGCCCTTGCTCCTCCATTTCATTGGCGGCGCGTAATACTGGTCCACGGATGTCGTAACAAACATGCTCAAGCTTAGATGATTTTTTAATTTCTCGGCTTGATTGGATAGACTGGGGAACAACAGTATTTTTTGACATAGCTGGATTCACTTTTGCATATCGGTATAAATAACTTTTAAAGGTTTCAACGCTTACCAAATTTAGATCGTGTTGATCTCTCAGCAACTCAACAATTTTTTCATGGGTAAAGCCCGATTGTTGATATTGTCTGATGGTTGGTAATAAGTTTTGGAAAACCACACTTTTTTTCTGAGACATTTTTTGTCCTATACAACCGTGCGGGATTAGAATAACACCATCTTTGCTTACGCAAAAGACAATATTGTTAAAAATTGCTTACCAAGTGGATTTGATTTGCTTCCTTTTTGCTATTTTTGAGTTAAGTGCTTAAATTTCACTAAATTGTACGATCTGAGACTAGAGTTTTTTTTTCGAATGGCGTAAATATAAAATCTGATCATCATGATATTTTTAACAACAGAATATAAAGGTGCAGGTTATGGGAAAAGTGAATAAAACGGACCGAGAATGGCAAAGAGAATTATCACCTGAAGAATATCGCATAACTCGTCAGAAAGGCACAGAACCCGCATTTACAGGACAATATTGGAATAATAAACAACATGGTACTTATGTATGTCGTTGTTGTGGTGCGGAATTATTCTCTTCTGAAACGAAATACGATAGTGGTTGTGGTTGGCCAAGCTTTTTTAGACCGATTGATGGTGTTGCCATAGAAGAGCATGAAGATTTGTCACATGGTATGGTCAGAACAGAAATTGTCTGCCATGATTGCGATGCACATTTGGGCCATGTGTTTGAGGATGGCCCCCAGCCGACAGGACTGCGTTATTGCGTGAATTCGGCATCATTACAACTTAAAACAGAAGAAAAGAATGACGAGGAAACTTATCCATGAGTAACATTTATCAGTTTGAAGCTGACTTGTTAGAGGGAGAAACAAAAGCGCTCGCTGATTATAAAGGCAAGGTCATGCTGATTGTAAATACTGCAAGTAAGTGTGGCTTTACGCCACAATTTGCAGGACTTGAGAAACTTTATGAAAAATATAATGCTCAAGGATTAGAAGTTTTAGGTTTTCCGTGCAATCAGTTTGGAGGACAAGATCCAGGCACCAATAAGGAGATTGGCACTTTTTGCCAGCGCAATTATGGGGTCAGTTTTCCTATGTTTGCCAAAGTGGATGTCAAAGGGCCAGAAGCACACGTGATTTTCCGCTATTTAACTCGTGAAGCAAAAGGGCTTTTAGGCAGCCGTAACATCAAATGGAACTTTACTAAGTTTTTGGTAGGGCGTAATGGAGAAGTTTTGGAGCGTTATGCACCAACGACCAAGCCAGAGGCTTTGGAAGCTGATATTGAAAAAGCTTTGGCAAAATAAAAATGATAAGTATAGAGGTTGGAGTTTAAATTATTTTGGACTCAACAGTTGAATTTTGGAGTCATCCAGACATGCCTTATGTCGAAATACGTAGGGCATGTCAAAGTCGCATTTGTTATAAATCGCACAGCCATCCTACTTTTTCAATCGGCGCCGTTGATATAGGGCAGAGCCGCTTTTCAAGTGCTTTTGCACATGAGCAAGTCATTCAAGCGGGGAGTTTAGTGGTTATTCCTGCGCATGTAGAGCACGCTTGTAATCCATTACCTGATCAGGCTTGGAGCTACCAAATGATGCATCTTGATGCAACATGGTTAGCTGGATTGATCGAGGAGCTACAGCAAAATATTCAGCTAAAAGTAGAAATAGATACGTTATATTTTCCGAATCTAAAACCAAATATCTTCAATAATTCAAATCTTTACCATGCATTTAGCGCTTTAAATTCTATTTTGTTTGATTCTCACATGTCGATGATACAGAAAGAGCACTGTTTAATTCAGGTCCTGACCGATATTTTGTTACCAAATTTTAATTGGGAAAAAATACAGCCATCTCATTATTTTCAGCAGCATTTATCTGACTTATTGGAATGCCTTGAAGAAAACATTGAGAATCTGTCTTTGCAAGGGCTTTCTGAAAAGATGAACATCAGTCGTTATGCTTTGATACGATTATTTAAACATTACTTTGGCTTAACACCCCATGCCTATCAATTAAATTATAAAGTGAACCAAGCTCGGCAACGATTAAGGGCCGGCTGTGATTTAGCTCAGCTTGCCTGCGAGTTGGAATTTGTGGATCAGAGTCATTTTCATCGTGTATTTAAGCAGCATACCGGCATCACACCGAAGCAATACTATAAAAAAACTTAGCCAACGCAATTTTATACAAGAATAATTTGTCCTGCTTTTCTAAGCTCGCTCCTATCTATCGGGAGAGAATCTATGGAGCTTTTTCTAACCATCGCCATCACTCATTTTATTGCGTTGCTTACACCAGGTGCAGATTTCTTTTTGATTCTAAAAACGCTGATACAAAGTAAGCAACGAGCAGCACAATATACATGTTTGGGTATCGCACTGGGTAATGCAATTATTTTGATTGGAATATATGTCAGTTTGTTTTTGATGGGTCAGATCAATACCAAGTTATTGATCTATATGAAATGGTTGGGCGTGGCTTATTTCGCATATCTGGCTTTTCAATGCTTTGTTGCTGCGCGGTTAGCCCATGGTTCGATTGATATGGTTCCTGAAGAACTTGAGACACACATAAATAATACTAATCTCAAGCAGTTATTGCTTGGTTTACTTTCTAGCTTACTTAATCCTAAGAATTTGATGTTCTATATGGTATTGGTGATCTTGATTTATCCGCAATATCGTTTTATTGAAAATGTTTTAGTCTGTTGTTGGATGGTGGGAATGGTGCTGATCTGGAATCTAGCGCTTGTAAAATTACTAGGTTCTACGATTGATTTAGCTTGGCTAAACCGAAAGCTGCATTATTTATATTATTTGGCGGGTGCAAGTTTCATCTTTTTCATGTTGGTTTTAGTGCTGTCTTAATGAGGAAAAAGACGGCCATCTGACCGTCTTTTTTATTCAACACTATTGAGTGGGTTCAATAGGCTGAGATGGTGTTTTGCTAAAGCTGTGTATCTTTCGATTAATATCATCGATAAAGGTGTACACCACAGGAATCACCAGTAATGACAAGAAAGTACTGGTAATCAAACCACCAATCACCGAGATTGCCATGGGTGCACGGAAACTCGGATCTGTACCAATCCCGAGAGCAATTGGTAACATCCCAGCACCCATTGCCAGAGTAGTCATAATGATTGGACGTGCCCGTTTGTGGCAGGCATCGAGCAGGGCATTGAATCGCGAATAATGCTTTTCATTCCTTGCGATAATAGCGTAATCGACCAGTAGAATTGAGTTCTTGCTGGCAATCCCCATGAGCATAATCAGACCAATCAAGCTCGGCATTGAGAAGCTACTTTTGGCTAAAAGCAGCATCACAAACGCACCGCCCAGAGATAAAGGCAAAGCCACAAGAATGGTAATTGGTTGCAGGAAGTCTTTGAATAATAAAACTAACACCACATAGATGCACAACACGCCCGTTAACATTGCCAAACCAAAGCTTGAGAAGAGTTCCTGCATGACTTCGGCATCACCAATATTGGTACGCTTCACAGTTGGCGGTAAATTCTTCATGGTTGGTAATTGATCAACTTTGGCAGCAATATCTCCCAACGGTTGATTATTTAATTCAATATTGAAGTTAATGTTACGTAAACGGTTGAAACGGTCAATTTGTGATGGTCCACTTTCGATATTGATATCTGCAATGGTACCGAGCATCACAGGGCCTCGACTACCTTTCACCATCAAGCGTTTCATGAGTTCCTGATCTTGACGTGCAGCCAGTGGAAGTTTAATTACCACAGGGACTTGGCGTTGAGATAAGTTCAATTTAGCAAGGTTTTGATCAAAATCACCAGCGGTTGCGATTCGTAAAGTCTCAGCAATATCATACGTTGTCACGCCTAAATCAGCCGCTTTTGCAAAATCAGGACGAATCACTAACTCAGGACGAATCAAGGCTGCACTCGAGGTGATACTGCCTACATTTGGAATGGTACGTAATTCACGTTCTAGGCTACGAGCAGTTGCAATCAATGCTTCTGGATCATCACTAGATAAGGCCAATTGGTATTGACTATTATTCCCAGCCAAGCCAACTTGAATGCGTGCGCCTGGAAGCGGAGCAAGACGTTGGCGCAATTGATCTTCAATGTCTTGTAAGCTGGCACTACGATCGGAACGTGCAGTAATTTGGATTGTCAGTGTTGCTTTACGTGGTTCGCTCGAAGCGCCACCTGCAAAAGGATCTGTTCCAGCAGCACCGCCACCAATCGTGGTATAGATGCTTTTAATTTCAGGATGATCTTTAATTAGCGTACGTGCATATTCTGCGGTCTTAAGTGTATCTCCAAACTGTGAACCCGGGGGCAGCTCCAAACGAACTTGAGTTTGTCCGGTATCGGGTGGTGGGACAAAACCTGTAGGTAGCAATGGAATTAGCATGACTGAGCAAATAAAGAAGGTAATTGCACCAGCTAAAGTAATCCAGCGATGATTTAGACACCATGTCACCAAACGCATGTAGCCACGCATGACTTTACCGTCTTTAGCGCGGTCTTTGGCTAGACTGGTTGTGCCATGATCACTGATATTTGGTGCTGTTGTTGATTCATCTTGTTGTTCAACCCTGCCGACCCATGGTTTTAGAATATAGGCGGACATCATTGGGGTGAGTAAACGCGCAACAAGCAGTGAGGCAAAGATAGCAAGAGCCGCTGTCCAACCAAACTGAACGAAAAATTTACCTGCGATACCACTCATAAAGGCAGTGGGTAGGAATACTGCAATTAATGTGAAAGTCGTGGCAATCACGGCCAGACCAATTTCATCGGCGGCTTCCATAGCCGCCTCATAGGGCGTTTTCCCCATGCGTAAATGCCGTATGATATTTTCAATCTCAACAATGGCATCATCGACCAGAATACCAACCACCAATGACATGGCTAAAAGCGTAACTGTATTGAGGGTAAAGCCAAAGAAATACATACCAATTAAGGCAGGTAAAATCGATAATGGCAGGGCAGTTGCAGCAATGATGGTGGCACGCCAGTCACGTAAGAATAGCCACACCACCAAGATCGCTAATATCGCACCTTCATACAACAGTGACATAGAACCTTCATAGTTATCCTCGACAGGCTTTACAAAGTTAAAGGCTTCGTTGATTTTAATATCGGGATGTGCTGCTTTGAGTTTATCTAATGCGATGACGACACCTTTTTCTACATCAACCTCACTGGCACCTTTGCTTCGCGTAATCTCGAAGCCAATGACAGGTTGGCCATTTAACAAAGCTGTAGAGCGTCTCTCTGCAATACCATCGCGAACAGTGGCAACCTGATCCAGACGAATATGTCGGCCATCACTCAATGCAATATCCATTGTGCCAATTTCATCCGCTGTTTTTACTGTCGCTATGGTACGAATGGATTGTTCACTTCCACCGATCTTGGTTTGGCCACCAGAAGCATCTTGCTGAATCAAACGTAATTGACGGGTAATATCGGTTGCAGTTGCATTTAGAGCCAAGAGCTTTTCGGGATCGAGCTCAACCACTACCTGACGAGTAACACCACCGACACGAGCGACAGCACCAACGCCTTTGACCTGTAACATTGCACGAGCAATATCATAATCAACAAACCATGACAAAGATTCTTCATCCATCTTTGGCGATTGGATGGTGTAGGTTAAAATCGGAGAGCCTGAAAGATTAATCTTGCTGACAATTGGATCTCGTAGATCAGCAGGTAAATCCGAACGGACTTGTGACACTGCATTGCGCACATCATCAACTGCTTCTTGCAGTGGTTTTTCTAGTTGAAACTCCGCAGTGACAGTGACAACACCATCTTGAATATTGGTGTATTGATTTCGCAGGCCTTGCAAGGTTGCAATCGAGTTTTCAATCTTGCGCGCAACTTCAGTTTCAAGCTGAGGTGGTGCAGCACCAGGAAGTGCGGCTGTGACCGTCACCATCGGTAGTTCGATGTCTGGAAACTGCTGAATTTTCATCCATTTAAAACATAACAATCCTGCCAAACCGAGCATAATAAACAAGAGAATGCCAGGAATCGGGTTTCGGATCGACCAAGCAGAGAAATTCATATTATTTCTCCTGTGTGGTCACAAGTTGTTTGCTAAGCGGAGTCTCTGGAATATCTTTAGCGATACTGACCAAATCACCATCGGTTAAGAAACCTGTACCTGAAGAAACCACTTTTACATTCGCAGGTAAATTCAAGAGTTCGACACGATCTCCTAAACGGCGACCCACATTGACTTTCTGTTGAGTCACACGATTTTTGTCATTGACAATAAAGACATAGGAAAAACCATCGCGTAATAGCAGGGCAGTTTGAGGAACTGTCAATGCAAGCTTTTGCCCTAAATCAAATTCACCTTTAACAAACATACCCATACGGACTGCCTGAGTCGTTGGAATATCTACATAGACCAAGCCATAACGAGTTTGTGGGTCAATTACAGGTGCAATCATTCTCACTTTGCCTGTCACTGCGGGTTGGGCAGGATCAGGTGAAACGATATGCGCGGTCATGCCTTGTTTAAGTTTGTATAAGTCAGAAGTTGTGACTTCCGCACGCCACTCTAAACGATGATCGCGGATCAAGCGGAAAAGCTCTTGTCCTGTTTGCGCTAAAGAGCCGACGGTTGCAGTGCGAGCCGAAATTACGCCATTATCTGGTGAAACCACTTGAGTCTGCGCTAAACGTAATTGATTACTTTCGATCTGTGCTTTGGCTGCATCAAGACGTGCTTGGGCCGTGGCTTGAGAGGTTTGATATTGGGTGGATTCCTGTGCTGAAATTGCACCTGTATTTTTAAGCTGCTGGATGCGTTTGTTGTTGGTGATTGCATCTGCAAGAACGGCTTGTGCCTCGGCATAACTTGCTTTCGCTGCCGCAAGATCGGCACGGATGGTTTCACTGTTAATTTCAGCCAAAACCTGACCACGTCGAACGTCATCACCGACATTCACATTCACACGGGTGAGACGCTGGCCTGAGAGTTCACTGCCAATCACCACTTCTTGCCATGCAGCAATATTGCCATTTGCAGTGAAAGTCTGTTTCCAGTCCTGTTGCTGTGGAGAAACGACAGTAACGGTGAGCGCTGCTTTTTGTGCAGTGGTTTCTGCATTTTTAGCTTTGTCTGCACCTGTTGATTTTTTAGCAGTTCCAGTCTGCCAAATTCCGATTGCAACAATTAAAAGTGCAACAACAATTGCTAAAATGAGCCAACCCTTTTTCTTTATTTTCTTGGGAGTTTGAGAAGTCATCTTTCCATAGTCATCAAGTTTTGATGGCTAAGTATAGACGAAGATTTCAACAGTTGGTCAATACAAACAGACAGATAAAAAAATTAATAGAGTTGCTCATCTTTATTACCTTTGAGTAAAGAAAAGATGTGAATTTATTCATATTGATGCATTTTAGCTTTTCCCAAAATGATAATTATTACTCAAAGTGGCAGTAAACGATTCGAGACCACATTTTTCATGACGATGGTTGAGGTGAGTCGCTGTACATTGGGTAAGGCTGACAGACTATCGTCATAGAGTTTCTGGAAACTTGCCAAATCTTTAGCAACAACATGAAGTAAATAATCGGGATTTCCAAATAAACGTTGTGCCTGAATAACATTGGCAATTTCAGTGACTTTTTCTTCAAAGCTGGACAGGGCTTTTTTATCCCCATCTTTTAAAGTCACAAAGATAATTGCCGAGAAATTGAGACCGATTTTTGAGGCTTCCAGATCAGCATGGTAACCCTTGATCACACCAGTTTCTTCCAAAGCTTTAACACGGCGATGGCATGGAGACAGGCTTAAACCAATTCGTTCTGCCAATTCTGTAATAGATAATCGCCCATTTGCTTGTAACTCAGCAATAATTTTCTTATCAATGCGATCCATTTAGAAGAATCTCCCTATGGGCTTTGAAGATATAGAAGTATTTGGAATAACATTTTCACCATTAAAGCATATCCTTTCTCAACAATCTTCACCAAATGGTGAAAAAGCAGGCTATTAAAAAATAGCGTTGGTGATGTAGGAAGGGCTTCGCTTATGGAACTTAGTGTGATTTTTGCTTTTTGGTGTGTTTCAATTTTATTTGTACTCACACCAGGTGCAGACTGGGCCTACGCTATTCTTGCTGGCATCAAAGGTAAGTTTATTTTGAATGCTGTTACAGGTCTGGTACTTGGGCATTTAATTGCAATTTTATGTGTGGCAGCGGGTGTAGGTGCGTTGGTACAGCATTATCCGATCTTGTTGACTACAATGACGATTTTAGGTGCGTGTTATTTGTTATGGATGGGAATCAATCTATTTATACGTCCAGCGACAATTTCGAATGATCACAATGAAATACAATCTTTAGATTCAGCACGTTCATGGTTGATTAAAGGGGTAGGCATCAGTGGTTTAAACCCAAAAGTGTTATTGCTATTTTTTGCTTTGTTACCTCCATTTATCCAGCCGAAAATGGCATTTTCTCCGACGGCTCAGATTATTTCATTAGGACTGATTCATTTGTTGAGTTGTGCTGTGGTGTATGTATTGGTTGGTATTGCAGCAAAGAAATTACTGAGAACCCGACCTTTTGCAGTGCAAGTGGTCAGTCGTATTTCTGGAGGGCTGATGATGGGCATCGCGGTGATCTTATTTATTGGACAAATTTAAAACTCAACGATTTTTATAAATAAAAAACCCCGAATATTCGGGGAGTGCGTTATAAAACCAATTTTAATCGTTTGACCACTTCTTCACACTGTGCCAAATCTGCAACAAGTGCCATTCTGACATGACCTTCGCCCGGATTACCTTGTTCAGTATCACGAGACAGATAACGACCTGGTAAAACCTTGATATGTGCTTTTTCCATCAATATTTTGGCAAAAGTCTCATCATTATCTACTTTTAACCAATAATAGAAGCCTGCATCTGGTTTTTGTAACGGTAATAGGTGGCCTAGTTCAGACTGGAATAAATCAAATTTGGCACGATACTGTTGACGGTTTTCTTCAACGTGCGTTTCATCATTCCATGCTGCAATAGAAGCCAGTTGATTTTGTACAGGCATTGCAGCACCATGATAAGTGCGGTATTGCAAATATGGTTTTAATAGGGCAGCATCACCCGCAACAAAACCAGAACGCATGCCTGGTAAGTTTGAACGTTTAGAAAGTGAATGGAAGACGATACAATTTTTATAATCATCACGTCCCATTTCGGCACAGACTTCTAAAAGTCCGATGGGTGCTTGATCAAACCAAAGTTCCGAATAACATTCATCGGATGCAATCACGAAACCATATTGATCAGACAGGGCAATCAACTTTTTAAACTGTTGTTTTGAAAGAACGGTTCCTGTTGGATTACCAGGAGTACATACAAATAGTAATGCTGTCTTTTCCCACACTTCTGCTGGAACTGCATCAAAGTCACCTAAGTAACCATTTTCTTCAGTACAGTTAATGAAATAAGGTTTTGCACCTGCAAGCAGGGCTGCACCTTCATAAATTTGATAGAACGGATTTGGCATCACCACATATGGTGCATCTTCACGCTTAATCAGTGCTTGAACAAACGAAAAGATGCCTTCACGAGTACCAGAAACAGGAAGAATATGATCTTCTGCACTAATCTGATTCAACTGGAAGCGATTTGTGAGCCACTGTGCAATACTTTGGCGTAGTTCGGGTAAGCCTTTACTGTTTGGGTAGGTTGATAGATGAGCAAAGTTATCAATAATTGCTTGTTTAACAAACTCTGGTGCAGGATGTTTTGGTTCACCAATTGATAAAGGAATCAATGGTAAATTGGCAGGTTGCACATCTTTAAAAAGTTGATTTAACTTTTCAAAAGGATAAGGGTGCAATAAAGACAAGCTAGTGTTCATTTAAACAGTTACCAAACAATAAATTTAAGACGGATTACAAATTTGATTCGATGCTTCATCTAAAGCGGCTTTTAAGCTTGCCGCAAAAGTTTTTACTTCTTCATCGGTCAACAAGACACCATTTTTCTTGGTGACAAAGAAAATATCCTCTGCACGCTCACCCAGTGTCGCAATTCTGGCTGAATGAATATCTAAGCCTTGCAGCATAAATAGGCCACCAATACGCGCCAGTAGACCAGGGTGATCGAGGGTGGAGATTTCGACCATGTGTTGCTGTAAGGTCGGATTGAGGACAATATCCACGGTATTCTGCACATCAAAATGGCGTAAATGACGTGGGATACGGCGTTGCATAATCCCCGGATATTGATCTGAATGGCTCAATGCATCAACCAATGCGGCTTTCACTTTGCTTTCGCGGTCAGGATCAGTCAACAAGGTACCAAAACGATCAAGTACCAAGTAGGTATCTAAGCTGAATGAGGTAGAAGCGGTAATAATTCGTGCATCTTGAACATCAAGATTCATCCGATCCAGTACCGCAACCGTCGTTGCAAATAAGTTTGGTTGGTCACGGGTATAGATAAAGATCTGAACCGCATCATCGGCAGCATTACGATGCGCACGTAATAAAACCAAAGGTTCTGGATTATCGCCGTGCTGTAAGATTGCTTGAGTATGCCATGCGATTTCATTGGCTGACTCTTTAACAAAGTATTCATCGCCCAGCTCTTGCCAGACTTTCTCAACTTCGGCCAGAGAGAAGTTATTGACCAATAGTTCACTAGCAGCAAATTTGGTATCTTCAATCAGCATTTGATAGTCGACTGGGCGGCCTAAACCTGAACGGATCACGTCACGCGCATAGGTATATAGCTGACGCATTAACGAAGCTCGCCATGTATTCCACAGTTTTGGATTGGTCGCATTAATATCGGCTACAGTTAGGGTATAGAGATAATCTAAATGCTCCATATCACCGACTTTTTCTGCAAAGTCTCTGACTTCATCAGGGTCGGAAATATCTTTTTTCTGTGCAGTAAGTGACATCAGCAGGTGATTGTTAATCAGCCATGCAACGAGTTTGCATTCACGTTCAGTGAAACCATGGGTACGGCAGAACTCAATCGCATCGAGCGCCCCAAGTTCACTATGATCACCGCCACGACCTTTGGCAATGTCATGGAAAATTGCAGCCATATACACGATGTCATGACGGGTAATACGTTGGAATACCGAACTCACTACAGGGAATTCTTTAGCAAATTCAGGTTCTTTAAAACGACTTAAATTACGAAGTAGCAGAAGAGTATGTGCATCGACTGTATATATATGGAATAAGTCGTATTGCATTAATCCTGTAATCTGTCCAAATGCAGGGATGTAATTGCCAAGAACACCGTAGCGCTTCATGGCCACCATCGTGTCATAGAGGTGCGGCGAGCGAATAATCGACATAAATAAAGCTTGATGTTCTGGATTATCGCGGAAACGTTGGTCAATTCGTTTTGCTGCAAGGACAAGAAGACGCAAAGTACGGGCACGAATCCCCGTAATTTCTGAGCGGTTTGCCAACAGATAGAACAATTCTAAAATCGCGCTTGGCTCTTCTGAAAATACTTTATGATGCTGAACAGCAAGTTTGCCATCGACAATTTTAAAACGCTCATTAATCTCAATGATGTGACGTTCATATTCAGGCAGACGCGGGGTGATTACCGACTCATTGAAATAGGCAAGTAGCATTTCATTTAGCGTTGAGACTTGTTGTGCAGTTCGATAATAACGCTTCATGAATTGTTCAACCGCAAAATTAACGGGTTGGCCTTCTTCACGGACATAACCAAATTTTGCTGCAATATCACGTTGATATTCAAACAATAGGCGGTTTTCATCACGCTTTGCTAAGCGGTGTAAATGGGTGCGGATTTCCCACAAAAAGCTTTCAGCTTCTTCCAGAACACCCAATTCAAATTCAGTGATAAAACCCAAGTGAACTAAATCATAAATACGATTGACACGGAAATGGCGTTTAGCAATCCAACCAATCTGGTTGATATCACGAATACCACCTGGGGCATTTTTAATATCAGGTTCTAAATTGCTCTCGGTATTATTGTGTTGCGCATAACGTTTGGCTTGTTCAGCCATCTTGGCATCATAGAAGGTTTGATCTGTCCATGTTTGCGCCACAATACGGCGCGGCCATTTTGCCAGTTGCTGATTGCCTGTAATTAAACGTGCTTCAATCAACGTAGTCGCGACAGTTAAATCATTAATGGCTTGTTCAACACAGTTTTGAATGGTACGAACGCTGATCCCAGGTTTGAAATTACCGACATCCCATAAAGATGAAATGAAGGTAGAAATGAGTTTTTCTTGTTCTTCACTGATTTCATCCTCAGACAAAATCATGATATCGGTATCTGAATAGGGCAGCATTTCATGACGACCATAACCACCCACTGCAAATAAGCCCAGTTCAGTTTGGTCTAAACCTGCATGATTCCAAAGAAAGATCAGGGCTTCATCAATAGAGTCTGAACGTGCGCCAATCACTTCACGAATAGGTTGACCATTTTCATAGCTCTCCTGTAATTGCTTTTCTACATCTGTACGCCATTGATTAATGGCTTGAATATCATGAAGACTGGTGACGTAGTTCAACAAAGGAGAGGTCTTGATCATAAAGCTGGGTCTTCTATCAAAGCCCCTCTAAATAAGAGGGGAAGTTGTGATGGTAATAACCTAAAGGTCATCTTAAGCGTTGGTTTGTACACTCACTTGGTCTGCAGCCTGCTGAGCCAATTCACGCGCAAGATCAGTTGTTTCGGCACGGGCAGTTGCAACACCCATACGGCGGCGTTTAAAACCTTCTGGTTTACCAAATAAACGTAAGTCTGTGTTTGGATTGGCTAAAGCAAGATTCAAGCCAGTGAAACTCAAGTTTTTAGCATCAACACCTGCATAAATCACAGCACTAGCAGCGACACTATGGCGTGCTGTATTGACAGGCAGACCGAGAATTGCACGGGCATGTAATTCAAATTCACTTTGGAATTGTGATGCTAGAGTCACCAAACCTGTGTCATGTGGACGAGGAGAAACTTCACTAAACCAAACTTTATCGCCTTTAATAAAAAGCTCTACACCGAAGATACCACAACCGCCTAAAGCAACAGTGACTTTATTGGCAATGCGTTTTGATTCTTGTAGGGCAGCAGGTGTCATCAATTGTGGCTGCCAGCTTTCGACATAGTCGCCTGAATCTTGGCGGTGTCCAATCGGATCACAAAAATGTGTTTCGATTTCACCCGTTTCTGGATTTTTGGCACGAACCGTGAGAAGGGTAATTTCAAAATCAAAATCAATCTGCGATTCAATAATCACCGTACCTTGATTGACGCGACCGCCTTGCATTGCATATTCCCATGCAGCATCCACTTCATCAAAACTTTTTACACGTGATTGACCTTTTCCTGAAGAAGACATCACAGGTTTTACAAAGTTTGGATAGCCGATGTCATCACATGCAGCGCGGAAGCTTTCCAGAGTATTAGCAAAGCGGTAGGCTGAGGTCGGTAAGCCAAGTTCTTCTGCTGCTAAACGACGAATCCCTTCACGGTTCATGGTGAGGTTGACTGCTTTAGCAGATGGGATCACTGTTGCCGTTTGGCTCTGTTCAATTTCAACTAAAACTTCAGTCTCAATTGCTTCAATTTCAGGAACAATTAAATTGGGTTTGATCTTTTCAATCAGTTGCTTTAACTCAGTTGGATCCGCCATATTCAGGGTATAAGCATAATGAGCTACTTGCATGGCAGGTGCATGATCATAGCGATCTGCAGCATGAACTTCGACACCCAAGCGTTGTAAAGAAATCACAACTTCTTTACCTAGCTCTCCAGAACCTAACAGTAAAACCTTAAATGCAGAAGATTGAAGTGGAGTTCCAAGAGTGACGCTCATGCGAATAATCCTATCCTGAGTAATTTGCGTTTAAGCATAGCAGAACTTTTTGCTGAATTAAGCTAATCTGACACAAAAAACATGCTTTTTGTTAGACAGAAAATAGCACTTGGGACGGTATTTGTCTGTTTAAACATTAACCTGATAATTGAGTTGTAAGTCATCTGCATTTTGTCCGCGAATCCCCCAATTACATTTAGGTGTTTCAAAAATAGTAATTTCAATATCTTGTACTGAAATTCCACATTGCTGTTCAATATAATTGAAAATGCTTTGAATCAAACGCTTTTTTGCCTCGGTGGTTCTACCCTCAAACATTGAAATTTCTATAATTAGATAATGCTGACTTCGATCATTCGGATAGCTAAAGTCTTCTTTAGCCAAAGAAATAAAACGCTGAAATTTCTTTTCAATGGGGTAGTTCAAACTTTCAACCAAAGCCTGATGGATGGCATGAGAAAGTTGAACCCTAAACTGCTCGATGGTAGTTTGTAAGGCGTAAATTTTGATTTGTGACATTGTTGATTTCTTCCTTCTTGAAATTTTAATTTTTTATATATGGACAAGTCTGACAGTATGCTGAACAAGAGCATAAAATCAACTACTTAGAATAAAATGGATTCTGTTGGGTAAATAAGTAACAAGCATTGAGAATTATCCCCAAATTGACTAGCATAATGGCCAAATGTTTCCTCGGCGATTTGCTATGTTTAATTCAAACTCTCCTGTAGCTGCAATCCTGTTATGCAGTGTGTTTTTATTGGCTGCTTGCGGAAACTCAAATAATGGGCCAAAAGAAAAGGTAGAAATCAAACCTGCACCGAAACTCAATAATGATGCCACAACCTATGCCAATGCAGCATGGAAGTTGATCAATGACATTGATTCGATTGTTTATGATCAGCAAGTAGCTGAGATTGAAGAAAAAGTCAGAAAACCGTTACGTCAACTCAGTACCGATTGGCGTATCAATGTCAAAATGACCGATTCCGTGACGGAAGGGAAATATGCACTTTGCCGTAAAGCATTGACCAGTTTGGATACATGGGCACGTGATGTAAAAGACACTGCTAATGTCTCGACTCAAAAGCAGGCTGATTATGAGCGTGATAAAGCTCAGTGTAAGGATGCAATTGATAATCCTGCTTTAGGAAATACCTCTCCTAAATAACTCGATAGCAATAAAAAAGCGAGATCATGAATCTCGCTTTTTTATGGTTAAAGTCATCAAACGCTTATGAGGTTTTGACCGTTTTGGTTGCTTCTGGTTTTGCTTTGCTTGCGTCGTGTTTGGCCGTATCCTTCATTTTTGTCATGTCATGTTTTGCAGTATCGGTTGTTTTGCTTGCTTCTTTTTTGGTTTTTACCACACTTGTTGCAACACATTTGCCGCCTTTATGATTTGGTCCTGTGCCACCTTGAATTTGAGTTCCTTTCGGGCAGGCAAATGCGCTAGCACTGAGTACTGTAAATAAACCTGCGGTTAGAATCGTTGCAATTTTTCTCATGATTGTCATCTGCATCGGATAAGCGATAGTGCTTAGCTTTAATGTAGATGGATTGAAGTCAATAAAGCAGATTGATTTTGTGAAATATTTTAGAGCATGCGTAGCATTTTATAGTAAGAGTTTGTCTTTTAATTTATGTTTAAGCTTAGAAGCATATTGCAGAAATTGGATTGCTTAGCGATTTAAAATAAAAAGACACTATGCTTATTCTTTGAGATGACCTACTGTTGCCAGCTTTCTGAGCAGATCAAGATCAATCACTTCAATTTTTTTAAATCCTAAATGAATGACTCCTTGTTGCTCGAACAGGTTCAGTTCCTGATTCACTGTTTGTCTTGATATGGTTAGCATATTGGCCAGTTGGTCTTGTGAGATTTGAATGCTAAAATCCTGAATAAACGAACGATTGCCATAACCCTCTAAAATAAACAGTAAGCGTTGTGCCAGACGTTGACTAATGCTCTGCGTTTGAATCGCAATTTGCTCTAAAAATACATAGCGCAGTTTTTGACTGGTTAGCAAGGCAAAGTAGTACCAGTAATACGGATTTTGTAGCAAGAAATCGTTCAGTGGTTGCGCTGGTATTTGCAGAACCACACTTTTCTTCAATGCAATGGCATCATGTGAGCGGGGTTGCTGGTCGATGAGGGAAATTTCACCAAACCACATGATCGGCTCTGCAATAGCGGCAATCGCTTCATTGCCATTTACGTCGATATAACCCAGGCTGATGGAACCGTCCAAAACACCATAAACTCCGTCAAAAGTATCTTGAGCATTAAATACCGCGGCATTTTTTTCAATGAAATGCTTTTTGCCATGCTCAATAATAAATTTTTGAAAGGGTTCTGCCAAATGACTAAACCAAGCGTTTTGTTGCAAATGTTTGATGTAAATTGGGTCTAGCACAACATTTCCTTTGTTAAAAATAGATCCATTTGTCAGCTACATGACAACTTCACATGTATATTTCTTATAGATTAACAGCATAAACGAATTATATGAGGAATGATAAATGACAAATTTGGAACGTCTACTCAGCCAGTATGCGGCTTATCACTTAGATCGAAGTAATATAGTGACCCATTTTGTGGGGATTCCGTTAATTGTTTTTTCCATTTTATGCTTAACTGCCCGTGCAGGTGTGGACATCTCAGGTGTCTCAATCACCTTAGCAGTGGCACTGATCGTTCTGAGTACACTCTATTATATTTCTCTAGATAAACTATTCGGCATTCTGATGCTGATTTTATTTATCTTGGCTTATCCATTGGCTGTCAAAATTGCAGCTTTACCAATGTGGAGTTGGCTAGGCGCCAGTATCGGTATTTTTGTGGTGGGGTGGGTATTTCAATTTATCGGTCATTATTTTGAGAAGAAAAAGCCTGCCTTTGTTGATGATTTGATTGGTTTGGCCATTGGACCATTATTTGTGCTGGCAGAGTTTGTTTTCTTGCTCGGATTCCGCAAGCCTTTACATGAGCGTATTTTAAAAGAAGCGCAAATGAAACGCGCTGCAATGGATATGAAGCCACAAACAGTGTCTTAAGTTAGTTTGATGTAAAAAACCGATATCAATACGGATCGACTTTTTTGATTTGGATAAAAGAGCACGGATTGCTCGTGATATCGGAACTCTTTTGAAAACGATTGATTAATGTTGATCAATAAATATTTGAATCGTCTTGATGACTAATTTTGAATGCTCTCGGGGAGGGAGTGTCCACACTGGGGGATAATGTACGTTTCAGTGTGGGTGTATCCAGCCAATCGTTTGGGTTGTTATAGACTACTATATGCATCATGTTCGACATACATGATCAGCAATTTAGAGGATAATCTCTGTAAATCCGATTTTAACGACCAATTTCGGAACCCAATAGCTAGTGGTACACCAAGGAAAAGGCTTAAATAAAAAAAACCGCCAATAAGGTCATCATTGGCGGTTTGGAAATCAGAAAACTGATTTATACATTAAAACGGAAGTGTAATACATCGCCGTCTTGAACAACATAGGTTTTACCTTCTAAACGCCATTTACCTGCTTCTTTGGCACCATTTTCACCGTTGTATTGAATGAAGTCATCATATGCAACACATTCTGCACGGATAAAACCTTTCTCAAAGTCTGTGTGAATGACGCCAGCTGCTTGTGGCGCAGTTGCACCGACTTTAACGGTCCAAGCACGAACTTCTTGTACACCTGCTGTGAAGTAAGTCTGCAACCCAAGTAAGCTATAACCTGCACGAATCACCACATTTAGACCAGGTTCTTCCATACCCATCGCTTCTAAGAATTCAGCGCGATCTTCATCTTCTAATAATGAAATCTCAGCTTCGATCTGGTTGCAAAGTGGAACGACAATGGCATTTTCTTCAGCAGCAAGTTTTTTTACTGCATCAAGATGTGGATTATTTTCAAAACCATCTTCTGCTACGTTCGCAATATACATGGTTGGTTTAAGCGTCATTAAACCGAAACCACGAACAGCTTTACGTTCATCATCAGAAAGATCAGCTGCGCGTGCTGGCTTACCTTCATCAAGTAAAGGCTGGATTTTTTCTAAAACTGCTTTGGTTGCAAGTGCTTCTTTATCGCCACCTTTTGCTGCCTTAGTCAAACGTAACAAAGCTTTTGCAACGGTATCGAGGTCAGCAAGTGCAAGTTCAGTATTGATGGTTGCGATGTCATCTAATGGGTCAATTTTACCATTTACATGAATCACGTTTTCATCTTCAAAACAACGAACAACGTGTGCAATTGCATCAGTTTCACGGATGTTAGCAAGGAATTGGTTTCCCAAACCTTCACCTTTTGATGCACCAGCAACCAAACCTGCGATATCAACAAATTCCATTGTGGTCGGGATAACACGTTGCGGTTTAACAATTGTTGTAAGTTTATCTAAGCGTGGGTCTGGAACAGGAACAATACCTGTATTGGGTTCAATGGTACAGAAAGGAAAGTTTTCAGCTGCAATCGCTGCCTTTGTTAATGCATTAAACAATGTAGATTTACCTACGTTTGGCAGACCAACAATACCGCAATTAAAACCCATGAAACCACTCACAAATGTGTTATTTAAAAATTGCTGCTGATTTTACATGAAAGCCATGACAAAGTCAGGTCATGGCGAGTGCGGATTATCAATTCGACATTAAACTTTGCGTTTATCAAGCTGTTTGGCAATATTATCGCCGGTACTTTGGACGAGCATGACCAAGACAATTAATACCAAAATGACGGCCAACATCACTTGCATATCAAAACGCTGATAGCCATAACGATAGGCAATATCACCAAGTCCACCTGCACCAATCGCACCTGCAATGGCAGAAGAACTGATCATGGTGACAATAGTCACAGTAAAGCCTGCAATAATTCCTGGCAAAGCTTCAGGAAGTAACACATGCCAAAGAATTTGTTTACGATTACAGCCCATCGCTTGTGCAGCTTCAATCAACCCTTGGTCGACTTCACGCAGACTGACCTCAGCAATACGGGCGAAGAACGGAATCGCGGCAATGGTTAAGGGCACAATTGCAGCCAACACCCCATAGCTGGTGCCGACGATCCATCGGGTAAATGGAATCAATGCCACCATTAAAATCAGGAAGGGGACAGAACGGGTAATGTTAATGACCCAGCCTAATGACTGATTGATTTTCTTTGAAGGATAAATTCCAAAATCAGCAGTACTGACTAGAATCAACGCAATTGGTAAACCAATCAAAAAGGCAAAGATGGCTGAAACACCCACCATGACTAAAGTATCGATTGTTCCTGTCAGTAGTAAATCAATGAGCTGATTGTGCATAACCGATCACCTCAAGTTGTGTAATTGCATGATGTTTTTCAAATTGTGCGTCATTTAAGTCAAATTCTAGATTGCGATTACCAATGACCAGCGAGCCAATTGTTCGTTGTTGAATAGTATCCACTTGACTGTAATAGACTTGAATTGAGCTATTAAAACCACTCAGCAAGTCGTATAAATCAGGAACCGATTTCGATTCACTTGCGTATTTCAATTTTAAAATCTGATGGGTAGTGTTGTTCTGATCAACGGTTTGGCTCAGTTCAAAGGGTAAATTCACTTTTTCAAGATTGAGTAATTCTTGCGTGATTTGTTGTTGTGGATCGGAAAATACCGACCAAACTTGCCCAAATTCGATGATTTCACCATGATCAATCACCACGACTTGATCGCAAATCTCCTGTATGACCTGCATTTCATGTGTGATCAAGACAATAGTTAAACCCAAGTCTTGGTTGATCTGTTTTAATAAGGACAGAATATTGGCAGTACTCTCAGGATCAAGTGCCGATGTTGCTTCATCACAAAGCAGGATTTCAGGCTCAGAAACCAAAGCACGGGCGATACCGACACGTTGTTTCTGTCCACCAGACAGTTGAGATGGGTAATCATTTCGCTTTGCTTCTAATCCAACTAGCTTCAGTACATCATTAACCCGTTGTTCAATCTCTGTCTTTTCATAGCCTGCAATACGTAGCGGTAAAGCCACGTTTTCCCACACAGTTTTGGCGGACATTAAATTGAAATGCTGAAAAATCATGCCAATTTTTTGCCGAGTTTTGATCAACTCGGCATGACTCAAATCAGCAATATTTTGTTGATGAATTAAAATACTGCCTGTATCAATTGACTCTAATCCATTTAAAGTGCGGAGCAAGGAAGATTTACCTGCACCGCTTTTTCCAATAATCCCAACAATCTGTGCTTTGGGAATATCGAGGTCAATGTCTTTTAAGGCGTGTAAGCGTTGGCCCTGTACGTCATAAAATTTATTTAGACCGCGTATTTTCAGATGTGGAACTGAAAAATCAACTTGTGAACCAAAACTCACCATCATTGTTCTCCTTATTTCCAACCTGGGAACCAGAGCGTTGGGCCGAAATCGCTATCTAAGGCAGCTTTAACTTTTGATGAGTTTTGATAAATCTCGACAAATTTCTGTAGTTTGTTGTCCTTATCCTGATAGTCATCACGCACCACAAATAAAATGGCATAACGTTTGTTGGTATTGTCATCAAACAATAAGGCACTTTCAGGATCAGCTGTTTTTGCCAAGCGTAAGTAATGCGGATAACCAAACGCTAAATCAACATCATCAATCGCACGTGCAGTTTGAGGACCTTCAACTTCGGTAAATTTCAGATTTTTCGGATTTGCGGTAATGTCTTTCAGTGCAGAAAGATGATTATTGCTGTCTTTAAGTTCAATCAGCTTCGCTTGTTGTAAAAGCAGTAGTGCACGACCTTGATTCACGGGATCATTGGGAATGGCAACAGTTGCACCATTTGGGAGCTCATCAAAGCTTTTATATTTTTTGGAATACAGTCCTACATGCGAAGCCGCACCTGCAGCAAAGGATTTTAATTTATAACCAGTTTCCTTAATCGCATTATCCAAGAAGGGTTGATGCTGGAAAAAGTTCGCATCAATGTCACCATGATTTAAGGTAATGTTAGGCGTATTCCAATCGGAAAATTCCACCAATTTCACATTTAAACCTTGTTGTTTCGCTTCATCCGCAGCGACTTGTAAAGGATGTGCAAACGAAGGGCTAATACCAATCACTAGTTCACTACTGTTACTGTGTCTTTGTTTATTCCAAATGAATAGCGCGATAATTGCGATAACAACGACAAGGCCAATACCCAACCATTTTTTTGAGGCAGTTTGAGCCATTTATTTCTCCAATTCTATTCTTAAACGTTTAAGTGCTAGGCACTAATTTCTTCAATTGTTTTTAGATCTTGTGCGTTGTTCTGCGATCTCCATCGGAACTGATCGGCAGGATGGCTGGCAGCTAAATGGTCACCTTGAGCAAACAGTTTGTTGCGTAGTGAACCTGTTGCGTATTCGGTTTTATAGCGTCCACGTTGTTGTAATTCTGGAATCACCAGGCGAATAAAATCATGATGTGATTCAGGCGCAACGGTACGCGTTAGGTTAAAACCATCAATGCCTGTCTGATCAAGCAGTTCAATGAGATACTCAGCAACTTCAGCACCACTCCCTACAATCAGCGGATAACGTCCACCGAGAACATGCTGTGCTTTCAGGTCATTTTTACTGATGCGT
This sequence comes from Acinetobacter sp. ANC 3929, assembly GCF_000369405.1. Taxonomy (GTDB): domain Bacteria; phylum Pseudomonadota; class Gammaproteobacteria; order Pseudomonadales; family Moraxellaceae; genus Acinetobacter. The sequence continues at coordinate 420,509 of NZ_KB850000.1, forward strand.
TGTTCTTTAAACTTTTCATTGACGGAAGCAATGCTGTTGCTTTTTTGATAGGGAATCGCTTCATCATCAGTAAACTTGGCAAGGTCAATACCAACTGAACTGGCATAATGGGCTAAACCTGCTTCAGGGCTAGCATATTGGCGATATTCAGCCAGTTTTTGCTGTGCGAGTTCGTGAGTTTCGGCCACAACAACGGTAATCCCGACAAAGATCTTAATGTCATGCGCATCACGACCTTGCTGTGTTGCTTGCTGTCGTATCTTATTGACTTGCTGACGAATTTTTTCAGGTTGATCACCACCAATAAAAATACATTCTGCATGACGGGTAGCGAACTGTAATCCTTTCGGCGAAGCACCGGCCTGAAATAAGGTTGGTGTGCGTTGTACCGAGGGCGCTACCTGAAACACACCTTGGCTTTGGTAATATTGGCCTTGATGATGAATCGAGTGGACTTTGTGTGGATCAGTGAAAATACGTTGTTGCTTGTCTTTCTTCAAAGCATCATTTTCCCAAGAACCTTCCCAATATTTATAGCAAAGCTGTAGGAACTCCTCGGCTTGATCATAACGCGCATCATGATCTTTTAAGCCTTTTTGCCCAATCAGCCGTTCGGCACTGTCCAGATAACCTGTGACAATATTCCATCCGAGACGACCTTGGGTTAAATGATCAAGACTGGCAAAACGGCGTGCAAATTGATAGGGTTGTTCATAGCTGAGATTGACGGTCACGCCAAAGCTTAAATTCTGTGTCACCAAAGCCATGGCCGAAATTAAGGTGGAAGGATCATGACTGGGCAACTGGATCGACTCTTTTAAGGTCAGATCGATCCCATTTTGATAGACATCATAAACCCCCGTAATATCCGCGAGAAATAAACCATCAAACAAACCTTGTTCTAAGGTTTGTGCCAATTCAGTCCAATAACTCAATTCATTAAAGCGATGTGATTGATCCCGAGGATGCGTCCATAAGCCATGATTGATATGACCGACACAGTTCATATCAAAGGCATTTAATAAGATTCTTTTAGCAGTCGTTTGGCTCATTACAAAGTTCCCCGACGTGGTGGTAAAATACCGTTCAGGACATAATTGCCAATAAAATAATATTTCCAGCGTGCAGCATCATGCAATGTATGTACACGTGCATTACGCCAGTGACGATCAAGACCATCCGCACGTTGACTACCACGGCTGCCAGCCAGTTCAATCAGTTTTGATGATGCCTTTAAAGCAGTTTCTGTACTATGCGCACGGACTTTGGCGACATCAATTGAGGCTTTGGCTAAGTTCTCTGCATTCAGTTCTTGCTTAGCGATATCAACTGATTGAGCTGCTTGTTTGAGTAGTAATTCACTGGCTTTGACATCGGTTGCCACACGACCCAGTTCAGAGAGGGTTAAGGGGTCTTGAGTGGCGGAATCAATATTGGCATCAATCCAAGGGCGGGCAACACGCACACGCTCCAGTGTTTCCTCAAAGGCAGCACGAGCAATCCCGACTTCAATCGCAGCATGCATGATTTGAGCAAATGGGCCGACCAAAGACAACTGCTTGAAAGCGGTATCAAAAGGAATGACATCCTCTTTGGCAACGAAGACCTGATTAAACTTGACTGTGCCGCTGCCCGTGGTGCGTTGCCCAAAGCCAGACCAGTCATCAATGAGTTCTAATCCTTGGCTGTCGCGTTGTACAAAAGCCAAAAACTCATTGCCTGATTCATCCACCACTAAGGTTGGAATACGATGAGCGAATAAACTGCCTGTGCAATAAAACTTTTCCCCTTGAATCAGATAGCCATTTTCGCGTGGAATTAAGGTGGTTTGTTTATGTGCAGAAGTGCGGGTTTTAAATTCGGCTAATGCATTACCAAACCGCGCACCTTGTAATACTTCTTGATAGAGGCGTTTCTTTTGCTGTTCTGTCCCTGTATTCCGCAATACTTCCAATGCATAAAAATGGTTTTGTGGAATCTGGCCGATTGAACCATCCGCACCACTAAACAGAGCAATCACTTTGGCAACGGTTAAGCTTGAAACTTCTGCACCACCATACTGCTTAGGTACGGTAATCGCCCATAAACCTGACTGACTATAGGTTTCGATTTCAGTAAATGGCAAATTTCGATTTGCATCGCGTTCAACAGCCGCTTGTTTAAACTGTTGACTGAGCTGGGTAGCAATTTCTAGGGCTTCGGCATCACTTTGGATAATATGTGCTGCTTTAAAATTGGTTTTGGCAAAACCTTGTAATTCTTGATATGACGTCATGATGATGTGCTCCTTAAATCCAGGCATGGCGGGCAGGGTGCGTACCATTGAGGTAATAGTCACCGATGGCATGGAATTTCCAACGCACAGGATCGTGTAAGGTGTGTACACGGGCATTGCGCCAGTGTTGATCAAGATTGTGCTGGCTCAGACTGGCGCGGCTGCCTCCAAGTTCCAGTAATTTCTCGGAGATATGCAGGGCTGCATCATTGGCATAGATCTTTGCTTCAGCCACTAAAATTGAGACGCGAGCAGCTTGCTCGGCAGAGATTTCAGGGAGTTGATCTAGCTCATCCAGATATTCGGCAGCATCATCGAGTAATAAAATGGATGCATCAAGCAGGATATTGAGCTTACCGACCTCTTGCAGGGTGTAATGTTCTTCACTGGCTTTTTCTACGCCTGCATCAATAATGGGGCGTGCTTTACGAATACTGGACAAGGTGTCATCAAAAGCTGCTTCGGCAATGCCAACATCAATTGCAACCTGTAAAAGTTGAGAATACGCACCGCGAACATTTGGGGTTTCAGCAATAATGCGCTCATCAAAAAATAGAGCAGAATCAACGACAACGTTGTGTAGTTTTACCGTGCCACTTGCTGTAGTACGTTGACCAAAGCCATTCCAGTCATTAATCACTTCAACACCAGCAGCCTGTCGGTCAACGATCGCCAGTACGCTATAGCCATCTGGATGCAAGGCACGAATGGCCAGCCAGTCTGCAAAGCTGGTTCCAGTCGAATAAAACTTTTCCCCATTTAAAAAGTATTGACCATTTTTCAATGTTAGAGTGGTTTGAATGGCTTTAGTATCTTTAGAATTTTTTTCAGGTCCACCATTGGCAATGCGTTTGCCTGCGAGTATTTCAGCGTAGATAAACTGCTTTTGTGCATCTGAACCAACGATATTAATAAAATTTAAAAGGCCGAATTGGTTTTGTGGAATTTGTCCAACATTGGCGTCGGCTTTACTTAAAATACGAAACACATGGGCTAATGTCTTATTGGAGACAAAAGCACCACCATATTGTTGCGGTACACGGATTCCACCGAGACCTTTTTGGCTAAACTGAATAATTTGTTCGATGGGTAAAACACGATTTTGATCTCGATCATTTCGATCTTCTAATGCAAAGTCAGCAACTTGATAGGCAGCATTGATGGCCTGCTGATCATTTGAAATCAGTTGTGTTTGAACTTGAATCACTGATTGATTACTGGACATGTGAGCACCTCTAATAGATAAGAGATACTTTACAAAAGTTTTACTTTTCAACTAAACCATCAGTTATGGCTTGTATATCACAATAATTCCTAAGCATTTTTTATGAGAAAAATAACAAAAAAAATAATATTAAATACTTATATAAAACAGTATCTTGAATTTATTTTTAATTTATCAAACAGTATGAAAATCCATTTTCTATGAATGAGAGGAATATTCTCACCATGAAAATTTATAAAGAGACTTCGCCAAAATTAAAAAAAGATCGAACGAAAAGGACATTGTATTCATTAACTTTTACTTCTAAAGTAGGGAAAACCTTATGTTTGATCGAATAGAAAAATAAATTTGGAGAGTTTATGCGGGTTTTATACCAATTTCCTTTGTCTCACTATTGTGAAAAAGCTCGCTGGTTGTTAGATCATAAGGAGTTGGACTATGTAGCACATAATTTAATTCCAGGTTTCCATCGCGCTTTTACCTATTTAAAGTCTGGGCAATATTTATTACCTATGCTGAAAGATGATAAGCGCTGGGTTGCTGATTCAACACAAATCGCTTTATATCTTGATACGACATATCCTGAACATGCGTTATTGAGACGTGATGAGCAGTTACGCGAGCAAGCTTTAGAAATCGATAAATTGACTGATGAACTTGGTGTACATGTAAGGCGTTGGTCATTGGCACATGCACTGTCAGTGGGTGATCATCCGCTAGAAATCATGATGGGTGAACAAGGCTATTTACGTCAGTTTGAGAAGATTTCTAAACCGATATTAAAAAGTCTGGTTTCGACTAACTATAAATTGAGTCCTGAAAAAGTTGCTCAATCCAAGTTGCGTATGAGCGATTTGATTAGCGATCTGAACCAGCGTTTGATTGATAACCAAGGGCGTTATATGGTGGGCGATCGTCTTGGTTTAGCGGATATTTCAGTCTGTTCTATTCTTGCACCATTATTGGTAATCAAAGGTACGCCGTGGGAACTCGAGAATGATGATATTGAACAGTTTGATGGCGAATTGAAACAATATTATGACTATTTATCAGATCTGCCGATTGGACAATACGTTCAGCGTATTTATGCCACTGAACGTAATGCACGAGTTGATTGGCGAGGTTTGTAAAGCATTCTGCAAGAAAAGCCCTGATTGAAAGTAATCGGGGCTTTTTTATGGGAAAGAAAATGGAAAACTAGCCAATAAAGTAAAAAATAACTAGAGAATAAAATTAATTTTTAAAAGAAAATTCGTTTTAAGCAGAAAATATTAGAAATTATTGCCAAATTTACTTTAAAAAAACTGAAAAGAGGGAAATAATTGTGAAAAGGCTTTGTTATCTTATGTTTCAGGGTGTGATGGGGATCGAAACAAGTGTTCAACTATTGGGAGATCAGTTGAACAGTTGCTCAAAAGGTCTTGTTTCGGCTTTGAGACAAAGATAAACCAAAAGTTTATCGGAATCATGTTTGCGTTATCCATGCGGCATTGTCAAAAGTTAAACGAATGTTTTCCCTTGACCCTTAAAAATTACTGAGTGAACAGTTCCGATAAAATCATAAATTCAGAGTAAGGACTGTAGAATGGAATTGGATCGTTTTGATAAACAAATTCTTGAAATTTTGACCCATGAAGATGTCAATCTGAATGAGCTATCAGAACGTATTAATCTTTCGGTTAGTTCAGTGCATCGGCGCATTAAAAACCTGATTGAATCCCAAGTAATGGGACAGCTCAAACGAGAAATTAATTTTAATAAACTTGGCTTTAGCTTACATATTCTTTTGCAGGTTTCATTGAGCAAGCATGACAGCGAAACCTTTGATAAATTCTTACAAGAAATTGAAGATATTCCAGAAGTGACCAATGCCTTTTTAGTGACTGGGCAGAGCGCAGATTTTATTTTGGAATTGGTAGCGCGCAATATGGACGACTATAGTGAAATTCTATTACGTCGTATTGGTAAGATTGATAGTGTAGTCGCACTACATTCAAGTTTCGTGATCAAAGAATATAATGTATTTAACTGCTATAAACTTTTAAATAAGCTATAAAAAATGCATCTAAAAAGATGCATTTTTTTGATCATCAGAAAGTATCAAGCATCAAGTTGTGCTAATACTTCTTCAGAGAATTCAACGTTGGTATAAACGTTTTGAACATCATCAAGATCTTCAAGCATATCAATCATTTTCAAGATTTGTTTTGCTTGATCGATATCAGTGATTTCAGCTTTAGTCGATGGGCTCATCACAACTTCAGCATTGTCAGATTTTAAACCTGCTGCTGTAAGTGCATCCTGAACATCACCAAAGCTTTCTGGGCTAGTGATAACCAAGATGCTATCTTCATCAATCTCGATATCATCAGCACCCGCTTCTAATGCGATGTCCATGATTTTGTCTTCTAAAGAAACATCTTCAAAAGAAATTTCGCCACGCTTGGTAAACAAGTAGGCAACAGAACCATTGGTCCCCAAATTACCATTGGTTTTGCTGAAACAGTGACGCACATCTGGAACAGTACGGTTTAAGTTATCAGTCATTGTTTCAACAATAACCGCAACACCACCAACACCATAACCTTCATAAGTGATTTCTTTTAAATCATCATTATCTTCACCACCAGCACCACGTTGAATTGCACGATTAATCGTGTCGCGTGTCATATTCACTGAAAGTGCTTTTTCAACAACAGCACGCAAACGAGGATTACTCGCTGCGTCTGGACCGCCTAATCTTGCAGCAGTCACGATTTCACGGATGTATTTAGTGAAAACTTTACCGCGACTCGCATCTTGTTTCGCTTTACGATGCTTAATATTGGCCCATTTAGAATGACCCGCCATGGAAGTAACTCCAAAAAATTAAAACTTAAAAAAGTGCAGGAATATTAGCATAGCGATGGTTTTGTTGAAAACTCTCGCACCCCAAATTCAAAATTTAAAATCTTGATCAAGTTTCAAAAAATGATCAAATAGACTAAATGATTTAGTTAATTTTCACATCAATATCATATTCAGCGTAAAGTGCTTTGATTTTTTTCAGATCCTCTTGCAGATCCGTTGGGTAGATTTTACCCAAGATGCCACCTTGTTTGGTACGGGCATTGGCATACATCAAAATGATGGGTACATTGGCCGCTTTGGCGATATGCCAAAAGCCTGTGCGGATGGGTTTGCGCTCTTCACCATCTTTTGCACGTGTTGCTTCAGGCGCAATCACTAGATTAAAGCTGTCGTTTTGGTTAAATAGCTCAACCATTTGCGTTACGATATCTTTATTGGCTTTACGGTCGACAGGAATGCCGCCTATACGTTCTAAGATTGGTTTTAATGGGCCTTTGAATAATTCTTTTTTGATTAGGGTATGAATTTTAAGTTCTAAAATTTCAAATAGGGCAAGGGAGAGGATGGTATCCAGATTTGAGGTATGCTCAAAGCCAATAATGACTTGTTTTTTTTCTAAAATGCTTGGGTCAACTTTATATTCCCAACCTGTTGCTTTAAAAATAGATTTTCCTAAAATTTTTCTCATATTCGTCATCATAGGCAATAAATGGCAGCAGTGTAATACGAGTTTTCAGGAAAATACATATCCGAAAACACCAGATGAAAAGAAATTTGGATGTCTTTTTAATGATCAAAATATTGCAATATGATCTTTACTCAAGCTGCAAAGATCATATAGAATCAGCGCAGTTTATGATTTTTAACATTATTTTCAGTAATTTGATAAAATCATCTGCTTGTAACTTAAGTTAAATTTGACTAAAATCAGGCAGCATTAATCATACATAAATATGATTTAAGTTTAGGGCCTATAGCTCAGTTGGTTAGAGCAGCGGACTCATAATCCGTTGGTCCCGTGTTCAAGTCACGGTGGGCCCACCATATAAAACAACCACTTAGGTGCATTAATCCTAAGTGGTTTTTTTATGGCTAGATTTATGTAGCATTAAAACTGATAGCTCAAGTAGGGGAATAGGCATTTTTCGTCAGCGACGTTGGCGTAGCGGCTAATCTAGCCACTACAGTCGTTATGGTTTAGAAAGTATGACATTCAAAGAAATATAAAACGTTGGTGATACCAGTCATAAAATCAGATAGGATGATTCATCCATCAATAATGATTATGTTATTAAAAAATAAAGTAAATATGTACAAATAAATATTTAGCCATCGATTGAAGATTTAACTATTATCAATTAGGAATAAATAACGAATAATAAGATGATAATTTTTTATGGAAATTTACATAATTAAATGCATTAAATGGTGCATCTGATTTAGATGAAAAAAAGGAAATGAAACCTAATATTTGAGAATATTAGCTAGAGGGATAAAAAATTAATATTTGATATTTTGAATAGAGTTTAATTTTTCCTATCATCGTACGAACCCTGAAATAACCAGATTTTATAAAGGAGAGCATCCTTAGTTATTTTTATTTTGTCATCTCTTATTATTTTTGCTATCTTACACTTTTTAATTTTATAGATTATTTAAGTGAAGAATATCTTAGCTTTCATCATGCTTCTATGTTTACTAGGATGTGAAAGTTTTGAAGATTATAAGAGTAAAGACTCTAATATTATAAGTGGTTTAGAGCAAAATTTAATTGAGAATGTTAATCAAGATGATGAAAGCAATTTGAGTAAAAGCTCTTCTTTTATACGGATATCAGAAATTAACTTAAATAAAGAGAAGTTAATTGAAGAGTGCAAATCCTTAGTGATTTCCTATGTAAGGAAGAAAAATACAGTCAGTTTTAATAATAGTCTGAACGGTAATTATTATATAAATAAAAAAACTGGAGACGTATATCTTTACTTAGAGTTTTGTGCGGAAAATGAGCATGGAAATGCTCAAGAATTTACAGGCGAATGTAAATTCCCAAGAGATGGTCAGAATGAGGTTACTATTTCTGGATAGTGGAAAAGATTAATGAATAGAATGGTTCATTGAGGTTCTTTTCTTTCAGTAGAATTCATTTCATGTCGAATTGTACTAATATTCTCATAAATCACTTTTCGTAATCTATTGATTGCGCCTAGGGGTCTATGTTCAGGAAGAGCATGCCAAGGTGTAAAAGAAAGATTTTCGCAAAACTTATTTTGCTCAGGCGTATCAAAAAATTGTTTAGGAATATGGATCGTTGCTACTTGATAAAATGGAGCTTGTGATTCTTTCCATTCGGTCATAGAGTCTTCTACAAGCATTTTACTCGTGGTTCTAGGTTGGATGAGAAACTCCATACATGCATCACTTGTTTGTAAATTTTTTCGAAGAGTTTCTCTTAAAAAATCGTGGTCAGGTTTGTTTGGTATTTCAACGCTATTGGGAGTACAAGGCCTTGCTGAATATTTAACAGCTTGACGGTCAGTGCCTAATCCTAACTGGTAGGGAACCATAGACCAATATCTGGCCTGTATTGGATTAGAAATTTTTGAATTACTCGCTCTAAAAGCATTCATGGTTCCCTGAAAACCAAGAGTAAAAGGGATTTGCAATTTTTTGAGCGTACTTTTGCTATTTACATCCTCTATAAATGATAAATAGCGCTGCGGTTCGTTCACAAAAAATACCGGATGGTTAATCATAATAAAATCTTGAGTCGTTGCTTGATCATCATTTTCCATGAGTTTTTTGCCTGGAACCCCTAGAATTTTGATTGCCATACCTCGAGCATCCTTTTTATTATCAGCTTGTCTAGCATCTCCTGAAGCATTAGAGAAACGAATCCAAGCTGAATAGGTCTTATCAGGAATAAAAATACCTTTAGCTAAGTTTGATGGTAATGATTTTGACACATGGAATTCTGCCCGAACACAACCATGAGCTTTCGGATGTGCATCTCGCAACGCATGGCCTGCTACATACTTTTGACGGATACTTTGTCCAATCTGCTCAGCAATTTGTTCTGCCAGAACATTCTCGTTTGGCTGTAGTTTTTCACCTAATCCTGTATCAATGGTTGGATAAGGAATTGTATGTGTATTGGTTAAATTTTTTGATTTTGAATGGTGATAAGCACATCCACTGGTACTGATCAGTATTGGTGTGATTGCAAACAATAAACTAAAACGTATCAATGGAATGAAACCTGACATTAATATTCTCCTTGGCATAAATCGCTGAGTAACTTGACCATACCTGTTGAATGAGTGTAAGCGGAGGAGGGCTGGTCTAATTGATCTTCTTACATTGATTAGTCATTTAACCTAACCTTGAGCCAGTGTGCATTTGATGTGTTTCCCAAATGGGCTATTTAACCATCTGTGTTCTCGGTGATAAAAAAGCATAGCGACAATTTTCATCGCTTTTAATAATTTGGATAAATGAGTTTAGCACTATGATCTGTTGCATCAACAATCGATTTTATAGAGATTTGTCAGGCTCTGCATTGGTGTTCCATAGATTCTGGACCATCTTTTGTCCTTATTATTTTCATTATTTAAGAAACTAAAGAAAATTTCTTAATTGGTCAATATGTATGCAGTGGAATGAAATAATTCAAGCATCAAGTTTTAGTTAAGTTTTTTTAAAAGCTTTTCTTATGAATAATCATTTATAAAAATTGAATAGTGATATTTTAGCAATTAATTGTGAATTAATTCTAAACAGATTTGAGCTTTTGTTAAATAAATTTGATCATTAAAGATGTGAATCTTATATAAGTGTTAATTAATTCACATCTTAATAATAAATATATTAACTAGTAGTAGTTTGCAGTAATGATAGCACTTTTTTGGTCAGAAAGCTGCTCGAAGCTAATATCTGTGGTCTTATTTTTTTGCGGTTGGATATTTAAGTCATTAATTGAAATAGACTGTGTATCAACTTTTTCGCGTATAACGTTCAGTTGCTGGCAGTCATTGTTTTGATGCTGCTGCGAACAGGTATCCTCTACAATACTTCCATTCAACTGGATTGTGCTTGCAGCATAACTCACCGAAGCAAACGCCATTAATGATAAAAGTAGGGCAGATTTATAAATGTTTTTATACATGTTTATTGCCTTTTATAAATGTATTAAGCATTAATTAACATGGAATTTATTATTAAGGCAATGTTTAAATAAATTTTTGATTAAATATTTATTTAAAGTGTGATGTATTTAAAATTTTATTTTAAAATTGATAATTAATATATTTATTTTATTCTGTTAATTAAGTCACATATTTTTATTTTAATGAGAATTTAAAACTTGACCTGTCTGTTATACATTATATAGCCGCTGTAACGTCTTTCTAAAATCCAAATATGGAACTTAGCTATACAATTACAACTGGAAAATTATGCCATTTCCATTTGTGTAAAATAAAAAGCCTAATCAAATGATTAGGCTTTTACAGCTTTAAATGAACTAAATTGCGTTACCGCAGATGTCTGTTGTACCTTGTGGATAGCTAAACTGTAGGGCATTTCGGTCAGTGATCAACTCAGATGATAGTTCTTGTCCATCAAGATAATTGGAATATATTGCAATGCTACTAGAAATGTTAAAACTCAGGTTTTTAAGTGCTTCAGGTAAAGTAGATTGATAGCCTTGATCAACGCCATTGAGTATAAATCCAATCTGTTTTGTAGATTGATTGATATAGATACCTAAACGTTGATAATTATTTGTACTACTCGTAATTTTGTTTCTTTGATAGTGACCGACAGTGGTTGGTCCACTCCCGTCACTTAATTGGTATCTTAACGAATTGAATAAAATAGGTGGATTTTCCCCAAAGTCAGGATCATATGTACCAGACTGGAAGCCAAAATCTGATTGAATTGCATAGCCGTTGTCTGTGATGCCTCTGATCCAGAATGAAGAGGTGTATGACGAGTCACCTGTAGGTGGTGGTGTTGGAATTTTTAGCTGCATTTCAAATGCAATAGTGCCTGTTGCAGGTAGAGGGAAGTCACCATTATCGTTTGTTGGTTCCAATGCAGTTTTACTGGTTGCAACGTAATTAATGTAAGCTTCTTCTTCGATAGGCGTGGAGCTAACAATGAAACCGAACTTTTGACCATTGATTTCAGGAAATTGTGTGGCTGGGATATATCCTGGGTTTTGTAGGTTCCATGCCTCATAGTCTTGTTGTGTTGCATCGAAGTTATATTGACATGTTTGTGACTGGCTAAAACTGCGCAAACTAAAGCTCGAAGATGGTGCTGCTGTTGTTGATTGAGTAGAAGTAGCATTTTGTTGTGAACCATTTTGATTTTCACCACAGCCAAGTAAGGCTAGGCTAAGTGCAAATATGCCAAGTTTTTTCATTGGTTATTCCTCTGGTGTGTTATTTACGGTTTTTATCAAAAATTAAATGTGAGTATTTTTGAGTTATTAATTTTAAAAATTAATAACTTAATTATATTTTTTGAGCTTTATAAAAAAAGACCTCTCGTTTGGGAAGAGGTCTTATAAAAGGTTAATCGTATTGAATAGTTACTGTTGCCATTGCACGAACTGTGCCTGCAGTGACATTGGTTGCTGTTTGATAATAGCGAGCAGACAGAGGAATGTTGTACTGTACAGTTTGGTTGGAGTTGACTGTACCAACATCGAGTTTGTCGCCTCTACGAATGACCTGATTTTTATTTTGATACTTCCAAAGTAACTGAACGCCAACACCATTGGCTTTGGTTGAGTTTGGTGCTGTATTGGACATCACTTGGTTGTTGGTACCATCTTGTGGAAAATCAAAATCTAAACTGATCTGGTTTTTCTCTTCATATCCCGTTGGGTTTTTACCACCATTACATAAGATATTTAAGTCAAAGGATTGCTCACCTTGGGTTGAGCCAACACCACTAAAGCCTGATTTCATCACAGTTGGAAGTTGAACAACTTTATTGATATTACCTTGTAATTCACAAGAGGAAGAGGCAATGGTAATTGCATTAGCAAGTACAGTACTTGTCAAGAATGGACGGTTTGCATAACCCTGTACATAGTAACTACTATATTGTCCAGGCACTAACGCACCAGATCCAGTTTGTTCTGCAATTTTAACAATTTCAACCACAAAATAACCTGATGCTAAATTGTATCGTGTACCAGAAGTTAAGCCACCACGGCTATAAGGATAATACCCAGAAAAATTACTGGCATTTTCAGCTTCACGGTACAGACGAATACCAATGCCTTGGATATTGGTTGTATAAATATTATTTCCAAGTGAGCTAAGGCCATAACCCTGACTTAACTCTGCGATTAAGCGATCACTAGCATTACAATTGTCTACTACAGTTGCATTTCTGCCACCTACAGAACTAATTGGAAATGTAGCTTTACGCAGAATCTTACCAACTTCATCACTCGGGCGAACAACGACTCGGCCCACTGACATCAGTACATCATTTGCAGTATAGGTAGGCATGCGACAAGCTGCATTCGCTTCACTATAGACACCAAGACCTGCGGTAAGCAAAACACTATTTAAGAGTAATTTTTTCATTTGCATACTGCCTCAGACATGATCATGCTTTGCTGGTCGTTAGAAAGTTGTGCTGTAACATCATAACTGAAATGGCACTGTTCATTGGCTTCATCGCCCCATTTTACATACAAATCACCTTTTGGCTCTTGCGTACGTAAATACACCATGCTGCCTTGTGCCACGATACCAACAGATTCATCTTTAGTATTAAAGACCTGTGCAGCGAATGGTAAGCTTTCACCCGTTGCTGTTTTGGTATTGATGTAAATGGCATAACCTTTCTTGGTTGAAAAATCAACTTTTGCAATCGCACCCGCAAAAGGCGCGATACGTTGGCTGGTTTCTTCTAGTTCAACATTGGTCGACATTTCTTGAGGATCAAGTGTGATGTCATTTAAACGGTATGGTGTTACATAAGGAATAACTGCATAACCAGATTTATTGACACTGAGGCCAACGGTGTTGTTGACTTTAGCACCTGCAGCATCTGGCGCGTATACCAGGACCATAGTTTGACCTTGTTCAGGACCAAACAGGATGCCATCTGAATGAGCAACAACGCTACCACTAACACTAAGCATGGCTTGTTGATATGAATCAGCGATGCTATAAGAACCACCCACCGTCGCAAAGTTTGTGCGATAACGACTGTTAACGTTGAAACTTGGGTTTTGTCTGTCTTGATGAGATACAGAAGCACCGTAGCTGAATCGATCGCCAACCATGCCGCTCATACCGACTGTGCGGTTGTTTTCAGATGCGTTTGCATTGACGTTGACCGAATTCTTTCTGAAATTGATTGGGAAAGAAAGAGTCATCAAATATTCTGTATCACGTGTTTGCGTGCTACTTGAATTGTATTCGATCTGACGATTGGTTGCAGAAAGACCATAAGTCAAGCCATGATAATTGTTGCTATAACCAATTTGATATTGGCGGCTGGTCTCATTACGGTTCCAGTAGTCATTCCAAGAACCAACCATGTAAATATTACCCCAACCTTCAGGTAAACCTTGGTTTAGGGTGATTTGGAACTCGCTACGCTGTTTACCTACAGCAAAAGTATTCACGCCTTTATCTTCAAGATCACGAATCAGTAGGGCATCACGTAACTTGTAATAGTTCTCGGTCGAATAACGATATGCTGCCAAAGTTAAATTGGTGTTAGTCGGCGAAATGAGTTTGCTATAACTTAAACGGAAACTTTGTCCCGATTGAGAACCTTGCTTGTCAAAGTCAGTATTGGACTGGGTAATATCGAATGATACTGCACCAATTGGTGTTGCAACGGCCGCACCTAATAATAACGCACTATAGTCTTCCGCTAATTGAAAACCAGTATAGCCCGTCAAATAGTTATTAATACCGCGTTGGTATTTACCTTGTGTTACCCACGGTGTTAAATCAATATCACGGTCGCGAAATTCACCCGCAGTCACTGAGTAGCGGCTTAGGCCTGGACGTAGCATTTGCACAACAGATGCATAAGGAACGGCAAGTTTTTGTATTTCGCCATTTGATTCAATAATCGAAACTTCGAGTTCACCACCAAAACCTGTAGGGTAGAGGTCATTAATTTCAAAACTACCCGGCGCAACCGTGGTTTGATAAATCAACTGACCTTGTTGGCGAACTTCTACTTTCGCGTTGGTTTTTGCATTACCGCGAATACGTGGCGCATAGCCAAGCATACTATTTGGTAGCATACGGTCATCGCTTGAAAAATCTAAACCGCGGTAACCGAATGAGTCAAATAGCTCACCATTGGTAAAGCTATCACCTAAGGTAACAACCCCTCGGTACTGAGGAAAAGCACGTTGTAAATAGGTGCTTGTAGACTCGTAATTTGATTTCTTTTTAGTCGTTGAATCTAATTCACTTTGGGCACCATCTTGCCATTGCCACTGACCATTGTGGCGAAGTTGCCAACCTGCAATATTGGCACCTGCAGTAATTGCCATGAAGGCATTGGTGGTTTCTTTATTGTCATTTAAGCGGTTAAACGTTTTATAGGCACTACCGCTATACGATAAAAATCCAGCATTGACACCACGATCCCAAATACTCGGATCAACATAGCCTTGTGCATTTTTTTGTAAGGCGATTTGTGGAATCGAAATATCGACACGTAAACGTGAAGTGTCGAAATCGTAGTATGCGTTTTCGATCCATTCTTCGATTTTGTAGCAAGCATTTGGCGCAGCAGATTCAGTACGATTGACAAGAACGTCTTGTTTTACGCCATATTCAAGCAATGAGCTAGAAGTGAAACAGGTAAAAGCATTTTTATTTTGTTCAGTTGAACGGAACATCATTCTTCTTTTGCCAAACCAGTTGCCATTGATATAAACATCAACGTTATATTCACCAGGCAAAACTGGATTCCCGTATTTAAAACGAGAAATATCGACTTTTTGTGCATCACCGATCAAGAAGACAGAGTCAAATTCTGCTTCCATTGGTGGAGCTTGTTCTGCTGTCTGTTCTACTGCATAAACAGCCATAGGCATCGTGATTGTGACCACCCCAGAAGTAAGGTAATAACAAATACGACGCTTCAAGAATTTAGCTGTTGCATTTTTCTTTGACATAATCCGTTCGCCTATTCAAGGATAGGTACAAAATCACTTATTGAGTGGAAATAAATTTGTTTGTTATTGAAGCTTGATCTGGTGTTCGATACGACCACCGTAATCATTGATATTCACGTAGCTGAGTTTTTCAGTACTACCTGTTTTCAATTGGATCTTATCCTCTGAAAAAGGCGGTAACATCAAACCTTTAGGCAGCAAGTCAACAGGCTTTCCTGCATTTTGCTGGTACACCGCAGTCATCGTGACGTGAAACGGCGTTGGATTTTTTACAATCAGTGTTTGACCGCTTTTAGCCCACTGCAATTTTTCACCAGCGAGATTGGCATCTGCTTTAATGCTTGCTGGACGATAGAAAAATTTGATGCGTGAACGAATCGCAAGCTGTAAAAAATTATCAGGAACAGCATCTTTACTGTTCGCTGTAGGTCTTGGTGGAATATCTAAAACATTCAGCCAAAAAACTGTTTCTTGTTTTTGATTTAATTGAGCTGCATTTGGTAATGCAGTAATACGAAGAGATTGGCTCTTCGTTGGATCAACACGCGAAATAGGGGGCGTAATCATAAACGGAACTTTAGACTGATCGGGTGTACTTTTAGCATCACCTTCGTCAATCCATGCCTGAACAAGCGATGGCTTAGAACCATTGTTACTGACTTGCAAAGTCACTTCACGAGCATCTGATGGATAAATAACGCGAGTACCATGCAAAATAATTTCTGCATGTGTTTGACTTGCGATTAAAGCCGATGACATCGTTAAACCAAGCAAAAAATTGTAACTGTTCAGTGCCATTTAAATTTACTCTATAATTGCGTGAAGTGTACAACTGCGAATTTCTAGAAACCTAGAAATTCGCACCATTTATCAAAGATTATTGATAAATAATAGTGTACTGAACTGAAGTATTTACTTCACCAGCAGTAGACGCGCCAGTTGCATAGTATTCAGCATAGTAGTTAAGGTCTGCAGTACCGCCTTCTACAACGTTAACCCATTGAGAGTTCGCTTGAGCACCGTTGCTACCAGCAGCAAGTACTGGGATTACTTGGTTGTTGTTACCGAGTAATTGAACATCAACGTTTTTCGCGCCAGCAGCGTTTTGGTTAAGTAAACGACCAGTATTGAAATCAACAGTTGCACCTGGTTCGAAGTAAGTTGCAACTTTACCTTCTGAACAGTTACCTAAGTTGATTTGGAATGGTGTACGACCAGCAACAGCACCTGCGTTAGCAAGAGTTTGCTTAGATACAGTAGGAAGCGTTACAGTAAAGTCTTTACCCGCTGGAGTCACGATGTCACAAGTTTTGTCTGTTACTAGACCATTAATTGTAATCGTTCCGTCTGCAGCTTGAGCGTTAGCAATACCAACAACTGAAAGAGTAGCGATCAAAGCAAGTTTTTTCATAATAATTTCTCGAACACATCGGCTAAAAGTTTGAATTAAAATTACTTCTCAGTTGGATTTTTGCGCTGAACAAGTAATGTGCGAAATATATATCACTAGGTTTTAAAAATGCAAACTACATCACATTTTTATGGTGGTTTTTAATCTAATTTTCCGATTGTTAATAAGTTGTTGATATGAAAAGTTTTTGCTTGATGCAAAACTTATTTTACCAACTGGTTTGTTTAAAATTGCTTAAGACTGATTGTTTTTTCCTTTCATAAAAAATGGGTTGTATGCTTATTTTTTGATCAATATTTGGCGGAAATTGTATTTTTATGTGATTTGCTTAACAAAACTGAAAAAATAATTTAGATGAATAATCAAGTTTTTAGAATGATTGTTAAGTGTATTTACAAAAAGCTCAAAGTTCTTTTAAGAATCTTTTAAGGTTAAATCCTTAGTTTTTTAGTCATGATTAGATGAAAAAAACGCCGAAAGGAGCTTTCAATGAACATGCTTTATACCCACAAACCAAACTACTATTTCTTTGCGCACAAGTTTGTTTTATTCCTAGAAAGTTATTTAAAAAGTCATCCTACGGAACAGCAGACAAGTTTCAACTTGCAGACGATCTATGATTTATTCAGCCACGATCGTGCCTCTAGTACGACCAATTTAGAGGGTATTTTAAATATTGCAGATGAATATGTGCTTGAAACAGATGAGGGGCAGCAGTCATTGATTCAGTCTTATCATGTTCATTTAGATAACCATGTGCTGACCTTAGCATTTAATACAAAGGCTGTTGAAAGTTTAAAAGCTGGCCAAACGATTATGAGTCCGCAAGCGGCTTAAGTATTTAAATGGTGTATTCTCGTTTTACACACTTGGTGAGTAATGTCCTTTACTAAGTGTTTTTTACAAGCTGCGTTAAACTCCTTGATCCGTTATGATGTATAGATCCAATGAAGATATACATAGTGTTATGGATAAAGATTTTAAGTCGGAAACCTATACGGTAGATGAAAATATTGCTGATACAGTGTTATGGTTGATGCATCATCAGGATATTTTTGATTCATTTCATTTTGATGTGCATAGCCAAGAACTATCAGTCACACATGCAGCGGGTGTTGATATCATCCGTATAGGAATGTTTTTAAATGCTGAATATGGCATTTTGGTGACATCAATTTAAGCATTTCTAAAGAAAAAGCCTTGTCATGTGACAAGGCTTTTTGGGTTTATGCACTCATGGCATCTACGGAAAGTTCAGCAATGGTCGGTTTTGGTTTCTCTGCGGTTAAACCTAATTTGGCAAATAGAACTTGATCTTTACCTTCACCCGCATTTGGCGTCGTAAGGAGTTTATCACCTGAGAAGAGTGAGTTTGCACCCGCCATAAACGCAAGGGCCTGGTCAGAATCACTCAATGATTCGCGGCCAGCAGAGAGGCGAACATAACTGTGTGGCATGATAATACGTGCAACAGCAATGGTACGGATCCATTCAGTCACATCAAGCTTTTCGACATTCGCCAAAGGTGTACCCTCAATTGGAACCAACATATTAATTGGTACAGACTCTGGGTGTACTGGCATAGTTGAAAGTTCATGCAACAAGCCAATACGATCATTACGGCTTTCACCTAAACCTACAATACCGCCACTACATACTTTCATTCCTGCTTGACGTACATGATCTAGTGTATCGAGACGATCATCGAAAGTACGGGTACTGATGATATGAGAATAGTATTCGCGAGATGTATCTAAATTATGGTTGTAATAATCTAGGCCTGCATCTTTTAAGCGTTCAGCTTGCGATTGGTTAAGCATACCTAAAGTCATACAGGTTTCTAGACCTAATGCTTTTACTTCACGCACCATTTCAAGCACGTAAGGCATATCACGCTCATGTGGATTACGCCAAGCAGCTCCCATACAGAAACGCGATGAACCTGATTCTTTTGCTGCCAGTGCTTCACGAATGACTTTATCAACGGCAATACGCTTTTCTGCTTCTAACTTAGAATCGTAACGAGCAGATTGAGAGCAATACTTACAGTCTTCTGGACATTTCCCTGTTTTAATCGAAAGTAGGGTACTGACCTGAATCGCATTTGCTTGGAAATGTTGACGATGAACGCCTTGTGCTTGAAAAACTAAGTCTAAAAAAGGTTGGTCATATAAGGCTTGGATTTCATCACGAGTCCAGTCATTACGTAAAGTCATTGTTATATCCATGATGATTGATTACAGACATTGAGATTCATCATACAGAAATCGTGCCAAAGCCAAAGGGCAAAAAACACCATTTTTCTATTCAGTGTACTTTTATTTGCTGCAATTGCTGTTGAATTGCCCAATCAATATGTACATTGACGATGTCATCGTGCAACGTTTTTGCATCTTGCAATTGAGTGACGATTTCAGCTGAGTATGGAGCATTTCCCAGACCGATTGCAATATTGCGTTTAAAGGATTGATAACCTGTACGACGGATTGGACTACCTTCGGTATTGGTTAAGAAAGTCGCTTCATCCCATTGCCAAATTTCTAACAAGCTGATGTCATCTAAGCTATGTCTTGGGTCGAAATCTGGAATAGACGCCTTTTTTGCAAAGCTATTCCAAGGACAAATCAACTGACAATCATCGCAACCAAAAATACGATTGCCAATGCCAGAGCGTAATTCTTCAGGGATGATCCCTTTATATTCAATGGTTAAGTATGCAATACACCTTCTTGCATCTAACATATATGGTTCCACAATTGCTTGTGTTGGGCAAATATCGATACAGGCCGTACATGAACCGCAATGTGCAGTCGCAGGCTGATCAAAAGGAAGTTCTAGGGAAGTAAACAGTTCGCCTAAAACAAAAAAAGACCCTGATTTTTTATGGATCAATAAGGTATGTTTACCCGTCCATCCCATACCGGCACTTTCAGCCAGAGACTTTTCAAAAATAGGGGCAGAGTCGGCAAAAGGACGCGATTCAAAATCCCCGACTTTTTCTTTGATACGAGTCGCTAAGGTTTTTAAGCGTCCACGCATGACTTTATGATAATCACGGCCACGTGCGTAGCGCGCAATAATGGCTGAATTTGGTTCAAATGGTACATAACGGGGCTTGGGGGATGCCACAAGATAGTTCATACGCACACAAATAATGCTTTTAGTCCCAGGCACAAGCAAGGTTGGGTCAGCACGTTTTTCTAGGTTTTCTTCTAAATAGTGCATATCTGCATGATAACCCCGTTCTAAATATTCTTTGAAACGAGGCATTTGATCTTGAGCATCTGGTTTGGCAATGACACAATCAGAAAAGCCCAAGTCTAAAGCCTGAGTTTTTATCCATGCTTTAAGCGCCTCAGGGTCAAGCTGTTGTAGCTCGATTTTTTGAGACTGTGTTTGAGATGGGATGCTAGAAGCCATAAACCGATAATAAAGGGGAAAACATGCAAGGTGTAGTTTACCATAGCCAAAGTATTCAAGCATGGGAGCAACGTTGGTTTGCTCAGCAAAATTCATCTTTAGGACTCATGCAGCAGGCGGCATGGACAATATCACAGCAGCTCATCGAGCAATTTAAGCAGGGCAAAACTCAAAAGATCGCTGTTTGGTGTGGACAAGGGAATAATGCGGGTGATGGATATTATATTGCTGCGTTTCTAAAGCAACAGGGATTTTGTATTACTGTTTATGCAACTCAACTGGGTCAATCTGTAGATTTACAACATGCCGCAGATTATGCACAGCACCATCTAGTGAATATTCAAAGTGTTGATTATCTTTTATCTGAAAATGCCGTTCATCAAGAGCTTCCCACTTTTGATTGCCATATTGATGCTTTGTTTGGCATCGGATTAAACCGAGTACTTGATCAAAACTGGCAAGGTATTATTCAACTCTTCAATGCACAAACAGGTTTAAAAGTTTCAGTCGATATTCCAAGTGGTTTGCAAGCCAATACAGGGCAAGCTTTGCCCTGTGCCGTACAAGCCGATCAAACCTTTACGATTCTGGGCTACAAAGCAGGTTTGTTTACTGGTCAAGCTAAGGAATATGTGGGTAAGCTACATTTACTAAGTTTGATTCCAGTTGACCCAGAATTAAAAGCACTTGCTTATTTGTCGTCCGAAAAAATCATTTTACCGAAACGTCAGGCTTTTGGGCATAAAGGTAGTTATGGTCATGTATTGGTTGTTGGTGGACATGAAGACATGGGCGGTGCGGTCATTATGTCAGCTGAAGCTGCCTTCCATGCAGGGGCTGGTAAAGTTAGCGTAGTCTGTCATGCAAAACATCATCAAGCGATTTTGGCGCGTGCACCCAATATTATGGTGCGAGATATTAACAGCTTAGATCAAGAAGATATTGAGAAGTTACTTAAACAGGTCGATGCCGTATGTTTTGGTATGGGCTTAGGGCGGGATCAATGGGCTGAACATATTTATCAGCAATGGTTTAATTTGCTCAATCAGAATTCACATTTAGAAGTTGTGCTGGATGCTGATGCACTTTGGTTTTTAGCAAAGAGTTCAGAACAACTGGGTGCTCATATCTACGCCACACCACATTCAGGTGAAGCTGCAACTTTATTGGGAAGTACGGCTGCTGATATTGAACAGCATCGTATTGCCGCGATTCAGCAACTGCAACAAAAATATGCAGGTCAATGGGTATTGAAAGGTGCAGGGAGTTTGATTTTAGAAGATAAGTTATTTATCTGTACGCAGGGGAATGCAGGCATGGGCACAGGTGGAATGGGGGATGTATTGGCAGGGATGATTGCCAGTTTAAAAGCCCAATTTCATCAGCAAGTTGCATTGAATGAAATCGTGAGTTTACATGCGCAGGCAGGTGATCTCTTAGCTGAGAATGGAGAGAGAGGCTTACAAGCGCAAGACATGGGGAAAATGATTTATCAAGTGGTGAATCAAGGCGACTAACGGCGTCTGCTACTTGAGCGGCTACGCCCACGTGCCATACCACCTAATGCATTGAGTACTGCCATTTTGCTCATACTGCCTGAAGCATGGGCATGGCAAATTGCCGCAGCAAGGGCATCTGCCGCATCTGCTTGCGGTTGTATAGTTAAATTGAGTAAACGCATCACCATCAGCTGTACTTGTTCTTTTTCTGCCGCGCCATAACCGACAACGGACTGCTTGATTTGACGTGCGGTATATTCTGCAACCTGTAAATCCAGATTGACCAGTGCAGCAATTGCCGCACCACGGGCCTGACCGAGCTTTAAGGCTGAATCAGGGTTCTGCGCCATAAACACTTGCTCTACTGCTGCTTCAGTCGGGCCATGAAATTTAACGATACGTTCGACACCAGCAAAAATACGCTTCAAACGTTCAGGCATTTCCTGTGTTTCAGTACGAATTGTCCCTGCATCGACAAAACGTAACTTATTGCCATCTTTTTCGATAATTCCGTAACCCGTTATGCGTGAACCTGGATCAATACCAATAATTAATGACATGAAGCACTATATAAAAGAAAGGGTACTGATATTGTTACATACTGGGCTTTTCACTGCATAATATTTTTGTAGAATTTTGAATTATAAAGAAATAGTTGTTTTATTGAACGAATCTGGCGTGATTTATTCAAGATCTAAATATTTAGCGCTCAGCTACAAGTTTCACTCAGACACATTGAGTGAGCGTGAGTTTTGATCGATTTGTGTGTAATTTAGGCGTTAATTGATAAATTAAGCGATTTTTATAAAAATAATTTGCATTGTGGGTTAGATGTGCGTATAAAGCTAACTCGTCGGTGCGGGATGGAGCAGTCTGGTAGCTCGTCGGGCTCATAACCCGAAGGTCGTTGGTTCAAATCCAGCTCCCGCTACCAACCGAATTAAATTAGTTATGCTCTGTGATGTATTTAAAGTTACTGTCTAAAAAGAACAGACGGTAATGAAGTTAGCTGAAATAACCCTAAATAAAGCTAAAAATTATTAGATTCTAGAAATGTAGTTGTTATCTCTCATCTGTCTAGCGTTATAGTAAACAAAATCGATCACTTGAGCTCAGGAATGAGTGATTTTGTGTTAAAAATTATTAATGAGTGGCGTGTAGCCAAAGCCAGCAATGGCAACGAAATTTGTGTGAGAATCATCCCATTGAAACGTCAGCAAAATACGTTGAACGGTTCTAAATGGGTAGAGGTTGGAAAGAAAGTACTGTTGGAATCTGGTCAAGAAATTGACTTTAATTTGGACGGGAAAAGCTTCTATACGGATGTTAATCAGCTTTATCGATTAACATAAACAGTTCTTGCACTTGTAGTATCTATCTAATAACGATAGATTGTGTTAGATCATTATTGAAAAATTTTGATCTAACTCATAAATGAACAAAGTTTAAAAGGTTTAAAAGTATGTCTGATACAGTTACTGGTACTGTTAAGTGGTTCAACGAAACTAAAGGTTTTGGTTTCATTCAAGCTGATTCTGGTGAAGATGTTTTCGCTCATTTCAGTGAAATCCAAAGCAAAGGCTTCAAAGTTTTGAATGAAGGCCAACGCGTTTCGTTTGTTCTTGGTCAAGGTAAAAAAGGACCACAAGCAACTCTTATTACTGTTATCTAAGTACTTTAGACCAGTGAAAAAAAAGCTCACAACATGTGGGCTTTTTTTGTGGCTGGAGATATGTGTAAAAGTATAAAATGAAACTGGATTATGAGAATATGGTTTGCTATTTGAGGTCAAAATGGTATGAAATAATATGTTAAAATTTTATATAAGCATCTGATTTTGTAATTTAAAAAGAAAAGATATGTTTTTAAGTGTATGAAAATTAAAATAAAAGTTAAATATTTTGGTCGTTTTAAATGTCTAGTCTCGTATTGGAATAAAAGGTTTAAACAAAGATTGAGATTGCGTGAAAAATGTAAAGTCGTGTATAGTAAAAGCTAACTAGAAGAATAACGCTGTTGATTCAGAAAATCTTGCATCTCATAGTTGTAGATAAACCTTTCGTTTTATCAGATTTCCTCTCAGAGTTTATGATTCCAAGTTGCTCGCTGCTCAGCGCCCCAAATTTTTTAAAATAGGTTTAAATATATGTCTAATACTGTGACTGGTACAGTTAAGTGGTTCAACGAAACTAAGGGTTTTGGCTTTATTCATGCAGACTCTGGACAAGACGTTTTCGCTCATTTCAGCGAAATCCAAAGCAGTGGTTTTAAAGTTCTACACGAAGGTCAACGTGTGTCTTTTACAATTACTGAAGGCAAAAAAGGCCCTCAAGCAAGTGGTATTACAGTCGTCGCTTAAAACGAAGCACGATATTTAAAAAAAGCTCACTTTGGTGGGCTTTTTTTAGGTCTTCAGATTTTATTTTCTTTGCGGCAAGTACTTTTTTTAATTATTCCGCCTTAAGTGTCGATTTTTGTCATAAATTCACCATTTGGTTGAAAAATTGCACTAGCGAGATATACGACTTTTTGCTAATTTACTTGTATTAATTTGTTAGGCAAATTAATCAGTGTAGTACATTTAATGAGCGTGAGAGTTATGGAAAACTTGGAGCCGTATGCTCAAGGGTTTGAGCAAGAAGTTCATGTACATTGTAAAAGATCTTTAGGTACGTTGTTATTCAGCTTTGTCGTATTGATTGCAACGAGCTTATGAGAGAAAAAAGCACCTTCGGGTGCTTTTTTAAATTGGGGTCCATTTTGTTTTCGTAAATTTCTCAATTCAAAAAACTATATTTAAGATTCAAAAATAATATGTATTGCTAATCAATGATTAATGTTTTTTCAGGGGTGTTAACCTATCAAAATTATTGAAAGATTCTAGTTTTATTGTTCATTCTTGTTGGGATAAGCTTTGTACATTATTGAGTAAGAAACTGTTTTTAGGTGAATTTCAAATGTACCGCGATATAAAAAAACCAATTCATTTAGATGACGTTGTATTTAAAGAAAGTAAAGCATATAAAAATTCTAATGAGTGGAGTTGGGTCAACCCAAAGCTTGGGGAGTTTGTCCACCCTGCAAATTACTATGAAAGCGCTTTGGAAGATTGGTTTTGTTTTGATGCTCTAAATACTGATCAAGAATGTGATGTAGTCGTAATTGGTGGTGGGCTGTTGGGCGCGTCAACAGCATTGCATCTGGCTGAACAAGGTGTAGATACGATTTTAGTTGAAAAGAATCGAATTGGTTCTGCCGCTTCAGGTCGAAATGGCGGGCAGCTTACTCCAGGTCTGGCGCGGTGGGAAGCTGAAGAAATGATTAAGCGTTTCAGTTATGAAGATGCTAAAAAACTGTGGCATTTTACTTCTACAGAAGCGATGAGCTTGATTGATCAGATTGAAGAAAAGTATGCTGTAAATTTAGCACGTAAGCGTGGACATATTACCGCTGCAGTGCATGAAGGGCATTTGATTGCTTTGACTCAAGGTGCAGATGCTCGGAAATATTTGGGTGAAGATCATACGAAAGTTGTGGGTGAGTATGAATTAAAGGAATTAATCAAATCTGACCTATATAAAGGTGGTCTGGTGGATGACTTGGGTGGACATATTCATCCTTTGGCTTTAAACCGTGCTTTGGTACATGGCTTTTGTAAAAATGCTGGGAAAGTTTTTGAACAAACTGAAGTCACTTCAATTTCTGAGCAAGCAGATGGCATTTATGTTCAAACAGCCACAGGCATGATAAAAGCACGTAAAAGTGTGGTGATTGCGGTACACCATAACGCGTTTAAATTACTTCCTGAAAAGAAACAAACCGCGATTCCGTTCCATACTTATATTGCAGTGACGGCGCCATTGGATGTGCCACTGACTGAATTATTACCACAGGATCATCCCGTTTACGATACACAATTACAGATTGATTATTATCGTGGTGTTTCAAAGAATAGATTGCTTTTCGGCGGGCAAGGAACAGGTACAAGCTGGAGTGTGGGGCACATTAATCAATATTTACTAGGCCGAGTGAATAAAGTGTTTCCGCAGCTAAAAAATGTTGAGATGGATTTCTGTTGGAGTGGCGTCAGTGACCTAACCATGAATGGCGCGGTTGATAGCCGTAAGTTTGGAAATAAACTGCCAATTTATGCGGTACATGGCTGGAGTGGTCATGGTGTGGCACAGACAGTGCGTATCGGTAAGGCGATTGCGGATGATTTTGTTGGTTCAAATCAGGATTATGCGATGTTAGCTAAAATTCAGCATAGCGATATCCTATTTGGGCGTTTGTTGGCACCATTGGCAATTCCAATGTCAAAAGGTTGGTATGGCATTACAGGGATGCTCAATCCGGGCAAAATGGTTTCGTTTTAGTGATCCATTTATTATTAAGTACTATAAAAATGCCTCTTATATGTGAGGCATTTTTTATCTTGTTTCGTGATTAATGGTGATGATATATAGAAATTGAATGAGCCAATTAAATTGATTGATTTGATTTTTTTCTATATATGGATAAGTATCATGTATGCAGTGAAGTAAAAGGATGAAGTCTATGGATATTATACAAGTCAAAGATTTTTCTGCAGTGACAGGGTATACACAAGCAATTCTGGAGATGGATGAGTGGGTTGCGACTCGTCCTTATTTCTATGTGATCAAAGAACATTATTTGGTTGATGAAGCAATTCGACTGGAATATTTCATTATTCAATAGTCTTATCTAAGCTACTCCGAATTTATTCAGTTTGTATTGACGTTCCACGTTAGTATCGATTGGGATTCTCTCTGCCGTATTTCTATGCAAGATATACTTAATCTATGTTTTTGTTTCAAATCATAGACATAATCTTTCATTTTTTTTGCTATCTTTGCCTTTTCACTTTATCAGAATTCAAATTATGAAAAAGATCTTACTTTTAGCTGCGGTTCTTACGTCACTTGCAGCGTGTTCAGCAACACCGAATAAAGACACTACGCCACCCAAAATTGGTATGGCAAACCCTGCTAGCAAATATTGCGTTGAGCAAGGTGGTCAGTTAGAGATTCGAAATGAAGCCAATGGTCAGGTAGGTTACTGTAAATTACCAAATGGTCAAGTGGTTGAAGAGTGGGAGCTTTTCCGCGCGAGCCAACCTAAATGTATCGCTGATGAAGCAGCTAAGTTGGTTGGACAGTCTGGCTTAACAGAAGCGCAAATCAAGCAAAAAACCAAGTCTGAGATAGTGCGCAGTGTTGGACCAAACCAGCCTGTAACCATGGACTATCGTGAAAACCGCGTTACAGTAACCATTGACCCTCAGTCTAAAAAGATTACTCAAGCAAGCTGTGGCTAATCTTTAAAGCAGGTTTACTGGGCTCTCAATTGGATTTAATTTAATTGGGAGCTTTTTTGTACAAGCTGTCGTATAAGACTTGATAAATTGAGAAATGTACCCATCAATTAATGTATTGAGTTTATTTTATTTGTTGTGTCAGGATTGTTTCATCAATATTGCACAAAGTTTTAATTTTTTGAGATTTGACATGAATCTACTTCTTATCGTGGTATTTGGCACAATTGCTGAAGTTTTAGTTTGGATTGGCGTGGGTGACCTCGTTGGAAGTATGTGGTATGTCTTTTTCTGGTTCATTATCGCATTCTTTATTGGGTTAAACCTTGTCCGTTCAAGTACCTCCGGTATTATGCCGCAGTTACAACAAATGCAAATGACAGGACAATTGGGTGGTGATCCAGCGGTAACCAAAAAACTTGCACTCGCGATGGCTGGTTTCTTGTTAATGGTCCCTGGTTTGATTTCTGATGTGTTGGCGGTATTGGTACTGATTCCCCCTGTTCAAAGCGCATTTCGTAATGCATTGATGAAAACTATGGCGAAACGTCAGCAAGCGATGATGGATAAAATGATGGGTGGTATGGGCGGCGGTGCAGGTGCTGCTGGACCAAATCCATTCGCTGATCTGATGCGTCAAATGCAGGATATGCAGAACCAACAAGGTGGTGGTCAATATCGTGATTCAACCATTATTGATGGTGAGGCGCGTGAAGTGAAGCCTGATCAAAAGAAAATTGAATTTAAAGATGTAAATTAATCTAATGCGTTTAAAAAAGCACACTTTATAGTGTGCTTTTTTTATGTCTGATCATTCTGTTCTTGCTGATTCGCTATCTGCTCTGAATTGGGCTTTTGCTTATCTACTTCTTTGTTTTGGGGCTGATATTGGCTTGATCGGAGCGTAGTGATTTCATTTTCAGATTGTTTGTATTTACGACTACGATTTGCTCGCTCGCGAAATCCACCTTTATTAATTAATTCAGTCATGATGTATTCCACATGTTTGAAAAGATTATTTTATCAAATTATGTGAAAGATCAAAATAATATTAATAACTTAAAGATTTTCTTTGGATGTAGAATCTAATCAAATTGTCATAAAAATTTGTTAATTTGAATGAATAGGTCAGAAAACTAGATTGAATTCTCATTTTTTTTCTCATAGGATAAAAGTATGACATTTGAAAATGTTGTAAAAAGAAAATAAAAAATAAGTGGTAGGAGGAATAAATGATGTTATATCAATATCATTGTGCATGTTGTGACAAGGTCGTCGCATCAACTGATAAAGAGTGTCCATATTGTGGCTCTCATCATATCCGTAGTCCGTATGGGATGTGGATGTTTTGTGTAGCGGCCTGTCTTGCAGTTGTTGTCGTGATTAAACTTGCACATTTATATACTCAGCATCATCAAGAAGATCAGCCGGTTCAAAGTAATTCATTGTTTGAAATGTTTAAACAAGATAATACCAATTCGAATAAATAATGTCGGGGCCATAAAAAAGCTCGCAATTGCGAGCTTTT
Organism: Acinetobacter sp. ANC 3929; assembly: GCF_000369405.1. Taxonomy (GTDB): domain Bacteria; phylum Pseudomonadota; class Gammaproteobacteria; order Pseudomonadales; family Moraxellaceae; genus Acinetobacter. Next base: position 449,230 of record NZ_KB850000.1, read on the forward strand.
TTACAGAAGAATAGTTCGGATTATAATCCAGCTGCATCTTTAAGCGTTTCAACTTTATCTGTTTTTTCCCAAGTAAAGGCAGAGTCTGAACCTTCACGGCCAAAGTGACCATAAGCTGCAGTTTGCTTGTACATCGGTTGAATCAGGTTCAGCATACGTGTGATGCCGTATGGGCGTAAGTCGAAGTGTTCACGAACAAGTTGAATAATCAACTCGTCAGATACTTTACCTGTATTGAAAGTATTGATTGAAATCGAAGTTGGTTCAGCAACACCAATTGCATAGCTGACTTGGATTTCACATTTATCTGCTAAACCAGCAGCAACAATGTTTTTTGCCACATAGCGGCCAGCATAGGCAGCAGAACGGTCAACTTTCGATGGATCTTTACCAGAGAAAGCACCACCACCGTGACGCGCCATACCGCCGTAAGTATCGACAATAATTTTACGGCCTGTTAAACCGCAGTCACCTACAGGGCCGCCAATCACAAACATACCTGTTGGGTTGATGTGGAATTTGGTGCCCGCATGAAACATTTCAGCAGGGATGATTGGCTTCACGATTTCTTCAATAATCGCTTCTTTCAGCTGAGTCTGAGAAATTTCAGGGTCGTGTTGAGTTGATAATACAACTGCATCTAAACGTACTGGTTTACCGTTTTCATAAGCAAAAGTTACTTGGCTTTTCGCATCTGGGCGTAACCACGATAATGCACCTGAACGACGTAACTCTGCTTGACGCTCCATTAGGCGGTGCGCATAAGAAATTGGTGCAGGCATCAGCACATCAGTTTCACGGCTTGCGTAACCAAACATGAGCCCTTGATCGCCTGCGCCTTGATCTTCAGGTTTCTGGCGGTCCACACCTTGTGCGATCTCAGGAGATTGTTTACCGATCATATTGATCACGGCACAAGTTGAACCATCGAAACCTAAATCAGAGTGGTGGTAACCAATTCCATTTACGGTTTGACGTACAATTGCCTCAAAGTCAACGTTTGCTGTCGTTGTAATTTCACCAGCAAGAACAACCGCACCTGTTTTTACTAATGTTTCACAAGCGACACGCGCATACGGGTCTTCTTTTAGGATTGCATCTAAAATTGCATCGCTAATTTGGTCAGCCATTTTATCTGGATGACCTTCGCTTACAGATTCTGAAGTAAAAACAGCATACTCGCGCATGAACGTCCTATCACTGGTATTTTCAAAAAGACAGAGTATGTTACATCGACTTGGCGGATAGGACTAGCACAAGCTGACTAAAAAGCAGGAATTTATTCTATTTTCATTATGTTTTTATTGATATGTGTATCAGTAAAATTGATATTTGGTGCTTTTTATATGAATAAAGCTGTAATTGACGGTCGAAAAATTTTCTGGATTGTGCATTGTTCTGTTTATGACTTGAACATTTACCCACAGAATGCCAAATGAATGCGGGAAAAGTAAGAAATATCGTGTATTGCACTTTACCCACTGTCGTTTTTTTAAGACAATAGTCGCAGTTTTTGAAAGATGATTTCTCATCTTCTCTCATATTATTGATTTAATCGGATTCTGACTTATGACAACCCCTTTAAATGAACGTCGTATTGCAAATGCAATTCGTGTCTTGGCAATGGATGCTGTGCAACAAGCAAACTCAGGGCATCCAGGTGCTCCAATGGGGATGGCAGATATCGCTGATGTGGTTTGGCGTGAATTTTTAAATCATAACCCGACGAACCCACAATGGGCGAACCGCGACCGTTTCGTATTGTCGAATGGTCACGGCTCAATGTTGCAATATGCATTATTGCATTTGACAGGTTATGAGTTATCTATTGAAGATTTAAAACAATTCCGTCAATTACATTCTAAAACACCAGGTCACCCAGAATATGGTTATGCACCTGGTATCGAAACAACGACTGGTCCATTAGGCCAGGGTATTGCAAATGCAGTTGGTTTTGCATTAGCAGAAAAAACTTTAGCTGCTCAGTTCAACAAAGACGGTTTGAATGTTGTTGATCACTTCACTTACTGTTTCTTGGGTGATGGCTGCTTGATGGAAGGTATTTCTCACGAAGTATGTTCACTTGCAGGTACTTTAGGTCTTGGTAAGCTGATTGCTTATTATGATGACAACGGTATTTCAATTGATGGTGAAGTTGAAGGCTGGTTCAGTGATGATACTGAACAACGTTTCAAAGCTTACGGTTGGCAAGTCCTTCGTGTAGACGGTCATGATGCTGCTGCAATTCGCCAAGCAACAATTGAAGCAAAAGCTGAAAGCAATAAACCTACCATCATTATCTGTAAAACGATTATTGGTTTAGGTTCACCAAACAAACAAGGTAAAGAAGATTGCCACGGTGCGCCACTGGGTAAAGACGAAATCGTTTTAACGCGCGAAGCATTAGGCTGGAAAGAAGATTCATTTGTTATCCCAGAAGATGTATATGCAGCTTGGGATGCAAAAGCGAAAGGTCAAACCTCTGAAGCAGCTTGGAATGAATTATTTGCTCAATATCAAGCAAAATATCCAACGGAAGCGGCTGAATTATTACGTCGTATCAATGGCGATTTACCAGCTGAATTTGCTGCGCAAGCCGACGCATTTATTGCTGAAACAAATGCAAAAGCAGAAACCATTGCAACACGTAAAGCAAGCCAAAATACTTTGCAAGCATTCGGTCCATTGCTTCCTGAATTATTAGGCGGTTCGGCTGACTTGGCAGGTTCTAACTTAACACTTTGGAAAGGTTGCCAAGGCGTACAAGAAAACCCAGCGGGTAACTACGTGTATTACGGCGTTCGCGAATTCGGTATGACTGCAATTGCGAATGGTGTGGCTTTACACGGCGGTTTTGTTCCTTACGTTGCAACATTCCTCATGTTTATGGAATATGCACGTAATGCAGTGCGTATGTCTGCATTGATGAAGCAACGTGTGATTCATGTTTATACACATGACTCGATCGGTTTGGGTGAAGATGGCCCTACGCATCAACCAATCGAACAAATTGCATCGTTACGCGGTACGCCAAACTTAAATACATGGCGCCCATGTGACACAGTTGAAGCAGCGGTTTCTTGGAAATCTGCACTTCAACGTAAAGATGGCCCATCAGCGTTAATTTTCTCTCGTCAAAACTTGCCATTCCAAGCACGTAATGAAGTTCAAATTCAAAACGTTGCGAAAGGTGGTTATGTGCTTGCTGAAGAAAAAGGCGAATTAAAAGCAATTATCATCGCGACAGGTTCAGAAGTTTCATTGGCCATGGAAGCATATGCACAACTTGAAGGTGTGCGTGTTGTGTCTATGCCGTGTGCTGAAGAGTTCATGAAGCAAGATGCTGCATATCGTGAAGCGGTATTACCTGCACATATCCGTGCACGCGTAGCAGTTGAAGCGGCTCACGTTGATTACTGGTGGAAGTTTGTTGGTTTAGACGGCAAAGTGATCGGTATGACGACTTATGGCGAATCTGCTCCAGCCAAAGACTTGTTCCAATTCTTCGGTATTACCACTGAAGCGGTTGTGGCTGCGGTTAAAGAATTAACTGCTTAATTGAATTAAGTGGTATAAAAAAAGCGCTCTCATATTAGGGCGCTTTTTTTATGATAAAACAAAGGAATAAATAGAAAAATGAGAAGGTTTGCATTATCAAATAAAAAAGAACGGGGAATTCCACGTAAATTAAGAAATCTTAAGTATTGGAGTGAAAGTTTTAAAGGGTATTTCCCTGATTTAGAAGGGTATGAAGAGAGATATTATAATTGGAAAATACCTGTAGCTATGAATCTAGTGCAGGGAAAGCATGCTCAACAAGAAATAAAGGCACAGTGTGCCCAGCATCTAATTAATGCATGTCAGTATTTAATTGAGGCAAAACCTGTTGGCATGAAATTCTGTAAAGTCGTATGTGTCATTATTCAGCCTGATATGTTTGCTAGCGAAATTTGTTTGTATCTAGATGAAGATTATTTTAACTCCCATACTTTGTCGGCAGAATGTTACGATCCTCAATATCTTTTAGCGGATGACATGAGCTTATCTCGGAGATGGGGATTGAACGTTCCTGAGAAAATCAAGGAGCAAGGAATACTTATTCATTATATTGATCCAATGGATGAAGCAGATAATTATAGAGCTGATCAGTGGTACTTTATTGAAACTTAAAAGACTTGAGGTATTGTGATGAGAAAGGAGTTCGAACTTCATGCTTTTGAGGAAATATTAAATAATGTCAAATCTTTATACTTTTTTAATTTGAACGTAGATAAAAGATTTTGGCAACATGCTGAATATGATTTTTTGATTCGTTTTCTCCACGAAAGTTCAAAGATAAAGGAGCATAAAAAGAGTGTTGATAACTATTCTTCTCGATTACATTCCTATTTTGATAAAGTAATTCAAAATAGACTTAAGCTAGATATAAATAAATCATCATTAAAATTAGAAGGCAAAATTTTAGCTTTCAATGTTAATTTAACCATGTTTGATAGTTTGGGTGAGGGTGAAACAGGTGGCTTTATCGACGGTTGTGATGCATCACCACCTGAGTTTTGGATTCATTTCGATGGAGAAAATTTATATTCATTTATTCCAAATGAGCTCACAAATATTGTCGACCTAGCAATAGATATTTCGATGAGTGGCTCATTGGAATGGTATACGGATGTAATTGAAATTTAATGTAATAGGTCACTCATCCAATACTTAATTCACTCTGAATTGAAATATTAGACGTTAACAACTTATGAATCGGGCAGCTTTCTGCGACTTTTAACAAACGTTTGTGCTGATCCTCGGTAAATTCGCCTTTGAGAATAATTTTACGTTCAATATTATTTTGACCTGACTCAGGCTCACCATTAGGATTCAGTGCTAAATCCACTTGAACGTGCTCTAGCTTAATGCCTTTATGCTTGGCATACATTTCTAAAGTAATGGTGGTACATGCACCTAAAGCGGAAAGTAATAGCTGAACTGGATTTGGTGCGGTATCTTGCCCACCTTTGTCTGTTGGCTCATCTGCATACCATGTATGACCAGCAGGATCTGTCAAGCTAACGCGATAAGGTGTTGATGTACTGAGGGCTTGTACTGTATGAGTCATATTCTACCTTGTTGTTTATCTTTAAGAATTTAAATCTAAATGAATCAATTGATCATGTTATTTTGATGCTCAATTGTCGAGTACCGAATGGTCTTATCATAGGCGCTTTAAATAATAACTGTAACGCTTTTATTGTTGCATGGATGAAACATATCGTTTTATAAAGAATGGTGAATAAAAATACTTGATCTATACACTAAGTGCTATATCAAACAAGGATACGAAAAATGCAATTTAAAACATTAAGCCTCGGTTTAGCAGTTGCTTTAGCAAGTTCAGTGGCTTTGGCAGCACCTGTAGATTATAAAATTGACCCAACACATACTGCGACAGTATTTAGCTGGAATCACTTTGGCTTCTCTACACCAAGCGCAAATTTCACTGATATTCAAGGCACAATTAAAGTGGATACTGCAAAACCTGCAAATTCATCTGTGGAAGTGACGATTCCTTTAAGCAGTGTGAATACAAATGTTGCTGCTTTAGATAAAGAATTCCAACAAGAAGCTTGGTTTAATGCTGCGAAATATCCAAACATTACTTTTAAAAGTACCAAAGTAGAAACCAAAGACAAGAAACACTTCAAAATCACAGGCGATTTAACTGTTAAAGGTGTAACCAAGCCAGTGGTATTAGATGCTGTTCTAAATAAACAAGGCGAGCATCCAATGGCGAAAGTACCTGCGATTGGTTTTAATGCAACAACAAGCTTTAACCGTTCAGCATTCGGTATCGGGAACTATGTGCCGAACGTGGGTGACAAGATCACAGTGAATATTACAACTGAAGCAACTGCTGCGAAGTAATATTAAGCTCAAGGAAAAGCCTAGATGAGCACATCATCTAGGCTTTTTTTGATTTCGATAATATACATTTATTAAAATTCTAATATTAGTAAAAAATTAGTAATCTAATAAAAATAAACATCAGCTGTGTTTGATCTTTGATCTGCGTTTTGATTGGTAGATATAGCGAATCGAATCGACCACTTCACCGACAAAAATACATTCTTCATCCAGTGGAATGATATTAGGTTTGAATTCAGGATTGAGTGCCTGTAAATATCTCGAATTATCAGTTTCGATGACTAGACGCTTAAACGTTGCGTCTTCATGCTTCCTCACCACAATCATATCACCTGACTGCATATCACTATATTGCACGGTTGGATCAACCAAGATGTAATCGCCTTCATGAAAGACAGGATAATTACTCAGACCTTGTACTTTTAAATAGAAGCAGTCATCGCAATCATCTGGTAGTGGAAGCCATTCCTCAACCTGTGTGATATCAACCGATTCAACATTGGTGAAAACACCCGCTTGGACCCAGGAGAGTACCGGAGCCATATTGGCTTTTACAGGTGAGATGTTTGAAGCATCTTCATGATTTGATTCTTTCGGCGTGGCATGTCCTTGACCTGTTTGTAGCCAATAGGCGTCTACACCCAGAAAATTAGCAATCGAAGCTAAATGTGATGATGAACTGACTAGTCCCGTTTCAAGCTGGCTGAGCGCAGATTGTGTAATGCCAACCGCAGCAACCACATCTTTTTGCGACTTCCTGGCATTTTTTCTTGCTTCTTTAAGCCGATCTTTAAGCATTTTAATACACCTTAAATCAATAAATTAAGAATATTAGCAAGCTAATGTGAAGTCAAATTAGTATTCTTATTGAATTAATATTAGTTTACTAATATAATTTGATCTATTCATTCGGTTAAATGCGAGAGGTGCGGTATGAATAAGTCAATCAATCCCAACATGCATATTAAGCAAAATCTCAATACGGAAATTGAAGCATGGTTGGCACAAGGCAATGTAATTACAAAGATTCAAAATACATATGAGCAGCGCTTGAAAGCAAGGCCAAGTCATATTGTTAAGTTTGTATCACCAGAAAAAAACCAAAAAGAATTAAAGAAAATTGAACGCGCTGCTAATCAAGCAGCTGAAGCTCAAATTCAGATGCTCAGCCAGTGGTTAGATGCACACAAGGGACGAGCAAAAGCATTGGTGCAGATTCTAGGTTGTGCACATAGTTATATTTCTCAAATCAAAAGCGCAACACGGCCATGTACAAAAGCTCGATTTGAAGAAATTTATCAGGCCATGAAGATTGTTGAAGCGAGAGAAAAGTATCACTAAACGCGACAAAAACAATAATCGTTAAATCACAAAATATATAAGTCAGTACGAGGTGAAGGTATGAATGCAAATATAGTAAAGTTTGAAAAATTTGAATGGTTAATGCGTGGGCTCACAATGCGTTCGCAAAACTTAGAGCCTTTTGTTCGTGGTACAGGTGAGAGACCGTTGGATTATGAGGATCGTTTGGGGGCGATTACCTCAATGCAAAGTCAATTGGCCAAGTCGGTTACCGCATTGATTGTGTTTGAACATAAAAGCAAACAGGATTATGAAGAGGTTCGTCAGCACTTGGCTAACGCATTTGTTGAACAAGCAGTACGAGATAGAAAACGAGAACCTGAACGTATTGCGATGTACCATCTGGCTTGGTTGATATCACGTATGGTGCTGGATTTTGTTTTAGATCCAGATTTGGAAGAAAATTATACAGCCAAAGGTCGTTTAGCCTATGCGGGTATTAGTCGGCATCAGATGAGTGTTGATTGTTATAGAAAGACATGGAAAGGTTACGAGATTCAAATGAGGAATCTACTGGAAACTGCAATTAATGAGGCTGAAGCAGCAATTGAAGAATATAGAAGAAATATTTATAAAGTAATGAAGGTATGATGTTTTATAGGTATAATTATAAGCGCTATATTTATTCTTATTTTATTGTTTAAATATTTGTTATTAAAAGCTCATTTTAAGGTGGGCTTTTAATATGTAAGTACGATAAAAAATATCCAAGGATAAGGAAGCTAAATATGTTCAGAAAAAATTCATCAATTTTGACTTTAATCTTTGTTGTCTTGGGTGGAATTTTCTATTCAATTTATGGATCAAACTCATTCTTTCCAAGAAAACCTGTTCGGATAGATTCTAGATTCTAGATGCTATGGCGTTGATGTACCTAAAACAATAAAATACAATGAAATGGAAAATTTTTGCTCATGCGTTCATATTGGTGGGCACGTAAGTAAAGAGGAAAACTATAAATATTGCGTTAGTCGTTTTGATTCTAGATAGAGACTGATATCAAAATTGAATATAAAATATTTGATGATTTATCTTTGATTAATAAGGGTGAGTATTGTTGTTTGAGTTAATCGATTTTAGTAAGAAATATTTACAAAGATCTCTTAATTTAATAATTCCATTTTCGAGGAAACTAAGTTATAGTTTTAATATACTGGTCGATTTATATATATCTGACCTTAACTAAAAAGCTCATCAATAGATGGGCTTTTTTATTGCCTAAAAACTCGGTTCTTTATGGATGCCGAGTTTTTTTTATATCTACGGGTTAGCAGTCGTCATCCATTATGAGCGACTTAAAAGCCGAAAAATAACTGAAGGTGATTAAAATGAATTGTACAAATAAAATGATGCAAAGCTCTTGCTCAATCAAACACCTAGACCTTCTTTCTTATGCAGATATTGTGCCCGCGATCATGCAGACGACAACCGATCTAAAGGCGATTGCATATATTGAAGGAAATGATCAATTGGGCTCTGTCAAAGTAAAGGACACATGCGAGGCTTCTGTATCTGCATTTTTCCAAGCCCAGAAAGGTCAATTTTCGTTGAGCGGTGCCGATACAGCGCAAAGCTCAATGGTCATCGTAGGTGTGGATCAGCAACCTGAATATAAAATGACATTAAGCCAGATTGAAAATGGCTTTGTGATCCATAGTTATTTTTTGGATGAAAAATTTGTGGTGACTTTGGGAGAATATAATAGTTTAAATAATGTCACTTTCATTCAAGCGCATCCATCAGCAAAGCCGATTGTGACATTTGAGATTACAGGTGTTCAATCGATGAAAGTCTTTATTGACTACGAGCTCGTTGGAACATGGCATTCAACCAATGCGCTGAAATTGCCAAAGTATTATCAAATCGTGGCACAAGCTGATGTACAGCAGCTGGATTTTGATCTGCGAGAAGCCTATGTCAGCTTGGATTATAAAATGCCATCTGAACTCGAAGATGGTGTTTATTATCACTTAACCAGTAAAGGTGAAATCTTGGGTTCGCAAGTGAATGCTGGCGATTTTGTTCAGTTTCATCATCAGCAAAGTGAAATGATGCATTATCCGCAATAGTATGAATTTAAAGAAAATTGATAAGCGAAGGTGATAAAAATGAATTGAGAGCAGTATGTGATGTGGTTTTGCTTAAAACGTCAATCTAGGCCTTAACTTTGAATAAGTTAAGGCCTTTCTATTTATGGAGGAAAAATAATGACAGAGTTTGTTTCAACGGGTGCAGGGATTGCAGCCGTTATTAAATCCTATGGAGTATTTTTTATTGTCATGATGGCGCTTACTTTTATGCTTTTGGCTTGGATGGTGGTGATTATGACTCGGCTACCCAAGTCTCGACGTGAATGGGTGGTTTCACTCATTTCGACCGCAGTTGGCAGTATCGCAGGAGGTGCTTTTGTGATTCAGCACTTTGGTTTGCAAGAGTGGAGTCAAAACCCCTATGGCGCATTTGCCTTAGGTGGCCTGTACTTTCTTTGTGGATTGCCAGTATGGGCGATCATTCGTTGGACTTTTAATTATATTAATGCAAGAGAAGACTCGACCATCTTGGATGTTGCCAAAGAGGTGAAGGACTTTAAAGATAAATTTTAGCTAAAAAAATCCAATGCCGCCTTCGGGCGGTTTTTTATTATAAAGAGGAAAAAGACATGAAAATAACACAAGACGGTTTTGATATTTTGCGTCAGACATTTGGAAAACTTAGTCAGTCTCAGGTAGATGGGATTAATTTCTTGGTTTCGGTTTTAGATGAAGACACGGGTATCACACGCCCCCAAGCTGCCTATATGTTGGCAACGGCTTGGCATGAAACTGCACACACCATGCAACCTGTGATTGAGTACGGTTCCGAAAAATATTTAAGATCTAAGCAATATTATCCCTATATTGGCTATGGTTATGTACAGTTAACTTGGTTGTCAAACTATAAGCGAATGGGGGATTATCTCAAAGTTGATCTGGTCAAAAATCCAAAACTGGCTTTACAAGCGGATATCGCTGCCCGTGTCATGATTGTTGGAATGAAAAAGGGCATGTTTACGGGTAAAAAATTGTCAGATTACATCCATCAAAATCACAAAGATTATATCGGTGCTCGGAGAATTATTAATGGAACGGATAAGGCTGAGTTGATTGCTGGGTATGCAGAGATATTTGAGACAGCTTTACACGCTTCTGAAGTAGCTGCTTTATCCCATTAAAGCAGGAGAAGCCCACACCATTTGATATGAACTTCTATTTCAATGTGATTTAGCCTAGAAGCCTATGCCGTGGCATGGAATGCATCAGCATAAACAACTTCACCAGTCGGGACATGTTCAGTGAAAGGCAAGATCTGAAAATACTCAGCAGGGACATCTGCTAAAAAGAGTCTTGCATCGGGTTTAAAGCCGAATCGACCATAGTATTCTGGCTCACCCAATAAAACACAACCCACTGCATCCAAATCTTTAAGCGCTTCAATACCAGTACGTATCAGTTTGGAACCCACACCTTGACTCTGATATTCTGGCAGTACAGAGACTGGGCCAAGCCCATACCAACTTGCTGTGCCATCAGAAATTTGGACAGGTGAAAATGCAATATGTCCAATCAGTTTGTTATTGCTGATGGCAACTAAAGATAAACCCAATTGGCCTGAATTACGTAAAGCATCGACAATAAATTGTTCCGTATGACTCGAATGTTCAGCGTCTGCGAAAGCCGCTTGCGTTAAGTCAAAAATGGCTTGAATATCGGAAAGTTTCTCATCTCGAATATGTATGTTCATCTTTATTTTCTCTTGTGTTTCTTGATTTAAAATGCCTCGAATCTGTTTGAGTAAGGGTGAGGCATTTGTGTATTTTTCACCATAAGTGAGATTAAAGGCATAATCAAAATCAGCAGGATTAATGCCTTGATTGTGCTGCAAAATGGTCTCTAACTTATCCAGAGCTTTGACAAGTTTTGCTTCAGGAGTCGATGCATTTTCGTATTCCTCCCAAAGTGTTCGAATCAATGTCTGTGGATGTTGGTCTAGATATTCTGTCAATTGATAAAGATCTAGTTTCTCCTGTTGATGCTTATCAGGAAATTGATCTTTCAGAATGGCTGGAATATCACCATGGATTGCTTCACCTAGATCGTGAATCAGGCACATTTTGAGCAGCTTCTCAAAATCAATCTGTTTAAATTGATCTGCAAAAATCATCGCCATCAAGCATAAACGCCAGCTATGTTCAGCTGTACTTTCTTGACGGCCATTAGAGGTGTGTGAAAAGCGGATCACATTTTTCAATTTTTCTGCTTCGCGCAAAAATGCTAAGCGGGTTTGAATGACATCTAGTTCCATTTTATTTCTCATAAATAAACCATCTGTAATTTGGACAAACCCGTTCTCAGCTTGTGTCAGACATCATCTATACACAACCAGAGCTCATCCAAAGCGATGGTTGTTTGTTAACGATTGTCTAACTGTGGGCGCACGGATCTCAGCCCTTGTAAATTGATCTGATAGGGCTGTCCATTGATGGATTTAATCAATCTTTTCTTTCTTAGCTTGTTAAAAACCTCGAGGCTACAATCGGACAGCAGGAAACCTTCTCGGCTGTAGCACTCTACAGCGATGATTTGACCAAGGTCATTGCGAAGTTTTACGATTTTTCCGCCTTTAGCTAAGACGTGTAGTGTCCGTTGTTCGGACTTAGATAAGTTCATGTTGTTATCCCGATAGAAATAATCACAGGCAAAGTTAGGCATGAAGCCAAAAAATTTGCGTAGATAACCAATTTCAATGTGTTATTGAAATTTAGTTACCAGATTACTGCTATCTCCAACATAAAACCCTCGATATGGAAGCGATACGAGATGTATCAGCAAAGATACTAAAACAAGGTGCATTAAAAATCAATAAAGAAGTGAAAAATACGATTTTGAATCTGACACTATTTACTTTTTAGAATTTTTTTCTTTGAGATGTAAATAAGCGGGGACTGATTTCTTGGCTTGTCGGCGCAGCATCATTTTGATGTAAAGCACAATCGCGAAGCAGGCGGTTGCTACCGTAAGCATGAGGCCATTCATATAACTCATGATGGAACTGACATAGCCAATGGTCGCAAGACGACGTTGCATGCGTTCAACTTGAGTACTGGATTCAACGCCTGTAATTGCCCAAGTGCATAAGTGCTCACAGTTGTTAATAATTAAATGATAGTGGTTTTCATGCATGCGTGAGCGCATACGCCGTACAACCGCTTTGGCGGTGTAGCGTGGGGATGAGTAATGTCGCAAGTAGATTTGCTTACCGCGTGCAAAACGTTGGATAGAAGTGATCTCAATGGGATGCTTTTTGAAAATATGAGCAAAACCAGAGTAATGAATGACTCGACCACGTCCTGCATAGATACCGTGATGACTATAACCAAAGTGTTTTACGATCATGTGTGCGCCGATGGGAAAGCGCGGATGTTTTTGCTGCATGTGGATACAAAGTTATTGTATTTACACCCTTATTTTAATGAAAAAATGTGAATCAATCGAGGCTATTTAGCATTTCCAGCCCATGATTATGTGTGGTGTTTGTATCTGCTCTTTTGTGCTATGCATTGCTATGGGAAAATAAATAAAAATTGAGGTTTAAAATTTGGTGGTGTTTCAAAAAGTATGCTGGCATTAAACGAATCCATTATTGATATAAAAGAACACTAAATCAAAGGCTTTGAAATGATTTTCAAGCTTTTTGGAGAAGTTGCAGCTTCTCCTAAAGCCTCGCCTGATTCGATGCCGTAATCGACAATTATTGCCTTCTATACCCACAGTGAAAAATTTACCAATCAACTGTTTGCATTCTTTAAAGGTCGTAACAAAGCTATCCCAATGGTCACTTGATATACATGTATAGCTTACACCTAACTGCTTCAATTTTAATTTAAGTCGTTTTGCAGTGGCTAAATCTCGGTTACCCCATACATAAGCAACAATTTCACCTGTTTCTCGATGATAGGCATAAATTAGCCATTGTTTATTTTGCTTATGACCAACAAAAGTCCAAAACTCATCTACTTCAAGGGTTTCATAATGACTTTGCTGTGCTCGAAGTTGATATTTTGATTGGCTAAGTGTCCGTAGAACTTTACCGATACTTACTCTTTCAATTTCTGCTATATCCCTGACACCACTGCCTCGCACCATGAGGTGTAATATTTTGGTTTTGATACCTGAGTGACAGCCTTGATAACTGAGAGCATGATCACCAATAAATTGACGTCTGCATATTTTACATTGGTAATTTTGCTTACCATCTACTTTTGTGCCATTTTTCTTTATACTGTCACTTAGGCAGGCTGGACACTTGATTTCTAGAGTTATTCGCATTTCTCTATTTTATCAAAATCCAACCTGCTTTTTTTCAGCATACTTTTTGAAACACCACCTAAAATTTGTATTTATGATGAAAAAATGGTTTTTCCTATCATTGGCATTTTTAGCTGTTCCGACTGTGAATGCGATGCAACATGATACCTTGCAATTGAATCATCAAAAATATGATGTGATTAAAATAGAACAGCTCAATCAGTTGAAGCTATTCTTAAAACAAGCTCAAAGTAATCGTTATTATCAGAAGTTTGCCGCAATCCAGAACGTGTTACCTGCTTGTGAGCAACTCAGTTTTGCAATGAATGCAGGAATGTATCATGCAGATTTTCAACCTGTGGGTTTATATATTGAAAATGGGAAAGAGCTAGCTAAGCTCAACGAGGCAAAGGGCTTTGGTAATTTCTTTATGCAGCCTAATGGTGTCGTTGCTTGGAATGATCACCATGCTGTGATTAAAACGACCGCTGACTATAAGCGAGAGCTATTTAAAGCACAGTTTGCAACGCAATCAGGCCCCATGCTGATCTATAAGGGAAAAATTAACAGTCAGTTTCTAGCTGACTCGAATTCATTAAAAATTAGAAACGGGGTCGGCGTAAAAGATAATCAGTTGTATTTTGTGATTTCACAGCAACGTGTCAGTTTTTATCAATTTGCACAATTTTTTAAGCAGCAATTGAAAATAGATAATGCGCTGTATTTGGATGGCTCGATTTCAAGTTTGTATTCAGCAAAAACTAAACGACATGATCAAACTTTTAATTTGGGGCCAATCGTCGCAGAAGTGAATAGAGAGAAGTGTAAGTCGCGCTGATCCCCTAATCTCTTTATGCAAAGAGATTAGGGAGGGCTTATTTTTATTGGATAGGAGGGTTAATCATCGCAAGTAATTCTTTGCGGCTGTAACCTCGAGAAATCAGTACTTTTTTAATGCCTTTAATGACATCTTCATCTGTTGCTTTAACTAAAGCATCCAACAGTTGTTCATTGGTTTTGCAAGAGCAATCGTTTTCGACGCAAGAAGTTTGGTTCTTGTGTTCATTGTATTGTTCATCTGCATTGAACAGTTTTTGCCAAAAACTCATAGAGCCTTCATATACAACCTAACATAGCTCGAAATATAACCACTTTAAAATAAAATACAAGTCAGCTTAAGTGATAAAAGCAGCAATTGAACTTCAATTTTTTCGATGATTCTTTGAATGTCTAACGAAATTATGACATTTGAATGACTTGACCTTTGAAAATTATCACTTTTTTATAAATAAAGTTTAAATAAAAATAAAGGGTTACTCGAACCCTTTATAAATTACTGTTACGTTGAAATAATTTGTTTAAATTTTTTCGAGTAAAACCCCTGACTCCACATGGTGGGTAAAAGGGAACTGATCGAACATGGCAAACTTTACAATGCGGTGTGTTTGACTGAGTGTTTTTAAGTTGTCATGCAGGGTATCTGGATTGCATGAAATATAAAGAATACGCTCAAAACCTTGTAATAGTTTAAGCGTTTCATCATCAATGCCTGCGCGCGGTGGATCAACAAAAACCGTGTTAAAGTCATAGCTTTGAATATCAATGTCAGCTTCTTGTAAGCGTCTAAACTCACGTTCACCTTGATAGGCTTGGGTGAATTCTTCAGCAGATAAACGTGCAACCTGAATATTTTCGATTTGGTTCTGCTCAATGTTCCATTGCGCTGCATATACCGAAGATTTTGCAAGTTCAGTTGCAAGGACACGTTTAAATTTTAATGACAGTGGTAAAGTGAAGTTACCATTACCACAGTACAATTCTAACAGGTCTTTTTCTGAAGCTTCCGCTGCATCACAAGCCCACTCCAACATATGTTGGCACACTTGCGCATTGGGTTGGGTAAAACTACTTTCGATTTGTTTATATTTAAAAGTACGGCCATGAACATTGAGCTGTTCAACGACGTAGTCATCACCAATAATCACTTTTTGACCGCGACTGCGACCCATAATTTTAATATTCAGCTTTTCTGCTAAGGCTTTGGCTGCAATTTCCCATTCTGCATCTAATTTACGATGGTAAATCAGTGTGACTAACATTTCTCCACTTAAGGTTGAGAGAAAGTCTGCTTCAAAAACACGTTGCGATAAAATAGGAACTGCTTTTAATTCTTCTAATAAGCGTGGCATTAAATCATTAATGCTTCGATCTGCAATCGGAAACGCATCCACACGGATAACTTCTTTTTGTTTCCCATCTTCAGCACGTTCAAACATGGCATAGAACAAATCATCTTCAGTATGCCAGATACGAAATTCTGCACGCATACGGAAATGTTGCTCAGGCGATTGAAATACTTCTAAAGCTGGTGGATTGAACGATGCAAATTGTGAGGTAATACGTTCAACTTTCTCTTGAAGCTGCTGTTGGTAAGATACGGTCATAAAAAAGAAAACTACAGGTGAAATCTAAACGGGAATGGTATCAAAAAAAGCGGGACAAGGTGCAGGGAAATTATGACATTCACTTATTTATCTGTTTAATCTAGGGCGAGAATAGATTGAATGAACTCTGTTTTAATTTCCCGATATTGCTCTTGAGAGAAGCCAATACATCTTTGTTTGAGCTGATTATATTGTTCGGTCAGACTAGGTGCATTTCTTAATCGGTCGCGAAAGATGAGGAAATTACAGAATTCGGAGCCTGTGACCACGATTTGCAATGCGACATCGTGTAGTTGGGATTCCAACATACAAAGCTGATCCGTGCGTAGCGTATCAAGTTTTTCTTTAAAATTAAGCTGTTGTAATTTTTCAATGGTATCTAAAAAATGATGAGCGGGGACTTCTACATAAATATCTAAGTCACCTTTTGAAATTGCGTTTGGAATAGCAGATGAACCAATATGTTCAACAATAGCAAAAGGGGTAAGTTGCAGGATCTTATTTTTATAATCTTCAAAAAGTTGCTTACAAGCGGGCTGGTATTGGAGGGCTGAGAAAAACTGCATATAAGTAATCTCATTTTATTATTGCTATTTAAAGGTAACGTTAAAATAATAAAAAACCCGAACCATGTAAACATGATTCGGGCTAGGAGATAGAAGACTGAAAATTAGTCTTCAGATAAAGTCATCAAACTCGCATTACCACCTGCTGCTGCAGTGTTTACGCTAATTGCTCGTTCAATGACTAGGCGTTCTAAAGGAATTTGCTCATTCACTTGAAGGTGAGTGATTCCCACGATTGCTCCAGAGCGGTTTGCAATCTTATGCTGTAAGTCAGTTAATTGTTCAACTGAACCTTGATGTAAAGCAGCATCAAAATGATCTGCTTCAACACTTGAAATCACAGTGATCGCATCTAATACATCTTTTGGTAAAGATGCTTTGTGTTTCACTAGGAATGCATTGTCTTTTAATACCGCTGCTGTGCTACCCACTGCGAAAATTGCTAGGAGTTGCTGCAATTGAGCAGCTTCATCATTGGCAATAGCAAGTACGCGATGGCGAGGCAAAATAATGTATTGGTTGCTTTCACCTGTTGGACCTTGCAATTCGTAGAACTTACCAACACCAAATGCTGGAATCGTTGGAATTGCTTGAGGCATATTTTTATTTGCCCAAGACAACAAGTTTTGGTAAGCAACATTCGATACAGCATCAAAGTTAGAGATTTCAGCTTTCACCGCAAATGGTGTTGCTAATACTTTCTCAGAACAATGCTCCATTAAACGGTACATATAAAGTGGACCACCAGCTTTTGGACCAGTACCAGATAAGCCTTCACCACCAAATGGTTGAACACCTACAACTGCACCAACGATGTTACGGTTGATATATAGGTTACCTACTTCTGCGCGTTGAATAACCGTATTAATGGTTTCATCGATACGGGTATGTAGACCCATGGTCAAGCCATAACCTTTTGCATTGATACGATCGATCAATTGCTCAAGTTCACCGTACTTATATGTGATGATATGCAATACAGGACCAAATACTTCGCGCTCTAAGTCATCAAGATTTGGTAATTCGATCGCCGTTGGCGGAACGAAGGTACCTTGTGCAAGTGCTTGTTGGCTTGCAGCATCATTGAACATCAATTGATGAACAGGGTAACCCTTAGATTTCATCTTTTGAATGTGCGTATCGATCGTTTGTTTTGCTTCCGTATCGATTACAGGACCAATATCAGTTTTTAAGATCGCAGGATTGCCAACGATCAACTGTTGCATTGCACCTTTCAACATTTTGATAACGGTTGCAGCGCTGTCTTCTTGAACGCATAAGATACGTAGGGCAGAACAACGTTGACCGGCACTGTCAAATGCAGAACTGACAACATCAAGAACGACTTGTTCAGTCAGTGCAGAAGAATCGACGATCATCGCATTTTGACCACCAGTTTCCGCGATTAACGGAATCGGTTGACCATTTGGAGACAAGCGTTTTGCCACAGTCTTTTGCAAGATTTTTGCAACTTCTGTAGAGCCTGTGAACATGATGCCTTGGATGCGATCATCTTGGCTTAATTGCGCACCAACAGTTTCACCACGACCAGGAAGAAGTTGAACCACACCGCGTGGTACGCCAGCTTCCCAAAGCATTTCAACTGCTTGAGCTGCAATGAGTGGTGTTTGTTCCGCAGGTTTTGCAATCACACAGTTACCGCTAACTAAAGCAGCTGCAATCTGGCCCGAGAAAATTGCAAGAGGGAAGTTCCACGGGCTGATACAAAGTACTGTACCCAATGGTTTTACTTGTGCATTTGCAGGTAAGTTTTCGATTTGTGTTGCGTAGTAACGTAGGAAATCAACCGCTTCACGAACTTCTGCAATCGCGTTGGCATAGGTTTTACCACTTTCACGGCAAAGCAATACCATCAACTCCTGAATGCGAAGTTCCATCAAATCGGCAGCACGTTTTAAACATGCGGCACGTTCAACTTTGTCCGTCATGGCCCAGCTTTGTTGTGCTTGCACGGCAGCTTCTAATGCCAGTTGTACATCTGCACTGGTTGCTTCATTGACATGACCAACCACTTCACTGTTTTGTGCAGGGTTTGTAATTGCAATTGCATTACTTTGATCATGGACTGTTGATTCAAAACCAAGCAGTGGCTTACTGTTCCACATGTGGTTACGAAGTTTTTGTGCAGTTGCATCTAAATCTGTTAATGGTTGATCGTTATTCAGATCGAAGCCATTTGAATTTGGACGTAATGGGTAAAGATCATGCGGAAGTGGGATCGCAGGGTGTTTTAAGCCAAGCTGACCTTCTTGTTGTGCTGAAGTTTGAATGTCTTTGATTGGAGACTGGATCAGGTCTTCAACTTTCAATGTCTTATCAGCAATACGGTTGACGAATGAAGTATTGGCACCATTTTCAAGTAAACGACGGACCAAGTAAGCCAATAATGTTTCATGGTTACCAACAGGCGCGTAAACACGGCATGGAACACCCAATTTGCCATCTTCTTTAGAGCCGACAACTTGTTCGTACAATGGCTCGCCCATACCGTGCAAGCATTGGAACTCGTACTGACCTGGGTAGTATTTGCTTGGATCAGCCAAGGTGTAGATTGTTGCAAGTGATTGTGCATTGTGTGTTGCAAATTGCGGATACACTTGATCTGGTGCAGCAAGTAATTTTTTCGCACAGGCAATGTATGACAAATCAGTGTGAACTTTACGAGTGAACACAGGATAGTCGGTCATACCATCAATTTGCGCTTTTTTGATTTCGCTGTCCCAATACGCACCTTTCACCAAACGGATCATCAGGCGTTTGTTGCTGCGTTTTGCAAGATCAACAATATAATCAACAACGTAGAAACAGCGCTTTTGGTACGCTTGAATAACGAACCCAATGCCTTTCCAATCCGCAAGTTTTGGTTCGAAACATAAGCGCTCAAGTAATTCGAGAGAAATTTCTAAACGTTCAGATTCTTCAGCATCGATGTTTAAACCGATGTCATAGTGTTTTGCCAAGCACGCAAGCTCAAAAACTTTGTTGTAAAGTTCGTGATGTACACGATCAATTTGCGCACGTTGATAACGTGGATGCAATGCAGAAAGCTTGATTGAGATACCAGGGCCATCGTAAACGCCACGGCCATTTGATGCTTTGCCAATCGCATGAATCGCTTGGGTGTAGTCGTTATAATAACGCTCAGCATCATGATCAGTCAGCGCAGCTTCACCCAACATGTCGTATGAGTAGCGGAAACCTTTGTGTTCAAATGGTTTTGCATGATCCAGTGCTTCTTCGATGGTTTCACCCGTAACGAACTGCTCACCCATCATACGCATCGCAACATCAACCGCTTTACGGATGATGCCACGACCACTACGCGCCAAAAGACCCGTTAATACGCTAGACAAACTGGTTTGCTTAGGTGTTTCCATGAGCTTGCCAGTTAACATCAAACCCCATGCAGCAGCGTTGACGAACATCAGGTTACTTTGACCTACGTGTTCTTTCCAGTTGCCTTGGTTGATCTTGTCACGAATCAATAAGTCGCGTGTTGCTGTATCTGGAATACGAAGCAAAGCTTCTGCCAAACACATAAGCGCAACACCTTCTTGTGAAGAAAGTGAGAACTCTTGAAGTAAACCTTGAACAATACCTGCTTTACCAGCCGAGCTTTTACGCTCACGTAAATTATGCGCTAGGCTAAATGCAAGTTCATAAATTTTGTGGTCAAGATCAGGAGAAATGCTTGCTGCTTCAGCGAGTACAGCGACTGCCTCAGGCTCAGCACGTCGCCAAGCTGTATTAATGCGTTGCTCAAACTCACTTTTTTCTTTAAATTCGGTAATATAACCGTCTATGTGAGCTGTTTCCATTTGTGCGGGAGTATCCAATGTATTCATACTAAATTCCAATAACAATCTCTAGAACATATTGAGTAGAGAGGTTTAGATAATTTATGATTACAGAATGAAACCCGAGTAACTCACTATAATTTACTTATTTTTTAGAGGAAAATTCAGTTGAATGGCCCTATTTATGCGTTAGATCGAACTGATCTAAAAATTCTGGATATTCTTCAAGCAGATGGGAGAATTTCTAATAGTAAATTAGCAGAACTCGTGAACCTATCACCGACTGCGGTGATGGCGCGTGTCCAGAAGCTGACCAAGGATGAATTCATTTTAGGATATGAGGCAAAACTTAATCCCAACAAGCTAAATGCTAGTTTTTTGGTGTTTGTTGAAGTACTGCTGGATAAAACCACCCCACATGTTTTGGATGATTTTATTGATGCCGTAACGCAATATCCCGAAATTGTGGAATGCCATATGGTCAGTGGTGGTTTTGATTTTCTGATTAAACTGCGCAGCGCAGGGATGGAGGAGTTTCGTCGTATTGCTGGGCAGATTTTATGGCAATTACCGGGTGTGAAGGAAACTCGAAGTTACCCAGTGATGCAAGTGGTAAAAGATAGTTCAAAAATAAAAATCAAATCAAAAACAAAATTTTAAGCAAAAGAAAGGGGCTCTAAAGCCCCTTAAATTTTCATTTAAGAATTATTTCATTTCACGTGTATAGATTTCATCAGCTTGTTCAAAACGACTGGTGACCGCAGCATTTGGTGCTTTACCAAGTAAGCTCACCACCACGATACTGATCAAAGCAAAAACGAAGCCTGGAATAATTTCATAGATACCTGTGTAACCGAAGAAGTTTTTCCATAGGATTACCGTCAAAGCACCAACAACCATACCCACCAATGCGCCGTTTAACGTCATACGTTTCCAGAACAATGAAAGAATAATCAATGGACCAAATGCAGCACCAAAACCAGCCCATGCATAAGCAACTAAGCCAAGAACTTTACTCTCTGGATTTTGAGCAAGAGAGAGGGCAAGCATTGCAACAGCAAGTACCATCGCACGTCCAATCCACACCAATTCTTTTTGAGATGCATTTTTACGGATAAAGCCTTTATACAAATCTTCCGTCAAAGCACTCGAACAAACCAGAAGCTGACAGCTTAGCGTACTCATGACTGCAGATAGAATGGCTGCAAGGATCACACCAACAACCCAAGGGTTGAATAAGATTTTGGTGAGTTCCATAAATACAGTTTCAGGGTTAGCTGTTACTGCTGCTGCAAATTCAGGATGCATCTGGAAGTATGCAATACCGATGAAGCCTGAACCGACTGCACCCGCTAAGCAAAGAATCATCCAGGTCATACCAATACGGCGGGCTGCTGGAATTGATTTCACAGAATCAGCTGCCATGAAGCGTACAAGAATGTGTGGTTGACCAAAATAGCCTAGACCCCAAGCCGCAGCAGAAAGAATCGCAACAACACTCAAGTTGGTCGCAAAGTCAAAAGCGTGCGGGCGAACAGATTCAATCACGGCACTAAACTCTTCCATGCCAATGCCTAGAGACATATACGTTACGATAGGAAGGAGTAATAATGCAAAAATCATTAAGCCAGCTTGGAAAGTATCGGTCCAGCTGATTGCTAGGAAACCACCAATACACACATAACCAATCGTCGCAAATGCGCCTAGCCATAACGCTGTTGAATATGGCAGATGGAATAGGGTTTCAAATAAACGTGCACCAGCGACCATGCCAGAAGCACAATAAATTGCAAAGAATACAAGAATAATCAATGCAGATGTGACGCGTAAGATTTTTTTCTGATCGTCAAAACGACCAGTAAAATAATCTGGTAAGGTGAGGGCATTGTTTTGTACTTCAGTATGTACACGTAAACGTCCTGCGACCAAATACCAGTTTAGCCATGCACCAATAATTAAACCGATGGCAATCCACGATTCAGATAAGCCAGTCAAGTAAATAGCACCAGGTAAACCCATGAGTAACCAGCCACTCATGTCTGATGCGCCCGCTGATAATGCGGTTACAAAACTGCCTAG
Organism: Acinetobacter sp. ANC 3929; assembly: GCF_000369405.1. Lineage (GTDB taxonomy): Bacteria > Pseudomonadota > Gammaproteobacteria > Pseudomonadales > Moraxellaceae > Acinetobacter. The sequence continues at coordinate 471,759 of NZ_KB850000.1, forward strand.
ACTTCGGCCTCCAAGAATATAATCGTCAAGGTTTTTGGTAGAAAAATAGGCGTATAAACCGATGCCAAGCATGGCCAGGATATATACCACGAATACAACAACTGTGGGATTAGAAAAATTCATAATGGATGCCTGTCCTTACATATCCATAATTTGCAATCACACCTGAATAGCCAAAAAAATGATTTACTATTCTTGGGATTGATAAGGTCACAGATTCAAGCACAAATGTTTTTTAAAATACTGTTATGTTTGTGTTTAATATTTGTATGTTTTGTGTAATTTAAATTAAGTGTATGAATATTAGTTTTTTAATTGAAAAAATAGGATTTTTTTTCATCTAAAATTGAAGAAATAGCTATCAAAAATTAAGCAAAATGTTTTCAAACGTTACAATAACCAAAATCTGCATATGTATATTAAATTAGATGTGTTAAAAACTAGGCAAATTCAAAGACACATAATGTTACAAAGGCAACAATCTAGAGAACTTTCACTATAAAAAAATATAATGTTAAGCAGTTTTGCTAATGAAAAATCAGTTGGAATATTTCATATTAGTTCATTGCACCATAAGGGTGCATTGTCTGAGAGAAATGGAAGTGGAAACGGTTCAAGCGGCAACGATAAGAATAGAGCATGATTTGCTCGGCGCAAAAGAAGTTCCAGCAGATTGTTATTATGGAATCCATACACTGCGTGCAATTGAAAATTTTAAAATTTCTTCGCAAAAAGTTGGACAAAATGGCTACTTTATCCGTGCATTAGCACAAGTGAAGAAAGCTTCGGCTCAAGCGAACTTAAGTTTTGGCAAATTAACAGAAGCACAAAGTTTGGCGATTCAACATGCCTGTGATGCTTTAATTACTGAAACAGAAAAATGGCAAAATGCATTCCCGATTGATATTTATCAGGGGGGTGCAGGCACTTCAATTAATATGAATACCAATGAAGTCATTGCAAATATTGCACTTGAATCATTAGGGTATCAAAAGGGCCAATATGATGTGATTCATCCAAATGACCACGTCAATAAGTCACAATCAACCAATGATGTCTATCCAACGGCGATTCGTCTATCCACTTACTGTTCTTTAGATGCTTTATTTACGCAAATGGATAAGTTGATTACTTCATTTGAAAATAAAGCAATTGAGTTCCGTTATGTATTAAAAATGGGACGTACCCAATTGCAAGATGCTGTTCCGATGACACTCGGACAAGAATTTCATGCTTTCGCGACCTTATTAAAAGAAGATATACGTTTGATTAAGCGTACCCGAGAAATGTTACTTGAAGTGAACTTGGGTGCGACTGCGATTGGCACAGGCGTAAATACGCCAAAAGGTTATGCTGTCCAAGCCGTTTCATGTTTAAAAGACATCACAGGCTTAAATCTGGTCGGTGCGGAAGATTATGTGGAAGCAACCAGTGATTGTGGCGTATTCATCATCTTATCAAGTACATTGAAACGCCTTGCATGTAAACTCTCAAAAATTAGCAATGACTTACGTTTGCTCAGTTCAGGACCGCGAACAGGTTTAGGCGAAATTCAATTGCCTGAATTGCAAGCAGGTTCTTCGATCATGCCTGCAAAAGTAAACCCAGTAATTCCTGAAGTGGTCAATCAGATTGCTTTTAAAGTGATTGGGAATGATTTGACTATTACCTTTGCAGCAGAAGCAGGGCAATTACAACTCAATGTGATGGAGCCTGTGATTGCAATTTCATTAAATGAATCAATTGAATTGCTTACACATGCAATTCAAAGCTTGGATGAAAAATGTGTACGCGGTATCAAAGCAAATGAACAAGCTTGCCATGATGCAGTAATGCGTAGTGTCGGGATTATTACGTTGCTTGATCCACTCTTGGGCCATGCATTGTGTGATGAGATCGGTAAACAATGTATTGCTGAAAATAAAACCATTCAAGAGGTCGTTTTAGAGCGCAGTTTGCTGACACAAGAACAACTTGATGAGATTTTCTCTTTTGAAAACTTGGTTTCAGAAGTTGATGGTATTCAAGTGGATTATGTCGCTTAATTCTTAACTGGATAGTTTTGATTAAAGCCCAGTTCAAATCGAATTGGGCTTTTTTTTGATGGTACTGAGAAATAATGGATTAGTGAAATTATTTGATCGGGTCAACACAACGCTTTATTCCTGTGATCAAGTCATCTGACATATTACAGATCATTACAGAGTGGGTGGTTGTCTTGTTTAAGCGGCTCACCTATGGTCTAAGAGGTGTCTTAAGAACACCAATGCTTAACAACAATAAATAAGTTAAATGACAAAGGTTGAATAATGATGATGCATCACTTTATTAGACGCAGTTTAATCTCGATTGGAATATTGGTATTGCCTGTCGTACCTTCACTGGTTTTTGCGCATGGCTATGTACTTAAACCTGAATCTCGAGCCTATGCCTGTAAGTTAAATAAGAATACTCAGTGTGGCAGCATTGTGTGGGAACCGCAAAGCTTAGAAGCACCCAAAGATTTTCCGCAGTCTGGGCCGCCAGATGGACAGATTGCAAATGCGAATCTGAGTCAATTTTCAGAACTGAATGTGCAATCGCCAACACGGTGGATAAAAACAAATTTACCAACGGGTCCCAATGATTTTACTTGGCAATTTACAGCGCAACATGTGAGCCAAGGTTGGCGTTATTTTATCACCAAGCAAGGGTGGAATCCTTCATTACCATTGGCACGTAGTGCTTTTGATCTCAATCCCTTTTGCAGTGTGGATGGGAAATATCAAAAACCTGCAAGTGTAGTCACACATCGTTGTAGTGTGCCCGCTGACCGAAGTGGCTACCATGTCATTTTAGCGGTTTGGGATATCGGTGATACCAGCAATGCCTTTTATAATGTCATTGATGTAAATGTCGGTTCAGGTAACCCAACAACACCAGTCGATCCACAACCACCGAAACCAGTTCAAAGCTGGAATGATATTGGTGATATCAATCCGCTTGATGACTTATTGCAAAATGATCGGGTATCGACGCGTGTGTTTGATGCTAATGGTGAAAATTCAAATTTAAAAACAGAATTACTGATTACAAGTACGGCCAATGGCAGTCGAAATATTTGGCCACGCTTATTAGCAGAAGCGATTAATCGAGAACATAGCGCGTTACGGGCAGGCGTTAAAAACACAAATGGTGAGATTGTGCCAGTCAGTGGGAAAAATGATGTTTATAGTAGTTTAAATAGTGGAATTCAGCGTGTCGAAATCAAAATTGAGCGTGCACTGATCAGTGGTGGTTCTTATGATTTTGTTTACCCGAAGAATATCAGTACATATAAAGTAGGGACCAAGGTATTAGGCAGCGATGGACGTATTTATCAGTGTAAGCCATTTCCTTATGGCGGTTGGTGTACGATCCAAGCGCCTCAATATGTTCCTGCCACTGGTTCCAATTGGCAGGATGCATGGATTCTCATAAAATAATAGTCAGTGTAAAAATCAAAAAACCGAGTGAATAGATCACTCGGTTTTTTGATATTCAGGATTTAAAAAATTATAAACCTGACTCATAGTCGCTGTTTGAAAGCAACTTTTCAACATCTGCCATATTGTCTGGTTTGATCTTATAAATCCAGCCTTTACCATAAGGTTCGTCATTGACAAAGTCAGGGTCATCTTCAAGTTCAGTATTTACTTCAACGACGGTGCCTGACACAGGTGCATGGATATCAGATGCTGTTTTTACCGATTCAACAATACCTGCTTGTTCAGTTGCAGTTACATGGCTGCCAACTTCAGGCGTTTCCACATAAACTAAATCACCCAACTCATCTTGTGCATGGTCAGTAATTCCCGTAACAACTAGGTCACCCTCAATTCTTACCCATTCATGCGTACGTGCATATTTCAATTCCGCTGGATGATTCATGACAACTCCTTAACAATCTGTCTCATCATTTTATTGGCTTTATACAGGTTTTTTAATCAAAACAAAAGTTTTTGTAATGAAGGGTTTAGCTTTATATAAACCCACCACATTTACAATCTTACAAATAAGGGTCTTTGCGCCAGTTACTTGGACTACGACCACTCCAACGCTTAAATGCACGGCTAAAATTCGCAACATCTGAATAGCCGAGCTCATCTGCAATTTGTTCTAAACTATAATCTGTTCGAGAGAGTAAAGACGTTGCATGACGGTAACGAACTTCATCGACTAAGGTTGAGAAGGAGGTTCCTTCTGCAGCTAATTGTCGTTTTAATGTTCGATCTGACATATGCAGACGTTCAGCCACATTTTCAATACTTAAATAATGCTGTTCTGAATTGGTCAGAATATCACGGACTCGCATTGCTAAACGACGGCGTTCGCCTAGTGCTGATAATTCGGTTTCACATTGGTTAATTGCAATCTGACTGGCAATCGCATCTGCATTGACCATCTTTAAGCCAAGATATTTTTTATCAAAGCTAGAAATCAAATGTGGCTGATTAAAGCGTACTGTACTGGTTAAACGGTCTTTATATTTCTCAAAGCCTGCTGGTTCAGCAAAATCTAAGTCAACCTCACCTTTTAAATCATCAATTCCAGTTAAGGCTTTGGCCATGGTCATAATACCAATGGTTAAACCTAAAATGATTTCGGTGCGTAAGGGCTCGACTTCAATATCACATTGGAGTTGTAAGGTGGCTTTCGGCCCGAATGTGGAAAAATAGAGTTGTAAAAAGGGAAGGCGTAACTGAATGAAACGACTTGCCAATGCAATCGCATCGGTAATGTCATGCGCCGTCATAATGGCATAGCCGATAAAACCATGAATGGAAATACGCATCTGCGTACCTAGATGAAAGCCAAGTGTACTTTCACCAGTCAAACGCAAAGCGTGTTTCACCAATTCATTCGCAATCGGTGTTGGAATTCGATAGTTTGGATCAGCCAACTGTTCACTCGTTAAATGAAATGGAGCAAACAATGTTTCATCGCTATATCCCCAGCGAGAAACAACATCTAATAGCAATAAGCCGTAGACGCCTGGTATTCCTTGATCTTGACGAGTTGAGGTTGTTTTCATGTGCTTTCCGTGGCGCTCATCAATTTTGCCAATATCTTTTAAACATTTAAGTCTTAAACATCTTTACATGAAATAAAATTATCAATCATAAAAATTGTTGGACAAAAGAGTCACCGAATGTTCAACAATTAAATTGCTTTTCTAAAGACTAGAATTTTGGTTGTAGATATTAATAGCACATCACCATGTTGGTTCAAAGCTTGTGTCACGTAGCTGACGATACCGCGATCATTTTTTGTTTTAGAGGGCACAATTGCAGTAATTTCAACTTCGACATGAATTTTATCGCCAACACGGGTTGGGCGTGGCCAACGTAAACTTGACTCGGTACCTAATAGTCCACCTGCTACTGGAAAGCATTCAGTCCATAGACGCATAGTGACTGCGGAGGTATGCCAGCCACTGGCGGCTAAACCTTGAAAAATGGGGTGTTGTTCCGCAGCTTGTTCATCCAAATGGAAAGGTTGGGGATCATATTGGCCGGCAAATTGTTTCACTTCTTCAAGTGTCATTTCATATTCACGGCTGCTAAAGCGATCACCAATATTTAAGTCTTCTAAATACAACATTATTCTGTGTCCTGAGTCACTCGCTGTTCAACTAAAAAACCACCTGTTTGGCGTTTCCATAATTGTGCATACAAGCCATCATTGGCAATCAATTCCTCATGTGTTCCTTGCTCAGCAATTCGACCTTGATCAAGGACAATAAGGCGATCCATTTGAGCAATAGTAGATAAACGGTGCGCAATTGCAATGACCGTTTTGCCAACCATCAAGTCATTTAAACTACTTTGAATTGCGGCTTCGACTTCGGAATCAAGCGCACTGGTTGCTTCATCCAGAATCAGAATTGGAGCGTCTTTTAGGAAAACACGTGATATCGCAATACGTTGACGCTGTCCACCAGAAAGTTTTACACCGCGTTCACCGACATAAGCATCATAACCAACACGACCTTTTTGGTCTGTGAGTTGTGGAATAAACTCTTCTGCTCTTGCTTTTTTAACCGCAAGCTGGACTTCGGCTTCAGTCGCATTTGGGCGACCATATTTAATATTTTCAGCAACAGTACGGTGTAATAAAGAGGTATCTTGCGTTACTAAAGCAATATTGGCGCATAAGCTATCTTGAGTAACATCATGAATATTTTGGCCATCAATCAAAATACGACCTTGGTTGATATCGTAAAAATGAAGTAGTAATTGGATCAGTGTCGATTTACCCGCACCAGAACGCCCAACAACGCCAATTTTTTCACCAGGTTTGATGGTTAAGTTAAAATGTTCAATGACATTTTTTTTGTTATAAGCAAAGCTAACGTCCTCAAATCGGATTTCACCATGCTGAACTTTTAATGTAGTCGCATCTTTCTTGTCTTGAATTTGGATCTGTTTACCTAAGGTGGTCATGCCATCCTGAATGGTACCGACATTTTCAAACAGCATGGTGACATGCCACATTAAAAACTCAGCCATACTATCGAGCTTCAGTACCATCGCCGTGGTAGCTGCAATCACGCCAATAGCAGCTTGGCCTTGTGTCCATAACCAAACTGAAGTACCAATGACACCAATATATAAAAATGCACTGAGTAAACGAATGCTGATTTCGTATTTGACCCCTAAACGCATTTGCTTATAAACCGTCACCATAAATTCTTGCATGGATTCTTTGGCATATTGACTTTCGCGGCCTGCATGCGCAAAGAGCTTTACGGTTTGGATATTGGTATATGCATCGGTAATACGGCCTGTCATAACAGCACGTGAATCCGCTTGTTTTTTAGAGATTTTACCTAAACGGGGGATAAAATAGCTGGCAATCACAATGAAAAAAACCAGCCACAACATTAAAGGAATAATCAGTACAGGAGAAATAGAGCCAAGTACAACACTAATCGTAATGAAGTAGATCAGTACATAAACCAGCATATCGCCTAAAATCATCCAGAATTCGCGTACAGCCAAAGCAGTTTGCATCACCTTGGCAGAAAGACGCCCTGCGAAGTCAGTATGGAAGAAGTCTAGGCTTTGTTGTAATAACAAATTATGAAAGCGCCAACGCATACGCATTGGGAAATTACTAAACAAAACTTGGTGTTTGACCACAGATTGCAGGCTGACAAAGAAAATATTGGCAAATAGGATGCTAATCAGGATGGTGAGGTTTTGCTGATTATTTTCTAAAAATGTACTTGGATGACTTTGTGTCAACCAATCGACCAATTTGCCTATATAAGAGAAAAATAGTGCTTCAAAGCTTGCAGCGGCTGCAGTACAAGCAATCAAAATAAACAGATAAGGACGGATGCCTTTGGTTGCTTGCCAAACGAAAGCAAAAAAAGTTGTTGGTAATGGTTTGTTTAAGTCTTTCGTTGGATAGGGATCAACTAATTTTTCAAACCATTGCAGCATGCCGCATTTCCTCTAATTATACAGTACGATTCAGCTCACCACTGTAGGATATCAGAAAACTTGCCAGAAGATGGCAAAAGAAAATAAATGATGCGTATCAAGATTATTGTAGAAAGAGTGTTTTAATTTAAAGCAGAGCGAATCTTTTTGGGATATTAATAATAAACAACGAATAGGTTTAAAATAATAAAGTGAACTATAGGAAGGCGTATAAGTAGCTTAATTTTATGATTGAATGGAATTTCAAAGTTTTAATTTGAAATATCAAGATGATCTTATTTTTGTTTAGACTGTCTTAATATATTATTTTTTAAATCTTAATTAAACTGTGGGTCGGATTTTATGCGTGACGATGATATAATAGATGAAAATTAATATATAGAAACGGTGATGAGAATAATAGTTACAGCTATATTTATGCTTTTTTTAAGTATAAGTCATGCAGGAAGTATGAATAATTTTGGAGAAAATTACCTCAATTTGTCGGATGCATATTTCAAATCTTTAGATGATCAAATCCAGTTTGAATATCGCTTAAAAGGCAAGGAAAAATCGAATCTTGAGCTATTAGAGGCAAAGCAAAAAGAGTGTTTGGTTGAAAAGAGCAAAATAAATTTGCATCAACTCATTATTGATCGTTATTCAGCTTATCAGCGTTATATGCAAGACATAGATGAAATCATTCAGACAAAAAATGAATTTAAGCTTAATCAAAATGCCGCCCAGAAACATTATCTTGCGCTCAAAAATGAGTTAACGCAAACTCAGTTTTCATGTTGATTGACAGTAGATTGGGCAGGTTTTTCGAGACGTTTTGATTTATACCAAGCTTTTAGACCCAAAACTGTCAATAACGCAATACATCCTTAAACGTGTTAAGGATGTGGATGTGAGTTACAGTATGTTTTCAATCGTCTAGCAAGTTATGACTAACTGTTGAAGACTAGCTTAATACAGTTGTCTTTGCAGAGTTTTGCGTCATTTGTTTAAAATACTGTACTGCTGGTGAACGAGCCATATAAGCCAATGCTTGTTCAGTATCTCCTTCATGGATCGGATTAAATTTCGGAGAAGTCCAGCGTAATGTTGCTTTCCACAAATATTTGATTGTTGGTAGATTATCGGTTTGCGTCGCCGTCTTTTCAAATTCACGGATAAAGCTAAAGAATCCACGACGCATCAATTTTTGAATATCTTTATGTTCCAGATCTTGTTGCCCAAGGCTTCGTGCAAAATCAGCAAGGAAGAAAATAAATAAAGGGAAAACACCCATCATAATCACTTGTCGGGAGACATAAAAACCAAGTTTATTGGTGAGTAAGTGTTCAAATAAATCATAAGCCACACAACGATGCTCAACTTCCTCGGCAAGATGCCAGCGGAATAAATCGGTCATCGCAGGATCAGCTTTGTCCCAAGACTTGCTATCGAGCGTCCATTGCCCGATCGTGCCAGTAAAGTGTTCAATTGCTGCAATAACGCCAACACGAAACAGTAACCAATACTCATCAAGTTTTTCGCCTTTTAAGAAGGGCAAACCCAATGGCTTATCACCTAAAAGAATATTGAAAATAAGGTGAGCGCGATTTAGTGGATCTTGTATGTCGTAGCCATTTTCTCTTAGAAAGTCTTGTGCTTTTTCGTGTGCACGCGCGTGGGCTGCTTCTTGGCGAATAAATCCGATCACTTCTTGTTTTAATGTTTCATCAGTGACATAAGGCACTGCTTTATTAAAAACGCGGCAGAACCAAAATTCACCAGCAGGCAATAACATATTGATGCCATTGGCAATGTGGGAACATAGAGGATCATCAGGCATCCAACAAACAGAAGAGTCGGAAAAATCGAAATATACCTTTCTTGCTTTTAGCTGATGATTTTCTGTGATCATACCTGTCACCCAATATAAAATTACGAATGAATTTGAATACGTAATTTTTAGCATTGAGTAAAATTGTTCACCATGTGCTTATAGGACAAAAATAAAGTTTCAATCGTTTTTAAGGATAAAACATCGTAGTTTTGGCTTGATTGAAGTCTAAAAATCAGACATAAAAAAAGCTACATCCTTTGAAGATATAGCTTTTATAAGCTTAATCAAGCAGTCATTGCTATGATTGCTGATCTTGAATGCAGTAAGAGTAAGAGTAAGAGTAAGAGTAAGAGTAAGAGTAACGTCATTCTGATCATTTCTGAGTGTTTAAATTTTAGAATTCATCAGAAATTACATTTCGTAGCTTAAGTCATGTAAAGCACTCTACAATAAAAACAGAAAATAAATCGTTTATCTTAAGAAAGTAAATATATTGATTTGCTTAATTTTATTATTGGTTGTTCAGGTTACTTAAATGAATAAAAAGCATATTATTTTGTCTTTACTTATCGGTCTGGTTATTGGTGGTTTGATCGGTTCATTTGGTTATTCAAAAACTGCGGCACGTTATGATGCAATGACAACTGCTTGTGTCATGATGAATCAAGCGGTTGAAAATGAATTGTTGACGGCAGAGCAAGTCAAACAATTAGGTACATTGACTGGTCAAAGTCTTAAGAAGGATTATCAATCCGTTGCTTCAAAGTTCAAATTTTCTGAAAAACAGTTGGCAAATGCTTCTGAAGGTTCAAACTGTAGCCAGTTTATCGTTGGTGTAAACGAAGCCAAATAATTTTGGTTTTTAAAGCAAAGCTCACTTCATGTTGGGCTTTTTTGACTTTAGAAAGATATAAGTTGCTTTTATAGTGCAATAGAAAAAGAAAATGCTGTAACTCATGGAGTAGGCGTATACTGTTTATACATATTAGAATCATAAGGAGCCAAAAAAATGCTTGTTAAATTCGCAGTTCGATTCATGGGTGTTTTATTCGCAGTACTGGCGCTGGTCGCTCTTGTGATTCATTTCTTTTTTTCCAGTAAGTTAACCACGGATTTATGGATTATCATGGTTCCTATTATTCTTGGTGTTCCAATGCTCACTTCGGTCATTGTTGCAAAAGATGATGAATTAAGCGTCCAATAAGATTTATGTTTAATTGTATAAAAGCTTGTCAAATGATGGGCTTTTAATTTTTTTGTGGTATAAAAATAATTCAAATAATAAAGGGGCATACGGTGGTTGTTTCTCAAATTATTCAAAATTTAGATCGTGAATATGAATTGTTCATAAACTCTCAAAGTTATCAGTCCTATAAGAACAGTGACTTACAAATCAAAGCATTATTTTTAAGAAATGCATTAAAATCGATTAAATATCCACACACTCATTTGGTCCCTTTAGGAGGTGGTATGTATAAGTTATTGAACTTTGATAATTTTGAACTGGATATTAACTTATTTAACACACCTCAATTTAGCAATAAAATAGCTTTTATTGACTGGATATCTAAACGCTTATACAAAGAGATTCATCGCTAAAATTTAGGATCAATATTCTTCTTCTAAGCTAATTTCGATGATCAAAAAGCTCATTGTGATTGCTTTTGAGTGTTTAATCATCGAATTCAGGTAGTCATCTATAAGTGAATAAAAAATAAGATATCTTTCTACATAATAGAATGGGTACTTATTTATCTTATTAGATCTGTATAATGATACATTTTGAATAATGAAAAATTTCTTTAAAAACAATTCATCGATTTTAGTTCTCATCATAATTATTGTGGGTGGATTTTTTTATGCGCTTAAAGTGGATAGTCGTATTCTTATTCCCCGAATAGGCCAAACTGATTTGCAATGTGCTGGTGTAGCTGTACCAAGCGAAATTCAATACAGTGAGGGTGATCTTTTTTGCTCATGTATCCGATTAAGTAATCATCAGACGATAAAAGAACGATATGAGTATTGTGTGAATAAATTCGCGAAAAATACCAATTGATTTACCAGATATCGGTTTCTCGCTTTTATTCATAGTCTTTCAACAAAAATGATTTTTAAAAAATTAAAAATAAATTATTCTCTAAGCTCTTCAATTCAAATAAAAATAGGCATTAGGATGAAAAAAATACTTGTTGGGGTGATGGGGCTAACTGTATCTCTTATGGGTACTAATGGGTGGGCAGATACACCTTTACAAGTCAATTACGGGACGCCGCAAGAGCTTGGAGAGCGCACAGTCCAACCCATAGAGCAAGATTATCTTAGTGAAACCAATAGCGGCATCAAGACCTCTATATTTGCAGAATATTATGGATCTCGATTGCAGTCCGATGAGATTGATGGTCATGAGAAATTAAATGGCATTGGTACAGGCATTACATTTACTGCATTGGATACTTTAAGTACGACGTTTGCTCTGAACTACCAAAAAAATTCAGATTGGAAAAGTACTGAAATTAATGTGAAAGGTGGCTATAGATTTTATGATCATACCAATACTTATGCGAATGCAAGTATTGGTATTGGTTATGCATGGCTTGATGCAGATAACTATGATACCAAGCTGCGTTATGTCACCTTACCGATTGATTTTGAATTAGGTCACTATATTCAAAAAGACATCGCTGGTTATGTAGGGCTAGGTTATAAATGGTTGTACATCGAAAACTTTGATGATGTATGTACTGGTTATTTCTGTGAGAGTACTGCATCTGATGTGTTAGATCTGGATGGAATTACTTATAAAGTGGGTATCCGTTACAATTTCTAAGCATCCGTTTTTACAACAAAAAGCTCGTCACTAGATGAGCTTTTTTTGATCTTATAAATTTTGCTTTTACATAATGTCGAAATAAGTGCGTTCTTTTTAATCAATCCTTACTCATGCAAACAGTGAAAAATTCCTGATCGCTTAAGATAAAGATTCAATGATGAATGAGAGCATTTTTAAAATGACAAATACTTTTGAATATAAACAAAAAAATTTAAACACAACTCCCGCTGTAAATATCCAAACATCAATGATTAATCGTTTTAGTCCAAAGTACTGGCGCATTGATGGCCCACAAACCATGTCTTTTGCCATTACCAATTATGGGAATGGCTTTGAAGCATCCTTCCGCTCACGTACTACAACCGATCTTGCAGGGATTATCTGGGATTCAAATGATGCGAAAGACCATAAATTTTTGGCTTATGAAACCAAATATGATTACAGCGGTGTGATTTGGGACTTCGATATTGAACTGTCAGCATCTATGCCAATGTTAAATAATCCAACCTTAACACCAACATTGACGGTGCAATATAAAGCCAATGGTGAGGACAAGGTTGCTTACATTGTCCTGTTCAATTATGCAAATCAGCCTGCGTCTCGCACGGCGCATATTCATATCAATTGGAATATGGTCAAGGCAGGCTTTTCAGCAACTGATTCTTTTCCTGTCACCAATATTCAGCGAATTTCTTTCTCTGGATTTACCTCGAACTACAATGCTCACTCGACGCAACCATTCGCCCAAGCAGAAGATGGTTATATCCGTATCACCAACTCTGTAACTACGGGACCAAATGCCAAACTTACGCTCAAGCGGGTTTCTGTACCGCAACATGACTACGGGATCTGTACCAGCTACGATGATCATTATGATCTAAACCCACAGCGCTTGGTCGATAATATGCAGGCTTTGGGCTATCACGGTTTGATCAATCATTATTGTGGCATGTCGAAATATCCTGAAATGTCTTGGAACAGCAGTATTAATAAATGGCAAATACCAGACACATTGGTGAATAACCAAGCTGTTGTGAATCCATGTACCCGTAAATGGCACGAGCGCTTCGCGCAGGCATTACAAAGCGCAGGGATGCAGCCCGTATTTGGTGTGAGTTTTGAAATGTACTCATTAGCTGCAAATGAGTTTTGGGCACAACGTGATTGGAATAGTAATTTAGGTCGTACAGGCTATGAACCCCCTAGTTATTTTTTCAGTCCTTGTGACCAAAATGCTTTGGCATATCTACATAAAGCATTTATCGAGTTTGCAGATACGATGGTCACAGGAGGGTGTCCCGTTAATATGCAGATTGGTGAGCCATGGTGGTGGTACAACCAAGGTACAGATTTACCTTGTGTCTATGATTTTCCTACCAAACTGGCATTTAATGCAGACACAGGTTTATATGCACCAGATTTGGGAACGATCTATGATGCTGTCCATAAAACAGGCACACCATATGACGAGTTTAAGGCTTGGTTACGCAACAAACTTGGGCAGACATGTCGAGATATTCGTACAGTAGTTAAAACCAAATACCCAACGGCCAAAGTGTGTCCATTGATTTTCTTCCCCACAATTCGTACACCTATTGAAACCTTGGCGACAGATATCAATTATCCAAGTGAGCACTATAGTTATCCAAATTTTGATTACATTATGACGGAAGCCTATGACTGGATTTTGGAAGCCCGTTTAGGTTTAGCTCATCAAGCTGTTGCAGAGATTCCAACACAAGATTTGAACTACCCAACTGATAAAGTGGCTTATTTGGCAGGATTTGTTCCTGATTCCTCAATTGCACACCTCTATGGATTTGATAAGACCAAGCCTTATCGAACACCGATCTGGCAGCGTGTGTTTGGAGATATGAAGAACAATCATCCTTTAGGATTGATGAAGCAGTTTATTTGGGCCTATCCGCAAGTGATGCAGGATTCTGTGACCATCGATACAGTTCAGGCACCCAATGGATTCTTTGTTGAAAATACACTATATACGCCGATTAGTGATGATACGCCTTATCCGCCTGAAATTTACCTATAAGTAATATCCAGAGCAGAAGTGGTTTTAAAATTAAAGCCACTTCTTTTCTCATCATTTATTCATTTTTTAAAAACTATCATCTGAGAACGGTGTGGATATTGGAGCGGTATCCATGAGGATTTTACTTGAGTATCTACGGTTAAATTTTTATTACCCAACAGGTACAAAAGATATCTACGGTGTCTGTCTTTAATGATAAATTAGAGCAAATGACCCGCAATGGCGGATTTTTATGAATTTATCGTATGCAGCATTGTTATGAAAATCAAAATTCTATCTCTCGGCTTAATCTCAATTTTATTTGTTGGTTGTAATAAGCAACCAGAAGTTAAAACTGAGCAGGCACAAGAAAGTTTTGAAGTTGTGGACAACAAGATTTCCGAGTACATGGACATTTTGGACAACCCAGATACACCAAAACAAGAACAAACACGCGTACTTTGCAAAGATTACCCAAATCTGTATGAATCAAAATATATTCCTGCGTTGCTAAAACTTGCACCCAAGGACTATAGCAAAGAGAAGCTAATGTCTGACTTGAAAGTATCGACGGATTATTATGCTGAAAAACTGGATATTGTTTGTAAATAGTGATGTGTAGAGAGGGGATTTTTCCTCTCTTACTTTTAAAGAGCAGGCATTTTATAAAAATTTGGGGTCGATAGTTATCTTCATATCATTATTTTTTAAATAAGAATTAATCTCATTTTATAACTTACGATGCGAATATCTGCTGCTGGTAAATGCATTGATCTAAAATAATATTATAAAGGGAGTGTTTTATGGTAAAGCCAATCATATTGATTACAATCCCTCAGCAATAGAAATCGTATTAGAAGGTAACGCATCAATTATCATGGATAGCTCAAGTATTTCAGGTGAAACACTAGATATAATTTAACTGTAGGTGATGTCTAGGCTCGTGGTCGTTCGGATAAACGCGCTCAGATCATTATTCCACCTCAGAAAAAGGTAGAGATGAAGCCCCTAAAAATCAGTAGGTAAACTTTAGTGCGAATAGAAGAATGTCCTAAAGGTTGTTGTGCTGAGTGGTGTTGTGTTTTTTTTATACAATAGATACAGGAAAATTATCTCTGCGCCAAAATCTGTCGTTTAGTTGGTGTTGTGACCTTGAAAAACTGGAATTAGAACATATTATAATTTTTTCTTATTCTGATATTACAGGCGGAATACGGTGAACGAAGAAATTTTGTTACCAGCTTCAAAAGCAACTGCAATTTCCAACGCGAATGTTAAAAAGTTAACTGTAGATAAAATTCTCTCAAAGATTTCCAGTACGATCAAATTAAGGGCCAATGATGGCGACCGAGATGCCTTGCAACAATTTTCAAAACATGAGGTAAGTAGCGAAGACGCGGATATTGTTGTAACGGAATTGAAGGAAGCAGGTTATAGAGTTTTCTTAAATCCTAATTTTACCAATACCAATATTCAATTCCAGCTCGAGTGGGATTGAGTTAAAAAGTGTTGTGGAAAGCCCCAAATCTCATGGGGCTTTTTATTGTGTGCCCAAAATGTTGCGCTTCGAAAATTGAATTGGCTTGAAGCTAAAAAAATCCCTAAATGTTTAATAAAGTTGCCTATAATGTTGTAAAACACAATTCGGGCAAAAAATGAGCTTAAAAGGACTCTTTTTTATCATACTGGGAATAGTATTGGCTTTTGTGAGCTACTTATATTGGGATTATAAAAAGACAGGAGGCTATGCGAAGAATAGTGATGGTTATTATGGTTATTCTTTTCCTTTAGACAATGGATTAAACAACCCTGCGGATTGTGAACTTGCAAATACAGAAAACCCAGAACAGCCACTAGTATCAAAAGAATGGATGGAAGGTTGTCGGAAGTATTTTGAGATAAATTAAAAAGCACCCGAAGGTGCTTTTTTAGTTTTTAATTTAAGCCTTGGTCTCTTGCTCTGTCGTAAGCAATTGAAAATCATGACCAGATGGGGCTTGGTAAATTCGCAGACCAAATTCAGGAATGATCGCAATTAAATGATCAAAAATATCAGATTGGATTGCTTCATAAGACGCCCACGCAATGGTATTGGTAAATGCATAGATTTCTAAAGGCAAGCCTTCACTGGTTGGCTGCATTTGACGTACTAAAATAGTTTGGTTTTGGGCGATACCTTGATGCTGACGCAAGTAAAACTCAACATAGGCGCGGAATGTCCCGAGATTGGTTAAACGACGTTGGTTATATTGAGATTGATTGCTCAAGTGATTATTGAACTCTTCAATTTCAGATTTTTTTGCATCGAGGTACTGATCGAGTAGCAAGAAATCTTTTAGTTTTTGCTGCTCCGCATCACTCATAAAGTGAACACTGCTTTGATCGAGAAACAGTGAACGTTTAATGCGACGACAACCAGATTCACTCATCCCACGCCAGTTTCTAAAAGTGTCCGTCACCAGTTTATTGGTTGGAATGGTGGTAAAGGTCTTATCAAAGTTCTGTACGGTCACTGTATGTAATGACATATCAATGACATCGCCGTCTGCATTTAATGATGGCATTTCAATCCAGTCACCAATACGAACCATATCATAAGAAGCAATTTGCACACTGGCAACTAAAGAAAGAATGGTATTTTGGAACACCAACATCAACACAGCAGCCATTGCACCGAAGCCTGCAAGTAAAGTAAACACATCTTTTTTCAAGAAAGTGCCTAAAATCATTAGGCCACAGACCACAAATAAGATGAGTTTAACAAGTTGCAGATAGCCCTTAATCGGTTTGTTTCTGGATTTAGGATTACGTTGATAGACTAAATTAAAGATGTTCAATGCTTCACTGACAGTGAGTGCAAGCGTCAGGAAGATAAAGGCTTGTGCACCCATTTGTACGAAGCTAATGAACTTTTCTGGCAAATGTGGAACAGTCACAATACCATTCATAATTACGAGAGCAGGAACAATATTGGCAAAGCGGCGAGTAACACTATGCTGTGCAAAAATTGCTTGGTTTGGTGATTTAAATTTTGTAATTAAGTGGCGGATACCACGGACAATAATTCTTTTAGCTATAAAGTTTGCAAGTGCTGCAAACAAAATCAAAACTGCTAATGCAAGCGTTGTTTCTAGCCATGGGTAATGGCCGAGCTCGCTACGCATATAATTTAAATAATCCAAACCCAAAACACCTTATAAATTCTTAAAGTGAGAATTGTAAGGTGTATTATAGGTTTATATAAGTTTGATCACAGTTTACATACGATTTGTAATGGCATTTTTACATAAGCCTGAAGTGATTTACCACATCAAATCATCTGGAATAACATATGCTGCATATGGATCTTCTTCATCTGTGGTTTGATCATTTTTCTCGGTATTGTTATTCACTAAGATGAAACCCTGCATTTTCTGATCAATTTTTTCAGCAAGTGCCTTAGGTAGATAAGCATAGCTTTCTTGATCTTTGGCAACCACCAATGAGCCAGAAACAAGTGCATTATAAACTTGCTGTGAAAGGTAGACCTTTTTGATTTTACCTTCATCAATAAATTGATAGGTGATGTCACCTTCAATTTCTTTCACTTTATGGTGTTTGATCATTTGAATGATAGATGCTTTTAACGCTTTTTCTTCTAAGATGTTTTGCTTTTCTAAATTCAATGCTTGGTCTTTGGCTAACTTTTCTTGCTTGGCACGATCAATTTCAGCTTTCAATGCCGCATCATCATTTTGTCCTGTGCGTTGCCCATGCTGTGCTTGCTTGGTTAATTTCTTTGCTTTCTTATTATCAACCAAACCCGCTTTTAACAACTGAGCTTGCAATGCATTTTTAACCATAATTCAATCCAAATTTGAGTTTGATGAAGAACGAAAATAGAAAATCCAGTAGGCCATACTCATTGCCAGACTTAAGCCGGCAGGAATGAGAAAGGTCTGTAATTTTAAATAAGGATAAAGCACACTCGCAATGAGTCCACCGCATAAAAAACCCATAAAAATGAGTAGATGCAGAAAAATACGACGTTTTTCTACTTTTAGACCGCGTGCTTTATAGCCCAATGCTAAACCTATATCAGTGAGGACGCCAGATAAGTGCGTGGTACGAATAATAGCGCCTTTGTAATGGCTCACCATGGCATTTTGTACCCCCATGGCAACACAAGCCCACAATAAGCCATATCGCGGAAAATAGGGAAGTAACAACCAAGTGAGGAATAAAAAGATCGCAACTAAGCTCAATGGAAGGCCATAGTGTCGACCAAAGGCAATATTGCCGTTGCCAAGTATCAAGCCGCTATAAAAAGAGCCTATGACAAAGCAAATGACAACCAGACTTAGATAGATAAAATGCTCAGGCTGCCATTCCAGTAAACTCATTGCGAGCATACTGACATTGCCTGTCATATGAGAAACAGATTGATGTAGGAGTGTAAATAAGCCCAAAACGTTTACCATTCCTGCATTCAGTGCAAGTAAGAAAGCACCAAGTTGAATCCAGTTAGGTAAACGTTGAAGTGGCATATTAACCTATGATTTTGAACGGTCTCTGAAATCAACTGCAGCGGTAAATAACACATCGGTTGATGAGTTTAATGCCGTTTCTGTTGAATCTTGCAATACACTGATAATCATACCAATCGCAACAATTTGCATTGATATCTCAGATGATATACCAAACAAGCTACAAGCAACAGGAATCAACAGCAAAGAACCACCAGCAACCCCTGATGCACCACAAGCAGAAACAGTGGCAACTACAGATAAAATGATCATGGTGCTTAAACCAACTGGAATACCTAAGGTATGTACAGCTGCCAGAGTCAGTACCGTAATCGTCACTGCTGCACCCGCCATGTTAATGGTTGCCCCAAGTGGGATAGATACACTTGCAGTCGCTTCATTGACACCCAAACGTTGTGCAAGGTCTAAATTGACCGGAATATTGGCTGCTGAACTACGCGTAAAGAAGGCTGTAATTCCACTTTCTTTTAAACAGGTGAAGACTAATGGATATGGATTCGCTTTCATCGTAATCGCGACTAGAATCGGATTGATGACAAGTGCAACAAATGCCATGGTGCCAATCAATACGAATAAGAGATGCGCATAGCTTTTTAATGTTGCCAAGCCTGCATCAGCAAAGGTCACTGCAACTAAGCCAAAAATACCAATAGGTGCGAAACCAATCACGGTATGAATGATTTTATTTACAGCATGAGCAACATCTGTCAAAACTTGCTTTGTATTGTCTGAACTATGACGTAAAGCCAATCCCAAACCAACGGCCCAAGCCAAAATACCAATGAAGTTTGCTTCACCAATTGCTTGTACTGGGTTTGCAATAAAACTTAAAAGTAGATTCTTTAAAATCTCTGCAAGACTGCCTGGTGCTTGAAGTCCAGTTTCTGCTGGTAAGTGCAAAAACAGTTGGCTTGGAAATAGGACACTTGCTGTTACGGCACTAAATGCGGCAAGTAGCATACCTACAACATATAATACAAGCACAGGTCTGATATTCGAGCTTTGACCGATCTGAAAATTTGCAATTGAAGATAGAACCAAAACAAAAACTAAAATCGGTGCAACAGACTTTAATGCTTTAATGAATAATTCACCCAATAAACTTAAGTAGGGTGTAAAGTTAGGAAAGAGAAGAGCTACTCCAATCCCTAGAAAAATAGCGATAATAATTTTGCTAACTAAACTCAATCGAGACAATACATTAAACATATAAAGGCCTTATAAACCAATGCACGGTTTAAGGTTAAACAAGGGCGGTATTCTATACCTAAGAACCGTGAATAATAAATTTTTTTTTGCAATTCAATTACTTTAAAAATAAAGAAAAAATTAACACAATGTTTTTTAAAAAAAATTAGGAAAACATGATACATCCTTTTGTATAAAAAAAATCCAATAAAAGCAGCTCATTCTACAAGCATTTCAGGGGAAAGTGTTTGTATTG
This sequence comes from Acinetobacter sp. ANC 3929, assembly GCF_000369405.1. GTDB lineage: Bacteria > Pseudomonadota > Gammaproteobacteria > Pseudomonadales > Moraxellaceae > Acinetobacter. Next base: position 491,873 of record NZ_KB850000.1, read on the forward strand.
CTTGATAATGTGATAAAAATATTTGTCCAGTTAGTTCGTTTATCAGTTGTGATTTAGATAGTCGATCCATCACGGGGTTCTTTATTTCAGACAAATGCATTTGGATATGGAGTTGTTTTAGTTCTTGATTAAGATCTTCTAACATCTCTAATGCACTTAGATCAATATTGCTGATACTGGAGCAATTGATCACCACATGTTGCAACAGAGGATTTTGACTGACCTCGGTAATCACATGGCCTTTTAGAACGTGTGCATTCAAAAAAGTCAGATTTTCATCAACACGAAAAGAAACCACAGTTGGTATTGTAATGACATTGTAATTTGATCTATTTCGAAAATGTTGAGTTCCTTCAATTAAACCAATGACCGCAATATGTGGTCGACTGATCCGCCAAAGCAATAAAATGAAAGTCAATACAATACCAATGATGAGTCCCGTTGAAATATCCAAACAGGTTACACCAAAGAATGTCACCCACATGGCTAGACCATCTGCTTTTGAATATTTCCATGTTTCAATAAAAGGTGTCAGCGTCACTAATTTCCAGATAGAAACAAAAATTGTCGCTGCGAGTACAGCCAAAGGCAGATTTTGGAAGAAGCCGGTAAAGTAGAGACTTACCATGATCATAAGTAAGGATGAAACTACACCCGACATTGGGGTTTTTGCACCTGCATCTGTATTTACTACAGTACGGGATAAACTCCCTGAAACTGGAAACCCTGAATTAATTCCCGCAGCAATATTGGCCAAACCCAATGCAATCAGTTCCTGATTACTGTTCAAATCATCCCGTTTCTGTAGCGCTGTGGCTTGAGCAATCGCTAAAGATTCCACAAAACTAATCATAGCGATCATAAAAGCGCTTGGTAATAATTGTTGAACTAGGTCAAGATTCCAAGTGGGGAAATTAAAACTTGGTAAACCTGTAGGAATGATACCAACGGTTTTGATGGCATTATAATCGTTACCTAAAAAGCTGATGACAGTGATAGACAACAAGACCAAGAGTAAAGGTAGTGTTTTATTCAGAAAATCCGAACTGATCAACTTTGGAAGCAGAAAAAGTATTAAAACAGAAATAAGTCCAAAGCTCATACCCGTAAGGCTAATCGAATGAAAATTTTGAGCGAAACTTATAATAAATTCAGGGATGTTACTTGCTTGAAGCGGGATATCGAGCAGGAATTTAAACTGCCCTAGAGCAATCAGTAAGGCTGAAGCAATAATAAAGCTTTGAATCACTGGATGGCTAATCAGTTGAATCAGAAAACCAAAACGGAATAGTCCTAAAAGTAGGGAAATAATACCGACCAACAGTGCTAATAAACAAGCTGCTTCAATATAGGCTGTCGAACCCACAGCAAATAAAGGATTGAGTGCTGCGAACACCATCATCGAGATAATGGCGACAGGTCCAATTGAAAGAGTAGTGCTGCTCCCCGTAAATGCATAGATAATCATAGGTAATATACTGGCGTATATCCCCATAATTGGTGGTAATCCAGCTAACATGGCATAAGCCATGCCTTGAGGTACGAGCATGGCCAATACGATAAAAGCTGCAATCAAGTCAGATTTGAAACTCGAAAGTTGATAATGACTTAACCATTTTCGTGCAGGAAATAGTTTGTCTAGATTGAGGGGGAACAGTTTCATGCAGAATAGTATAAATCATAAATTTGTATATATTATGCAGAAAAAATGCTAAAGAGGGTATGATTAAAATGGTTCCTGCAATATTATGCGTGTGGGCAATAATGCTCATATAGAGTATTCAAAACCACTTTTAATTTTGGATCCAAAATCGAGTAGAAAATTTGTTTTCCATCACGTCGGGTAGAAACAGCATGGCTCTTTCTCAACATCATCAATTGTTGAGACAACGTCGGTTGAAAAATTTGGGTCAACTCTTCAATTTGTGAAACATTAAGTTCTTGTTTAGCCAAATGACACAAAATAATTAAACGATCAGTATTCGCTAGAGACTTCAGTACATTGACAATTGTACCAGCAGACTCTCTCATTGCTTCGATTTCGAAATCCTTTTGCATGCATATACTCACTAGGTTACAGCCGTGGCTAGTATAAAGTCAGACAAAGAAAAAATTGTAGTAAAACTGAATAATTGCAATGGTTTTTAATGAAAATATATATCAGTAAAAGTGATAAAATACCATTTTATTGTGAATTATTTTGTCTTAATGTTGAATAGGGTGATTTTATTCACATTATTGGTGTTTTGGCAAAGTTTTATCTAGTGGTATCATCATCGCTGCTCAATTTAGATGCTTTATTGTTTAATAGTGCTAAACAATAAAATTAAGTAATTAATATATTTAATGAATATAAAAAAGTTGAAAAAAAGATTGCGCTTTAGAAGAAAGCATATATAATGAGATACAAGACAGAACGATCTGTCTGCATAAGAAGGATCGGAAGTGCGAAAGTACAACCGCCAGAGGGTAATAATATTTATTATTCTTTTTACACTCAGACGCAAGCGTGAGTCACAATAATAACTATAAATCACGCTTATTTTTTTTATCCAACTATATCCTAATTCTGTTTTAAAAAAATATCCCTTTATGTTTAAAGGGATATTTCGTATTTATGCAAGTGCTTTCTCGAAGTTAATTAAATGTTCAACACGTTTCCAATATTCACCCATCTCGACAGAGTGTCTGTTGACATGTGCTTGGATCGTCATACCATCCAAAATACTCACAATCAGAGTTGCGAGATGGGTTGGGCTACGAATATCAAGATTTTTAAGTAAATTTTCGATTAAAGCAGTTAACCAGATTTTATATTGGGTGGCTGGTTGTAATGTAGAAGGATAGATTTTGATGACTTCTTCTAATGCTTTCTGAAACATACAGCCGTTAAAATCTTCACTGTTAAACCAAGCAGCGTACCAACCAAAAATTGCTTTGAGTTTACCAAGATAATCATCTTCATCACACGTTGCCAAAGTTGCATTGAGTGAGGTTTGAAGATTAGTGTTACGTTGTATCAAGCATTCCTCAATTAACTTTTCCTTTGATGGAAAGTATTTGTAGAATGTCATTTTTGCAACACCAGATTCACTAATGATCCGATCAACACCAATTGAATTATAGCTATGCGAATTAAAAAGTCTTAATGCAGTGCTAATAATATCTTCTTTTTTTGACATACAACGCCTCGAGTTCGCCCATCGCCAAGAGCATCATGTTGCATTTCATTATGCAATTTTGGCAGGGATTTTACATGGTATTTTGAAAATATCATAGGGGAAATAATATTATTTATTTAAATGATTCTTCCAATCGCATTTTCAAGTGGGTGTTTTGAAAATGGGGTTCTATATCTATAGAAAATAACTATTAATCAAATCTTAAAATACGATAAAAGATTAGAATAATTTAAGTTTATTTGATTGGTGATTATTCATCTAATTGTTTTCAAAGGATAACTCATTTTTAGCTATATTTTGATTTAATAATCATGTCTATATTGAGATTTATTCTTGTTTGTAAGCTTGTGTATATTAAAATAACACTGGTGTTCTGTTTTTTTCTGATGATGCTATTTTGAATATTAACTTCATATTAAAAAGTCAGTTGTTTATAGTTAAAATAAATAACTGACTTTAATCACATAATTTTCTGTTTTAAGACTTGCGTTGTTGGGATGGCAAGGTTGAGATGAGTTTTACAAAGTTATGGTAAAGCATTGATTGCTGGCTTGGTGTGTAGACCGAGCGCTTAATGTTGCCTTTGTCTGTTTCGATCGACAGTTCAACATTTTTTGCTTTGTCTAGTTCATAGAGGAATGTACTTGGAAGCACAAAGCTATTTGATGAGCGTCTAGGAATGAGTCGATTAATGTTCTTTTGTTTTGTCGGGCCAATGGGTTTATAAGCAAAGGCTTTTCCATCAACTACGAAAGTAATGCCCTTGATGTCATAGTAGTCATAACTACTGTTGAGCACTGTTTCTACGCTTAATTGCGCTTTGTGTTGCTTGTCCCATTCAACGAAAACATTGGGGCAGAGTTCGTTTGCTTTGCAGGTCAAAGAACCTGCTGTTGCTAGATTGTCTGTTGAAGGGACAGATGAGACTGGTAAGGTTGAGCAACCACTCATAACAATACAAAGGCTGATGTGTGCTGAGAAAACAGGAGGTTTTAACTTGGTAAACTATAGACACTCATCAGGAGTTTACCATGAGCAAGAAACAGAAGACTTACACCGCAGAATTTAAAGTTGAAGCAATAAAATTGATTGAAGCCAATCAAGGCAATGTATCGGAAACAGCCAGACAACTTGGCATTTCAATGCAAACTCTTTCAAATTGGAATAATAAAGCAAAGACTGGCACCTTAGCAGGCACTAAACAATATTCACCTGATCTAAATGCCTTACTCGAAGAAAATAAAAAGCTCAAACAACAGCTCAAAACAGCTGAAATGGAACGTGAATTTCTAAAAAAGGCAGCAGCGTACTTTGCGAAAGAAAGTCAGTAAGGTACGCCTATATGAAACAGCAAAGACATTTATTCCCGATTAGCTTTATGGCTAGATTACTTCACGTTTCAGTGTCACGATTTTATGATTGGCTAAAACGAGGCATGAATAAAAGATTGGTTCAGCGAAATCAACAGACAATTTTGGTCAAAATAGCTCATGAGGAAACTAAACAAAGCTATGGCTATATTCGATTAACTAAGCATTTACAAGCGCAAGGTATCAAAATCAGTACGTATGCTGTACGTCAAATAAAAAAGCTCAACCAGCTGTATTGTAAGCGTCATAAGCGTTTCAAAAGAACTACGAAGAGTGATCATAATCGAGCGATCTACGCAAATTTACTAGAGCAACAGTTTTCAATGACTAAGCCCAATCTTGCATGGTCAAGCGATATTACATACATTTGGACTGCTGAAGGTTGGTTATACTTGGCAGCAGTAAAAGACCTGTACACGAAACAAGTGGTTGGCTATAGCTTAAATGAGCGTATGACCGCACAACTTGTTTGCAATGCACTGACTATGGCGATTCGTAATCAAAAACCAACGAAAGGCTTAATTGTTCATTCGGACAGAGGCAGCCAATATTGCAGCCATGAATATCGAAAGATACTGGAAAAATGTGATTTTCAAGGTTCAATGAGCAAACGTGGGGACTGTTACGATAATGCACCGATTGAAAGTTTCTGGGGCATACTCAAGAATGAATTAGTGCATCATTGCAACTATAAAACCAGAGATGAAGCTAAAGCAGATATTACAAAATACATTGTGTTATTTTATAATCAGCGAAGAATTCAAAAGAGTTTGGATTTTAAAACGCCAAATCAAATAGCAGAGAACTTTTATCGGTTAGCTGCCTAGCATATCCCAAGTGAAAGTCTCCTGCTAATTCAGCACATATCAGGCTAAGTAAACATAAAGTTTTATTCATCTTTCAACTCTCTAGTATGTATTCAATATTTCAGTGTTAATGATGTAATTGTGGGCCAAGAAATTCAAATGGTTTGGCGAGTTTAAATTGATTTGTTGCATCACCTGCAAAGGTATTTTGTTGATCTTTACCTAGATCAAGTTTACGCGTTAAACCATCCTTAAAGTTAATTTTCTTTAAATCTATCCAAAATACATTGGGTGAAACTGCTGATTCAAAGAAATAGAGTTGCTGTTTATGATCAGCAACTGTTCGCCAGCGCGTCGAGGATATATTGGGTTCTTCAGCGGTATTTAAGCCGTAGGGAACAGATGCATTACGAATAACGCTAAAAACGGACGCTAAGGCATCTTTAGGATTGTCATTTTTAGGAATGGTATTGATATAAAACGATGCACGGGCAAATCGATCAGCAGCCCGATTGGTACCTGGCAGCATCACGGTTCCACCAATTTGCTGCCAATAGGTATTGAGTGCGAGTTGTTGATCAAATGTTGGCGAGTTAGTCATGACTTGATATTTTTTATCATGATGAATGACTTGTTTGCCCCCAATGTATTCAATAATGGCACTGTCACCCGTTTTATCTGAAATAGAGAGGTGTAACGTTGCGAGTCGTTGTTCACCAGGCACACTGTCGGTAATCAGATCAAAAGGTTCTTTTTCTAAAGCACGAACAGCTTCAGAAACGGTTGCGTAATTATCGAGCACATATTGTGCCCAAGCGGAAATACTCAACTGTGGTTTATTCGATTTTTTTGTATCTGGATATTGTGACTCGACTAGCCATAACACGTTAGCGACCAGACCTGCTTCATTCATTCCGTCGGTTGTTGAGATGTCATAACCCGTGGCAATCACACTGCCGTACTTGGCTTTCCATTGCAGCGATTTTGGTCCGGCATTGCTGTCGCGAAGTACACCACTTGGTAAAATCCATAGATTGGTTCCCACATCGACCTTCCAGTCCATTGAGCGCGCCGTGATGATATGGTCGTTATTTCCTAAATAGACTGCACGGGTACAGGCGTGGCTGGTTTGTAGAGTTAAAGACGATGCGAGAAATGAAAGGCATAATATTTTTTTAAACACAAGTTGTGCTCCATATTGTTGTATGAAAATGATTTCTATTAAATATTTTTATAAAGAGTTCGCTTTAAGTCTATTAAAAAAGAATTCTTATTCAAGCATTAAAATGTAATCATTATAAAAAGTAGGGTTTTTTTTAAATTCTATATTTTAGATAAGTATGGATAGAGAATAATCTCTATCCATATAAAAATGAAGGTTCTAGTTTTCGTTTGGTGGTAATAACATTACAATGGCCGTATTAAGCAGCGTTGTGATGTCTTCTAGCATCTCTATTTGATTAAATCGTTCATCTAGCAATAGGCTCTCACCATCTGCAATTTGCTTCAAAAATGGAGTAAATGCTTCTGATATGCAAATCGTATCGCCATTTGCCCAAAACTCAAGCGACTGGTCTTGTTTTCTGTAAAGCAATCTAGAAGCGGGCTCTAAAATGATTTGGTAATCGGCACCAATTACTTCGGCTACATCATTGGCATCAACTTCTTCAGGCTCTGGAATATTGTTCGGATAACTTGCTTCACTCATATAAGCCATGATTGCTGCATCAAATTCAGGCGCTTGCGTGAGATAGTCTAATAATTGAGTTTTTAAGTAAGCAAATTCAGTAGTATTAATTTCACCCAAATGTGCAGTCTGTTGACGTACGATATCGATCAATGGATTTTTGAGTGAAGTGTTTTCCGAAAATTTATCACTGACCTGATCAATCATTTCTGAAAGGTTTGGCATACGGAAGCCAAAGGAGAAGGTTAAGCAATCATCTTCTGCTACGCCATAATGTGCGAGGCCAGGCGGTACATAAAGTAAATCACCAGGTGCAAGCACTTCATCAAATTGTACATCTATTTCAGGTAATAGCTTTAATGGCTGGTCAGGAATGAATTGAGTTGATTCATCACACATTTGCCCCAATTGCCAACGACGGTGACCATGACCTTGTACCAAGAACACATCATAAAAATCGAAGTGTTTCCCGACTGAACCGCCTTGAGGGGCATAAGACACCATGATGTCATCACGACGCCATTGCGGAATAAAAGGAAATTTTTTCCATAGTTCAGCAATATCAAACGAATAATGATCTACGGCTTGAACCAAAAGCGTCCAAAGGTTGGGTAGTTTTTGGAAATCACCTTTGGTCAGTGGTGATGACTTTACATGCCATTCGTTTGGATTTTTATTTTTTTGACGAATTAAGCGAGCAGTCACATGTTCTTCTAGAGCCAATTCCTGAACGTCAGTTGGCTCTAATAAGCCAATAATTTCTGGCATCGCATTACGGACCAATAATGGCTTTTTCTGCCAATATTCATTAAGAAACTGTTCTGCGGTAATGCCGCCGAGTACCGCTAAAGATTGAGACATGGGAAATGAAACCAACAACATATAAATTGGTGCATATTGTCACTTGAGTTGAATATTGACGCAAGTCTTGTGTAAAAGTGATGAAATACTTGGAAATCACCATTAAAAGTAAAGGAATGTATTTAATCTTGATCAATTAGATGCGTATTCGTTCACAGCCTTTCAAAAAAACAGTATCCTTAAGATGCAAAAAGGAGCATACATGTATCAAGTACTGGCAAGAAAATACCGTCCACGTAATTTCAATGAGTTAGTGGGGCAAAACCATGTTTCTCGTGCTTTAACCAGCGCGCTAGAACGCGGTCGCTTGCATCATGCTTATTTGTTTACGGGAACGCGTGGCGTCGGGAAAACCACGATTGCCCGTATTTTAGCCAAATGCTTAAACTGTGAAACGGGCGTTACTTCGACGCCGTGTGAGGTCTGTGCAACCTGTAAGGCGGTAAATGAAGGCCGTTTTATTGATTTAATTGAAATTGATGCTGCTTCACGAACCAAAGTTGAAGACACTCGTGAGCTACTCGACAATGTTCCTTATGCTCCGACTCAAGGCCGTTTTAAAGTCTACCTGATTGATGAAGTGCACATGCTTTCAACGCACTCATTCAATGCATTGTTAAAAACATTGGAAGAACCGCCTGAGCATGTGAAATTCTTGTTTGCGACTACAGATCCACAAAAATTACCAATTACGGTGATTTCACGTTGCTTGCAATTCACCTTGCGTCCGCTGGCAGTTGATGAAATTACCGAGCATTTGACGGCGATTTTAACGAAAGAAAATATTGACGCTGATCAAAATGCAATTTGGCAAATTGCTGAGTCTGCACAGGGTTCATTGCGTGATGCCTTATCTTTAACGGATCAAGCGATTGCCTATGGTCAGGGGGCAGTACATCATCAAGATGTCAAAGACATGTTGGGGCTGATTGACCGAACCATTATTTATGATTTGATTTTAGCAATTCATCAAAATCAGCAAGCCAATGTCAGTCAGTTATTGTTGCAGTTTAGACAACAAGCTTTAGATGTTTCTTTAGTGCTAGATCAACTGGTTTCAACGTTGCATGAATTGGCGCTGTTGCAGTATTTACCTGATCTTGCTTTGAAATATAGTGAAGAAATTAATCAGAAAATTTTGCAACTTTCAAAACTTATTTCTGCTCAGGATTTACAGCTTTATTATCAAATTGCCTGTAAAGGGCGTACTGAGTTGCAACTTGCTGTGACTCAGGAGCAAGGATTTGAAATGACTGTCTTGCGCTTATTGGCATTCAGACCAATGACCCTCAATGAAGTCACAGTCAGCGCAGCGCCTGTAATGCAAATTGCAACTAGCAGCGTTCAACCAGCCGCTCAAAACTCGGCTCTAGAAAGTCAGCTTGCGGTTCAACAAGAAACCGTTATGGTTGAACCTGAACCTGAACCTGAACCTGAACCTGAACCTGAACCTGAACCTGAACCTGTTGCACAAAATCCAGATAGCAGCTTGATGGTGTTTGATGCAGAAGATGGGCAGTTAATTGGATTTGATGTTTCAGTGTCAGCAGAAACAGTTCAGTCGAGCATTACAGATTCGGATGAGGTTTTAATTTTCCCTGTTGAACAGAATCTTGAAGCATCTGCTCAAGTAGACGATCTGCATCTTGATCATCAACCTGTAGTGACACCAGAACACTTTGTTCCGGTCATTGATGAACAGCTTGTAGAAACAGTTGTCGAATCAACAGCAATTGTGGTTTCTTCTACTCAAGAACAGTCAAGCAGCTTAATGCCTCAAGATATTCTAAAGTTGCCGGAGCAGACATTAGAAGGTGAATGGAATCTGGAAAAATGGGAATACTGGTTTAGAACCAGTCAGCTTTCACCAGCTGTGCAAGAGTTAGCACAGCATGGCATTATGCAAGGCCAAATTAATGGGGCTTCTGTATTCCATATTCCACAACAATATGAAGGTATGCTGTCACAATTACAGCATGGCTTAGAAGATGCCTTAAAATCACAATGGTCGAATACACAATTTGATGTGCAATATGGTGAAGTGAGTTCAAGTACGCCATTAATCATGCAAAATGCACGTAAGGAAAAAGCCTTTAATCGTGCAGTTGAATTGCTACATCAGGAACCGACAATTAAAAGTTTGGTGGAAACCTTTGATGCAGAACTTCATCAAGTTCAATTAAAACCTTGATTGGTACAAGAAAGGCCGAGTTTTTATCTTTGCCTTTTTTGTTTAATCGATCAGTAAATATTGACTTAATGTATCCCGCATTGCTTGTGGAATGGCGGTACTTTTTCGATTTTCTCGATCAACAAATACATGCACAAAATGTCCTTGGGCGGCTGCTTCGAGTTGATCTTGTTTAAAAATCGCCAACTCGTATCTGAGTGATGAATTGCCAATTTTACCAATGGCTACGCCGACCTCGATCACTTCTGGAAAGGACAATTCCTGTAAGAAACTGCAAGCTGAATCCACCACTAAACCAATGATTTCACTGTTGTGAATATCAAATCCTGTTTTCTGAATCAGTAAGGTGTTGGCAGCAGTATCAAAATAACTATAGTAGGTCACGTTGTTGACATGGCCATAGATATCATTGTCTGCCCAACGAGTTTGGATGGGGAAAAGGAACTTGAATTGTTCACGTCGTTTTAAGGTTGGTTTGGTCATGCATAAATCGCCTGATAAATCTGTAAAGCATCTTGCTCAGTCATTTCTCTTGGGTTGTTTTGCAACAGTCGGGTTTGCAGCATGGCATCCTTTGCCAGTTGTGGAAGTTTCGCTTCTGGAATATCCAAATCCTTCAATTTTAGGGTCAAGCCGCTTTGATCCAAATGATTTTGCATATGGTCAATAAACAGATCACATAAACCATCGATACAACCTGTACTGCGTGGATCCAATAGTTGCATTAACTCCGCGTAATGTTGTTTGGCTTTGGGCGCATTGAACTTTAACACTTCAACCAACACCAACGCGTTGGTATGTCCGTGTGAAAGATGAAAATGTCCACCGAGTGGGTAAGCGAGGGCATGTACTGCGCCAACTGGTGCATTGGCAAAAGCTTGACCTGCTAGCATCGACCCAACCAACATATTTTGACGTGCTTCTAAATCAGCACCGTTTTTGAGTACTTTAGCCAGATTATGGTTGAGTAAGATTAAGGCATTTTTAGCCAACATATCCGCATAAAAGTTCTTTTTGATATTTGAGGTATAGGCCTCAATTGCATGAACCATCGCATCAATACCTGTGGCTGCCGTGATATGTGCAGGTAATCCTTGGGTAAAAGTTGCATCTAAAATTGCCACATCAGCATATAAAAAAGGAGAAACTATGCCCATCTTGGTGGTTGCACCTGTGGTGACAATCGAGATAGGGGTAACTTCTGAACCTGTTCCAGCAGTTGTTGGGATGAGAATTAACGGTAAGCGTGGTGCTTGAGCTTGATTCACGCCGTAGATTTCACTCAGGGTTTGCTGTTGTTTAGGATGAGCAAGCAGCGCGATGATCTTGGCAACGTCCATGGAACTGCCACCACCAAAACCAATAATCACATCTATGTTTTCTTGCTTCGCAAAATCAACTGCTTCTAGCACAATGTGCTCAGGAGGATCGGCTTGAATATCCGAGTAAATAATACTGTTCAGATTAATCTGTTCTAAAAGCTTTAAGATTGGCAGATGTAGTTGATGCTGGATCATGCCTGCATCTGTTACGATCAGTGCTTTATGATAATTTTGTTGTGTTAAAACACTTTTAAGTTCTTGTATCGAACCGAGTCCCGAAATGATGTTTGGAACAGTTTGAAATTGAAACGGGTTCATACATACATCCTTATTTTTCATAATAAATACAACATTTTTATATCAAGTGACTGTGGGGATCACTGCCTCAATAAATTAACATAAGACGCGCTTAAACGTGTAACTTTAAGGTGATTATGCTATCCAAATCGTCTTATAAATTGTTGGTTTTTCACCTAATTATCTTTTTGAAATTATTATATCTTATAGTGCCATGAATAGAGTTTATCGCAAAAAAGTAAGGTTATAATTTAACGAAAACAAGAACCTAAGCTATAGTTTTGCAACCACTTTTCACATCACATTCTGCAAATGTGAGTGCAATACCAACATTAGTATCGTTCCAGATAGTTTCATCCCAGATTTATGCGCTTCCTGAAGGTTGTTGATATGCAGTATTTGTAGAAGCCTCAATCTCTTATAAATAAACAAAAAGTGATTCATAAGACGATCCAAGATTGAATAGTTGTTCATCAGGATCATCATCCTTTAAATAGAACTTAAGTAAATTAATTCATCGATGCAGTTTGTGGCGTTGTTAAGGTTGAATCATGCATTTATAAAGTCGATATCTAGAACAAAGAAAAGAATTCAAAGCTTATCGAATGATGGGCTTTTTTGTTGTCTTGTTATTTTCACAATAGTTTGCTTTTATGGTTATTCAATTTAATAGGAACTCATCATGAAAGAAGCAATAGAACAATATCGCCAAGAACGAGCAACATTAGAAAATGAGATTTCAGATTTTCTTGAGAAGAAATTTGCTGAGTTCAAAGAAAAGACGGGTGCGGAAGTCATTCACCTTGAAGTAGAGTTTGATTCAACTGATGATGAAGATGCAGAATTCTTTATTTCGAGCGTGTTTATAGGAACTGACCTTTAACAACGTAAAGAATGATGACCTCCCTCGGGAGGTTTTCTTTTGATTGTTTATTTACGGTACTTATGAAGTAAATAATCATATGGCTGGATACATCATTAAGAGTCACAAGTAGGAGTTATGATTCAGCAGGATAATTATAAGTTTTTGTTTTTAATATTTAATTTGAAAAATCTCTGTAGAAATATTAAAATATACACTTGTCTTTATTTGTTTTATGTTGAGTGTTTTCGGTGAAAAAAATATTAATTTTTTTTATAAGTACGGCAATTAGTGGTTCGGTATATAGTGCAGATGATATCTTCAAGAAAGATAAATCACTTTTAATTCTAGATAATGATGAGCCTCATTACGAGATTGAAAGTGGTGAACAGGTTGATTTTTTTGAATCATTCAAACAACAAGAGCAGGACCGCATAAATCAACGCAATTATGATTTAGCGCAGCAACAGCAAATTCAATCGAATACTTCCAATATGAGTCCACATGATAAGTCTCAATATTTACTGGAACATCGGCATTTTGACGCTTTGAATGCGCAAGGCTATGAGCAACAGTTCAACTCAATACTGAAGGCTAAAAATAAAGGTTTAATTTCAGAACAAGACTACCAGCAAAGAATCGTGAGGCAAAGTCCTTTGCCATCAGGGCAGAGAACTAATCAACTTAGATTTTCCATCCCAATTGGAGAGTAATATCGTTGATGGCTAAAGCTCATCGGAAGATGGGCTTTTTACTTTTATCTTGCGATTAATTCTTTCAGGAGCAGATTTAACAATCAATAAATTTACTGGAGGATCTTTGAAGGAGACAGATTCCCATATTGAAAATTTTGAAGATGAAACCTTTAAGACAAAAGAATAACGGAATATTTGTGTTACTTCAAAAGTGGTGCTTCTTACTCCCAATACTAAGCTGCGATTTATAATTAGATGGATTATGATGATGTACATATGCATAGGCAGTGATTTGGACGAACAAATCGTTTTTTGATGGAGTGACTTTAAAAACAATTAAAAAAGCCCCTCATATCTGAGAGACTAGTCATATCAATTTTAGCGTATGAATGGTTTTAATTTCTTTAATAACTAAACAAATCAAATTGATAAAAGTAGTTTATAGGATAATAAATCAGTGCACTAATTTATTCTTTATAGTCATAGAGCCTCAAAATTGCTTACGCTGCACTGTTAATTAGAAATTATTTGTTATTAGGATCAGCTTGTTTATCATTCTCAGGCAAATCTTTTACGGTGCCTAGAACTTGTGAAGGTTGAGAATCAGTAGGGGAGTTTACTTCTGTATGCTCATTCGACTGAGCTTTAATCGTATTTACATGGGTAGTTGTATTTTGAGAAAAACTTTTAAAACCTGACATTTTTATCTTCTTATCTTCACTAGGGAGAATTGATAGTACACTTTAAAAGCCTTTACATTGAGGTATTTTTAGGACGTATATGTGTTGATATGTCTTAGAAAAGGTGTTTATCTCGATGACTTATTTCATAAATAAAATCAATTATATATAACTTGTTGAGTCTTATCCTTTAAATTTTGGAATGACCCTATCTAAATTTCAAGTGGGAGTACATAAAGCACACAAATATAAAATTTCTCAGTGTTTTTAACTGAAAAGTTATAAAAATTAATTCTACTTGCCTACAAAATATTGATAGTATAAAAATGTGGTTAAGCATAGTATGTATGATTAAATCGGAGCATATTAATGCTAAAAGACATTATAATTATTGATTTTCATGGTAAAGAAAAGAGAGCCCAGGCACACTACACAGAAGTAAATACTACTAAAATCAACCATTCAGCGAGGGTTCAGAAGCCTAATGTTGAATATATATTATTAAAAGGTGAGTTTATTTTCCCCACTTTAGATTTGGTTTTCAACAGCTCCGATGGCAATAGCTATTATATAGAATAAATATGACCCACTTCGGTGGGTTTTTTAATGGGTGAAATTTAGGAAAACTGCATCGTTTAAATCCACCCAAATTTGCACTACCGCCAGAATTATAGCAATCGATAAAGTCCATCTTTCTCAATCCTGAAGATCGTTTTTATAACCCTGATTATGCAAATTTAGGGACCTTTTATTGCCCGTAGATTGCCACGATGGGTGGGACACGTAATAATTTACCAGTTGGTCCACATATTATTTAATGACTGTATTTTCATGTTGGATGATTTGCTGCTTGAACTGGTCGTAAAATGGCCAAAAGTGGTGTTGGTCGGGCAAAATAATGCTTTTATCGTGAATTGGTTCACATACTTTTAAAAGTAAATGACAATTCATGAAAATTCCAAGAGATTGAAAAATATGGAAATTGCTAAATTTATTAAAAGCTTTAATACTGTTGGATCTTATTTAACTGCGGCCAGCATTCTGCTCGCCACGCTTATTCTGTATTTTTACTATATCAATCCTTAAGGTTTGTTATCAGTTGCTTAATTGCACCTACGGGTGTTTTTTTACGCTTAGAGGAAGACAAAATGGACAGAAAACCATTTTAATATTGAGTGCGTTCTTGTGCGCGACAAACTTGTGTAGGCCCAAGTTGAAGACTAAAAACTTACTCTAGAGCATTCAAAAATGCTCCAGCAAAAAAGATATTGTGACTTATTCACCAGTTGTCAAAAATTATGTAAATGAGAAACAAGCTTATGAAATTACAACTGCATATACTGATGATACGGCAGCAAACTTTGCTATAGAGGCAGGAGGAGGATCCGTAGGGCTACCCATTCATGCGTTCAATCGGTGAGCAGATGACAAGATCAGACGGATATGAACCAAATCTTACCATGAATCCTAAAGGATATATCTGAGATACAACTCCTCCCGATATGCTGAACGTCAGCATGAAAAGTTATTGATGGGTAATGGGCTAAAAGCTCAAAAGGACTATTAACAGAATCAATGATAGGCAAAAGTTGTGCAGGTAAGATGGTGAGATCTGCTTTACCTAATAGGTTGGAAAATCGCAGATCACACAGGTGCTAGTGATTATGGAGTTAGAGGTTTAAATTCAATGGAAGGACTGGAAACACATGCACCTGTATTTATCAGTATTTATGTGAGAAAAATTGAGACTTCTTTAGATGAACGCTCAGAAGTTATTGAATTTTTAAGTGATCATATCGTAAAAGAACATTTGATTAAATAAAGAACAATATTCATTGAATCAGTTCGGTGGTCTCCATTAGGAGGCTATGTATTACAATAAATAGCTTTTACACCATCAATAACATGTTCATATCTTAATAAAGTATATTGAGTATTATTTTCAAAGAACTCCCAAAACTCAGTAATTGGATTAGCAAACTCTTGATTCGTGAAATCCTTTTGAAGTTCAGGTTGTTTTGTTATTACTTTAAACCTAGTGAGCATGCCAGATCCTTATTTCATTAGAAATCCATATTAACGTAAACTTGAGCAAAATAGGTGTTTAAGCGCTTAAATATAGAGAAATACCCTGTAAATTGGTTTTATTTCCCCTATATTCAATATTAAGCTTGCTTATTTAGGTTAAAGAGACTATAAAGCTAACTCGTCGGTGCGGGATGGAGCAGTCTGGTAGCTCGTCGGGCTCATAACCCGAAGGTCGTTGGTTCAAATCCAGCTCCCGCTACCAACCGATTAAATTAATTTTGCTCTTTGATGTATTTAAAGTTGCTATTCTGGAAAGAACAAATAGCAATTAAAATTAGCTTATATAATCCTAAATAAAGCTATATATTATTAAATTCTAGAAATTCAGTTATTATTATCTGTCTAGTGTATAGTAAATAAAATTAATCATTTGAGCTCTTAAAAGAGTGATTTTGTGTTAAAAATTATTAGTGAATGGCGTGTAGCCAAAGCCAGTAATGGCAATGAAATTTGTGTGAAAATTATTCCACTTAAACGTCAACAAAATACGTTGAAAGGTTTTAAATGGGTTGAGGTTGGAAAAAAAGTACTTTTAGATTCTGGTCTGGAAATTGACTTTAATTTAGACGGAAAAAGTTTCTATACCGATGTTAATCAGCTTTATCGATTGATATAAATAATTCACACTCTTGTAATATCTTTTTTTTAAAAGATTAATTGGATCAAATCATTGCTGAAACTTTGATTTGATCTTTAAGTAAAGTATAAAAGGTTTAAAATATGTCTAATACATCTACTGGTACAGTTAAGTGGTTCAATGAAACTAAAGGTTTTGGCTTTATTCAAGCTGATTCTGGTGAAGATTTATTTGCTCATTTCAGCGAAATTCAAAGCAATGGCTTTAAAGTTTTAAATGAAGGTCAACGTGTTTCTTATGTGCCTGGACAAGGTAAAAAAGGACCACAAGCAACACTTATCACTGTTATCTAATTCGTTTAGATCAGTAAAAAGCCCACTTTATGTGGGCTTTTTTATTATTCTATAAAATTAATTAATTGATCGTGCCTTAATGGCAATCTTAAAAGTTAGTAGAGACTTTTCTCACCATGAAGGCGAGTTTTAAATCTACGGTGGAACCACATGTATTGTGTAGGATACATTTTTATCTGATTTTCAATCACCAAATTGACTCGTGTTGCATCTTCCATTTCATTAGTACTTGGAAAGTTTTCCAGAGCTGGTTCTAGTAAAACATGGTATTGAGGATTGCGAATGTCACCATCACGATAAAAATATAAAGGAATTGCTGCTGCTTTGGTAATTTTAATTAACCGTCTATGCGCTGTTACGGTCGCTGCCTGCACACCGAAGAAAGGTGCCATCACTCCTTGCTTAAGTCCAAAATCTTGATCTGGACTATACCAGATGGCATGTCCAAGTTTTAGATTAGATATCAATCCTTTCATATCATCTTTAGAAATTTGATTTTGATAAATTGTGGCTCTGCATCGACTAATGAACATATCTAAGAGGGGATTATTTTGAGGTCGATAGACAACATCTAAATCGAAAAAAGATCCACATGCAAAACCACCAGCGTCTAGCAAAGTAGTATGCGTGCCTATCAGTAAAACTCCTTTTTCTCCAGCACTTTTAAGATGTTCTAAACCTTGAATATGCATTCGATTTTGGAACCAGCGGGGACTGTACCAAGCATTTAATGCTTCAAATAGTCCTAACATCATATTAAAGAAGACTTGTTTCGCATCTGCTTGTATTTGCTGCTCACTTTTTTCAGGAAAGCATAGTTCTAGATTTCTAATCGTTGTTCTGCGTCGAGATTTGAGAGCTTTCCACGCTAGTTTTGACAGCCTCTCAGCAAGCCGCCATTGGATGGCCCAAGGAAGAATTGCAAATATCATTAAGATTATTAAAGCTATCCATATTCCCCAATATTTTGGTAATAAAAAACACCAATGAAACTTTCCTGCCTTAAATTTCCGTTTAGACGACATAGCGGCTGTTTCTTAAGAAAAACTGATTAGCCTAACATAAATGAATTAATATTATTGATTTATTCAAGATTAATTTACGATAAGAAGATCGTCTTAACGAAACTGGTTTTTACTTAATTTATAACGATTCATCGATCAATTTCGATTGGGTAGAAAGCAGGGGTTAATTCCAAATTTTTCTTTCCAAATCTCTGATGAAAAAACTCTATAGTCTTGATCAGCTTTTCTTCTATCTTGTGAAAATCGGTCAGTAGATCGTATGTGTGACCACTCTTAGGCTCTAAACACGTCAATAACGCACAGCACTTTTTGTATTTGATATCCCTTCGGAAATATGATTAGGCGTTGAGTGCTTTGATCAATTCCACTTTATTACTAACATCTAATTGCAAGTATGCTCTTTGCAGATAGGTCCGAACAGTGGAGGGACTTAATCCTAATTGCTCAGCAACTTTTTTATATGAATGTCCTTGTGAAAATAGATACGCAACGCGATACTCACGTGGAGATAAGGTTAAATCTTTTTTCTTATTTATAATTTCAATACGTATATTGCCTGCCTTTTTTGAGACATTAAGGCTGAGTTTACCTAGTCGAATAGTCGTAGGTGTCTTATCAAAGTGAAACAATAGTTCATTAGGGATGTAAACACCTTCCCATTTTGGCCATTTAGCATAAATGATTTCACAGAGACTTGAGCCAATACTCAATATGTAGCCATCCTGCCTTACGAGGCCTGCATGGGACATATTGTGATTAGGTGAGAGCTCTAAAGCCTCTTGTAAGTTATATCGCCAAGCTTGATTGATATGACGAACTATTTGCTCGAAAAAAGCCATATTTATGTCTGTAAATGAACTTCCACTATGGCGATATAACGTTATAAAAAAAATGTGTCCTGTAAAGGTATCCTTTATGCACATGGACATTCCATGTAGCAGTTGATATTTTCGGCTGAATTGATTGAGCTCTTTTGTTTCAAATTCATATTGGAAATCGGTTGGGTAGCTAAAATGATGTACGGTATCTGATAGGTTATCTACTTCTTGAGCGAATTCATCATCAATAGCTAAAGATTTCCATTCAGTTGGGAAACACGTTGGTAGATTGATCGTTTCGGCGTGATGAATACCCACCATTTTTTGATCTTTATTATGGGTGATTAGACCACACCAAGCGGCATCGAAAGATATGACATTTTTTAATTCTTGTAATGCTTCTCGAATCAATTCAGAGGCAAGATGATCTTTAGAAATCTTTCCTAATTTCAATAAGTAATGCCCTAAGACCGCAATCGAAGTAATACTTTGCATTTCTTCCAAGTGCTTTTCAGCCTCTACTTATTTGTTGTGTAGCAGCATACTTTAATTAAGAGAAAGTCTGCAAGAGCGTCTGCATTTGCAGATTGTTTCACTAGATGATTCTATAAATAATTTAACCTAAGAAATTGTGGAAACATTAAAAATGTATCCATTCACCCCATCTTATGAATATTAAATATTCCATGTAAAGGTTACATTTTTAATGAACATTATGCATAGCAGCAGTCTAAACAAAATAGCGATTCTTTCTCTTTCAATGTTTGCCATACTCAGTATGGCTGGTTGTAATGACAGCTCAGATTCTAAATCTAAAAATGTCAAATCAGAGCAGAAAGTCGAAACTGCACCGTTGAAAGGTAAATTTATACCTATTTATGAAGTTGCTCGAACGAATGAAAATCGAATTGAAGAAAATCTTTGGCGAAGTAGAAAACTTCTGGAAGGCTACACTGCAGAGATGAATACTTTTGTGAATATTCCTGTAGATATTAAAGTTGTGGCAAAAGAATGTAAGGAAGCAAATGCATTTTATGACAGTGATACGCAATCGATTGAATTGTGTTATGAATTAGGCGCGGAAGAAAGAAAGATGTTCACAGAAGCTGGGGATTTTGGTGATATATTGGATACTGAACTCTATCAAAGTGCTGTCGGGACTTTATTCCACGAAGCTGGACATGCATTGATCGATGTACTTGATTTAAAAATTACAGGCAGAGAAGAGGATGTCGCTGATCAATTAGCAGCTTATATTTTAACTTACAATGATGAGGATAAAGATTATCTGCTTACTGTTTCTGACACCTACAGTCTTGCTGCTAAGCGAGCAAAAACTTTAGATGATTTACCTTTTTATGATTCTCATTCATTAGATGCTCAGCGCGCAGTAAATTTCCTATGTTATGTATATGGATCTGATACGAAGAACTTTCAATACCTGATAAGTGATGATTTACTTAATAAAGATCGTTCAGAAGAATGTGAGCGTGAGTACA
This sequence comes from Acinetobacter sp. ANC 3929, assembly GCF_000369405.1. Classification (GTDB taxonomy): domain Bacteria; phylum Pseudomonadota; class Gammaproteobacteria; order Pseudomonadales; family Moraxellaceae; genus Acinetobacter. Next base: position 512,186 of record NZ_KB850000.1, read on the forward strand.
ACCAAATCGTTAAAGCTTGGGATTTTTTACTTGCTCCTTATTTTAAAAAATAATTAAAAAAGATAAAAAATGAATCTCTCTAGTGGAGTGGCTTTTGTGCTATTCCGCTTTTAATTTAATTAGATTTCATCCGTTTATAAATTTAGCCGCTAATTATGGCTTATTGCAACAGGTTGGTAAGCGGCACACATTGTTAATTCAAAAAAAGCACATATTCATACAGAATATTCAATAGAGATAAACACTATTTCCTTTCAAATCAAAGCAATTTTTGACAAAATAGCTGATGTCAGATTGGTCAATTCAGGCATAATGACATTTAATAGTTTTGCTTTTATTTTGCAGGAATTTTGCATGCAATATTTTAACCTCCTTATAAAACAAAATGTTGAGTCTTATTTCTGATGACAACACAATATAAAGTGTTATGTGTGTGTTTAGGAAATATTTGTCGCTCCCCAACTGCGGAGGCGATTCTCAGACATTATTGTGACGCACATGGCCTAAATGTCGTGGTCGACTCTGCTGGAACAAGCAATTACCATCCCAATAAAGCACCAGATAAACGTAGTCAAACACATGCGCTAAAGCGTGGTTATGATTTATCTGCGCTACGTGCGAGACAGATTGTTTTAGCAGACTTTGTTGAGTTCGATTTGATTTTAGCAATGGACTATGAAAACTTTGATGATATTCGAACACTCATGTCACAGGCTGTGCAACAGTTTGGTACGCATCAGATTCGCGCCAAGTTGGCTTTGATGAGTGAGCATGATCTTCAGTTTAGTCAACAAGCTGTACCAGACCCTTATTATGGCGGTGCGGATGGATTTGATCGAGTACTCGATCAGTGTGAGTCCAGCAGCAAAGCATGGGTGGATATTTTTAAAAAGCAAATGAAAGCAGGGCAATAGGATTTAATTTAATATGCAGCTACAAGCGCAGGTTCAGCTTAAAAACTTAAATACATTAAATTTGAATGCAATTGCTTCACATTATGTGCAGATCAATCATGCAGATGATGTCATTGCGGCTTTGGCATTTGCCGAACAGCAACATTTAAACGTTTTGGTTCTTTCCGGTGGTAGTAATGTTTTATTGCCACAACAAATACAAGCCTTGGTAATGCATTTAAATATTCACGGCATTGAAGTCCTTTATGAAGATGAAAATACCATTACAGTTAAAGTAGGTGCTGGGCAAATATGGCATGACTTTGTTTTGTATAGTACGCAACAGCAATGGTTTGGATTGCAAAATCTTGCTTTGATACCAGGGTTAGTCGGTGCTTCTCCTGTACAGAATATTGGTGCTTATGGCGTTGAAGCAGGTGAGTTTATTGAATCGGTACAAGTTTATGATCGTGAACTAAAACAGTTTGATTCGATCTCTGCGCAAGATTGCCATTTTGCATATCGCCATAGTATTTTCAAAGATCATCCCAATCGTTACATCATTGTAAGTGTGACTTTTAAACTATTGAAACAAGCTGAGCTTAAACTGAATTATGGTGACCTTAAGCAAGCAGTAGGCGATCAATTGACTGCAGAAAACTTACAAAATCAGGTAATACAAATTCGCAAAAGTAAATTGCCAGATCCGAAAGAATTTCCAAATGTTGGAAGCTTTTTTAAGAATCCAATTTTGGCACAAGTTGAATTTGATAAAATTACCCAACAATTTCCAAACATTCCGCATTATCCGCAGGCAAATAGCAGTGTTAAAGTGGCTGCTGGTTGGTTAATTGATGAAGCCGGTTGGAAGGGTAAGCAATTAGGCTCGGTTGGGATGTTTCATAAGCAAGCTTTAGTGTTGGTGAATTATGCTGAGGCGACGCTAGCGGATGTACAAAATACTTATCATGCTGTACAAAGTGATGTAAAACAAAAGTTTAGTATTCTATTGGAACCTGAACCTGTGTTATACAGTGAACAAGGTTTAATTCAAGCGCATAGTGGGTGAAAAAATCTATGGCGAAAGTACATTGGATGGTCAGTTTAGTACGGGTAATTACCATATTATTCGTGCTATTAGGCTGTTTTGTACTTTTTTTATATTCACCTTTTTACTCACAGTTTGTTGTAAAAGGTTTGAATCGTTTTGTTCCTGTAGATGTCAATGAGGTGGCAGCGCAAAGCCAGCGGCCAGCGGCCTTAAGTGAACATGAAACGCTTGAACCAGGTTCTAATTTATGGATTGCTCGTCAGGCTTATTTGAAGCTTATGGAAAAAACTTTTCAATCTGAGAAATCAGAGGATTTAAGGTTAATTCAAGCCCGTTATAAATTGCTGCAGCAGTTAATTTCTGAAGAGCAAGAAAAAGAAAACCAAGATGAGAAAAAACAACCGAATATTCCATTATTGAGTGAACAGCAGCCTGAACAGGAGCAGGAGAGTTCAGCTGTTGTTATTAATACGCCGTTGGACTTTTTACAATGGAATACACCCGATAATCAGGCACTCATGGGGAAATATATTGCCTTTTTAGAAACCTATCCGATTGCATTGCCTGTGAGTGAGGATGACAAAGATCAGACCAATAAAGATCTGATTGAACTGAAAAAAAACAGAGATAGTGTAGCCGAGCAACAAAGTATTTCACAGCCAAATGCAATCGTCGTATTGGGTGGCGGGTTGACGCTTGGAGCAAATGGTAAAGATATTGTTGTGAATAATTACACTCGCTTGCGCTTAGAAAAAACATTACAAGTCGAGAAGAAGTATGCATTACCAATTGTACTCAGTGGTGTAGAAGCACCTTATATGCAGGCATGGTTAAAAGAACGTGGTGTTGAAGCGAAGCTACTTGAAAATCGCAGTATGAACACTTGTGAAAACTCTCGATTCAGTTCTTTATTATTACAAAAGAAAGGTGGTGCACCCACAGTGATCCTAATTACTGATGAATACCACATGCCACGTACTCGTCGCTTGTTTGCCTTAAATGGAATAGAAACGATTCCTGTCATTGCCCCGATGCCAACAACGTTAACTCAATGGCGTCCAAGTGAGCAAAACTATGACCATAGTCGTCGTGCGAACTATGAGATGCTGGCAACAATACGTGATATGTTATTTGGCTCAAGTGATTGTCGAGAGATACCATAATGTCTGATATTCCATTTTTAAATCCGACAATTTTAAAACAACTAGATCTACCTGTACCGAATCGAGAAACAACGCCTCAAGTTCTTGAGCCATTGGATTTATCCAGTGCAACTGAGCTATCCAAACCTTTGCAAGCCTATCGTAAGCTATATGGCTTACATTTACTGGATTGTGAGCATTGGCAAGGCTATGTGGAAATGCCTTTGTTTCGTTTGCATGTGCAGGTTTTTCAGCCAAAACAGCAAAAATTACAAGGTACGGTTTGTCTGCTACATGGTTATTTAGAACATAGCGGAATTTATCAGCCAATTATTAAAGAGATACTAGATCAAGGTTTCAGCATTGTGACTTATGATCTGCCTGGGCATGGCTTGAGTAATGGTTCACCAGCCAGTATTCAGAATTTTGATCATTATCAGCAAGTGTTGCAGGCCGTTTATGAAGCAGTGCGGGGTGCAAAACAATTACCTAAACCTTGGTTAGGCATTGGGCAAAGTACAGGTGGTGCAATTTGGATGCATCATTTACTCGAATTTGCGGAACGTAGAGAAGATCCGATTGTTGATCGTGTATTACTGTTGTCACCATTGATCCGACCTGCAAAAACGGCTTGGTGGCATAATTCGGTTGGACTCGGCATTATCCGTCGGATTAAAAGCCAAGTACCACGACATTTCCGCCGTAATAACCATAATCCTGAATTTCTACGTTTTGTTCGTCTAAAAGATCCATTGCAACCTCGGATGATGGGCATGGACTGGATTTTAGCCATGTCAAAATGGATGTTGGAAATGGAACAACGACCAGCATGTCGTATTCCTGTTTGGCTCGCACAAGGTGCTTTGGATCAAACTGTAGATTGGCGTTATAACATTGAATATATCCGTCGTAAGTTCAGATTGCAGACTTTGTTGATGTTAGAAGAAGGTTCACATCAATTGATTAATGAGCGGGCAGATATTCGTGCTGCGCTGACAGGTTTAATTCCTGCTTTCTTGCATGCAAAACCAAATCACCACTATTACTAGTGGTGATTTTTGATTGACTCAAATACGTATCTTAAAATTGATTGGCATCCGCCATTTTCCACATACGATAGTAGAAATTATCTTCATCTTTCAAATCACCAAGCAGTAATTCATTTTCTTTCAAGAAGAAGTGAATTTGTGCATAGTTTTTGATTTCACGGTCATTCATACGTTGTGCCAAATGATGCGCTTTGATGTCTGATGGATGATGTAAACCCGCAGCTGCAATCATTTCAGATAGGGCGTGTAGGGTGTTTTTATGGAAGTTAAAGACTCGTTCAGCCTTACTTGGAACATCAATGGCTTTTTGGCGGTCTTTATCTTGTGTCGCAACGCCAACAGGACACTGGTTGGTATGGCAGCTTTGCGCTTGGATACAACCTACTGCAAACATAAAGCCACGAGCGGAATTGACCCAATCCGCACCTAAGGCAAAGGTGCTGGCAATATCAAAGGCACTGATCATTTTACCGCTGGCACCAATTTTAACCTGATTGCGAAGTCCTGCGCCCACCAGTGTATTGTGTACAAAGCGTAAACCTTCTCTGAGTGGCGTACCAATATAGTCACTAAACTCGATGGGTGCTGCGCCAGTTCCGCCTTCAGAACCGTCAACCACCACAAAGTCAGGCACAATTTTGGTTTCGAGCATGGCTTTGACAATGCTCATAAATTGCCAGGGTTGGCCAATACACAATTTAAACCCGACTGGTTTACCACCTGAAAGTTCTCTCAATTTTTGGATGAAATGCATCATTTCAATTGGGGTGTTAAAACTTGGGTGCTTAGACGGAGAAATGCAGTCATGGTCTCTGGAAATACCACGGATACGGGCAATTTCTTCAGTGATTTTATGCTTGGGTAAAATACCGCCGTGGCCTGGTTTCGCTCCTTGTGAGAGCTTGACCTCAATCATTTTAATATTCGGATTTTTGGCTTGTTGTGCAAATTTATCTGGATCAAATAAGCCTTCAGGTGTACGACAACCAAAATAACCACTGGCAATTTGCCAGACAATATCGCCGCCATGCTCTAAATGGTAGGGGCTTAGACTACCTTCACCCGTATCGTGGTAGAAGTTGCCTAAATGCGCGCCTTTATTAAGAGCACGAATTGCATTGGCACTCAGACTACCAAAGCTCATCGCAGAGATATTCATGATTGATGCACTATAAGGCTGACTACATTGCGCATTACCTATCAGGACACGAAAAGACTCTGGGTTTGCAGGTGGGCATGGGGCGATTGAATGCACAATGAAACGATAGTTTGGATCATAGACATCAATGATTGAACCAAAAGGTTTATCTGCATTTTCATTTTTTGCACGTTGATAAACGAGGCTGCGTTGCATGCGTGAAAAAGGCAGTGCATCTTGATCTGATTCTATGAAATATTGGCGAATTTCAGGGCGAACATCTTCAAAAAGAAAGCGGAAATGTCCAAGAATTGGATAGTTTCTTAAGATAGCATGCTTCTTTTGCAGTAAATCGCGTAAACCAACAATACTGAGCAACCCTGTGACTAACCAAAGACCGTTTAAGAGTGTATCGGATATAAAGTAATAAATTGTATGCGGGGTATAGGTAAATTTAAACCAAGTAATGGTTAAAGCAGTAAAAATACAAAGAAACCAAACAGAATGTCTTGAAAAGAAAGTGTTAAGTAATTTATGTCTTATAGCTTGTGCTGGACTAGCCATCGGCAGGAGATTCCCATAATGAAGCAACTGACAAACGATGCCAAGAAGCTCACACAAGCTCAAGTAATGAATTGTTAGATATGAGAATTATTCTCTTATAAGTTTGCTTATTTGATCTTTTATTGGAAAAGTAACTTTCCTGCTTACGGCTGAAGATTTACTTGTATCCATGTTCCTAACACGATTACTATCTTGAATATTGCCAACTTTCATAAATATAGATGCGCTGTATTTGAAAAGAGATTGGCTGCATGTAGGTTTTGGGACTTCAAAATGAATAAAAAAGGTTCATCAATTACTCGGGTTTTAGACATTATTGAGGCAATTTCAACTGCAAAACATCCACCATCACCTTTAGATCTTTCAGTCGAGTTGGATATTCCAAAGCCAAGTATCCATCGATTGTTGCAAACCTTAGAGCAAGAAAAATTTGTGAAGACGGATATGTACGGAGGTTATATTTTAGGGGATCGCACCTATAAGCTGTTGATGAGTTCATGGGAGCAGGAACCACGAAAGATGGAGCGGTTGGCAATCCTGCAAAAACTATCTGATCAGATTAATGAAACATGTGGTATTGCAATACTCAGTGATAATCAAATGCTTTACACCGATAGGGTACAGGCGAATTGGCCTTTACAGGTATATCTTCCTGTTGGCGCTACTGTGCCTTTGTGGTGTACATCAAGTGGAAAACTTTTTTTAAGTTTTCAGCCTATGAATCGCAGGAAAAATATACTAGAACATCTACCGATCGTACAACTCACCAAAAATACAATTACCGATCCAGTTTTACTTGAAGAAAATTTGGATCAAATTTTTTTGAATAAACTTGGTACTGATAATGAAGAGTTTATTGCAGGTATGGTGGCTTGTTCAGTTCCCATTCAAAGAGCAGGTAGCATTGTGGCGTGCCTTTATGTACATGCACCCACAATAAGAAAATCCCTTGATGATCTATTAACTTTTGAGCCTTTATTACGTCAGGCTGCAAATAATTTAAATAAATTGATTGATGTGTAAAAAGAGTGAGCAGAGTGCTCACTCTTATTTAGTGGGTAACTAAATTAGTTGAGAGTCGGCATCGAAAATTGTGCCCCTTCACGGACATTGGTACTCGGCCAGCGTTGAGTAATGGTTTTACGGCGCGTATAGAAACGGGCACCATCTGGCCCGTAGGCATGTAAATCACCAAACAATGAACGCTTCCAACCGCCGAAACTATGATAAGCCACAGGAACTGGAAGCGGGATATTGATGCCGACCATTCCCACTTTAATGTTATCGCTAAAATAGCGTGCGGCTTCACCATCACGGGTATAGATACATGTGCCATTCCCATATTCATGACTGTCGATCAGGTCCATGGCCTCTTGCATGGTTTTAACACGGATGATTTGCAGTACGGGACCAAAGATCTCTTCTTTATAGCTAGTCATATCAGGGCGAACTTGATCAATCAGCGTCGCACCAACATAAAAACCATTTTCGTAGCCTTTAGGCGCTGCATTTCGACCATCCACAATCACGCTAGCACCTTGTTGTTCTGCACTATTAATATAGTTGACCACTTTCGCTTTATGTTGCGCCGTAATCACTGGACCAAAATCATTGTCTTTATTTGAATATGAACCGTATTTAAGCAAATCGATTTCTTTGGATAATTTTGCAATCATTTGATCTGCAATTTCATCACCTACCGCGACCGCGACTGAAAGTGCCATGCAGCGTTCGCCAGATGAACCAAATGCTGCACCTAATAAAGAGCTGACAACATTATCTAAATCTGCATCAGGCATGACAATGGCATGATTTTTTGCGCCCCCCAATGCTTGGCAGCGTTTACCTGCGGCAGTTGCTGTTTTATAGATATACTCTGCAATTGGTGTGGAACCGACAAAGCTAACCGCTTGAACACGCGTATCGTGCAGCAGAGTATCAACTGCTTCTTTATCTCCATTTACAACATTTAATACACCATCAGGAAGTCCTGCTTCTTTGAGCAGTTGGGCAATAAATAACGTTGATGAAGGATCACGCTCGGAAGGTTTAAGCACGAAAGTGTTTCCACACACAATGGCCATTGGGAACATCCACAATGGAACCATAACTGGAAAGTTAAACGGGGTAATCCCTGCAACAACCCCTAAAGGTTGAAACTCACTCCATGAGTCGATTGCAGGTCCGACATTCTTACTAAATTCACCTTTTAAAAATTCAGGGGCACTACAAGCATACTCAACATTTTCGATGCCACGTTGTAATTCGCCTGCGGCATCATGTCCGATTTTGCCATGCTCTTCACCAATTAGCTGACAAATTTTTTCAGCATTGTTTTCAAGCAACTCTTTAAATTTAAACATGACGCGAGCCCGTTTGATCACTGGGGTATTGCGCCACTCTGGGAAAGCCGCTTCTGCCGCTGCAATCGCTTCCTCCACGGTTGCTTTGCTGGCAAGTGCGACTTCTTTTGTTTGTATGCCTAATGACGGGTTATAAACCGCTTGCGTACGTGTATGCGTTGTATTGATTGCACCCTGAATAAAATGTCCAATGAGTTCCATGTGAATTGATCCTCTGTTATAAAAATGAAAGTTTTTTATGCTGACCAAAGCTGTTGATATAGGTTGATCATTTGCTTAATCGTCGGCACGATAGGGTTGTTGGATGGTGATCCCGAGGCCAGGGCCTGCTCGGCCATGGTCTGAACGACGTCATCAAAATATTGTTTGTCTACACCGAACTCAGCCATTGTCGGAACGTTTAAATCTTGATTAATCGCAATTAAGGTTTTTATAAGCTTTTGATTGGCGATCTCAATCGCATCATCTGAATGTGCACAACCAATTGCTTTTGCACAGTTGGCATAGCGTTCAGGAGCTGCTTGGATAGAAAACTCTGTGATAAGAGGAAGCAGCATTGCATTAGATAAGCCATGCGGAACATGAAAGAAAGCACCAATGGGCCGACTCATACCATGCACCAAAGCAACAGAGGCGTTTGAAAAAGCAATACCTGCCAAAGTAGAACCGAGCATCATTTTTTCACGTGCTTGCTCATTATTAGGATGGTGATAAACGATTTGTAAATTTGGACCAATAAGTTTCATCGCTGCAAGAGCTTGCGCATCGCTATATGGACTGGCTTTCTTGCTGACATAAGCTTCGATGGCATGGGTAAGCGCATCAATACCTGTATCTGCGGTTGTACGTGGAGGAAGAGATAGGGTGAGTTCGTAGTCAATAATTGCCGCTATTGGCAGAAAACCGAGCCCAGCACACAGCATTTTCTCACTGGTTTTATCATTGGTAATAATGGTAAAACGCGTGCATTCCGATCCGGTTCCTGCTGTAGTTGGAATAGCAATGATGGGCAGTCCTAGCTCATTAACTTGTCTAGGGAATTTATAATCAGAGATATCACCACCATGTTTGCTCAAGATACTGATCGCTTTGGCACTATCAATTGGGCTACCACCACCAATCGCAATAATGGCATCATACTGCTGCGCCTGAATATATTTCACACCAGCCTCAATGGAACTAGAAGTGGGCTCTGGTATAGTTCCATCAAAATAGTCACTTTCTATATTTTCAGCTTTTAACAGCTCTTGAATTTGTTTGATATACCCAAGTGAAACCATCATTTTATCGGTAATAATGAGTGGCTTCTTCGCACCTAAGCTTTCTAAAATCATGGGAAGCTTAGCCCGCGCATTTTTTCCAATTTCCATAATCCTTGGAAGGTGAGTTGAAAATGACATTTTTAATTCTCCGTATTAAATTGATTGTTTTTAAAAAGAACCGAATACTGTTCCAAGTACGATTACACCACTGAGTGCAATTAATGGAATGATGACCGCGACAATGAACATGTCATAATAAGATTGTTTATGGGTTAAACCACAAAGGGTAATAATAGTAATGACGGCACCATTATGAGGAAGTGAATCCAGTGCACCAGAAGCCATAGAGGCAACCCGATGCATGAGTTCCAATGAAATCCCGTGTTGGAAAGCCAAATCTTTATACGTTTCTCCCATGGTATTCAGGGCAATACTCAAACCACCCGAGGCAGAACCTGTGATACCTGCCAATACATTGATCACAATGGCTTCTGAAATGAGTGGGTTGTTGGGTGCAATGCCGACAAGAAAGTCACGTAAGATAATAAAGCCTGCTAAAGACGCAATGACTGAACCGTAGCCGACTTCTGATGCCGTGTTAAAAATGGGTAAAAATGACGAGGAAACGCCTTGCTGAATTGAGTCTTTTATATCGACAATCGACTTCCAGTTCAGAACAATAATGCTTAAACAAGCCAGAACTAGTGCACATATGATTGCCCATAGTCCAATCACTGAATTGAGTGAGGTATTCCCAAACTGATCCGTTGCCAAATATGCAGTATCCAGCGAAGCTAAGATAAGTTTAGTGAGGACTAAGTTGCTCACAATTACAATGAAAATTGGAATAAACGCGACCACAAGACTGGGGTGAGCATGTATTGATTTCCGCTCAAGGTGAGTCTCGTTATGATACCCATAACCTTCGCTCTTGATATCCGCTTTTTTGACACGCCGATTGAGCCACCACATACCGGTTATCAAGATAAAGATCGATGCCAAAACACCGAGTCCTGGTGCAGCATAGAGATCAGTATCAAAAAAAGGCATCGGGATTGCATTTTGGATTGCAGGTGTGCCTGGTAAGGCCGTCATGGTAAAGGTAAGTGCACCTAACATAATTGCCGCTGGGATGAATCGCTTGGGAATACCAAGTTCTTTAAATAATGCAGAGGCAATTGGAAAGACTGCAAAACCTACAACAAAAAGTGAAACGCCTCCATAAGTTAAAATTGAACAAGACAACACAATGGAAAGCATAGCTCTGTGATGACCAAGTTTTTCAACAAAAAAATTGGCAATGGTTTGTGCAGAACCAGAGTCATCCATTAATTTTCCAAATACTGCGCCTAATAAAAAAAGCGGGAAGTATTTGATGATATAACCGCCTAAACCTGTCATAAACACTTGAGAATAAAATCCAGGTATTTGATTGCTTAGTCCGCTCCATGCGACAGCAAATAATGCTAGTAAGGGCGCAAGTACGATTACGCTAAATCCTTTATATGCTAAATACATCAGCAGTATTAAGGACAAGACTATTCCAATTAGTCCGACCATTTACACACCTGTTTTTGTAGTTTTATATAATGATACGAAACGTATCATTATTAATGTATATAATTTAATCTAAATGAAGTCAATAGTGACAATTAGAGTGAAGTAATCGCGAAGTTAGTCGCTTGTATTGGAGGATTTTTGTGAGATGAGAGGCGGATAAATTAAAAAAAATATTAAAATCAAATAGTAACTTTTATTTTGAAAGTTCTAGATTACATAGAGCATTGATGCCGCAAAGAACATTGCTAACCAAGTTTTTATAAGCAAATTTTGAGTAAATGTTTTTTAAAGTAAGTAGGAAAAGTGAGTCATCAAAACTTTAAGTTGATATGGTCTAACTCAACATCTATTGTTCCCCCCCTCAACTTTTAATTGTTGTTTTTGTGGGGTGATAGGCATCATAGAAGAATGCATTGCTCAAGCCAGAAAAATTACTCTAGCTCGAGTTGATAGTCATCTTTAGTGACTTTGATTTTAATCTTTTTATACTTTCTCTTATTTGGGTTTAAAGCTGAGTCAGTGACCTCAGTGGCAAAACTCGAATTTCCCATCAAGTCATAATAGGCCTTATACCCAATTAAAATTTTTTGTGGTCTACTGCCATGTTCATGGCTATAGCTTTCAATGAGTTGAGTTAACTGTTCGAAAATCGAAGTTTGCGTCATGTCTAAAATATCTCATTCGCCTTTGTAGATCACAGGTTTAAGCTAATCGAACTTTGTTAAGGAAATAAGACAAATAGCCTAATCGCAAGACATTTATTCGTATGAGTTTGAGACCATGGTCTGATTTAGAGATATTACCAATTCCCCTTTAATAACGACTTTTATTGGGAGAGCCAAACAGTAATAAAATTACACATAACATAATTTAATTATGTATTGCATAAATTTAAACTTTCTTGTAGCATGAATTTATAGCTGAGAGCCAAGATCAATGATCTCTTCATTTGGCTGACTCATGGACTGAAAGGGCTTAAACACGGATGCTTTTACATACTTATAAAACACCTGTCGCCTTTTCTAATAACGCATGTATAGGTTGATGCTTTTAGATAGCGATTAAGCAATTGAAGAATAAGACCTATACAGAGCATTAAACGGATGAATTTATCTAAATAAGGGAAACTAGATGGACATTTTAGATAACCCATTAGAATTATGTGGTTTTGCTTTTATTGAATTTGTTTCGACGGAAAATGGATTAGATCAAATCTTTGAGACCATCGGTTTTTCCAAAGTCGCAAAGCATAAGTCTAAAAAAGTTTATTTATGGCGTCAGGGTAATATCAACATTATCTTGAACTACCAGCCTGAATCTTATGCTTCATTCTTCTTTAAAGAACATGGTCCTTCAGCATGTGCGATGGGTTTCAGAACCCGTGATGCAGCCAAAGCATTTAGCAAAGCTGTGGAGCTTGGTGCAGAGCCAATGTATTCACAAGCTGGACCAATGGAATTAAATATTCCTGCGATCAAAGGGATTGGTGGCATGCCAATTTTCCTTGTTGACCGTGATATCTATGAAAATGACTTCGTTTTCTTTGATGATGCAGACAGAAATCCAAAAGGTGCAGGTCTGAATGAAATCGACCATTTAACCCATAATGTCTATAAAGGACGTATGGAGTATTGGGCGAACTTTTACGAAAAAATCTTTAACTTCCAAGAGATTCGCTACTTTGATATCAAAGGCGAATATACAGGTTTAACCTCTAAAGCCTTGACTGCACCAGATGGCATGATTCGTATTCCATTGAATGAAGATTCAGACAAAGGCAATGGTCAAATTGCAGAGTTTTTGTCAGATTTCAATGGTGAGGGTATTCAGCATATTGCGTTTATTACCGATGATTTGCTTTCAACATGGGACAAGTTGAAAGGGATCGGCATGCAGTTTATGACAGCACCACCTGAAACTTATTATGAAATGCTGAAAGAGCGGTTACCTAATCATGGTGAGCCAACTGAAGAATTGCAAAAACGTGGTATCTTGTTGGATGGCAATACCAAAGATGGTCAGAAAAAGCTGCTGTTACAGATTTTCTCGCAAAATATGCTTGGGCCTGTGTTCTTTGAATTCATTCAACGTAAAGATGATGACGGCTTTGGTGAAGGTAATTTCAAGGCATTGTTTGAATCCATCGAACGTGACCAAATCCGCCGTGGTGTTTTAGAAGCAAAATAATCCACATCAAAGCTTGATACAATAAAAAGCCAAGAATTTTGATTCTTGGCTTTTTATTGTATCAATTCATTTTAACGTATTTGAATATATTGATTGATTGCAGCAACTTCGCGTTTAAATAACTCAAGTTTTTCGCTACCGTCATGGACAGAGAAAAACATTTCACTGTCCAATGCAACAATACAGAACTCCATTGAATGATGCGCATTAAAGATTGGTAGACCAACTGCATTAATCCCGACCAGAAGATCACCTTGTGCAATTGACATGCCGTGTTGCAATACATTTTCTTTTAATACCAAGAATTCATCCCAGTCGATGGGTTTAATCGGGTAATGGTTGTGCGCAGCTTTTTCCCATTCCGCTTGCATGAGTGGTTTGATCATCGCTTCGGGCATATAAGAAGCGAACACACGACCTGCGGCAGAATTGACCAACGGCATGATCGAACCGACCTTAGTCACGATCGAAATAGGGTGGTTGGATTCAATCGATTGAACCACTAAAGGCCCTTTAGGTGACCACTTACTGATTTGGATGCCGCAGCCAATCTTGTTTTGTAATTCGTAAATCAGATGCTGAACCAGCTGTAATACGTCGGTATGTTGAATGCAATTTAAGCCTAAGCGCCATGCTTGATCACCCAGAGCATATTGTCCATCAATCAGTTGTTTGGCGTAGTTCATACGAATCAGGCTGACCAGATAACGGTGTACCTTGGCAGGGTGCATATCCAGTTTGCTAGATAGATCTTTTAATATAATGGGCTTGTTATGGTCTAAAAGGGCATTGAGTACGGCTAATCCGACCTCAAGTGATTGAACCCCACCAGATAACTTTTCTTCAATCATTCAATAACCCTTAAGCTGCGTGCTTTTACGCCGTATTTGTTGCTGTCAATCATGGAAAATTTACATCCAGCACATAATGCCTGAGCATTTGGCAAAATAGAAATCATCTTTTTAAATGAATCAAATTGGTGAATTGCATAAGCATACAATTGTTTTTAGAGAGATTGCACTTTATCTTGCTGAGCTTACTATGCCTTAAAAATACACAGAATGCTTTAAATTTAGACAATAAAAAAGGCATTAACATTTTACAACGCTAATGCCAATTTTATTGAACTGGATTTATGCACCGAGTTCATCTTCATGTAAGAAGTGGGTATGGTGCGGTGCACGTTTGGTGCGACTCCACTCATCCAGCATTTCTAGTTTCATTTCTTCGGTGATTCGTGCAATCTTGGCATCAGCATGGACATCATTATAGGTCAATTCCAAACGGTGACCATTTGGATCGAAGAAGTAAATCGAATGGAAGATACCATGGTTGGTCACCCCTAATACCTTCACGTCATTGGCTTCGAGATGTGCTTTTGCTGCCATCAGTGCATCTAAATCTTCCACTTCAAAAGCAATATGTTGCACCCATTGTGGTGTGTTTTCATCACGGCCCATATCTGGTTGCGTCGGCAGTTCAAAAAATGCCAGTACATTGCCTTGACCCGCATCTAAGAATAAATGCATGTAAGGATCAAAGGCTTTGGTAGATGGCACATGGTCTTCTGCAAATGCCAAAATGAAATCCATATGCAGCATTTTTTTGTACCATTCGACTGTTTCTTTAGCATCTTTACAGCGATAAGCCACATGATGAATTTTTTTAATTGCAAAGCTCATGATAAAACTCCTTTTATCTTTATTCCCAATCTGGTTGTTGTTCTGGGGTAGCATTTAAAAATGCGGGAAGGGTCAAGCAATGTTGATAGATCGACTCAATCTTTGGAAAAGCACTTAAGTCAATTTTAAAACGCTTGGCGTTGTAGACTTGAGGAATCAAACAACAGTCTGCAAAAGTCGGCTGTGAGCCAAAGCAGAATTGCCCATTGGAATGTTGTAATTGCATTTCTAAGCTGTGAAAGCCTTCTAAAATCCAATGTCGATACCACAGCGTTTTTTGCTCGTTACTGATAGCAAGATCGTTTTGCAGGTATTTCAATACTCTCAGGTTATTGATTGGATGAATGTCACAGGCAATGCTTTGTGCAAAGGCACGGACTTTGGCGCGTTGCACTAGATCTTTAGGTAGCAGCGCTTTGGCCGGATAACGTTCTTCCAGATATTCCAAAATACTAAGCGACTGGGTAAAGGTCTGATCTTGGTCAAGCAGTGTCGGAACCAACTGACTTGGATTGAGTGCACGATAACTTGCCAGTTGCTGCTCATTTTTAACGAGATGCACTGCCTCAGTTTCATAGGGCAGCGCCTTCAGGTTAAGCGCGATACGTACCCGATAAGCCGCAGAGCTACGAAAGTAACTATACAGTTTCATAGCGCTCGTCCTTTTGTTCATTAAAACGAAAGTGACGTGCTGGTAAAATGGTATTGGCAACTTCACCAAAGCCCACACGAATCCCGTCTTTTTCGCAATAGCCTTTCATCACAACACGGTCACCATCTTCCAAGAAGCCACGTTTTTCGCCGTTGGAAAGGTTGAGCGGTTTGGTGGTATTCCAAGTCAGTTCCAGTAAACTGCCATAAGAATCTTCCGTTGGGCCTGAAATCGTGCCTGAACCCATTAAATCGCCCACTTGTACATTACAGCCTGCAATGGTGTGGTGAGTCAGTTGTTGTGCCATTGACCAATACATATATTTAAAGTTGGTTTGGCAAATCACATCAGCTTGTTCTGATTGAGGTGTTTGAACTTCAACACTCAGATGAATGTCATAGCTGTTTGCGGTGTTTTCTTGTAGATAGCCCAATGGTTTTGGCTGTTGCTCTGGACCTTTGACTTTAAATGGTTCAAGCGCTTCCATTGTCACCACCCATGGTGAAATGGCACTGGCAAAAGTTTTGGCGTTGAAAGGGCCTAAAGGTACATATTCCCATTGTTGAATATCACGAGCTGACCAGTCATTCAGCAACACCATGCCAAAGATATGTTCCCATGCATTTTCAATGGCAATTGGTTCACCCAATTCAGTTGCTTTACCGACAACAAAAGCAGTCTCAAGTTCGAAATCGAGTTTACGTGTTGCCGAGAACACAGGACGTTCTTCATTGGGTAATTTGATTTGCCCAGAAGGGCGCACAATCTCTTTACCACTGACAATTACAGAACTTGCACGACCGTTATAGCCTACAGGAAGTTCGCTCCAGTTCGGCAATAGCGCATTTTTAGGGTCTCTAAACATAGTGCCCACATTGGTGGCATGTTCTTTAGATGAATAGAAGTCGGTATAGCCAGGAACATGAATCGGTAAATGTAAAACCACATCTTCTTGTTTAAACATCACTTGCTGACGTAAATCGGCATGATCACGTAAGGTCGGGTTTTCCGCAGACAATAAACTTTGTAAAGTGCTGCGAACCGTATGCCAATTCTGTTTGCCTGTTCCGATGAATTTATTCAGTGTTGGCTGATTAAAGCAGTTTGCGGTCGTGAGCTGTAATAAGCCTTTTTGCTCTAATGCAGCAAGGTCAAGGACCCATTCGCCAATTGCAACGCCAACGCGTTTGTCACCTTGTGCGGTTTCGCTGAAAATACCGTATGGCAAATTATGTATTGTGAAATCTGATTGGGCATCAATCTCAAGAAAAGAAGTTAAATGATGTGCCATGATTCGCTTTCCTTGTCTTTAATTCTGTTGGTCTAATCTGGTTGTTCAAGGAGTATTTGACTAAGTAATTGAAAGATAAAATGATGTATAGGCTTTTATCTGCCGATTCTACTTTGCTTAGAGCAAAAATCCCTGCGTCTTAATTTCTATCATACTGAAAATAATTAATTACGCAATACATAATTTAATTACATTATTCATAATATTTGTTATTTATTGAATTTTCTGTTTATATGCGCGGTTATTCGAAAAGTGAACTGATTATTTTTCGAATTAGATATAGGCATTTGTGATTAACTTATGATATACGTAATTTTGTACATAAAAATTACGCGACAAGGATGAGAATAATCATATGTCAAAACAGGAGCAAGGAAACCTGAACCCCGGTTTAAGCAATCGGCACATCCAGCTTATTGCGCTAGGTGGTGCGATTGGCACAGGTTTGTTTCTAGGTATTTCACAATCGATTAAGCTGGCTGGCCCTTCGGTCATTTTGGGTTATGCGATTGCAGGGCTTATTGCATTTTTAATGATGCGACAGTTAGGTGAGATGGTGGTACAAGAGCCAGTCAGTGGTTCATTTAGCCATTTTGCTTACAAATACTGGGGCTCATTTGCAGGTTTCATGTCAGGTTGGAACTATTGGGTACTCAATGTACTGGTCTGTATGGCCGAACTCACAGCGATTGGTTTATATATTCAATACTGGTGGCCTGAAATCCCGACATGGGTTTCGGCATTGGCCTTTTTTATCTTAATTAACGGTATCAACCTTTTGCATGTCAAGTTTTTTGGTGAGATGGAGTTTTGGTTCTCGATCATCAAAATTTTAGCAATCTTGGCCATGATTGGCTTTGGTTCGTATTTACTCGCAACGGGAACAGCAGGGCCGCAGGCTGGAATCAGTAATCTTTGGGCATTGGGTGGATTCTTTCCATTTGGCGTAGAAGGCCTGGTGATGGCAATGGCTGTGATCATTTTTGCTTTTGGTGGCATTGAGTTATTTGGTATTACTGCGGCAGAAGCACACGATCCTGATAAAACTTTGCCAAAAGCAGTGAATCAAATTATCTACCGTATTTTGATTTTCTATATTGCAACGCTTTTCATCTTATTTGCACTGTTCCCTTGGAACCAAATGGCACAAGGTGGTAGTCCATTCGTGATGGTCTTTGCTTCATTAGATAGCCAAGGCGTTGCAACAATGTTGAACTTTGTGATCTTGACTGCGGCTGTATCTGTTTATAACGGAACCAGCTATTGCAGTAGTCGTATGTTATTGGGCTTGGCCAAACAAGGTAATGCACCCAAGTTTCTTGAGAAAATCAATAAACGTGGTATTCCAACCAATGCCGTCTATGTCTCTGCATTCGTGACGGTACTGTGCGTATTATTGAACTATGCATTCCCAGAGAAAGCATTTGGTCTGTTGATGATGTTGGTAGTTGCAGCGATCGTGATTAACTGGGTGGTGATTTCATGGACGCATTTAAAGTTCCGTAAAGCCATGCAAGCGCAAGGGCTAACGACTAAGTTCCCAAGTATTGCTTATCCATTCAGTAATTATCTATGCATTATTTTTATGCTGAGCATTCTTGTGGTGATGTCATTGACTGCAGATATGCGGATCGCGGTCATCATGATTCCTGCATGGATTCTCTGTTTGATGTTAGCCTATTATTTGAAGCAGCGAAAATTAAGAAATGCTCAGCCGAGCGTGGCCTTAAATACGGATGTGTAAACTTCAAAGTGATATTAAAAAACAGGGCTAAATTTTCAGCCCTGTTTTTTTTAGATATAGACTTTGATATTGATGCTGATATTTGGCGAATTGTTTGGTGGAATGAGCTAAAATTCGCTTATATCAATCGAGTTTCCGTTCTTTTTTATTCTTATCTGACACTTAAAAAGGCATTTGAATTGCTTCAATCATTCAGTATCCAAACACGATTGGCTGGTTTCTACCTGTTCTACTATGCCATAGTTGGAACTTTCATGCCGTATTGGAATCTGTATCTGCAAGATCAAGGTTTTAATTATCAAGAAATCGGCATCCTTTCCTCAATTGCCATTATCACCCGTTTTTTTGCCCCATTGATTTGGGGCTGGATTGCCGATAAGTCTGGTAAACGAATGCTTTTGGTTCGAATTGCGACATGGATGGAAGCCTGTATTTGGTTTGCCATTTTTGTGATTCCAAATAGCTTTCAATCAGTGGCCTTGCTGATGCTGATTTTTAGCTTCTTCCAAAATGCAATTCTGGCGCAATTTGAAGGGGTAACTTTATTTTGGCTTGGCGAAAAACGTGCAGAACTCTATGGCAAAGTGCGTAAGTGGGGATCAGTCGGTTTTATTGTGGGTGTATTTTCGATTGGGACATTATTGGAAGTTGTTCCAATTTCAATGTTGCCCATTTTACTTTTGGCGATTTCATTTCTTGCATTTCTTTGGTCATTTAGTATTAAAGAACCTGAGCATGCACCGAGTTCACAGAAAAAATTAGAACCTTTATGGCCAATTTTAAAGAAGCCAACTGTAGCAGCATTCTTTACCATTGAATTTATCTTACTATTTTCGTTGGCACCCTTTTATAGTTTCTATAGCAACTTCCTGAAAGAAATTGGATTTAGCACCACTCAAATTGGTAGCTTATGGGCAATGGGCGTCATTGCTGAAATTGTGATGTTTGCTGTGGCACAAAAGCTATTCTTCACTCGCTTTTCATGGCGGACGTTGGTGGTGATTTGCTTGGTTTTGACCAGTTTACGTTGGTTCTTGGTTGGTATCTTAGAGACCAGCTATATTGGACAGTTGCTTGCTCAGTGTTTACATGCCTTTAGTTTTGGCCTGTTCCACCTGATTGCGATGAAAGTGATTTTCCAAAACTTTACACCAGAGCAGCAAGGTCGGGGGCAAGCCTTATACAGTACGATGTGGGGCTTAGGTGTAGCATCTGGAAGTCTATTGGCAGGGCATTATTGGCAAATTTTTTCAGGTGCGATAATTTTCTACTGTGCCAGTGTGGTGGTCTTGTTTGGTTTATTACTGGTACTATGGCTGCCGAATCAAGTGGAAACAGCAGCCAAAAATTAAGTTAGATTTGGATGTGCTTATATTGCGGCAACCATGGTTGAGCCTGTTCCAATTGAGAAGCCAGTTGCAACAAACGATCCTCACGTCCAAAAGGTGCAATAAACTGACTACCCAGTGGCATACCCTGTTTGTTCCAATACAGTGGCACCGACATGGCAGGTAAACCCGTTACATTGGCGAGTTGGGTAAATGGTACCCAACTCAAATTGTCCTGTACCATTTTTTCAACCAGTTTACCTTGTGCTAAATAGTGTGCTTTACCAACTTTTAGCAAGCCTTTTAGGATTGGTTTCTGCCAAGCAGGTGTGGCAACTTCACCATTTTTAGGCGCGACTGAGGCTGTGGTTGGGGTTAAGTACAGATCATATTTTTCAAAGAAAATATTCATCTGTGTGCTATATAGCCCCCAATTATTGAGGGTATGAATATATTCTGTCGCCGTGGTCTTCGCTCCAAAGGCAGCTAAAGCAATTGAATCGAGTTCGAAATCACGATCTGTCGCACCCGCCATTTGTTTGATTTGTGCCTGCATATAGGAGAACTGACTAAACCATGTGGTGACAAAATCTTTTGCAAGTTCCAGCCCATCAATTTTCGGACGGTCTTCAACTACAATATGACCCAATGACGCCAATAGCTTCGCAGTTTGTTGTACGGCTTGAATTGCATCTTTAGAAATTTTGGTGCCAATTGGTGATTGGGTACTGAACGCAATACGGAGTTTCTTTGGTACTTGCTGAATAACATCTACATACTTTTGTTCAGGTGATTCAATACGAAATAGTGAAGTTTGTTCGGGGCCTTGTACTGCATCGAGCATGGCTGCACTATCCCGAACGGTTTTGGTGAGCACATGCTGCATGGCTGCTCCGTGCATAGCTTCACTAAATTGTGGTCCCCATGGTGTACGTCCACGACTTGGCTTGAGTCCGAATAAACCGCAATAAGAAGCAGGGATTCGAATTGATCCACCACCATCTCCAGCACCGGCAATAGGGACTAAGCCGCTTGCAACTGCTGAGGCAGCCCCACCTGAAGATCCACCGCTGTTATGCTTTAAATTCCAAGGATTATGGCATGCTCCCCAAGCGTCAGGCTCAGTAATCCCTTTAATTCCGAACTCTGGTGTATTGGTGCGACCGAAAGTGATAATACCCGTTTGTTCCCAGCGATTGACAATTTCTGCATTAAAGTCAGGCGTGTAATTGATCTGTTTGAGTGCATTGCTGCCGTAGGAAGTAGGGATACCCTGATATTCCTGAAATAGATCTTTAACTAAAAATGGAACACCTGCAAATGGACCAGATACAGCCTGTTGGGCACGTTGTTTAGCTTGTTCGTACATCGGGATAATGATGGCATTTAGCTTTGGATTGACTTTATAAGTTCGATCTAATGCGATTTCGAGCAGCTCTAAAGGTTGTACCTCTTTGTTTCTGACTAACTCAGCTAACCCTAAACCATCGTACTGTACGTATTCTGAAAATTTCATGCCTTTTATCCCTAAAGCGAAAATCTTTATAAAGTAAAAACTTAAATACAATTTGAAAAATAGGATACCTGAAAAAGTGTCACAACAAGCAATTAAATTACATGGTAAAAATATTGTGTTTATATGGTTATGAATGCATGCTTTTATCAAAAAATATGCTAATTTAAGCCTATGCACCGTTAAGATGACGACTTAATTAAATCTATGAAAAATATTTATATTATTGGATTATTATGGGCTTGCTCAACATGGACTATGGCAGAGACGGTCGTAAATGATAAAGCAGCAGTAACACCACAACAATTAGCTAAAGCAAATGCGATTCGGGTCACAACTCGCCCTGAGATTATGGGACTGTGGGGAATGGAAATTCCGAACAATAAGAAGTGTGTCGAATACTATAACTTCCGTGGTGCAAGTGATGTGGTGATTAAGAGTGGTCAAGAATGGTCGTATGGTTTATATGATTATCAGCCATCAGAAGATCATAAAGAGCGCTTGCCAGCATTGGTCCTACAAATTAAATATGACAATAACGAAATGGACTGTTCAGGTCAAAAGCAAGATCAAACAGGTGAGGTTTCCCAATATTTCGTAAAATGGGCCAATGATTCAACCATCGATTTTTGTGCCAGTGAGAAAGGTGATAAGTGTTTTGCAACCTTGCGTCGTGTTTTACCTTAATAAGATTGAGTTAGACATAAAAAAGCCTCTTGAGTAAGAGGCTTTTTTATTTAGGCTTTTTCAGCTTTTGGTTCAAGCTGTTTTAGCAAATGTTTTTCAAGATAATGAATATCCATTGCCTGTTCGCAGAAATTTTTGTCTTGTAAGATCAAATCTTTATGCAAAGGAATATTGGTTTTAATCCCTGTCAAAATCATTTCATCTAATGCTTGGCGCATGCGAGCTAATGATGTTTCGCGGTCTTTACCATGAGAAATCAATTTTGCAATCATTGAGTCATAGTAAGGCGGAATGTTATAGCCCTGATAGATGTGTGAATCCAAACGAATCCCTGCACCGCCTGGTGCATAGAAACTTTCAATTTTACCTGGAGATGGCAAGAACGTGGTTGGATCTTCAGCATTGATACGGCATTCAATCGCATGACCTTTGACTTCGATTTGCTCTTGTTCAAGTTCAAGACCTAAACCAGCAGCAATACGAAGTTGCTGTTCAATGATATCAACTCCAGTCACCATTTCTGTGACAGGATGTTCAACTTGCACACGTGTATTCATTTCAATGAAGAAGAATTCACCATCTTCAAATAAAAATTCAAATGTACCAGCACCACGATACTGCATCAACTTACAAGCATTCACACACGCTTCTAAAATATCAGCACGTGCTTGTTCAGGTAGATTTGGGGCAGGTGCTTCTTCTAATACCTTTTGATGGCGACGTTGTAAAGAACAATCACGATCATATAGGTGAATCGCATGACCATTACCATCACCGAGAACCTGTACTTCGACATGACGTGGTTTCTGTAAGAAACGCTCCATATAAACGGTATCGTCACCGAACCACATTTCAGCATCACGTTGTGCTGCCTGAACAGATTCAAGTAGGGTGTCGACGCGTTCTACGATACGCATACCACGACCACCACCACCAGAAGCAGCTTTCACGATCAATGGGAAGCCGATCTCTTTTGCTTCCGCGAGTGCATTATTAATCGTTACGGCATGGTCACAGCCAGGTACCGTTGGTACGCCTGATTTTTTCATGGCAATAATCGCTGAGACTTTGTTCCCCATAAGGCGAATATGTTCAGGGCGAGGACCAATGAAAATAAAACCAGAACTCTCGACGATTTCTGCAAATTCCGCATTCTCGGATAAGAAACCATAGCCAGGATGGATTGCATCCGCACCTGTGATTTCGGCAGCAGTAATAATTGCAGGTATATTTAAATAGCTTTCACTACTTGCACCCGGTCCGATACATACTGCTTCATCGACAAAGCGTAAGTGCATTAAGTCTTTATCAGCATCTGAGTAGATACCAACTGTTTTAATGCCAAGAGTTTTACAAGCCCGAGTAATTCGTAAAGCGATTTCGCCACGGTTTGCAATTAATACTTTTTGCAACATAGGAATCCCCAAACTGATTAAGCACGGTAGCGGAAAAGTGGTTGACCAAATTGGATCACTTCACCATTTTTCACAAGAATTTCTTCAATTACGCCGCTTTTTGTTGCTTCAATCGGGTTCATGATTTTCATTGCTTCAATAATACCCAGCGTTTCACCCGCAGATACTGTTTGACCAACTTTGACAAATGGTGCTTCACCAGGACTTGGCGCTGCATAGAACACACCGACCATTGGTGATGTTTCAACTGCACCACGTGGTGTTTTTGCCGCTGGGGCAGCAGGTGCTGATGCTGTTGGAGCAGCGGTTACAGCGGCTGCCGCATACACAGGAGTAGGGCGAGTTAATGAGATGGATTGATCACCTTCCTTAACTTCAATCGCTTGTAAGTCAGATTCAATCATCAAGTCGATGAGCTTCTTGATTTTACGGATATCCATGAGTGAGCATTCCTAAAAAGTTTAAATTAGTTAGAAGATTGAATTTTTTCGATAGCGTAATCGAGAGCAAAGGAGTAACCCTTTGCACCTAAGCCACAAATTACGCCAATGGCTTTATCTGATAAATATGAGTGATGACGAAATGCTTCACGAGCGTGAACATTTGACAAATGAACCTCAATAAATGGAATAGCAACACCGAGAAGGGCATCGCGTAAAGCAACAGAGGTGTGGGTCAAGGCAGCAGGGTTGATAATGATAAATTTCACACCCTCGTTTTGTGCTTGATGGATACGATCAACAATCGCACCTTCCCAATTGCTCTGAAAAGTATCTAGTGTAAGTGATGCATGTTGGGCTTGAGCGCTGAGTTGCTGGTTAACATCATCTAGTGTCAGATAACCATATACTTCTGGTTCGCGTTTTCCTAGCAAGTTCAAATTCGGTCCATGAATTACCAAAATGGTTGAGCTCATTCAGCCTGCTCCAATTCTAAATCTGCAAAAGTTTTTTGCAAGATGTCTGCAAAGTTTGCTTATTATGGCACAAAATTCTGCAATTTTTTTATAATTTGCTTTAATCAATGAAGAAATTTGCATACCAAGCATGGTGCATATAATGAAAACTTTGCAAGGAATTGGCAATGTTAAAATATGACAAAATTTAGCGTAATTTTATTTTTAAACATTCTAAACTGAATTACCCCATTTCGTTCATGGGATTTGTGTAACTCAGCAGTCAGACTGCTTGGATTTTCGTATTTTAAATCGATTTAGATCCCTAAAAAGGAAGTGGGTAACGGGTGTTTGTTAGCGATTAAATAGGACGAAAATTTTATACTAACATATTGTTTTTAATTGTTTAAATGAGTATTTTTTAAGATATTTAAGTCGACGAGGCTAAATTTTGAATATTAAACATTTTGCGATGCTGCTGAGCCATTCAGCACCATTGCGAAGCGATTGGTTACTTTGATGCAAGATGATTAGAGATTGAACATTGCGATCGCTTACTCAGTTGGCAGAAATGATAAAATTCCGCATTCTGGATGGCAGTTAATGACATGAAAATGTCCGAAAAAGATATCTCTGCTTTCAATATGATAGTGAGTACTTAAGGGGTTACTTTTGATTGGCGTAATCTCTTTTGGGTCTTTCAAAAGCTGTCTTGATCGTTAAAGACAGCTTTTTTTTGCTCTCAGTGTTATGGAGTGTTTGCAGCAGTTTGATACGTTTCAAGCAGTAGGCAATTCTGAGCTTGAGTCAGATAAGTGTCTTGTTCTGGCTCCAATGCATTCCATTTATGCATTTGTTGAAATAACCATTCAAAGTCTTGGGCTTTTGGTTCAGCACTGTTGAGCACAAAATTCCTAATAATATTTTGGATGGTAAAGTACTTTTCAACATGAACGTCTGGCGAACAATAGAATTGAATGACATCAAATTCCATCAGAAGTTGCCATACGGGCGCAAAATCTTCGAGATCACGTAATTCTTGTTGTGCTTTGATAATGGCGCTGGTCAATGCAATCAACGTATGTGGATGTTTCTGGCCCCATTCTTGAGTCACCGCCAAAACTTTGTCTGCAACATTCGGAATGATGTGTTGGCTTGAACAGACGATTTGACTTAAACCCTGTAACTCAGCTTGTGTATTCCATGGTTCACCCACACAAAAGCCATCTACCAGATGATTACTCAAGGCCTCGACCATATAGGGTGGCGGCAATGTTTTTACCTGAATCGATTGTGCGAGCTTCGGATCAGCCAAAGCCAGCCATTCTCTTAAACAATAATGATGAATTGAGTGTTGAAACACATGCGCCAAAGAGACGTTTTGATGCTGGTGAATGTAATCTGTCAGTTTCTTGGCTGAACTTTCCGCAGAATCTTGTTTCTGAATATCGAGTGCATAGCAGAGCTTTTGGCTCAAGCTGATAAAGGCGCGATTTTCACTGAGTACCAATGGTGTTTGTAAAGCAATTCCAATTTGATCGCTGCCTACAGCCGCAGCAGGTAACATAGCAGACAAGCAATGAGCAGTATCGAGCAAGCCAAAAGCGAGGCGATCTCTTAAACTGGCCCAAGATGCTTCTTTGACTAAATTCACCTTTAAACCGACATCTTCAAAAAAACCACGCTGTTTTGCCCAAAGTAACGCGACACAATCGAGTAAAGGAATATAGCCAAGTTGTAATTCGGTTTTCTCTACTTTTGCTAATTCGACTAAATGGCTCATCTATTCATCCTTTAGCTGATTATTTAAAAGTTTTTGTGCGTCGAGTAAACGCCGCGCCATTTCTCCAATGGTCATACGATGACTCATCGCATTCTTTCGGAGTAATTGAAACGCGGTGTCTTCGGTTAAGCCATGTAGTTGCATCAGCAACACTTTGGCTTTTTCCACATCTTTGCGGTCTGCCAGTTTGGTTTTGGCATCTTTGAGGTCACATTCTAGTTTTTTATGTTTTTTATACTGTTCAATCGAAATATCTAAAATGGTGTGCAAACGGCTTGGATCAATGCCATCGACAATATAGGCGGTAATCCCTGCATCGATGGCTTGTTTAATCATGTCTTTGTCAGTGTTCTTGGTAAATAGAACGGTGGGTAGGTCAAAGTTACTGACACAACTTTCGATCACATCGCGCTGTGGGTGATCCATATCAAGCAGAATCACATCTGCTTGAAGGTGTTCGAGTTTAAAAATATTGAGATGATCGAGGGTAAAACAAGCCACTACATCAAAGTCATGTTCAATCAAACAGGTTTTTATGTATTCAGCCCGAGTCTGGTCGTCATCAATAAGTGCGATCTTGAGTTTCGGCATAAGTATATAGGTCAAACGGTGGGGTTGTGCACAGGTCTATTAGGGGCTGTGCGTATTGTTTTGAAGCAAAATTAGTGCCAGTGTGTCTTTTGACTTCTTATTCGGTGCAATCGCTCCGTAAGCGTATTGTGTATGCGCTTTATTGTATCGCTGCCGGTGATGACTAAAAGTGAAAAATTAGATTTGCCATCTAAAAAAATAGAGCTGTACTTTTTTGGTGCGTAAAAAGAGTTGTTTTGAAGCAATACGAATTGTGCTGTAAAACAGGTTGTTGTATTGAATTTGCTATTTTTAATCGAATTGGTATTTATTAAAAATAAAGAGTAAATGAATAAAGTTAATATAAAACAATGGCTAATATTTTATTTGCACGTTTCTGGTAGAGACTTGGCACAGCATTTGCTAATTATTCCTTGAGTCAAAGACGACTTGCAAAATTGTAAGACGGCCAACGATGTCCGATCTGATCGGTTTGTTGATACAGCGTGATGTATCAACAACACAAGATACGTTCAGTATGGGAGATGGCAATGTCTTTAGATTTATCGGCGAAAAAAGCCACATCAATCAAGTTATTTAACTTTTCTACAGCAGCAATGCGGGCCTTCCATATGAGTTGGCTTGCTTTCTTCGTTTGCTTCTTTGCCTGGTTTGCTTGCGCACCGTTAATGCCAGTGATCGCAGGTGAATTTCATCTCACCAAAGATCAGATCGCCAATATCAATATTGCTGCTGTTGCAATCACCATTGTGGTTCGCCTCATCGTCGGTCCGCTGTGCGATCAGTATGGGCCACGTAAAACTTACACGGCATTATTATTATTGGGCAGCATTCCCGTGTTTGGTGTTGCGGCAGCGAATAGTTATGAATCCTTCCTGTTTTTCCGCTTATTGATTGGTGCAATTGGCGCAAGCTTTGTGATCACGCAATACCATACCAGCATTATGTTTGCACCAAATGTAGTGGGCACTGCAAATGCAACTTCCGCAGGTTGGGGCAATGCCGGTGGTGGAGCAACTCAGGCCTTAATGCCATTACTACTCGCAGCATTAATAATGTTTGGTGTTGAACAAACCATGGGCTGGAGAATTGCGTTGATTGTTCCCGGTGTGATGATGGTGATTGTTGGCATTCTTTACTGGAAACTGACTCAAGACAGCCCACAAGGTAACTTTAAAGAATTACGCGCTCAAGGAACGGTGGTTGGAAGCGACAAAAAAGGTGGTGTTGCAATATTGATGCATGCAGCTCGTAACTATCGAGTTTGGATATTGTTCTGTTCTTATGCAGCTTGCTTTGGCATTGAAATCTTTATGCATAACATCATTGCGATGTATTACGTCGAGCATTTTGATTTTGGATTAAAAGAAGCGGGTCTGGCTGCGGGAATCTTTGGTTTATTGGCTCTATTTGCCCGTGCGCTTGGTGGAATGGTCTCAGATAAAATCTCACTGAAAAAAGGACTGGATGGCCGTACCAAAGTGCTATTTGTCCTGATCTTGGGTGAAGGTTTATTCCTGATGCTGTTTTCACAAATGAATAGCGTTGCGCTTGCCATGATGAGTATGACGGTATTTGCACTGTTTACCCATATGGCTTGTGGTGCAACTTACGCCTTGGTTCCATTCATTGATCGTGAAGCCTTGGGTGGCGTAGCAGGCATCATTGGTGCAGGCGGCAATGTGGGTGCAGTTGCAGCAGGCTTTTTGTTGAAAGGTATGGTCGATATTCAAACCTGTTTAATGGTTTTAGGTGGCTTAGTTGTCTTTGCAGCAGGTTCAGTCATGTTGATCCGCTTCTCAGTCGAACATAAAGAAAAAGAACAACGTCTGTTTGAACAGGCCGTTTTAGAACGTGGCTCAGAACAAAGCAGCATAGCTTAATTATTCGTCAGATTTTGGGAGAAACACAATGAAATTAGTGATGATTGGTCACGGTATGGTGGGACATAAATTCATCGAAGCCATCTTGGAGAAAGCGGATGATGAATTAGAAATTACCATTCTTGCGGAAGAACCTCGTATTGCTTATGACCGCGTACATTTGACTGAATATTTCTCTGGTAAAACAGCAAAAGACTTATCACTGGCTCGTTTTGATTTTGCTGATGCGCATGGTATTGATCTCCGATTAAATACCAAAGCGGTTGAGATCCATGCTGCCGAGCAAACGGTAACCACCAATTTCGGTGATGTGATTCATTATGACAAATTGGTATTGGCAACAGGTTCTTATGCCTTTGTTCCACCGATCTCTGGTAATGACCGTGAAAACTGTTTTGTCTATCGTACCATTGAAGACTTGGATGCGATTCGTGCAGCAAGTTTAAACGCAAAGACAGGTGTGGTGATTGGTGGTGGTTTATTGGGTCTGGAAGCAGCCAAAGCACTACGTGATTTAAATCTGGAAACCCATGTGGTGGAATTTGCACCACGTTTGATGGCGGTACAAATTGATGATCTCGGTGGCAAAGTTCTACGCCGTAAAATTGAAAATCTTGGGGTTAAAGTTCATACCCAAAAAGCCACACAATGTATTGAAGCGGGTGAAAGTGCAACACATGTGATGAAATTTGCGGATGGTAGCGTACTTGAAACCGATATCATTTTATTCTCAGCAGGGATTCGCCCACGTGATGAATTAGCGCGTGTCAGTGGTTTGGCGTTGGGTGAACGTGGCGGGATTAAAATTAATGATTATTGCCAAACCTCAGATCAACATATCTATGCGATTGGTGAATGTGCGCTGTGGGATAACAAAATCTACGGTCTGGTCGCACCTGGCTACGACATGGCACGTATTGCTGCAAAACATATCCTAGCCGAAGAAACCCATTGTTTCGCGGGTGCAGATATGAGCACCAAGTTGAAATTGATGGGTGTTGATGTGGCATCCGTTGGTGATGCGCATGGAATGACGCCAAACTCACTCAGCTATTTCTATGCCGACGAAGATGCATTGGTTTATAAAAAGATTGTAGTCGATGTAGACAAAACCAAACTGCTCGGTGCGGTCTTGGTCGGTGATGCCACAGAATACAATGATCTTCTGCAAATGATGTTGAATGGTTTGACGCTTCCAGAAACGCCTGAAAGTTTGATCATGCCTGGCTTTTCGGATTCAGGTGCGAAAGCAGGTGGTAGTGGTGTTGATTTATTACCAGATAGTGCAACCATTTGTTCATGTAATAACGTCTCTAAAGCTGATATTTGCCAAGCGATTTGTGATGGTTCAACCTCTTTGGGTGCCTTGAAAAAATGTACCAAAGCGGCAACGGCCTGTGGTGGTTGTGCACCTTTAGTGACGCAAGTATTGAAATCTGAGTTACAGCGTCAAGGGGTAACGGTCAATAACCATGTCTGTGAGCACTTCCCATATTCACGCCAAGAAATTTATCACTTGGTTCGTGTCAATGAAATCAAGACCTTTGACGATTTGATTCAGCAACATGGTCATGGTTTAGGCTGTGATATTTGTAAGCCGATGGCGGCCAATATTCTGGCATCGTGCTGGAATGATTTCGTACTTGAGCCAAGCCATGCGGGTCTACAGGACAGTAACGATTACTACTTGGGTAATATTCAAAAAGATGGTTCTTACTCGGTAGTTCCGCGTATGGCAGGCGGTGAAGTCACCCCAGATGGTTTAATCGCTGTCGGTCAAATTGCCAAAAAATATAACCTGTATACCAAAATCACAGGTGGACAACGGGTCGACTTATTTGGTGCGCAAATCCATCAACTCCCATTTATTTGGGAAGAGCTCAATGCAGCAGGTTTTGAATCAGGTCATGCTTACGGTAAATCATTACGTACCGTGAAATCATGTGTCGGTAGTACATGGTGTCGTTATGGCGTCGATGATTCTGTTGGCTTGGCGATTGAACTTGAAAATCGTTATAAAGGCTTACGTTCACCGCATAAACTGAAAATGGCTGTGTCAGGCTGTACTCGTGAATGTGCAGAAGCACAAGGTAAAGATGTTGGGGTAATCGCGACTGAGAAAGGCTGGAACTTATATGTCTGTGGGAATGGCGGCATGAAACCACGTCATGCAGAGCTACTGGCATCAGATCTTGATACCCAAACCTTGATTCGTTATATCGATCGTTTCTTTATGTTCTATATCCAAACAGCCGATCGTTTACAGCGCACCAGTGTATGGCGTGACAATATGGAAGGTGGTTTGGATTATCTTAAATCGGTCATTGTCGATGATTCGTTAGGGCTTGCAGAAGAGTTAGAACTTCGTATGAGCCATGTGATTGGCACTTATCAAGATGAATGGCGTACCGCGGTTGAAGACCCTGAAATTCGTAAACGCTTCCAAACCTATATCAACACCAGTGCAGAACAACAAGCTGATCCACATATTCAATTTACTCAAGTGCGTGATCAGATTCGCCCATTAAATGACGCTGAGCGTTCAGAAGATCGTATCCCAATGGTTAAAGCATAAGGAGAACTCAAATGACCAGTTTAAAGAACATCGATATGCTGCCAGAAAATCAATGGGTTGAGGTGTGTGCTCTGGATGACATCACACCGAATACAGGCGTAGGCGCATTGATTGAAGGTCAATCGGTTGCACTGTTCCGTGTTGGGCATGAAAAACGTATTTATGCTTTAAGCAATAAGGATCCGTTCAGCCAAGCCAACGTAATGTGCCGTGGCATTATTGGCGATTTACAAGGTGAACGTGTCATTGCATCGCCGATTTATAAGCAACATTTCAGCTTAGCGACGGGACGTTGTTTGGAAGATAAAGACCAAAAGTTATTGGTTTTTCCAACCAAAATTGAAAATGGTCGTGTTTGGGTCAGGTCTGTTCCGCAAAAAACCTATATTACCAACAATGGTGTTGCGCAAGAAAGGCTAAAACTGGTGCTGATTGGTAATGGTCTAGCGGGGATGCGTTGCTTAGAGGATTTACTGGATATGGCACCAGATCGTTATGAGGTGACGGTGATTGGTGAAGAACCTTGGGGTAATTACAACCGTATTATGCTGTCACCAGTGCTTTCAGGTGAAAAAACCATTGATGACATCATGCTGCATCCACATGCATGGTATCGCGATAAAGGGATTCAATTTATTGCTGATGATCCTGCGGTAAAAATTGATCGTACTCGCAAAGTGGTACATACCGAGAAAGGCAAAAGCGTTGATTATGATCGTTTGATCATTGCGACTGGTTCCTCGCCGTTTATTCCACCTGTGCAAGGTGTGGATTTAAAAGGTGTGATCAGCTTCCGTGATATTTATGATGTTAACACCATGATCAAATATTCCGAAACCAAAAAAAATGCTGTGGTGATTGGTGGTGGTTTGCTAGGGCTGGAAGCGGCGTATGGACTGAAACAACGTGGCATGAATGTGACGGTTTTGCACCTGATGGATCGAATTATGGAACGTCAGTTGGATGGCCGTGCCAGCCGTATGTTGCGCCATAGTATTGAACAAAAGGGTATCAATATCATTACCGAAGCCAATACCGAAGTATTGATTGGTGAAGAAGGTCATGTCAGTCAAGTTCGTCTTAAAGATGGAACTGTGTTAGATGCAGATTTAGTCATTTTTGCGGTCGGGATTCGTCCAAATATTGCGTTGGCTCAACGTGCAGGACTACGTTGTAATCGTGGCATCTTGGTGAATGACACCATGCAAACCTTTGATCCAAGTATTTATGCTGTGGGCGAATGCATCGAACACCGTAATCAAACTTTTGGTTTGGTTGAACCACTGTGGGGACAAGCCTTTATTTGTGCAACACATTTGGCTGAACATGGCAGCTTAACCTTTAAATCGCCAACTGTACCAACACAGTTAAAAGTCAGTGGTGTCGATGTATTCTCGGCTGGGAACTTTGAACCGAAAGAAGATTATGAAGACATCATTCTGAATGACGATAAACGTCAAATTTATAAACGCATCATTATCCAAAAAGACAAGGTGATTGGTGCGGTTCTGTTTGGTGATACGGAAGATGGCATGTGGTATGCCGAGTTGATTGCAGATCAAACACCCGTTTCTACATTTAGAAATAAGCTGTTATTTGGTAAGGATTTTGCAATGAAAAAGGCAGGGTAAAAGTTAACTTTTTCGTGAAGAATAGGTTACGTATTAATGGCATTGCCGCATATTTCATGTATGAGCAGATGTTATTTTCAAAGGCATTGCCTTACTTTTCAAGGATGAAAAGTAACAAAAATCCTTTGTTGAACTGACGGTACGTCCTTGCTACCGCAGTTCAACAAGGCGGCATCCATGCCGCCTGTCACGGTAGTGGGTGATGAGAAAAATCTAGTTTTAGAAAGATTGTTTAAGCTGAAACTGGAGAAGAACTCAGAAAGACTTTTTGTTGAACGTAGAGTTCAGTGAATTAATGAGGTAAAAGGGGCAGTCATGAACAGTATTCAAAATCTAGAACACAGTCGCTCCGATCAAGCAGAAACAATCATAACAAAAACAACATGCCCCTATTGTGGCGTGGGCTGTGGTGTGGATGTCAGTGTGCAACATAAAGCGCATGGCACGACGGTACAAGTCGCTGGTGATATGAATCATCCTTCAAACTTTGGACGATTGTGTATCAAGGGGAGTAATTTAGCTGATACATTGGGCTTGGAAACTCGTGTCTTACATCCGATGTTTGGTCGTAAAAACCATCGTACAGTCACCACATGGGATCAAGCCATTGAGAAAATTGCAGATCAGTTTCAAGCCTGTATTGATCAATATGGCGCAGACAGCGTTGCATTTTATGTCTCAGGTCAGTTGCTGACGGAAGACTATTATGTGGTGAATAAGTTTGTAAAAGGCTATTTAGGCACAGCCAATATTGATACCAATTCACGCTTATGTATGTCATCTGCGGTTGCAGCGCATAAACGTGCTTTTGGCGAAGATATTGTGCCTGCCAGTTATGAAGATTTTGAACATACTGACATGGTGGTTTTAGTCGGTTCCAACACCGCATGGTGTCATCCCGTGCTGTATCAGCGGATTATGCAGGCCAAAAGCAAGAATCCAGATTTATTTGTGGTGGTGGTTGACCCTCGTTTTACCAGTACCTGTGAGCAAGCGGATTTACATTTACCAATCTTACCTGGTCAGGATGTGGCTTTATTTAATGGCCTGTTTCAGTATTTATATCGCAATGATTACATCGATCAGCATTTTGTAGAGATTCATACTGAAGGTTTAGCGGCACTTTTAGCAGCGAGTAGCAGCGAACAAGATTTTGATGGATTAGTGAAACGGACAGGGATTTCCGCAGAAAAATTACAGCTGTTTTTTGATAAATTTGCCAAGACGGAGAAAGTGATTACGCTATTTTCAATGGGGGTGAATCAATCCTCTCAAGGAGTCAATAAAGCCAATAGTATTATCAACTGTCATTTACTGACTGGAAAAATTGGCAAATTAGGTGCAGCGCCATTCTCGATGACGGGTCAACCCAATGCCATGGGCGGTCGTGAAGTGGGTGGACTCGCCAATATGTTGGCTGCGCATCTGGATTTGGACAATCCTTCACATCAAAAACTAGTACAAGATTTCTGGAACAGTCCTGTGATTGCTAAGCAAGCAGGCTTAAAAGCAGTTGATTTATTCCAAGCAGTGGAAAGCGGTAAAATCAAAGCCATCTGGATTATGGCAACCAATCCTGTGGTGAGCTTACCTGATGCAGATCAAGTCAAACGTGCATTGGAAAAATGTGAGTTTGTCGTGATCTCTGATATTTGTGCAGATACCGATACCACGGCTTATGCAGATGTATTGTTACCCGCGCTGGGTTGGGGTGAAAAAGAGGGCACAGTCACCAATTCTGAACGCCGTATCTCACGTCAACGTGCATTTTTAACGCCGCCAAAACAAGCCAAAGCCGATTGGTGGTCGGTTGCTCAGGTTGCGAAAAAACTGGGATTTAATGGTTTTGATTTTAATCATGCCTGTGACATTTTTAATGAACATGCGGCTTTATCGGCTCATCAAAATGCCAGTGTTGACCAACGCGACCAAGTTGAAAATTTCCGTTATTTCAATTTAAAAGGCCTCATGAATTTAAGTCTGGATGAATATGATCACCTATGCCCAATCCAATGGCCTGTATGGGAGAAAGGTCAAAGTGTTGTAGTGGAGCAGCTATTTGATCGAGGTCGTTTTAGCCATAAAAACCAAAAAGCCAAACTGATTCCAACCGTGGCCATTGATCCTGTGCATGCCATCTCGGAAGATTACCCATTGGTATTGAATACGGGGCGTATTCGTGATCAGTGGCATAGC
Organism: Acinetobacter sp. ANC 3929; assembly: GCF_000369405.1. Classification (GTDB taxonomy): domain Bacteria; phylum Pseudomonadota; class Gammaproteobacteria; order Pseudomonadales; family Moraxellaceae; genus Acinetobacter. The sequence goes on from NZ_KB850000.1 coordinate 547,261, forward strand.
ATGACCCGCACAGGTTTATCGGCAAACCTCACCACACACCGCGCTGAACCATTTTGTGAGATTCACCCGAATGATGCGTTAAAATTTGGTATTCGCGACAAAGCTTTGGTCGAAGTTCGCTCGGAATGGGGTCGTTGCGTGCTGCGTGTGACCTTGGCACAAGGGGTACGCCGTGGCCAAATCTTTGCACCGATTCATTGGACTGAGCAAGTCGCTTCTGATGCGCGGATTGGTAAAGTGGTCAATCCTGTGGTGGATGCGATTTCAGGTGAACCTGAATTTAAACATACCCCTGTTGCAATTCAGCCATTCCATATAACTTGGCAAGGTGTGCTCTATGTACGTGAAGGCTTTGAACATCATATCAAAGCATCTTTACAAAGTTGTGCATGGTGGACCAAGATCAAAACAGCGAAAGCAATGCGTTATGAAATTGCTGATCGTCACAGTATTGATGAGACTCAAAAGAATCTAAAAAGCTTCCTGCCTTTTGTCGATGAAACCTATGAATGGTTAAGTCTGGAGGATATTTCATCGCAGCTCAGCCATAGTGTGATTTTAAAAGATGGTATCCTGGTTGCCAGTTTATATATCGCACCTGCCGATCTATTGCCTGATCGGGATTGGGTGGCTAGCCTGTTTAAACGTGAACGATTAAGTGCCCTGCATCGTAAAGCTTTGCTGGCAGGGATGCCGATGTCCGCTACAAATAATGATGGACCATTGGTTTGTAGTTGCTTTAAAGTGGGTAAAAATAAGATTATTGAAGCCATTAAAACGCAAAATATCACGCATGAAAAACAAGTCACAGCATGTTTAAAAGCAGGTGGAAATTGTGGTTCCTGCTTACCTGAGATTCGTGGTCTGATCAAAACCTGTCAACTGGAGGCAGAAGCATGAATACACAATATCCCGCTACAGATCTGGTGATCTTGGCGGGAGGGCAAGCGCGCCGTATGAACGGGACTAACAAACTGCTACAACAGTTTGATGATCAGATTCAGCTGTCAAAAATTTGTGAAAGCTTTAAGGCCCAGGTTCAACACATTTGGGTGAATAGCCACCGTGATAACTCGATATATAAACAGATTGAACCTAATATTCGATGCTATGCCGATGATCAGCATGGTTTTTTAGGCCCATTAATGGGAATGAAAAGCGCATGGTCGTATGTTAAAGCTGATTATGTTTTATTTATTCCATGTGATGTGACTTATATTCCCAATCAGGTTTTAGTCAAACTGCATCGAGCTTTACACAAGACCCCTCAAGCGCAGGTGGCTTACATTACCATGAATGGAGATGCGCTATATCCATTTTGTTTACTGAAGCGAGAAAGTTTGCCTGTGCTGACGCAAGCGATTGCGGAGAACAGACTCAGCTTACGAGATTGTTTTCAACAATTTGAAGCGCAGGTAGTTGTATTTCAAAAACAAAGCCTGTTTTGTCATAGCATTAACTCCTTAGATGAGTTGCAACAATACAAGCAGATGAAGGTGTTTAAGCAATCTATTTCAGGTTGATGGGTCGACTCAGCTGATTTAGCGTAAAGAAAAATAGAGAGGCCGGAATTTCTCAATTTTTCTGCAGTGGAATAAAACATATTCAGGCTTTTGCCAGATAGTTTTCCATTTCTTGCGCGGGAACCATTCCACCGCCTGTTGCCCAAACGATGTGATTGGCGTTGTGTAATTGCTGCTCATTAAATTGATGTAAAGCCGCATAGTTTTGATGTTTGTTGACCAAGATCGGACCCAACATACCTGCCAATGCAGAAGGTTCGAGTTTGATTTGCTCAGACTGATTTAACATCCCGAGTAAGCTATACATGCTGTGATCATCAAGCGTATAAAAGCCATCTAATAACCGTTGCATGGCGCGACCAACAAAACCAGAGGCACGACCCACAGCTAAACCATCAGCAGCAGTGATATTGTCAATGCCGATATCCTGAACCGAAATTTCATCATGTAAACCACTGGATACGCCGAGTAACATACATGGGGAATGAGTGGGTTCGGCAAATATACAATGCACATGATCGCCCAACGCCATTTTTAAGCCAAATGCAACGCCACCTGGGCCGCCACCAACACCACAAGGTAGGTAAACAAATAGAGGGTGATTTTGATCAACAACAATATCGTTTTGTTTTAATTGTTCTTTTAAACGTTCACCAGCGACTGAATATCCTAGAAATAGAGTGCGAGAGTTTTCATCATCAATGAAAAAACAATTTGGATTTTCTGATGCAGCTTTTCGGCCTTGTTCTACAGCTATGCCATAATCTTGATCATATTCAATGACATTTACACCATGTGAACGTAACTTGTCCTTTTTCCATTGGCGGGCATCTGCTGACATATGTACCGTCACATCAAAGCCTAATTTTGCGCTCATAATGCCAATTGATAATCCGAGATTGCCTGTTGAACCGACGGCAATACTATATTGACCAAAAAAATCTCTAAATTCAGGGCTGTTTAGCTTCGTGTAATCATCTTGGACGCTGAGTAGTTTTGCTTGTAGCGCAAGTTGCTCTGCCCGATAAAGCACTTCATAAATACCACCACGTGCCTTAATCGATCCAGAGATGGGCAAATGGCTGTCTTTTTTAAGCCATAACTTTCCAGCTATTTTTTGATTAAAGTGAGCCTCCAGATGCTGTTGCATATTCGGGATATCGATCAGCTCAGATTCGATAATACCTTTCGTTGCAAGCGTTTCTGGAAAGACAGCCATCAAGTAAGGTGCAAAACGTGCTAAGCGATCACGGGCATCATCAATATCAGATTGATTAAGCCCAACATAAGGTAAACCCTCATCTAGCGTGGTGAAATCAGGGTTAAACCAAACCGTCTCTTTGAGCTCAATCAGGTCTTTAACAATTGGATATTCTGTTGCAAGGTGTTGGATCTGTTCTAACTGCATGAGCGTACTCAAAAAATTTAAACAAAGTGAATACTTAATGAGGTACAGCCTAAAGCAATTTGGCACTTGGATGTACTGTTTCTCACACTTTAGCCTGTAAAATTTTTATCACTTGCCCATAGATAGATTGCAAATAATCATTTAATGGAAGCAGTGTTTGACCAGACTTGCTGCGAACATATTTAAAATAAGGGCTCAGTGGATATTCACTACTTTCGCATACAATTACTTTGGGAAACCACTCTTGATGAAATTGATCAGCAGTAATATCAATAATGATGCCATTCACGAGCAGATAGCAGTGCGCAATTTCTGGTGCTTGAGGTGAAATTTGAACCTTTCCAACTCGATAGTCTGATTTAATCGCATGAACATTCAGCAAGTAATACTGCAATAGATCACAGGCATCAGCACCACATTCTTTTGGGAACTTGCTGAATAGACCTGTAATGAAGCCATGAGTGACATGATCCAATGCTTCGCGAAAAGCCTCAGCAATCTCTGTGAGGGTTTCAATATCATTTTGATAAGCCATTTCTCTCATTCTTGAAGTAATATGTATTCTTTTAAGTTAAGCACTTTAAATGTAAGATTTAACTAAATTTATTTATTGAATTGTTAAAACTATGAGCTGATGTAAATTAAATTGAGCTTCATTAAATGATTGTTTTATACATGAAATCTTAGGTGTACTTTCTGTTACCTTTCGCGCACCAAACTTAAAATTTATAAGCCAAGAGGGAATGGGGTGATTATTACGAAATGTTAAAAAGTTGCATAATGATCATACTATTTACAAGTTTAAAGTGAATCATTACAAATAAGAATAATTTCCATTTCATAATAAAACGAAGTACATCACTTGAGAGGATCGAAAAAAATGCCTCAATATCTGAAAATTGCTGAAAATATCTACAGAAAATTTCAGCAAAATGATCAGTTTATGATTGATAAACAAGACTGTTTAAATCTCATCATCAAGCAGATTCGTAAAGAGTTAATCGATACGGATTTAAAGCTAGTTTACAACTATATCGATTTTGTTGATGGCTTTAAAGAACCCGCAAAAGATGGTCCTATCAGTCTGGATATTAGTCTTATTCCAAGCTATAAGCACAAGGATGAGTTTGTTCTATGGCTTGCGGGGTTTATTGAAAAAATTACAGAAGGCGGTGTGAAACGTCTACCACCGATACATAAGGATATCCCACCAGAATTTACTTTTCAAAGTGATCCAAATGTTATTTTGGACATAAGAAATGAGCATAGCGGGGAAAGAATTATTTCTTACTTTAGAAGTGATGATTTCGCTGACGAAATTAAAGGTATTTGAAATTTATAAAGAATTTCAAAATGACTGATTTAAATTCGTGTTAATTAGAACAACAAAACGTCTTTCCAATTAAGGTGTAGAATATGCCAACAAGTGAGAATGAATTGACAATATTTGAAGTTTTACGTGAAAGTCATGAAAAACAAAGGAATTTTTCTGAAAAGTTAATTAGAACATCGGGTGATAGCGAAGAAAGAAGAGAACTTTTTGAGCTTCTGAAAAATGAACTTTTTGCACATGCTGTGGCAGAAGATCGATATTTATACATTCCATTAATGATGTCAGATGCAGGATTAAATATTACGCGTCATGCTTTGTCAGAGCATCATGAAATGGATGAGCTACTGGAAAAGCTGACAGAAACTGAATTCAGTCATACTGGATGGCTTGCGATTGCTAAAAAATTATCTCATGTCGTTCATCATCATTTAGAGGAAGAAGAGCATCGCTTTTTTCAACAAGCAGGGAAAATTTTGCCTGAGAAGCAGAAAAAAGAGTTAGCTCAGAAATATCGTGCAGAATATATAAAATATTTAAATAAAGACAAAGATAGTCTGACTTAAAATAATAGAAGTTTATGAAATCATTAAACCCTCAATATGAGGGTTTTTTGATTTTAATTATTTAAGAGTGTCATCCTATTTCAAGATGTTTCTCTATTTACCATAAGTGATAAACATTAACTTAAAGAAAATTCTTATCACTGTTTTTAACAAATAACTCGCTTATGGTGAAAGTACACACAATTCATTTATTCAAATTCCAGTTGAGAATTTTGTTTTGAGTGGATTATTTTCTTAAAGGAGAGAAAAGATGATAAACCAAGATGATTATGATCGTGAACGTATTAGAAATGCACCAGATGAAGTAAAAGAAGAGCTAAATGCCGATCCCATTACAGGTGAACCTGGTTCACATCCAGTTGGAACTGGGATTGGAGCTGCGGGTGGTGCAGCAACAGGTGCTGTCGTAGGGAGTGTTGGTGGTCCATTAGGGACTTTAGTGGGTGGTGCAGTAGGCGCAGTTGTAGGAGGTTTGGCTGGAAAAGCTGTAGGAGAAGCCATAGACCCTACGATCGAAGATGCCTACTGGCGTGAAAACTACTTGAATCAGCCTTATTATAATGATGCAAACGCCAAATATCCGAATCTAGATTATGATCGGGATTATCGAGATGCCTATCGAGTGGGTTACGAAAAACGTTATGGTTATGATCCAGATGTGGCGTTTGAAGAGGTTGAACCCGAGTTAAGAACCAACTGGGAACAGTCCAAAGCTGAATCACGCCTATCATGGGAAGAAGCAAAACATGCTTCACGTGATGCTTGGAATAGAAATAGTAAGTATAACAAATAGAGATCGGCATTGGTCAGGCTTAGAACCCTATTCTTAAAAGAATAGGGTTTTTTATGCAAGGGATATTTACTGTTATTTTATATATCTATAAATAAAAATGGTCTGTATGGTTTTTCGGGATTAATCAGTAAATAATAGATAAAATATTTATTTTTCTCTAGGATTATTTGGTGGTGAAAGCAAATAAACCGAGGGGGAATTCACCTCGGTTTTAAAATTGATATTTGACTGTGCAAAGTGCTATTTGAAACGTCTGCCAGAACATATGAGTCTAGATTTTGTTCTAATTTAAATTTTAGTCTTAAAGTTTTGGTTAATACACGATGTTTCTTAAATTAAACTTGTTTCTAGATGTTTGGTTAATATTTTATTTAAAAATATAAATCCTTGTTTTTAAGGCTGTTGCTTTATTTTTGTTGTATTTTAGTTTTTAATTTAATTACATAAAATTTCATTCTTTAAGAAAGTTAAAATAAGTAGGAGCGAAAGTTACATGAAAAAAAGTCAGTATAAGGTTTTTGAAATATATTAATGAGGTATGATATGTTGAAGACAATTATTACTTTAGGAACAGGTGTTGCTTTAGGCTGTTATTATAAGTCTCATAAAGATAAGACCAAATTATCGAGTGAGAAACGAGATGAGGATATTAACTTGAGTGATGAAGTTAAAGGAAAAAAGGTGCTGAGTAAGTACCTGAAATAGACTTGAGAAAAGAAGCTTGGTTACAAGCTTCTTTTATATCACCCTATAACCATGCAGTATAAATAAATGGAATATGCAGGATAATCGAAGAAATAGTGATGAAATAGCATCAAATTATCATTTTGATGCTGAATAATTTTCTATCTATTTTAGTGAAATCTTAAACAAGCGAGAGGTAATGAAAATGAAGAATTTACTTGCGAAAAGTATCGCATTAAGTTTTGTTTTCACACTTGCAGCATGTGAAAAGAACAAAACAGCAGATAATTCTGCGCTTCGACAGGAAACAACCACACCGCATTCGATGGAAACTGAACCTGTGCCAAATAGTAATCAGCTACACGATGATATGCAGCATGAGGCTTCAGTACCTGTAACAAATCAAGATGGTACATCAGATGCTCATACGGGCAGTGCCACCTCGCAGCAAACCCCTTAGCTGTTCATACTTAATATAATTAATCTATAGGAAAAAGTTGAAGTTTGAGCAATAACTTCAACTTTTTCAGGCGTTTTGGGAGAAATAGATGTAAGACTAGATATTGTTTTTATGTGATGTGATACACATTATTTTTTTGTAATGGTGGATTTGTCACTTATCGTGTAATTTTTATGTATACGAATTTTTAATTTAGTAGCATAAGTCAAAACAATATTAACAATTGATTACTTTAAATAGAGCAAACTCGCATAATAGAAAAAAAGGAATAATCTCATGCCCCAATATTTAAAATTAGCAGAAAAAATATATTTGAATGTTAAAGATTCAAAAGGCTTTGTAGATGAACCTTTAGAAGATCTAAATAATTTAATGATTGAGCTACGGATTGAAATAAAAGAAACAGATTTTAAGATACTTTATAACTATATAAATTTTGAAGATCTACTCATGAATTCAAAAGATTTGCCATTAAGTTTGGATATTAGTATTTTACCTAAAAGTAAAAATAGAACCGAATATATTCTATGGCTTGCCAGTTTTATTGAAAAAGTCACAATATCCAACAGTAAAAAAAAATCTAACTTAAATAGTAAGGTGATTGTGCCTGACTACCACTATGATGATGTTGGAAACATTGTGAATAGAACAAAAAATAACGGTGATGCAATTGTTTCATATTTCAAGGATAAGCAGTCCGTCTAATATATTAAATTTTACTAAGTTATATCGAAGGGTTTGGAAATGGTAAAGCAATATATGCTAAAAGAAGTTGATGCCAGCAGTGAGACAGGCGATAAAATTATTGTCGAGCAAATTTATGAAATGGAACCTGCTACAGATTTAGTGGTCGGTAACTTAGCATGGTCACCATTGTCTAAAGTAGTCATTAGAGATACGGTGATTCAACTCAACGAGGACTTAACATTTACTCATCCACGGACTGGAAAAACTTTTAGAATTGGCACTTAACATTTAACATTGAGAAGGATTGAGTATATCAAGTGAGATTTAGCTGATATGTGGTGTTAGCAACGACTCAGTCCAATCCTTGCTGTTGCAACGTGTACATTCTTGCTCTAAATGAAGCAACGCTGGGTCAAGCCACAATACATGCAAGAATAATAGCGTTGAATATTTAAATTATCTGCCTTTTTATAATGTTGAGGGAATAAGGGTAATCCCCATTTGGTATCTTCCTTGGCATAAAGAAGAATACTTAGGCAGCCATCGGTTTCCAGTAAAGCAACTTTGACTTGTCCCAAGTGCTCTACACTTTTCTGACGTATTTCAGCAAAGAACTCATCATGTGAATATTTTTTCTTTTGCATGTCTTGTATCACTAATAACCCATCCTCAACGATGCACAGAGGTTTTCCTTCCAAAAGGATTTCAACCTTTTTGTTCTTCATCATCGTCCAGGTGACAAAACGATAGAGAATAATGATTGTGTCCATAACCACAAATGCTTGAACAATTGGTGCATCGTCAATAAACATCGGATCACCAGCCGTACTCCCTAGACTAAGGATGATGGCAACTTCAAAGATAGATAATTGTCTAATTCCACGCTTACCTGAAAGTTTGAGAAAAACTAAGATAAGAAGGAACATCACACAACAGCGAATGATAATTTCCAGAACTAGAGTCCAAGTTGTGTCGTGGAGGAAAACACCCATTAAATCCATTAATTAGATACTCTTTCTTATCATTGGTAAGTGTATATATTTCACCCAATAAAAATGAGCTTATGTTTCCAATAAGCTCATTTTTTGTAGCGTAAATGATTTTAAATTCGATCCCAAGCATCCTTGATGGCTTGCTTGGCTTGTTCCCATTTCAATCTTGATTCAGCTTTTAGTTCTTCCCATGATTGTTTGAGGTTTCCTTCAACATCCTCAAACTGGGTATTGCGATCATGCTCAGCACGTGCGCGACTGCCAAGCTCATAAGCTTTGGAAAAATCTCGGTCATAATCAAGGTCGGGTGTATCGAGTGAAGCTTCTTGATAATAAGGGCGCGTCACATAACTTGAACGCCAATGATCATTGGGGTCGATATTTACGCGTGAAGTTTGATTATTGGTATTGGTTAAATTCGGATTTGTCATGATAATTCTCCAGCTAATTTTGCAGATTAGATAAAATTTAGGAGAATATTTTTATTATTCTCCTAAATATCTATGGATCAAAAATAATCAGGAATTACTTTTGTTGATTACTTTGGTTTGATCCTTGGCGGTTTTCATCTTTTTGATGAGACCCTTGTTGCTGACGATTGTCATTTTGCTGTTGTTGCTGCTGTTGACGGTTGTCATTATTTTGGTTTTGCTGCTGTTGCTGTGGATTATTACGCTCTTCATTGCGTTGATTATTTGTATTACTCATGATCGTACACCTCATTTGGTTTTGGATTTTATCTGAGTAAATCAGATGATTTAATTAAAACATTTTTTTAATTTTAAAATAGTGCCAGCCTGTTTCATTATATTTAAATGTAATGCAATTGTTCTTGATAAATGGTGGTATTTTAATGGCTTAGCTTTTTTTATTTTTTAAATTTAAAACAGTATTAATATAACTTTATATATGAATTACATGTTGCAACATTTAACTTTGATTTAGTCTGGTTTTATGTGTTTTTATGATTTTTTTTAAATAAATAATTCAAAATATTAGAATGTAAAAAGTCATCAATCACAGGGTATTGATATAGATCGTATTTTAAATGGTGCTGTTGCAATATTAACCAGAATTAACAAAATTAAAGCAGGATTCAGGGATGAACAACGTAATGTGATCTTATATTTTCGATTCGGAGAATGAAAATGCCAGTCGCCGTAAAAAAAAGATTGCTTGATTTATTGCAGGATGATCATAAAAACTATTACGAGTTAGTTAGTTTTTTTCTAGATAGAGATATATCTAATTTTGAAAAAGAAAAGCAAGCCGTTAATTTATTAACTCATGAATTAGAAATTGTAAACTTAAAAAAATCATATATACCCAATAATGCTGAGGAAATAAAAGATTGGTATCAATCTGAAAATAGAAAAGTATGTCAAAGCTATCAAGAATATTTATCTCATCGAAAGTCTGGAGAAGAACGCCAATACTTTAAAAATATAGGACAGGCATTTGAGTTCTTAGTGAAAGTCGCACCGACCAAAAAGGTAGACGGTGCTTGGCTATACAGCATCGTCAATTATTGGAATGATCCGACTTTTCATGACCTTATTGTGATTTATTTGGAAGAACTAGGGCTAGGGCAGGCAAAATCCAATCATGTATGTATCTATGATGATTTGCTCCGCAATCTAGGTTTAGATGATTTTGAATTTTTTCTTGATGATGAATATTATCATCATGCTGCCATTCAATTGGCTTTCGGATATGCGCCCCCTGAATTTATGCCAGAGATTATTGGCTTCAATCTTGGATACGAACAACTCCCTTTACATCTTTTAATTACCAATTATGAGCTCAAAGAGTTGGGTATTGATGCCAAATATTTTAACTTACATATTACGATTGATAATCTTGCCAATGGTCATGCGCATAAGTCATTGAAGGTATTAGAAAATGTATATAAAAAATATAAAGATAAAATAATTTTTATGGATAAAGTGAAACGCGGCTATGCTTTAAATCAACATGGAATTTTATCCTCAAACATTATTCAAGATCTTGATCTGGAAAGCTTCGTTCATAAAATTTTAAAGCGCAAGGCGATGATTGGCCAATCAGTGCATAACCAGAAGCAATTGATCGGATGTAAGTCTATTAATCAGTGGTTAGCAAATCCGCAGGAAATGAGTGATTTTATTCAACAACTGGTTGAGAAAAAATGGATTAAATTTAATCTTGCTCCTGAACAAAGTATGTTCTGGCGAATGATCAGTCATGAAGATGGGAAGATGTACGGTGTGTTTACTCCCGCAGAAAGACAGATTATTTATGATTGGATCGCTGGCGACCAGTACTCGGCAATCGTTGCTCCTTATCATCACAACAAAAATAAAGATCAGCCTTTGCATGACTTTCTCTTTAGCTATATTTCTGATGGCGAACTGGAAAATTTACAGAGAAAGATTAATCAAACCGATAATTTCGCATTGAAGTTATGTCAGTTAATTCCGTTCTTGGCGCCCGAATCTCATCATAAAAGCATAGGGCTGTGGAGTACCCAGAAATACGTTGAATTACTATTTCCTTATTTAAAAAATTCATCATCTTAGTCAGTTGTAATCAAGATAAAAAACCTCCTTTGGGAGGCTTTTTTTACTTATCTATTAGAGGACGACTATAGAGCGTTTTATACCGTTATCTACAGCGCTGATCAGGGCAACTTTAGCTTTGAGCTTGTTGCTCCCTTGATGTGTACTCTTAATAATTTCAGGTTCTGGGTGCATGACTTCCTGATGACCGGGTTGATGCTGTTGATGTTGCGCTTGAGCTGAAGCAGGATAATGGTTCGACTGATTATTCATTGTGAGTGTCCTTTAAACTTATAATCCATAAGTTCAATGAGCTTTTAAAAACTTGTTAATTTTAGTAAGGACCATGTTTTGATTGGTTTTATTTGTATTTTTTAGCTAGAGGAATTCAAAAAATCTATCTGTACTGCTTTATAAAAATGAGTTGATATATTTGATGTTAGTTATTTTATCAAAGCCTACCATATTAAATCTTAACATTTCATTATTAAATTTATGATGAGTACACTTGACCTTTAGGTAAATGAGTTCTATTTTGGAACTTAATTAAACTTTCACCATATCAGGTGTGTCCGATCAGGACTGAAATTTACCCCACTATGGCTTGGGAAGTGAGAAAAATAAAGGAACAGGAGTTTTATATGTTTGGCATTAGTTACCAGCAAATACCCTTGCACGTTTTATTTGAACATCAGGCAACTTTGGCAGGGCTTGGAAAAATTGGTTTGCGTAGCCTCAAAAAGCATCAGCAAACGCAGCAGACCGATTGGCAGTCGTTAGCATCGATTAATGAAGTGATCAATCCTCCAAGCCTTGAATTGATAGATCAATATGTGCGATGGAGTGGTGCCGAAGCCAGTAAATATCAAACTTCTATTCCGCCGCATATGGTGTCGCAATGGGGACTTTCCTTTGCAACACGTCTGCTTTTACAAACCCACTATCCATTGAGCCAAGTCATCAATCAAGGAGTAAGCCTCAAGGTGCATGGCAAGATTCCACGAAATCAGGAACTGCTCATCCAAGCCAAAATTGCAAATGTAGATGAACGAAATGGTCTAGCACGTGTTTCTGTGCAAATCACCACAGGTACGATTGCACAACCTGAGTTAGTTGAGACCGTATTGCACATGGCGTTTATTTTACCTCATTTTGAGAAAACCAAGCGTACAGAAATAGCGGAACATAAAACTTGGCAAAGTTTGGGTGAATGGTCTGCGACAGCAGATGATGGTTTTAAATTTGCATTACTGACAGGTGATTTTAATCCAATTCATTGGGTCGGTCCTTTGGCAAAACTTTCAAGCTTTGGTCAAAAGGTATTACACGGATTTGGCGTGTTTGCGCGTAGTTATGAATTATTACCTGAGACAATACAGCAAATTGATGTGCGCTTTTTAAAGCCAGTGAAATTACCGTCACAACATAATCAAGTTGAGATCAGTACCGAACCAACACAAAGCGATGTTCGGGTTGTGGGCTCGGCAGGACAAGTCTGTTTAATGGGGCAATATTCATAACATAATAAGGTGATAAAAATGACGACTGCTACAGCAACCAAACAGGACGTAACCGCTTGCATTTTATGTTCACGTAATTGTGGGCTCAGTGTAGAAATTGAAGATAACCAGTTCAAGAAAATTAAAGGTGATGATCAGAATCCTTTTTCTCAAGGTTATATTTGCCAAAAAGCCGCGCGTTTACAGCATTATCAACAACACGCTGATCGTTTAACTTCACCGTTAAAACGTCAGTCAGATGGTTCATATCAAGAGATTAGTTGGGATCAAGCCATTCAGGAAATTGCTCAACAGTTGATACAAATTCGTGATACGCATGGTGGAACTGCATTTGCATCTGTGGGTGGCGCTGGGCAGGGTAATCACTTGGGTGCGGCATATGGTCGTCAATTGCTCTATGCGATGAAAAGCTTCTATTCCTATAATTCATTGGCTCAAGAAAAAACGGGTGATTTCTGGGTCAATGGACGTTTGTTCGGCAGTCAGGCTTGTCATACCACCGAGGATGTTGAACATGCAGATTATGTGCTGTTTATCGGAACCAATCCTTTTCAGGCACATGGTATTCCAAATGCAAGAGATACCTTAAAACATATCAAAAAAGATCCAAATCGAACGATGGTGGTTTTTGATCCACGGGTGACGGAAACCGCAAAACAAGCTGATATTCACGTGCAATTAAAACCTGGAACAGATGCTTATCTGATGTCAGCAATGATCGCGATCATGTTGCGAGAAGAGTTGTATGATCATCAATTCATCCTGCAACACACGCATGGTTTTGATCAGGTTAAACAGGCATTTCTTGCGATTCCGATTGAAGAATACATTCGAAAAGCAGATGTTCCAGTGGAATTGATTTATCAGGTGGTCCGTGATTTTTCTCGCGCAAAGCGGGGGTGTGTACGGATCGACTTAGGCATTCAACATACCTTGAACACCACTTTGAATGGTTATCTTGAAAAGCTTTTGTATTTATTGGCAGGTCATTTTGGCAAACAAGGGACCAATAACCTGCATACTATGTTTATTCCAATTTTGACCGATACCGATGAGCGGAATCCCAAATATCGCCGTACGGTTTATCATAACATGTTCCCCATTTCTGGCTTTTTCCCACCCAATATTCTGCCTGATGAAATCTTGAAGGCTGGAGAAAAGCGTGTTCGTGCGGTATTTGTAGATAGCTGTAATCCTTTGCTGACTTATCCAGATACAGCCGCATACGAGCAAGCATTCCAGTCGCTTGAGTTATTGGTGGTTGTGGATGTGGCAATGACTGAAACGGCGCGATTAGCGCATTATGTTTTACCCGCGCATAGTCAATTTGAAAAGTGGGAATTTACAGGGTTTAATCTGGAATTCCCTAAAAATGGCTTCCATTTACGTCATCCATTATTTAAAGCTCAAGGGAATAGTTTGCCTGAGGCTGAAATCTATACGCGCTTGCTTGAAGCTATGCAGATGATACCGAAACAATTTCCTATCCTGAGTAAAATCGCCGAAAAAGATTCAGCCAATACCTCTTATCTTGCTTACTTTGGTGCGCTTGCTGCGAATTTTGCGAGAAACAAAAAGTTGACTCCATTTGCAGCATCGATTGTGTATCGCACTTTAGGCAAGACTTTACCCAATGAAGCTGCTTCTACGGCATTGTTACTTCCATTGTGTATGCAATATACGGCTCGGTATTATAAAGCTGTGAAGCAAGCAGGTTATGAAGGTAATCGCTTCAATCTGGGGGTGAAATTATTCCAAACCATTTTGCAGCAACGTTCTGGGGTGGTACTGTCTCAACATGACTATGCAGATGTATGGGATTTGCTGGCGTATAAGGACAAAAAAATTCGTTTAGCGATTCCAGAGATGTTTATCGAATTGGCACAGTTAAAGCAACAGTCCTTGACCTTGACCGATGAATATCCCTTTATTTTGCTTGCAGGTGAACGTCGTAGCTATAACGCCAACCAAATTTATCGTGACCCTGCATGGCGTAAAGTCGATGCTGAAGGCCGCCTGAGGATGAATCCAGATGATGCGTTGAGTTTTGGCGTTGAAACAGGTCATCTGCTGCAGTGTATTTCTGAACATGGGGAAATTCAGGTCATGGTTGAACTTGATGAAGGAATGCGAAAGGGGGTAGTGTCATTACCGCATGGTTATGGCTTACGTTACCGTGGTGGTGAGCCAATAGGGCCTCAACTGAATCGTTTAACCTCTACCCAGCATTGTGATCCATTGTCTAAGACGCCATATCATAAATATGTGCCTGTTCGTTTAGAGCGTTTGAATACCCAGACGAGAGAAGAGTTGATTTAATGATGTATTTGCACCATCCTCTTGCATATGAAATAAAACATGCTGTGAAATGGTGTAAAAACTTGAACAAAAATACTCAGGACAAAGCCCACTTTTGTTTATAGATTGAAAGAGTTGCTGGTTTGAACGAATAAGCAGCACGGGCAGTACTGAGGGCTTAAAGCTGGAATAATTATTGCTGTAATAAAAACAATTCACTGTGATGAGTCAAATCAGGACGCACAGAACTTGTGCTAAACCCAGTCAAAAGATTCACAATATGAGTGCATATGATGAAGCATGAAATAGATGACACGAGCATACCGATCTTACAAGATCAGTATGGTCGTATTAAACGCAAGTTGCGGATTTCCGTGACGGATCGTTGCAATTTCAAATGCATTTACTGTATGCCTGAACATCCTGAATGGATGAAAAAAAAAGATCTACTCAGTTTTGAAGCACTATTTATTTTCTGCCAGTACATGGTTAGACAGGGCATTGAAAATATCCGTATCACGGGTGGTGAGCCTTTGATGCGTCAAGGTGTGGTGCATTTTATTCGTGATTTGCAAGATTTAAGAGTTTTGGGTTTGAAGCGTATTTCAATCACAACCAATGGTCACTATTTGGCGAAGTATGCGGAGCAATTAAAGCAAGCGGGTCTGGACGATCTAAATATTAGTCTTGATAGTCTGGATGCACATCAATTTAAACAACTCACAAAAAAAGAGCTTGCACCAGTATTGGCAGGTATTGAAGCTGCTAGAAAAGTTGGTCTACCATTCAAAATTAATTGTGTACTGATGCAAGGTCAGAATGATGACCAAATTGTTCCGATGGTGAAATGGGCCAAACAACAGCAGATTCCATTGCGGTTTATCGAGTTCATGCCGCTTGATGGTGATCAGCATTGGACGGATCAAGCCGTAGTGAGTGAAGCGGAAATTTTAAAGCAACTCTCGCCGCATTATGATATTCAGGTTTTAGCACAGCAGCATGAACCCGCGCGCTTATATCAGCTCGATGATCAATATCAGCTCGGCATTATTTCAACAATTACCCATTCATTTTGTGGTGACTGTGACCGGATTCGATTGACAGCCCAAGGTGAGTTATATAATTGTTTGTTTGCAAGACAAGGCTTAAATATAAAACCGGATCTGTTACAAGCAATCAAACAAAAATCTGAATTCAAGCAGGTAGAATTTCATCATCTTGAGCAAAAAATTAAGCCTTATATTTGGAATAAAGCGCAGGGTTATCATGCCATACAACATCAGCAGGCACGTAAAATTAGCATGCATATGCTGGGTGGTTAGGAAGGAAAGTGGTCTGGAGAAGATATGCAAACCATTGAGATAAAAATAGAAGCTTTTGGTGCAATTGAACGGTTATTACCCAAAGCGCTGGCACTTGAGTTTGCAGAAGATCAAATGGTTAAAGATGTATTGTCACACATTACAAGCTTATATCCAGATGCCAGCACAGCCATGGAAAAATGTGCCTGTGCGGTTGGTGAAGATATTGTGACCCGTCAAACGGCACTAGATAGGTCCTGTACCTTAGTCTTGTTGTCGCCAGTAGCAGGAGGTTAAACATGCGTGAATTTGCCCGCGTCCAAGATCAGGCTTTGAGTCTAGACAGCTTTGATCCAATTCAGTCATTTCCTGAATGTGGTGGCATTGACATATTTATTGGCACGGTACGTAACCATCATGAAGGCAAAGCCGTTAAGGCCCTGAAATATACTTCTTATACGCCTGTGGCGGAAAAAATGATTCGTGCAATCGAACAGGAAATTAAAGATAAATATCAAGTCTCTTATGTTCGGGTGATGCATCGGATTGGCTATTTGGATGTCAGTGAAACTGCGATTATTGCGATTGCTTATGCTGCCCATCGCCGTGAAGCATTTCAAGCGTGTGAAGAGGCAGTCGAGCGCGTTAAGCACGAGGTACCAATCTGGAAAGAAGAATTTTTTATGGATGGAACCAGTCAATATGTCGAGGGCTGTTGTATTCGTAAAGATCAGACAGAGCAAGCTGTTCATTCCCACTCTCACAAACATGACCACAACCATCCACACTGTGCACATGAGCATACACACGAATAAAGCGTCAGGAAGTTAAAATGAAAAATGTTGGGATGAAACCCGAAAGTTATCGTGTTGCAGAAGCACAAGCCGTTTTACATGCCCCAGCACATTGCATCCAATTATTGCGTGACGGTAATACAGAAAAAGGGGATGCTTTAAAAACAGCGCGTATTGCAGGTATTTTGGCGGCCAAACGAACAGATGAGCTGATTCCGCTTTGCCATCCTTTACCGATTTACCGTGCGGATGTTGAATATGATCTGCATGATGATTATGTCGTGATTCTGACGACGGTTGAAACCATTGGTCCAACTGGCGTAGAAATGGAGGCATTAACCGCTGCGAGTCTGGCAGGTTTAACCCTGTATGATATGCTCAAGCCGCATTGTGAACCTGAAGAGCTGTGTTTAGATCAATGTAAATTGCTAAAGAAAAAAGGTGGAAAATCACACTTTAAACGTACTTTACGTCAGCCTGTTTCAGCGGCAGTGATTGTACTGTCAGATACGGTTGCGGCGGGTCGTAAACCAGATACTGCGGGTAAGTCTGTAGTAGATACCTTAACGGAAGCAGGCTTTGATCCGATTCATTATCAAATTTTGCCAGATGAAGCTGATCAGTTAAAAGATTTAGTCTTAGAGCTGACCAAATCTTATGCGTGCATTATGACGGTTGGTGGGACAGGAATCGGTAAGCGAGATATTACCGTGGATACATTAGAGCCATTACTGGAACGGAAATTAGATGGCTTAATGGAAGCCGCGCGTTCATTTGGGCAAAAAAGAACCCCATATGCGGCTATGTCACGGGGCGTTGCTGGCTTTATTGATCGATCCTTGCTGGTGACTTTACCAGGAAGTCGTGGTGGGGCAAGTGAATCAATGGCTGCAATCTTACCTGCATTGGTCCATATTTTTGATGTATGTCGGGACTTACCACATCCAGGAGGATATGAATAATGTCTGGATGTGGCGCTGAAAAAGGTTTGATCAGTATCGATGAAGCTTTGGCATTGGTTCAGACACGGCCTAAAGCTTTAACTATTGAGACTTTGCCATTGGAGGATTGTCTCAATCGCTATTTAGCCAAGGCGGTCTGTTCAAAGGTGGATTTACCTAGTTTTTCACAAAGTGCTGTGGATGGTTATGCATTGAGCAGCACGCTTGAGAATCTGCAAAATTGTACTTTTGAGGTGATTGGCGAGATTAAAGCGGGGAGTGAAACTCAGCATCAACTTACTGACGGGCAAGCGGTTCGGATATTTACAGGTGGGAAAACGCCTGATGGCACTACTCATGTCGCGCGACAAGAAATTGTTAAAGTTGAAAGCGATTTAGCCATTCGATTAGTTGAGCATATCAAACCTCAAGCAGATATTCGCTTTGTTGGTGAAGAAGTGCAATCTGGTCAGCAATTGGCGGATGTCGGGCAACGAATCAATATTGGTGCACTCGCAGCCCTCAGTATGGCTGGTATACAACACATTGATGTGTTTCGAGTGCCTAAAGTTGTGGTGGTGATTACTGGCGATGAAGTTGCTGAAACACCAGAAGACCTACATGCAGGTAAAGTTTTTGATGCCAATGGTCCGTTGCTTAAAGCTTGGTTGAAAGACTATGGTTTAGAGGTGGATATCTTGCATATTGCAGATGAAGCCGCACAGGTGACGCAGTGTTTTGAACGCCTAAAACAGCAATATGACCTCATTATCACCACAGGTGGTGTTTCGGTCGGGGATTATGATTTTGTTCGACCGTGCGCATTTGCAACAGGTTTTGAACAAGTCTTTTGGAAAGTAAAACAAAAACCAGGAAAACCACTTTTCTTTGCTGAGTTTATACAACAAGATCATGCCAGTTATCTATTGGGGTTACCGGGAAATCCTGCCGCAGTTTATGTGTGCATGCAAGTCTATGGCAAAGTGCTATTGGATGCTTTACAGAATCAACGTCAGCCGTTGCAATGGTTTAGTGGGGAACTGACACAAGATTTGAAGTCAGATGCACGTGAACGGTTTTTGAGGATGAATGCTTATTTTGAACAAGGAAAATTGAAGCTACAGAGTTTGTCCAAACAGCAATCACATATGTTAAGCAATTTAATGCAAGCAAATAGTTTGGTGCGTATTCCTGCCAATATTCAGCTTGAAGCAGGGCAAGTGCTTAGCGGCTTATTTATTCATCATTCATCGTATTGATGAATTTATGTAACATTCAATGTTTTTGTCACTTTTAGCCAAGTGCCAATATTGCATCTGATAGATAAGGTGGTTTAGTGTATATTTTATATTGTTTAGTTTCTAAGCATTACGGTTCAAGACATAGATTCCATGTCTTTTAAAAACTCTAAAAAATGATTAGGTGATAATAATGAAATGGGACGAAATTGGCGACCAGCCATGTTCAGTGGCGAGGACGCTTTCAGTACTGGGTGATCGTTGGACAATGCTCATCTTACGTAACGCTTTTATGGGTATACGCCGTTTTGATGATTTTCAGCGGAGTTTGGGGCTTACACGCCATGTACTTTCTGAGCGTTTAAAGCGTTTGGTTGAACATGGGATTTTAACCAAAGTTCCTTATGTTGATCGTCAAGAGCGCTTTGAATATCAACTGACAGACAAGGGCTTAGACCTTTATCCAATCATTCTCTCAATGGTGCAATGGGCGGATAAATGGATGGATATGGGACTCGGTAAACCTGTTGAATTTACCCATAAAAGTTGTGGTCGAAAAATCAATCCTAAAGTCGTGTGTTCTGAGTGCGATCAACCGATTCAAGCCAAAGATGTTCGAGTCGCGGCTGGTCCTGGATATTTCGCTTTTATAGAGCAGAAGAAGCAAAGTGCCTGACTTATAAATTTTGTCGTTCTATCTCTTGTTGAATCGCTTGAGATAGAACCTCAAAAACCTTGGGTTGCAATGATTGAGCGACATTAAAGCGAATAAAGTTTTTAAAATTCTGACTTTGGCTGAATGCATTTCCTGGAGCCAAAATCACGCCATTTTCTAGACAGCGCTGTGCAATACGAGCTGTATCAAAATGTTCTGGTAGTTCACACCAGACAAATATTCCTGCTGAGGGATGAGTCCAAGCCGTGATTCCCAATTTTTCCAGCTGCTTGATGGTTGCATCCATTGCTTTTGCCAAACGGACTTTCAACTCTTCTAGATATTTTCGATAGTTTCCATCGGTTAGTGCTGCGAATAAAATTTCAGAGGATAAATTACTGCCGCCAAAGCAAGTCGCGATTTTGATATCAGTTAAGTCTTCGATCCATTCTGGTTTGGTTGCAATATATCCAGTACGAACTGAGCCAGATAAAGTTTTAGAAAAACTGCCGATGTGAATAACGCGCGATAAGCCATCCAATGCAGCAAGACGAGGGGCACTGTGCCGCTCTAGATCTGCAAAAATATCATCTTCAATTACGATCAGATTGGATTGCTCAACCAGTTTTAAAACCTGATATGCAGTTGCTGCTGTCAATACGGCTCCTGTTGGATTATGAATACCTGAGTTGGTGATATATAAACGAGGATTGTGGTTTTGAATCGCGTGAGAAAAGGCTTCAACATCAGGGCCAGTAGGCGTATAAGGGACAGCAATGATTTGAATCTGATGGACTTTGAGCAAGGCATGAAAGTTAAAATAACAAGGATCATCCACTAAAACCACATCATTGGGTTTTAAGAAATAACGACAAATCAAGTCGATCGCCTGTGTACCAGAATCGGTTAATAAGATCTGATTGGGTCCTACTTCGATACCTTTACTTAATATTTTCCGTGAGAGCAACTCTCGTAATGGCGCAAGACCGAGTGGGGTTGAGTAGTCGGTCAAAATATGTGGATTGGCTTTAGAAACTTTACGGATGGCTTTACGGATATTTTCATGTGGCATCCAGTCATCAGGCAACCAGCCACAGCCGGGTTTTAAAACGCCTTGTTTTGCTTCTAATGCCTGCCTTGAAATCCATAAAGGATCGATGCTTCGATCAATCTTAGGATGTATTTCAGAAATCGATAATGGGGCAAGTGGTCCTGCAACAAAAAAACCTGAACCTGTTTTCGCTTCAATAATTCCTTGCGAAGCAAGACGTTCATAAGCTTCAACAATTGTCGAAATAGATAAATGCAATGATCCTGCCAAAGCACGTACAGAAGGCAAACGAGAGCCGGGAAGTAATGTACGCGTTTTAATCTGTTCATGGATGTGTTGCATCACGAAATCAATCTTTGTACTTTTCATTACATTTAATCATTGACTGTATTGGTTATTGATGCAGTACAGTTATTTAAAATTGTACTGTAGTGTGTATGGTGCATAAACCATAACACAGTTTAAATTCTTCACATAGATCTGGAGAATTTAAATGAAAACTTTAAGTAGTGGTTGGATGAATGGGTTAATCGGCGTGATTATTTTTGCAGGCTCATTGCCTGCAACACGCGTTGCGGTTATGGATTTCAGCCCTACCTTTTTAACTGCTGCACGTGCTGCAATCGCAGGTATATTGGGGCTCGTACTCATCTTATTATCACGGCAACAATTGCCAGAGCGAAAGGACTGGCTTCCTTTGCTTTACGTTGCCATTGGTGTCGTAGTTGGATTCCCACTGTTTACAGCCTTGGCATTACAGTACGTAAGTGCTGCACATACCATCGTTTTTGTTGGATTATTACCCTTGGCAACGGCTATTTTTGGTGTATTACGGGGCGGAGAAAGACCGAATTTCGTATTTTGGCTATTTGCAATTTTGGGTGCATCACTGGTTTTTGGATATATGCTGATTCAAACTGGAAGTTGGGCATTCAATTACGGTGATATTTTTATGTTAGCCGCAATCTTACTGTGTGGTTTTGGCTATGCTGAGGGTGGCAAATTATCTAAGCATCTCGGTGGCTGGCAAGTGATTTGCTGGGCACTGATCATCACGTTACCGATTATGCTGCTCATTTCATATTTGTATATGCCTGTGAGCTTTGCACAAATTTCAACGTCGGCAAAATTTGGTCTAGCTTACGTATCTTTATTTAGTATGCTGATTGGGTTTTTCTTTTGGTACAAGGGCTTGGCACAAGGAGGAATTGCTACAGTAGGGCAACTTCAATTATTGCAACCAATCTTTGGTTTGATCATTGCAGCAGCTTTATTACATGAGCAAGTAAGCCCAGCCATGTTTGGTGTTACAATTGCAGTCATTGCCTGTGTAGCTTGTGCCAAGAAATTTGCTTAACTAAAAAATTATAAGCAATTTGCAGGTTTAGGCACGCCAGCTAAACGACTCAAATGGCGAGCAACTAAACCTGTATTAAATTTTTGTTGTAGCTCCGCATTGTTAATCTCGGGACTCACTGTTTTGATTAAAAACTTAATGAGTGGACGTGTGGCTGGTGAGTGCCCAAACTGTTGGTAAAATTGGCGTACAGCATGCAGAATTTCAAAATGCCAGTCTGTTAACTGTAAATCCAGAGAGGTTGCTAACTCTTGAGCGACGTCTTGATTCCAAATCGTGTAATCAACCAAATGACCGTCTTGATCTAACTCTAACTGCATAAAATAGCCTAACAAAATTTTGAATGAATCGAATACATATTATTTCAATGAAATACAGCGCTTAAATCTTAAAACCAAATCTGCAAATTGTGCATAGTTAATTTCCTGAATCTGGTCTTTCACGTCATCGGAAAGAAGGCTGTATTCACTGGTTAAACAATAAATGTTGTGATAAATCGTTGTAATGGATGAAGGCACTAGAACAGCAGCATTACCCATAAGTACGATACAGTCATCAGATTGTGCCATTTTTACTAGATCAGACCAAATCAGATCAGCTGTAGATTGAACTAAAATGAGTGTTGTATTTTCCATAGCATGGCACCTTACCAATACAGAATATGGTCAAATGATTGAATAAACTCAGGATTCAGATCAATAAATTCAATGTCCTGATCGGTATTTTTGACTATGCTAAGCTGTTGATTTTTAGATTCAATTAGCAGTGGAGTTAAATCATAGAATTCGAAACTTTCGACCATGTTGGCTGCGATTTTGAACTCGTGTTTAAATTGATCAAATTCTAAATTATTGTTTAATAAGCTAAGAGCCGCACACTTTAATAATACTTTGACAGAAATACCAAAGGTTGCTAAAACCATAGTTGCGGACAAGCTTTCATTGATTTGCAAACTTGTTAAGTTAGGTTGCGTTAGGATGACGAGTACAGATTTCACACAATTTACCTTTTCAAAGCAACACTCTAGTAAAGAACTTTAATTAAAATTGAATTAATCGAGAACAGTTTTGCACTGCGTCAGCAAGCTCTCCGAGACCAATTAATTCAAAGCCATTGGCTAAGTTGTGGTATTGAAGTGAATGACGTTTTGCATTGTCCGCATCAGTGATTCCCCGAGCAAGGGCAGCACTGACACAGACAGGGAGTCGGATGCCGAGCTTTTGCCATTCTTGTTTTAGATTGCGTTGATCATCAGGAAACCACTGTAAATCATTCGCAACCTGAACACCATCTTGGTAAAAGAAGACACGAAATTCTTTATGCTTACTTTGTAAAGCTTGAGCTAAACCAAAAGCATGCCAAGCCATAATGGACGTAGGTGCAGAAGTAATTAGCAGTAGTGTACTCATTGAATATTCACTATGGGTTGAAGTTGGCAAAAATGATGATGGACAGATTTAAGGGAAGGTAAGTATACAATGATTTTGGTGACAGGTGGTTTAGGCTTTATCGGTTCACACATTGCTTTGAGTTTATTGGCTCATGGGCAAGAGATTGTCATTGTAGATAACTTAGCTAATTCGACCTTACAAACGTTGGAACGCTTGGAATATATTTCGGGAATATATATTCCATTCGCGAAGCTTGATGTTCGGAATACACCAGCCCTGAATAAAGTTTTTGAGCAGTATTCAATTGATACTGTTATCCATACAGCTAGTTTTAAATCATTAGAAGAATCGGCTCTAAAACCTCTTGAATATTATAATGATAATGTTAGCAGCATTATGAGCTTATTAAGAGCAATGCAACGAATGGGGGTGAGGCAGTTAATCAATTTGTCCAGTCTGGCGGTTTATGGCCAATCAAGTGCGGAACTTAAAGAAGAAACTGAGTTTAATTATAAATACTCGAATCCTTATGTTCGATCTCAGCAAATGGTTGAAGATATTATTGCAGATACTTATCGTGCAGACCCTGAATGGAGAGTTGTAAATCTGCGTCTGTCCAATATTGTGGGTGCATTTGAGCATGGTGTATTAGGTGAATTTGTCACGCAAATGCCTAAGAATATCGTGCCATTGGCTTTACAAGTTGCTGCTATGCAGCGTGAATGTATTGAATTGCAGAATCAGGCCCCGACTGCTGATGGAACAGTTGAGAGAAGCTTTCTGCATGTTTTAGATGCATGTAATGCCATTTTAATGACCCTAAATTGGTTGAGTTCGCAGAATAACTGCATGGAGTCATTCAATATCGCACATTCACAAGTGACCTCTATCCAAAATTTACTCAATGAAATTGAGAAGGTCACTCAGGCCAAGGTAAATGTTCAGCCCGCAGTATTTCAGCATGATGAGATTGCACAATTAGGTGCAACAATAGAGAAAGCAGAGACGGTTCTTAACTGGTCACCAAAACGGCCTTTAACACAAATGATTGAAGATGAATGGCGCTTTTATCTGAATACCTTAAAAGGTAATTAAGATAATGATTCTTATTTACATTTATTTCTGCTTTGATTAGGATAACGGCAACTAGCCAAAGCATCACTTTGCTTCAGCCCGTGAGAACTTTAACCAAATAGAGTAGAGGTTGTTTATGCAAATGCGAATTGAACACGACACAATGGGTGACATTGAAGTTCCGAATGAAGCCTTATGGGGTGCGCAAACGCAACGAAGTTTACAGAACTTTAAAATTGGTCAAGAGCGCTTGCCACGAGCCATGATTCGTGCAATGGGTCTGGTGAAAAAAGCGGCTGCGATTACTAATGCTGAACTAAAACAACTTCCTGAAGAATTAAGCCAATATATCGTTGGTGCCGCTGAAGAAGTGATTGCTGGACAATGGGACTCACAATTTCCATTGGTGGTTTGGCAAACAGGTTCAGGTACACAAAGTAATATGAACTGTAATGAAGTGATTGCAAACATTGCCAATCAAAAATTAGGACAAGTATTGGGTGCACAAAAACCAGTACATCCAAATGATCATGTCAATCGTGCACAATCAACCAATGACTCATTCCCAACCGCCATCCATGTGGCTGCAAGTATTCAAATCAATGAATTACTTATCCCAGCCGTTGAGAAGTTAAAAGAGACTTTACAGCGTAAGTCAGAAGAGTTTGATGATATTGTCAAAATTGGTCGGACCCATTTGCAAGATGCGACCCCTTTGACCTTGGGACAAGAGTTTAGTGGTTATGTTTCACAATTAGAGCATGGTTTGAAGCGCTTACAGCAAGCTCTCTCAGGTTTGTATGAATTGCCTTTAGGTGGAACAGCGGTTGGTACTGGATTAAATGCACATCCCGATTATGCGGTTAAAGCAGCTGAGCAATTAGCAGAATTAACAGGTCTGCCTTTTGTGACAGCACCGAATAAGTTCGAAGCATTGGCAGGCCGTGATGCTGCAGTATTTGCTTCTGGTGCATTAAAAACACTTGCTGCTAGTCTGAATAAAATTGCCAACGATATTCGCTGGTTAGCGAGCGGTCCACGCTGTGGATTTGGTGAAATTCGTATTCCAGAGAATGAACCTGGGTCAAGTATCATGCCAGGTAAAGTGAATCCGACCCAAAGTGAAGCAATGACTATGGTGGTTGCTCAGGTTTTAGGTAATGACACTACAATTAATGTGGCAGGTGCTTCTGGTAACTTTGAGCTGAATGTATTTATGCCTGTGATTGCTTATAACTTACTGCAATCAATTCAGTTGCTTGGTGATGCATGTAATAGTTTTAATGACCACTGTGCGGTAGGTATTGAACCAAATCGTGACAAGATTGATCACTTCTTACATAACTCATTGATGCTGGTCACTGCGTTGAATCCTGTGATTGGTTATGAAAACTCTGCTAAAGTCGCGAAAACAGCTTATAAGGAAAATAAAACCTTGAAGCAAGTCGCGGTTGAACTTGGTTTAGTGACTGCCGAGCAATTTGATGAAGTAGTAAAACCTGAAAATATGGTTTCTCCAAATAGTAAGTAAGTTCTTTATTTGTAATACAAAATCTCTCTTTTGTTAGGGGGATTTTTTTATG
Organism: Acinetobacter sp. ANC 3929; assembly: GCF_000369405.1. Lineage (GTDB taxonomy): Bacteria > Pseudomonadota > Gammaproteobacteria > Pseudomonadales > Moraxellaceae > Acinetobacter. The sequence continues at coordinate 573,444 of NZ_KB850000.1, forward strand.
AGTAGTTTTTATAAAGTGAACTGCGTACAATACTCGTTTGATTTACCAGACTGTTGCTTCCTTATGCTGAATATTTATTTAACGGATACAAAAACCAACATCCAGTTTTCTGATCTTCCAAATGAAAATCCTGTTAAGTTTCTGTTGAATTTAAAGAAAATTTTTCCGAGCACCGCTGATTTGTTGTTACCTGTATTACCAGAAGACAATGATTTGGAAAATGTAACTTGGGAAGCGACCTCTAAAGATTTTGAAATTTTTAAAAAATTATTAGAAGGTTGGGGCATTATCGAATTACGATTAAGTGCGATTACCACTTATAAAGATAAAAACTTTGCCAATGAACTGGTAAAAAAAGCGCAAGTTAGACGTAAGCAAATTACCCAAAGTCAGCCACAATTATCACTTATTGCCTTGGATTATGTATTAATGCATGAGATTCATGCGCTAATCGATGCTGAACTGGTGATGATTGGTGAAAAATTCTATTTGCCAACATTACGTGAACTGTGGAAAGGACAGTTCCCAGAACAAATTTTGCAATGCAAATTTTAATGTTGAAAAGCAGACTTTAAGTCTGCTTTTTTTATACTGAAGCTCATTTTAAATCGCATAAATCTTAATCTACAAACAATTACAAGAATTTAGTGTCTGTATTTTTATGCGGCATATATATTGCTTATATGGATATAAATATTATTGCGGGAGAGAAGTTCTTCAATGGACTCGCCGAAGGAGCAACGACCCCGGAAACTCTCAGGCAGAAGGACTGTAATAATAGAAATACAATCTGGAGAGCAGTGCTCAACTTGTAGAAATTAACAACCATTTACTTCTATGATAAACACTCACCGAAGGGGAAGGCTAAATGATTAATTGGTAATCATCTGCCAAAACTCTCAGGTACCATGACAGATGGGGCTATGCATTAAGAAATGTTATGCATTTCTAGGAGTTTGCTATGCCACATGTTGTCGTCATTGGTGCAGGGATTACGGGTGTAACGTCTGCTTATGAATTAAATAAATTGGGCTATGAGGTGACGGTGATAGATCGTCATCTCTTTCCTGCCATGGAAACTTCATTTGCTAACGGGGGGCAGTTGTCTGCCTGTAACGCTGAGGTTTGGAATCAAAAGGCAACGGTGCTTAAAGGTATTAAGTGGATGAGTAAAAAGGATGCTCCTTTATTGCTCAATCCTTCCTTTAGTGCACACAAATATCGCTGGTTGATTGAGTTTTTAACACATATTAAAAATTATAAAGCCAATACCATAGAGACAGTGCGTTTAGCACTTTTGGCAAGGCAGCGTTTATTTGAGATTGCAGAAAAAGAAAATATCTCGTTTGACTTGGAAAAACGTGGCATTTTACATATGTATCACACCAAAGAAGACTATGAGATTGCCAAGAAGGTCAATGATGTGCTGGTTGAAGGTAAGCTAGAGCGGAACGCGATTACACCAGAAGAAATGAGAGCAATTGAGCCTACCTTAACAGGCGATTATTTTGGGGGGTATTATACGGCTGGGGATGCAACAGGAGATATTCATAAATTCTCAGTTGGCTTGGCTGACAATACTCAACAAAATGGCGTGAAATACCGTTTTGGTTTAGATGTTGTTGATGTCAAATTTAATCAAGACAAAGTGGTGGTGCACTGTAAAAACAGTTCGGAAAATGTTAATCCAAGCCCTGATGGTATTACTGAAATTGTTGCGGATCTGATTTTGGTGTGTGGTGGAGTAGGAAGTTATCAATTAGCTGACATGTTAGGTGATAGTGTCAATGTTTATCCAGTCAAAGGCTATTCCATTACGGTGCAACTGAAAGATGAGCGTAGTGTGAAAAATGCGCCTTGGGTGAGTTTGCTGGATGAAAGTGCAAAGATCGTGACCTCGCGTTTAGGCTCAGATCGCTTACGTATCGCTGGGACGGCAGAATTTAATGGTTATAATCGAGATATTCGTGCTGATCGGATTCAGCCTTTGATTAATTGGGTCAATCAAAACTTTGATATTTCAACTGAACATGTGGTTCCGTGGGCGGGTTTGCGTCCAATGATGCCGAATATGTTGCCTGTGGTTAAACAAGGCAAACACGCTCGGGTTTTCTATAATACTGGGCATGGCCATCTAGGGTGGACTTTATCTGCTGCAACAGCGGTATTGATTAGCCAAGAAATTGCAGAAAAATACCCTAACTGAATTAGAAAAGCCGATGTGAGAACATCGGCTTTTAAATCTTAAAACCATTAATCATACAAACGATAGATGCCTGTAAATCTTCCACAATCTTTTTGCTCAGATTTAATAATCAATAAGGCTTTTTGAAAATCAAACTGATATTGGCATTTTTTTTCATTATCGATGATTTGACCTTTTTGTTCAGGCGTACTATATGCCAATAAAGACAAGGTTTGAGTTTCTGGGCGATTATTGGGGTTACGATATGCCGTGCCTTCTATTTTAAGTTTATCTTTATCCAACTGATGGATCTGTAAATGCACAGGTTGAGCTGCTAGTTTACCGTTTTCATATTTCAGATAATGTTGCGTCAAGGTTTGGTTCATTGAGGTATAAAAATTCAAATCATCCAAGCGTGCATCGAATTGCTGTTGATAACAGCTTTTGGTTTTGCATTGACGTATTTGATTCAGCCAGAGTGTTTGTGTGTCATGTAATAACTGTAATGGGGCATCGGTTACCAAATATGCTGTTAAAAATTTGGCATTGAGTTTCTGACGCTGCTCTTTATATGGCTTGGAGCAGATTTTTTTAACCTCTAAATCTTTGCTAGTGCAGTCAATTGATTGTGCATAGGCAAATGTTGAGCAAAAACAACTCAATGTGATGATATAGCCAGATTTCTTTAATTGATTTCTTACAGTGTTAAACAGCATAATCACTTATACTTTCAGTCTAATTTGCTCAACGTACTATAGCGAAATAGAAAGCCTGAATACAAGATTTGTTCGGTATATTGTAAAAGGAAAATCATATGGTTGCTCAAATTCGGATTGGACAAGGGATTGATGTACATGCGTTCGAAGAAGGTGATTTTGTTACTTTAGCGGGTGTTCAAATTCCACATACGCATGGTTTAAAGGCACATTCGGATGGGGATGTGGTATTACATGCGCTGAGTGATGCTTTATTAGGGGCATTGGCACTGGGTGATATTGGACAGCATTTCCCAGATACAGATCCAGAGTACAAAGGTGCAGATAGTCGACTGTTGCTTAAACATGTCTATCAGTTGATTTTAGATCGTGGTTATCAACTTAATAATGCAGATATTACAGTGGCTTGTGAACGCCCTAAATTAGCAAAGCACAACTTGGAGATGCGCCAAAGTATTGCAGATGTTTTAGAGGTTGATGTGACTCAGATCAGTATTAAAGCTACAACAACTGAAAAATTGGGATTTACTGGTCGCCAAGAAGGTATCTTGGCAACGGCAACAGTATTGATTTCGCATCAAGCAAAATGATTGCTGTTAATTAATGACTGTTCAAGTTCTTGTGTTGCTTTACGACCTTGAAGTTGTAAAGTAATGCTATGAATTAAGCCTGTCCATGTTTCGTTCGGTTCCCAAATTTGGTGTAAAAGTTCTTGGGCGGTTGGTAGATCAATATTCATATAGAACTGACGATAGAGATACATCAAACTACTGACACGCATATTATCGTCGCAATGTAGCCAAATGATTTCGTTTTGAACGAGATGATCAATGAGATCCAGAACGAAGAGACATTGTTCAGAGCAAGGTACATCCCAGCCGATTGGAATATGAATGTAGTTTAATCCCAAGTCTAAACAAATCTGATCCTGCCCAGATAGGTGATTATCTGCCTTGCTAGTTGCAAGATTAATGACAGTACTGCAACCATATTCTTTGATCTGTTGCAGTTGCTCAGCAGTCGGTTGAGCAGAGCTAAACAGATGCTCATGCACCAAAGAAAAGCTTGGTATTTGAGATAAGGCTTGTTCGAGTGAAGTCATAACATCCGCTGTGTGTTGAGTGAAGTTCTCATATCATGAGAAACTTAATCTAATGGGCTAGTCTTACTATAAGTGTTTTTATTCGAGTGTTCAATTTAGAACACATAAATAAAAACAGCATCGAATGATGCTGTTTTTAAAATTTAGTCTTTTTTCAGATTCTCATTTAGTAAGAATTCCATCAAGGCCTTTTGAGCATGCAAACGGTTTTCTGCTTCATCCCAAACCACCGCATTTTTGTGGTCTAACATATTTTCTGAAATTTCTTCACCACGGTGTGCTGGTAAGCAGTGCATGAATAGGCAATCAGGGTGTGCCAAGTCCATAAGTTTTTCATTGACTTGGAAATCTGAGAATGCTTTTTCACGTAATTTCTGTTCTTCTTCCTGACCCATGCTAGCCCATACATCAGTCACGATCAGGTCTGCATTGACAGCAGCGTCTTCCGCTTTATTAAAGACTTCTACGCAATCAGCAAATTCAGTCAGGAATCTTGCTTGTGGTTCATAACCTTCAGGCGATGCAATTTTAAGTTTAAAGCCCATCATGTGTGCGGCTTCAATATATGAGTTACACATATTGTTGCCATCACCAATCCATGCAACGGTTTTACCTTCAATGCTACCACGATGCTCTTGGAACGTTTGCAAATCAGCAAGTAACTGGCAAGGGTGGTGATCATCAGTTAGACCATTGATGACAGGTACAGTCGAGTAAGATGCAAAACGTTCTACAATATCGTGACCAAAAGTACGGATCATGACAATGTCGAGCATGCTTGAAATGACTCGTGCAGAATCTTCAATGGGCTCACCACGTCCTAATTGTGTATCGCGTGGTGAAAGAAAAATTGCGTTACCACCAAATTGGCAAATACCTGCTTCAAAAGAAATACGCGTACGTGTGCTCGATTTCTCGAAAATCATTCCCAAAACTTTACCGGCAAAAGGTTGATAGACCGTATTGCTATGTTGCATGCGTTTAAGTTCTTGTGCGCGATCTAAAATACGCTGCAATTCTAAAGAGGATAGGTCTCGTAAAGTAAGAAAATGCCGAAGCGCCATATTTGCTCCCCCAATAATTATTGAATAAAAACAATAATTAAGTGATGATTAATGGGTATAAAAAAAGGAATTGAATACTATACTATACGCGCAAAAAAAAGCAAAAGAATTAGACCTTTTGGTGGGCTTTTAAAAATAAATCTACAGAATAATTAATATAATCAATAATTTCTGCATCATTTTCAGTGACATCTAAACCCATTAAATTACGCCATTCGACATCGCGTAGGGTTCCAAAATACATCATTGCAGAAAACTTGGGTTGAGCACAGAAGATTTCATTGTTTGCATGTGCATGTTCAAGTGCGAAAGCAATCGTGTTTTCAATGTTGAGTGCACATTGATCGTAGAAATAATGTGCAAGTTGAATATCCTTTTGCGTTTGTTCTGTAAACATACGCATAAAGGCGATATTTTCTGGTTGAATAATGTGGTGATAAAAACGCTGTAGGGTTTGGATCAGGTAATTTCTTAAATCCGTTGATTCTGGTAGATATGGAAAACATACGCCCTTAAAAAATACTTCCCTGCGATAATCACAAATGGCTGTAAATAGACCTTCTTTATTGCCAAAGTATTTATAAATCGACGTTTTTGAACCACCTGCATGATTGACGATATCATCCAAAGATACTGCCTCATAACCTTTTTCTAGGAATAAATCGGTTGCGCACAATAATAGTGCATGACGACGTTCTTCCCCGCGGCGTGTTTGAGGTTTAGCACAGCTTGGATAGCAAATATCAGTCATTATCTACTTTGGGATGGTTGGGTTAACTTTAGTATAGCAAAAACCATATCGATTGTATGGCTATGAAATTGATCAGTGTTTCAAAATTTCTCATTTCAAATAAAAAAGCGAGTAACGTGTACTCGCTTTGGCGTAGTGTTTTAATTAAGCAGAACGAATTTCTTCGTCGTCATCGTCATCGGTAGAATCCATACCTAACTCTTTGAGTTTACGGGTCAGAGTATTACGTCCCCAACCTAAAAGCTCAGCGGCATGGCGTTTACGTCCACGGGTTTGTTGTAGCGCGGCATTAATCAGCGTGCGCTCAAACATTGGTGTGGCGATGTCTAAAAGTTTCATTTCACCATTTTTAAGCTTTTGGATCGCCCATTGTGCCAATAATTCATCCCAATGATGAACTGCGATACGTTCAACCAAAGCAGGACTGGCATTGGATGCCGCTTGGGCTTCATTGTTTTTATGCATAGAAGCTTGTTTAAGCTCTGCTGGTAGGTCCTCTGGATAAACTTCACGACCCGTAATCATAACCGTTAACCAGCGACAAGTATTTTCCAACTGACGCACGTTACCAGGCCAAGGTAGTTGTTGCATATAATCCGTGGTTTCTGTGCGTAAGATTTTAGGACTTACACCCAGTTCTTTGCCAGCGCGTGCCAAGAAGTGTTGTGCCAGCATCGGAATGTCTTCACTACGATGTGCCAGCTTTGGAATGTGAATACGGATTACGTTTAGACGGTGATATAAGTCTTCACGGAAACGACCTTCATTCACCAGTTTTTCCAAATCTTGGTGTGTTGCAGCCACGATACGGACATCAACCTTAACAGGGATATGACCACCTACGCGGTAGAACTCACCATCTGCTAAAACACGAAGTAAACGTGTTTGAGTTTCAAATGGCATATCACCAATTTCGTCTAGAAATAAAGTACCACCATTGGCTTGTTCAAAACGGCCTTGATGTTGGGTATTTGCACCTGTGAAAGCACCTTTTTCATGGCCAAACAATTCAGTTTCGATCAAGTCTTTTGGAATGGCTGCCATATTTAAGGCAATAAAAGGTTTGGCACGACGAGGTGAGTGTTTGTGTAATGCATGCGCAACCAATTCTTTACCTGTACCTGATTCACCATTGATCAATACGGTAATGTGTGATTGTGATAAGCGACCAATTGCACGGAATACTTCCTGCATTGCAGGTGATTCGCCAATAATTTCGGTTGATTGCAATGGTGAAGCTGTTTTGGTTGCTTCTTGTTGTTGCAATTTATTGATATGCAAAATTGCACGATTAACTAGTGCTAATGCTTCATCAATATCAAATGGTTTCGGTAAATACTCAAAAGCACCTGTTTGATAACTTGATACCGCTGATTCTAAATCAGAGTGTGCTGTCATGATGATGACAGGTAAATCAGGATGTGTATTTTTAACTTTAGATAAGAAGGTTAAACCGTCAATCCCAGGCATGCGAATATCGGTTAAAATCACATCGGGTGCATCATCGTGTAGACGCTCAAGCGCAGTTTGTGCTTCTTCAAAGTTGGTGACATCAAAACCCTCTTCTTTAAAGGTTTTTTCCAGTACCCAGCGCATGGCACGATCGTCATCGATTACCCAAATTTTATTTCGTGACATGGTTTAACTCCCAAGGTAGATATAGGCTAAATACGGTTTTTCCTGGAACTGATTGACACTCAATCATTCCGTTATGTTGATGCATAATATTTTGAGCAATACTGAGACCCAGCCCTGTGCCTTTGGCGCGACCAGTGACCAGTGGGTAGAAAACAGATTCCAAGATGTTTTCAGGAACACCAGGGCCATTGTCTTCGATGTCAATGCGAACCGTTGAGCGATTTAACACACCATTAATCGTGACTAGTCGTTGGATTCGGGTTCTTAAAACCAGTTCTGGCTCTGAGTCGGTAAAAAAGTCTTTATTTTCGGTCATCGCTTGTACGGCATTGACACTGATGTTGAGCATGACTTGAATGAGTTGATCACGATCTGCCATCACATCGGGTAAGGAAAGGTCATAGTCTCGTGTGATTTTAATTTTCTTCTTGGTCTGATTTGCAATGAGTGAGCGAACGCGTTCTAAAGGTTCATGCACATTAACATGTTCGTAGCTTGGTAACTGACGTGAACCAAGCATGGTGTCAGCCAAGTTGGTGAGTCGATCTACTTCACTAATAATGATATCGGTAAATTCACGATAATTATCGTCAGCTAAACTACGGGCAAGGAGTTGAGTTGCTCCACGGATACCTGCGAGCGGGTTTTTAATTTCATGCGCCACACCTCGAACTAGCTGTCGAGCGACTTGATGTTGTTGAACTAGGTTTTCTTCTTTCGAAATTTTCAACATACGGTCAATTGGATTGAGTTCAATTAACAGTAGTGGATGGTAACTTTTACCTGCATTGAGCTGTGACGCTGTGTAATCGACATGAATTGGTTTGAAATTCACATTGATGACCGCTTCACGACGGGTATAGTGTTGCCCACTTTCTAAAGTGTTTAATAATGCTTCATGTGTATTAAATGAATCATCATGTGCATGCAGTAAATTTAATACAGGTTGACCCGAGGCGCGGAGCAAGCTGACATCAAATAATGCTTCACAAGCAGAATTTAAATAAAAAATATTAAGCTTACTATCGACCAATAAAATGGCAGTGCTCAGATTATCTACTAAGAGTCGATAGTCGATAGTGTTCTGTTGATCCATTTGTGAATCATCCTGTTTTAAAATGGCGCAATAAATATAAATTTTAATGAATAGCCATTAACTTCTAAAATGTACTTTATGCAAAATACAAGCCAACTTTGTATTAACTAAATTTCAATCACTTAAATCTGAAAGAATCGATTTATACGGTATTTTTCACATACATCCGCTTATTTCAATATTTTATTATGTTCTAAATTGGTGCGTTGTTGGATTTTATTTAAAATTTTGGTTGTATTTTGGTGCATTACACAAAGAGATGGCTTTGCAGCTATGCGTAAGCAAAGAAAAGTCATACAATACGCCGATTCTAGTGGAGCGCAGATTCATGAAGACCCCCAAAGTCGGTTTTGTATCTTTAGGTTGTCCTAAGGCATTGGTAGATTCTGAACGAATTTTAACTCAGTTAAAGACTGAAGGTTATCAAGTAGCATCAGATTACGACGGTGCAGATTTGGTTGTTGTTAATACCTGTGGTTTTATTGAATCTGCAGTACAAGAGTCTTTAGACGCCATTGGCGAAGCCATGAGTGAAAATGGTCGAGTAATCGTTACTGGCTGTTTAGGTAAAGACGAAGACAAAATTCGCCAGATGCACCCAAATGTTCTTAAAGTAACAGGTGCAGCGGCCTATCAAGATGTAATGGAAGCGGTGCATGAATATGTACCGGCACCGCCAAAACATAACCCGTTTATTGATTTAGTTCCAGAGCAAGGTGTTCGTTTAACACCGAAGCATTATGCTTATTTGAAAATTTCGGAAGGTTGTAATCACCGTTGTACATTCTGCATTATCCCAAGCATGCGTGGCGACCTCGTGTCTCGTCCTGTTGGGAAGGTGTTGGATGAAGCAGCTGCACTTAAGCGTGCAGGTGTAAAAGAGATTTTGGTGATCTCGCAGGATACGTCTGCATACGGTGTGGATACCAAGTACAAGTTAGATTTTTGGAATGGTCAGCCAGTTAAAACCAAATTCTATGACATGTGTGAAGCACTTGGTCAGTTGGGAATTTGGGTACGTTTACACTACGTATATCCATATCCACATGTGGACGCTGCGATTGATTTGATGGCTCAGGGCAAAATCCTGCCTTATTTAGATATTCCTTTTCAGCACGCCAGTCCACGCATCTTAAAATTGATGAAGCGACCAGCGCATAGTGAAAATACTTTAGAACGCCTGAAACTCTGGCGTGAAAAATGCCCTGAATTAGTGATTCGCTCAACTTTCGTTGTCGGTTTTCCTGGTGAAACCGAAGAAGATTTCCAAATGTTATTGGAATGGTTGAAAGAAGCTCAACTAGATCGCGTTGGCTGTTTTACTTATTCACCCGTTGAAGGTGCAACAGCAAATGATCTTCCAGATCATGTGCCAGAAGAGATCAAGCAAGAGCGTTATGAACGTTTCATGGAAGTGCAACAAGCAATTTCAGCAGCTAAATTGCAAAAACGTATTGGTCAGAGAATGACGGTATTAGTTGATAGCTTGGAAGACGAATTCCCTGTTGCAGTTGCTCGCTCATATGCAGATGCACCTGAGATTGATGGCAACGTTTTTGTTGAAGATATTGATAAGAGTCTCATTAAAGCAGGTAACTTACTTGAAGTTGAAATTACAGATGCGGATGAGTATGACTTGTTTGCAAAGTTAATTCAGATTAAATCTGCTTAATGTTGAATTAAATTTAAGAAAGTTTTGAGATTGGTCGGTTTGGAGAAAAGTATGTCAGCTTCTAAGAATCCACGTTATGCACGTATTTTGCTAAAGCTTTCAGGTGAAGCTTTAGCAGGTAACAAAGATATGGGTATTGATGCCCAAGTATTGGATCAAATGTCACTTTCAATCGCTCATTTGGTTGGTCTAGGTGTTCAGGTCGGTATTGTGGTTGGCGGTGGTAATTTGTATCGCGGTAGCCAATTGCAAAAAGATGGTTTGGTTGGTCGTGTTACGGGTGACCAAATGGGCATGTTGGCAACGGTAATGAATGGTTTGGCACTGCGTGATGCATTGGTTCGTCGCAATATCAAAACGCGTTTAATGTCAGCTTTGTCGATTGGTACAGTAGTTGAGCCATATTCAAGCCGTGATGCAATTCGTCATTTAAGCCAAGGTGAAGTCTGTGTATTTGTTGCGGGTACAGGAAACCCATTCTTTACAACAGACACAGCTGCTTGCTTGCGTGGGATTGAGATCGAGTCGAACTTGATCTTGAAAGCGACTAAAGTTGATGGCGTTTATAATAAAGATCCGAGTAAATATGATGATGCGGTTAAATATGATCATTTAACTTTTGATCAGGTTTTAGATGAGAAGCTTGGTGTAATGGATCTTACGGCAATTTGTTTATGTCGTGACCATAATGTTCCATTGCAAGTTTTTGATATGAACAAATCTGGTGCATTACTTTCTGTTGTAATGGGCGAAAAAGAAGGTACTCACGTTACGAATTAGGATTTGTTAATAAACCCTCATGTACGTGAGCCGTAAAGCTCTTTATACTAATGTCTAAATATTTTGTAATACCTATGAATAAGTAAGGAAGATCATATGATTAACGATCTCAAAAAAGATAGCGAACAGCGTATGCAGAAGTCGCTTGACTCTTTAGAGTTGGGCTTTGCCAAAGTTCGTACAGGTCGTGCGCACCCATCTATTTTAAATGGTGTGATGGTTTCTTACTATGGTTCCGATGTTCCATTGAATCAAGTGGCAAACGTTGGACTTGAAGATTCGCGGACACTATTGGTACAACCATTTGAGCGCTCGATGGTTGCTGCGATTGATAAAGCGATTCGCGAAGCAGGTTTAGGTTTGAATCCAATTACTGCTGACGCAATCCGTGTACCAATGGCTGCGTTAACTGAAGAAACTCGTCGTGACATGCAAAAAGTTGCGCGTAATGAAGCTGAAAATGCCAAAGTTGCGATTCGTAACATTCGTCGTGATGTGTTAGGTGATATCAAAGCATTATTGAAAGAAAAAGAAATTTCTGAAGATGATGATCGCCGTGCATCAGATGAAATTCAGAAAATTACGGATAAATATGTTGCAGAAGTCGATAAGCGTCTTGCAGCGAAAGAAGCAGAGTTGATGAAGGTCTGATATTACTATGACCTTGCAAGAAGAACCGCTTCTTCCTCAACATGTTGCCATCATCATGGATGGCAACAATCGTTTTGCCAAAAAAAAGCAAATGCAAAAAGGCGATGGGCATCGAGAAGGCAAGAATGTCTTGGATCCTATTGTTGAGCATTGCAAAAAAGAAGGTGTTCGTGCATTAACGGTTTTTGCATTCTCAAGCGAAAATTGGAATCGACCACAGTATGAAGTTGACCTGTTAATGAAATTGTTGGAAGAGACAATTCATGAGCAGTTACCTCGTATGGAAAAATTCAATATTGCGCTTCGTTTCATTGGAGACCGTTCTCGGTTATCAAATGAGTTGCGTGATTTAATGCAATATGCAGAGCAGAAAACAGCAGCTTTTGACTCAATGACGCTCACCATTGCCATTAGTTATGGTGGTATGTGGGATATGGCTCAGGCTGCAAAAGTCATTGCTCAAGATGTGCTCGCTGGAAAACTTCAAGCAGATCAGATAAATGTTGATTTATTTGATAAATATGTCAGTCTAAATGATCTCCCAGCTGTCGATTTGTTAATTCGTACAGGTGGTGACTATCGTTTATCTAACTTCTTACTGTGGCAAGCCGCGTATGCAGAGTTGTATTTTACCGAGACATTATGGCCCGAGTTTACAGTGAAAGAGCTAGATCACGCATTTCGTGTTTTTTCAGGACGTGAAAGACGCTTTGGTAAAACCTCAGAACAGATTCAACAAGCGAAAATAGAGAATTAATAATGTTAGAGCGGATTATTACCGCATTGGTGTTAGTTGCTGTTGTTTTAAGTTGCATGTTTGCAACGCAATCACATTATCCAATGTTTATGCTTATGATTTTAGCCGCAGGGGTCGCTGGTTATGAGTGGTTTAAGCTTATGCCGCGAGCAGTTACGGCTGTGTCAAAACCGAAAGCTTGGTTATATGGTGGATGTGTTGCGGCAGTATCAACACTCGCATTATTTTTTGATGATGTCGCACTTTTGCTTTGGGCTGCATCAATTCTCACGTGGTTAGGCAGTATTTATTGGGTTAAGAATTTTCCTGAATCAGATAGTTGGTACAACGTATCTTTATATATCGTTGGCTTTATTCTGATATCTGCTGCGGTTACTGCACTGTATGCTGTTTGGCATAGTTCACCGTGGTGGTTGATGTATTTGTTCCTGTTGGTATGGGGAGCAGACAGTGGTGCATATTTTGTTGGGCGTAAATTTGGTAAGAAAAAACTAGCACCATTTGTAAGCCCAAATAAATCGGTTGAAGGCTTATATGGCGGCATTGCAACCACGATTATCATTATGCTGGTTGTACAATATTTCTATTTAAATTTAAGTGTTATACAGCTTATTTTATTCTTAATCCTTTCGATTATTACCGTGTTTGCATCTGTGTTAGGTGATTTGTTTGAATCAATGATTAAACGCCGTGCAGGAATCAAGGATTCTGGTCGTGTTCTTCCTGGGCATGGTGGTGTGTTAGACCGTATTGATTCTTTACTTGCTGCTGCGCCGATTTTTGCAACTGGCATGTATATATTAAAACTTATTGGTGTAGATCTTTAAATGACTCAAGCTGTTTGTATATTGGGTGTTACGGGTTCAATTGGACAGAGTACTTTAAAAGTATTGGAACAACACCCAGACCAATACACTGTATTTGCAGTCTCTGCATATAGTCGTTTAGATGAACTTTTAGAAGTTTGTAAAAAACATCATCCCAAAATTGTTGTTGTGCCGAATGAGAAAGCATTTGAGTTACAACAACGTTTCAATCAAGAAAATCTAAAACAGATTGAAATTTTGACAGATGAAACTGGCTTAATTGAAATTGCTGAACATGCTGATGTTGATATCGTCATGGCAGCCATTGTGGGTGCGGCTGGGTTGTTACCAACACTGGCGGCAGTCAAAGCCGGTAAGCGTGTTTTACTTGCCAATAAAGAGTCGCTCGTGATGTCTGGTGATATCATGATGCAAGCTGCGCGCGAACATAATGCTTTGTTACTGCCAGTCGACTCTGAGCACAATGCAATCTTTCAATCCTTACCGCATAATTATTTAGATGCTGAAAGAACGGGCCAACCACAATTAGGTGTATCTCAGATCTTACTGACTGCATCTGGTGGTCCGTTCCTGAATCACTCATTAGATCAATTGTATGATGTCACTCCGCAGCAAGCGTGTAAGCATCCAAACTGGTCAATGGGGCAAAAAATCTCTGTTGATTCTGCGACTTTGATGAATAAAGGCTTAGAATTAATAGAAGCTTGTCATTTGTTTTCAATATCAGAACATTTTGTTACAGTTGTTGTTCATCCACAAAGTATTATTCATTCCATGGTGCAGTATGTGGATGGATCAACTTTGGCACAAATGGGTAATCCAGATATGTGTACACCAATTGCACATGCATTGGCTTGGCCAACACGTTTGGAGACAAATGTTCCTGCTTTAAATTTATTTGAGACGGCTCAACTGAACTTTCAGTCGCCTGATCTTGTTAAATTTCCTGCATTAGATTTAGCACGTCAGGCGATGCGTGCAGGTGGTTTAGCACCGACGATTTTAAACGCGGCAAATGAAATTGCAGTTGCAGCATTTTTGCAGCAAAGAATTCGATTTACTGAGATTGCTCAAGTTGTCGAAAATACCTTGCAAACTGTACAAAATGCTAAAGCAGAAAATATAGACATCATCTTGCAGACTGATATGATCGCAAGACGAATTGCAGAAAAGTATATTGTGGATATAGGAGGCTAAATCGTATGAATGCACTATTTATGATTGTTGCAGCGATTTTATTGCTTGGTCCTCTAATTGCAATTCATGAATTTGGTCATTATTGGGTTGCACGTAGATTAGGTGTCAAAGTGTTGGTTTACTCCATTGGCTTTGGTCCAACTCTATTGAAATGGCAATCTAAAAAATCAGGAATCCAATATCAGCTTTCAGCATTACCGCTGGGTGGTTATGTCAAAATGTTGGATGAGCGTGAGGGGAATGTTGCTGAGCAAGACCTGCCTTATGCCTTTAACCGCCAATCTCCGTGGAAGCGCATTGCGATTGTAGCTGCTGGTCCTTTGATTAATCTGATTTTTGCTGTATTTCTATTTTGGATTTTATTTTTACCCGCACAAGATCAGTTGAACACTCGTATTGGCAAAATCATGCCAAATACACCCGCAGCTCAAGTCGATTTAAAAGTCGGCGATAAGATTATCAATGTTGACGGACAAACAACGCCAACATGGGAAAAATTGAATTATGCCTTAGTGAACCGTGTTGGTGAGACTGGGCAGGTTTCAATCATCGTTGATCGTGCGGGGACCGAAAAACAGTTTAATTTACCGATTAAAGAGTTTTTGAAAGATCAAAGTCAGTCGCCTTTGGACGTATTAGGTTTTTTACCGTATCGTCCTCAGATTCCTGCAATGGTGAAAGAATTGAGTCCTGATGGCGCAGCGATACGCCAAGGTATGAAAGTCGGAGATCAAATCGTTGCAATTGATAATGTTGCAATGAAAGATTGGTTTGATGTAGTTGCTGTTGTTCAAAGCTCACCAGAAAAGCTTTTAAATATTGATGTGATGCGTCAAGGTCAACTTGTCCATTTACAAGTGATGCCACAAGGGCAGCGCGATAATATGGGCAATACTACTGGAATGCTTGGCGTGAAAAGTGATGCAGGCAAAATCACGATTCCGAATGATTACAAGCAAACCATTCAATATTCACCTGTAGAAGCCTTAGTTGTTGCTTTTGAAAAGACAACTCAGCTTTCGGGCATGATTTTCAATTCGATTATCAAAATGGTACGTGGTTTAATTGGTTTGGATAACTTATCTGGCCCAATCACCATTGCCAAAGTGGCTGGCCAAAGTGCTGAAATGGGATGGCAAACGTTCATTTCTTTCATGGCTTTGATGAGTGTAAGTCTTGGCATTCTAAATTTATTACCAATTCCGATGCTTGATGGTGGTCATTTAGTCTATTACTTCATCGAAGCAATCCGTGGTAAACCTGTTTCTGAACAAATACAGATGTTTGGTCTAAAAGTTGGTATGGTACTGCTCGGTAGCATGATGCTTTTGGCTTTATTTAACGACTTCATGCGTTTATAACAACGCAAATGGAATTTAACTTACTGGAAAATATATGGGCATGCGTCACACACATTTATTAATGCCTTTGGCACTGGTTAGTGCGATGGCAGTGGTACAACAAGCATACGCTGCAGATGAGTTTCTTGCACAAGATATACGAATTGATGGCTTAGTGCGTTTAACACCTGCAAGTATCTATTCTATGTTACCAATAAATAGTGGCGATAGAGTAAGTGATCCTATGATTGCTGAGGCAATCCGTACTTTATATGCTTCGGGTTTATTTGATGACATCAAAACCTATAAAGAAAATAATGTTTTGGTCTTTAAAGTGGTTGAACGTCCAGTTATTTCAAAGCTGGAATTCAAAGGTAATAAACTGATTCCAAAAGAAGCCTTAGAGCAGGGCTTAAAGAAAATGGGGATTGCCGAAGGCGAAGTGTTTAAAAAATCTGCATTGCAGACGATTGAAACTGAGCTTGAGCAACAATATACCCAGCAAGGTCGCTATGATGCGGATGTGACTGTTGAAACAGTTGCTCGTCCAAATAACCGTGTTGAGTTAAAGCTTAATTTTAATGAAGGTACCGCTGCAAAAGTATTTGATATCAACATTATTGGTAACACTGTCTTTAGTGATAGTGATATCAAGCAAGCCTTTGCCGTTAAAGAAAGTGGCTGGGCATCTATTGTTACTCGTAATGACCGTTATGCACGCGAAAAAATGGCTGCAAGTCTAGAAGCCTTACGTGCATTGTATTTAAACAAAGGTTATATCAACTTTAATATCATCAATTCTCAGTTGAATATTAGCGAAGATAAAAAACATATCTTTATTGAAGTTTCGGTTGATGAAGGTAGCCAGTTTAAATTTGGTGAAACCAAATTCTTAGGTGATGCACTCTATAAACCACAAGAGTTACAAGCGCTTAAATTGTACAAAGATGGTGAAACTTATTCTCAGGAAAAAGTGAATGCTGTTAAGCAATTATTATTGCGCAAGTATGGTAATGCAGGCTATTACTATGCTGAAGTGAATGTTGTACCTGATATCAATAATGAAACGGGTATCGTGGGGTTAAATTATTATATTAACCCAGGTCAACAAGTGACTGTTCGTCGTATTAACTTCACTGGTAATAGTAAAACGGCTGATGAAGTATTACGTCGTGAAATGCGCCAAATGGAAGGTGCGTTGGCAAGTAATGAAAAAATCGACTTGTCTAAAGTTCGTTTAGAACGTACAGGTTTCTTTAAGACCGTAGATGTTAAACCTGTTCGCGTACCAAATTCACCAGACGAAGTTGATTTAAACGTGAATGTTGAAGAACAGCATTCTGGTACGACTACACTAGCTGTAGGTTACTCACAAAATGGTGGTGTAACTTTCCAAGCAGGTTTAAGTCAAACCAACTTTATGGGAACAGGTAATCGTGTCGCGATCGATTTATCTCGTTCAGAAACGCAAGATTACTATAACTTAAGTGTGACTGACCCATACTTCACCATTGATGGTGTGAGCCGTGGTTATAACGTTTATTACCGTAAAACTAAGCTAAACAAAGACTATAACGTTAACAACTATGTCACCGATAGTATTGGTGGTAGCGTCAGTTTTGGTTACCCAATTGATGAAAATCAAAGTCTAAGTGCTTCTTTAGGTATTGATCAAACCAAAGTACGGACTGGTCCAAGTGTTTCGACTTATATCCGTGATTATTTATTAGCGAATGGTGGTAAACAGACTTCTACAAGTACGTATTGCTCTGGTAACTATAAGTCACAGCGAGAAATAGATGCGGTTAATGGTAAGCCTGCACCGAGTCCTGTACCTGCTGACTATGATTTAGCAATAAATTGTGTAGATAAAGACTCTAAGCCATTAGACTTAACCGAATACGGTAACGCATTTGAAGGTACTTTCTTAACCTATATGTTAAATTTAGGTTGGTCTTATAACACTTTGAATAGACCAATTTTCCCAACTTCTGGTATGTCACATCGTGTTGGTTTGGAAATTGGTTTACCTGGTAGTGATGTAGATTATCAAAAGTTAACTTATGATGCGCAGGCCTTTAAATCACTTTGGGGTGGATTTGTTCTTCGTGGTTACGGTAAATTAGGCTATGGTAATGATTTACCATTCTATAAAAATTTCTATGCGGGTGGTTATGGTTCAGTACGTGGCTATGATAACAGCTCATTAGGGCCTAAATACCCAAGTGTAATTTTCCAAGAGCAAGGTCAAAATGACCCGAATCCTGAAGAAGTTGGCGGTAACGCTTTGGTTCAGTTTGGTACAGAACTTGCGCTTCCTTTACCATTTAAAGGTGATTGGACGCGTCAAGTGCGTCCAGTCTTATTTGCCGAAGGTGCACAAGTCTTTGATACGAAATGTGACATACCAAAAGGTAAAGTCTACGGTACTAATATTGATATGAAGCAATATTGCAATGATAACAATAAGTTTGATCTTGGCAATATGCGTTATAGCGTCGGTGTTGGCTTCACGTGGATTACCATGATTGGTCCATTATCTCTCAGTTATGCATTCCCATTGAATGATAAAAAAGGTGATAACACCAAATCTATCCAATTCGAAATCGGTCGTACCTTCTAAGGGCGACCTCGTTTATCGCTGTAAAATATATAAAGGATGCAATAATGAAAAAATTAACAATGCTTATGTTAGGTTTAGGATTTACGGTTTCTGCAACTGTAAATGCCGCTGGTCTTGCTGTAGTTGATTTAGCTAAAGTTGTTGAAAGCAGTACTTATCTCAAACAACAAAATGCGAGCTTAACTCAGTCAGTAAAACCTACTTCAACTCGACTTGAGCAATTGGGTAAAGAGTTAGAGTCTTTGCAGCAAAAAGCGCAGACTGATGGTCAAAAAATGAATCAGGCTGATATCCAAAAGCTCACTGCTCAGTATCAGTCGAAATTAAGTGAATTCAACTCGACTCAGCAAGGTTTACAGACCAAAGTTCAGTCAAGCTTACAAGCGATGAATACAACTTTTGAATCGCGCGTGAAGCAAGCTGCTGAACAATTGCGTAAAGAAAACAACTTAGACTTCATTTTGAATAAAAATTCTACGATTGCCTCTGACGCTCAGTATGATTTAACTGATAAAATGATTCAAAAGGTTAACGCAATTAAATAATCAATGAATAGACGTACTTATCGTTTAGAAGAAATTGCTCACCTTGTCAAAGGTGAGCATTTCGGTGAAAAAGATTTCCAAGTTTCTAACTTGGCAAGTTTGGAATATGCGCAAGAACAGCATATTTGCTTTGTAAATGGTGAAAAATATTTAGCACAAGCAGAGGCAAGTCATGCTGGCGCATTTATCGTCACAGCACAACTTAAACAACAACTGACAAGCAAACAAAATTTTATTGTTGTAGATAATCCTTATTTGGCATTTGCTACTTTAACGCATTTATTTCAAAACAAAATAACTCAACGAGGTATCGAGAGTACTGCTCAAATTCATCCTTCTGCCATGATTGCTGATGATGCTTATATTGGGCATTATGTTGTGATTGGTGAACATTGTGTTGTGGGGAACAACACAATTATTCAGGCACATACGTTCCTTGATGATGAAGTTGAGATTGGTAAAGATTGCTTTATTGATGCACATGTTACTATTACGGGTGCAGCAAAATTACAAGATCGTGTTCGTATTCATGCGAATACAGTGATTGGTTCTGAAGGTTTTGGGTTTGCACCGTATCAAGGGAAATGGCATCGCATTGCGCAACTGGGTTCAGTTCGCATCGGAAATGATGTCCGGATTGGTTCAAATTGTAGTATTGATCGTGGCGCATTAGACGATACAATTCTAGCGGATGGTGTCATTATTGATAACCTTGTGCAAATTGCTCACAATGTTCAGATTGGAGAAAATACTGCGATTGCAGCAAACTGTGGTATTGCTGGAAGTGCAAAAATTGGCAAAAACTGTATCATGGGTGGTGCCTCTGGGGTGGTTGGACATCTTGAAATCACCGATAATGTGACACTTACGGCAATGTCAATGGTCACAAAAAATATTTCTGAAGCAGGAACGTATTCTTCTGGGATGGGGCTTTTTGAAAATAGCCATTGGAAAAAGACAATTGTACGTCTCAGACAATTAGCAGATGTGCCATTGACCCAAATCACTAAAAGGCTTGATCATATGCAAGCTCAATTAGAGTCCCTTGAATCAACCTTTAAGTTACGTAAATAATTTATTATGACTGAGACTACATTACCTGCATTCACGATGCCTGAATTACCCATGGATATTCTTACGATTCGTGAATATTTACCTCATCGTTATCCATTTTTACTCGTTGATCGCGTTACAGAAATTACTGAGAATAGTATTGTCGGTTATAAAAACGTTTCTATTAATGAAGAGTTTTTCCAAGGGCATTTCCCAACCTATCCAATTATGCCTGGTGTACTGATGATTGAAGCATTAGCACAGGTTTCTGGAATCTTGGGTTTTGTCTTAACTAATCAAAAGCCGAAAGCAGGTTCGCTGTTTTTATTTGCAGGTGCAGAAAAAATCAGATTTAAGAAACAAGTTGTTGCAGGTGACCAGCTTGTCTTAAAATCTGAACTAGTGATGCAAAAACGTGGCATTTACAAGTACAATTGTACTGCGAGCGTCGATGGCATTGTTGCTGCAACGGCAGAGATTATTATTTCCCACCAGAAAATTGAGCAGACATGAGTAGTCAAAATTTAATACATCCCACAGCAATTATTGACCCGTCTGCAGAAATTGCATCTGATGTACAAATTGGTCCTTATAGTGTTGTGGGTCCCAATGTAAGTATTGACTCTGGTACAAAATTACATTCACATGTTGTCATTGGTGGTTTTACGAGAATTGGAAAAAATAATGATATTTTTCAATTCTCGAGCATTGGGGAAATTTGTCAGGATTTAAAATATCAGGGCGAAGAAACTTGGTTAGAAATTGGCGATCATAACTCGATTCGTGAACATTGTACTTTGCATAGAGGTACAGTTCAGGATCATAGCCTGACCAAAATTGGCAGTCATAACTTGTTAATGGTCAATACACATATTGCACATGATTGTGTGATTGGTAATCATAATATTTTTGCCAATAATGTGGGTGTTGCTGGCCATGTTCATGTTGGTGATCATGTGATCGTCGGTGGTAATGCGGGTATTCATCAATTCTGTCGTATTGATTCATATAGTATGATCGGCGGTGCTGCTTTAATTCTTAAAGATGTGCCAGCATATATCATGGCTTCTGGTAACCCAGCACGTGCTTATGGTATGAATATTGAAGGTATGCGTCGTAAAGGTTGGTCCAGAGATACCATTCAGGGTTTAAGAGAAGCTTATAAGCTCATCTATAAATCTGGTTTAACCGCTGATCAGGCAATTGAACAGATTCGTAATGAAATTCTAGTGAAAACCCCAGAAGCGCAATTGTTTATTGACTCTTTAGAGCAATCAACGCGTGGTATTGTGCGTTAATCACGAGATTGAAAAAAAGACACTGAGGTGTCTTTTTTTATGCCTAATTCTCTTCTTCGACAAATTGTTGTCGATACTGTTTAGGTGAATGCTCAAAAGTGCGTTTAAAAGCTTGGCTGAATGCGGTTTCTGATGAGTAACCTACTTTATTTGCAATTTGTTGAACTGAATAATTACTTTTACGTAAATATTGGCTGGCTAGGCGCATGCGATGTTGTTGTAAATAAGCAAGCGGAGATTCGCCAATCACTTCATGGAATAAACTGGCAAACTTTGAACGCGACATGCAGCATTGTTCTGCCAATGATTCAACCGTCCAGGCATCTTCAGGATGATTGTGAATTGCTGCCAAGCTATTGCTCAGTTCAGGATGATTTAAAGCACTGAGCCAGCCATGTTGGCTTGAAATCTGTTGAATGTGGTCTCGAATACATTTAATTAGTAAGATATTGACGAGATGATCGATGATGATATCGCGACCTGCTTGAATATTCTGCGTTTCTAAGGCCAGAAAGTGTAAGCCGATTTGCAGCCATTCAGGTGCATTGGTATCTCCATGTTGCAAATGGATAATTGCAGGTAATGCCTGAATAAAAGGACGAGCCATAATCGTATCAATCTGGCAGCGTACGGTCAGAATAAGGTTTTTCTCAGATGAGTGAGTACCGAATTCGATGGCTTCTTCTTTATGACCATCGAACAGCTTTGAAATATCAACGGCATCGACCAGCTTGGTAATCGTATTATCTGCGCCTGTATGTGCTTTCCCTGACGGAATGACCACAATTTCACCTGCATGTGCAGTTAAACTATTTTGTGCGTCAATTTGAATAAAAACAGAACCAACTAAAACAATATGAACAATTAAGGCCGTTTGATCTTGGCAGATAAAACTCCATTCTCCTTGAGTTTTCAAGTAGATATATTCAGTGTGATTTAAATGAATATCAGCAAATATTTTACTTAAAGCATCCATATGATTTTTTAACGATGTATTCATTTAAATTATAGAGAGCTGCGCCAATAACTCAATATGTGTTTATAGGACAAAAACAGGGTGGATGATGCCAAAGACTTTGACATAGGTTTTTTGGACGCTTGCAACTGTCATGAAATTCATAATTCCTCAGAATATACATATATACAAAGACATGGATTCGATGATGAATGCGCCAGTAAATGTTGAGCAAGAACTTACGCCAGTAAGCATTCCAAAGTCAAAAACTCAGTTAGATCGTAAACGTTATTTATGGGCCATTAGCCCAGCTTTGCCTGCAATCGGGATTGGTATTTTAGCAGGTTATCAATTTGCGCCACGTCCATTGAAGAAAATCTTTGCTTTAGGCGGCCCAATTGTTTTGCATATTGTGATTCCAACAATTGATACCATTATTGGTAAAGATGCAAATAATCCTACAGATGAAGATATTCGATTACTTGAAAAAGACCCATATTATTCTCGATTGGTGAAAAGCTTTATTCCTTTGCAATATGCAGCCAATATCTATGCATGTTATTTAACCAGTCGTAAAGAAACGTCTTTGATTGATAAGATCTTTTTAGGTATTTCAATGGGTGCAATTAACGGGATTGCCATTAATACTGCACATGAGCTGAGTCATAAATCTGATCGTATTGATCATATCCTTTCACATTTGGCGTTGGTACCAACGGGTTATAACCATTTCCGTATTGAGCATCCTTATGGTCACCATAAACGTGCTGCGACACCTGAAGATCCAGCATCTTCACAAATGGGTGAAACATTCTATGAGTTTTGGCCACGTACGGTCATTGGCTCTTTCAAATCAGCAATTGAAATTGAAACGACTCGTTTAAAACGTAAAGGCAAACAATTCTGGTCAATGGACAATGAATTGTTGCAAGGTTGGGGCATGAGTGCTGCTTTTCATGGTTCAATGGTTGGCTTGTTTGGTAAAGGGGTCATTCCTTATCTGGCAACACAGGCTTTCTATGGCATTAGCTTGTTTGAAATTATTAACTATATCGAACACTATGGATTAAAACGCCAAAAAGACAAGAATGGTAAATATGAACGTACCATGCCAGAACATAGCTGGAACAATAATAATATTGTGACTAACTTATTCTTGTATCAATTACAACGTCATTCGGATCATCATGCATATCCGACACGCCCGTTCCAAGCGTTGCGTCATTTTGATGAAGCACCTGAGTTGCCAAGTGGTTATGCAAGTATGTTATTGCCTGCTTTGATTCCACCACTGTGGTCAAAAATGATGGATAAGCGAGTATTTGATCATTACAAAGGTGATTTGAATAAAGCTAATATTTTCCCTAAACGTCGCGCTAAAATCTTTAAAAAGTTTGGTGTAGTGGATCAGTCTCTGAATGAAGTTTCTACCGAGACACTAACTACAGCATAATCCAAACTGCTTTCCCAAAGCAGGGCACTGATGAGCAATCGTCAGTGCCTTTTTATTTTCTTGTATAAAAAGCTTAACCAAGTACAGATTTTGAATATTCTTGCTGTATATCTATGTATAACTTAAAAATAATCTTGTAATTGGTTTATGAGGCAAAGATGACAAAACATTATGATTATATTGCGATTGGTGGTGGTAGTGGCGGTATTGCATCAGTGAATCGTGCTGCCATGTATGGAAAAAAATGTGCCTTAATTGAAAAATCGGAAATAGGTGGAACTTGTGTCAACGTGGGCTGTGTGCCTAAGAAAGTGATGTGGTATGCCGCTCATATTGCTGAATCGATTCAAAAATATGGTCCTGACTATGGTTTCAATAGTAAAGTCGAGTCATTTGACTGGCAGGTTTTAATCAAAAATCGACAGGCCTATATTGATAGAATTCATCAGTCTTATCAAAATAGCCTAAGCAAAAATCAGGTTGATCTTATTCACGGTGCGGCTTATTTTATTGATAAAAATACGATTGAAGTCAACGGTGAACGATTCACAGCAGATCATATTCTGATTGCGACAGGCACACAGCCCTCATTGCCTAAGATCGACGGGGTGGAATATGGGATAGATTCAAATGGTTTTTTTGAATTAAGTGCTTTACCAAAAACAACTGCCGTGATTGGTTCGGGTTATATTGCAGTTGAATTGGCAGGTGTGTTGAATGCTTTAGGTTCTCAGGTGGGATTATTTATTCGTAAAGATTTACCTGTAAGACGTTTTGATTCTTTCTTAAGTGAAACTTTAGTTGAGGTGATGCAAACGGATGGAATTACTGTACATACACAGGCTGTTCCTAAAAAAGTCACCAAAAATGCGGATGGCCGTGTTGTATTGCATTTAGAGAATGGTGAAATACATACAGTAGATTGTCTGATTTGGGCAACGGGTCGAGAACCGAATACTGCGAGTTTGAATTTGGATAAAGCCAATGTCCAGCTCGATGAGCGTGGCTATATTCAAGCCGACAAATTCCAGAATACCTCACAACAGGGCATTTATGCGGTGGGCGATATTACTGGGAAAATGGAACTCACACCGGTAGCCGTTGCTGCTGGGCGAAGATTATCCGAAAGATTATTCAATCATAAACTAGAGGAGCATTTAGACTATGACAATATTCCGACGGTGGTATTTAGCCATCCTCCAATAGGAACGGTGGGGATTACTGAGCAGGAAGCCATTGAACAATATGGTCAGCAAGCGGTAAAAGTCTATAACTCATCCTTTACTGCGATGTACAGTGCCATTACGCAGCACCGTCAGCCAACCAAAATGAAATTGGTGTGTGCGGGTGATGAGGAGAAAATTGTAGGCATTCATGGCATTGGCTTTGGTATGGATGAGATTCTGCAAGGTTTTGCTGTTGCCTTAAAAATGGGAGCAACCAAGAAAGACTTTGATAATACGGTAGCTATCCATCCAACGTCCGCCGAAGAGTTTGTCACCATGCGTTAATCGTACTTTACATCTCTAAATGTCAGTGATCATTTCATAGATCAAATCATGGAAATGATCACTTTGAGGCCACTTGGAGAATTGTGGCTGAATGTGATCTTGAACTCATATTGATCCAGTAGCAATTTCACTAACGACAATCCTAGTCCATGTCCATCATTTTGTGATGATTTACGCCAAAAACGTTGAGTGAGTAGAGACAGTTCATTATCAGTTAAGCCATTGCCAGTATCTGTGATTACGAGCTGATTGTTTTGCATATAAATATGAATTGGGGTTTGAGCATGTAAATAGGCATTCTCAATTAAATTTTTCAGCACAATACTCAATGTCTCAGATGGAAGTGGAATGGGAGATAGACTGTTCCAATCAATAAATAATTGTTGTGATAAGTGATGATATTTCTTTTCCAATTCATTCAGCACTTGGGTTAGACACCTAGTAACATCAACTATGCCGATGGATGATTGAGCTTGATTCTCAGTTTTGCTCAGTAATAATAATTGCTCCAATAATTGTTCATAACGAAGGATGCTTGTTTCTGCTTTTTCTAAATTATCCAGTAGTTTGTACTGCTCAGAGCTAGATTGTGTCAGCATGAGTTTACTGAGCTGTACATGTGTTTTAATTGCTGTGAGTGGGCTGCGTAGCTCATGTGCCGCAAAAGCACTAAAACTTTTTTCATTTTCCAAACTTTGATGTAAGTTCTGTATTAATTCCAATATGCTATCTACAAAGGGTTGAATTTCATTAGGAATATTTTGGGTATTTAAATCTAATAGATGATTCGCCGCTATGGAAAACTGTTCTTTTTTTCGGAGTCGTTGTGCTATTTGATCAAGCGGCTTAAATTCAACTCGGATAATCCATAAAATCAAAAGAATGCATAAAATTAGCGTAAGCATTAAAGGGATTAAAACAGATTGTAAAATTTGGGTGAGCAGAGAATAACGAAGCTGTAATTTCTCAGCAGTGACCACTCTTATTTGTCCTTTTTGCAGGACATAACTACGCCAATCAATACCATTTTCTTGCCATGTGCTAAAACCAACTGTTCTAGAGTTTAAACTTGGTGAACCTTGAGTCCTTACAAGCACCTGATGATCTTCAGCACGATTGTAGCTAAAAAGAGAAACTTCACAGACAATTAAATTCTGCGGATTATGTTTCTGTTGTACAGAATCCAAGCTATTCATAATCTGATCAACGGGCAGCTGTTGAATCAGATGGGCAACCATTTGGGCTGAAGCTGAAAGACGTTCATCCAATGTATTTTGTAAACGTTTTTCTAGATCGACATAGAGCCAATAAAATACCAGTGACCATAATAGGATAAACACAAGGGAGATGGTGGTCACCAAACGCCACTTTAGGCTATAGTTTTTCATAGGCTGGACTCAGGCGCTTTAAACATATAACCGACACCTCGAATGGTTTGGATAATGTCTGGCTGAATCTTTTGCCTTAAATGATAAATATGCACATTAATGGCGTTACTTTCGATGCTGTCCTGAAAACCATAAACCTTATCAATTAAATGTTCATTTTTAAGGATTTGGTTGGGGTACATCATAAAAGTTTCGAGCAGACTGTATTCACGTCGAGAGAGATCTAAAAGTTGCTCTTGGTAGTAGGCTTGTTGAGTGTCTTGATGAATTTTTAGATCACCAAGCTGTAAAATATTGGAAGAATAGCCTCGGTTTCTCCGCGCCAATGCATGAACTCGAGCAACCAAGATAGTTAGATCAAATGGTTTGGTGAGATAATCATCAGCTCCACTGTTCAGGGCTTCCACACATTGTTGAGTTTGATTACGCGCTGTAAGAACTAGTACAGGAACATGTAAACCCGCTTTGCGCCAGCTCTGTAATAGCTCTAGCCCATCTTGATCTGGTAAGCCAAGATCCAGTAGGCATAAATCAACGGCACTGTTGCGGATAAAATAATCAGCAGCTTTTGCCGTATTTACGTGTTCTACCGAGATATTTAGATAATCCAATGTCGCGATAATACTTTGGGCGATATAGGGATCATCTTCAACAAGTACAACAAACATGGCTTTCCCTCAATAACTGCACTCATTTTACAAACAAATACAGCTCTTAATGTTCTCTTAATTTTATCCGTTTGATAATACTTTCACGTTGAGTTTTAGACACATTGATATGCGATTTCAATTTCTTGCGGGTATGTTACTTGGATTAAGTAGTACCGCATGGGCCGCTGGAGAGTTTCTGCCGCCTGATCAAGCTTTTAAGTTTCAAGCAAATTCCATTTCAAAAGAGAAAGCAGAGTTAAAATGGGACATTGTGCCTCATTATTATCTCTATCATGATCAATTCAAAGTAAGTGTAAATGGTAAAAATATTGATCTAAACTTACCTCAGGGAATAGAAAAGGATGATCCAACTTTTGGTATCACGGATGTTCATTATAACAACGTAACCGCACAATTTGAGGTACAGCCAAATCAGCAATATAAGGTTCAATGGCAAGGCTGTGCTGAAGATGGATTATGTTATCCCGTACAACGAACAACTATTCAGACTGACGATGCAGGCTTATTACCACAGCTAAAGCATAAAGAACCTCAAGCGAATTTGACACTTTTAGCGCAAGCACCGACAAAGTCAAATCAACCTTCAGATCAGTCAATTAATTCAGTTGATGCTCAAGTGGGTAAAGCTTCTGTAACCTCTTTAAATGCTGCCCGAACTGAAGAAGATCAGCAAATTGAGACGGCACCAAATTTAGAAGAGGTGCTGCCTTTATCAGATGTAGAAACGATTAAGTCTGCGGCTGAATCAAATGATTTCTTTGAGTCACAGCCGATTTTTGGCGAATCACTAAAAAAAGACTGGAATAACGACCAGTTTTTCCTTCACTTATTATCCAGCCAAACGGTTTGGCTCAATTTAATCGTTTTCTTAGGTTTTGGCATATTGTTGGCATTTTTACCCTGTTCATTGCCTTTAATTCCGATTCTTTCCGGTATTTTAGTACAGCAAAATAAAGGGCATCGGGCAGCACTGATCGCCATGACCTTTGTGCTGAGTATGGCATTGGTCTATGCCATGATGGGTGTCGTGGTATCACAGCTCGGTTTTAATATTCAACGTTGGTTCCAAAATCCTGTTTTTATTGGCCTGTTTGTTTTGATGTTCATTGTTTTTGCATTGAATCTATTTGGGCTCTATCAATTGTCTTTACCTCAAGCTTTATTACAGCGTTTAGATCGGATTCAACAAGCTCAAAAGGGTGGGACTTTTGTTGGGGCTGGGGTGATGGGAGCTGTATCTGCTTTAATCGTAGGTCCATGTATGAGTGCTCCACTTGCTGGTGCTCTATTGTATGTTTCACAACTGGAACATGGCTTATTAGGCGGATTTTATTTATTTATCATGGGTTTGGGGATCGGAATTCCACTCTTTATTGCCAGTGTTTTTGGGGCGAAGTATCTCCCTAAGCCTGGGCTATGGATGGAACGACTGAAATTCTGCTTCGGTTTTGTCATGTTGGCCATGGCAGTTTATTTTGCACGACCGTTATTGCCAAATGTGATCTATTATTCTGTTTTTGCAATTATTTTAATCGCAGCAGCGGGGTATTTAATTAATATTTCGTGTCATATGGCAAAATTGCCTGTTCGAATTTTGATGTTCATTTTAATCGGTGCTGTAGCAGCCAGTGGTATTTGGCAAGCGCATTTCGCAATATCGTCTTTGAATCAGCAACAAGCCCAGGTTTTGCATTCGTGGATTGTGGTCAAAAATAAACAAGAGCTACAAAAGGCTTTAGCTGATCATGCTGATCAACGTGTCTTGATCGATGTCTATGCAGATTGGTGTGCAGCGTGTCAGCCTATTAAACGGGATGTGATTCCTTCACAAGAAGTACAGCTCGCGATTGCAAATGTCGTGAGGATCAAATTGGATTTAACTGATTATGAAGCATCACAAGACACGATTTTAAAAGAGCGTCAAATCTTAGGTCCTCCAACCGTTTTATTTTTGAATAAAGCACATGAGGAACAGCGGGATTTACGCTTAACAGGAACATTTACTGCAAATCAATTGGTTCAAAATATAAAACAGTTAGTTGAGCAAGAATCATGATGATGTCCTCAGAAGCCTTGCATTTGGGTGGGTTTATTTTGCCATGGACATTGCTGATCATTTTAATTGGATGGCTCGCTGTTTTTCTATCGGGGCTTTATTTTAGTCGTCAATATGCATGGTCAGAAAATGTTTGGCAGTGTTATAAAGACTCGCTCTGGTCGGCGATTTTGGTGGGATTCTTCGCTGCGCGAATGGTTTTTGTGATGATCCATGCCGATGTGTATTTGGTACATCCAATTGATATCATTAAGATTCAGGATAAAGGCTTCCATCTTTGTGCAGGTATTATTGCAGCTTGTCTATGGTTTATTTGGCAAAATAGAGCCTTAAAACTCAAACTGCTGAGCATCAGCCTGATGGTCTTTTTGGCAATACAACTCGTAGGCGTAGGTGTTATTAAATCCGTTCAAGTCCAATCACACTATCCCGTACTCAGTTTTGATGATTTACAGCAACAGCCGCAAGCTTTAACCCAGTTTATTGGACAACCTACAGTGGTTAATTTATGGGCAAGTTGGTGCCCACCTTGCCATCGTGAAATGCCTGTACTGTATCAAGCGCAACAAGATTATCCGAATATACATTTTGTCATGCTCAATCAGGGCGAAACAGCTGATGTCATTAAAGATTATCTAAGCCATCATGAATTTAATTTTAAACATGTACTAACAGACCTTAATGGGGATATGGCACAGCAGATGAATATGTACGGGATGCCAAGTACCTTGTTCTTCAATGCTAAAGGTCAACTTGTAGAAAGGCATATGGGTGAACTCAGTCCTGCAATGCTTAAGCAGTATTTGCAAAAGATTAATCAACATCAGAAGGTGTCATCTCAATGAACCGTAATTCTAAATTTTTAATAGGTTTAGCACTGAGCTTATTTACTGCTCAGGTATTTGCCGCAGTTCCGACAATTAAGCAAAAACTGGAAAAAGAAGGCTTCACTTTTGTTAAGCAAATTGAAGCGCCTGCTCAAATGACAGGTTGGGCGGGACATATGCAACAGAATCCAGCTACGGTGTTTATTTCGAATGATAATAAATATTATATTATTGGCGATTTACATAATGCCAAAGGCGATAATCTAACGGTCGATGTGCTGAATAAACATGTAAAGCAATCTGTGTTGGATGATGTGTGGAAAAGCTTAGAGCAGTCTGCGTGGATCCAAGATGGAAGTGAGAAAGCACCACGGATTATTTATGTGTTCTCGGATCCAAATTGCCCTTATTGTCACGCTTTTTGGGAAAAGGCGCGTCCGTATGTGAAAGCGAGGAAGGTGCAATTACGCCATATTCAAGTCGGGGTGATTCGACCTGAAAGTCGAGGGCAGGCAGCAACACTTTTGGCTGCTTCTAATCCGCAACAAGTGTTTGAAGCATTTAATGCAGCCAAAGGCAAACAAAAGCTGAAAGAGTTAAAACCCATACCAGCTCATCTCGCTGAAAAATTAGAGCGCAATGAAGAAATGATGAATAAATATGGGTTTTATGCCACACCTGCTTTAATCTGGAAAAATAGTCAAGGCAAACTGGAAACGGCTCAAGGATTACCTAAAGACTTGAAAAGTGTTTTTGAATAGATTGAATCCGTGAAGTGATAGATATAACAAGGACGTTCGAAAACGTCCTTGTTATAATTCATTATATCGCGTAAGAAAAAACTACTTCAGTTCACTGGATGATTTACCAAGTTCACGACGCGCAATAATCAATTGCTGAATTTGCTGTGTCCCTTCAAAAATATCTAAGATTTTCGAATCTCTTGCCCATTTTTCCAGTAATTCATCTTCGCCATAACCGACACTGGCAGCCAGCTCGACGCATTTCAGTGTGATTTCATTGCCAACCCGTCCAGCTTTCGCTTTGGCAATCGATGCTTCTTTTGAATTCGGCTTTTTATTGTCGGCCATCCACGTTGCTTTAATCATTAATAAACGGGCTGCTTCCCATTCGGCTTCCATTCGATAGATCTGCGCAGCTAAATTTGAAGTTTGTAAGTAGGGTGTTTTGTAGTCTGGATCAAGCTGATCTTTAAAGATTTCTTTAATTCGCTCTAACGAGGCCTTGGCACAACCAATTGCCATTGCCGCAACCAGTGGACGGGTATTGTCAAAGGTTTCCATGACGCCAGCAAAGCCTTTTGCCACGTCAATCTCAGGATTACCTAACAAATTGGCAGCAGGCACACGACAGTCAATAAAGCTAATCACAGCGGTATCTGAAGCTTTAATTCCGAGTTTATGTTCCAGACGCTCAACCTTCATTCCTGGTGTGCCTTTTGCTACCACGAATGATTTAATGGCAGCACGACCTAGCTTTTTATCTAATGTTGCCCACACCACCACCGAGTCGGCACGTTCACCTGACGTGACAAAGATTTTTTCACCATTCAGGATATAGTCATCGCCATCTTTAGTCGCCGTAGTGCGAATTGCTGCCGAGTCAGAACCACAACCAGGTTCTGTGATTGCCATCGCGGCCCAAGTGCCTTTGAAGCGTTCTAACTGTTCATCATTGGCAACCGCAGCAATGGCAGAGTTCCCCAAGCCTTGACGTGGCATGCTTAGTAATAGGCCTGTGTCGCCGTAACACATTTCAATAATACCCAGCGCTGCAGACATATTGCCGCCATTTACCACTGTATTTGGGTTTACAGTACCGCGTTTACTGGCATTGGCTGCACCGACACCTTCGCCACTTTCATTCATACCATCCAGTAAGGCAGCAAGCATGTCCAGTTCTTTCGGGTAGGCATGTTCGGCTTTGTCATATTTACGTGAAATAGGACGTAAAACATTCAGCGCAGTTTCGTGTGCCTGATCCACCAGCATTTTGAATTTTTTCGGATTTTGTAAGTTCATTATTGTTCTCCAAAATTAAGCGTGTAAGCCAGAATGCAGGATTGCAGTCGCACGAAGGTCGCGATACCAGCGTTCAGCAGGATGCTCCTTGGTAAAGCCATGACCACCCAGAATTTGTACGCCATCCGTACCGATTTTCATGGATTTTTCAGCACAAAGCAGGCGGGCAAGATAAGCTTCACGATGGAAGGGTTGTCCTGCTTCTGCCAAGCTTGCGGCATTGAGTACCAGCATACGCATGGCATCGATTTCAATCGCCATGTCCGCAATCATGAAGGCTACACTTTGACGATGTGAAATAGGTTCACCGAAGGCAGTACGCTCATTGGCATATTTAATACAGTAAGTTTTGATGGCTTCACAGGTTCCAACAGCCATGGCACACCACATCAGGTTGCCTAGATCGACAAAAGCAGAGTAATCAAAATCGCTATCGCCTAAACGCAAGGCTGGGGTCTGGTTGAATTGCAGTGCCGCGGTTTCAGCGGCTTTTAGGCCCATCGCTGGATTGGTTTTAATGGCAATAGTTTCATTGGATTGCACCACGAAAATATCAGGCTGACCATTGAATTCTGCACTGACAAGAAGGACATCCGCGGTATCACCTAAAATCACTAAGGTTTTTTCACCTGTGATATAAAATTGTCCATTGGTTTCTGTGGCTTTGGTCTTTAACTGAAACGGGTTAAATGCCGGTGTTGCTTCTTGGAAGGCAAAACTTGCGGTGACATCGGTATCTTCAGCAAATACAGGTAAATACATGGATTGAACTTGAGTTGATCCCCAACGAGTTATGGCATTGATCACGCTGAATGTACTCAGTAAACCCGCAGTCAGGCTGAAATCGCCTTTTGCCAGATTTTCTGCAATCAGGATATTGCTAACAATATTTTGTTCTGCTGCAACGCCACCTAAAGCTTCTGGAAGCGCGTAGTAGTTTAAACCCAGATCGACCAGATGTTGCCAGAGTTGTTCTGGAAACTGGGCGTGATGATCCGCATCATGTGCCAATGTATATAGGACCTCTCCAGCAAATTGCGACATTGCGTCAACGGTCATCTGCTGTTCTTCGGTCAAGCTGAGATCAAACAGATTTTTGTTGGTCTGATTTGGGAGACGTTGTTTATCGATCGGTTGAGGCTTAAATGCTTTTTGAGTTTTATTGAGTACCTTAAAGCCTGTTTTTGAACCTTGATATAATGATTTTTCTACAAATTTTCTTAATTTGAGTTGATCAAGAACTTCGCTTCCTGCGATTTTGGTGATCAAAGATAGCCCAAAGCCTTGAGCCTTAGTCATCATATTCGACATGGTTATATCCTGAAGGATGGTTGTAAAATTATGCTGACATGCTCCTGATCAAAAGACTATGTCTTGTTTGACATGCAGACTGGAGAAAGATAAAGGGTAAAAGAGCTGGTTTTTGTTTTGTATTTAATTGTTTTTTATAGTTTAAAAAAAATGTTTGAAAAATATTTCTTTTAAAAATTGACCTAAATGACAGAGGTAAGAACTTGCCTTGATCTGTTTCTTGTTCAGTAAGCTGAATCTGTCATTTATCTGTCTATCTCTATATATGCGCTTACTCTAATCCTTCCGTTAGAATCACGATATATTCACCTGCTAAATCACGGTGTTTTTTTGCCTGTTGATAGGCATCACTGTGATACCAGTTTTGTGCTTCCTGCATACTGCTAAATTTGATGATTGCAACACCATCACTTTCAATATTTTCCAGAGCAATGGATTGCCCATAAAATACGATGGGTTCAGCCTCGAAACCTTGGCTGGCTTGACGTGCCAGTGTTGTATAGGTTTTCATTTCATCTTGGTTTTTTAATTCTTTACGAATAAGAATAATGTATGCACTCATGGATTTTCCTAAATTGAACTTATTTTTAAGATACTAAATTTCAAAATGATTGATGGACACTTGATCGCATCCACCAATCTGTATAATTTAAGCTGCGCGGGCAACCAAAGTTAAAATATCATAAGTCGCCACCAGTTCATCACGCTGATTTTTTACCTTGATATCCCAAACCACCACGCCATGTTCGGGTTGAGAAGGATCTTTTTGCGGTTTTGGTGTTTTCTGTTTGCAGGTCAGTTCTACCCGAATCGAATCGCCAATTTTGACGGGTTCAACAAAACGTAAATTATCCATACCATAATTGGCAATCACAGGGCCTTGAGCAGCATCGACAAATAAGCCTGCTGCTGCTGAAACAATGAAATAACCATGCGCAACACGCTCACCAAAGAAAGAATCTGCCGCAGCGATTTTGTCGGTATGGGCATAGAAATAGTCACCACTGAGGCAAGCAAAATTGACAATATCTGCTTCAGTCACGGTACGGCGTGCAGTCAGTAAACGTTCACCAATCACCAGTTCATCAAATGATTTTTTAAATGGATGGACTCGGTCTTCATTAATATTTGAACCCACCGTCCATGAATGGGTGACTTGCGTCAGGCTATTCGGTGAACCTTGAATTGCGGTACGTTGCATATAGTGTTTGACTGCACGAATGCCGCCAAGTTCTTCGCCGCCACCGGCACGGCCTGGGCCGCCGTGAATGAGGTGAGGTAGTGGAGAACCATGTCCCGTACTTTCTTTGGCGGATTCTTCATCCAGAATATGAACACGACCGTGCCACGGCGCAATTTTCTGGATGATCTGTTCAATATTTTCATCCGTATTTTTTACGACGGAGGCCACCAGACTGCCTTCACCACGAGCTACCAGCTCTGCAAGTTCATCAATGGATTGATAAGGCATCAAGGTACATACAGGGCCGAATGCTTCAGTGGTATGTACTGAGATGGCTTCTAATGGTTTGTCGCAGCGCAAGAGTGTCGGTGGAAAGAAGGCGCCTTTTTCTGGATGATCCGCATTGAATTTGACTGCGCTATCGCCACCAAAAACAATTTGAGCTTCTTTTGCCAGTTCAGCAACTTTGGCTGCTACATCCAGTTTTTGTTTAGGGCTGGCTAGGGCGCCCATTGTTGTGTCAGGTTTTTGTGGATCTCCAACCACGACTTTTGCCAGTTTAGCGCTCAGTTTTTGCTGGACTTGTTCAAGCAGAGTATGAGGAACAAAGGCACGGCGAATCGCGGTACATTTTTGTCCTGCTTTGGTGGTCATTTCACGAAATACTTCGCGCACAAACAGATCTAGCGTTGCTTCATTCGCTTCTGGACTGAGAATCGCGCTATTGACTGAATCTGCTTCCATACTGAATGGAATGGAGTATTTATTTAAGTGTGGATGATTGCGAAGTTTTTGCCCTGTATACGCTGAACCCGTAAAGGTGACGCAGTCCTGAGGGCCTAAATAATCAAAAAGATCATCAATTTGACCACAGATCAGTTGTAGCGAACCTTTGGGTAAAATGCCCGTTGCAATAATTGCCTCGACCACTGCTTGAGTCAGTTGAGCGCCTTCAGTGGCTGGCTTGACAATACAAGGCACACCTGCCAAGAGCGTTGGCGCAATTTTTTCCAGCATGCCCCAGATTGGGAAGTTAAAGGCATTGATATGCACAGCAACACCGGCTTTAGGACTTAAAATATGCTTGGCGCCAAAAGTGCCGTTTTTAGAGAGCTGTATCCAGCTATCTTCAGTGATAATTTTTTCATCATTCAGTTCGCGGCGTACCAGACTTGAATAAGCAAATAAGGTCTGAATCCCGCCTTCGATATCAATCCAGGCATCTTTACGTGTCGCACCAGTGGCATGAGCCAAGCTATAGAACTGTTCTTTTTGTTCAAGTAAATGTTGAGCAATTTGCTTTAGGGCATTGGCACGTTGATGAAAAGTCCAGTTTGCCAGTTCAGTACCATTTTGCTTGGCATATTGCACGACCTGTTGTATATCGATGCCATGACTGCTGACGCTATAGATCGGTGCGCCAGTAATTGCATCTACAACGGTACGTGTCTCTTCATGGCTTGAATGCCAGATTCCATAGACATAAGACGCCAGTTTGGTTAATTGCTGGCTTGCGCTTTGTTCTTTAATATCCGTGGTCGCTTCTTCTAGATGTGCTTGTTCAAGCATGATCAAACTCCATTTTTATGTGATACATCAATTATAGAAATACTTAAAATATGATTCATAATTTCATATTGATTACGCTAAAAGTCAACCTTATTTTGTTTTTAAAATTAAATAAAATTTTTATAAATTTAATTAAATCTAATTAAATCAATTGCTTGATTTTGATTTTGTGGTGGGTTGTAATTTGATACAAAAATATTGATTGACTTTGTTTTGTGTGTATCGAAAAATAGATTCATGGATGAAATCCTCAAGGAATTGACACATGGAAAATAATTATCAGAAATTTGAGCACAACATTGCCAATGACATCACCATCGAAGCCAAAGATGAAATGCCTGAGGCTTATCGTAAAACCTTGATTCGTCAGATTGGACAACACGGTCATTCGGAAATTGTCGGGATGCTGCCAGAAGGCAACTGGATTACCCGTGCACCGACGTTGAAGCGTAAAGCTGTATTACTGGCAAAAGTGCAGGATGAGGCAGGGCACGGTCTCTATCTTTACAGTGCGGCTGAAACCTTGGGCGCAGACCGTGATGAGATGATGGAAAAATTGATTGATGGAAAAATGAAATATTCATCGATCTTTAATTATCCAACGGTGAGCTGGGCCGATGTGGCGGCGATTGGCTGGCTGGTGGATGGTGCTGCGATTGTCAATCAGGTGGCTTTATGCCGTACCTCTTATGGGCCGTATGCGCGTGCCATGGTGCGAATCTGTAAAGAAGAAAGTTTCCATCAGCGGCAGGGTTTTGAAGCCATGATGGCATTGGCTGCTGGATCTCCTGAACAAAAACAGATGGCGCAAGATGCAGTGAACCGCTTCTGGTGGCCTGCATTGATGATGTTTGGCCCAAGTGACGACCATTCTCCAAACAGTGCACAAAGTATGGCATGGGGAATCAAGCGCTTTAGTAATGATGAATTGCGCCAGAAGTTTGTTGATAACACCGTACCGCAAATCTTACAGCTTGGCTTGACCGTGCCTGACGCAGATTTGAAATGGAATGAGGAAACTGGTCATTACAGCTATGGCGAAATTGACTGGCAAGAATTTAATGAGGTGATTGCAGGTCGTGGGCCTTGCAATCATGAACGGATCGAAGCACGCCGCAAGGCTTGGGAAAATGGCAAGTGGGTGCGTGATGCAGCTGTTGTGTACGCCAAAAAGCAGCAAAACCAAGTGGGCAAAGTTGCTTAAGCAAGATTTAGGGAAAAATTTGAGGATATCGAAATGGAAAATAACAACAATTGGTCGCTCTATGAAGTGTTTGTGCGCAGTAAACAAGGTTTAAGCCATCGTCATGTCGGCAGTCTAAGAGCCCCAGATGATGAAATTGCACTGCAACATGCGCGTGATGTCTATACCCGCCGCAATGAAGGTATCAGTATCTGGGTGGTGCGTTCGGAACTGATTAAATCCTCACAGCCAGATGAAAAAGCAGAGTTTTTTGAACCTGCACTGGACAAAGTCTATCGTCATCCGACGTTCTACCATATCCCTGATGGCATTGAGCATATGTAAGGGAGTATGCAAATGAATAATCCTATTTTATCTAAGTTCTTATTACATATCGGCGATAGCCAGTTGGTATTGGCGCAACGTTTAGCGGAATGGTGTGGTCATGCGCCAGAGCTGGAAATTGATATTGCTTTGGCCAATATCGGTCTGGATTTACTGGGACAATCCCGAAATTTCCTGACTTTGGCTGGCCAATACGAAGCTGAGAAACGTGATGAAGATCAACTGGCCTATTTCCGCAACGAACGTGAGTTTTTTAATTTATTGCTATGTGAACAACCGAATGGTGATTTTGCACAGACCATCGTTCGTCAATGGCTGATCGATCATTACCATGTGTTGTTGTTAACGGCTTTAACTCAATCCGCAACAGCAGAAGTCGCGGCATTGGCGGTGAAATCTTTAAAAGAAGCCAAGTATCACATTCGTTTCTCAACCAGCTGGATGGAGCGTTTAAGCCTCAGCACAGCAGAAGCACTTCAACGTGTACAACAGTCATTAGACAATTTGTGGCGTTTTAGTGCCGAACTGTTCGAACTGACTGCGGAAGAAAAAACACTGGTTGAGCAAGGCATCATTCCTGATTTATCCAGCGAAAAAGCACATTGGGATCAGGTCATCGCTGCCGAACTGAAGCGTTTTGAACTCAGCATTCCTGTAAATGGTGCCTACCGCCGTGGGGCCAAACAAGGTTTGCATACCGAGCATTTAGGTTATCTGTTGGCTGAAATGCAATCTATTCAACGCAGTTATCCTGAGATGACTTGGTAGCACAAGGAGCGTTAGCATGCAGATGATTCGTCATTGTATTGATCAATGTTGGGATGTTTTACAAAACGTCAGCGATCCAGAGATTCCAGTGCTGTCGGTGGTGGATTTGGGCATGATCCGTGGTGTGGAGTTGAATGAACAGCAAGAAATTATTGTTCGATTGACACCAACTTATAGCGGTTGTCCAGCCACTGACTTGTTAAAAGCACAGATTGTCGAAGCATTGGCAGCAGAAGATTTGATTCCCGCAAAAGTCATCATTGATCTATCAGAAGCATGGACCACGGACTGGATGTCGGACGCAGGTAAACAGAAACTGCAAGCCTATGGCATTGCGCCACCAGAAGGTACTGCACAGCAATGCGGAACCCATGTGCATCTGAGCGATGGTGTGGTTTGTCCCCATTGTAAGAGCCGTAAAACCCGACTGTTAACCGAGTTCAGCTCCACCGCTTGCAAAGCCTTGTACAAATGTCAGGACTGCCTTGAACCCTTTGATTATTTTAAATGTATTTAAAGTCTTGGATAAGGAAATTAGCCATGAGCCAATTTATTCCATTAAAAGTAAAAACAATTACACCACAGACGGATCAGGCGATTTGCATTGCCTTTGATCTGGGCGCAGAACAACAGCAACAGTTTCAATTTCAGCCAGGGCAGCATCTCACTATTCGCCATTTAACCGAAGCTGGGGAAATTCGCCGTTGCTATTCAATCTGTAGTTATGCGCCAAAAGAAGACATCAGTATTGCAGTCAAAAAGATTGAGCAGGGCCAATTTTCCAACTGGGTCAATGAGCATTTAAAAGTAGGTGATGTACTGGAAGTCATGCCACCACAAGGTGTGTTTTTCCAGAAAGCAGCACGTACCGGCGGTCAAGCCTATTTAGGGGTTGCTGCGGGCAGTGGAATTACCCCAATTCTTTCCATCATTAAACAGGTCTTATTTGAGCAAGATTCGGCAAATTTTACCTTGTTATATGGCAATCGTTCGTGGAAACAGACCATGTTTTCCGAGCAGATTATGGATTTGAAAGACCAGTTTAAAGAACGTTTCCAGCTCATCAATATCTTTTCGCGGGAGTTCAACGACAGTGAGCTGCTGAATGGTCGTATTGATGAAAAGAAGCTCAAGCAGTTATTTGAACATGGCGTATTAGAGTCAGACTTTGATCATGTGTTTGCCTGTGGCCCTGATGAAATGATGGATACCGTCGAAAGCCTGTTACCTGATTTGGGGATTACGAAAGAGCGCATTCATACCGAACGTTTTAATACAGGTCATATCCGTAAACGTCCAGCGGAAGCCGATGCCCATCGTAAGGAAGAAAAAGTCAACATCGTGCTCGACGGACGAGAGCTGATTGTTGCAGTTGGACAAGAGGATGAAAGTATTCTCGATGCTGCATTACGTGCAGGTGCAGATTTGCCTTATGCCTGTAAAGGTGGCGTATGTGCCACCTGTCGCTGCAAGGTACTTTCAGGTGAAGTGGATATGTTCCTGAATTATAGCCTTGAAGACGATGAGGTGGAAAAAGGCTATGTACTGAGCTGCCAGACTTTACCCAAAGGTGTGAATGTGCTTTTGAGCTTTGATGAGTAGAGAAACAGTGATGCAAACATTGATTCAGGTTGAAACACCGCTTGAGGGTGTCATGCTGCTGAGCTTAAACCGTCCAGAAAAACGTAATGCTTTGAACAACGCCACTTTACAGTGTTTATGTGATTTGCTGGAACAGGCTGAACACGATCCTCAAGTAAAAGTGGTTGTGTTAACGGGCAATCACAATTGCTTTGCTGCGGGTGCAGATCTGAGCGAATTGGCGGCAATGGATGCGGTGTCCTTACAACTCGATATTCGTCCAACGTTATGGCAGAAGATCGATGCGTTTACTAAGCCCATCATCGCAGCAGTGAATGGTTATGCCTTAGGTGCTGGATTTGAACTGGTTCTACATTCGGATATCGTGATTTGTGGTGACAATACCAAATTTGCTCTGCCTGAGATTGGTTTAGGAATGTTACCAGGTGCAGGTGGTACACAACGTTTAGCACGTTTGGTCGGTCAGCAACTGACCATGCGTTGGGCAATGATGGGTGAAATGATCTCCGCCAAGCAAGCACAGCAGCATGGCATCTGTAGCGAGGTGGTACCCGTCGCACTCACGGTGGAATATGCCATTCAATTGGCAAGTAAGATTGCCAAACAAGCGCCTTTAGCGATTCGGGTAATCAAGCAATCGATCAAAAGTATTCATGAGACAACATTAAGTCAGGGACTGAAATCCGAGCGACAAAACTTTGTCTGGTTGGCAGCAACCAAGGATCGGAATGAAGGTATTAGCGCATTTTTTGAAAAAAGAAAACCAATCTTTAGAGGTGAGTGATGGACTATAAAAATATTATTGTTGAAGAAAAAAATGGTGTGGGTTATCTAAGCTTCAATCGTCCACAAGCATTGAATAGCTTTAACGTAGACATGCACCGTGAGGTGTTAGAAGTCTTGAATCTTTGGGCAAAAAAACAGGACGTTCGCTGCATCGTGATCAGTGGTGAAGGTCGTGGCTTTTGTGCAGGGCAAGACTTAGGCGATCGAGTGGTTGATCCGAATGCCGCTGCACCTGATTTAGGGTATTCGATTGAAACTTACTATAACCCGTTGATTAGAACCATTGTGAATATGCCAAAACCTGTCATCTGTGCGGTGAATGGCGTGGCGGCAGGTGCAGGTGCAAATATCGCTTTGGCGTGTGATCTAGTCATTGCAGCTAAATCTGCCAACTTTGTACAGGCGTTCTGCCGTTTAGGTCTGGTACCTGATTCAGGTGGAACATGGTTCCTGCCACGCGCAGTCGGTCACGCACGTGCCATGGGCCTGACTTTACTCGGTGATAAATTACCTGCTGAAACTGCCAAAGAATGGGGCATGATCTGGGATGTTGCTGAAGATGCAGAATTAAAAACAAAAGTCACTGAGTTGGCTGAACGTCTCGCCAAACAGCCGACTTTTGGTCTTTCATTGATTAAAAAAGCCATCCATCAATCTCGTAATCATAGCTTTGAGGAGCAAATGCATCTGGAACGAGACCTACAGCGTATTGCGGGTCGTTCAGAAGATTATCGTGAAGGCGTACAAGCTTTTATGAATAAGCGTGAGCCAAACTTTCAGGGGCTTTAAGCATGACTCATCTGGATTTATCTGATGCCAGCATCGCCGTCATTGGCTCTGGAACCATGGGTATCGGGATCGCCCAATTGGCTATTATGAATGGTCATTCAACTGTTCTCTACGATCTTGATCGTGAAAAGATCCAGCAGGCGATTGATGGATTGCACAAAACCTTTGCCAAACTGGTTGAAAAAGGCAAGATAACGGATGAACAGGCTCAACTGGCATGTTCACGTTTAAGCATTGCTGATGGTATAGAAGATTTAGCTGATGTGAATTTGGTGATCGAGGCTGTGGTTGAAAAACTGCCAGTGAAGCAGTCTTTATTTCAACAGCTTGCCGCTATTTGTAGCGAACATACTATTTTTGCCACTAATACATCTTCAATTTCAGTGACTGCGATTGCGGCTGGGATTCCACAACCTGAACGTGTCGTGGGCTTACATTTTTTCAATCCTGCGCCAGTGATGAAACTAGTCGAGATTGTACAAGGTTTAAAAACGCCAGTTGGCCTATGTCAGGCGTTAAAAGCCTTGATGTTGGCGTGGAAAAAAATCCCAGTTTTGACCAAGTCTACACCTGGTTTTATCGTGAACCGCATTGCCCGTCCATTTTACGCAGAAGCATTTCGTGCCTTACAAGAACAGGTCACAACTTATGATCAGTTAGACTATGCCTTAAAGCAGTGTGGTGGTTTTGCGATGGGGCCGTGTGAACTCACCGATTTGATTGGGCAGGATGTGAATTTTTCTGTAACCCAAAGTGTTTATGAAGCCTTCTTTTATGAGCCGCGTTATCGTCCGAGTCTGGTACAAAAAGAGCTCGTCGATGCAGGCGCATGGGGACGTAAGTCAAAGCAAGGTTTCTATCACTACGATGAAAAAAATCAGTATTCGACTTTTCAACCCCAAGCCATTACAGCGGCAGCCTTTCAAGCAAAGGTTCAGGTCAAAGGCGTATGGTCTCAGCTACCAACGCTACTCACACGTTTAGCGCTGAATGGTGGGACTGAAAATGAAGAAAATATCATTCAGATGGATGATATTGATCTACGGTTAAGTCAGGGTGAATCTGCCAACCTGAATTACCAAAGCCGTAAAACGGTATTGATGGATTGGCATCATGATTTTTCTAAGGCGCAAGCCGTAGTGCTGAGCCACAATCAATTGTGTCAAGCCGATGATCTGGCAAAAGTTGAGGCATTTTTTGCTCAATATCAGATGCATGTGATCTGGATTACAGACCATCCTGCATTATTAACTTTACGTACCCTTGTCTTGCTGATCAATGAAGCCTGTGAAGCCAGTCTTCACGGGATTACCAGTATGGAAGATATTGATAATGCCATGAGATATGGTGTCAATTATCCTAAGGGGCCGTATCAATGGATGATGCAATTGGGTGCGCAGTATGTGCTGCAAACCCTCAATAATTTATATGCCATTTATGGCGAAGAAAAATATCGTGCAAGTCTTTATCTCAAACAATACGTGGCACAGCAGCAAAGCCTAACAGCCAACGATTCAAAAGATTTAACCGCATTTGCATAAGCAGGAGTGATCATGGAAGACGTTTTTATTTGTGATTTTATTCGTACCCCGATTGGTCGTTATGCGGGTTCATTGAGTTCAGTACGTACTGATGATCTTGCTGCATTGCCTATCAAGCATTTAAAAGAAAAACACGCACATTTACCGTGGCAGGATTTAGATGAAGTATTTTTAGGTTGTGCCAATCAGGCGGGCGAAGACAATCGTAATGTGGCACGTATGGCAACCTTATTGGCAGGACTACCAGAAGCGGTTCCTGCAATGACCGTGAATCGGCTTTGTGCTTCAGGACTGGATGCGGTAGGCTTGGCAGCACGTTCGATTAAATCAGGTGAATCACAGTTTGTACTGGCGGGTGGTGTCGAGTCCATGAGCCGTGCACCTTTTGTACAAGCCAAGCAAACTGAAGCTTTTGGGCGTAGTCCTGAAATTTTTGATACGACCATTGGCTGGCGTTTCATCAATAAAAAGATGAAAGCACAATATGGTACAGATAGCATGCCAGAAACGGCTGAACATGTAGCTGAAAAATATCAAATCAGCCGACAGGATCAAGATGCCTTTGCAATTCGTAGTCAACAAAAAGTGGCTACGGCACAACAGGCAGGTTTTTTTGATGAAGAAATTTTGCCAGTTGAACTGGTAGATCGCAAAAAGAACATCACAATGTTTGCCCAAGACGAGCATCCTCGTGCAGATACGAGTCTGGACAGTTTGGCAAAATTAAAAGCACCATTCCGTAAAGAAGGTGGTTCAGTTACAGCAGGCAATGCATCAGGTGTAAACGATGGCTCGGCGTGTGTTTTGCTCACGAACCGCCAGTTTGCAGATACACATGGT
Source organism: Acinetobacter sp. ANC 3929 (assembly GCF_000369405.1). Taxonomy (GTDB): domain Bacteria; phylum Pseudomonadota; class Gammaproteobacteria; order Pseudomonadales; family Moraxellaceae; genus Acinetobacter. The sequence goes on from NZ_KB850000.1 coordinate 617,559, forward strand.
TTAAAACCTTTGGCTCGTGTGGTGGCGATTGCCAGTGCAGGGGTGGAACCGAAATATATGGGCATCGGCCCAGTACCAGCGGTACAAAAATTATTGAAACAAACGGGACTCAGTTTAGAACAAATGGATGTGATTGAACTGAACGAAGCTTTTGCGGCACAGTCACTGGCTTGTATGCGTGAGTTAGGTCTCAAGGATGATGATACGCGTGTAAACCCCAATGGTGGTGCAATTGCCTTGGGTCATCCTCTCGGCATGAGTGGTACGCGTTTGGTGATTACCGCCACCAGAGAATTGAAAAGACGCCAAGGGAAGTATGCACTTTGCACCATGTGTGTCGGTGTTGGACAAGGTGTCGCCCTGATTTTAGAAAATATAGCTTAATTTAATTGCAATGAAACGGTTCGAATAATATAACGAAATAGGAGAGACGGCAGTGGATAGCCTCATCACAGAAGACGTAGAAAAAATGACGCTTGCGGAGTTACGAGCGCTTCAAACCAAACGGTTAAAAGAAACATTGAATAATGTTTACGCCAATAGTCCTGTGTATAAGAAAAAGTTTGATGATGCAGGTGTGCATCCAGATGATTTCGTCACACTGGATGATCTGGCTAAATTTCCATTTACCACCAAACAGGATTTACGCGACAACTATCCGTTTGGCATGTTTGCCGTTCCGCAAGAGCAGATTGTTCGTTTACATGCCTCGTCTGGTACCACAGGTAAACCAACCGTCGTTGGCTATACCCAAAAAGACATCAATACTTGGTCGGATATTGTTGCGCGTTGCTTGCGTATGGCAGGCTTGAGTGCCAAAGATATGATTCAGGTGGCGTATGGTTATGGCCTGTTTACTGGCGGTTTAGGTGCGCATTATGGTGCTGAACGTTTAGGCGCCACCGTGATTCCGATGTCAGGCGGTCAGACTGAGAAACAGGTGCAACTGATTCAGGACTTTAAACCCACGGCAATTATGGTAACACCATCGTATTGTGTCAGCATTATTGAAAAACTCGAGCAACAGTTGGGCAGTGCACGGAATACTTCTCTAAAAGTCGGTATTTTTGGTGCAGAGCCGTGGTCGAAAGAGTTGCGCCGTGAGATCGAAGAGCGCCTAAATATCAAAGCACTGGATATTTATGGTTTATCTGAAATTATGGGCCCTGGCGTTGCCATGCAATGCCTCAATGAAGGTGATGGATTAACCATTTGGGAAGATCATTTCTATCCTGAAATTATTAATCCTGAAACTGGTGAAGTGTGCAAGGACGGTGAGCTGGGCGAACTGGTGTTCACCACTATCACCAAAGAAGGTTTGCCCATCATCCGTTATCGTACCCGTGATTTAACCCGTTTATTGGTGGGCCAGAAGCTTGCTATGCGCCGTATGGACAAGATCGTAGGGCGTAGTGATGATATGCTGATTATTCGTGGTGTGAACGTTTTCCCGACCCAGATCGAAGAACAGATTTTACAGGTTCCAAGTTTGGTGCCGAATTATGAAATTCTGGTGGCGAAAAAAGGTCACATGGATACTTTGCATATCCGGACCGAAATGTGCCATAACTGTGATAAGCAGGCGCAGCAACTGGCTCAGCAGTTGATGCAGCGCATTAAAACCATGATCGGGATTTCAGTAACGGTAGAAGTGGTGAATGAACTGACTTTACCGCGCTCTGAGGGGAAAGCAAAACGCGTGATTGATATGCGCCAGATTGCTTAACATTATGATCGTTCAGGGTATAGAATCTATATCCTGAATCTTAAACGCCAAGATAAAAGTATGAGTGCAAAGCTACAGCAAATTATTGATTCGATTATTCAGAATGAGACCTTAAGCGGTACATCGCTCATTTCAACCATTTTTGGTGATTCGGTGCTGCATCGTGGCGGTAATATTAGTCTTGCCAGCTTGATTCAGTTGCTGGAGCTGTTTGATTTTAATGATCGCGCTGTACGGACTTCCGTGTTTCGCTTGGTGAAAAATGACTGGCTAGATTCAGACAAGATTGGCAGAACCAGTTTTTATCGTATTACCGATGCTAGTCGATCCAAGTATTTGCAGGCTGAGCAACGGATTTATAATGATCAGATGAAAGAATGGGATCATTCTTGGGATCTAATTCTGATGTCGAGCCTGGATACGGACAATAAAGCATTTTTGAAAAAAGAACTGGAGTGGCTGGGCTTTGCCAATATCTCGACCAATCTGATGGCTTATCCGGGATCTAATCGACTGCAATTGCAAAAGTTACTGGTTGATCTCAACATGAGTGAACAGGTGGTGGTGTTTAAGGCAGAGACCTTGCAGCTCTTTAATAACTCGACCGATACCATTAGTCGTATGTTAGAGACCAACTGGCCGATTGATGAGTTGCGTCAACGTTACCTGCAATTTCTGGATATGTTTCGGGAAATCGGAGCAATTCTGATGCAGGAAGATGAGAGCATCGAACCAGTTCAAGCTTTTCAGATTCGTACTTTACTGATTCATTATTATCGTCGGATCTTGCTTAAAGATCCTGCTTTGCCATTAGAGTTGTTGTCAGCAGATTGGCCTGCAATCAATGCCCGTACTTTATCCATGAATATTTATAAGAAAGTCTTTGAGGCCGCGGATGACTATTTCCTGTCAGTTGCTGCCACATCCGAAGGGCCTATGCCAAATGCAACTGCACATTTTTGGCGTCGCTTTGGCGGCTTGAATCAAAACACTGAGAGAATGAGTGATGCCTTGTTACAGTATTGATGGTGTGATTCCAGTAGTTCATCCTAGTGCATTTGTTCATCCTACTGCCGTTTTAATTGGTGATGTGGTTATCGAGGCAGGGGTTTATATTGGTCCTTTTGCTTCATTACGGGCTGATTTTGGTCGTATTCATATCAAGGAAAATGCCAATGTACAGGACAACTGTATCATTCACGGTTTTCCGCAAAGTGTCACACTAGTTGAGGAAATGGGACATATTGGTCATGCGGCAACATTGCATGGTTGTCGTATCGGTAAAAATGTCTTGATTGGCATGAACAGTGTTATTCTGGATTATGCGGAAATTGGTGAAAATACCATTATTGGTGCCAATAGCTTGGTGAAAACCAAAGATCATATTCCTGCCAATGTTCTGGCTTTAGGCAGTCCTGCAAAAGTTGCCAGAGAACTTTCGGAAAAAGAAAGACACTGGAAAATTAAAGGGACGCAGGAATATATTCAGTTGGCACAGCGTTGTTTAAGCACAATGAAGGAAGTTGTACCTTTAGCAAAAGAATCTGCTGAACGGAAGACTTATCAGGATTTTCAGTCAGAGCACCAAATTAAACCCAGCATATAAATAATCTGCCTCTTTTTTTATAATGGACATTTTATTTTAAATGTAATAAGGCTAAAAAATTATAATCCATCCCTCTGTATAAACAATATTCAATAATAAAAGATCAAATATCGAAGATATGTCCTAAATATAAAAAATTACTGTCCTATTTTAATGGTTTATAAAGAGTTTTCTTGATTTAGAATCATAGGCCGAAAGTTCTGCTGATGTAGTGCTTAATTTGAGTGGATTAAGTCTAGAAGATATTGAGCTTATTTCAAACGGTATGATTCATGATTTTAGAGGAGCGTGTTTATAGATAAACGTTGTGCATATATGAATGGGATCTAAGCAAAAAAGTTACGGGGTGAGTCAGTAACTTTTTTCAGTCATCCATATGATTTAACGATTTAGGTCGAAATCGTCATATTAAACATTCCTGCTCAATATGCATTGGTTAAATGGATCTTTTGTTTTCTGAGGATTTTGTAAATAAATAGAAATACGCCCATCGCTAGCCAGAAACTGCCAAATTTTAAGGCTGATGAATCAAGATTGATCCATAGGCAAGCAATGCTAATGACCGAAAGTAGTGGTAAGAAAAGATTAAAAAATTTATTTCTAAATCCAGCACGCTGTTTTTCCTTGATATAAAAGCGGACAAAGACTGAAAAATTAACAGCGGTAAATGCAACCAAAGCACCAAAGCTAATTAAGCTGATCACTTGCGCCAAGTTTAAGAAAATAGCACTTAATGAAATCAATCCAACAAATAACACCGAGAAAAATGGTGTACCTAAGGTGTTATGCAGTGTTCCAAAGTACTTTTTGGGGAAAATATTATCTTTGCCCATGATGTAGAGTAAGCGAGAGGCGCTGGCATGTGAGGCAAGACCAGAAGCCACCGTATTCATAATCTGTCCGCACAGGAAAATTGACTGAAATAAAGCACCACCAACATACAGAACGATTTCTGGTAATGCTTCTGACGGATGATGAAAACGGACATTGCTTGGATAATACAACTGAATAAACCAAGATGCGGTAAAAAAGATCAAGCCACCAAAAAGTGTGGTCAGGAGAACCGCATAAGGAATCGTCTTGGTCGGATTTTGGGTTTCGTTTGAAAGTGTTGTGACTGCATCAAAACCGAGAAAAGAAAAACACAGTACCGATGCGCCTGCAACCAGCGGCAATAACTCTTGTGGGCCTGTCCATAAAGGATTTAAGGTCAGTACATATTCATAACCTTGTGTGCTTCCAATGCCTTGAATTACCAGATACACAAAAATAATCATCAGGATAATCGGGGCAAATACAAAAATTAGGCTAATGTTGGCGAGCAAACGAATACGGAAGCAATTCACTAAAGTCACTAGACCTGCAGAGACAATGACCCAAAACCAGTAGGGGACACTTGGGATCAGTGCGGTTAAATAAATAGCTGCAAGTAGAACGTTAATTAAAGGCAATAATAAATAGTCGAGTAAGGTACACCAACCGACGAACAGACCACTTTTAGGGCCAATGCTTTCCGCGGTGTAGGTATAGGCAGAACCTGCTTTTTCAGAATGTTTGCTAAATCGTGCATAACTAAAAGCAGTTAATAGCATCGTGGTGAGTGCCAATAAATAAGCCAGCGGGACATGACCGTTGGTAATTCCTGAAACAATACCAAAGGTATCAAATACGGTCATTGGGGTCATGTAGGCAATACCAATCACGGTGACTTGCCATAAAGAAAGCTTTTTGAGAGAGACAGATTCTTGTTCCATATTCCTTCAACCTGATTTATTGCGCTTTTCTATCCAGAAAAACTTGTAATTTTTAGGCAAAAAACTCCCTTGGCTTATATTGACAAGCCAAAAAGAAGAAACTTATGAGAAAGAGAAGGTTAAGCGTTTAATTTAGAGCGAGATAACGCTAAATCACCACCAACCTTAAAGACTGATTGGTGAGAGTACTTGCGTGTTTGCTCGTTAAACTCTTCAACAAAGTGCCTGTTCTGATACTGATGTCATTTGAGGTAATGACACGAGCCGTGTTATTGGTGACGACTGCTTTTTGTTGGATGTTTTTAAGTTTTGGAAGCAGAACTTTCTCTAATGCCGAGACCAGAACATCAATCGCAATCACACCGATAAACTGCTCACCAATCATCACAGGGTGAGCCATGGTAATGGTATAAGCACCATTGCAGATATAATCGACATAGGGACCATAAAAACCAGGTTGTTTATTTTTGGCAGGTTGCTGGAACCATTCAAAAGTCCGGAAATCTAAAAAACGTTGCGCGTTTTGATAGTTCTCCAGTTGTGCCTGTTGTAATTGATTTTCCTTTTTATACCACCATTCCAGTGTCCAGTATTCTTGCTCTGTACTGGTTGCAGGACTATAACTGGCGAACCCCATGCCTTGACTATACTGGCTTTGGTGAAGCGCAGCTTTTATTTCATGTTGCAGTGCTTTACGCTCTGACGTAGAAAGCTTGATGTCTTTGGTTTTTGCAGTTTTATGCTTAGATAAAATCTGACTGGTTTTATCTGAGAGGATCTCTGCAAGAGAAGTCGTTTCATCGGTTATGTGTTGAAGCAGCTGTTGAAGCTCTTCTATATATGCAAGTTGGGTCATTCCTATAACTCCTAAAATTCCATATTCTTGCAATCAATGCGTTGATTATCCCTTGGTTATTTTTTTAATTGATCGATAATTTGTATTGCAGCATTTGATCGGTTTGCATGGAAATAATTTTTCTCGTTTGTAGCATGGCTTCATCTCCATTTCCCTGAGTCAATGATGACAAAATTTTATGGTATTGATTTATAACAGCCTGATGAAATCTATCATCTTGGTATAAAACAGCAATAAGTGGGGCCCATTCTGCCTGTAAAGCCAGTTCTTGATTTGCCAGTCGTGCAGATTGGGCAACAGAAGTCAAACTGAGTAAACAACGTAAATCCAGCTGAGCACGGATATCTGCTTCACGAGCTTGATTAAATTGTTCAATCAATGTGCTAATTTTCTCAAGTTCGGCGTCGGTTGTTCTTTGACAAGCCAGATATGCACTATGACTTAAAATCGCACTATGGAACTCGCCTAAATCTGCCAGATACTCTGTTGATGCCTGACGCAAAGGATGCAGACTTAAACGTAAATCAGCAGGTAATTCACAAACAAAACTGCCACCATTGCGGCCACGTCGCGTATCAATTAAACCTTTGACACGTAAAGTGGTTAAAGCTTCACGCACCGTGATAGGTGAAACACCCATTAAACGCGCTAAGTCAGCTTCATTTGGAAGCTGTTCCTGACTTTTAAGCAGTCCTGAGATAATCGCATTCTCCAAACGTTCAACTACCTGTTCTGAGCGGGTTGACTGTGTGATCGGTGAAAAGATTATCGTATATGCTGACATAGCTAGTTCTCTAAAAGCGAAGTTTAATCACTTCGCTTAATGATGCGGATCATGGCTTAAAACACGCCAAAATTGTGTATTGCCTTTTCATCTTCTGGAACAGCAGGTATAGCATCCCAGAGTTCAGCAATTTTGCCATTTTCGAGACGCCATAATTCAAAATAGGCGTGTCGGTTTCCTGCAATACTGCCTTCAGAATGGGTCAGTACAAACTGTCCATCGGCAATGCTTCGGTGCGTTTTGGAGTATACCAAACCTTGTCCTTCATTACGGATTTTGTTCAGGAAATCAATCACGGAATTTACGCCGTCACCAATATCAGGACTATGTTGTAGGAAATGATCGCCATCCGTATAGGTTCTGAACGCTTCATAGTCCCCGTCAATCAAGGCCTTTTGAAAAAAATCTCGGACGATTTTACGGTTTGCTTCACGATCGGCATGGTTATCAATCTGGGTCGGGCCATCCAGTTGGGTACGTCCACTGATATTCGGCTGTGCTTCAGTCACTAAGCCATCCCAATGCTCAACGATCTTGTCGTCTTTGACACGATAAATATCAAATCCAACCAATGGCGTTTCATCTAGTCCATGAAAACGACCATGGATTGCCACCAGATCGCCATCAGCCAGTACACGAATTGCTTCATGCTGGATGTGAGGGCAATCTTGGATCAGTTGATGCAGACCTGCCAGACCATCTGCAACTAACGGTGAATGTTCAATAAAATCTTTAGAAAAATAACGGTCTAGAGCTCGGGGATCATGTAAATTGAACAAGACATGATGAGCCTTGCTAACAAAGCGTTTGGCTTCCTGAGTATCCATTCTATGCTCCTATTTGCTTCTGTTTTTATTATTCATTTGAACTCATGACATGCTTGATGCGCGTGTATTCTTCGAATCCATAACCAGATAAATCTTTTCCATATCCTGATTTTTTGAAACCACCGTGTGGCATTTCTGCCGCTAAAGGGATATGTGTATTGATCCAGACTGTACCGAAATCTAGTTCACGAGAGAGACGGGTTGCGCGGGCATGGTTGGTTGTCCAGACACTTGAAGCTAGGCCATATTCAATATCATTGGCTTTTTCAACAGCATCGTCTTCATCTGTAAATTTTTGAACCGTGATCACTGGGCCAAAAATTTCGTTTTGAATGGCGTCATCCTGTTGCTGTAAACCGCTAATTACAGTTGCTTCAAAATAAAAACCTGGACGATTGGCATGTTTGCCGCCAGTTTCGACTTTGGCATGGGCTGGTAGTTTTTCAATGAATGTCTGTACATTTTTAAGTTGATTGGCATTATTTAATGGACCATAAAGTGCATCTTGGTCATCAGGCTCACCAAAGCGTGTTTTTTTTGCAGCAGTGACCAGTTTTGCTAGAAATGCATCATGAATAGATTCCTCTACAATGACACGTGTCGCTGCGGTACAGTCTTGTCCTGCATTGAAGAAACCAGTCAAGGCAATCATTTCTACTGCTTTATCAATATCTGCATCAGCAAATACGAGGACTGGTGCTTTCCCGCCCAGTTCAAGATGTGCTTTGGCTAAGTTGGCAGCAGCTGAAGCAGCAACTTGTAAACCTGCACGAACTGAACCTGTAATAGACACCAGAGCAGGTGTCTTATGTGACACCACTTTAGAACCAGCATCAGCACGGCCTAAAACGACATTGAAAGCACCTTTAGGGAAAAATGGTGCGGCAATCTCTGCTAAAAGCAGGGTACTTTCAGGTGTTGTATCACTTGGTTTTAAAACGACGGTATTTCCAGCCGCCAAAGCAGGCGCGATTTTCCAGACAGCCATCATCAAAGGATAATTCCATGGGGTAACCTGACCGACAACGCCAACAGGTTCACGTCGGATACTTGAGGTTAAGCCATCTAGATATTCACCTGTAGCAGAACCATTGAGTAAACGCGCAGCACCAGCAAAGAAACGAATTTGATTTGCAGAAACAGCAACTTCTTCAGAAGCAATCAGATGCTTAAGTTGGCCAGTATTACGGCTTTGCGCCTCAACTAAACGATCAGCATTCGCTTCAACGGCATCTGCTAAATCAAGTAGGGCTTTTTGGCGAACTGCCGGTGTGCTGCGTCCCCAAATCTTAAAAGCTTGTTTTGCTGCTGCATACGCTGCATCTACTTCGACTTCCGTTGCATTCGGTGATTCTGCATAGATTTGCCCCGTTACAGGACTTACAAGGTCAAAGTATTCGTTTCCTTTTGCCGCTACATATTCGCCGTTAATAAAGTGTTTCAGTTGAATTTTAGACATTGTCCATTCCTTGTCTTTTAGGTTTAAAATATAACATATAAAACTATATGTATTATGTTTTAAATTTCCTGTCAAATTATTTTGAACCATCTTTACTGGGGGAATTGGCTTTTAAAAACGCTGAGTGTCCATAAGGATTTGATATCTATTTAAATATAGTTTCATTCATTTTTCTTTTTTAAATTTGAAAAATGTCCCGTTATGTTTAGAAAATTACGATCAAATGCCTAAATTGTTTATGAATGCTTTTTAGGTCGTATTTCGTATAGTGAAACTGCAAAAATGAAGAGGGCAAGACGATAATAATTTTAAAGCTTACTTTTTAAATCACATTACGTAGTTCATTTGCTGTGTTGCGTAGCAGCGGTAAAATTTGATCAATCAAATAATCTTGCTGTACACGATTGGTTTGAGACATGCAATTGAGTGCAGCAATTGCTTTTCCCTGAGCATTCAGCACAGGAACTGCGATCGCAATCACACCGAGTTCATGTTCTTCCTTGGATAGACAATAATCTGATCGGGAAATCGTTTTTAATACATCTAAAAACGTTGGCTCATCCAGTATAGTGAAAGGAGTTAACCGTTTTAGTCCATAGCTTTTGATCCACTCATGCTGCGCTTGTTCGGAGAGTGCCGCCAATAAAACCTTTCCTGTCGAAGTTGCATGTGCAGGCAAGCGATTGCCTAAATGCATGCCATAGGGGCTCACCCGCAAATTATCGTGTTGAGGAAGATAACTTCGAGCGATGGGCACAACTTCATTATCATCTAAGACCACTAAAGAGAATGTTAATGTGGTCTGGGCACACAGCAGATTCAGGAAAGACTGGGCGATTTTAGGCAAATGAGCAGAACTGAGATAAGAGCTTGAAAGCCGTAACACCCGATGGGTCAGCCAAAAATAGTGCTCGTCTGTTTCCAAATAGCCTAAGTATTTTAAGGTTTTTAAATGCCTTCTTGCTGCGGTTCGACTAATCCCTGTACGCTCTGCCACTTGTGTGACATTCAGACGCTGACGATCAATTCCAAAGGCTTCAAGTAAAGCCAGACCTTTTGCTAAACCTGCAATATAGTCGTCCTGACGGATACGCTCATGTGAATTGGGGTGCTCTAAAAAAGTATCCATAGGGGGATCTTTCCTGACAGTTATTTTGATTTTTTGTCCGCTATTCGGACAGATTAAATGATAAACGGATATTTTCAACTTGGATACATCGTATACAGAATACAAAAGCAGTAGTTTAAACGTCAGGACAGTACAAGGATGAAGTCATGGAGACTTTAACAACACAAGTTGCAATTATTGGTGCAGGGCCTGCTGGATTATTGTTGGGACAACTTCTCTATAAAGCAGGTATTGAACATATCATCATTGAGCAACGCAGCGCTGAGTATGTAGCCTCGCGTATTCGTGCAGGAATTTTAGAGCAAGTCTCGGTGGATTTGCTCAAACAGGCAGGTGTAGATCAACACTTAAAAGAGAAAGGGTTACCACATTCAGGGATTGAGATACTCACCAATGGTCAGAAGCACCGCGTTGATTTGTCTGCGCTTACAGGCGGAAAGCAAGTCACAGTGTATGGACAGACCGAAGTCACTAAAGATTTAATGGCTGCTCGTAAGACTGAACAACTCACATCATTCTATGAAGCGGAAAATGTGCAGGTGAAAGATTTTTATGAACGACCTCAGGTTCATTTTGAGTATCAGGGCAAGGCGATTCGAATTCACTGTGACTTTATTGCAGGTTGCGATGGCTATCATGGTATCTGTCGTGCCAGTGTTCCAAAAGATAAAATTAAAACCTTTGAAAAAGTCTATCCATTTGGCTGGCTGGGGATATTGGCTGACGTGCCACCAGTTGCAGATGAGTTGATCTATGTACAGTCTGAGCGCGGTTTTGCATTGTGTAGCATGCGTTCAGAAACCCGTAGCCGCTATTATTTACAGGTGCCATTGACTGATCGGGTTGAAGATTGGTCAGATGATAGATTCTGGGAAGAATTGAAATGCCGTTTAGATACTGAAAGCCGAGAACATTTAGTCACAGGTGTATCCATCGAAAAGAGTATTGCACCGTTGCGTAGTTTTGTGACCGAACCCATGCGCTTTGGGAAAATGTTTTTAGCGGGTGACGCAGCCCATATTGTGCCACCTACTGGCGCAAAAGGGTTGAATTTAGCAGCGTCAGATATTGCCTATCTATCAAGTGCATTGATTCAATATTATGTTGAAGGTTCAGATCAAGGTATTGAGGAATATTCGGAAAAATGTTTACAGCGAGTTTGGAAGGCTGAACGCTTTTCCTGGTGGATGACGCACTTGTTACATCGTTTTGAAACCGAAACGGAGTTTGAGCATAAAATTAAACAGGCTGAGCTAAGCTACATTCTAGGTTCGACTGCGGGCAAGACGACATTGGCAGAAAACTATGTTGGTTTACCTTATGAAATTCAACCAGTGCCAGAAACTTGTGCTTAAGTCTTGTATTGTTTTAGATAAACTTTAACTGATGAAGTAGCTTCATACTGAAATGAAAAAGACCTGCACAATGACTTGGACAGGTCCTTTAAAAGATTTAAAAATATCGCTGTATTAAGCAAATTGAGGAATCATTTTGCGTACATTGGTTTTTGCATCAATCACGGTCATGAAGGTATAAGCACCAATGAATTTACGGCTAATAAACATGAACTCTTTAGGTGGAACTGAAAAATAGCGAGAAGCCATGGATTGTCCTGCCTGCTGCATGACACGGCTGTGTAATTGGCTTTTTTTCCAGTCATAGCGGTCTTGCTCATCCATAATACCTACAGGCATATCTGGATTATTGCTTGGGCAGCTAAAGGCTTCGGTGGCAATCAGGAATACATCCGCCATACCAGGTTTAACACTTTCAGGCATGCCATCGAAGAATTCATAGCCTGTCATGGCTTTAACCATTGCATTTTTGTCATGCTCATAACCTGCTTGAATCAGATTACGCGCTACAGTCAGTAAATTGTTATCGAACTGGCGAATCGCACCAAAGTCGAGTAAAACAATTTTGTCTTTCACGTCATTACCATCGCCTAAACGAACGAGGTAATTCCCAAAGTTCGGATCGGTCTGCATTTCGCCCCATTCAAATAACTCACGTACTGCAATCTCTAAAGAAGCTTCACCTAATTGGTTACGACGTTCTTGAGGAAGAGAAAGCATGACGGGACTATTCACAGGAACACCGCGCTCAAAGGTCATACACAGTATTTTTTCAGCACAGAACTCATCAACAACCTGAGGTACGATATAACGCGGATCATCTTTTAAACGTTCAGCAAAACGACGTGTAGTCGCAGCTTCAATGCCGTAATCAACTTCACGATGCATCATTTCTCGAACTTCATCAAACCACTGATCAAATTCGCGAGTTTGCGGCACCATACGTGTCAATTTCAGCATGTTCTTGAACAGATTCATGTCTGAATCAATCGCTTCGGCAACACCAGGATATTGGATTTTAAGTACCAACTCTAGACCATCAGATTTACGTGTGGCACGATGCACTTGAGCGAGTGAAGCGGTTCCGATTGGCTCATGATCAATGGTAAGCTCATCTAATTTTGAACCTAACTGTTCTTGTAAATGTGCTTTGATTGCAGGCCAAGCCAGTGCAACCGTTTGATTATTGAGCGTATTTAAGGCTTGTGTAATTTCTTCAGGTAAAAAATGTTCACCATAGAGAGCCATCATTTGCCCAATCTTCACGATTGAGCCTTTTAATTTCCCTATTTCAGAAACTAAATAATGTGCCTGTTCAGCCATGGCTTTTTTACGTTTCTTCTCTTTTTCTTCTTCGCTTGAGAAAAGAGAAGTGGCATTTGCAGTCGCCCAACGAGTTCCAGCAAGTAAAGAAGCTTTTGCAATAGATAAGCGACGATCCACCGATGAGGTTTTTAGATTCTTAAGCTTATCGTTCTGATCTGACATGAAAGAAAAATCCTATGCTGAAACTGGAGAGTTAAAAGCCGAGACTTTAATTGTAGCGGATATTACAGCTTTTGAACGTATTAAAATAGTTCAATCTCTTGAATTATCAGTCTAAATTTGTGCAAAAGGGCCGTGATATGGAAATAGCCTAAGTAAATATTTCGCATTTACTCGATATTTACTATACATATGTCCTAAATCTTAAACTGAATTTTGAGTGAAGATTTTCTTATCAAGGCTGCTCGATTGCTATGAATATGCTTCACTAACATTCGTTTGACTTCACTATGGTGAAAGCCAACTGAGTAAGCTTTGACAATAATAATACTGGGGAGTGTAAAGAAAAAATACTTGGTGTCGTCTAAAGTCGCATCTTTAAAAATGCCTTCAGCAACCAACATTTCTCTTAGAAACTGTTTTTCAGCTTGTATGGTACTGGATGACTCATCATCCCAATAATTCTGACGCATGGCCATTAAATTATTATGCTTATAACTCATATAGGAATTGAGCCTGTTTGTTTCACCTTAGCCAATATATGAGGTTGGTTCAGCATTTATCAAGAAGATATTTATATCCAAAATAGCCTAAGTAAATTTAATCTTTAATTTTTAAATGCTACACTTATCCCACTTTTATTCCTAAATCAAAAATACTGAATAGATATGACACCTGCTTGTAAATTATTGGAAAAAAATAAAATAGCATTCTCAATTCATGAGTACCAACATGATGTTAATGCAAAAAGTTTCGGGCTGGAAGCTGCAGAAAAGTTGAACTTAAATGTTGAAGAAGTATTTAAAACCTTGATGGTGACAGATGAAAAAAATTATTTCATCGCAATTTTGCCAGTAAATCATCAACTCAATCTAAAAAAAGTTGCAGCAGCAGTGGGTTGCAAGAAATTACAAATGGCAAATCCTAAAGACGCTGAGCGTTTAACAGGTTATCTTGTTGGTGGAATTAGTCCATTAGGACAAAAGAAACGCCTCAAAACAGTGATTGATGTAACGGCGAAGTCATTTGATAAAATTTATGTTAGTGGCGGTAAAAGAGGGCTGGACATTGGTCTTAATCCACAGCAACTCGCGAAATTGCTTGGTGCAGATTTCTTTGATCTTTTAGACTGAAAAATAAATTTCACAGACAATTTTTTTTAAAATATTGTTATTTATAAGTTTTTATAAATCTATAAAAACTATTGCCGATACAAAAATTATCATTTTATTTAATGAGAATTATTATTATCTTTTTGTATCTTTTCTGTTCAAAAAATGCCTACTAAATAAATTAATTCAATAGCTTAAGTTCTATTTTTTAAATAGCATTGTTGAATTGAAAATATAAATGATAATAATTATCATTAGCTTGATCTTAATCATAACCTCCCTTGTGCTTAAGATATGTTTCAGGCCTAAACATTTCGAAAAACAAATTAACTCTCTTGAAAGAGGAAACCGTCAGATGCAATCACTTGCCAATCGGTTGGCGATGCAACATTTTGTCAACGCATATACGCAAGAAACTGGCAAAGGTCACTTGCTAGATAAAAGTCAGCAAAGTCCAAAACAACAAGCGTTTAGCCAAGGTTTGACGCTGTTATCGCTTCCAATCCATTCTATTCAAGCACACTGTAATTTTCCTTTATCTTATGTCAGTCGAGTTGGACGGCACCGTTTAGCAGATCTTCCACAAGTTATTATTCAAGGACAAATCAAGACATTCAGCCCAGTTGCAGTTATTGGGTTATTACTTGAAGAGTTAGTTTTTGAATCTTCTATTCCAGTGGATGCGGCTTCTTTGGTCGAAAAGTGGATTCAAAGTCGTGATGCGTTGCAACAGTTTTTACTGCAACGTGAAGATGATTTTGATGACTTGGTGAAAGCGGGTCAGAACTTTATAGAAACAGAGCAAGCTTTAATCCTCGGCCATAGTATGCATCCCGCCCCGAAAAGCAGGACAGGTTTTGTTCATGAAGATTGGCTAAAGTTCTCTCCTGAGCACAAAGGCAAGACACAACTTCATTACTGGTTGGTCCATCAAGACTATATTTCTGAAGGCAGCGCAACTGATGTAACGATCTCAAGTCAGCTCAAAACTGCGTTGCAATGGTATTTATCTGAAAATGACCTACACCTTTTAAAAACACATACGGAATATAAATTACTGCCTTTGCATCCATGGCAGGCACGTTATTTACAAAGTAAACCCTGGTTTGAGCGTTTGAAACAAACAGGCCAATTGATTGATTTAGGCTTGCGTGGTTGGCAATTTTATCCGACGACATCGATTCGTACGCTTGCAAGCTTTAATGCGCCGTGGATGGTCAAGCCTTCACTATCAGTGATGATTACCAATTCAATTCGCGTGAACCTTGAAAAAGAATGTCACCGTGGTGAACTTACGCATCGTTTATGGCATAGCGAATTGGGCCAGACCATCTTAAAACAATGCCCAAGTTTAAAAGCAGTCAATGATCCAGCCTGGATTGCTTTGAAAATTGATGATGAAGTGGTCAATGAAAGTATTTGTATTTTCCGAGATCAGCCATTCCATCCTCAACAGCAAGTTACTTGTATTGCATCCTTATGCCAAGATCATCCAAGTAAATCTCTGAATCGTTTTAATGCTTTATTTGCAAAAATCGCCAAAACGCATCATGAAACTAATTTTTCAGAGATTGCCTTAGATTGGTTTAGCCGCTTCCTCGAAGTTAGTCTGCAACCGTTAATGTATCTCTATCATCGTTATGGGATGGCTTTTGAGTCACATCAGCAGAATGTGTTGTTAGAGCTGGAAAATCATTTCCCTAAAACATTATGGCTACGTGATAACCAAGGTTTTTATTATATTGAAGAATTTGCCACTGAAATTTTAAAAGCATTGCCAGAACTGAAAGAAAAAGCGTTTGCTGTTGGTCCAAAAGATTTTGTGGATGAACGTTTTAGCTACTATTTCTTTGGAAATACCTTATTTGGCATTATCAATGCGATTGGTGCAACGGGCTATATGACTGAAGGCGAACTGCTCGAACATCTTAGTGGCTTTTTACAAGAGCAATTACAGCAATATCCTGACAGTACCTTGTTACAGGGATTATTATTCAATTCAACTTTACCTTATAAAGGTAATTTGTTGACACGCTTGCATGAGTTAGATGAGCTCATCGCTCCTGTTGAAAATCAATCGGTCTATGTACAACTGCCAAATCCACTGCGTATTTCACAGAAGGATGTCAGTTATGCTTGATTTTATAGGAATTGGTCTAGGGCCCTTTAACTTAAGTCTTGCCAGCCTTCTTCAAAATAAGAGCTCGCTTAATTATGTATTTTTCGAGCAAAAGGCGCAGTTCGACTGGCATGCAGGCATGCAATTACCCAATACGGTATTGCAAGTTCCATTTATGGCTGATTTGGTATCGATGGTTGATCCAACCAGTCCATTCAGTTTTTTGAACTATCTACGCCACCAGCAGCGTCTATATAAGTTTTATTTTTTAGAGCAGCCACATATTCCACGTTGTGAGTATAACCATTACTGCCAATGGGTTGCAGCGCAATTGGATTGTATTGAATATCAGTCTCTTGTTTTAGAGATTGAACCTCAAACCATTGGTTTTAAAGTACGTGTAGAGTCAGAAGGTATTCAGCAAAGTTATTTATGCCGTCATTTGGTAATTGGCAGTGGAAATGTCCCTTATTTACCTGAATGCTTGGCAAAAGTTCAGCAACAACAGCCACAACAATGTCTACATTCGGCTCAGTATATGACCCATGCTGATGCAGATTTGCATGGGGATGTCGTCGTATTAGGTTCTGGTCAATCTGCAGCTGAAGTTTTCATTGATTTGTTTGAGGAACAGCAAGATAAAGCGAATCATCAATTTGATTTGCATTGGTTCACGCGTTCGCAAGGTTTCTTCCCAATGGAATATGCGCCATTAGGATTAGAACACTTTAGCCCAGATTACGCACAGCATTTTTATGATTTGCCAGCTGAAAAGAAAGAACAGCAATTGCAGCAACAGGCACTGTTATATAAAGGAATCAGTGCAAAAACCATTCGCGAAATTTATCAAAAGCTGTATCACCGTAGTATCGCTGGACAAACTTTGCAGACACATTTGCATAGTCAGTGTGACTTAAAGGATGCAGAAGTTTTAGATACACAAAAAATTCGACTACATTTTCAGCACCGCGCGACTGCACAGGCTTTCCATCTTGATTGCGATTTTGTTGTGGCAGCAACGGGTTACTTCACGCCTGATTTTAAATTTATGCAGCTGTTAAAACCTTATATCGAATTTGACCATAAACAGCGTTGGCAAATTTCAGCGGATTATCGTGTTGTCCATCACTTGAATGGCAATATTTTTGTCCAAAATCAGGAAATGCACAGCCACGGTGTAGGTACTCCAGACTTAGGTCTAGGTGCATATCGTGCTGCAACCATTATCAACCAACTGGTTGATCACCAACTTTATGATCTTGGTCAGCAGGCTCAGACCTTCCAGCATTTTGAGCTCACTCAAAATCCCAAGATTCAAATAGTTGATGACAAAAGACTTTCAGAAGATCGTCTTGCTGAAAAGACGGTCAGTAAAAACCATCCTCTTTTAAAGAAAATAGAACAGAGCACGATTACCACACATACCGGTAGTCGTTGCGCTAATACACGTACACAAACTGCTTCTGTACTTTCAACGTATGAGAAATTGATATGAACTTTGCGACCTTAAAGATTAATCAACAGCAATGGCGTGCCGCAGGACAACGTCTCATTGAAATGGCGATTGCAGAGTTTCTATATGAAGAAATTATTGAAGTTAAAGCCTTATCTACTGGACGTTATCAATTAGAGCTTGCAGATCGTCGCTATGAATTTCAAGGGCATCAATATCTACTTGGGCATTGGAACATTCAGGAAGGCTCGGTACGGGATGTCAGCAATGCTCATGAGCATGATCAACCTGCTTGGAATTTACATGAGTTTATTGTCGCAATGTCTGACAGTTCAAATGTGAAACCATTTACCAAAGCGTATTTGATTAAAGAAATGAATAATACTTGGTTAGCAGAAGCGCATTTGTTCAACGAGGCACGTTTACCAAGTCATGCAGTATTAACTGAACCGCACTATAAAGTTGAGGGTATGCTGCGTGGGCATCCTTGGCTCATTATGAGCAAGGGTCGTATGGGCTTTGGTTATGATGATTATTTAAGTTCTGCGCCAGAACTATCACCAGAAGTCAAAGTACTCTGGTTGGCAGTCCATCGTGATTTAGCCGAATTCCGCAGTACAGAGCAGTGGGACGCTTGTGGTCTGTATCAGCATGAATTTGATGCAAATGAACTTGAACAATTCATTGATGTTCTAAAAGAAAAAAATCTGGATCCTCAGAATTACTTTTTAATTCCAGTACATGCTTGGCAATGGCACCAATGGCTAGTTCCAACCTATGCCAATGAGATCGTGGATCAGAAAATTATTGAGCTCAACATTAGCCAAGATAGCTATGTGCCGATGCAGTCCATTCGTACTTTGTGCAATACATCAAACTTACAACGTCATTACATTAAGCTGCCAGTCAGTATTTTTAATACTGCTGTTTACCGAGGATTACCATCAAAACGTAATCTTGCTGCGCCAGCAGTGACGGCGTGGTTAAAACAAATCCATCAACAAGATCAAGAATTACAGAATACAGGTGTGATTTTCTTGGGTGAAATTGCAACTTTAACCATTCACCAACCATGTTTTGACCGAATTGAAGGTGCACCTTATCAATTTAAAGAGTTGTTTGGTTGTCTATGGCGTGAAAGTGTCGATCGCTATGTTGATCCATCACAGCAAGTTCTGTCGCAAGCTGCGTTATTACACCGAGATATTTCGGGGCAATCGATCCTGAGCGTACTCATTCAAGCATCAGGTCTAAGTCCTTTGGCATGGCTGGCGCAGTTTGCTCAAGTTTGCTTAAGTCCGTTATTACTCTGTCTTTATCGCTATGGATTGGCATTTTCACCGCATGGTGAAAACACCATGTTAGTGCATGAAAATGGTGTGCCGAAAGCCTTGGTATTAAAGGACTTTATTGATGACATTAATCTAGTTGATGAAGATTTCCCTGAATTGGCTCAATTGCCATCTGAAGGTGATTTGCTACTGCGCCATGATGCTGCCGATTTAAGCCATTTCATTTTCACGGGTTTATTTATGGTCCATTACCGTTACATCTGTAATGTGTTCTTGCAAGATTACCCTGAATATTCAGAACTGGATTTTTGGCAGACCATTTCCAACAGCATTGTTGAATTTAACCAACAACATCCTGAGTTGGCCGAGCGTGCTGAAAAATTTGCCATGTTGCGCCCAACGTATACCAAAATTTGTTTGAACCGCGTTCGTTTATTTACCACCAGTTATAACGATGAAGCAGAGCGTCCAGTGCCTGTATTCCTTGATCCAATCCCGAATCCAGTCAGCCCTGAAACATTGGCCGAATGGTCAACTCAGCAAGTTGAATCTAAAGCAGGTTAAGTCTTTTTCTAAATTTATAAAGGTTCGATATGAAAACTATTTCTCAGCAATTACCAGATTATTTTGAATACCACGAAGATGGAACACAATACTACTTACGCCAAGTGCAGTATCCCCAAGATATCCCTTTGCTGCATCAGTGGATGCATGAACCGCATGTTATTCCGCAATGGCAATTGAATAAATCAGAGTTAGATCTCCAAGTTTATTTCGACAAGATGCTAGCAGATGATCATCAACGTTTATTGATTGTGGGCGTAGATGGTAAAGATGTGGGATATACCGAGATTTATGAAGGCAAACGAGATCGTTTAGGTCGCTATTACGATGGTGATGATCATGATCTCGGTTGGCATTTATTGTTTGGTGACAAATCCGTATTTGGTAAAGGCTTTTTACGTCCGACTATTCGCTTACTTAGCTTCTACATTTTTGAGCATTCGCAAGCGAAAAAAATTGTGGGTGAACCCGACCATACAGTCAAGCCTTATGCTGCTGTCGTTGCAGATCTGTGTTACGAAACCCAACGCCTTATTCCAATGCCAGAAAAAACGGCGATGTTGTATTACTGCTTTAGAGAAACTTTTTATAACAAGTTTGGAGAATATTACCAAACTTCACAACAACAGCTAGCTGCTGATCAGCCAGCCAAACTCTTGAGTGTTACATGAGCTTATCCATAAATGAGATACACATCTTGGACATGCGCTTTGCAGCGCATGTCTCGGTGGCTGAATTTGAGCAATGGTTGACGCATATTCAGCACTATTTCGAACAAAAAAGAAGTTTTGTGTTGATTATGCAAACCGAGCTAAATACCGAATTTCCTGAAGAATATCGTGTTATTCAGGGAAAGTGGTACAAGCAATACAAACAAGATTTTTATCAATATTGCTTAGGTTTTGCGCGAATTGCCCAAGATGAAGCAGACCGTATCCGATTGGACACGCCAGCTTTGCAGAAGGCCTGGCATGTTCCTTACTTTGTCAGTTTAGAAAAATCCGATGCCATGCAATGGGCCATGCAGAGGTATTTATGAACCAACAATTAAAACCTAATCAGGATTTCCCAGTCAAAACAGTCTCTGCGCTGAGCTTATCGGTTGTCGTTGTGCTTTATCTCGCACATGCATTGCCGCTGTATTTTTATAACGTCGCATTGCCTGCAATTCTACGCCATCAAGGTGTAGATTTACGTTGGATTGGCATGCTGTCGTTGCTGTATATCCCATGGGCATTTAAGTTTTTTTGGGCGCCCTTAATTGATCGTTTTTATTTTAAAGCGCTTGGCAAACGTAAAACTTGGCTGTTATTTACGCAAATTGCATTGGTATTAGGTGTCGTTGCCTTGGCTTTGACGCAATTTGATTATGGTCTGAGTGTATTTGTGATTGTCGGTTTATGGATTTCAACTTTCGCTGCCACCCAAGATATTGCAATTGATGGTTATACGGTTGAGACCTTTTCTGAGTCCGAATACCGATTGGGCAGTATGGCGCAAAGTATTGGTGTGGCACTCGGAAGTATGATTGGTGGGGCTACAACGTTGTGGCTTTATCAATTGTATGGTTGGCAAACCGCTTTGATTTGTTTAGCGGTGATGACAGCACTGACCATGTTGGCGATTTTTCAAATCAAAGAAAAATCGAGTACAGAAAAAATTGCCAAGCAGCCACCGAGCCTCATTCGCGCATTTAAACGTCCTGAAATGTTATGGGCTTTGGCATTGATCGTGTGTTATCGCGTGGTAGAAGCACCTGCAATGGCGATGTTGAATCCAATGCTGATTGATCAAAAATGGTCTCTGGCAGAGATTGGGGTGCTGATGTCTGTGATTGGTGCTGGTATTGGCTTATTGGCTGCCGTAACAGCGGCTTTCTTACTAAAAAAAATAGCAGCAACACAATTGCTGATTTGGGCTGGTTGGGCACGTAGTTTGGTTTATGCCGTGCTTGGAGTAGCCGTCTTACTTAGCTGGTTTAACCAGTGGCATATGTTATTGGGGCTATTTGTTGTGGTTATTTTGGCGATTCGCTATATCGCCATGACTGCTTTATACGCTCATTTCATGCATACCAGCTCCAAAGAACAAGCTGGAACAGACTTTACGATTTTGGTTTGTTTCGAGCTATTGGTTTACTTCATTGGCGGTGCACTGTCTGGTTTCTTGGCCAAAGCATTTGGTTATGGAAATTTCTATCTCATTTTAGCGGCGGCATCTGTCTTGAGCGTCTTGCTCAGCCAAGTGTTAATCCACAAAGCAAAACAAACGGAACAACTCACCTAGGGGTAATTTATGAAAGTACGTTCACTTTCAACATCATTAACGCTATTAAGCTTAGCAATCAGTACGCAATTGTATGCACAAACTGTTGAAGCTGATGCCGCTGTTCAAACGACTGTTGCAGTAGAAAGTCAAAGATCGACACAACTTGCACCGATTGTAGTGACAGCATCGCGTTCAGCACAAAGTATTGCTGAAATTGCAGGAACTGTTCAAGCAATTGAGCAAAAGCAGATTGAACAACAAGCTACAGCGGGGCGTAAACTTGCAGATATTTTAGCTCAATTGGTTCCTTCACTAAGTCCAAGTAGTGGTACAACAACTAATTATGGACAAACCATGCGTGGTCGTCAGGTACTCATTTTGATTGATGGCGTAGCGCAGACAGGATCTCGTGATGCTTCTCGCCAATTAAATAGTATTAGTCCTGACTCAATTGAGCGTGTAGAGGTTGTTTCAGGTGCAAGTAGTATTTATGGATCTGGGGCAACAGGTGGCATTATCAATATCATCACCAAGAAAGGTTCGGGTGATAGATTAAACTTTGAATCAAAACTTGGTGTTACTTCAGGTGACAACTTTAAAAATGATGCTTTGGCATATGAAGCATATCAATCAGTTGCCTTCAATCAAGGCGATTGGAATGGTTTTCTCGGGGCTGGTTACACCAAACGCGGCGAGATTCAAGACAGCCGTGGTAATCGTATTGGACCAGAGGTTGCACAGACGGATCGTCAAGACACAGAAACTGTTGATGTCAATGGACGTTTAAGCTGGCAGTTTACAGATAAGCAGAAGTTAAGTGTTGGTGCACAATATTATGATGATAAACAAGACTCAGATTACGGTCCTGATTATGGTCCTAATTTTGCAGTTTTAAAAGGTAATGCACCAAGCTTAAAGGCATTAAAAGGGTTTGAAATTGACGATCAACCATTTACGAAACGTTATGCAGTCAATGCACAGTATCAAAATACTGACTTGTTGGGTCAAGAGCTGAATGTTGAAGCCTATTACCGTAACGAGAAAGCGAGATTTTATCCTACGATACTCAGTAATTTTATCCCAGCAGGGTATTACTTAGCATATCAATCAGAGTCTGATATTGATATCGCGGGGGTACGCGCTGCAATCACATCTAAACTTAATCTTGCTGATCGTGATTTAAAACTGACTTATGGTATTGATTATGATCATGAGAAAGATAAGCAAGTGGCTGACTTATATAGTTTTACAAACAATGGTCTGAAATATAATAATACTGGACGTACTTATGATTTTGGACCAGATGCAACCATTAAAAATTTAGGTGCATTTGTTCAAGGGAACTATGATTTAACTGATGCATTAAATGTACAGGCTGGTCTGCGTTATCAACGAATCGAAAGTGATACAACAGCATTTAAACCAACAGTTGCAGCTATTCAGGGGGATATAACAGGCCAACCTGTCGGTACAGTCGCAGCGGGTTCAGTGAAACATGATAAAACATTGTTTAATTTAGGGGCTGTTTATAAATTTAATGATCAGCAACAAATATTTGCCAACTTTTCACAAGGTTTTAGCTTACCCGATATTCAACGTGTATTACGTGATGTTTCAGCAGGCTATGTTGTCCGTTCTGGTAATGTTGATCCAATTACGGTCAATAATTATGAACTTGGTTGGAGATTTCAAAATGATCAAGGTGCAAATTTAGGTTTAACCACGTTCTATAATACATCCGATAAAGTTGTTCAATTTAAAGCTGACCGCTCAGTAACTGTTGCAGATACTGATCAACGAATTTACGGTGTAGAAGCAAACGCAAGTATGCCTATTTTAGATCAATTTAGTGTCGGTGGAACACTTGCTTATACTCGAGGGCAATTCAAAGATGCTGCGGGTTCTTGGCGAGAACTTAATGCCTTACAAGTTTCACCAGTCAAAGGTACATTATTTGGTGAATGGAATGATGATAAAGGGAATGGTTTAAGAGTCCAGATGTTGGCTGTGAAGGGAACTGATAAAGCATATGAAGATTCTTTAGTTGCGAAATATGATACTAATGTCCGCCCAAATGCAGCAACTAAGATCAAAGGTTATGCTGTTATGGATGTGATCGCGAATGCGAAAGCTGGTCCTGGAACTGTTGGCTTCGGTGTTTATAACGTTTGGAATGCAGATTATAAAACTGTATTTAGTCAAGCAGCTGAGGCGGTTTATGGCCCAATTTCTAGTTTGCCTGCACAAGGCCGTACCTATGGTTTGAGTTACACCCTCAAATACTAATCTAATCAAAAAGGCATCTGTTCAGATGCCTTTTCTTTTGATGATTTTCATGATGAACAACAATTTAAAATTTTTAGCGTTAGCGGCTTTGATCAATGGAACTTGTTTTTCCATGATTCTCCCTTTATTAGCACCGCTGACTCGACAATTACATTTATCTGAATTTCAAGGTGGAGTAATTGTTTCAGCAGGGGCTATCTGTATGGCAATTGCATCGATTTGGATTGCGAAAAGGAAAAGCAATCAATCTCCTAACCAATTGGTCAATTATGGTTTTTGGGGAATGACTTTTACATGGGCAATTTTTACTCTAATTTTGTATTTTGGAACGCAGGCAATATTACCAACGCTACTGATTTTTACTCTATTGGTACTCAGTCGAGCATCTACTGGTATTTTTATGGCTTTGCCACAAATTGGCCTGCAAAGTTATGTGATGACGCACTCAACTGAAGCCGATGATCGTAGTAAGCAGATGGCAATGTTCGGTGCAATGAATAGCTTTGGGATGATTATTGGGCCATTTGCCACATCTATTTTATTATTTGGCGGTTTACTTTTTCCAATGTGGATTGCCGTTGCTTTACTTGGATTGGTAAGTATTGCATTGAGTATTTTTTTTAGCAAAACGCCACGCGTTCAGTCTCCTGTTTCCACAAATAAGGTAGACGAGATTAGTGGCTTAGACAATGAACCGATTTTAATGCAAAGTTTGATTTGGCTAGCACTTGGTTTTGTCACTTATGTTGCAATAGTGACCTTAAATATGACGGCAGGTTTTTATATTCAAGATAAATTTCATTTAACAAGTCAGCAAAGTGCAGTTTATTTCTCCCAATGCATGTTGGTGGTTGGAGTCTGTCTGCTACTTACCCAACTTTTGATCGTGAAAGTCTTACGGCTTAAATTAAATAGTTTAGTGATGATTGGCTTAGTCACCATGTGCTTTGGCTTATTACTTTCATTGTATGCACCTACAATTTTAGTGTTTCAGGCCAGCTATATTTTTTATGGCATTTCCGTAGCGTGTTTATTACCAGCATTTACCACAGGTGCTGCCCAAGCGGTATCACAGCAAGCACAGGTTAAAATGGCAAGTTTTTGTACGGCGACACAGGCATTGGGCTTAATTGTAGGGCCATTACTCAGCACTTTTTTGTACCGTTTTGATACTCATTTTCCTTTCTATTTATTACTCTTTCTTACTCTATCGATTGGATTTTATTTTAGTTGGATGTTGATTCGAAAAGAGGGTGTGACGACGTCGTTAGTTGATGAATAAACCGTAAATTAGACTAAAAACATTCATTTTTTTGGTCTTGATGCAAGGAATCTTTACAAAACTAGTCAACTACAAGCTTTAAAAAATAATATTTGATTGTTTTTTGATCAAATTTATTTCATTTATTAACGAGTTAGATTCTAGTGTGTTTTTTTGAGTAACCTATAAAGCGTCATAACAAGATCAAAGGAGTAAAGATGCTTATATTTCATGATTATCCTGTTCAAGGAGCACTTTTTGACATGGACGGAACAATGTTTGATACCGAGCGATTACGCTTCCAAACATTGAAACAGGCATCAAAAGAGCTCATTGGACAGGAATTTTCAGATGAATATTTGCTGCAATGTTTAGGCTTAAGTGCGAAAGCATCTGAACAGCTGGCACAAAAGTTTTACGGTGCAGATGTTCCTTATACCGCAATTCGTAAACGTGCGGATGCAGTGGAATTAGAATTCGTTCGTAACAATGGGGTGCCGATCAAAAAAGGTTTGATTCAGGTTTTAGAGCGCTTAAGAAAATCAGGCTTAAAAATGGCTGTTGCGACGTCCAGTCGTCGGGCAATTGCAGAAGAATATTTAATAAATGCCAATGTCTATAAGTTTTTTGATTTATTGGTCTGTGGCGATGAAGTTGAAAAGGGTAAACCTCATCCAGAAATCTTTTTAAAAGCTGCACAAAAATTAAATTTGCAGCCTCAACAGTGTTTGATGTTTGAGGACTCAGAAAATGGGATTTGTTCAGCGTATGATGCTGGCGGGATTACGATTTTATTCAAAGATATAAAAGAACCAAATGACAGCATGCTTGCCAAAGCAAATTTCTATTATCAGGATATGTATGAGTGCCTGAATGCTTTGGATCACTATATTCCTGAAATGGGGATGCCACAATTACAAGAATTATTTCCACAAAGTTCGAATCAACTGACGGCGGGGATTCATGGTTTTGGTGCAATCGGTGGTGGCTATATTGCACAAATCCTATCGCATTGGGATGGTTATACACGGCCCAAACGTATTTTGGCATCGACCCGAAATCGTCTTTATTTGGAATCTGTGAATAGTTTTGGCCGTTACAGCATCCGGTATGGGCAATCTTCTTACGATGAGCGAATTGAAAATTTAATCGCGATTGATGCAGATAATGAACAGCAGATGCTGGAAATGTATATGCAATCGAGCTTAATTGCCTTATGTCTGCCTGAACAGGCGATTCAGTCTGAGGCGAAAACCATCGCCAAGGGGTTGCTTGCTCGGTTTATGTCAGCAGATGCTGAAAATAATGAACCAATTACTTTTTTAATTATTTTAAATAAAGTCTGCGCCAAATATCTGGTGCTGAAACATATTCGTGAAGCTTTGCTGGACATAACAGATGAAGATATTGCAGAGCATATTTTAAGTGAACATTATTTTTGCGATACCGTGGTTAATCGAATGGTGTCCAAGCTTACTGATCAAGCCTTATATCGTCAGCTCAATATTAAGCATAACTTGTTTAAGCAGTACCAAAATGAGTTAAATCCTGAAACGATTGAGCTGTCAGATGAGACGGCCTTAACTGAAAATCAGGAACAACAGATCACACACTGTTTAGAAGATATGCGCGGACAATTTCAAACAGGGCAATTCTTGCAAAACATGGATTTAATCTTGTTCCATAGTGAAACAGATATGCCGATTTATGTTGAAAATCGGAGTCCATTGCTCAATAAAATGCGACAAATGATTTTAGTCGATCAGATTTCTGAGATTCAAATCATCAAAAATCGGTTATGGAATGGTTGCCATGCCATGGTGGCTTGGTATGCCAGTATGCTTGGACATGAAACCATCGGCATTGCTATGGCTGATCCAAAGATTATGAAATATGCAGAACGAGTCGTAGACGAAGTCAAATTAGGTCTAGCAAATCTAATTCCTCATCAAGCCAAAGAATTGGACCGAATGGCCGAAAGTTTTCTTCACTCATGTCGATCGGCTTATAAAGACCCATGTGAACGTGTGGCACGTGATCCGCTTAGAAAACTCAATTTAAATGAGCGGGTATTAGGTAGTTTAGAATGTCATGTGCAGCAGCAGCTCCCTTATCAAAAGCTGATCCAAGGTGCAATTTATGGTTATGCCTATGCGCTGAAAATGCTTGAGGTCGATGAAATTAAAATCGTCAAACATATTCAGACCAATATCGAACATATGGACATCAATGAGAGTCAAAGGAAAGCATTATTAAATCAACTGTATAAAGGGATACAGGTTGAACTTGATGACGATGCGTTCTTATCACAACTCGATGAGTTAAAACCTCAGTCCGCTTAAGTCTCTATAGTTGGTGGTAAAGAAGCCTTAACATCTCAATTGCTTTATGTTTGAATAACACAACTTTAAAATGATTTAGACGTTGTGTTATTACAAGCAGCAACTGAACTGATTGCAACAGAAGTACGTGATTATCCTGAATGGCATTTCGGGCGTTCAAACTATGCTTTGTGGTATATCGACGTTGATCAACCGGAGTTGATCGAATATTTAGATGAAATCCGAGCTCAATTTGCAGATCTGCTTGTCCCAAATCCACAACGTCAATTTCACATCACGATTTTTGTTTGTGGTTTTTTGACTTCCTCAGAAAAACAATACGATGATGACTTTCAGATTCAACAATTACAGCAGCAGATCAAGCTAGTTGAAGCATTACAGCTCAAACCTTTTGAGCTTGAAATCACACAGATCGATAGTTTTAGTAGTGCTTTGTTTCTACAGATTAAAGATCAGCAGGGTGTACTAACTCAAATTCGTCAGCAATTTGCTCGTGTATCTGAAGAGATCGCAGCACTTGAATATTGTCCGCATATTACTTTAGGTTTGTATGGTGAAGCTTGGCCGAGTGCTATGGTATTACAGCGGATACAACAACAGTCGTTAAAAACCATGAAGATTCAGGTCAAAAAACTGACTTTCGGCTATTATAAGGCACAGATTTTACAAGGATTACTATATCCTTATCGACAAATTAAATTAGGTTAGATATGTTGCAACTGATTTTAGGTGGCGCACGTTCAGGGAAAAGCCGTTTGGCTGAACACATCGCCAAAGATTCGGGTTTGGCAGTTGTGTATATTGCAACAGCGCAAGCACTTGATGAAGAAATGCGGCAGCGAATTGAGCATCATCAACAGCAACGTCCCGAACATTGGCAAGTGTGTGAAGAACCGATTTATCTCGCTGAGCAACTTTTGCAATGCGATCAACCTAATCAGCTGATTTTGGTCGATTGCCTGACCTTGTGGCTGAGTAATCTGTTATTGGCTGAAGAACCTGCTTTGCAGCAACAACAGATGCAAAAACTATTCGAAGTATTACCACAACTACAATCTCAAATTATTCTGGTCAGTAATGAAACTGGGCTTGGAGTAGTGCCTATGGGAGAAATCAGTCGCCGTTTTGTCGATGAGGCAGGGCGTTTGCATCAGACCTTAGGTCAACTTGCTCAGAAGGTTATATTTTGTGTGGCAGGCTTTCCAATCATTCTAAAAGATGAGAAATAACATGACTGAACAACAATGGTTTTTAGCCGCCGTTCAACAACCTGATTTAGCTGCGAAACAGCAAGCCGAACAACGACAACTCCAATTGACCAAACCAACCGGCGCGTTGGGAGAGCTTGAACAGATTGCAATTCAATTGGCAAGCTTACAAGGCACTGTACATCCGCAGATTCAGCAGCCTTGGATTACCATTTTTGCTGGCGATCACGGTGTAGTTGCTGAAAATATTTCGGCTTACCCTCAAGCAGTAACTCGCCAAATGCTACAAAATTTTGCCTCAGGCGGTGCAGCCATTAGTGTCATTGCTAAACATCATCATGCACATTTACAAGTGATTGATTGTGGCACGGTGGGTGATGCCTATGATTATGCTGGTGTTGAACGACATTGTATTCGTCCTGGTACTGCCAATTTTGCTCAACAAGCAGCGATGACGGAACAGGAATGCTTAGCGGCTTTACAACTGGGTAAAGACAGTGTTGATCAAGCCAAAGCACAAGCTGCTGATATTTTTATTGCAGGAGAAATGGGGATTGGGAATACCTGTTCTGCTTCAGCATTGGCTTGTTTATTATTGAATGAAGATGCTGCACAACTGACAGGTGTGGGTACAGGCATTACCAATCAACAGCTAGAACATAAGATCAACGTGATTGATCAAGCGGTAAAGCTTCATCAAACGGAAGTTAAAAATGATGCCTTAAACATTCTAGCAGCTGTTGGTGGTTTAGAGATTGCGGCAAAGACAGGGGCTTATTTACGTTGTGCACAAATCGGCTTACCGATTATTGTGGATGGCTTTATCAGTTCAGTTGCAGCTTTATGCGCAGTCCGTATTCAACGACTGAGCCGTGCATGGATGTTGTTTGGACACCAATCAGCAGAGTATGGCCATTACCGTATTTTAAACGAGTTGAATGCTCAACCGATTTTAAAAATGAATTTACGATTAGGTGAAGGCAGTGGTGCAGGTGCAGCATTGTCGATGATCGAACTTGCATGCGTGTTGCATAACCAAATGGCAACCTTTGCTGAAGCTGCTGTGACAGGTGATAAAGTTGCACCTTGATTTATTGCGGCACGGTAAAACGACACTGAGCCATACCTTACGTGGGCATCTTGATGATGCATTGACTGAACAAGGCTGGCTGCAGATGCAAAGCACTGTTCAGCAGCATTTGGATAGCCAGCTAAAATGGGATGTGATCGTTAGCTCACCTTTGCAACGCTGCCAAGCCTTTGCGTGCAAATTGGCTAAACAACTTGAATTGCCTTTACTGCTCAATGCCGAAATCAAAGAAATGTATTTTGGTGATTGGGAAGGTGTTTCTACCCAAACCATTTATGACACACAACCTGAATTATTGGCAAATTTCTGGCAATTTCCAACGCAGTTTCAGGCACCAAACGGAGAGTCTTTACAGGAATTTCAACAGCGGATTCTATTCGGTATTGAGCTGATATATATGAAGATGCAGCAGCAAAACTGGAATAACGCCTTAGTAGTGACACATGGTGGAGTGATTAAGTTGCTGACTTGCTTGGCACGTCAGCAAAAGCTGGATGACCTATTAACTATGCCTGCAGAGTTAGGAAAATTATATTCACTTGAGCTGACTCATCACTGTGATGAGATTCAATTTATAGAAAAATCTACAAATGGAAAATGATAAAAGATCGTTTTATTTTCAGTATTCATGAAAGTCGTATTGATGTAATCGAACTGTCATTGCCACTGCCTATGATACAGGTCAATTTCTTGACCTATAATCAAATCAATCATGAATATATTATTGAAAAGCAGTGTGTTATGCGCAAGTATTTTATTGATAGCATGTAATAACGATGATCACGTAGAATCGCAAAATCCGCCAGAAACGAATACTGCATCAAAATACTATCAGACCAAAACTCCGTACCAACCGCAACAAGATCTCAAAAAATATGAAGTCATTCCGCAAGGATTTCAGCCCGTATTTACTGAATTGGTTGCACGCCATGGTTCACGCGGTTTATCCAGTATTAAATATGATCTGGCACTATATAACCTTTGGAAACAAGCTAAAGCTGAAAATGCACTTACACCTTTAGGCGAAAAGCTGGGAGCAGATTTAGAAAGCATGATGAAAGCCAATATGCTACTGGGCTATGGTGTGGATGGCATCCGTCAGTTTGGCTATGGCAATGAAACCATGCAAGGTATTCAGGAACATCGTGGTATTGCTGATCGTTTATTACAGCGACTTCCAAATTTATTTCAAACCGCATCACAACAACCAACATCAATTTTAGTGCAAAGTTCGGGGGTAGACCGTGCGGTGGATAGTGCCAAGTTTTTTACTGCTGAATTAATCCAACAGCAACCGCAATTAAAGGCACATATTACCCCAATGTCATACACCAGTTTGGCCAGTAGCAGCGTGCCATCGATTCAAGATGGTGGGGTGGATCGTTTTAAGCTTTATTTTCATAGTTTGAATAAAGATCAAGATTTAGCACAGCCCTTATCTGCACAACAACAGGCGATTTACGATGCCAGCCAAGGCTATCAGCATTTTGAAGAAGAGGATGCAGATCTGGTCAATAAGTTAAATGAACTTGCGAAAAATAGTCGTGCTGAACAAGTGGCAAAGAGTGTATTGAATCCACTGTTCAAAGCAGAATTTATTCAAAAACTGGGAACCACAGGCTATGTATTTAGCAATATTGGTTCATATAGCGTTACTTCACCTAAAGGCGAAACCATCACTGAAAAAGGTAAGGGAAAAAATAGTATTGCAAGCGCTATAGATGCCGCAGCTTATATCTATGAGCTGTATTCGATTTCAGGTGGAATGAGAACTGAATTGAAAGGGATTGATTTTGATCAATATATGCCTTTAGATGCGGCAAAATTCTATGCTGAATTTAATGATGCCAACGATTTTTATAGCAAAGGCCCAAGTTTCACCGAATCGAAGAATGTTACCAGTGCAATTGCTCAAGGTTTGAAACAAGACTTATTTAAACAGGTCGATGCGATTATTGATAAGCAACAAGCACATCGTGCGGCATTACGTTTTGCTCATGCAGAAATCATTATTCCTTTGGCGACGAGCTTAGAGTTGCATAATATGATGCAGCCTTTATCGTTGCGTCAAACCTATAATTACAGCAATAGTACTTGGCGAGGTGAAATGGTGTCGCCGATGGCAGCGAATTTACAATGGGATATTTATCAAGACAAGCAAGGCACAACCTTGGTAAAAATGTTCTATAACGAGAAAGAAACTTTGTTTAAGTCGAGTTGTAACTACGCACGTTATAGCACTAATAGTTTTTATTATGATTATTTAAAGCTTAAACAATGTTATCAAATTCAATAATCTAAGATATTCAGCCTTTTCATTTGGGAATAGCTTGCTATTCCCAATTTTATTTCTTCATAATCCATACATGATAAACCCGTTGTAATTGAGAGGTTGCATGACACCTTTTTGGATTGCCTTGCAGTTTTTGACCGTTTTGCCGATTGATTTAAAAGTGATGCCAAGTGCAAAGCAGAATGGTCAGGCACTACTGTTTTATCCCTTTGTCGGTTTATTCATTGGGTTAATTTTGTTTGCTGCAGCAATGCTATTGGCAAAACTTCCGATCATCTTGAGTGCAGCCTTGATTTTAGTGTTATGGATTTGGCTGACCGGTGGATTACATCTCGATGGTTTAGCGGATACAGCAGATGCATGGGTCGGTGGATTTGGTGATCCTGAAAGAACCTTGAAAATCATGAAAGACCCTGCATGTGGCCCAATCGGGGTGCTGAGTTTAGTTGTAGTCTGCTTGCTAAAATTTGTGGCCTTATACGTTTTGCTTGAACAACAAATGGCTGCTTTTTTAATTGTCTTACCTATGCTTGGGCGCAGTGTGCCACTGTTTTTATTCCTCACCACAGCGTATGTACGTGCTCAAGGCCTAGGGCGTTCTATGACAGATTTTATGCCAAAAAAGCGACTTTGGATGGTTTTTGTCATTACAATTGCATTGCTTTGTATGTTTGATTGGGCCGGATTGATTGCATTACTGTTTTTTTTATTAATACTTTTCTACTTACGCTCATTATTTATTAAACGCATTGGTGGAATCACTGGTGATACTGTGGGTGCTGCAATTGAGCTGGCTGAAACAGGGGTGCTCCTCAGTGCTGTGATTGCCTCGTTCTATATCATTTAAAAATTAATTACCTGAGGTGGCGTGATCCTCCCTAAAAAAGAAGGATCACTTAAGTAATGTTAGCGTTTACGCAATTGAACCAAGAAGCCCAACACAGCGAGTAAGGCAACCAGTGCTGCAATCGTGCCCAAGATGATATCTCGAAGTGTTTTATCTATCGGCAACCATGTCCATTTATGCAAATAAGCAAAACTAAATCCTTCTAAAGCATCTTGTTGTGTGACCTGAGCTGCAATCACGCCGCTGCTCGGTTCAATATACAGTCTGAGTTGATTCTCTAACCGAGTTTCAACCTTGATCACGGGTAAGCGTTTGTTGATAAAACCATATTCTCCTCCAAAACTAGTTACCCATGTGGCCTGTTGAACCTGTTCGGGTTGTAAAGCTAAATAACTTGCGGCCAATTGTTTGCTTTGCTCAAGAATATCAAGCGGTTCACCATGACCAGCATCTACAAACTGAATCGCGGGAGCTGCTGTTTTGATCGTGTGATGATCATGCTCCTTGCTTGCCGCCGTCATGCTCCCTTGTAATGGCTTTTGTCCAACGGCTTGAATCATCCATGCAGCACGGGTATGCGTGTTGCTAAAGGTGGTTGGAACGAGATCCAGACGCTGAATGGGCTGCTGAGTGACGTGTTGCCATGCTATAGCAGTTAAATCAGCACTATGGAAAACGGGTTGAGTATTTTTAATATCGGTTTTTTTTTGCCAAATATGATAGAAGCCACTGAGCACCCAAAGCACAATAAATACGCTTAAACTGATGCCTAAATAGCGATGTAGAAAGCGGATCGGTTTTTGCCCTAGACGATGATTGCGCCGATTATGAATGTTAAAGAATAAGCCAATCCCCATAAAAATCATGCACAGTATGCCAATCAAGACGATCTGCATGAGGACAGCTTGGCCTGTCCAAGCTTGATCACCCCATGTCCAGGTATGACCTAAGCGGAAGATTTTTGCCATCCACATCTTTTGATCATTAGATAGCGTGGCTAGTCGTGCTTGTGAAGGATCCACATATGCACGTACACCATTTTGAAAATCAACACGCCAAACAGGCAGTAATCGATTAACACTTGGATAATCATCACTGAAAGCGGTGATGATTTGGCTAGATACAATTTCCTGTTGAGTAAGACCCGTATACCAGCGTGCTAAACGCTCGGCATCTTGTTGTTCGGCATTAATCAGCAATTGACCGGTCTGACTATCATAGTATTCCGCAATTTTTTGATTGGGTTGTAAT
This sequence comes from Acinetobacter sp. ANC 3929, assembly GCF_000369405.1. Lineage (GTDB taxonomy): Bacteria > Pseudomonadota > Gammaproteobacteria > Pseudomonadales > Moraxellaceae > Acinetobacter. The sequence continues at coordinate 651,926 of NZ_KB850000.1, forward strand.
ATGCGATAGGCAATATGCTGAGGTTCTAATTCAATCACCTGTAATGCCGAAAATTGCGCGATTTGATGTTGTTTCAGGACATCTGTTGCTGCTAAGGCAAGTGTTAAATCCAGTTGTTGAGATGGAGGCATTCGTTTCACAGGCTGAGGTTGTGTTGCACTCATAATCGGATGCAACACACCTGTTAAAGACCAGAGTAAAACGAGAACGCCCAGCACCATCCCAAAACTACGGTGCAATGACAGTAGTTTTTTCAGTTGTTTGGCATTCATTGCTTATTTCCCAAAATGGTAACGTAAACCTAATAAATAGGTTCGTGGTGCAGCCGGGGTATAACTGACTTGGTTATTACTAAACGAGGTACTTTCTACATAATGCACATCTGTCGCATTCAAAATCTGCCCAAAGACCTCATAGGCATTTTTACGATAGTTGGCACGCAAATTTAGTAACGTATGGCCATCATACTTTTCCGTATTGGCATCATTAATCCAGTAAGCGCCGACATATACCGCTTCGGCAGAAAGTAATAGCTCAGGTATTGGCTTGATCTGGTATTCAAGTGTACCAAATGTTTTAGGCGCACTTGGCATGGTGTTGCCGCTATAATCTAAAACACTCGAAGGTTGAAATTGCTTGTATTCATGTTTGGCTACACTGCCTGAGAGTTTTAAGTGCTGATCATATAAATCACTGAGCTTCCACGTTCCTCCAATTTCAATTCCTTGATGCAAGGTTTTACCTGCATTGCGTGGCTCGCGCGTGTTATCAGGTTTGGTATAGCTAATCACCTCATCTTCGCCTTCTAAACGATAGAGGGTGATTTCACCATCTACGCGATCATCAAATAATTTGAAGCGTAAACCTGCATCGATATTATTAAATGTTGCTTCTTTTAGGTCTGGCGTGACTAGATTCGCACCATATAAGCTGCTGACTTCTGGTGGGACAAAACCTTGTGACCAATTGCTATAAAGATCAATTGCAGGAGTGATATTCCAGACAAAACCGACTTGAGGACTGGCCTTGTGGAAGTCACGTTTTTCATTAGGTGCTCCTGTGGTTTTTGAAGGCGTTAACTTATTCTCATAGTCATAGCTGATCCAATCATAGCGAGTACCTGCAACTAAATTTAAGTTTGGTCGGACTTGCCAATTGGCTTGTGTGTAGAGGGCCTGATTATTTACATCAACATTAAAATCACGCAGTTGTTGACGTTGTTTATAACCGGTATAAACCAATGTATTGGGATCACGGAAGACTTCTATGTCATGGGTTTTAGCTTGATTTGGAGAATGATCAGCCATTGCGCCAACAATCAATTTCACCTGATCAAATGTAGCCGAATGCTGAGCATTTAAGCCATAAGATTGAAATGCGTTATAAGTGGTTTGCCCACTATAAGTGCCAGTCGGTTTGCCATTTTTAACATCAGTACGGATGTTATAACTTGGGTTTTGCTCGGTGGTATTGTCACGATAATACAGGGTGACTTGACTTTGTTGCTGATCATTCCACTGGTGGCTAATCTGAGAGGAAAGCCGAGTGGCATCGACTTCACGATAGGTAAAGGTTTGGTAGCTGTATCCTGGACGTTTGCGATAATCATCTAGATTTAGGCTACCCGTCATATCTGCTTTTAAATGGTTATAGCTGACGATATTTTTGATTTGTGTAGCATCAGATATGCGCCAGTCGTGTCTGAGCGTCACACTCTGTTTATTGCTTTCAGCATGATCTTGCCAGCTATCACCACGATCACTGGCATAGGCTGAAAGTCTTAACCCTTGTTCGCCAAATTCACTCTCAAAAGTATTGGAAGCACCGACGTCCAAACGGCGATAACCTTCTGAACTGGTACTGATGCCAAGGTCTGCTGTGGGGTTTGTACTTGGTGCTTTGGTCAGGAAATTAATGGCTCCACCAATTGCATTGCTGCCATATAAGCTACTGGCAGGGCCGCGTAAAATTTCGATGCTATCAATGCCTGCCAAATTCACTTCATATAAGGCATTATGGTTAAACACACCTACAGGACGAATTGAAATACCATCTTCTAGATATTGATAAACCGCTGCTGTAGTAATGGGTTGGCGAATGGACATCATATGCTGTTCATTGCCTAAATCATTCATCAATACGCCTGGTGTTTGATTCAGCAGTTGTCCAATAAAAGTCGCATGTTTATCTTCAAGATCTTTGCTATTAATTTTACTGATCGCAGCAGGGGTATTATTAATCGATTCACCTTCACGACTTGCAGTCACAACAATCGTGGCTAAGGTTTTGGTCGCATCAGATGGCACAGTTTCAGCAAAAACAACTGAGTTATAGCTGACAAAAAGGCAAGCAGCAGCTAATACAGACAAACGGAATTGAGTATTCATTTTGAACTCTATAAAAAGCAAGACATAAGGACGTGCCCCAGTTGTAACTGGTCACGAAGTAAAATTTGCGATTTATAAAGCGAGTGGCGGGGCTTGTTTGGTTGGAAAAATATAAAAGATACGGGCAATGTGCAGATCTTCTGTCCACGAATAGCAGAGGCAGCGTACACGACTAAACCAAGCCAGTAGAAATATAATAATGAATGCAATCAGCGGAACGATCGCAGCGGCATCTAAACCATGTGAGCATAACGGACAATGCTTCATGATTTGGCTTGCCAGTGCATACACTTGTTGTGCATATGCGCTGAGCTGGGCATGTTTGGCATGCTGTAGCTGCGGTCCGTGATGCATGTCATGCGTGCTGTGTTGATGATGACTTGAATGCGTACTTGACATCAACGAGGCATTTTGAATTTCTGTGACTTGGCAATGGCTTGGCATTGCATAAAGTGCAGGTACGACGCCTGTATGGACCATCGTTGGTAAGAAGATATGCCAGAGTAAACATAGCAAAGTAACCGCGCCGAAACTGGCACGCCACTTAAGCAAATGTTGACGAAAACTGGACTTCATATCAGCGATACGTCGTAGGAGAAATGTGGCAGCAGTATAATCAAAAAATGACTTATAGATCAAAGCAAAATTAAGGTATTCTGAGACTGCTGAATTCAATATTTTATAGGCAGATCAGCGTGTCAAAAATAGCAAATCAGTCCGATTGGATTATTCGGGCTTCTGAGAGTGATCGTTTGGAAAGAATCGAAGCTTTCTTTTCTGATCATGCGTATGAATCACACCAACATGATACCTTTGCGATCGGCCGTACTTTGTCAGGCGTGCAAAGTTTTCATTATCGTGGTGAAGTCCGACATAGTCAGCATGGCATGACTATGGTGTTGCATCCAGATGAAAAACATGATGGCAGTGCAGGGACGCAAGATGGCTTTCACTACCGAATGATGTACGTTGAACCTGCATTGATTCAAAAGATCATGAAAGGCAAGCCTCTGCCTTTTTTCAAGCAGGGATTGAGTGATGATCTACGGCTTTATCGAGTGACCGATACACTTTTGCAAAATATGCAAGATTCATTGGATATTTTAGAAGAAGAAGATGCTTTGTATGACTTGGCGACAACCTTGTATGAAGTTGCAGGTCAGCCACCTCGCTCGTGGCAACGCTATGATTATATTGCGGCGGAGCGTGCTAGAGAGTTTATTCATACTTCACTTGATCAGAACATCAGTTTGGATGATTTAGAACAGAATATAGGACGCGATCGATGGAGTCTTTCTCGTGACTTCCGATTGCTATTTGGTACCAGTCCGCATCGTTATATGACTATGCGTCGATTGGATATCGTGAAAAAATGTTTGATGTACGGAGAGTCGTTGACTCAGGCCGCCATCATTGCTGGTTTCTTTGATCAAAGCCATATGACTCGGCACTTTAGTAAAGCTTTTGGAATTACCCCAGCAAGATGGAAAGAGATTTATACGCGTCAGAGATAAGCTGTGCTTGTGACTAAGAATGTTTTAAATAAGGTGCATGCCTTTTAAGAAATCAGACAACATCAATAGACCTGAAATGATTAAGAAAATTCCTAATATTTTATCGAGGCGGTTAAGCCAAATTGGATTGCTTAGTTTCTTGCCAATGACGGATCCTGCAAATGAATAAAACAGTGGTGCGCCCGCAGCACCAACAGAAATGAAGAAGGAAACAATCAGAATCAAGCTACCTGTAATATGTGCAGCAGGATACATAATTGTGGTCACAGGTAAGATCACCAAAATTGCCTTGGGATTTAGGCTTTGAATCCAGAAACCATTCCAAAAAGTTAGTGCTTTATTGTTGGTTTGACCCGTGTCGAGTTCAGTATGTACCGTCATCATTTTATAGGCTAAATAAAAGGTATAAAGCGCACCGATTAAAGCAATAAAATGTAGATAATTGTGTGGAATCAACGCTGCGCCTGCATAACCAAACACAATGAATAACATCAGCATAGAGCAGCCAACACCTGTAAAAAATCCCAATGTCCGAGAGAATTGTCCAGTCAGTCCTGCATTCAATCCCATAAAATTCACAGGACCAGGACTGTACATCACACTTAAGGTATAAAGAAAAATTTCCATGACCAACCTAAATGAATTAATAACAAAGGATGATCAAAATAGGGCAAAGTGCTGTGAGCTGTATTGTACGTTTGTGCAAGTTCATCGAATCGATAAATAAAAAAAACAGGCTCATAAGAGCCTGTTTTTATCATGAATAAAAGATCAAATTAACGTGTTGCTAATACGTCTTTTAAGGCTTCATGCATTTCAAGTAATGCTTTTTCAGTGGTTTCCCAATCGATACATCCATCAGTCACTGATTTACCATATTCAAGATCACACAGATTTTCAGGAATATCCTGACGACCACCTTTTAAGTGACTCTCAACCATGATCCCAACGATTGATTTGTTACCATCCAGAATTTGTTCCGTGATGTTTTTCAAAACCAAAGGTTGTAAGTACGGGTCTTTATTTGAGTTAGCATGACTAGTATCAATCATGATCTTGTTGCTAACTTTGGCTTTTGCCAGAGCTGCTTCTGCTTCTGCAACTGAAGTTGCATCATAGTTTGGCTTGCCATTACCACCACGTAATACCACGTGTGCATATGGATTACCTTTAGTATTGATAATCGCAACTTGACCATTTTCATTTAAGCCCAAGAAGCTGTGGCCATGTTTAACAGATTGCATCGCATTGGTCGCAACTGTTAAGCCACCATCAGTACCATTTTTGAAGCCGACAGGAGATGATAGGCCTGAAGACATTTCACGGTGCGTTTGGCTTTCCGTCGTACGTGCACCAATTGCAGACCATGAAATCAAGTCTTGATAATATTGTGGTGAGTTTGGATCCAGTGCTTCAGTGGCACATGGCAAACCTTTTTCATTCAAATCAATCAATAAGCCACGACCGATATGTAAACCTTTTTCAATATTGAAAGAGTCATTCATGTCAGGGTCGTTGATTAAACCTTTCCAACCGACTGTGGTACGTGGTTTTTCAAAATAAACACGCATCACCAGATATAAGGTGTCTTTTACTTTTTCACTGAGCACCTTGAGGCGATCAGCGTATTCATGTGCAGCTTTAGGATCGTGAATTGAACAAGGGCCAATCACCACAAACAAACGTTTGTCGTTACCATCTAAAATGTTACGTACAGTTGCACGTCCTTGTAAAACAGTTTGAGAAGCAGCATCAGATAAAGGGAGGTCAGCTTTCAGTTCTGCTGGGGTAATCAAAGTTTGAATGCTTTTAATATTAACGTCGTCGATATCTGGCTGAGAAACTGGATTTGACTGTAGAGTATTCATTGCTGTCACAAATTCAATCGAAAGAAAAGGTTATTTTGTCTACGAATATAGCATGAAATGCCGATTGATTAACTAGCGAAAAGCATAATTTATGTAGAAATAATCGGCATTGTAACGCTTAAACAATTGTAGTTACATGCTTTATTTGTTGAACAACAACAGCTTGGTGTGTTTCAACTGGCTTCGGTTTCGCCTTAATCGGGTTCACCATAAAGTTTACACCTAAAGCAAATAGGGTAATGCCTAGAATTTTACGAATCAGTCGTTCTGGCATACGTGAGCTGATGAGTGTACCGACAATAATTGCAGGAATTGAACCGACCAATAACCACATTAACAGCGTAAAGTCGACATTACCTGAAGACATGTGACTTAGGCCAGCAACCGCGGTGAGTAACACTGCATGTACCACGTCTGAACCAATGATACGAATCATCGGTAGATTCGGGAACATAAGAACTAAGGCCATGATGCCGAAAGCACCTGCGCCCACAGAAGACAAGGTCACAAAGATACCGAGCACAATGCCCATAATCACAATATAGTGACGTTTGTGTTGTAGTGCATGTTGTTCACTTTCCATATCTGCTTGTTCACGGTTACGGAATTTGTCAAAGAACTTTTCAATTTGCGCACGGAAAACAATTGAGATACCAGTCAAGGTCAACATAAAGCCCAAGACCATGGTCAATACAGCTTTATAATGGGTTGATTGACTTAGATAATGTTCAAGCACCCAAGAGGTTGCGAATGAGGCTGGAATACTACCCAAAGACAGCCAAAGTACAATAGGCCAGACAATATTCAGTTTTTTTGCATGAACGACTGAGCCACAGAATTTAGAGATTGAGGCGTAAAGTAGATCAGTTCCAATGGCGATATGTGGTTCGATTTTAAAAAGACTAATCAGGATAGGGGTCATTAATGAACCACCACCGACACCTGTAATACCGACACAGAAGCCAACCAATACTCCAGCCATAATAAATTCTATAGGACCAAACATCGACAATATGCCCAATTATGCAAAAAACAGCATATCTTATGCTTTTTTCAGATAACACGTTGTGATGAATAATGATTTACTTATGCAAAAAAAAGCTAAGGAGGCCAAATTTACGGCTTTTTAGACCCTATTTTATTCAGATTAGCTTGCTTTATGAGCTGTGATTAGTTTATTTTGAGATTTATACACGGATTGTATGTTTGATTATTTCACCTTATGTCTATTTTCATTCGAAGCCTCATTTTATCGCTGATTGCTATGTGTTTTATCACCAATAGCTATGCAATGGCTTTGTCTATGAATAAAGTGAATCAAGCTGTTGTAGAACAAGTCATTTCAAATCATGCTTCAGTCTGATTGTGGAATGTCTACGATGACTAAGCATGACCGTATGGACAGTGGCAAAATCGATACATCGCACTGTCAAAAGAGTATGTGCTGCGTAGCTGCAACTTTTGAACATAGGCATCAATCAATTGAGCGAAGCATACAATTCGTTAGAACTGAAAATTCAGCTTATATGGATCAACTGACTTTAGGCATTTATCAGTTACCTTACCGTCCCCCAAATCATGTCCCGTTTTTATAAATTCAAATTTCTTATTTTTATTTCAAGGACATGATTATGTTTAATATTAAAACCATTTTGCTTTCAACACTTTTATTGGCTACAACAGTACCTGCTTTTGCTGCAAGTGATTGCTGTAAAGAAAAAGAGGCCACCAATAAAAAAGAGTGCTGTGAAAAAAAGATGAAATGTTGTGATGACAAAGACAAAATGACTTCTCAGGAAGACCATAGCCATCACGGGCATTAATTTTTAACTTGTATAGCTATCCTCAATCGTTATTGTGGATAGCTATCGTATTCAAATCCATTTTTATTTTTTTGTCGGTTTAAGTTCATTGACCCATAACACCAATAAAAAGGTTACAGGGGTTGCAAAAATCCACCAACTTACAAATCCAATAGAACTGCCATATTTTAAACAAAGCAGACTACCAGCCAGCAAGAAGCAGAGATAAGCCAAAATTTTAAGGTGTGTTTGATAGCGAATAAAAAGCGCTTGTTTGGTTTTGTTGATTTGTTTTGAACTGCATTTATAGAGCAGTAGCATTCCTATCAGTATCAATACAAGACTCAAAATAATCATGCTTTCACCTCATTTTGGGCTAATTTTACTTTGATTTTTTGAGCTGATTTTTGTTGAATGGGTTGAATATTTCTAAAAATAAACACGGCAAACAGGGCACAGACCAGTACAAATAGATCAATCCGCAAGAACAGCCAATAACTTTGTAAATCTGTGATTAGCTGATGATTGAGCAGATAAAACAAGTTATAGACAGGTAGAATCAAGGCAACTAATCCAAAGATAAAAACCTGTGATTTCCATAAGTACTGCTTTTTCGTTAATAAAGCGATGATAAAACTCAGTCCCCAAACACCGAAAAATGTATAGATTTCATAGTTCGGAGTGCTCTCTGTTACGTGTACAAGCCGATTGGAGAAGAGATAGCCGAGCATTGCTATAGGAAGACCAATAAATGCAGCGATATTTAAACGGTCAACTAAATAATAGCCAAAATGAAATTGATTCGATTTATTTTGAATCTGACGCTTTAAGCTCCATAGCAATAGACCTGAAGCAATCATTAAACAACCCAAAATGCCTGAGCAAAAGAAGGCGAATCGTAGTATTGGTTGTGCAAAAGTCGCCATATGTAGGCCATAAACACCCGCATTTAAGAGAGCTACAGCACTTTCATTTCGGGTATTGCCCAACACGTTACCTTGTCCATCTAATGTGATTTGTGCTTGATTTAAAGTAATCGAACGATCTTCTAATTGTTTAAATGTAATAGTGACTTGGTCTGTATTTGGATTTTTAACCTCAATCGATGCTAAGGCTTGATCTCCCCATTGTTGTTTTACTTTTTCTAATAAGGTGCTGATGGGCAACATCTCAGCTTTTTTAGGTTCAGCTTGATGTGTCGTACTTTTTTCAGTGGTTCGAATTTCAGTAAAATATTGAAAAGGATTCTCAGGATAGAGTTTTTGCATCCCCCAAGGCAAATAGAGATAGAAGAAAATCGCCAATCCTGTAAAAGTGATGGTTAGAAAAAAGGGCAATGCCAGTACAGAGGAGACATTATGAAAGTCCAACCAGGAACGCTGTGATTTAAAGGTTCTGAGGGTAAAGAAATCGGTAAAGATCTTCTTATGCGTAATAATTCCAGAAACCAAGGCAATTAGCATAATCAACGCAGCAAGACAGGCAATTAGCCGTCCAACCATGATGGGAACACCATACAGCTGAAAATGGAAGTTATAAAAGAAATCTCCGCCTTGGGTCGCTGAAAGTTTCAGCTCTTGACCAGTATTGGCATCTAAACTACGGCTTTCATAGCTACCGCTGGCTTGTTGCCAATATATCTTATTGACAGGTTCATCATCATTGGCAATATTGAGAAACCATGATTTGGCGTCAGTCGCATTCTTAGCTAAATAGTCCGTTGCTGTACGTATAGCAGCGTCCTGATTAACTTGAGATTGAGCCAGTTGTGGTTGCATCCATAGATTAATCTGATGACGATAGTAGGAGCTGGTACCCATCAGGAAAATGGCGAATAAAAGCCAACCAAAAATCAAGCCTGTCCAAGCATGCAACCATGCCATTGATTGACGAACGCCTTTATTTTGCATTTTTAATTTAAACCCACAGATAAGCCAAACAATACCCCAGTCAAAACTAGACTGGTCAAGCTAAGTTTCCACAGTGAATGTGTACAAAAACTCACAATGATAAAGGCAAGATAAAAGAGAATTGAAATAAATGCTGCAAGATAGATCGCCTCTGCCTTGTCGAATATATGGCTAAATAATGAGCCGAGTCCGAGGCTCAAATGCATCATACATAAATAGCCAAGAGCAAAGCTCAGCACAAAGCGATAGAAAATGCTCAGTCGATAGACAAGCGAAATAGATGTAGATTTGGCCATAAACGGTCTTGAGGCAATAGAAGGGAGAATAAATCACACATGAAAATGATTCTTGTTCATATTAAATCTTAGGTAGATTGCAATCAATTCTTAGCTCATCGTAAATCTAGATTGTATTTTAAATAATAAACGTCATCTTAGATCAGAACTGATTTTCACCAATCATGAACAATTTGTATGGTTTAGGGTGATTCGATGTAAAATCATTCTGTTAGAATCATTTAAACATTTCTGTGGGGCGTGGGTCTTGTTAAAGCAAAAACTAAAAATTGGTATCGTGGTGGGGGAAGTTTCTGGAGATACTCTAGGGGTAAAACTCATGCGTAGTTTTCGCGAACAAGGAATCGATGCTGAATTTGAAGGGATTGGTGGCCCACAAATGATCGCAGAGGGATTTCACAGTTATTATCCAATGGAAATTCTTTCGGTGATGGGAATTGTTGAAGTCCTTAAAGATTTAAAAAAGCTGTTTGCTGTGCGTGACGGTTTAGTTGAACGTTGGACAGAGCGCCCTGTTGATATCTTTATTGGTATTGATGCGCCAGATTTTAATTTACGTTTGTCCAAGAGCATTAAAGAGAAGAATTTATCTATAAAAACAGTACAATATGTCAGCCCCTCGGTCTGGGCATGGCGTCAAGGTCGTGTTCATGGCATTAAGCGTAGTATCGATTTGGTTCTGTGTTTATTTCCTTTTGAAAAAACCTTTTATGAAAATTATGAGGTTGCCGCTGCATTTGTTGGGCATCCATTGGCGAAACAACTTCCCTTAAAAAATCCAATCACAGAAGCCAAGCATCAACTGGGCTTGTCTGCGTATAAAACTCATATAGCGTTATTACCGGGTAGTCGTCGTGGTGAAATTGAACGATTACTACCTTTATTGACTGGGGCAGCAGAAATCTTGCACCGTAAGCATCCAGATCTGGAGTTCTTAATTCCTGCGATTAATGATGCGCGTAAACATCAAATCGAACAGGGTATTCAACATCTCGATAGTAGCCTAAAGTCCAAAATTCATGTGCTAGAAAATAGTGATGCTGAATCTAAAATTGGTCGTACTGTTATGAATGCCAGTGATATTGTGGCTTTGGCATCAGGGACAGCAACTCTGGAAGCGATGTTATTACATCGACCAATGGTGACGTTCTATAAACTGAATTGGTTGACTTATTTGATTGCGAAATTCATGGTTAGAATTCCGTATTACTCATTACCGAATATTATTGCAGGTAAGAAAGTGATTGAGGAACTGATTCAAGCCGATGCAACACCACAGCATTTAGCCACTGAAATTGAAAAATTAATGGACCATGAAACCGCGCATATTCAAATGATGCAACATTTAAGCATGCATAAACAATTGATTTCAGGTAATACTGAGGATCCGGTGCAGGCAATTTTGAACTGTTTAAAAACGGAATAAATAAAAAAGGTGGCATTGAAAGCCACCTTTTTATGATGCGAATTAGGTACGAAGGATCAGTTCATAACCGGTATATTTACGGATATTGATCACACCAATATCCATTAACAAATACTGGCCTTTAATCCCTTGCAACACACCACGAATTTTTGGGGTTTTATCCAGATTCATTGATTTAATCTTTTCAGGATAGTGCTCAACGGGATAGATAAATTCTCGTGGTGTTTCATCCTCCAAGAATTCCAAATCTTCGTTAAACTCTAGATTTTGACTAAATTCATCACGAATAGTTTGAATTTTTGGAGCAAATTCTTCAAGAATTTGATCACGCTGTTCAAGCAGATTCAAGGGTTCTGCTTCACCCTTGAGCAGTTTACGCCAGTCGGTTTTATCCGCGATTTGTGTACCGATTAACGTTTCCAAATGCCCAGACAAACGACGCGAGCCAACTTTTAAGATGGGTAATGCTTGTGTTGCGCCTTGATCTAACCAGCGGGTTGGCATATTGACGATACGGGTAATCCCGATTTTCAAGGCACTTGAATTGGCTAAATACACAATATGCGGCTGGAAGCAAACATCGTGAGCGAACTGGTCTTCACGGCAAGTGCCCAAATGATAATGGCAAGTTTCAGGCTTCATAATACATAGGTCACATTCGGCCTTGGTTTTAAAACATTTGAAACAATGACCTTGTGAATACGACTTCGGTGTTTTTGAACCGCAAGAGGTACAAAAGATATTACCCGTCCATTCAATTTCGATTTCTTGCCCTAAAACGAAAGGTAGGTCAGTTTCTGAACGATCTAATATAAATTTATATTCAACATTTGCCTTGCTTGTTGATTGATCAGTTACACTATGCGTTTTGAGCGCTGCATGCATTTTATGACAAATGCCTTGTAGTTCCATTAATAAACTCTCATCTTTTCAATCAAGGGTTGCAGTTATGGCTGAACAAAATGTCATCACTTCTATGCTAGACGATTTATCTCAAGAACAGCCCATTCATACTGCACTTTGTATAGGTCAGCAGATTGACCAAAATGCTTCAATTCAATGGCATTATTTTAACGTAACTGACTTTTTAAGTCTGCCATTTACGCAGCGTTATGATTTAGGTTTTGTATTATTTGATACAGAAGAAATGCAAAACATCACTGAAACGCAAAAAGCACAACTTTTAGTAAAGCTACGAGACCTCATGGCAAAACGGATTGTCGTGGTCAGTAAACTGGATGATGAAAAACTATTACGTTCGTTGGGTTTCACTCAATTGATTGATAAAACCCAACATGACCGTGATTTTGCATTATGGCAGTTTAATATTTTGACCTATAAGCATGTCCCGGATTGGTTCAACTCCAAGTTTTGGGCGAACCCTGAAAACTGGAATAAATTTCGTTGGTAAGTCCCCAATTGTTTGGATTTTGAGTAAATGTTGATTACTTGAAGATGGGTTGCAAGTTCTTGCAAAATTTAACAATTTAACTTTGTTTTGTATTTTCAAAGCAGCGTATGCTTTTCGGATAAATATTCCAAAAGGAACGTGTAGCTCATGACAGATTTAACCAATATTGTAGAAATTTTAGCAAAGCAAGCTTTAGGCGGTCAGCAACAATCAGGACAAGCTGGTGGTTTAGGTGGCATTTTAGGTTCTGTCTTAGGACAACTTGGTGGACAGCAACAGAATACGCAAAACCAACAAGGTGGTTTAGGTGGGATTTTAGGTTCAGTATTGGGTCAATTGGGTGGTGGAAATACTTCAGCCCAAAGTAATGCAACCGGTGGGAACACAGCACAAACATTATTAATTGCAGTCCTACCTTTGGTTTTGGCTTGGATTCAAAAGCAAGGTGGTTTACAAGGGGCTTTGGATAAACTAAAAAATGCTGGTTTAAGCAATCAAGTGCAAAGTTGGGTAGATCCACAACAACAAAATGCGCAAGATGTTCCAGAGCAAAATATTCAAAGTTTATTTGATGACCAAGATGTTGAGCAAGTTGCACAACAAACTCAAGCACCTAAACAGGCGATTTATGGTGCAATTGCTTCTGTTTTACCACAAGTGATTGATTCACTGACGCCTCAAGGCAGCAGTACCAATCCTCAAGAAGCCAATCAGGATATTCAGCAAGTGTTGAATCTTGTGAGTGGTTTTTTAAAGAAATAAAATATCCGATATAAAAAAAGCCTGCTCATACAAGCAGGCTTTTTTTAATTAAGCAACTTGTTGTGACTTTTCAGTTTTTTCTATTTTATTCTGATTTAAATGTCGTTTTCTCAGCCGAGTGATGCCACAGATACCAATCAGAGAAAGCAAAGATAGGAAGCTGAATAAAAGCGCTAAAGGTAACCATTCACCAGCGTAGCGCTGTGCAAGCAAGGTCCCAATTAAGGGTGTAGAGCCGCTTGTGATCGCTGCAATCATTTGATAGGAAATGGAAATACCTGAATAACGAACTTTGGCAGGAAAAGCTTCAGCCATAAAACCAGCGACGACTGAATACAGTGAAGACAGCGCAATTACAGCCAATGTAATGCCTAAAACGATCAAATAAATATTTTTAGTGCTGACCAGCATAAACATTGGATAAGGTACAGCAATGCATAAAATGGCAGCCCAGAATAAAAAATGATGTGAACCAATTTTGCTGGCATACCATGCAGCAACTGGCATCGCAATAAATTCAAATATAGTTACCCAAAATAATGCATCTAGAATGGTTGGGCGACTGATCCCTACATATTGGGTGACATAGGTAATCATAAACGTATTGGTGAAAAAGAAACCCGCTGTACCGATTGTGATAGAGAGTCCCGCGAAAAGTACCTGAGGCCAGTAGTTTTTGAGCAATTCTTTAATTGGGAATTTGACGATTTCCTGTTTCTCCTGCATTTGTTTAAATTCAGGCGGTTCTTCAACACCTAAACGTATTGCAAGACCAATCAGCATAAAGACAAAGCTCAACAGGAACGGAATACGCCAGCCCCAAGTGAATAAGTCTTTTTCATCTAATGAGGTAATGGTTCTAAAAACCAATAAGCAAAGGATTAGGCCAGCAGGACTGCCCATTTGAGCAAAAGAAGCAAAAAAGGTTTTTTTATCAGCAGGTGCATGTTCACTTGCCATTAACACGGCACCACCCCATTCACCTCCGACAGATAGACCTTGCATAAATCTCAGGACAATCAGCAGTATAGGAGCCCAAACTCCGATACTGTTATAACTTGGTATGAGTCCAATTCCTGTGGTTGCTAATCCCATCAATAGCATTGTGAATAGCAACATTTTTTTGCGGCCGAATTTATCGCCTAGATGTCCAAAAATGAGGGCTGCAATAGGACGTGCAATAAAACCGACTGCAAAGGTTGCAAAAGCAGCCAATGTGCCAGTGACAGGATCGGTTTGAGGAAAAAATACGATACCGAGTACTAAAGCTGCGGCAGTGGCATACACATAGAAATCATAAAACTCTACGGTTGTGCCGATAAATGCTGCCGCAGCAGCCCGTTTTGATTGTTCTATCTTCATCCTATAAAACCTTTAATATTCCTTTATTTCATTATTATCATTTGTAAATACAATTATTTATGTATCTTTACGCCTGGCAAAACACATAACATTTCATAAAGTAAATTGGCACCTAATAAAGACGTATTGCCCGTGGTATCGTATGGCGGCGATACTTCGACCAGATCACATCCAACAAGATTCAAGCCCTGACAACCCCGAACAATTTCTATTGCCTGAATTGTGGTCAACCCACCAATTTCGGGTGTACCTGTACCGGGTGCCCATGCAGGATCAATCCCATCAATATCAAAGGAGAGGTAAACAGGCCCACCATCTACTTGCTGTTTTACTTCTTCCATCAAAGGAGCCAGTGATTTATGCCAACATTCTTCGGCCTGAACGACACGAAAACCTTGACGTCTACTCCAGTTAAAATCGTCTGCGCTATAGCCCTGAGCACGTAAACCAATCTGAACAACACGTTGACAATCGAGTAAGCCTTCTTCTGCGGCACGGCGAAAAGTGGTGCCATGTGCGACTTTTTCGCCAAACATTTCATCGTTGACATCAGCATGCGCATCAATATGAATGAGGCCAACAGGACCATGTTTTTTATAGATCGATCTGAGGATGGGGAGGGTTAGTGTATGATCGCCACCCAGTGTGAGTGGAATAATTGGATGCGCCAGAATGTGGTCATAATGTTCTTCAATAATGCGTACTGTTTCAGCTAGGTTAAAGGTGTTAATAGGAACATCACCTAGATCTGCAACATTCAAAGACTCAAAAGGTGCGGCACCTGTTGCCATGTTATATGGGCGTATCATGACCGATTCAGCACGGATTTGACGGGGACCAAAACGGGTACCTGACCGTAAGGAGGTGCCAATATCTAAAGGAATACCAATAAAAGCAGCATCTAGGTTAGAAAGCCCAGCCTCATGTTCTACCACTGGAAGGCGCAGCATTGAGGCAATACCACCAAATCGAGGCATTTCATTTCCACCGAGTGGTTGATTTAACATCTTGTTCATTTATTTCTCCTTTTATTTATTTATCAACCAGCCTCAGGTAGGAATAAATCCTTTTTTTAAAAAATTTAGTTCAGATTTTTCTAAACTAATCTGATGTTGGATGCTTTAAAATAATGCAGAGGAAATAAGGAAAATATGATGGAAGAAGTGGCCTATTCTGATATTAAATTAATTCGAATTTTTGTCAGCGTTGTAAGGAATAAAGGCTTTGCAAATGCTCAACAGGAGTTGAATCTATCAACCTCCGCAATTAGTACCTATATGACTCAACTAGAACAAATCGTGGGTTTTAAGTTATGTGAACGAGGACGTGGTGGTTTTTCTTTAACGCAAAAAGGAGAGATGTTTCTACAGGAGGCCAAACGGATTTTGCATGAACTGGAAAATTTTTCAAGGCATACGGCTCAGATTAAAGGTGAGTTAACCGGTACGTTAAGAATCGGTATGTTAGATTCAATGGTAACCGACAAGAATATTCCTCTCGATCAAATTATCAGTGCTTTTTCAAAACAAAACCCTCATATTTATATCAAAATTCAGGTGCAGTCGCCGTATGAGCTGCAAATGGGAATTTTAGAAAATCGTTTTGATGTCGCGATTGGTTCATTCTTTATGAAAATGAATGGGGTTATATATCAGCCTCTCCATAAAGAACAGCATTGGCTATTTTGTAGTGATAAACATCCTATGTTCGCACAGCAGAAACTGACTGCTGACGTCATTCGACAAGGAAAAATGGTGAGTCGTGGTTACTGGAGCCACACTGAACTCGCAAAACAGGGATTTAAGCATTCATTTGCGACAGTTGATTCCATGGAAGCACAATTAATTTTAATTTTATCTGGGCAGTACATTGGTTATTTACCCGAACATTTTGCACAGTACTGGGTGGAACAAAAACGTTTAAAAGTTCTATTACCCGCAACGTTCGGTTACTGCGCGCCATTCTCTCTTATTTTTAGGCGTGGCAGAACACGGGAAATAGTGATTCAAAATTTTCGTAAAGTGATAAAAAATTTTTTTGATGAAAAATAATAAATGTAAAAATAAAAGGGCTGATAGCCCTTTTATTGTTTGTATGACTCGAACTTCAAATTAGAAGTTATATTCCATACCTAAACCGATTGTAGTTTTCTTATCATCTTTTACCAACCAATCACGTTTTTGTTGACCTACAACACCGTAGAAACGCGTTTGTTTGTTGATTTGGTAGTCAGCACCCACACCATAGAGATCTTGTTGACGGTCTTTACGACCATTCACTTCAGTTGTAGAAGAGATATATTCTGCTTTCAACTTCACTGGAGTCGATGGGATTGTATAAGCAGCTGTTACGCCATAAGCATCTTCTTGTAAACCTTTGTATGAAACAGCAGGTGTAGTACCTACCACAACTGTATCATCTGTTGGTTGAGCAGTTTGCCATAGAGCACCAAATACTAAACCGTTAACGCCAGCAGGTGTTAAGTCTAAAGAACCTGTTACACGGATTGCGTCTGAATAAACGCTATTGTCACCACTTAGGTCACTATACGCGTTGTATTTTGATGCAACGCCAAAGTTACCAGCAACAGCTGCTGCCAAGCCCCAGTCCTTATTTTCATAAGTAAGCGAGGTAGAAACACCATCGCCGAAACCATCACGGCTGCCTTTTTGACCTTTTGCATCATTTTTAATGGCAGACGATTCTTCACCTTGTTGGAACATGATGTTGAATGCTAAACCACCTAACAATTTTTTATCAGTTTCAAAACCAATCACGTTCTTTAAGCGATCTTCACCAACGAGTACCTTCGTCATATCCAGTTCGTTGTGATCGTTGAAAATATCTTGGTTGTTACCAGCAGCATTTTTAAAGTAAGAATCGAATTGACCTACTTTTAAAGTACCGATACCTTCAGATTTAATACCTACATAACGGTTACGGTTGCTGAATGATTGATCGCCATCACCATCTGCATTAAATTGCCATTCGATCAAGTAAACTGCAGAAAGGTTATCAGTCAGTTTTTCTTCGCCTTTCACCCCAATACGAGAAGCGTTAGAGTTTACTTTTGTTACGCTTTCATCTTTAAAGCCATTTTTATCAATTTGATCCAAAGTCACATTGAGCTTACCATACAATGTTGGTGCTGCTTGCGCTGCATTCATGGCTAAAGTTGCTACAGTAGCAGCAAGAAGCAATTTTTTCATTGAGATTTCTCCAAAACACTTTTTGTAAATGGCTGATGCCTTAGTTACTGTTATGAGCTTGCATATGTACATAAAGTTACATAGCTCACTGACTTGTATGCAGTATCGGTAAACTTTGTGACAGAGAAGTGAAGAATAAATGACAGTTTGATGACGATTCATATTTAGTAATAATTATATTTCTTATTATTTTTTATATAATTAGGAAATAAAAAAGACGGAGTAAAGGCTCCGTCTTTTTAAAAATCAAAAACTAGAGTGCAGCTTTGATCTTTTCAGCTAATGCTTCAATCTTTTCCTGATCACCCATTTTTGCGGCATGGCGACCAAGTTCATGCACTGAACTTGGAATCAAATGGAAGTGTACATGAGGTACCGTTTGTCCTGCTGCTGCACCAGACAGCTGCATTAAAACGATACCTTTAGCATCTAACGCTGCTTCTATAGCTTTTGCAATTTTTTGAACAATTTGGATGGTATAGGCAGCCGCATCAGCAGGTAGATCTAGCAAAGTCACAGCAGGTGTTTTAGGAATTACTAAAGCATGACCATCGGCTTGGGGCATAATATCCATAAAAGCGAGAACTTGGTCATCTTCATAGATTTTGATCGCAGGTAATTCGCCGCGTAGGATGCGTGCAAAAATATTTTGGTCATCGTATGCCATGATTCATCCTTTAAATAGAGCGTATTGCTTTAAGCGGTAAAATGCAGAGGGATACGGAGCAGTTAACTCCGTAAAGGATTATCTATTTGCAGTTTAGCTCTTTTTGGCGAGCTTTGATTTCATCAAGACGTTGTTGTTCTTTGTCTGAAAATTTTGGTTTAGTGGTGTGGCAGTTTTCATTACCAAACTTTGCTTTAGCATCTGCATCTTTGAAGCAGAAACCCTTAGATGCATAGATCAGGTTATAATCGTCCTGTAATTTTTTACATTCTTGTTCTGGTGTTGCAGCTTGTACACTAAAACCAGTCAGGGTAACTAAACCCGCGAAAACTGCAACCATTAACTTATTCATGAGGTGTTCCTCTAATCAAAAAAGTATAAATCAAAGCTGTATGGAATCTATTCATATGGCACTTGATTGCTACGTATATACCAATATAAGGTTTATTAAAGAAATTTCAATGAAACTGTATAGTACGAGTGTAATTTTACTCCATAATTTATCCATATAATACAGAAAAACCTTATATATCAATAGTTTTTATTTAATTTAATATAAAACAAGTGATTATATTTATTGTTGTTTTTCATACTTTAACTTAGTTGTATGGCATTTGGGCATTTTTTACGATATTGCAATTTTGTTGTTTCTCTGACTCATAGCTAAATTTTAGGAAAGAAATAAGCTTTCATCAACGCTAAGGATTGGGTGCCCTAGGGTTCTTAATTATTTAGTTTATCTTTAAAATAATCACAAGAATCGCATAATTTTGTTGATTTGCATCACGCTTTTATCTATATTCGCTCTGTTGTTTGATAATAACTAAACAACAAGAACCTTCATTCAGCGCAAAAGAATTAAGGGGAAGCCCACTCATTAGAGTGGGCTTTTTAATCGCCGAAAATATTTAGATGAGTTTTAAATCGATGGAAATAACCATATGTCAGACAATGGTTAAAGATTGTACTTAATGTAGGATTGTGTAACTGGAAAAACCATTTAAACTAAAGAAACTATACATAAAATTCAATAGCCCAGCTATATTGTATAAAGTTTGTAATACAATTAATTTATATGCTCTTGAAATTGTGTTTTGGGGAACATGATGAATGATGGTTTGGGAGTTGTTGTCTTTTATATTTTGAATATACTTGGACTGCTAATTTTTGTAGTAGGTAGTGTGCTTGGGGATTTAACACTACTGTCAGTGTGTATAGGGCTTATCGCTTGTGCATTCTTAATAAAATATGAGTTCAATATAGCTGTTGTTTTTTGGAAAAAAGCCGAATAATTTAAAATTCTAAGAAACCGTACTAATGAGTACGGTTTTTTTTATGGCTGAAATTTGTCTAGACGACATCATAAGCGGACTAAAAGCATTGAACTTTAGAATGGGTATATACCTACATTCATTGTTGGAATGCATTTACTTCGGCCGATCTGTTGAAGCATACGAAGGAAGGTGAAATTGATTAAACTTTAATTTTTGGCTGAAATGCTAATTTTCTTAGCACAATATGTTTCACAATTTTCTCATGAATATGTGATAATTGCCTCGATTTTGTGAGGAATAGTGAAATATGGATATCTTGAAATTTTTGAAAAGCTTCCATACGACAGGGTCTTATTTAACACTTGCCACTTTGTTATTGGCTTCTCTTATTGTATATTTTTACTTTATTAACCCAAATTAAGACGATGATAAAGTAAAGCTAATCCTGCCTTCATACATTTTTAATTATAAGAATATTAACTATTTTTTGTTAAAACTTCAAAAATTAATTCACCTCATCTGCGAAGATGGTTTTTTATTGTCTAAAGAAAAGTGATATGGTTCAGAAATCTTAGCTGTTAGCTGGGTGGATTGAGCGAAAGCGTCAGAGTAATCGTTTGATGCGTGCTTTGATCAACGTTATTTCATTGAGCATAATAGCTTTTAAGTGATAAAGCGGTTAGGTAGGGTAGGAATGATTGATGAAAGCGATATTTGATTTCTTAATAAAAATCGGTCTTGACAGTTTAATAAGAACAAAGAAGCATCCTACTGATGACTCAAGTAATATTGCAATTGCAACTGATGTTACTGAAATGCTGGGTGTCGCCATTGATTCAGCAAGAATTATAAGTGTTGATGGTATTCATCTAATTACAAGCTTTGAAAATTTAAAATTGCATGCCTATGACGATAGTACAGATGTGTGGACGATTGGCTTTGGCACAACTGTTTATCCAAACGGTACTCGAGTTAAGAAAGGTGACTCTTGTACTTTGGAACAGGCAAAGTTCTTTTTTCAGCATGATTTAAGACGATTTCAGGCTACTGTAAATGAAAATGTAAGTGTTGCGTTGTCTCAAAATCAATTCGATGCACTGGTTTCTCTGACTTATAACATTGGCCAGACAGCTTTTAAAAATTCCACACTTTTAAAAAAGTTAAACCTCAATGACTATGGGGGTGCAGCAGATCAATTCCTAGTTTGGAATAAAGGTGGAGGGAAAATCTTAAGAGGGTTAGTGCGCCGTCGTGAAGTAGAGAGGAGTTTATTCTTAAAGATGTAATTATTATTTGTGCCGTAGTGTCTTGAGATTTTAGTTATAACAATAACTTCATTTTGTTTTAAATTTAATTTACCAATCAATAAAAAAGACTATGCATTTGTTAAGTAGATCACACTATTCAAGTGATTAATCTCCTTTTATCAGGAACTAAAATTTAACATTTGATAAAAATATGTTTGTAGTTATATTCGGGAAACACATTACTAAATCAGGTAATGTAGAATTTCAGGATGAAATACAATGAAAAAAACAGCAACAAAAATTGTAATAGCAACTACTTTGATCACATTAACTAATCTGACTTATGCACAGGAATTTAAAAGGTTTTCTGTTTCAGTGGGTTGGTTACATGTGATGCCTCAGGGTAAAGCAAATCCTTTTAATATTAATACGAATGTTAAAAATGGAACGGTAGCTACAGTTGGAAGCATTTCAACGACTAGCTTTCTAAATTCAGTTGATCCGAATGCAATGGGAACTGATTTAGGTGGTGAGAAATTTAATCAAAAAGAATTTCTAGAACTGGCTTTAGCTGACCCATCTATGACTGTCTTGCTAACAGATGGGAATGGTAATATTTTGCCTGAGGTGGCAGGCAATGCTAATATTTACGGACTAGAAAAATGGCAACAAAATGGTGCAGGTTTAGAGGTTGATGACGTAGATACCTTGGGCTTGACGTTCAACTATTACTTGAATGATAAAGTTTCATTACAGTTTATTGGTGGAATACCACCAAAAGTTGATATTAAAGGTAAAGGGGAAATTTTGGCCCCATTAAGTGGGTTGGCCGTATCACCGAATGATATTGTAAAAATTCTATTCCCTGATGGAATTACACTGGGTCAAGCTGTACCTATTACTAATTTAGGTAATAAATCTAAAGCCGCAACAGTTCGTGCCTGGACACCAACAATAGAAGCACAATATCAGTTTGGGAAAAGCGGAGTAGATAAGTTTAGGCCATATGTTGGTGCAGGTTTGATGTATGCTCATTTTAATCAAATTAAACTCAATGATGGTATCCGGTCTGATCTAATCTCAGCTGGACACATGATTCAAAATGTATTGGACGGAAAGGCTGGGGCTGCGTTAGATCGTAAAGTTTCGAGTGGTGATATGAGTGTTAAAGTCGATGCTGATGATGCAATTGCACCTATTGTTTCGGTTGGTTTTACTTATGACTTTAATGATTCTTGGTATGGCGTAGGTTCGGTTTCCTATGCGAAGCTGAATAATAAGGCAACAATTGATGTTGTCAACAATAGCACTGGCAGTAGATTAATTCATGCAACAACAAAGATTGATATTGACCCACTTATTACCTATATGGGGATTGGCTATCGCTTCTAAATACTAGTTTCTGCTATGAAGGGTGTAGAGAAGAGTGATTATTCGTGTAGCTGCTCTTTTCTACATAATAATTTTATAATGCAGGAGGTGTGAAAGACTTATTATTTTGAGCAGTAGGATTTAAATAAGAACTATACGAATTGATCTGATACATCCTTAATATAGGTAAATTATACCGAAGAGAAAAATATATGAATGTTTGTTTTTTGATCAATTAAAACTCAAATGAGAGTTGAATTGTGTGATAATTCTCGTAACTTATCAATAAATTGCGAAATATGACTATTTTGAAATTCTTGAAAAGCTTCAATACAACGGGGTTCTATTTAACACTTGCAAGCATTCTGCTAGCTACTCTTATCGTATATTTCTATTTTATTAATCCAAATTAAGTGAGAGATTTTGGAGATTAGGAAAATAGAAAAAAGAGAATATTCTTTAAAAGTAATATAAAAGCCCTCATTCGAGGGCTTTTATATAAATGAAAATTAGCTTGATGTTACCTTCATCAATATCACACCAAATACGATAGAAGCAGCAGCTAAAAGACGTAAAAAGCCCATTGGCTCATGCAGAAAAAATATACCAATCAAGAATGCACCAACAGCACCGATGCCAACCCAAATCGTATAGGCAGTGCCTAACGGTAAAGTTTTCATTGCCACAGCGAGTAGGCCGAAGCTTAAGATCATAAATACAATGGTAATGATGCTGGGGGTAAGTTTAGTAAAACCATCGGACATTTTCATTGAATATGCCCATACGATTTCAAAAATACCAGCCAAAATTAGATAGGCCCAAGCCATTTCGACACCTCATTATTAATATTTTAGGTCGTCCTAAAGCTTGAAAAAACTCAACAAAGAGGTCGTCCTCTTCTAAGCTATATAAGCACCACTGCGGAATGACTTCAATTTATTTTTGTTAAATTTTTCCTGTTGGTAAAAGGTATTGAATAAACAATCCCTTTTACTTATTACCCTGAGATGAAAAGGTATTTCATTTACGAAACATAAGCTTGCACATCGTATTCAGGTTCACCTGCTAATACAGAAACGAATTTCTCAACGGTCTCAGCTGTGAGCAGATACGGGTTGAATTCTTCTAGATGGTACTTCGTAAAAAAATCTGAAATGTTCTGATTAATAGGGGAAAATTTCATAGACCATTGTGAGAAAAATTGATTTTCACATTGAGTGTAATAGAGGATTTCACAATTGATATGCCGTTCGTCTTTCACAATTTTGTTATAAAACAAATCATCAACAATATGCTTTTGACCTTCTAGACATTGTACAAAATAGCCATGACCATAATATAAAACACCTCTAATATCATTGCGATAATTAAAATCAACAGCCTCATCAAGGATTTTAATCAGGTCTTTTTTTAAGTTTGAGTCAATATTCTTAATTTTGCTTACGTATAAAAGTCTTACAGACTCCATTAAATATGCTCATTTTTGAAGGTTGATACCTTGTTATATAGAAAAAACAATAGTTTGTATACTTTAGTCTGTAACAGGAGTCGTGAATAACATAAACCATCACTGCTTAATCTGAGTGAAAACGGAGAGTTAGTCATAATTTGCCAAGGAGAAAAAGGCGAATGTACTTGAAATCTGATCTATACATTTTTATTGCGAATTAAAATATTATGTGAACTAGAGTCGGGCTATCTGCATGGAATTATTAATAAAATGTGATTTTTATCACATATTCATAAAGGATTGATTAAGTTTTGAATTAAATTTACAACTTATTAAGCTGCTGATTTATAAAGTGAAAAAATAATAACAATATTTTTGGTTACAACCATTTTGTCGACAAGTAATGATCTACTTTGCCATATTGCGTTTGCGAAACTTAGCAAAGGTATTTGTCTATGGTGTCATTTCTGTTTATTGGTTTGATTATTACGATCTTACTAACACCAGGTCCAACGAATACATTATTGGCTTCATCTGGAATCCAAGCCGGGATCAAACGTTCTCTGAAACTGATCCCCGCGGAGGTCATCGGTTATTTTATTGCCATTACAACATGGGGCTTTTTACTTGAGTCTGTTTCACACTATGTTCCTTGGCTACCTCCTTTAATTAAATTGCTCAGTGCGACTTTTATTATTTATTTGGCAATTAAATTATGGATTACTTCAACTAGAGATCTAGATTTGAATCAACCTTTGATTACCTCTAAGGCTTTATTCGTAGCGACCTTACTTAACCCGAAAGCATTATTATTTGCTTCAGCCATTTTTCCACACACTGCTTGGATCAACCTTCATGAATATCTTGTTCATATGGGGACGTTCTTAGCATTAATTACTCCGATTGCTTTCTTATGGATCGCGTTTGGATCTATTTTAATTTCCAACAAAATTTCTTGGCTGAATCAACGTAACTTGCAACGTTCGGCAGCGTTTGTTTTGACTTTCTTTGCGATGCCGCTGGCTTATTCAGCAATTTCATCATTCTAAATTTATTTTTGCTATTGTATTTAAAATTTAAAAAATTGGAGTTTTTAATGAAGACTATAAAAATTAAAGTAAAGGATCAATTTGAAGCTGAAAAGATCGCGACTGCCAAAGTAAAGGCCATTAATGATCAAGAAATTCCTTTCTTTAAACGAATTGAACATATCGAAGTTGAAGGAGAGATTCTTTTGCCAAATATGGATTTGCTTTTTGAGAACCCTAAAGATGGAAGTATTTATCGATATGTAGGGGCTGTTTAGGCATATTTAGATACGTCTCAATAAGACCTCCTTCGGGAGGTTTTTCTATCCCGATAAATAAAAGAAGGTCGTCGCTCCTGTTAGGCTATAGAATATGTTTATGAAATTGATATACAGATCTACACAGCCTTGGTTTTTAATGGAAAGATTTCAAAATTGATGTGAATACTAGTAAGCCCTATGACCAAATTGATCTTGAATCAATAGAGGAGATCGCTATTTCAATTCAAGCAAATATTGTCGATGCGCTGATTGTGGTAGATATGCAGAATGCTTTTGTATCAGGTGCAGAAGCTGTGCCTGCATCAAAGCAACTGCTTGCTTCAATCCGTATTTTACTTGCTAAGGCGAGGTCTGCTCATGCACCAGTGATTTTCTTGCAAAATGATGGAGAAATCGGGGCTTTAGATGAACCCTACGAAGTTGGCTGGGAGTTATTTTTTCCTCCAGAGCCGCATGAAATTATTATTCGAAAAAGTGAAGATAGTGGTTTTAAAGGAACATCACTTCAACAAATTTTGGATGATCATCATGTTAAGTCTATAGCGATATGTGGTGTTTTATCTGAAATGTGTGTTGCTGCAACAGCACGTGCTGCTTTAGAACTTGGTTTTGATGTGTTGTTACCTCATGATGCGCATGCGACTTATGATGTGCCAGCAGGACCAGGATCGGAGAGTGTACCTGCTGCTATGGTGGCTAGAGTAGCAGAATGGTCACTTGGTGATGAAATTATAATTTGTGCATCAGTGAATGAGGTATTTTTTTAAGAAAATTTGACACAAATGATGATACACAACAAAGTGTTATAATCATTAAAAACCACCCAAATGAGCGGTTTTTAATATTTTATAGATAAAGTTTGATATAGAATAAATCCTATTTCAGCGTAATTTTACTCCACGATTCATACAACTTAACTGCTGTGGAGAAGTCACTATTTGGTTCAGCTGTTAAGCTCGCTGCTTGAATCAAACTTTGAGTTAAAGACAGAATTGGTGCAGGAAGTTTTGCATCCTTGACTAAATCAAGCGCAATACCTGTATCTTTTGCGAGTAGTGGTAGACCAAAAGTTACGGGGAACTCTCGACTCAGTACACGTTGTGGAAAAATGGTTTCAGTCACTAGGCTCTTGCCACTTGAAGCATTAATACAGTTCAGTGCTGCATCCAGATTGACACCATGTGCTTTTAAAGTACTAAAACCTTCTGCAACAGACCATAAATTCACAGCAAGTAACATATTATTGATTGCTTTTACTGCAAAGCCAGCGCCAGATTCGCCGACATGTTGAATCAATTTACCCACAGCGGCCATTGCAGGGTAAGCGTTTTCAAATGCATTAATATCACCGCCAACCATGAAGGTTAAGGTTGCATTTTCAGCACCAATGGTTTGCCCACTGACAGGTGCATCCAGGAAGTCTACATTTTGTGCTTTTAATTTTTCAGCCAAACGGCGTGCAGTTTCTGGCACGCCACTGGTACAGTCAATCCAGATCGATCCAGATTTAATTTCCACACCTTCGATCAATGCTGCAACGTCATCGCTGGTCGGCAAACAAGAAAAGATAATGTCGGCTTGGACTGCTTGAGCTAGCTCAACTGCTGTGCTGCCATATTCTGCTGCATGTTGTTCTGCTTTACTAAAATTTCGATTCCAGACATAAACGTTTTCGAAATCTTTAGGAAGATGCGCTGCCATACGATAGCCCATAGCGCCTAAACCAATAAATGCAACAGATTGAGTCATACTTTACCTTTTTATTTGCGTCGATCGTTCGGCTAACCATGTCGCCAGTGTTGGCCAGAACTCAATTGAACTGTTTTGACTAGACATTAAACCTAAGTGCCCGCCAGGGATAAGAGTAAACGTGACATCTTGACTGCTTGTCAACTGGGTTAGCGGAAATGCTGATTCTGCAGTCACCAATTGATCGCCTTTACCTGCGCCAACCAAGAGTGAGCAATTGATCTTTTTCAATTCGATGGTTTTGTTCTTGAGCTGGATGACACCATTTTTTAATGGATTTTGCAGCCAGACATTAAACAGCATGTCCTGATTCACACCGCCCGGATAATCAATCATGTTATTTAAGAAGTGACTCAAGGTAGCATCTTCTTGTACCAGTTTCAGATTATCCAAATTTTTTAATAATTGGATATTGCCGTCAATCCATCCCTTTGGATCTAACAACTTGAATCCAAGCGAATTTAGAAAACCTGGCGAATGGATCATCAGCGTTGGTAAACGATTGTAGATATAGTCTTTAATGGTTGGGTTGCGGGTCGTGAGATAGGCCAAAGTCTTATAGAGTTTGCCAATATAACCTGAAGCATAGCTGTCGATTGGGCTGCCTAAAACCACCAGGTTTTTGACAACACTTGGCTGATGGCGTGCGGTATAAAGTGTGACAAAAATACCTGCCATACTCCAACCATGCAGCGAAATTTTTTCGGATTTGGAATGTTGTTGAATGGCTTCAATACATTTTGGAATAAACTTATCAATAAAAGATAGAAAGTTAATTTGATAATTTTTATAGGTGAGTTTGCCCCAATCAATCAGATAAACATCAAAACCACTTTCCTGAAAGTATTTGATCAATGAGCGATAAGGATATAAGTCATAGATATCCATATTGATTGCCAATGGCGCGACGAAAACTAAGGGTTCTTTATAGCGTTTATTTTCTGATGCGTAGAAACGCACACGAGTTTGTTGGAATTGCGCAATCACTTGATATGGTGTTGATTGAGACAAAACCAGTTTGTCTGCATCGAATACACGCATAGCCAGATGTTTAAAATTTATTTTTTGCTGTTCCACAAGCGATTTCATCTTAGAATGTCTCATCATGAGTCAAGATTGCACGAAGTCTAAGCGATAATTTCATCTTATGCCTTGACCTTAAATACCTTAGACGCTCAAAATATTGGCATATTTCCACATTATGATCATAAGGCATACAAAACGATGAATCCAAGCGATGATTTAGAATACCAATTAGAAACACTGGCAATTCGCACAGGGCATGATCGTACATCTGAAGGTGAGCATAGTGAGCCGATTTTTTTAACGTCATCATTTGTATGTGAAAGTGCTGCTGATGCCGCTGCAAAATTTTCAGGTCAAATCGCAGGAAATACCTATTCACGTTATACCAATCCAACGGTTCAGGCATTTGAAAAGCGTTTAGCTGTGCTGGATGGAGCAGAGCGTGCAGTTGCAACCAGTTCAGGCATGGCTGCAGTACATGCGATGTGTATGGCGTACCTAAAAGCTGGCGATCATGTGATTTGTTCTCGTGCAGTATTTGGTTCAATCATTGCTTTATTTGAAAAATATGTAGCGAAATTTGCGGTTGAAGTGACCTTTGTTGATCTAGACGATCTTGAGGGCTGGAAACAAGCGATTCGTCCAAATACGCGTATTTTATTCATTGAAACGCCGTCTAATCCTTTGGCACAAGTGGGTGATATGCAGGCGATTGCAGATATTGCACATGCCAATGGCGCTTTATTCGCAGTGGATAACTGTTTCTGTACACCAGTATTACAACAGCCGATTAAATTTGGTGCTGATTTAGTGTTGTATTCAGCAACAAAATATATCGATGGGCAAGGCCGTGCCTTAGGTGGTGCGGTGGTTGGGAAAAATGATCTACTTGAAGAAGTAAACGGCGTGATCCGTACCTTGGGTAATTCAATGAGTCCATTTAATGCATGGATCTTCTTGAAAGGCTTGGAAACGCTCAGCATTCGCATGAAGGCACATTGTGAAAGTGCACAAAAACTTGCTGAATGGTTACATCAACATGAAAAAGTTGAAAAAGTGTATTACGCAGGTTTACCTGATCACCCAGGACATGAGCTGGCGAAAAAACAGCAAAAAGGTTTTGGTGGGGTTGTATCTTTTGTAGTGAAAGGTGAACGTGAAGGTGCGTGGACGGTAATTGATAACACCCGTTTCTTGTCGATCACCAGTAATCTAGGTGACGTTAAGTCAACAATTACACATCCAGCAACCACCTCGCATGGTAGAATGTCGGCTGAAGCTAAACAAGCCGCAGGAATTGAAGAAGGCTTGATTCGTGTGTCTGTTGGTTTGGAAGACATTGATGATATTATTCGCGACATATCACGCGGTTTAGATTTAATTTAACGAGAGAAACTTATGAACATTAATATGCTCATGCAGCAAGCTCAGCGCATGCAAAAAGATATGGAATCAAATCTTAAAAAAGCCAAAGAAGAGCTTGCGAAGACTGAAGTTCATGCGGAAGCAGGCGGTGGTTTAGTTAAGGTAACGATGACTTGCCGCAATGTGGTTAAGCGTATCGAAATTAGCCCTGAATTGTTACAAGATGAAGCAGATATGATTGAAGATTTGATTGCTGCAGCGATGAACGATGCTGCACGTCAAGTTGAAATTATTTCTGAAGAAAAGCTACAAAGCGCAAACACAGGAATGGGCTTACCACCAGGTTTATCTGGTTTATTCTAATTCAAAACACCCTAAGTGTTCAGATGAAGCACTTAGGGTGTCTTTTTTATCAATGATCGAGTTAATTTGTGTTTAGTGAAAGATTTGAACAATTAGTTCAAGCATTGCGTATTTTACCAAGTGTTGGCCCTAAATCAGCACAACGTATGGCATTACATTTGTTAATGAAAAACCGTGAAGGTGCATTTGCGCTCTCACATGCTTTACATGAAGCATCAAGCCATATTCATGAGTGTCATATTTGCCATTCCTTAACCGAAAATGAAATTTGTGATATTTGTGCTTCGGTGG
The DNA here is from genome assembly GCF_000369405.1 of Acinetobacter sp. ANC 3929. Taxonomy (GTDB): domain Bacteria; phylum Pseudomonadota; class Gammaproteobacteria; order Pseudomonadales; family Moraxellaceae; genus Acinetobacter. The sequence goes on from NZ_KB850000.1 coordinate 681,985, forward strand.
AACGCGATGAACAATTGTTATGCGTGGTTGAATCACCCGCAGATGTGATGGCAATTGAACAGAGTGGTAGCTTTCGTGGCAAGTATCATGTTTTAGGTGGGCATTTGTCACCATTAGATGGTATTGGTCCTGAAGAAATTGGGATTCCTTATCTGATTCAGCGTTTAAGCGCAGGGCAGATTCAAGAAGTCATTTTGGCGACTAATGCGACTGTTGAAGGACAAGCCACAGCACATTATCTGGTTGAAGCGACCAAACATTTACCGATTCATATGACCCGAATTGCACAAGGCGTGCCACAAGGTGGTGAGCTGGAATATGTAGATAGCCATACTTTGAGCCAAGCTGTACATAACCGTATGCGAATGAAATAATAGGCTTCATTCGCATTTTTTTATATTTATATTAAATTCATGCTGTTAATTTAAACAAATAATTAAATTTTACATATTGTCTAACATTATCGTAGATCTATTTGGGATGTTTTGTGGCACTATGAGCAAGCGAAAAGGATTTTCGTTTTTTGATAAATGGAAGAGGAGTGATTTCATGTTCTGTATATGGAATACCAGTTATTTTTTTGTATTTGATTTCAGTTGAGCAAGGACTGATATTAGACAGTCCTATTGCACAAGGTTCTATATTATTTTTATTTGAGCAAACATGTTTCAGTTTATCCAGCAGCAAAACGATTTAGCTGTTCTCCTCAGCCAGATGGAACAATGTTCCACTTACGCACTTGATACTGAGTTTATTAAGGTCGATACCTTATATCCCAAACTTGGTGTCTGCCAAATTAATTTAAACGGTCAGATTGTATTACTTGATGGCGCAAGCTTGGATTTTACCGAGTTTTGGCCAAAAATTTTTGCGGCACAGCAGAACATTTTCCATGCATGTGGTGAAGACATTGATTTGATTTACCACTACGCAGATCAAAAACCGTTAGCCAATGTATTTGATACGCAAGTCGCATTAGCATTTCTAGGGCACGGTTTACAAGTCAGTTATCAAAATGCGCTGAAGACGTGTTTGAATATTGAGATTGAAAAAGATCAAACCCGTTCAGACTGGTTAGCTCGACCATTGACACAAGAGCAGATGTGTTATGCGGCAAATGATGTCATCTACTTAACCAAACTTGCAGACACCCTAAAAAATGATCTGAAAGTGAAGGGGCTGTATCAATACGTGTTGGAGGATTGCCAGAATCTCACCAAAGAGATCGCAATGGAAACCCCATTGGCAGAACTGTATACCGATATTGGCAATTACCGTCATTCACGCCGTGAGTTAATGCAACTGCAACAATTGAGTATTTGGCGGGAGCAGATTACCAAGGCATTGAATCAACCGCGTAGTTTTATTCTTAGAAACTCCACGATGATTGATTTGGTAGAAAAAAATCCACGTAATAATTTTCAGCTGGTTCGGATTAAAGATATCCGTCCACATATTGTTCGTGAGCATGGCAAAACCATTTTAGATTTACTCAAGTTTTTACCACCTGAGGATGAGTGGCCATTGCGCATGGCACGACCTGTGAAGAGTAATTCCAAGGAAATTGCACCGAAAATTGATGCTTTGATTGAAAGTGTAGTGCTGAAAACAGGGATACCAAAAGAAGTGTTGCTGCGCAAAAAATGGATGAATGCCATCTATGAGCATGTGGTATTTCATTTGGATGAACAATCATTACCTAATTATTTAATGGGTTGGCGTTATGAGCTTCTCACTCAGCCATTGATTGCACTGTTGCGAGAAGATATTGAGTATTTAGCCAGTCAAATGAAGATTGCACATTAAAATGTTAAAAAGAGCTAAACAATTAGCTCTTTTTTTTTGCCTTAATGATTAACATCATTGGACGTCTGAGTTCATTTTCCCAGCCCATTTTCTTAATCATTTCGGACGGAGGTGTTGGCTCAATAAGTGCGGTGATCTCAAACCCAGCTTTAATTAGTGCCATCACATGAGTTTCGATAGTTCGGTGATATTTCACCACATTCGCATCCAAAAAATGGGTTTCTCTTTTACCTTCTTCGAAATAATGGTCGACAGGCCAATAGATAGGTTGTTGGTCTGCAGCATAGATCCAGTCTTGTTGTGCGCGTACAGTAAATATTGGATGCTCTGCGGAATAATACAGCTCACCCTGCGGAACCAGTAATCGTGCTGCGTTTTCAAAGACAGTCTCTAAATTTTGGATGTAATGCAAGGCGAGAGAACTGATTATGACATCAAAACTGGCAGTATCTGCTGCAAAGTCTTCAATTGCGGCCTGTTGATAATCCACGTTTTTGGCTGATGTTAGCTGACGCGCCTTTTCAAGCATTTTAGCGGATAAATCAATCCCGATCACTGAACGAGCACCTTGTTCAGCGGCAAATTGGCAATGCCAGCCATAGCCACAACCTAAGTCCAAAACTTTTTTGTCCTTCAACGCTGGCATGTGGGTTTTAAATACTGACCACTCACCAGCGGCATCTAGCCCATGGATTGAGCGAGGCATTTTTGAATATTCAGTAAAAAAGTGTGGATCATCATATTTATTTTGTGACATATAAATTTTCGCATGAGTTTTATCGTTGGATTATGACATTTTGATTTTATAACCGAAAGTTGCTTCTGTTATGCAGCGTTAAAAAGACGACTCTAGCGTTAACAATCCTTAATGTATCCATTTTTATTTTCATGTATGCTGTCTTTGATTGTTAATAGATGTGAGTAAACATGCACTGCGATATTTATAGATCGAGCAAGAAAGATGAAATGTATATGTATATTGCTCGTCCAAATTATCCTGATGACAAGGAACAAGAAAGCCCATTTGAAGGTGTTCCAGAAACAGTTTTACAAGCATTTGGCAAAGCGACCTTTGTGATGCATTTAGAACTTCATAATGAACGTAAACTTGCACGTGCTAATGTTCTACATGTTTTAGATTCATTAAATACCAAAGGCTTCTTCATTCAAATGCCGCCAGAAGGGTTGATCAATCCGAATGCGGTAGAACCAGAGGGCTTACGCGGTGCTTGAAACTTTAACAGCAATTTGGTCAAACATTCTTTCAGTACTGGATCAGTTTCCTGAAGAGAATGTTGCGATCATTGTTTATGTTACAGGGACGCTAATTGCATTGTGGTGTTGGTATCGCTTGATGTCACGCCTACCGAATCCAATTGGTGGAATCTTATGGATTGTGGCCTTTGCCGTTCTTGCAACACCTACAATTTCTGAAGGTCCAAACTCGGCCTTGGCACCAGCAATTTTTGGCTTACTTTTTGGTGTTCTAACCAAAGAGCATGTCTTAATCTGGTCAAACTTATCATTGATTCTGTTTGTCATTGGTTTGGGGTTGCTGATCGGTTTCTGCTGGTCAAAATACACTGCAAATAAAACTGCACGTTCAGTTTAGATACGATGTTAAATATAGAAAAATAAGGTTTTTTTAAATGTCTGCTGATACACAACACTTTACTGGTACAGATCAATATATTGCGACCGATAGCTTAAGACTTGCAGTGAAAGCTGCACGTGCCTTGCAAAAGCCACTTTTGGTTAAAGGTGAGCCAGGTACAGGTAAAACCTTACTTGCCGAACAAGTGGCTGAAAGTCTGGGTTTAAAGTTGATTACGTGGCATATCAAATCGACAACCAAAGCTCAGCAAGGTTTGTACGAATATGATGCGGTTTCGCGTTTGCGTGATAGCCAGTTAGGTGATGATCGTGTCTACGACATTAAAAACTATATTAAGCCTGGTAAATTGTGGGAAGCATTTACCAGTGAAGAGCGTTGTGTATTGTTGATTGATGAAATTGACAAAGCGGATATTGAGTTCCCGAATGACTTATTACATGAACTCGACAAAATGTCGTTTTATGTTTATGAGACAGGCGAGACCATTACCGCAACACAACGCCCGATTGTGATTATTACTTCAAATAATGAGAAAGAGCTTCCAGACGCATTCTTGCGCCGTTGTTTCTTCCATTATATTGAATTCCCTGATGATGCAACCATGCGTGAAATCATCGCAGTTCATTTTCCGAATATTTCAACTACGTTGGTGAGTGAAGCTTTACAGGTATTCTTTAAATTACGTGAAATTCCGAATTTGAAGAAACCGCCGTCAACTTCTGAATTGATTGACTGGCTGAGCTTATTGATGGCAGATGATATGCCTGAAGATGTGTTACGTAACCACGATAAATCTAAAGCGATCCCACCATTGTATGGTGCATTGATTAAAAATGAACAAGATGTGCAATTGCTTGAACGTTTAGCCTTTATGTCACGCCGCTAAGAGTGTTTAAAAATGTTTGTGCGACTGTTTTACACCTTACGCAAATATGGCGTACCTGTAACAACACGTGAGCTCATTGATCTTAATCAGGCGGTAGCTTCAGGTCTTGTGTTTGCAGATCAGGACGAGTTTTATCAACTGGCTAAAACGGTTTTAGTCAAAGATGAACGCTTCTTTGACAAATTCGATCGGGCCATGAAAGATTATTTTGATGGCATTGAAACTTTTGACTTGGATGAGTTACTTCGACAAGTGCAAAAGTTACCTCAAGACTGGTTTGATCTCGAACTGTTAGAGAAGCATCTTACCCCTGAACAACGTGCAGAATTGCAAAAAGCGGGTTCTCTCGAAGAACTGATGAAAATGTTGGAAGAGCGTTTACGTGAACAGCATAAAAAGCATCAGGGTGGCAATCGCATGGTTGGCACTGGGGGAACTTCACCATTTGGTGCTTTTGGTGATCATCCAGAAGGTGTGCGCATTGGTGGGCCAGGACGTAAACGTTCAGCGGTAAAAGTTTGGGAACAACGTAAATACCAAAATCTTGATGATGATCAAGTGTTGGGAACACGTCAGATGCAAATTGCTTTACGTCGTTTGCGCAAGTTTGCTCGTCAAGGTGCAGCTGAAGAGCTGGATGTCGATGGCACCATTCGCGAAACGGCAAAGCAAGGTATCTTAGATGTACAGTTAGTCCCTGAGCGTCGTAACCGTATCAAAGTTTTGATACTGTTTGATATTGGCGGTTCAATGGATGCGTATATTGCGGAATGCGAAAAGCTATTCAGCGCAGCTAAATCAGAATTTAAAACTCTCGAATATTTCTATTTCCATAACTGTTTGTATGACTATGTCTGGAAAGATAACCATCGCCGTAGCTCAACACGTATGAATACGTGGGATCTGTTCCATACTTATGGACGTGATTATCGTGTCATCGTAGTTGGTGATGCCAGCATGGCGCCGTATGAGTTAAAGTCTACGGGTGGTTCAGTTGAATATATGAATGAAGAATCTGGGGAAGTTTGGCTCAGACGTTTACGTCAGCATTTTGATAAAACGGCTTGGCTCAATCCTGAAATGGAAGGTTATTGGCATTACACTCAAACGATTAACTGGATTAAAGAAATTTTTGAAGGTCATATGTTTCCAATGACTTTAAAAGGCCTTGAGGACATGACCCGCTATTTATCACGTTAAAATTTTAGATGAAGACTTTATAAGAACAGGAAAATATATGGAACATCAAATTAATGGCGTTGCTTTGCCGAATGAAGCCGGTTTCTTTGGCAGCTTTGGTGGTCAGTTCATTCCACCGCATTTAAAAGAAGCAATGGATGAAATTAATGCGGCCTATGAAGAGATTCGTCATACGCCTGAATTTAAAGATGAGTTAAACGACCTATTCAAAAACTATGTGGGTCGACCAAGTCCATTGTTCCATGCCAAGCGTTTGTCAGAACAACTTGGTGGCGCGCAGATTTATCTGAAACGCGAAGATTTAAACCATACTGGTGCACATAAGATCAACCATTGTTTGGGTGAAGCTTTACTTGCCAAATACATGGGCAAAAGCAAAGTGATTGCTGAGACGGGTGCAGGCCAGCATGGTGTCGCTTTGGCGACAGCGTGTGCTCTGGTCGGTATTCCATGTGAAATTCATATGGGGCAAGTGGATATCGAAAAAGAACATCCTAATGTCGTGAAAATGAAAATCTTGGGTGCAAAACTGGTTTCAGTAACACAAGGTACAGCGACGTTAAAAGATGCGGTGGATAGTGCTTTTGAAGAATATTTAAAAGATCCGAAAAACTATATCTATGCGATTGGTTCGGTCGTCGGCCCACATCCTTTCCCGAAAATGGTTCGAGATTTTCAATCGATTATCGGCGATGAAATCAAAACTCAATCCAATGAGCGTTTTGGACAAAATCCAGATTATGTGGTGGCTTGTGTCGGTGGTGGATCGAATGCGATTGGTGCATTTACCGCATTTCTAAATCTGCCCGACGTTAAATTGGTGGGGGTCGAGCCTGCGGGTCATGGTCTTGATACCGATAAACACTCAGCGACTTTAACCTTAGGCAAACCGGGTCAGATTCATGGTATGGCCTGTTATGTTCTCGAAGATGATAAGGGTGAACCTTTACCCGTACATTCAATTGCTTCTGGGTTGGATTATCCTGGTGTAGGACCACAGCATAGCTTCCTCAAAGAGTTGGGTCGTGTGCAGTATGAAACAGCGACTGATCAAGAATGCTTAGATGCCTTTATGACCCTTTCACGTGTAGAAGGTATAGTACCTGCGTTGGAAAGTTCACATGCGGTTGCTTGGGCTTTACGTGAAGCGCCTAAAATGGATAAGAACATCAAGATTGTGGTTAATCTCTCTGGTCGTGGTGATAAAGACTCGGATTATGTGGCTGAAAAATTAGGCTTATAAGTTTTTTACCAGATATTTGATGTTAAAAGACCGCTTCTAGTAGAGAGGCGGTTTTTTTATTGTTAAATCGACCTTAATCCCGTTAGAATAAAGCGTTTTGCAATTAGCACTTTTGGAGACGCCTAAGTGGAGCGACCTACAATCAGCCCTGAACATATACAAGAAGCGGCTGAAAACTTAGTAACCATTCGAGATTTTATCCGTTTTGGTGTAACCGCACTCCGTCAATACGACGCACACTTAGGTCAAGGGACTCAAGATTATTTTGCAGAAAGCTCTGCACTTGTTTTGCAAACACTTTCACTTGAATGGAAAGCTGATGCAGAAATCTTAGATTCGAAGCTATTGCCAAGTGAAAAAGCTGAATTTTTAAGTCTTTTGGAACGTCGTATCAATGATCGAATTCCAACTTCATACTTATTGAACCTTGCATATTTCTTCAATAAACCATTTTATGTCGATGAGCGTGTCTTGATTCCGCGTTCACCGATTGCTGAGTTGATTGAACAACGCTTTGCACCATATTGCTTAAATGAAAATGGTCAAATGTTGGAAGCATTAAACAACTTACCAGAAAGCAAAAACCCAAAAACACCGCAACGTATCTTGGATATGTGTACGGGTTCAGGCTGTATTGCGATCGCTTTAGCTTATGCATACCCTGACTCAGAAGTAGATGCGACTGATATTTCGAAAGAAGCATTGGAAGTGGCTTCAATTAATACAGAGCATCATGATAAGCAGTATCAAGTGGCGTTGCTTGAATCTGATCTATTTTCAAAAATTCCTGCTGAAAATCAATATGATTTGATCGTAAGTAATCCACCCTATGTCGATGCTGAAGATATGGCGGATTTACCAGAAGAATTCCTGCATGAGCCTGAACTTGCTTTGGCAGCGGGTCAAGATGGTTTGGATCTGGTCCGTAAAATGTTAGCTCAAGCTGCTGATTATTTAACTGAAGATGGTCTAATCGTGATTGAGGTTGGTAATTCTGAGTGGGCAATGCGTCAGAACTTCAATACAGTTGACTTCCATTGGTTAACTTTCCAAAAAGGCGGTTCTGGTATTTTTGCTTTAACTGCTGAACAATGCCGCCGTTATAAAGAAGTATTTCAGCAATCAGTTCAAAACTAAGGGGTTAAAGCATGGCAGGGAATAGTATTGGACAACTCTTTCGAGTAACAACATGTGGTGAATCACATGGTGCAGGCTTGATGGCGATTGTCGATGGCGTGCCGCCTGGTCTTGAGCTTTGTGAAGCCGATCTGCAAAAAGATTTAGATCGCCGTAAACCGGGAACTTCAAAGTTTGCAACTCAACGTAAAGAGCCTGATCAAGTCGAAATTATTTCTGGTGTTTTTGAAGGTAAAACCACTGGAACATCGATTGGTTTATTGATTCGCAATACCGATCAAAAATCAAAAGACTACGGCAATATTGCTCAAACGTTCCGTCCTGGTCATGCTGATTATACCTATACACAGAAATACGGCTTCCGAGACTATCGTGGCGGTGGCCGCTCTAGTGCGCGTGAAACGGCAATGCGTGTTGCTGCGGGTGCGATTGCGAAGAAATATCTTGCTGAAAAGTTTGGTATTGATATTCGTGGACATGTCACACAAATTGGTAATGAAGTCGCTGAAAAACTGGATTGGGCAGAAGTGCCGAATAATCCATTTTTCTGTGGTGATGTCGATGCAGTTCCGCGTTTTGAGCAACTAGTCACTGCTTTACGTGAGCAAGGAACCAGTTGTGGTGCAAAACTTGAAATCGTTGCTGAAAAAGTACCTGTGGGTTGGGGTGAACCTGTATTTGATCGTTTAGATGCAGATATTGCCCATGCCATGATGAGCATCAATGCGGTCAAAGGCGTTGAAATTGGTGATGGTTTTGCGGTTGCTGGGCAGTTTGGTCATGAGACTCGTGATGAACTGACGACAGATGGATTCCTTGCCAATCATGCTGGTGGTATCTTGGGTGGAATATCAAGCGGTCAAACCATTCGTGTTGCAATTGCATTGAAACCAACTGCAAGTATTACCACGCCAGGGAAAACCATTACCATCGAGCGGGAAAATACGGATGTATTGACCAAAGGTCGTCATGACCCTTGTGTGGGTGTACGTGCAACACCGATTGCAGAAGCAATGTTGGCAATTGTATTAATGGATCACTTTTTAAGACATCGCGCACAAAATGCAGATGTTGTTGCTCCATTTAAACCGATTGAGCCATAATAAAAATATTAAGCCACACAAATAATTTATTATATGTGTGGCTTGTGTCACATTTTAACAGTATGAAATTAAATTAGTTTAATATTCATTTAATAATGATGAATGAATTATAAAGCTTCAGAAATCATATTATCTGATGTCGCAATATGATATTGATTCCGACCATTACTTTTCGCGATATATAATGCATGATCTGCTTGTGCAACAAACTCAGAAAGACTATCTCCAACACAGGGAACCATGGTTGCAACACCTACACTAATGGTCACGTGTTTCGAAACATTGCTACGTGGGTGCAAAATTCCAATATTACGTACTAACTCCATCAGTCTTTGTACTTGCGTGACGGCCTGATCGCGATCAGTCATCGAAAAGAGCAAAAGAAATTCTTCTCCGCCATAACGTGCTGCAAGATCACCGCTACGTGAGGCGATAGAGCCTAACATGATGGCGATTCGCCGTAAGCATTGATCACCTTGAATATGTCCTAAAGTGTCATTGTAGAGCTTAAAAAAGTCGATATCGATCATCATGATGGTGATTGGCATTTCATGACGTGTCGCCCGTTTCCACTCATTTTCAAGCACTTCATCCAGATAGCGTCGGTTGGCTAGACCAGTCAATGCATCTTGTTGAGAGAGAATGGACAGTTGCTGTGCTTGTCGCATCAATTCTAAGCGATTAAGTTCGATCATACAGTTCTGCAAATAGTTTTCACGGTGCTGCCGATCGGTTGCATAAGCGAGTGCCATACCTAAGAAACTACTGAAGGTATAAGTACGGTTTAAGAAGGTCCAGTCAATTGCACCGCTGAACCATGTACTGGCTGCAATACCAATCAAACCACCGACCCAGCCAGCAATAATTGCAGTGTAGAAGCGCATTCCAACAAAAGCATAGATGATGACCACGGCATACATCATCGCAGCATGGAACAGGACATTATTTTGACCTTGTTCTAACACGTTGATGATGGTGAAGGAAATTGCAACAGCACCTGTCGAGCCAATACAAACGTAATGATCAAACCATTTGTTCATGATCGGCAGAAAAGACAGTAACCATGCCAAGGTAATGATGATACCTACCCAGCCGTAAGTCGCCATCCAAGTAATACGCAAGTCTGTGGGCAAAACTTGATAGATACCGAAGCTTAGAAATAGATATAAACCCAAAATAATAGGGGCGCGATAGCGGAATTCATGCGCAGCCTCATTTCTATACTGATCTCGATAGATCGCTTCTAATTCTTTAGGAAACCAAACTAAATTTAGCCCGCGAGAAATTAACAAGTCGATTTGTTCTTGTCCCAAAATATTGGAAGCTTTCAACTTCATCTTATCTCTCACCACTCCCAAATGTTCTTATAAATGTCAAAATAGGGATTATTTTTTTACTACGTTACACTGATTTAAATAGAATGTGTATTAGATTATAAAAAAATATTAATTTTTATATAATGGTCATTGCCTAATATAATGATTCAAGTTTAAATTACATTCAAGAAATAAAAACTGTTACAAACTAAATCACAAGCGATTGTATCTTTACGATATTAGGATACAATTTATAAAAAAGCAGCAATCATGGAACATGGTTGGATTAAGTCATACGAAATAGGATGCATCGCAATGACTGCTATGAATCAATATGGAACAAAACTAGAAATTACACCTCATTCGGGTTGGGCTCAACGATTCTGGGATGAATTATTACCCTCAAAAGAACGGGTAAGTAAACATCCTTTATTTTTGGATATGGCCAATGGCTGTTTAAGCCTTGAGTGCTTTCGTTCAGCTTTACTGAATTTTTATCCACTCGTCGCACATTTTCCATCATATATGGCGGGTTCTCTTGCAAAAGCGACAGATTTTTCACTAGATGGGGTAACGGAAACCCGTGACTGGTTGATTCAGAACATTAAAGTGGAAGAGCGGCATTTGAACTGGTATCAGGACTGGGCTGGGGGCTTTGGTCTAACGGTTGATATGTTGAATAATGTTAAACCACCAGTCGCAATGAATGCGGTTAATCACTTCTTGTGGGATGTCAATTTTCGTGGCAGCTTGGCTGAAAGTATTGCGGCAACCAACCTCGCGATTGAATGGGCGACAGGAGATTGGACCATTCAGGTGTATAAAGGGATTCAGACCTACACACAACATCCCGAAGTCAATATTAATAAACGCTCGTTGGCATGGTTAAGAGCGCATGCGCATTATGATGATCTGCATCCATATGAGGCAATGGAGCTGATTAAGCGCTTGTGCGATAAAGACCCTGCACTACAAAAGAAAGCATTCTTAGCGGCGAAGGAAGGACTTGAATATTATGAGCTTGCTTTAGATGAGTGTTATAAGCTTCAACATAAAAATTGAAGATAAGGCTCACAGTTCCATCAGAGATGATTTAAAGTGAAAACCTCCTCAACTGCATCTGCAACTGAGGAGGTTTATGAGATGAATTCAATATTAAACCATTGCAGGGTCACTCACAGAGTCTTCACCTGTTTCTACACGGCCTGCAAAACGTCGATAAAACTTTGCATCTTGAGTGCAAGTCACAGCAAAATCATACCATTGCCAAGTATCTTGCAATTCCCAATGCTGAGTTGAGCTTTGTCCAGCTTTCACGGTCACTTTCAGCGCAGCATCAGTACGATAAACCACAGGGGTGACCACCAATTCAATATCTTTAGTGCCAGTATTGTTCAGATCGACATAAACATTACCATTGGCAATATCATAACAAACACGAATCTCAGGGTTAATCTGTAAATCATGGTTGCGGTTGAGGTCACCTTTGAAATGACGATGAAAGCCATTCGGTCCCATGACCCAAAGATCATATAAACCTTGATTATCCTTTTGTACATTCCATACATCATCTAAGCTTTTGCCTGCTTCGACAATGTAACGACGCGGAATTCGGTTGAGGTTTAATTTGTCATAGACATGAAACACTGCACCTTGTGTGCCCGTATTCGAAAACAGGAGCTTGACTGTGCCATCATTTAGGCAGCGAGCACTGGTATGTAATTCATAAGGCAATGCTTTTGAACGACGAATACCGCTGGTTTGAATCGGCAATTGTAAATTGGTTGGAATCGGCACATGGGGTAAGTTCTGCTGTGCACTACGCAATTGATCTGCTTGCTCACGGGTTTGTTTACCATTTAGTGTTGGTAGCACATCTTCATTGGGGCTTTTAAAGTTGAATGCAGAAGTGAGATCTCCACATACAGCACGGCGATAAGGACTGATATTGCTTTCTTTGACGCCAAAACGTTTTTCTAAAAACATCAACACAGAAGTATGGTCGAAGACTTGTGAATTCACAATCCCACCGCGACTCCACGGTGAAATCACAAATAAGGGTACGCGAGGACCAGGACCATAAACACGATTGTCTTTTTGGGGCTGACTGGTGCTGCCGAGGGGTGATTCATGTATGTAATACTCATATTGCATATCTGCTTGGCTGAGTGTCGATTTACCTGCATAAGTATGATCAGCTTGCAATGTCGGTGCCGATGGAGAAGGAACATGGTCAAAATAACCATCATTTTCATCAAAGTTGATCAGGAAAACGGTTTTACTCCAAACTTCAGGTACGGCTGTTAATGCATCGAGTATTTCCTGAATAAACCAAGAGCCTTGTACTGGGCTAGATGGGCCAGGATGTTCACAATAAATTGAAGGTGCATTGATCCAAGACACCTGTGGCAATTTTCCAGTTTTGATATCATTTTTAAATGCATTTAAAAACTCTTCAGGTTTGTTGCCTGGTAAGGTATTGGCAATGCCTTTATAAAGCGGATTTTTGGCATTATCTGTGCCTGCATCATAAGCTTTATAAGGCAGCTTTTGTGCGGCCGCATTATAAGGACTATTGGGTGCGCCGCCACTTGAAACAGGATAGCCAGAGTCGATGTTGGCTTTTCTAAAGCTGCGGAATGCACCTAGCATGTTATCGCCCCATTCATCAGGCATATTCTGATAACAAATCCAATTGACTCCAGCTACTTCTAGGCGTTCGGCATAGGTTTTCCATGTATAGCCGACATCAACTGTTTTGGGATCGCCATCGATCCAGTCCCATTCATTATTGACAAATGCTGTACTGGTCGGCACCGCACCATTGGTTCCTGTGAGATGAAACGATCGGTTTGCATCTGTACCAGTATGCATTGAGCAGTGATAAGCATCACAAATTGTAAACGCATTGGCTAATGCAAATTGATAGGGAATTTCCTGTTCCTTGAAATATCCCATGGCATAATCAGTTTTATAGGTTGGCCAGTTCGACATACGTCCATTGTCCCATGCTTGTTGGCTATCCACCCAAGTATGGTTGGTTCCGGGTGCACGTTGGGCATTATTACTTGAGCCATCTAAATGAAAAGGGGTTAATAGCGCCCCATTACTGCGTTGTTGCTGCCAAACTGTACGGCCATTTTGCAAAGGAATGGTGAAACGATCGGCAAAACCACGAACGCCTTTTAATGTTCCAAAATAATGGTCAAAGGAGCGGTTTTCCTGCATCAAGATAACAACATGCTCAACATCTTGAATCGTCCCTGTTTTATTGTTAGCAGGAATCGCCAAGGCTTTTTGAATGCTGGCTGGAAAGGTGGTTAACGCGGCTGCGCCAAAGCCTGTTTTAAGTGTATTTGCTAAAAATTGACGACGATTAATCACAATATTTTCCCTATCTTGGTTGTTCTTATGTTTATGGTGCACAGCGCATGACTGGTTTCTTGGTGTCATCAGGTTTTACCGCTGCCTGATCGTCATTGGAGTCATTGCACGCTGTAAGTGCGAAGAGAATGGGGAAAACATAAAGACATGCCAGCCATCGTTTGGTTTTATTCAACATCTGCTTCATCCATAATAAAGATGTCAACACACTAGCCAGACCTTGTGACAATGCGGTGTCACCTTTATGACGATTCATTGACGTTTCATATGAAAGTGGGTGGTAAAGCGAGGAAAAGAACATGTGCAAGGTAGTGTCTTGTTCAGCTTGAAGAAAAGCTGTATTGCTGTCTTTCAATTACTGTAAAAATTAGTTTTAAAACATTCAATTAACCATCATAGATATAGCGAATCAGGAATAACACAGAGAGAGGATCATTTTCTTATTTCTTGTTAAGGTTCTATGAACAATTCTTTTATCTTTTGAGTCTCTGTCTTCAACATCATTCTTGGTTGTATCAATGGGTGAAACGACGCCTCAATCACAGTGACGATGCTACAGATTTAGCTCACGATACCCCTTATTCGATTAGTATTTTGAAATGTAAAGTTCAATTGTATTTTGATCAGCTTGGTGTACTGTTAACTACGGTGGCAAAGGGAATATTAATCGATTGGTGTCAGCGCAAATCGATAGTAAAGGCTTATTTGGAAGCAATTAGTCGTAGACCTGAGCATAATAAGATTAGTTCTAGGCAAAATATCTGCATTTGAATCACTTTCTAGATCGTATCATCAAAGCTGGTGTTGAGATAAAATTCTAAAATTAGTGTGATAAGGTTCTTTAAATAGATCCTTATCACGATGACAACTAAAACTAAAATCAATGCCTGATCATTATTCCGATTTATCGGAGTGGATTCATTCTGTCATCGAAATTTTCTAACAATACAAATTCTAATGGCGGTAAGTTATCTAGGTTCTGCAAGTATTGTTCAAAATCGATCACGATCTTTTGTCTGTCTTCTTGGCTGATGTAGGGTACGTGGTAAGCAATAAATGGTGGCAATACTTCAAAGCCCACATAAGCCAATGTGCCACGTTGAAGTGATGATAGATAATGCTCAATTGGGCCATGCACTGAACCTTCACCAAACATATGTTCACGGCCGCCAAGTGTTAAACACAGCATCGCTTTTTTGCCAGTCATTCCACCATGATTGTAGAAACGTTTACCACCGTAAAAGAGACCCGATACAAACACACGATCGATCCAACCCTTTAAGATGGCTGGTACAGAGGTCCAATACAAAGGAAAGCTAAATATAACTAGATCAGCACGTTGAATTTTTTCGATTTCCGCTTGGATATCTGGTGCAAATTGGTGTTGTTTAAATGCATGGCGCTGTTCCAACGCATAATTAAAATAATCAGGTTGATTCAGGTTGCCAAAATCATCTTTAGAAGCAACAGAATTAAAGTTCATTTCATAGAGATCAGACACCTCGACAGTATGACCTTGCTGTTCAAAGGTCTGCTGCGCTGTATCTTTGAGGGCTGCGGTAAATGACTGCTTTTCAGGATGTGCATGTACGATCAAAATATGCATGATTTCACCAGTTTAAAATCTGACTTTCTAGATAGAGCTACTATGCTTAAAGTAAGAAAGCTGTCATAGTTCATTAACCGCCAATATTTACCATTTTACGCCAAATTTCCACTGTCTTATGGAGACCACATGAATCCAGAATTACCAGGTACTTACGTCAATCTATTGGTTGAGGTTATACAAAAATGGAATGTGTCTTCTGAACAGCTTTTGTCTGGAACAGGGATTTCAGCACAAACTTTGAGTGCGCCGTTTTGGTATGTGGATTTCGATATTTTCAATCATTTATTGGAAAAAGCAGCATTACTGACACATGAAACTGCGATTAGCCTCTATCTTGCAGAGGAAATGCGAATCTCTTGTTATGGTCATGTTGGGATTGCCGCGACTGCCTCTGAAACATTAGGGGATGCAATCAAAATTCTAGAGCAATTTATTGGCTTACATTGTTCAGTGTTTCAACCGAAACTGAAAATACACGCAGAAATGGCTTATTTGTATTTTCATCAACCTTCACCCAAGTTTAAGTTGAATCAGCACGGAATGATGTTTTTGATTTTAGGCTTTTCACAAATTTTAGAAAACTTGGCTCAAAATAAACTTGGAATTCACTTTAAGTTTCAACAAGAAAAACCAGATTTTTATAAAAACACCCAAAAATTCAATTATTCAAATATCAGTTTCGAGTGTGAAAAAGATTGTTTAACTTTCAATAAGACTTTGCTACGGCTGCCGTTAAAGACAGCTGATGCGTTACTGGCACGCTTAAGCAAACAACAGTGTGAACAAGATGCCACTAAGTTGACATTAAAAAGGCGGCAGAAGGATAGTCTGGACGGCCAGGTCAAAACATTACTTTATCATGAAGATGATGGCTTTTTATCACTGAAACAGGTCGCTGAAAAGCTCCATCTCTCAGAGAGGACCCTACAGCGACAGTTAAGCAATAAACAAACGTCTTTCCAGAGTCTTGTGGCTGAAGTACGCAGGAATCAGGCGGAGCAGTTATTAAAACAGCCCAAGGTTTCGATTGAGCAAATTGCAGAGCGTTTAGGCTATGCCGATATTTCCCATTTTTCTCGAGCATTTAAAAAGTGGACCAATGTTACGCCTAAATTTTTCCGTGAAGTCAGCATTGGTCGATCTTGTTCTTAGAGTTCAGCTCCACCAATATCGAAGGATATGGAAAAAAATCGGTGCAGAAAAACAGATGGAGTCGATCCGATCTAACATACCGCCGTGACCTTGAATGAGTTGTCCCCAGTCTTTCACACCACGATCACGTTTGATGGCAGACATAACTAAACCACCAAAAAAACCAAAAATACAAATAATCAAACCAATGAGTGCGGCTTGCCAATAATTAAATGGGGTCAATGATGACATCAATACACCGAGTGCAGTTGCGAGCACAATACCACCAATTAGCCCTTCTACGGTTTTTGATGGGGAAAGTGTAGGAGCAACTTTATGTTTTCCGAACAGCTTGCCACATACATATTGAAGGACATCAGATGCTTGTACCACCATAATCAGCCAAATCGCCAACCAAATTTTTTCCCCTGTAAATTTGGGTAAATCCAAATTGAGCAGGGCAGGAACGTGTGAAATACAAAAGACACTGACCATCAAACCCCATTGGATTTTGGCACTACGTTCTAAAAAATGTGTCGTATCTTCAAGTTTTAAGCTGGCAATGGGGATCAGAAGAAACACATAGAGTGGAATGAAAATCGAAAATAATCCGTACCAGTTGGTGTAGACCAAATAATATTGATAAGGAATAACGAAGTAGAACGCAATCAGTAAGGGAAGATAGTCACCGCGCCGTGTGGGTAATAAGCTAATAAATTCACGTAATGCAAAAAATGAAATAAGGCCAAACAAGACAATAAAAGCAGTTTTACCCAATAGAATGGCTGCTGCCAAGACGATCAGCATGATCCACCAAGCATTGATACGCGCATTCAGGTTATCAATCACAGGAGAAGGGGCTGTACCTGCTTTTTGTTTGAGTATAAAGCCAATACTTGAGGCAATAATCAAAATGACTGCAAAGATGCCAAACAATAGATAAGTTTGTTGTAAATTGTCTAAACTCATTGGGTTTCGGCCTCTTTTAATTTCAATAATTGCTGCTGAGCATGGTGCAAGAATTGATCTTTGTCCGTGAGTTGATCAAGTGCTAAAGGTTTGCCAAAGATGACCGTCGAGAGCAGAGGTAAGGGGATAAATGCGCCTTTAGGCATGACTCGTTTTAAATTAGAAATCCAAACAGGGATAACTTCAACTTCAGGGAACTGCTTGCTGAGATGATAAAGACCACTTTTAAATTGCAGTATTTCTACATCATCATTTAAATTACGTGTCCCCTCTGGGAAGAAAATAATAGAATAGCCTTCTGCCAAAACATCTTTAACGGGCTGTAATGGATCTTGTTGGTCTGTGCGATTACGCTGAATGGTGACACCTGAAAAGGTATCTTGAATCAGAAAACGCCTAAATCCATCTTTAAGCCAATAATCGGACGCGGCAATTGGTCGTGTTTTTCGACGGATGTGAGTGGGTAAAGAAGACCATAATAGAATGAAATCAATATGGCTATTATGGTTGGCATAATAGATCCGCTGCTTAAGTTCAGGTTCACAACCAACCCATAAGCTTCGTGCACCTGTTATCAATCGTGCACCTCGACGGGTTAAGAACGCAATAAAACGGGCAACGGATTGCGTGATTATATTTTTTTTCATTCAACCTTCATCTATGTGCTAACTTATAAAAAAGTACAATGAATACAGTATATTGTACTAACACAATGGTCATCTGTATTTTGAATAGCCTTAAACAGCCCTTAAAGCGTTCCGACCAATCACGATCTGTTTTATTGGATGGAATCAATTTTAAATTTAACAATGATTGATCCAATTGTTGAGTAAGATTTTCGATCTTTTCTGGTTGATCAACCATATGCTGTAATAGACCACGATCAAACTCAATCCGAATAAATAGATAATGGTGAATCGCCAGTAGTCCAGTAACAAGGAAAAGAGGAATCAATATCTGCATTTTTGAAAATAAAGATAAGATGATAATCGACAAGATAAATGCTAAATAGCCTGATTTTAAAAGACTATTGCTTTGTTTTAGTAGCAGGCCAATGATTACAAAATCCATTTTCATTGATGTGCCTCCTTTACAAGAAGAGCTTGAAAACGATTAATTTCAATAATATGAGTCTCACTCAAAACAATCCAAGGACGTGACTTTTGAATCAGGCTAATCGCTTCCGTAGTGGTTTTTACATAGCCTTGCTGTAATAACCACGCAATTAAGATGCTACAACTCCGTGAATAACCAAGTGCACAGAATATCAGTAATTTTTGTGGCTCATTTGCTTGTATTAAAGGCTGGATAAAGTGATCAAACTTTTTTGCTGCTTCTAATAGTTGTGCGCTTTGGATCGGAATTAAATCAAGCGTACTATACTTCTCATAATGATGATCATTATTTGCAGGTAATTCAGCGCAGCAATCAAATACAGCATGATATTGCTTACTATGTTTAGTTGTTGGGATACGGCCTAGATACAGATCAACGCCGTTGAGTTGCAGAATCAACGAGTCTTCAGGATGTTGATAGGTCCAAATACGGCTATTGATCCATGCAACTAGAGAATAAGGTGCAAACAATAGCCATGCAGCGACAGTCATCTGACCATCTTCTTGCTTTTGGAAAAAATGTGGTCTAACAAAAAAGTATGCTAAAGCGACTAAGAATAGACTGATCGAGGGATATAACATCCATAACCATGCACCTTTGAGTAAAAATGCAGGCGTCATACAAAGCAAGGCCCCAATCAAATAAAAACACGCTAATTTTAAATGTTTGCCCGTAATTCGTTGCAAACCATCCTTTTGATAAGGTGCTTTAACTGTAAGTGGAAATAGCCATAAACATAGTGCACCAACCAATAGCCCCAAAGGAATATCGATAAAGTGATGTTGCCACGTGGTTAAGACGGACACTCCAATTAGAAAAGACCAAACATGGACCAACCAACGGTAGTTCGGTTTAATATGTCGACGGTAAAAATCCCACAAAATCACCAATAAAACGATATGCAATGATGGCGCTTGATTAAAGGGCTTATCAAAACCCATGAGTACATCAAACCATATCCCAAAGAAACCATGTAATTCAGCGCGTTCAAAACTGAATTTTAAAGGAAAAATCAAAAAACAACTGATGGAGATCAACTGAGCCGAAAATAGCCTAAGTGAATGTTGTTTTAATTCAAATTTATTCCAACATAACAATAAAGACAATCCGTAAAAAAGATCAATTGACCAATAGGGCACAATAGTCCATGCCCACAATGGGATATGATGTTCCCAAGAAAAAACGATACTTGGGACATGACTTAGGCCAGAGGCGTATTGATTGGCAAATCCGTAGGTTAAAAAGAAAAAAGGGGCTAAAAAGACCAGACAGAGTAGTCCCCATTTCCAAGTACCATTTTGACGGTCTAAAATATTATTTTGCATAAGACGTCTTTATTTAAATTTTTTGAGCAACAGAAACTGTGAAAATCCCAAATTCATCAATACATTGATCAACTTTTTTGAAGCCAGCTTGTTCAACCAATGCATCCATCTCTGCTTGTGAGCGTAACCGCATTACCCACGCATCGCCCTGACGATGTGAAGTTAAAGCACGTGCAATAAACTCTTGCTGCGGATGCCAGATTTGTCCCGTATAAATCAGATAACCGCCTTGTAGCATAGCTTGATGAATACCAGAGAGAGATTGTCTTAATAAATCGTTATCACTAAAGAGTTCATAAAGCCCAGAAACAATGACTAAGTTAGGTTTTGGTTTAATCTTTGCCAGTGATGTGGTATCAAATGCATCACCTAATTCAAACTGAGCAATATTTTCTAGATTTCTTTGTTGAATCAATGCTGTTCCAGAATCAACATTGAGTTGGCTATAATCTCTTAAAAGCACAGATTTAGGCGGTGTCGGAAGCTCATTCACCGCATCTAAAATATAGCGACCATGACCCGCAGCGATATCCAGAATTCGAACGTCTTTACGCTGCTTGATCAGTGCTTTTGCGTATTTTGCCAATAACTGTTCAATATGTTGTTTACGGACACGAATTCCACGCCAACCAATCGCGTTTAAATATTGCTGATCGATAATATTACCAAGAATATTTTTGCTTTCCCCTTGATTTCGATAAACAAAATCTAAAGTACTCCCAGAATCATAACCAGTATCTTCACCAATTTTTAAACCATGAGAGAATTTACTGCCGAGCTTTAAATTACGTTTAGTTAAATTCCAGAATAAATTTTTGATTGAAGAAGCGGGAAGTGCGCTACTTAGCTGTTCTGCCGTTGCACAGCTTGGACCGATTTTATCGGCATTCAATACATCTGGGGATTGATAATCTTCGGCAAAGCTTTGCAAAATGAAGCGACGAATCTTTTCAACAGCGATATGACGATCTTTTTCACCTAAAGTGTCGTGAAAAAATCCTTCTAATACATGAAACTCTTTTCTAGGATGAGGAAGCTTTTCATAAAATTGTTGTTGTGGTTTGCGGAATACCACAAAGTCTGATCCAGAACATAGAACTTGTGTGGGAACAAAGATATTTTGTGCATCATTTACAATACGTTCAGATGCAGCATATAAAC
This sequence comes from Acinetobacter sp. ANC 3929, assembly GCF_000369405.1. Classification (GTDB taxonomy): domain Bacteria; phylum Pseudomonadota; class Gammaproteobacteria; order Pseudomonadales; family Moraxellaceae; genus Acinetobacter. Next base: position 702,986 of record NZ_KB850000.1, read on the forward strand.
CCAAAAGCATGCGGACCGAAATGGCTTTGGCGATTTGAGGATCTGTATCATAGGTTTTTGCACGTTCAGCATCATGCGTCAGCATATTGGCTTTTACATAGCTGGTAATAAAGAAATTACCTTTGAGTTTGCTTAAAACGGTTAAGCCTGTTTTTGCAAAGGGTACATACAGTTTGATATCAAATGCGGGTGAAGCTAAACATAAGGCTCTAATTTTTGGTGCATAATCATGTACCCATGTAGCTGCTAAAACTGCTCCAACGCTTTGACCAATGACAGCGATATTGGTGGATACAATATTGTAACTCGCTTCAATGTGTTGAACAAAATATTGAATATCTTTCACACATGCAGAGAAACTTGGTGCATCGCCACGTAAACCTGGTGAATCTCCATGTCCGCGTGCATCCCATGCAAAAATATCAAATTCTGGTAGGTTGAGCTCATTGACCAAATGCGCCATACGTCCAGAGTGTTCATGTCCACGATGGAATAAAATAATTGCTTTTTTTACATCTTGTGGAGCCGATGCTGGCCAGTGTTGGTAAGCCAACTTGGTATCATCATGGGTCGTAAATATATGTTTTTGTATGCTTTGCATTTAATCTTCCTTAAAGTTGAATACTATTTTTAATACGGTTGTAAATTGTCAAAATCAGCAAAATAGCAATGATGGCTAGAAGTCCGTTGCATATATAAGTTAATGAATCTAAATAATTATTTTTAATTAAATATGGACTAAAGCTTGTACATATTGCAATTAAACTAAACCAAAATGCACGGTCACTTTTACCCATAGGACCATCATAACGGCGTTCATGACCAATTAATGGAGCCATAACGCCAGCGTATTCACTCAGAATCGCTAGAAATACAACTAAACCTAATAGAAATGGATTGATGAAAGCTAAGCCTAAAAAACACAGATAAAGCGCTGAATCGGAGATGACATCACAGATTTCATTTAAATATGCGCCAAGTTTTGATTGCTGATTGAATTCACGTGCGAGCATGCCATCAATTGCATTGAATGCCATACGAACAAGCATCCATACAGGAAATAATAAGAACAGAATGAATGATTGCTGGTAAACGTTTAGTTTGTACAAAGTAAAAGCTAATCCAACAGAGATAAACATTGCTAAGAGCGTAACTTGGTTTGCAGTAATCTTTTTCGAATAAAGCCATTTTACCAATGGACGAAGTAAATTTTGAAATGCAGGTTTTAATTGATAAATCGAAGGCATTGTTATTGGTATAAACATATTTATATAGTCACTAGCATTGTGTGTAACTTTCCAATGCATGTCAACATACGTAAGGATTCGGCAAAATCTGTAGTTGCAAAAGTTGTTTTAGATACCTAGGTTATTTATTTCAATATATTTCGCATAATGTATATTATGTTAAATAAGATACACCTAACAATAACTTCATCTTTTGCCATTCTCTGACCTCTATTCAATAACTTATATCGGTTCTATTAAAATTATAAAGTATGACTAGATTCGTCTTATCCATGCTTGTTTCCTATGCTTTACACAATATTGGAATATAAGCTGTGCTTTTATATGTTAATTACGTTTAAATTCCAATTCTCTCATTTTCTAACTAATTCAGGTTATAATAAAGGCCTCCAAAAATATAGTTGATCTATTATGAATGCCTCCAATGACCCTCTACACGGCAAAAAACTTGCTGATATTTTGGATGAGTTATTGGATTATTACGGTGGCTTTGAAGGCTTAAGTCGTAAAATTGAAATTAGATGTTTTTGTATAGATCCAAGTGTTAAATCATCATTGCGATTCTTACGTACCACACCATGGGCACGTGAAAAAGTAGAAAGCTTATATTTGTATGTCTTACGCCAAAAAGCCAAACAGAAATCGTAGCTATTGCTTTGATTTTTATATGTATAGTGTATTTTCATCAATCACCAGCGAGCATTGAATTGTTCTAATTTGATTGTTTTTTCTAAGTTTGAACTCATCCTGAATATGATCAAATACCGTCAACCGTCCCAAAGCTTCACTAAACAGGTTAATGAAACTTGACATTGTAAAAATAAACTAAAAAACTTTATTACGGATAGCCCAAACAATTACAATTATAACTAAAGTAGTTGATGAGCTAAAAATACATGACATTATGAGTGCATATCTTGCTAACTGATTAGGTCCTTCTACTGAAAAAAAAGTTGAATTCATCCAGTCTTTAGGAAAAAGAATTGATAAAATAAGCAACGATAGAAAAAAAATAACAAAAAAACAGAGCGGTGTTAGATACCTTAACTTCCAATTTGTCTTATGTACAAAATATCCAACTATAAATGAAAATATAAAAAAAATACCAAAATTTAAAATAGACATGATTTCCTCTTGATAAAAAAGTAGAAAACTTATATTTGTATGTTTTACGCCAAAAAGCCAAACAGAAATCGTAGCCTCAGCATTTTAATTCGTGGTGGATTGCCACACCACTTAGAACAATTGAAAGTCAGATCGATTATTCCTTTAAAAGTACAGTATCTAGTCAATATTCTTACTTTCCCTTAAGTTACGATATTGCTTAGGTGTTAGCTTTGTCCAACGTTTAAAAGCACGAGTAAAATGTGTGACATCAGAATAACCTAATTTTTCTGAAATATATGAAATACTATATTCATGATTATTTAATAATTTTTTTGAAAAACGTTCACGTACTTCATCCATTAACATCTGAAAGGTTGTTCCCTCTTTTGCCAATTGACGTTGCAGCGTTCTCTCTGTCAAATGCAGGTTGTCTGCCACATCTTTCATTTTGAAAAAGCCCTCGACTTCATCAAAAAGCAACTCACGCACCAAAGCCGTCAATGGATTTTTTTCCCCGCGTTTTGCCGCTAATTTATTCAAATCATATTTGCACTGCTCACGCGCCAAACGGGCTGCCAATGGATCAGCCATGATCAGAGGCAACTCTAAATATTCTTCTGAAAAAATTAAACGATTATTTTCTTTATTAAAATTTATCTCACAAGGCAATAACTCTTGTACTTGCGGTAAAAATGATGGTTCAAAGTAGTTCAGTTCAGCCTTGATTTTTAGGTCATTTTTTCCAGTAATCGCCTTAGACATCTGAGCAAACCCCACCATCAGAAAAGTCATACCGACGATCCCCATCTTAAAATTCAACATTGGCTGATCTAAAGACAAAGAAGCAATACCATTGTTTGTTTCAAGACGTGGTTTTAACGCTGGGCAACGTAAACCAATAAACTGCTCCATCACATTTAATGCTTCACCTAAATTTTGTGAAACCATGACAGCTAACCCAACGGAACCATGACAGGAAACCGTCATTTGTAGTCCCAAATATACGCCTAATGCGGGCTCATTGGTCAGTTCTACAGCACGATTAAGCAAATTATTAAAAATATCAAAATCTAAATACCAAAAAGGTTCGGATAACTGCTCAACACGGATACCACTTCCCTCCAGTAGTTGTTCTGGAGAGATATTTAAGCGCTGTACAACATCAGCCATCAAACTGACATAGGTTCCTGGTAAAGACGGATTCACAAGCATGATCTCAGCAATATCTTATATAGAATGTCGCAAAATGGTCAAAACTGTCATTTCAAGAACTATGACACATATGTTTGATTCGGCATAGTAGCAACAATCAGATTGTCTCATTTTTATCCATCTCCCTTATATGGATAAAAATTTATAAAGGTTGGTGAAATATGAAAGCTCTTGTTACTGGTGGTGCTGGTTTTATTGGTTCACACATTGTACGCATGCTCTTGAATGAAAATTATGAAGTTCGTGTTTTACATTTACCACAGGAAAAGCTTACGAACCTGAATGGTCTAGATGTTGAACTGATTGCAGGTGATATTACAGATCCAGCCAAAATGGATCGTGCCGTTGCAGACTGTGACGTAGTATTTCATACCGCAGCGATCTATGCATTGTGGCTGCCTAAACCTGAACTAATGCGCAAAGTAAATGTTGAAGGAACCCGTACAGTCCTCAATGCTGCAAAAAAAGCAGGGGTAAAACGTGTAGTTTATACCAGTACTGGCGCATGTTTTGCTGGACAACCTAAAGGCATACAGGCTACAGAAAATAGTCCTTTTGCTTTAGGTGCAACGGGTGATGCTTATGTATTGACCAAATTTGAAGCCCACCAAGTTGCCTTGCAGTTTGCAGCAAGTGGTTTGGATGTCGTGATTGTCTGCCCGACAGGTCCAATTGGTCCTCAAGATATTGCCCCTACCCCAACTGGTAAATTATTACTGACTATCGCCCAGATGCCAGCCCTCGCTGTTCCAGCTGCGATTAATAATATGATTGACGTTCGAGATGTGGCTAAAGGCCATGTACTGGCAGCCCAGAGAGGTAAAACAGGTGAAACCTATATTATTGGTAACAGGGATCTAGATGGTGTAGCTATGGCTAAAACTGTCCATCATTTATTAGATATTTGGCGACCTGTCATGACCATTCCAAGCCTAATTGAAGGTGTTTCATCTCAATTGGCTGGACATGCTGCTTTATGGGTGACCGAGCATATTACGCATAAAGCGCCACTTGTTACCCCGTCAGCAGCAAAAATTGGACAATTAGGAACCTCATTTAATTGTGTAAAAGCTGTACAAGAACTCGGTTTACCACAAACACCTGTTGAAATTGCAGTTCGTGATTCCCTGCAATGGTTTGCAGCAAATGGCTACATACATTCCCGTAACTTGATCAAGAAGATTGAGAATATTTCTCTGTAAAACCTACAGGAGTAACAACATGAGCAAGTTCATCGATCATCAAATTATTGCCCGAAAGGTTCATTTTGATTTTTCCCAAACACCACGTCACTGGGTTCCTAACGATGTATTGGCTACCCATGTACTCAACAGCATGCATGTATTGTTACCCGCTGTTGAACATTGGTTTTGCCGTCTTGCCAATAAAACCTTGCCTTATGTCCATGACAAGAACCTAAAAGCTGATATCCGCGGGTTTATTGCTCAGGAAGCTGCACATGCCAATGCACATAAAGGCGCAGAAATTTATTTCCAGACTCATAGCATTGACCCGACACCATTCCAAAATTTTTTAGACTGGATGTTTAAAGACGGTTTTATGGGTGACACCCCTTTTGGGATTTATGGACCATTCAAACGCTATTCCAAACAATGGTTAGCGTTCCGTATGGGGATCATTGCTGGGCTAGAACATTATTTCTGTTTCTTTGGAACTTGGGCTTTAGATGCTGAAGGGCTTGAACATGCAGACCCAGCGATGCTAGATATCGTCCGCTGGCACGGCGCAGAGGAAGTTGAACATCGTACTGTCGGCTACGATGCCTATCGTGCCTTAGCGGGTGATGGTGTAAAAGGCTATTTAGGTCGTCAATTCAGCATGGTGTTTGCATTCGCTGCCATGATTGGCTTTTGGTTAGGGGCATCTGTTTATTTATGCAAATTAGACGGTACACCTGAAGCAAAAAAAATTGCTAAAAAGAATCCATTGTCATTAATCTGGACTTTTCAGCAAACGGCCAAGAAGAAAAAAAGCCTACCTGACCTATTCATGATCATGACTGCTTTAAAAGGCTGGAGTAAATTTAACTATCATCCGGAACATGATGGAGATGTCGAAAAAGCAATGGCTTATATCGCTACTTCCCCAGCCGCACAACAAGTTGCTCAAGCCTATGTCAAAGCACTTTCTGCCAAAATAAATAGCTGAGTCTTGCCATGAAAGTTGATCAACTCACCCTTAAACGCGATGGGCTCACCTTGCATGCCAATGTATATGGCGATTCTCAACAACCTTTGGTGGTGCTATTACATGGTTTTCCAGATACACCGCATTGCTGGGACAAGGTTTATCCCATTCTTGTGAATGCAGGTTATCAAGTTCTGGTCCCGTGGCTGCGTGGCTATACACTGGACTCAGTCCATGCCGAAGCCCATTATGGCTTGGCATCAGCGACTGCTGATTTGCAAGCATGGTTAGAAAAGCTAGGCATTCAGAAGTTTCATCTGGCAGGACATGATTGGGGGGCAGCCATTTCCATAACCTATGCCTGCCAATATTCAACATCTGTATATAGCCTGAGTTTACTGGCAGTTCCTCCAATTCCAGCCCTGAAAAATATTTTGACCAACTTAAAATATTTTCCGAAGCAACTGTATATGTCTTCTTATATGTTGCTGATGCAATCGAAATTTGCCAAAAAAATCTTATCCCAGTATCAGGCTGACTTTGTCGAAAAAATTTGGAAAAAATGGTCACCAACTTGGTCTTTTACTGAAGCTGATTTTGCCCCCACACGTCAGGCATTTAGCCAGTCCCAAATTGCTTGGGCTGCCACACGCTATTATCGCAACCTATTTGCAATTCACCACTCAATAAACTTTAAAGCCAATCAACATTTGCTCAGTCAAATCAAGGTTCCAATACTGGCTTTAGCTGGGTTGGATGATGGTTGCATGAATATTCAGTTGCACCATGCTTTGGCACAATCTAGCCATTTTCGCCAAGGCCTTCGTAGCATTTATTTACCCAACTGTGGGCATTTCTTACAAGCAGAGCAACCCCAACTTGTTGCCGAACTGCTACTTGAACATTTTCAAAAAACGACAGTTTAAGCACTGACTTAAATCATTTTGTTTAAGTCAGTTATCCCTATTTCGTTCTAGGATTTTTCTATGAATAAGGCAGTTAAACCATCCAAGCCAACTCAATTGGTTGATGTATTGATTATTGGTGCAGGTCCTTCTGGACTGAGTACTTGCATTAAGTTAAAGGAACAAGGCATTAAAAATGTCGTGATTTTGGACATGGCAAACCGTATAGGGGGTACTTGGGCACTGAATGATTACCCTGGCCTGTTCTGTGATGTCCCAAGTGAAATGTACTCTTTAGGTTTTGCACCTAATCCAAACTGGTCACGTACCTATGCCCCTCAGGCAGAAATTCGCCAATATCTAGATGATGTTGCCCATAAGTTTAATATCGTGAATCAAATTCAGCTCAATACAGAAGTTACCGAAGCCCATTGGAATAAAGAACTTAATCGCTGGATGATCAACACACGTGATGGCAACCAGTTCAGTGCAAAAATTTTTGTTCCTGCAACAGGTTTCATTGGCGAAGCTAAAATGCCAAGTTTTCCGGGACAGGATCAATTCAAAGGCAACATGTTCCATTCAGGCAAATGGAACCATGAATATGATCTTACGGGAAAACGTGTTGCCGTGATCGGCAGTGGCGCATCGGCAATTCAATTTTTACCTGCAATTCAACCTAAAGTGGGTCATTTATACAGTTTCCAACGCACACCATCTTGGGTACTTCCGAAGCCTGATTTTGCTGTTCCAAAGGTTGTAAAAACGATTTTCAAAAAAGCTCCCCTACTCGAAAAAGCCATTCGTGAAAGTGCATTGTGGAGTCTTGAGCCATCCTTACCTATCTTCATGAATGTAAAGATCATGGAAAAACTACAGGCACTCGGTCAACTTAATATTAACCTGAGCATCAAAGACCCTGAAATGCGTAAGGCAGTTACGCCTACGCATACCTTGGGTTGTAAGCGTCCGATGTTCTCGAACAACTGGTATGACGCACTGGTTAAACCCAATGTATCTGTGCTCTTCCAAGGTTTATCCCATATCACTGAAAATGGTGTAGTGGGTGAAGATGGTAAAGAAATTACAGTCGATACCATTATTTTTGGTACTGGCTATGCAGTGGCTGAACCTGCCATTTACAGTATTATCAAAGGTACCGATGGTCGTAGCTTAAGCGAGACATGGAAACGCCAACCACGTGCTTACATGGGGATGTCTATTCATGGTTTCCCAAATATGTTCATGATGTTAGGACCAAATTCTCAGAATACTGTTGGCTCAGTCATGTGGACGGCAGAACAGCAATCCATCTATATTTCAAAAGCAGTCAAGCTCATGGAAGAGCGACATCTTGACCGCATTGAAGTGAAAGAAGCAGTACAAAAACAATTTAATGCAAGCATCGATAAACGTTTGGTGAAGATGCCCGTCAGAGCTGATATTTGTAAAAGCTACTATCTGGACGATGCAGGACGTAACCATATCATCTGGCCAGAGTTTGGCTTTGTGATTAAGTACAAGCTGCATCATGTGAATCTAAAAGACTATGAGACTGAAACAAAAGTTATCAAAGTCTTGGCTTAAGCCTAGCATCCAAGTCTAGCCTGATGGCTAGACTTTTTTATTCTTGATTGTGATCAAGAAATATACTTAGGCAAATAATACAATTAGAACAACACGATCAAATCTATGTGCTTCTACAGGTGCTCAGGTACATCACTTCTTCTTTTGCAATAAAAACCCACCGAAGTGGGTTGGAAAATGTAAGGTATGTTGGGTGGTAAGAGATAAAATTATGATTTTTATGTTGCTATGAGCTCTTTCTTGTTCTTCTAAAATTAGCTTAATCGCTGTTCATGACAATTCAATGTCACCCGATCTCTCGATCCATTAAATATCTTTGTGCAATATGGATGGTTTGATCTTGTTCCGGTTGGCATTGTAGCCATGTCCCATCTGCTTGAAGCTCCCATGCTCTGCGATTATCTTTCAAATAATTCTTCAGGCCATCTTCAATAATGAGTTTTTTTAGCCTCTTATCTTCAATCGGGAAACAACATTCGATACGTGAGAACAGATTCCGTCCCATCCAGTCTGCACTGGCGCAATACAGTTTAATCTCACCATCGTTATAAAAATAATAAACACGCGTATGTTCTAAATAGCGTCCCACAATTGAACGGACTCTAATATTTTCTGAAAGCCCTTTGACTTGTGGTCTTAAACAACAAATTGAACGGATAATCAAATCGATCTGAACACCTGCCTGCGATGCTTTATAAAGTGCATTAATCAGTTGAGGTTCAGTCAACGCATTTACCTTAATCATAATCTGCGCTTTTTTACCTGCTCTACTATTTTCAATTTCTTGTTGTATCAATTCAATAAGTTGCGAATGTAAGGTGAAAGGTGCATGGAAAAGTTTTTTTAATTTTGCCATCTTCCCCATACCGGTTAACTCCTGAAAAACTTTATGTACATCCTCACAAATGTCATTATCACTGGTTAATAAACCATAATCTGTATAAATTTTTGCATTGGTCGCGTGGTAGTTTCCAGTCCCTAAATGCACGTAGCGTTTGATTCTATCTTGTTCTCTGCGCACCACCAGAATCATTTTGGCATGGGTTTTATAGCCAACAATTCCATATACAACAACAGCACCCGCCTCTTGAAGTACATTGGCTACTTCAATATTCGATTCCTCATCAAAACGAGCTCTTAATTCAATAACCGCTGTTACTTCTTTGCCGTTTCTAGCGGCTTCTGCAAGAATTTTGACAATCTCTGAGTCTGCGCCACTCCGATAGAGCGTTTGTTTAATCGCAAGTACATTGGGATCATAAGCAGCATCTCTGAGGAGTTTGATCACAGGAGCAAAGCTATCAAATGGATGATGTAACAATACATCTCCTGCTTGTAGCACATCAAAAATTGGTTTTTGGGTATAGAGTGCTTTTGGAATTTTTTGTTGGTAGGGTTGAAAGCGTAATGCCGGTAAATCAAAATTGGAAATGAAACGAGCTAAATTGACAGGACCATCAACAAAATATAGATGTTCTTTTTCTAGCTCAAATTGTTCCAACAAATAGTCTGCAATATGCTCTGGGCAATTTTTATTGACTTCTAAGCGAACAGCACGCCCAAAACGTCTTGCTGATAACTCTCCTTTTAGCGCAATCGCCAAGTCTTCAACATCTTCTGATACTGTTAAATCGGCATTACGTGTAACACGAAATTGATAGCATCCCGTTGCTTTCATGCCCGGGAACAAATCTGCTATATGTTCCTGAATAATTGCTGAAAGTAAAATGTAATGTTCTGAATTACCTGAAATCTGATGTGGCAATTTGACTAATCGTGGCAATGATCTCGGTGCTGGTACGATGGCTAAATCAATTTCTCGTCCAAATGCATCTTTTCCTTCTAAGGTGACTATAAAGTTTAGGCTTTTATTGACCAATCGAGGAAATGGATGTGCAGGATCTAAACTAATCGGAGTTACAACAGGTTGTACTTCATCGAAAAAATAATCTTTAATCCATGCCTTATGCTTTTCTAAAATGTCAGCATATTGGATGTAATGAACTCCATGACCTTGCAATTGAGGGAGAATGGAATGGTTTAATATTTTATATTGTTGTTCTACTGCTTCATGAACGACTTTAGAAATTTGTTGTAATACGTCCGTGAGAGCTGTTCCTTCGGGCCCTACCATCTGAGTCGACAAATTCATTTGTTGTATTAGGCTTGCAACACGGATTTCAAAAAACTCATCCAGATTACGAGAAAAAATAATTAAAAAGTTAAGTCTTTCAAGCAATGGATGTTCATCATCTTTTGCTTGCGCAAGCACGCGTTTATGAAACTCTAATAAAGATAACTCTCGATTTATATAAGTTTCCAAACAGTGTTCCTGACCATTTGTGAGTGCATGCCTAGAATTCATTGATTACTCTAAATGATATAACAAGTGATTTTTGCCAATACCTGATAAGTTAGGCGTGAAATTTTTCATCGTTTATTTTGTGCCTAGTACATTGCAAATTCATGAAAATCATATTTTTCTATTAAATAACCTGAAAGACTTTAGATTTGTAGAATTTTCTAATATAGTAATATTAATCAATAGTATAAGTTTAATTAATAAAGTCTATTTAAATCGATATAATTGATGGGCGAACAACATTTCTATAAAGTTACTTGTATAATTAAGCCAAGTTTATTTTTTAATTTTTATATGACCAATCCATATTCTGAACATGCTCAAGTTGGTGTAGTTTCTACCTTCTCTGAATTGGTAAATACCCATTTTCATGGTGATATGAATGCACTTTGCTGGCATAGAAGTTTGGTGGGTGATTTTAATGAAATTGTGGCTAAACTTGAATTAAAAGAGAATATTACCGAAGTTTCTGTTGAGGATCTTTTGGCATTACCACTTTCAGAAAAAGGTCATCTGGCAAGGGAAATTATCTTAGGAGATATACAGTTACTCACTGATTTAGGTGCATCGCCGTGCCTTAATTTACTTAAAAGTTATGAGCGTGACGAAGAGCTCGATTTCATTTCAACCGATGTATATTCATATCATGTGGATCGATCACCTATCGAAACAGATACTTTTTTATGTACGTATTACGGTCCAGCAAGCGATATTTTGGCTCACGACCAAGTTGAACAAAAGATTTTGATTCCAGAAATTAGAAAAAATTTGAAGAAATTGTATGACGGTCCAATGGCTGACTTCGAAACTTTCTTGGCAGACCATTTTTTTGATCTACATTATCAGCCTAAAACAGATGCGAAACCTGTAAATTTAGGTTCAGGACATCTTTGGCGTTTAGCAGTTGATCATCCAACTCAACAAGTCTTGCCATGTGTGCATCGGGCGCCTACTGAAAAGGACGGCGAGTGTAGACTACTATTAATTTGCTAAAGCTCTATCTGCCCTCATGTTTCTAAGGTTTTACAAGATATTGATCTAGATTATTAAGAGCCAAGTTGATGTTTGATAATAATATTTGTTCTGAATAGCCATCTCTTGCCTGTACAGACAAGCCATGTAAAACCAGCCCATAATATTGTCCTAATTGCTTAGGATCGGCATCCTTCTGCAATTGACCATCTCGCTTAGCTTGCTCAAAACGTTGAATCAGACCTTCAACGCGCTCAATACGCTGCTGTTTCATCCATATGAGAAGATCTTGATTTTCTTCACTTAATACACTTGCCGAAGAAACTACCATGCAACCATAAGCGTGATCTGTTTGAGTGTATAACTTGATCGCTTCTTGAAATAATTGGGTCATTACTTCTTTGATGTTATGTTGCTGCAATGCTTTTACCGCAAAGCCACCTTCATTTTCTTCATAATGTTTGACGGCCTCTCTGAAAAGCGCTTCTTTTGAACCAAATGCTTTATAAATACGTGCTGAAGCAATACCCAAAACCTCAACTAAATCTGACATGGATGTTCCTTCATAGCCATGCTGCCAGAAAAAATCTCGTGCTTTGACCAACGCTTTTTCTCTATCAAACTCTCTTGGTCTACCCGCCATAGTGTTTCTTTTTCAAATTCAGTGTTTTTTATTATTAATCGGAAAAATATTTTTCGCAAATAAATCAATATGATTTGTTGTATCTAAGCCAGTTTCCGACATTTATTTGAAAAAACGAGTTGTTTTTAAATAATATAAAGTCTATTGTTTGTCGATCGACAACTAATGAGTTTCAATGATGCAAACAATTAAAGGCCCAAGTATTCATCTCGCGCAGTTCAGTGATAATGTTTTCCCATTCAATGATTTAGAAAGTATTGCCGCATGGGTTGCGGATAATGGTTTTAAGGCTGTTCAACTTCCAGCTTGGGATAAACGATTATTTGATGTCAATTTAGCCGCTGAAAGTCAGAATTATTGTGATGAGATTACAGGCGTTTTGGATCAAAACGGTTTGCAAATTAGTGAATTAACCACTCATGTTTTTGGCCAGTTAATGGCTGTTCATCCAGCTTATGATGCATTATGTGATGGTTTTGCACCCCTGCATTTACATGGGAAGCCAACAGAAAGAACTCGATGGGCTGAACAACAGATGCTTGCCTCAATTCAAGCTTCTGCGCGTTTGGGTCTACATGATATGGGAACATTCTCTGGTTCTTTAGCATGGCCTTATATATTCCCCTTTCCTCAACGTCCTGCTGGGTTAATCGAAACAGCTTTTGATGAGCTTGCTCGCCGTTGGACGCCTATTTTAAATGCGTGTGATGAATACGATGTCAACCTTTGCTATGAAATTCATCCTGCTGAAGATCTGCATGACGGCATAAGCTTTGAAATGTTTTTAGAACGTACTAATTATCACCCACGATGTCAGATCTTGTTTGATCCTAGCCATTTCATCCTTCAGCAATTGAATTATTTAGAATATTTAGATATCTACAAGGATTTCATCCGCATGTTCCATGTAAAAGATGCTGAGTTCACGCCTACAGGCCGTCAAGGTATGTACGGTGGCTATCAAAGTTGGGGAGATCGAGCAGGTCGCTTCCGTTCCACAGGAGATGGACAAGTTGATTTCAAATCGATTTTTTCAAAACTAGCTCATAACGACTATCAAGGTTGGGCGACTTTGGAATGGGAATGTTGTCTAAAAAATAAAGATGATGGTGCACGTGAAGGTGCTGAATTTATTAAACAAAATATTATTCATGTGACCGATAAAATATTTGATGATTTTGCAGCTGCTCCAGTAAATCAATCACAAATTAATCAATTATTGGGCATTTAAGGCATCATTGAGAAATAATCATGACCACACACACTGAAAAATTATCAAATCAATTTAATCACCACTACATCAATATTGAAGGTAAAAAATTACATTACGTTTCCGCAGGAAATGGGCCCATCGTTTTACTGATTCCGGGATGGCCTCAAACATGGTATGCATGGCGATATGTCATGGCTGAATTGGCTCAGCATGGTTATCAAGCGATTGCGGTTGATCCGCCTGGAACGGGATATTCAGCTCCACTTGATGGTTACTATGATACTGGACGTATTGCAGCAATTCTATCTAACCTGATGTCTGAACTTGGACATCATACCTATGCCGTTATTGGGCATGATATTGGCATGTGGGTTGGTTATGCCCTGGCTGCTGATTTTCCTGAATCAGTCACCTGTCTTGCGGTAACCGAAGCTGTTATCCCAGGCTTAGCTCCACCGCCCCCAATTTTTGTTTCACCTGAAGAAAATATTTTTCTTTGGCATTTTATGTTTAATCAGATTAGCGATTTGCCTGAAGCTTTAGTGATGGGGCGTGAAGAAACTTATCTCAATTATATTTTTGATAAATGGTCATGGCATCGAGATAAGGTTGCTGCTGAAACGTATATAGAAGCTTATAAAATTTCAGGTCGCTTAACAGCAGGTTTTAATTACTATCGCAGCATCCCTGAAACTATTCGTCAGAATAAAATAAGGCAAATGAAAGCGTTAACAATGCCCGTATTGGCGATTGGCGCAGAGCATGCAACAAACGATGCACCTTATGAAACCATGAAAAAAGTGAGTACTCAGTTATCTAGTGCAATTGTCAACGATTGCGGACATTTTATTATGGAAGAACAGTCAGAAATATTTTGTTCATTAATTCTTAACTTTTTACAGCAGGACAACGCCAAATGACTTTACGAATTGAAATCGAAAATTGGCTCAAGTCTCAGTCTATGCTACCCGCTGCAAACACTTTGGATGAACTTAGAGTACAAGTCAATCAATCAATTATCCAACAACAAGGTATTGAACAAGATTCATCTTATCAACATCGCTTTTCCGTGCTGACTGAAGATCACGCAGAAATTGAGGTTCGTGTTTATATTCCCTATGCATTAGAGCACATACAACAACGTCCAGCGATGGTATTCGCTCATGGCGGTGGATGGTGTCTAGGGAGCTTGGATGCTTGGGATCGTGTTTGTCGATTACTGGCTGAAGCAACGCTACAAGTGATATTTTCAGTTGATTATCGCCTTGCCCCAGAGGTTAAATTTCCTATTCCTTTAACGGATTTTTTTAGTGCACTGTCTTATATTCAAAAAAATGCATCTACATTCGGTCTAGATCAAAATCGTATAGCCGTGGGCGGAGACAGTGCCGGCGCGAATATAGCTGCGGCAACGTGCTTGCTCGCAAAACAACATCCTGACATTAAAATTAGCCATCAACTACTTTTTTATCCTGCTTTAGATGCCACCATGAAAAGTTCTGCTTATGAAACATATGCACAAGGATTTGGTCTAACTTCTTCAACCATGGCATATTGTTGGGATCAGTATCTTAATGCTGAGTCAGACAAAGTAAATGAACTTGTTAGCCCTTTACTCGCACATTCAGTACAAGATCTACCCGATGCCACCATTTTTGTATGTGAATATGATCCCATTCGCCATGATGGTGAAAAATATGCAGAGCAATTGCGAGCCGCTGGCGTTAACGTGAAACTGTATTTGTTAGAAGGTATGATACATGGTGCTATTCATATGTTAGCGATCACATCCGCTGCGAGAGAAATATACGATAAAGCAGCTCACTAAAGGATATTGGTCAATTAAGAATATTATATTTAGTATTATCTGAGTTTTAACTACGCTATCCAACAGCATAAATGCTATATCTAGGTTGTGTTGTTGGATATTTAAAATAACTCAGATAGGTTTGATGACAATGACTAAAGCAACGGCCCCAGAGCAAATTCCGGCTTTATTCCAAATGGCTTGGAATGAACATGACATGATTGCCTTTGCATCGCTATTTAGTGAGGATGCAAGCTTTGTAAATCGTTTTGGACATTATGTAAAAGGCATAAAAGAAATTGTTGCCTTACATCTTCCTATTCATGAAACCATTTATCGTGATTCGACACTTCAGAATGAAATAATAGAGCTTAACCCAGTCACGAAAGATGTTGTTATTATTCACTTCTGGAGCAGACTAACTGCAGGTCTTGCGCACCCAGCAGGCCCACATCAAGTTGATACCTTAATTCAGGCTGTGCTGACAAAGCAGAATGACTCATGGTTGATCCGTGCTTTAGAGAATGTAACACTTACTAATCCACGAACTGGACAAGTCATATTAAGAGACACCTAACCATTGATAATAAAAAAGCCATATACATTGGTGCTTTCAATACATCAACACAAATTTTTAGGGCTTTTTTTGATCAATATAGGTAAAAGCAAAAAGCAGTTAGCTCAATTAGAAACTCACATTCCATGACAATTGAGCTGTACGTGGTGTCCCTAGGAATAAATAATCATCACCAAAGAAACTTCCCACATCACGCCAATATTTCTTATTAAATACATTGTCGACGTTAAATCGGAGGGTATTGTCATAGCCATAGGCACGGAAATTATAAGCAGTCCCTAAATTAAACAAGGTATAGCCCGATACCTTCACACTCCCTGTTCGATTGGCATATTTACTGCTGCTATATTGCATGCCTGCGAGTAAACGCAATCCATCTACTTGTGGTAATTGATAAGATAAAGCGTTGGCGATGCGTACAGTTGGGACATTTTGTGTTTGATGCCCTTGATATTCGTTTGCCTGAATGTCTTTTAAACGTGAACGCGTAAGTGCTAGAGAAGATGTGATATCCAGATTTTGTCCTAAACGACCTTGTACACCAAGTTCTAGGCCAAGATTCTGTTGCTTGCCATCAGTAACATAGTCACTATCCGTATTGGTATATTGGTTATCTTGTTTTAACTCAAATAAAGAAGCAGTCAACAGTAAGGTTTGCCACTGTTGCTTAATACCGATTTCATATTGGGTTGAATGTTTAGGTGCCAATGTTGCAAATGCATTGTTGGCGTACCACGGTGCTTGTCCACCATCACTCAGACCTTTTGCATAGGACGCATATAAATGAGTATCGTTCCAAGGCTGATACATCAAGGCAAATTGTGGTAAGAACCGGTTGAAATTGGTATCTCTAATTTTATTAGCTGTCGCATCATAGGCATCTTCATTTAAATGTAGTAATTTTCCACCTGCGATAACTGACCATTCCTGATTTAAATCAATTTGGTCGAGTAAATTCAGAGCTGTTTGTTGACTCTTAAATGATTTGTAATGATTGCCTAAGGTTTTTTCACTCGGTGTAAACGGGTCAGGATCTTGATAAATATTTCCTGTGCCTACCCATTCATTTAGCGCATCGTATTGTGCATGACGCTTATAGCTTTGCGATAATTCTAAACTGAGTTTATGTTGCCAAGTTCCTGTATTAAATGTGCCATTTAGTCCAGTTTTAAACTGATTGGTTAAATAGCTATCATCAGGACTGCGGAAATCATAAATATCATAGTTTCCATTCTGGTCGAAGGTGTAGGCAAATGATGAGTAATCATCGACCACGACCCGACTTTGAGAAGCACTGAGACTGGTCTCCCAATTATTATTGATTTGGTAGCTATATTTTAAGCCCGCATTTAGGCTTTCATTGGTGACGGGTTTACTCCAGCTTTGATAACCAAGTAATCGGTCCCAATTAATACCTGTAGGTACAGTTTTACCATCCAGTAACTGGTAACCTGGTACTGATCGTTGGCGTTGGCGTTGAGACTCGAGATCAAATTCGAGTTTTGAACGATCTGAAATTTTCCAATCTAAAGCCAAAGAACCAAACAAACGTTTTCCATCTGCATGTTCAACATAAGGATGGATTTCTTCATTAGCCAGATTGATACGATAACCAAACTGCTGCTGTTCACCGAGTAAACCGCCAAGATCGGTTGCCACTCGATGCCCCCCATGACTGTCTACTTCAAGCGTCAGTGAACGAATATCTTTTGGTCGCTTGCTTACATAGTTGATAACGCCACCAGGTGTCGACATACCACTTTGAATTGCGCTGATACCTTTTAAAATTTCAACTTGTTCTTTGTTTTCAACCGCAACATTTTGCTCACCGCGCAGCAAGTTACCGTTCAGTAAATAACTAGAGCCCAAATTTAAGGCAAAACCACGCATAACAATATTTGGGTAATAACCAATTGGTGCATAGCCATCGCCTGCTGCTGCATCATTTTTAATAATATCTGTTAATGTTTTAGCATGTTGATCTGCAATCTGTGCAGCAGTTACTGTGCTGATCGATGCTGGAATTTCAGCAAGCTGTTGTTGCGTAAAACCCGATAAATTCACGTTCGGTTGATAATAGATCGTGGGTAAGCTTTCAGCCGTTACAGTGATTGTTTCAAGTCTTTGAGGCTCCTCTGCATGTAAAACTACAGGGCTTATTCCTAGATATGAAAATGAACCAACCGCTAATAATGCTTTTTGTAAACGAGAAAATGGATACGTTTTCACAATAGTTGCCTAACCCCAAAAGATAATTTTTTAGCCCGCATTTTACGGGCTTGAGTATTCCCAATTTTCTCAGATTGAACAAGTATTTCTACAACATATTCAGATATTTTTTAAAAAAGTTTTAAAAGAAGTTGATTCATTTTTTAATTTTTAAGATTAGACATTGTATTCATTAGCACCAATGCCTAATTATGATCGAAGCTCTGCTTTTGTGTACTAGATAATCCCACCATTCACTCGAAGCACTTGGGCATTTACCCAGTTACTTGCATCGCTAACTGCAAAATCTAAAACTGCAGCAATATCTTCTACTGTGCCTAAACGCTCTAAAGGTGCTGCTTTACTGAGTTGTGCAATTAACTCGTCACTTTTGCCTTCTAGGAAAAGTTCGGTTGCTGTCGGTCCCGGTGCAATTGCATTTACGGTAATATTTTTCCCCCTTAATTCTTTGGCCAAAATCGCCGTTAAGGATTCAATCGCTGCTTTTGATGCTGCATAAATACCATAACTTTCAAGTTTCAGTCCTACAACACTGCTGGATAAATTGATAATTTTACCGCCGTGAGCCAGTCGTTTTGCAGCTTCACGCATAGTATAGACAGGTCCCTTTATGTTGATTGCCAAAATTTGATCAATACTCTCATCATCAACCTGTTCAATCTTATTTAATCGCATAATTCCAGCATTATTTATCAGTACATCCACTCGTCCGTAGGTCTGAATCGCATAATCAAATAATTGAGTCACTTCCTTTGATTGGCTGATATTTGCTTTAAAGGCAGATGCTATTCCACCAAAGGCTTGAATCTTGGTGACCACAGCATGGGCCTCTTGATCGTTATTGGCATAATTTACAATGATCGTATGGCCTTGTTGAGCCAGTAAGTTTGCCGTAAAAGCACCAATTCCTCGAGAAGCACCTGTAATTAAAATAATTTTTTTCTGGTTTGCATGCGCAGTTGTGTTCATTTATGACCTCATCGAATGAAATTTACCATCTAATAAGTTCTATGATACTGTTCAGATATACTTGGATAATCTAGCCAATTCTGACATCTTTATCCGAATAAACCGAACAAAAGGCTTAAGCGCGATGGATAAATTAAATGCGATGTCTGCTTTTATACAAGTTGTAGAACAGCAGAGTTTTACCAAGGCAGCACAAATCCTGAATTTACCTCGCTCTACATTGACTGACGCAGTTAAGCAATTAGAAACGCAGTTGAATACTCGTTTGTTATTTCGAACCACACGTCAGGTTAGACTCACTGATGAAGGGAAAATTTACTTCGAGCGCTGTAAATACATTCTGGCTTATATCAATGAATCGGATCATGATTTTCTACATGCAAAACCTCAAGGAACACTAAAAATAGAAGTACACGGTATTTTTGCCAGCTATTTTATTATGCCAAAATTGCATGAATTCCTATCCGAGTTTCCTCAAATTCAACTGCAACTGACTGAAAGCGACCGTTATGTTGATGTCATTAAAGAAGGAATTGATTGTGTTATTCGGATTGGACAGCTCAATAGCAGTGATTTAATTGTCAGGCACCTTGGCGAGATTCAACAAATTACCTTGGCGAGTCCGCAATACTTAGAAAAATACGGAACGCCACAATCTTTAGCAGATCTCAAGGCTCATTTCATGGTTGGGTTTTATTCAACCGCTCGACAGAAACCGCTACCACTTGAGTTCATCGTTCAACAGCAAATGGAATTGCATGATTTGCCTTATATGATTCAAGTCAACGGAGCACATACTTATTCATCAGCAGCTAAACAGCATTTTGGCATTATTCAAGTCCCGCACTACGCCCAAACATCGGAATTGAAGCAAGGAACGCTATGTCAAATTCTAGAAAATTATCCTGTTCCGTCGCTTCCGGTTTCTCTACTCTATCCTTCAAAAACACTGGTTTCACCTCGACAAAAAGTCTTTATTGAATGGATCGTCCAGTTATTTAAGGATCACCCTTTAAGCTGATTCCGAGCTTTTAGGTGCAGAAAATCTAAATTTTATAAATATTGTTTTGCGAATATTTAAGCTTGTTAAACAGAACTTAAGTGTGCATGAAGTAATATTTTACCTGTCTAGGAATATGACAGAAATGCCATGATTGAAACATACATAATTGTATTCGTTAAATTTTTAAATTTTATTTGATTTTTCAACACGACTTTTTCTATTTGGAAAACACTCAAAATTGCATTTTTTTCGCTATTTTGTATTTCATTGTTTCGCTTTATTCTGAAATTTACACTGAATAAAGCATAGAGCCACGCTAGTTTTTGAATTTTGATTCAGAAAATGGGAGCAATGAATTGAGCAATACATTACAGTCTAAAATCGATGGAATACAATTCCCCATTAAATCTGGCAAAAAGACGCCTAGTACCACCGACACGGCAAAGAAAATTTTATATGCCGCACTGAAAAGTGTCGATTCTCCTTATGCATCGCAACTCAAGGCTGAAAAAAATTGGAGAAAGAAATATCCAGTTTACTTTCAAGAGTTGGTTAAATCAGGTATCACATCGGTCAATCATCCTTTGCTGATAGCCCAACATGGATTGGATACAGCCAAAGAACTGTTTAGATTTCATCGAGAGACAGAACAGTCTTCTTTGCAGCAAGCCATGGTCAATATTAGCGATCAGCCATTTGAAAGCTATGTCTTGAAAGGTTCTGGCCCTTCTGCGGTTCAGCCATGGTTTATTCCTTTTGGGGGCAAAAAACTACAGGGCCAAGCCTTATCGGATCAAATTGATCATTGGGAAACACAACGAATTATTGAGCCTAGCCATGCAAAAGCATTACGTTTGTTGCAAGCTCACCCTGAATGGTTTGATTTATCTGCGCGTACCATGGTGTTATTTGGTGCCGCATCTGAAGCAGGACCACTCAGTTGGCTTGCAAAATGGCGTGCCAATATCGTTGCTATTGATTTACCTCACCCAAAAATCTGGGAAAAAATTACCCAAACCATTCAGCAAGGCAATGCTACCTTAATCGCACCACAAATCACTTTGGCAAATGGTGACAAGCAACTTGGTGCGAATTTATTGACTCAAACACCCGAAATTGCCAATTGGCTCAATACCTTTACTGAAACTTTAGATTTGGCCGGTATTGCTTATTTAGATGGTGAAAAACATGTGCGTGTTTCGATCGCCATGATTAGTATCATGGAACAAGTGAGCCTGCAAAAACCAGACAGCAGCATCATGTTCATGCTCACGCCAACAGATATCTATGCGATTCCTAAAGCGGTGGTGCAATCGATACAACAAAACATTAAACAGCGCCCTATTCTCGAAAAGTTCCTGACTCGGTCTATTCACAATATTTCTTTATCCAACTTTTTCCAATCCAATACCAAGCAGCTGATTGAATCAGATAATGGTCAGCAGTATGGTATTTCTGACTGTATGGTGATTGAACAAGGGCCAAATTATGCCTTGGCAAAACGCCTGCAACAATGGTTTGCCATCAGTACACGCGCACGCGGCCAAAAGACGGTTATTAATATTGCCCCGTCTACCACAACCCATTCTGTTGTGAAAAATCCAATCCTCAAAGCAGCGTTTTCAGGAGCTGACTTGTTCAAGGTTGAAACCTTTAGCCCTGAAACCACCAATGCCATTATGGCAGCGCTTTGGGTACATGATTTAAACAACCCTGATAGCGCAACCAATCCTGAAAAATCGTTGGAGCATCCATTGGAGCTCATTATGGAGAATGCTAATCATGGTGGACTTTGGCATGTTCCATATTTAGCCAGAACCGCTTTGCCCTTTGCTGCTGCGTATGGCTGGATACGAGCAAAATTTTAACAGTACCCACTTGTATTACATAACTAGAGAATAAACAAGTTCTCTAGTTTTTAGATCTTTTTTAAGTTGTTTTATTGCAAATGATTATCATTATCTTGCATAATGGGTGGAATTTCACTTAATAATGCTGAGTAAATTGATAATGACTAAGCAAAATCAAATTTCAAATGATAAAAATATACTTAAACAAAATGACCATATGAGAAATCTGGAACAGATTGAAATGACCATTACAGCTATTTCAAGACCGTTCCCAAGCATCCTACGCGTACATGGTAAAATTGATACTCATCAGCCTGATTTATGGGCTAAGCCGAATTTAGCTGTTCGTTTAGGTGTTTCTCAAAACGATGAGGATGCCTTTTTAACACGTGTTTATACGATTCGTTCCTTTGATCGAGACAAATATGAAATTGAAATTGATCTGATTGAACATGAGGATCAAAGTCCTGCGATGAAGTGGGTACATAATGCAAAAATAGGTACAAAAACTCAATTAATCGGACCAAGACCTCACTTTGTTCCAAATTTTGATGAGAAAAAACATGTGGTCATGTTTGCTGACGAAACTGCCCTTCCAGCACTTTATTCCATCCTAAAATCTTGGCCAACTGATGTCAGTGCAGATATCTTTATTGAAAGTTCAGAACCTCATATCCTTGCATATTTTCCTAAATGCTTAAAAGTAAAAATGCATTTATTACTTCGTGAAGGTCAAGATCAAGCTGGGAAAATGGGGCTGCTACTTAAAGCGGCTTATCAGTTTAAGCAAATGAATAACATTGCAGTCTGGGCCGCATGTGAACGTAATGAAGCTAGGGCTATTCGCCAATTTTTCGTAGAAGAAAAATCGCTAGCTCAAAAAGATGTACAGGTCACTGGCTATTGGAATGTCGGTCTTTCTAGTACAGTATTAGACGAGGTGCGATTTGAGTACTATCAAAAACATATTCATGCAGGAAAGACCTTAGAAAGCTTTGATGACTTAGATATGCCTGTTTAGTTTGTATTTACACAGTAGCTTCAAGAAACCATCTCGTTCAAAAACCAACACAGTTGACCATCAGGTAAAAATATTATTTCTATTATAAAGAAAAAGTTAATTATTCCTTTTAAAAAAAAATTTCTTTGTTATAGTATTTCTCCAATGATTTCCAGAAAGAGATCAATCGGGTGCTGATGATTGGAAGATTGCTAGCCTTCTATGCAATCTTTTTACAACTCGCTGTGTTCTTACAGCCATTACTGCCAGAGAAATATCAAGTTTCTCCAGTATGTGAAACTATTGCCCAAGTTTTGTTGCAAGCCCCTCACTCCTCTTCTTCATCCCATGATCATCATGTCACGACTCAACATCACAATGTGTTTAGTCCACAACATGATATGGAACATGCATACCCTACCTTTTTAGCTGAAGCGAAAACACCATCTGCTCATCACCACCATGATGCAAATCATCAATGTCAATATTGTGTGGTGTATAGTCATATTTTGCCTTTACCAGATATTGATCTAAGACATATTTTGGTTAGGATTCAGGTTCGTTTTCTCGCCTTTATTGAAAACTACTTCCATGTTTTCTTTCAGCTTCAGCAACTCTTTCTTACCCCTCAAGGTCGAGCACCGCCACTTTTACTATCACTCTAACTTGAAGCTCAAAACGTTTAAGTTTTGAAAAATTTATATATTCAAGAGATTATAGTCATGTTTTCTTTTTCTAATCATACTCATCGTTGGGTAGAGGCTTTATCAGCCCTCAGTTTATCTCATCAAAAACAAGATGAGGTACGGTCATGACTTTAGGTTTTACTGCACTCGAATTGGCAAGAATACAATTCGCTTTTACCGTATCCTTTCATATTATTTTTCCTGCGATTTCCATTGGTTTAGCCAGCTTCTTGGCTGTTTTAGAGTGGCGTTGGCTACGTACCAAAGATCCAATTTATAAAGACCTGTTTAAGTATTGGGTCAAAATTTTTGCTGTGGCCTTTGGAATGGGCGTGGTTTCTGGTGTCGTCATGAGCTACCAGTTTGGAACCAACTGGAGTGAGTTTTCCCGAATTGCAGGTAGTGTTACAGGTCCTCTGCTCACCTATGAAGTACTTAGTGCATTCTTCTTGGAAGCAGGTTTCTTAGGCATTATGCTGTTTGGTTGGGGCCGTGTTAGCCCCAAGGCACACTTTTTTGCCACACTGATGGTTGCTATCGGAACCTGTATTTCCATGTTCTGGATTCTGTCTTCCAATAGTTGGATGCAAACACCGCAAGGCTTTAGCATTGAAAATGGCATTATTGTACCGACAGATTGGTGGGCAATTGTCTTTAACCCATCTTTCCCTTATCGATTAGTACATATGGCAATTGCAGCCTTTATGGTTGCAGCTTTATTGGTTGCCGCAACTGCTGCCTGGCATTTACTTAAAGGTCGTCGCGATGAACTTGTCAAAAAATCATTTTCGATGGCCCTATGGTTGATTTTGGTCTTGGCACCCTTACAAGTATTTGTTGGGGATGCACACGGTTTAAATACTTTAAAGCATCAACCAGCAAAACTTGCTGCGATGGAGGGACATTGGGAAACCAATTATGATGAAGGCATGCCACTCTACTTATTTGGTATTCCAGATATGCAAGAAGAGCGCACTAAATATGCGGTTGCAGTTCCAAATCTAGGAAGCTTGATTTTGACTCACTCGATGGACGGTACTGTTAAAGGCTTAAAAGACTTTGCCCCAGAAGATCGACCAAACTCAACTATTGTATTTTGGAGTTTCCGTGTCATGGTTGGTCTGGGCATGTTAATGCTTTTATTGGCTTTGTCTGGTGCTTGGTTAAGAAAAACAGGAAAGCTTTTTGAAAGTAAGTGGTTTCATCGTTTTGCTTTGCTGATGGGCCCATCTGGATTTATTGCAGTATTGGCGGGATGGTTTACTACTGAAGTTGGGCGCCAGCCTTGGGTTGTATATGGTGTAATGCGGACCAAAGATGCGCTTTCTCCTGTTTCTGCTGAACAAGTCGGTCTCACCTTAATCATTTTTGTGGTGGTGTACTGTGTTGTTTTCGGAATTGGGATCTATTACATGTTGAAACTGATGCATAAAGGCCCAGAATTTATTGAAGCTGTTGATCTTGAGCCCGCAGGTCATGGACATTTCAAAACACCAATGCGTCCTTTAAGCGCAGTTGATGAAACCATCGATACACAAGACCCAAATAAGGAGAAACACCATGATTGATCTCTCTCTGATTTGGGTGGGTATTATCGGACTTGGCGTATTGATCTATGTCATTTTAGATGGTTTCGATCTCGGTATTGGAATACTGTTTCCCTTCATTCAAAACAGCGAAGAACGGGATGTGATGATGAATACCGTCGCACCTGTCTGGGATGGCAATGAAACATGGATGGTCCTCGGTGGTGCAGGTTTATTCGCAGCTTTTCCTCTAGTCTATTCAACCGTCCTTTCAGCGTTATATATGCCGATTACCCTCATGGTGATTGCACTGATTTTCCGTGGCGTTGCGTTTGAGTTCCGCTTCAAAGCCAATCGAACCAAGCATTTATGGGATCAGGCTTTTATTTGGGGCTCAATTCTCTCCAGTTTCCTGCAAGGTGTGATTTTAGGTGCTTATATCCAAGGCATTCAAACCACCAATGGCATTTTCTCAGGCTCAGGTCTGGATTGGTTCACACCTTTCGCGCTCTTTACGGGACTGGGTGTGGTTGCCATGTATGCAGCATTGGGTTGTGGTTGGCTGATTATGAAAACCGATCATGAGCTACAGGACAAAATGTACCATTTAATGCCGAAGCTGATCATGCTTCTATTTGTGGTATTTGCAGGTGTCAGTCTCTATACCCCACTGACACATCCTGAAATTGCAGCTCGTTGGTTTGCATTACCAAATCTACTGTATTTTAGCCCTGTACCCATTTTGGTGTTGTTATTTACATTTTTGATTCTAAAAGCATGTAAACAACGTCAGGACTTTAAACCTTTTATCTACACCCTAGCACTGGTATTCCTCGCTTTTACTGGATTTGTGATCAGCCTCTGGCCGAATATCATTCCACCCTCAGTCACAATTTGGGAAGCGGCAGCGCCACCTTCCAGTCAGAAATTCGCATTGGTGGGTGCGGTGATTCTAATCCCGATTATCATTGCCTATACCATTGTTTCCTACTGGGTATTTCGGGATAAAGTCCGTGTCGGTGATGAAGGCTATCACTAGGAGTGTCATCAAATGAAACTATCTAAAACACAATGGTTTATCGTACTTTGGCTAGCTGGGTTCCTCGGTTTGTTAATGATCGCAATGTTTTTTAGAGTCTTATTAAAACTCGCCTACTAAGTTGAATTTTCTTGTTATAAAAAAGGCTATACCTAGGTATAGCCTTTTTATATTTGACTCAGGTGGCGAACCTTGGTTTTTCAGATCTATCTACCTTTTCACAAGCTTATAAGCGTTGGTCAGGTATTACACCCAGTTATTTTAAGAAATAAAATCAATAGATCCTAATTATGATTCATTCACAAAGAAAAATGAATTTCCGACCAAGGAAAATTCCGCAATTTTTAAAAGCATGCTAACATCCAGAAACTGACAATACACCATGTCAATTTTTAGAGGGGTTTCGATATGCTAAAAACACAACAGGTCAAGGTAATACAAGAATTTAATGCACCCGTAGATAAGGTCTTTGCTGTTCTCAGTGAGCATGAAAATTTAAGCAAAATATTTGCACCAGCTAAAATCACACGAATAAATGATGGTCAAGATGCACGTAATGGCGTGGGTTCAGCGCGGAAACTTTCGATTCCTTTAGCGCCTTCATTTGTTGAAACAAACTTGGTTTACCAAGAAAATGAATTAATTGAATATGCGATTACCAGCGGAATTAGTCCGATTAAAGCGCATCGAGGTGTGATGAAATTTAGCGATTTAGGCAATGGTCGAACTCGCTTAGATTACACCATCAGCTTTAAGGGACGACTGCCTTTTATTGGTCCAATTATTAAAGCTGCGCTGCAAAATGGTATCAATCGAGGTCTTAAAAAACTGAAGTTTTAATTTCAGACTGCTTTGTAATTTGTAAAACTTGACGGTGAAATGTGCAACATCAACCGTCAAGTCGTAGTTCTACCGAATGCTTAAGAGGTTGCCGTCTCAAGTGATTCTTTTCTATTCGTGGAATGCTCTGGCTTACGCAGCAAAATCAATGCAGATATTGCGGCCAATAAAATCATTGGAATACTGGATGCGATGACAACAATCTCACTTTGCCCTGTACCCAGTAAATAGCCTGCTACTAAGGGACCTGCAAAAGCACCTAATCTTCCAATCGCAACGGCAGCACCAACTCCCGTTCCTCTCATTTCTGTTGGATAATACTTGGCTGCTAGGGTGTATAAAATGGACTGACAGCCAATCACAAACATCCCGCACCCTGTTGCAAATATGATAAAGCTAGATGGGCTATTGGAATAAGCAAGACCAATCAGCGAGAGTAGAATGCCACTATATACACTTGCGACAATAACGAACTTATTCAATCGATCCAGCATAAAACCTAAAATCAGTACCCCGATTGATCCACCTAGATTAAATCCAATCTGAATATAACTGGCTTGTTCTTTGTTTAGGCCTAGACCAGAAATGAGTGTCGGTAACCAGTTTTGAAATAACGCAAGTACCAATAGCGTACCAAAGAAACTGATCCAAAGGCTGGAAGTGATCAAGACACGTGGTTTAGCGAATAAAACCTCAACCAAAGTTTGCTTTTTACTTTTCGGTTGTGTGCTTCTAGTCAGGTAGGCTTTAGATTCTGGTAATAAGAAAATAAGAATAGGTACAAGCAATAAAGGTGCGATACCACCAATATAAAAAATATGTCGCCACTCATGATCGGCTGTTAAAGATAAGGCAACAACTGAGGTTAAAACGCCACCTATTGGCATACCACAGTACATGATACTCACTGCGGTTGCTTTGTATTTTTCAGGTACTGCTTCAGAGACCATCGTGATCACAATGGGTAACGCACCACCCATACCCAAACCGGTCAAAAAACGAACCAGAAGCAAGGTGTTTAAATCTTTAGCAAAAGGTGTTAATAGCGACATAAAACCAAAGATGACAATGCAGAAGATAAAAACTTTTTTACGTCCAACCGCATCGGCTATTCGCCCAGCAATCAATGCGCCAGGTAATGTTCCTAAAACAGCAGCGCTGAAGATCCATCCCATCTGTCTACTATCAAGTAACATCTCTGCTTTAATTCGTGGTGCCGCAACACCCATCGACTGTAAATCAAAACCTTCAATAATGGCAAAAATGAAACATAAGACTAATGTAATGATCATGCCAATTTTTGATGACTTTGATGCGATTTCAGCATCTTTTAACATTCCTATCTTCCTTTTTGATTATTCGAATTTATAATCCCTTATACGCTGTACGCATTTTTAGCCTATTTTAGTGCATGTAAAAGACTAGCAGAGCAGATTGAGTTACGCAATTCAAAATTAATTTATGAAATATGTAATTAGAATGCATTGAGAGTGTTTGTGACATATAAAAAGATTATCATTTTAAAATCATTGTTACTTGCTCCTCTTCCCTTTCTCGTTATCGTTGCGTTCCTCTTCATCGTAATAAATAACGAATTTAAACTTAATTCGATACTGACGGTGGTTGCAGTACACCTGTTTGTTTATCTTGTCTATTGTGTCTTAACTGTTCCATTTTCCTTTCTATTCTCTGTTATTCTCAATCGTTACCAATATTTGAATTTTTTCTCTATCTGTTTAAGCTCACTACTTATCGCAGCACCGTTTTTGATATTGTTGAGCTGGGCTCATACAGGTCAAGTCACTCAACGATGGTGGTTGATCTATCAAGACGGTTTTTCCTTATTTTTCGCTCTTATTCCTGCGGTCTGTTACTGGCTGATTTTGATTAATCTTAAACCTCATCAGCCAGATCATCTTGATTTATAAAATTTTTGCTAAATCAGATAGATGTTGAATTGTATGGGAGAGATTTAAATCATAACGATTGGGTAAATTCTTAGGATTGTACCAACAGGTCGCGATCTCACAGGATGCCGCCCCTTTCATATCAGCCTCTAAACTATCGCCAATGAATAAAACTTCTTCTTTCGCGATATTACTTCGATGTAAACAGATTTCAAAAAAACGTTGATCTGGTTTTTCGTATCCGATGTCATCTGAAATAAACAAATCAGAAAAATGTGATAACAGACCCGCAAGACCCAAACGTGACTTTTGTTGATTGAGAAAACTATTGGATGCTGCAAATAGCTTATATTTTTGGCTCAGGTACTGAATTACGTCAGCGGCTCCATCCTCAAGTGTATGTTCTTTGGCTAAGTTTCCTTGGAACGTATCTCGAAAATGATCATGATCCAATTCGATATTTAAAGCCAAAAATAATTCTTTAAATCGATAATCAATCACATTCTGTACAGTAATTTGACCTAACTTCTGTTTTTCCCACAACTGATGATTAATATTTTTATAAGTCGAATAGGTCAAATCATCATGCTGTAAATTAAACTCTCCAAACGATTTAACAAATGCAGAACGGTTGGCTACACTAAAATCAAGCAAAGTATCATCAATATCAAAGAATATAGCTTTATACATCTCAGCAATCTTACAACCGAAGCAAATAGTGAAATAATTTTATTATACCGATTGATAAAAGAGCAAGCCGCCTAAGGCTGTTTGCTCTTTTTGATATTGAGTTCTGTCTTGACTAGATAATGGATGTGATTTATTTCAAATTTAGTGATTAACGTTTACATGATTCCAGAAATCGGCTTGGTGGTCTAATCTCTTAACCACATCCAGATTAATACTGCTGCCATACATGCCACAAGAGGATAAACAACCCAAGGATGTGGAATGGTCCAGATCATAATCCCCGCAGCGATACTCATGCTTAGCGTCGAGATATATTTGGCTTTTCTGGGAATACGTCTATTTTCTTGCCACTCTTTGATGATTGGACCGATAAGACGATGATTTAGAAACCATTGATGCAGCTTTTCTGAACCTCTAGCTGCAAAGAAAACAGCCAATATAATAAAGTCAACCGTCGGTAAACCCGGAATAAAAATTCCAAGAATACCGAGTCCAATGCACAACCAGGCGAGGCAGATAAAGAATAATCGCCACCAAACTGAGCGTACTAATTTGCTTGCTGGCTGTGGCGGTTGTGACAAAACATCTGTTTTCACATCATTATTCATGCGATCAATATTCTCCATCCCTAGCGATGCTCAATCCACTTGTTTATGTCAACTCATCCAACTGGATTAGTGCATTTCCAAAATAGCCAAAAGCATCTAAAGCACCTTGCACCACGCGATCCTGTAAAACTGAGTCAAACTCAGCATCATCAAGTGATTGGACAAAGCGTTTCCAAACCTTGGCACGTCCCTCTGGATACGCCGCGAGATTACGCGCCGCGAATGTTTCAGAGAAACCTAAACTTTTTTGGGCTTCTTTAAATAAAAAAGCTGCGCCTAAGGTTGACCCTTCTGAGACATAAATCCAGCCTAGAGCTTCAGGTAATTTAACCGCTGCACTCTGCAACGGCTGCCCTGCGGGTTGAATACCTAAATCTTGTAAATCTTCAAAAGCTTGCTGAGAGCGACCACGAATACCGAGATCTGGAATTAATCCAGCCACACCTTCTTGTTCAAAAAGATGCTCAATTTCTTGTTGAAAATAATATTGAGACAACGTGAATTGCGCATATTTTTCTTTGCTTGCAAAGACATCTGCCTGAGCCATTAAGCGATGCATTCGTTCATGTTCTGCTGCCGTTTCTTGCTTTAGACGTTGAGAAAGGCTATTGGCAACCATTTGTTCTGTTGCTGCGTTCATTATCATTCTCCTGAAGAAAGAATATTGCTCATCGGCTGTCCCGACTGAGTTTAAGTTGCACGGGGAAATCAACGACAATAGCCACTGCTCGGCCATTGACTTTGTAGGGTTTGAATGTGGACTGACGGGCTGCGTTTAGAACGCGTTCATCTAAACTGGCAATACCTGAACTTTGTTTTAATTGGATATCGATAGGCTGTCCGTTTTCATTAATGCGTAAACGTAACTCCACCATACGAGTTTGTTGTCTGAGCTCCCGATCATCGTAGCTAAACTTTCCAAAACTGAGCACATCGACACTACTGACTTGGATAGGTTCATCATGCTGAACTTGGCTTTCAGGTGCTCGACTTAGTTCCTGTTGCGCTGCAGGTGTTTTTACACCACTCGGGCGTGATTGATTTTCTTCAGATTGCGCTTTATGCATTTGCTGATTTTCATTCAGCACAGTAGATTGTTGATCAGTCTGAGTCTGTTGTTTAAACGCTTTGCTTTCTACGGACTGCACTGCAACAGTTTGTGTTAATTGAGATGCGAAGGAGTGATGTTTTTGACTCGGCTGTTTCTTCTGCACCGTATTTGTTGCATTTTGACTGGTGAATATCTTTTGTTCGATGATCTCAGCACTTTGTTGTGTAGCACGAGGTGCAGATTGTTTTTTTAAGTATTGTTGTTTGGGTGGCTGAGCAATGGCACGCTGAGCCGTTGTATGAGGAGTTGGGTTCTCTGATGGTACTAATGACACAAACCGTACTTTGAGTGCATTTACTTTCGGTGAAGTGGCCAAAGTGTAAGGTTCAATAAAATGGCTCAGAAACCATAATCCTATTAGATGCAGCGCAATGACCAGCAATACAATGATCGACTTCTGATAGGAATGTGCCAAAATCAAAACAGATGGTGGTTTTGTGGTCAATTCATAAGGTGAATGCTGGAGCTTTGATTTCATCGTCATCCCCCTAAAAACGATGCTCAAGCTTTAAGCTGACATTGTGTTTATCGTAGGAATATAACCAATCCACATTGCTACTGTTGTGGTTATAACGATAAGTCAGATTTGGTGTCATGCCGTAAAATTTAAATCGGGGCATCTGCACAACAACGGTATAATTTTGTTCAAAATCATGACGGCGGGCCGCAAATGTCTCTACATATTGATCAAACTGCCGCCAGCGATATGAACTGAATAAAGTGGTATTCAACCCAACATTCCAAGACTTGCTCAACCCGAACCGAATGCCTTGTTGTTGATAGGCTGCCATATATTTTTCTTGCGTGTCATGATCAAGCACATCCAGTCCACTAAATAATGTCCATTGCTTAGGTAGAATCTTCCAAAACGTGAACATCGCTGAGCTTTCTTTACCATCTAGTGTTTTATATTTTTGATAATCCAGATCTTTGATTTCAGCTTCGAGCTTGAATGCTTTGTCTGCTGCAATAAATCGCATCCATTCAGCACGTGCACCCCATGCATTGTATAAACCGTCATTTGCATAACGTTTATGTTCAAATAATGGTGCAATGCTGATCTGATTTTTTAAATCGAAAAAGCTATAGCCTGCATTAATATTTAGGGTGGATTCGTTATAGTCGGCATGATCATCATAAGACTGTCCATACGCTAAACCACGTAAGGCAACCCCATGATTGCCGTAGAGAGAAAAGCGTTTCATTAAACTGGCTTCATAGTCCATACCTGTTGCTGATGCTGCTTTAGGGCTGCCACGGGTAATTTCTTGAATGGGAGTCGCATTGCCCTTATCGTCAATGCCATATAACGTCCATGTTTTACTTTGTTCAGAAGAACTATTCAGATTTGTGGCATAGGATGGACCAATCGCGACACTGCCTTGCCATGAATCTCGCTGATCGAGTGCTTTGACGAACAGATTAACCGTTTGTTCTACTTCTGGCGGTATCACCGTACGATCACTCTGTCCCAGTTTGTTTTGAATTGATGTAAAAAGGCGTGCTGCTTCTTTGTTCTTCTGCTGTTCAAACAGCACGCGCGCTAACTCTAGTTCACAAATCAGATTATTGGGTTGTTTATTGAGACTGCTTTGAAATTTTTGCTCGGCTAATTTGAGCTGCCCCTGAGCACGTGCCAGTGCCCCTTCGGCAAAATCAGTTAAAGCCTGATCATAGTCTTGATATTGCTGATAATGCTTTAAATAAACCGCAGCATTGCCCCATTGTTTTTGCATGACAGCCAAATAAAGAGCTTTTGCCAAATCATCCTCATTTTTCTCTACCGCAAAAATTTGGCCATTGATAAGAATACTAGGTAGTTTCTCGGTATCACGAATTGTGCCTTGTTGTTGTAGTTGGTGCTGTTGTTGTAATAAATTTTGATCTAAGCTTTGATTCAGGCGAAGTTTAGTATCATCATCTGCATAGAGTGATGAAGCAGCCAATAGAGTCAGACAGCACAGCAATGTTCTTTTCATAAAAACCGTAAAACAAAAAATAAAATCATTAAGTCTTAAGCAAGAAAAAGGAATCTACAGTTGTAGATTCCTTTCGCTCTAATTAGTTCTTCGCGCCGCCAAATGCAGTGTTATAAGAAACATTGTCAAATTTCGCGATACCCGCTAAAGCAGCAGCATTTGCACCAAAGAAATGTCCCTGAACAATACCTGAGTCATTTAAGCCAGCTGTACCATTTGCAACTGCAAATCCGCTAAATGCAGCTGAACCTGGATTAAACGTCACACCATCAAGCGTTACGTTTGAAACGGTTGTACCTGTTCCAGCTAATGAACCTTCCAAAGTACCCGCACCGAAGTTTGCAGTAAAATTACCACTTAACAGATTGGCTGCTGAGCCGTTAATCCCTGCAACGGTATAGGTCGCAGTACCTGCAGTTGGTACTGTGGTATTGGTATTGTCACCTGCGTAATAAACCGTATGGCTTGCGCTTGCAGGTGTATCACCCGCTTTCCACCATTCACCGAAATAAACTTCTTGTGTGCCGACTTGACCAAAATTAAAGTTACCTAAAGCACTATGTGAAGGCGGCATTGCCGATACAGGAATATGAGAGATATTAAATGTCTTGGTACCTACAGTGACATTCGTATTACTTGTGCCTTGCGCAGAAAATGCTTGCGCTAAACCTTTTAGTGAACTAAAGCCTGTAAAAGCGTTATATGGTGCACCTGCCGCCTGCACAGAAACTGCAGCTGCACCACCCGGATGACTAGCACTTGCTGCCGCACCGACTTTGATATTTGCTTCGTTACTAGAAGCACCTTCAATACCTGCATGAGCAAATACAGCAGAACATGCAACAAGACCGATGAACAGTTGAGAGATTTTCATTTATTGTTACTCCATTTTTCTAAAGCTAAGTTATTGTTTCAATGAAGATAACGATATCGTTATCTATTTAGTTGTATGAGCAGTTGGATCGATTACTGCTCTTGATTTTGTAAATAATAATCATTCAAAATTATTATTTACATCCATCTAATTCCCACTTTTTAAAAGAGGAAATTAAATTCTGTGTTAAAACTTAGTTGTCCAGCTGACTTTTAGCGTGCGGCCTGGTGCAGCCATTGCACTCCGAGTGAGAGGATCGATATAGAATTGGTTTGAAAGGTTATTTCCAACAAATTCAACCGTGTTATAGGTATCGACTTGGTAGCGTGCATAAGCATCAAAAATCCAAGTATCATCCCAAGCCAGTGGTACGTTGAGGTAATAGCCTTTATTGATACCCGCATCGTTATTTTTACGTAGCGGACTTTCATAGCCTTTGTAGAAGGTTCCTCGGGCACCCAGTTCCAATCTTTCATCCAGAAAACGTGCGCCTAACAAGGCATGTGCACTGAGTTCTGGTGTCGACATGGTGACGAGGTAACCATTGGGAAAACCATCATCGACACAACGTTGGTAAGCATCACGGAACTGAATCCCCTGATCTGTTTGTACAGTACCGCTGTTAATCATTTTATCGATGGCGCTATTGGTGTCACAGACTTCATTTTTGAGGTTATAAGCCAAACTTAAATCGGTAAAGAAAGCACCATTATCAAAACGGCTTTGCAGTTCTAGACCTGAAAGTTTTTGCTCATCCATATTGGTGAAAATCAGATTCTGATTTCGCTCAATCACGTTTTTGGTTTTGTTGTAGTAATACGCCAGTTTAATATCGGCATTTCGTGCTGAGCTTAACCAGTTACGCATGTCATAGACATAACCCACTTCATAATTAAACGCGTGTTCGGGTTTAATCGCTTGATATGGCATCATCGCAGAGAAACCGACTGTACTTTCAAATAAGCTGGGTAAGCGATACTCTTCTGCATAACGTACATAGAGCCGATTATTATCAGTCAAATGAATGGATGCACCGAACTGAGGTGCCCAGCCACTGTCTCTTACTTTCTGAACAGACTCAATGGGAACCTGTTCAATCACTGCAGGACTAAGATTGCCACTGCCAGTAATCACATATTTTTGACCTAGAGCATTTAGTCGATCTAATACATTATCCGCCAAAGCCAAATGACCGTTTTCATCTGCCTTCCACGTGAGTGTATTTTTCTGTGTCCAAATCAGGTTATACAGCTGTGTTTCTGATGCAGGTACAGTTTCTAACTTACCATCCCAGTCTGGATTTTTGGTGGCATAACGTTGCGAGAATCGATCCAGCAGACGTTGCTGCTGAGCATTATAACTTTCAGGCATCGTCACATATTCAAAGCTATATTCTTTGAGTTTACTTTTCTTGGTAAATAATGGGTTTAATGCAGGATCGACCCCATCTCTCAAGGATTTATTTAAGAAATCATCAAAGGCCCAGTATGAGCGATAGCGCATACCCGCATCAAAACTTAGCCAAGAGGCAGGACGATAGTTAAAATTAAAATCAAAGGTTTTTTCTTCACGGCGTCCCGCTCGCGGTAAAGCCTGAAATAGACTATACATTGGACCGTATTCACCATAGACATCATCAGAAGTCAGTTTTTCTTTTAAGAAACTGCCACCTAGGGTTAAATTAAGTTGGTCCGTTAATAGGGCTTTGTTGCTGATATTAATGCCCTGACGTCGGTTGTCAGAATGGCTAATTGCTGTATTGATAATGCGATTGTCCCGAAAATCAATCGTCGTCGGCCAACCACCCCGTGTATAGGTTTGGCTTTCTGTATCGGTTTGCCAAATATTGGCATAGAAGTCGACCCACTGATTCGTTTCGGGTTTAAACTTATACTCCAAGCTGTAGGCTTTGGAACGAATGTCACTGAGAGGCCACTGTGGTACACCAATTTCAGGTGTTAGCCCCCATTCAATCCGTGAAGGCATGATTTCACCAAATCTATTTTTGGTGTCTCGATAGGTCAATTTTAGGGCTTGGTCATCAGTTGGTCGATAGTTTGCTTTGAATAACCACGACTCCATTTGACTTGAGGTATTCGGAACTTCATCACCTGGCTTATAGGAATGAGCAAAATAAGGAATAAAATCGAGACTATTACTTGGTTCTGCCCGTTTATAGTAGCCCGACCCATGTATACCCGAAAAATAGTTGCCACGTTCACGAACAGCATAAACTGCCAATAAATCAAATTTATCCTGCTTCATTGCCAAGGCAAGTCGACCTGCTAGATCATCCCCAGAGAAGTTGGAGTTATCATTTTTAGTTCGGTTCTTCTTGTAAATGTCGGGGTCATACTGTTTTCCATCAACATTATTCCAAGGTGTCGTATCATTATAATTCTTGCCGACCTTGCTCATATCAGGAAGCGAGGGATCAATGGAGTTGGTTGAACCTTCAACTTTTAGCTCTGCACCAAAGCTTTGACCCGGACGAACGATATCATCCGCTTCCAAGGTCTTGACCACAACACCACCACCGACTGACGTTCTTGTATTTCGTTCTAACGATGGCCCTTTAATGACTTCAATGCCAGCAATCAAATTAGGATCAATATAATTTCGATTATTCACGCCATTATAGCCGCGCCATACTGCAATCGATTGCTCAGTGCCATCGATGGTCAATGGAACGCGACCTACACCCTGTACGCCACGAACACTCGGATCCAATGCGCCACTATTTCGAGCATCACCGCTATAAACACCCACCATACCTTGTAAAACATCGGCAGGATTGGTGCCTTTAAAGCGTTCAATATAGTCTTTTCCTGCATAGACTGAAGAGCGATTGGCATCATAAACTCTGTTGCTGCCCTGAGTATCACGATCTTCTTGACCATAAACGACAAGTGGGGTCAAACGAACTGAAACGTCATCATCCTGCGTCGGTACAGACGCTGTCTTGTTTAGAACTGTAGTTGTAGTAACAGACGCAGTATTGGCATGTTGAGTGGTTTTTTTCGCCAGCGTGTAACCTTGTCCCACTTTGACTGCATAAAATGTTGAAGATGCTAAAATGTGTTGGAAGCCTTGTTCTACTGCATAGTTTCCTTTTAACCCCGAACTGTATTGCCCTTTTAACTGTTTGGCATCAATTGCAATAGCGGTATCAGATTGTTCAGCAAATTGATTCAAGACATTGGCTAAGGTTCCTGCTGGGATATCGTAAGCTTTTATTCCAACTGTTTCAGCATAAGCCTGTTGTAAAGGCAAAGTTAAGCCACCAATACAAACTGTATGTATCGCAAATGCGAGTGTTGAAAATCGAAATAAGTTCCGATTTCGCATTTGATCCTTTCCAACTTTCTTCATTTTGCTGCCCTAGTAAATAGAAATAAGAATCATTCAATATACTTGAATAAAATGATCCAAATTTATTGCTTCTACTTACTATGACGGACAGCTTCGAAAAAAGTGGAACCTAAATTTTTAAAAAAATTAAGAATGTTTTTTTAATGCGTTTATTGGTGCTATGAAAATACAGGCTGTTTTCTATTTTTTAATGAGATAACAATGAAATATGGTGTAATTTGATATACTTTTAAGTTGGGAAATACAGTTGCTAATAATTTAAGTGCATCTTGTGTTTGATCTAATGGCAACACGGCATTCACTCGGATGTCTTGCAGAGCTTCGGCATTAAACAAGATTCTGCCTTTATAATTTTGATCTAATTCTTTTAACACCTGGTCGAGCGGTAAATCCTCTACCATCAATTGATGTTTATTCCATTTTTGTTGTTCATTATAAATATTCAGTGCGGGTAATGATTGCACGCCATTTTGATTCATACTGACGGCTTGCCCTGCATTGACTGTCACCTGCTGAGTTGCATAACCATGCGCTGTAGACTGTACACGTACTCGCGAATGCAACATTTTTAACTCTGTTGCTGAAGGCGTAAAAGCCACGCTAAAAGCTGTTCCAAGTGCTTGAATCTGCCCATGTTTGGTTTTGACTAAAAACGGTCGATTCGGATCTTTGGCAACATCAACATAGACTTGCCCTTGAACCAATTCAACCACTCTTTGCCTTGCCTGAAAATCAATATTGACTGCACTTTTCCCCCGCAGAATTAAGCGAGAGCCATCTTGTAAGGTTTGTGTTGTCCACTGTGCCGAATCGCTGTGAACATCAGCGCTTAGATAGGCAATAGAAGTATCAGATACATATAGAGAACTGCCGCCGATGATAACAAATGCAATGGCAAATGCGCTTCCCGCACGAACATGTTTATATATTTTTGCAGATCCAAAACCGGCTTTGAGTGCCGATTTAACTGCTTTTTTATGCTGCGGTGTTTGAGACATTTTTTGAATCGAACGAATACACTGTTCAATATCCGCTGCAATTTTTTGATGCTGCTGACTGTTCTGTTTCCACTGATTAAATTTTAATTGTGCATTTTCGCGGGTCGATTCATCATCTGAACTTAATTGTACAATCCATA
The DNA here is from genome assembly GCF_000369405.1 of Acinetobacter sp. ANC 3929. GTDB lineage: Bacteria > Pseudomonadota > Gammaproteobacteria > Pseudomonadales > Moraxellaceae > Acinetobacter. Next base: position 741,587 of record NZ_KB850000.1, read on the forward strand.
AAGCCGCTTCCTCAACCAGTTGATGATGATCTTGTTTATCGATATCCATTTAGATGCTGACATCCATATCTAGTCGGGTCTGATAACAGCGTATTAAACAGCTTGCCAGATATTTTTGAATCATTTTGGTCGAAACACCCAGTTGCTCTGCGATTTCTTTATGGGTATAGCCTTCTAGATAATGCAAGATAAATGCTTGTTGTGCTTTTGCAGAAACATCTTCCAAGGCTTTACAAAGTTGGTCAAGTGCCTGAATGATTTGCATTTGATCTTCTGGTGAAGCAACCGCATCCAGCATGTATTCCATCTGGCTCATGCCATCTAAATAAGCTTGTTCAATGCGTTTGCGACGTACTTGATCAATCAGTAAGTTTTTTGCAATAGAAGTCAGATAAGCACGTGGTTCTTTAATCCCCAGCAGCTCATCGCGTGTTTGCAGTAATTTAATAAAGGTGTCCTGCACCAGATCTGCGGCTTGCTCAGTGTTGCCTATTTTTTGTCTTAACCATTGATGAAGCCAGCCTCTATGGTTTCTGTATAACTGATCTACAAGCATAGGGGTTTTGTTCACAATCATTTGACTCAAAACACAGTGTGATCAAATGATAATAATTATCATTTATAAAATCAAGAAAGAATCGTACAACCTGTTGTTGACTGTTATTTTTATAAGCACAATTTATATCTTGCATTGCTCAAAAGAGTCATGCTGAAAATTATAATTTATTGATTTAACAGTGCTTCTATCCACACAATCAGTTCATACATATGCCGATTTCTACGCTTTAATTGTTCCTTGTTTGGAATGTAATAACACAATTCTGATTGCGCGCATTTAGTTGACAGTGGCTGGATCAATTTCGCCCGAATTAATCGACTGACCAAGGTACTCGAACAAAATACCAATCCATTGGCCATTAAGGCTTCTTGAATACCGAAAATTTCTTGGTCAAAGTGATGCAGGCTGATATTTTTCCCATCCAAAGCATTGTGGTCAAGCCATGTTTGCAAGGGTGGCTTAGGCAAGGTTTTATTTTTCCATTCAGTGCTAAACAGTGTAATTGGCTGCTCCAACCAACGCTCTTTATGCAACCTTACGGCGGCAAATACATTAAATGACTCATATTTAATAATGTCCGTTGGTGAAACAGATGCAACAGCCCCATAGCGGATGGGAAGCGCTGATAAATGGTTTTCCAGATTTTCCCCGGTTGAAATTTCAAGCGAGATCTCTGGATAAAGTTGTGAAAAGGTCTGCATGGCTGGAATCAAGATCATTGCAGCCAAGGATGAGGTTGTGGTGATCTTAATCACTTTTCCCGCTGTACTCACTTCTTCTAATGCGTCTTCAATCGTTCGAAATCCCTTTGAAATGGCGGTCGCTAATTTCTCACCTGTTTCAGTTAAGCTGATTTTTCGTACCTGCCGATAAAATAAATCAACGTTTAAGCGACTTTCTAAATTACTCACGTGATGAGAAATAGCAGTTGGTGTAAGTGACAGTTCTTCAGCAGCCAGTTTGAAACTTCCTAAACGGGCTGCAGATTCAAATGCTTTCAATGCTTGTAAGGAAACCTGCATGCATTTTGCCCTCCGAGTTTAAGTTTATAGCTGAGTTAAACTCATTCATAACTCTGATTTACTCATTTGTCCAGTTAGCAAGAGGCTTTTAACATGACCTTATCTTGAACAGGTTGGGTACTCAAAAATGAAAACTGTATTACATATTGATGCCAGTGTCCGAGCGGTTTTTAATCCCAATCCAGCTCATAATTCAATTTCAAAAAGTATTGCACATCGTTTTATCAGTGCATTGCAAAGCCAAGGCATGATAAATGAATATATTTATCGTGATGTCGGAATGAATCCTCCTGCTTTTATTAACCAAGACTGGATTGGTGCTGTTTTTACACCAGAGGAGAAAAGAACAGCTGCGCAAAAACAAATCTTATCCTTATCTGATCAATTGATTGCCGAGCTATTTGCTGCAAATACGATTGTGATTGCCTCGCCGATGTATAACTATGGTATGCCCGCTCACTTAAAAGCATGGTTTGACCAAATTATTCGTATTAACAAAACTTTTGACTTTGACCTCACTCGTGGTGACTTTCCCTTAAAACCATTACTTTCAGGCAAAACACTCGTCGTGATTACATCCAGTGGTGAGTTTGGTTTTGAAGAAGACGGTATTCGGGCTGAGATGGGACATTTACGACCGCATTTACGTACACTGAGTCAATATCTAGGCGTTGATCAGATATATGAAATTGTGTCTGAGTATCAAGAGTTTGGTGATACTCGCCATCAAAAATCTTTAGAAAATGCATTTGAGCGAGCAGAAATACTTGCATCAGAGCTAGCACGTTCTGAGCGACAAAATACGCAAATGCATGCGGAATATGACGTGTAGTGGCATCTAAAATGAGTACAGCAGCGATGTGTGGAGTAGATCAATAAAGTGATTCTCGAATCACTTTATTCGGTCTTTTATTCATCGATAGGATTTATTGTTTTTGGTTTAAAGCATCAATAATCGCAATTGCTGTAACACGTGCTGAAAACGGATTTTGCCCAGTAATCAAATTATGATCTCTGACTACATTTGGTACAAAAGGAATAAATTTTCTTTCATAATGCGCCCCACGCTGTTTCGCCAGCTCTTCAGCGTTATAAGGAACTTTCTTCGCAACACCAGCCAACACTTCTTCACACCACGCAAAGCCCGTCAGCTTTTTCCCTTCAATTAAATATTGCCCATTTGATAGCTGAACATTCAGCAATCCGCAATAACCGTGACATACACTAGATACAATGCCACCTTTCTCATAAATATTTTTGGTGATGTCTTGCAATTCAGCATTGTCCAGAAAGTCCCACATCACGCCATGGCCACCTGTGTAATAAATCACATCATAATCTTGCCAATTGATTTCAGAGGGCTTTTTTGTTGTTTTGAGTAGCTGCATAAATGCAGGATCATTTTTACGTTTTAATACAGAAGCATCAGCAACGAAACGTTCTAATGATTTAGGTTCGACTGGAGAATGGCCCCCCAAAGGACTGACAATATCCTGAATATAATTTTGCTTTTCAAACTCATCATAGGCATGCGTCAACTCACCCAGCCACAGTCCTGTGGGGCGGTGAATTCCTTTATATTCAGAGACATTGGTTACAACATGCAGAATACGCTTTGACATCTTTTACCTCGGCTATTTGATTTATTTTTAATCTTGCTTTTGCATCACTATAAGCTTAAAGTTTGCTTTAATGTCAAGAGAAAAATCAGTCAATGAATATCAGTGAACTATCTAAACAAAGTGGTTTAACTACCCCCACAATTCGTTATTACGAGCAAATCAAACTATTACCCAAGGCTAAACGTAAATCAAATGGCTATCGGGAATATAGTGATAATGATCTGAAACAGTTATTCCTGATCCAGCAAGCACAGCAAGTTGGCTTTTCTTTGACAGAAATTAAGTCATTTTTACCTTCAAATGTGACGTCTTGGGACCATGATATTTTGATTGGTGTGTTGGAAAGTAAAATCAAGGATATTGAAGATTTAGAACAAAAACTGGCCATCAGCAAACAAAACCTGCGTATGATGATCACTGCAATCAATAGTAAACCTGACGAAATCACTTGTGAAGAAAATGCACAACGCTTACTCAATCTCTATTACGACAATGATCAGGCCTAAAGCTTTATTGAAAATTTAAAATCAAGTACCTTTGATACGCATCAATAACGCATAAAAACGATTGACCTTCAACCCAACTTTAAGCATAGGATATTTGACAGGTGATGAATAAGGAACCTGTCATGTTGCAACGCTGGAATCTTCAAAAGTGGTTTATCCATATTTTTATGCTGATCTTGTCTGTGAGTTTAAGTTCAGCCTATGCAGTTGAACCTGTGCAAAATCTACATCATAAATCGCTAGGCAAAATTCTGGTGGTGATGACCAACCATTCTGCTTACCCTACTCGTTCAGATCACACGGGTTTATGGTTGAATGAGCTCACTCATTTTTATGACATTGCAGAAACTGCTGGTTATGAAATGGATTTTGTTAGTCCCCAAGGTGGAGCTGTTCCTTTGGATGAACGTAGCTTAAAGCCAATTTATATGGACAAATCTGCCAAAGTTCATTTAGCAGACCCTAAGTTTATGCAACGTTTAAATCATACACTTGCACCCAATGCAATTGATCCATCCCAGTACAAGGCAATTTACTACACGGGTGGTCACGGTACGATGTGGGATTTCCCCCAGAACCAAGGTCTAAAGAACATTAGTGAAAAGATTTACCAGCAAGGTGGTGTCGTATCGGCAGTCTGCCATGGTGTGGGTGGGTTATTGCCACTGCAAGATAATAACGGCAATGCTTTGATCGCAGGACGGACTGTAACAGGTTTTGCCAATAGTGAAGAAACGCTGTCCGGAATTAAATCTCAAGTACCATTTTCATTGCAAGATGGTTTGATACAACGTGGGGCAAACTATAAACGTGCTGTTCTCCCCTTTACTTCTTACGTGATCGTTGATGATCGAATTATTACGGGGCAAAATCCGCAATCCAGTAAAGCAATTGCGCAAGCCGTAGTGAAACGCTTAAATGCTTTAAATTGAACTTTCTTTTAAAAAACCAGATTTCATCATCTGGTTTTTTAATGTTCATATAAATTTAGCTTTATCTCCTCACGCTTTATCACGATACATTCTGTGCATTGATTTATTCAATTTTATTATTCAAAAATGCTTGACCTTAAAGCTAACTTTAATCTTAGCATTTCAGTTAGATCTACAGGAGGAACTTCATCATGTTTAACAAGCTTCATTTACGTCGTTCAATATCTGCGATATCCATCGGTTTAATATTCGCTACAGCAGCCTATGCAACCGAACCCAACTCACCTCATATGAATGGCAGTACCAACACAGCACCGACTACAATCGTTGAATTTGGGCCGTATAAGGTGAATGTGCCTAAGGGTGGTTATTATGATCGCTTTCGTATGAATCCAAATTTAGACGAAGTTGCCAAAGACCCTGCGGCAGGCAATATTGATTATTTTCGTACAATTCCTAAAAAACTTGTGGATACACGGGTGGGCAAAGTCTGGTCACCAAATTTCTATTACCGTACCAGCAATGTGCAAGTGTTAATGTTGGCACCTATTGCAAAACTAAAAGCCAAACTGCCCGTACCGCTTGAGCCACTACAGCCATTTCCAGGTTATGGTTTGGTTTCACTCACCTTCTTCTCATATGCGGTTGGTGATGTTGATCCCTATGATGAAGTTTCTGTTGCCATTGTGGTGCGTCAACCCAATGCACACCGCTTCAATACTACCGAATTACTCAGTTCGATGCATCATCATAGGTATTATGGGCATGTACTGGCCTTACCTGTCGACACTGAAATTGCCCGTGTGCGTGGTGTATATGGTTATCAATTGCCTAAATGGTTAACACCGATTGATATGCAAATTGGTACTCAAAATCTGCAAGCACATATTTTTAATACGGATGGCAAGCCAGATTTAAGTCTGACTGCTCCTGTACCTAAAATTAAAATGGTCAAACCACAATCACGGATTGAAACTAAAACCATGTATCAACTCGTCGATGGTCAATGGCATAGCACTTCTGTCGAATCAAATACACTTGCATTTGGACAGCGCTTATTTCCTAAAAATGTACAATTGGTGCGTAGCGGTGGTCCGCTGAGTCAGTTACTTAATGATTTAGGGGTAGGTAAAATTCTACGTCTCGATGTTGTGAAAGATGCTCAATTGGCACTGAATATGCCAGTTCCTTATCCTGCGCTGGATCAAGCTAAAATTAATAAAAAATAAATTTATGCACAAAATATCCGCTTCAATCTGCAAACGGATATTTTTATTGTCATGGATTATCGTTCTCTTTCAAAAATTTTTTAATCATTTTTTCAATAAAAAAGCCAATTACAGATTTTTCTATAATTGGCTTTTGATCAATCAAGTTCTTTTAGCATTGATGACTTGTTCGCTTAGATTATGAAGCAAATGAATAGCTACGCATCCGTTTTTTATATTGGCGGGTACGGCAAGTCATTGCTGTTTGCTGTAAAGCCAATGCCCATAATGGCGATACCTTTGGATTGGTCGTTTTACCCAGACTGAGTTTACGTAACTGGAACTTCACTGTTGCCATGTTGGCGAGCGATGCTAAGGTCTTATTTTCCCATGTGATCGGTTGAAGTTCAGGTGCGTTATTTTTGCCTTGTTTCCACTCATTTGGTAAATTAGGATCAATCGCGAGTGCTGTGGCAATCCCGACCATATCAACACCACTTTCGATCACTTGTTCTGCCACCTGTTTGCGACGGATACCACCAGTCACCATGACAGGCATCTTGGCAACTTTACCAATCTCTTGAGCAAACTCTAAGAAATAAGCTTCACGTGCCAAAGTACGTCCATCACGTGCCTGCCCTTGCATTGCAGGTGCTTCATAACTCCCACCAGATAACTCAACCAGATCAACAGCCAGTTCGTTTAACATCATGACCACTTGTTGCGCATCTTCTGCACTAAAACCGCCACGTTGAAAATCAGCAGAATTGAGTTTCACCGCAACGGTGAATGTGTCTGAAACCACAGCTCGGACTGCTTTGACAATCTCAATCAAAATACGTGCCCGATTTTCTAAAGTACCACCCCATTGATCTTGACGTTTATTACTGAGTGGTGAAAGAAACTGACTGAGTAAATAACCATGGGCTGCATGGATTTCTACACCAGTAAAGCCAGCCTGCTCTCCTAATCGTGCAGTATTGGCAAAACGTTGGATCACTTCATCAATCATGTCTTGGTTCATTTCAATTGGTGTATTAAAACGATCTGACATTTTCCCCAGATCGAGTGCAATGGCGGATGGTGCCCAAGTTTCTTGACCCAAATTGGATTGCATTTGACGCCCTGGATGATTGATTTGCAGCCAAGCTTGTGCACCTTTAGAACGAGCAATTTGTGCCCAGCGCTTGAAAGTATCCAAATACTTTTCGTCTTCCAGTACAACACCACCCGGTCCAGTCATCGCACGACGGTCCACCATCACATTTCCTGTGATGATCAGACCAACACCACCCTCTGCCCACGCTTGGTATAAACGCATCAGTTGTTCAGATGGTGCATGGTTTAAATCAGCCATGTTTTCTTCCATTGCAGCTTTTGCAATACGGTTTGGGATCTGCGAACCATTCGGGAAAACTAATTTTTCAAATACTTTCATTTTCTGGAACCTCTTTAAATATGTGCTTACTTTAAGATTAAAGTAAACTTTAATGTCAATAGGTTCTATTGCTTCCTATAAAATTTATTTGAAAAATCAAACTAGGTCATAGATTTGCAGCAGCTACAATCTCAAAAAATATTGAAAATAAAAAATAGAGGCAAATGGCCTCTATTTTTTAGTTGTATTGCAATCAATGCAGCTTATGCGCGAATGAATGCCAATAGATCTGGATTAATGACATCTGCATTGACTGTAAGCATCCCATGCGAGAACCCTTTATAGGTTTTTAAGGTGCCGTTTTGTACCAGTTTGGCGGACAATGCCCCAGAATTTTCATAAGGTACAACCTGATCATCATCACCATGCATAACCAGTACAGGTACTGAAATCTTTTTCAAATCTTCAGTAAAGTCGGTCTGAGAAAAAGCCACAATCCCATCATAATGTGCCTTGGCACCACCCATCATACCTTGACGCCACCAATTCCAAATGACTGGTTCAGATGGTTTTGTATCTGGACGATTAAAACCATAAAAAGGGCCGGCAGGTAAATCATAATAAAATTGTGATCTATTTTTGAATAACTGATTTTGCAGATCATCAAAAACTTCTTTCGGTAAACCATCATGGTTATTTGGCGTTTTTACCATGATTGGCGGTACAGCACTCACCAGTACAGCTTTGGCAACATGTGCTTCACCATGACGTGCAATGTAGTGAGCTACTTCACCACCACCCGTAGAGTGGCCAATATGAATCGCTTTCTGAATCCCAAGATGTTGCACCACAGCGGCAACATCATCGGCATAATGATCCATATCGTGACCATCCCAAACTTGGCTGGAACGGCCATGTCCACGGCGATCATGGGCGACTACACGAAAACCTTCATTTAAAAAGAATAATAATTGGGCATCCCAATCATCTGAACTGAGTGGCCAGCCATGATGAAAAAATAAGACCTGCGCATCGCGAGGTCCCCAATCTTTATAAAAAATATCTACACCATCTTTTGTCGTAACAAATGCCATCTTTATTTCTCCTGTGTAAGAATTACACTGTCGAGTCATGATCTATGTTCTAATGATCGCGCTGCGATTTCATATTTTTAACCACTATCCATATGGATAGTCACTCTATACTAAGATTTAAGTTAGCTTTAAGGTCAATGCTTTTAGTCCCATTCTGATAATAAAAATGTAATTTTATGATTTAAAAATAAAGCTAAAGTGAATAGGCTTACTCATTGATATCAATAAAAAATTTCAAAGCTCTAAAGTTTTCAGGGTTTATTTTCTTTACATTGTTTCAACGAATAAACTTTACACTTATTCAAATAACAAAATTTGCGGCTTGACATTAAAGTTGGCTTTAATCTTATAGTGATCTTGAAGGTGAGAAATGCGCTTGTCGCTGACAGGCGTTTTGAATGACTGGGTCAATCAAAGGGTTATGCATATGAAGAGCAATAAACAGTTTACTGAAGTTGAAATTGGACAACACAAAGTCAAGGTTCCCCAAAATGGCTATTACGATCGTTTCAGGATCAATCCAGATTTAGACTGAGTCAAGTGACCATGTTACATGTCATTGATGACCAATGGCGGCATACCTTGGTCAATCCAATCTGGTTTCTTTTGCACAGAAACTTGTGCCTCGAAACATAAAACTTGTAAGGCATGGTGGTCATCTCAGCCAATCATTAGATGAACTTGGGACATCCAATATTCTTCGTTTAGATCTGATTCAAGACGCACAAGTAGTGCTACATTTACTCAAAGCACTTTAAAAATTTAATCTATAGAACAGTTAAGGAAAAACTTACAATGACTCAGCCAAATTATGATCTTGTTGTCTTCGGAGCGACTAGTTTTGTCGGGCAGATCCTCACCAAATATCTCGCAGAATACTTAGCCTCTCACAAAGAACCACTCCATTGGGCGATTGCTGGACGTTCTCAACAGAAACTACTACAGGTTAAAGATGCGCTTGGCCCTGTTGGACTATCTGTCCCAATCTTGGTGGCCGATGCTAATAATCAAACTGAACTCGATGCACTTTGTGCCCAAACACGTGTAGTGGTTTCGACAGTTGGTCCATATGCACTATATGGTGAACCTCTAATTCAAGCCTGTGTAAACAATGGCACCGATTATTGTGATCTGACTGGAGAAACCCAGTGGATCAAACAAATGATCACCAAATATGAAACTCAGGCACAGCAATCAGGTGCGCGTATTGTGCATTGTTGTGGCTTCGATTCAGTTCCATCGGATATGGGTGTTTATTATCTGCAACAGCAAGCGCAGCAACAGTTTGCTTCCCCTGCAACGCAAGTTAGCATGCGAGTTAAAACCTTAAAAGGTGGAGCATCTGGTGGTACGGTCGCAAGTTTGATTAATGTGATTCAAGAGGCTGCGGCTGACCCTGCGCTTCGAAAAGATCTGCTTAATCCCTACATCCTTTGTCCTGCAGATCATGGCAATACCCAAAGACAAATTTATATCAAAAGTGCCAAATTTGACCCTGATTTCAATGCATGGATTGCGCCTTTTGTAATGGCCGCTGTCAATGAGCGCGTGGTACACCGTTCCAACGCTTTGTCTGGCAATGCTTATGGTCATAACTTTAGCTACAACGAAGCGATTTTGACAGGTGAAGGATTGAAAGGACGCTTAAAAGCATTAGCCGTCGTCTCTGGCTTAGCTGCATTTATGCTTGCTGCCGTCAGTAAACCTGTCAGTCAGGTGATGGAACGCTACCTTTTACCAAAACCTGGAGAAGGCCCTACGCCTGAGCAACAATTGGCAGGTCGGTTTGACTTGCGCTTTGTTGGAAGAACCGACACAGGACAAAGCCTAAAAATTAAAGTGACAGGCGATCGAGATCCAGGTTATGGCTCAACAGGAAAAATGCTGGGACAAGCAGCATTGAGTCTTGCAATTGATCATGCTAAAAATGGTGAAAAACTTGGCCGTGATGGCGGTTTTTGGACACCTGCAACAATGTTTGACGATCGATTCATTCAGCGTTTATCAGATCATGCAGGGCTGGTGTTTCAACGTATTTAAGACAAAAGGGAAATTTTTATACGATAGAAAAAAATAGGGAGTTAAAATATAACTCCCTATAGACTGAACCTTAAAGCATTAAGCGCTTTCTTGCAGCAAGATATTCTCTTTCAAGACGTTCAACTAACGCTTCAACTGAGGTTGTGGCTTTAATTGCATTTAAACCCTGACCACATCCCCAAATATCACGCCAAGGTTTAACTTTATGCTGTGAACCATCATCATTTGGTGTACTGAAATCCATATCTTTTAAATTACCTTCTGGTAAATTGGCTGGATCAAGCCCCGCAGCACGAATACTTGGCGCCAGATAGTTACCATGTACGCCCGTAAACAAGTTGGAATAGACAATTTCATCTGAATTATGATCCACAATAGCTTGCTTATAAGCCTCAGTCGCATTGGCTTCATGTGTGGCGATAAAGGCCGAACCAATATAACCGAAATCTGCGCCCATCGCTTGAGCAGCTAGAATAGCATCACCTGTTGAAATTGCGCCAGATAAAGCAAGTGGCCCATCAAACCATTCACGAATTTCTTGAATTAACGGAAATGGACTCTTCACACCTGCATGACCACCTGCACCTGCTGCAACTGCAATCAAGCCATCTGCCCCTTTTTCTATAGCTTTCTTAGCAAACGTATTATTAATCACATCATGCAAGACAATACCGCCATAGCTATGCGTTGCCTCATTAATTTCTGTCCGTGCACCCAAAGATGTAATCACAATCGGTACTTTATATTTGACGATCAGTTCCATGTCATGTTCAAGACGATTATTACTTTTATGAACAATTTGATTGATTGCAAATGGTGCAGCTGGGCGATCTGGATGCAAGGCATTATGTTCAGCGATTCCTTCCGTGATCTCTTTAAGCCATTCCTCCAATTTCTCTGCTGGGCGTGCATTCAATGCAGGCATTGAACCAATCACTCCTGCTTTACATTGAGCCAGCACGAGCTTGGGTGTACTAATAATAAATAGAGGAGATGCAATAACAGGAAGTCTCAGATTTTTCATTATTTCTGGAATTTTTGACATCATTTATATCCTTTATTTCAAATAGATAAACTTAATTTTAGAAATAATAAGCATTTCGTTTTCTTGAAATTCGATTCATCATATCGGGATAAAAGTTTTTATGCAACAAGTTGCATAAACTCTCTATTCACAATTTTCGACTCAATAAAAAACAAACTCATAGCCCCATGCAATATCTTCTATTTATTCTGGTTTTGGCTTTATTTTCATAGGCAAAAGACGATTTAGACTGAAAATACAAAGATCATGATCAATGTTAGAAATTTTATATAGACAAGATAATCTATACTTTTTTATATAATTCATTAAATAAGAATCGTTACCAACAATATCAATGCGATCGTTTCTAAAGATGGTATGCTTCGTTAATTTTTATTCTTTTATCAATCTCCTGGAGCTATGTTATGAGCGCGATGACAAAAAAATTGCAGCAGATGCGGTTTGCCTCTGTACTCGAAGCAGTGACTTTATTACTTTTATTTGTTGTGGCGATTCCATTAAAGTATGCGTTTGATTTACCCATTGCGACAAAAATTATGGGGCCAATTCATGGTCTGGCTTTTTTATTCTATCTTTGGAACTTGGTTCGCACCGCATCGGTTTGGTCCGGAATAGAGTTGCTTAGATTATTTATTCTTGCATTTATCCCATTGGGTGGATTCTTTAACGAGAAATACATCGCGCAACGTCAAGCACGCCTTAAATAATTTTGATCGATTTAGGCAAAAGGAAATCTAATGATTTCCTTTTTTATTTTTAAAATTACATGAATATTAAAGTAAAAATATAAATTATTTTTCTAGAAAATCAGAAAATTTGTTCTTTATCTGTAATCATTATTTCACAACATATTCACGCTTCTAATTTTAAGCTTATTCTAAATTGGAGTGAGTTTAGCAATATGACATTTCTCAGAACTGTGACCATCTCTGCACTGAGCTTACTTTCCTTGGTTTCCTGTAAAAGTTTACCAAGCTATAGCGCAGACTATGATAAAGCAAATGAGCAAATCTCAGGAATTCTATTGAATGATGAACAAGCCCAGCTTATCGGTGAGCGGTTTGTTTCCAGCTTTAATACAATGGGAACTGTTGATTTTGTCAAAAATACAGGCCGACTCTACGCAGATGATTTATACATCAATGATACCCTTTCCCAATTTTCTACTAAAAATGAGCTGGTTAAACATTTTGAAGGAATGAATGAACATGTCAGCAATGTCTCAGTAAAATTAATCAGTGCAACGCACACACAAGATTCGGCCTATATTCATTGGCATATGGTGTATGACTTCAAAATGTTTGGTGGCACGAAAACCATGTCTTCATATGGAATTAGCCAAATCAAAATAAATAACAAGGGCTTAATCGTTTTTCAACAAGATTATTGGGATCCAGCTAATGGGTTATATCGTTCTCTCCCCTATGTCGGGAAAGGTTATTCTTTACTCTTACCTTTTAAAAGATAGTTAAAATCAGTCAAATAAACACCATCATGAACGGCTATGGGTTGTTAAATTTTTGAATCAAATATATAAAATATAAAAGTAGAGGTGGGAAATGCGTAATTATTTAAGAAAAATTGGACTCAGCGCCACATGTCTTATCACACCTTTAAGCTTAGTACATGCAAGTACGCAATTATGTAAAACAGCTCCCCTCATTGTCACGACAAAAGATGTAGGATCAGTAAGCTATTATGCTAATAATTGCAGTCAAAACTGGGAAAATCAAAATATTCGATTAGATTTTACTTATAACCAAAATATTCCAGAATGGGCATTTAAAAAAGCAGCCACTTACTACCTAAAGAAGAATGTGACTAATTTTTCAGACGAATCGGTTTTAAACAAAATTACTGCATTATATCACCCTGTAAAAAAGGGCGATCTCTACACTTTAAATTATGACCAAATGAGCAAACAGTTAAGCTTGTCTCTGAACCAAAAGCAGTTAGGTGCAATTACTGATTCTCAAGCGAATCAATACTTTAAAATATGGTTTGGGGACTCTCCATTTAATGCTAAATTAAAGCAACAATTACTAAATCTATAACTTGATCAAATTATTATGAACAATCAATTTATTCTTATGGTCGAAGATCACTTCGAGCTTGCTGCAACAGTCTGTGAGTTTCTAGAACAACATGGCTTTGTCATTGATCATGCCCGTAATTTAGATGCTGCACGCAATTTTTTAAAAACAAACCCTTATCATTTACTTTTACTGGATATTAATTTACCCGATGGTTCAGGCTACGATTTATGTGAATGGCTGAGGACGGATCAAGGTAAAGATATTCCAATTCTGATGTTAACGGCCAGAGACACATTGGATGATAAATTAAAGGGTTTCACCGCAGGTACAGATGATTATTTAATCAAACCTTTCGATTTTAATGAGTTGGTGATGCGTATTCGGGCGCTTATTAAGCGTTCTCTTGGAGAAGTGTCGACAAGTAAAATCCAAATTCATGACCTAATTTTAGACAGTTCCACCCAAACTGTGACCCGTGCAGGTCAGTCGATTGAGCTCCCCCGTATTCAATTCAAATTGCTTAAAATTTTGATGAGAAACTCTCCAAAAGTCATTACTAAACAAGAGATTGTTATCGAACTATGGGGGGATGAAGAGCCTGAAAGTGATGCATTACGCAGTCATATCTATAACTTAAGAAAAATGATTGATAAACCTTTTCAGGAAAAGTTGATCCATACAATTTCAGGCGTTGGATTAAAAGTTGCTTTTGATCTGAATTCACATTAATCCATATACACCACAACAATTAAACCGGTTGTATTTTCTAATTGTAGATGAGGATGAGTACTCAGATAATATTGACGATCAAATAGCTCAACTCTCCATCCCAACTGAGTACATAGCTTTCTAACCAGTTGTAAACCAATCCCGTGACCTTTGGCTGTAAGTTGAAATTGTGAACTTAACTCCTGAACTTTAAGATCATTTGGCATCTCAATTCCAATTCCATTATCAGCAATCACAATACTGTTTTGACGTTGAATAATATGGATCTTAGAACCCTGAGAGTAATTTAATGCATTGCGTAGAATGTTACTCAACACCATTTTAGTCATTGAGGGATACATCAGTCGAGGAAACTCTTGAGGATCGTAGTGGACAAAAATTTGAATACCTTTGCTTTGACTAACTGGGTCTAGATCCTTTAGCAAATCACTAATTATATTGGATAATCGTGTTTGTTCGGCAGTTAAGGTATTGGTGGTATTGCGTGCGATCGCCAATAAGGTTTCCACAAGCAATTGCATATCTTCAATGGTATTAGAAATACGATGTAGTGCTTTATCTTCCCCATACTTAACCTGACAAAGCTGTACATTGCCTTTTAAAATCGTGAGTGGTGTGCGCAATTCATGACTCACATCTCCTGTAAATTCACGTTCTCGATTGATGAAATCGCTTAAAACTTGATGATATTTTTCCAATGCCTGCTTTAAATATTCAGCCTCCATATTGCCATTGGTACTGATCCCTTGAAAAGGAGAAGCTTCTTTATTTTGATGCGCCCAATCAATATGATCTAAAGCATTTGCCAGTCGCGTAATCGGTGAAAAATAACGTTTAGCTCTCCGATTTGAAAACCATAAGATGCTATACAGTACAATCAGGCTAAACATTAATGGGGCTAAACCAAACATCCATACAATTTTATTGACATTACTTTCACCAAAAACAAGCAGTACATGTTGTCCGTCCTTTTCACCATAAACTGTCATGCGATCTTTGCCATCGACGAAGACACGATGAACGCCCTGTTCCAAAGTTTGGTTTTTAAATGCTACAGGTGGATCTTTACTCTGCCAGCGATAGCCATATAAATTTTTTGTATCAGGTAAATCAGCATTGGGATCACGATCAACTCGCATCCAATAATGTTCCATTTCTTGCTCGAGTGCTGTTTTGAGCAGTGAGCCTTTAATAATCCAGGCACTGCATGCAATGCCGATAATAATCGACAGCGCGATCAGCGCGATTTGCAGCCAATAATGACGATTAAACATCTCACTCAATGGATGAATATTTTCACCGCCTTTATTGGATCTAAACATAAGCATATCTACTGGTAGATTCTCATTTTAATTATACGGTTTTCTTTTTGAACAGGAAGTGACCAATGATCCATTCTTGTCCTTGTTCAAATCCAAACAATTCCGCGCAAGCCATAAAAAAGATACGCCAACGTTGCCACCAGGCATCAGCATGCTGTGCATATACCTGCTCGAAAAGTGGTTTTAATTGTCCAGCGTTGCGATCCATATTTTCAAGCCAGGCATTTGCTGTTTTTTCATAATGTGTACCTGACCATTGCCAATGCTGTGATAACTCTAAATGCGTTTGAAAATGTAAAAATGTCGACGTTGCTGGCATCAATCCACCCGTAAAGAAGTAGCGTGACATCCAATCATATTCACTTTTTATTTCAAATGGATAATGTAAGAAGCGATGGCAAAAAATATGACACCATAACAATCCATTGGGTTTGAGCCATAATTGAATTTTCTGAAATAATTTTTGATAGTTTCTAACGTGCTCAAACATTTCTACAGAAACCACACGATCAAATGAATTTTCTTTTAATTCAAGTATATTGACATCACAGGTGATAATTTTAATATTTTCCAGACCACGTTTTTCCGCTTCAGCTAAAATATGTTGACGTTGCGTTACGGAATTGGATACAGCAGTAATTTTAGCGTTTGGATAATGCTCTGCCATCCATAAGGTAAAAGAACCCCAACCACAGCCGAGTTCCAAGATATTTTGGCCATCATGCAATTGCGCTCGTTCACTGTAGACTTGCAGTGCCAACTCTTCTGCTTCATTTAATTGGGTTGTATCATCAGCAAAAAAACAGGCACTGTATTTTAATCGTTTGCCTAAAACTGCCTGAAAGAAAGCGGTTGGTAACTCATAATGTTGTTCATTGGCTTTGTCTGTTTCAATTGCAATTTCACTCTGCTTCAGCATCTTCAACACATCCATATAGCGTTGAGCACCTTGATCTGGATCATAGCGACCTTCTTGAATCAAACGCTTTTTGCTTAATGTCCGAATTGCTGCACGAATCGCTTGATCGGGCACTAGACCGCTCTCAACGAGTTTCAATGATTGCTGAATAATAAAGTCCATACGCTCACCTATTGTTTGGGTTTCCATGGAAGAAACATAGAAGTTCGTTTTTGATAATCGAGATAATTCTGACCTCGATTTTTTAATGCTTGTTGTTCACTAAATGGAATTCCCGTGATGTAATACAAAAAGAACCACATCAAAATAGGATAAATCCACAGACTATATAATCCTGCTGCCATCCCGATTACAGGGTAGGCAAACCAATGTATCCATTCAAAAAAGTAGTTTGGATGACGTGAATATTTCCATAGCCCCTGATCCATCGTCTTTCCATGATTCTGTGGATTTTGCTTGAAATGGTACAATTGCTGGTCTGCAATTACTTCACCAATAAATGCAATCAGCATAATCATGCCTGCAATAATGAGAAAATCATTGCTTTGGTTATTCCAGACCGTACTTGGCACATTCAGTAAACTCCACATTGGAATACTGAATAAAATTGCTAAACCAGCCTGAAACATAAAAAAAGTAAAAAAGCCAAGGTGTTGATATTTCCCCATCGCTAAACGCATGTTGGCATAACGACGATCTTCTTCGTGCTCGGCCAGATAACGGCGAAATAAATGCACACTCAATCGTAAGAACCAGACAGAACTCAGAACACCTATAAACCATCTGACATTATCTGGTGCGACATCTACACACCAAGCGGTAATGACAATATTCAGGAAAATACAAAAACTCCATGCCACATCAACAATGCCTGCACGACGGTTATATGTTGCCCACAACCAGCAAACGGTCATCACGACTACATCAAGTATAAACAATTGCAACAACATACCTGCCTCCGTGATGCATTACATTAAGTTGATTATTAATAAGCACTTGCTTCGAATAAGAGCTGCACATTGCTAATTACGCCCTCTTTAAAACCACCTTCGCAATAGCAGAGATAAAAATCCCACATTCGTATAAAGTTTTCATCAAACCCTAAGGCCAATACATGAGGTGTGGCATTTAAAAAGCGTTCACGCCATTGATGAATCGTTTCAGCATAGCTAAGCCCAATATCTTCAAGATGTTTTAAACGTAGTTTCTGTTCAGATGCAGCTTGAGTCAGCACACTAATACATGGAATAAAGCTACCCGGAAAAATATAGCGCTTAATATAATCCACTGTACTTAATGCTTTTTTATAGCGTGCATCTTCAATCGTAATGGCCTGAATCAATCCCAAACCAGTTGGCTTGAGCAAGGATCTACATTTATTAAAGTAAGTTGATAAATATTGTTCACCCACAGCTTCGATCATTTCAATAGAAACTAATTTGTCGAATTTTCCTTCTAATAAACGGTAATCCTTGAGTTCAACATTCACACGATGACTTAAGCCTGCTGACGCAATACGTTTATTTGCCTCATCGAACTGAGCTTGTGAAATGGTAATTGTGGTCACTTTACAACCATAATGCTGGGCCGCATAGATCGCAAAACCGCCCCAACCGCTTCCGATTTCAACCAGATGATCCATGGGTTTCAATTGTAATTTTTGGCAGATCAATTCTTTTTTATAATCAGATGCTTGTTCTAATGTCATGTTTTCTTGCTTATAGACCGCACTAGAATACATCATGGAAGAGTCTAAAAAGAGCTTGAAAAAATCATTGCTGAGATCATAGTGCTCTGCAATGTTTTTACGGCTGCCCGATAATGAATTTTTACGTGTTTTGTACCACGCTTTTAAAATCAATTGGCTTGCTTGCGAAAGCATATTTTGATTAATTTTATCAAGAACATGGCGGTTTCTCGCTAAAATTTGGATCAGTTCAACTAAGTTTTCACTGCTCCAATATCCCTGAATATAACCCTCTGCAGCCCCAAGCACACCATTTTTAAAAATTAGATCAATGAGGGCTTTATTATGCACATCTACTGTTGCTTCTAGATCAGAAATTTCACCCACAGTGCCATTCCACTCACCACGGAAATGAATTTGACCATGACGAAGTTTTAGCAAGCCCCGTAAAACCAATGGCAGTGAATCGTTTTCACCGAAAATAAGCGTTTTTATCATCTTGTTTTAAATCCTTGTCTTTTTTAGGGTGCCGATAAAATGGAACTTTCTTTCGCCATAAATAAAACGCTTGTAAATAAATCGAAGCGAGCATTTTGAAAGGTTCAAAAACATAATGAACAGCATAACGATTGAGCTGTGAAGGAACTGTGATATTTTCTAATTCAAAAAGCATCGTTGCATCAAAAATTAATTTTTGTGCCTGATGAAGTTGCATATGAATAACGTTTTGAGTATCAGAAAAGTTAAAGCGCCATTTATACTGAATATCCATCGGCATAAATGGAGAAACATGAAAACTTTTTTGAAATTCGAACTCTGCCCCATGATACTCAGAATGGTGTTCTAACTGATCACGACAATCATGCACATATACTTTGCGTTCTTTCCACGGCGTATTTGTGATCTCAGTTAAAATAAAAATAAGCTGTCTTTGACTATTAAAAATAAAATAAAACACCACTGAATTAAAACTGAAACCAAGCATTCGCGGTAAAGCCAACACACGAATTTCTGATTGTATCGGCAAGACCACATCGACTTGCTGCAATAAGATTTTTTTTATTCTTTGTCTTAAATTCCCTGTATAACCCTTCAAAAAATCATTTTCATCTACCTTTAGAATATTCCAGTGTGCTGTTGAGCATAACCATGAATGGCTGAGTTTCGTTGTTATCTGATCTGGATCAAAGTACAAATAGCTTAATGTTGCTTCGAATTGATGTACCTTAGGTGTAAATCGACGATGCCTAATTTTAGCTTTCGCAATCGCAAGTGGAGTTTCTAACATACTCAGCTCCCCTATTCATCAGCCATAGTCATTAAATGTTCTACAACACGTTCAGCACTTCTAGCCCCATCTTCATGAAATCCCCAACCCCAATAAGCCCCACAAAATGAACTGCAATTTTTACCATTTAATTCATGCCAACGGGATTGGGCCTCAAGTGCATTTGTATTAAATACTGGATGCCGATAATGTCTTTCAATATAAATCTTATCTTTGGCTATTGGTGTATTGGGATTAAGTGTAGAAAAAACCTGTGTTTTACAGTTCAAATTTTGCAAACTGTTCATCCAGTAAGTAAAACCAAAGTGAACATTGTCAGTCAAGGTCGGTTGTTCTGTTTGGGATTGAGGAGTCACATGAACATGCCAGCTTGCCCACTGAGAGCGGGATTTTGGCATAATTGCTATATCGCTATGTACCACCATATGATTATCTTGGTAATCAAAACTACCTAAGACTTCACGCTCTATCTCAGATGGCTCACTCAAAATTTCTAATGTGTCATCTGCATGACTTGCAAAAATCACCCAATCAAATTGCTCTTGCCCATGCGCTGTCACAATCGAAATATGATCTTTGCTTCTGATCACTTGCTTTACTTGATTTTTTTTCCAGATAATCGTTGGGCAATGACGTTGAATTGCATAGATGTAGGATATTGAGCCACCTTTGACGGTTTGCCACTGTGGTCGATCTTTTAATTGCAGCATACGGTGATGCTGAAAAAAACTTACCACGAACTTGTAAGGAATATTTCCTACTTGATCAACTGGGCTTGACCAAAGCGCTCCGCACATTGGATAGAGATGTTCATCTCTAAATACTTGTGAATACCCATTGTTATCCAAATATTCTTCAATGGTTAAGTCAGGATGACTTTCTTCAACAGAAACATCTTTATTTTCTTTATAAAAGCGAAGTAAATCGGACAGCATCACTCGAAAGTTTTTATTTAAAAAGTTTTGTGGTCTAACCAATAAAGACCATTTTTTTGAAGGATTATATTGAAGTCCTGTCACCTGGTTATTCACTGAAAAACTCATGTCACTACTTTGTGCTTGCACACCTAATTCAGCAATCATGGCACTAAAGAGTGGATAGTTATACGCATTGAAGACAATAAAACCACTGTCTATGGTTACATTCTTTTGATCAATACTAAATTCATGGGTATCAGTATGCCCACCAAAATAGTTCTCTTTTTCAAAAATAGTGACATGATGCTTTTTTGAGAGTTTCCAAGCAGCATACATTCCAGAAATACCAGAGCCAACAATTGCAATTTTCATGAAGACTCCTTCGTTTGAGTTTTTATTACGTTCATTTTAAGATTTTGTTCTTGGCTTTTATAAGCAGCATAAATACGTTGTGGCACAGGTTTTATTCCCCAGATTAAACCTAGCCAAGACATTACTTTTAAAAGATAATAAGTGATATCAATTTGCCACCAGAAAAAGCCTTGACGCGTACTACCTGCATAATAATGATGATTGTTATGCCATCCCTCACCTAACGTTATAATTGAGAGAAGAAGATTATTACGACTATTATCCCTAGTATCGAAATCTCTACTGCCGTATAAATGGGCAAGTGAGTTAATACATAAAGTCGCATGAATCAATAATACGGTTGAAATAACAAAACCCCAGACCAATAATTGCAGTCCAGAAGTGCCTAAATGTGGATGAGCTATAGCGAGCCATTCGCCCAATACATAGACAGCAAAAGCGGTCATTAAAACAATGGGTAAACTAAAGCGATCTAACCAGATGATTTCAGGAAATTTTAGCCAGTCTTTAATGACATGTTTGCGCGTCGAGAAATTCTGTTCATTCAAAAACCACCCAATATGGCTGTACCAAAAACCATGGGTAGATGAATGAGGGTCTTGTTCTGTATCGGTAAAATGATGGTGATACCGATGATGTGCAGCCCACCAGAGTGGACCACGTTGCGCACTCATTGTTCCTATAAGCAGAAAAATAAATTGTACTGGCCGTGAAGTTTGAAATGTTTTATGAGATAAATAACGATGAAAAAAAGCTGTAATTGCAAACATTCTGATCAGATAAAACATGATCATAAAAATAATTGCAAACCATGAAACGCCTACCCAGAACACAGCTAAACAAGCAATGTGCAGTAAAATAAATGGAACAATTCTCAACCATTGCACTTGAGTATCTTTAATGCTTTTAGGGCCATCAACTGGATTTGATCCAACCGTATTTGTATTTGACCAACTATCTATCCATCCCAGAAAAAATTTAAACATTGATTCTTCCTGATTACCTCTTTTTTATAATTATCATTTTAGAAAATTCGATATGAAGTTTATGTGAAGCCTGATTCACAACTATCTATACTAATGCAAAATTATTAAAAAAACATATGTTTATATTGAAATTAATTTTTCAATACTAGATAATTTATCTAGAAATGTCATAAGCAAACTAAAGATGTCATATGGAATAAATCAACGATCAAATGTTTTAAATTTTTTTGAAAGTTGAGATAAAGTCCTAATCTGCTTTCCATAACGGCGACATGAACGGCAAGCCAATAAATGCAGTTGTAGATTGCTTTGCTCTCGAAATAAAAGCACTCTATCCTGCTTCTCGGATAATAGTTGGGTGGCTTGTCGACAGGTCAACATGAGCAATCCTCCTTCAATAACCACTTATTCTCCAAACATTCGCGCAGACGCGTCCGACTTCGATACATCAGTACATTAAAATTTGAGACGGTGAGTTCAAGCTTTTCACAAATTTCATTGGAACTCAGCTCAATCATCTCTCGTAGCATAAACACCTGAGCGTATTTCGCGGGTAAGTGATTCAAACACGCATCAAAAACAATCCAGAAATCTTGTTGTTCCATCATTTCTTCTGGGCTTAGCCAAGCTTGTGGGGCTTCATATTTGTGCCAATGTCCTGAAGCATCAAATAAAGCATCGATACTGAGTTCACTTTCTTCATCCGTAAAGAGTTCACTCATAGTCACTAAACGGGATTTTTGTCGGATCAAATCAATAATCTTATTTTTTAAAATCGCAAACACCCAGGTTTTGAACGCAGCTCGCCCTGTAAAAGAGTCTAAATGTTGAAATGCACTGGCCAGTGCTTCCTGCACCACATCTTCTGCCTGAGGCAATGAAGCAAGTTGTAAAACAGCAAATTTAATCATCTGTTGTCTTAAATCCTGTAAAAAAGCGGGATTATGCAACTGATCTAAGAAGTCTTCATGATTATGTGCTGAAGCTGAATTCATCCCTGTATCTCATCATTATTATGGGGAACATGAATTAATCTTAACCGAGTTAATAATGCTTTTAACTCATAGATTTGTATTTGAATCTCTTGCTCAGATAACTCTGGAAGAAAGGATTGGATTACATCATGTAAATCTTGTTGCACCAATCTCTTTTGGCTCAGTTGTTCGATTAAAACAGCAAATAAAGGTGACAACGCTTCAACACATACCTGATCAAGAGCATCGCGCCATACCATAATTGCACTTGGTACTCTTTCTATCTGTTCAAGTGTCATTGTAGTGGTCCAATCATAGACAGGATATTGATAAACCAAGACCCATAATTGCGTGGTTAACTGCCAATCTTGCTCTTGAGCCAAAATTGGAGATTTGATCTCAACTGTGTCTAAATATAATTCTAACCATTCATACTGCAATAATTCGGCTAGCCAAGGATATTGCTTAAATACAAAATGCTGTTGCTCATTCAGGTATTCGCGAAATTGCAAAGAAATATCATTGTAGAAAGGTGAATGACACTGCGATTTTTGAAAAAATTCTATCAATAATTGCTGCCATTGCCGCTCAGGCAACATGGAACGTGCGACTGGAAACACCAGATTTATAAATGAGCAGACGTTATTAAACAGCAAATCTCGATAGATCTGCATTCGATCGATCGCAAAGTTCTGCGGCAACTCTAATTCAGGATCACGAATCCAATCACAAAACTGCCGTTGTGTGGTGTGAAATGACACGGGCTTTGCTTCCATCACGACTCTCCTGTTGTTGCATGATTTTGATTTTGTTCAACTCATCTTGTAGCTGCTGCCATGATGGAATATTAAAATCCCGTTCTAATAAGGTCGGTTTTACGCCACAAATTTGATAAGTGTATTGTAAAAGCTGACAAACAGGATCATTGATTGCAGCTCCATGCGTATCAATCAATAGGTTGGATTCAACTTGTTCATGGCCTGCGATATGCAAGTAACGGATTCGCTCTTTCGGCATCGCTTGAATAAAAGCATAGGCATCACTGTTATGATTGATACTATTCACATAGACATTATTGACATCGAGCAGCAATTCACAGTCTGCTTGCTGAATTACTTCACGCACAAATTCAGCTTCACTCATCTCTGCATTGGGCATCAAATAAGTCGAGACATTTTCGATCACCAGTTTTTGCCCCAAAATATCCTGAACACGTAAAATTCGTTCAGCCACATATTTCACTGCGGCTTGGGTCATTGGAATGGGTAATAAATCATATAGATAGCCACCATCGTGGGTATAACTTAAATGTTCTGAATAAATCGCAATCTCATAGCGTTGCATGAAACTTTTAACTTGTTTGATAAATTCCAGATTCAGTGGATGAGGTCCACCAATTGATAATGATAAGCCATGGCAAATTAAAGGTGCTATCTCAACACATTGAGCCAATAGTTTGGCATGCCGACCACCAAGACTCATCCAGTTTTCAGGTGCAACTTCAATAAAATCGGGATGCCTATCAGCACTTAAAAAACTATCGATAAACTCGCGCCTTAAACCCAGTCCCATACCTTTCAATTCGAACATGTTTATGCTCCTGTCATCGAAATGATGCCGACCTAAGTTTGAGACCGACATCATTCAAGACTTAATTGATTATTTAGCACCACACTTGCCATCAGCCATTTTTTTATCAGCGCCGCATTTTGCATCAGCAGCTTTCTTGCTTGCACCGCACTTGGCATCTGCTGCTTTTTTCGCTGCGCCACATTTTGCTTCAGCCGATTTTTGCTGTTGTTTCGCTTTATTCGCACCACACTTAGCTTCACCACATTTTCCATCGGCGGCTTTACTTGCATGTGCCTCTGTTGTTGTCGTGGTTGCTGCGACAGCTACTTGTGTTGCACCAACCATTGAAAGTGCTAACAAAGCGGCGACAGAGGTCATTGAGTTAAGTTTGTTCATTTTTCTATTCCTTTTAAGGTTATTGCTCGGTTTGTACATAGGTACATAAAGTTAGACGGACTAAATCTCGATTTATTACAGTGCAAATAAAAAAAATTTTTATGTAAGAAACTCAACACTCACCCGACTAATTATTATTCAAGCGTATTCGGTGTGAAATTATCATGAAGCAATTTATTTATTCTCTCGCTCAGCAGTATCAAAATGTTTGTAATGTACTTAAACATGGTGATGGGATCGCAGCACTCTCCCTGCGCTGTTATTTAGTCCCTATCTTTTGGATGGCAGGTACAAATAAGCTGATGCATTTTCAAGATACCGTTCAATGGTTTGGCAATGCAGATTGGGGTTTAGGTTTGCCCTTTCCTCAGCTCATGGCAGCATTGGCAACATCAACGGAAATTGCAGGTGCTGTGCTATTAGCACTTGGTTTACTTACACGTTTTATTAGTATTCCGTTGATCGTTACCATGCTGGTTGCGATTTTCACAGTGCATCTGCCGAATGGCTGGCAGGCGATAGCGGATCCCAATGCGCCTTTTGCCAATGCACAAGTCTTGGCTTCAGCGGAGAAATTAGAAAAGGCTCGACAGCTCTTAGAAAATTATGGCAACTATGATTGGCTGACCTCCAGCGGCTCTTTTGTGATTCTGAATAATGGAATCGAGTTTGCTGTTACTTATCTGATCATGTTATTGGCTCTGATCGTATTAGGTGGTGGTCGATATTTCAGTCTGGATTATTGGATAAAGCAAAAATTGTCGAAGTGGCTTTCTTAAAGATTACCTCAGCATGAATAAAGTCAGTAAGCTGACAGCAATATTACAATTTTGTCATTTATAAAAAAGTCATAATCTTTGAGGCTAAAATGACAGAACAAGTTTTGGGGCGATATTGAAAAATGCGAATACTTCTCGTTGAAGATGAACAGAAAACGGGAGACTATCTCCAAAAAGGTTTAACCGAAGCAGGCTATGTTACAGATTGGAGTCAAGATGGTATATCAGGCCTGCATCATGCGGTTACAGAACAATATGATCTTATTATTTTAGATGTCATGCTACCCAAGTTGGATGGCTGGAAAATTTTAACCGAGATTCGTAAAGTGAATACCTTCCTGCCGGTTTTATTTCTAACAGCAAGAGACCAAATTGAAGATCGAGTCAAAGGATTGGAGTTGGGTGCAGATGACTTCCTGATCAAACCCTTTGCATTTGCTGAATTATTGGCACGTATCAAAACACTTTTAAAACGCGGCCAGATTAAAGAAGAACAAACCTTCTACTCTGTCGCTGATTTGCATCTTGATCTGATCAAACGCCGTGTCGTGCGTTCTGGTCAAAGAATTGACCTGACAGCAAAAGAGTTTTCTTTACTTGAGTTGTTTATGCGTCGACAAGGTGAGGTTTTACCAAAATCGCTGATCGCAGCTTTGGTTTGGGATATCAATTTTGATAGTGATACCAATGTCGTTGAGGTGGCAATTCGTAGACTTAGAAATAAAATAGATACGGATTTTAGCCCTAAGTTGATTAAGAACATTCGGGGTATGGGCTATGTATTAGAGATCGAAGATGAATAATAAATTATTTCGTTCGATTGGTTTTAGAATCAGTTTTATTTCAACCCTATTCACCATTTTGATCTTGGTGATTATGGGGATCTTCGTCAATCAACACGTGGTTAATTATTTTTATCAGCAAAATCAGAAAGAACTTGAGGGAAAAATTCAACTGATTGAAAATCTGATTCTGCAAAAACCAGCCAATTTTAAAAACAGTCTAGATGAAGCACTGATCGGTCATGACAATCTGGTGATTCAAATCAAGCTTGCCAACGGTCAAACGCTCTATCATAAAAAAAACGTACATACTGATCTAAGCCAATTTGTCCAGAATAAAAATGCAGGTTGGGTTAATTGGAAAAATAACAATCAAAGCTATCAAGGTGTCATTGTTAACAAGAGCATTTACTACAACAATGCCAATCAAAACATGCAAATTATCGCTGCGATTGAAGTTACAGATAATTTCTACTTCTTACATTCATTTAAACAACAGCTTTTTATTGTTGGTATTTTAGGTGTCATCGGGTTAATGTTTTTAGGCTGGTTATCGACATGGCAAGGCCTGGGCCCTATTCGAAACATGGCAAGACTGTCAGAAAATATATCTGCGAATAATTTATCAAATCGTCTAGATCTAAAAAATATCCCGATAGAACTTGCACCATTGGCCACGGCATTCAATGACATGCTGGATCGCTTAGAAATCTCGGTCGATAAGCTTTCTGCTTTTTCAAGTGACTTGGCACATGAAATCAGAACACCAATCAATAACCTGATGATGCAAACTCAGGTTTCCTTAACCAAGCCAAGAACAATTGAGCAATATCAAGATGTACTCTTTTCTAATTTGGAGGAATATGAACACTTAGCAAAAATGATTTCAGACATGCTGTTTCTGGCAAAATCGGATCATAATTTGGCATTGAAAAGTAAAAAAAATATTGATTTAGTGCAAGAAATGAAGGTTTTGTTTGAATACTTTGAAGCATTTGCTGCAGATAAGAACATCGTTTTAGAGCAAACAGGTCAGGCACATATTGAAGCAGAACCAGCTATGATTCGTAGGGCCTTTAATAATTTGATTTCTAATGCGATTAAATATGGTGAAGCTGATTCTGTTTTGCAGATCCAGTTAGCTGAAGATGCTCAAAGCTCAGTGATCTTGATTAAAAATAAAGTTGCTGCTGAAATGCAAACTCTCACACCTTTGCAGCTTTCACGTTTTTTTGATCGCTTCTATCGCTTGGATTCGTCTAGGCACAAAGCAGAGGATGGGACAGGTTTGGGGTTGGCGATTACCAAGTCAATTATAGAAATTCACAGTGCTAAAATTGATGTATATATTGAAGATGAAAACATCGTCTTTCGGATTATTTTCAATAAATAAATGGGAAAAGTAGGCTGAAACTTTTAATTTAATGGGCACACATACAGTAAAGGATCATAAAACTCAGTCCTAGGTTTTATGATCCCGTTTTTGAAATTCTGTATTACTTTGATGGAGTCTGGCCATCATGACCTTGTACAACAGTATTACGCTCCTTGTTTTTCTCAAGGAACATTAATCCACCATCTGCGTAGCTCAAACTCGCTGTTGATGCAAATGATACGATAAGGATGAGTTTAACTAATGCTTTCATGTCTACTTACCTTTTCTCTCTTAACTCCCTATAAGATAAAACAAGCTTCCCAACAGTAGCATGACCTGAAAATGACAATTTTGTCATTTAAAAAGCTTTGTATTCGATCAGATCACTTCATCGAGCTTGCTTAAATGATTGTGATTCAACCCCCTAAAAATCTGCTCCAAAGCTTGTCCGATCGCCAGTATTTCATGGTCCATGTTTGGCAAACCATCAAGTTCTAAGCCAATCGGTAGTTTTGACTTCACTCCGCGACCAATCGGTAAACTCAGCCCTGGCAACCCAATATTACTCCCAGGATCGGTATTACGAATTAGAGTTTGGAAGTTTTCAATAGAGCTCACCTGCTCACTCACCAACGGTGCAACGATTGGAGAGGTTGGAAATATTAATCCGTTCAGTTGATAGTCTCTGAAGGCTTTTTCATAGAGTGAAAGTAATTGTGGTCGAGCTTTTGTAATGGCTTCCTGATATAAAGCGTCTACAGGCACCAATTGCCCCGTCGAATCAGCAATCAATTCAGGTAGAATATTCTGCCTAAAAATCTGCTGCACATCTGGACTGGATACCTGATCAACCACAGCATCTAGACTGACGCCAATCTCATTATTTTCTAAATATTGGATCAAATCATATTTGCCTTCGTAAATCACGACTGGAAATGAAATGCGTTGATTTATCTGCGCTAAATCAGGCATATCGACAGGAATAATTTCAATCCCAGCATTTTTTAAAAGTTGCAATGCCTTATGCGCTTGTTCATGAACATCGTCATCCAAACCTTCCCAAAAATAAGCATTGATTCCAAGTCTGATCGGTTGTTTTGGCAATGAAAATGGTTGAGCTGACGGTGCAATTAACTGATCAATCACAATAATATCAGCCATACAACGCGCCATAGGTCCAGCGGTGTCACGGGTGTGAGAAATTGGCGTAATCCCTGTTTGTGCATATCGTCCTATCGTGGGACGAAAACCAACACAACCATTTAAGGCACTCGGTAATCTAACCGAAGCTCCTGTATCCGTTCCGATTGCAATTGGAACCATTCCTGCGGCAACCGCAACGGCACTTCCAGAAGAAGAACCACCCGCAATATGTAAAGGATTCACCGCATTGCGTGTACCAACGACCCCCTCAATATGCATGGCTGTATTATAACCTGTGACACCAAATGCCAATTCATGCATATTGGCTTTCCCAACAACAATGGCTCCTTGATCAACTAATGCTTGAATGACGGGAGCCGTTGTTTTGGGTCTAAACTGCGCTAATGCAGGTGTGCCAGCACTATTGGGAAAACCTGCAACATGAATATTATCTTTCACTGCAATCAATACACCAATTAATGCAGGACAAGCAGCTCCTGCACGGATGGATTGATCCCAGACTTGTGCTTGTTGAATTGCTGCTGCTTTATCAAGGCTAATAAATGCATTTAAAGATTGTTGTGCTTCGATCTTTTCAAAATAGCGGTGTACCCATTGTTCACAAGAAACTTTTCGATCACGAACCAAAGCTGTAATCTCGCTAATTGTGGCTCTATCAAGTTGAAATTCTTGGTCCTGATCTAATTTTTCATTCATATTTAACATTTTGACTTAAAATCCATTTAAGTAATTATTTTTATAATTTGTACCGTTTTAAGTCCATTGAATATCCTCAAAATTGAGGAGATCATCAAGAATGTATCAGTGAGGCCATTTCTGTACGATTATGACAGCCTATTTTTTTCATGGCATTTTTCAGATGTGTCCGAACTGTGGTGAAACCAATATCGAGTAAATTGGCAACATGTTTATCACTCAATCCTTTACACACTAATATGACCACTTCTTGCTCCCGTTGGGTTAAATCGTACTGAGTCGATAAATCCATCGGTAAGGCTTGAGTCATATAAGGTTCAAGTAAATTTAAGATTCTTTTCTCTCGCTCACTAAACATCAGCGAATCTTGAGCGCGCCAGATACGCAAATCACCTAGATCTATCCCATCCCGAACAAAGTAAATATTTAGCCCATGATATAAGCCATGAGGGCGTAGAAACTCATTGTAATAATCCGTTCTTTTTAGTTCTGATAGCGAAATGATTTCATTAACGAAAGTGGCTTGTTGCCGTTCCCGCAACTGAGACGTAATCGGGTCATGATATTGCCAAATACGCTCATATTCTAGAATTGCTTTAGTGTCAATTTGCCACAGGATGCCCTGTTTAGAAACATGCTGTTTTGCATCCCAAATATAAGAAGCAGCAAAATCCGCTCTCAATAAAGTCGCGATATCGACAAGCACTGTTTCGCGTAAGCTTTGCTGTCCTTTTTCTGAACCTAATTTCCAAAGTATTTCAGAAAGAAGACTAAACTCGGATGAGCTTAAATCATATTCTAAAAGCATAGCGTGCTACCTTTTTATCTACTGACACCTATCCTGATTAGAATGAGGATGAACAGTAATTCCTTTTGTTCATTTCAGCTTCCTTTATCTTTTATATGTCACTGAGCCATTATTTTCTACACTTTATTTTTTAATCGGGTGGCATGTGGTGTTTTGCCATACCAACGTTTATAGGCATGTATAAAACTGGCGGGTTCAGCATAGCCTAACCATTCAGAAATTTGTTCAATTGACGTTTGAGTTGAAGATAAATATGAATCTGCCAGAATTTTTCTGACCTCTTCCCTGATTTTAATAAAGGTGGTTTGTTCTTGTGCTAAATAACGGCGTAAAGTTCGAGAGTTTAGACATAAACCATCCGCGACCTCTTCCATCGAAGGAATGTTCCTTCTGCTATTCATCAAGATTTGCTGAACTTGGTCAGTATATTTTTTTTGAGATTGCCGCTTGTCCAGTATTTCTCGGCATTGCTGTTCTGCTGAATGTAACACCAATTCATTTGCCATACTGAGCTTCTGATCTATTTTTTCTGCATCTAATACAACAAAGTTTTTAGATCCACCAAATTCGGGTGTAATCCCAAATAACGCTCGATAAGACTGTATTTCTCCATGAGGCTGAAAAGTAAAAGCAACTTTCTCGCAGAGATTCTCCCGAATTAAATCTTGTTGAACTGTAATCAGCGCAGCAAGGTCTCGCTGAATAATAAACTGCCATAATGCTGGCGGAATCCCATCATCAACCACAATTTCGATTTTGATAGTACGGGTCTCAGGCGGTTCTGATACCACAAACTGACTAAAGGCAAAAGATAAAGGAAAATAGGCCAAAGCAAAGTTCAACGCTTCACGAATATTAGCACTGCTAATCAAGCCCAAGCCTAAAGAGCCAAAGGCGGTAAAGTGATAACGTGTTCCGATTTCTAGCCCTAGCAAAGGCCGTTTTCCGAATCTCTCTACCAGATTGCGGATCAGTTGTAATTCTTGCTGGCCTGTCACCAGCGTATTGGGATCAAGTAACTGTTGTTGTTCTAAGCCCGTTCCTTTCAGAATCTGGTGATGACTGACTCCTAACTCTGCGGCAAAATCAGCCATAAGGCGAACACTATGGATACTACGTTCATATGCCCATAAGTACTTCAAGTATATTTCCTCAATGTCCGCTAATCACAATATTTTGTCCTCATCCATCCTCTAAATCAATGCATGAAACGATTATTCTGCATGTAATACATGATAATTTTCACTTGAGTCCGTTATGTTGAAACAACAATTATCTTCAAATAAAAATATTCGTATCGCCATTATTGGCACAGGCTTTGGCGGATTGGGGCTAGCTATTCAGCTCAAACTTGCTGGATTTGAACAATTTACCTTATTTGAAAAAGCCAACGATGTGGGTGGTGTCTGGCGCGACAATACTTATCCTGGCGCTGCTTGTGACGTGCCTTCTCATCTATATTCCTTTTCTTTTGAACAGGAACTGGGCTGGAAAAACCGTTATGGTTCATCACAGGAAATTCATCAATACTTAAAACATTGCACAGAAAAATATCAACTGTATCCGCATATCCAATTTAATACTGAAATTGCCAGTGCTGATTTTGATGCTACCCAAGGTGTTTGGCATATCCAGAGTTTAAGTGGAGAAAAATTTGAGGCGGAATTTCTAATTGCTGCGGTTGGTCAACTCAACCGCCCTGCATATCCGAAGATTAAGGGGCTGGACAGTTTCAAAGGGAAAGCTTTCCATTCGGCGCGCTGGGATCATGACTATGACCTGAATAATAAGCGTGTAGCAGTCATTGGGACAGGTGCCAGTGCGATTCAGTTTGTGCCTGAGATCGCTAAGCAAGTCGCCCACTTAGATATCTATCAACGCTCTGCGCCTTATGTCATTCCAAAACCAGACCGCATTTATTCCAAATTAGAGCGAAAAGCGTTTCAAAAACTACCGATTCTGCAAAGTCTTGATCGCGCCTTTCAATATAGTTATAACGAGATTCGTCTTAAGAGTTTTACTGCGACCTTGAATGAAATTCCTTTGGCGGAATATATTTTTCAGCGTCATATCCGCGAAGAAATCAAAGATCCACATTTCCGCCATCGTCTGATGCCAGACTACCCGATTGGCTGTAAACGTATTCTGATTTCTAATCATTGGTATCAGAGTCTGGTTCGCCCTAATGTTGAGGTCATCAATACCGCAATTCAGGAAGTAACTGAAAATGGTATTGTCGATAAAGATGGCAAAGTACGTGAAGTAGATACCATTATTTATGGAACAGGATTTGCCGCAACCGAGTTTATGGCGCCGATGCAAATCACAGGACTCAAAGGTAAAAGATTAAAAGACCAATGGGCCGATGGTGCGGAAGCCTATTTAGGCTTAACTGTTAGTGGCTTCCCGAATTTCTTTATGTTGTATGGCCCCAATACCAATCTTGGGCATAACTCAATCGTGTATATGATTGAAAGTCAGGTGAACTATATTCTGGATGCAATTCAAACGCATATTCAAAATAATTTATGTTTTGCAGATTTAAAAACTGAAATCCAAACCCAGTTCAATCAAGAAATTCAGGAGCGCATGAAATCAACCATGTGGTCTCAAGGCTGCACCAGTTGGTATCAAACCGCGACAGGGAAAAATACCAATAATTGGCCGGGCTTCACATTGGAATATCGTCAGCGTACTCGTCGCTTTGATCTCGAAAATTATACTCGGGTTGCAAAGTCTTCATCTAAGGCTGTTCAGGTACAACCTTTAGAAAAACAAATGGCGGTTTAAATGAAATCATTCAATAACAAAGTTGCAGCAATTACAGGTGCAGGTTCAGGGATTGGTCAAGCACTTGCAATTGCATTGGCAAAACAAGGCTGTCATTTGGCTTTATCGGATGTCAATGAGTTTGGTCTGGCCAAAACCCAAACCTTATTAAAGCCATATCCAGTCAAAGTTACAGTACAAGTAGTTGATGTCGCCAATCGTCAAGACATGGCAAAGTGGGCTGAAAGCGTGGTTAAGCAGCACCAACAAGTCAATCTGATCTTTAATAATGCGGGCGTTGCCATCGGCAGCACCGCTGAAGGTGTCAGCTATGAAGATCTTGAATGGTTGATTGGGATTAATTTTTGGGGTGTGGTATACGGGACCAAAGAATTTTTACCCTATTTAAAACAGAGCGGTGACGGACATGTCATTAATATCTCAAGTATGTTCGGACTGACAGCACAGCCCACTCAAAGTGCTTATAATGCGAGTAAATTTGCAGTTCGAGGCTTTACCGAGTCTTTGCGGCAAGAACTCGATATACAAGATTCAGGCGTGAGCGCGACGTGTGTACACCCAGGTGGAATTCGAACCAATATTGCTAAAGCTGCACGGATTAATAGCAGTGTCGAAATTTTAGGAATGGACCCTGTAAAAAGTCAGCAGGCTTTTGACAAAATCTTAAGAACACCAGCCGATGAGGCGGCAAAGCAAATTTTAACAGCGGTACTCAAAAATAAACGTCGCCTATTGATTGGTGCTGATGCAAAAGCTGTAGATCTATTACAACGAATATTGCCACAGGGATATCAAAAAATATTTGCTACAGCGACTGCGCTGCAAACTAAATTCTTGCAATAACTTAAGCTTTGCGATGGGTTGACCTTAGCTCAATAAAAGCAATGGTCAATCCATTTACCTTCACCTTTCCTGTCGCAACAATAAAAATAGAATAATTCACAGTATATAGATGAATAGAAACAGTTTTGATCCAGCTCAAAATACAATTCTTTATGACCAGAATAAATAAAATCCTAAGAGTTGATAAATCCACTTGACCTTCCCATAATGTTAAGGTCTATGCTGCAAGCAATCAGATCATCTCTATAGGTATATCTTATGGGAACTCAAATAAATACAGCATCTAAAGACCTAAATATCACATTACAAGTAGAGGGCATGACTTGTGCCAGTTGTGTGGGTCGAGTCGAAACTGCACTAAAGAAAGTGGATGGTGTACAGTCCGCTTCTGTCAATTTAGCCACAGAACATGCAGATATTACCCTTGCCAAACCTGTCGATCGACAGGTACTTATCCATGCAATTGAACAGACGGGTTATGACGTCCCTGCAAGCAATATCGAATTATCGATTGAAGGGATGACTTGCGCTTCTTGTGTCAGTCGTGTCGAAAAGGCTCTCAGTGCTGTTTCTGGTGTAAAAACGGCGTCTGTCAATTTAGCGACGGAACGAGCAACCGTTACAGGTAATGCAAGTGTGGAAAGTTTAATCGCAGCGATTGATAAAGCAGGTTACGATGCGAAGGAAATACAAGCTTCCATTCCTGATCAAACTGAGCATCTTGAGAAAAAAGATCAAGAAAGAGCTGAATTAAAACGTGACTTAATTCTTGCCACGATTATGGCTTTGCCTGTGTTTATTCTAGAAATGGGTTCTCATTTGATCCCCGGTGTACACCAACTGATTGAGCAAACTATAGGGATGCAAAATAGTTGGTATCTCCAGTTCATTTTAACGACTTTGGTCCTGCTGATTCCTGGTCGCCGTTTTTATAGCAAAGGTTTACCTGCATTGTTCCGTTTAGCACCCGATATGAACTCTTTGGTTGCAGTCGGTACCTTGGCTGCCTACCTATTTTCTTTGGTTGCGACTTTTACCCCGAATGTGCTTCCCGCGGGAACAGTAAATGTCTATTACGAAGCCGCTGCTGTCATTGTCGCTTTAATCTTATTAGGCCGTTTTCTTGAAGCCAAAGCCAAAGGACGGACATCTGAGGCAATTCAGCGTTTAGTGAGCTTACAGGCAAAAGTGGCCCATGTTTCGCGTGATAACCATGTCATTGATATTCCAATTGATCAAGTCGTCTCAGGTGATTTTGTTATTGTCAAACCCGGTGAGCGAATCCCTGTTGATGGTGAAGTGATTGAAGGACAAAGTTTTGTCGATGAATCGATGATTACAGGTGAACCCATTCCTGTTGAGAAAAATCTCGGTAGTCAGGTTGTAGGCGGCACCATTAACCAAAACGGTACTTTAAGCTTTAAAGCAGTTGCTGTCGGTGGCGACACCATGCTGGCGCAGATTATTCGTCTAGTCGAACAAGCACAAGGCTCTAAAATGCCAATTCAAGCCGTGGTCGATAAAATAACACTATGGTTTGTGCCCGCCGTGATGATCGCAGCACTGCTCACCTTCCTCGTTTGGCTGATTTTCGGTCCTTCTCCTGCTTTAACTTTTGCATTGGTCAATGCCGTTGCGGTACTGATTATTGCATGTCCGTGTGCCATGGGCTTGGCAACACCAACATCGATTATGGTGGGTACTGGACGTGGTGCTGAATTGGGTATCCTGTTTCGTAAAGGCGAAGCTCTACAGTTGTTAAAAGATGCGCACGTGGTTGCGGTGGATAAGACAGGTACTCTAACCGAAGGTCATCCAGTACTGACAGATTTTGAGGTGACTACAGCATTTGAGCGTAATTATGTGCTTAGTGTCGTTGCAGCGGTTGAATCTCTGTCTGAGCACCCAATTGCGAAAGCCATTGTCGATGCTGCAAAAGATGAACGACTGGTATTACCGAAAGTCGATACTTTTGATTCAGTCACAGGGATGGGCGTCAATGCAATGGTCAATCAGAACCAGACTGTTCACATTGGTGCAGATCGTTATATGACTCAACTGGGTATAGCGGTTTCTCCTTTTACACCAACAGCACAGCGTTTGGGTGATGAAGGCAAATCGCCACTCTATGTTGCAATTGATGGCACACTTGCTGGGATTATCGCTGTTGCAGATCCAATCAAACAAACAACCCCTGCCGCCATTCAAGCATTGCATCAACTTGGTTTAAAAGTAGCCATGATTACAGGTGACAATGCACGTACAGCACATGCGATTGCCAAACAACTCGGTATTGATGAAGTGATTGCAGAAGTCTTACCTGAGGGTAAAGTCAATGCCGTGCAAGAATTAAAAGCAAAATATGGCAACATTGCCTTCGTGGGTGATGGCATTAATGATGCCCCTGCTCTGGCTCAAGCTGATGTCGGCCTTGCTATTGGTACAGGTACTGATGTTGCGATTGAATCAGCTGATGTGGTGCTGATGTCAGGTAATCTGCAAGGTGTAGCCAATGCGATTGCTTTATCCAAAGCGACGATTGGTAATATTCATCAGAATTTATTCTGGGCTTTTGCCTATAACACCATGTTGATTCCTGTGGCTTCTGGCGTACTGTATCCTGCTTATGGCATTTTGATGTCCCCTATTTTTGCAGCAGGTGCAATGGCACTTTCAAGTGTGTTTGTCCTTGGTAATGCGCTACGTTTGCGTCGTTTCCAACCGCCATCTGTGAACAGAGGCTAATGGAGGATCTCATGAATATTGGTAAAGTCTCTCAAGTTTCAGGTGTGACAGCCAAAATGATTCGTTATTACGAACAAATTGGCTTAATTCCAGCTGCGGGGCGCAGCAATGCAGGTTACCGCTCTTATTCCGATAATGATGTTGAACGTTTGAAGTTTATCAAGCGTAGTCGTGAATTGGGGTTCTCTGTAGCAGAAATCACTGATCTACTGGATTTATGGAATAATCGCAACAGGCATAGTGCAGATGTAAAGCAGCTGGCTCAGGCGCATATCCACAAGTTGGAACAACGTATCCAAGATCTACAACAAATGGCGCAAACCTTGCAAACCTTGGTTGATTGCTGTGCAGGTGATAATCGACCTGATTGCCCGATACTTGAGGGTTTAAAAGAACCGAGCCATGAAATGAAAGATATCCATCACCATAATGATCTGCTCTCTCTGTCTCCACTGACGGGTCGTAAGTGACACAAATTAAAAGGCTATAGAAATATGGCCTTTTTTATTTTTGAGCATTTCTTAAATCAAAAAAAGCGGCCAACTCGGCCGCTTTTTCATTCACTTTAACTTAACGTGGCGGAAAACCCGCTTCTGCCAATGCATCAACGATTTGCTGTTGTGATGCCGTGGTTTCTACTTTTACACTGCGGTTAGGTGGATCAGTGATTACCTTTGCATCGGCATCCACTGCTTGGATCGCACGCGTTACACCACGTGCACAGCCACCACAAGTCATATTTTCAACATGAAATTCCATACGAATGCTCCACTTGGTTATGAAAGAAGATAAGTTCAATATAAACGTTCCAATAATTGGAAGGTCAAGTCTTTTGATAGTTAAATAAGAAAATTAGCTGTTCAGCCTTTCTTTTCGGACACATAATTCACAGTATATTTCGGGATTTCTATTTCTAAAGCATCCTCCTGTACATTCACCTGACAGGATAAACGTGAATAAGGAGTCAACCCCCAAGCACGGTCGAGTAAATCAGCTTCAATATCCTCCATTTCAGTTAAGCTATCGAATCCTTTTCTTACGATTACGTGACAGGTTGTACATGCCCCTGAAAGATCACAGGCATGT
This sequence comes from Acinetobacter sp. ANC 3929, assembly GCF_000369405.1. Lineage (GTDB taxonomy): Bacteria > Pseudomonadota > Gammaproteobacteria > Pseudomonadales > Moraxellaceae > Acinetobacter. The sequence continues at coordinate 779,259 of NZ_KB850000.1, forward strand.
TCGATTTCGATACCATTATCAAGTAAGCGTCTACAGAGGTTTTCCCCGCGTTCTATTTCAATTTCCCGACCTTCAGGGCAAATTTTTTCATTCGGGAGAACCGTTATTTTAGGCATAGTCTGTACCATTACATTTGCTGATAGGATAAATAACAAATGATAAAAGGCTTTGTCATAAAGCCTTTTATCTAAAATAAGTCAACAATACAGAGTTATAGGAAATGCCGTTTTAACCAAGCATTTATCACTTTAATGTCAATATCTTGTGCCAAAATCATATTTTTTGCCAACATTCGAACTTCTGGATCATAACCATATTTCAAAGCGACCTTGGCCATATCTACTACGACTTGATGATGTGGAATCATTCCACGCATAAAGTCGATGTCGGCATTGCCAGTGTAATTGATTTGCATATCCACATGCATACGGCTGGTTAGTTCCATATAAGCACGTGTAGAGAGACTATAGAAATCACTTGAATCATTTGAGTTAGGTGTTGTTGCAGATTTTTGTTCACTCATTATTGTTTCCTTTTATTGAGCAGTATCAATATTCATTTATGATGTGATTGATATGCTGTATTGATGAAAATAAAGGGAGTGATGTGGGTCAATAGATGAGCGCTTCTATCTAATGTGGCACATTTACCTTTATGAAAGACACTGTAGTCCTTCCAATAATTGCAAGGTCAAGCAATCAATTTATTAAAATTTTGAGTGATTAAAAAATAAAGTTTTATCGGCTCTAAATAAAAAAGTGCATGATCAACATGCACTTTTTAAATGAATATTTAATGTGTTTTAGACATTTAAGCCGACTGCTTTCGCACGCGCTTTATGCAATTTTTTATAGCTGTCGATTAAACGTAAATGACGATCAAGTCCTTCCAGTTGCATATTGGTTGGGGTTAAACCATAGAAGCGAACGCTACCTTCAACCGAACCAATAACTGCATCCATACGTTCATTGCCAAACATACGGCGGAAATTGATCTCGTAATCTGCCAGTTCCATTTCGTCATCAAGTAACACTTCCAACACCACATTCATGCATTGATAGAACAAACCACGCTCTACGGTGTTGGTATTGTATTGCAAGAAGGTTTCAACCAGCTCTTTCGCTTCTTCAAACTGCTGCAATGCAACATAGATTAATAGCTTCAATTCAAGCAAGGTTAACTGACCCCACACTGTATTGTCATCAAACTCAATACCAATCAATGTGGTGATTTCAGTGTAATCGTCCAGTTCAGATTCTTCTAAACGTTCAACCAAGGCTTCCAATTGTTCTTCATCTAAACGGTGTAGATTGAGAATATCTTCACGGAATAACAAAGCTTTATTGGTGTTGTCCCAAATCAGGTCTTCAACCAAATAAATTTCAGAATAATCAGGCACCAAGATACGACATGCAGTTGCACCCAAGTGCTCATACACCGCCATGTAGACTTCTTTGCCCATTTCTTCAAGGATGCCGAACAATTCTGCGGCTTCTTCAGCATTCGTGTTTTCACCATCATTGGTGAAGTCCCATTCTACAAAGTCATAATCAGATTTAGCACTAAAGAAACGCCAAGAGACCAAACCACTTGAATCAATGAAGTGCTCAACAAAGTTGTTTGGTTCAGTCACTGCATTGCTTTGGAAAGTCGGTTGCGGTAAGTCATTTAAACCTTCAAAACTACGGCCCTGCAGCAGTTCAGTCAAACTACGTTCTAAAGCCACTTCAAAACTTGGGTGCGCGCCAAATGAGGCAAAGACACCACCTGTACGTGGGTTCATTAGCGTCACACACATTACAGGGAATTGACCACCCAATGAAGCATCTTTCACAAGCACGGGAAAGCCTTGTTCCTCTAAACCTTGGATACCTGCCACGATACTTGGGTATTTTGCCAATACCTCTTGTGGTACGTCTGGCAAGGCAATTTCACCTTCCAAGATTTCACGCTTAACCGCACGTTCAAAAATTTCAGATAAGCATTGAACCTGAGCTTCAACCAAGGTATTCCCTGCGCTCATGCCATTACTGAGATATAAATTCTCAATCAAATTCGATGGGAAATAGACTGTTTCATCATCAGATTGACGTACAAATGGCAATGAACAAATACCACGTTCAGTATTGCCTGAATTGGTGTCGTACAGATGTGTGCCCAGTAATTCATCATCAGGGTTATAAATTTCGAGGCAATATTCATCCAAAATTTCTTTTGGTAATTCACCATTTGGACCTGGCTTAAACCATTTTTCATCTGGATAATGCACAAATTCTGCATTGGCAATTTCCTCACCCCAGAACTGGTCGTTATAGAAGAAATTACAGTTTAAACGTTCAATGAACTCACCTAAAGCCGATGCCAAAGCACTTTCTTTAGTTGAGCCTTTACCATTAGTAAAGCACATTGGGGACTGCGCATCACGAATATGTAACGACCATACATTTGGCACGATATTACGCCATGACGCAATTTCAATCTTCATGCCTAAACCAGCCAAAATCTCTGACATATTGGCAATGGTTTGTTCTAATGGCAGGTCTTTGCCCAAAATATAAGTATTGTTTTCTGAAGTCAGGCTTGGCATCAGCAACGCTTGTGCATCTGCATCAATACTCTCAACTTCTTCGATGATAAATTCAGGACCAGTCTGAATCACTTTTTTTACAGTACAGCGGTCAATCGAACGTAAGATACCTTGACGATCTTTTTCAGAAATATCCGCTGGAAGTTCTACCTGAATTTTAAAAATCTGTTTATAGCGGTTTTCAGGATCCACAATATTGTTTTGTGATAAACGGATATTGTCAGTTGGAATATCACGCGCGGCACAATACACTTTGACAAAGTAAGCAGCACACAATGCAGATGAAGCAAGGAAATAGTCGAATGGGCCAGGTGCAGAACCATCACCTTTATAGCGAATGGGCTGATCGGCGATTACCGTAAAATCATCAAACTTCGCCTCTTGTCGAAGATTGTCGAGATAATTAACCTTGATTTCCATGCGAGCACCTAAATATTCTTATGTGTTGCAAGCACATAAGATTGAAAATATTGAGATAAGCCAAATCGTTGATATGAGATTGCTTAAAAAAGTGTGGCTAAGGTCATCTTGTCGCTTGATCTAACGCTGACCCTAGTAATAATGGACGCTATTATAGAAGTATTTTGTGTAATTGATAACTTTTGTCTGTTTTTCTAGCCTTTTTATGAACAATCAGCTGAATTGTTGATGATTTAACCTGATATTTAAAGCTGTGTTGCAATCTCGATAAATGCTTTTGCAATGGGTGTCATTTGCTGCTTGTTTTTCACAGCCAAACCAATTGAGCGTTTGATATTTGGTGACAGTGGTCGTTTTACGATATTGGGATACAGTTGCTGAATGTTCTGATCAAGGGATAAATCAGCCACAATAGATACCGCTTCGTCGGTATCTTATTGGTGAATACATCTTAAAAACAAGGTGATAGCGATCATCTTAAAAAACTTAGCTTTTTAGCTAAGTTTTTTGTTGACATCAGAGTAATAAATACACAATACTTAGCTATATGGCTAAGTATGATTCTAAACTCGATTTGTTGTTCAGTGCTCTCAGTGATCCAACGCGCAGAGAAATACTGACGCGGCTGTCCTTCGGAGCAGCGTCAATCACTGAACTGGCTGAACAACATGATATGGCCCTGCCTTCTTTTCTAAAACATTTGAATAAACTAGAACAAGCAGGACTCATTCATTCTGAAAAAAATGGACGAATCAGAACTTGTGCTCTGGCCCCTGAAGCATTTACACCTATGCAAAATTGGTTAAGTGAACAACGGACCATCTGGGAACAAAGACTCAATCAATTTGATCGTTACGCACTCGAATTAAAAAGGAAAAGAGAAAATGAAACTGGATCCAAAAACTGATTTAAAACTAGAAAGAGTAATTGATGTACCACGTGAACTGGTCTGGGAATGTTGGACCACACCAGAGCATATCAAACACTTTTTTATTCCTCGACCTCACTCCATCAAGGCCTGTGAAATTGATTTAAGAGTGGGTGGGAAATTCAATACGGTCTTTGACATAGATGGTCATGAAATCAATAATCAAGGTGTTTATCTCGAAATCATTGAAGGTAAAAAACTGGTCTTTACCGATACTTATTCTGAGGATTGGAAACCGGCTGAAAATCCATTTATGACTGCAATTCTGTTGCTTGAAGATGCAGGTGAAGGCGCAACTAAATATACTGCAATTGCGAGGCATCGTACGGCGGAAACTCGTCAACAGCATGAAGATATGGGCTTCTTTGAGGGTTGGGGTACGGTGGTTGATCAACTGGTCGAATATGCAAATAGCCTAAAAGCTAAATAGTTTCCCCTATCTACCTAATCAAAAAATGCCTCAAAGTTTACTTTAGAGTACTTTGAGGCATTTTTATAGATCAAATCAAATCCGCCCAACTTCCAAATATGGAATTAAAGTCTTATCGAAGTTTGGACGTGGATCTCCTGCAAAACTGATAAACCCATGCATCCCTGTTAATCGTTCGCCTTTATAAAATTGGTTCAGCTGATAACGTGGATCTTGATGAGACAGTGTAAAACTGATGATACCAACCCCTCTTTGCTTTGAGAGTTGATAGGCATCTTCAAGCATCAGATGATGCAGTGCCAAATGTTTTGGGTGGCATAACAAGGTGTGTAATACATGATATTTCAGCGAATCACCGAGCTTAGGCAAAGGCATGGCTTTGGTGATTTTGGTCAATAAATTATAAATGGGACGAAATACACCAATCACGGGGCTGTAATGCAGGATTTTGGTTTGCTTGAGGCTATGCTGATCCCATAACCCAAACATACCGACTAATTTTTCATTCTGAAAATACAGATGAAAGTCTGAAAGTTGTAGCCCTGTAAAATAGTGATGCCCTGCCTGTAATTCTTCAAAATTATAAGCTGGAATAAAATTATAATGCTGTGCCATTGCTGCAATAAACGCATTCATTGCAGTAAGATCTTCGGACTGAGCGATACGTGACCGAATGCTGCCTGTCTCTGTTTGGTTGGTCTTTTCTAAGAATGCAGCGATATCACGTTTTGTCCCTAGATGGGTCAAAGTCAAAGTTTCGATCAAACCTTCATCGTAATAATCAGGGATTCCAGTTTTACCTGTTTGTATTGCTGCTCTTGCCGCATAATTATCATTAAAAATAATCATCTGGCTGAAATTGGGTTCATGCAGCGTTTGTTTGACATGTGCACCTAAAACTTTGACCAGCGATTTACCTCGATAGTTTGGATCAACACGCAAATCACTGGCATATCGCACATTCTGTACAGTTTTATCGACATAACATGGACGATGTCCGTTGCTATAACACGCAACATTCTTTTGATTTTCAGTGTCTTCAATCACCACATGGAGTTTGTGCCGATACAGAATATCTGACGCTTTAAAATAACTGGGTTCACGCTGAAAGCTGATCTGCACACCCTTGGTGGTCATCGGCACGGCAATCAGTTCACGCAAAGCTTGATCATCTGCCAATGTTGCTTCTCGTGTAATCAACGGATTTTTACCCGCGTGTGGTGGATTTGTTTTCATTAATTATTCACCTGTTCAATATTTTGTGTAGACACCAAATCATTTAAGTGCCCCATTTGGTCTAAGAGTTGATAAACAAAAACGATTTCATCTTGCTCATTGACCGTTTTCTGAGTTTGTACATCCAATAGCTTTTGTTCAGTATTCAACAAATCAAAAGTTGTTTTGGTCCCCAATTCAAATTCTTTGCGGGTATAAACAAAAGCAATCGACGCTGCATCAATCGCATTCTGTAATGCATCTTTGTTTTGGCGAATAGTTTGTAACTGCGCATACGTGGTACGTGCGCGCTGATTCAAATCAAGCTCAAGACTCCGAATTTTTTGATTAGCCAAATCAACATCTGCCTGTGCTTTTCGGATATTGGCGCGATTTAAACCATCGTCATACAACGGTACATTCAGTTGCACCCCCACCATGTAATTATTACTTTCCGAGCCAATATAACTTGCTTCATGTTGCTTACCCGCACGGCTGGTCAACATAACTGTGGGCCAAAGTTCTCGCTTGGTTAAAGCGTATTGTTTCTCAGACGCTTGTTTCTCATATTTGGCACGTAGTAATGCCGGATGATTCTTGGTTTTGGCCAAGATCTCATCTAGATTGCTGGAAATCTCTGGCAGATGATTAATTTTCGTCAAGTTATCTGGTGTCGTACCTGTAATTTGATAAAACTGCGCTTCACTCACGGTGAGATTAGATTGTGCCTGCGTAATATCGGCTTGCCCCTGAGCAACTTGAGCCAACACTTGCGCCAAGTCTGCGCGCGTGATCATACCCACATCAAAACGTCGTTGTGATTCATACAACGAACGCTGTAAGTTAGACATGGTTTTCTTTCTGAGTTCTAAAATCGCTTTCTTCTTCAAAACGTCGGTATAAACCATGACGGTATTCAAAATTGTTTCTGAACGTTGATCCGACAAGCCTTGCGAATATGCAGAAAGTTGATTTTTGGCGACATCGATCCCCAAGCGATGTCGCCCTGATGTGTAGATAGGGTAATCCATTTGTAATTGCAAACTACGACCTTTTCGGTTTCCTTCCGTTGGAAACATGACATTGGTGGGAGTTTCGACTCTTTCATAATCGAGTTGTCCAACCAAGTTTACTTTCAGGCCATCACGTTGTTTTGCCTGTTCAAGCATTGCCGTGGATTGATTCACACTTAAACGGCTCACCTCCAATTGGCTTTCATGCCTTAAACTCGCTGACAAAGCCTCGTCTAAAGTCATGGCATTAACAGTATTCGAAACCAATAATATTGCCATACATAGTGCGATATGTAAGGAATTAAGAACTCGATCGTTAAATTGCATTATCCCTTTCTTCATAGTTGTTCCAAACTATTGAGGGTAACTTTCTTGAGTGGCTCAGGCTTAATATTGCCTTCAATGATGCCATCAAACATGACCAGCTTTTTATATGCGTTCCAACCATTGTTGGCTTGACGAATCTGAGGCTGATCTAACTGACCGAGATTGCGGGCAAGTTCATAATGGAAGTTCTGCCGTAAGATACTATCGATATATTCATCATTAATGCTGTGATGAATTTCTCCTTCAAACAGGACACAATAAAAGGGTTTTACCTGTTGTTCTGTATCTATGGCTAACAATGAAATCGCTTTCGATTCCGTTTCATTGAGTTGTGAAAGTAGTTGCTGTGCTGTTTCAGGTGCAAGCTTCTCGCCTACCAGATCGACTCCAAAACGACGTCCTTGGAATTCAAAACATGGGACTTGTTCAAGGAAACTGGTCACACGTAGACAATCATCAAGACAATAGCGCAATAAACCATTCCCTGATGTAATAATTGGACTGACCACATCACCGACTTTAAGTTCCCATGAAGGGGTAATCTGCCCCTGTTTTTCACCTTCCAAGTATTCAAATTCATAGAAATGACTTTGATAAGCCAATGGATAATGATCATTGTAAGGAATGGTCACCACACCTTCAGTGGCCCATAGGCCTTTGCCTTCAAATTGCACTGAAGGAAGACGCTGTTTCAATTTTTCAGCCCACGCTTTGGAGCCAGCAGTATCCCAGCTCGATACCAAACTCAAACTCGGCCATAATCGGTTAAAATCAATCTGTTCGCCATTTGAACTGTCGATCAGACATTTTGCACTTTCTGGGCTGAATGGGGCTTTGACTTCTTTTAATGAAACTTGACGCGCTCCCCAACGACCTGTCTCTAAAACTTCAATTACGTCTTGTTGCATTGCCTCCAAACGGTCTAGGAGCTGCAAAGCAAAAGTTGGACTCCATACCGAAATCATGGCCAGATTACGATTGGCGACCAGATAGCAAATCGTTGCAAACAGTGCATCATCGGCATTGGCTGCAAAAGCGACATTACTAGGAACTGCTTGAGTAAATTTAGATAAAATACGTTTACCAATACCAAGTAAGGCACTGTCATCATTTAAATTTTTATCTTTTAATACTTCACGCTGGCTTTCTGGCAACCATGAAACCGACCAATAGTGTGTGCCAGAACGTAACTGCGGACATTTACGATATAAACTGGCCATCCAAGGTGCAATTGCGTGATCAAGTTCGTCTAAAAACAGCTTGGTATAAGGAATAAATTTAATTTGTTCGCTAGACCCACTGGTCGGTTGAAAACGGACCAATTTACTGTTTGAAAGCTGTATCTGCTGATTCCGATAACGCTGGATGTCCTCCCGCCACGCGCTATAACGCGAAGCAGGAAAAGCCTCTACAAACTGTGCATAATCGTTCACCTTGCGCTCTTTGGCAAAGTATGAAGTCTGCAAAATCGAACTCAAGATTTGACGTTGTATTTGCTCTAAGCGATTGGCATGCTTTTTAAAGTCTCGATCAGAGACATCACACCATTGTTTTAAAATAAGATGCGAACCTGTGGTAAGCCATTCCGAATGCTTCATTGTAGGACTCCTTGACGATTTGTAGGTGTCTTTAACAATGCTTCACATCGCCCTTTACTTGCAGGTTTAGTGATTAATTTGACAGGGAAACGTACAAGATCTTTCCAACCTAAACGACCAATACACGGTAGCTCTGTACCAACCGTCCATGTTGGATTCATCTGTTCAAAGAAATGAATATTTGGATTCTTTGCTCTCATTTCTTCGGTAATCGGCGCAACTTCACCTTTTAGCGGCTGATAGTCATTTCCAAAGTTTAATAAACCTGCTTCTTTGTCATAATACTCACCAAAAAAATTCTCACAGTAATGCTCAACCACCGTTGATAAATGTTGATTTTCATCTTTGATATTTGGGTAATAGACATAATAATTATTGGCAAGCAACAAATAGGTTTTGTAGCCTTTAGAAATCAGTAACCAATATAGCTCATTAAACGGATATTTCACCCGTAACTTAATCATCAGTTTAAGCATGGTACTTTGCAGTGTACGGGTGCCCCAATACGCTCTTAAGATCACCGTGTCGCCACTGAATAACACGGTATAGTCTTTACCATTTAAATAAAAATGCTGAACCACCACTGTAGAGAACCCAACAATTTCATCCGTTTCCGAGTTGAAAATTAAGATGGCACCACTTTTCTTTTTAAAATCATCTACAAAAATCGAAAATTTAGTGTTTTCATAATACTGCTCGTAAATGGAGTACATCACTTTTAGGCGCTCGATATCGATTTGTTCTTTCTCGACATATTGGCCATAGGTAGATTCTTTGTTATTGAATCTTGAGATCAGTTTATATGTTGTATTAATCATCAGCTTGTACCTCTAAATTTGGATATGCAAATTCCCCTATCTCATAAAGAAATATAAAAAATGCGTATCACTATTCTTTTTATTACGGGGTAAGTTGTTATAGATGCCCCGATTATTTTTCGTTATATGAAACCCTCTAGCTTTGAATCTCTATATGTCCATTTTCTTCCCCCTATCCATAAAGATGGTTAAAAAAGCAGCCACAAACATAATGATGGCTAACATGCGTAATAAATCATTAAAACTAGACGTGAGCGCTTGGTAGTGAATATCGCGATAAATCACACTCAGCGCGATTTGCTGTGCATTTGCTCCAACTTCTTGGTATTGCGCAGTGAGTTGATCTAGCCTTTCAACAAAAATCCAATTCTGCGGTGTCATATATTGATTGATCTGGGTGACATGCAATGCTGTGAGCCAATCCAGTGATGAGTTGATCAATGCCAGCCCTACAGCACCGCCAATATTGCGCATCAGGTTATAAATACCACTGGCATCTGCAACTTTAGTGAGTGGCAAGGTACTCATGGCTAAATGCGAAACCACAATTAGGCAAATCATCAGACCAATTCCGCGATAGATCTGTGGCCAGAACATAAAGTCATAATCACTATGAATACTGAGATGTGAATTGAGCCAAACGCCAAAACCCGCCAAGACCATACCAACAAATACGGTTTTTCGCGTATCAAAATTCGGAATAAGCCAAGCTAAAAATGGCGCAAAGCAAAACATGACAATGCCTGTCACCATCATGATATGACCAATTTGACTGCTGTTCATTTCTCGAACTTGCCCAAGAAAGACAGGAATCATATAGCCCAAACCATACAAGGCCATACCAATCACAAAGGTAATCATGCAACTTAAAGCGAAGTTCTTATTTTTGAATACACTGAGATCTAATAGCGGTTTAGGCTGGGTAAAACTACGCGAGAAGAAGATCATGCCGCCAATTAAACAAATGATAAATGCAACACGAACGCCTGTATCCGCTAACCAGTCATGGCGTGCGCCTTCATCCAGAAAATACTCCAAACCACCCAAGAACATGGCCATGCCAATCAGGCTGAACCAATCCATGGTTTTAATCAGTGAATAATTGGCGCGATCAATATTTGGACCCGAGTAAATAATTGTTGCAATCAAAACACCTGGGATGATGTTAATCAGGAACATCCAGTGCCATGAAAAGTTGTTGGTGAGCCATCCACCAATGGTTGGACCAATCGCAGGACCTAAGGTACTGATCATGCCAAACATCACCAATGGCAATGCACGTTTTGCTTCTGGGAAAAGTAAATACAACGCCGTCATCGAAGTTGGAATCATACCTCCCCCCATAAAGCCTTGAAACGCACGGAATACCAACAGACTTTCCAGATTCCAAGCCAAAGCACACAGTAAAGAGCTGATCGTAAATCCAATGGCACAAATGGTGTAATAAATACGTGTAGAAAGTACTCTAGACACAATACTGGACATTGGAATTGCAATAATTTCAGCAATCAAATATACCGTTTGAACCCATGTCACTTCATAACGGCTGGCACTCATCCCTGCTTGTACTTCATTGAGAGAACTTGCAACAATCTGAATATCTAGAATTGCCATGAAGTTACCAAAGATCATGGCAGCAAAAATGAGCCATGCTGTTTTTGGCGCAAACGTCCACTCATGTTCGATTGGTTTATTCATTTTCTTATGCCCAAAACGTTCTGATTAAGTTCTTAGATCAACAGTCGCACTGACTGACATTCCAGGTTTTATAAGATCAATATGTGGACTCGAATCAAGTGCAATCCGTACAGGGATACGCTGTACAACTTTGTTAAAATTTCCAGTGGCATTATCTGGTGGCATAAGCGAAAAAGTTGCGCCAGATGCTGGAGAAAAGCTTTCGATTTTCCCGGTGTAGGTGAGGCTTGGATAAGCATCAATTTTTAATTTAACTTGCTGCCCAATGTGCATTTTCTCAATTTGAGTTTCTTTAAAGTTGGCTTGCACATACAAACTTTTCTCAGGGATGATGGCCATCAATCGTGTTTGCGGAGACACACGCGAACCTTTTTGGATTGAAAGACTACCGACTTTGCCTGTTACTGGGCTAACGACTTTTGAGGATGAAAGATCAATTTGGTAAAGATTCAAAGTTGCGTTTGCATTTTGGATGTCGGCAAGTAGCTGCGCACGGCTGGCTTGTAAGCTACCCAATTGAGCTTCAGCAGCATTCACCGACGCCTGTGCTTTACTGACTTGTGCTTGCGCAGTTAAATACTGGGATTGGATGCCTTCAAAATTCTGTCGGGTAATCACGCCATCTTTTAATAAATCTTGATAACGAATGAAATCTTTTTTCAAGCGGGATAAATCTGCTTGCGCGGCAACAACACCACTATTGGCTTCACTAATTGATGACTTTGCGGATTTTTCATTTTGTTGCTGTACCGCAAGCGCCGCTTCTTTCAAAGTCACGACAGACTTGGCTTGATCATAACGTGCTTGATAATCACGATGATCTAAGATGGCTAAAGCCTCTCCCTTTTTTACAAACTGATTGTCATTAATAATCAGCTCGACGACTTCCCCAGAGATTTTTGGCATGACCCAAGTGACATCAGCTTGTACATAAGCATTATCGGTAGATTGGTAGAATCGATATACCAAAAAATAATATGCAATACCTAAGATCAGAAATAAGATGAGCACACTAAAAACAGCCCAGGTTATTTTTTTTCGACTTTGGAAATTAGTATCAGTTTCGAGCTGAGCTACGTTATCCATATATATTCCGCTATTTGTAATATTCAGTTTTTATTTTGAGCCACACTAAAATGGTCATCTTTTCACATAACTAATCACTTATTTTTATATAAATAAATAGTTACAATGTAATAATCGGCGCAAATTATCTTTCTTAAAGTAATAAAGAGTCATTGACCTTTTTTACATCTGATTTTTATTTTTCTGCCAATTAGTCGCATATTATAAAGTTTTTGTTTAAGAATCATGAAAGCTTGAAGAAAACCTAAATGATTCGCATTTTCACATGCTTTTATGCAGTATACACCATTGTTAATTATATAAATATTATTTTTCTAAATTTAAATTTATTTTTTACTATTTAGTCAAGAAAACTTTGCATTTTGATTAATTTGCATACAACCATTAGCTGAGTAACAAAACTAATAAAGAGTTATAAAATGTAAAAACAGAAAAACTTTCTTTTTCTCTTATTAATTTTCCTAAAGTCCGATTAAATAAAATGTGATAGATCGCACACTTTTGTAGAAGGACGAATAATATTTAAAAACTAAAGAAATCATTCGAATTAATAATCTAAATATGCTAATTGATTATCTAGGACGTAAAAATCTTAAATTTTATGTTAAAACTGATGTTTATATGGCTTTTAAAGGTAAAAACTATATCAAATTAGATGCTGCCAAGTTGTCATTTGATCGGACAAAATCGTATAAAAATTTTAGGAAAAAATATTGAATTGATCTAAAAGGAATAAATAGTTATGGATTCTGGACTAATTACACTTTTTTTGCCCCTCGCTTTAGCGATCGTTATGGCAGGCTTGGGATTGGAACTGAGCCTTAAAGACTTTGCCCGCGTCAGTAAGCACCCCAAAGCTGTTTTAATTGCTCTGTTTTGTCAGCTAATTTTATTGGTCGGTATTGCCTTCTTGATTTGTAAAATACTGGCTTTACCGCCATTGCTTGCCGTAGGCTTGATGCTACTTGCAGCTTCCCCTGGAGGATCTACAGCAAATCTGTTTAGCTATTTATATAAAGGTGATATCGCACTCAATATTACCTTAACGGCAATCAATGCCATTATTGCCGCTATTTTTCTACCGTTTATTGTGAACTTTTCGATTCTTCATTTCATGAATGAAGGTCAGCAGCTTGGGTTACAATTTTCTAAAGTGCTTCAAGTCTTTGCGATTATTCTTGTCCCCGTAGGTATTGGGATGCTGATTCGTCATTATGCCCCGCACACAGCTGAAAAATTAAATCGTCCAGTTCGCATCTTTGCGGTGGTTTTTCTGGTGATTATCATCCTTGGGGCAATTATAAAAGAGCGAAGTAATCTCATTGAATATATTGGTCAAATAGGATTAGCCACAGCATTATTCTGTGCAATTAGTCTTTCTATTGGTTATTTTGTACCACGACTATTTGGTATCAGCTCTTATCAAGCGCGGGCATGTGCTTTTGAAATCGGGATTCATAACAGTACACTGGCAATGACCATTGCATTGACCATCATGGCCAGTACCACAATTGCAATGCCTGCCGCAGTCTATTCAATCTTTATGTATATCTTCGCAACCATCTTTGGTATTTTGATTACCCGATTTGGGTCACAAGAAACTGCCAGACTCTAAATACTTTTCAAATTTGCGATCAAAACAGCCTTAGCATGGTTTCCCTATGCTAAGGCTGTTATTTTTATTGGTCATTTAAGCTGTTTCCAATACTTTTTTTAACTCTTCCGCAGACCAAGCTTTAGCTGTACTTTCTGCCTGCTTAACCAGCTGGATGAGCTTTGTATTGATCGGTGCCTGTAGGTTGAGCTGTGCAGCCAAATTCACAATTTCACCATTAATCCAGTCAATTTCCGTTGCCCTGCCTGCCATCAGATCATCAGCCATAGATGACCGAGCCAGTGGATCAATCGCCAACATTTTCTTGCTGAGTCGATTAAAAATAAAATTTGGAAGACTTAATACCTTAGGCAGAACCTGAGCAGGCACCGCAGTAAGTTGTGCAGGTTGAATTTTGGCAAGTTTCAGAAGTTGTAAAGCTTCCATCTGTGCCATCGCCAAACATTGACGGTAGGCTCGAATGGAAAGTTGCTGCTTGAGTGGAAGCTGAGACAATGCATTGACTGAGTTGTTAAGATTCAATAATAACTTTGCCCATTGAATCGCTTGCATATCTTGTTCAAGTTTAAGCTCAAGATGGGCCACATTAAATGCGGTCACAAGCTCGACTAAGGCTTCATGTTTTTTCACATACAAAGTCCCTTCCGTACCTTGATGAAAGACGCCATTTCCTAAAGCAGCCACATTAAAAGGCACCATAGCTTCAAGAATTGTATGTTCAGATAAAACCTGCTTTAGAATTCTGGCATTAGTTAAGCCATTTTGAAAACTGATGATTATGCTATTTTTCTTCAGAATATCTTTTAGTTCATAAGCAACTTGCTCAGTTGCTGCTGATTTCACACAAACAAAAACAAAGTCTGCGTCTTTTACAGTATCTAAATCTTGACTCAGTTGAAGTTTATTCGCAGGAACTGTTTGTCGAATTCCCTTATAGTCAGAAATCGTGAGCCCATATTGTTGAAGTTGTTTCTGTATTTTAGGCCGAACAATGAAGTCGACATTATGCCCAGCTGCGGCTAATCGTCCACCTAAATAGCATCCAATACTGCCCGCGCCATAAATACATATTTTCATTCTTCATCCCAGATTCGTTATTTTACATCTCTGTATTACTTTAATCAGAATCTTGGTACTGAATTGTCAAATAGCTGACAATTGATGGATACAACTCATTTAATCTTGGTCTAAAGAGTAAGAAAACTCAGGGTTAAGGTTTTCTGGCACGTCCTCTGTTCCATTCTTCTAATACATAGCCCATTCCATAAATATTATGAATCAGCTTCGGAAGAAAGTTACGATCAATTTTATTTCTTAAGCGACTAATTGCCACTTCCACCGCTTTAGTATCTTTTTCATAATTCATATCACAGATCTGGGACGCGATGAGTGCTCTAGGCAAAATTTCTCCACGTCTACTCATAAATAGCTCCATCAATGCATATTCTTGAGCAGTGAGGTTAATTCTTTGCCCTGAACGGCTCACACAACGTTTCCATAAATCAAGTTCAAGATCAGCAACACTCATCTTGCTGCTTTCTTTATTCCGTGGCTCTTTGGCCAATAAACTTTTTATCCGAGCGAGTATTTCTGCAAAAGTAAAAGAAAGACCAAATCCTTTAATACGCTCTCCAATTTGATCACGGGCAATCAAAAATAAAATAGGCATTTTCCGGCCATTTCGCCCAACATCATTCAAGATATTCCAGTCATTTAAACCCGAAAACATCACATCCAATACCACCAAATCATATTCACCCAAGATGAGTGTCAGATGTTTTGCTGTAATTTCATCGGTGACCCAATCGATCACATAACCTGCTTCTGATAATGTTTGTTTAAGATAACTCCCTGTTTTATGATCATCTTCGACTAATAATATCTTCATCTTAAACCTACTAAAGCTTTGCTTAAGACGATAATAGCCTCCTGAAACTTGAAATAGTTTCAAATGACATAAATGTAATTTAGCTGTCAGTTAAATGTTACTTTGTGGAAGACTGAGCATGGAAAATACAGTGAAAACTGCACAGTGAGATGACTGAATCCCCATATAAAAAAGCCTAACAGTTCAGTTAGGCTTTTTCTGTTCATTAACATTTAATGGAATTCTGGGTCTGCCAATAACGTTGTAGCGGCGAGCTTACCGAGGTTATTAGATGCCAGTGGACTGTCGCCTGTTAATAATTTTCGATCTTGGTGAACCTGACCTGTAATTCCCTTGTTCAAGATTTTAACGCCAAGCTTCTCAAGATTTTCACCGACCAACCATGGCAATTGACCTGGCATATAACCGATCTCAATATTCGGACCTTTGTCCAAAGCATCTGGGAACACACAAATCTGATAATCTTTAAAAATATAATCTTGTGGATTTTCATCAACTGCAGCAGCGAGTAAAGATGCTGGGCCATGACACAACGTAATCACATATTTGTCATTTTCAACAGCCCACTTTAACAGCGCTTTTACTTCTGTACTCTCTGGAATTTTAGCCAGTACGCCATGTCCACCTGGAATAAAAATACCGGCATAAGGCGAATCTGCACTTAAAGCTTGTTCCAAAATATCAGCCAGCTTTAACGGCGCTTTGAGCTGTTTTTCGTATTTTTTGTAGGTATCTAAGACCACTTGTTCTTCATGTGGCATTGCCCACATTTCCAGTTTGACTGGATTTCCAGAAAGTGTTGCCACATCAAAAGCAAAGCCTGCGTTATCCAAATGAAACATTGGCAATAACATTTCCACTGGATGATTTCCTGTCGAAAAGAATTTCTCGTTTTGCATCAAGATATAACGTTCGTCAGTCGCAATCATTAAAATCTTTTTATTGCCTTTGTACGGGTTTGGATAAGTTGTACCGTCATAATCTGTCTTTGCAGAGGTATATTGGCTGAGTGAATAGGGTGACGGAAAAAAAGCATTGTCTTCTGCTAGGTCTAGACTTGGATTGCGATCATCAGGATTTGTCGTCATTTTCAAGATTCCTCATCGTGTCGTTATGTTTATATACATACTGCTTAACTGTCCTGTCCCACTCAAGCGTTGAGTATGAACAGGCATGCAATGAATACAATTAGGCAAATTCAGATTTAATTTCGAGTACCACTTTGCCCGTATGTTGGCTGCTTTCTAAACATTGATGTGCCTGAGCAACCTCTTCAAAAGCGAAAGTTTTATAGATCATCGGCTTACATTGATCTGCTTCAATCAACGGCCAGACAAACTGTTTAAGCTCTTGGGTAATTTTGGCTTTTTCATCATTAGTTCTTGCTCGCATGGTTGAGCCAGTCACCACAGCACGTTTTAACATCAACTCCTGTATATCAAAACCATCGACTTTTCGACCGCCCATGAAACCGATAATCACCAAACGTCCATCGCGCTTTAACAGCCTCAAGTTTTGGTTGAAGTAGGCGGCACCAATAATATCCAAGATCACATCAACGCCTTGACCATCAGTTTGAGCCAAAATTTCTTTTTCAAAATCCTGCGTTTTGTAGTTAATCACCTGTGACACAGAAGATAACTTTTCAACTTTGTCATCACTCCCAACCGTAGAGAAGTTTTTAATGCCCATCGCATGACATAAGCTAATCGCGGTGGAACCAATGCCGCTTGCACCACCATGAATCAGCACGGTTTCATTTTTATTTAATTGTCCAATCTGAAACAGATTCGCCCAAACAGTAAAATAGGTTTCAGGAATGGCCGCTGCCTCAACGAAACTCAGATTCTTCGGAATGTTTAACGTTTGGTTTGCTGGAACCGCACAATATTCAGCGTACCCACCACCATTAGTGAGCGCACAGACTTTATCACCAACTTTAAATTTGCTGACCTGAGCACCTACTTGTACGACTACGCCGGATACCTCAAGTCCAGGAACCAATGTGACCCCTTTGGGCATTGGATAAAGTCCTTGGCGTTGTAAAATGTCAGGTCTATTGATCCCTGTTGCATAGACTTCAATGAGTACTTCGTCTTCTTTAATCTCTGGTCGAGGCCCTTGAGCCACTTGTAAAACTTCAGGACCGCCAGCTTGTGTAATTTCGATATATTTCATTTGTTCTACGCTATTTTGATTCATCTGATCATGACTCCGTTTCAGTATTAAATTCAGCATGTTTGGGTGGAAAACCAAACCGCTTTTTAAATTCTCGGCTAAATTGAGAAGAGCTCTGATATCCAACAGCATAAGCCGCTTGAGCCACACTTTGGTCTGCGTTTTGCAACAATTGTTTTGCCTTATGCAACCGAACCACTTTTAGATATTGCAAAGGAGAATGTTGTGTGACTTGTTTAAAGGCTTTATGGAATGTAGATATACTCATATTGGCTTGTTCTGCCAGCATTTCAATTGTGAGTTTTTCAGTAAAATGGTGCTGAATATATTCACAAATTTTATAAATCGGTCTCAGGTTTCCTTGAGCAACCAAACCATTTAATGCGTCCGCACCTGAATGTTGAATTACCCGATAGAGCAGTTCTCGTTTGATTTGATCACCCAAAATCAGTACATCTTGTTCAGAAGTCAGTGTATTCAATAAACGGATTAATACACTAGATAAGGTTTGATCGTATTGAATCACGCACATGCCAGTAGTGAGTGGCTTGAATTGGTAATTCTCGAAATAGGTTTTTGCCAGTAATTCATTCACTGTATCAGCTTCCAGTTTCATGCTAATTGCAAGCATCGGTGCTTCCAGACTGGCAATTGTGTCACAATCAAATGGCATTGAAACCGATACGATCAGACATTCAGCTTGTTGAAAGGAATAGGTTTCTGTACCGATATAACCGTGTTTTTGGCCTTGCAATACAAACACTAAGGTGGGTTCCTGCAATACCGCAATCGGTGGTGTATTGTGATCAACGCGCATCAAGGTAATGCCATCAATGGCTGTAGCAAAAAAGCCTTCTTTCGGGATAAGTTTTAGAAATAGGTTGATGAGTGTTTGGTCATTCATCATGTGCCATCTGATGATTGGAAATGTAGTTTTTATTATTAAATAGCAAACAGATAAAAACTGTTAGTTTTATGCAGAATTAGGCATGGAAAAGAGAGTTTTCAATGAAACGCATTTCATTGTCTATAAGTACTAAAATTTAGTTCTCAACACTAATTGAAATATTTATAAATTCTTTAATAATTTTTTTAATTCATTGGCAACCTGATCTTCGTTATACATATATTCTCCTCCACCAGGAGCATAGGAAGCTAACATTAGAATAATGTTATCTACAAACTCTTGTTTTAACTCTAGGTTTTCAAGTAGAAATTCTATATTATTAGCATTCTTTTTAGATATATCCTTTTTATCTAGAAATTGTTCAATACAATAAATTAACTCACTTCTAACCATCTTTATTCCAGAATGAATTTAAACTATTTAACTAATCTAGCTGATAATTATCTCTAATAAAACTGACTCGAATCCAGCATCTGTAAGGTAATCTTTTTCACTTCATCACGACTTTGCATGATATGCGCTTCTATTGCATTGATCGCCTGCTCTGTTTGTCTCTCAAAAATAAAACCTAAGATTTTTTGATGTTCCTGATAAGTCGCTTCAACTCGATAATCTTTAGAAAAATCCAAACGGCGGATAATACGGATACGCTCACTCAAATCACGATGAATCCTTGCCATTTCATTATTACCAGAAGCACGGACCAAAGCACAATGAAAGTCTTCATCTTGCTGAGACAATTGTTTAATATCTTTTAAATATTCAGAAGGTTGTACTAACCAGAGGTCTTTTAATACCGACAACTCAACCGAGTTATGATGATCAATCTGACAAAGTTTACGAATGGAGTCCTTTTCTAGGACAATACGTACATCATAAAGTTCTTCATAATAACGAAAATTGAGCGGTCGAATCTGCCAACCGCTCCGAAAGCTCACATCGACATAGCCCTCTTGTTGCAAGCGATACAAGGCCTGTCGGATGGGGGTACGACTCACCTCATAGGCTTTGGCAACTTCAGACTCAGTGAAGCGTTCACCGGGCATCAATTTGAAATCAAAGATGTCATTCTTGATGCGTTGGTAAACCAGCTCAGACAAGTTGTCTGAGCTTTTTGTTGTTATTTTTACTTCTTTCATTCAACCCTATTCCATATATACCAATGGCTCACCACTGTGTACGGTTTGCCCCGCTCTGCAAATAATGGCTTTAACAATGCCATCTTCTTCTGCATAAACAGGTAGCTCCATTTTCATTGCTTCAATAATAGCAACAGTTTCACCTTTTTTGATTTCTTGTCCGTGTTCAACAAAAATTTTCCAGATATTGCCTGTCATTGAGGCATTTAAAGCAGAAAGATGGCTGTAATCGACCTGACTGACTTGCTCTACATGCTGTTCAGGTTGTACTGCAAACTCTTCTTTCCAACGACTCACTTCCGTACTGAAAGCCTGTTGTTGTTTCTCTTTAAACGCAGCGATGCTTTCTGCTTCATTTTCCAAAAACTGTACATAGTCTGCATAGTCAAACTCAGTTTCTTCAATCTGGATCTGAGCGTGACCATTTTCAAAATCTGCACGCCATTCATTGAGTTCAGCTTCGGTCACAGGGAAATATTTAATCTGGTCAAAGAATTGCAAGAACCATTGTTTATCACCAAATTGCTTGTTCTTTTTAAACTTGTTCCAAATCGGCAGCGTTCGCCCAATCAACTGATAACCACCCGGTGAGTCCATCCCATAAATACACATGTACATCCCGCCAATACCGACAGTGCCTTCCGCGGTAAAAGTACGTGCAGGATTGTACTTAGAACTGAGTAAGCGGTGACGTGGGTCAATCGGCACAGCACATGGTGCTGTTAGATACACATCACCTAGCCCTAATACTAAATAATTGGCATCGAAAATAATATCTTTCACTTCGTCTCGAAGCGCTAGACCATTAATCCGTTGAATAAAATCGACGTTATTTGGTAACCACGGCGCTTTAGCACAAACACTTTCCTGATAACGTTCCACAGCGCCTAAAGTCGCACTGTCTTCAAACGCCATTGGTAGATGCACAATACGAGATGGGATTTTCAGCTGACTTAAATCGCCCATCTGATCTTCAAGTTTCAGTAATTGCTTGATCAGTTCAGCTTGAGGAATCACAAGACCATCGTATTTAATCTGTAGTGAACGCACTCCTGGTGACAGTTCCAAAACGCCTGCAAGATTGGCACTGCGAATCATCTGAATGAGTTGATGCACACGTAAACGTAGCGCCAAATCCAAAACGTTTTCACCGTACTCTAATAAGATATAGCTATCACCTGCTTGGCGATACAGTGTTTTGGGTGATAATTCAGTTTCTTCCCGTTGTGCCAGAATTGTGGTGAATACCTCTTGAGCGGGCTCAATGGTTTCAACGACTTTGGTAGCAGCAGCGAAGTTTTGGATATTTTCAATTTGCTTACGTTCTAATTCGTTGGCCTGTTCAACTGTAATTGGATAAAAACGAATTTTGTCATCGGCTTTGAGTTGGCCTACTTTCCACAGTTCTGCTTTGGCAATGGTGACTGGACACACGAAGCCGCCAAGACTTGGGCCATCTTTTGCCAAAATCACAGGGAAATCACCAGTAAAGTTGATGGCGCCAATCGCATATTCACAGTCATGCACATTGGACGGATGCAAACCCGCTTCACCGCCATTTTCACGTGCCCAGCTTGGTGTAGGCCCCGAAAGTCTTACACCTAAGCGGTTTGAGTTAAAATGCACGGTCCATTGAGAAGCAAAAAATTCTTCTACATATTCAGGTTTAAAGAAATCAGGCGCACCATGTGGGCCATACAGCACCGCGATTTCCCATTCATTGCTGTATTCAGGGATCAAATCTGTCGATAAGGCTTGTGGTGTGTCAGTTGCCAATGGTAATTCGGCGTTTGCCAAGCTTGAATCAACCATTTTGATCATATCGCCGACACGCAAAGTACGTCCTGCATGACCACCAAAATTACCTAGTGCAAAGGTTGAACGGCTACCTAAATATAGGGGTACGTCCAGTCCATCACGGACAGCCAAATAGGTACGGCAGCCTGAAGCTACTTGCCCTATTTTTAAGGTTTGACCCGCTTTGACTTTAATCGGCTTCCAAAACGCAATCAACTGATCGTCCAATACCGCGGTACAGCTTGCACCCGTCAGTGCAATCGTCGTTTCCGTATGAAACTTTAATGTTGGCCCGACCAAGGTAAACTCAAAACCTGCGGCTTTGGTATCATTACCGACAATACGATTAGCGAGTTGAAATGCGTAATCATCCATTGGACCAGATGGCGGTACCCCGATATCCCAATAGCCTGTACGCCCTGGATAGTCTTGAATCGAACTGAGTGTGCCTGCTTGGATCACTTCAATGACTTTAGGTGAATAGTTAAAATCATCGAGCATGCGTGTCCAGATTTGCATAGATTCGAAACGCTGGTCTGAAACGATGGCGCGTGCATAATCCAGATTGGTACTGATTCCATTTAAACGGGTTTCAGCCAAAACCACTTTTAATTTCTCAATTGCAGCAGCACGATCTTCAGCATGGACAATGATTTTGGCAATCATCGGATCAAAGTATTGAGAAATTTCAGTCCCAGTTTTAACCCAAGTATCCACACGAATGCCTTCTGGAAAAGACACTTCAGTCAATACACCGGGACTCGGTTGGAAATTTTTCACAGGATCTTCAGCATAAACACGGACTTCAATTGCCGCACCTTTAGGTTGAATATTGCTGAGATAATCCCAGTCCAATGCATCACCTGCCGCGACTTTGAGCATACATTCAATCAAGTCGAGACCTGTGACCATTTCAGTGACAGGATGCTCTACCTGTAAACGGGTATTTACTTCAAGGAAATAAAATTCGTCCCGTTGCGCATCGTAAATAAACTCAACCGTGCCTGCGCTGCGATAATTGACAGAGCGACCCAGTTCAACCGCCGCTTGATGCAACTTTTGACGGGTAGCTTCAGGTAAATTGGCCGCTGGTGTTTCTTCTACTACTTTCTGGTTACGACGTTGCAATGAACAATCGCGCTCACCCAATGCCACAACTTGACCTTTGCCATCACCAAAAATTTGTACTTCGACATGACGTGCTTTATCAATAAAGCATTCAATAAAAACACCCGCGTCTTTAAAGAACTGTTCCCCTAAACGTTTCACGCTTTCATAAGCATCAGCCAATCCTTGTGGAGTATCGCAACGGGTTAAGCCAATCCCACCTCCACCTGCGGTGCTTTTCAGCATGATTGGATAACCAATCCGTTCAGCAGCAGTCAATGCTTCTTCTAAACTATCTAGCAAGCCTGTACCGGGTGTCATTGGTACATTGGCAGCAGCAGCCAATTCACGCGCTCGGTGTTTTAAACCGAACTCCAGAATCTGCTCAGCAGTTGGGCCCATAAAGGCAATATTGTTTTGTTCACAAGCGCGAGAGAAATCGGCACTTTCAGACAGAAAACCATAACCTGGGAAAATCGCCTCTGCACCTGTTTGTTTCGCTGCACTAATCAACTTCTCAATACTTAAATAGGTATCGGCAGGCTTAACACCATCCAGCGCAATCGCGACGTCAGCATCTTGTACATGTTGCGCATAGCGGTCGCTATCGGAATAAACAGCAACGCTAGTAATGCCTAATTTTTTCAGTGTTCGAATTGCTCGGACAGCAATTTCACCACGGTTTGCAATAAGAACTGTTTTAAACATGATGATTTCCCCCAATTAATTCGCTGTGTTTGCCGCTTGACTGTTACGATGCTGGATATAGGCTCTCCATCCACCAAAATGGCTAATATTCTCTGCATCATCTAAACCATAGGGTTCACAAATAAAACCTTTGACCCAACGACCATCTTCAAGTTCGACATTGCCCATGCCTAGTGGTGTTGGAATTTCTGCGACAAACTCTCCGAATCGCGCTGTTGGCACATCCCAAAGCTCAACAATGATGCTTTGACCGTCTTGTTGGCGGGCTAAGCCTGGCTTAGGCGGCACAGTGCCGTTTAGGGCATAAAGTGAGTAATCTTTAGAGGTTTTAGTCGTTTCAACATGTACCGCCCCCCGTGTCGTGAGCTGAAAATTGAGCGGCATACCTGTCAAATGTGCACCCACCACAGCCACACGGATATGATGAGGAGACACCAAAGTTGGTGCGTTTGAAGTTAAGGTCTTGTCTAAAGCACCCAATTTAAGTGCCAAATAGTTTTGCCAAGCCTTACCAAAATGGGCTAAAGCGGCATCATGCCACGCGGGTGCAATTAAGCTGATACCGAAAGGTAAATTATCTGCTCTAAAGCCTGCTGGTAATGCCAGTGCGCTTAAATCGGCAAGATTGGTAAAGTTGGTATAAATGCCAAAGCGAGCGTTATATTCAATCGGATATTGTTGAATCTGCTCAATGGTATAAATCGTTGGTGCAGTTGGAACAATCAATGCATCAAATTCAGCCAGACTTTCTTGGATTTTCCGAGCCAAATCCAGTCTCAAATATTCGGCATTGTAGGCATCTACCGCAGAATATTTTTCGCCTTGCTGTACGATCTGTAAAACGGTTGGATCAAAATCCTCGGCATTGCTTTTCAGTAAATCAGCCACTGCTGCTGTACGCTCCGCAACCCAAGGTCCTTGATATAACTGTGCTGCAAGTTGCTCAAAGGCCGAAAAATCAATTGCTGTAATTTCTGCATTTAGACTTTCAAGTAATTGAATAGTTTGTTGGAAGGCTTTCTCAGCTTGTACATCGCCAAAGAAATTTAATTGTTTCGGAATGGCAAATTTTAATTTACTCGAGAATCGCGCAGGTACATTTTGGGGATGCTGGCGTGAATAACCATCCAGTGCATCAAATGCTTCAATTTGATTGGCGACCAACTCTGCATCGGCAACAGTCAGTGCAAAGATAGAAATACAATCAATGCTTTTAACTGCGGGTAATAACCCTCGATTTGAAAAGCGGCCTTTGGTAGGTTTTAAACCCACAATATTATTGAATGCGGCTGGCACACGCCCTGATCCAGCGGTATCTGTACCTAGAGAGAATGGAACCAAGCCTCTTGCGACAACACTAGCAGAACCGGAACTTGAACCACCACTGACATATTCAGGTTTAAAGCTATTGGGTACTGCACCAAAGGGTGAACGTGTCCCGACCAAGCCTGTTGCAAATTGGTCAAGGTTAGTTTTGCCAATCACAATTGCACCTGCTTGTTTAAGCAAACGTACTGTTTCGGCATCTTGTTCTGCAATCGTTGTTAAAGCCTTGCAGCCAGCAGAAGTGACAAAGCCAGCAACATCAATATTGTCTTTAACAGCAAACGGAACACCATAAAGCGGAAATTGCTTTTGCAGATTGTCGCTATCTTGGGTTAATTGCTTTAATGCTTGAATTTGCTGTTCCAGTAAGTCGATGCTGGCAAGAGATATCCAGGCAACATCCTTCGGATCAAGTGCAATAATTAATTCTTTTAAAATATCGAGTTGAATGTTTTGCTTTAAATACGCCGTTTGCCATTCAGAAATTGTCCAGCCTAAAGTTTTTAGTTCGCTCACTTTATGAATCCCATCTTGTATACAAGTTTGAATAGGTAAATGCAGAAAGTGTGCCAATAATATTTTAATTAAATAAATTAATAACTTAGTCTATTTAACGAAATATAGTCTCAGGAGAATGGTTTAGTTGTGGTGCTAAAAAATTTTGTACGAATGGATATGCGCTATAAATCAGCAGATTTTTAATGAGGAAAAAAAGATGAGTGCAAATGTGGGGCAGTTCTTGGTAAATTGTTTCTTGTTATAAAATTATTTATTTACTTTCATGTGGTTAGCTATACCTTCAAATTCGGCAGCAACTGACTGAATCGCCTGTTGTTCCATAGTTCTAAATTTTCTTAAGATGACTTGCCCCAATTCTGTCACGATTGCACCACCACCATGCGTTCCTCCAGTTTGGGTTTCAACAAGTTGAGAATGAAAGCATTGATTCATGGTATCGACCAGCTGCCAAGCACGTCGATAACTCATATCCATGGATTTGGCTGCTTGAGAAATTGAGCCTGTACGTTGAATGGCCTCGAGTAATTCTGCTTTGCCTGGGCCAAAGGCAATCTGTTCATCAGACAAGATACGAAGTTGTAATTTTAAACGCGGCTTTGACATTTCGGATTACCAAGATTTGATGATGTATCACACCATCAAATCTTATCATTGAAATTTAGAAATGAATCACAGTACGAATTGACTTGCCTTCATGCATCAAATCAAAGGCGTCATTAATATCGTCCAAAGGCATCGTATGCGTTACAAATGGCTCAAGTTGAATCTCACCATTCATTGCATCTTCAACCATTTTAGGCAGTTGTGAACGGCCTTTTACTCCACCAAAAGCAGTTCCCATCCATTTGCGTCCTGTCACCAACTGGAATGGACGCGTTGAGATTTCCTGACCTGCACCTGCAACGCCAATAATCACCGATTGTCCCCAACCACGGTGTGCACATTCAAGTGCAGAACGCATGACATTGGTATTGCCGATACATTCAAAAGAATGATCAACACCCCAACCCGTCATCTCTACGATCACTTGTTGAATTGGCTGTTCATAATCTTTTGGATTGAGGAAATCTGTTGCACCAAACTGTTTTGCCAACTCAAATTTATCAGGATTGGTATCGACCACGATAATTCGTCCAGCTTTGGCCTGACGTGCACCTTGTACCACGGCAAGACCAATACCACCTAAGCCAAATACAGCAACACTATCACCTTCCTGCACTTTAGCAGTGTTATGAACAGCCCCAATACCTGTGGTCACGCCACAACCCAATAAGCAGACTTGTTCATGATTGGCTTCTGGATTGATTTTGGCCAATGACACTTCAGCAACCACCGTATATTCACTAAAAGTTGAACATCCCATATAGTGATAAATCGGTTGGCCGTTATAAGAAAAACGAGTGGTGCCATCTGGCATCACGCCTTTACCTTGAGTAGCACGCACGGCAACACAGAGATTGGTCTTACCTGATTTACAGAATAGACATTCTTTGCATTCAGCAGTATAGAGTGGAATCACATGGTCACCTACTGCAACACTGGTGACACCTTCACCCACCTGTACCACAACCCCAGCACCTTCATGGCCTAGTACTGCTGGAAAAACACCTTCAGGATCATCACCCGATAGTGTAAAAGCATCGGTATGGCATACCCCTGTATGCGTAATTTTAATGAGGACTTCACCTGCTTTAGGTGGCTCGACATCAAGTTCTACGATTTGTAATGGTTCACCTGCGGCAAAAGCGACGGCTGCACGAGATTTAATCACAATGACACTCCTGAATTTTACTTTAAATAAGATTTAAGAATTTTACTGACTTGAATAAGCTCTTGACTGCGTTGCAACTCAGAAGATTCACCGACAACTAAAGTATCTTTTAAATGAATTTCGAGTAGTTCAGTCATCAAACCATTTAATGCACCGCGAACGGCACAAATTTGCTGCAAGATATCAGCGCATTCTGTGTCATTTTCCAAAGCACGTTCAACACTCTGGACTTGACCTTGAATTCGCCTTACACGCGTGAGAATCTTTTTTTTATCCTCTAATTGCTTAGGCATAATGTCGACCACATTAAATCTAAAAATATACTATACACCAGTATATTAATTTAGCTCAATCTTTATTGATCCTCACATGATAATGTTACATTCACTCAGACTTACTTATATGGAAAAAAGGATAATAAGCGTTGTAACTATTTGATTATATTTACAATTACATTTAACCCTTGGAAAGAAAAATCATTTGGATATATAAGAAAATCAATCACCTATAAATTACTGTTGGATTCACGCTTGACCAATAAAATGATAAATAATTCATACCATTTCAAGATAATGACCGTTGTTATTATATTAGGAATAAGTGGCTGCGCTTTGCCGCCCAATCAAAATCATGATCGGAGTAATTCCTTGCAAACTAAAACAAAGTGGATGAATGATCCACAAGCCGATCTCAATATTGAAAATGGTCTAACTGCCTTCTTAGCTTTAGACGATGCCTTTTTAAGTATTGCATCGCGCACTCATTTAATTCGAAATGCCAAACATCAGCTTGATTTGCAATATTATATTTGGAATGACGATGCGATTGGCAACATGATGCTGAACGAGTTGTTAAAAGCCGCTGATCGTGGCGTGAAAATCCGTTTATTGATTGACGATCAAAATGGCGTACAACTTGATAAAACCTTAAAAGCCCTCTCTCAGCATCCCAATTTTGAAATTCGTATTTTTAATCCCTATAAATTTCGGCATTTGAGGGTGATTGACTATGTGTTTAGATTAAAACAGATTAATCATCGCATGCATAATAAACTGACCATCGCAGATGCATCAATTGCCGTCACGGGTGGCAGAAACATCAGCAGTGAATATTTTGAAGCAAGTGATCAATTCCAGTTTAGCGATATGGATATTGTATTTTATGGCAAAGCGGTGGATCACGCGGAACAAGTCTTTAATGAATTTTGGAATAGCGATCTGAGTTACTCAACTGAGCAATTGATTGGAACGGGTCAACCTCAACAACTTGAAAGCTTAAGACAGACTTTTAAAGCCATAGACAAAATTGATACGCCAACAGAAGAAAAACTTGAAACAGCACAGGATTATTTAAAATTACGCTTACAGAACTACCCGATCCAATGGGCAAAAGCACATTTTGTCGCTGATCCACCAACTAAAGTATTGGGACAAGCCAAACAAGAAGATCTTTTATTCTGGCAAGTGATGCGGCTCAAGGGTAAACCAGAGAAACATATGGAACTGGTTTCTGCTTATTTTGTGCCAACGCAACAAGGGACGGACTATCTCAGTAAATTATCTAAAGATGGTGTCAAAGTTCGGGTTCTAACCAATAGCCTAGTTGCCAATGATGTCGCTGTGGTTCATTCATTTTATAGTCTATACCGTAAACCACTCTTGCAAAATGGCGTACAACTTTATGAATTCAAACCAAATATTGAAAGAAAAAAACGTTTTTGGTATGAAATCGCAACAGGTAGTGTCATTCCTGCCAAAGGTAAAAACCGTTCAAGCTTACATGCCAAATTCTTCGACATGGATGGCAAAGTATTTATCGGCTCATTCAATTTCGACCCTCGCTCTGCACACTTAAATACAGAAGTCGGCCTAGTGGTGGAATCGGATCAATTGCAGGATCAAATTACGGCCATGCTTGATCAGCGTTTACTTCAAGTTGCGTATAAACTCAAACTTGATGAAAAAGGCAATATTGTGTGGTATGAACATAAAGAAAACGGTGAGATTGTGGAGCATCACCGTGATCCTGAAAGTACCAAGTTTCAGCGATTCACTATGAAACTTGTGTCCTATCTTCCTATTGAATGGATGATGTAGATTAAATTAAATAGGTATCAATTCCTGTCGAACTTAATTCATACTGCAAACCAGAAGCTAAAGCAATCAAAGTTAGTGTTGCATGAAACGAGTGATTTTCATCGGTCAGTTTTCCACTAAATAATTTTAATTTAACTCCATCGGTGTAACCCCTATCATTGATAATGGCAAATAATGTTCCTATTTCTAAGCCTTTTAAATTAGAAAGGCTATTAAACTCTTCATATTCATCAAAATTTATCTCTAATTGAGTTTTAAGGATTAATTCAATTTCATCAAATTCACGATTTACTTGAAACACCCAAAACTTATAGTCAATTTCAATCATTAATTGTTCTATAGAAAATGAATTCTCTGTGATATTTTCATCTTTATATAAATAAATATTATCAATTCTTCTGACGCCTCTTTCGTCCTTTATACTCTCAAAAATATTACTTCGAATCATCTTTACACCTCTTATCGTTTTATATAACTATACCAAGCCAATTTGCTCAAAAAATTGTTGATAGACTTCTGCTTTCTTTTCCAGTGCTAACGGATAGGCACGGGATGATGATGGTAAGCGATATAAATTCAGCACCCGATCAGCATAATTGACCTGTACAGATTGACCAATCATTGGCTTGGCGATGTGATCAGGGAAATGCTGCATCAGCGTATCTGTTGCTTTATCTCCTGTGGTCATAATGGTGTGGCACAACGGAATCTGCTCAAGTAATTTTGATAAATCTGTCGGTGTGACAATCTCTAAAAATTTATCTGATGCATTGCCTTGTAAGCGCTTCACTTGATAGGCCGTATCAAAGATACCAATGCCTATTTGAGTTAAAAACTCACGGATATGCTGTTCTTTGAAGTTTTTATTGGCCAAATCTAAAAAATGTTCTTTATCTTTAAAGAAAATCAGACCGAAGATTCGCCACATATCATTTTGATAATTCGGATAGTAAAAATCCATCTTCCAGCGAGTTTGTGGCGGCGGAAAACTACCGAGCATCAATAGCTTAGCAGTCGCAGGTAAAAATGGTTGTAATGGATGTGTTTCTATTTCTATATCAGTCATTTATACAAAGAGCCAAATTTTAAATTGAACGAAAAATTTCATTTATTTTATAGAATATTCCTGTTTTTTGCTTGGGTCTTTTGTTGGTGAAAATTTCACCTTCACAAAATTTTCACAAAATATTCGCAATATCATTTTTTTCAGTGAGCTTTGAGTTTGCCTATCTGACAGCGATAGATTGAGTGAAAATCTGCTCTAAAAACATAAAAAACCGCTTAAAGAAGCGGTTTGAGTTGAGGTCAATAAGTTAAGAAGCCTTCTCTTCATCTAAGCTTTTATAGGAGTCCTCCTGCTCTTTACTGAAAGTCATGGAATCTTGAATCATGCTTTCAGTGATTCGAAAAAGCCTAATCATTTCTTTAAATACGGATTCAGGTACGTTGTAGACCTTGGCCAGATATTCAATGGTTCGCTCTTGCTTGTACTGGATAGCATCCAACATTGCAGCAATATCGGCAACTTGCTCATATGCTAATGCAAAGCCTTCTGCAACGTCACTTGCGTCATAGACTTGATTTTCAGCAACTAACTGGGTCATACTGTTCATGTAGTTTATTGCTCCATGCGATGACAACACTAAGCCCTTTGTTTTCCGCCAAGAAATTATCAAGGGCTTTTTTATTGCCTGAATTATGCATTGTGGTTTCCTAATAGCTTTGAAAGCTTGGTCAATCCCTTTGGTGTCACTCTCACCTGCTCTGTGATCTTTTCTGAGCCATCAGGGCGAGTAATCACTTCGGTTTTATGTTCCAGATAACCTGCCTGTAGCTTATCGCTATAACCATGCCATGCGACATTGCCGGGACGTTTGTAAATCCAACCATTTAACTGGAGCCATTTGATTAGATCACTTTGGCGCATTTGTAAGTTATTTGCTGTGTCACGCAGGCAAAAGCTCCCATCCGCTTTAGCAATACGATCAAAGGCCTTAACAGTTGGCTGCATCACTTCTACTTGCTGCTCTAGTTCAATTACTTTTTCTGAATACGTAAGTAAGGCATTTCGCAAAGCATGTGGGTCTGCTAGTAGTTTCATTGGATCAACTGGTTTAGCAACTTGAGCTTCTAGCTCCTGCCAACGATCTACTAAGCGAGCGGTAAACTCTGGACAAAGTTGAGCGACGACAATGATGCTGTCTCGTTTACCTTGCTCACCAGTGAAAATGTAAGTCTTAACTTTAATATTTAACCCTAAGTTGTTGATTTTATCGATGTCCTCAATTTGAGGAAGCCGAATTACACCTTTATCAACAAGAGTTTCAATAGTCCGTTTTACGTTATCAGATCGCTTATTAACAAGTTCAGCAATCTCAATATGATTCATGGATTTTACGTGTAATGATGGAACAATCGCATTCATGTTTTAGCTCCTTCTTGAATGATCAATAATTTGACCGCTTTATTAATCAGATAATTCATAGATCGCTCGTCAGACTCACCTTTAGCCTTAAGCTGTTTGTGAGAATCAATTTCCAAGCGGACTTTGACATAGATGAATTCTTTAGGTTTCATACTCTCTCCAACGACCCCATTTTGGGGTGTTAATTCAATGTACCCATTTTGGGGTTATTGGTCAAGCCCCAAAATGGGGTTACTATAAATTCTTTTTTCTAAGCCTTTCTCTATGAATGAAGATGACAATAAAGTTGTGACTTTAAAAGTACGTGTCAGCCCTGAATTTAGGGAAAAACTTGTTGATACTGCAAAAGAAAACAATCGTTCAATGAATGCTGAAATTGTTGATCGGCTTGAAAAGAGCTTTGACCTAAGCAATAAAAAACTTGAGGATTTATCAGCAGATGAGCTTATATACTTTATTTTTAATAAGTTAAACTCTCGCGGTCTAGCTCTTACTGTTGAGGAAATTAAACGGGGGGAAGAACTTGCAAAAAATTCTAAAAAGTAAGTCATGGGGGACTTTCGAGTAAATATCTTCATAAAAAAGCCTCGTCGTTTGAATGAGGCTAGTATGAGTTTGTTTTTTAACTATTTAAAGGAATCCAGTTGATAGGAATTTATTAGTCTTTTTTAGGTAACCAGCGTTCAACAAATTTGTTTGCAAATTCTTTCCATTCGGAATTATTAAAAATATTTTCCGGAAAGTATTTGTCAGTATCTTTCCAAATTTCATGAGCAACAAATCTACTTAGTGCAATTTCGAACTTGGAGTTCCCATCGAAATCAAAAAAATCATTAATTATCGGCTGTATACTTTTTGCTAAGTTACTTTCCCCATACACCCCAGTAGGAAATGCACTTACACATAAAACAGTATTGGTGATCTTAAAATTATTTACCTTTGCCCAAATTTGTAAATCCATTAATGCCAATAGATTATAACTTGCCCATTTTTGTAATGTTTGATTATCTACTTTTATATACTTATCAGGGTTAATGTTTAACTTTTCCCTTAGATTTTCAACATAAACGAGAATATCATTAACTAATTGATCCTTATTAGAGTAAGGATTTATCATTACTGGATAGTAGTAGCCTCTGTATATCTGATTCAAAATATCACTTCCAAATGTTTCACTAATATTATAGGTTTTTTTATAGTATTCATTGCAATAATCCATAAAATTAATATTATTTAGTTCTAATGATCCTGAATTCCCATCAATTTCAAAAAAACAATTTGCTTTATCATATTCATTTTGCATTATAAAAAAATCTTGAAGGCTCATATCTCTTACAGTCATTTCTTTTTTATTATGTGCAATGCACTTTTCTATATCATCTTCATAATTAAATCCTCCAGTAGGATCATAGATTTCGAATGGCTCTTCGAACCATTTCAAAATATCATTTTTAATTGCATTGAGTCTGTTAGTATTATTTGACTCTAAAGCGTAACAGGTAAAAGTAAAGAAAAACTGTCTATTTTGTATCAAACGCAACCACTCAAAAGGGTTTAACCTATCTATATTTTTATATCTATCAAGATCAAACTCACTCGGTAACTCTTTTGTAGTCCTAATGATCTTTTTCATTAAACATAAATCTCTAACTTATTTCATCCTAAATATACCTCAACTTGGGGGTGTTATGGGGTAGAATTTAGAGGTAAGGTGCTGTATTGTTTTATGTAATATTTAACCTAATAATATTTCGTAAACATAAAATGAACTCATGTAGACTCTGCAACAGTATAGTGAAACTCCAAGACAGCCATATTATCCCTAAATTCATTGGAAAGTGGATCAAAAAAACTTCTGCTACTGGTTATCTTAGATCGATAGACAAACCCAATTTAAGGCGTCAGGACATATTTACAATAAAACTACTGTGTAAAAAATGTGAAGATATTTTTTCAGATCATGAAACATATTTTGCTGAAAAAATATTTCACCCCTACATGAATAGAGATAATTTCTCTTACAATTATTCATATAACGATCAATTAAGTAGATTTTGTGCTTCAGTATCATGGAGAGTATTAGTTTATATAACTGAACATTTGAATAAAGTTAAAAACGCCGAACTTGAAAAAGCAAAAATGCAATTGCAATTATTCCTTTTAAATAAGTCTGATAATTTATATCAATATGAACAACATATTATCCCATTAGAAGGAGGCGGAGACTCTCCTCTGCATAAAAAGCATTCAAATGTAAACTCATATTTCACCAGAGCCATAGACACAGATATAATTAGTACAAAAAATGGAATTTTAATTTATACAAAATTACCAAATTTCATTGTAATTTCAAATGTAAACCACAATGAAATTGCAAAATCTAGATCTAGTCGAGTCGCATTAAAACAAGGAAATATTATTCCAAAAGAATATGTATTACCTATTGACATGTATTACTACCTAGACAATAGATTAAAATTTATAAAAGAGAATATAACTGACAAGATTTCAGAGAGTCAAAATAAGCATATGCTTGAAACTATAGAAAAAGATTTAGAAAGATTTAAAAAATCTCGATCGTTAAAAGCAATTGAAGATGATCTCTTCCCTAATATTAGTATTTTCAGTAATAAATCAAAACCTTATTAAACTTTAGAATTAATACTTTTATTATATTTTCACTTTCTTCAGTGGCTCATAATTTGGTTCTTGAATAAAAATCCACAAAGGTAAGTCATTATAATTTTCGGCATAATCATCAGGGATCTGAACGCTGAACTCTGATGGATTTAAAAAAGATTCTGTGGCAATCACTTTATCATCTTTAATTGTTAATGTTTTAAAAAATTCGGATATCATAGAACTTCTCCACCCTAAGTTTGCAAAAAGCTGCCCATCATGTTTTTCACTTGTATAGACAAATCGAACACCGTATACTTTATTATTCTTAATGATTAAATCATGAACACTCTCACGCCAAGAGGAATATCGCATAAAATAAAAGGCTAATTGACTCTCAAGTTCGGTATTTAGCATCTTTCCATTGCAAAAAATTTCTGTCTTTTTAGGTAAAAAAAGAACCTTATTACTATTATCACTGGGTAATTGATGAGCATTTTCTTCATCAGTAAGAATTCTAATTTCTATATCTGGAGTTGTAGCCAGCATACAATCTCCAATTTTATACATTTCTGATCGTGCCATTGCTTGAGTAAAATCTATTGTATATTTGGTATCTTCATCGTTAAATGCTTCGATTGGTAATAAAACCCAATGATTAAAGAGCCTAAAATAAACTGAAATGTAAAGTTTTACATTCATAACATCGGCATAATTTTTTAGTTTGTTAAAATATTTTTTCTGCAATTCAAATTTTTTATGTAAGTCTTGATTATTAAAACTTTTCACTTCAACTAATATTTGCTCATTATCATTAAGTATAATTCGATAATCAGGCATTTCTATCTCTGAATTTGCTGTAAACAAATTTCCAGCATCTTCTTGCTTAACAAGCTTTACTGAACCTAAAGCACCAGCAACATAAGCAAAAAGCATTTCAATTCTTTTACCATGTATTGTTATAGGTGTTTTTTGTGAGCCCTCTATACTTTTTCTTATTTCTTTCAAAAAAATTTTTAGTGAATCTTTATCCTGAATATTAATTGAATATTTACTTGTATAAGCAGAAAAAAGCTCAAATGCATCAAACTTCTCAAATTTTCTATTTTGTCTTTTCATATTATTTTATAACTCTTAGCTTGTAAGTTTATAGAAGGAATTTAATCTTCTTTGAGTACTAATAACTTAGCAGCAATATTAACTCTTTTCACCTTTTAGGACTAATACGATGATTTGTCAACCAAAATTTCGGACTATTCTCCTAATTTGTCAACTAATAGAAAAAAATGACACTAAATTAAAAACTTCTTTTAACCTTTGTGATTTGCAGTACTTTATAAGCCACTGTTACAATCTATTTAAACTTATACTCAAAACAAATTTATGAAATATATAATTTTTATTCTAATGGGGCTGCTTTCATTGCAAAGCTATGCAAAGAAATGTGCTGACTTTGGAACTCAAAAAGAAGCGCAAGCTTGGTATGAACAGCGAAAGAAATCTGGGCAAACTGGCTGGAAAAGCTTAGACCGCGATGGAGATGGTAAAGCATGTGATTGCTTGCCGGGTGGAAATGGCAAAAATTGCCCGAAGAACAAAAAATAAGGAAAGCACATGAAGTTTAATTTTTCATTGGATACAGCAATCATTGTTACTTTAACAGCTATTTTCTTATTTGCTTTGGGACAAGCATACTTAGGGGGGTTACTACAGCCATTTTATGTTGATCCTGTTGCATTGAATTTTAGTATCCAAGATAAAATTTACTGGGGGTTCATAAAAGGACAAGCACCTTTAATATACTTTTTTATTATCACTACCCTTTTCTATGTCTCAAGATATGTTTTTGTTACAGCAGAATTAGATCAAAAAATCGTTAGTTTTTTGAGAAGTAAAATTAATTTTAGACTTCCACATGAAGTTAAACCACATAACATAAGTCTGACTGATGAAAGAGTGATGTGTGCTGAAAAAACAGGAGGTTTTAACTTGGTAAACTAAACACACTCATCAGGAGTTTACCATGAGCAAGAAACACAAGACTTACACCACAGAATTTAAAGCTGAAGCCATCAAATTAATTGAAGCCAATCAAGGCAATGTCTCGGAAACAGCTAGACAACTTAGCATTTCAATGCAAACTCTTTCAAATTGGAATACCAAAGCAAAGGCTGGAACTTTAGCAGGTACAAAACAGTATTCACCTGATCTAAACGCTCTACTCGAAGAAAATAAAAAACTCAAACAACAGCTCAAAATAGCTGAAATGGAACGTGAATTTTTAAAAAAGGCAGCAGCGTACTTTGCCAAAGAAAGTCAGTAAGGTACGCCTATATGAAACAAAAAAGATATTCTTTTCCAATTACCTTAATGGCTCGATTACTTCATGTTTCAGTTTCATGTTTTTATGATTGGCTCAAGAGAGGCGTGAGCAAAAGAACGATTCAACGAAATCAACAGACGATATTGGTGAAAATAGCCCATGAGGAGACAAGGCAGAGCTATGGTTATATTCGATTAACCAAATACTTACAAGCTCAGGGTATAAAAATGAGTATGTACGCTGTACGTCAGATAAAAGCGCTGAACCACCTGTATTGTAAGCGACACAAGCGTTTTAAAAGGACTACGAATAGTGACCATAATCGAGCGATCTATGAAAACCTGCTGGAGCAACAATTCTCAATGACTAGACCAAATCAAGCATGGTCAAGTGATATTACGTACATATGGACTGTTGAAGGATGGCTGTATTTAGCAGCGGTAAAAGACCTTTACACGAAGCAAGTGGTTGGCTATAGCTTAAATGAGCGCATGACAACACAGCTTGTTTGTAATGCGCTAAATATGGCTATTCACAATCAAAAACCAACCAAAGAACTGATTGTGCATTCAG
Organism: Acinetobacter sp. ANC 3929; assembly: GCF_000369405.1. Lineage (GTDB taxonomy): Bacteria > Pseudomonadota > Gammaproteobacteria > Pseudomonadales > Moraxellaceae > Acinetobacter. Next base: position 816,370 of record NZ_KB850000.1, read on the forward strand.
ACAGAGGAAGTCAATATTGCAGCCATGAATATCGAAATATACTTGAGCAATATGGTTTTCAAGGTTCAATGAGCAAGCGCGGAGACTGTTACGATAATGCACCGATTGAAAGCTTTTGGGGAATATTGAAAAATGAGTTAGTTCATCATTACAACTATCAAACTAGAGAAGAAGCCAAAGCAGATATTATAAAATACATTGAGTTATTTTATAATCATCGAAGAATTCAAAAGGGTTTGGGTTTTAAGACACCAAATCAAATGGCCGAAGACTTTTATAAGTTGGCTGCCTAGAATCTCCCAAGGGAAAGTCTCCTGATAATTCAGCGTATATCAGAGATAGAAATTATTCAGTTTTTACTTTGACAACACTCATAATTTATACACTATTTGTTGGGGCGCTTTTTTCTCTTAGCCATATTGAACAAAAAGGCAAAGCAATTGGCCAAACAATACTTACTGATATGAAAATACAGCCCTTAGTAAGAATAACTGGTGCAGATACAGACCTAAAACAATATCGTATTTTGGTGGTGTTTCAAAAAGTATGCTGGCATTAAACGAATCCATTATTGATATAAAAGAACACTAAATCAAAGGCTTTGAAATGATTTTCAAGCTTTTTGGAGAAGTTGCAGCTTCTCCTAAAGCCTCGCCTGATTCGATGCCGTAATCGACAATTATTGCCTTCTATACCCACAGTGAAAAATTTACCAATCAACTGTTTGCATTCTTTAAAGGTCGTAACAAAGCTATCCCAATGGTCACTTGATATACATGTATAGCTTACACCTAACTGCTTCAATTTTAATTTAAGTCGTTTTGCAGTGGCTAAATCTCGGTTACCCCATACATAAGCAACAATTTCACCTGTTTCTCGATGATAGGCATAAATTAGCCATTGTTTATTTTGCTTATGACCAACAAAAGTCCAAAACTCATCTACTTCAAGGGTTTCATAATGACTTTGCTGTGCTCGAAGTTGATATTTTGATTGGCTAAGTGTCCGTAGAACTTTACCGATACTTACTCTTTCAATTTCTGCTATATCCCTGACACCACTGCCTCGCACCATGAGGTGTAATATTTTGGTTTTGATACCTGAGTGACAGCCTTGATAACTGAGAGCATGATCACCAATAAATTGACGTCTGCATATTTTACATTGGTAATTTTGCTTACCATCTACTTTTGTGCCATTTTTCTTTATACTGTCACTTAGGCAGGCTGGACACTTGATTTCTAGAGTTATTCGCATTTCTCTATTTTATCAAAATCCAACCTGCTTTTTTTCAGCATACTTTTTGAAACACCACCCGTATTTTATGTGGCTCTACTCTTTGTGCTGTGATAGATGAAGAGAAAAATGTCTCTTTAGTTGAGCCGAAAAATGTTGTGTATTTGAGTTCTAATTTTGCTGAAAAGCTCGAGAAAAAGAGCTGATAGGAACTACTGGAGAAATAAAATGCTCTATCCATGTTTATGCTGTGGCTACTTAACCAGAGACGAACCATCAAACGGCGATTATATTATCTGCTCTGTATGCTTCTGGGAGGATGATCCTGTACAAGCAGAAGACCATGATTGGTGTGGTGGTGCAAACATACCTTCGTTAAACCAAGCTCGTGAAAACTTTAAAAAGTATGGGGCAATGGAAAAACGATTTGTTAAGGATGTGAGAAAGCCCAAGGATTATGATATTCCGAAGAATTAGATTGTGTTTATCAGAGATTTGGAAAGGAAATAGGAATTGGCCCCTGCTTTGCTCCTAATCGGAACTGGTCAATGAGCAGAATAAATTAAGCAAAAATCCCTTTAGATGGGATGAATTACTGACTAAAGCATTAATTTAAAAAAGAGAATAGACCCTCAATAAAAGTTATTCCCAACAATCAAGAAAGTTATTTAGAGGTAATTTTTTGAGAGAAATATAATTATTATAAATCTTAACTTATATGATCTTTTATTTTTCATATATTTATCTATCGAACAATTTTAAAATTCATAGTGTGATATACGCTGAATTATCAGGAGACTTTCCCTTGGGAGATTCTAGGCAGCCAACTTATAAAAGTCTTCGGCCATTTGATTTGGTGTCTTAAAACCCAAACCCTTTTGAATTCTTCGATGATTATAAAATAACTCAATGTATTTTATAATATCTGCTTTGGCTTCTTCTCTAGTTTGATAGTTGTAATGATGAACTAACTCATTTTTCAATATTCCCCAAAAGCTTTCAATCGGTGCATTATCGTAACAGTCTCCGCGCTTGCTCATTGAACCTTGAAAACCATATTGCTCAAGTATATTTCGATATTCATGGCTGCAATATTGACTTCCTCTGTCTGAATGCACAATCAGTTCTTTGGTTGGTTTTTGATTGTGAATAGCCATATTTAGCGCATTACAAACAAGCTGTGTTGTCATGCGCTCATTTAAGCTATAGCCAACCACTTGCTTCGTGTAAAGGTCTTTTACCGCTGCTAAATACAGCCATCCTTCAACAGTCCATATGTACGTAATATCACTTGACCATGCTTGATTTGGTCTAGTCATTGAGAATTGTTGCTCCAGCAGGTTTTCATAGATCGCTCGATTATGGTCACTATTCGTAGTCCTTTTAAAACGCTTGTGTCGCTTACAATACAGGTGGTTCAGCGCTTTTATCTGACGTACAGCGTACATACTCATTTTTATACCCTGAGCTTGTAAGTATTTGGTTAATCGAATATAACCATAGCTCTGCCTTGTCTCCTCATGGGCTATTTTCACCAATATCGTCTGTTGATTTCGTTGAATCGTTCTTTTGCTCACGCCTCTCTTGAGCCAATCATAAAAACATGAAACTGAAACATGAAGTAATCGAGCCATTAAGGTAATTGGAAAAGAATATCTTTTTTGTTTCATATAGGCGTACCTTACTGACTTTCTTTGGCAAAGTACGCTGCTGCCTTTTTTAAAAATTCACGTTCCATTTCAGCTATTTTGAGCTGTTGTTTGAGTTTTTTATTTTCTTCGAGTAGAGCGTTTAGATCAGGTGAATACTGTTTTGTACCTGCTAAAGTTCCAGCCTTTGCTTTGGTATTCCAATTTGAAAGAGTTTGCATTGAAATGCTAAGTTGTCTAGCTGTTTCCGAGACATTGCCTTGATTGGCTTCAATTAATTTGATGGCTTCAGCTTTAAATTCTGTGGTGTAAGTCTTGTGTTTCTTGCTCATGGTAAACTCCTGATGAGTGTGTTTAGTTTACCAAGTTAAAACCTCCTGTTTTTTCAGCACACATCAGTGTTTACATTTTATATAAACATATAAGATGAAATAAAAATATTTTTTTAGTATAAGATATATACCATTTGGTAAAATATAAGGTATAAATAAATGACTTTAAAAAAAATTCTTTTTACAACTTGTTTAGTTTTTTCTGCAAGCTCTGTTTTTTCTGCGACAGTTCCTGCGGAAGCATTTAGCCGAGCTAACTGTAAATTCTTTGTTCCTGGTTTTGGCTATGGCTGGTATAACGAATCGATATCTTATGATGCTTTAACTGGCCAACATAAAAACATGTATGCGAAAACAGATCAAAAAGCAACGAACGGAAATACTCGCACTGATAACTCGAGTAATCCTAGTGGCTACCGTGTACGCGCAGGTTTCGTAGATCCCACAGCAGATACAAGATTTTGGAATGTTTCAGGGACTCATTACGAAACTTTAGATAGTGGGCGTGCTGTTTCACAATATTCTTCTGCAAAAGACTGTAACGGAAAAATTGGACAATTCTTGTAGATTATTATGAATAAACAAAAAATCACTATAACTCTTGGATTAATAATTTTCGTAATTATATGCATTGCTCTTTTTTTGAAATCTCAAAGCGTCACAGAAACAAAACGACTTGGGAATAATGAGTCGGCGGAAACAAGCATTTCAGAAAAACCTTTAGCATCAAATTTTGAGGAATTAAGCAATGAAAAGGCTATATCCAAAAGTAAAATTGAGGGTAGTTCTTCTGATGGATCTTCAATTTTAGCTTTTGATTCAGATTTGAAATCATTACGTGAAAAATATCCCGACGGAGTAATGTATACGAAATTAAGCGAATCAAAATTAAGTAAGGTCCAAAAAGAAGCACTTGCTAAGGATTTTGACAATTTAAATCGTTACGGCAGCTTTAGTGGGGGGAAAGTTACAAATGAATTCTCTCATTTAGATAAAAAACGAGCAGCCCTGAAGGAGGACAAGCCTTTAGACTTTAAACCCACGAATACTGATCTGCTAGTTAAAAATATGGAATTAACTGGAAAATGGTATTCAGGGGCTATTAATGATGGAAAATATAACTCCCTCTATCGCCTGTATGAGAGTCAGGATGGCAGAAAGTTTGAAATTACTGAAATGTATTTGAACCCAGACAATAGCTCAATTATTGAGGTGTTTGAAGAAAGTTTAAATTATAATGTCAATAATGTTCCAATGACCATCGAAACATTAAAGTCAGAAAATGGCAAAGAACTATATAACGTTCATTTCAACCACAATAACAGGTACTACTCCATGTCTACTGAAAACTTTAATCGACAACAGGTAGAAAAAATTCTTGACTCTATTACCACAGCTCGATAATGGTTACTAACTTTATAGGCACTTTAATTATATAAAATCTATAATTTGAGATGTTTATATGTATAGGGAAAGCCCTAATCAGAGGGCTTTCCTTATTTCAATCCATGCATCCACTTTTGCTGCACAACTATTAAAAAAACTAAACAGTATGTTCTGTATATGCACTGCTATCATCCCCTCACAAAAATTAAATAGAGGGTAATAGTGTTATGGCGACACCTTATATTGTGGTCGGCTGCCCCACTACTGGCGGCGGACAAGTTATTTCAGGCAACAGCATGTTTCAGATTGAAGGTGTTCCAGTCGCTTGTGTCGGTGACAAAGCTACATGCCCAAAGCATAAGACGGTTGCTACAATCATTACCGGTGATCCTTACATGCAGATTTTTGGTAAATCAGCTGCAAGAGTTAATGATGCGTTATCTTGTGGTTGTAAGCTGCTACCTAAACAGAATCTAGTTGTTCAAGACAACGGTGGTGGATCAGCATCTTCTGCTGCTAAAGCATCATCAGCCCCGTTGACACAACAACAGTCAACCAAAGACAGTTTTATTAAAGATGAGTACGAAAACTACTACATCGAGCAAAACACAACGAAGTATGTAAAATTCAAAAACGTCATCTTTCCTTATGATGAAGATAAGAAAAACCTTTGGGGATCGCTTAGCCAAGCTGTCTCAGGTGTATGTACATTCGTCCTCACCTACATTGTAAAAGGTCAAGAGCTTTTTGTTACGGTCTCTATGGTCTCTCCGACATTAAGTCGCGATGCTACAATTTTCCCTTACGCAACACTTGAGCTTATACATAACAGTCAAAGCTTAGGAAAAACGCGCCTAGAGCAAGGAAAAGGCGTGTGGTCTACAGATAATGGTCAGCAGCCTGTAGGTCAGTGCAAGGTAACACTTCCTAAACCAGATCTGTCAACAATAGAAGCAACTCTAACTATGGGCTATAGCGCAAAATTTGATGGGGGCACAGTACGACCAAACCCTCCCCATACTCGCTTCTCCTTTATTCTAAATTCAGCAGCAAGAAGTAAATCATGAATAGAAGTTTAATCAGTACTTTTGTACTTATTTCTGTATTAGGGGTGACTGCTTGCAGTAAGGCATCAAACGAGCACACAGCCAATGTACAAGACAGCCCTCAAAGCGTCAAAACTGAGCTGTCAACGAGTGATAAAAAGATTCTAGATAAGTATGAATCTATTACAAATGAAGTCGTGATCTCTGGTGATGATCAGGAGATAAAGGAAACCTTAGTCCCCCTGATTCCTGAAATTAAACAAGTTACAGCCAAAAAGCAAAGAGAAATGGCATTGATGAATATATACATGCTATCAAGCATGTATAAGGAAGCTTATGAGTTAAATGAGCAACAGATTCAGGAGAAACCATTGCCGCAAAGAACAATGTTTAGGTGCACGCTGTTAGAAAAGCTCAATGAATCCAAAGTGAAAATTCAACAATGTCATGAAGCATCTGCACAGCTTATACAAACAGAGTTAACCAAGTCAGTTAACAAAAATGACCTACAGTATAAAGAAGTAGAATTTGTTTATTTAACTGAGATGTATAAAGCAGGACATGCTGACTATAAAGCCAAATTACAGAATTTCATAGGCGAAACTAAAGATGTATCTTTAAGAGATAAGTATAAATCTTTATATGATTCTAACATCGAATCATTTTACGGCACCGATTCACCAGACTATGTACCTGAATCATTGAAGTAAGATTACCAAAGTGTAAAAAAATGCCAATCGTAAAAATTGGCATTTTTTAATGAGTCTTATATTTTTCAATAACTCAGGTTATGGGCAATTAACCATGATCTCAGCTGCAGATAAGTTGGCCATAAACTTTAGTTGGCACATAATGCAAATCAAAGGGCTTTTACACATATGCCGACATGAATATTGTTGTTAATCGTATGTGCTGTACAACCAGGTAAAAGAACAAGAATGCAGGCGCTTATGATCAATGTAATCACTGAGCGCCTGCAGTGATAAATTACTTTTTTAAGAACAACTCTCGTTCTGCTGCACGGCGACGAACCAAGCCTTTCATGACTTTACCACCGCCTCTATTCCATTTCGGAAATTCATCAGCTGCAGCTTTATAATTGCCAGCATTCAGTAGTTTTACCAATGTAGATCCATTAAAAGCTTTTTCACCAATGTTGTAAGCCAAGCTCGCCAGCGCATCAAACTGATTTTGATTAATAACTACTTTGACAGCTTGATTTACTGCCGCCTCAAAACGCCGCAAATCATGTTGAAAAAAGGACACTGCTTGCGCTTTGGTACAGCTATCGCCTCTTTTCACTTTAACGCCACTTGGATACACCGTGGTACCAAAGCCAATGGTCCAGACACCCACACCATCATCATAAGCTGTAAGTACCAGATCTTCGAAACTGGTGATTAAGTTGATACCCACTTGGCTGGTTTTCATTCCACCTGACTGGAACTCATCAAGAAGTTCATTAAATTGATCAACTTGCTTTTGGGTAATTTTGCCGCCTAGTAACTCACGGGCGGCATCAAAAAAGGCTTTACGATCCATATTGCTTTCCTCTAGGTAATAAAAAACCGACCCTTAACGGTCGGCTTTGGTTTATGAATTTTGTATTAACTTCGCTCAAACTTTCTTTCGTGATACTTCAACAAACTGCTAATTTTTAACAATAAATACCCAAACAACAATGCATTAGTAATGATGCCTATCCCAATCGCAATAATTTTCCCAGACCATTCATAAACGATGTCTAAGTCTTCATTTCTTGCCTCGACTTGACCAAAAAGCAAGATAAATGCAATGCCTGCAACAAAACCAAGCAGAATTACGGTCCAAGCAACTAATGTGTTCGTTGTACTTTCATATGTTTGATTATTAAATTCAGTCATACACCCTCCCAAAAATGTAAAATACTTCTCATTATTCCTAGAAGATAACAAGTTTTAACTCGAATAAAGTTTTGATATTTATGTGATTTGAAACTTTATTTTAAAATTGTGAACAAAAGAAGACCGCCCGAAGGCGGCTATTTATTGGTTATTAAATTTAGCTAATATTTTTCTTTTTTTGGTTCTGAACTATCTAAGAAGAATCTGCGAGCTATGATCATCAAGCCAGCAATAAAACCTATTACGATAGAAGCCTTAGCTAACTGAAACAGTTGTCGTAAACATTTCAATTTCGTCGTTAACAGTAGCAATCACGTTAAAATATGCAGTACCCTCAAATGCGGGGATACTTTGTGTTTCACGGAAAAGCTCGATCGTTCCATCAGTTGAAGTTATAACATGCTCCACAGCAGTTGCTGATACATAAGTCATTGTGTATTTTACAGGCAAGTCCGTGGTTTGATATGAAGTGCCAAGAAGAGTTAACCCCAAACCTGGATTCCCTGAACCATCATTGATACAGTTAAATCCAATATTGGCTTGGCCTGCTGCGACACCATTTACATCTGCTAGGCGTGCTCCACTCAATACCCCTGATGTTAAAGACATCACATTAGGAACAATCATTTCAAGCTTGTCACCAATATTTGCTGTAATGCCAGCATGATAACCATATGCCAGATCTGGGGAATTTTCAGTTCCCAAATCAAGCTGCCCCTCTGTCCAACTCAATACCCCATTCTCATAAGTACAGTTGGTTAGTGTCCAGTCAGATGTATCAGGGTTAGGAATACTGGTAACCCCAATTACACTAAATCCAGGCAGCACATCTACCTGTTCAAGATTAGTCATAACCTGATCATAAGATACGTCATTTTGAATACGTACAAGTGCGACATGACCTTCTGGAATATTAGTATCTGTTAAATTTTCAAATAGCATTTCTAGTGCGTTGTTTACCATGAGCAAACTCCTTTAAAATTATGTTTTAGTTGCTTTAAAAGTTTAGTTTATTCAAATAATTGCCCTTAAGAGCTATTCTTTAGTACTTGAATAACTCCTTTATTTTTAACATTAGATTTTTGTGAAATACAGAACATGGGAATCAAATATTAAGATTAAATATGATAGAAAATTAGATTTGAACAAAACCGCCCGAAGGCGGCTATTTATAGATTGCGATATCTAACTGTCTTTATCTTTCTTCTTTTCCTGCTCTGATGTGTGCTGAAAAAACAGGAGGTTTTAACTTGGTAAACTAAACACACTCATCAGGAGTTTACCATGAGCAAGAAACACAAGACTTACACCACAGAATTTAAAGCTGAAGCCATCAAATTAATTGAAGCCAATCAAGGCAATGTCTCGGAAACAGCTAGACAACTTAGCATTTCAATGCAAACTCTTTCAAATTGGAATACCAAAGCAAAGGCTGGAACTTTAGCAGGTACAAAACAGTATTCACCTGATCTAAACGCTCTACTCGAAGAAAATAAAAAACTCAAACAACAGCTCAAAATAGCTGAAATGGAACGTGAATTTTTAAAAAAGGCAGCAGCGTACTTTGCCAAAGAAAGTCAGTAAGGTACGCCTATATGAAACAAAAAAGATATTCTTTTCCAATTACCTTAATGGCTCGATTACTTCATGTTTCAGTTTCATGTTTTTATGATTGGCTCAAGAGAGGCGTGAGCAAAAGAACGATTCAACGAAATCAACAGACGATATTGGTGAAAATAGCCCATGAGGAGACAAGGCAGAGCTATGGTTATATTCGATTAACCAAATACTTACAAGCTCAGGGTATAAAAATGAGTATGTACGCTGTACGTCAGATAAAAGCGCTGAACCACCTGTATTGTAAGCGACACAAGCGTTTTAAAAGGACTACGAATAGTGACCATAATCGAGCGATCTATGAAAACCTGCTGGAGCAACAATTCTCAATGACTAGACCAAATCAAGCATGGTCAAGTGATATTACGTACATATGGACTGTTGAAGGATGGCTGTATTTAGCAGCGGTAAAAGACCTTTACACGAAGCAAGTGGTTGGCTATAGCTTAAATGAGCGCATGACAACACAGCTTGTTTGTAATGCGCTAAATATGGCTATTCACAATCAAAAACCAACCAAAGAACTGATTGTGCATTCAGACAGAGGAAGTCAATATTGCAGCCATGAATATCGAAATATACTTGAGCAATATGGTTTTCAAGGTTCAATGAGCAAGCGCGGAGACTGTTACGATAATGCACCGATTGAAAGCTTTTGGGGAATATTGAAAAATGAGTTAGTTCATCATTACAACTATCAAACTAGAGAAGAAGCCAAAGCAGATATTATAAAATACATTGAGTTATTTTATAATCATCGAAGAATTCAAAAGGGTTTGGGTTTTAAGACACCAAATCAAATGGCCGAAGACTTTTATAAGTTGGCTGCCTAGAATCTCCCAAGGGAAAGTCTCCTGATAATTCAGCGTATATCAATGTAGTGTCTTGATGACCAATATAGTCATAATAAAAGCCTGCTTGGTTAAGATAACATTTATTCACTGCCTCCATTGGTGACTTTGAAGGACTGGAATTTGAGAAAGTACTAATAAAAGTAAGAAGAACAAAACTAATAAATATTTTTTTTGATTTCATGAAGGCACCATGTTTATCATTTTTGTTTTTTTATCTTACTCTTAGAGGAAAAAATAGGAATTGTCACTTATCGGATTTACAAGGTATTATTTTTAATAAAAGCAAAGCGCCCTAAGGCACTTTTCTAGATAGTCATCATATTAGTCACTTATTTTGCTTGATTAGTGTTTTTTGAGATATCTTCCAAGGACTCCACTTCACCCGTTCTACAACATATTTAAATTTATTTGCTGGGAAATTATTTCCACCATCTCTTCCGCCATGCTTGTCATCAGCATAGTCCCAACTAATAATTTCAAACTTATTGGAGTTAATTTTCTTGATTGACTCTACAAAACGAAAGTTTAGATCTAAGTCTGAACCAAAAGCATTATCAGATTGGATTGTATAAGGCTTCCACTCCCCACCATAAACAGCTACCTCACTAACAAAACCAGATAGAGTGCCAGAACCTGCTGAACATCCCATATCCCCATACCATAATACATAAAATGATTTTGAGTCTTCATCATACTCAACTGTATGAACATCTTTGATTGTAGTAGGTTTATTGTTCTCCGGGTTTTTCTCAAAAGAATTCATACATGAAACTAATTTTTAATATTCCTTAACAATATTAAAAACTTTTTGTTTGTCTTGAGACTCAGAAGCAGCATTTGCGCTGATACAAGTAAATCCAAGCATCAAACTAATAATTAATTTTTTCATTAAAAAAACCATTTGTTATTTTGTTAACACAATTTAACAAATGGTTTATACCAAATCTATAAATAAAATGACTTAAAGTACTTTAATACTACATCACTCCCCCCATTGCGTTTCAGTCCTTTATCTATTGCAAAACATATTTTTCCACCAACCGTGTAGAAACAAAAAGAGCCTCTCGGGGGCTTTAATGTTTGTCTCTATAGCATTCTCGCAAGTACTCTTGATGTGTGCTGAAAAAACAGGAGGTTTTAACTTGGTAAACTAAACACACTCATCAGGAGTTTACCATGAGCAAGAAACACAAGACTTACACCACAGAATTTAAAGCTGAAGCCATCAAATTAATTGAAGCCAATCAAGGCAATGTCTCGGAAACAGCTAGACAACTTAGCATTTCAATGCAAACTCTTTCAAATTGGAATACCAAAGCAAAGGCTGGAACTTTAGCAGGTACAAAACAGTATTCACCTGATCTAAACGCTCTACTCGAAGAAAATAAAAAACTCAAACAACAGCTCAAAATAGCTGAAATGGAACGTGAATTTTTAAAAAAGGCAGCAGCGTACTTTGCCAAAGAAAGTCAGTAAGGTACGCCTATATGAAACAAAAAAGATATTCTTTTCCAATTACCTTAATGGCTCGATTACTTCATGTTTCAGTTTCATGTTTTTATGATTGGCTCAAGAGAGGCGTGAGCAAAAGAACGATTCAACGAAATCAACAGACGATATTGGTGAAAATAGCCCATGAGGAGACAAGGCAGAGCTATGGTTATATTCGATTAACCAAATACTTACAAGCTCAGGGTATAAAAATGAGTATGTACGCTGTACGTCAGATAAAAGCGCTGAACCACCTGTATTGTAAGCGACACAAGCGTTTTAAAAGGACTACGAATAGTGACCATAATCGAGCGATCTATGAAAACCTGCTGGAGCAACAATTCTCAATGACTAGACCAAATCAAGCATGGTCAAGTGATATTACGTACATATGGACTGTTGAAGGATGGCTGTATTTAGCAGCGGTAAAAGACCTTTACACGAAGCAAGTGGTTGGCTATAGCTTAAATGAGCGCATGACAACACAGCTTGTTTGTAATGCGCTAAATATGGCTATTCACAATCAAAAACCAACCAAAGAACTGATTGTGCATTCAGACAGAGGAAGTCAATATTGCAGCCATGAATATCGAAATATACTTGAGCAATATGGTTTTCAAGGTTCAATGAGCAAGCGCGGAGACTGTTACGATAATGCACCGATTGAAAGCTTTTGGGGAATATTGAAAAATGAGTTAGTTCATCATTACAACTATCAAACTAGAGAAGAAGCCAAAGCAGATATTATAAAATACATTGAGTTATTTTATAATCATCGAAGAATTCAAAAGGGTTTGGGTTTTAAGACACCAAATCAAATGGCCGAAGACTTTTATAAGTTGGCTGCCTAGAATCTCCCAAGGGAAAGTCTCCTGATAATTCAGCGTATATCATCTTGATCGTATTCGCTCATTTCATCAAAATTACAATGGTTTCTTTCAAGATACTCTCTTTCCTCTTCCATCATTTGAAAGCGCAAGTTTTCCCACTCATAGTTTTCACGCAAATATGCTATATTCTGCAACTCAGCATCAAATCTAAAAAAGTCACGTAAACTGTATTTGTTGAGTCTTACATCATCAATGGAAGTTATGCCTATATGCTCCATTAGTTCATCCAAGTCATGTATCCATATCTTCCCATTGCGAACGAAACATTCATTTCGGTAAAATGGGTAATTGCCCTTAGTAATTCTTTTAAATCCATAGCGTAAAGCTGCTTCGACACTTATCGCGTAGTACTCATCAGTAATTGAATACAAGGCTGACTCCTTTTTAACTTAACTTTCCTTCAAAAAAGTTTACCAAATTCATTTTTGATGCTCTATGAGCCAGAATTATTCTTTTACTAATTTCGCTAAAAATTTTGTCAATCATTTAACTTATGAAAATTATTATGGGAGCCACCTCTTGAGGTGGCTTCGCCTCGTTAACGGTTTCGCCGTGCAGTCGTATTGGTTGAAATAGCCCGACTGATCGGCGAATTAGGTTCCTTAATCTGATCACTAACGATCTTCGGTACCTCACGTGGCAATTTTTTATCCAACTCATCTTTAACGATAAGACGGACAGTATTCTCATCCAGTTGCTCTGCTTCGACCGCTACACCTTTTACCTGATTCACCACTTCAATTTTAAAGTTGATGGTAGGTGCTGTTGGTTGAACTGAAGCTATAGCCTCAGCTTGAGGTTGTGCAGATCTACCAAGAGTGAAATCATAGACATCCTCAAGATTAGATCGATCCTGAACCAGCCCATTCGGTGAAAAATAAACTTTTCCATCATGGTACAGATCAGAACCTGTAGAGATCTTAGGAGTTACTGCAGTTTGATTAGCCTTGTAGATAATCTGGTCATCTTCTGGTTGATTGAAGATATCAGATTTTTTCTGGCTTTCCATAAATGCATTCGAGCTCATCATTGCACGGCGCATAACATTGTACGCTGAGACGTTGTTATTGAGGAATGATTCAGGGTTCCCACTCTTACGCATACTCTCAACTAAATTGACACCGCCCCATCGTTTAATATCATTCTGTGACCATACGATCTCACCTTTATGTACAGATCCAGCCACATCGTATTTACGCCCAGGTCCTGTATAACCACCGTCAGCAAAGCCTTGATCTTTGATTGCACGGATATTGCTGATAATGCTGGCACCTTGTGCAATGACTTGAGCCATAACCCCAATGTTAGCGGGCCAGCCTAAAGCCATCGCCTTCGATATACCCTGTTGAATCGCTATACCCGAAGCAGCAATTGCATAAGCTTTGTCAGCAGCAAACATTACTTTATAGGCTTTGGATTGCTCACCAAACATTGAACCGAACATCGATGTTACAGATCCCATCATCTGCTGACCGAGCAGGATCTGAGTATTTAAACGATCTTGCTGATATTGGTCCTCAATGGCCTTAGCATTTTGAGCATATTCATCAGCTATAATTTTCCGCTGTTCCTGTGCGGCCTGCATGATTGCGGTTTTCTGATCCTCAAACTCCTGCTGACTAATTAGCTGCTGATTCATCTGAGCTTTAATCGCATCCAAACCGCCTTGCTCGTTGTAATCAACTGCAGCTGATTTGCTATCAAATAGATCCTGAGCAGCCCCAAGTCGGCTAAAACGATCCTGATCCTGTCTATAGAAATCGCTGCTACCATTCATATCAGCCTGAATGCCGCCCCAGTTCTGGATTGCACCAACGATCTTGTCGCGGATCTCCTTTTCTTGATTGGCTTTGGAGAACGAAATCATTTTCTGGCGCTCATCATTACTGAGTTTAGTATTCTTCTGGATCTCCTCTCGTTCAAGCCGATATCGTTCTTGCATAGCCTCAGTTTCTGACAACAAGGCTAATTTAGCTTGGAACAAGCGCTGCTCTTGTGCCAACTTCAACAATCCCAACTCTTGCTGATATTGTTGTTCCAGTAATTCAACAGCCTGTTTCTGCTCAGCCTTGCTTAATTCAATGTCATGGGCGGCATTGAACTTTTTACGGGCAAAGCTTTCGTTTAATAGCTGCTCCTCAGTTTTTTGAAAATCCTTGTAATCATCAAGTTTGGTGCGTAAAGCCTGTTGAGCGATCGCTATATCATTGTCTGCTCGGTGTTGTAATTCAGCTTTGATCTCAGTTGAACGTTCTGAAGTGAACCCAGCCTTATCAACATCCTCTAGTCGAACAGTTAAGTTATTCTTGATTCGCTGAACTTCATTGGCCACTTCATTTTCTAGTGAACGTTGAGCATCCAGTTGACGGTCAAGCTGTGATTGAATATCAACTCCTGCCTTATCACTTCCATTACTTGAGCCACCTTTCACCTTAGTTTGCATGCTTGGCGATTGGTGCAGAAGTTTTAGAACCACACCATCCTCAAAAGTTACCGTGCTGTAATACCCTCCACCTTTGGGATCATAAGCCGTTTTGACATCCTTCACAGCCACGTTGGTTGTGATTGGTGTCCCAACTGGCATTGCAAAATCAATTCCCTTATGAAAAGAAGAAGCCCCTTTAGTTGGGGCTTTCCGTGGTCCATAATCTGAGCTGACTCTATAGGAGGATAGTGGTTTATCCGCGGCCTTTAATCGGGCTAGGTGTTCATTACTGACCTTTTGACCTGACATTGAACCACCATACCGAACATCAAGATGTGCCCCTGTTCCAATACCTGAATTCCCAGAAACACCGACTAATCGCTTGGTAATAGATTCCTGCTGTTTTAGCTCCTTATTTTGCTGGCGTAATGATTCAGTTCTTTTGTCTGTTATAGACTTGATTGAATCCTCTGCTTTCCACGTCTTTACTTGAGTGTTAAGGGCTTCTTTATCAATTTCCTTAAGCCCTTTTGAAATTGACTCTTTATAAAGTTTCAGTAAATCATTTGCTTTAGATTCACTAAAACCTTTCTTCATCAATGATTCGATAAATTGCACATCCCACAATTTATCGTCATACATTTTTCTAAGAGATTGAACAGCTTCGTCCGCAGCTTTCTTGGTTTCATTGATCGCATTGGTATGTTTCTGCTGTTCAATTGCAGCATTTTGAGCCTTGTTACCTGTCAACTGGACTTCTATACCAAATAATTTGACTGCCGTTTTGGTTTTGTTGGCTATCTCATAGGCCTCATTATATTTGTCTATCTGTTCTTTAAGAGCATCTCTTAAAGTAGGCGGCAATTTCACAGCTGCTAATTGCTCTACAGCCTCTTTATAGCTGATGGTACCTAAACGTGCCTGATTTGAGATCCGAGTAACTTCTACATTCCCATGGGCATAATTCTGTATCTCAATTAACGCAGATCCAACACCTTGTTCAGTTTTCTTTAACTCATCACTCTGTGCTTTAAAAGCGATTGTTAAGTCATCAATGGCTTTGGTTTTTGCAGCACCTTGTAAGCTTTTGAGTTCTTCGGTAGTTCTGTTGGCAACCTCAGCCTGCTCAGCAAGTATTTTATTTGCCTCATCCGCTTTATTCTTGAAATACGAATAAGCAGCTGTTAATCCAGCAACACCTAAAGTGATCGCACCAATTGGTCCACCAATCAAAGCAAATGCACCACTTGCCAACTTACCAACGCTCATCGATGTCGCAGCAAGTCTCCCTTGTGCTGCTGTTTGTGCATTCGTAGCCGCGGTTACAGCAGCTTGTGCTTGGGCATATCGAGTTGCAGCTGCTGTTGCACCATACTTGGCTTGCGTTGCTGCATTCGTCGCTTGTACGTTCGCTAAATGTGCTTTAGCTGCATTTACTGTTGCAGTAGCTTCGGCTAATTGTGCTTGGGCATTGGTTATTGAGGCTTGTCGATTTGCGAGTGTAGATATCATACCGCTATCAGTCGCAACGGTTTTTGCAATAATTGTCTTGGTTAAATAGGCAAGACCACCCGCCATTGCCGCATTCATGACAATATCAATATTGTCAGCAAATACACCCAACACACCTGCAGCATTATTCGTTACACCCATTGCCATGTTCATTTCACCAACATACTTAGTTACGGCATTTGAGAGTGTGGTGAGACCATCAGCAAGGCTGTTTTCCATTGCATCTGCAAGATCTTTATTTGAGTCTCTGGTCGCTTTTAACGTCTTGATGAGATCCTCTAAAGAAATCTTACCTGTTGCACCAAGTTGTCGAATTTCAACTTCTGATTTCCCTGTAGTTTTTGCCATATCCGCAATGACATTATCCGCAGCAGATACAATTGAAATCCATGCGTCTGCATCAATTTTGCCTTTAGCCATGGATTTAGAAAAAGCATCAATTGCAGATTGAGCTTGATCAGCACGTGCGGCATTGGCAACGAATGAAAAAGAAAGTGAATCTGAAACATCAAGTGTATCTTTGGTTTGATAACCTAAGGCCTTCATACCACCGGCAAGTCCGAGGTAAACTTCTTGTGCTTCATTCAAAGCGCGATAAGTACTTTTAGTTGATTCGAATAAACGCCCTTGTACAAGGTCATATTCTTCAGCACTATCGGTTGCATTACGAATACGAGCCGCCATTTGTGTAAAGCCATCGGCTCTTGAAACTGCATCACTCACAGCCACCATCCCAAGCATAAAAACGGCTAATGATTTGATCGAATTCCCATAGGAACCAATTGCTTTTTCCTGCTTTTCGAATTCTTGTGAGGTGTTTTTAATTTCCTGTGTGAATTGCTGATTTTGTTGAGTCGCCTGCTTGGTTACTTCAACCGTTTTTTGTACTGATGAATTGGCATTGTTCACATTGGTATTAAAGTTTTGAACTATGTTATTGGTAACAGAAAACTGTTTGCCCATGTCTTTTGTAGATTGTGATGCTGAATCACCTCGCTCAGTAATTTTAGACATTTCATCAGCCAAAGCTTTGGCATTGCGTTCAGCATTTTTTGAGTCAATCACGATGACTAGGCGGGATTCTTGGGTCATGTCAACTTTCCTTTAGGCAATAAAAAAGCGCCTAAAGGCGCAATAAATTCTTGGTGTGAAATTAGTTCATTTTAATTTTTAATTAAAATCTAGAAATATATGGAATTAAAAAACCCGCTATTGGCAGGTTATTGTTTAATGTGTTTACATAGAAAGCGTTTGTTTAACATTCCGATGTGTTCATATCCACTACTACCCTATAATTTTCTTTAACAAAATAATAAGTCTGCGTAATACCTATGCCACCATTCTTTTTTATTGCTTTACTGCTAGCAAACAAACCTTTGCATTCCTGCTCAAGAAGAATTTTTTTTAATAATGGACGATTAGTCATGCTTATCGGCCCTTTATATTTTTCTGTATCAATTGAATGCCGTACATAAAAATGATTCCGACTAAAATCTACCGAATCAAAGCTATGGCCAGTACTGATATCTTTTGGAAGATCATAATAGAAACTATTAATCTCTCTAAGATATAACGGATCTGTTAAGTAGTCTTTCAAATTATATAATTTGAAATTACTGTCAATAAGTTTGTACTTCATTAGAAACAAATCCAATGTGCCCAGTACCTCTGCAGAATCATCATTTTGATTATTCTGAATAGATGCACAACCAATTAGACTTATTAAAAAGCTGAATACTAAAATAAACTTCACAGTTACCCCTAAAAATTCAATGACGATACTTAACTTTTTTAAATACTACTCACAAACAATTTTTAACTTCTGAGTGTAATACTCAGTCGTATTTTTAAATTCATCAATTAGTTTTTCTTTTGGTTCATCATCTGAAAGCTTTAGCATTGCAGGCACAAACTCATACTTATAAATTTTTGGATAGTCAAAGCAAAGAATATATTCCTGATCATCCTTGTCAGCCAATGGATCATCCAAAACGACTAAAAAGTATTCAATTTTTCTATTAGCTTCAGCTAAATGTTTTTTTGCTACTCTTTCTCCAAAGTTAAATTGCTGATTACAGCCAGCTATTAATACTGTTATGCAAATTATTAATATTTTATTCATAAACACCCCCATGTTTGGAGGTAATTTATCAAATGGTTGAATTGAAGTCATTAAAAAACCTCCCTAAGGAGGCAATTAAGAACTGATCATTAGAGTTAAGGATTAATAAAGTAGAAATACAAAATAAGCGTGGCTAGCAGAAGGCTCGCAAGCGTTAAATAAAATCCCACGGTATTAAAGCTTTTCAAAAATTTTATCATATTCATCATTTCCAACCCCTTGAAAAATTAGTCTAAAGTATCATAAAAATTCCACTTTTTTACCAAATGGTAAATTTATTTGCTGATTCTTGGGCTTGCTCTTTTATAAGCTTCTTCAAGAAACAAATCATCTAAAGCAAAGATGCAATCGTTAAAGATATGTGGACCAACAGGCACATCATTATGTTCGGCATAAACGTTGATGGCTTGCTGATCTATCGATAGTGGCATACCCTGCTCATATCGTCTGGATCTGGCAATCGTTCTGAATGCTAGCAATATAGATTCAGCGGCATATGAATATTCTGGAGGCTCAGGAATATGGCCACCTAAGAATTTGATCTGTTCGATTTCGTGCGGCGTTTTTGTCGCGTAGGTTTTTTGGTATTTGTAGAGCACAATGACTTTCCCAGAATAACGGCCTTATCCTTATCGGCATCTTCTTGGATCTTTTGAGCTTCAGTTTTAATGAATAGCCAGAGGGAAATGCCGATGTCACCAAGGTTAAATAGCTTTGATGCATTCTCGGCTGTATATGGCATATCAGTCTCTACAGTTTTATCGTTAACGACTTCGGCAAACACCACTCCTTTCCAGTCCTCGATTAGATGAGCTGCACAAGCATCCATTAATAACTCATGATAAAGCTTGTCAGCGGAATCTATGGACATAACATCATAGCCTTTAGATGTGATCTGATTCCCAGCACGTTCCATGGCAACTTGAAAGGGTTTATAAGCAATTCCTCGAATCTTAAACTCTGCCTGAACTTCACCTGCAGTATTTTTGAACTGACACCATTTAGAAACTTCTGAACTTTTTACGATACCGACTTTTAACGCCATAAGGACCTCTGCAATTTAGGAAATAAAAAAGCCCATGACACTGCATAGGCTCTATATTTGAATGTTTTGAATTACACTAGCGCACGCACAATGGTTGGGCTAGTACGTACCTGGGCAAAGTTGATGTCTACCGTGATGATGTCATCACCACCGCCGTCAGGATGATTAGCTTCCATGACTTCGAGCTGTGGGAAATTCAAAGAATATTTACTTCCTTTGCTGTCAGTGATATCAAATCCCAAGGTGAATACATCACGGGATTTGATTGCATCAATCCAAGCTGCTGATGTGGCTGAGAACATGAAATTCGCACTTACATCAATATCCATCATTTTCTCTAAATAAAACTCAGGCGTGTATTTACCAGATCCAATACAACGAATCGCCTCAAGATTATTATTAAAGGTAATGGTGAGTGACTGCAGACAAGCTTTGCCTTGAATAGACAGGCCATTAATCAGTAACTTTTCAACATTTGGCATGCTGACTACTGGACGGCTTGATGCTGCAACTGGATTTACCACTGGATTAACTTGCTGACGGGTAAATGAACTACCAACCAGACCAAAGTTACCAGTGATCTTGCCTGTGGTCTGAATGGTGATTTCACCAGTATTGACCTGCACACCACGATAGATGAAGACTTGACCAACATCCTCAAAGACTTTTACTAATGTTAGAGATTTACGAACACCACCACCGAAACTGATTCCATTTGCAGCCCAGTTATTGAAAGCCAAAACACTCAAGAATAAGTCAAAGGTACCTAGTGATAATTCAAACTCTAATTGTCCAGTAACCTCGGCTTCTGTTTCGGCTGCACCCTGGCGGAAGCGAGAATCTACAACCTCATTACTTTGTTCTGTCGAAATATTTTCAGATAATCCATCTGTTACACGGCGGACTGTATACCAGACTGGGTTCGCTGGAGTTGTACCGAGCACTGCCTTTTCACAAGCATATAATCGGATTTTTGCGCCTGAACTCATTTATTGTTCTCCAAATTTTAGGCATTAAAAAACCCACTGTTTATGCGGGTTGTTAAATTGATTCTTCGTTGATTTCGGGAGGATCTACACCTTCCAATGCAGCGGCCACTGCCTGTGATAAGTTAGTTGGCTGGAACTCGGTCGGAAGGTCACCTAAAGGTGATTCAAATTCAGCATCTGATACAGGTTCAGGCTCTTCATGTAAGCGAATATCAATCCAGCGTGTTTCTGGAATATCAATCGGCTTTGAATAATCAGGTACGATCGATGCAGTTTCGATATCAAACTTTTTCTTATAGGTTTTTACCGAAATGTCACCATTTTCTAACTGCTCATAAGCTACGGCAACAATGACATTACCATTGGCATCCTTAGGCATTTCGATGTACCAGCCTTCATGAGCAAAGCCCAAAGAACCTTGGATTAAATAGTCTCCTATATTTAACTTTTCGAAGGTAATGGATTGCTTGGCTGCATCATCATTCAGCTCCAGTGAATCGGCAAACAATCGTGCAATGGGTGAAGCTGCTTTAAATACCCCATTTGAATCTACGGTAAATCCTTTTGAACGTAGTTCACCCGATGGCTCAACAGTAACAAGTTTACCGCTTGAAGCATTATTAATTGTATTTGCAACAATTGGATTTGCGCTTGTATAAATTGTTTGATCAACAGTAAAGGTAGAGTATTTTGTTCGTACTCCCATCACATTTGGTCGAGCGCCTGCAGCATAAGGAAAAATTAAAAGTGAATCACTTCCACCTCTAGCGGATGAGATAACATTTCCAAACTGGGAAAATGGTGCTGGCCATCCAGCCCCAGTGCATGCAAAAAATCCGCAAACACCCGGAATCGACTCTAAGGCATCATATAAGGCTGGGACTTTCGTACCATAACCATACCCTCCTAAACCTGTTGCAAGTAATTCAAATACTTCAAACGGTCCTGTACCAATATTCCTTCTTGCAGCTGTTCCTGCGCCTTGTACCTGAGAAATATCTGGCGTCAAATTTGGAATACCTGAGGCAAAGGGCAACATAAACTGTTGCTTTCCTTGAACCGCATTATAGGGATATGGTCGATGCTCCCAGTTAAATTTAAAAACAAGATTAGCCATTAAGATGTCACTCCATCAATTACTTGAAACGTCAAAGTCTCAGAATGTTGAGTCACTCCACCGACCACGGCTTTTAGATCCATCTGAACCAAACCAAGTGGCCATGTGCTTGTACTTGCACTCGATTTCACATTTAACCAACCTTTTTGGTTCGTCTGATTCAATGCAGCGCAAGTTAAAGCAGCTACTGCCTCACCAGTATTTAGCGTTTTAACTTGCGAGCTAAAAACATATCCAGTCAAGTTAATTGCACGGCGAACATCATCTGACGGAAATTGCAAAGCCTCGTCCATATCAACAAGCTGCAAATTCATGTTGAAGGTGTCACCGCGCTTAAAAACAAAATTGCTCATAAGTGATTCCTATAGACATAAAAAAACCACCCATGAGGTGGTAGTTAAAATTAAAATCGCCCTTAAGCGACCACTCAATAAATCTAATTCTGATTTGCTCAATTCACTTTATAGCCGATCGATACATTGTACTGGATGAAATCCCTATCTTTACCAGCATTGATCGATTGCCCCTGTAGACACTCCAAGTGATCCACATTGAAATACTCGAAATGAGCGAGTAATGCATCGCTGAGCTCTGTAATCGCTTTCTCTCCAGTACGCGGCCGAGCAAAGCATTGAATCATGATATTCCCTGTACGCCGTGTGCATGGCTGATCAGCAACACCAGAAATAATACTAGTTCCTCCCATAATGCTTAAACGGCACCATAAGCCATTGATGTGTGCTGAAAAAACAGGAGGTTTTAACTTGGTAAACTAAACACACTCATCAGGAGTTTACCATGAGCAAGAAACACAAGACTTACACCACAGAATTTAAAGCTGAAGCCATCAAATTAATTGAAGCCAATCAAGGCAATGTCTCGGAAACAGCTAGACAACTTAGCATTTCAATGCAAACTCTTTCAAATTGGAATACCAAAGCAAAGGCTGGAACTTTAGCAGGTACAAAACAGTATTCACCTGATCTAAACGCTCTACTCGAAGAAAATAAAAAACTCAAACAACAGCTCAAAATAGCTGAAATGGAACGTGAATTTTTAAAAAAGGCAGCAGCGTACTTTGCCAAAGAAAGTCAGTAAGGTACGCCTATATGAAACAAAAAAGATATTCTTTTCCAATTACCTTAATGGCTCGATTACTTCATGTTTCAGTTTCATGTTTTTATGATTGGCTCAAGAGAGGCGTGAGCAAAAGAACGATTCAACGAAATCAACAGACGATATTGGTGAAAATAGCCCATGAGGAGACAAGGCAGAGCTATGGTTATATTCGATTAACCAAATACTTACAAGCTCAGGGTATAAAAATGAGTATGTACGCTGTACGTCAGATAAAAGCGCTGAACCACCTGTATTGTAAGCGACACAAGCGTTTTAAAAGGACTACGAATAGTGACCATAATCGAGCGATCTATGAAAACCTGCTGGAGCAACAATTCTCAATGACTAGACCAAATCAAGCATGGTCAAGTGATATTACGTACATATGGACTGTTGAAGGATGGCTGTATTTAGCAGCGGTAAAAGACCTTTACACGAAGCAAGTGGTTGGCTATAGCTTAAATGAGCGCATGACAACACAGCTTGTTTGTAATGCGCTAAATATGGCTATTCACAATCAAAAACCAACCAAAGAACTGATTGTGCATTCAGACAGAGGAAGTCAATATTGCAGCCATGAATATCGAAATATACTTGAGCAATATGGTTTTCAAGGTTCAATGAGCAAGCGCGGAGACTGTTACGATAATGCACCGATTGAAAGCTTTTGGGGAATATTGAAAAATGAGTTAGTTCATCATTACAACTATCAAACTAGAGAAGAAGCCAAAGCAGATATTATAAAATACATTGAGTTATTTTATAATCATCGAAGAATTCAAAAGGGTTTGGGTTTTAAGACACCAAATCAAATGGCCGAAGACTTTTATAAGTTGGCTGCCTAGAATCTCCCAAGGGAAAGTCTCCTGATAATTCAGCGTATATCATCATCATTAAACCTACCAAAGACAATGCAATAGTTAAACTTAATGAAAGCTCTCCATCAATTGATGTTAATTGTTGAAAAATCAACAACCCCAACGATACAAATATTATTAAAAACAAGAAAATAAAACTTAAATAAAAAAAATGAATACCAAAGTAAGGCCATGTTTTAATGTTGATTTTATGAGTTGAACTATCCACTTTAAAAACAATTCTATTTCTTACAAATGACCAGTAATTTAATATCAATTTATCATTTGAAAACAATTTCTTAAACAGCAAAAAATCCTCATAACTAGCATTCCCTGCACCCGTAAGAGCACCCACTCTCAAATTTTTTAGTACAAGTTTATCATCGTCCTGAATATCAGAATTACCTTCAATTTCTTTAATCTCTTTTAAAAATTGAAAATATCTAGTAAAGATATCCTCTCCAGCTCTCTGATTTTGTTTATTTGTAACAATATCAATAATAATTTTAAATTTCTCAATAAATGAAAGATCCACTTTACCCTCTAAATAATTATCTACTGCTTGGACTACTTATTAAGAAGAAAAGTGGATCTGAATTCAATATTCACATATTGAAAAGTCAATCAGATTCCAGCGTTCTAATCGTAACACTGGTAAATACATACTTATCTGGTCGATCGATCTCAGACACATCAGTAAAGTTCAGGTAAATATCACGAATATTTACCCCTGTCTCAATTTCAAACTTATTGACTAATTCAGCAATCTGATTGGTCAAAGCCTTTTCAAGCTCTTCCTTTCGCGAACAACATTCGGCAATTGATACCTTTAACATTGTAAGTACCTCTACGTTTGTTAAATTCCAAGCTCTTTAAATTTTAGCCCATCTAGCTTCCTAAGATGTTCCAGTGTGTAAAGCTGTCCCTCAGGATCAAAGAACTTATCGAAATCAAACTTTCCTTCTTTATAGAGCTTGTACCGTTTCGGCCCTAACCACTCTTTTTGGAAGAAGTTATCTGTTTTCTTAAAAAACTCTTTGAAAGTGGTGTTTGCATCCATCTGGCCAATGAGCTGGTCACGCTCATCCTTTGGAATGTCTTTAACCTTACGTTCATCCATCACGAATGGACGTTGGCCAGCCAACAAACCATCTTTGTCGACAGGCACCAAAATACTACGGCAATTAGGATGCAACGGCGGTACGCGCTTTGTAGGATCATTGATCGCCCATACCGTACCATCTAGAGACGCACAAAGGTTTGATGTTCTCCCATCCAAGGTAGCAACCAGTTTCATGTATTCAAAACCAAGCTGATTAAAACTATCTTGGTAAGCTTGATTTGCGACATGGCTGCGTACCGTTCTCACTATACGTTCTATATCAGCTTTGGAAGTAGTTAGAATCCCATCCTCATAATTCTGACGTTTGGTACCACGAATGCGTTGTATGATTTCCTGATTGGTCTTTCCGCTGCTGATGCCATCCCGAATCGCATATTCAACCTTTTGCCTAGCACTTTCAGTAATCTTCAACAGCAGATCATCAACCAGTGCACCGCCTACTAACGGCCTTTTCCTCGCTGAAGAATAAAGTTTATTCCCATTAGGCTTTTTGATCTTGCCGCCGTACAGCTTGGCAGTGTAATTTGCTTCATATACCGCCAAAGCAGTTGCTGAAACAGCGAAGGCCTCTGGCAATGATGTGCTTATACTGGCGAACCACTGTGATATGAGATCGCGGATCTCTTTTAAGTTCTTTGTGGTGTACTGACCACCAGCAAGTGCAATTTTCTCAGACTCATTTAATTCATCTAGCAAATCTCGAAGCTTTGAAAGCATCAAGAGACTTTCAGAGTTAAATAACCTGGTTAATTCATTTACCGATTGAGATGAGACTCGATACAAATAAGCTTGATGCTGAGTGAGAACCTCAATCAGATTTTTATGGTCATTTGAAGCCATTTAACACCTCTACAACGGCAAACTATTTCGCTCATCCTCAACTCGGTCGAGTTCTTCTTCATATTCGTGCGTTGGAAGCTTGCCT
This sequence comes from Acinetobacter sp. ANC 3929, assembly GCF_000369405.1. Taxonomy (GTDB): domain Bacteria; phylum Pseudomonadota; class Gammaproteobacteria; order Pseudomonadales; family Moraxellaceae; genus Acinetobacter. Next base: position 841,988 of record NZ_KB850000.1, read on the forward strand.
GTAGCGATATATTCCCAATAGGTTTTAAATGAGTTTTTGCCTGCCAAAGCACCTTCATATAGTTGCTTGGCCAGGTTGATATCGTATTGCTGGACAATAAATTCTGGCTCAACCGTAAATGCATATTTAGATGGATCCAGCTTGAGCCACTGAGCCGCATATTTAATGGCTTGTTCAATGGCTTCGGCAGCACACATCACTATGCTGTGTAAGCTTGCATGCTGATCATCTTGACGTGCACGGCGAGCTTCTCCTGATTCCTGAGCATTGGTATCAATGACCTTGGCTCCTGCTTCGAGTGCCGAGTTTTTTTGGGCATCCATTTCCTTTTTGGTCATATCGATCCCATCACCTGATATTTCCAAATAACCGCAGGTTGAATCCTTAGGTAGATCCCAAACGGCCATTACACCTGTGACACTAATATCAGATTCATCATCCAGACCGCTGATCCATGGTTGTGGATGCGCCGTGTGGTGTAATGACTGGAAATAATCAGCACTCAACTGGTAATACTTCAGTGCAGCTTTTGCCATGGTTAAAAGCGGTACCGTACCCACATGCGGTGAATTATCTGTGGTACCGCAGAATACAAAAGGCGTAAAGGTCAGTTGATTACCACCCAAATCAGGGGTTTTATCTTCAGGTATTGCCCCATCAAAAAGCCGTACTGTCAAAGATCCATCCTGCATAGATAAAACTCGGTGCACGGTTTTCGTTTCATGTCCGAACTCATCCTCGCTATTATCAAACTGCTCCTCGAGCACCAATAGCTTGAGATCCTTACGACCACCAATACTGTTCTCTTTCCAGTTGATGATTGATAGTGCATCGTACAGAGCAAAGTAAGGTACACCGTCAGCATCAACGTCCACCAATAAGCCACAACGACCGCATTCAAGCAGTTCTACACAAATACGGATAAAAAGCTGTTTAAGTCCAAACCCGTCATTAGTGGCGTTATTAATCAGCCCTGTGAGAAGATTGCTCTCTATCACTATGTTCGGTTCAAGCTTAGATACCAAACCAATCATTGTTCGTAATGAGTCTTGAACCCATAACGGATATTGAGCACGATTTACATAGGCTTTATAGATCTCACCTGCAGTATCACCCTGCTTTTCTGCTTCAATCATGCCTGCTGATTTTGGCAAATAACGTACAGTAGCTTGCTTAATCTCTTCTTCGCCAGCAACAGCATCACGCATTATCTGCCAGCTTTTTTGTGCAGCAACATACTGCGGATGTTTATCAGTAACTGCCATAAAAACACCATAAAAAAAGCACCTGTAAAGGTGCGTTGGTTAAGCCATTCCTCGAATCCTGCGCATTCCTGCTGACTTTTTGTCGATCGGGAATAAATATGCGATTGGATAAGTACCTGCATCATTCATATGGTCAAAGCCCGACTTCTTGTCCGGCTGACCATAATCATCATAGATCTGACGTTCCAAGCATTTAGCGAAGTGTGGGCACTTGGTTACATTTACGAATAAACGGCGCTCGGACAAGGTATTGCAGAGCATGCCATTCATAGAATTGATGCGATCCTTCACAGCAGGGTTTCTGCTGTTGACGTGGACCTTAAAGCCAGCCTTTCTGAGTAACGCCAGATCCGTTTCACTGGCATTGCTAGACTTACGGTTTTCACCTGAAGCATCGGGATAGATAGCAATCTCATGATCAGGATAGCGTTCCTGTATTGCCTCAATCATTGCGGGTGTATCAAACAGATTCACCAACTCATCAACCGCATGCATCTGCTCACCACGCCGAACATAGACAACAGCTGCCATCTTAGTAACGTTAAAGTCCATCCCGATGTGTAGTACATCATTCGGCTTAACCGTTTCATTAGATGCGCTTAGCGTTCGATTAAAGCAATAGAATATAACACCCTGATAACTTTCAAAGCTTGCCTCGTATTCCTGGCTAAATGTCTTAGGATCCATCTTGCGTTTTGCAACAATGATCTCTGACTCAGGAATATTGCCACCCTGTAAGGATGTGTAAGAAAAGCTTCTACAATCAGGCTCATGTCCAGGCTGGCCATCCATGAAAGTGTCATAGCAATGGTTAAAGCCCTTCGGTGTACCAATCCTTAATACATGGCCACCAACCCGCTGTTCGCCGTTGACCACATACTTACAGGTTGAAAGCATTGGTCGAAGTACTTCTTCCCATGCTGCCCACTTACAGTCGGCCCATTCATCAATAATTAAGAAGAATAATCCAGATCCACGTAGGTCATCATAGTTGTCCAGACCAACCACACGAATAACATGCCCACTTCTTAAAGTGATTGAACACTCGGTTTCATTGGGCTTGCCTGCTCGCCATGATGCAGGAATTGCCTGTTTTAATCTTTTCCAGAAAACCCGCTTGGCTTGCTTGAATGTAGGTGCTGCATACCAGATCTCATCTTCAACGGATACTTTCCATTGTGCTGCCAGTCTAGCTGCTCTACGCATTTCAGCTTTGGCCAAGAAGGTTTTACCAAAACGGCGGCCACACACTGCATCCCGAAACCGTGCTTCTTTTTGCCAGCCCCATAAATAGATATTGGCTTGCTTAGGCGTTAATTGAACTGAACCCTCAGGAGGATTAAAGAATTGGCTCATCTGGTATCTCCTCATCAGGATTCAAAACAATTTTGTAATCCTCATCAGGTGGACTATGCTCTGGTGGATTTACTTCACGCTGCAGCTTTTGCAGTTCTAACTTTTTAATCTCAAGTTCTACATCGGCTTTTGTCTGGCCATCCTCACTGCCGTTACCTTTAGTTGGCTGTCCACCTTTCTTGTCATAAAACCCTTTCATGATCTTTTGCATCTGCTCAACAATCTGAAGTGTCATCCTGACGTTATTCTTTTTTGACCAAAGCAGATCGTTCAGAATCTTCAACTGAACAATGTCATTTGCCCCACTAATCTTACCCAGTGGTTGTTTTAGGTAGTCATTCCTCGTTGCCTCAAATACATCCCTAAATTCTTTCCTTAAATCTCTACCTGCAACCTTATTAGGGTCATAGGCTTCAACTTGCTGCGGGGACACATCGATATTGAATGTTTCCTTGATGTCCTTAACAACTTCAGTGGGTGTCATGAATTGCGCAAGTGACCGAACTATAAAGAGTTGCTCGGCTTTTTTGAGCTTTGCCATAATTCAAAATCCATCAAGGCTCATCAAGGAAACATGGCAAAAAAAATGAGCCAAACGGCTCAACTAATAAGACAAGTTCCACAGCACTTGGAAATATTTACATCATTTACAAACGGCGCTTGCTTCGCTACTTCAACAAGTCGCTTAACGTTCTCGCTTGCTCCCCATCGTTTGACCACACCCACAAATTCTTCAACATCATGGCCAGCTAAATAGTGTTTTGGAAGACCAGTCATATCACTGTAGATCGGCTCACCATCTTCAGGGTCTCTCTCGACTCCAATGTGATAAAGCTCGTGTTCAATCAATGCACAAAAGTCTCGATCTGAAGCTTGCTCACAAAAACTGGCATCAATGGTGATCAGGTAAATAGGAACATAACCGAACCAATCCCGCATTTGCTGCTCTTGACGTGCTTTACGCCAACCGCCTTGATTGAACATCACCTTTTCGCATTGGCCAAGTATCATACGCTTTTTTGCCACACATGCTGATGATGCCCAAGCAAATGCAAGAAACTCATCGCTGTCATGGATGAGTTCAGCAATATGATCATGATCCGGATTATGTAGTGGTCCACCAATGGTTAAAAAGTTCTTTACCACCCACTGCATAAGATCTGCTGCTGGTGCAAGGAGAATTGCTTCATCCTCTTCTGCTTTATCCATCAATTCCGTCGGTGGAAATGGTCTGATCTGGCTCATTGAATTTATGTCTCTTTATACTTTTAAGCCACTGGTTAGCATGACTGGCTTCTATTAGTGTGGGTCCTGATTGATCGATCTTGTATCGAGTAGATGATTCGATCCTGATAACGGTGTACCCCTTTTCCCAAGCCTGGTCATATTTATCCAGGCTCCAAGCTTTATTGGCCAATTTGCCCTTACGACCACCTGACCAAGGGCCTCCAGAAATCTCTATTAAGATCCTGTGCTCAACAAGGTGAAAGTCATAACGCCAGTGTTTTGTAGACTTAAACTGGAACAATTTTTCGTACTTAATCTCAAAGATCTGTAGAGCTCGCTCCATATCTTCAAAGGTGTCTAGGTAGGCTTGCTTGGCTTTAGGCAACGGCGTATTTCTTAGCTTTGATTTGTACTCACGCTTTCTTGTGAGTTCGAAGTATTTAGTGGTGTCCATAAATCTCACCCATTAAAAAACCGCCACTTGGGCGGTTTTTTGAAGATTGTATGCTTTTAACTTAGACTGAATATTGGTCTTTATAATCTTGACTATTGAAATATGCAGTAATGTCTTCTGAGGATTTTGCCTTTGAAGAACGTGTCAAAGCTTTCAATATGTCCGAATCAAAATTAATATCAGGCGGTATATCTTCAAATCTTGGTGGAATTTTCTTAACGCCACCTTCTGTATTTTTTTCAATAAATCCTGCTAACCAAAGGATAAATTCTTCTTTATTTTTATAACTAGGGATCAAGCTAACATCAATATTTATATGATTTTTAGTTGGGAGTTCTTGGAACCCATCAACAAAATCAATGTAGTGATACATCACTTTTAAGTTGGTATCTCTAAGGTCCTTACGCAATTGTTTAACAATTAAATTTAAGTACTCCTGAAGTGGAGAATTGAATTTCCCTTCAGCTTCAAAACGCCTGTAAATATTATCAGCAATACGTAAATATTGAGGCATTCCTCTACCCTCTGTTTTGTTATGGCGAGAAAATTATCTTCAATCAAATTATTAACTTAAAGTTAAAATTGTTTAATTATTTGTAAACATTGTAATTCCGTTTTTGATAGAATAATTTGAATAAAATTGAAAATGCCCACTGTTAAGTGAGCATCTTGAATAATCTCTTATTTCTCATTGGGCTTTGAGATTACTTACTCTTCAACCTCTATAGGATCACCATCTTCAGGACGGATATGTCTTTCACCATCATCAGCTGGATCTACACTTGAACCATCTTTAGTGATGCTGTTGTACATCTCATCCTCTCTTTTGCCATCGATAAATTCTTCATCGTCTAAATCCAATGGCTCATCGTCATCATCAAAATTTAAAGGCTTATTTTCATCAATCATGATCTTTTATCCTTAGTTAAATTAGACTATTTAATATTCAATTAAATGATGTGTACCTTCAACAACTAACATGGATCATTTATGTAATTATTTGACTGCTTCGATTAATTGATTTATCAAACTTTTAGCGTCTTCAATATTGGTTGCATTGACAACATATGGACCATGTCCACTTGCTGCAGTTAAAGTATCAATTGTAATTTTGACATTCCCATCGTTTGAACTAAATGCTGAAACAGCAACGATATGATTCGTATTAATATAATTTTCTGAATCAATTTTCACTAACATGAGCATCTCCTTTCTTGAGAGATTCTTTATATCACGTGGAATTATTATAAAAAGTGTGCTTTATAAAGCTTAATGTTTTTAGCTAGATAGTTATGTAAACACCAACATGTAAAGATTATTAACTCATCCTAAATCTTACACTTACATCCTATTCATCTGTCTTTGTCTTCGTATAAGTCCAAGTACAGATTTGTGTACTCGTATCTCTTCTTCTGAGAAAGGCAAATTTTCGATTAGTTCTTCAATTGATAAAGAGCTATTCTCGATTAGGAAGCAATCTTGTTCAGTTGTCCAAATTGAGGCAATGAGTTCGGGTTTGATGCAGTTTCTTTTCATGCCCGTATTCTAACGAATTTTGTTCAATTAAAAAGCCCACCTTTCGATGAGCTTTATATCTAATGATCTACTTAGACTTCGACTACTATAACGTAAAAATAGCATTTGCCCTGCGCAGGGTCAAGTAGTGTCGTTAAAACAAGAAATTAGCTTATAATCAGCACCATGAAAAAATTAAGCGTTGTAGCGGCAGTAATCCTCCATAAAGGAAAATATTTGTGTGCACTTAAAGGTGAGCATAAGTTTCCATATTTGTCGCATAAATATGAATTTCCCGGTGGTAAAGTAGAGCTTAATGAAACAGCAGAACAAGCGCTAATACGTGAGATCCGTGAAGAGCTGAATCTAGCTATTGGTGTGAAGAGCTATCTTCTTACTGTTGAGCATTCTTATCCAGATTTCCAGATTGAACTGGCCACTTATTTATGTGAAGCCAAGAGCATTGATGAATTGGTAATACATGAACACCAGGATATCAACTGGTGTCAAATTGATGAATTAGAACAACTAGATTGGGCTGCTGCCGATCTACCTATTGTCCAATATTTACTAAATAACAAGATTTAAGCATGACAAAAGATTTAAAAACTTTAAAGCCTGGCACCGTTCTAGACAATGCAGGACTTTGTGAATATTTTGGTTGTTCGCCACAAGGTGGAATGCGCCGGTCTCTTAAGACAAATACCTTAGTGATCATTTCGAATCACGTTGAATCCATCTATGAAGATAGATGGATTGGTGATGAGCTTCATTACACAGGTATGGGACAAGTTGGGGTCCAAGAACTTAAAAGCCAGAATAAAACGCTCGCAGAGAGTCATACTAACGGCGTTTCGGTTCATCTATTCGAAGTATTCACAGATAAAGAATATATTTACCAGGGCCCTGTTACCCTTATCAGTGAGCCCTATCAGAAAGTTCAGCCGGATGCGAATAAGCAAGATCGCACCGTTTGGATCTTCCCTCTTAAACTATTAGATACTCGCATCACAATTAGTGCCGAAACTATCGTTAAATCAAGTCAGAAGAAACAACGTAAATATAAAAGAAAATCGACTGAGCAACTTATCGCGGATGCCAAAGCCTCAGCACAGATTGAAGTCAGCTATCGTAATACCCAGACTAAATATTTCATCCGTTCAGATTCGATCGCTCAATTAGCAAAACGTTTGGCCAATGGTATTTGCCAGCTATGTGAGCAGCCTGCACCGTTTAAAGATGCAAATGGCGAACCCTACCTGGAGACTCACCACATTGAATGGTTAGCACACGGCGGTGCTGATACTGTAGAGAATACTGTAGCACTTTGCCCGAATTGTCATAAGAAGATGCATATTGTGAATGCTGAGGCGGATCGCCTAAAACTGCAAATGAAGAATTCTTACTGACAATGAAATAACCAATAAAACGTTATCAAATCTAAAATTTAATCGACTTATCCTGAATATGATTAAAATTCGGGAAATAGACCAACCAAGTTGTAACTATTTGTAAAAAAAATAAAAAAAGGCTTGATTTACTTCTCTTATCTAAAAGTTTTTAATTAGCTAAAATTAATAACACAACCAACAATAAACAATTGTTTTTATTTAATTTTCATAAAATTGATTAAAAAATATTCTAATTTTTCAATCATATACCTTTTCCTCAAAACACGACTGTCCCACAATCCAAAAAAACTCAAAAAAAACAGTTGTTTATTTGGTTTTCAGTGTCTTGTGTTTCGAAAAAATTGGTTTAGGATCAAGTTCATTATTCAACTGATCCTAGAAGGAGCAAAAAAATGCAATTCAATCTCACCTTAAGCGTTAAGTTAAAGGATCGGATTCTTAAGAACCTGGTTTTAAACATCTATCTTGTGACTGTACTCACATTGAATACAGACACAATTAAACAGCTACTCTCTATTTAGTTCTTCTTGGCAGATACACATTAAATAGAGGTTGTTGAGCCTTTGCGGATTAGCATTTGACAATGGCATCAAGCGATCGTAAACCTCTAGGTAGCATGTTCAAACCATGCTACCTAGTTTAATTTTAAATCATAGACTATATACAAGCAAACGAGCGTTGCTACATACTCTTAAAACACTGTGATTTGTGGATAGTAGAAAAACCCAAGTGCGCATGATCAATGTTAAACAACTTATGTTTAGGATTGAGAAAGATAGACTTTATCCATCGCCATAATTCATGGTAACGGTGCAAATTTTGATGTGTCTTGAACTAAGATTCATTCTGGTGGATAAGTGTGTTGCTTTATAACAAATCCGACTTCGTTCATAAATTTTATCCAATAAAAAACTTGCTCTATGCAGGTTTCTGTATTTATCTTAGCTGAGTTGCACTATTTTCCAATTTCTCCATTGCAAGTAAAATTTGGTTTAATTCAACTGTAATTCCATCTATCTCTCTATTGTTTTTATAAGTATCTTGAATTGTTTTCTCTAAAGTACTAACGTCTACTTCATTTCCATAAATATCATCATAAAGCTCCTCCAAACCTTTTAATCTATTATCAACGACAATAGTTCTTTCGCTTTTTGTTCTTTCAAATATTTGTTCAAAAATTGGCATATTTGATATTACATTTGCAAACTTTACCGGATCGGTATTTAGTAAAATTAAAAGATTCCCTAGGTCTATTGTTAATTTTTCATAGTTGTGCTTGATTTCTATTAGTTGCTTAATTTGTAAATTTAGCTCTGAAAGCAAGCTAATTTTAAGATCAGCTTGACGTTCTTTATTTAAGCTATTTACTTGAGCTATAGTTAGATTGGTTTGTTTGTTTGATATGTCTATTTGTTTTAAAACTTTTCTGTAACCTAAAATAGCTAAAACTATCGCAATAATTCCAATTGCTATTTGAATTAAGCCAATAATTTCTGAAAGTTCAAAATCACACATGCATTACCCCGATTTCAAGAAATATTAAATTATCAATCTTACATATCAGACTAATTTTTAACAATCTTTTGACTTATACAACACAAAATTTTAAATTTAAGTAACACTATCTCAAATCATCAGGGCTTTCTAAGTAACACCTTTCTTTCAAACAAAATGCATGTATGCGTTTAGGTCTTCAGTCAATTGGGCAATTGATGCATCTGAAGTGCTAATCAGTTCATTCAACCCATCAGCGACTTGCTGATGTATTGAGTGGTAATCTTCTCTAAGCTTTTTTACAGCGGTAAATATGGCCCTATACTGCTCCACATCATCACGATCATAGATTCGTGCTAAGAATTTCTTTTGTGAAGTAGAGATGCTCTGAATCTTTATCAGTGCCTTGATGTTTTATCCATTGTGTCATCCATAAATCAATATAAAAGTTTTGAGCATTTGACTTGTCTTTCTCAAAAGGTTTGATCGTCACTACAAGCAGCTTACCTTCAAAATTCGTCTGGCTGTAGTTTGTGTGCAGATAAGATAGAGTTTTAGTTTTGTCTGAGTGGTCTTTGATGGTGAACACTGCTTGATTCACACCCTCACCTACATTGTTAAGTCACACGTAGTGAATACTTCACAACATTAATATTTTCTAAAAGCTCGAGCATAAAATATAGAGTATTAATTTTTGGAATAATATCAGCTGGCAAAGCAATAATATCAAAGGTGTATCTTGTAGAATGCTTAAAAGGCATTCTTTTGGCTTCGTCTTCCCTCATGAACCAATATTTACCAGTTCTTAATTCATCAAAAAGTAATTTTTCTGCGGTTTCATCTAAGCAAAAAACTATTCTATTCACTATTAAATGCCGTTTTTAAATTATTAAAAATAAAATTATAGTAATTAATTTAAAATAATTCTTCAACATCTTGTAGACTCAACATCCGCTCAGTCTTCTCAAGCAAAAGTAACAAAATCTAATTGGGCTAGAGCTCCACCCGTGACAGGGCATAAAAAACCTCCCGAAGAAGGTCTTTATCAAATTAAATAAACTGATCTAATAAAGCATAAGCTTCTTCATCAGTTAGCCCTTCTTCGACCAAGAATGGAATTGATTCACCATTTACTTACTTCTAGTTTTCTGCATACATGATTTACATCGCGAACATGCTTTTTCTCCGCAGCATTGTACACTGCTATTGTATAAGCGTTTTGTGGATGCAAAACTTTACCATTTGCAAACTCAAAGCTAGAAACTACATAAACATTATCCATTTTACCCCCTTAATTATTGGAGATAAATTTATAACACAGAAAAGAAAAAAGCCCACCTTTTGATGAACTTTAATTTATTAATTACACTTCGGTCATTATAATTTAATATTCGTGGATCATATTTCCGCTAAATAATTATTTTTTCACATTAAGATTAATAAACTCATCTTTATCTAGTACTTTAATATCTATGTTTAAAAATTTATAAATAGCTTTTGCTTTATATCTCATTTTCCTATCATTACTAACGAAATAATTAGCTTTAGAAGCATATATCATATGGGAAATATCGTGCATATTAGATCTGCTATTTTTCTTAACATCAGGATAATATCCAATCAACTCAAGAAAATTTACTAAATTATCTATTCTAAATAATAGTTTATGAAATTTATTATCATGGTTTTTTAAATCTTCCACTATTTCTGAATTATTAAAACAAAACTTTAGTAAAGAATTTTTCACTAGTTCACTTTCAAAAATTTCTTCAGCCTCATAATCATATAAGTTTTTTATTCTATACTCTTCTGCGACTTCAAACCTTTTACAAAACAAGTTCTCCTGATTTTTTTCAGCTATTCCTGTGGTTAGATCATAATCTTTTATAACTCTAGTAAAACATTCAAATGGAGTTTCACTAGTTTTTTTAATTTCATCATTACCAGGATGGTACGTATAATTGTGAGTTATCTTTGAAATTGCCTCTAATTTTTCAACAATAAAATTAAGTTTATCATCGCTACTTAATTTTTTCGACTTATTTATATTTGCGACCTCTTCCATATGAGCTGGGCTATAAGGAAGATTTAAGGTAAGAATATTTAATAAACTGTCTATTTTTTCCACAAGATCTTTATCTTCATCTTTGTTAGAAATATAATCACAAATCACATTATGATCTAAATAAATGTCCATCCTCCCCCCTTGGAAGCATATTAAAACTTTTAGTTGATTTTAAAGTATATACCTTAAAGCTATTTTGCTTATTTGCAAAGCTCTATTTATACTAATACAAATCCACTGAAAAATCTAAATGACTAAAGCCAATTCTCTTGCCACTTTTAAGCTACAACTTTATTCAAAATTAAAAAGCTAAATTATAATATTGTTAGACTATAGAAAATTCAAGCCCATCTCTCGACAGGCTCTATTTTTTAACACTTATAAGAATCTTCCTGCGCCTTGCTAAACTCTAAAGAGTCCTGAATCAATCCTTCAGTTATATTAAAAACACGTTTCAGTTCTTGGAACACAGATTCAGGCACATCATAGACTTTACCCACATACTCAATGTTCTTGTCACATAGATGACGAACAGCACCAATCATAGCGGCTAGATCTGCAACCTGCTCATAAGCCAAAGCATACCCATCTGCAACATCACTGGCATCATATGATCGATTCGAGGATTTCATATTCATATGTATCCCCTTATTCAGCAATGTTGTTTACAAGTTCAATTTTTGGGACTGAATGGAATTGTACTGTTCTAAAAATTAGATTACTCATATATCACACCATAGATAATAAGCCGCCCCATGTGAGCATGCTTCCAATAACACAATGTACCTAATTTTAGGATCATGTCAAGTTATACTATTTTTGAGTCTCTGCTTTAAATGAATCATGAATAGCTTTTAAGCTATCTGCATACGTTGCTGTATCACGACTATTATTTTTTAAAAGTTCAATTATTTCTTGCCACAAACCTACCGGTATTGGTCTCTGACCAGATATCCATTGTCTAATCCGTCTTGAATCAACATTGATTGCCCTAGCTAAATCACTTTGCCATTGATTACCATAAAGTAGCTCACCAGCTTGCTTCAATTGTTCAGGTGTCAGTCTTACACCGCCCAAATCTTCATTCATACAAACCGAAACTCCAGAATTATCACTTAAATGATAAATTTATTTAGCAATTGCTAAATTTTATCGCTTAAACGATAAATTTTATAAGCATATTTATAAAATTATGAGGAAAATATAAATTTTTATCACTTAAATTATAAATTTATCGCTAAAAATTTATATTCACTTATATTTCTACACATCAATATTTACTGTTTTGCTCAATACCCAATAAACCCATACTTACAATGCAACGCTGCCAAACCGCACTTAACGTCTTGTCTAGCATCATTTTGAGTCCGATCATCATTGGCCATCTCTGACCATGATTGCCCACGAAAGTAACGATCAACCACAGCATCCAGCCATTCGTCCATGATTTCGCTCCGGCCAAACATATCCAGTATGAGACGCTGTACAGCACGTGCTTCATTGTCATTAATTTCACAAGTGACTTTGCCTCGCTTTGGTCGTGATAGTTCAGAAGAAGTATCAGAAATATAATCAGCAATAACTTGGTTACTTTTCTTCTTTGTCAGCTTTTTGGCGCGTCGGGTCTTAGCTGCATTATCCATTGCCACGGCAATTGGATTGATACTCTTTCCACATGGACCAGTATGACTATAGAGCCAAGCACCAAACTGGTATAACCAGCCTTCTAAATCGAATCGTGACCAATCAATTGCCTGCATGATATGCATCTTTTCAATCACCAATGTCATTTTGTACCTCTTACCAATTGCTCTATCTGTTGAACCGCTAAACCTGATTTCACTTGTTGTGTGCTAAACCGTAAAACCTGAAATCCTAGAATTGCTGCTGCGTTATATTTTTCCATGTCACCGATATAACCAGTGCCACGTGTATGGCGGCCCTGCGACCAGATCCCACCTTCAACCTCAATCAGGATCTTGGTATTGCTGATCAGAAAATCTGCCCGCCATTTCCGTGTTTGGTGAAACTTGTATTCATGTTCAAAGCCGATGCTTAAGGCTCTTAGATCTCGCATCAGGATTAATTCGCCTTCACTTGGTTCTTGCTGCTTAGGTTTAACTCTGGGCTTGCTCTTCCTGCTAGCTTTGGGTTTGATCAGTGATTTATATTCGGCAATGCTTAATCTCATTGATCGCTACTCTCTTGGCGCATGGCTCTTAGTCTTAGAGCGCTACGTTGACATCGTAGAGGTCTTGTATTTATTCACACCACTGACCTGTGCGAGTAAATCCGCAGGACATGGCACCCCTTTGTGATTCCGCGCCTTTGGCTCAGCAATCGTTTTCTTCGGAATCCACATCACCTGAACCCGTCCAGCTTTTTGCGCTTGCACCAGATAGTCCTGATAAATATCGATGAATGCCTTGTGTGCCGCCCGTTGTGATTGATTGGCCAGAACATGCTGTACCTCCTCCAGACATCGCTTTGCCAAGGTGGTAATTTTGAATTCAGGGTCATTACTGAAATTCAGTGCTTTGGCCCATGCCTGTTCTGCTGTCCACCACTCACCGGCCTGTACACACCAGCTCCGGAATTCAGGCAGCTTGGGGCACCATTTTTCCGAATTCATCCGGTTCAAACCGCGCTGTAATTCGATTGGTGTCAATCCATTGAGCACCGTACAAGTCAAATTACGGAGCTTCTCGTTGCTCAGATGCCCATAGGTTTTCTGGAACTCGGGGCCGTAGATATCTTCGAGTCGGGTTAGAACCATTTCCGCAATTTCAACTGGAAAATTCACGGCAAATGCACTTTGAAAAAGTTCGATGTTGCTCATGGATAATCTCCTACGTCACGCATCGGTGCCGGTACAGGCTCATCCAAGCCAAATCGCTTCTGGTAGGGTTGCTGCCCGTGATAGTACGGTTGTTTGGCTGTTGGTGATTTCAGGGGGTAAATATCCTGATAATTATTCACCGTCGACTGGTCGAGGATGACATTGGCCTGATCTTTGAAATCATCCCGTAGTTTTTTCAGGATGATTTTGGCTGCCCGTTCCGTCAGTGGTTTTTTGATGGTCTTTCGCATTTCGACAAATCCGAGCCATGCATCCCGATCGACGTTTGGGTATTGGGATAGATCCATACTGCTGGCATCAAATATTTTTGGTTTAGGCGAAGGTTTTTCAGGCGGAGGGACATAAGAATTATTTGCTGTAATCTCTGTAGTAATCTTTGTATTAACGGATGAAGGATTTCTATCACCGCGGATGCAGGATTTCTTCTCCCCCGAATGTAAGTTTTGCTCTTCCCCGAATGCAGGATTTCGCGTTCGGGGATTTACGATCTGTTGTTCGCCATTTTCTTCTGAATAAATACAGTTTTCGAACCATTCATCGAAGGCTTCAATATCAAGTTTGAAATACAGTTTATGTTCCAGACGTTTTTCTGTTTCAAACAAAATGCCGAGGTCTTTAAGCAATTTACGTGCTGTTTTCTGCTGGCTATAGGTCATGCCTGTTTCTTTCAGCCATTCTTCAGAGGTTTTATATACTCCAAGTTCATGGTCTGTTTTATCGTGCCAGTAAACAAGCTGGCTTAGAAAGATGCCTGCGAGTGGGCTGCCAAGGTACAGGCCTAGCTGTGGAAAGTAAGCAATCGCCCTTCCTAGCCCTTTTAAGGTTGAGTAATGGCTCATGTCATCTCCTTTTGAGCGTTTAAAGCTCTACTCAGAAATTTAGAAACGTCATTGCTAATCACACGGCAGTTTTTAGAAATATGGTTTTCGATGTGGCGATCTGCGCCCATGATCAAAATGATTTGCGTCGAATCATCGGAATTGTGTTTATCTTTGCCAGACGGTTTTGCTAGATTGTGTTCGTTCATATTTTTGTCTCGCTTAGCAAGTATGAATAAAAGGTCATAAAACCGCTTCCGCTGCTAATAACAGGAAGCGGTTTTTTATTTGCCCTGAATGCATGCATGAATTTGTTGTTCCAACGTGGCAAGTAATACATGCATGTCATGAATGACCTTGGCCATGTCGATTGCCTCGCCTTTTGTTATTCGCCCATCTGCAAGCATTTCTCTAAATTGCTTGCTTACGTTGCCTTTCTTGATTCCGATGTTGAGAAAGGTATCCATCAGGCAACTGTCTCTTTTGCTTTCAGGTATATCTGGTAAGTCGATGGCTGCTTTGCCATGTTCTGCGCAGATCGCTTGGAGTATTCGAAAATCCCCTGTTATACCCATCAGTTTTGAAGCTTCAAGTAAAGTCAGGTGATGCGTTTCAGTGTTTGGGTTGACCTTGCTGTTGAGTACCGCAGGGCTTTTGATGCCCATGCGTGATGCAAGCGCATTTGCCCCGCCTTTAAAGTCGTGAACCGTGTGGTAAGCCGCATCTAATATGTTCATTGCGAGTCCTTTTGAACGTTTTTATTAGATGTCGATCTGGCTACTATTTTGAGTAGAACGAACGTATAGCCAATTAATGTCTGGTCTAAGCTCTTCAGCTTTAACCCGACCATTCGTAAATTTTTCAATTGGCAGACAACGATCTTCAGGAATTTTTTCGAAATTCCATTTGCTTAAAGCCCAAGGGGTAATTTCTATTCCTCTAGCTAATGCCGATTTACTACCAGCAATTTTGATAGCTTTTATCAATGCTTCTTTTGGAGTGGACATAATGCAACCGAAATCACTACTTAAAGTAGAATATAATATACAACCTAAAATAGAATTGGTGCAACCTAAAATTCAAGATAAAATTCTACCTTATGTAGAAAATGGACAAGTTCCGATGCAACAGCCTAAATACTTGGATTTTGCCAATCGGTTAAAGGAACTGATGGAAAAAGAAGGTTCGCCTATCAAAACTGTTAATCAGTTAAAAGATACTATTGGCGTAACCTATGAGATGGCTCGTCGCTATACACTAGGTACAGCAAAACCAAGAGAAGAAAAACTTCAAACTTTAGCTGATGCATTTCAAACTGATATTAGTTACTTGGATCACGGTACAAACTTAGATAGTAATATTTTAAATCCATTCCCAATTGCAGGTCGATTAATACCAGTAATTTCATGGGTACAAGCTGGTACTTGGACATCTGTAGAAAGCGTTCCAACAGGCACACATTTTCAAGAATGGTTGCCACCCAATCCTAAATGCGGAAAACACGGATATGGATTAGTTGTTGTGGGTGAATCAATGCTTCCAGACTTCCGTCCTGGTGACAAAATTTACGTAAATCCAGACTTTCAAATAAATGATTTAAAAACAGGTGATTTAGTTATTGTTGGATGCGAGGGAGAAACAGAAGCAACTTTCAAGAAACTAATCGTAGAAAGCAATGGTATGTATTTAGAACCTTTAAACCCGAAATGGCTAGAAAAAATCATGGAACTGCGTGAAGGATGCAAATTGATTGGTAAAGTTGTTGGTTTATATAGAGAAGTTTGATTTTCAAACAAGTATAAAGAATTTAGTAAAGTATGAATGCACCGAACCTATTACTTGGCAATGTTAACTTTAATGAAGAAGTAATTTCATCATTAAAGACATCGCATGTTAGAAAAAAAAGTGACTATTGGGGAAGATATTACACTCCAAAGCATATTGCCGACCTATTAATTGGTACGATAGGAAAAATTGAAAATGCAAATATTTTAGATTTAGGTTGTGGAACTGGCAACTTAATTTATAGTGCTTTAGAGAAATCTATTAACTCAACTTTTTTAGGGGTTGATATAGATCCTATTGCTATAAAAACTCTAAAAGATAAGAATCTAGCAAATCTAAATTTAATTACAAATGATATATTAGAGTTAGAATTACAGGAAAATTTTTATGACATTGCTTTAAGTAATCCGCCATATACTTACTACAAACTAGATTTTGATTATAGTCAAAATGTGTTTTTAGAAAAAAATTTATTTAAAAACCTCAAGATCCCTTCTCCTTTTATTTTCTTAGATAAAATGCTAAAAGCAACCAAAACAAATGGAGTCATTGCAATAATTTTACCAAATGGAATTTTAACAAATTCCAAATGGATATTAATAAGAAATCATTTACTAAATGAATTCACAGTGAGCAAAATCATAGAATTGCCCCCACATACTTTTTCTGAAACTGAGACTATTGCACATATTGTAATTATAAAAAAAATTAAGCCATCTACTAATTATCTAATAAATATGAAAAAAATTAACCCATGTGGATCTATTTTAGAAAAGAAATATCGGTCATCGAAATTGATCGACAAAAATTGGACAATAGAAACCAACTTTGGAAATAAAAAATTATTAAAAGACTACATATTAAAGCTACAAAGGGGTGTTGTAAATTCAAAACAAATTAAGTCACAAGGTTTAAATGTATTTCACACTAAAGATTTTAATAAAAACAGCACCAGCATACCCTTATCTTTCATAGTAAATCGTCGTCAAAACGGTACTTTTGCTAAAAAAGGTGACATATTAATTTCAAGAGTAGGTCGAAATCATTTTGAGAAAATAGCAGTAGTAGAAAATGATTATATTGAAATATCAGATAGCGTTATATTAATTAGACCAAAACTTAATAATAAAAAATTTATTCTTAAGTTTTTATTAAGTGAAGAGGGAAAAATGCAACTAAAGAATAGTGCTTCTGGAACTAGTGCTAAATTTATTACTTATGAAAAAATATTAAATTTAAAGGTAGATTAAATTAAAATGGAATTCCAATCCAAGCTTTATCAACTAAAAAAACAAATTCAAGGTTTGAGCGATATAGGTATCCGTGGTCGTATAAGCTATGATCAGATAAAAATATGGCTTAGACAGTTTCAAACAGAAGAAGAAATATTACTTGGTCATCTCATCTTAAGACATTTAATCTTTAAAGATGACCAGCAAATGATTTTTTTATTAAAGCAAGCCCTTCGAAATGCTGCGAATCATTTTGTGACCAATCTTGATAGAGAACGGTTGACTTGGAATCATGCCATTTGTAAAGATTTTAATGGGCTTAAGTTTTATGCAGGCCCCCCAAGTTTTCATTATGAAGGACTAGGTAAACCCGGGAAAAGTGGTGAAATAATAACAAATTTGTTAAAATCTTTTTTCCCCATAGATCGTTTAAAATACCCTGAATATTTTGGAAATACATTAAGCGGAAATGAAGGCTATTTATTAGTTGATGATGCGATACTGACTGGAAATCAAATGGAAGAAATTATAAAAAAATATGAAAGTCTGTTAATAAACCCCAATCATCAATCCGCTCTGATAGTTGGTCTAGCTCATGAACAAGCATTAGATTATTTAAAAAATTTATTTCCTAATCTTAAAATCTTTTATGGCGAAATTATTAGAAAAACTTCTTCTTTCAGCTATCTTAGTGAACAATGGATACGCTCAAGCTTCTGGGATTATAGATATCAACATCCTTTAGAAATCTTAGAAAGAGTTTCACAACGTGCAGACTTTAGCAATAAGCAACATTTAGGTCACAATCACCAAGCATTATTATTGGCATACTCCTATGGAACACCTGACAATACTATACAAATTCTACGTGACACTTCCTCAACGTGGGATCAGCTTTTGAGTAGATAATTATGGATACATCAAATCATATATTGCTAACAAAAACTCGTGCTGAAGAACACGAAGAAGATATTTGGGGTAATTTTTTTATTCCCCCATATTATGAAAGACTTCTATTAAAATCTTCTACAAAATCAACGTATTTTGTCGGTAAGCGTGGCTGTGGTAAAACCATGCTTTTAAAATATTTGTCATACCAGACTAGATTTTCACGTAAACGTGTAGAAATTCCAGAGAATGAACTCGAACATATTGGGATATATTGGAGGATTGATACACATTTTTGTAATGCAATGAATGAACGAAATAAAACTGAAGCAGAATGGATCAATATCTTTGAAAATTATTTTACTTTGGTAGTCAGTTTAGAAATATGTAAAGCATTATATACAATTTCAACAAGTAATTATCAAGATTTTAGCTCTCAAGATTATTTAGATCTTCAATTAACATCTTTAAAAGATTTTGAACTAAATATTCCTACAACAATAACTGAACTTGAGAAGTATCTAAACTCTAAAATAAGAATTTTTAACAGCTGGATATCTAATATCGAGGTAATTCAACAACCTACCCTACCTCCTGGTAGATATTTTATTGACACATTAATTAGTGATATAAAAAATAATCCGAAGCTTTCAAATGTAAATTTCTACATTTATATTGATGAAATTGAGAATCTTCTTAAATATCAAAGAAGATTTATGAATACCATTTTAAAACATTCGCAAAGACCATTTATTGTAAATTTTACATCTAAAGTATTTATTGATGAAAATATGACATTAGGCTCAGAGTCAATTAATGCAACTCATGATTACTTTTATAGAAATCTTGATGAATTAATGAAAGAGGATGAGCGTAAACTATTCTTTTCTGAAGTTTTTCTAACTAATTTAATACTAGCTTTTGGTGATCCTGCATCAAATAATGTTCAAATTGTTACAAATGAAAGGATGATAAGTGCCAGAAAACATGATGCTTATATGCGATATATTTTAACAGAAATGTCTAAAAAATTTCCTGATAAAACTTACAAGCAACTCTCTATTGATGCATTAAAAATTCCTAGAATTTATGACAAATTAATAGAAAGGATTAATAAAGCTTTAAAAGATAAAGAATATAACATTACTAGTTATATTGAAGAGTATTCTAATTACCATGAAGCTTTAATTGTTCTTCCATCTATTCTAGCAAGAAGAACAAATAACATTGATAGTGTAATCAGTGAATTTATAGACTTCTTACATGGCAGAAATTCAAAATTCAATGACTGGATTCACAACAATTTGTTTGGCGCATTATTAGAACTATATCGACCATATAATACAATCTGTCCTCTTTATAGTGGTTTCAATACATTTTATACAATGGCTAATGGAAATTTACGACACTTTTTGATTCTTTGCTATAAAACTTTAGAAATAAATGAAATGTTTGAACTTTCAAATGATCATTTTTCTACAGAAATTCAATCACAAGCAGCTTATGAAGCTTCAAATGAGTTGATAAAAGAGATTCGAACTCTAGGAAAATTTGGAGAACATTTGCGGATTTTTACATTACGTATTGGTGGAATCTTTAAGGCATTACAAGAAAATCCGTTATTAAGTGAACCAGAACAGAATCAATTCACCATTAATTCTGGCAATCGTTCATTTAGTACTTATGAATTAGATTTCATTTCTGAAGCACAAAAGCATAGTATCCTAATAGAAGTTGTAGAAACAAAATCAAAAAATGGTATAGGCCAAGATATTCGCGATTTTATATTAAATCCAATTTATGCACCATATTTTAATATTAGCTATAGAAAAAAGCGAAAAATTGAAATTTCTGTTGAAGATTTTGAATGCCTTATATCTGGAAACGAAAGTGATTATCGTAAGTTGCATAATAAATTAACTAAGCAAAATTTTTCTAAGGATAATGAACAAATTCAATTAGGTCTAATTTAATGATAACTTTTAGAACGCACTTATATACTGACACTTATATAAATTTTGATCCCAAAATTATTGGTGAGAAAATTCATATTTTTCATGGGAAGTGTATTGATGATCGAGGTACTGCTTTAAAAAATATTTTCAATGATCAAGATAATCACATTTTTCATTTAGTAGAATATTTACCTGAAAAGATGCAGACACTAATTAACAAAAATACATTAGATGCCTGGAATAGTATTTCTCCTACAATTAATATTGAAGATTTTTTTGTTATTGATTCCACTACATTAGGATTAGCAGAATTATACTTTATAATTAAAGCATTAATTGCATCTAAAGTTTTTAATTTTAAAATTTTGTATATAGAACCTGAATCTTATACGAAAGATGATCAAGATGATATTTATCAACTTTCTCATTACCCTATCGGTTTCAAACCTATACCTGGAGCAGTTTCAGATTTACATAGTGACGATCTAGAATATGGAATTTTTTTTGTTGGTTTTGATCCATCTCGCATGGAGATTGCTTTAGAAGAATTTCAAATGATACAAAACAAAAAAGTTAAGATCATTTTTGGAAGCCCTGCTTTTCAGTCAGGATGGGAACTAGAGTCAATTATTCCTCATTTAAATATTTTAAGTGATAATAGAAATTTTGAACTCAATTTTTGCTCGGCAATTGATCCTAGCTCATCATATGAGCTTCTAGGATTTTATAAGCGAGCTGCTGAAGATGGTAAAAAAATATTCATAGCTCCCTTAGGTCCTAAGCCAACCACTATAGCTACAGCTTTGTTTGCTAATATCTATAATCAAGACGTAAGCTTACTTTATGATCACCCTGTAAACCTTGATGATAGGACAAAAGGAGTTCGTCAATGGCATTTATACTCTGTATATATAAATGAAATTTAAAAGATTCTATTAAAAATCCAACTTTATGTTGGATTTTTAATTTAGCAAATCTCTACTTTTTGTATTTTAAATATTGACTATTTTCTACTTAAAGTAGTATTGTTGTCTCGCAGACAATAAAAAGCCCCGAAACTTTGGACGGCGACGGGGCTTTGCAATTAAGCGAGATAAGTATGAAACAAAAGCCTATACATAGTCAAACGTCCCAACGTTTACACCAACACCCTTCTACTGCTGATTATCAAGTCAGTACACTCGACTTCATCAAAGCCAACCTAAAAGATGCGCTTAAGCTGTTCCCTATTATTCTAGTCGTTTTCCTGCTCTGGCTTGTCCTCACCTTTGTCATTTACGGCATCTTTGGAGGATAAGCACATGGGACAATTACATACAGCGTCAAGCTCAAAAACAAGGCCTTTCAACAGCTCATTATCGAACAAAATACAACCGACAAGCTATGACGCACAGCGACTTGAAAGCCCTGTAAATACTAGGATTTCATCACCATATACACAGGGTAAGACCAAGAATTTGGAGCCTGTCATGCAAAAGAAACGCTATACCACACCTTTCGCGCAATTCATCTGTAAAGACGTGAATGGCTACTACAACGTACGCCTTGGCCCAAAAATTTACCTGGTCAAAGTATCGTTAAATTACACCCCTGATTTTGACGGTGAATTCTTTGGTGGTACTCAAGCACCTCGTTTTGAATGGCAATCTATTTTGGTTAAAGAATCTTTAGAAAGCCAAGCACGTCCGATCACAGATGAAGAATTAGCAGTGTATTGGCTAAAAGGTAATATCAAGAAAATCGTAAATTACCAACGTGCCATAGAACGCAGAGCGAAAAGCCAAACACCACGCTATAGCAAAGAACAACGGATTGATTACCGCAACGCTCAATATAACGGTGCCTAAGGAGATTTATGATGAATGCAGCCGTGAATCAACAAATGGCATCCACCAATACACTAGATGCCTTACAACTTATTCAGCTTGAGTTAAAAGCACCAAAGAGCAAATACAACAGCTTTGGTAAATTCCATTACCGTAGCCTTGAAGACATTCTTGAAGGTGTTAAACCACTATTGCAAAAGTATGGTGCGACTCTTGTGGTTAGCGATGAAGTGCAAGAGATCGGCCCTGTTGTCGTGATTACAGCCAAAGCAGTCTTTACCGATGCCCAAGGCAAACAAACCATGACCACTGCTCATGCTGGTGTCGAGATCAATAAAAAAGGAATGGATGTTGCCCAGACTTTTGGCTCATCCAGTTCCTATGCACGTAAATACGCATTAAATGGCCTATTCCTGATTGATGATACCCAAGATGCTGATACTGATGCATATCATCAACAAAGCAATGTACAGGCTCGCAATAACCAACAGAATGCCTCTGCTCAGAATCAGCAACGCAATCAGAAGCAACAACCTGCACAGCAACAGCGTCAGCAGCAAAATCAAACAGCTCAACCCAATGCAGCACAACAACTGACCAATGATTTTCAGCAGGCTTTAAACGCAATTCATCACACGGATAAAGAAGCAGATCTAGGTGCGATCTATAAGCAGTTTAAAGGCACTCGCTATGAAGCTCAGATTGTGCAGGCCTGCAAGGCAAAAAAGGACATGGAGGGTTGGAGTGCGTAAAAACCTACATCTTTAAGTATGTGGCCAAGCTTCACGGCAAAGGCAGCTTACGAGGACGTGTAGAAGCTACGACAGCTCTCCAAGCAAAACAGCAGATATTGCAAGGCAATGAATTGATCAAGGATGTCTCAGTATCGCTATTAACCAATCAAAAGGCTGCACGCACGCAGTCTTTTGAAAAAAATAAATAACTAATTAAGGTGAAATATTTATGTCTTGCTTAATTCGAGTATCTGAATTTATTAAACGAGTCTATGGAGATGCAAGCGATGGTGCGACGCCTCCTACTCCTCAAACCATTACACGTAAATGCCGAATAGGCAAATTACCTGCTGAATTACATGGTGCAGAAGATGGCAAACGTGGTACCTGGTACATCAACTGGGAAGCTTATGAAAAGCAAACTGGCGATGAGTTAGTAAATAAAGTATTGCAAGGTTAAAAATGTCACGTTCAAGAAATGCAGGCAACAAAGACTTGCCTGCGAATCTCTATGAAGAATTACAAGATCCATTTAAACCGAATTTACAGGGTTTGGGGCAAGATATCTTTAGACTCCATTACTTTAAAAATGGTAAATGATCAATTAGATGAACTGACACCTTCAAACAGAAAGGCGATAAGAAGCTTGCTGTGCAATATTTTTGATGTAGCGATGAGTAAAGGGATCTGTCCTGATAATCCTGCACGCATCACTTTAACAAAGCATGTCCAGAGACAGCGAAAACGCCATACTCTTGCAGGTCTACAACAGATTAGAGCCCATTCCCCATTGTGGCTCCAAAATGCAATTGATTTATCTCTTTTAACCACACAAAGACGTACTGATATTGTGGCCTTGCGTTGGACTGATATTTACGATGGATATATACATATTGCCCAACAGAAAACCACGACCGATTCACTGGATGAATTTGAGGTGATGGAAGGTGCTGGATATGTGCGAATTAAAATTGATACAGAACTCCAAAAAGTTTTAGATCGATGCAAACCAGATAAACTTCTTACTCCATTTGTAATTCATCAAATTCCTAAGCGTAAAACTAAGAATGCAAATAAAGAGCATTGGACTCAAATTCTCCCTCAATATTTATCAGAAGAGTTTTTGAGGATTGTTAAACGTGCTAAGGCATATCCAGATTTGAAAGGTAGGCAAATTCCGACTTTTCATGAAATACGAGCATTGGCTATTTTTCTGCATAAAAAAGCTGGTCGTAGTGCTCAGGCTTTAGCTGGTCACAGCTCAGTAAAAATGACAGAACATTATGAAGCAGGACATGAAATTGTTTGGAATGACGTAGATGTGGGAATCGCCCTGCCATTTGCTTAAATGACAGAAAATCTTTTCACAAATGGGTTTTATAAGTTATTGTTTTCTATGATTTCTATAAGTCCCATTTTTACGTTAAAAAACACTGATTTTTATAGCTATAATCTTTATAAATCAATGCTTTAATTTGATTTTACTTCATTACATTTTGATAATTCGGATAGTAAAAATCCATCTTCCATCGACTTTGTGGCGGCGGAAAACTACCGAGCATCAACAGCTTCGCGGTAGCAGGTAAAAATGGTTGTAATGGATGTGTTTCTATTTCTATATCAGTCATTTATATAAAGAGCCAAATTTTTAATTGAGCGAAAAGTTTCGTTTATTTTATAGAATTTTACGGTTTTTTGCTTGGGCCTTTTGTTGGTGAAAATTTCGCCTTAACAAAATATTCGCAATATCATTTTTTTCTTTGGGCTTTAATTTTGCCTTTCTGACAGCAATAGATTGAGTGAAAACCTGCTTTCAAAACATAAAAAACCGCTTAAATAAGCGGTTTCAGTAGAAGTCATCAGGTTAAGAATCCTTCCCTTCATCTAAGCTTTTATAGGAATCTTCCTGCTCTTTACTGAAAGTCATGGAATCTTGAATCATGCTTTCAGTAATCTGAAAAAGCCGTGTGAGTTCCTTGAATACTGACTCAGGTACGTTATAGACCTTGGCCATCAAGAAAATGCTTTGGTAGCTCAGTCATATCAGTGTAGATTGGCTCGCCATCTTCAGGGTCACGCCCCACATCAATGTGATAAAGCTCGTGTTCGATCAATGCACAAAAGTCTCGATCTAAGGTTTGCTCACAAAAACTGGCATCAATAGTGATGAAGTAAATAGGAACATAACCGAACCAATCCTGCATCTGTTGTTCTTGTCGGGCCTTACGCCATCCACCAACGTTAAACATCACCTTTTCACACTGGCCTAACACCATTTGCTTTTAATGGTACAGACTTGTGAAGCCCGCGCAAATCTTAATCTTGGAGTTACATTCTAGTCATCTGTCTTTGTCTCCGTACAAGCCCAAGTACAGATTTACGTACACGTATCTCTTCTTCTGAGAAAGGAAGATGCAATATTAGTTCTTCAATTGATAAAGCACTATTCTCAATCAGGAAACAGTCTTGCTCTGTAGTCCAGCTTGAAGCAATAAGTTCGGGTGTAATACGCGTTCTTTTCATGCCCATATTCTAACGAATTTTGACCAATTAAAAAGCCCATCAAATGAATGATGGGCTTTCTGGTTTAACCTCTTTTTCGGCATGGCCAATCAAACCAATCGCAGTACAATCTGAGAATAGTACAACGAGTTAGTAAAAAATACTAAATTCACTTCGAACCATCAAATGAATTGCTTGCTTTATCACGATAAAAGCACATTTATTACTAAATGTTTACAGCTGTTAATTTTAAACTTAAAAATCTCCACCTGTAGCAAAGCATAAAAAAGCTGCACATTTAGTGCAGCCTCTTTAAAGATTTGAAATTATTTAACCTTCTCCCAAAAAAACACATCTAACTTGAATTCATATTTAATTAAGAAAGCAGAAGCTAGAAGGCAAACTCCAATAAAGAATAAAATTAGATCTCTAAACTCACCACCAACAACCAAGAGCGTTGCAGAAAATAAGTTTAATAGATAAAACAAAACAACCCCGATTTTGTAATTCATTTTCTTCCCCAAGATTATGATTTTTGTACTTATAATTTAATTAATTACGTAAAATATACAATATCCCTTTACCATTGTATTTTTCGCACGTTGGATAAAAAATTATCGGCTTATTAATTACATAATTTTACATTTTATGAATTGATTATCATTTTTTGTTATTAAATAGAGTTAGACAACAGACCAAGAGGCATAAAATAAAACCTCCCAAAGGAGGTCCATTATTTATTGAGGATCAATTCTCTCTTTTGCTGCAGTCAATCCTAACTTAAACCAATCTGTATTGAACTCTTCACTGAAATTTTCGTTTTCCCATGAATCTTTCGATCTCAAGCTCAATAAACTTTCAAATGGCTCATCGTAGGGATTAGTTACATCGGGTCTTTCAAATTTATCAACAAGTGTTTCAACACTATCAACATTAGCTATATAAAAATTGATTGTAAAACCAGCATCACTAATTTGAATTGCCTCCTCCTCTATCTGAGATTCGTCTAAATCAATACCTGTTTCTTCTTTCAGTTCCCGAATGGCTGCTCTAATAGGATCAGTTTCATATGAACCACCAGGTAGGTGATAGCCCTGACGTTACACTTTCTTATAACCCGACTTTCCGCCTTGTCCTATGAGGATATTCGTACCATCATAAACAATAAGATATGCTTTATTTGGCATAGATTTTCTCTTTTATTTATTAAATTATTGGGAATTAAAGCGAAGTCACGTTTTTAGTAAATACATCAAAGCTTTCATATCCAATTGTAGGCAAAAATTCTACTTCTTTAATGGAGAGTGTTTCAGAATCAGCCAAAGCACCCAATACAGGTTTTTTAGATGGGTTAAAAACATAATACAATTCTTGGCATTTCTTTATCACACCTGCTGCATCGATATCTTTATTTTCTGCCCTTACCGTATCTTGATAAACTGAAATAAAGTCATTCAAAGTTACCTTGCTCATATCTACTATGGATCTATAAAGTACAAAAGCACTAACCTTATCGCATTTTGATTTTATTGCTGATGCACTTACTGAACGAGACCAGCCAGCAAAATCTAGTCGAATCATTGAAACACCTTCTAAAATCGCACAGTATCTAAGAATTTTTTGCTCAGCCCCAACTGAAGATCCGAATAAAATGTTTACAAACCCTGACACTAGTGTGTTTACTGCTGATTTATTGTTCCCATCTATAAACCCATTAATAGATTCATTGATGACATTACTAATATTTTTAGCATCATCTGATGTATATGCTTTGGTCTGATAAATGAAGGATTGTATTGTTGATATAGGGAATGTTTTATCAGTACCTACCCCCGCACCTAATAAATCAGTTTTTATTTTTTCTGCAAAAT
Source organism: Acinetobacter sp. ANC 3929 (assembly GCF_000369405.1). Taxonomy (GTDB): domain Bacteria; phylum Pseudomonadota; class Gammaproteobacteria; order Pseudomonadales; family Moraxellaceae; genus Acinetobacter. Next base: position 869,247 of record NZ_KB850000.1, read on the forward strand.
ACTCAGCTTTGGCATCTGCAAGAGCCATTAAAGAATCCAAATGTGCACTACATTCCTCCTTTAACTGTCCTGAGATATCCTCCCCAATAATTGCTTTAGTTATTGCTGCCATTTTTATTATCCTCAATAATTTTTAGTAGTTTTATTTGTCATTTTTGACTTATATAAAATTACTTATTAGAAGATAAATTTCAAATCATTAATTGTATCTCAATACACAACTACGACCTATTTTATCAACTTTAATGATTGGTAATTCTCACTTTCAATTTTTTATCATCGTTTTATTAATCCCATTAAAATTTAAAATTAATATCCCATCCAATATGAAATTAAGTTTTCTAATCATATAAATTAACACAACTAATAGTTAATATTATTTATATATTTTATTTTATATTCCTAAATAATAATTTACTGTTAAAAATGAAATTACTTTTAAGTTTTTCTTTAATTAAAATTAAAGTGCAGGAGCAAGGACTTCCCGATGATTGTATTATTACTTCACAGGGTTCCTGTTGTTGGGTTTAATAGCTCAGCTAACCTGTTCCACAACCTGTAACCCACCAGTGGGTAAACGAAAGAACGAAGGACGCCACCCCAAAGACCCGCCTACAAGTGAGTCTTTACTTATTTGTATTTCAATAAAAATACCACCTGAGGGTGGCAGATAATTTAATTATTCTTCAAAGTAATCGTCTACTTTTTTCAAACTCTTCATACTACTCCAACGAAGTGTCCACTAGAAAAAGCAGTTTTACGCTATTACATTCAAAAATTTCACACTTATAAGTAACTTCATCTAGATGCTCAGGTACCTCTTCATAAGTTACTGATAAATCCAAACTTAATGACTATAATCTTGGAACCTTTATTAGATCATCTATTTTTAATTCCTTCCCCTGATATTTAATCAATTTAAATATTTTGTTTTCTCTCCCCCAATATCGAAAACATCAATGGTAAATTTTTACCAAAATGTCCAATCCTGTATTTTCCATCATCTTCAACCATATTATTAAAACAATTATATGATGAGTAATCATATTCTTTGAATTCAAGAATATTTACTCCATGATTGATTAAGCTTGTAAATATTTCACTCAGGCTATGATTCCAAGTAATTTCTTGATACTTTATTTCTGCAGATTTATTAGCATATGAGCCAGTACATGTTTCATTTATAGGGTCATTTTTGAAGTAGCTATATGTTATATTTTTACTTTCATCATCAAACATCCATATTACTGGGTGAAATTCAACAATCAAAAATTTACCTCCAATTTTTAAAAAATTGGATATTATATTAGCCCATAAATCTAAATTTTCTAGCCATCCTATGACCCCGTAACTGGTAAATATGTAATCGTATTGTTTGTCTAAAATACTGGGTAGTTCATAAATATTGGAACAAATAAAATCTACATTTAAACCTAGTTCATCATTAAACTCTTTTGCTTTTTTAATAGCTTCTTCTGAAAAATCTATAGCTGTAACATTTGCTCCAAGTTGAGCCAAAGATATTGAATCTTGTCCAAAATGACATTGTAAGTGTAGTATGGATTTGCCTGAAATATCCCCTAAAATACCTAATTCTATTGGGTTTAGAGTGTTTCTTCCTTTTAAAAAGGAAATATTGTCATAAAACTCACTATTGATATGCGCATTTGTTTTTAAATTCCACGCATTCTTATTGATACTTATATAGTCACTCATTTTTTATCCTTAATTTCAAAAATATTCAGTGCTTTGGTTTTTGATTAATTCGTATCACTTGTGTGCATAGCCATATCTTGTTTCATGGTCATCAGGCAATTGTGGGACCCTTGCATCATACTCAGGTTTATTCCACTCTGCGACAATATTTAATCCCCATATGATTATCACTGACTTGTGCCATGGTTGTGATTTTTTTGCGACTACGATTGTGGATGATTCAGCAAAGTAACGAAGATCTAAATATTTTTTAGTTTTGGTTAATAATATCGATATCCACGTCACTGTTTCTAAAACTGTACCGTGAAAATATTTTTCACCACCATGGCCAATAAAACCTGCACTAGATAGCAGGAATTCAACTCCTGCTATGTGCGCTAATTCTAGGTTTTTATCCCAACTAGCATCCCAGCCATCATACAATATTGATGGTGTTAAGCACCCTCCTGAACAATTTGAAGCCAAAATACCAAGTTTAGAAGATTCAGATAACTTGAAGTTATGTTGAAGTATGATTTTTCTTTTTCATACGGGTAGTTAAGAAGTAGGATTAAAATTTATTTATTAAGTAAAGTTGATCTTTATAGAACTTACACATTTCACTCATCAATTAGAGGATATTTTTTAATATATAGCTAATTAATTTTATGAAATATGCTTAATGTTTCTATAAATAAAAAATAAGTATAAGTCATTGACATCACTTCAATAATCAATCTATAAATTAAAGTAATTTTCATGTAAATATAAAATAAAGGAATTGGGATGCAAAATCAAAACGACATCACTCCTTTGGTTGCCCCACTTGAAGCATTAAATTTCCTGCATAAAGATTATCGATATATCAATAAACAACTGAATGCTCTTCAAGCCTATCACTTGATGACAAGTAATCCACCATTTTGGCTACGCATTGCCTTTAAAATCAGAGATTTTTGGAGCTTTAAATTAGCAGGTGTACAACCAATTCAGGGCTTTGACTCTATCAAGGCACAAACTGTTCAAGTTAATGAAAAACTAGATTTTTTTGATGTAGTCAAAATCACAAAGACAGAATTATTTTTACAATCAACAGATAAGCATCTACGGGTATTAGTAGCCTTACAGATTCATGAACATGATGACATCCAAAATAAGCTCACCGTTACAACCAGTGTGGTGACTTATAATTTTTTTGGAAAGATTTATATGCTACCGGTCTCTTTAGTTCATGGTTTGATTGTCAGAAACTCATTAAAAAATTTAAATTAATCGGTAGAGTGAATTATCACCAAAAGCGAATATTCAATATCGCTTTTAGTGAATACACTCGAAAGTGCCGATGAGAAAAATCTATATTTTCATATTAATCCCAAGTTGAAAACCACGCCCTGGCAAAGGTGCTATATATTTCAAAGGGGAATTATGCGGTCTCGCTTCCTCATTCAGCAGATTTGAGCCATTCAAGAAAACGTCAATATCAGAATTATTTAACTTAAGATGCTTACTAATTTGCATATCAAGCATATTAAAAGCAGGTAAAGGTACTTCTTCCGATACATTCTTCCCTAGATATTTTGGCTTATCATAATAAATGCTTGAAAGACGTGCCGACCAATCTCCTTTACTCCAGTCTACGCTTGCTCCATAACGGCTTGTTGGCATGTTTGGTAAATAATTGCCATCATTAAATAAGCTATATTGATTTGGACTTAAGTTTTTATTTTTTACAAAATCAGCAAATGCGCCAAGCGTAAAAATGCCAAACTGTTGAACATTCAGTTTCTGTTTAAGATCAATTTCAAAACCTGTAATCTCAGTATCTGTTTGAGTCCAGTATTTCAGAGGTAGCCGATTCGCAGTTTGTATTCCAGAATGAGTCAAGTAAAGATAGTTTTCAAATTTTACCTTATATACAGTGGCTTCAAGATTGAAATCTTTATAGCCAAATAAACCTGTAAGCTCTGTATTTTTGGATTTTTCAGGTTCTAACTTCTGATTTCCTTGCTCATTAATCATAATCGAATAATGGTTGCCACTCGCATAAAGTTCATTGAGCTCTGGTGCATGCTCCGATACAGAATATCTAAGCTTCATGCCCAGATAGTCATTTATTTTGAAATAAGAGCCCACGCTGTAGCTATCGAGATCAAAACTGGCATCTTTTAGTGTTGAATTGCTGGAATTACGGGAACTCTTAAAATCACTGGCTTTAATCTGATGATCCAAACGTTCTTGACGGTAGCCCGCATCGAAAGATACACGATTCAGGTCAATTTTTTCTTGGATAAAGATTGCTTGAGTTTTTGTTTTTACATCAGGAAGGTAACGTAACTTGCCCTGTCCTTCGACTGTTCGATGACTTAGACTAGCACCTAGCAGACCATTTAAATATGACAAAGCTTGATGTCTCAATAATAATTCTGCTTGTTTAGTGTCAAAGTGGTAATCGTTTGCAAGTTGTGCAGCTAAGTATTCACCAGAGCGATTGATCACCTGATTCGCTTTGAAATCGATTCCCTTCAAAAATGGCATATCAAAATTAAATTGACTATCTAATGTATATTTTCGTTGATCTGTCTTTATCCCGACAGGCAGACCATCATAGGACGATTGAAATGACTTATTTTCTAAAGAAAAACCAGGGACACCATAGGCATTTTTCTTTGAATCTGCGCTCAAACCAATATAACCATTATCCAAAAAATAGGTCGTTCCGATCGCATAGTGCTGATTTTCTAAATAGCTATTCCCCAATTTCCGATTATAGTTTGGCGTTACATCATTATTAATTCTGTTTTCTTTAAACTTAGCCGTATCAGGAACATACTCGGGATTAACAGGATTGGTATACGTTTTACCACTCCAAACGGATGTAGGTTTATCTGTATAAAATGAAAACTTCCCATCCGCCCAATCCGGATTTTCAGTCATGAATTGATCAATATATTTTTGTGAAGCAGTGTTATAAATCTTCTGGATACGGGTATCCTTTTGACATGCATCTGCCAATGCTGAATTTACTCCCCCAGTAGCTGGAAAAACAGCACTATTACACAGTTCGGCTTTGCTCTGCCCAGGAATCTTATAAGACGAAATATCCTGTTTAGAAAATAAGAAGTTGGTTGAAAAATTACTTTGATTGTTCAGATTCAGTTTAAATCCATGAGCATCTGCATTATTCCAGCCTTTTCGTACAGCCAACTCTAAATTATGATCTTTCTTTGGCATCTCTTTGCTGATCAGGTTGTTCTCAATATTTACACTGCCACCAATTGCGTTTCCGCCGTATCGCACACTATCAGAAGATTTATTCACATGAATAGATTGGTTAAATAATGGATCGAATGGAATATTAATATTGCCACTGACCGCATTCATTCCATAAGCTGAAAGTCCATCCTCAAGAATTTGTACGCGATTGCCACTTAGACTGCGGATGACGGGTGCGCCAGAGTTTGGACCAAAAGCACTACTTTGCACCCCTGATACATGCTTAAGTGCATCTCCTAAAGTTTGATTTTCTGCCTTTCGATTCTCTACAACGATATTGTTTCCGATTGAAAGATCAGTTTCTGCTTTTAAAGTAATGTTTGGCAAAATAACAGGACTATCCTGCTCATTTGCAGATGCTTGATGATTGATAAATAGAATGGCGAATGCCAAGGCTTTGTAACGCACATTGAACTCCTTATTTTCAATTGTTATGTTATAACATAACAATTGAGTGTTCAAATAAAACCTAAGCTTCATTTTTCATTCTTAATATGCGTGAAAAGGTTATCGCTCAAATTCTTTTGAGCGATTCAATTTTTTATGATTAATTAAAGTAATTCAGAGGCAGCTTTAAGTAGCGGACTCCATTCGATTCTGGTTCAGGAAAATGCCCAGCATTCATGTTGATTTGGATTGCGGGAAGTATCAGTTTGGGCATAGACAAAGTTTTATCACGATCTTGACGCATCTGAACAAAGTCTTGCTTTTGTGTTTTTGCATTTAAATGGATATTATTTCGCTTTTGCGAACCGATATCGGTCTGATAAATATATTCATCTCTGCCTTCTGGTTTGTAGTCATGGCATAAAAAAACACGCGTTTGCTCAGGTAATTCATACAATTTTTGAACAGACTCAAATAAAGTATTCGCACTACCTTTAGGAAAATCACAACGCGCCGTGCCATAGTCTGGCATAAATAGAGTATCACCAATAAAAACTGCATCACCGATGACATAGCTTAAGCAAGCTGGCGTATGCCCTGGTGTCGGTATGTTATATGCCTTCAAATTTCCAATGCTAAAATTTTCATTGTCCTGAAATAGATAATCGAACACTTGATGTGTATTAAAATATTTAATATCAATATGATAAATCGCACTAAAAGTGTCTTGAACAATTGCGATCTTCTCGCTCATGGCAATTGTTCCACCAAGCTTCGACTTTAAATATTGTGAAGCCGTTAAATGATCGGCGTGAACATGTGTCTCCAAAATCCATTCAACAGTCAATGCCTCGGATTCAATGTAGGTAATAATCTCATCTGCTTGCTGTGTTGATGTTGAAGCTGAAGCTGCATCATAGTCAAGGACACTATCAATAATGGCACAATGCTTTGTTTCAGGATCATGTACGACATAGCTAAACGTATTGCTGTTTTCGTCGAAGAAGGCTTTTAGTACTGGATATTGCATTGACTCACTCCTACTACTTGGCCCAAAGGCGATGGATCAACATACCAAGTAACATTGCTCCGATAAAATACAAAATCTCAAAATTACCAAGTCCAATCAATGTAAGTGCAGGTGCGGGGCAAATCCCTGCAATCCCCCAACCAATCCCAAATAATACCGCACCAATGATTAACTTCCGATCAATTTTATTGTTTGTTGGTAATGAGATCGTTTCACCAAATAACGTTTTTTGATGACGCAATGCTCGCTGAAATGGGATAAATGCAACCGCAATCGCACCAATCATGACAAACATCAAACTGATATCCCAATCCCCGAAAATATCAAGAAAACTTAACACCTTTTCTGGATTTGACATGCCTGAGACAAGTAAGCCTAGTGCAAATATGCTGCCAAACAAAAAAGCGAGTAGATTTTTCACAGTACAGCTCCTACAAGATGACGTATTACATACACTGTTATAAAACCCGCAAACATAAACGTCATAGTGGCAAGAATTGAACGGATTGATAATCGACTAATCCCGCAAATACCATGTCCACTGGTACACCCTGAACCTAGACGAGTTCCAAAACCAACAAGTAAGCCAGCTATGATTAAAACCAATGGGGATGACGTCATGATGATTTCTGGCTGCGCAAAAATGTGATAAATAAATGGGGTAAGAATGAGCCCCAATAAAAACCAGCATGCAGAACTACTAAAAAATGTTTTTGGCTGTAATAGTTGTGCGATTAGTCCACTTACACCTGCAATTCGTCCATGGACATATAAGTAGCCTACGACTGCGAAGCCAATCAGTGCACCACCAATCAACGCTAAGATAATGCTGATCATCGTCCTCTCTCAATTCAATATATGTTTTTATAATATATTATTTTAAATATTAACTAAAGAGCAAATTGATCGACAGCTAAAAAAGGCTTAATTACCATTGATAATTAAGCCTCTCTTAAAGTTGTAAAGTGAACTTAACGTACTAGATCTTCAATACCAATCAATTTAGGTAATTTTTCGATTACTTTATTCAACTCAGCATTTGCTGGCGAAATACAACCCGTGTAATGGCTTAATTTAGTGACTGTACCATCTGGACGCTTCCAGGCAAAATAAGCACTTTGATGATCACTCGCTGTTTCTGCACAACCTGTCGTTTTTACGTTTGCACCTGTTGCAGGACGGTAAGTCTTCAATTCTTGTTGTAACTTCTTATAGACCGAAGGATCAACTTTTAAATCCTGAGTGCCTGTTACTTTAGTATATTGTTTTCCATCAAAGTGAACATCTCCTTCAGGTGTAACCTCAACAGAATAGATCGGACATGTACCAAAACAAGGACTGGTCGAATAGCGAATGCTTTCTTGTACAGTGTCTTGAGATTGTTGAGGTGTTGTAGCGCAGCCAACGAAAGAAAAAGTGAAAAGGCCAGCAAGTAATAATTTTTTCATTTGTTGATCCATTATAAAGTATGTTATTCAAATTTAACAAATAGTAGAAATTTTGTCATTTAGATTGATGTAAAAATCAATAAATTTCAACTAAATTTACTTAGGCTATTTTAAATAATAGGTCAAGAATATTTATTTGATGCATTAAAAATGAGTTTGCGCTTGGAGAATTAATCGAGCCAGTTCTAAATCGTCTGTATAAGTGATTTTGATATTATCTGAACGTCCTTGCACCACTTGTACAACTTCATTCACGTGTTCTAAAGCACTTGCTTCATCAGTAATCGTAATTTGTTCTGCCAATGCAGTTTGGATTGCACGTTTAAGAATACCAAGCTTGGCCATTTGTGGTGTCTGCGCCTGCCACAAAAATTCACGACCCACCGTTTTCTCAATCTGATTTTGGCTTGTGACGTATTTAAGCGTGTCACGTACAGGAATTGCTAAAATCGCACTTTGATTAGAATCCTGAGCAGATTGAACTAACCGTCTTAAGCAATCCTCAGCTACGCATGGTCGTGCGGCGTCATGAACCAATATCCAATCATCTTCATCAGCAATGTCTGATAAATAGATTAAGGCATTCAGAACGGAATTCACTCGTTCTTCGCCACCAGTGCAAAAATGCAATTTATGTTGATGCTGAAAAGAAAGCGTTTGGGCAAAGCAATCTTGCTCACCTATTGCAAGCACACAGCCTGATAAGTCCAAACTATTCAGGCGATTAACCGTATGTTCAAGTACAGTATGATTTTGAATATATTGATATTGTTTTAATTCAGTTTTTGAAAAACGACTGCCCGAACCTGCTGCTGGCACAACCGCCCACAGCTTAGTCTGGGTTTTCATTTGTTGCGGTATCTTCTTTTGCATTTGGATCGATATAGATAGGTTTGTAATGCGTACTGATGGTACTCATTTGCACAAAAGTTTCATTCGGTTTGACTAAACCTAAATCTAAACGAGCATGCTCTTCAATTGCTTCACTGCCACTTTTTAAATCAAAAACTTCAGCGGCTAAAATACGATTTCGCTCTTTGAGCTCAGTATTAATTTCTGCTTGTTGAGTTATTTGTTGAGTCAAAGCTTGGTGAGGGAAATAGCCACCCTCACCTAGCCAAAATTGGTACTGCAAGCTTGCCACCAAAAAGATGACAAGCAACAGAATCAATTTACTCGAGGTCGATCGAAACATATCTAGCATGAAAAATTCCCTACATCCTTCTCAAAGGAAGATCATCTGCAAATTCTATAGGATTATGAATTTGCAGAGTTTCTGTCTTTTGTAAAGAAAGATGATCAGAAGTATTCAACATAGATAAATTGACCTTAGTTTAGACCTTTGAATTCAGCTTTACCGCGGTAAGCTGCGTTCGTTAATTCTTCAATACGAAGCAATTGGTTATATTTCGCTACACGGTCAGAACGGCATAGTGAACCCGTCTTGATTTGACCAGCTGCTGTACCTACTGCCAAGTCAGCAATTGTTGAATCTTCAGTTTCACCTGAACGGTGTGAGATTACAGTGCTATAACCATTTGCTTTCGCAAGGTAAATTGCATCTAGAGTTTCAGTCAATGTACCAATCTGGTTGTATTTGATCAGAATCGAGTTACCGACTTTTTCATTAATACCACGTTGTAAAATCTTCGGATTGGTTACGAATAAATCGTCGCCAACCAATTGGATTTTGTCACCAAGGATTGATGTTAAATAGCTCCAACCTTCCCAGTCAGACTCATCTAGACCATCTTCAATCGAAATAATTGGGTATTGATTTACTAGACCAGCTAAATAGTCAGAGAATTGGTTGCTTGTGAATGCTTTATTGCCTTCACCAGCAAGGACATATTGACCATTTTTGTAGAATTCTGAAGATGCACAGTCAAGTGCGAGCATGATATCTGAACCAGCCTTATAACCAGTTTGACCAATTGCTTCAAGAATAACAGTGATTGCTTCTTCGTTTGAACGCAAGTTTGGTGCAAAACCACCTTCATCACCCACAGCAGTATTTAAACCTTTTTTGTTTAAAACTGACTTTAGAGAATGGAAGATTTCAGCGCCTGCGCGTAGTGCTTCAGCAAATGATGTAAAGCCTACAGGCTCAATCATGAACTCTTGAATATCAACATTGTTGTCTGCATGTGAACCACCATTGATGATATTCATCATTGGTACAGGCATAGTCAAAATCGTTTGTCCACGAAGATCTGCGATATACTGGAAAAGAGGAATTTTCTTTTCATCTGCAGCAGCACGAGCAGCAGCTAATGAAACAGCTAAAGTTGCGTTAGCACCTAATTTTTCTTTGTTTTCAGTACCATCCAGTTCGATCATCGTATTATCGATGTCTTTTTGTTCAAATACTGATTTGCCCACTAAAGCGTCACGGATAATCGTATTTACGTTATTAACCGCAGTTTTAACACCTTTACCCAAATAACGTGCTTTATCGCCATCACGAAGTTCTAAAGCTTCACGAGAACCAGTTGAAGCACCAGATGGTGCACATGCACGACCAACAACCCCAGATTCTAAAATAACGTCTGCTTCGATGGTTGGGTTACCACGAGAGTCCAAAATTTCACGTGCGCGGATGTCAACGATTTGGCTCATGAACAATTCCTCTGTTGAATGAAAAACAAGATGCAAGTTATTGCATCAGTGGGTGTCTAACTTTTTGAATCCTTTAACTAAAGTATCCAATTCTTTTAATTGCGCCAAGAATGGCTCAAGCTGAGATAAACGCAATGCACATGGTCCATCACATTTTGCGATTTCTGGCTCAGGATGTGCTTCCAAGAATAAACCAGCCAATCCTGTTGCCATACCTGCACGCGCTAAAGTCGTGATTTGGGCACGACGACCACCAGCAGAATCAGCGCGTCCGCCAGGCGTTTGTAATGCATGTGTCACATCAAAGAATACCGGCACATTCATTTCTTTCATGGTATCAAAGCCAAGCATATCAACAACTAAGTTGTTATAGCCAAATGCTGAACCACGTTCACAGAGAATGAGTTTGTCATTTCCAGCTTCCAAACACTTATGCAAAATATGACGCATTTCATGTGGTGCTAAGAATTGTGCTTTTTTGATATTGATAATGGCTTGAGTTTTCGCCATTGCTTCAACGAGATCGGTCTGACGACTTAAAAAGGCAGGAAGTTGGATAATGTCGGCAACTTCAGCAACAGGTGCTGCTTGGTAAGGCTCATGAACGTCAGTGATAATGGGTACATTAAAATGCTTTTTAATGTCTGCAAGCCATTCAATACCCTTTTCCAAACCTGGTCCACGGTATGAGTTCAGACTTGAACGGTTTGCTTTATCAAAGCTCGCCTTAAATACATAAGGAATGTCTAAGCGCTTGCAAATATCGACATAAGTTTCAGCAATTTCAAATGCCAAATCTTTTGACTCTAATACGTTCATTCCGCCAAATAATACAAATGGCAAATGATTTGCCATTTGTATATCGCCTAAACGTACAACTTCTTGTGGTTTTAATTGTGACATTTAAACTTTCCCAGTTTATTTAGAACTCATTACTTACTTTTGGTGCTGATTTTTAGCAGCCCCGATAAAACTAGCAAATAATGGGTGTCCATCACGTGGTGAACTTGTAAATTCTGGGTGGAATTGTACAGCAATAAACCAAGGATGTTCAGGAATTTCTACAGTTTCAACTAAATGTTGTACGGATGAATAGCCTGAAATTTTCATGCCCGCTTCTTCAAGCGCTGGAATAAAGCGATCGTTCATTTCATAACGATGGCGATGGCGTTCTGTGATTTCAGCTTTACCATAAACTTCACGAGTCTTCGTACCTTCAACAAGCTCAGACTTTTGCGCACCTAAACGCATTGTGCCGCCCAAATCAGACTCAAGACTACGTTGCTGTAATTCACCACGCTCATCTAACCATTCAGTGATTAAACCAATGAGTGGATATTTCGTTGAACGGTTAAATTCAGTTGAACTTGCTTCTGGCATCGCTGCAACGTTACGTGCATATTCAATTACAGCCAATTGCATGCCTAAACAAATACCAAGGAATGGAATTTTGTTTTCACGTGCATACTGAATGGCTTTCATTTTGCCTTCAGTACCGCGTTCACCAAAACCACCTGGAACTAAAATCGCATCCGCCGTACTTAAAATGCTAATGTCCTGCTGTTCAAGCTCTTCAGCATTGACATAATCAATCTGAACTTTGACACGGTTTTGGATACCTGCATGTAAAAGCGCTTCATTGACAGATTTATAAGCATCTGGCAATTCTACATATTTACCAACCATTGCCACACGTACTGTGTATTCAGGATTCAGTAATGCTTCAACAACGTTGTCCCAATCTTCAAGATTTGCTTTTGGAAGATCGTTGTAACCAAAACGTTCACAAATTAAATCATCAACATTTTGTTCGTAGAACGTACGTGGAATTTGATAAATCGTTTTTGCATCTTTACAGACGACAACAGCACGAGCTTCAACGTTTGTAAACAAGGCAATCTTACGTTTCGTATCAACATCGACATCATATTCAGTACGGCAGATCAAGATATCTGGCTGAATACCAATAGAAAGCAGCTCTTTCACAGAGTGTTGCGTTGGCTTGGTTTTTAATTCAGCCGCAGACTTGATATATGGCAACAAGGTCAAATGCATCAGCATGGTACGTTTATGACCAAGCTCAACCATTAATTGACGTACTGATTCCATAAAAGGAAGTGATTCAATATCACCAACCGTACCGCCAATCTCAACAATTGCAACGTCGTAACCTTCACCTGCGCGAAGTACACGTTCTTTAATGTTGTCTGTAATATGTGGAATAACTTGAACCGTACCACCTAAGTAGTCACCACGACGTTCTTTATTTAAAACGTCTTGATATACACGACCACTGGTAAAGTTATTCAGTTTGGTCATTTTCGCACGACGTAAGAAACGTTCGTAATATCCCAAATCTAAGTCAGTTTCAGCACCATCCTCTGTGACGAAAACTTCACCGTGCTGAAATGGGCTCATGGTACCTGGATCGACATTAATGTATGGATCCATTTTTACCATAGTGACTTTTAAGCCACGAGCTTCCAAAAGTGCAGCAACAGAAGCAGCAGAAATACCTTTACCTAGTGATGAAACCACACCACCAGTGACAAAAATAAATTGGGTCATTGAGTTTCTCGTACAATCGAGCCGAAATCGGCCTACAATGTTGGGCAATTTTACTGTACTCTGCCCCTATAAAGCAAAGTCAAACCGCATCAATTCAAAGAACTATAAACAACTGGCTATTCTATCAGCATTTTCGATAAAAATTTACGGGATTTGTGGATTTTTCATCCATAAATTACGATGGGTAGCTCAAAACCACTTAAATCTGCATTTAAAATTGTGCATTCTTCACTTTCAAATTCTTTGCTGCTCGTCAGTTTAATTGCAAGCATTTATAAAATATAAACAAACTCAACAATGCACAGGGATTTCTTCACCTACATTTACTGTTATAATTGCGGCTGTCCTTATTTAATATGTTGTTTTAGCAATGGCAAATAAAAAACTTTTAATTTGTGCAGCACTTGCGACTGGTCTTTTATTAACTGCTTGTGTGAAAAAAGAAGAACCTAAAAACGAAGAGCAGCCAGAACAGGCAACAACTGAAACCCAGCCACAGCCTGAACCTGAAAAAATCCAAGAGTTCGAGTCTTTAGAAAGTGTTGACAAACACGAAGCTCCAGCACCTGTTGTTGAAACAACGCGTGAAGAAACACAAAATACGACGACTGAAATCCGTCGTGAGACTCGCCCTGCTCAAACTGAGACAGCGACTCCAACTGAAGAGCCAAAACCTGTAAAAGCTGAACAAAAGCCAGTAAAAACAGAGCAACCTAAGGCGGAGCAAACTGCTAAAGCACCAAAATCATCTGTACCAGCTCAAAGTGAAGATGATGCCGTTGCTGCTGCAATCGCCGCTGCTACCCCTGCATTAAACAACTAATGTTTTAATTGCTTGCTGTAAAAAGCCATGAACTGCATCAATTGCAGCTCATGGCTTTTTTATTTCTATGACATTAATAGCTCTTAAAAAAATCAGCCATTAAACGAGAGGCCCAAGACTTCACACTTAAACTCTCATAAAAACCACAATGACTGCCTTTCTTGGTTGTTACTACCGCAATATTTTCCATATGCTGAATTGCATCCTTATACGGTTCCAAATTTTTAATCGAACAAACAGGATCATCTTCTGAATTAAGAATCATCAGAGGAATTTTCACATTTTCAAACACATAAATCGGATTAATCGCTTGGCAATAACTCTGGTAATCCTGAAATCCCGCCATTTCAAAGTACTCTTTTTCAAACTCTTCCAAGCTTGTTGTGCTCAGTACTTTTTCGACAGAAGCAATCTGTTCCCATGTATTCTGATATGGATAAATAAAATATTTAAATAATTTTTTGGTCATCATTTTGCTATAAAAAGGATGAACATTTTTAAAACCAATCTCAGTGTTATAACCTGGACACATTGCGAAAGCTGCTTTAAATGGAGTATCTAAACCCTGCTCCCCCAAGTAACGCACCAATAGTCCTGTACCAGCTGAAGATCCTACTGCATATAAGTCTGATTTTGGAAACAAGTTTTGAATATGCTCCAGTTGTTCATTCAAATCACTGGTCGAACCGAAAAGAGAAATACGCGGCACAGGCATCGGCAGGCCTGCATGTCCTCGACGCAAACAAAGTGCAATTCGCCAACCTGTGTATTCATGTAGATCTTTCACTAACTCACGCATACTTTCAGGTGTTCCTGTAATGGTATGCATAATGACGACTGTCGGCGTTTCAGCAGGGAGATCATAGCCATACCATGCTATCGCAGTCACACCACCGTCCCGCATGGTCAGTTGATCTATCCGATCGTATTCAAGTTTTATGCTTTTCTTGCGAATGATATCAAAGTAAAGCAAATGAATATGGGTATTACTCAGCCAAGGCGTCGGACGATATTTTTGTTTAAGCTGCGGTAACTTTTCCAAAACATCTTTAATTTTCCCTTTCGGGTCATAATAAATTTTGGGCTGTTCAGCACCGAGAACTGAATCAAACAATGTTGAACCTAACACTTTAATTTTGTCTAAAGCCGATATTCCCATTCCAATAACCGCCTCTCATTGTGAGTTGAATGTTTGCCGCACTAAAGCTGCAACCTGTTGTCCCCAAATGGCATAAATTTCTTTGCTTGGATGAAAACCATCACTTGCCATAGGCAAGTCCATTGCCTGAAAAGCTTCAATATCATATTGAATAAATCGAAATTGTGACTGTGGCGCTAGCCATTGATGTAATGCTTGATTCATTTGCTCAGCATATTTTCCGAATAACCAAGCTAAAGGGTTTGGTAAAGCAGGAAAATGCTGCATTGGCGGTACACCAGACACAATAATCAACTTGGGTTGAAACTGTTGTTGTATATAGTTAAAAAGTTGTTTTTGCTGTTTCAACCAAGACTTTGCCGAAGTTAGCTTGGTGACATCATTGACACCGATTGAGGTAACGATTACATCATAACATTGCTGATCCAACTGTTTTACTGTTTGGTAAATTTGCTGAGTGGTATCACCTGTTTTAGCATGAAGCTTCCACGCTAAGTGATATTCATTTTGCAGCTCAGAAATGATTGCGCCAGATAAAGCATCTTGCTGAGTCTCAACCCCAACACCCGCCGCTGCCGAATCACCTAAAATCATTAGAGAAAGTGGCTTTCCTTGACCTATCACTCCTTGACGATCCCCACTGGCTTCCAAAAGACGTGGCGTATTCTTACGAACCTTTATACCTTGTATCAACAATATAGGTAATAATGCAAAAGTTGAAAGTTTTAACCACATTTTAATCTCTCAATATTACTTAGGTTATTTTTTGGACATTAATTCGGCTGATATTTGGCAAATCTTTCACCCATTTTTTCTGCCAATGCCGCCAAACCACTCATTGGACGAATCATTACTTCAAAATCAATAATTTTGCCTTGTTCATTAAAGCGAATCATATCAATCCCCTTTAAAGATTTACCGCTGACATTGGCACTGAACTCCAATACCACATTTGCACCATCTTCAGTATAAAACTCACGGTGATAAGTAAAGTTTTCAAAAACCTGAATCACATTGGTCAAAATAAAGAAAACTACATGTTTGCCTTCATATGGGTTATAGGCAACCGGTGAACGGAACACCACATCTTCCGCCAGTAAGTCGTTTAAATTTGATAAATCACCTGTTTTAATCATCTGATGCCAATTTGCAAGTGATTGCTTTGTTGTTTCCAGTGTCATTGTTATTCTCCCTTGAGATTTAATCGAAATGTCCGTGAGCATTTGCTAAATAGAAAATGCTCACGATCTGCTTATAACGTTGCTGCTAATTCTGCGCCTTGGCGAATCGCACGTTTTGCATCCAGTTCACCTGCTTCTTTAGCTCCACCAATCAGGTGAACACGCTTACCATCTGCTTGGAGTTGATCAAACATCGCAGTGTATGATTCCTGACCAGCACAAATCACCACGTTGTCGACATCAAGCACACGACTTTGACCATCCACCGTAATATGCAAGCCCTGATCATCCACTTTGTCGTAGCTTGCGCCCGCAATCATTTTCACATCACGATGTTTTAATCCTGTGCGATGAATCCAGCCTGTGGTTTTACCAAGACCAGCCCCGACAGATGCACTCTTACGCTGTAATAGATAAATTTCACGTTCTGACTTTTCTAATTCAGGTGATTTTAAGCCGCCCACATGCGCATAAGATGTATCAATGCCCCATTCTGCATAAAACTTTTCAGGATTTAAGCTGCCACTATCACCTTCATGAGTTAAATATTCCGCAGTATCAAAACCAATACCTCCCGCACCAATAATGGCAACGCGTTTACCGACAGGCACACGTTCTTTCAATACTTGGATGTAGCTCAATACTTTTGGATGATCAACACCTTCAAACTGCAATTGGCGTGGCGTAACCCCAGTTGCGATCACGATATCATCATAATTTGCTTGACTCAGTTCTTCGTAGGTTGCTGTATGATTGAGCACTAATTCAATATTGGGTTGTAATTCAATTTGACGTTTGAAATAACGTAAGGTTTCGTAGAATTCTTCCTTACCTGGAATGGTCTTCGCAATATTGAATTGACCACCGATCTGATTGCTTGCATCAAAAACTGTGACTTTGTGCCCACGACTCGCCGCATAAACCGCAAAGCTTAAACCTGCTGGGCCAGCGCCAATCACGGCAATGTTTTTAACTGCGTTCGCTTCTTTGAAAATAAGTTCTGTTTCATAACAAGCACGTGGATTGACCAAGCACGTTGCAATTTTCATTGAGAAAATATGATCCAGACAGGCTTGGTTACAACCAATACAAGTATTGATCTCATCACTACGGCCTTCGCTGGCTTTCAATACAAACTCTGGGTCTGCCAACATTGGACGAGCCATCGATACCATATCCGCATGGCCAGATGCCAATACATGTTCAGCCATTTCCGGTGTATTGATACGGTTCGAGGTAATTAAAGGAATTGAAACTTCACCTTTGAGTTTCTCTGTGACCCATGTGAATGCTGCACGAGGTACTTTGGTCGCAATCGTTGGAATACGTGCTTCATGCCAACCAATACCTGTATTGATAATCGTTGCACCAGCTTTTTCAATTTCTTTTGCAAGATAGATAACTTCTTCCAGCGTAGAACCGCCTTCCACCAAATCGAGCATCGACAAACGATAAATAAGAATGAAATTTTCGCCAACTAAATCGCGAGTACGTTTTACAATTTCAATTGGGAACCGAATACGGTTTTCATAACTACCGCCCCATTCATCATCGCGATGGTTAGTCCGTGCTGCAATGAATTCATTGATCAGATAACCTTCTGACCCCATAATTTCCACACCATCATAACCCGCATATTGTGCGAGCTTGGCACAGTTGGCAAAGTCATCAATGGTTTGCTGTACTTCCGCAGAACTCAATGCTTTAGGTTTGATTGGGTTAATGGGTGCTTGAATGGCTGAAGGTGCAACGATCTCAGGCTGATAAGAATAACGACCTGTGTGCAAGATTTGCATCGCAATTTTACCACCCGCATCGTGTACAGCTTGAGTGATCACTTTATGTTTTTCTGCTTCTGCAATGCTATCAAGCTTCGACGCATGGGCAAAGGTAAGACCTGCATCATTTGGAGCAATACCACCTGTTACGATTAATCCCACATCACCTTTCGCACGTTCTGCATAAAATGCGGCCATCCGCTCATAGCCTTGTGGTGCTTCTTCTAAGCCAACATGCATAGACCCCATAAGGACACGATTTTTTAAGGTGGTAAAGCCTAAATCAAGAGGCTTTAATAAATGTGGATAAGCTGACATGGTTTCTCCTTTGGCTCGCACTTTGCTAGCTAATGCAACTTGTTGCATAAAGTTATAAACAAGATTTGATTTTTATGCAACATATTGCATAATTCTGATGAGTCATTTTTTATTATGGAACATCATGTCACTCGCCCATGTTTTATTGACCAGCTTATTAGAGAAACCAAGTACAGGTTTTGATTTAGCTCGTCGCTTTGACCGTTCAATGGGCTTCTTTTGGAATGCGACTCATCAGCAGATTTATCGTGAACTTAGCGGTATGCTGAAAAAAGGATGGATTTCTACATTAGAAGAACAAACTGCCAACAGCCGTAAAAAAACGTATCAAGTTGAACAACTTGGAAGGATACAACTGGCTTCATGGATTGAACAACAAAGCGAACCTGCTCAACTACGTGATGACCTCATGGTCAGATTAAGAGCAGAAGCGCAACTCGGCGGCAATAATATTTTGCCCGAATTAGAGCGTCACTTGGTATTGCATAAGGAAAAATTAAGCCTTTATCAAGCCATTCATGATAAAGACTTTAAAGATAACGAACCAACCAATCGTGTTTTGTTTATCCATAAAATGATTCTGGAACTCGGTATCATTAAAGAAAATGAATGGATAAAATGGTTGGAACAAATGATTCCTCAGCTGAAGAAGTTTGAGGAAGCAAACGATATTGGAGAAAAATAATGCCGTTTTATACCATGCCCGATCAAGAAAAATTATTTGTACGACGTGTCGGTGAAGGCGAACCTGTGCTCGTCTTATCAGGGCTGGGTATGCAAAGCTGGCAATGGCTACCGTTCTTATTTGCCAATCGTAAACAATATGAATTTATCATTCCTGATTGGCGTGGTTTTGGCGGTTCTAAGAACTGCAACATTCCAAATTTAGATGCCATATCAAGCCACTGGAATGATGTTGATACGTTGATCCAGCAACTAAAACTCGATCAATTTATTTTGATAGGTTATTCCATGGGTGCAACCACGGCAATGCATGGCATGAAACACGGTGGCTTAGCATCCAAGCTCAAAGCCTATCTGCATATTGATCAAACGCCGAAAATTTCTGTTGATGACTCTTGGCAATATGGCTTATTTGGACAGAAACACCCTCAATTTAAAAAACTGTTAACTGATATTCAAACCTTGTTGCTTGATTATAAACACGCACAAACATTAGAAGATCTACCTAATGATGTTCGCTATAACCTTGTGAGCTTATGGGGAGATTTTATTGAACTGCAAGGCAGCAATAACTATACCCCTAAAATCGTTAAACTTGCTTTACACCGCCCGTTCTTACAAAAATATTTACTTCCGATTCAACGTTTAGATTATTTACTTTGGTATGTCGAAAACTATCTAAACCATGATGAAGACTACCGTGAAGCAATCAGCCAACTCAGTTGTCCAACAACATTCTTTATTGGCCGCGAATCTACGCTTTATCCAGAAACGGGACAAACACTGATTGCAGAAAGTTTAAGCAATGCAAAAGCGATTTATTTTGAACGCTCTGGTCATACACCGTTGATTACGGAACCCAAAAAATTCAGCCAAGAAATTGGTCACTTTCTTGCAGCTCAATCTATCCATTCTGCTTAATTCCAAGCCAATAAAAAGCCAGTCTTGAAGACTGGCTTTTATTTAACTTTAGTTTTTATGTCGCATTTGTTCAGCAACATCTAACAGGACTTGTGCTGTTCTGTCCCAGCCCAAACAACCATCTGTGACGGATTGGCCATAGGTCATGTCACAAGAAATCTTTTGATTGCCATCGACCAAATGACTTTCAATCATCACACCTCGTACTTTCGACTCAGCACGTTCTGCAATAATTTGCTGTAGAACTTGTGGCTGTAATAAAGGATCTTTACCACTATTGCCATGACTACAATCAATTACTAACGCAGGTAAATGCTTATGTTTGAAGTGCATGGCTTGGATCGAAGCCAAATCATAATTGGTTCCATGATTTGAACCACGTAAAATTAAGTGCGGTAATGGATTACCATGACTATGCAAAATTGCAGGTAAACCTTGTTGCGTCATACCCAAGAATTGATGACCATGCAGTGCTGATTGAATTGCGTCCAAAGCAATTTGAATCGAACCATCTGTACCATTTTTGAAGCCAATGCTGTACGGCATGTGACTGGCAATTTCACGATGAATCTGTGATTCGCTGGTGCGTGCACCAATTGCACCCCAAGCCAGTAAATCATCAAAATAGCCTGTGGCCATTGGGCTTAAAATTTCGCTGGCAATCGGCAAGCCTTTTTCGACGAGTTGTAAGTAAAGCGCACGAGACTTTTCTAAACCGAGTTGTAAATCTGATGATCCATCTAAATTTGGATCATACAAAAAACCTTTCCAGCCCACGGTAGTACGTGGCTTTTCAATATATGCACGCATCACTAAGAATATTTGATCTTTAACCTGTTCTTGTAATTGTTGTAGGCGATCAGCATATTCGAGTACTGCGATAGGATCATGAATCGAGCAAGGACCTGTAATCACCATTAAGCGATGATCATGTCCAGATAAAATATTCTGAATCGTTTGACGATGTTTTGAAACTTGCTGCGCTAAATTTGCAGACAAGGGATACTGCGCTTTGAGTTGTGATGGCAAGCTGAGCATTGATTCTTTTGTATGTGTTGGTTGTGTCAAAGCAGTATTTAAAGCATTCATTTTCAATTCCTTTGGACTGACCTTCTTCGCAGTCCTATCATTTATTTGAGCAAGTGTGATCTAAGCGATGTTGATTTTTTTGCAAAGTAAAACCAAGAAATCTTGCTAAAATATGAATAGTTAAATGTATACATGGTATTTCTCCTAAAATCATGATTGTTAAAGCATAAAAAAACCTGATCGGTGTTGCCGATCAGGTATTAACTGGTTGGGCAACCTTTTTTGCTGCCCGAAACGCATCAGGCAACTACATATATTGCCAAAAATAAAAGTATGCGTTTGTGTTTACAGTATGCTTTAACATGTTTATTTCAAATATCTAAAAAACTGTTCCTAACCCTTAAATTACGCACTATTTCAGCATTTGACAAGCACTTTTTATCTTTTTTTAATCAAAACTTCAAAATAGTAAAATTTGACCTTTCATGTTTTCATCCATAGAATAGTTGAAAAATAAATCAATTCGAGATTACGCCAATGAAGTAAGTTCTATTTCCATCGTCAAAATTATTCTTTCTTTTTGATGTGCAAAATAGACTTATCTATCGTTTAGCGATTGTCATTCTAAAATTTATCTCTATCTCGCTATTTTGCATATCCTGTTTATGAGGTTTCTTATGACTCAACAGGCATGTATTGTTTCACACTTATCACTCGAATTAACCCAGCAGAAATTGTTTGACCGTCTGAATTTCCAACTTCCTTTACATCAGTTTACAGGACTGATCGGACGTAATGGTCAAGGGAAATCGCTATTGATGTCTCTTTTGCACGAACAAACAGCATCCGAACTGCCCTATGCAGGTCAAATCTCTTGGCAATGCCCACATCAGCATCTTGCTCAACTCCAGCGTGTCCAAGCCAATACCATTGCTCAAGCCCTCGATATTGAAGATTTATATCTATGCTTTGAGCGTATCCAGCAAGGTACGGCATCATTTACGGATTACGATCTAGTCGAACATTTTTGGCACTTACCAACAGAATGGCAGCAACTTTTAGAAAGTGCAGGTTTGCCTACAGCACTAGAGACCCCGACTCAAAATTTGAGTGAGGGACAAAAAACAAAACTTGCTCTTTGCCGATTATTCCTATTGAAAGATCATTATCTGCTTTTGGATGAACCAAGCAATCATCTGGATGCCCAAGGACGACAATGGCTAATCGATCAAATGGCTCAACATCCTACAGGTGGACTCATCATTAGTCATGACCGACAGCTTTTAGCGCATGTACAAGGTATTTTTATGCTGAATCAGTTTGGCATGCATTATTACGGTGGTAACTACCCTCTGTATCAACAACAGTATCAAACACAAGTCGAAGCGTTATCACACGCTGTATTGCAAGAGAAACGCGAGCTGAAACAACTCAAGGAGCAACAACATCAAAGCCAAATGAAAGCGCTCAAGCGTAAAAAAGTAGGTG
Source organism: Acinetobacter sp. ANC 3929 (assembly GCF_000369405.1). Taxonomy (GTDB): domain Bacteria; phylum Pseudomonadota; class Gammaproteobacteria; order Pseudomonadales; family Moraxellaceae; genus Acinetobacter. The sequence continues at coordinate 891,648 of NZ_KB850000.1, forward strand.
AAAAAATAAGAACTTCTGGCTCTCAAGCACCCATCTTATTGGATGCAAAAAAAGAACAGTCCGAGCAATCTCTTTCTCATCTACGCAAACAACAGAGTAAACAGCTTTCAGATGCAAAAGATGAATTACAACGCAAGCAAACCCAACTGGAACATCTCAAACCACAATCTTTTGAGTTTACTCATTCCACTGGTAGATCAGGAGAAATCTTACGTTGCCAGCAATTAAAACTTGCCTATGTGGAAACAAAACCTATTGATCTAGCGATGACTGTGGGAGAGAAATTGCATTTAAGCGGTGCAAATGGTACGGGTAAATCCACTTTACTCAAAACCATTCAAGGTTTGATTTCTCCGCTTACAGGAGAGATTTATTGCAAAGTAAGTTCTATTTATCTGGATCAAAATCTTTCATTACTCGATGAAAAGATATCTGCTGTTGAATATTTATGTGCTATTGATCAAAATCTGACTGAACAACAAGCCCGTACACACTTAGGAAACTTACAAATCCGTAGAGATAAGGCACTGAGTGCTTTAAGAAATTTAAGTGGTGGCGAACGCTTAAAAGTCGCTTTGCTGGGGTTGAAACAACAAACCGTTGAGCTGTTACTTTTGGATGAACCAGAGAACCATCTTGACATTGAATTTCGTGAATTACTTGCACAAGCGATTCGTTCTTATAATGGTGCTGTGATCTTAGTATCGCATGATAAAACTTTTGTTGAAGAATGTGGAATCAATGAAAGTTATTTATTGAGTTAAGCTTTCGGTGGTGTATATCAGCATGGTAAAAATGTGCACCATGCTGATTTCTGTTTAACGGACTAAACCTTGAGGTTGCAAAATAATCAGGCAAGCACCACAAAGAACAACGATCCCACCTAAAATATCCCAACGCGTCAGCATGACTTGATCGACATAGCGCAACCACATCAAGGCGGTAAAAATATAAATGCCACCATAGGCCGCATAAATACGACCTGATGCCGCAGGATGCAAAGTCAGTAACCAGACAAAGACTGCTAGGCTTAAAGCAGTCGGAATCCATAACCAATGCGATTTTCCTTGATTCAAAATTAAATAAGGAAAATAGCAACCTAAAATTTCAGCAATCGCTGTGACGAAAAATAACCCAAATACTTTAAGTACTTGGGTTATTGAGAAAGAAAGTTCAAACATTAAGCAGGTTCAGCACTCGGGTTAATATGATCTTCAAATACTTCCAATTTTAAACCAACATCTTTGCCATTTTCTGTTTTCACAGAAACCGCAACGTTACCACCATGCTCAGCAAGCTCACCAAACAAAATCATCTCAGCAAGTGGCTTTTTCAAATGCTCTTGAATCAAACGCTGCATCGGACGAGCCCCCATCAGACGGTCATAACCATTTGCTGATAACCAGTCACGAGCACTTTGATCCACTTCGAGTACCACTTGTTTCTCATCAAGCTGCGCTTGTAACTCGGTTAAGAATTTGTCCACCACCGAATCGATAATTGTCGTCGGAAGTGACTTAAATTGAATCACGCCATCTAAACGGTTACGGAATTCAGGCGAGAATGCACGTTTCATTGCATCCTGATTGTCTGCACTATGATCTTGTTCAGTGAAACCAATACTTGCTCGAACAATACTTTCTGCACCGATATTGGTCGTAAGCACAATGATCACATTTCTAAAATCAGACTTACGGCCATTGTTGTCTGTTAAAGCACCATGATCCATGACTTGTAACAACAAGTTGAATACATCTGGATGTGCTTTTTCAATCTCATCAAGCAAGAGTACACAATGCGGATTTTTGTGGATCGCATCTGTTAACAAGCCACCTTGATCATATCCAACATAGCCTGGAGGCGCTCCAATTAAGCGAGAAACTGCATGGCGTTCCATATATTCTGACATATCGAAACGAACTAACTCTACACCTAACAGTTTCGCCAGTTGTTTAGTAACCTCGGTTTTACCCACACCGGTTGGACCAGCAAAGACAAAACTTCCTACTGGTTTATCTGGTGCTTTCAAGCCTGCGCGAGATAATTTGATCGCTGATGCAAGTGCTGTAATCGCTTCATCTTGGCCAAATACAACACGTTTAAGATCACGCTCCAGATTCTCAAGTACAGACTTGTCATCTTTAGATACTGTTTTCGGCGGAATACGCGCAATCTTAGAAACAATATCTTCAATATTTTCAACCGAGATGGTTGTGCCATCGACTTCAGCTTTCAAACGGCGTTGTGCACCAGCCTCATCAATCACATCAATCGCTTTATCTGGTAAAAAACGATCATTGATAAATTTAGCTGACAATTCAACAGCAGCAACGAGAGCTTTATCATCATATTCAACATGATGGAAATCTTCGAACTTGCTTTTCAAGCCACGTAAAATTTCGATCGTTTCACCAATACTTGGTTCATTCACATCAATTTTTTGGAAACGGCGAGACAAAGCATGATCTTTTTCAAATACCTGACGATATTCTTGGAAGGTCGTTGATCCAATGCAACGTAAACTACCATTGGCTAAAGCAGGTTTAATCAAGTTTGATGCGTCCATGGTACTGCCCATACTTGAGCCTGCACCAATAATCATATGAATTTCATCAATGAATAAGATCGCATTTGGATTCTTTTTCAAAGCATTCAACAATTGTTTTAAACGCTTCTCAAAATCACCACGATATTTAGTCCCTGCAACCAAAGCACCAATGTCTAAGCTATAGACTTCAGCATGAGCAAGTGGTTTAGGCGCTTTACCATTGACGATTAACCATGCCAAACCTTCTGCAATCGAGGTTTTACCCACACCTGGGTCACCCACTAGAAGTGGATTATTTTTACGACGACGACATAAAATCTGAGCCGCACGCTCAATCTCTTTTTCACGTCCAATTAAAGGATCTGTTTTACCCTTCTGTGCTTCGATGTTTAAGTTAAGCGTGTATTGCTCAAGTGGCCCAGCATTCGCTGAAGCTGCACTTTCACCTTCAATATCCTCAACCTCTTCTTCAACCTGAATCTCATCTTTACGTGTGCCGTGAGATAAATATTGTGTCAACGTTAAACGATTGATTTGATGACGCTTTAACAAATAAACAGCAAAAGAATCTCGTTCCGAATACATCGCAACTAAAACATCCGCACCTTCAACCGTACGATCACCACCACTTGACTGAACATGGAAAATTGCACGTTGTAAAATTCGATCAAAGCTCTCGGTTGGATGAGGTGCCTGTTCACTATTATCACCAAGTTTTGGGGTATGTTGCTCTACATATTCCTCTAATTCTTTACGCAAAGTAACGATATCAGCACCGCATGCTTTTAATGCATTTACGGCTGAGTCGTTATCTAGCAAGGCTAGCAACAAATGTTCAACTGTCAGAAACTCATGTCTCTTTTGACGAGCCATGCTAACAGCCAAACGTAACGATACTTCTAATTGACGACTGAGCATGTAACCCCCTTATCTCTTGGGCTTAATCAAAAAAGAGAAATCTTTTCATGAAAAAGCTAATTATTGACTTGATCCGCTGAGCTTCTGTAATCGTTTTGAAGTTACGTCTACAAGCCTCTTTGCTTCATATCTTACTGTTAGCATTAGTTGAGTATCTTGGTCAAGATTCAAAACAAAGTATTGTTGTAAAAATTTAATTACAAAGAGAATAAGACTTATCTAATCGTTCAAAAAGTCAGCAAACCTGTTCTTCATTGATGAAACAGTATCAAACCTATGAAAATTTGTAATACGCCATGATCTTGTTTAAAGCCTAACAAATCATTTATAGCTTGAATATAAAGATAGTCAGTATATTGATTCATATTTTTAGCACAAAACAATATATATATGTTGATTGAGGAATTAGATCACAAGACGAAAGATCGCTTTACTTTCTTAACATTGTTACTCGCAACATAGTTACTCGTCTTGCGCATGAGGAATGAAACTCCGCAAGTGCATTGATTTGCTTAGAGCCTTCACTCATAGCATAGCTGGTCGTCTTACGCATGAGGAATGAAGTTCCGCAAGAGCGTTGCTTTTCTTAACGCTGCTCAGGTTCGATCTGGCACAACAAAGGATGACCTTGAGCTCGTGCATAGTTATTCACCTGATTTGCTTTTGTTTCAGCAATATCGCGAGGATAAATACCTGCAGTACCTTTCCCTTCATAATGTACCGTCAGCATCACTTGACTGGCTTGATCAATATCCATACCAAAATAACTTTGCAATACCTCAATGACAAAATCCATTGGTGTGTAATCATCATTCATTAAAACAACCGCATATAAAGGCGGCCGTTTTAATTCAGGAGGGGCTGTCTGTACAACCACCTCACCCTCATGATCCTCTTGCGAATCACTTAAACGTGGACTTAAGTGCCAGTCAACATAACCAGATTGATGAAAAGAATTTTTCACTTCACTTAAATTCATTTGACGTTTATATCTTCGCATATTGAGTTCTTAATCTAAAAAATTATTGAGCGTTAGCTTCAGCTTGCGGTATTTCTGACACAAAAGCTGAGCCAACATCGACAGGCTTGCCACGTTGCCAACTAAAACGTTTAATGACTGGCGTACCAACTCCAGTTAAACGCACTTCGATAAATTGAGGGATAAAGCCCTTAGGCATTGTCCAACGCCCCGTTAAACGTTCAAAATCATCAAAGTTAAAGTTTTTATCTTCTAAAGGTACAACGAGAACCTCTGTATCTTTAATTAAACGTAACTCAACCGAACCTGTGGCACGACGTTTAGTTGGGCTGACTTGAACAAGATCAATTTGATATTCAAAAGCATTTTCTGGCAAAGACTTAATTGCCATATTTTGAATGGTTAAACTTACACCACCACGCTGTTTCAAAATGTCACGATAAATCGTATTCATCCCTTCAAACTGCGCTTTATCTGCATTGGCTTGGTTTACAGCTTTAAATAAATCATCAGCATTACCTACCGCCATATCACGTTCTTGAACAGCAGCATTCAGGCTCTTGGTCACAGAATCTAATGCAGTTTTTTGTTTCTGAACCACATCCACCAATTGCTCAGCATCTGCATCATAACCAACCACAGTTAAACCCTGACGATGACCTACCGTATAACCAAGCGTAAAACTACCGCCGATCAGAATCACGGCACCAATAATCAAAGGTAAATTCGTTTTTAAGAATTTATTTTTTTCAACGGAACTGTCTGGTGAAGTAGTCGGTTCAACGTTTTCCATCATCATCTCTATCTTTATGATCTACATCAAAGCACACATTAGAATCGAAATTTAAATGTGTGTGAAGTAAAAAAGCGTTTTTTATGGTAATAAACCAATACCTTCCAAGCCAGCAGCTTCATCAAAACCGAACATTAAGTTCATATTTTGAATAGCTTGGCCTGCTGCACCTTTCACCAAATTATCTTGTGCAATCAAGATGATCAATTTATTGGGTTGTGGACGATATAGTGCAATTCGTAACTCATTGGCACCACGAACACTTCGTGTTTCTGGTGAACTATTTGCAGGCATCACATCTACAAAACGTTCATTTTTATAGAAATCTTCATATAATGCTTGAATATCTATTGGTTGAGCTTGTTCAGTTAGGTCGACATAAATTGTGCTCAGCATGCCACGAATCATTGGCACGAGGTGAGGTACAAAAATCAGTTGATCAAACTGTCCTTTTTGCCCAGATATGTTTTCCAGTGCTTCAACAATCTCAGGATGATGTCGATGCCCTGCAACGCCATAAGCTTTGAAATTATCGGCATTTTCACTGTAGATCATGCCAAGGCTTGCTTTACGACCAGCGCCAGACACGCCTGATTTAGCATCGATAATAATACTTTGAGTATGAATCAACTGCTCTGAATTTTTAAGTAGTGGCGCTAAACCTAATTGTACAGTCGTTGGATAACATCCAGGATTGCCAATCACTTGGGCTTGTTTGATTTTTTCACGATTTAACTCAGTTAAACCATATACAGAGTCTTTTAATACAGTTGGACAGCTATGTTGCATGCCATACCATTTTTCAAATTGAATTAGATTCTGTAAACGAAAATCTGCTGCGAGATCAATTACTTTTGTATCAGCCGCAATAAGCTCTTCTGCATGTTGCATTGCAACACCATGAGGCGTGGCAAAGAAGACAACATCACATTGTTTTAATTGGTTTAGATCAAAATCTGAAAACTCAAGTGCTGTATGCCCTCGTAAACTTGGGAACATATCTGCAACGCGCTTTCCTGCTTCTGTACGAGAAGTGAGAATACGAACTTGAACTTGTGAGTGTCTTAATAGAAGACGCAATAGCTCAACCCCAGTGTATCCAGTTCCACCAACAATACCAACAGAAATCACGTGTGACACCTCAAGCTTTCATTTAGGCAAATAGTATGGCAGTTTGACCCGTTTTACACAATCTTCAAGTGCCTAACTTTTAAGAAAATAAAAGCATAAGGAATCCTGATGAAATGATCTAGAATCTAGAAATATAGACCAATAAATTCCAATATATTTAAATTGATTCTACCATTGGTCAAGAAATACTATTGAATCCTTTCACTATTCGAATAGAATAAAAAAAATGCGGTAATAATAAATTTCATGGATGCAAAATTTTTTTTGGAGAGCTGGAATGCCTTCTTTGATGTCAAAACAAAGATTACATCATCATATCTGCTTGGGGCTAAGTACACTTCTACTCAGTTCTGCATTGATCAGTTGTGGAAGCGGCGAAAGTAAAGCAACGAAAGAAACCACTCCAACGGTCTCTGTCCCCAAACCTAAGAATTTCAATATTAAAACCCCAGTTGAAATGCGTAATGTCACACTAAAAGTTTTTGATAATTTTGATGACAGTTTAGTCTTAGAAAGAAATTTAACGACAACTTCAGAAATCGATATTGTATTACCACGAATTTTGGATCGGGATCGGTTGTATCGGATTGAAATCTCCACGACGCCCAACTCATTGATCTATGACCATCAAAGCGGTCAATATCAAGACATTTCAATGACCTTACACAGCTTGGTTGAAGTAAATACAAATACCCTCACTCAAACGATTTATATCAGCCCAAGTTCAGAAGCAATTTATCAACGTGCTTTAGTACGTTCAGGTTTGTTACCAACTGATACAGATAGCAAGCCGACAAAAATCAGTGCATTACAATTAAATCTAGCGACCTCTGATGTAAACTCAGCTTTGACAAATGCTTTCTATGATTTAGATATCCCGAATGTAAACCCTTCTTCTGTTTTAAATGTTTTCTCGCCACAAAATACCAATGCAAGTATATATATCAATACATATGTGAGTTTTGGTTTTCTATGGCAGTGGGCAAATGCCTATCCAAACAGTAACTATGCTGAGTTTACCAAGAACTTAGCCATAGATTTAAAAGATGGTTATTTGGATGCTAAAAAAATACGTGGTGATCAAAGTGCATTGACATCATTAGTAACAACTGCACCCGATAATATTGACTCTACCAAGAATAATGCAATCACTATCGGGGCAAATCAAAAAAGTGCAAGAGACAACTTTGCGACTTCATTAAAACAAGCAGTACTACAACTAGCCGCCCATTATCGACAAGCTGAATTAAACTCGCCAGGTTATGTCTTATTACAACAAAAAGCTTATGCCGGTAGTGACCCAACAAGCAACGCTGCGACTTCCTTCCGTGTTTTTGGCGCAGGTGATTATCGTCGTGCTGTGGGTTTTACAGATACAACTCAAACATGTAATGGCTCAATTTATCCATGTAAACAAGGTATTACGGGAATTAATATTGTAAGTGCAAGCTTACCGTCTATTGAGTATCTAATTGGAAATTACAAAGACTCGACTAGCAACTGCCAACTCAATATTCGTGGAGATGGGTGGTTAGAGCTAACCAAAGATGGAAAGACCTATAGTTCTAAACTCGATGGCGATACTACGGATAACTTACTCCAAGTCGATAAGTCCAACTTTGAATATTTGTTAAATAGTAGCTCAGCAGAACCAAACAATAGCACTTTGCAATATAACTTTGTTCAACTTAAGGTTAAAGCAAATCAGGTCTTAAGTGCCAGCGCTGGACTAGACAGCCGCAAAGCTCCTGATCAATTGCAAACAACGTTGTTACAGTGCAATTTCTAAGGCTTAACTCGCACATGTAAGTAATGGAACAATGATTCCATTGCTTATAAAAATCACGCAGCCTCATTTTTATAAAATATGTATTTGTCATCTTGATTTTCAATGATGGCTGCTATACTCAAATAAATCTTTTTATTATTGCTGTTGAATGTCTTTAAAATATCAAATTCCAACTTTGCTTGTTTATTCCAGACTACTCTTGGGTTTTCTCATTGTCGCTGTGACTCTGCTACAGCCTCAATTCGTCCCAATCTACACCGTGGTATTTTTAACACTGGGACTTCTCAGTGATATCTTTGATGGCATCATTGCAAGACATTTAGGGATTTCTACTGAAAGATTACGTCGACTCGACTCTAACGTTGATCAAGTTTTTTTTATTTGTGCAATTGCTTCAATTTACCTACAGCAACCGGATTTCTTTAAGCAACACTTTTGGGCAATTATCATTTTAATTCTGTCAGAAGTTGCCATTTATATCGTAAGTTTCATTAAATTTCGAAAAGAAGTCGCCACGCATAGTCTAGGTGCCAAAATATGGACCTTATTTCTATTTGCTTTGTTGGTAGAAGTCACACTCACAGGACATGCACAAATTTTATTTATCGTGGTTTTCTGGCTGGGTATCCTGACACGGGCTGAAATTATTGCAATTATCTTAGTACTCAAACAATGGCAAAATGATGTCCCTACCCTAAAACAAGCCTTACGTATTCGCAAAGGCTTAGCTGTTCAAAACAATCGCTTGTTTAATGGCTAAGGCAAAACCTATATTCGATTATCTTTTATAGTACCAACTTGGCAATTGAGTCTGTTTCAATTGCTTCCGATGCTCAAGATAATTAGCATCATGCTTTTCAACTTCATTCCAAAAAGCAGCACTATGATCAAAATGTTTTGTATGTACTAACTCATGTACGCAGACTGATCGTACAATATGTTCAGGCATAAGCACCAAAGCAGCATGAAGCATGATGTCATGTTTGGAACTACAACTACCCCAACGTGTTTTCGGTCTTCGAATCGAACATTGTTGATAAAACAAAGCAATGTCTTGACTGGTCTGTTTCAAATACTCAGGTAAAAACTGTTTTGCATACGCCATGACAGCAGCTTGTAAAGCCTGCTCTGACTGTTCATTCCGAATCAGTAATTGTTGCTGCTCGAAATCAAACTTAAAAATATGGCGCTGCTGTTGTTGAATAATTTTAAAAGGCTGGTTATGACGAAATAGAGTCAAGAGTTCGGGAAATGCCGTGGTTTGATTAAATTGCTGTTGTTGTTTGCTCCATGTTTCAATCAGCCACTGTTCAGACTGATGCAGAAATTGCTGAATCTGTCTTTTGCTACAAAACAATGGAGCTGTGAGACGAATACCTGTTGGCTCAACACGCAAGCGCAAATTTCTTGCCCTTGCGTGTCGAACCACTTTAATTTCAGGTAACAGCGTTTCTAATGAAACTGATTGCATTATTGTGCTGTACGCTCTTCGATACCATTGTCCGTTGCAACAACAGCAATGGTTGCTGCATTTAATGCAAAGATACCATTGGTCACAACGCCTGGAATGTCATTAATGGTCTTTTCCAGCTCAATCGCATTTAGAATATTCAAATTAAATACATCTAAAATCACATTGCCATTATCAGTTACAACACCTTCGCGATAAACTGGATCACCACCTAAAGCAACGATCTTACGTGCCACCGCAGAACGCGCCATCGGAATCACTTCAACTGGAAGCGGAAAATCACGTCCTAATTGATCCACCCATTTTGAATCATCCACGATACACACAAATTTCTTTGCAATTGAGGCAACGATTTTTTCACGCGTTAACGCTGCACCACCACCTTTGATCATATGCATATGACGGTCAATTTCATCAGCACCATCAACATAGGCATCTAAACCACCGACAGAGTTCATATCGACCACTTCGATACCTAGCTTTTTCAAACGTTCAGCTGTCGCAGTTGAACTTGCTACTGCCGCTTCTAATTGCAATTCAGGCAATAAATCAATTAAAAAATTAACGGTACTTCCTGTTCCTACGCCCAAAATGCCGCCTTTAGGCAAATGTTTCAAAGCTGCTTTAGCCGCAGCTTGTTTTTTTTCATCTTGGGTTGCATATAGACTCATGACTTCACTCAACTATTTTGACATTTGCACTAAGAAAACAGCGCAAATGCACGGGGGTTTGCTACAATGATTGCCTATTTTAAACTGTTATAGGGAAGATGAACATGCTGTCTCGTGTGGTACGACAAATTTTACAAGCAACGGTTTATGATGTTGCGATTGAAACACCGCTTGAAGCAGCTCCACGAATTAGTCAAAAAATTAATAATAACATTCGATTTAAACGTGAAGATTTACAACCTGTATTCTCTTTCAAGCTACGCGGTGCTTACAACCGCATTAGCCAACTTCCTAAAGATCAACTCGATCGTGGTGTAATTTGTGCATCAGCAGGTAACCACGCCCAAGGCGTTGCGCTGTCTGGAAAAAAATTAGGCATACCGGCCATTATTGTGATGCCAAGCACGACACCGGATATTAAAGTTCAGGCTGTTAAACGCCTAGGCGGTCAAGTTGTGTTACATGGTGATAGTTTCGATGTTGCCAACAAATATGCCAAACAACGTGCAGAAGATGAAGGATTAGTTTTTATCCCGCCTTATGACGATGAGCTGGTGATTGCTGGTCAAGGGACGATTGCCAATGAGTTATTGCGTCAATGGCGTGATGTTGAATATGTTTTCGTTGCCGTTGGCGGTGGCGGACTCATTGCAGGTGTTGCAGCGTATTTAGGTGAAGTAGCGCCACACGTCAAAGTGATTGGTGTTGAATACGAAGAATCTGCATGTTTGAAAGCAGCACTTGAATCAAATGAACGCGTGGTGTTACCACATGTGGGTCTATTTGCTGATGGTACAGCCGTTGCGCAAATTGGCGAGCTACCATTTGATGTAATCCGTTTACGTAAGTCAGATAATTCAGGCCCAATCGTGGAACCTGTTATTGTCACTGTCGATACAGATGAAATTTGTGCGGCCATTAAAGATACCTATGATGAGAATCGCAGTATCGTCGAACCTTCTGGTGCAATGGCCTTGGCTGGCATCAAGAAGTATGTTGCAGAGCATCAATTGACTGATAAAAACATAGTCTCGATTGTATGTGGTGCCAACATGAACTTTGACCGTTTACGCTATATTGCAGAACGTACTGAGTTGGGCGAACGTCGTGAGGCGATCTATGCTGTGACGATTCCTGAGCAAAAAGGCGCCTTCCTGCATTTCTGCCGTGCACTACAAGGCCGTAACATCACTGAGTTTAACTACCGTGCCAGTGATAGCAATCTTGCTCAAGTCTTTGTCGGGATCAGCCTCAAAGGCGGTGAAACCGAACGTCATGAAATTCATAACATGTTAAAACAACAATATGAAGTTGATGATTTGTCTGATGATGAAGTGGCAAAATTGCATATCCGTTATTTGATCGGTGGTCATGCTAATATCGAACATGAGCGTTTGTTCCGAGTTGAGTTTCCAGAACGTCCAGGTGCACTATTGACCTTCTTAGAACGTTTAGGCCCAACCCATAACATTACCCTGTTCCATTACCGCAATCACGGTGCGGCAGAAGGTCGTGTACTGGTCGGGCTTCAAGCGACTGATGCAAAGCAAAACCCTGATGGTTTAGTTGAAACATTAGAAAAAATCACTTATCCATATGCTGAAATCAGCAACAATATTGGTTATCAGCGTTTCCTTAAATAATCAGCGTCGATACTTAAAGCCGGCTTGATGTCGGCTTTATTTTTATTCAATCTTTTGATCATTGATTCGTTATAACAAACAAAATCATTACAAATAGAAAGTTATTCCATCTTAAAATGAATAAAAAGACATTTTTATCATTTAGTTAAGGACAGTTATGGCACAGTTTGCAGTCATTGGTTTAGGTAGTTTTGGGGCAACTGTTGCGTTAGAGCTGACTAAACTGAATCATGATGTTATCGGTATTGATACCATCAAACGCAATGTCGAAAGCTTGGCTGATCGCATTACGCATGCAGTGATTGCTGATGCCACTGATGAGCATGTCCTAGAAGAGCTGAATATACAAAATTGTGATGCGGTTGTAGTCGCAATCGGTGAAGATATTGAGGCCAGTATCCTGTGTGTGCTTAATCTCAAAAATTTAGACGTAGAGAAGATTTTAGTCAAAGCGAAAACCAAGGCACATCATACGATCCTTTCCCATTTAAATGTCAATAAGATTATCCATCCAGAAGAAGATATGGGTGTACGCGTTGCTCAAGCATTAAATTATCCAATGGTAAGCCGTTATATGGCTTTGGATGATGATCATTACATCGTTAAAGTTCCAGTCAATGAAAAACTCAACAATGTAAATTTATCAGGCATCTTAAAACAAGAACCAAACATTAAGTTATTACTACTCAAACGCGATCAACAGATTCTCTATGAAACAGATGCAAATTTTACCTTACAAACGGGTGATGTCCTGATTTTAGAAGGTTCACTCAGCCATCTTAGAAAACTTTCAGGATGTTTCGCATAAAATGGCATTCAAAATAAACTCCCAGAAAATTTTCAATCTTAGCCCGCCGTCTTTGCTGGCGATTGGATTTCTCAGTTTTATTATCATTGGCACGATATTACTAAAAATGCCGATTGCGAATAAAGGTAATGTCAGCTGGATGGATGCTTTATTTACAGCAACCTCAGCAGTCACCATTACAGGTTTATCTGTCGTTAATCTAAATGAATCTTTTAATCATCTTGGGCAGTTTATTATTCTGTTATTGATTCAGTCGGGTGGTTTAGGTTTTATGACTTTTGCCATATTGGCTGCATTGAGCCTCGCTCCTAAACTTGGCTTAAAACAACAGATGATGGCGCAGGACAGTTTGGGTCAAACCAGTCTATCTAAAGTTACTTTTGTGGCCAAAGGGGTTGTGCTGTATACCCTGTTGTTTGAATTGATTGGCGTGATTATTCTGACCGCTTCGTTTGCCCCCATGTATGGTTTTGCGCGTGGGCTTTATTATGCTGTTTTCTATAGCGTTTCAGCTTTTAATAACGCAGGTTTTTCGTTATTTGATAACAGTCTAATTAACTTTCAAAGCCATTATCTGATTTGTCTAACCATCAGCATGTTATATACCCTAGGCGGGATTGGCTTTTTGGTACTCATTGATGTTAAACAAAATAAACGTTGGAGCAAGCTAACACCGAACAGTAAGCTGATTCTCAGTACCATTGCAATTTTAAACCTCGTTGCATTTATCTTAATTTGGCTATTAGAGTCTAATAATCCGCTCACCTTAGGCTCAATGAGTTTGGGCGAACAAGCCATGAATGCTTGGTTCCAAGCGACTGTGCCACGTTCTTCTGGATTTAACACCATTGATACAGGCTCAATGGAACATAGTACGGCTTTATTGACCATGTTATTGATGTTCATTGGTGGGGGTTCACTCAGTACCGCAGGTGGTATTAAAGTTGGTACTTTTGTGATCTTGCTGCTTTGTGTGATTTCCTTTCTACGTCGTAATGAAGAAATTCGGATTTTTAACCATTCAGTTTCACAAGAAACAACTTATAAGGCGCTCGCCGTGACTGCCATTACAGGCATGCTCGTTTTTGTGGGGTGCTTTATTGTTTTCCTGCTTGAACCGAAATTAGATGTGCTCGATCTGATGTTCGAAGTGGTCTCTGCGGCATGTACTGTAGGTCTATCACGTGGTGCAACAAGTCAGTTGCATGATGGGAGTTTGTTTGTGCTCAGTTTGCTGATGTTTACTGGTCGACTGGGGCCATTAACCCTCGCCTATTTAATTGCGACTCCAAAGAAGAGCCGCTTAAAACATGCCAATGCCAATATTCAGATTGGATGATGGTCTAAAGGCTGTTCAACCACAATCACTTGTCGACAAATTTCATCACTTTGACGTTGTTGTTCAAACACTGTTTTAGGCATCACGTCAAAATGATCACAGAAACTAATCTCTTGTTCATCGATTGAATAAATCAAAGATTGATTTCCCATACCTTGTAATGTGTCATAAAACACAATCACGAAGTTGCCTTGTTCAAAAGCGTTCTGGATCTCTGAATAAGTTAAAGCAGTATGAATCGGAATCTGGAGATTTTGTGCCTCCAGATAACTTTGCTTTTCTTTTTCATCCATATTAGGATCAGGTGCCGTATAGAACGACACCTCAAAGCCTAATTTTTTCAGTGCTACAGCCAAAGCAATGGTAAAGGTTCCATCTTTTTGATCGTGACTACATAATTGGATCAGGTCAGCAATATCAATATGCGGATGATATTGCTTTAAGATAAGCCAGACCGCAAACACACCGCAATTTGCTTCAAGCTGCAACAAAGGTTCTGGAATATTTAAACTCAATTTAATACCAGTTCATCAATGACACACCCAAGCCCGCATACGTTGCTCGGTGGTTATAATCAATCAGACTTTCGCCATAGCCATCAAATAACTGTAAATGACCACGCAATTTGCCTTTGATTGGAAAAGCCCAATCGAATTGAACTGCACCGTGTGAACGGTCTCCGCCTTTCAATGAATGACGCAACATCAAAGAAAAATCATTATCGCCTTTACGGTAGAATGCTGTTAAATCACCGCGACCGATATAATCTTTAATATCTGGATTATTATCATCTTTCGCTTCTTCCTCTACACGATACCAAGGACGAACCATCAAGGCGAAATTATCTTTTTCAAACCCAAGATTGAAAATGACACGGTTCCAACTACGTGATAATGGATCAGAGCGGCCATTCGACTGATGGTTCAAGGTCACACCAAGCAAACGTGCATTGAGCCCTAAAACTTCATAGTTAGTTCTAAACATCAAACTCGCTTCGGGTTCATAATTGGTCTCGCGGAATGGTCGCGATTCTTCCGAATTATAGACTTGCCAGCGAGATGACTGAGTATAACCGACCCAAAGATCACCATTATTACCAAAGATATTTTCCCAAGCCTTCGTCTTAAAGGAAAGCTGAAACTTGGCTTCACTGGACTTTAAATCTTGCTTGTCTTTGACCGTGTTTTCTGGATTTGGACTACTTGGAAATTCGTTTTTGTCACTGGTCCAAAACACTGGAAGCAAATAAACAGGTTGATAGGCACGAATGTTCCACACCCCGAGCTTACTTTCTTCCGACAATTCCCATCGACGATCCAATAAAGAAACATTTGGATCAAACTTCGGTGCAGCACCTAACAAATGCAAATCACTTACTTTTTGAACTACTTTGTCTTTTAAAGATTCGGGTTTGGCTTTTTCATTAGACTCAACCACAGGCATAGCTGCAGCAACCACAGGCGCAGCATCCGTTTGGGCTTGTGTTGGAATAATGATGGGCGCTTTATACAGGCTGTCATAACAAGCCAAGCGTTCCGCATTTGCAGCCAAAGCCACGCATGCTTCAACACTCGCAGGGCTTGTCGGTGCTATTGATTGTGCATTTGCCAACGACGTCGTTAAAGAGCCAAGTATCGCGAGGATACTGAGCTCCAAATGACGACGTTCAAAAGATTTGAACGCCATAGATTTCTCCGATTTTTATTTTAATTGACTTGCTGAATAGTAAATCCAAGTTTCTGCAACTCTTCACGTTTCGCAAATGGCGCAACAACAGCTTTCACTGGTTTTTGAGCCAATAAATATTGCTGTGCAACACGCTGTAAATCATCCAAATTTACATTTAACAAGCGTTCGCGCAAGATTTTACGGAATTTTGGCGTACGTGCATGCAATAATGCATAACATGCTGTGATTGCTTCACCTGCAGGTGAACCCGGTTTATCCATACTCGCCACTAAACCTAGAATTGCCTCTTCCAGTTGATGTGGTTGTTGTTCGGTATTGAGTAACCATTGAACACTGGCTTCAAAATCATTAAACGTTTCAGCTAAGCGTGGATCACGATAGCTATAGAAACGGAATGAACACGCATTGCCATCATAGCTTGCTCCGCCACCATATGCGCCACCTTTTTCACGAATGGCGCTATGCAAGAAACCATTCCTCAAATAAGCCGCCAACACCATTAAAGGCGCAGCATCTGGATGAGCAACATCGACTGCTTGATAAGCAGATGCACAGAATTGTACGTTGGCTTGAATTAACCATGCTTCATCATCTGAAGTATTAACGGGTTCTACTTGCGTTAATTGAACAGGTGCTTGATCAACGGCCAGCTTATCCCAGACATTTTGAACTTCTTCGACCAACCGATCAGACTGGTGTTCTTCACAGACCAATAAGAACTGTTTAGGTGCTTGCAGCAATTTACGATGAATTGACTGCAATTCAGCAATCAAGGCTTGATAAGCAGTATCGTCTTGATCAATTTGATTAACCAAGTCATTCAGCCAATTCAATGCGCCCAAACCCGTATTATGATAATCACGGCGTGCAAGAGCACTCATTTGGCGTGAAGCAGCTTGCATCGCATAGCTATGGCCTGAGCCAGACAAACGCGATTGCCAACGCGTTTTACGTTGTTGCAATAACTCAATGATACGGTCTTTCTCATCAAAACGAAGCTGCTCAAACGCCAATTTTAATAATTGAATGGCATCCAGTTTTTGTGTTAGTGATTTTGTGGTCAAAGTGAGCCATGCACTGATACGGTCTTTATCGTCCACCTTACTGCGCAAAGATGCACCCATACCCAAGCCACCACTGACTGCTGTTTGGATTTGCTGGAACTCCAAGTAATCATACTCACCTGCACCAACCTCACCCATTAAAATTGAGAGTAAATTGAAGTAAGGAGACTGTACGATTTCATCAGGAATCTGAATCAACACTTGTTGGTAGTAAATCCCGTTGGTTCCAGCATGATATAGATTCAACGGCGTATCTAAACCATTACAGATGATTTCACGCAGTTGCCCCTGTACAATCTGCAATTCAGCAGGCACATCTTCCAAACCAACTTTAGGCAATAATTCAAGATCATCGGGTGTGTCTTGACGTTGCTTTAATGCTGCTGTTTTTTCTTGGATTTCAACTTTCTGCGCATCAGTCAGATGAGCTGTAATTTCAGCCAAGCGCGCTTGTTCAGCTTGTTGTTCTTTCACTGATTTGGTTGCATCAGGAACTAAGGTCATTTGTACACGGTGCGGATTATCTAACAAGTGGGTTTGAATCAAGTTTGATAACCACATCGGGTCTTTTAACTCTTCTTTTACTTGTTCAATCGCAGAGTCCACATCCCAGACATGAACTGGATCACTATGATGAATCGCGCTACCTAACCCATTGAGAATCAAACTTAAACCATATGGGGTACCATCACCATTGATCTCACGTTGATGTAATTCAATTTGATGAAGAATGGCATCGACAAAATCAGTATCTACGGGCTTAGAAGCGACATCTTTCAGAATATCTAAAACGCCAGTCTTAAATGTGTCTGCATGTTCGGCATTTGAACCTTGAACACCACAATAGAAAGTCATTTCAAAGTTGCTGTCATCCACCCCCATAAGTGGACCTGTTGATTGTGCGTAACCACAGGTTTCCAAATAATGTCGTAATGGTGAAGCCGAATTTTCTAATAAAATCCCCTCGACCAGACGCATCCCTAAACGTAATTTGGTATCGCTGGTTTCAGGCAATAACCAGGACATCACATGATAAGTTTTGTCGTTTAGATCTTCACTATCGACGGCATAACTCTCAGTCACTGCTACAGGTGCCGTTAAACGCTTCTCTGGTTTTGAATATAACGTGGTCCCTTGAGAGAACTTATGTAAAGCTAGTTTTTCGAACTGTTCTTGCAAGTCATATGCACTTTGATTACCAAAGGTCATAAATACCGCATTGCTTGGATGGTAGTGCGTTTTATAGAAATCAACCAACTGCTCATAACTTAAATCTGGAATATCTTTAGGATCGCCACCAGAGTTGTAGTGATAAGTAGTTTCTGGGAATAAATGATGTGCAAGCTGATGATAAAGCTGATCTGAAGGAGAACTCATTGCCCCTTTCATCTCATTAAACACGACACCTTTATAAACGGCTTGATCATTTTCCAACTCAATCCGAATCCCTTCCTGTGCAAAGTCTAAAGGGTTTAAATTGGCCGCGAAGGCAGCATCTAAATATACAGACAATAAGTTTTGAAAATCTTTTTTGTTCTGTGTTGCAAAAGGATAAGCTGTCCAATCCGCAGCTGTGAATGCATTCATAAATGTATTCAATGAACGACGGATCATCAAGAAGAAAGGGTCACGTACAGGGAACTTTTCAGAACCACAAAGTGCCGTGTGCTCTAAAATATGTGCAGCGCCTTTGGAATCCATCGGCTGAGTTCTAAATGCCACCAAGAACACATTTTCATCATGTGTTGTAGCCAAATGGTAGTGAACTGCACCAGTCACTTTGTGCTTATATTCTGAAACTTGAATATCGAGTGCTTCTACATGGTGTTGACGTAATAGCTGAAACGCGGGATGTGTCGTTTGAGTAATGCTTTCAGTAACATCGACAGTCATGTGATCTCCAATTTATCTATTTAAATCATTACAATTGATTATAGAGAGTCTACCGAAGAATACGTATGGATATCCATGTAAATTACTATGTTTTTGTAGAAAAATGCAGCGGCTAATCAAAACACACTTTATTAAAAAAATTTTCGAAAATTACTATGAAGCGAAACCAATGGTTCATACCCCATACTTTGATAGAAATAAGCTGCATTTTCTGTGTCAGTGAATAAATCTAATCTTTCAAAATGAGCTTGTGCATATCGTTCCACATGCAGCAATAAATAGGTTCCTATTCTTTTTCGACGATAATCAGGATGGATATAAAAACGACGTAAGCGACCAACTTTATTTAAGTGATCAAAAGGATCTTGATTCAACCCGCCGACTGCAATTAATTTATTTTTTGCATATACGACAAATAAAGCTTCACCAAATCGGTCGAAACAATTCTTACCTGTCTGGAAATCCTGTTTTAATCGGCTTAAAAATTGAAAGCCTTCCCGTTCTGAACATTCGATTAATCCATCTAATGCTGGCGGTAAGTGATCAATTCGTTCTGTTCTCATTAAACTTCCCCATAAACAATACAAGTTTTAAAAAGTGCCTTTTCCGTTGTTTGCTACTCTTATATTTGGATCTATTCTCAACCAATCCACGTAACTACAATATATTCCGATTACTTTTAATTAAGAATTATTATCAATACAAGCCTATGTTATCCAATTCTGATTATTGTCCCTTCTTATTGTATATCTTTGGTTTTTAGAACAAATAAGATGAATTTCTTTCAACAAACTACTGTAATCTTGAGCATTAGTGTAAACTTTACTTTTTGATTTTTACTGTGATGATAAACATGGCAACTGTTGACCTTTTTGCAATTGGTAATGCACTCATTGACCAAGAATTTAAAGTCTCAAATGAGTTTTTGACGCAACAAGCGTTGCAAAAAGGCACAATGCAGTTAGCCGATGGCGAAACTCAGGCAAATTTATATCAACAGTTACAAGCGACGCAAAGCTACAAAGGCCAAGCCAGCGGTGGTTCAGCAGCAAATACTACGGTCGCTTTCAGTGCATTAGGCGGTACTGCATTTTATGGTTGCCGTGTAGGTAATGATGAACTCGGTCGTATCTATCTAGATGGCTTAAACGAAGCAGGCATTAAAACCACGACACAATCGATTAGTGAAGGCGTAACAGGTACATGTATGGTTCTGATCAGCCCTGATTCAGAGCGCACCATGCAAACTTACCTTGGGATTACTGCTGAATTGTCTGATGAACAAATCGATCTTGAGCCACTTAAAACTGCAAAATGGCTGTATATCGAAGGTTATTTGTCTACCAGTGATACTGCTCGTGTTGCAGTCAAACAAGCCCGTGAACTCGCTAAAGCGCATAGCGTTAAAATTGCTTTATCACTTTCAGACCCAGCGATGGTGCAATACGCACGTCAAGGTCTAGAAGAGCTGTTAGATGATGGCGTTGACTTATTGTTCTGTAACGAGCAAGAAGCACTCATGTTTACCGAAACAGAAAACCTCGATGCTGCAATTGAAATTTTAAAATTAAAAAATCAACATGTGGTGATTACGCAAGGTGCCAAAGGTGCTGTCATTGTAGATCAAGCACATCACTTCCATGTCAATGGTCGCGCGGTTGAAGCGGTTGATACCAATGGTGCTGGCGATGCATTCTCTGGTGCATTTTTATATGCAATCAATTCAGGTTTAGGCTTGGAAGCAGCAGCACAACTTGCTATTTTGATCTCAAGTGAAGTGGTTGCTCAGTATGGACCGCGTTTAAGCGTAGAAAATTACGCTAAACTCTTTGAACAATTCCAAAAAGCTCAACAGGAATGTGCATAACATGGAAAAGATTTGCATGACCGAAGAAGTCCCAGAACGGGAATCTCGTGCCTATGACACCATGAAAGGAACCACGATTTTTATTACTCAAAAAGATGGTAGTTTTTATGCCTATCAAAATGTTTGCCCACATTTGCAAACTGAACTTGAGTATTTAGAAAATCAATTTTTGGATCAAGATCGAGAATATATCCAGTGTTCTACGCATGGTGCTTTATTTTCTGTCGAAACAGGTGAATGTATTTCTGGACCATGTTTGGGTGAATTCCTTGAAAAAGTAAATTTGGAAGTCCATTCAGATGGTGGTATCTATATTGACTAAGCTTTAAATCATGAATTCTGCGATGACTGAGTTTTTCCTAAACTACTACCTTATGCCATTTCATATGAGCGTAGTGGCTTTAATTGTGCTTAGCATTGCAGAAACCATTGGTATCGTCATTGGCTTACGGCCCAGCCATTTGGTTCAAAAGCTCACTCCAGATTGGTTACTGAACTCTCCACTACTCGATGTAAAATTTTCTAAGTATTTGATCTTTGTTTTTTTACTGATTAATTTTAGTTTTGCAGGCTATTTTCTGGAACTGTCGTTCTTTGCTTTGCAGCATTATTTTATCTCGCCTTACTATTTATTTGTTCCAGCACTGATCATCGATATTTTCTTTACCGTATTTATGATTCACTGTTTAGACCAAGTGATTAAACCCAAGGTCACACATACCCATACCAATTTGGTTGGGCGCTTAGCCACAATCTCAACTGGAAATGCCCGCCCTGGTTTTTCTGCTCAGGCACGTGTGCGTGATGAGTTTGGTCAACTCTATTATGTACAAGTTGAACCCGAGTATGGTGAATTGGAATTACAGTCACAAGTATTGCTAATTAGCCAAAAATCAAACTCGCATTATCTCGCAAAAAAAATATCGCTCTCAAATAACTTATTCGCACCAGACTAATTTTGACTAGAAATTACTCTCGAGTAGAGAAAAATAATAATTTTTACATTTTATTACAAATATATCCTGCAAAAGTTTTGAATTTAGCGCTTCCCTTCTTGTTGTTTTCATGATCTCACTGACACAAAAAATACAACAGTGATGCTCATCACATTTTTTAGAATAATCTCTAGTAATACACTAGGTTTTGTGGTTATTTCACTATAAAACCTTTTTAATTTTGTAATCGAAGAGTTAAGCTACTGTATATATTATAAATTTTATATTCATACCATTTTAGTTGGTTTAATATTTATTTAATTCATTTTAAACCATAGCTTTTTAATCAGATTTAAAATAACAAATACAACTGTTTTAATCAGATTTAAAAATGAATCCATATTATTTTAGTTGGTTAAAATAATTATTTTAAACAATTTGGTTAATTCAACACAAATTGTTGTTTTTTATCAATATTTAATATTTAAATTATTTAAAAAACCCAAAGGTTTATTTTTAATGAATTTTATTTAATAATGTTTTATATCTTCTTTAAATATGAGGCTAGGTTCTATGAGCACAAGTTCTCAAGACCCAAATCGGCGACTCATTCGAGAAATTACAATTATTCTTATTATTAAAGTTGTATTGCTCTTGGTGATTAAGCATATCTGGTTTGATGCCCCAACGATTCCAAAAGATTTTAACAATGAAGTTGCCGAGCGTATTGCTGGCGACATGTCCAAAACTCAGGAGACACGTTGATGATTTCTGAAAGCGTGGTCGATCTTTCGCGGTTCCAATTTGCAATGACCGCAATGTATCACTTTCTTTTCGTCCCTCTAACTTTAGGTCTGGCTTTTATTCTTGCCATCATGGAAACCACTTATGTGATTTCAGGTAAAGAAATTTATAAAGACATGACCAAATTCTGGGGGAAACTTTTCGGGATTAACTTTGCCTTAGGGGTAACCACTGGTCTTACTATGGAGTTCCAGTTCGGTACCAACTGGGCTTATTATTCTCACTATGTCGGCGATATTTTCGGGGCACCGCTTGCAATTGAAGGTCTGATGGCTTTCTTCCTCGAATCCACCTTTATTGGTTTATTCTTCTTTGGCTGGGATCGTTTATCTAAGGTACAGCACTTAGGTGTGACTTGGTTGGTGGCGATTGGCTCGAATATGTCAGCCTTGTGGATTCTCATTGCCAATGGTTGGATGCAAAACCCAGTTGGTGCTGCATTTAACTACGAAACCATGCGTATGGAACTGGTGGACTTCGGTGCGCTGATCTTTAACCCTGTGGCGCAAGTAAAATTTGTACATACAGTTTCTGCCGGTTATGTCACAGGTGCGATCTTTGTACTTGCCATCTCGAGTTATTACTTATTAAAGAAACGTGATTTACCATTTGCACGTCGCTCATTCGCCATCGCTGCAATCTTCGGTTTAGCATCAACTTTATCTGTCATTCTACTCGGTGATGAGTCTGGCTATGAATTGGGTGATGTGCAAAAAACCAAACTTGCTGCGATTGAAGCAGAATGGCATACCGAACCTGCACCTGCTGCATTTACCCTGTTTGGTCTCCCAAATCAGCAGGAAATGCGTACCGATTATGCGATTAAAATTCCTTATGTGATGGGGATTATTGCGACTCGTTCTACCGATAAAGAAGTGACTGGTTTACGTGACTTGATGAAAGAACATGAAGTGCGTATCCGTAATGGTATGGTGGCCTATAGCGAGCTGGAAAAACTTCGTGCTGGTGATCGTTCGCCTGAACTGTTGGCTTCATTTGAGAAAAATCAAAAAGACTTAGGTTATGGCCTACTCTTGAAAAAATATTCTCCAAATGTGGTTGATGCCACTGAAGCACATATTCAAGCGGCAACTAAAGATACCATTCCAAACGTAGCCGCACTGTTCTTCTCTTTCCGTGCAATGGTGGCTTCTGGCTTCCTGATGTTATTGCTGTTCCTTTTCGCAACTTGGGCAGTCGCAAAACGTAATGCCGAAGATAAGCCTTGGTTACTCAAATTTGCTTTGTTTGCTCTTCCTCTCCCATGGATTGCAGCTCAAACAGGTTGGTATGTAGCCGAAGGTGGTCGTCAACCGTGGTCGATCGGTGAAATTTTACCGACCCACCTCTCTGCATCTAGCGTCAGCGCTGGTGATGTATGGGGCTCAATTATCGCGCTTGCAGCGTTCTATACCGTACTGCTCATTATTGAAATGTACTTAATGATCAAATTTGCTCGTTTAGGTCCAAGTTCTTTGCATACTGGTAAATATCATTTTGAAAAACTAGAAGCAAAAACTGGGGAGGCTCAATCATGATCGAATATGAACTCCTAAAAATTATCTGGTGGGTCCTAGTAGGTGTACTACTGATCGGCTTTGCACTTACCGATGGTTTCGATATGGGCTCAATGGCACTGATGCCATTTGTCGGTAAAACCGACTCTGAACGCCGTGCTGCAATCAACACCATTGCTCCGCATTGGGATGGTAACCAAGTCTGGTTCATTACAGCCGGTGGTGCACTTTTTGCTGCTTGGCCAATGGTCTATGCAGTTGCGTTCTCTGGAATGTACTGGGCCTTACTGCTTGTTCTATTTGCCCTGTTCCTGCGGCCCGTCGGCTTCGACTATCGCTCTAAATTAGAGAATACCCAATGGCGTACTTCTTGGGATTGGGGCCTATGCATCGGTGGTGCTGTACCTGCACTGGTGTTTGGTGTGGCATTCGGCAACCTGTTTCTAGGCGTACCGTTTAGCTTAGATGACACTTTGCGTTCACAATATACAGGGAGCTTCTTTGCACTCTTAAATCCGTTTGCACTGATTTGCGGTATCGTCAGCCTATCGATGTTATGTGCACACGGTGGTGCTTGGTTAATGCTACGTACGGATGGTAATTTGCATAACCGTTCAGCTAAAGCAACACAAATCATGGCTATTGTATTTCTTATCTGCTTCTTGGCCGCAGGTGCATGGTTAGTCTTTGGCAATATCTCTGGATATAGCTACGCCACTGCTGTAAATACCAATGCTCCATTGAATCCATTGGCAAAAGATGTAGTGACCAATGCCAATCATGGTTGGTTAAATAACTATGCAACGTATCCAATGACGATGGCTGCACCAATCCTTGCGATCCTCGGTGCATTATTGGTAATTATCAGTGCAGCAAAACATAAAGCGGCTGTGAGTTTTACAGGTACTAGCCTGATGATTGTTGGTGCAATTCTCACTGCTGGTTTTGCGTTGTTCCCATTCTTATTACCGTCAAGCATTGATCCAACTTCAAGCTTGACCATGTGGGATGCTGTTTCTAGTCATAAAACCCTAGGTGTAATGACAGTTGCTGCATGTATCTTTGTTCCGCTCATTTTGATCTATACCTCTTGGTCATATTACAAAATGTGGGGCATCATCACCAACAAACATATCGAAGAAAATTCACATAGTTTGTATTAATGAGGAGATATGACATGTGGTATTTTGCATGGATTCTAGGTGTTTTGATGGCATGTTTCGCAGGTGTATTGAGTGCACTTTATATCGAACATCATCAAGATTTAGATGAGGAATAATAAAATGGCTGAAGCAATGACAACACCGAAGAATAGTAAAGCGCAAATACTTGCAATGACCATTTCGTTTTTGTTGGCATTGCCCCTTGCTGCTATTTTATTGGTTCACCCATCACTGATGCTGGATGCCAACGGACACTATAATCATAGCCTGCTGATGCTGGTGATGATTGGGATCTCTGGTGGCTTTATTCATGGCGTTGGTTTTATACCCAGATTCTGGTTATGGAAATGGTTATTTAGTCCTTATATCGCTTGGCCATTAATGGTTTTGGGTTACTTTATTTGGATTGGAAATTAATTTCGACTAAACCAACAAAAAGAGGAAGCAATATTGCTTCCTCTTTTTAATTCTTTTAACTTTTTTCATAGCATTGAACACATATTACTTGTTTGGACAATTACAATCACACCAGCAATAATGATGAATACTCATTTTAATTGATCGTACCTATAAGATCATCCTGAATAAGCATCTGTTTTTACCGCCTATACTAAATACTAAACTGCATATCTCGTGAATTAGAACTCACTTGCTTCAACAGAAAACAGAGTATGCCTGACCGCAACAGCGTAATGATACAAAGTATATTTTCAAATCGCACCATCAACCCATGTCTAGCATGCGTGTAAATAAAACTGAGTGCCATACTGATTTAATGCACTATTTGTCACGCCATTGTAATTACAAACACCTACCAATGTAGCTATTATATGGTTATTAAATCTCTTGGCGATATCCTATGATGTGTCTATATTAATTCTCGCCCCTGTTTAAAGATATTTTTTCATTTCAATGAGTTGAATAGGTACAATTGGTTTCCCTACTCCTGCATCAATTGGATATTCGCTTTTCCTTCCCGTTATTTGGTAACCACGACGCTGATAATAAGCCAACAGTTCAGTACGAACGTCTAAAACATACATGACTAAATCACGAATCCCTAGATAATGTTGACCAATATATAGCTCAGCATAATTTAGCATTTCACTACCATAGCCTTGATTTTGTATACTTGGATCAACAGCAAAAGTACCAATTTCCATGTAATCTTCATTCAAACTTAATCCTATGCAGGCAACAATCTTTTGATTATCTAGCTCACCCAACAATAGTTCGAAATTTGGTTGCTGTAATCCTTCTTCTAATTGAAACTTACGAATGCGATCGCCTTGTACATATGCTTTCTCCGTTGTCCAACTACGTTCTGATTGTGCTCTATAAGCGATATTAATAAGCTTAACCAATTGTTCTAAATCACTATTATTTGCACTTGTAATTTTAAAGACATTTTACTTTATCCCACACAAAAGAAAGCCGATGATAACATCGGCTTTTTAATCAAGTTTTGGATTAGTTTGTTTGACCTGCTAACCAAGCCATAAATTTTTGGCGTTCCGCTTTAGAAGCCTTTTGCCACAATTCAGCCAATTGTTGATCTGTGTTTTTTGCTGTACCCACTGTCGCTGCTGTTGTTACCGCAACAGGCGCAGCAGTAACCGCTTGTGCCGTCGCACCTGCATAAACAGGTGCAGGTTGATTGGCAGCATTGTTCTTATTCTTTTGTGTTAAATCTAAAGTACGGCTTAATAAATTACTGCCAGTAAACCAAGGTTGTACTTCATTGTTTGCACCTGTTTGCTGTACAACCAATTTTTTGTTTTGATCGTATAATGCAACCGTTGGTTGGTCAGCATATTTCTTTGCTGAATCAAAGTCTTTAGGTGCATTGACCAAACCTAGACTATAAGACTGATTGTCTTGTAAATCTTGTGCTTGGATGGTTACAACACCTGATTTAACAATGTCATGTTCACCATTTAAATGCTCAAAATATTCACGATAACGAACATTGACCGTTAAATTCCCTGGATCTACTTGATAGTTATTCTTCTTTGATGGAATTAATCCACTATTTACTTCTTGACCATTTACAGCAAGAATCACGATTTCTTCAGGTGCAGTGATTGTGACTGCTGAAAAAACTGAACTACTTAATAATAACCCGAAAGCAGCAACACCAACTCTTAAAGACATTAGACTCTTCTCGATATAAACAATTTATGAAATCGTATGCACTATGCAATGCGATTGTGACTATTTTATGACAGAAAACAAAACTGTCTATTCCATCAATTCGGCTTATTTAAGATATATACATCATTTTTGATTATAAGTGCCATACTTCTTTTGGCGAATATTCAATAGAAATAAAAAAAGAGCACTGTTTCGTGCTCTTTTTCACTACTCGCTTTAACTTAGTTAAAAGTTTTGAAACGTGCAGAATCATCCATATACGTTTTATCGCCTGCCGCTGCTTCGATTGAACCGAATACAAGCTGAGCACGTAATTTCCAGTTCGCTGGAATATCAAAAGTTTCAGCAACTTCTGCATCAACAATTGGGTTGTAGTGTTGCAATGAAGCACCTACACCAATTTCAGATAATGCAGTCCATGTTGCAAACTGAGCGATTGCACTTGAATGTTCAGACCATACTGGGAAGTTATCTGCGTATAGTGCAAATTGCTCTTGTAAACCTTTTACAACATCTTGGTCTTCATAAAATAACGCTGTACCAAAACCAGCAGCAAAGCTATCAATTTTTGCGCTTGTATTTGCAAAAGCTTCTGCAGGAACCATTTTACGTAACGTTTCACGTACGATTTCCCAGAATTTAACATGAGAGTCACCATACAACGTCACAACACGTGATGTTTGTGAGTTGAATGATGATGGGCTTTGTTTTACTGCTTCACGGATTGTTTCTTCAACAGTTGTTTGATCAACTGTAAGATTTTTACCAATCGCATAGATGGTACGACGAGATTTAATGCTATTTAAGAAGTTGCTCATGTTGTTATTCCTACCTTGTGCCATTTCGGCGTTATCTTGGATTGAATGTAGTGTATAACGACGCATTTTTTAGGAATAGCCCAAAAAATATGACAGATCGTTCTTTTTTTGAAACAGTCTAATTTTTTATTCTGAATAAAAAACTCCACATTCCGTGGAGTCTTTTTTAACATAATTTAATTACTTATCTGTTTCAAATAATGCAGCCACAAATGATTTAGCAGAGAAAGGACGTAAATCATCAATCTTCTCACCCACACCGATATAGCGAATGGGTACGTGAGTTCGGCTTGCAATATTAAATAACACACCACCTTTTGCCGTACCATCAAGCTTGGTAATGGTAATCCCTGTTAAACCAACAGCTTCATCAAACAACTGCACTTGGTTAATCGCATTTTGACCTGTGCCTGCATCAACAATCAGCATAATCTCATGAGGTGCAGTAGCATCAATTTTTTGCATGACACGTTTAACTTTTTTCAGCTCTTCCATCAAGTTGGCTTTGTTTTGCAAACGTCCAGCCGTATCAGCGATCAACACATCGATGCCTTTAGCACGTGCACTTTCAAATGCATCAAAAATAACCGAAGCACTGTCCGCCCCATGACCTTGAGCAACCACAGGGATATCATTGCGTTCACCCCAAATTTGAAGTTGCTCTGTTGCAGCTGCACGGAAAGTATCGCCCGCTGCCAACATCACTTTTTTGCCTTCGCCTTGTAAACGCTTTGCCAATTTACCGATGGTTGTAGTTTTACCTACACCATTTACTCCGACCATCAAGATCACATAGGGTGATTTATTAGGATCGATATGTAATGGCTTAACGCGTGGTGCCAATAAAGCGACTAATTCTTCTTGCAATGCTTTGTACAAAGCATGGGAATAGATCAAATCACCACGAGCTGTTCTTTCAGTCAAGTTCGCAATAATGGTTTTGGTTGCATCTACACCAATATCAGCAACCAGCATTTGCTCTTCAACTTCTTCTAATAACTCGTCATCAATCTCTTTACCACCGATCAAGATATTGACCATACCATCGGTGAAACTACGACGTGTTTTAGTCAGACCATCTTTCATGCGGCCAAAGAATCCCGTCGCTTGGGGTTCTTCTTCAACAGCAGGTGCTGTTGCAGCAATCGTTACAGGTGCTGGGGTCTCAACTGTAGTTTTTACAACTGGCTCATCAATAATGGGAACATCGACAGCAGGTAAATTCGGTAATGTGACATCATCATCACCAATGTCAGCATCTATCAAGAATTTATTTTGCATATTCGATTGCTGTTGCATGTCGATTCCTTGAGAATAAAGCAGCTTTTAAAAAAGACCGCTAGTCTAGCATAAATTGATTTCTTTTTTCCGACAGAGGCAAACCATTCATTTATAAATAAAAATGAATCGTTTAAAACTCACTCATCTTCTTTTGCCATTGCCGGGTATTGTTTAATACGATTTGATTCAAATTGGTAAGCACTTAAAAGCTTTAGATAATCTACACGTCGAATTTTAGCCTGCTCCAAAATATCTTCGGCCAAATGCTGTGTTCTAGGATGGCTCGCTTGGTGTGCATACTGAATGACTTTTTGATACTGCACTGTATTAATTGGGCGTTGTAAGGCGTTATACGCAAGTATAAAAATAGGCAAAATAATAATACCGACCAAAACATTATAAGTTTGGTCCAACTTAAATCCTAATTTGGATTGCATAACCTTCTGTTTAAAAATTATAGACAACATAATCTACCTCGAATTAGAGGTAGTGTAAGTCTCTGATTCGCTAAGGACAAGCACAACGTTCAATAAGTCACAATTCCACAACTTATTGAACGCACACTACTTTAGCAATGGTTAACTGACTAATGTACGAACAAATGAAAAGTACAAAATAAATGCAATGATGACCAAGGTAATAAAAATGGCAAACATTCCTACGCCACTTTCTGCGTCTGCTGGATGTAAATCATCATCATCGGCAATATTTTTCAACTCTCCATCATAGATCCGATAAAACTGATCCTTTTGTTCAGGACTTAAATGACTGGCAAAGTCATACACACGTTTACGTTGTGCCAAGCAGTAATCACCCAAGTGAATTTCCTGATGGAAAATGGCTTCATCAAGTAATTGACGATGATGATGAGCTAAAGCAATAATTTGACTTTCTAATGGTGGAACATCCACAGTTACGCCATCAATGACATTGGACATGTTATTCTCCTTTTCTATTATTCTCACTTTGATTTTACTTAAAATTATTTGCGACAAATGTTTAATCGTGTAAGATTTTATTTACGTAATGACACCGAATATATTTGACAATTCAATCAATTTTGTCATAATAATTTAACAAATCTAAGTTAAAGTAGCTTAAATTCAAAGTAGAGTAACTTTGAATAGAATTTGCGGTAATCATAATTAAAATAAGGAGTTATATATGATTCAACAATTTACACACCATGAACTAGAGCATGTATATGCAAATGCGGTAAATACAATTCAATCGCAAAAAAACTTCCAAGATGCAGTGAAAGAGCTTGAAGAAGTAGCTAAAGCAGGTCACGGTAAAGCGGCATTATTTTTAGCAGAGTTGTATTATCAAGGCTTCCGAGTAGAACGTGACTCCTTGAAAGCACAGTATTGGCAGAAGATGGCAACCTTACAAGCATAATGAAACGTCACTTAGGTGGCGTTTTTTAATACCTACATAAAACGTATTAACATCATCCTTTCACATTCCTAACTTGCGCTACACCAAAGCTTTAGTCGCTTTGTCTTGCTCAGGTGGCGTTTTTTAATGACTGCATAAACCTATTAACATAATTCTTTCACATTTCTAACTTGCGCTACACCAAAGCTTAATCGCTTTGATTAGCTCAGGTGGCATTTTTTCATACCTCCATAAACCTTATGAAGATATTTATCTCCACTTTGTTTAACTTACGCTGTGTCAAAGATTTAGTTGCTTTGATATTTACAATATTTGCTTACGATTTAGATCAATTGTTTAAACATAACTGCCATCTATCTTTCTTATAATAAAACATAAGTTTAAGAATATTAGTTTAATAACATGTATCGTTTTAGCCATTTCCAACCGGTCTCACGTGAGTTGATGTTCAAAATTTCAATTCTAAAAACAATGATGTATTGCGGCGTTCTTTGGGGTTTGTACCATCAAGGTTGGGCAATCAAATCAGATCAAGACGGTCATGTATTCCCTTTTTGGTTGAACGGCGTACAAGCACATCGTTACGCTAAAGCACACTGGAAAAACTACACACCGCGTAAGATTACGCCAAAAGATTTTCACGAATCATTACTTCCAACTTTAACCCGTTTACAAGTTGAACCTGCTTTATTTAACTCTTCGCAACGTAAATTTAAACTTTCAACCCAGCAAATGCAGCATTTCTTCTTTATGCCACATCAAGCAGCATTGACGGTTTAATTATTCTCTCTACAGCAATGATGACTTTTTAGACACTCATCAAGAAAAGTTATCATTGGAATGAAATTAGGGCTTTGCATTTAAAAAAAATACCGTTAAGTTAAATGAAAATGACAATACAACACAGGTGGATAAACAATGACAATCGTTGCTCAAGTCATCAAGAATAAAGCAGTACAATCAATTTTTACCATTTCACCGAATGCGACTGTACTTGAAGCAATTAAAATTATGGCAGAAAAAGGTGTTGGTGCTTTAGTTGTCGCTGAAAACGAAACCGTGGTAGGTATTTTTTCTGAACGTGACTATACCCGTAAAATTGCCTTGATGGAGCGTTCATCAAACAATACGCCTGTATCGGACATTATGACGTCAAAAGTGATTTCTGTAGGTTTAAACCATACGGTAGAAGAATGCCTAAACCTCATGACTGACCGTCATTTACGTCATTTACCTGTGCTTGATCAAGAAAAGTTAGTTGGATTTATCTCTATCGGAGACCTGGTCAAGGCTGCGATGGATGATCAACGTATTCTGATTGAGCAGCTTCAACAATACATTTCTGGTTGATTTAAGAAACAAATTAAAAAAGGGCAAATCAATTGCCCTTTTTTATTGTCTCGGCTATGTCAATTATGCTTTCAGAAAGTTCTCAATGACTGGAACAAGGCGTTGTAGTAACTCATCTGCTTGCGCTTGTGTCATGTTTAATGGTGGTAATAAACGTACCACTGAACCTGCCGTTACATTAATGATCAACTTATATTCATCACGTGCGATCGCTACCAATTCAGCACAATCTTTTGGTAGTTGAATACCGATCATCATGCCAAAGCCACGCACTTGAACATTGGAATCAGCCAACTGTGCTCTGAGCTGATCGACAATATAAGCACCGACTGTAGCAGCGTTCTCAACAGCATTTTCCTTTTCCAAGGTATCAAGCACGGTATATACCACACGTGAACCTAACACAGTTCCACCATAAGTTGAACCATGACTACCTGCACCCAATAACCCCACCGCTTTACCTTGTGTCATGACTGCACCAATTGGAAAGCCGTTGCCCAAGCCTTTTGCCGTCGTCATTACATCGGGAATAATGTTGGTGTGTTGATAGGCAAAGTATTTACCTGTACGGCCATTACCTGTCTGGATCTCATCCAGCATCATCAACCAATTATGTTGATTACATAGCGCACGTACATCTTCTAAGTAACTAAACCCTTGTGGTGCAGTATTCACGCCACCTTCACCTTGGATAGGTTCAATCAGGATGGCAACGATATCTGGATGGTTGATTGCTGCTTCTTGAATCGCTTCGACATCTCCAAACGGTACACGAATAAAGCCTTCAACCAATGGCGCAAAACCTTCTTGAACTTTTTTATTGCCTGTTGCAGATAAGGTTGCCAAGGTACGACCGTGGAAAGATTGTTCTGCGACTAGAATTTTCGGGTATGCAATGCCTTGTTGTGCACCAAACTTACGTGCAATTTTGATCGCACCTTCATTGGATTCTGCACCACTGTTGGAAAAGAAGATTTCTTCCATACCTGAAACTTCAGCCAGTTTTTGTGCCGCAGCGGTTTGCCAAGGAATTTCATATAAGTTGCTGGTATGTACCAAAGTCGCAGCTTGTTCAGCAATCGCTTCTGCAATCACAGGATGTGCATGTCCTAGACCACACACAGCAATCCCTGTTAACGCATCTAAATATTCCGTACCCTCTGCCGTATATAAATACGCCCCTCGTCCTCGTACAAAGCTGATCGCTTGGCGACCATAGGTTGCCATAAGGTGTGATGGTTGATCAGGTTGCATAGGAGCAAGAGTGATATTAGTCATAACAAACTCAATCTATCAGTAGTTGTGGTCAAAAAAGTTATATAAGCAAAAACTTGCGTAGATTGAAAGCGTAAAGTCACATTTATATAAGAAAAATCTTTATCAATCCTCCGCCAAGCTATTTTTTTAGGTATATAATGCATGCAGATTAGTTGAGGATCTATCTATGACGGAACAAGCGCGTGATACAGTAGCGTTAATTCGTGATCAAATTGCGAAACACCCTGTTTTACTTTACATGAAAGGCACTCCACAATTCCCGCAATGTGGTTTTTCTGCTCGTGCAGTTGAAGCACTTAGCCAAATTGGTCGTCCATTTGCCTATGTAAATATCTTGGAAAATCAAGATATTCGTGCAACTTTACCTCAAATTGCGAACTGGCCTACTTTTCCACAATTATGGATCAATGGCGAGCTCATTGGTGGTAGCGATATTATGCTTGAAATGTTCCAAAATGGTGAGTTAAAACCATTAGTTGAACAGTACAGCCCAGCGCCTGAAGCATAAGCTGTTAAGTAAAAAGCCAATCAAATGATTGGCTTTTTTATTGGCGTAGATTTAGTTCTTGCTAAAACCAACGTAACGAAATAACCCCTCCACACCCAAATCTGCTTTATAAATGTGCATATCGGCATAGTGTGCTTGAGAGACGCTGGCAAAAACATTCATATTTGGATCTTCATGAATTTCATCGACCGACTGCGGTAGAACCTCTTCAAAACGATCAGCAATAAATTCAAAACCTAAATCCATTGCCATAAATAGCGTATGCTCACACGGTTGAATATACTGCTCCTGATTCCAGTCTAGAACAGCATGCTGGCAAAATGGGCAGTGAATGTTTTGAGTCGCATCGACAATATTGATGAGTTGGTATGACATAATACTAAAGCATAAAAAATTTCAGCCAGTTTAAAAGAATATGACGCGCTAATCTATCTTGAAGCGGAGGATTTAGCTGATGGCGACACTAGAACAAGCGATTGCATTTGCCGCACAACAACATTCAGGTCAAGTCGATAAGGCCAATGTACCCTATATTTTGCATCCACTCAGGGTCATGCTGAATGTACCTAGCATTGAACATAAAATTGTGGCCGTATTACATGATGTCTTGGAGGATACCGAAACAAGCACCGATGACCTATATCGTTTAGGCTTTCAGCCACAGATTATCGACGCGATTGTTGCACTGACTAAACAAAAAGGTGAATCTCGAATCGAAGCAGCCCAACGAACTGTACAAAATCCATTAGCGCGTGTTGTGAAATTGGCAGATATCACTGACAATATGGACTTATCTCGAATTCCATCGCCAACAATCAAAGATTTTGAGCGCATGAAACAATATCAACAGGTTCGAGATATATTATTAGCCCATAATGTTTAATAATCACGTTTATACTCATTTAACTTGATTACAATAAGCTGGAGTTTATAGCGTAATGCTAACGGATTTAGATGATTTTTATTGCTTTGCACTGGTTGTGGAACATGGTGGCTTTAGTGCTGCTGAACGCGCAACCGACATTCCTAAATCCAAACTCAGCCGTAGGGTTTACAATCTTGAAGAACAACTGGGTGTACGTCTGATTCAACGCAGTTCGCGTCATTTTGCAGTGACTGATATTGGGATGGATGTGTATCGCCATGCGCAAGTAATGATGAATGCAGCGCAAGCCGCGCATGATGTCGTCAATCATTTAAGCAGCCAGCCACGTGGTGTCATCAAAGTGAGTGTGCCTGTTGATATTGCTCAAAACCAGATGGCAAAAATCCTACCTGCCTTTTTGAAGAAATATCCTGAAGTGCGGGTGCAGATGATGATCAGCAATCGTCGTATTGATGTGATTAATGAAGGGATTGATCTTGCGTTGCGTGTTCGCTCTAAATTAGATGATGATCCGAACCTTGTACTGCGTCAATTTGAAGCAATCGAACAACGTCTGTTTGCCAGCCAAGCCTATTTAAATGAGTTTGGTCATCTCACCACTCCAGAACAACTGGCTGAACATCGTATTATCAGTATGGCTGAAGATCATCTCGATCAACAATTCTTGTTGACAGGCCCAGACCATCAACAGAAGAAGATTAAAGTAAACCCTGTGATTATGGGTTCAAATTTACTGATGCTGGCTGAGTTAGCCACTCAAAATTGCGGAATTGCCTTGCTACCCGACAGTATTGCTCAAGACTTTGTGAAAACAGGACAACTCGTAACTGTATTACCCGAATGGACTGCACCACATGGTATTTTCCATGCAGTTTATCCATCGAGACGCGGTCTATTGCCTGCTGTTCGTGTTTTTATTGATTATTTGGTTGAACAACTCACCCAATGCTCGACGAAAAAAAAGCGCGATTAGAAATCGCGCTTTCACTGATCATGCCAACTTAAACAGCTGGATAATGTCCTGTACCATTCGGCCATGGCGTTAATAATTCAAAGCCATCATCAGTGACAGCAACCATATGCTCCCACTGAGCAGACAATGATTTATCTTGTGTCACCACAGTCCAACCATCATTCAGCTCTTTTACATGTCGTTTGCCCGCATTGACCATTGGTTCTATGGTAAATACCATCCCTTTCTTCAACACCATCCCTTGGCCTTTCTGGCCATAGTGCAAGATGTTCGGCTGTTCATGGTAAATACGGCCAATACCATGCCCACAGTATTCACGCACAATGCTATAGCCTTCACGCTGCGCAACGGACTGGATTGCATAACCAATATCACCCAATGTTGCACCAGGTTTCACTGTATGAATACCTGCCAACATCGCTTCATAGGTCGTTTCAACCAGTTTTTTCGCGTCTGGACTTGGCTCGCCAACAAAGTACATTCGACTGGTATCGCCAAAATAAC
This sequence comes from Acinetobacter sp. ANC 3929, assembly GCF_000369405.1. Lineage (GTDB taxonomy): Bacteria > Pseudomonadota > Gammaproteobacteria > Pseudomonadales > Moraxellaceae > Acinetobacter. The sequence continues at coordinate 927,820 of NZ_KB850000.1, forward strand.
CATCTTTAATCACAGCTACATCGATATTTAAAATATCTCCATCTTGCAAAATCTTTTTTGCAGAAGGAATCGCGTGACAAACTTCTTCATTGACAGAAATACAGGTCGTCTTGGTAAAACCGTGATAGCCCACATTGGCTGGAATTACCTGCAACGTATTCACAATATAATCATTACAGATATCATCTAAATATTCAGTTGAAACACCAGGCTTGATATAAGGCCTGATCATTTCTAACACTTGTGCCGCTAAACGACCAGAGATACGTAATTTCTCTAGATCTTGTTCAGTTTTAATGGTCACAGTAGAAGCTCTCATTCGAGATTTTCCTTATTCATCAATCAGATTAAAATCACATGCAGAAAAAATAATATGGGGACTGCATAAAGTATTTCAATATTTGTACGCCTTCCCATTGAAATCTTCAATCTATTTAAGACTAAAAGATCATTTTTATTTTACATTTAATTTTGAGGGGCCGAATAAGTAAAAAAGATATCCTTCTGCCTTTTTCGAGTTTTGGAAAGCTTTTCAACACATTAGCTTTACCATGACTAATTATATGATTTTCATCATTTCTTTTTAGTCAAAAATCAACCAAATTTCACATAAATTAGTTTCAAAAGAACGCATTTTTGTTCTAAAATTCGCACTTTTATTTTATGCCTCCCTCTTTATGAATCAACTTCGCACAGGAGATATCATTGCTTTAGGTTTTATGACCTTCGCGTTATTTATTGGCGCGGGCAATATTATCTTTCCTCCAATCGTTGCTCAGCAGGCTGGTGAACATGTCTGGCTCGCTGCCTTCGGTTTCTTAATCACTGCAGTTGGTTTGCCTGTCATTACGATTATGGCCTTATCTCGCATGAAAGGTTCAATCGAAATCATCAGCTCTCCACTTGGACGGTTCTTTAGCTTACTCCTCACCATTGTTTGCTATTTATCCGTGGGTCCACTATTTGCAACACCACGTACCGCAACCGTTTCTTATGAAATTGGTTTTGCACCGTATTTTGGTACTTCAGGTAGTAGCCTTCTTATTTACAGTATTGTGTATTTTGCATTTGTGACCGCAGTTTCACTATATCCAAATAAACTACTCGATACTGTTGGCCATGTACTGGCACCGTTGAAAATCATTGCCTTGGCAATCTTAGGTATCGCCGCATTTGCGATCCCTACAGGTATGATTTCAGCACCAATCAACAACTATGTAAGTAGTCCTGTTTCTGAAGGATTCGTTAGTGGTTATTTGACCATGGATACCTTAGGCGCACTGGTATTTGGTATCGTGATTATTCAAGCGATCCAATCACGTGGTGTAACCGACACAAAACTGATTACCAAATATGCCATTATCGCAAGTTTGATTGCGGGTGTTGGACTGACACTTGTGTATATCAGTTTATTTAAACTTGGCTTAGGTAGTCATGAAGTTGCACCGAATGCAGCCAATGGCGCAATTATTCTGCATGCTTATGTACAACATGCATTTGGTGATTACGGATCTTATTTCCTAACCATCTTAATCTTTCTGGCATGTATGGTCACTGCAATTGGCCTCACCTGTGCTTGCGCTGAATATTTTACCGAATTAACAGGCTTATCTTATAAGTTGCTTGTGTTTATCCTGACTGGCTTTTCTTTGTTGATTTCTAATTTAGGTCTAACAAAGCTGATTGCGATTTCTGTTCCGGTACTCAGTGCAATTTACCCACCAGCGATTGTCGTGATTATGTTGAGCTTCTTCTGGAAACGCTGGAATAATCCATCTATCGTGGTTGGATCTGTGACTGCCGTTGCTTTCCTTTTCGGTATTTTTGAAGCGATTAAAGCTGCTGGATTTACAACGCAATTACCGACTTTTATTCAACATTTGCCATTAAATGAACAAAATCTTGCATGGTTACTGCCATCGCTGATCGTTCTTGTCTTTGCAATTGTGGTCGATCGCGTATCGTCATCTAAAGATTAAAATGATTTGTCGTTAAAATGATGTTTTACCCAAACATGATTTTAGCTATACAAAAAATGTTCTTTTATCCAACGCTCATTTTTTGTTTACGACAAATCTTTCTTTTCTTGATTCAAAGACAATACATTAAATATGGCTCAAATATGCGTTTTTTGATTTAAAACGACTATTTTATTCAGATAAGGTCATTAGCAAATTTTTCAAAATGTAAAAATAATGGTCAACATTTAACTAAAAAATAGTATAAATTAATATAAAAAATACCTAAAAGTTATATAAATCAATACATTCAAAAATTTATTTTCAAAATAGTCACTATCCCTATTGAAATGCTCAGAAAATAGCAGTACAACTTAAAAAACAATTCAGACAAAAACACATGGTTTTGTCGTCACAACAAGGAGGGATGGAGATGTTATCAATACATTTCAGCAAGCAAGTCTTCATTAACACTCTGAAGGCAAATGATTCAATCGTATATGCAACAACAACGCTTGCCTTAATGGTCACGTTGTTATTTCAAGGCACAATTAAAGGTAATTTAAAACCCGAATATTTTGCATATGCATTGATTGTATCTCTGGCCTTTTGTATGTGGGCGATCGTCGATCGAAAGTTTCGACAGTTAAGCGCAGTGCGCCAAAAAAATTCTTTAGGAAAAATGGATGAGTGATCATCCATTTTTTTAATGTAAAAATTGAAGAATCGTTCCCAATACTAAAATCCCAGTTGTACCCAACTCTACGATAATTAAACTCAACATCATCAATGTCATACACCATGCCGGTAATGTCCATTTCCCCATTTGATGCGGCTGTTTGAATTGATTGGTGGTATCTTTTAATAGTCCATGCAAAATATAAATTAAAATCGACATCGCAAAGAAGAATAAGTTTGCAACAACACAAAATAATGCGATTGAATCAGGTAGAACTGTAAAAAAACTCAATGCTGCTAAAATTAGGCTGGCTGCCGCATAAAGCAGACTACTCCGATGAGCAATATCCACATAATAATGTGCTCTTGCCTGTGCTGTTTGTCTGATTTGATAGTATTTCCAAACCCCTGTTAGCATTCCCACCCACAGAAAAATCCCACTGAATACAATTGCAAGCTGTGTTGCACTGTTTAAAGCGTACATGCCATCCCCGAAATTAAAATATTCCTTTTGTGTGCGTATATTACATAAAATTTGACTTTTAAGTCATTTTTTAAACGAGTTTCTTTTTGGAACTTGTGTAAAGTAGAACAATGCACATAAAAGAGTATCTTTCTAATGAAGAGTTATGAATCTTTTTGGATTAGTTGCAAAGATGACTATCAACTTGCAGCTCAATTTTATCCTGCACAAGATCATACTAAACCTTACCCAATCTTGATTTGTCCAGCGACAGGAATTACTAAAAATTTCTATCACGCTTTTGCAAATTGGTTGAATCAGCAAGGTTATAGTGTTTTAAGTTTTGATTTTCGTGGTATTGGTGAATCTCTACATGGCCCACTGAAAGACTCTACTGCAAGCATCAATGACTGGGGAATTTATGATATTCCAGCCGCAATTGAGACATTATTAGATCGAACTCAGGCTGAAAAAGTGATTATTGTTGGGCATAGTGCTGGTGGGCAATTACTCGGGATTACTTCAAACTATAACAAGGTTGCTAAGGTTTTGGCGATCGCTGGCTCAACGGGTCATGTCAAAGGTTTGAAAGGTAAAACTAAAATCCTTGCGCCTGTCATGTTTAATGTTATTTTCCCAGTTTCTAGCTTTTTGAAAGGTTATGGTGCAACTCAATTTATTGGGATGGGTGAAAACCTACCTAAAAATGTTGCAAAACAATGGGCTGAGTTTTGCAGTAAACCTGGCTATGTGATGAATGCAATTGGTAAAAGTATCTTCGAAGACTATCATCAAGAGATTCAGTGCCCGATTACTTCTTTTTGGGCAACTGATGATGAGATTGCCACGCAAGCCAATGTCAAAGATCTTCTGCGCTTATACCCTAATGCACCCACTAAATTAGTTGAACTGAATCCACAACAATATGGCTATAAACAAATTGGACATATGTCGATGTTTAAAAAGTCACATCAAAAGCTATGGCCTGTAATGGAAAGTGAACTTAAACTTTAAAAATTTTCTGATACCACAACTTTGCACTTTACGCATCTAAACCTGTAATCCTGTTTAGGTGCGTCTTTTTATCTATTTAACCTCTGAAGTTATCTTGTTATTCCTTTAATATCCTATTTTGATTTACGACTATTCGCCCTTCGCACTAAATTTATATTTTAATTAACCCATCAAAGTCTATTGAAAGCTGCAAATTTTAAAATTTCATCGAAAAAATGTGATAAAGAATGTATTTATTCAACTTTTTAAAAAATTTTTATGTGTTATATTTTAACCAATTGATTAATTCAAATATTTGTATTAGCTATTTTTTTAAGCGTTATTTATTTTATAAATATATTGATTTCGTATATTTATGACATTTTAGACAGAAAATATTATAAAAATGTCACGTCAAAAATCGTATTTTTTTTCTACAATACGATTATTCTACAAATAAGCAGTAATGCAGGGCTGTAGGACAACCTTGAGGGAAAGACGACTGGATAGTACATCACTAATAGCTGATTTATGTGAATTTTATGATGACTTATTCATTGAGAATAAAGATAATTTCATCGTTATCTTTGAACAGATTTGTTAAAAAATGGAATGCTAAAAAAATCAGGAAATCGATTTTTTTAACAGGCAAGTTATAGACATTTCATGGAATCTAGGAGCGACTAGAAGTGGCTCCTTGTGCAAGTATAGGAAATAAGTGATGCCAAAAAAATATGCGCGTTTTTTACCTACAGCCGATTCATTTAACCTGGAAGACTTTCCTTTTTACTGGATTTCTCAAGTAAATGCTCAGTACGTTCAAAATATCGATAACGTGCTCAAAAAATATGGCTTAGACAATTCTCGTCGCCGTATTCTCATTGCATTGCATGTCAAACCACATGCCAGTGTGTCAGAGCTTTCCGACATGGTCATTTCAAAAATGTCGACCACAACCAAGATTGTTTATCGCCTCAAAGATGAAGGCTATATCGATACTTATTCGTGTAAGGAAGATGGACGTATCACTCGCGTCTACCTAACAGACAAAGGTCAGGAAATGATTACTAAAATCAATGATCTTACCTCAGTTATCCTTGAGCAATCATTTGATGGCTTAACACCATTGCAAATTGAAAAAACCATGGAAATTCTACGCCATATGTTTAAAAATCTTGCACGCTAAGCAACGAATTCAAAATAAAAAGGCTTCCCATGGGAAGCCTTTTTTGATCTCATTGATGCAAATATCCAGTTCAATCAAACATATTCAGTTGCGGTGTTATTTTTTCGATCTTCACTTTCGGAACATGCGAACACTCAAATTCCTCAACAGGAAAACCCTGCATAAACTCATAAAGCTGATGTGGTTGTTTTAAGCTCAACCATTCATCCAAACGCTCATGTGGAATAACCACCACTGATCGCTTTACATCTCCTGGCTCATGAAAATCTTTCATCATCGGATGGTCTATGGCGTCCATCGTCAGCATCGTCGCCGAACGAATGATTTGATCATTCAACTTTCTGATCTCATATAAGGCCGCGATAAAGAAAGCCTTTCCATCTTTACGACGTACGCCCCATCTTTGCGGCTTATGATCAATGTATTTACTTTCATAGAACTCATAAACAGGAATGACACCAAATTTGCACTTTGAAGCCGCCTCCAAGAAACTAGGTTTCTGAAAAATGGTTTCGTGTCGAGCATTGTAAGTATGCTTGGAAATATTGGTATCTTCCGACCACTTTGGTACCAAACCAAACAATACTTCCCGCCACTCCAGCCCTTGCTCCGATTTAAATAGCAACGGCGTTGTATAACTTGGGTAGACTTCTCCCCCATATTCAAATGGAATCAAAGGTAAACCAAGCTGTTGAGCCTGCTCGACTGTCAATGGTTTATAATTGGCGCACATAGTAGGTTGAGTATTTACCCTCAAAAAAGTTAAAAAAAGGAGGGATTAATCCTCCTCTTTCTAATTGCATAAATTAACCAAATAATTTTTTCATTTTTGCACTTAAACCATGGATAAAGCGGTGCTTGGCATTGGCTTTATCGCTGGTTAAAAAGTTAATCTGAATCGACTGACGTTGCCCTTCATAGGGTACATAACCATGCCAACCATTATCAGTCACTTTAAACGCAACTAAAGTACCTGGGCCCGCATCAATCTCTTCTACATAATCATCCATGTTCTTTTCATCATTCAAGATGCGTAGACGACCTGTAGGCGCATCCCAAGACTCATTTAGATAAATCAGGATGGTCAAAAGTTTTGTTTTTGAGTCAGAATGAATACGACCATCTTTTTGACGTGAATAACCACGTAAAGTGATCATCATTGGATGTTCCATCACATCTACACCAAATTTTTCAGTTAAAATTTGACGGAATTCTTTGGTATCTAAAGACTTTAAAAAGCGATCAAAATTAGGCTTAATTTCAACATCTTCAATGTTGTAGCTACCACCCTGTTCAATCTTTGGGAAATCCTGAATAACAGCTTTCACTTCGCTATCTACAATCGAATTTTCTACGACAAAGTAAGGGTACGGCGAAGTAGAAACTTGCGCTTGTTTTAAAGCATCTAATTTTAAAATTTGTGACATCGTTATGATTCGGCTAAATGATCAAACTGCGAGAATTATAACAAAAATTTCATTAAGATGATGTTTTATCCTGTTTTAGATAAATTGAATTCCAAAACTATGAAGCCGTTCAAATCTCTATTCCAGACATTGAAATAAAAAAGCCTCCGAAGAGGCTTTTTTATTTTAGATGATCTTAATCACCTGTATAACCTTTTAATTTTAAACGTGCAGCATGTAACAATGGCTCTGTATAACCTGATGGTTGCTCTGCACCTTTGAAGATCAAGTCAGAAGCGGCTTGGAATGCAATTCCATCAAAGTTTGGTGCCATTGGTGTATACAATGGATCATTCGCATTTTGCTGATCAACAATCACTGCCATACGCTTAAGCACTTCTTCAACTTGTGCACGCGTTACGATACCGTGGCGCAACCAGTTTGCAACGTGCTGAGATGAAATACGTAAAGTAGCACGGTCTTCCATCAAACCAACGTTGTTGATGTCTGGCACTTTAGAGCAACCAACACCTAAATCTACCCAACGAACTACATAGCCCAAGATACCTTGACAGTTATTTTCAAGTTCATTGTTTAACTCTTCCGCAGTCCAATTGGTCTCTGGTGCAAACGGTGGTGTTAACAAGTCATCTAATGACAACATGTTTTCAGCAGCCAATTCATCTTGACGTGCTTTTACATTGATCTGATGATAATGCAAGGCATGAAGTACCGCACCCGTAGGAGACGGAACCCAAGCACAAGATGCACCCGCATTTGGATGTGCAGTCTTCGTCGCCAACATATCTTTCATGCTGTCTGGTTTTGGCCACATGCCTTTACCAATTTGCGCCTTACCTTGTAAGCCACATGCTAAACCAATTGCAACGTTACGGTTTTCGTATGCTGCAATCCATTTTTGCGTTTTAACTGCTTCTTTACGTACAACTGGTGCAGCTTCCATAGACGTATGGATTTCATCACCTGTACGGTCCATGAAGCCAGTGTTGATGAAAATGGTACGGTCTTTCGCAGCAGCAATACAGTTTTTCAAGTTTACAGAAGTGCGGCGCTCTTCATCCATGATACCGATTTTAAGTGATTTTGCAGGCAAGCCAATCGCTTGTTCAGCACGCTCAAATAATTCAACCGCAAATGCAACTTCTTCTGGACCATGCATTTTTGGTTTAACGATATACATTGAACCTTTACGAGAGTTTTGGTTTTCGTTTTGACCACGAATATCAGCAACGGTAAGTAATGGTGTTACTAGAGCGTCCATGATGCCTTCAAACACTTCTTGACCATCAACAAGGATGGCAGGGTTTGTCATCAAGTGACCGACGTTACGAAGTAACATCAATGAACGACCATGTAATTTAGTCGTGCCACCAATCAGGTTCTGAACAGTGCGGTCTTTGTTTAGGGTACGAGTAATGGTCTTACCATTTTTCTCGATTGACTCTTGTAAGTCACCTTTCATTAGGCCTAACCAGTTACGATAGCCTTCAACCTTCTCTTCAGCATCAACTGCAGCAACTGAATCTTCTAAATCCTGAATGGTTGTTACCGCAGCTTCGAGTGTTAAATCTTTCACACCAGCAGCATCTGTCTTACCCACTGGGCTGTTCGCATCGATTTCAATAATCACATGCAAACCATTATTTAATAAAACGATCTCTGTTGGGCTTGCAGCTTCGCCATTAAAACCAACAAATTGTGATTCATGTGCCAAAGAAGTCGTTGAACCGTCTTTTAACGTCACAGCTAAACCGTTATTCACCACTGCATATTGAGTTGCATCTGCATGCGAACCTTGAGCCAATGGGAACGTCTGGTTTAAAAAATCTTTTGCGAAAGCAATGACTTTATCGCCACGAACTGGGTTATACCCTTTACCTTTCTCTGCACCGCCTTCCTCAGAAATAACGTCAGTACCGTAGAGCGCATCGTATAAAGAACCCCAACGTGCATTCGCAGCATTCAAGCTATAACGTGCATTACGTACAGGTACAACCAATTGTGGACCTGCCAATAAAGCAATTTCTTCATCCACATTTTCAGTGGTCACTTGGAAGTCAGCAACTTCTGGAACCAAGTAGCCAATTTCGGTTAAGAATGCTTTATAAGCATTTAATTCAAATTTATTATTGCGATGCCATTCATCAATCTTTGCTTGAAGATCATCACGCTTAGCCAATAATGCTTTGTTCTTTGGGCTAAGGTCTACAACGACTTGCTCGAAGTTTTTCCAGTAAGTTTCACTATCTAAACCAGTGCCTGGTAAAGCTTCATTCTCGATGAAATCGTAAAGTTCTTTAGCAATCGCTAGCTTGCCTTTTTGAATACGTGCAGTCATTGTCTTTCCTGATGGTGCTAACTTTTTATAACAAGAATTCTAGTATACTGATTTATACTAGCCTGAATAGTAATATCACATTCCTAAATAGTAAGCATTTTCCCTATTAGAAGTATTGACAAACACAATTTTTTATACTTATCAAAATATCAAATAATGAGTTTTTACTATTCGTTATGCGACACACTCCCTTTTTCAAACTCATCTAGTTATAGCAAAATTTGACCGAGAATAAAGCCTTATCCATCTAAGTTTATAAAAAAAGGCATTCCGAAGAATGCCTTTTCATTTATGAAGTCTGTGCGACCTGAATTTGTCGATGTTCCGAATGCAGGTAATCATCCGATTGCATTTCTAATAAACGTGAACGCGTACGTTCAATCTCAAACGCCAGTTTCTCACCTTCATAAAGATCAATGATCGAATCTTCTGAGGTTAAAATCAATTTTACGCCACGGTCATAGAACTCATCGACCAAGTAGATAAAGCGGCGCGTTCCTTCAGACAGGAAGTCAGTCAAATGCGGAACATTGCTAACCAATACCGTATTGTAAATATTGGCAATTTCAATAAAGTCAGCCGGGCTACGTGGCTTGAAGCACAACTCGGAAAACTCACACCACAACACATCTTCAGTATGCCCCAACGTTTCAACCACACGATTATTAATCATGATCGGTGAATTTGACTGTGTCTGGGTTTGTGTCAAAGCTTTAAAACGCCCAGATAACCACGCTTGTGCATCATCGGTTAATGGATATTTGAACAATTGTGCTTGCTTCAATACACGCAAACGATAATCCACACCAGCGTCTACATTCAAAACACTACAGTTTTTCTTGACCAGCTCAATCGTCGGGATAAAACGATCACGATGAATTCCATTTTTGTATAGACCATCGGGCGCAATGTTTGACGTTGCAACCAATGTTATTCCTCGCTCAAACAGCTTTTGGAACAGATCACTTAGGATCATGGCATCAGTAACATTCGATACGAAAAATTCGTCAAAACAAATGACAACGGCATTCTTATAAATTTGATCAGCGACCAAATCTAGAGGGTTGCGTTGGCCAGAAAGTTTATTCAACTCTTTATGTACATGTTGCATAAAATGATGGAAATGCATACGTGTTTTACGACGGAAAGGTACAGATTCATAGAACTGATCCATTAACCACGTTTTTCCACGACCTACTCCACCCCACATATAAACGCCTTTCGGGTAAGTCTGACGACGGAAACGTCGAAATGCTTTCTTAGACGCCTTATAGCGAGTGTGTAACTCTTTCCATACTCGATCTAACTCTTGCACAGCCTGAGCTTGTGCTTCATCTGGCATGAATTGTCCTGACTCAATTGCTTGAGCATAACGCTCGGCAGGTGATGTTGGGATAAATGCAGTGCTATGTGAGTCTGGTTTAGAATTTGACATAAGGTGTTATTGCAATTTTAATTGGTGAAAATTATATCGAACATTCCGTTCAATGACATTAGATTTTAGGCTTAATTATCATAGAGTTTAAACATCATAATGTACCATTTTTTAATCATTTAATGATTTCGATGATATTGCCGAGGACTCAATCCAAACCATCTTTTAAAGGCATGGTTAAACGCAGCAGACTCAGAATAACCTAACATTTCTGCAACCTGCTCGATTGAATATGAGCTATTTTCAATAAACTTTATTGCCTTCTGTTTGATTAATCTTTCGCGAATTTCTTTATAGCTGGTCTGCATTTGCTGCAATTGATGCCGTAAAGTACGTTCAGGAATATCCAATGCACAAGCCGTTTCCGCCATACTTGGAATGACCCCATTTTGCATTTCAAGATAATCCTCAACGTATTCAACAACAGTTAATTTGAGACTGGCTGTTTTTTCTAAATGTTGAATATCCTGTAGGCATTTTTCTTCATAAATGCGATACGTCAAAATATCGGCAGATGGAATTTTTGTGTTTAAAATTTGTGTGTTTTCTAAAATAAAAGCGGCTTGTGCACACCCGAATTTGACATCATGCCCATAATAATCTTGATAAGCCGCAAGTAATGTTAAGTCTTTTGGTCGATGAAATGGCAGTTCAATCTGAATGTGAGGGACCTCAAGTCCCATCATCTTAAAGATATCTTGTAAAAACTTATATGTACCTGAGATTTCACATTGCGCTCTTAATTGACCTAAATGCATACTTAAATCAATCGGTCGATATAGCAAATAGATCAAGTCATCTTCTATCCTTAACTGTAAAGAACCAAAAAGATGAGTAAGTTGCTGAAATTGAACCCCGTTTAATAGAGCTTTATGCAAAGTATCACTGGTGACCAGTAACATCAGGAAGGGTCCATACCCCGCTAATGCATAATGCTGTCCTATAAATAGACCTTGTTCAGGCGAAATATCCTGACTAATATACTGCAAAATATCCCATTCAATCTCGTCTGGAATAATTGAGCTTGGATCTAAGGCATCGGCGTGTATTCCCATATTTGCTAAACGTGCATCCACGTCGATCCCGACATGACGCATGCCTTGAATCAAATACATCAATCCGAGGATAGATCTCTTCATAAGTCCGAATGCAGTTCTCAAAACTTTAATGTTTTACTATAAAACGTTGCGCAAATGAATTGCCGAAATGATCAAGTTTTACGTCTATACAATCATATTTAATCTCGTCAAAACCGTTAAACTTGCACAAAATTTAGCTGTGTAGGACGTAGACTATGCGTGATGTAACCAAAAATGCGATTCAAAAAACAAAAGTTGCAATTATTGGTGCGGGCTTTGGTGGCTTAGCGATGGCTATTCGACTATTACAAAGTCAAATCAATGATTTTGTAATTTTAGAAAAAACCAACGATGTTGGCGGTACATGGCGAGAAAACCAATATCCTGGCGCAGCGTGTGACGTTCAATCACATATGTATTCCCTTTCATTTGCACCCAAAACAGACTGGTCAAAACGCTATGCTGAGGCAGATGAAATCTTTAATTATATTCAAGACATTACTGAACAATACCAACTTCAAGATTATTGCAAATTTAATCATGAAGTAACCAATGCCGAATTTGACGAAAACCGCAATGTATGGACGCTAGATTTTAAAGACCAGACAACTCTTGAGGCTCAATTTGTCATCTTTGCGTCTGGTCCTCTCCATGTGCCACAAATTCCTCATATCAAAGGCATTGAGAAATTTAAAGGTAAAGTGTTCCATTCTTCACAATGGGATCACAATTACGATCTAAGCGGTAAGGCAGTCGTTTCAATCGGTACTGGTGGCAGCGCGATTCAATATATTCCTGAAATTGCAGCAGAAGTAAAACAGCTTTATGTGTTCCAGCGCACCGCTGCTTGGGTCATTCCACGAGATGAGCGTAAATATTCTCAGCTCAGTAAAAGCTTATTTAAAGCATCGAATATTTATCGCCAAATTCACCGTACCCGCCTCTATTGGACCAATGAGTCGCGTGTTGTACCCATTGTGCAGCCACAGATTATGAAATATGGTCAAAAACTTGCTGAAGCCTTTATCCGTTATCAAGTGAAAGACAAAGAGCTTGCGAAAAAATTGACACCAGATTTTGTCATGGGCTGTAAACGCATCCTTATTTCAAATAAGTATTTCCCAACCTTCAACCGTAAAAATGTTGAATTGGTAACGGAAGGCATTCAAGAAATTACAGCCAATGGCATTATCACTAAAGATGGCAAAGAACGCGAAATTGATTGCTTAATTTATGGGACAGGCTTTATTACAGACCCACGCATTTACTTAAAGCATTTCAATTGTGTTGGTCGTAACGGAATTGAACTTAAACAAGCGTGGAAAGATGGTGCAGAAAGCTATTATGGTGTAAGCACCAAGAACTTCCCGAATTTGTTCCAGTTACTTGGACCAAATACGATTCTTGGCCATAACTCTGTGATTTTCATGATCGAGTCTCAGGTCAACTATATTCTACAATTGATCCAAACCGTTGATAAAACAGGCAGCCAAGCGGTTGAGATCAAGCACGAAGTTCAAGACCAGTTCAATCAACGTGTTCAAGATCAGCTCAAAGGTACAGTTTGGCAAGCAGGTGGCTGTAGCAGTTGGTATCAGGCAGCAGATGGTAAAAACTTTTCTTTATGGCCAACCTATACATGGAGATATTGGCTTGAAACACGCAAAGTAAATGTAGCTGATTATAATTTTATCCATATAGCGACGAATGTAAAAAACAATGCCGCTTAAGATGAAATAACCTCATCCTTTCAAACATAAGAAGCACCTTTGAACACTCAAAGGTGCTTTTTTATTTCTCCAATTTATTGGTGAGTCTTTAATCCCCTGTTTTATCTATGCAAACAACAAATAATCATGCTAACATTTTAACTACCTACCGTTAGGTAGTTAAAATAAATATTGTTTCCCTCGCAAGAGTACATAAAACATGAAAGCTGTTACTCCCATCTCAACGATCAGTTGGTCTTTATTATTACTGCTCTCCCTATTTACAGCCTTAGATGCTCTGGCAATTGATATCTATCTGCCTGCTTTTCCACTGCTTGCAGAAAGTTTTGCCACAACGCCAGGTCATATACAGCTCACCCTGTCAGTATTTCTGATTGGACTGGCCATTGGTCAAGGTATCTACGGTCCATTGCTTGACCGCTTTGGTCGCCGTAATCCATTATTGATCGGAATTGCTATTTTTATCTTGGGGTCAATCTTGGCTGCTGTTGCACCCACCATTGAATGGTTGCTGGCAGCACGCTTCTTACAAGCGATTGGTGCTTCAGCGGGTCTAGTGGTTCCAAGAGCCATTATTTCTGATGTGTGTGATGCTAAAACCAGTGCCAAGAATTTTTCTATCTTGATGCAAGTGATGATGATTGTTCCGATTCTGGCACCCTTGTTGGGTAGCTTGATTCTACGCATCGGCTCATGGCATTTAATTTTCTATACATTGGCAGTGCTTGGTTCAATCCTATGGCTATGGGGAAATCAAACCATTCCAGAGACCTTGAAACCACAGTATCGACAAGCATTGCAATTCACAGCGATCACAAATAGTTATCGAGCACTTTGTTTGAATAAAAGCTTTATCAGTTATACGCTTGCTGGTGGGTTTATCTTAGGTGCTTTCTTTGTTTACCTCAGCCAATCGCCTTTTATTTTTATTCAGCACTACCATATTCATAATGAAAGTTTTAGTACCTTATTTGCAGCGAATGCCATTGGTTTAATTATTCTAGGACAAACCTCAATCCTGTTACTCAAACGTTGGTCGGCTCAACAATTGCTCGTCATCGGTATGTGCTTATTCAGCGGTTCTAGTTTTATTTTGATGCTCAGCCTATATTTTTATGACTTAAATTTATGGCAGTACATTGCGCTTTTAGGATTAAGCATCTGGTCAACTGGATTCATTTTTGGCAATTTAACGGCATTAACCATGCAGCAAAGCCCACAACATTTAACGGGTGCTGCATCTTCATTAATGGGCTTACTACAATATGCTTTCGCGGCACTGATCGGTTTTGTTGTGAGCTTAATAGAAATCAATATTAGTCTACTTCCAACCAGCCTGTTTATTTGCGGTGCTATCGCTCTGGGCTTATGTCTTTATGCAGCACTAGAACAGCGTGAATCATTTGCTATAGCAGAAACAAAATAAAGAATGCTCTAGATCTGATCAGTGTCTAGACTTAGGCGCTGATCAGAATATTTAATGCTTTTAAAATTGCGTCCAATCTCAGTTGAAACTTCTGTCGCCCACCATAGATCAACTCACTTTGTAAGGCATCAACAAAACTCATACAAACACGAGCCAAAGCCAAACTATCCAGTTGATACTTGTGTTCTACTAAACTTGAGTGTTGAATCGCTTGAGAAAATACCTGTTCTAGCTCTGCCATAAAAACATGCATCGGCTCAATTACCTGATCATATAAATGTACAGGCGGGCTAATTAATGCATTCATCCAAAACTGAACCCCGTAAGATGCATCAAAGCGCTGCTCGATACTTTCAAAGTAATGACGTAATTGCTGCTGGATTTTTTCTCCGCCTTGCAGAACAGTCTTGGCATGCCCTAATTCTTCATCAATCATGATTGGAATGAGACTGAGATAGAGTTCATCCTTGTTCTTAAAATGCGCATAGATCGAAGGCTTTTTAATCCCTACATCCGTCGCAATTTCATTTAGAGATGTTGCTGCAAAGCCCTGTTTTGCAAAACGTTCTAATGCCACTTTTTGAATCTTAGCTGCTGTCACAAATCATCTACCTCTGTTACTGCTAAAAGTATATTTCAGCTCACCTTATATTCATAGCAGAATAAGCCCTTGTATTTATAACTATCTTTTCAAGTGACAATACATCAATCAATCCTTTACCAAGCAAAATGACCTTCGTTTGTGGATATCGGTTCTGCTTCAAAACTTTCTATATCAAATGATATATAAATCTATTCAAGTATCAGATTTCCCTGCATAATAAATCAGCACTTTAAACATTCAGATTGTATGACCTCTCTTGTTTTAATCTTACAAATTTTTATCTGCCTAAGCTTAGGCTATTTTTTAGCCCCACATCTTTCACAAACACTTAAACAATTCGTATTTAGAATTCTTCCTTATTTTTCTTATATTTTGCTGATTAGTGTGGCTTTTGAACTCACTCAAGCGCTCAACCATATTGAGAACCCTACTGCCATTCTCCCGCCAGCCCTACTGATTGCCTTTACCACATCAGTGGGTTCATTCTTTATTTGTTTAATGGTGTATAAACTCATTGATCGTCAAAGTGTGCAAGGCAAAATTTCATTGCACCTGTTTTTAAATGCCTTAAAGAATATTGGCAAAGCATTTTTAGCTTTAGCACTCGGGATTGTTTTAGGTATGCTTGTAAATACCTCAAAACTTCAAATAACCTTTAATAGTTGGTACTTGTTACTGGTTTTTATCTTTTTAATTGGCGTTGAATTGGCTTTCACCCAATTTGATCGTAGTTGGTTAAGCTGGAAAATTCTATTGGTTCCCGTGGCTGCATTTGTTGGTTCATGTTTGGCAGCGCTGTTAAATTATTTCATTTTATCCAATGACTATGATCTCAATGAAGTGATGGCCTTGGCTCAAGGCTATGGCTGGTATTCAATGTCGGGGATTTTATTTACAGAATTGCATTCAGCCAAATTGGGTGGAATAGCCTTATTAACCGACTTGTTTAGAGAAATCTTTGCAATTTTATTGATGTATTGTCTTGGCTGGCGCTTTCCACGTTCTGCAATCTCAAGTGCTGGGGCAACCTCAATGGATGTTACCCTTACAATGGTAAAGCAATCATGTGGCACACATTATGTCCCACATGCCATGATGAGTGGATTGATCTTATCGCTCCTCGCACCACTCTTAATCAGCTTATTTCTGAGTATGAAATTTTAAAAATTTGACTGCATTAGATGGAAGCCAAAATTGATTTCAACATCTCAGTTGGATTTTCAGCTTTGGTAATTGGACGACCGATAACCAAATGCGTTGAGCCGTCTTGGATTGCTTGTTTTGGCGTTACGATACGTTTTTGGTCATCTGCATTTGAACCCTCTGGGCGAATACCCGGTGTTACCAATGCAAACGTTTGACCTAACATTTCACGAAGTATTTTGGCTTCTTGTGCTGAACACACCACACCATCCAATCCACTGTCTTGAGTCAGTTTTGCTAAACGCTTTACATGTTCAACAGGTTCAATATCCAAACCTAGATCACGAAGGTCTTCACGACCCATTGAAGTCAAGACAGTGACTGCGATCAGCTGCGTTTGATAGTTACCTGCTTTGAGTCGCTCAACACAGGTTTCCATCATCTTGCGACCACCTGAAGCATGTACATTCACCATCCATACACCTAGATCCGCGGCAGCACATACCGCTTGAGCAGTGGTGTTTGGAATATCATGGAATTTTAAATCAAGAAAAACTTCAAAACCTTTATCTTGCAAGTTCTTAACGATTGATGGACCTTCATGAGTAAAAAGCTCCTTGCCTACTTTGACACGACAAAGTGACGGATCAAGCTGATCTACAATAGTTAAGGCGTCATATTGGCTTTTTGCGTCTAGGGCAACAATAATACTCACGAATCTAGTTCCATCACATAAAAATCGGCTAATTATAAAGTGATTAATAAAATGAACAAAGCAAGAAAGTCATCATTATGAAAAAAAGCTTTTCCAAAATGATGAAATGATCTCTATCTTTGCTCTGATATCAAAATCGCTCTGGTATCTACTTCTAAGGCTTCAAAGATATGCGCTTGATCTGCGGGATAACAAATATAATCCCCTTCATTCAGGACAATAGGTTCTGCAATTAAACCCACTTTTGCTCGCCCTTTCATCAGAATAATATGTTCAATACTACCAATCGGATGTGGCTGACTACAACGCGGCTCACCGGGTTGTGTTGTTAACATATATACATCACGCCTAGCACCCGTTGGGCAATTGGCCAATAAGATTGCTTGATAGTGAGCAATTTCAGAACTTACCGATGGGCCATCACCAAAACGAATCACTTGTGTTTGTGTAATATTCGATTCCATTAATTTCGCAAATGGAATATCTAAAGCAACACATAAAGCCCATAAAGTTTCCAGACTTGGATTCCCTTGAGCTGCTTCCAATTGAGAAAGCGTCGATTTCGCGATTCCCGCTCGGCGAGCCACTTCGGCTAATGATAATCCAGACTTCTGTCTTTCTCTTTGTAAGCCTTTCGCAACAATTTCAATTGGCAAAGTCATATAACACCATAAAAAACGAGTGTTCGTTTTGACGAACGATATAAAATTAATCTATTATATCGTACGTTCGTTTGATATAGAAAACAAAGATGCAAGATAAAGAACGATTTAATCTAATCAAAGCCATCATACTAATTTCGATTGCAACTGGAATTGTCGGTATTTCCTTAGGCTCTGTTGCTGCGAGCTTTGATGTACCCTTGTGGATTCCTTTGCTGTTATCACTTACTGTACTCGCAGGTGCCGCAGAATTTACGTTTATTGGTATGATTGCAACGGGCACAAATCCGATTTTCGCAGCTTTGACTGGCATATTAATCAATTTACGCCACCTACCATTTGGATTATCTGTTGCAACATTTATTGAAAAAAATGCTTATCGATTTGTTGCCTGCCATATCATGAATGATGAAAGTGTCATGTTTGGATTGAGCCAGCAAGATGATCAAGCCAAGCAAAAAGCGTATTGGATGTGTGGAATAGGGATTGCTATTCTTTGGCCGATTGGTGTGCTTATTGGCTATCTATTGAGTAAAAACATTCCAGATATTTATGCATTTGGTATTGATGCCGCATTCCCAGCCATTCTGTTCGCCTTAATACTACCCATGCTCAGAAATAAAACCACGCGTCATCGTGTGCTTTTAGGCAGCACACTGTCCTTGGCATCTATCCCCTTACTACCAACTGGCTTACCTGTACTCGTTTCCATGTTAGGTCTACTGTTAAAAGGCAAGTCAAAATGAAATATAGTGAAAGTTATATCTTTATTGGAATTATTGTACTTGCCCTTGGCACATATTTGATTCGCTACTCAGGTTTTTATCTCGCCAATCGCATGACCTTCAAAGAACAGCATAAACAACTTCTTGCTGACTCCGCTTGCGTACTGCTCTTTACCTTAGCTATCTTTAATACGCTTTTTACAGAAACCCATTTTAGTGGCATCAGTAAAATCATTGGTGTTTGTGTCGCAATCATTTTCGCATGGAAAAAATATTCACTGATTGTTGTTATTCTGGTGGCCATGTTGATAACTGCAACTTTAAGATATCTCGGTTTACCATAAAAAATAGCCCTTTAAATCAAATAAAGGGCTATTTCTTTGGATTATAAAATCTTCAGACTTTACAACCCTCAAAATATTCTCAATTACAGTGGAGTACGAGTTTGACTCTCAGGATTAATATCCAACACTGTTTTTTCATGTCTCACACTTGCAGCAGCTTCTGCGGCAGCTTGTTGTGCGAGCTGAATTTGCTCTTTGCGAAGATGATCAATATCTTTACGAAGTCGTTTAATTTCCCAACTGGTCTGGAAAACTCGGAAAACTTGAACACCAAGTAATAAACCAACCACAATACCTAATGCTAAAGTCAATAACAGGAGAAGACCTAAACGCATTGCTGGGACTTGGGTAAATAATAAATCTACTTGTAGTTCAGCTGGATTTTGAAGAACCAAAGCGAGTGAATAGCCAAAAATGGCAACAAGTAATGCAATTAATACATAACGCATAAACACCTCAATTCTTATTCACCAGATTCGTTTACTGCATCACGAAGTGCTTTACCAGGTTTAAAGTGTGGAACTGCTTTCGCTGCAACATCAACAGATCGACCAGTTTTAGGGTTACGTCCTAAACGTGGCTCACGGTGATGCAAAGCAAAACTACCAAAACCACGGATCTCAATACGATCGCCACTTGAAAGTGCTTCGATCATTTGATCAATCATAATCTTAACTGCATCTTCAACTAAAGGCTCAGCTAAGTGTGGGTTTTTAAGTGCAATCCGTTCAATTAAATCAGATTTATTAAGTGCTTCAGTAGTCATCGATGACCTCTTTAATTATTGCTACTTTTCAATGTTTTTAATAATAACCTGTTTAAATACAAAACGGTAGCGCAGTATATAATTACTACGCTACCGTTTGCAGTATTTTTGTATAAAAAGTACGTCTCTGTTACAAGAAACGTACCTTTTAACAAATTACTTCATTTGAGCTTTAATTAAGTCACCAATAGTCTTAGGACCATTGCTGTCTGCTGGTTGAGTTGCAGCAGCTTGACGAACAGTGTTCACAGCTTCTTTCTCTTCAGCTTCGTCTTTCGCTTTGATAGACAAGTTGATAGAGCGAGATTTACGATCAACATTGATGATCTTCGCTTCAACTTCTTGACCAACTTCTAAGAATTTAGTTGCATCTTCAACGCGATCACGGTTGATTTCAGAAGCTTTAAGAGTCGCTTCGATGTCATCAGCTAGTTTAACTGTAGCACCTTTAGCATCAACAGCAGTCACAGTACCTTTAACTAAAGCACCACGTTCATTCGCAGCTAAGAAGTCATTGAATGGATCGCTGTTTAATTGCTTGATACCAAGGCTGATACGGTTACCTTCAGCGTCTACAGATAAGATAACTGCTTCAACTGTGTCACCTTTCTTGTAACGACGGATAGCTTCTTCGCCTTGTTCGTTCCAAGAAATGTCAGATAAATGTACTAGGCCGTCGATTCCACCAGATAAACCGATGAAGATACCGAAATCAGTAATTGATTTGATCGTACCAGAAACTTTTTCGCCTTTTTCATTTGCTTTAGCAAACTCTTCCCATGGGTTAGCACGAGTTTGTTTGATACCCAATGAAATACGACGACGTTCTTCATCAACTTCAAGAACCATAACATCAACTTCATCACCAATCTGAACAACTTTAGATGGGTGGATGTTTTTGTTTGTGTGGTCCATTTCTGAAACGTGTACTAAGCCTTCAACGCCTTCAGCGATTTCAGCAAAACAACCGTAATCAGTTAAGTTAGTTACACGTGCTTTAACGATAGAACCTTTAGGGTAACGGTTCATGATCGCTAACCATGGATCTTCGCCTAATTGCTTAAGACCTAAAGATACGCGGTTACGCTCGCGGTCAAACTTAAGTACTTTAACTGTAACTTCTTGACCAACTTCAACAACTTCTGAAGGGTGTTTGATACGCTTCCAAGCCATATCTGTGATATGTAGAAGACCATCAATACCGCCAAGATCAACGAACGCGCCGTAATCAGTAAGGTTCTTGATCGTACCTGTAACTGTTTGACCTTCTTCAAGTTGAGCAAGCAATGCTTCACGGTCAGCTGAAGATTCAGCTTCCATAACTGCACGACGAGATACAACAACGTTGTTACGTTTAGCATCAAGTTTGATTACTTTGAACTCTAACTCTTTACCTTCAAGGTGAGTTGTGTCACGGATAGGACGAGTGTCAACTAAAGAACCCGGTAAGAATGCACGTACAGGACCGATGTCAACAGTGAAACCGCCTTTAACCTTACCAGAGATAACACCAGTAACGATTTCGCCGTCTTCAAAGATTTTCTCAAGTTTAGTCCAAGTTTCAGCACGTTTCGCTTTTTCACGTGATAAAACTGTTTGACCCATACCGTTGTCAAGTGCTTCAACAACTACATCAACAGTATCGCCAACTTGAACTTCAAGTTCACGTTGTTCATTTAAAAATTCAGCACGGTCAACTACGCCTTCAGATTTAAGGCCAGTGTCAACAGTAACCCAGTCAGAATCGATACTAACAACAGTACCTTGGATGACTGCACCCTTTTCAACGTTGAGGTTTAATTCACTTTCTTCAAAGAGGGCTGCAAAAGATTCGGTCATGATATACCTGATAAAGTCCGCGGTCTTGGATCAGACAAGGCCGGTTTAGTTAAGTTGTTACATTGTCCAAAAAATCTGATCAAGCAATGCTTCAACTGATAAAAAAATTGTGTATCTATTTTATACGGCTATTGATATAGTCAACCATCAACTGAAATACCTCATTGATGCCTATTGTAGAACTATCAATGACATACGCATCATCAGCGGGCTTAAGTGGAGCAACTGTACGCTCCATATCTCTTTTATCTCTAGCCTGTATGTTAGATAAAATGTCGCTTATTTTAGCATCAAGACCCATGCCCTGCAACTGTTTTACGCGCCGCTCTGCACGAGACTCTGCCGATGCTGTTAAATAAATCTTGGCTTGAGCTTCTGGAAAAATCGATGTTGCCATGTCACGACCGTCTGCAACCAACCCTGGTTCTTGAATAAATGCACGCTGACGTGCAAATAGTGCTTTCCTTAATTCAGGAACGGTTGCAACTTTAGATGCATACTCTCCGATTTGTTCAGTACGAATGGTTTGGGTGACATCGATACCTTCTAAGAGAATCTTTGTCGCAGCTTCTGAAGATTTAAACTCGATATCCAAATGTGTGGCATATTCAACACATTCATCTAAATGCGTATCAATCTGTTCCAATAAACCACGCTGGAACAATGACAATCCAAGTAAACGATATAACGCACCAGAATCTAATAAATTAAAACCATAATGTGCGGCAATTTTTGCAGCCAATGTTCCTTTACCTGAACCACTTGGACCATCAATCGTAATTATATGAACTGTCATTCCCATCTCTTATGAAGCAACTGATTTGGCTAATTTTGAAAAACCTAGTGTAATCGCTGCTTTGAGTTGTGCAAGAACTAATTTGCTTACCAAGGGTGCTTTTGCCGTAAATTCAATCTTATAAGTGACTAAAGTAATAAAAGGAGTGATTTCTTTAAAATCAATTTGCCCCAAATGATGTTTCACCAAAGGATTGTTGATTAATTTATATTCAATACGTTTATTTTCTTCCAATAAAGTAATTTCTTCTTGAAGCGGCTTGATTGGACCAAAGCCCATACGACGAACCGAGCCAATACCATCAGGGCGTTTTGGATCAGCAGAGTCTTTGACACGAACCACCTGTAAAGGTGCAAATGCCTTGTTATAAGTGGCATGTTTTGACAACAAGTCAAACACTTCAGAAATCGGTGCATTAAATTCTTTTTGTACGGTGATTGCATTACGCATAAATTCGCCTTTTGATGTGACCCAAAATCATCGGAGGCTTAGTTTGCCACAACTTTTAAGACATTTTTAATCATTTAAGGACGTTTTTGACGAACGGATTTTCTTCTTTTCATTTCTTCTTTGCTTAAAAAAATCACTCAATTGCAATGAGCATTGTTCTTGCAAGCAACCTTGTTCGAAAACAAATTTATGATTGTAATAACCACTGTCGAGTAATTGTCTAGCACTCACCAATGAACCTGCTTTAGGTTCGGTCGTCGCAAAAACCACACGCTGAATTCGCGCATGAATTAATGCACCGACACACATGGTACAAGGTTCGAGTGTCACATAGAGCGTGGTATCTTCTGGTAACCGGTAGTTATTCAAAGACTGACATGCAGCACGTAAAGCTTGTATTTCTGCGTGCGCCGTTGGATCTGACAGTTTAATAGGTGCATTATAGCCAGCACCGAGTACCTGGCCATTGCTGACCAAAATTGCCCCGACGGGTATTTCACCCTGCGCTGCGGCTAATGCAGCCTGCTCATAGGCAAACTGCATCCAATATTCATCATTACAATTTTCTGAACTCATAACAATCAGGCAATAACACCATATTGCTTTAATAACGCATTCCAGCTTTCAATATTGGTCACTGGTGCACAGTCACCCAAAATACCTTTTAAGCTCAATTGCTCGGTTGCTTTCCACTCTGGTGACAAATCTTTATCAACCAAACGGGCACGCACACCTTCGACAAAGTCTGGATGACGAATCTTCCAATCAGAAATTTGTGCTTCTAATGCAAACACTTCATCCCATGCATGGCCTTGTTTGCCCCATTGCCATAACAGCCATGTGATCGCAGCTGTACTTGGAGAACCTTTCTGCAAGTTCTCGCTGGCTTGACGCAACCAATCACTACTTGCATCACTTAAACCAATAATAGATTGATAATCATATTCAAAACTTTGTCCACGACAGACACTATGAATCACATCGATTGAGTTTTGTAATGGTCCAGAAGCAACTGGGCGATGCAAACTATTTAAAGTATCATCAATGGCTCTAAATGCACCTGCTGGATAATGATTCCAATCGACATTCAAGACTTTCTGAAGCACATTATCACGTTGAGCTTCACAAATGTGTGTTGCCCAACCAATACTAAATGCACCAGCAGCAGTCATGATTGAACCTGTTAAGCCAGTAAACAGACCAATTTGACCACGATCAGCCAAGAAGCGACTCGCACCAACATCTGGGTATAAACCAATATTGATTTCAGGCATCGCCAAACGTGAATACGGCGTAACCAAACGGAATGGTGCAGCCATGAACAAGCCTAATCCCCCCCCCATCACATAACCTTCACCCCAGACGACAATCGGTTTGGCGTAATTATGCAACAATAAATCAAGCGCATATTCCTGCTGGAAGAATAAATTCGCAGCATCAACTTCCTGATTAATCACCAGCTGGCGCAACTTGCGAACATCACCACCCGCACAAAATGCTTTTGGTGTTGTTGAATCAAACCAAATCGCTTTAACAGTATCATCTACATGAAAATCTTCGAAAACTTGCAGTAGAGCACTTACGATTGGCTCATCTAAAGCATGCAAAGATTTAGGTCGATTAAGACGAATGATTCGCCAACCGTTTTTTGCATGTTCAATAACTAAATCTGGATGATAGCTATTTAAATCAGGAGAAGTCATTATGCGTCCAATTGCCAGTCTATAGGCTCAATGCCATGTTGTTTCAAATATTGATTGGTTTTAGAAAATACTTTACAGCCAAAGAAACCGCCACGGTTCGCAGCAAGTGGTGATGGATGTGCTGCTGTTAGAACAAGGTGTTTATTACGGTCAATACGTTGCCCTTTACGTTGGGCATAAGCACCCCATAAAATAAACACGATATGTTCACGCTGTTCATTTAATACATCAATCACAGCATCAGTGAAGTCTTCCCATCCCTGTTTCTGATGCGAAGTCGGTTGTCCTGCTTCTACCGTCAGTACACTGTTCAGCAACAGTACACCTTGCTCAGCCCATTTGCTTAAGTCACCATGACGTGAAACAGGCACAGCTAAATCCGTATGTAACTCGTGGAAAATATTACGTAAAGATGGCGGTAATGCAACCCCTCTTTGTACCGAAAAGCTTAAACCATTGGCCTGATTCGGCCCATGATATGGATCTTGCCCTAAAATCACGACTTTAACACGCGTTTGTGGCGTGGTATTCATCGCGTTAAAAATCTGTTTACTTGGTGGATAAATCGTTTTCTGTGCAAGTTTTTCTTGCTGTAAAAACTCACGCAAATTATCCATTTTTTGACTGAGCAAGAACTCTGACAATGAAATTTTCCAAGACTCGTCCAACTGAACTTTACTTAATTTGTCCTGTTGCTGTTCAGTAAATTGCATCCATATTCCTTGAAAATAAGTTCACTCACCTGAGCGAAAAGGCACTCAAATATTGACTTGTAATTCTACGTTTGGATTTTGGAACTTGATTCCTTTTTTCAGATTTTCATACATCTGAACGTCACTCCATTCAGCCTGTACTTGTTCTGAAAATACGATTTGATCCAGATTCAATGCACCCATTTGCACATTATCAATATCTTCCTGAAAGCTTTGAGCGTAGCCCGTATCGGTTTCATGTACAATCACAGAATAAACCTCAACATCACCCTCACCATTTTGAGTCGTTGTTGAGTTTAATACCTGCTGAGCAAGATAAAAGAAAATACGCGAAAACTGTTCTGCCGAAGGCGAGACGGGTAAAGCGATCCAACGTGCACTAAATGTTTTACATGCATCGATATAAGCAGGATCATCTTTCTGCCAAAAACAAATTGCATGATCAAAACTATCATACAATTCTTTGATCACGCCTTTGAGTAAGCCGAAATCATAAACCATTTGTCCGTGATCGAGCTTTGACGCTTTTAATAATAATTCAACTTTATAACTATGCCCATGAATCGAACGCTTACAGCGGTCCGATGTACAATTACGCACAATATGAGCATTTTCAAACTTAAACAATTTTCGAATTAACATGCACCAAGCTAATCTTTATCTGCAAACGGTTTTCATTATAAAGCAAAAAAACGTGCATTGGGATTGATTTTAAATCTTGTCACCATTTGATAAACCAATATTAAAAGCTACTGAAATGGTGAAAGACTTCTTGAATATACAAAGACTTGCTTATCTTTTCGGACCAAAGAACTTGTAAATTGCCGTTTCCGTTCGCTTAAAACAACCTCAATTTGTGCAGTAAAATAATTGGACTTGCTATCCAAAAAAGCAGCGGCATCAATTTTATTTTGTTCTTCTATCCCAGAAAAAGCATTTAATTTCCACAAATCATCAACATTATTGAAATAGGTCAAATTCGCTTGCTTGGTTTTAAGCTCTTGCTCCACTGCTTTGATATCAACTTTTGGATCAATACTGGCAAGCAATAATGCTGGTGCGGTATTCATATTCACTTTCGTTTGTTCAGGCAATGCCGTGACATAGGGCTTAATTAAATCGAAATTTTTACCCTCAAATCCCCTCACCAGTTTTAACTCTTCAACACTGTGAAACTTGGTGTTTGGGGCCAAATATGCAGGATCTAAACCTTGATAATAATTACTCTCAGCCCCCATTGCGCCCGTAGTTTCATCATCGACATCTTGCCAATCAATCACCGCTTGGCTCAATTCTGCTGGCAAGCCAACACGTTGTAGCAACTTTTCAAACCAACGTCGAGCAGAATCATCCACTTGGCTGCCATCTGCTTTCACCAAATTATTCAGATTGAATTTGCCTGATTCGTCCATTAAACGCCCAGAAACAGAGCCATCCTCAACCGGAAATGGAGGCATAGGTTTGGCCCAATTCTCTTGCAGGTGATCAATACTGCTTCCATTATCGCTATCTTGAATCAAGAGTTCAGAAAAGAAGGCTTCAGCACTTTTTGCATATAATAGAGATTGGTCTTGACGCATCAAATACCCTGTATTTTCTGAGGTATTGGTTTGTCGTTTAGCAATAGTCGCCGCAAGAATGGTTGCCAAAGCCACCATCACAAGAATGGTTAACAATGCAATGCCACGCTGAGCAATTCCATAACTTTGAGCTTTTCTAATCACGGGATATGCCTCTTGCTCATTGTGTTGGAAGCTGAGTAGGATTAGATGAATTTGACCCATCTTTATTATTCGGTGGATTTGTGCCCCCACCTATACCAGTTGAATTTCCTATCGTCTGTAAATACGCCTGCGTATTCAACAAGCTATAAATCCATTCATACTCTGTACCTGCAACAGTCAGCTGTATCTTAATGCCCAGCGGCAATTTTTTTAGCTCGGCAATATTGCTTGGATCACTATTTTCGGGCCACTGCGTCAATTCTTGCGGGTTTAAAACCAGCACTTTAAATTGATCTACATTTTCCAGTAAAGTACTTGAAACAGGCTGTACACGATTCGGAATATTTAAATTTGAATATTTCAATCGATATACTTTCTTCTGTGCAGAATCATAACGATATTCTATACGTTCATAGGGTGACAGCCCTTGCTTTAATGGATCTGAAACACCCGCCTTACTGAATATAAAACTTCCATTATTTAAAACCAAAGCTGCTTGCAACTGCCGCCCATCATTGGCGGTTAGTGGAATGATTTGCAGACTGTCTCTTAAAACCTGCTGATAGGCATCTTGCAATGCAA
Source organism: Acinetobacter sp. ANC 3929 (assembly GCF_000369405.1). GTDB lineage: Bacteria > Pseudomonadota > Gammaproteobacteria > Pseudomonadales > Moraxellaceae > Acinetobacter. Next base: position 955,299 of record NZ_KB850000.1, read on the forward strand.
ATAGATGCAACTCATGCTCAGCATTACGATCTTTTACTTTTAATAAATAATCAAAAACCTTCCAGCCTAGCATAGAAAGTACCGCAAAAATTGCAATTGCAACCAGTAACTCAACCAGAGTAAATGCGCGTGTATATTTCATTGTGTTCTAGCCTTTGCTGGATAGTTAAAGAACACAAGATGAGTAATGCCTGCTTCAACTTTACCTTGTTCATTATTAAACAAACTGACTTGTAACTCGATGCGCTGTATCTTGGGGCTAATGGTAGATTGTGCTTTTTTGTCAATTTGCCAGGTTTCACCTTGAGAAGTTACTTGCTTTGACTGCGTTCCTTCTAGCCATTCCTGATTAATTTCCATCATTGCGACTTCATTCATTCCCACAAATTGTGCCTTGGTCCGTAAAATCGCATTGGACGTTGACTGTGTGTACTGCATAGCGACTTTGGTGAGTGCAATCGCAGCAACAGCAAAGATTGCCAGTGCAACCATCACTTCAAGCAAGGTAAATCCTGAGCGAGGATTAGAGAAACAACGTTTCTCCCGAGCGCAAGACGCAGAACTATGCTCGAAGTGGGCACGATTAAATCGAGCAACGCTCGATCGTGTCGCAAGGCGAGAAGCTATGCTTGAGGTGCGAGATTTCTGTTCCTCTACAAGAGAAAAAGCTATGCTTTGAGTGCAAAGATTAACTTTGTAAGAACGCAAAGAAAGATCTTCTGAGTATTTAATTTTCATCTATTTTACCCAAGTGATCTAATGCAAACTCGTGGCCAATGGGTTGTTGCTCATAGTAGAACTGAATACGAACAGGTTTTACTTCGCCATTCCCAAACCAAATCAGCTGAGGAGCTCTGCCCCCTAGTAAGTCTTCATTTTTTGCTTTGTTATAATTTTCAGCGTCTAAGCTTTGAATACTAAAAGAGACTCGATCTGGTAATTGACGGGTTTTAAATTCTTTATAAAGTTGCCATGTACGGTCAGCCTGCTGAATTTGTTCACGGCTTTGATCATGATATTCAAATAAATTATAACTAAATGGTGCAACATCAGTGGCATTTTGAGTATTTAAAGCAAAGACCTTGGCTTGATCAGTCGCTTCTTTATTAATTTTTTTGAGATCTAGAATAAACATCTCTCTGGCTTGCATCGCTCGACGTTGATCGACCCCACCAATATTTAAGACCACCAACGATGCCATGATGGTCATAATGACAATCACCACCATGACTTCAATAAGCGTAAAACCTGTTTGTAATCTCTGTGGTGATTTCATTCTATTTTCGACTATGGAACAGATTGTTCAAGTAGCTTTGGCAATGCTAAAGCTTGCTCTATATAAGCGACACGCAATGTATCTCTCGACCCCAAATAACGCTGATAGAAACTTGAATTTAGGATAACCGCCGCACCATAGGTCAACGACCAAACCGACGCGAGATAATCACGTGTGGTCATCGTACTATTGATGTCCAGTAAATAACTTTCAGTCATTCGAATAATAATACGCAAACGCTGTCTTCTCACTTTATACAACTCACTAAACAGTAATTGAATACCCTGTCCAGTGGTCGAGAGGCGCTCCTCAATTTGGTGAAATAACGCTGTACGCTCAGGATGATGTAAATGATGCAACATGAAGAAAGCTAAATGCTCTGGAAATGCCTTTTCGGTGTCTTGAATCATCTCGAGTAACATTCGCTCATTACGAATGATGAGCAACATATACAGCTCATCTTTACTCTGAAAATGCTTATATAAAGTGCCCTTGGCAAGATCCAGCTCTGCTGCAAGCGCATCGAGCGTCATGCCAGCTTCACCATTTTCTAATAGGAGTTGCTCCGCGATTTGAAAAATTAATACTTCTCGTGCTCTAAACTGAGCTTGACGATCCATTTTCACGTAATAACTCTCTTTCCTAGTACAACAAAACCGTTTATTTCAAATTTAAGAGATTCTCAAAATTTTGCGTTGTAATCATGCCAATCTCTTCAACCGATTTATCATATACATCACTTAGCGCTTTTGCTACAAAAGGAACGTATTTAGGTTCATTGGTTTTACCGCGATAAGGGACTGGTGCCAAATAAGGACTATCCGTTTCAATCAGTAAACGATCCAATGGCACCTGCTTGGCGACATCACGCAAGTCCTGCGCATTTTTGAAAGAAACAATACCTGAGAAAGAAATATAATATCCGCAATCCAAAACAGCTTTTGCAGTTTCCCAATCTTCAGTAAAACAATGCAAAATACCGTGCGTAGATTGCTCTGCACGAATGATATCAACAGTATCGTGTTTTGCCGCGCGCGTATGAACCACTACAGGCTTTTTGACAATTTTAGATGCTTCAATATGACGTGCGAAACAACGCTTTTGCTCAGCCACAAAGTCTGTACTGTGATAATAATCCAGACCCGTTTCACCCAAAGCCCACACTTTGTCTGACTGAGCAAGATTGACGAGATACTCCGTTGTTGCACGCGCCATGATCTGCTCATCTTCACAAGGATGCACACCTACAGAATACCCAACATCATCATGTCGGGCTGCAATTTCTGCCAATTTAATATGATCTTCCAGATCAACTGAAATCCCCATGAATTTCGAAACACCTGCAAGCCGAGCCTGTTCAAGTGCTTGATCTAAATCTCCTTGATAAGGATTTAGATCTAACATGGTTAAATGGCAATGCGTATCAACAAACACTCTGTCTTCCTATTCTCTTTACAACTACATCGTATAACTTGGACGATCCAAGCCTTTCATACCTGCTAATAACTTTTCAGCTTCATTTTTATAATACACACCTTTTTCACCAACCAACTGGATTGCAAATCCTTGTGGCTTAAAATGTGTCTGTTTATGCGAAATCCAGATCACTTTACCCGTTAATGGAATCTTCTGTGATTGCTCAGGCAAAGTCGCCAACACAAAAACTTCCTGCCCCATTTTAACGGCTTGCTTGGTCGGTACGAACAAACCGCCACCGACAATAAAAGGCATAAAACTGGATTGCAATGTCGCTTTATCTGGAATAGTAACCTGTATAATTCCGCCCATCATTTGTGGTTGCATAACATTCCCCTGTTAAACACTTAATCAATCAAAACATTAATAATTTTATACCTGTGATAAATCTAAAAAAATATCATTGTTTTTGATAAGTTTTATAGAGTTTCCATTGGTGACCGTTCAATAAAGATCTATATGTGATTTATGACCTGATTATAGAAAACAATCAAGCAAACAACAAATACTGTTTCAGCAAAAGCCTTGTAAAACAACTAAAATTACCATGATTAGAGCAAATAATGCATTGTATAAAGCGTTATTTAAAATCTTATGACAGTTACTTAAGGATGGAAGGTATTGGATAAACCAACAAGGAGATGCATTAGCCTAAAAGCGATATGATCTGGATGAAGATGAATGCTCTAAAATATAATTATTTTTGCATTATAGATAGTGATACTGATGCCAATAAATGAAAACTGACTAAGCCACTCTGCTCACGAAAGCCGCTCAACTTGTGAATAAACATTAATTTTCATTAAAATCAAGGTGATATAGCAATACTTGCTTACCATATCACCAATATAAATTATTTTGTCGCCTTGACGATTTCTGCTTTGTCAAAAGAGAACCAACATTCGCCTTGAGTCGCCCATTTTGATTCTGTTGTGCCTAATACACCAGTTACTACAATTCGATCACCAACTTTTAAATTGCTGATTTTGTCTGTATTTACTTTTAAATCATCACGAGTAAGCCCTTGCCCTTTACACTTCCCATTGCTTGGATCTTTAAAAATAATCGCAATCTGATTTTGAGAAACGATTTCACCCGTTTTAGTAATACGAGTAATAATTCCAGGTACCTCAAGGCGTTGTGAATCCCACTTCCGTTTCGCAGTGATTTCATTTTGCTGCCAGTCTTTCCATATTTCAGACAAAGTTGCTTTCTTTGCAGGCCCTAAACCGCGAAAGTCGCCACTCAAAATATCTCCAGTTTTATTGAGTATCCCATCTGTTGCAGACATGGCTGAATCCAAAGTCTGGCAACCACTCAATGAAAGAAGGCTTAAAGTAACTAAAAGTGTTTTTATTTGCATCTCAAAATTCCCTAACTTACATAGCAAATCGCTATGTGAAAAAATAACATATTTAACAAAAGATGTGAATTTTTAACATTATTTAAACTTAAAATTTTTCCATAAAAAAAACCGCTCTTAAGAGCGGTTTTTTTTATGTCTAGCTTGTGTTTATGCTTTTCTATTTTTCGGTACATTTATAATCAAAGTTTAACTTACTGATCATTTGATCAGTATTTCGCGTAAGTACCGAAATATTATTTACCCCAGCTTCAATATAAAACTTACCACTAAACTGATTTCCAGCAGAACTTTGAGCATGATTAAAAGAATAGCTATAAACACACTCGTATGCTTGTGTACCCAAATTCGACGCATTAATCTCAAAAGATGAGCCATTAATATTCGATACAAACTTTGGTTCAGCTTTCGTAATGCTTGGTATCATGGTAAGTGATAAAGCAATCGCTATAAATGTTGTTTTCATCTCTATATTCCTTATTTTTTAATATTATTGTGAAGTAACTCACATTTTATATACTTTCAAACAGGATTAAAGAGCGACGAACAATTTATATACAAAACTCACATAAATGCTATAAAAACAATATCCTATCAAAATTCCAATAAAGCTTATTTGATAAAATAAAACTTCATTCTGTATTAAATCTTACTTAACTCACATTCATTAACTGAATAAATAACTCATCAATAACCAATTGGGTTTGTACGTTTTGTTCTACCATTAATTTCTTTTGCTGCAAATCCGAATAGAGCGTAAACAAAGCGTCCAAACTATAAAATTCTGCCAATGGGTTAAAATCTAAATCATCATTTTTTAACGATTGGTTCAGTTTTAAACTCACGATATCAGCTAAAAGATATTCAAACATCGTGATAAATTCAGAAAAATTTAATTCTTTAGACCATTTATTTGAATAGTTTAAAGGCATATTTTTTTCAGCTACCAATTTAAACCAATCATTCAAGAATAAAGCCCGCTTTTGTAGCCAAACACTCTTTTCAATCTCAATGGCTGTAAGTGGCATGTCATTAGCAAGATTCAACAACAGTTTGACCTGTTCCGTTGTAGTCTCTGGAATTTGTTGTTGTACAAATGCTTGTGCATCCTGAATCGACATTCGGTCTAGCGCAAAATGCTGTAAACGACTACGAATCGTGGCAGAAAGTTTTAAGTAATGATCTGCAAGTAAAATCAGAACAACTTTTTCACCAGGCTCTTCTAAGGTTTTTAACAATGCATTTGCTGATGCGGTATTTAATGCTTCAGCAGGTTCAATCATTACAACCCGCCAACCTTCGCCAGTTTGCTGAACAAAAGGCAAAAGTTCTCGGATTTTCTCAATTTTTATTTTGGCATTTTGTTTTTTATTATCTTCATCCGTCGTGATATGCACATAATTTGGGTGCGTATCTGATCGTAACCACTGACAACTTGAACATTCACCACAAGCATGTTGCTGCTGTTTATTCAAACACAATACCCAAGCAACAAAACGCTCTGCAAACTCTTTTTTGGCGCAGCCCTTCTTTCCATAAAACAATAGACCATGCCCAAGTTCTGGGAATCGTGTACTGAGTAATTCCCAAGTCTGCTTATGCCATGGGTATATCACTGTAGATTGAGTATCGACCATAATATTATTCAAATAAACTCACAGACATTGCATTTAATCGATCTAAATCCGCTTGCGTATCCACACCAGGGGGTAAATTTGCTTCTGCCACAGCAATGGCAATACGATGACCATTTTCTAGCACGCGAAGTTGCTCTAAGCTTTCCAATTTCTCAAGCTGTCCCTGTTCCCAAGTGACATACTCTTGTAGCAATTTGACGCGATAGGCATATAAGCCTAAATGACGAAAAGCTTGATTATGCAGTTGCTGTTCAGCCTGTTTTGCTCCATCACGATCATAAGGAATGGTTGCACGACTAAAATATAACGCCTCATTGCGATTACTCATCACCACTTTGACAATACTATCGCGTTGAAATTCCTCTAACTGATGAATCGGTTCACATAAAGTAGACATGGCACAGTGTGGATGATCAATCAACAGCTGACTCACCTGTTGCACAAGTTTCGCAGGAAGTAAGGGTTCATCCCCTTGTACATTCACTATAATATCGTCTACTGCCCAACCTTTAATACGAGCAACCTCACTGAGCCGATCTGTACCCGATGGATGATCTGGGTTTGTTAAAACCACATCAACACCTTCAGCACGACATACTTCAGCTATACGCTCATCATCGGTAGCAACGCACAAGTCATCAAAACCAGCAACTTTTTTCGCTTGATCGACCACACGCAAAATCATTGGACGACCATGTATCAGGAGTAACGGTTTTGCCGGAAGACGAGAACTCGCAAAACGAGCTGGGATGACGATATGTTTCATGGTCGCTCTCTAAGAAAATTGGATACCGAGGTGCTGCAATTGTTGTTTCAATACATCATAACAATCTGCTGACAAAACAGCTTCAACGGGGACCACCCAAATCGGGGTAGTAAATTCAGGATGTTGCTTTAATAAAGTCTTGAACTTTACGGCATCTTTTTCAGTGGTGATAATGGCATCATGATTTTCAAATGTTAAATCATCAATTTCATAATCATGGTGATCTGGGAATTCATGTGCCTGATATTGCTGTACACCCAAAGATGCTAAGGTTTGATAAAAACGCTGAGGGAAACCAATTCCAACAACAGCATTGAAATATTGATTGGGATCAAACCAATTTGTATCTGTATTTGCATTTAAAAGATAAGGCTGACCGACTGCTAAATGCATATTTTTTCGTGCTTGCGCAATTTTAGTATGCTCAATGACCGTACTTTCGTTTAAGCGTGACTTAGGTTCACGTAAATAACCTTCTGGCAATAACTTTTCATTACCTAGACCACGATTTTGATCTAACACAATCCATTCGATCTGGCGCGCCAAAGCCCAATGCTGCAAACCATCATCACTAATAATCAGGTCAAGCTGCTCATTTTCCAATAACAACTCAATAGAAGCTTGGCGATTAGGACCAACGGCCATGGGCACATGGGTAGATTGAACAATCAGACAAGGTTCATCTCCTGCAATATCTGGTTCAGAACGCGAAGTAACTAAAACAGGAAAAGGACCTGCACCACCGTAACCACGACTAATTACACCGACACGTACATTATGTTGCTGTAAATATTTGACCAGTTGAATCAGCAGCGGTGTCTTACCACTGCCACCCACGGTAATATTCCCAATCACCATAACAGGTACAGGCGCTTTATATATGGGTTTAATCCCATGTTGATAAAGCGCTTTATTTGCACAAAAACCAAATCGGTATAACCATGATAAGGGGCGCAACACCACCAACCATGACGCTTGTTGATTCCAAGCATCCTGAATACGTTGCGCCATCGACATGCTTAATTTTCCTCGAAATTACGTTGATGTAATTGATAATACATACCATGTTTTGCTAAAAGCTCAGCATGCGTGCCTTGCTCAATAATCTGACCTTTATCCATTACTACGATCAGATCTGCATTTTCTACCGTAGATAAACGATGTGCAATTACAATCGTAGTACGGTCTTGCATCGCTTTATCAAATGCCTGTTGAATAAAGTACTCTGATTCATTATCAAGCGCACTGGTTGCTTCATCTAAAATCAGAATTGGAGAATCTTTTAAGATTGCTCTGGCAATAGCAATACGTTGACGCTGACCACCAGAGAGATTCAAACCTTGTGCACCCAAAATGGTGTCATAACCTTGCGGCAGGTTCATAATAAAGTCATGTGCATACGCTGCTTTCGCCGCAGCAATCACTTGCTCATCGCTTGAATCTTGTAACTGCCCATAGGCAATGTTATCGCGAACTGAGCGATTAAATAACACGACTTGCTGATTCACTGTCGCAATTTGAGAACGTAAGTAAGCCAGCTCAATATCCTGAACTGGAATACCATCAAAATAGATTTGCCCTTCACTCAACTCTTGGAAGCGTGGCAACATATTGACTAATGAAGTCTTACCCGCACCTGAACGCCCAACTAAAGCAACAGTTTGACCCGCTTTAATATTTAAAGAGAAATCCTTAATTGCATGTGTACCATCTTCATAGCGTAGGTTTGCATGATCGAATTGAATATTACCCTTTAAAGCGGGTTTCAATTGACCATTATTGATTTCTTCAGGCGTATCCAACAACTCAAACACTGAATGTGCTGCAGCTAAACCACGTTGTAACTTTTCATTGATATCGGTCAAATTCTTAACAGGCTTAGAAATAAGGCCAGCAGCGGTAATGAATGAAATAAACTCACCCGCAGAAGTATCACCAAAAACTTGTGGACGTAAAGCAAGCCAAAGAATGATTGCCATCGCCATTGATAATAAAAGCTGAATGATTGGGCTGTTAATATTTTGCACCACCACCATTTTCAAACCACGACGTAAGTTCTCTTCAGACGATTTATAAAAACGTTTCTGTTCAAACTCTTCACCAGTAAAGCTTTTTACCACAGAGTTTGCAGTAATGGTTTCTTGTACCACATGGTTTACATCACCCATGGTATTTTGTACTTGGATCGACAATTTACGCATTTTTTTAGATGCGATTCTGACCAATATGCCAATAAAAGGCATGAAGACCACAATACATAAAGTTAATCGCCAGTTGGTATAGAGTAGATAACTCAATAAACCAAGAACAATCAAACCATCTTTAATCAAGGTCTGCAAAGACTCAGAAGATGCAGCTGTTAACTGTTCAACGTTATACATCAACTTTGCACTGATGTGACCAGCACTGTTATCAAGATAATATTGCGCTGGTAATCTTAACAGTTTTGCATACACTTCCTGACGGATGCTAAAGACCAAGCTGCGTGAAATAACCGCAGAAAAGTAACCACCGAGAAATAGGCCAACTCCACGGAAAAACATCAATAGAACAATAAGTGCTGGAAACCAATCCAGATTGCTACGGCTACCTTCTTGAATAGCGTCAATGATGTATTTCAATAGCTTTGCGACAGATACCTCCGTCGCCGCGTTGATACCAAAACCAAGCAAGACGAGTAAGGCAACGCCCCAATAAGATTTTAAATACGATATTAAACGGACATAAACCTTAAAATCCTGATTCACTCAGTAAAACCTCTCGTTGGAACTTTGGTGCTGATATTGACGTTAACAAAACCGAGTTGACCGGCGACATCCATCACTCGAATCACATCTTGATGCGCAACTTTTGCATCAGCCGCAATAATAAACATAAAATCACGACGGTCTTGTGCAACTTGCTTAATCGCTGTGCTTAAATCAGCGGTATCTTTACTTGATAATGCTTGACCATTCACAGAATAATGCCCTGTGGAGTCTACCATGATTTCAATTTTGTGATCGAATTGTTTAGGTGGAACACCTTGTGCATCGGGCAAAGTCAGATTGATACGACTTTGCTGACTAAATGTCGTTGATAATAATAAAAACACCAAAATAAATAACAAACAGTCAATCATTGGCGTCAAATTGATATGAATATCTTCGACCTTAGAGCGTTTAAACTTCATGATGCCACCTCGGCTTAGCTTGCACGACGGTGTTCTTGCACATGAGCAGCTTTTTTATAGAAAAGTGCTGCATGAAACAAGGTTGATTGCTGTTCTAATTCAGCAATATATTCATGTACAACACGCTGAAAATAACGATATGCGATCATTGCTGGAATCGCAATCAGCATCCCGACAGCTGTGGTAATCAAGGCCTTAGAGATACCTGGCATCATCATACTGGCATTACCCGCAGAACCGATATCAATCACCAAAAATGACTCAATGATACCCAGAACTGTACCAAGTAAGCCCAACAAAGGCGCAATAGCACTTAGCGTTCCAAGAAAGTTAATATTTTTTTCGAGATAACTGATTTCCCGAGAAGCTGTTGCTTCCATTTGCGCACGGGCAAATTGCTCACCTTGATCGCGCTGATCGTAGCCAGACTTAAGAATACGACCTAATGGACTTTTCTGAGCATCTTCTTGTTCTAATTGGACAATAACTGCATCAACATCAGAACCATTTACAAGCAATGCTTGCGGTAAAACTTGTGACCGTTTTAAACGAATGTATCGTTCAATTGTAATGGCAACCGTAAAAATTGATGAAAGAATAAGGGGCAGCATTAACCAGCCACCCGCTTTCACAAGTTCCCACATATTATTCCCCAATAATAGCTAAAATATAAAAGGATGCGCCCTCAATATTAGTTAGGTAAGCAAATATTGAGGATTCCATCCAACTCATCCAGTGAGTGGTAATGAATGACCATTTTCCCTTTACCTTTCTGGTTATGGTCAATTTTCACATTCGCTCCGAAACGCTCGGAAAGCTTCTGAGTCAATTGTTCAATATCTGGAGAAATCTGAGCCTTTTCCTTTTCAGGTTTTGGTTCACTCCACTCACGAACTAATTGTTCAGTTTGACGTACCGACAAACCTTTTTCAATCACGATTTGTGCAACCGCAATTTGATCTTTTGCCTTCAGCGTCAAGATCGCACGAGCATGCCCCATGTCAATCTGACCTTGTTGCATCAAGTCTTTAATCGGATCGGCCAAGCTCAGTAAGCGTAACAAGTTACTCACTGTAGTACGCGCCTTACCTACCGTATCTGCAATTTCTTGATGACTTAATCCAAATTCATCATGAAAGCGCTGTAAAGCAACGGCTTGATCAATCGGATTGAGATCTTGACGTTGAATATTCTCAATCAATGCCAAAGCAATTGCGACTTGATCATTTAAGTCACGCACAATTGCCGGAATTTCTGCCAAACCTGCTAATTGGGCAGCACGCCAACGACGTTCACCCGCAATAATTTCATAAGGATGTTGCTCATCATCCACAGGACGGATCACAATTGGCTGCATCACACCATGTTTTTCAATCGATGCAGCAAGCTCTTGTAAATCGTGTTCTTGAATAAAGCTCCGCGGTTGATATTCACCACGCTTCAATAAATTGACATCAATTTGCTTGAGTTGACCATGATCCAAGGCTTGTGCTTCAAGTTGCAATTTCTCTTTTTGAATTGAACCTAATAGCGCATCTAAACCACGACCTTTAGCCAATCCGCGTTTTTTGATGCTCATACAGCACTTCCTTTTTTCACTTTACTTTTCTTCAACATTTCTGCGGCTAAGTTCAAATATGCAATTGCACCTTTTGAACTTTTTTCAAAATAGATCACAGGTAAACCATGAGCAGGTGCTTCTGCCAAACGAATATTTCGTGGAATCACCGTTTCATATAGTTTTTTACCAAAATATTGCTCTAACTCTGCTGACACATCACGTGTCAATGCATTACGAGCGTCATACATGGTACGTAATACCCCAACAATTTCCAAGTTTGGATTAAGGGCTTTTTGTATACGGTCAATGGTCTGTGTTAGATCAGCCAAACCTTCCAAAGCATAATATTCACATTGCATTGGAATAATTACACCATTGACCGCAGCCAAGGCATTGACGGTAATTAAACTCAGGCTTGGTGCACAATCGACAATGATATAATCAAATGCAGCATCTACTTCCTGCAAAGCATTTTTCAGAATAAACTCTCGGCCTTCTTGCTCGGCAATGGCAAGTTCTACACCTGCTAGCTCACGGTTTGCACCTAAAACCTTATAACCGACTTCTGCTTTTTGAATCGCAGTTTCAATTGGCACTTCACCCAACAACACATCTGTGACTGAGTTAAGTAAATCATTCTTTTGAATACCTGACCCCATGGTGGCATTCCCTTGTGAGTCCATATCGACTAACAAGACACGTTTTTTCAAGATCGCCAAAGAGGCAGCAAGATTGACTGCTGTCGTGGTTTTTCCCACACCACCTTTTTGGTTTGCAATCGCAATAATTTGAGCCATGACTACCCTTAATATTTTTTATTGAATACGTTGAAGTAAAAGTAAGTGACGCTGTTCATCCAATCTCGGCACACGCAGTTCAATGATCTTACATGAATACTGATCTTTCATTTGCTCAACTTCATCCTCAGGGATCAAGCCTTTCATTGCAGCAATGATACTTTGCTCATGCATATAAGGCTGTGCTGCATCAACAAAATCGGTCAAAGAAGCAAATGCTCGACTTGTAATGACATCAAACTGACCAAGTTCACCAATACTATCTTCATTTTCAACACGTGTTTGAACTGCAATTACATTTTTCAGTTTTAAGTCAGCAATAAATTGCTTCAAGAAACGAATCTTTTTCCCGTTCGAATCTAATAGTACACAAGAACGTTCTGGTTGACATAATGCAATGATCATGCCCGGCATACCACCACCCGTACCTACATCTAATAAACGGCCTTGTGGCAAATCACTTAAAATACTTAAACTATCTAATAAATGTTTAACCAACATTTCTTTCGGCTCACGAATGGCCGTTAAATTGTATGCCTTATTCCATAGCACCAGCGCATCTTGATATTTCAATAAGAGTGTTAGGGCTTCTTCACTTAGGTTGAGACCTAGAGCTTGACTACCTTGCTTTAATTCTTGAAAAAAAGGATGCATAACAGTGCGACATCTCGATAAACTTGCTGTGCAGTATACCGATTTCTGATACAAGGCACAGCAGGACTTGTTGAACGATTATGCAGTTAAACATTTACAAGCATGATAAACTGCACAATCTATTAAGTTTTTGTCTTTTCTTATGCAAATCACAGATAGACAAAGCATTTTTTATTATGCGAATGTGCCCTGCTTAATCTGTTGATCAAGCTGCTCCAAACGCTCAGGTGTACCAACATCTACCCAAATTCCTTGCAACTTTTCAGCTGAAACTTGCTGCTGCTGCATGGCTTGTTTCAATAATGGTGCTAATGGTCGTTTGCCATTTTCCAAACCAACAAACATTTGTGGTGCCAATACCGCAACTCCACTATACGTTAGAGCCTCACCCAGCTGCTCCTGCTCAAAAGTGTAAGCCAAGTCATTTGCAAGGATAAAGTCACCTTTTAAATGCTGAGGTGGATTTTCAACCAGCACTAAATGCGCTTGCTTATCCTCCAACTGAACATTTAACAATGAGTCAAAATCCATTGTGGTCCAGACATCACCATTCACTAGAATAAAAGGCTCATCACCCAGCAATGGCAATGCATTGATGATCCCTCCAGCGGTTTCCAAGCCTTCACCTTCGTGTGACCACAAAATAGTAACACCGAACTGAGAACCATCACCTAAAGCAGTAGCAAGCTTTTCACCCAACCATGCTGTATTAATCACAATCTCGGTAATGCCTATTTTTTGCAGCTTTTCGATATGCCAAACAATCAATGGTTTGCCACCAACTTCGAGTAAAGGCTTTGGGGTATGTAAGGTCAAAGGACGCATACGATTACCCAAGCCCGCAGCAAGAATCATCGCTTTCATTAGGCTGCAACCTCATAACTGCCATATTTTTCAACAAACTTCGGCATCACGATTTCACGAATGAATTGCATAAAGTCATTCAGTTCATCATATCCATGGCTTTCTTCCAGTAAATACCACATCACGCGCGGTAAATCCTTTAAATAACCTGACTTGCCATCACGTTCAAATAAACGCACAAAAATACCAAGAATTTTAAGGTGACGTTGAATTGCCATCAAATCTGCATCACGCTTGAACTGCTCAAAACTACGGTTTTGTTTCGCAGTTGCAGGTAAGAGCTTATAAAACACCTCAAACCATTCATAAACACGCTCAGCATTCCATTGTACGTAGGCATCACGTGTAATCGAAATTAGGTCATATGTATCCGCACCAATCACCGCGTCTTGAAAATCAATCACCCCCAGCTCTTGCTCATTTTCGATTTTCATCAAATTACGACTGTGAAAATCACGATGAACGATCACTTGTGGCTGCTGAGTCGCTTCAATCGCAAGAAAGTCAAAAGCTTGTTCGATTGTTTCAAGTTGCTGCTCTGTCGGCTGAATTTGCAAAGATGGCAACATCCAGTCGGTCAACAGACGCATTTCTGTCATCAACTTTTCATAAGAATAAGCTGGCAATTGCGTATCCGCATTGATCTGCTGTAACTCAATCAGTTGCTTGAAACTTTGTGCATAGTATTGATCGACTGTCTCATCATTGAGTAAAGTTGATAAAACAACATCACCAAAATCTTCTAGCAACAACAACCCTAAAGTTAAGTCTTTCGCAACGATATGCGGTACACGCACACCATTTTTGTCAAAAAACTCATCGATGCTAACAAATGGAATACAATCTTCTTTTTCAGGCGGTGCATCCATGAGCATATATGTTTTGTTTTGTAACTTAATTCGCGCATAGCGGCGAAAGCTTGCATCTCCTGCCAAAAAGTTGATCTCAAATTGATCAGATTGAAGGGTGGCTTGAAGCCAAGTTTGTATCAATTGTTCACGTTGTGTATTCATTTGCAATAAAATCTAAAACTAGCTGAGATTTTGAAAGCTTAAGTGTAGCCACTTATCAACTTTTTCTCTATGATGCGACAATAATTAATTGTGAATTAGCGTATTGGTTAATGAGACAATGAAACATCAGTTTAAATTTAATCCTTTAGCAACAGCTATTTTGACACTCTTGTGTGGCGGCTCGATCCAATCAGGTTTCGCGGCACCAGCTGATGCTGTCTCTACGCTTGACAACAAACAGCTTAAAGCAGCAATTCCAAATCAGGGACAGCAAGATCAGGAAAGTTATCCTGGGGAAAGTTTTTTCCAGCAATATTATGTAGATAAATCAGCACCAGAAGCACAGTTGCGTGATAATCGTTATCTAAGCTCTTCATTTTGCCAAGGAACGTGGGTCACCCCGATTAATCCTCAAGCAAAAGTAGGCGATGCGAGCACAACAACTTCAGTGCTCACTGCTGATTATGGGCATTACAACCCAACTGGCGATTCTGTTTTGCAAGGCAATGTAGTGATTGATCAAGAAGGCCGCACCATCCGTGCTGACCAAGTCACGATCGACTCGACACAAACATTTGCCAATGCTGAAGGCCGTGTCCAGATTGCTCAATCAGGCTTACTCACCCAAAGTGATGCGATTAACTATAATTTAAAGACCCAAACAGGTGATTTAAACAATAGTTTCTATATCTCTGAGCAACAACACGCGCATGGTCATGCAAACCAAATTAAACGTGCCAATGAAAATTTAGTTATTTTTAAAGATGCAAGCTATACAGCCTGCCCGCCTGAACAGAAACCAGCATGGAAAATTCAGGCCAAAGAAATTGAATTAAACCAAGATACAGGTCGCGGTGTCACCCGCAATACAAAACTCTATATTAAAGATGTTCCTGTATTAGCAGTGCCTTATTTCAATTTCCCGATTGATGACCGTCGCACCACTGGTCTTCTCAGCCCAAACTTTGGTTATAGCAATGACGGTGGCGCGCAATTAATCACTCCAATTTATCTCAATCTAGCACCTAATTACGATCTCACACTTACACCAAGCTATATGAGTAAACGTGGTCCAAAATTAGATGCAGACTTCCGCTATATGACTGAGAACTTTGGTGCAGGTCGTATTTGGGGTGGTTATATTGCAAGTGACAATCAGTATGGCAATGAAGCACGTGATGATCTTCATTTTATTCATAATTGGCGGATCAACAATCAATGGTCAACCAATTTAGAATATAACTATGCCTCTGATAAAGACTACTTTGCAGACTTTAACAATAATCCAAACACCAGAACGGATCTAAATTTACGCCGTGCTTGGGAACTTAACTATCAAAATGGAATTCCCGGGCTGAGAGCTCAGTTAAAAGTTGAAGACTTCCAAACACTAGATAAAACTGTAAAAGATGTAGACAAGCCCTACGCTCGTCTTCCGCAATTTTTATTAAACTACGTCACAGGCGATCCACAAGGCCTACAGTATGAGTTTAATAATGACACAGCCTACTTCAAAAAGTCTGTGAATGATGGCTCGGCACTGGAATCAAGCGGTACCCGTATTTACAACCAGTTTGCGGTTCGCTACAACTATTTGACCCCATCTTGGTTCTATGCAATTCCAGAAGTTTCTGTTCGTAGTATCAATACCTTCTTTGATCAAAGTTCAAAAGAAGGTCGAGGGCTTTCAGCTTCTGATGATTTAGAAAAATCAGTTGTTGTTCCTCAATTCACTTTTGCAACGGGCGTCACTTTCGAAAAAGAAGGCAAATACTTACAAAGCATTTCTCCTCGTGCCTTTTATGCATATTCACCTTATAAAAATCAAGATGATCATCCAAACTTTGACTCAACCACTGCGTCAATCAACTATGATCAACTGTTCAACCCATATCGTTTTTATGGGCATGACCGTTTAGATGACAACAACTTTCTATCACTCGGCGTTACTTATAGTTTATTAGATACCGAAGGCCTCGAGCGAATTAAAGCAAGCGTAGGTCAAAGTTATTATTTTAGTGATCGCCGCGTAAGCTTAAATGAAAAGCTTGACGATTTTGACACTCAAAATCGCACAGGTCCGATTGTTAGCTTATCAAGCCAGCTCAATCAAAACGTGACCATCTCTTCAAACTCGGCGTGGATGTCCAATGGTGATAATGCGCAAAGAGATTTCCAAGCCTATTACACAGGTGAAAAAGGCAATCTTTACAATTTAGGCTATTTCTATCGTAAAGACATTACAGATCGCCAACATGCCTATGATCAAGTTGTTGCATCCTTTATACAACCGATAAAAGACAATTGGCGTATTATGGGTCACGCTCAATACGACATAGACAACAACGTGATGCGTGAATATTTACTTGGTGTAAATTATGAGTCTTGTTGTTGGGCTGTTTCAGTATACGGCCGTTCTTACTATAACGATCTGGATGATCCAAATACTCCAGATGTTCGTAAAAAGAATGCGGTTATGGCTGAGTTCACCCTAAAAGGCTTAGGTGCTTTAAACAATAAGCTTGCCTCTCTCCTCGAAAACAGAGTTTTAGGTTTCAACAAAATTAATCAATCTTGGACACAACGTTAATGAAGATAAAACCTTTTCAACATATCTTTAAAGCGACTGTTCTCGCTGCCCTAATTTCTTCATCAATGCAAAGCTTTGCACAACCTACGGATGAGGTTGTTGCAGTTGTGGATAGTAGTGTTATTCTAAAAAGTGATTTAGATCAAGGGATTGCAGAGACAGAACATCAATTAAAAGCGCAAAATAAAACAGTCCCACCACAGCAGTACCTACAAATGCAGGTGCTTGATCAATTGATCATTCGCCAAGCACAATTGGAACAAGTCAAACGTTACGGCATTAAACCAGATGAAAAAAGTTTAAATGCGGCTGTACTAAAAGTGGCAAACCAATCAGGTGCCAACAGCCTAGAAGCATTTCAACAAAAATTAGATGCGATTGCACCAGGTACTTACGAGAATTTACGTAACCGTGTTGCAGAAGATCTAGCCATTGGCCGCTTACGCCAACAACAAGTGATGTCACGTATCAAAATCAGTGATCACGATGTTGAAAACTTCTTGAAATCCCCAGAAGGTCAAGCTGCGCTCGGTACACAGGTTCATGTCATTCACATGCGTATTGCAGGTGAAAATACAAATGATGTACAACAAGTTGCGCAGCAAGTGAAGCAAGCTCTGGCAACGAGTGATGACCCTAAAGGGATTAGCTCCAAGCTCTCCACTTCAGCTGTAAAAGTTGATGGCCTAGATATGGGTTTCCGCTCATTATCAGAAATTCCTACCGAACTTTCAGCACGTATTGCGCCACTACAAGTTGGGCAAACCACTGAACTCATCAATGTTCGTGATGGTGTGCATGTGTTAAAGTTGCTCGAGCGTAAACAGAATGAGCAAAAAGCATTAGTTCCACAGTATCAAACTCGCCACATTTTGATTCAATCATCAGAAGTGGTTAGCTTGGATCGTGCAAAACAAATGATTGATAGTCTCTACAATCGCGCTAAAGCGGGCGATGATTTTGCCACTTTAGCTGCAACTTATTCAAATGACACAGGTTCAGCTCGTGATGGTGGTAGCTTAGGTTGGGTTAGCCCAGGTGTTATGGTTCCTGAATTTGAAAAAGTAATGAAAGAAACACCTGTTGGACAAATCAGTAAACCATTCCAGAGCCAATTTGGTTGGCATATCCTACAAGTCATGGGTACGCGTGAACAAGATATGACCAAGGAAGTACAAGAGCGTATGGCACGTCAAATCTTAGGCGAACGTCAGTTTGATACCGAAGTTGACAGTTGGATGCGTGAACTTCGCGCCAATGCATATGTCGAAATTAAAGATCCAAGCCTAGACTCAAAAGCACAACAGAAATAACAAGTTAAAAATGCCAGCAATTGCTGGCATTTTTATTCCCCAAAATAGAAATAAAAAAATAGCGGCAAATGCCGCTATTTTTCTGCATTACAAATTCATTATTTGTAACGATCAACCATTTTCTCTAAAGAAATTGGACGAATCTTATCTGCATTACCCGCTGTACCGAATGCTTCGTAACGCGCAACACAAATCTCTTTCATTGCTACAACTGTTTCACCAAAGAATTTACGTGGGTCAAATTCACTTGGTTTCTCAGCCATCATACGACGCATTGCGCCAGTAGAAGCCAGACGTAAATCGGTATCAATGTTAATCTTACGCACACCATGCTTAATCGCTTCTACAAGCTGATCAACAGGCACACCATAAGTTTCTTTAATATCACCGCCATACTGGTTAATCACCGCTAACCACTCTTGTGGTACAGAGCTAGAACCATGCATAACAAGATGCGTATTTGGTAATGCAGCATGAATTTCTTTAATGCGGTCAATTGCCAAGATATCGCCTGTAGGTGGACGAGTAAACTTGTATGCACCGTGTGAAGTACCGACAGCAATCGCCAAAGCATCTACATTGGTATCAGCAACAAACTGAGTTGCTTCTTCAACAGATGTTAATAACTGAGAATGGTCAAGTACACCTTCTGCACCCACACCATCTTCTTCACCCGCCATACCAGTTTCAAGGCTACCTAAGCAACCGATTTCACCTTCAACAGAGACACCACATGCATGCGCAATAGATACAACTCGACGCGTTACATCAACATTGTAATCATATGATGTTGGTGTTTTGCCATCTTCGCCCAACGAACCATCCATCATAACTGAGCTAAAGCCCAACTGGATTGAACGCTGACAAATATCAGGGCTAGTACCATGATCTTGATGCATTACCACTGGGATATGCGGCCATTCTTCAATCGCAGCTAAAATAAGGTGACGTAAGAAAGGTGCACCTGCATATTTACGCGCACCAGCCGAAGCTTGCACGATCACAGGTGAATTGGTTGCATCCGCAGCGAGCATGATTGCACGCATTTGTTCTAAGTTGTTTACGTTAAACGCTGGTACGCCGTAGTTATGTTCTGCAGCGTGATCCAAGAGCTGGCGCATTGAGATTAGAGCCATAATATCCTCCCAGGTAATGCGGCATATTCTACATGTTGATCTATTTCAATTCAGCAACTAATCACAGTAATTCTAAAAAAATCTTTAATCTTTTGTGTAATTTGAGTAGTAATTCTTACTAAATAATCGAAAAAGCCAAATCACAGAATGATTTGGCTTTTTTTAGAGAAATTTTCTTGTTCTTAAAACATCTAAACAAGACTGATCAAGTCTTAGCAATAGCCTTCTAAACGAGTTAACGGCAATTTTTTACCAATCGCTTTTTCGATTTCTGGCAAATAGAATGCATCATCTTCCGACAAGAAACTAATACTCACACCTTGCGCACCCGCACGACCAGTACGACCAATACGATGCACATAATCATCAGATTGCTCAGGTAGAGTAAAGTTAATCACATGTGAAACGCCGTCTACATGAATACCACGACCCGCAACATCTGTTGCAATCATAATATTGTTCTTACCTTGCTTAAATTGGTCGAGCATCTTTAAACGCTTATCTTGGGCAATTTCACCAGATAACATACCAACTTTATAGCCATCACGTTTCAAATGATCATACAAGCGACGAACCTGATCTCGGCGATTCGCAAAGATCATCACCTTATCGATTGGCTCTTCTCTTAAAATTTCTTGTAAAAGCTTATATTTGTCTTCTTTCGCAACGACATAGACACGTTGCTCTACATCGCTATTGGTTTTTTGCTCAGGTTCAATTTCTACCGTAACCGGTTCAAATAACCACTGACGTGCAAGATTTAAAACATCATAGCTAAATGTTGCAGAGAACATTAAAGTCTGGCGCTGTTCTTTAAACGGTGAATAGCGAACGATTCGTTTAACCGATGGAATAAAGCCCATATCAAGCAAACGATCAGCTTCATCAATCACCAAAAATTCGATTTTATCCAACCAAACTTCTTTCTGCTCAACAAAATCAATCAAACGCCCTGGTGTTGCAACAATAATATCAACGAAGTTACGATCCAGCATTTTCTTTTGTTTTTCAAAATCCACACCGCCCAACAAGGTCACAAGATGCAAATTTGAAAATTTCGTGAGTGCTTGCGCATCACTTTCAATCTGTAACGCCAACTCGCGTGTTGGCGCTAAAATTAACGCACGTGGCTCGCCACGGAAACGTTGCTCTTGAACTGGATTATTTAATAGATCATTGATCACACTAATCAAAAAGGCAGCTGTTTTACCAGTACCCGTTTGCGCTCGACCAATGGCATCATGCCCTGCTAATGTATATTTTAAAACCTTTTGCTGAATTGGGGTCATTTGTGTAAAACCCAAAGCATCAATCGCTTTTTTCAACTGCGGATGTAAATTTAAGGTTTCAAAACCAGATGTCATATATGCACTCGAACCATCAATGAGCAAAATAAAGTCGCTATTATAAACTATAAAAAACAAAAACGCCCCAATCTTATTGGGGCGTTTTTTATTGCGTTAAGGCAACAAATTAGTCTAAAGGCTGAACGTTTTCAGCCTGGAAACCTTTTTGTCCTTGAACAACACTGAATTCTACGCGTTGGCCGTCACGTAAAGAACGGTGGCCATCACCCATAATTGCGCGGAAATGAACAAATACGTCATCACCACCATTACGCTGAATAAAACCAAAGCCTTTAGTGTCGTTAAACCACTTTACTACGCCTTGTTCACGAGCTGTCATAAGTCAATCCTCAGATATTGAAAGATAAGGACCTTCCGGTGTTGCAAACAGCAGAGCCAACAAGGTTTTAAAATATTTATAATTTTAAAGCTTGTAATCATTCTGTAAAACTATCAACAATTTCCGGTTACATCCATTTGTTATAGAGTTTAATATAATAAAATTTAATTAAACACTTTCTAAAACGCATCGAGCTTATCATGGGTTTATGATAATTAATAGAAGTTTTTTTAGTTATTTCCGATATTTCTATCTGTTTTTTTCAATAATTTAGCTGTTTTTTTAATGGAATTTTTCTCTCAAAAATTACGCGAAAATTTGTTAATATGATAATGAAAAAATCGATTTAGATGAATATGAGCAACACATACAACTCACCTGTCATTATTGATGCTTTAGGACAACCATGCCCGATGCCACTCTTGATGTTGAAACGTGCTTTAAAGAAAGCCACCGGCTTACAACAATATCTATTGAAATCTTCTGATCCACATAGTGAAATTGATGTAACACGATATTGCCAAATTCAGCAACTTCAATGTCTAACTCAAAAAATTTCAGACACTGAATTTCACTATTTAATTGAATCTACGTAATTCTTTGCTAAACTCTAGCTAAAGATAAACTAGACAACTTTACATTTTTATACTCAAATTTCCTTAGTGATGAAGAACATTCGCATTAAGATGAAATTGTTGACTTAAATGCCATCCTATAAGGAGACTCCATGACTACTGACAGCAGCAATCAATTGATGCCCCTGTCATTGTCTGCGCCAGGCGTAAACCTTGGTGCATATATCAGTACTGTCAATCAAATTCCAATTTTAACGGCCGAGCAGGAAAAAGAACTTGCTGAGCGTTATTATTATGATCAAGATCTCGATGCTGCCAAACTATTGGTAATGTCGCATCTTCGCTTTGTTGTTCATATTGCACGTAGTTATGCAGGTTACGGATTACCACAAGGTGATCTCATTCAAGAAGGTAACCTTGGATTAATGAAAGCGGTTAAACGTTTCGATCCGAACATGGGTGTTCGTTTGGTTTCTTTTGCCGTGCACTGGATCAAAGCTGAAATTCACGAATACGTGATTCGTAACTGGCGTATTGTCAAAATTGCGACTACCAAGGCACAACGTAAATTATTCTTCAATTTGCGTAGCCTAAAAAAATCAAGCAAACGTTTAACGCTAGAAGAAGCGAAATCGATTGCCAATGATTTAAATGTGACACCTGAACAAGTGTTAGAGATGGAAGGTCGCTTAACCGCTTATGATGCTGCTTTTGAAGCGCAGGGCGATGATGATGACGATACTCCTCATACAGCACCTGCGCTTTACTTAGAAGATAATCGTTACGATCCAGCACGTCTTGTTGAAGAAGAAGATTACGAACAGCAAAGTACCTCTGCCCTACATGAGGCCATGGATCAACTTGATGACCGTTCACGTAATATTTTACAACGTCGCTGGTTAGATGATGACAAATCAACTTTGCATGAATTGGCTGCTGAATATAACGTTTCTGCTGAGCGTATCCGCCAGCTAGAAAAAAATGCAATGGAAAAAATCAAAACCGCCATGTCTGCGAGTTAAGATTAAATCAAACACAAGGGCTTTCAGGCCCTTTTGTTTGATCTGGCTTTGTTTAAACACCCGAATATGTTAAGTTTGTTTATCAAATTTCTAGTTCCATTCTCATTATGTGGATAGCAATCTCTGCGCTTAATCTTGCGCTTGCGGTCATGTTAGGTGCTTTCGGTGCACATGGTCTCAAATCTTTTGCAACCCCTGAGCAACTGGCTTGGTGGAGTATAGCAACTCAATATTTCTTCTACCATGCGCTTGGCATGCTGATATTGGGTGTTTTGCATAAAACCACACCAACTTTTCCAATAAAAATTCCTTTTATTTTGATGCAAATTGGTATCATCTTTTTCTGCGGTTCGTTGTACATTATGGCGCTTGGTTTACCTCGAATCTTAGGTGCAATCACTCCGATTGGTGGTGCATTTATGATTGCAGGTTGGGTGCTACTCGCATGGCAAGCAATCAAGCATGCGAAATAAGGATTGATCATGCACATCTATTTAAATGGCGAGTCAACAGACACATCTTGTGAAAACCTACAGCAATTGATTCAGAATTTAGCCTTAGAAGGCAAACGCTTTGCTGTAGAGAAGAACCAACAAATTATTCCGAAAAGTAGACTTGAGCAAACTGTCATTGCTCCTGAAGATCGTATTGAAATTATTCAAGCTGTTGGTGGCGGCTAATCGGCTAAAAATGGAGTAAGCCCATGCAAGATTCCCCTTTAATTATTGGTTCACGGACGTTTCAATCACGTTTATTGGTCGGAACTGGTAAATATAAAGATCTCAATGAAACTGATTTAGCCATTCAAGCCAGTGGCACTGAAATAGTGACCGTTGCAATTCGTCGTGTAAACATCGGCCAGCATGCCGACCAGCCTAATTTGCTTTCAGTGATTCCACCTGAGAAATACACAATCCTGCCAAATACCGCAGGTTGTTTTGATGCAGATAGCGCGATTCGTACTTGTATGCTGGCCCGCGAACTGCTTGATGGTCACAATCTGGTGAAATTAGAAGTTCTCGGTGACGAAAAAACCTTATATCCAAATGTGACCGCAACGCTTAAAGCAGCGCAAACATTGATTGATGATGGTTTTGAAATCATGGTCTACACCTCGGATGACCCGATTGTTGCGCAAGAACTTGAAAGCATGGGCTGTGTAGCGATTATGCCTTTGGGTAGTTTGATTGGTTCAGGCTTGGGCATTCTCAATCCACATACCATTTCCATCATTAAAGAAAATGCCAAAGTGCCTGTCTTGGTCGATGCAGGTGTCGGTACAGCCAGTGATGCGGCAATTGCAATGGAGTTGGGCTGCGATGGTGTATTGATGAATACCGCGATTGCGGCTGCGCAAAATCCGATTTTAATGGCTTCAGCCATGAAGAAAGCGGTTGAAGCAGGTCGTGAAGCATTTTTAGCGGGTCGTATGCCACGTAAGCGTATGGCGAATGCGAGTTCACCTGAGACTGGATATTTCTTTAAGTAGATATAGATGGTGAAGGGATTACTCTATTCCTTCACCCCCAGATTGGCGTATAAACACTATGAAAAATAAATTAAAAAAAATCTACTTAGTTAAAGTCTCACCTAACTTACATGCAGCACCTGCTAATACAAGATACTTTATGCTTGAGGAAAATCAGATATACACTACAAACAAAGAAGAAATTCTGAGTTCTCCCCAAAGCATTATTGGATATATTTTTTTCTTCTTTTCATGGGAATTCAAAACCGATTTCTGTGTGATATTTCCACACAATGAATCCCTCTTTCTATTTCACAATAACACCTATATAGAAATTGAAAGAAATTCTGTACAAATTAAAAAAATTTTATTTTGGAGGATTATTACAATAAAAAAAGGAAATGAGCTGCCTATTTTTATTAAACTATTTACACCACCCTATAGATGGTTATTCAATGATGGTATGTTTCCAGAAGCAGTAGAACCATTAATAGATTTTTTAATTAATGATAATTACGACTCGAAACTATCCAATATGAAAAAATTATATCAATATATTTCAACATCATAAGTACAGTAGATTTTTCAAACTCCCTTTCGCTCTTTGCTCAAAATTCTTTTGAAAATACTCCGTTTGATACAGCGGTTCTGCTTGATAAAAATGCGCTAAAACTTCTTTTCTTTTAATAGAATAAACATCAGGATCAACCCAAGCATATTCCTGCTGAATCTGTTCCTCATATTCCGCAAAACGCTCAGGTGAAGCCGCTAGAATCGCTAAATCAATATCCAACAAAAATTGCAGATCTAGCTCATCAGTCGATGCATGCTTTTGCGTCGCAACAATCCATCGTTTTATTTTTCCAACGATATCTACTGGTAAATCTTGAACCAAATACTGTTCAAGCAGCTCAGCACTTTTTAACTCATTATCTTTCGCTTGCGGATCATAAACCGCATCATGGAACCGCGACTGCAGGTGAATCATTCAAATCAGCTCGAATGGATTCAAGTAAAACCAAACATTCATATAAATGCTGAAGTGTATGATACGCCCGCTGCTTTTCACTGTAGGCAGCAATCAACTTATTAAAAATTTTCTGCGGCTCAGAAAAATGATAGTACTGATGCAGCTCAAACCACGATTTTTCTAATACGGTCAAATATTGCTGCATTGCCAATCCTCACTGGATCTCTTTATTAAGCCACTTTGCCAAAGATTCTGCGTCTTTACGCTCTAAAAAAAGTTGATATAAAGTACAGGAACCAAACTCATGTTTCAGTTCCTGTTGACGCATCGGGTGATTACCAAATCTGAACCGTCGAGTGCCATCCCGATCTAAAGGCAGAGCATAAACCCCATAACTGCGAGGCTCAGTCAAATGCCCTTTAATACTGACTTGGTCAGACGAAATTGCATGTTTTAATAAATATTCTTTGGTTAACATCCCACCCTGCCTAAGGCATATTTAAGCTGCGTGCTGTTCATCTCGTTTAAAGACCAATTCTTTATTCGATGAACTTTCAGCATCAAAATAATACCCTTCACTATCAAATGCTTTTAATTGTTCTACTTGGCTTAATTTATTTTCAATCAAGTATCTTGCCATAAGCCCACGCGCTTTTTTCGCATAGAAACTAATGACTTTATATTTTCCGTTCTTCTGATCCAAGAATACAGGCTTAACAATTTCGGCCTGAATGTTCTTTTCATTCACAGATTTATAATATTCGTCAGAGGCTAAATTTACCAATACTTTCGAATCAATTTCAGCTAAATCTTGGTTAATTTGATTGGTAATGATACTGCCCCAGAACTCATATAGATTATGACCACGCTTGTTTTTTAATTTTGTACCCATCTCCAAGCGATACGGCATCATCAAATCTAAAGGACGTAATAAGCCATAAAGGCCAGACAACATCCGCAAATGCTGTTGGGCAAAATCAATATCCTGATCGTTGAGATGATATGCATCTAAACCAGTATATACATCGCCTTTAAAAGCAAAAATGGCCTGACGCGCATTAGAAAAATCAAAGTCAGCATTCCAGTCACGGAAACGCTCTACATTTAGGTTGGCAATTTTCTCGCTTACCGTCATCAATGAGGCGATTTCTGTCGCTGAAAGCTTACGACAAACATCGATTAGCTGTTGAGATTGCTCCAATAAACGTGGTTGGGTATGTGTATCTGTAGGAAGTGCTGTAGTGTAATCGAGTGTTTTGGCAGGAGAAATTAAAGCAAGCATAATCAATCAAAATAAATTTATCTTGGTGAAACTATAACAGCTGATAATTTTTAATGCCAATATGCTTTAGCTCAAACCTAAGCCTAATTGGGACGATAAACCGTAATTTTTTTCGATTATTAGTATATAAAAATGAGAAATTGGTTTTTATCAGTTGAGATTAAACATAGTTAATGCCAACTGACAAAATGTTATTTTTCAAAAGAAAATTCATGATGCATACAAACCCTACCTCTCATTTATGTATGGCTAAAAACTATTCATTCTCTCTAGCTCACGGATTAAACCAGAATGATCCAATTCCCCATCCCCAGCTACGATCATATTTTTAAATAGTTGATTAACCAATTCTGCAATTGGTAAATTTAGCTCTAATGATTTGGCATAGCTAATCGCTGTATTTATATCTTTATATTGGTTTAGGGCGGTACCTCCTGGTTTAAAATCTCGATTTAACATGCGTTCTCCATGTTGCTGTAAAATTGGAGAATCAGCAAATCCCCCTGTTAATGCTTGCTTTAGTTTTGCAAGATCAGCCCCAGCTTTACTCGCAAGCAATAAGCCTTCGCTCACAGTGGCGATAGTAGTAGCAACAATCATTTGGTTGACCAATTTAGAAAGTTCTCCACAACCAGCATTACCAACTAGAACAGGCCGTCCCATTGCAGATAAAACATTTTCAGCCTGTTCGAAGGTTGAAAGCTCACCACCTGCCATAATCGCCAAACTTGCATTTTGAGCACCTTTTTCTCCTCCAGAAACTGGTGCATCTAAATATTTCAGTGAGAGTTCTTTACATTTTTCACTTTGCGCTTTTGCAACCTCAACAGGTATTGAACTCATAACTATGACGATACTCTCAGATTTTAGTTGTGAAACTGCCCCAAACTCTCTAAACAAAACTTCATCACATGTTTTCCCATCGCTGAGCATGCAAATCAGAAAATCTACATCTTTTCCGACTTCTTCAAGTTCACTGCAAACATAGGCACCTGCTTCTTTTAAAATGTCTGCTTTAGAAGGTGTTCTATTCCAGACCTGAACCTGATGGCCAGCTTTTAATAAATTCATGACCATTGGTATACCCATTATACCTGTACCAACAAATCCAATAGATGCCATTATTTCATCTCCGTAGCAGTACGTACTTTAAGTTGCTGTTGTTCTACTTTTACTACGCCATTCTTTTTTAACTTTGCCAATAGAAGTAATCCCAAACCGCCAATCGCAACAAACCCAGCAATAGCGAGAAATGCCACTGTATAAGTTCCCGTCGTTGTATATAAATACCCAGTTAAATATGGGCCAGTAAAACCACTTAAATTGCCGACAGAGTTAATTAAACCAATTCCGGCTGCGGCACCCACACCCGTTAAAGTCTGACCAGGAATAGTCCAGAAAATATTAATTGCACTAAACACACCAATTGCAAGAAAGATAAAGCCCACAATAATTGCCCACGGTTGGTTTACAATCAATGCAATAGCGATTGCCAATGCTGCCATGAGTGCAGCACAAGCACCGTGCTTATAACGTTCTTGTTTACGGTCTGAATGGAGGCTCCATAAAACCATCCCTACTGCTGCAAAAGCATATGGAATTGCGGTGAGTAAACCATTTTGAATCAGGCTAATTTCCATACCAAATGTGTTTCGAAATGACTCTAAAACACTTGGTAAGAAGAAAAACATCGCATTTGAACCAGAGGTAATTCCAAAGTAAACCATTGCCATGATCCAGACCAATGGGTTTTTAAACACTTGTTTAACCATTTCCCCTTTGGTTAAAGCAGCTTCTGTAGATTGGTCTTTTTCTCTTTCTTCACGCTCAAGCGTGGTCATTAACCATTGACGTTGCTCTACTGTTAACCACTGGGCCTCTTTCGGGTTGTTTGTTAAATATTTCAAGCAAACCAAGCCTAAAATAATTGAAGGAATACCTTCCAAAATATACATTAAGCGCCAGCCTTCATATCCAATGGTATTGCCCCATTGCATGAGACCTACGGAAATTGGCGCTCCAATAATTTGCGCAATCGGTAGTCCTAGGTAGAACGTTGCAAAAACACGTGCACGATATTTTGCGGGAAACCACAAAGTTAAATAAAAGATAATACCTGGAAAAAAACCAGCTTCGGCAATACCCAGTAAAAACCGTAAAACAATAAACTGCGTACCGTTATGGATAAATCCCATAAGTGCTGCAATGATTCCCCAAGTAATCATAATTCGGGCAATCCAGATCCTTGCCCCAAAACGATGAAGCAAGATATTACTCGGTACTTCAGCAATAAAATAACCAAGGAAAAATACGCCCGCACCTAAACCAAAAATGGTTTGAGTAATGCCAAGTGCATCATTCATGTGTAGCGCAGCAAAACCAATATTGGTTCTGTCTAGAAATGCCATAATGAATAAAATAATGAGAAACGGGATAATTCGATTCGAAATACGTTTGATTGTCTGCTCTTCGAGAGCAGTTACATTTTTGATATCTTCCATAATAACTCTCACATCAAGTGGCGATCACTGCCATTAATTTTGGGTATCTTCTATATGTGCCTGAATCACGCTTTCAAAATTTTTATCTGCTTGGAAACCTAAAGATTCGGCATACTCAGCTTTCACCTGAACAGGCCAACTTTTAACAATACGTTGAATGGTTTTGTCTTCTTGCCATTGCACCAAATCAGTTGCTTGTTTACCCGCAACTTTTTCAAGCGCCTCAAGCATTTCTTTAACCGTGACCGTTAATCCCGGTAGAGGAATAATTCGGTTATCTTGAAGTACATCTGAAGAAATTGACGCCGCTTTAATCATTGATTCGACACAGCGCCGTGGTGAAGTCACAAAGACTGGAGTATCTAACGGTACTGGGCAAACGGCCATTTCACCTTTTAATGGTTCGCGGATGATTGAGCTAAAAAATGTCGATGCCGCTTTATTGGGTTTACCTGGACGAACCACAATAGTCGGTAGTCTTAAAATACGGCCATCAATAAAGCCTTTTCTTGAGTAATCTGAAACCAGCAATTCTCCTACTGCTTTTTGCATGCCATAAGAAGACTTTGGTGTAACTACTGTCTCATCTGTCACAACTTCTGGTAATTGACCACCAAATACTGCACAGCCACTAGCAAAAATGACTCGAGGCGTGGTTTGTTTCTTTCTTAATTCTTCTAATAAATTTAAGAGTCCATACAAATTAACATCCATACCTAAATCAAAATCGGCCTCGGCTGCTGAGCTCACCACAGCAGCCAAATGCCAAACAACATCAATATTTTCTGTAATATGAGCAACTGTAGTTTTATTGGTAATATCACCGACAATCACTTCAACTCTCGGATCTTGCGGCAAATCATCGCCTGCAAATGCATCAAACAGAATAATTTTATCGATGGGCTCAGGTTTATTGTTATCTAAAGTCAACCTGCCAGTTTTTAAGATCTCTTTGGCAATTTGTTTTCCAATAAAACCTGTTCCACCAGTGATTAGCACATTCATATAGAGGTCCTTTCCTAGTTTTTCTTCACTTAAAAACTTTTGTAATTGTCGTGAATTAAACGATAAGGACTCCTTTCAATAATTTCCAATGAATAATTTCTAAATATTGATAACTTTTTAATATCAGTTTTATGTTGATAAATTTACTCAATAAAGCAAGTTGTCTTTCAACTTGCAAACTTCAAACCTACCCAGAGCTTGAGACTGAATACTTTATTTACGTTTTGCATTTTTAAGTAAGATATTAATGAATGCTGCTGCAATATCAGACACTGGTTCATCTTTGCGCGTCAAAATTCCATAATCTTGTGCATCTAAAATTAGATTTGTTTCTAAAATCTGTAAATGCCCTTCTTTTACCTGATCAATCACCATGGCTTCGGGCAACATCCCCACCATAGGTGCTCCTTTTAATATCTGCAAAAAGGTTTGCATCGACATAGTATTGACCGTATTTAAAGGAATTTTAACTTTTGCTCGGGCAAATGCGCCTTCCATACGTTCTCGAATTGGCGTCCCTTTAGGGTAGAGTACCCATGGCCAGTTTAGTAATTCTTCTAATGTACAAAACTTTTTCTGGGCACATGGATGAGCATAATTAACAACAATACAAAACGGCTCCGGGCCTAAAGGTTGAAAATCAAAAAACTGACTTTGCGTCACATCAGTAAAACGGCCTACTGCTAAATCTAGAGTATGTTCACTTAGCATTTCCATTAAATGGTCACTGGTTTGTTCAACAACATCGATAGAAAGTAGCGGCCATTGTTCTTTAATCTCAATAATGGAGTTTGGAATCACCACAGCCGTTGCGGCAAAGATACCGCCTACTTTTAAAAACCCGTGACCACCCAACCGTAAAATTTCAATATCTTCGACAAAATGTTTTGCATCGTTTAATACACGCTGGGCATATCGAATTACATGTTCGCCCAAAGCCGTCACCGGCATATTTCGAGGCAATCGTTCAAAGACAGGAAAGCCTAATAAACCTTCTATTTCCTTTAGCATTTTACTCACCGCAGGCTGACTTAAGTTCATCTGTTCGGCTGCCAAATGCATGTTATTGGTCCTCGCCAAAGTTTCCAACAACACCAGATGTTTGAATTTCAACCAATTATTTAAACTTGCGTATGTTAAATCCGCCATTTTCAAAAATCCTTTCCGATAACTTTTCGTTATTAATAATTAAATTATTACGATTGGTGTTTATTAAATAAGAAACATATCATGATTTCAAATAAAAGAAGGACGCTTTAAATGAACTTTACGTTAAATTCCCAGAACTCATTACCAGACGATACTACTCAAGGATGTTTAATTGGTCGCGCGTGGATTCCAAATCAAATTTCTGGTCCATCTCCAATTCTTTTAAAAGGCGATCAGGTTTTTGATATTTCAGAAAAGTTCCACACGATTTCTCAGTTACTTGAAAGTTCGGATCCTTTAAAAGCTTTATCTGAAATTGAAAGAAAATTAGTTGGGTCAATTGATGAGTTATTTGCCAACACAGTTGCTAAGCCAGATACAAACAAGGCATATTTTTTAGCCCCTATTGATTTACAAGTCATTAAAGCGGCAGGTGTTACTTTTGCCGCAAGCATGTTAGAGCGTGTGATAGAAGAACAAGCAGGTGGCGATGCACAAAAAGCTCAATCGATCCGTGAAGTGGTACAAAAGGTAATCGGTAATAATTTAAAAACAATCGAACCCGGCTCTGAAAAAGCATTACAACTCAAAAAGTATTTAATTGAGCAAAAAATGTGGTCTCAATATCTTGAGGTTGGTATTGGTACCGACGCTGAAATTTTTACGAAAGCACCTGTTTTAGCAGCTGTGGGAACTGGTCAAAATATTGGTATTCACCCGAAGTCTGAGTGGAATAATCCAGAACCAGAAGTTGTATTGGTTGCAAATAGCCACGGGAAAATTTTAGGTGCGACTTTAGGTAACGATGTGAATTTACGGGACTTTGAAGGCCGTAGCGCCCTACTGTTGAGTAAAGCCAAAGATAACAACGCATCTTGTGCAATCGGACCGTTTATTCGCCTTTTTGACCATACTTTTAGTTTAAATGATATCCGTGCTTGTGATGTTGAACTGAAAATTGAGGGTACAGATAACTTTGTGCTGAATGGTGTGAGTTCTATGTCCCAAATTAGCCGTGACCCCGAAGATTTAATTCAACAAACCCTTAATGAGAATCATCAATATCCAGACGGTTTTGTTTTGTTTTTAGGAACTTTGTTTGCACCTACTCAAGACCGTGAGCAAGCTGGGGCTGGCTTTACCCATAAAGTCGGAGATGTGGTCCGTATTCATTCACCTAAACTTGGAACTTTATATAACACGGTTATGACCAGTGACAAAGCAACGCCGTGGAATTTTGGAATAAATGCTTTGATGCGTAATTTAAAGCAACGTGAATTACTATAAATTTCACGTATTATCGACTGGTTCAATCGTAATATTGATCACTTAAAAAATTAAATTGCTGAGCAAAATCAGTAGAAGGATCTAAAAATGAATAATCAAGATAAACGGATTTTTTTACGTAGCCGAGAATGGTTTGATGATCCTACACATGCTGACATGACTGCACTCTATGTCGAGCGTTACATGAATTATGGATTGACCCGCGCCGAACTACAGTCAGGTCGACCAATGATTGGTATCGCACAAACGGGGAGTGATTTAACCCCCTGTAACCGCCATCACAAAGAGCTTGCCGAACGGGTTAAGGCAGGCATCCGTGATGCTGGCGGTATTCCAATGGAATTTCCCGTTCATCCCATTGCAGAACAGTCTCGCCGCCCTACCGCTGCCTTAGACAGAAATTTAGCTTACTTGGGTTTAGTTGAAATATTACATGGCTATCCACTCGATGGCGTAGTCCTAACAACGGGCTGTGATAAAACCACACCTGCCTGTTTAATGGCAGCAGCGACAACCGATTTACCCGCCATCGTTTTATCTGGCGGCCCAATGCTAGACGGTCATTTTAAAGGTGAATTAATTGGCTCGGGTACGGTGCTTTGGCATGCAAGAAATTTACTTGCCACGGGTGAAATTGATTATGAGGGATTCATGGAAATGACGACTTCGGCATCACCTTCGGTTGGGCATTGCAACACCATGGGCACCGCACTTTCAATGAATGCCTTGGCTGAAGCATTGGGCATGTCTTTACCTACATGTGCAAGCATTCCCGCGCCGTATCGCGAACGTGGGCAAATGGCCTATATGACAGGCAAAAGAATATGTGAAATGGTTTTAGAAGATTTACGTCCCTCGAAAATCATGAACAAACAATCATTTGAAAATGCCATTGCAGTAGCCTCAGCATTAGGTGCATCAAGTAACTGCCCTCCTCATTTAATTGCAATTGCTCGTCATATGGGTATTGAGCTGAGTTTAGAAGACTGGCAACGCGTTGGAGAAAACATTCCGCTCATTGTGAACTGCATGCCTGCGGGTAAATATTTGGGTGAAGGTTTTCACCGTGCTGGCGGTGTTCCTGCTGTTTTACATGAATTACAAAAAGCGGGCGTTTTACATGAAGACTGTGCATCAGTCAGCGGTAAAACGATGGGAGAAATTGCTAAAAATGCAAAAACATCTAATGCAGATGTCATCTTTCCATATGAACAACCATTAAAGCATGGCGCTGGTTTTATTGTCCTTAGCGGTAATTTCTTTGATAGCGCCATCATGAAAATGTCTGTCGTGGGTGAAGCATTTAAGAAAACATATTTATCTGATCCAAATGGGGAAAATAGCTTTGAAGCACGGGCAATCGTTTTTGAAGGACCAGAGGACTACCACGCACGAATTAATGATCCTGCCTTAGACATTGATGAACATTGTATTTTGGTTATTCGAGGCGCTGGAACAGTTGGCTATCCAGGCAGTGCAGAAGTTGTAAATATGGCTCCACCCGCAGAGTTAATTAAACAAGGAATTGAATCTCTGCCTTGTTTGGGCGATGGCCGTCAAAGTGGGACATCTGCTAGCCCTTCTATCTTAAATATGTCACCCGAAGCCGCGGTAGGCGGCGGCATTGCTTTATTAAAAACCAATGACCGTTTGCGCATTGATCTAAATAAACGCTCTGTAAATGTCCTCATATCAGACGAAGAGTTAGACAAACGCCGCGAGGAATGGAAACCAAGTATCTCTACATCTCAAACGCCTTGGCAAGAAATGTATCGCAACATGGTTGGCCAATTATCAACGGGTGGTTGTTTAGAGCCGGCAACGTTATACATGCGTGTAGTCAATCAAAATAACCTTCCACGACATTCTCATTAATTTCAGGATTTTATTATGACCATTATCGGATACAACTTTATTGGCGGTTCACGTAGTGCACAAAATACAACTTTATTTAAAAGTGTGAATGCAACGACTGGCAAAGCTTTACCTTATGAATTTCATCATGCAACCGAGCAAGAAATTAATCAGGCTTGCGAAGCTGCAAGTCAAGCGTTTAAAACTTACCGTCATACTTCACCTGAACAGCGTGCAACTTTTTTAGAAAATATTGCCGATGAACTCGATGCTTTAGGTACAGATTTTTTAGAAATCGTCTCACAAGAAACCGCTTTACCACTTACACGTTTGCAAGGCGAACGTGGTCGTACCAGTGGACAAATGCGCCTGTTCGCCAAAGTGTTGCGCCGTGGTGACTTTTTAAGTGCCCGTATTGATACCGCTTTGCCTGATCGTCAGCCTTTACCTCGCCCAGACTTGCGCCAGATTAAAATCGGTGTTGGCCCTGTTGCGGTATTTGGTGCAAGTAACTTTCCCTTAGCATTCTCAACCGCTGGTGGTGACACAGCATCTGCTTTAGCCGCGGGTTGTTCTGTTGTAGTCAAAGCGCATAGTGGTCACATGGCTACAGCAGATTTCGTGGCTCAGGCAATTGAACGTGCTGTCGAAAAATCAAATATGCCAAAAGGTATATTTAACATGATCTATGGCAACGGTGTGGGTGGACCTTTAGTGAAGCATCCCTTAATTCAGGCAGTTGGTTTTACTGGTTCGCTGCGTGGTGGCCGTGCTTTATGTGACATGGCCGCAGCCCGTCCACAACCGATTCCAGTCTTTGCTGAAATGAGTAGTATTAACCCGATGCTGATGTTACCCGAATCCTTAAAAAACCGTGGTGACAAAATTGCACAGGACTTAGCCGACTCAGTTGTTCTGGGCTGTGGTCAGTTCTGTACCAATCCGGGGTTAATTTTAGGTATTAAATCAGCCGAGTTTAGCCAGCTCATTAGCAACCTAACCAATATTATTGGCGGCAAACCTGCGCAAACCATGTTGAATGCAGGCACCTTAACCAGCTATGCAGCAGGTCTTGAGCATTTAACCCAGCACCAAGGCATTGAACACTTGGCAGGTCAAGCCCAGCAAGGTAATCAGGCACAACCTCAATTGTTTAAAGCTGATGTTGAGTTGTTATTGGCAGGCGACCAGCTTCTGCAAGAAGAAATATTTGGGCCAGCGACAGTGGTCATTGAAGTTGAAGATAAAAAACAACTTCTACAAGCGCTACAAAGCATGAATGGTCAACTGACTGCAACTTTAATTGCCGATAAAGTAGACTTAACTGAGTTTGCAGATGTCGTTCCTGTACTAGAAGAAAAAGCAGGCCGTTTACTACTAAACGGTTATCCAACTGGTGTTGAAGTATGTGATGCCATGGTACACGGTGGACCATATCCTGCAACTTCAGATGCACGAGGTACATCAGTTGGAACTTTGGCCATTGATCGTTACTTACGCCCTGTGTGTTATCAAAACTACCCGCAAAGTTTATTGCCAGAAGCCTTAAAAGATAGCAACCCATTGCAGATTTTAAGATTGGTCAATGGTGAGATAACTAGGAATCCAATTTAAATAATGAAAATTGGATTTTAAGAGGTCTTTGATTGGGCAGTTAAGTTTAAGTCTATAATTGCCCTCCCTAAGTTTCATACAGTGCCCAATAATAGAATAAAATCAAAAAATATTATTTTTAACAAACCATTAGATTCTAAAATTATCACAGTAATATTTAGATGAAATCCGATACCTCATTTATGTATGCAGGAAGTTTAAAGAAATACGATGTTTTCATTCTTCATTATCGGTAAAATAGTGGATTCTTCCATTATCCATTGCGTATCTTATGTCTGAGCAATTATTCATCCAAGGTCCTGTTGGTCAAATTGAAATGTTTGTTGATCAACCCCAAGGTGAAATCACAGGTTTTGCTGTTGTCTGCCATCCACATCCCTTACAAGGTGGTACACCGCATCATAAAGTCCCTGTTTTATTGGCTCAGATTTTCAATGAAATGGGCTGTATTGTGTATCGTCCAAGTTTTCGTGGTTTAGCTGGCAGTGAAGGCACACATGACCAAGGCCATGGCGAGACTGATGACATCATGGCTGTGATTGAATATGCCCGTGAAAAGCATGCAGGTTTAACCTTCTACGCAGGTGGTTTTAGCTTTGGTTCACATGTACTGGCAAAATGCCAAGCCCAACTCAGCAATGAGTTACGTCCTAAACAGTTAGTGTTATGTGGTTTACCCACAGGTTCAGTGGTTGACTTACGCCATTATAAAACCCCTGCAATTGACGGCGATATCTTATTTGTTCATGGCGAGCAAGATGATATTACTTTGCTTTCAGATATGGTTGCATGGGCAAAACCACAAAAGCATCCAATCACGATTTTGCCAGGTGCCAATCATTTCTTCACAGGTTATTTAAAGCAGCTCAGACAAGTCATTGCTCGTTTTTTAAAACTGTAGACTTAACAATAAATTACTAAGAAAACTATACGTCTTTTAAATCCAATGTCTGTTATATCAGTATAGATGTACAGACATTCGGGTTCTTTAATAATGAAATTAAATAAAAAACAAGGACTTTTTTTAAAGCAAACGATTGAACAATGGCAACAACAAGGCACGATTACGCCCGATGTAGCCAATGATTTAAATCAGAGTTTTTCGATTCGGCCTTTTGATTGGCAACGTTTGGCAAAATACTCCTTCTGGATTTCAATGATTTGTGCCGTGATTGCCATCGCAGCAATGACTGCAGATAAGTTTTTAATGGAACTGATTGAAAAAATCTTTATTGATTCCAAAATCATTCCTTGTCTGATTTTTGCAGGAGTTGCTGCAGCCTTTTATGGCTTTGCATACCGACGACGCACAACCAAACCGCTGCATCAATTTAGCAATGAAGCCATTATTTTTGCAGGTGTGCTCTCCACCGCAGCCTCTGTGGCTTATTTTGGACAAGCCATTGATACCGGCAGCGGACATTTCTCTTTATTATTCCTGTTTTCAACCATCATTTATGCAGTACTTGCCTTCTGGTTCCCATCCAAATTGATTTGGGTATTTTCCTTACTTTCACTGGGTTCATGGTTCGGAACTGAAACAGGTTATATGTCTGGCTGGGGTGCGTATTATCTAGGGATGAACTTTCCTTTACGCTTTGTCTTCTTTGGTGGCGCACTGATTGGGTTGAGCCTGTTATTTAAACGCCATGCGTATTTTAAGGACTTTGCACATTCAACTTATGTCATGGGTCTGCTCTATCTGTTTATTGCCTTGTGGATTCTCTCAATCTTTGGCAATTATGGGGACTTAAGTCGTTGGTATAGCGTTAAACAATATGAGTTGTTGCATTGGGGTGTCTTGTTTGCCTTTATTGCCATCATTGCAATTGTCTATGGTTTAAAACACGATGATGCCACTTCACGTGGTTTTGGTATCACCTTCTTATTTATCAATCTGTATACCAAATACTTTGAGTTTTTCTGGAATGGTATGCATAAAGCCATTTTCTTCATGCTACTGGCGATATCCTTCTGGTGGATTGGTCGGCATGCCGAAAAGCTCTGGAATTTAGAGTTTCTAACCAACCAATCGCAAAGCAAGAAAGAAAGATCATCTAGGTGAATAATTACTGGAAGTCACTCCAACTCAAACCAAACCGAGCCAAATACTTTTTGACTCGGTCACTGTCATTGGTGCTATTACGTTGCTGGCGTGAAGCTGCAAACAGTTGACGTCCAGCATCAGCCATGGACTTGGCCCTCTCACAGACATGAA
The DNA here is from genome assembly GCF_000369405.1 of Acinetobacter sp. ANC 3929. Taxonomy (GTDB): domain Bacteria; phylum Pseudomonadota; class Gammaproteobacteria; order Pseudomonadales; family Moraxellaceae; genus Acinetobacter. Next base: position 993,548 of record NZ_KB850000.1, read on the forward strand.
GTACGCCACGTAGTTGAATTTGATCAAACTCATCAATTTCCATTCGCTGTTCAGAGTTTAAATACTTAAATAAAATATCTGATTCTTTCGATTCGCTTTTTGTCGTTTGAATCGACCACAACTGCTTTAAACGCTGAATCTCTTTTTCCACGGTCTCTGAACGGATCAGTTCCCCACTGGATAAAGTCGCTAATCGTGTCACGCTGGCGGTCAAATCACGGAAATTTCCCTGCCACGATGCTTCGCTAGATTTGGCAAATTTCAAATACATATCGAGTGCATCACGTTGAAACCGCAACTGTCGCTGATGATTTACCGCAAAACGTTGCAATTCAAATTCAATATTCGGTGCAATATCTTCGATTCGATCTTTAAGATTAGGTAAAAAGAAAGTCCATGTATTGAGTCGTGCCCATAAATCTTCACGAAAGTGCCCTGCTTGCACTTCGGCTCTTAGGTCTTTATTTGTCCCTGCAATCAATTGAAAATCTGCCTGAACTTCTTTATCACTTCCTACAGGAAAGAAGGATTTGTCCTCAAGTGCTTTAAGCAACATTGCTTGCTCATCTAGTCCAAGCTCACCAATCTCATCCAGAAACAGAATACCCTGATCGGCACTTTTCAATAATCCTGTCCGCGAAGCTGCTGCGCCAGTAAATGCACCTTTAATATGACCAAACAAACTGGACATGGCACTATCACCACGTAGCGTTGCACAATTCACATCAATAAAGCGACCACTTAAATGAAACTTATCCTTTTTTAAGAGAAAAATTTGTTTAGCTAAATGTGATTTTCCAACCCCTGTTGCTCCCATAATCAAAATCGGAGCACTTGATCGTGTCGCTACCAGTTCAACCTCGATAATGAGTTGATTAAATTCTTGATTATAAGTTGAAATATTGGCTTTAAGCTGTTGCCAGTTTTGTTGCTGCTCATCTTCAAAACGCTGCTTGAGAACATCATAGCGAGACAAGTCCAGATCAATGATACGATATTCACCTTCTGGTGTTTTCTGTTGATTTGGTGCACTTTGAATCAGCTTGGCAGGCAAATAATTAGCATCGACTAGAAGATACCAACAGATTTGAGCAACGTGCGTGCCTGTGGTGATATGCAAAAGATAGTTATTTTTTTCAGTATCAAATGGATACGTTTTTACAAAGTCATACAGCGCTCCATAGACCTCGGCAAAATCCCAAGGATCACGAATACTCACTCGATGACCTGACACTGTGGTTGATGGAGAAACATTCTGTGCATCTTCAGCAATAAACTTGACTAAATTATGGTGTTGCCGATCATGTAGTAGCACCAGTTCATCGACAATCAGATCTTCATGCATCAGAACACTCAAAGTCGGACGCCAACGCTGCCATCGGTCAGGACGCTTTCCTTGATCTAGAGTAGAACCGACAAAACCAATTACGACAGTTTTCTTTGCATTCAGCATAATTTCTATAATATTTTATATATGTCTATCATATACAATACGCAATTCGATGAAAAATTCCAACAATATGCTTCATTTTACTTTTTTAGGCACGTCTTCTGGTGTGCCTACACTGACACGCAACGTTTCTGGTTTAGCCATCCGTAACAGCAACAATAAAGACTGGATATTGGTTGATGCAGGTGAAGGCACACAGCATCGGATTCAGCAGGCAAAGCTTTCATTACAAAGCTTAATTGCGATCTGCATTAGCCATGTTCACGGTGATCACTGTTATGGTCTAATCGGCTTACTCGCAAGTGCAGGTATGAATGCCCGTACTACACCTTTAACCATTATCGCTCCCAAAGAAATTCAACAATGGATTGAAGTTACAGCGCAGCTCACGGATCTACATTTACCTTACCCACTCCGCTTTATTGATGTAAATGAAGCGACTCAGATACAGCAACTGACAGATAACCTTTCAATTCAATCCCACTCCCTCAGTCATCGTGTACCTAGCTTTGCATTTAGTATTATCTCGCAACACACTCAAAAGCGATTAGATACACAGGCTTTGATTCAACTCGGTGTGCCAAAAGGCAAAACTTGGGGTGATTTACAACAAGGTCTGGACATTCAATTTAATGGACAAACTTTAAAAGCTGTCGATTTTACCCAGTTACAGATACAACGCGTACATGCCATTGTCGGCGGTGATAATGACCGTCCTGAATTATTAGCACAAGCTTGCGAAGATGCTCAACTGTTGATTCATGAAAGCACCTACACACAAGCTATTTTAGATAAAGTGGGCCCAAGCCCGATGCATAGTTCGGCAAAGATGGTTGCAGAATTTGCTCAGCAACAAGGGCTAAGCAATCTGATCCTGACGCACTTTAGTCCGCGACATCAAGATAGTGCTGGGCAGCAAGCGATTGCAGAAGAAGTTACTAAATCCTATAAAGGTAACTTCTACTTAGCTCATGATTTTGATCAATTCACATTGGATACAACAGGAAAACTCAGTAAAGTAAGTGCTCAATAACATGAGATTACAGTATTCTTATCAGGGGATATCAGGTGAGAAGAAATCAAATATTCTTCGTAATAGGCGAAGTGGTAAGGTAATGATCCCATAAACAAGCTCAACTGAGATATCAATCAAATCGAACCAGTACCACGCATCATTTCTACGATCATGATTTTCACGATTGGGTTTCACCCAATAAGCAGATAGAAAACAAACTAAACTTAGTGCAAGAAAAATAAGATTAAAATCTTCCAACAGAAACCGCACAACACAAAATACCCCTACGAAAAATAAAACAATCGTGAGTAAATAACGAAAAATATCCATTAGACTGAGCAATTTATTTATGTTTTGTTATGGTTATAACATGCCATTATACAAAGACATACTGAAAGTGCTGACATCCATCTGAAAAATATCAAATCCCTATCGCCGCCTATGCTCAAAACATCAAGTTTTAATACCGATGATAAAAATGAAACGAATATCGAGTAGAGATATCTCAGCTTCCCTTCCAATTCATGCTCTCAGCAATCCTTTATGATGAGAAGGTTGAAAGAGAACTAAAATTTGTTCAATTGAGTAAAACACAAAATTTTAAAATATCTTAAAAGATATAAAAATATATAAATTGATATTTAAAATCTTAATTTATCTTATGAAAAAAGTCCAAAGCATCTCGGTTAAATTAAATATAATATTTAATATCAATATGATAAAAATTATTTATACATGCTTTGAAAAAGTTGGCACACTCGCTGCAATAGTATAGGCACACAGCATCAATGGGATCTTGTGAATATCACCTGCCTGCGAACGCTTGGCAGGCAGGCTTTGAAAGGAAAATGAAAATGTCTGTCGTTGAACAAATCAACCAACAAGCTCAATTTGAACAAGAACAGCAACAACCTGCTTATCAGGTTCTGAAAAATGAAAAAAGTATGCCTGTGAAAATGTGGACCAATGGCGTACTTGTCGATGACAACTCAAAACAACAATTACTACAAACAGCACAAATGCCCTTTATTTATAAATGGATGGCAGTGATGCCAGACGTTCACTTTGGTTTAGGTGCAACGATTGGAAGTGTAATTCCAACCAAAGGTGCGATTATCCCTGCTGCAGTCGGTGTCGATATCGGCTGTGGAATGATGGCGACTCGTACCAACTTAACCGCTTCTGATTTACCCGATAATTTATATGCTTTACGTACAGAGCTTGAGCGTTTGATTCCACACGGAATGACTAAACGTGGACGAGATAAAGGTTCTTGGGAAACACCACCTGAAATGGTAGATCAAGCTTGGGCTGATTTAGTTGCAGATTTTGAGTTCATCTGTGCAAAACACCCTCGCCTAAAAAATACCAATAACCGTAAACAATTGGGAACTTTAGGGACAGGAAATCACTTTGTAGAAATCTGTTTGGATGAACACGATCACGTTTGGATTATGTTGCACTCAGGTTCACGCGGTGTCGGTAATGCCATCGGTAATCATTTTATTGAGCTTGCGCGTAAAGATATGCAAAAACACTTTATTAATTTACCCAATAAAAATTTGGCGTATTTAGTTGAAGGAACAGAACATTTTAATGATTACTGGTTTGCTGTGGGTTGGGCACAACGTTTTGCCATGAAAAATCGTGAAATCATGATGCAATCTGCGATTAAAGCTTTAGCAACGATTATTCCCAAGCCTTTTCAAGCACGATTGGAAGCCGTGAATTGCCACCATAATTACGTGGAAAAGGAAGAACATTACGGCGAAGAAGTGATGGTGACCCGTAAAGGCGCTGTCCGTGCGCGTTTGGGGGAGTATGGAATTATCCCAGGTTCAATGGGTGCCAAGTCCTTTATTGTTCGCGGTCTTGGAAATCAGGAATCATTTTGCTCGTGTTCGCATGGTGCAGGACGCGTAATGAGCCGTGCTGAAGCAAAACGTCGATTCACAGTGGAAGATCAAATTGCGCAGACTGAAGGTGTGGAATGCCGTAAAGATGCTGCTGTGATTGATGAAATTCCATCGGCCTATAAACCGATTGAAGATGTGATGAAAGCGCAACAGGATTTGGTTGAAGTGGTGTATACATTAAGACAAGTAGTATGTGTTAAGGGGTAGAATCATGAATGCTAATGATTTTGAAAATGCATGTATATCTTTAGATATAACAAATGATGATCTGCCAAAAGATCTAAATTTAGAAAATGTTAAAACTATGATTTATAAAAAAAGAATTGACAAACAACTAGAGATTTCACATAGGCTCCTCAATTTAGCTATTGAGATCTCTGCATGTAGCAAAGGTGACATGTTGATTGATTGTGCTTATTTATGCAAAATTACATTATTAAGGTTAATCAATCATTTTAAAACTTGCTTAGATTTAGCCAAAAATTCAAACTCAGATGTAAACCTAATATCTAGAAGTATATTTGAAGGAGGACTATACTTTTTCTATTTATCTCATGATCCGAAAAAAATTAGAGAGTGGCGACTTTATTCTTGTGTTGAAACACTAAAATTTATTACTTTAGCGGAAACAAATGAAGAAGATATTCCACACGAATTATTTGAACAAATAAAACCTTATCAAGAGGAAATGGACAAAACTTTCAAAAAACAAGATGGGAAATACTACTCATCCTGGAAAAAAGGAATGTCCATTAAAGACATGGCATCAAAAACACCAAAATTCGGAAAATTGTACCACGATTATTACATCCCTCTTTCAGATTACCACCATTGGGGGGTATCTTCTTTAGCTTACCATTATCAAATAACTGAGGATAAGTTAGATATACAACCTGTTCAAAGTTCAGCATCTTTAGAAATGATTAGTAAATCTATTGATCTTGCAAACTCAAGTATTTATTCATTACTTGAAGCTTCAATCAGTATTTTTCATCTCGTTCAATTCAATAATGAACTCGAACAAATTATGAAAGATTTTTTAAAAATTCCATTTGCAAGAAAATTGGGTTAATCACATGAAACTCGCAGAAGCACTTTTACTTCGAAGCGATCAACAAAAAAAGCTCGCTTCATTAAAACAACGGATCAATGCCAATGTCTTGGTACAAGATGGTGATGAACCAAGCGAAGATCCAAATGAACTCATCAAACAAGTATTTGCTTTAATCCAAGAAAGCAATCAACTGATTTGTCGTATTCATTTGACCAATGCACAAGCAAAGTTAGAAGACGGCAAAATACTGCTGTCTCTATTAAGCTTACGTGATAGTTATGCTGAGCAACATAAGATTCTGATTGATGCAATTACCAATACTCATCGTGAGCCAGATCGTTATAGTTCGCGTGAGATTAAATGGAAGAAGGTTATCCCTGTTTCTAGCTTGCAAAAACAAGCCGATGATATCAGCGCGAAACTACGCGATTTAAATATCAAAATTCAGGCTGCAAACTGGCAAATTGATTTAGTCGAATAGACAATAAATTTTGTGAATTTAGTTCACAATCACAGTTTGGACATACTGGGCGAGTACAAGATCCTGCGTTACTCCGATCTGAGGGATTGAAAATAATTCAGGCGGCTATGGCAGCATGTGAGCCATGCATCAATCTTCACTGATTAGGCTCAGCACCATGTACTTCGTAAACCTTTGCCAAAAGCAAAGTCACGCGTTACTTCGCATTACCATGTACTGACAGTATGTTCATTTAATTAAAAAATAAGGAAAATAGACGTGAATAAAGCTTTGGCAAATATGCCAACAACCATCCAGATTGATGGTTCACAAGGTGAAGGCGGTGGGCAAATTTTAAGAACAGCCCTTGCCCTTTCAATGATTACAGGTCAAGCATTTGAATTAATCAACATTCGTGCTGGTCGTAAAAAACCAGGTTTAATGCGTCAGCACTTAGTCTGTGTACAGGCATCCCAAAATATCAGCCAAGCTTATGTTGAGGGGGCTGAACTACATAGCCAACGTTTGTACTTCGCGCCACAGCAGGTGCAAAGTGGAAAATACCAATTCCAAATTGGTTCTGCAGGCAGCACAACACTGGTTTTACAAACCCTCTTGCCTGCTTTGTTATTACAAAATCAAGCCAGTGAACTCACGATCTCTGGTGGCACACATAACCCGCTTGCACCAACAGCGGATTTTATTGAACAATGTTTTTTTCCCGTATTAAAAAAACTGGGAATAGAAACTGAATTTAAATTAAACAAAGCGGGTTTTTTCCCGATTGGCGCAGGTGAAATTCACATCAAAATTCAGCCATGGCAACATCGAAACAGGCTAAGTTTATTAGAACGTGGTGCTTTGCAAAGTATAGGGGCTTTTGCAGCAGTATTAAATCTTTCAGAAGAAGCGCAAATCGCACAACGAGAATTAGCGACTTTGAATAAAAGACTAAAGCTGGATACACAACAACAGTATCATTTAAAAGGGATAAGCCAAGGAAATACGGTATATGTCAAAGTTGAGCATCAACAGCATATTCAGCTATTTACGGCTTTAGGTGAAATGCGAAAAAGTGCAGAACAGATTGCCAATCACATGGCTGAAAAAGTGAAGCAATATATTACGTCTCAAGCTACAGTGGATGAATATTTAGCAGATCAATTGCTATTACCTTTGGCATTGGGCCAAGGCGGTGAATTTACGGCGCAATGTGTGAGCGAGCATACCCTTACTCAGGCCTCCATGATTGAAAAATTTATTGATTGTAAAATTGAATTTATCGAGTTGGATAAAACACTGTTTCAGGTTAATGTTAAAGAAGCTCATGAATGAGCTTCTTTTTATTCGGAGCCTATTTAATCGACTCCAAAGCCGTCACCAACAACGTCCAGCATTTCTCTACGCTATCCACTTTAACCCGTTCCCCGGGTGCATGTGCCCCCTGAATATCAGGACCGAAAGACACCATCTGCAAATCTGGATAATGTTCTGCAATAATGCCACACTCCAGACCTGCATGAATCACTTTCAAATTGGGCTCAATTTTAAATGCGGATTGATACGCTTGTTGTAAGCATTTCAATGCAGCCGATTCTGGATTCGGTGTCCAACCTGATACTAACGGCGTTAATTCAGATTGAATCTGGAAATTTGCAAAGTGCTGTTGAATGTTCTGTGCAAAGGCTAACGCCTCCTGATTTACCATCGAACGAACCATAATTAGGGTCTTGGCTTCGTCTTTAGTCAGTTTGACCACACCGATATTATTCGATGTTTCGACCACGTCAGGTAAAGCAGTGCTCCATTGAGCAATGCCATATGGACAAGTTGCCAATGCTTTTAACCATGCCTGTTGCTGATGCAAGGCAATAACGTCATTTATCTGATTGGCATTTTGCTGTACGGTGATTTGTAGTTGATCATCAATGCCTTGTAACTTTTGTTGCCATTCTGCTTTTGTTGCTGTCACAGCTTTTTCTAAGCCAGCCAGTTGATCTATTGTAATTGCAATGGTTGCTACAGCTTCACGTGGGATAGCATTACGTGCTGTTCCACCGACAAACTCAACCAGTCGGCCATTGGATTGTGCCAAATAATCATTAAGAAAATTGGCTAAAATCACATTGGCATTCCCACGACCTAAATGAATATCAACCCCAGAATGACCACCTTTTAGGCCTGACACCAGTAAATCTACAAAGATTAAATCACCTGGTGCTGTTTCATATTCAAGTGGCTGTCCTACTTCTAGATCAATACTGCCTGCACAGCCAAGATATAGCTCACCCCATTCTTCGGTATCGATATTAAAAAGCCATTGCCCAGTTAACACACCTGACTCAAGCAAACGAGCACCACTCATTCCAGCTTCTTCATCAATGGTTAATAGAACTTCAATCGGCCCATGGGCAATATCATTTGACTCTAATACAGCCAGTGCAAGTGCAACACCAATCCCATTATCAGCACCTAAGGTGGTATTTTCAGCAATTAACCAGCCGTCTTTTAATACAGGTTGAATTGGATCTTTAAAAAAGTCATGTTGGGTTCCGCGATTTGCCTGAGTCACCATATCCAAGTGCCCTTGCAAAATCACACCAGCCGCTTGTTCTTTACCCGCAGTTGCCGCTTTTCGAATAATCAAGTTACCAATGTCATCGACATAGGTTTCCAAATTGCGCTGTTCTGCCCAATCTTTTAAATGCTGTCTTAACTGCTGTTCATGTTTGGAGGGTCGAGGAATCGTACATAAGGTCTCAAAATGTTGCCAAACCTTTTGGGGTGATAATTTAGAAAAATCAACCTGTATCATGCACCTGTACTCTCAAATAAAGCGTTTAAACCAATATACACCATACACCGAAAGGGTCATGATGTTAAATCACTTCATTTAAGATTGTATTCGTAAAATGAACTTAGCTTTTCCAAACAAACTGAGAAAAACTATGTTCTGCTTTTAAGCTATTTTCCACTGCCTGAGCTAACTGGCGAATAATGCTTTGCGTCTCTATCTTTTCAAACCAAGCTTGTTCTTGCTGTGGATTGGCCGATATTTCACACAAAATATGACCTTCCGTATCTTGCTGAGAGCAGAGAATAGACAGTGGAAGTTGATGATTGTCGATACGCACTTCAATTTTTTCATGCTCATGACGAATATGCTGGGCATCAAAGCCGTATTGTTCTAATTGCTTATACAATAATGCAGCCACATACTCTTGCGTGATATAGCATTCATTCGGTGGATGATCAACCACCCCATGTTTTGGGCAATCTGCTATAAATTGCAACGTTTTCATGCTATTCCCTCTATTTTTATGTTTTTAACTCTGGATCACAGAGTAAATCCGACGCGAACGGTAAGAATTATTATATATACAATTGTCTTTAATTGATTAGCTGATTGTCTTAGTTCTATGGCTAAATTGATAAATTTAGACCCGATTAGATATGTACATCTTCAAACCCATCATTTTTATTATTTAAGCGTTTTATTGTAGTATTTCACAAATTCTTTTTATGAATAAATACATAAAAAAAGCAGCATTTAACTTATTAATTAAGCTAAACACTGCCTTTTCAAATCAACTTATGGATTCACAACCTGTAAATCCAATCCTGCTGAATTTGCAAGTTCAGTAAAGGTCGGGAAACTGGTCGCAACTGTTTCTGTACCATGAATGGTAATGTCACCCGAAGTACGCAAACCAGCCATACTAAAACTCATGGCAATACGATGGTCGTGATGTGATTCAATTTCACCACCCCCGAAGATCGCTGACCAGTCACCAGATTTGCCTTTACCTTCGATGATGATGCCATCTTCAGTTGGCGTACAGTCGATGCCCATGATCTTCAAACCATCAGCCATCACTTGAATACGGTCAGACTCTTTGACACGAAGCTCAGCAGCGCCTGTCAATACGGTTTGACCTTCTGCACATGCAGCAGCAATAAATAATGCAGGGAATTCATCAATGGCTAAAGGCACTTGATCTTCAGGCATATGAATGCCTTTCAGTGTTCTTGAACCTTTGATATGAATATCTGCAATCGGTTCACCGCCTGCAATACGTTCATTCTCAACCGTCAGGTCAGCGCCCATTTGCTTGAGGATTTCGATCACGCCTGTACGGGTTGGGTTGATCCCCACCGCTTCCAGTACCACATCAGCACCTTCAGTAATCGCAGCACCCACCATAAAGAATGCAGCTGATGAAATATCCGAAGGCACTTGAATATCTGTACCAACTAATTTACCACCACCTACAAGCGAGATCTTATTTCCTTCAGTTTTCACATCATAACCAAAGGCACGCAACATACGTTCAGTATGATCACGCGTCGGCTCAGGTTCCGTCACTGAAGTTTCACCAGCAGCCCATAAGCCTGCCAATAAAATACCTGATTTGACCTGAGCAGAAGCCATCGGTAAATCGTATTGAATCCCTTTGAGTGCTTGACTACCTGTGATACTCACTGGTGGCGTACCTTTCTCACCCGTGGTTTGGATAAGTGCACCCATTTCACGAAGCGGTTTGGCAATACGCTCCATTGGGCGTTTAGACAATGAGGCATCGCCAGTCATTACAGAATCAAATTTTTGTGCAGAAAGCATACCCGATAGCAAACGCATACTGGTACCCGAGTTACCCATATACAATGCACTTGCTGGTGCTTTTAAGCCATGCATACCAACACCGTGAATCGTGACTTCACCATTCTTAGGTCCTTCGATGCTCACGCCCATATCACGGAAAGCTTGCAAAGTTGCGAGTGCATCTTCACCTTCCAAAAAGCCTGTCACATGGGTCGTACCTTCTGCAATCGCACCAAACATGATTGAGCGATGTGACACAGATTTGTCACCTGGTACAGTGAATTTACCTGTAAATGTTTTCTTTCCCGGTAAAATGGTAAATTGCTGTGTCACCTTGTTTTTCTCCATCAAAGGTTTTTTGGCTAACATATGATTAAAATGTTGGCGTGCTGCTTGCGCGTGGCCAAGTAGCCCCATCAACGCTTGCGAATCTTCCTGTTCAATCAATTTTTTCAAAACCGACAATTGCTGCTCAAAGCCATTTACAGCATTCAAAATTGCAGTTTTGTTGGCAAAGAAAATATCATGCCACATCTGTGGGTCACTGGCTGCAATCCGAGAGAAGTCTCGAAAACCACCTGCAGCATAGCGAAAAATATCTAAATTATCTTCACGATTAGCCAGTTGCTCAACTAGATTGAATGCCATCAAATGCGGTAAATGACTGGTATGTGCCAACACTTCATCATGTTTAGCAACATCCATACAAATCACTTCGGCTTTTGCCTCAGACCAAAGCTGAATCAGTTTTTCAACTGCCCACTCCGCACTGGTCGGAAGTGGCGTCAAAATCACTTTATGATTAACGAATAGATCCACTTTACCTGCATGTACACCTGTATGCTCAGCACCTGCAATCGGATGTCCTGGCACGAAACCAACAGGTAGATCTTCGCCAAATACCGCCTTAGCTGCGTCCACAACATTGCCTTTGGTGCTGCCCACATCGGTAATAATGACATTGTCTGCAAGATAAGGTTTAATCTGTTCAAGTACTTTTTGCGTTGCACGAACGGGTAAGGCTAAAACAATTAAATCTGCATCCTGAACTGCTTCTTCAGGCGTTGCATAACCGTGTTGAATAAGACCGAGTGCCTTGGCATCTTCTAATGTTTTTTTCGAGCGTGTTGAAGCCACAATTTGAGATGCAAGTTGTTCTGCTATAATCACACGAGCGAGACTCGATCCAATCAGTCCAAGCCCAATAAATGCAACTTTCTTAAATAATGGTTGAGACATAAAACATATTTGCCTATGTAAAAATCTCCCCTGAGAAGCACCCCGCTTCGTAAGGTCTTTATAAAGAGGGGGAACTCCTCCCTTTTTAAAGGGAGGCTGGGAGGGATTCAAAATACAATAAATAGACCTATAAAACAGCGATTGGATATGAGCCGAGTACACGTAATTCTTTGACCATTGGACGGATCTCTTCCAATGCAGCCGCAACATTTTCCTGACCGATATGTCCTTCTAAATCGATAAAGAATACATAAGCCCATTTTTCAGGTAATGCTGGACGCGTTTCAATACTGGTCAAGCTGATTTGATGCTTGGCAAACGGTGCAAGAATTTCCAATAAAGCACCTGCACGATCATGTGCAGAGATCAATAACGACGTCTTGTCATTACCGCTTTGAGGAATCTTCTCACGACCAATCACAAGAAAACGCGTTGTATTTTCAGGATTATCTTCAATATTGCTATGTAAAATTTCAAGGTTATACATGCTTGCCGCAATATCAGATGCAATCGCAGCAGAATGCCATTCGTTACGAATACGACGTGCCGCTTCTGCATTTGAGTTTAGTGCAACACGTTCAACCCCTGGATAATGTGCATCTAACCATTTACGGCATTGAGCCAAGGTTTGCTGGTGCGCATAAATCTGCTTAATACTGTCTTTACGGGTATTTTCAGAAACAAGGAATTGATGGTGAATACGAAGTTCAACTTCACCAATCACATTGACTGTCGATGATTTAAAGCAGTCCAGTGTATGGTTGACTATCCCTTCAGATGAATTTTCGACTGGAACAACACCATAATGTGCACTGCCCGCTTCAACTTCACGGAACACTTCATCAATGGTTGGTAATGGACGTACCACAGCATCTTTACCAAAATGCTTTAATACAGCCGAATGCGTATAGGTGCCTTCTGGCCCTAAGAATGCAATGCTTTGTGGAGCTTCAAGTGCCAAACATGCGGACATGATTTCACGGAATAAACGCGCCATAGTTGCATCAGACAAAGGCCCCTGATTACGCTCCATGACCTTACGTAGCACTTGCGCTTCACGTTCTGGGCGATAAAACAGTGGATTCTCTTCAGATGCAAATTTCGCTTTAGCTACAGCCTCTGCCAGCGTTGCGCGACGGTTGAGTAACTCTTGGATTTGTTGATCAACACTATCAATATCGTTACGAATTTGGTCTAAATTAAGTGAATTCGATGTGTTTTGTCCATCGTTTACCATTGAATGCAGCCTCAGCAAAATCATCTATAAGAATCGATTACAATTCGTCTGTGAATTGATTATCCGACCTAGTATAACAACACTTTAAGCTATTAAACACGCTGAGTTTTAACTCTTTTTATTAACAAACTTTATTGATAATGATTTTCATTATATATTTCTAAAAAATTTCAATGCTTGCGAATAAACCCATGCTTAAACAATTTGGTATTTTGACTTTTTCTCTGTTCATGACTACACCATTGGTCTTTGCCCAGCCAAACACTTCCAGTACAAACAAGCCGCCGTTAAAAGCACAAACAAATATTCAGCAAAGCTTTGAAATAAAGTCAAAATATACCAAACATGATTATTTGATTCAGATTTCCATTCCTGAGGGTGAAGCACCGAGTGAAGGTTTCCCAGTATTGTATGTACTCGATGGCAATGCTGCTTTTGATAGTGCGGCCAATATCGCCAAATCGGTTGGTGGTGGTGCGAATCGTTTGGGTTTGAGCCCTGTCGCCATTGTCGCTATTGGCTACCCGCAGCAAAACAGTTTTGATGTAGCAAAACGGGCTTTAGACTACACGCCTAAAGCATCGGCTGAGTTTCAAAAACAAGCCAAATACACCTATGGCGGTGCAGATCAATTCATTCAATTTATTGAAAAAGAACTCAAGCCAGCCATTCATGCAAAAATCAAGGTCAATCCACAGCAACAAAGCCTGTTTGGACATTCCTTCGGTGGGCTGTTTGTTCTACATACTTTTTTTAGCCAACCACAAATGTTCCAACGTTATATCGCTGCCAGCCCTTCACTGTGGTTTGACAACTATGCCCTATTAAACCGACAGGCTGATTGGTTAAAGAATCAAAATAAGACTCAAAATATCATGCTGATGACCACAGTGGGTACGCATGAGCATGGTCGAGGCCCAACACCAGACGCTGAATCTTTACAAAAGCAGAATGATTTCTATCAAAATTTTAATCAGCAAGGTTCAAAACAGTTCTTATTTTGGAATTATCGACATCCTGCTGAGCAGCATCTCACCAATATGTATGCCAGCTTACCGAAGGCCATTATGTTGGCAGGTTGTCAGCCTCAAAGTTGTTCAAATCTATTTGATGAACCCGCTCAACAAAGTGCTGAATAAATACAGCTAAATTTAGGCGGACTATTCGTACCGCTTAAATTTAGACCTTTCAGTAAAATAGATTGGTTATACTGCGAGAAGATGTCATAACAACAGTAAAATACAATGCATAAAATTTTCAGCTTTGGCTTACTGAGCTTGATCAGTATCAGTTTAACAGCATGTGGTGGTTGCCCATTGATTGCGGGTTGCAATGGTACCGATCGCTCACCTTATTTTATCAGTCCTGTAAGTAGTCATGCTCGCGGAATTCCTGTCCCTCCACAAACCAAGTTCACCTATCAATCACAGCACTTTAGGCAGACCCATCAGCAAAGCCATGCTTTAAAAGAACAAAACTTAACAGGCATCGCCTTTCCTGAAAATACCGCAATCCTTTGGGGAGGTATGCCCGTTGAGCGGTTTATTCAGTTTTCAAATCCCGAAATGAAAGGATTTTCTGTCTACCCTGCTATAGGGTTTAAATCAGAACAATCGAATGCGTTTCTAAATTTATGGAAAAGCTGTGAAAGTGACTTAAGTATTTACTTAAAGAATCCAAATGATTGGTCATTTAATCCCTCCAATATGCAAATACGAGGCTGTGGCCGCTATCAACAACGCAGTGAATATATGGAAGATAATTTTCGGCAAAATGAAGCCGATGAATTTCTACGCAAGATCAATCAAGCCTTACAGCAATTGCCTAAACAACACAGCTATCCTGTCATTCAACAACCGAGTAAATAGTGAAAACAAAACAGCCTGCTTAAAAGCAGGCTGTTTTGTTAGATAATACCAATTAAGCTTTACCGATAATGCCACGTGCCACAATTTCTTTCATAATTTCGTTGGTACCGCCGTAAATACGCTGAATACGTGCATCAACAAAGAAACGTGAAATTGGATATTCAGTCATATAACCGTAGCCACCAAATAATTGAAGCAAATTATCTGCAACTTTCATTTGCATATCGCTACTAAAGCTCTTCAATGCAGCGGCAGTTTCAACATCCAATTTGCCTTCATTATATAAAGCTACGTTTTGATTATAGAAAGCGGCTGTTGCTAATTCATCAATCTTCGCTTGTGCCAATACAAAGCGTGTATTTTGGAATTGAGAAATTGACTGACCAAAGGCTTGACGCTCTTTTACATATTGCGTCGTAATATCAATCGCACCACGAATCGCACCTAAAGCAGTAGATGCAATCGCCGTACGTTCACGTGGAAGTTCTTGCATCAAATAAGCAAAACCTTGCCCTGCTTGACCCAACAATTGATCTTTAGGGACTTTGACATTATCAAAGAACAATTCTGATGTATCTTGAGAATGTAAGCCAATTTTGTCGAGGTTAGTGCCCTTTTTAAAACCTTCTAAGTGCGTATCCACCAACATGAGTGACACACCTTTAGCACGTGCTTGCGGATCTGTTTTAACGGCAAGAACCACGAGATCAGCATGCTGACCATTTGAAATAAAGGTCTTTGAACCATTTAACAGATAATGATCATCTTGCAGGATGGCACTGGTACGCATTGCTTGTAAATCTGAGCCTGCACCCGGTTCAGTCATACCAATCGCACCAACCACTTCACCAGACACCATTTTTGGCAACCAGTACTGTTTTTGTTCTTCTGTCGCAATGTGCTGGATATAAGGAGCCGCGATTTCAGAGTGGCATGAAATTGCCGTCGATAATGCACAGTAACCTGCGCGTGCTGACTCTTCAACCAACATCAATGAATAATGGGTTGACACGCCATAACCACCGTATTCTTCTGGTACATCAACACACAAGAATCCGTTTTCGCCCAATGCACTCCAAACTGAACGTGGCATGATGCCTTCACGTTCCCATTGATCGTAATGCGGTGCGATCTGCTCGCTCATAAAGCGTTTAAAGTTATCACGGAAGAGTTCTAAATCTGAATCATAAGCTAACATCATTATTTCCTTTCGCTTTCATTGTTCTTAAAAATTTGTTCGCAGTCATGCTAATAACTTTTAGATCGGATGTCATGTCCCGTTTACATCAAATCACTAGACTGATTCGGTCAATAATTTTGTTTGCATCGTCCATCTTTAAACCACAACCGCTTACTCATTAATCAGCCTCTCTTATTTTTTACGCTAAATAAGTCAATTTTATGTCATATTAATTTTATTCTTTGCGACTACCTCAAATACGACCATGAACACTAAACGTAATATTTATAAGACCGTAGAACATCCGTTTGCTCAATATGTTCGTATTTTAGGTAAGGGCAAAACAGGTTCTCGTTCGCTCAGTTATGAAGAAGCCTATCAAGCATTTAGCATGATTTTAAAAGGTGAAGTACTAGATGTGCAATTAGGTGCATTCTTAATGCTACTTCGCGTGAAAGAAGAATCAGTTGATGAACTTGCAGGTTTTGTACAAGCCACCCGTGACCAACTTAATTTCCAGCCACTTAAAGTTGATCTTGACTGGTCTTCTTACGCGGGCAAACGTAAACACTACCCTTGGTTTTTATTGGCTGCACTGACTTTAGCTCATCATGGTTACAAGATTGTAATGCATGGTGCATCTGGCCATACCATTAACCGTGTTTATACGGAACAAGTTCTCCAATATTTAGGTTATTCGATTTGCCAAAATGAGCAAGAGGTTCGTGAACAGCTTGAACAGCATAATTTTGCCTATCTTCCTCTTGAAGCCATCTCACCAATTTTAAGCGAGTTAATCTCACTGAGAAATGTGATGGGATTACGTTCTCCGATTCATACCTTGGCACGCTTGATTAATCCATTTAATGCCAAAGCAACCTTACAAGCAATTTTCCACCCTGCTTATCGAACATCACACCAGCAAACTGCTTTCCGTTTGGGGTATCAAAATAGTGCTGTGATTAAGGGTGAAGGTGGTGAATTTGAACGTAATCCTGATGCCAAAACTTTAATCTGTGGGATTAAAAATGGTGAGTTATATGAACATGAACTACCAAAATTGACACCAGACCGTAGCCCGATTGAAGAAGAGCTTGATCTTGCAGTCTTTAAAGCGGTTTGGTTGGGTGAACAAACGCATGAATATGGAGAAATGGCAGTGATCGAAACAATGGGGATCGCACTATATACCATGGGTGTGGTTAGTAGCTATGATGATGCAATGAATAAAGCCAAATCGTTGTGGAATAGTCGTTTCTAATCAAAAATAACCCAAGATTATTTATATAACCTTGGGTTATTTGCTAAATATAAAAATTGATAAAATTAGAGTTTATTCACTTATTATAAAATCATAAGTTTTACTTAACTCATCATCACCTTTACTATAAAAACCTGTAGAAATTTCAATAGAAAACTTTCCAGAATATTTCGGAGTATCTTTTATACTGATATTATTATACCCATCGAGCTCATTGCTAGGTTCAATCACAATACGAATATTATTTGGAAGGTTTGTTTTTAGATGAAAATATTTATCCTCTACTTTACCCCCTGTAATTATTAAGCTCTGCTGATATGGTTGCCCTACTCTAGCATTAGGCAACTCGTTAGGCTCTATTTTATACCCTTTACTACAACCCATCAAAAGAGCAATAGAAATAAGTACATAAGCAATACTTATCTTCATCATTTATTTGACAATCACTTCATCCATTTTATACATGATTTTTCTAGTCCTCAATTTTTAAAACAAAATCCTTATTAAAGTCTTTCAATCCATCCCTAACAGTCCCAGAAATATTTATTTTATAAATACCAGATCTTTTGGGTATCCCTTTAATTATTGTCAAAGCATGAGGGGCGAACTCTTTTTCTCCTTGATCTGATGAAACAACTAAACCACTTTTTTGATCTACATTCGACTCTACAAGAAAAGTGTCCTCAATCACACGATACTCTTTCATTTTTATTTCTGCAAAATAAGGTGTTCCAACTTTCCCTACTGGAATTTCTTTTGTCAAAAAAACATCATTGTTTACATTAGAACAACCTAATAGAAATAAAAATGTTAGTGCTACAAATTTCTTCATCTATTTTAACTCTCTTTTTACAACAATAATGGCCCAAATAAACCGACTCAAAGTCTTTAAGCTAACAGATTTAATTCTATCCTGCTTACCCCAGTTAAAACATGTAGCATTAACGATAGTATCATCAGAGGTAAGTTTATTAACAACCCCTGTGTCTGTCTTTAAATCTGAGTTAATTACAATATAATGTGAAGGGCCAATTGCTACAGAAGGTAGATCTGAGCCACCTTGAGTTATAGCTCCAACAGTTAATAAAACATAATAATAATCTTGTGATGGATAAGATGAAAGACTTCTCAAGACATCAAGCCAATCAACATTTCTTGGAACCTTTTGTCGAATAAAACTTTGGTATAAAGGAACACTATATCCTATCGAAGAAAACCAATTTTTTATTTCATCTGGCATTGTAAATGCTGTTAAACCATTTAGTTTATCTGATATCCATCCAACCGCTTCTGCTTGATTATACTTTGTAACCGAATTAGAGCTATCTCTTAAACTTCCCATTGTAATCCAGTCAACAGCAGATATTCTTGCAACTTCTTTATCATCATAAAAATTATGAACCAGACGTGCACCTTTTAGATCAGGCTTTATACTTAGCCTTCCAATGGCTTTGTTGCACAAAGATTTGAAATGCAAAGCGCCCCTAATTGAGCCAAATTTAAGGCGTAACTTGGGTAAGTGGGCGACCTAATTCCGTAAAT
>NZ_KB850000.1:1012767-1276925 GCF_000369405.1 Acinetobacter sp. ANC 3929
CAATTGGTTGTGCGGTAGATTTTGTGTGCAGGCTTCTTCATTTGAAAATTATATCGCTGAAAAACCCTTTACAGATAGGTTTGTGCAACAAAGCCCCTTCCAATTAAAACCTCTCCCTTTTCCCATAAAGCTTTAACAATTTTTTTATAAATTTCTTTATTACTATTTAATACGCAATAAAAAAAAGCAGCTGGGCCACATAAATAAGTAAATCTTTGATCAGGATAAGGTTCCTTTAAACGGCTAAATAGACTTGCTTCCACTGCTTCTTTTGTAAAAGGGTCCTTTTTAGAACCTGGTGGATGCTCTACGGAAACAAATATTGGGGTTGTAGAAATATTGACTACCACAGTATTTGGATTTTTAGGCTGCACAACCTTAGTTGCATCATTTTTTTCTGAGTATTTAATAATATCTAACTTAACATTTTCTACAACACTTTTTTCAAACTCTTCAATCATATTATTCACGTAATAATTTTTTATTACATGATGCCAATTCCCACTATTATCGGACCTATAAAGATTAAAAATTAAAACATAATCCTTCAAAACTTCAACTCTTGAACGATTATTCTTCAAAGTTATCATTGCAGTCCTAAAATTAGAACCAGATTTTTTAAAAAGATACTTAACATTATAATCAGAATTTTTATATTTTTGATTTACAGTATCAAATATAGATAAAGTATAGCTTAATTTAGTGATATCCACTTCAGTCTTTAACTTCACATATGGAACATACTCTCTTATATTATTGCTCAACATCTAACTCCTTATCCAAAAAAACATGAATTGATATATCTTCTTTTTGTATAGTTCTTATTTCATGGGTAAAACCCTTGGAATCAGTTACACCCTCAGCAGTTCTTCCAGAATCTAAAAAAGCAATATATTTTTTATTTGTCAACGGATTGCCTTTATCATCCAACATTTGATATTTCAAACTATATTGATTGATTTCACCTATTTTAGGCAGTGAATATTTCGGTATAGCTAATTTACTTCCCCCCATAAACAAATGCTGCCCTGCCTTCACTTCAAACTTACCACCCGTCGTTGGGAAAATACCTGAAGCATTCAGCTTGATTTGAGAATCGCCCGCGGTAATCACAATCTCTTTCGGACTGGTGATCTCAATACGATCTTCAGTCGAAATAATCTGGATCCCTTGTTTGGCAAGTAAATCCATTCCATCCCCTTGAGCCAGTGCCTCAAACTTACCCTTTGCCGCGACTTGCTTAATGCCATTTTGCGCGGCAAACAGGCTGATTCGGTTTTGCGCATGCGTAATTAGATTTTTCTGTGTACTTAGATTGATACTGTCGCCTGCAAACTGATTGATCTGCCCATCAGCAGAGAGATGAATATCTTCATTGGTACTTAGACCAATGCCTGCGGGTGAATTAAGTAATAACAGTGATTTTTTAAACTGGGCGATTTTTGCTTGAATCTGCTCCGCAAAATCTTTGAGTTGATCCAGCGATTCAATCTCATCTGTTTGCTGATTCTTAGCCACTTCACTTAAGGCTTTGGCATTGCTCTGATTACCTTCAAGCTGTTGCTTGGCAACTTGGGCATCAAGGTGTTCGCCTTGGGCCTGATATTGTTTGTGCGTGGAAAGCAGTAATCCCTCGCCTGCACGGACTGCGCCCCATTGGTCAGTGCGTAGTTCAAACCCTTCACCACGGTCTTCACTTTCCGCTTTGTCTTTGGGGTGGCTCAGTTTTCCGAGATTGAGTTGGCTGGCTGCATGGCTACTTTGCAACTGGGCGCTGATCTTTCCAGTGGTGTCATCAAAGCGTAGTTGGTTAAAGCCTTCGCCTTGATATTCCTTGGACTTGATCCCTGCCAGTTTCTTGGTATCAGGTAACTTGCCTGAGTTGTCGAATTTGGTCGGGCTGCGGTGTGCTTCATGGATGCGTCCCACCACAAATGGGCGATCAATGTTGCCATCAAAGAAGTCAATCACCACGATTTCATCGATACGCGGCAGGAAGCGTGCACCATAGCCTTCACCTGCCCAAGGCGTGAGTACATCCACCCAAGCGGAGTCAGTGTCATTGTCATTGCTACCTGCACCACCATCATGACTATGGTCATCATTGCGGGTAAACAGGAAACGAACTTTAATCCGCCCCCATTCATCCACATGGATTTCTTCACCACTGGGTCCAACCACTTTAGCGCGTTGTGGGTATGCCGTAGGTCGGTGTTGTAACGGATTAAATTCAGGTACGATTTTGATATTGCGGCGTTGCAGTGTCAGTTGATTGGCTTGGCGCTCTTCTGCGTTGCTGTATTGGGTGGGCTGCCAATTACTTTGTGCCAACAGTTGATTAATCTGCTGATTGAGGTCTTTAGGCAAATTGTTTTGGTTGTAAAAGTTTTTGCCTGTGATCAGGAATTCTTTGTCTGCCCCACTGTGTTGATCGATTTCAGGATGTTCTGCCAGTTCAAACCAGTAACCGACATGGGTATCTCGTACTGTGGTATGGGCAATAAACTGTTTCGATTGTAGGTCGTAGTATTGTCCTAGGCTTTGATTGAGCTTTTCAATCTGGGCATTGCCTGACTGAGTTGCCCCATCTTCTCCATTTAGGTCTTGCATCCAAGCGGGTGAAAAGTGCCATGCCTGCTCTAAGCCTAGACTGGCATTGTCATGTTGTTCGCTATGTTGATGCGTACTTTGGACACTGCCTGCACCTTCTTCCTGTTCCAGTGCATCGGCTTGCCAGCGTTGTACATGCACGCTGCTCGGCTGTAGTGTGCGTTGTCCGATCAAGCTGGTCATGCTGTCGTATTGTTCAGTGGCACTGCTGCGGTGATAGCGAATCTGTCGACGGTCTAAGGCTTGGTACTGGCTATTGTCATCAATCAGCCGTAGTTTTTGTGCTTGGATGGCTGCACTGCTGAGTGGAACTGTGTGCGCTGCTTCATCAATCAGCCAGTTGATGCCTTCGCTGCGCATTAATCGAGTCAGGAAGTCATAGTCACTTTCATTGGACTGCATGATAAAGGGACGGACATCGTAATCTTGGCTGAGTCCGCTTAAATCTAAAGTGAGACTGGATGCAAATAAAGGACTTTTGCTCTGCCATTCTTTGAAGATGATTTCCACCACATCACGCACGCTCTTGTTCATAAACACGCGGCTGTTACGGCGTTGTTTCCACAGTGCAGTTGGATCTTCGAGCGTGAGCTTATATAAAGTTAAACTCCCATCCGATTGCCCTTGTAGGGCTTGGGTGATGATCCCCGTAACACGGGTCAATTGACCTTGATCAGTGACGGTATCAATTGCAGCTTGACTGCCAATAAATTGTTTTAAGGGAATAGTCGCATTAGTCGACAAGCAAATTAATTCTGCTTTAAAGCCTGCATTGAGTTGATGCTGTCCATCAATGCGTTGCAGAAAAACTTGGGTATTTAAATTTTGATTCGAAAATTGAATATGAATGGCACGTTTTTGTGCTGTAAGGCCTAAACTTTCCAAAGCCTGAAAAATATTACTCAACATTTTTATAGAACATTTCATTAACTTTTGTTTATTTTACTCAAAAAAACGATGCTGTGACCAGACTATTCTGTCCATTAGTGACGTTTTTTGTCTTATTTTTATTACAGCTTCACTTAATTTATTTTGATTACGACCATTTCAGGCCACTGCCTTCAATCAGCCGCTCAATAAAAATGCCCTCAAAATTGAGAGCATTTTAAATATTTCAATCCATTTTAAACAAACCGAATCGGCTTAAATTCAGGCTCGTGTTTGTGATGATCATCATCACATTCCTCACCTTCTTCTTTGGTAGCACGATCGATATAACCACTACGCTGTTCTTTCGGCAAATTTTCCATTTCCCACGCATAAACGGCTTGCATGCAAATTTCACGTTGCTCTTTGGTTAAAACAATACCATTTGGCCATTTGCCAATTTCAACGGCTGTCCGAAGACGCTCAACAATTTCAGGATTTAAAATAGCGAGCATTTGTTCAATATTCATGAGTCATCCTGTTGAAAAGATTCAAAATCTTGATTCCAACCCAGTTTAGTACGGCAAGCCATATAAAAATCATAGCCAGGTGGATGTAATAAGCTTAGTTTAAACGGATGTTTGCGAATATGCACAGTATCACCGACATTTAATGCAACACTATGTTGTCCATCAGCACTGACCATGGGCAAAACACGATTTTCACGGATGGTAATCTTAATCTCACTTTGCCCACCCACCACGATTGGCCGTGATGATAACGTGTGCGGATGCATCGGAACCAGTGCAATAGCATCCATACTCGGATGCAGGATTGGCCCACCACCCGACAAAGAATACGCAGTTGAGCCAGTGGGTGTAGAAACAATTAAACCATCGCTATGCTGACGATAAACGTATTGCCCATCAATATTCAACTCAAAATCGATCATATGAACCGATTTACCTGAGTGTAAAACCACATCATTCAATGCAATCGCATCATAAATCGTTTCACCATTGGTTCGAACTTCCATTTCCAATAAGAAACGGCGATCCAGTTGGAATTGACCTTGTAGCACCTGATCAAGTTTAAAAATAGCTTCGGCAGGTTTAATATCCGTTAAAAAACCTAGTCGGCCACGGTTAATACCAATCACGGGCGTATTATGTCGTACCAAAGCACGTGCAGCGTGGAGCAATGAACCATCACCGCCAACCACTATCACTAAATCGACAACTTCACCCAATAAATTTCGGCTCACCGTCTGCCCATGACCATACGGGACCAGTTTGGCTGTTTCCTGATCAAAAACGGGGTTTAAACCTAAAGTGATCAAATGATCATGAATTAAACATAACGTTTCTACTACAGAATACTTATCTGGTCGTCCAATTAGACCAATATTTCGAAAGGATTTATGTGAAATTTGCACGAATAATTCAGCTCCGTCGCGATTACTGACTATCATATCATTAACAACCAATGTTGCGTTGATGATTGATTAAAAAGTATAAAAATGTCTATCCGTTGTTTTTTTATACGTTTAATGTCAACGCATTCTTAAAGTTTTTATTGCATGTTGCTATTTATTCACAGTTTTATGATTGCAAAATGACAATAAGCTATCGCATCATTACCAACATTGTTTTGGTTTTAACGCAAATCTATGAAGTTTGAACGTGGTATTGGTTTTCTAGCACTCATTTTCTCAATGTTAGTGATAGGTGTCTTTGTTGCTTTTAGTATCTATCTGATTCGCTTGGATAATATTATTCGTGACAAATTTGAAGGTCAGCGTTGGGACATCCCTGCCAAGGTGTTTGCTCGCCCATTAGAAATCTATTCTAGTGCACCGATTACTCAAGAGAATTTCACCCAAGAGTTAAAATTACTGGGTTATAAAAATACAGCGAATTACGACAAATCTGGTAGCTATGTTGTACAAGGCAACCAGATGTACGTCCATACCCGTGGTTTTGACTATGGTGATAGTAATGAACCCGAGCAAGTGCTGGAACTTGCTTTTGCTGATGGTCAGGTAAGCGAAATCCGTTCCACCAAGCCTTCGAGCACAGGGGTCGCACGCTTAGAACCTTTATTGATTGGCGGTATTTATCCACAACACAATGAAGACCGCGTTCTGATTAAATTAAATAAAGTACCAAAAACGCTAATTGAAGCATTGATTTCAACAGAAGATCGTAACTTCTATCACCATCATGGTATTTCAATTCGTGGTACAGCGCGCGCTTTGGTCAGTAATGCCACTGGTGGCCGTCGTCAAGGTGGTTCGACTTTAACGCAGCAGTTAGTGAAAAACTTCTATCTTTCACCTGAAAAAACCTTGAAACGTAAGGTCAATGAAGCACTGATGTCGGTGCTAATTGAATTGCATTACAGCAAAGATGAAATTCTTGAAGCTTATCTAAATGAAGTGAACTTAGGCCAAAATGGTAGCTACTCGATCAATGGCTATGGTCTAGCATCACAATTTTATTTTGGCTTGCCTTTACGTGAGCTGAATATCTCACAGCAAGCCTTTCTCGTCGGTTTAGTGCAAGGTCCATCACTGTATAACCCTTGGCGTAATCCAGAATCTGCGAAAAAGCGTCGTGATGTTGTGTTAAATAACATGAAAGTCATGGGCTATTTAACCGAAGCTGAATATCAAGATGAAATTGCCCGTCCTTTAAATGTGGTCAGTAAACCAACCTTGGGCCCTGCAAAATTCCCAGATTTTTTGGATATCGTACGTCGTCAACTACGTACCGAATATCAAGAAAGTGACATTACCAATCAAGGTCTAAGAATTTTCACCACACTTGATCCAATTGCACAAACACAAGTGCAGAATGCGTTTAAGAGTACTGTTGATCGTTTAGCCAAAGCGAACCCTGCCCGTCTGAAAAATTTACAAGGTGCAGTATTAGTTGCTCATCCTGAAAATGGCGAACTGGTTGCAGCTGTGGGCTCAACTCAAGACTTTACTGGCTTCAACCGTGCCTTAGACGCAAAACGTCAAGTCGGTTCACTGTTAAAACCAATCATCTACTTAAATGCAATCGAGTCTGGGCGCTATACATGGGCAAGCCCAATTGAAGACAGTGCCGTCAATATTCCGATTGATGGTGACAAGAGCTGGACACCGAAGAACTATAGTGGTGGCGAACATGGTGTCGTGCCAATGCAACAAGCATTAGCCAACTCGTATAACCTTTCTACTGTACGCTTGGCTAATGAGTTTGGTTTATCTGCATTTAGCAATAAACTCAAACAGTTTGGCGTGAGTTCAGATATTCCTGCCTACCCAGCGATTTACCTTGGTGCTGTAAATATGTCACCAATGGAAGTATTGAGCATTTACGGTAACTTTGCGACGGGTGGCTTTAAATATCCACCGCGTTCGATTCGTACCGTGGTCGATGCAAAAGGACATTTACTTGAGCGTTATGGCTTGAATGTCCAACAAACCATTGACCCTGCTGCTGCATACATTATTAATTATGGTTTACAGCAAGTGATGCGTTCTGGTACGGGTCGCTCTGCTTATAACAGCTTACCTGAATCACTAAATTTAGCAGGTAAATCAGGCACGACGAATGACACCAGAGACTCATGGTTTGCAGGTTATTCGGGTAATCATGTTGCTGTGGTGTGGTTGGGCCTAGATGACAATAAAGTAACAGGCTTAACAGGTTCGTCAGGTGCATTGCCTGTGTGGACCAATGTGATGAAGCAACTCCGCCAAGAACCTGTCAATTTACGTCAAACTGATAATGTTCAATGGCAATGGATTGATAGTGCAAGTGGTGACTTGTCTGCTCAAGGCTGTGATGGTGCAATGTATATTCCACTCCTACGTCAGACAGTACCTCGTCGTGCCACACTGTGTGGTCAATCTCACTATGAAGTTGAGCCGACGTACATTCCTCAATCCGATGAAACACCTGCTGATGATCATAATGATGGTATCGGCAACTATATTCGCGAAAGTGAAAATCAAATGGATACAGATTTATCCAATCACACCCCAACGCGCGTTATCTCTAGCGGCAGTTACAGCGGTGAGAATTAAGTTTAATAAGGATGATTGGACATGATGAAAAAAATCACGGTAATGCTTGGTGTGTTGCTGCTTGCAGGTTGTACAGCAGCACCCGAAAAAGTGGTGACAAAACCCACCACTAACGTTCCGCCAAAAAAGAAGGTAACCCAACCTTCTTCTGGTGTGAAAATTACACCTTATGACCAAAAAGAAATTAAGCGTCAGAGCGTTCCAGTGGTTGTACCACAACAAAAGGTTCAGCAAAAGTTTAATGATGGCAGCCAGTTACCTGCATTTAAAACCTTAATGCAAAAAACTCAAGTGGCTTATAAACAACAGCAACTTGCAGAAGCAGAACGTTATGCACTTCAAGCACAACGTATTGCACCACAAGCCACAGAAACTTATTTATATTTAGCAATGATCGCAGATCAGCGCAAAGAATATGCCAATGCTGAAGCGCTGGCACGTCGAGGCTTAAGTTATGCGCAAAGCAATGCCATGAAGAAGCAACTCTGGATGATTATTCTTAAAGCAAGCGAAGCGCGAGGACATACGATTAAGGCCCAAGAAGCACGAAGAGCGATTCAGGCCCTTTAAGCTTAGTCAATTGAACCAAATTGGCGAATCCCAGCAAGCCCATAAGCATGATGTTTTTGGGCTTGTTCTACATCCGCAGGTGCAACCCCACCTAAAGCAAATACTGGAATATCACTGTTCTGTGCCAATTCCTGAAAACGATCCCATCCCAGCACTTTACTATCTGGGTGTGTTTCTGTCGCAGATACTGGGCTGAGAAATGCCGCATCACAGCCAACCTGCTGAGCATGTTGCAAAGAAACGGCGTCATGACATGCGGCGATAAAACGCTTGCCGACAATCAAGCCACCCTTACTTAGATTCATCAGCTGTGATTGCTTTAAATGGATCGTCTGTATTTTGTTTTGCAGCGCTGCATTGAGTTTCTGCCAGAGATCGATATTGACAATCAATTTTTGCAAGTGCTCATCATTTAAACGACCAAGTTGCTGCTCAACCTTCTCAAGATCATCAGTTTGTATACGCCAATAAAATAGTGCCTGTTGCTGAGGTAAAGTATCGATCTGATCGCTAATCTTAATCAGATGCGGCCAATTTAAACGTTCCAGAATTGCTGCATTCGCTTTTGGGAAATTTAAACCGATTAACTGATCACGGCTATACCAAGCCCAAGGCTGATGAATAAGATCAAGCAGTTCATCGGGAACATAAGCATGGAATAAGTGTAAATTGACAATGATGTCTTCATATTCATGTCGAATCACATCAAAAGCATGCCAATCTTTTAAGCCAATCCCAACTTCCTCATAAATTTCCCGACGACAAGCCTGTTCAGGTGTTTCACCTTGTTCAACTTTGCCACCTGGAAATTCATGTTTGTTGCCTTGGTGTTGGTTTGCCTGTCTCCAACCGACCAAAACTTTTGCTTTATGTAATAAAATTGCGATCGCAACATCAACTGTAGCTTTTGACATAACAGTCTAAATTCCTTCATTTTTCCATAGTCATTTTAAGGAAAATGTCACCGCATTCCCATGTTAAAAAACGAAATTAATGAATGGTTTTGTAAATTCTTAAAATTTCCGTTGACAGGTCTATTCGATAATGATTATCATTTAAACCATTAAAAAACACACCACGGAGCATAACAAATGAACGCACCATTCAGCCTTTTCACTCGTAGTACAGATGCAGCTCAATCATTGCCAATGTTGCATTCAAACAACCTGTTTGCCTTAGGTCGCGAAATCCGCATCATGCATGCTGGTGAGGAATATCGTTTACGATTAACTCGCAATAACCGCCTCATTTTAACGAAGTAATATAATAATAATCGGACAACAATAAAAAACGTGGGAATAGCAGTATGTCAGCGCATACTGCTTTTTTAGTTTACTTATTGAATAAAAAATACGCTCATATTTTGAAGCTTATTTTAACCTGTAGCCCTCCATGTTCAGACTGTGCAAACCTAATTTCGCCATGATGCAATTCAATGATTTTTTTACAAATCGAGAGTCCTAAGCCTGAACCTTGTGTCTTAGTTCCCAAAACACGATAGAAACGTTCGCCCAGCCGCTCTAAAATTTCTGTATTGAGACCATTCCCATCATTTTCAATACTCAATTCTCGCTCATGAGATCGCTGATTTAATGCAATATAGACCGTTCCATTTTCTGGTGTATATCGAATTGCATTGTCTAAAATATTGCGTATGCAGGTAAAGATCAGCTGTTGATTCGCTAAAATCGTACTGTCAGGCAGACTAGACGTTTGCTGGAGTTGAATTGCCTTCTCATGTGCAAATAAACCCAATGCTTGGGCTGCCTCATCGACCACCAATTGCAATGCAAACTTAGTTTTGGGAAGATTGTCTGAATGCTCAGGATCCAATCGTGCCAACAGCAACAGATTTTCTAAAGTTTGAATTCCACGACTCACGTCTTGCTGCATTTGTGAAAAATCGACCGCACGTTCTGGATATTTACGCTGCAACAATTGTAAACGCATCTGGATTGCGGACAATGGCGAGCGTAACTCATGTGATGCATCTGCAGTAAAGCGCTGCTCAGCCAGCAACGCATGATCTAGTCGATTTAATAATCGATTTAATTGACCCAGCATCGGTTGTAATTCCTTTAGCTCAACCTCTCCCGTTTGAATCGGTGATAGATCATCAGCATTCTTTGCAGAAATTTCAGTGGATAATTGATGAATGACTTTAAATTGGCGTTTAATCAAAAAATGTAACATGATCCATTGCATCAGCCACACCAAGATTAAAATCAGTGCATAACCCGCAAAACTATTCAGCAAGTCTTTAAAACGTTCGCCTAACGGCTGTAAAATCAACACCTGCATAGGTGCATGCTCACCTTCACCTGCATAGCTCCGCCATAGTTGACCTTTCTGCCAAATCAGGCCAAAGTCACCCTGTGTTGCGTTAATCAAAGTGTAATACTGCGGATCAAGATGGAAATCTTCTGACTGAGTTAACGTCTGCCGCTGATTGCTCAAGCGATATTGAATATCAAACTGTTCACTTAATTCATCAATCTGCTGCCCTGATGTTGTAGTCAAATCCGTAATCAGCAACATGTCTGAAATCTCATCCATGATTTCATCTTGCACTTGCATGGTTTGATACACTGAAATCACGGCGAATAAAAGTAATGCCACACAACCAGCGACAATTGAACTGATCAAAGAGGTTTTCACCAACTTAGTTTGCAATGACACCACTTTCATTCTGTTATTCCTGATGCATGCGGTAGCCTAAACCACGAATGGTTTTAATATATTGCCCGCCAATTTTCTTCCGAATTTGATAAATAAACACTTCAATGGCATTACTTTCGATTTCATCGCCCCATGCATACAAAGACTCTTCGAGTTGCTCCCGTGTCAGAATATGATCTGGCTTTTGCATCAATTTATATAAAATTTGAAACTCTTTTGCAGTCAGGTTAATGATTTGTCCCGCCTTGCTTAATGTTTTTGCCTGTGGGTCCAGTTGTAAATCCAGAAAACTGAGATACTGACCCGCTTGAGCCTGATGCTGACGTAACTGTGAACGAACCCGTGCCGACAATTCCTCTAAATTAAATGGCTTGACCAAATAATCATTAGCACCAAGATCTAAACCTTCAACTCGGTCATGAATATGATCTTTAGCAGTAATAAAAATCACGGGAGTTTTCGAGTTCTGACGACGAATGCTCTTCAAAATCTCATCTCCAGAAGCTTGCGGCAATCCACGATCAAGTAAGATACAATCATATTGATGCTGTTCGACAGCTAGAATTGCATGATCACCGCGCTCCACCCAATCAACGCTATAGCCATCCATCTCGAGCCAGTCTTTGATACTTTCTGCCTGAGATGCATCATCTTCAGCCAATAAAATTCGCATAAAATCATACATCCATCTGCTCACCCAGATTTATCATGCCCTTAAATTGCTCAGCAAGCAAAAAAACCACATGATTGATCATGTGGTTTTTTTAAGTCATACAGCTTAGAATTTAACTTGGTTTACATCAACTTCAACACGCTTTGCTGGTTTATAGTCGATATCAACTTCACCAATAATCGTCACAGGTGTTTTTGCTGAGACTGGTTTGCCCATCCATAAGTCATCATCAATATCGACCGTGATGCTGCCTGTTTGATCGCTAAACTGATATTTCTCATCACCTGTTGCTTTTACGATATAGCCTTTTAATTGTACTGGCGTATCATCTTTCAAGCTTAATGCTTGTTTCACCGTCGTTGTTTGTGTCGGAGCCAAAGCTTGTTGATTGACAGCACCTGTATTCGCGACGGCAAATGTTGTTGCACCAACCAAACCAGCAATCACTGCAACTTTAGAAAATACGTTCATCTTTATATCCTCATCATGGTTCATCATTTCGATGTAGTCATTAAAACAAATGAAGATGAGGTGAATCTGAAGATTAAAATTTTCTGTTTAACTCAAAGGAACCACACGTAATACTTCCTCTAATGTGGTCACACCTTCGATCACTTTACGGGCGCCTGCAATACGCAATGGTTCAATCCCTTCTTTCTTGGCTTGTGCTCTTAAATCATTCAATGTGCCATGTGCGCTGATTAATGACTTTGACTCTAAACTGACAGGCATAAACTCATAAATACCGACACGACCTTTGTAGCCAGTATGACGGCAGGCTTCACAACCAACTGCTTTGTACATGGTGGTTGGCATATCCATCATATAGTCAAAGGTCAAATGCTCCCACTCATGTTCATTCATGTGTGTTTCTTGTTTGCAATGTGGGCAAAGTCTACGCACCAAACGTTGCGCCAAAACACCGAGAATGGTTGCTGCTGTAAGGAATGGCTGTATACCCAAATCATGTAAACGCGTTAAGCTCGATGGTGCATCATTGGTGTGAAGTGTTGAAAGCACTAAATGTCCCGTTAATGCCGCTTGAATCGCCATATTCGCAGTATCATGGTCACGAATCTCCCCCACCATAATAATATCGGGGTCTTGACGCATTAGCGCACGTACGCCATCAGCAAAACCTAATTCAATATTTGGATTGACCTGCATTTGGTTAAAGCTTGGCTCTAACATCTCAATCGGGTCTTCAATGGTACAAACATTGACTTGTTCTGTTGCCAATTGTTTTAAAGATGAATACAGCGTGGTGGTTTTACCTGAACCCGTTGGACCTGTAACCAAGATAATACCGTGACTGTGCTGCGTCATCTGCTGCCAGCTCTGTAACAAATGCCCTTCAAAACCGAGTTGCTGGAAACTACGTACCAACACTTCTGGATCAAAGATACGCATCACCAGTTTTTCACCAAATGCAGTCGGCAACGTCGAAAGACGGAGTTCAGTTTCCTGACCTTTCGGTGTCCGCGTTTTTAAACGGCCATCTTGAGGCTTGCGTTTTTCTGCCACATTCATACGACCAAGAATCTTAATACGTGAAATCACGGCGGTAAGTGTATTTGCGGGCATGTTATAGATGGTATGCAAGACACCATCAATACGGAAACGCACCTTGCCTTTATCTTTACGCGGTTCCAAGTGAATATCGCTAGCACCTTGCTCGAAAGCAAATTGCAGTACCCAATCCACCAGTTTGACAATATGCTGATCATTGGCATCAGGATTTTGCGCATCACCCAACTGCAATAAAGCTTCGACACCCTTGTTTTCACGGTCATAAACACTCGCATTCTGCGACGAGCTGACCGCACGGCTGACTTGGTAATATTCAACAAGATAACGTTGCAATTGTTCTGGATTTAACAGAACTTTTTCGATCTTCTTCGGCGCTAAGCTACGCTCTAGGTTATTCAGCCATTCTGTCGTAAAGGGCTGATCGGTACCAATCAAAATTCGATCAGGGTGTACATCGACCGCTAAAATGTGGTTGCGCACCGCAAATTCTTGTGACATGACACTGGTAAGCGCAGCTACATCCGCTTTGAGTGGGTCAATCACAAACAGCGGCATTTCTGCTTTTTCAGCCAGCCACTGACACAAACGGTTAAGCGTCAATGTTGAGCTGGCATTGAGTTGATCTTTTAAATTAAAATTGGCAATCCATTGCAAAGGATGCCATTTCAATTGTTCTTTTTGACGATGCGTGGTTTGAACGAGTAATTTATCTCGTTCAGTAATACGACCATCTTTCAGTAGTTGCTCTAAGCACCACGTCACATCAATGGTAAAAGAAAAATTTGTAAATTTTGCCTGCGCTTGCATGACCGTCAGTTCCCCAAATTTTAAACTCAATTATATTTTTTAAAGTTTTAGCTTTGTTCTACAGCCACCACAGTGACGTTCCGATCATCCACTGTAAAACGAATATTCAATTCTGCAAAACACATTCCATAGACCCGTTCAGCATCCTGTTGATATGCAGGTCTTGGATCTAAAGATAACACTTGTTCCAGTTCATCGAATATCTTTTTGCCCAAAATCATTTGCTTTAATAGCTGTTGCTGCTGTGACTGTGCAGTTTCTGTCCAACGTACTATTTTGCGAATGGGTTGTTCATGTGCATAACCACTCTGTGAATCCGCAATCGCATCCGAATATTGAATATACGGTTTGATGTCTAAAATCGGTGTGCCATGCAATAAATCGCTGCCGGTCACATACAAACGAATAGATTTTCCATGTTTCTCAACCCGTAGAAAACGAACCACAGACAACCCAATTGGAGATGGTCGATACATGCTTCGCGTTGCAAAAACACCTATTTTTTGATTCCCACCCAAGCGTGGCGGACGCACTTGTGGACGAAATTTAGACATTTGATTCAAAGAGTTATCTTGATTTTTATTTTCATGAAACTGCCAAAGCAACCACAAATGGCTAAAATCTTCGATACCCTCAAATGCAGAAATATCATTATAGGGTTCTGTCATCTCTATGAATGACTCGACTTGAACGAGATTTGGCTGTCGCGGAATACCAAACTTCTCACGATAAGGTGAATGCATATGACCGATGATCGGCATGACTACAGAGTTGCTCATCACTTTTTCTTATAAACACAATTAAATATATTCAGTTTATCGAGAATGATTTTAGATTAGAATAGCTATCTGTTTCTTTTAACTGTGATCGAGACCTTTAATGGCTGCTTTTAACGTTGAACGCATTACTCATGTTCACCACTGGAATGACACGCTTTTCAGTTTTAAAACGACACGCGACACCAGCTTACGTTTTAAAAATGGTCAGTTTGTGATGATCGGCCTTGAAGTGAATGGTAAGCCTTTAATGCGTGCTTATTCGATCGCGAGTGCGAATTATGAAGAAGAACTCGAATTCTTCTCTATTAAAGTACAAGACGGTCCATTAACTTCTATTTTACAAAAAGTACAAGTGGGCGACGAAATCCTGATTTCTAAAAAGCCTACAGGCACTTTAGTACACGACGACTTATTACCAGGTAAAAATTTATACCTTTTATCTTCTGGTACTGGCCTTGCCCCGTTCCTTTCACTTCTTCGTGACCCAGAAACTTACGAAAAATTTGAGAAAGTGATCATGGTTCACGGTACACGTTATGTATCTGAACTTGCTTACCAAGATTTGATCTTAAATGAGCTTCCAAATCATGAGTTCTTTGAAGAGTTAGGTATCAAAGACAAACTGGTTTACTACCCAACTGTTACACGTGAGCCATTCCACACCCAAGGTCGCGTAACAACTGCAATTGAAACTGGCGAACTCTTTGAAAAAATTGGTTTACCGCGTTTCAACCGTGAAACTGACCGTGCGATGCTGTGTGGTAGCCCTGCTTTCTTAAAAGACGTTGCTGCATTGCTTGATGAACATGGCTTAGTAGAATCACCACGTATGGGCGTTATGGGTGATTATGTCATCGAACGCGCATTTGTTGAAAAATAACACTGAATAAATAATAAAAAACCGAGGTTTTATCCTCGGTTTTTTTATTTGAATACTTTTTAAATTAGCTTTAAGATTTTATTTATATTAATTTTAGTAAAAATACTATTTAATAAAACTAAATATAATATCTCTTAAGCCGCTTCCAAATGAATTAATCGCTCAATATAATACCAACACTCTTCTATTTGAGCATGATCCTTATTTACTTTTGCATAAGCAGTCATACCATCTAATATATTAATATACATTGCTGTAAGAACGTGTGGTTGATATACCTTAGCTTTTTCAAATAATGCTTCAACCAGTCCCATTAACCATTCGCGATACTCTACGATTGGCTTAATAATAGATGGATATTGTTGTAATATTTCTAAAGAAGCTTTTTGAAACATGCAACCATGAAAATCATCTGAGTTAAACCAGCCTAAGTGCCAAAAATAGACGGCCTTAATTTTCCCCAAATAATCATCTTCTTGCTTCAAATTAACTTCATGTTCAATTGCCTCTTGAATACTTTTATTCCTTCTAGATAGGCACTCTTCAATCAGGTTCTCTTTGGAAGGAAAGTATTTATAGAAAGTCATCTTCGCAACACCTGACTCACTAATAATTCGGTCCACACCTACAGAGCTGTAGTTATGGCGGTTAAAAAGGTCTAGAGCCGTTGCAATAATATCTTCTTTTTTTGACATTTTATTATCCTTTTAGAATTCTATCAAAAAACTTAATGCATTATTTAGACATAGTTTACATGCTGGAAAGTTCTGGTCACTATGTATGTTTATGTTATTTTAAGAGCATTATCGAAAAGTCGTATTTTCTTTACTGTCCCTCTTATAGGGTATGTAAAAATCTGTCTATACACAAGATCATTTGTAAAAAAATCTTTCTATTTTTAAAATAAAAAAATATAGCGTGAATCAATTCACCTTTTTTCAACAGTTAAGTTAATTAATAAACTTTCTTACTATTTTTTAGTCTTCTTAATAAATTGATTTCACAAAAAAATCATTTTATATTTAAATCATCCAATAAAAAGATGTTTGGTTGAACCAATAGTTATATTCATAAGCAACCAAAAAAATCTAACTAAATAATTGGAAAAGCAATAATATTATTAATCCATCGAGTATAAAACTATGCCAAAAAAATTTGAAAACTTTAACAACCCAAGACAGAATGCTATTGAAGGAATGAAGAATAGTATTTCTGTTGAGCTATGGAACAAGAACCTGAACTTTCTGAATCAATTACGTACAGAGATTTCAAATCATCCTGTTTCACGCCATCCAGCTATTCAACTTTTAAATGACGGCGTAATTGACAAAGAAACTTTGAAACATATTCACTTAGAATATCGTCATGCCATCGTACAGGTATTTACCGATGCATTGTTGATGGCACAATTTCAAACCAAACAGTTAGAACCACGCTTACTTTCTGGTTCAAAAATGTTCCCGCGCTTTTTACTTAATCTTAATATTTTGGATGAGTTCGGATTCCGTCCTGGCCTTGATGAAGAAGAATACTATTCTGGCAATCCTGAATATGCACATTACCCGCTGTTTGAAGATGTGTTAAATGACTTTGAATTGAGTCAATCGGAACGGAATGACTATCAACCTTCATTAATTTCTCAACGTGTTCGCAATTATCTGGAGAACTCATTTCACAGCTATCAAGCTGTTTCTGCCCTGCTAGCAGTCGCAGAAGAAGAGGTGATTTTATTTAGCCCTGCATTGCGTCAAGCAACCAAGGCTGTCGGTTTTGATGTAGACAGTGGTTATTACTATGTGCATGGCGTGTCACATGATGCATCTGCTGAAGCTGCCGATGATGATCATGAAGACGATTTATGGTTCGTATTAGCTCAAGCCTGTGTCGAATCTGAATATGCATCTATTCGCCAAATTTGTCTTGAATATTGTGATTTGTGGGAACAATTCTGGGATGAACAAATTGCATATTATGGAACATTCAAAAAACTGGCTTAATTTCCCTACCACAAGGAGCCATCTTCAACGTTTCTGTTGAAAGATGGCTTTTTTATGGATTGAGAAAAAAAGAAGCTCTACACTCTAACTGTTCAGTGCTTAATTTAGTCAAAGTCAGCTGGCAATTTACGTTATAATTCAACTTTCTTTCCCGCAAATATCCAGCGCATGTTTTCACAATTTGATGTCAACTTATTGGTTCTTCTTGTTTTATTAGGCTGTGGTGTCTTTAGTCAAAATACAGCGGTGACTGTGGCGGCAGCTTGCCTGATCTTGGTAAAGCTCACGCCTTTAAATCAATTTTTCCCTTATATTCAAAATCATGGTTTGAATATCGGCATTATTATTTTAACCATTGGCGTACTTGCACCGATTGCGAGTGGTAAAATCAGCGGTGAAAGCATTCTAAAATCATTCATCAGTATCAAATCCCTCGCTGCAATTGCTGTGGGCTTATTGGTCGCCTGGCTGGGTGGACGCGGTGTGAAGCTGATGAGTAACCAACCTGATGTAGTTGCAGGATTATTGATTGGCACCGTGGCAGGTGTTGCGCTGTTACGTGGCGTCCCAGTAGGGCCACTCATTGCTGCAGGAATCTTATCCTTACTGATTGGCAAGTCTTAAATATTGCATGCTTGCAGTACGCCATCTTATTGCCGAAAGGTAGAAGTTCATTTCCCCTACCTTTTAAGCTTTAACAATTTGTTATTGCTCATAATAAACCGTTCGCATCTTAGAAAACTTTTCAAGTTGCTTAATAAACCCTTCAAAATAATTTTTTTCCTTATCTTCGGTTCGATAGCCTGCGTATAGGGTACGTCTTAAACCTTGTGGTGAAACACAGACTAAACGGCGACTCACCACCCAACCTTTTTGTTCATACTCATTGACCACCCAATCAGGTAAAGCCGCAATACCACGCCCACTGGCGACCAATTGAATTAACATTTGGGTGAGATCAGTGGTACGAATATGTTTAGGTTGAATATTTTCAGGAATAAACAAATGCGCCATGATATCTAGGCGATGTTTATCAACAGGATACGTAATCAAGGTTTCTTCAGCTAAATCTTGCACCGAAACATGTTCAGCGCGGGCCAAAGGGTGCGTATTCGATAACACTAAACGCGATTCATATTCAAAGATTGGGAAGTATTCAATCCCTTTTAATGCAATGGGGTCAGCCGTAATCAATAAATCAAATTCCGCATTTTGCAAAAGTTCATGTGGATTGGATTCAAAACCTGCTGCGAAATCCAGATCTACATCGGGATATTGTAGGCGATATTGATTTAACAATGGCATCAACCAGTCAAAACAGCTATGACATTCAGATGAGAAAATTATGCGTCCTGTTTGCCCATGTACGATGCGTGTAATATCGGTTTGCGCGATCTGAACTTGCGGTAACACATCATCTGCCAATTTAAGTAGGCGTTCACCGACATTGGAAAAACTGACTGGACGACTACGACGATTTACAACTTCGACCCCATACCAATGATCAAGTTCTTTTAATTGATGTGAAATTGCAGATGGCGTAAGACATAAATCTGTTGCGGCAGATACCAATGAACCGTGCTCTCTTAAAGCAATTAAAGTTTTTAAATGACGAAGTTCTAACATAGCAATGGCCTTGCGATTAAACCCTCTAAATCCCCCTTTTTAAGAGAGATTTACCACCCCATAATCAGATTTTGATACTGGGTTGCCCATCCTTGATAAAAGGCTAGAGAGGAGTTTTGTTGAATTTAATTCATCTTAGCATTAAATTAATTAGATTGTCTCACTATTAATTTTCTTTCATTATTTTTATATCACATGAAATTTACTCATTTTAGCCAATGAGAACATTCTGCTATGGATCGAAAACACCATTTGAGCCAAGAAAGGGATAGAAAAGTAAAACTTTTCTGAATTTGGAAGTCATCATTATTAAAAAATTTTCAGCATGAACTGAGAACATTTCATTTAATTCAACCGCTCTAGGCTTTTAAAACTTTTACAATATATGATTACCTATTGCAGACCATGCCTACGATGACCCATCAAAGTCAAAAGACGCTTGAACGCCAAAAACTCAGCCTGCCTGAAGGACACGATAAGCTATTGCTGCATTCATGCTGTGCGCCATGTTCTGGTGAAGTCATGGAAACCTTGATTGAATCTGGCATTGACTATTCAATCTTTTTCTATAATCCCAATATTCATCCAGTCAAAGAATATCTGATTCGCAAAGAAGAAAATATCCGTTTTGCCGAGAAACATAATATTCCTTTTATCGACTGCGACTACGATACTGATAATTGGTTTGCACGTGCCAAAGGCATGGAGAATGAACCTGAGAAAGGGATTCGTTGCACCATGTGCTTTGACATGCGTTTTGAAAGAACAGCGCTTTATGCCTATGAACACGGTTTTAGCTTGATCAGCAGTTCGTTGGGGATTTCTCGGTGGAAGAATATGCAGCAAATCAATGACTGTGGCCTACGTGCAGCTGCACATTATCCAGATATTCAATATTGGGACTATAACTGGCGTAAACACGGTGGTGCCGTACGTATGCTGGAAATCAGTAAACGTGAAGAGTTTTATCAACAAGAATATTGTGGTTGCGTCTATTCACTCAGAGACACTAATCGCTGGCGTATGAGTAATGGCCGTGACCGAATTCAACTAGGTGTAAAATTTTATAGCAATGCGATGGATGATGAGTCCAATCAATAAAAATGAAGTCGAAATAAAAAGGCTAATTCTAGTAGAATTAGCCTTTTCAGATCTTAATTTACAGAAACACTGATAATGCTATAGAACTGATTGCTCGGCTTTTGTTTCACATCCACCGTTTCACTGACTTCAATCAAATACTCAGCAGTTTTTGGAAATAACAGTTCAGCACTGCCATCTGCCGCCGTTTTTAAGGTGATTCCTTGCTTATCAGTCGCTCCTTTAGCACGAATCACTACGTCGGCATTTGCTAAGGCTTTATTGGCTTTCGAAACTTTAATTTTTACTGCCTGATTGGCCTTCAGCTCGTTTGGATGCGTTAAAAACTCAACCTGAATTGGTGCTGTACTCGCTTGAACGGGTGTATGTTTTGCTTTACTCACATAAGTCAATAAAGTCCATTCGCGCGTGATTTCGACTGGTGTAATTTTTTTAGTTTTTAGATCTGCTGGAATCACAAAATCACGCTCAGCTTTGGCAGGTGCTTTATCTGCGGACATATCAAAAAACATTTTCCATTCTTTTTGATCTTGTACATATTTCAATGGATAAGATGCTTTGGTCTGGATCAGATAAGTGCCCGCTTCTTGCAATTTCAAATCAAATACTGTCGCTGAACCAAGTTTGGAATCAGCTTGAATGGTGGTTTTGGTCTTATTCGGCGCAGTAAGCTCAAAATTTGCATCTTTCAACGCATATTCGCTATTTAATGCTTCTTCTGCATAACCAGAAATAATCGCCACTTGCGTTTGCTCAGTTGTATAAGCAATGGGTGCAACATAAGGTTCATGTGCAGCGCTATAGCTCGAAACAAGTAGCAATGAACTGATTAATAATTTTTTCACTTTTCCACCCTGAAAGTTTTCATCTAAATATGTATGTTCTTTATTATAGTCCACAAATGAAAATAATTATCATTAT
Source organism: Acinetobacter sp. ANC 3929 (assembly GCF_000369405.1). Classification (GTDB taxonomy): domain Bacteria; phylum Pseudomonadota; class Gammaproteobacteria; order Pseudomonadales; family Moraxellaceae; genus Acinetobacter. The sequence continues at coordinate 1,033,886 of NZ_KB850000.1, forward strand.
ACATTATCTTTTTTAACCGAATATCCGACAGAGAATGAGATAAAAATTGTGTCCTGTTTCACTTTTCTAAAAGCGACTCGAATATAATACGGCGGTATTTTTAGACTCGAGATATTATGTCTTCGCCAAGCTCTCCCTTGCATTCATCTCCCCCACACAACTATTCCTTATTTCTGGTTATTTTTTCATTGGCTATCGGTAGTTTCTGTATTGGAACAACTGAATTTGTGGCTATGGGTCTGATTCAGGAAATCGCCACGGACTTAAATGTCAGTGTACCTCATGCAGGTTATTTCATCAGTGCTTATGCGCTTGGGGTCATGGTCGGTGCACCAATTATTGCCATCCTCGGCGCAAAAGTTCCGCGTAAGACGCTATTGCTGAGCCTGATGCTTTTTTATGGCTTAGCCAACGCAGCCACAGCTTTTGCCACCACACCAGAAACCATGCTAGTTTCGCGTTTTATTGCAGGTTTTCCGCATGGTGCTTACTTTGGGGTAGCAGCGCTGGTTGCTGCTGAACTGGCAGGAAAACAACGTCGTGCTACCGCGATTGCACAAGTCATGATGGGCTTGACTATTGCCAATGTCATTGGTGTACCCATTGCCACATGGCTTGGCCAACAGTTCGGCTGGAAAGCAGGATTTGAATTTTCTGCGGTAATTGCGTTTATTACCCTGATTGGTGTTAGCTTATTTGTTCCGAATATCCCTTTGCAAAAGAGTGCCAGTATCAAAGCTGAATTGGCAGGTCTAAAAAATATCAATATGTGGCTGACACTTGCGGTTGGCGCAATCGGTTTTGGTGGCATGTTCTCGGTGTATAGCTATGTGTCACCGATTCTGACCGAATATACCCATGCCGATATTCGAGTGGTGCCTGTGGCCCTCGCGATTTGGGGTGTGGGTATGGTAATTGGTGGCTTGGTGGCCGGCTGGCTGGCTGATAAGAATCTGTTTAAAACCATTATCGGGATTCTAATCAGCTCTGCGCTCGCCTTTGTCGCAGCCAGTTTTATGATGTCCAATCTTTATACAGCGATCGCAGCTCTATTCCTGATTGGCTTTACCGTGATTGGTTTAGGGGGTGCATTACAAACACATCTCATGGATATTGCTGGCGATGCACAAACTCTGGCAGCTTCTCTCAATCATTCGGCATTTAATCTGGCCAATGCACTTGGCGCGTTCTTGGGCGGATGGGTACTTAGTCATAATATGGGCTGGTTAGCACCGATCTGGGTTGGTTTTGTCCTGAGTTTAGGTGGTTTGGCTATTTTATTAATTGCGCTGGCTTATGCCAAATATTCACAAAAAAATGAATCTGCCGTGTCCTAAAGGTAAATCATAAAATAACGATACAGAGAAAACCCGAAGCCCAGACTTCGGGTTTTTATTATAAAATCATCCAACTGATTCTTTATTTAACTGCATCCGCAACTTCTTTCAGCATGGCTTTCATGCCGCCCAAGCCATTATTCATCAAATACCAGTTGCTCGAATCCAGATAGACAATATTGCCATTTTTCGCAGCTTTGGACTCATTAATAATCTTGTTATTCAATACGCGCTTTGCACCGTCCCCATTTTCAGTAATTGCTGCACCGCGATCAATCACAAAGAGATAATCTGGATTTTTCTGGGCAATAAACTCATGTGACACTGCCATACCATGCAATCCCACCTTAATTGAAGGATCTGCTGGGGTAAATCCATATAGGTCATGAATATTACCAAAGCGCGAACCCGGGCCATAGGCAGCGATCTTGCTGTTATTCACCAAAATCACCAAAGCTGTTTTGCCTTTAGTCTTGGCTTTTAATGCATCGATATCTTTTTCTAATGTTTTTAATTGCTGCTCGGCCTCTGGCTTCTTGCCCACCATTTCAGCGATATTCAAGGTTTGCTGTTTAAAAGAATTGAACTGATCGTTGTAATCAACATCAACAAAATAAGTTGGTGCGATCTGCTTGATTTGACTCACCAGATTTTCCATACGACCATTCATCAAGATCAGTTCAGGCTGACTGGCTGCAATCTTTTCCAGATTCGGTTCTTTCACCGTCCCCACATCCAGATATTTACCTTCACTGAAATTTTGCAAGACTTTCGGTAACGGCGTTCCTTTTGGTAAAGCAACCACTTTATCGTCCGCGCCCAAAGCATGAATGGTATTTAAAGCACTGGTATCCAGTACCGCAATACGCGATAAATTCGCTGGAATAGTAATTTGCCCTGCCTTGCTGTTAAAGCTTAAGGTTTCATGTGTCGCAGCAGTATGACTGTCCTGATTTGCCGAAGATGTGTTGGAATTGCCACATGCAGCCAATGCCACACTCAGCATCATGACTGGCAATGTTTTTTTGAAACGCATAACGAACTCCTAACTAATAAAATACAAACCTAATTTATGTTGCTGAACCTGCTGGATCGGAATATGGAAATCGAAAATATCTTGCAGAATACGTTCATCCATCAACTGTTGTGGATGCCCTTGATACACCAATTCACCTTCTTTCATGGCAATGATGTGATCGGCATAGACGGAGGCAAAGTTAATGTCGTGAATCACCACAATGATTGATTTGCCATGATTCTCAGCCAAATCTTTTAAGACCCGCATAATCTGTGAAGAGTGCTTCATATCCAAATTGTTTAAGGGTTCATCGAGCAAGATATATTCAGTGTCCTGTGCCAGAATCATGGCGATATAAGCACGTTGTCGCTGCCCACCCGACAGTTCACTGATTTGTCGGTGTCTTAAGGCTTCTAAATCCATATAGGCAATCGAGCGATCAATCACCTCACGATCTTCCTGCGTTAGACGACCTTGTGAATATGGGAAACGTCCGAAAGTAACCAGATCCTCAATACTAAGACGTAACTCGGTATGGTTAGACTGTTTTAAAATCGCCAGTTTTTTTGCAATGTCGGCACTTTTCATCTGTTGCAGATCTTGCCCATCCAGCAAAACTTGACCTTGATCTGCTTCAATTAAGCGACTCATCATCGCAAGTACTGTACTTTTACCTGCACCGTTTGGGCCAATAAACGCCGTAAACTGTCCTTTGGCAATCGTCAGCGAAAGCGCATTTACCACACGCTGTTGTTGATAGCTTTTACTTAAATTCTTAAGCTCTATTGCCATTTTTTATTTTCCTTCAATAATATCCAGAAGAAATAAATTCCACCGACAAAGTTAATAATCACACCGAGCGTTGTTTTGAAATTCAGTACATGCAGAACCATAAACTGTCCAAGCATCAGGCAAAGAATGCTGACCAGAATAATCCCAAGCAGTAAGATGTGATGTTGATGGGTCTTGAACAGTTCCAGAGTGATGTTGAGGACCAATAAACCGAGGAACATCATTGGGCCAGCTAACGCTGTTGCAGAAGCCAGTGCCAATACCACGAGGATCAACAGCAGACGGCTGGTCTTGTCATAATCCAGCCCTAAATTCAATGCATGATCACGTCCTAGCGCCATGACATCGAGCTTGTGATAATGCTTCAGGCTATAAAATAGAATCGGAACACTGGTCAGCAATGACAGCTCCACGGTTTCCATTTTCACCACATTAAAACTGGCAAAACCTGCATAAGCCGCGATCTGAAATTCATCTGGATCTAGCAAAACCTGAAAGAACGTGGTCATGTTGTCGAATAAAGTTGAGCAGATCAGGCCAACAAGCAGCAGGAAATAGATATTTTGCTGTGCGACTTTCTGGAAAATAAACCGATACAGCAACAAGGCAAAGGTCACCATTAACAGCAAACTGATCAGATAATCTGTGACAAAGTTCAGTGACAATAACGTACTGGCACCAAAGAAATAGATAATCGCGGTCTTGGAGAGTTCGTATAATTTATCTAATCCTAAAGCCTGTGGTGTCACCACCCGATTATTCACAATAGTATGAAAAACCAAAGTCGAAACACCGACCGCCACACCCGCCACGATAATGGCAGCAACCGTTTTTAAGCGTAGATTCAAGGCATATTGCCATGCCACACCTAAATTCCAGCCGAGGTAGATCGCAATCGTTGCAAGCACCAGTACAGTCAAAACAATCAGCTTGGTTTTATGAGGCATAACGATATCTCCTGAGTAGCAACCACAGGAAAATCACGCTTCCCACCACACCCATAATTAGGCTGACAGAGACTTCATAAGGGAAAATTACCACCCTGCCAAATACATCACAAAGCAGAACCAGCAAAGCACCCAACAATGCAGTATGCGAAAGCGTTCTACGGATATTGTCGCCCAGATACAGGCTCACCAGATTCGGTACAATCAAACCAAGAAATGGAATCGCGCCCACAGTGACAATCACCACACCGGTAATAACCGAGACCAGTAACAGACCAATAAAGAGGGTCTGCTTATAATTCAGTCCAAGATTCGTCGCAAAATCCTGCCCTAATCCTGCCAAAACAAAACGATTGGCAAACATATAAATCAAAATCAGAACAGGCACACTGAGATAGATCAGCTCATATTGACCATTTAAAATGGTGGAAAAGTCCCCTTGCAACCAACCTGCCAAGTTCTGCAATAAATCCAGTTGTAACGCAATAAAGGTGGTAAATGCAGAAATGATACTGCCAAAAATCATCCCCACCAGCGGAACAAAAACCGTATCACGATGCTTTAAAGTCGCTAGAATACTCATAAATGCCATCGCACCAATGAGCGTCACAACAATGGCAAAGCCCGTTTTAGTAAAAATTGAAGCACTAGGCAGTAAAATAATCGAAACCAGTACCCCTAAACGCGCACAGTCATATAAACCTGCGGTGGTTGGAGAGACAAATCTGTTACGACTCAGTGACTGCATAATCAAACCACAGACACTCAAACCTGCACCCGCCACAATAATCGCCATCAAACGTGGTAAACGACTGGTCCAGAACAACTGCCAGTCTTGGGGATTGCCACCCCACAGACCAGCAAGGCTCATCTCGCCCACACCGACAAAAAGGGAAATAAATGCCAATGGAAGCAATAATAAAATCAGGTAACGCCGCTTAATCATGTTGGGAGAACTTCATATGATGCGTAAACTTAAAATAAGCTTAATAAACACAAAACAGATAATAAGAAACTATCACAAATGATAAAGATTATTGTTAACTTTTTTAAACAAGACCGACTAGCTATGAAGTAAAACTTAATTTATTGAATCTTTTATATTGATATAAAAATACCTAAGCCTCAGCAGTGCTGAGTGCCAGCGCATGATTTGGCCCATATCTGAAAATATAAATAACTTAGGATTGCTAACCTGTGCTTAAAGCTTGGTCTACATTTTTATAATAAATTTCAAATTATTCTGAAAGTTTTTCACCACAATGCGGACAAAAACGGTACTGCTTCTTTTCCTGCTCCTGATCTTCAAGCAACTTTTCTCTGACCAGTTGCATAATAATTTCATGGGTCTGCTCTTTGGGTAAACCGACCTTTTTGCGAATCCGTTCAATTTCCACTTGATCATGCAGCAGGTCTAAACCTTTAGCCTGTAGTACTTCCCGAAACTCTTGCTCCAATCGCTGATTACGCATATTCAATTCATTGGCTAGACCTGAGGCCAAAATACCCGCCGGTAAAGCGGCAATACCAACACCAAGAATAGTAATAAATGCACCAAGTATCCGACCCAAGTTAGTCACAGGAGTTACATCACCATAACCGACAGTGGTTAAGGTAACCACTGCCCACCACATGGATTGTGGTATTGAACTAAACGCCTCAGGTTGGGCTTTATTCTCAACCACATAAATCGCAGAAGCAGTCATCACGATCATAATCACCAAGATAAAAATAACCGCTTGGAATGAGCCTTTTTCGCGTTGAATGACGCGCAATAAAATTTGCAGGGAAACAAAATAACGAGTCAATTTGAGCAATCTGACCAACCGTAAAACACGCAGGAAACGTAAATCGATATGGACAAAGAAATTTAAATAAGCAGGTAAAATTGCCAATAGGTCAATGATTGCTCCACCACTTCTCATCCAGCGGAGACGCTGTTTCCAAGCGCTCTCTTGAGGGTTTTTCTCAACAATACTCCATAACCGTAATAGATATTCCCCACTAAAAATAATGATCGATAGATTTTCAAAAACATCAAAATATGGCTGATATAGCTTATAGAACTCATTGACGGATTCAAGTAACACCGCAGCCACGTTGCCAATAATCAGAGCAATCAATACATAGTTGATGCAACGACTAATAAGGCTTTTATAATCATCATTATGTAAGTTGTTATAAACAAAGCGTCTTAATTGTTGCCATGAAAGTTGAGTCATACCATACTTATTGTTCGATTCAGCAAGTTAAAAATGTAGCACGTTGCCCTGCTGTTTGATAAGAGATTTTCACCAAAGCCTGTTTTTTGCTGAAAAAGTAAAATCATTTGCCAATTCATTGATCTATATCATGCTATTTCAACAAAACTCTCTTTGAATTTTGATACCTCATTCACCGATAATAAAAGCTTCGTGGTTATTTCTTTAACGATTCATTCATAAAGAACTATAAATTTTATTAAACCCGTGACAACAAGGGGAATTTACATGGGATTTAAAGCTCTCCCGACGCTTATCTCTTTATTTATTGCATTGCTGATCTGGTTCGTCATTCCTGTACCTGCTGGAGTTGATCCTGATGCATGGCATTTATTGGCCATGTTTGTCGGTGTCATTGCCGCGATTATTGGTAAAGCCATGCCAATTGGTGCAATTGCCATTATCGCGATTACCTTAGTCGCCGTAACAGGTGTCACCAATGACAGTCCAAGTGGCGCAATTCAAGATGCGCTCAGTAGCTTTTCCAATCCGCTGATCTGGTTGATTGGTATTTCGATCATGATCTCGAAAGGTTTGCAAAAAACTGGATTGGGTGCACGCTTAGGCTATTTATTCATCGCGGTGTGGGGCAAGAAAACTATTGGTATCGGTTATAGCATGGTGCTGTCTGAACTGATTCTTGCACCTGTTACCCCAAGTAATACAGCTCGTGGCGGCGGGATTATTCATCCGATTGTCCGTGCCATTTCGACTAGCTATGACTCTGACCCTGCCAAAGGCACCGAAGGTCGTATGGGGAAATATTTAGCTTTGGTGAACTATCAAGCCAACCCGATTACTTCTGCCATGTTTATTACCGCGACCGCTCCTAACCCATTGGTGGTTGATCTGGTGGCAAAAGCGACCCATAGTGAAATTTCATTGAGTTGGAGTACTTGGGCACTGGCGATGTTATTACCGGGTTTAATTGCCTTGATCATCATGCCATTGATTATGTATTGGATGTATCCACCTGAAGTGAAAGAAACCCCGAATGCTGCTCAGTTTGCCAAAACCAAGTTGCAGGAAATGGGGCCTGTCAGCAAAAATGAAATCATCATGCTTGGGGTATTTGGGATTTTACTGCTGTTATGGGCAGGTATCCCTGCCATGATCTTTGGTTCAGCTTGGGCAGTTGATCCAACTACAACAGCCTTTATTGGTTTAGGATTACTACTCATTACTGGCGTACTGACTTGGGAAGATATCCTGACGCAAAAAAGCGCGTGGGATACCATTACGTGGTTCGCAGCTTTGGTGATGATGGCGACTTATTTAAATAAGCTCGGTTTAATCACATGGTTCTCAGGAGTGTTAGAAACTGGGATTGGTCATTTAGGTTTGAGTTGGATGCCTGCCTGTTTGTTATTGATGCTGGCCTATCTATATGCACATTATATGTTTGCCAGCACCACGGCACATATCACTGCCATGTTCGCGGCCTTCTATACAGCTGGACTGGCGTTGGGCGCGCCACCTATGTTGTTTGCTTTAATGATGGCAGCGGCTTCTAGCATCATGATGACCTTAACTCATTATGCAACGGGCACATCGCCTGTAGTGTTCGGTTCGGGTTACACCACACTCGGTGAATGGTGGAAAGCTGGCTTTGTCATGAGTGTGGTCAATATCATTATCTTTGTTGTGATTGGTGGACTTTGGTGGAAAGTGTTGGGTTATTGGTGATTTGAAAAGCTGAGGAACATTCTGTGTGAATAGGAATGCTCCTCTATCTCTAAAATCTGTTATTTCTAGCTTTACTTTTATTTATTAAAAAAATGATTATTCAGGCAGTAATTCCAATAACTTTTTACGGGCAGCGAAAGCCGCTGTTTTCCCTTTAATCGTAGATGGATGCTGTATTCTGTAACATAGAAATTTTTCATCATAAATAAACTTATAAAGCTGGTTCTTCTCTATACTCTCATCACTATAATCTTGACCTTTTGAATATAATTTAGGATTAAAAAACTCCCTTCTATAAATCGTATTCTGACTTCCATTCGCGAAAATAATAATATTAGGTTCAAAATACTTAATTTGCGCATTCAACAGTTCAAATGAGATACTTTTTATTTGCTCAAAGTATTTTGATTTTATAGGGCTTTTTTCCTTCCATGCAAAACAAAATAAATTGCTGTAGATTAAACCTTCTGCACCAGATTTATCGGCAACTGACCGCGTAAAATCATGAAAAGTAATTTTTTTGGTTCTGGGTTCAAGCATCATTTTTTGGAAAAAGTTTTTGTTCTTTTCAATAGATTGAAGCATGTAATGGTCTAGAGTATAGGCCTGATCCAACTGAATATTCCAACCTCTTGTTTCAGCTCCCATTATCATAATCTTATTTTTCGCAGCCCAATAATGATTTGGCTCACTTGCTAGGAAAAGACCAGATAATCCTTCTTTAAACTTGCTATATTCATGTACAGTATTAAAAAAAGACTCATCAACTTTAGAGAGTATTTTTAAATATTCTTGTTTTAAATCATTGAAGTCTTTCATTCTAATTTCTCAAAAATAAAGGCTGATGTCTCAGCCTATTTTTAGCAAAAACAGTTAATTAGGTCAATTTTAAAACTTATTAGATTTTCTAAATATCAACTTTACCTGTAGATTTAAATATCCCGAACAACACGGAATCCCCACATGGTTGAACGCGCCTGAGACGAATAATAAGCATTGCGATAAGCAGTACGAACATTATGTACGTTATAAATCCATGCACCGCCACGCAATACAGGGAAATTACACAGACCATTATTTTCTGCCCCCCAACGTATTTGTGTCGTAGGTGCACCTTGATAATTGGCATGCCAACAGTCATCTACCCATTCACGCGCATTTGCAAGTACGTCGTACAATCCAAAGGCATTTGGTAAAAATGAGCCCACAGGTGCGGTATAAGCATAACCATCATTACAGTTAAATGCTCGCCATGCCGCAGTATTGGTTTCTGTTGTGGTTGTAGATAAGTCCAAAACATTGGCATATTTGCAGGCTTGGTCGCGTTCAGGATCATTGCCCCAGAAAAAGGTCGTTGATGAGCCTGCTCTAGCTGCATACTCCCACTCAGCTTCAGTCGGTAACCGATAGGTTTTTCCTGTTTTTTGGGATAACCACTCAGCAAAAGCCTGACCATCTTCACGGCGTACACACACCACTGGATCTTGAGCAGTTTGAGTAAATCCAGGATGACTTGGGTTTAAATCCTTTCGATACCACATATTAAACTCACCATCTCGTACCTCCCAACTTCGACAGCCTTGTACCTCCCAGCCTGTTTCCTTTTGGAACTGCTGAAACTGAGCAACAGTGGTTTCATAAGATGCCATCGCAAATGGCTGAGTGATATTGACACGATGTTGAGGCAATTCATAAGGTCTTGCCTGTGCGGGTACGCCTTCTCTATCCTGTTCTTCCAATGTGCCACCCATTTGATAGCTTCCTGCGGGAATCACTGTCATCTCAGGGCAAAAGCCATCTGAACAATCTTTAAATTTGAAAGCTGCTGTTCCCGTATTGATCTCTACATTGGTCAATCTTGCAGGTTGAATTAAGGCATTCATTAAAGGTGGTTTGTTCAGCTGCCGCGTGAGTAAATCAATGGTTCCCTGCCATTCATTCAACATCTCACGCAACATTGCAGGACGCTCTATGCTCACACCCGTGCCATCATAATCTGGGGCATTACAACGTTCACGGATAAAAGTGGCCTCTGATTGCAGCTGAGTCAATTTAGGTAACATACGTTGATCAATAAAAGCAGCTAAATTATTTTCCTGCGTGGTGAGCACTGCTTTCAATTCTTGTAAGGCTGTTAATGCTTTATTATTTTGTTCTATCGCAGCTCGATATACAGTATCACACTGATCATTTTTCCAAACGAGGCTCTGACTTAAGGCGTTTAAGGCCATGGTTGTGGTTTGCAGCTTTATTTCTGAATTTACTTTTTTGCTATCATCATCATTACAGGCTGCCAATAAGCATCCTGCAAGAACAATACTGGCTGCTTTCACATAAGCTTTGGGTAAAGTCTCCATCATCTCGCTCCTTTGATATAATTAAATAAAACCCTTTATGTTTAAGCTACAGTTCAGCGAACACCAGCCTTGAGCATAAATAGGAAATATATTGTTCATAAATAATTAAAATTTATGAATGATTTAATTAGCATAGAAAAAGAAGCGAACTTGAGATTACTCAAGAAAAAATACAGATTAAAGCTATTCCGAAAAGTAACTCTTCATTTTTAATACATTTACTTTGCCTAAATTGTTAAGTCTTATCTGGCATTTTTTCATGTACAGCACCAAAAAAATAAGGGCTGATTACTCAGCCCTTATTTTTAGCTAAATCAATAAATTAAGTCAATTGAGCTGCTTGGATTTTCTTAGTATCAACTCGATCAGCTTCTTTTGTATATTCGCTCATCTTGTCGAAGTTTAAGTATTTGTAGATGTCAGCAGAAGCGCTGTCAATTTGCGACGCGTACTGTTGATATTCTTCTGGGCTTGGTAATTTACCAAGAACCGCAGCGACAGATGCAAGCTCAGCAGAAGCCAAGTAAACATTTGCACCTTGACCTAAACGGTTCGGGAAGTTACGCGTAGAAGTCGATACACATGTTGTGTTCGGTGCTACACGCGCTTGGTTACCCATACACAATGAACAGCCTGGCATCTCAGTACGCGCACCAGCACGACCATAGATGTTGTACATGCCTTCTTCCATCAATTGATGCTCGTCCATACGTGTTGGTGGAGCCAACCATAAACGAGTAGACAATGAACCACCAGGTACTTTATCAAGTAACTGACCCGCTGCACGGAAGTGACCAATGTTCGTCATACAAGAACCGATGAATACTTCATCAATCTTGTCACCTTGAACGTCAGAAAGAAGTTTCGCGTCATCTGGATCGTTCGGGCAGCAAAGAATTGGTTCTTTGATGTCAGCAAGATCGATTTCGTAAACTTTTAAGTATTCAGCATCAGCATCAGCTTTTAACAAGCTTGGGTTGTCTAACCACTTCTGCATGTTTTCAGCACGGCGCGCCATTGTACGAGCATCGCCATAACCTTCTGCGATCATCCACTTCAACATGGTGATGTTAGAACGCAAGTATTCAGCAACTTTCTCTTCAGAAAGTGTGATTGAACAGCCAGCAGCAGAACGCTCAGCAGATGCATCAGAAAGTTCGAACGCTTGCTCAACAGTCAAGTCATTTTCCATTTCTGATAAATCAATCTCAAGAATGTTACCAGAGAAAATGTTTTTCTTACCTTTCTTCTCTACAGTTAAGTCACCCGCTTGAATTGCGTAGTAAGGAATTGCATGTACAAGGTCACGTAAAGTGATACCAGGTTGCATTTTACCTTTGAACTTAACAAGTACAGATTCAGGCATATCCAGTGGCATAACACCAGTTGCAGCTGCGAAAGCAACAAGACCAGAACCCGCTGGGAATGAAATACCGATTGGGAAACGTGTATGTGAGTCACCACCAGTACCAACGGTATCTGGAAGTAACATACGGTTTAACCAAGAGTGAATAATACCGTCACCTGGACGTAAAGACACACCACCACGGTTCATGATGAAGTCAGGTAATGTATGGTGAGTTGTTACGTCAACTGGTTTTGGATACGCAGCAGTGTGACAGAAAGACTGCATCACTAAGTCAGCTGAGAAGCCCAAGCACGCCAAGTCTTTTAACTCGTCACGCGTCATTGGACCAGTAGTATCTTGAGAACCAACTGTGGTCATCTTCGGTTCACAGTAAGTACCCGGACGGATACCTTGACCTTCAGCTAAACCACATGCACGACCAACCATTTTCTGAGCTTGCGTGAAGCCTTTGCCAGTGTCAGCAGGTTGTACAGGTGTACGGAACAATGTAGATGGTGCAAGACCTAATTCTTCACGTGCTTTAGTTGTCAAACCACGACCAATGATCAAGTTGATACGACCACCAGCACGTACTTCGTCTAAAAGTACAGGTGTTTTAAGCTCAGCTTCTGCAATTTGTGCACCATCTTTGAATGCAGTTACTTTTGCAGCAGCATGATCAATTTTCAATACAACTTCGTCGCCCATGTTCATGTTGGCAACGTCGATTTCTACAGGTAATGCACCTGCATCTTCCATTGTGTTGAAGAAAATTGGTGCGATCTTAGTACCTAAACACACACCGCCATCTTTTTTGTTTGGAATGTGTGGAAGTTCGTCACCGAAGAACCAAAGAACAGAGTTAGTTGCAGATTTACGAGAAGAACCTGTACCAACAACGTCACCCACGTAAGCAACTTGGTTGCCTTTCGCGATCAATTCTTTGATTTGGTTTAATGGGCCAACTTCACCTGGTTTTTCAGGATTGATACCATCACGCTCGTTTTTCAACATTGCGTTTGCGTGTAATGGGATGTCTGGACGGCTCCAAGCGTCTTGTGCAGGAGACAAGTCATCAGTGTTGGTCTCACCGGTTACTTTGAACACAGTGATTTTGATTTCTTCTGGAACGTCAGCACGGCTTGTGAACCATTCTGCATCAGCCCAAGATTGTAATACTGCTTTAGCAGCAGCATTGCCTGCTTTTGCTTTGTCAGCTACGTCATGGAACGCATCAAATACAAGAAGTGTTTTCTTTAACGCTTCAGCAGCTAATTCTGCAAGCTCAGCATTGTCTAGAAGTTCAACAAGTGGTGCTACGTTATAACCACCAAGCATTGTACCTAGTAAGTAAACTGCACGTTCTTTAGATACGAGTGGAGAGGTTGCTTCGCCTTTTGCAACAGCAGCTAAGAAAGCAGCTTTTACATATGCAGCTTGGTCAACACCTGCTGGAACACGATTTTCTAGTAAATCGACTAAATAAGCTTCTTCACCTGCTGGTGGATTTTTTAATAAGGCTACGAGTTCAGCAGTTTGAGCATCATCAAGCGGCTTCGGTGGGACTCCGAGTGCGGCACGTTCTTCAACGTGTTGGCGGTAAGCTTCTAGCACAGTGTTATTCCTCTTTTTTAAAAAATTACTTGTAAGTTCCAGCTTGCTACAAGCTTTACAAGTAATGTGGACAAGCAAAATTTTACTAGACTTCGCGTTAAATGTTAATGCAACTACCGTATTTCTACGTGATGCCCATTATTTTATAGCGAAATGTTCATCCCTTTGAAATACCGCTTTGGTCTTAGGTTAAAGTCTAATAAAACAATAAATTACATCCATAAAAAAAGACAAACGGTGTTGTCTTTTTTATATACACATTAAAAAAGTTTATAGTTTGGTAGCTTGTCGTGTGGAGTAACCAAGCATTCTTGCATAAACTGTTTCTTTAAATTTTCACGTAATGCTTCTGGATCTTTTTTCAGTTGATCGGCAGGAAGCGCATAAACCGTGTCCAAAATTTTAAAGATAAATTTGCGTGTCATTTCATCTTCAATCTTAGCCGCATATTCCGTTGCTTGTTTTTGCTCAATTCCATTTTGACGATCTAGCGTAATCGAACGCGCAGCGTTACCCACACTGACACAATAGCCATGCCATTGTTCTTCAGGGGTTAACGGCTTTTTCTCAGCACAACCAGCCAAAACTAAACCTATTGCAATAAACAAAACTTTTTTCATCATCATACTGCGGCGAATTTGATGCACACATCATACTGAAACTTGTTTATTTTGCAAAAGGAAGCCTTTAAAACAATGCTTTCCGTAATAAAAACATACAAATCATTTGCTACAGCGCATGTTATTGCCTAACTTTTGACATTTTCCACCATTCGCTGAGAGATAGGTTGTCCCTGCGACCAGACTAAAATGTTTACCTTTACTATCCCAACATCTGACCCCATTGCAATTTTTTACGGGGATAAGCACTTCACTTGTTGCAGCAATATTAGCCGTTGTCCCATTGCTTACAGATTTCGATGTCGTTGCGACTGGCGCAGTCACGGTTGTGATTTTTGCTTCTTTGAATGCAGTCACAGTTTGTGTACTTGCTTGTTGGACTGCTGAGGTATTGCTATTCTTTTTGACGGGATCAAGCTGAGGTTCTTGTTTTTGTGCAGGCGGTGGCGTTGCTGAATAAGTGGTGATCCCTTTAGCATCGACCCACTTATAGTATTCCTTTGCATGGACTTGGAGTATAGAGCTGAGTAGTACAAAGCCAAGTACTGCCCAAAGCTGACCAAAAGTGACAGATTTCATTTATTTCCTCCAAAAAATGTCATAAAATCTTTTATTTTCAATAACTTATATTAATTCTATCACATTTTTTATTTTCAAAAATAAGCAGCAATAAAAAAACCTGCTTTAAGTCTTTAAAGCAGGTTCTTGTTTTCTTTGATTAGAAGCGCCAGTTATAGAATACGTCAATCGCGCGTTCTAAAGACTGGCTCGCTTCCAGATATAAACGACGATTCATCTGATAACGCAAGGTCAATTTATTCACTGGGGTAAACACACCAATACCATAACGAATAAACAGATCTGGCGTGATATAACCCGTCAGACTGACCTGCGTATCATCCCCCGTACCCTGTGCATCGAGAGCCAAACCACTCAAACCAAAGGTACGGCCAATCTGGTTGGTCAAGGCACGTGTTCCACCCAAGCCCATACTGATACCTGCTGCAGCAATGGTATTGTTTACATCTGACTTAAAGCCTTCGGTATTACTTAAACCGCTGTTACCTTCATTAATACGACCTGTAAGTAAAGCATTCAATGCTTCTTGTTCAGATAAACCTGCATCATTATAGACTTGAATATTAGGTACAGTGGCTGTACCAGTTACGCGGACCCCGACCATACTACCCTGAACTGGTTTATTAGCATCAATATCCAGTGTCGGGTTTGCCAACGGCCCATTAAAACGTGCAATTGCACGATTCAGATCAAGACTTTGGCCATAGGCTTCGATCTTCACTTTTTGACTGACCCCAATCGCACCATTGGCACGCATTGCAGTCTCTAAACCGCGTTGTGACAGGTGTAAGCGGCCAACCAATGGAATGGTACTTTCGAAGCCTTGGAAAATCACTTGATTACCTAAGGTTACCGTCATATCTGCACGAATATCCCAAGGTTTGGCTGCTTTCAGTGTTGCAAGTAAGTCCTGTCCTTGTTGGACCACACGCACATCTGGTGATAAATTTACAACCGTTGCAGAACTTTCTGGCATCGAAATACGTGCTCGTGGTACGTCAATCTTACCTTTTAAACTTAAACGTTGATTAAACGGATAGACATCCAGTGTCAGGTCTGGCTCTACAATCGCTGTGATCATTGGCGCTTGACGAACCAATAAGTTATCGCCTTTTAAAGTCAGATTTAAATGTGGATCATTCTGCCAGTCAAAATTACCTTTTAAGCGCCCGACACCTTGTCCACTATTGAATGCACCATCAATACTTGCAGACTGTTGACGTATAGAAGAATACAGTTGAATATTACTGAGATTGACAGGCAACGAGATCATTGAAATTGCACCGTTTTTCAAGCGCATCTCACCCACAAACTCAGGTTGCGTCAAAGTACCATTCATTTTACCTGCTAATGCAAGCGTACCCGACATAGAGCGTACATCTTTAATAAATGGCTTAAAGACTTTGAGCTGCACATCATCAAATGCTACTTCACCGCGCATTGGCATATTGGCTTGGAACGGATTGATAATGACATTGGCATAACCAGTCCCAATATCTGGTGTCTTCATATCTACACGGAATAATAAACCTTCACTGATGCTTTTCGCGATAAGGCTTAACTCATCATAAGTTACCGTTGTAGCAGGGTCTTGTGGATCATCTGCAGCCAATCCAATCTCACCTTTACGTGTCACTAAACGCGCATCCAGTTTTGGATGACTACCTTGTGCCCATGATGCTTTGGCATAACCATTCAATTGGCCTGTCACAGCCAAACCTTCTGGCATAAACGCAGTAAAGTCTTTCAAATCCAGATTTTTGGTAATAAATGAGAAACTACCTTTTACTTTGCTGATACGTGCTGGCTGATCCAAACACAATTGGCTATTTGCACTCTGCCAGCAATGCTGGCCTACATATAGCTCAGTCTGTGCAGTTGAATAAATAATTGGTGCATTTTGATTTTGTACCAAATTGATATTTCGAGATTTAAAGTTGCCTTTTTGAACTTGTCCTAACCAATCATTCTTTGGATTAAAACCACCCGCAAGTTGTACATAAAAATTAGATTGACGGTTTTTACTTTCCACCTTCAATACATGTGCTTTACGTGTACCTGCCAAATTCACAGTGGCATGTTCAATTTCACGATTGCCATTACGAAGTTGATCCAAGGTTGCAGTTAACTGTGTAGCCATGGTTTCAGAGGTCGGTAATTCACCCTGTACCCGCAATGAGCGGATACTGACCAGATCATTAAATGCAAAATTATCAACAATCATATTCGCCGTCGCTTTTAAGCGCGGTTGCGACTGTACATTTAGGCTTCCATAAGCACGACCACGTAAACCTGGATAAAGTTCATATAGTGCAGGAGCATTCAGCTTAATACGTAAGTTTTGCGCATTGCCAGTTGCTTGCAATTGGTTCTGGGCGTATGCGAAAAATAAGTCATTAGCTTCAAATTGTTGTGGTAAAAACCCTTCTTGATTTGAATCCAGCAATAAGCTTAAATTTCCACGACCACGAATTGGCTTGTTATTGATAAAACCTGCTGCATTAAGCTCACGAATATCAATACGTTTAAGCTTATCTGACCATACACCTTGCGATTTAACTCGTCCTGAGACTTCACCTTTAACGCTGGAAACAAAATATTGTGGCTTAAAACGTACTAAAGAAGCATCAATATCCCAGCCCAATTTATCTTTAAGATTGACAGCACCTGTTGCATAGATTTTTCCTGCCACACCATCATGATTTAACTCATTAATCTTGATGTAATCAGGCGTTCCTGCAACCTTGATTTTTAATACACCATTACCTTGGTTCAATGCATTTAAAGAGCCATCATAATTGACTGCAAAACTTTTAAATCCACCACCTGCTTTTTCGTCATTAAACATCAATGCAGCAGTACTTTTGCCTTTTAAGGCAATGGTTTCTTTTTGATTCGCTTGCGCCAGTTGACCTAATAAATCAATCTGCTCAAGCTGAATAATTTGTTGGTTTGGTTTTGCAAAGCCAGTGGCCTTGATTTCCCCATTCAATAAATTTACTGGTGCTGCCGCAGCTACGGTTTGCGGATTAAAATCTTGTGCTTTAAGCTGTGCTTGCCACGACAGTTGTTGTTTTTCGGTCGGTAACTTAACTTTGGCTTGTCCAGACAAACTGCCTTTTTCTGCTTCATAACGGAAGTTCTCGACATTTAAGAGATCACCGTTCACATTCAAACGTGCATCGTATTTACCAGTTGGCAACAAAGCTTGTTCGTGCGGACGGATTGTGGTGGTCAAATAAATATCTTGCTGTCCCTCTTTTAAAGTCAGGTTGGTATGACCTTCCTCACTGCTTAACCAGCCAATATAAGGCATAGCACGATCAATGCCTTTCCAAGAGACATCTAATAACATTGGTTGTACTTTATTGTCTTTTTCTTCGGCTTGATTCAGCTTAACCGCCCAAGTTTCAAATTTATCAAATGCAAGTTGTGCATTCAGCACTAAGCCTTTTTCCATTGAACCCGTTGAGCTCAAGCTCGCGTCCAAATTCGCTGGTAAGAAATCTTGTGCAATTTGCGGTACAGTCTTATCTTTAGGATTCAGACGATCTAAACGACCTTTTACATCCCAAGAAACATGGTCATGCCAGTTAACAAAACCTAGCAGACTCACTGCTCCCCCCATTAACTGACCATTAAATTCGCGAATATTCAATTGATGCGTTAAATCGGTATCCATCAGCGCCGTATATTGCCCCTCTGGAACTTGCTCGCCTTTTAAATCTGTATTCAAACTTAAAGCTAATTTTTGGATATCGCCATTAAATTTTGCTACACCATCTTTGGCAAAAAGTTTTTGATCTTTCAACAATGGTAAATGATAGTTTTTAAAGAACAGCTCGCCATTCATCGGTACATGTTCACGCACAGGATGAACAATTGCCCAACCTGTAAGTAAGTCTGGAGTACGTGTTGCAACTCCTACTTTCAAGGTATCTAAAGAGCCTCGTGCTGCAACTTTAATAACATCAATATCTAGACTTTTGAGTGATGGAATGATCAGATCGGCAGTCGCATTGAGTGGATATTTACCACTAAAATCCATTTCTCCTGTTGCCTTATTTACTGCCAAAAACTCCATCTTCATGCGTGAATCTTTGAACTTTAATTTGGTTTCTGACCATAAAGCATCCTTTAGATAAATGTCGCTAAAATCGACTTTAGATGTAGTGGTTTGCAGTTGCAAATGGTCTAGGCTAGCTTCATCGACTCGCAATACAAAAGGAAGTTTGATTGGATCAAACCCAAACGGTTTGCCTGATGGTGGTTTCTTATCAAGAATTTTTAGATTACGAACATCGGCATGGCTGAGATGTACTTCTTTTTTAAGGATTGCTCTCCAGCCTAAAGACACTTCGGCACGGTCTAAGGAAACATCAATTCCTTCCAATCGTACCAACACATTTTTTAAGATAATGCCTGAGATCAGATTACCGCTTTCATATTCGTATTTAATGGTTTTCTGGCTTTGAAGCACACGATCTAATAGAAAACGACTACCCTTGTCCGTTGACATCATCACCGCAAGAGAACTGACCAACAATAAAAGAATGATCAGTATAATCAGCAGAATATTTCGTAAAATACGTCGCTGTTGTCTTGGTTCAGTTGGAGGGGTAAGTTGCTGTTCTACTTCCGTCATAATCAACCCGAGATTGTTTTGCCCTTATAAAGTAAAGGGCTCAATAAAGTTTTAAAGCTGTGGACCAATAAAGAAATGCAAACGAATTGGATTGTTGTCATTAGAAATGCCAGATGCGATATCTAATCGAATTGGTCCAATTGGTGATCTCCAGCGGATACCGACACCCACACTATATTCTGTTGGGTTGCTAAATTGTTTGTCATAGGCATTACCGAAGTCCGAGAACACCGCTGCACGCCAGCCATCTTTAAACTGATAATTATATTCTAATGAGCCAACCCCTAAAGCTTGGCCACCTAATTTATAGCCATTTTCTTCAGGTGATAAACTTTTGTAGTCGAAACCACGTAAAGACTGATCTCCACCCGTAAAGAAACGCAAGTTATAAGGTACTTTATTAAAGTCATCAGTAAAAATATAGCTTGCATCACCACGACCAACAAATTGATGATTGTCATTTTCGCCTAATGAATAGATGAAGCGCCACCCTGCACTAACAATTGCCATATTGGCATCTGAGAGTAAAGACTCTGTCCCCAATTCCACTTTATAGGTTTGTTTAAAACCTTTGGTTGGATTCAAACGGGTATTGCTATTGGTTTTAGATGCTTCATAACTCAAAAGCAAAGATTCTTGCTCAGGCTGCGAAACTTTAAAAGCATCAGGAATTTCATCAATATCCACAATACCTTGTTCAGTTAAACGGTCTAAACGATAACGTAGGCCAAAAGTATGTTGCCAATCACCCAATGGATTTTTAATGACACGCTCACCGCCCGCAACAGCGGACTCGATCAGCAAGTTGACACCTGGACCAATATCATCACGCGTTTCACGCTCATAACCACCAACAAGGTTGAAATAGTCGTTTAACGGATGCTTATAAGGAATACTATAACGACCATCAATCGATTGTCGGATTTCAGAAACTTCGACGTTCGCGTCAAAAGAGTGACCATATTTATTGACAATGGCACGACGGTATTGCGTACGAATACGTGCTCCAGTATCGGTACCATAACCAATACCTGTCTCAAGGCTGTTTAAACGATCAGCATTTAGCGTCACGACCACAGGAATTTTGCGCTCTGCCCGTGCTTGTTCTTCGAGCTTCTGACGCTCTTCATCGTCGTCGTCATGTGCTGGTAACACTGGCATTGAACGCGCCAAAGCAGGTTGCGCTGGTTCTGAACCAGAGAACTGTGATTCATCCACCACGTCCTGTGTAACTTCTTGCGCAGAGGTGATTTTTGCACGAGCCAGATCTGCCTTCTGCTGACTGCTCATCAATTGCGATTCTTGCACACGTTGTTGATCAACCAAAGCCTGTAGGTCAGGTGGTAAATCTAAAGGCGGCTGAATTGCATCAGGTTTAATTGTATCAACCAAGGTGTAGTTAAAATAACGTGAGTTGGTTAAGTTATTCGCCAAAAGATTAACACGCCAGAACGCATAATCATCATCCTCTTTCCATGGAGCTAAGCTATCTAAAACTTTCTGGGTGAGTGGCAATGGCTTACTCGGATCACTCATCCTGTATTCAACTTGCTTTAACTTATAACGCTCGCCTGTTTCATAATTTAAATTAATCTCGGCAATTTTTTCAGGTTGGCTAATTTTGACATCATGTAAGCGCCAAAAAGCATCAAAGTAACCATTGTCAGAGGCAACCGTGGTAATTTTAGTTTTGGTCGCTTCATATAAACCATGATTAAAAATATCACCTACATCTTGTTCTGGAATTAAGCGAATGACCTGAAACTGTGGTGTATTTGCGCCTGCACCCGTAAATTCAATATTTTGTTCTTTAATTTTGACCGGCTCATTTGGAACCACAATCACCTTAACTTTGCTGTCGCTCTCTTTCACAAAGGTATACGTTGCATTGTAATAACCGACCGCTTGTGCTGCCTGATTGGTCAGTGCACGGAGTTGAGGCAATGCAACATTAAACTCCTCAAATGATTCTTGAGTAAAACTTGAGAGCTTTGCCTTAATATTGAGGGCAAGAATAGGTGGCGCACCGCTTACATCCGCTGTAATACGTGGAACTTTATCGGTATTTAATAGGTTTTCTGGGCGGAAGCGATTAACAATTCGCTTAAAGAATCCAACTTTTTCCTGTGGTTGATCAGACTTAGGTTGCAAATCAGCTAATGTTTTCCCTGTTTCATTGGCCTCAACCACAATTTTGCTGTCTGCCTGAATCTCACCCATCAATTGATCAATATTTAGCGGTGCCTGTTTAATTTCAGTCAATTCTGTCTGTGATGCATCGGTGATAATCGGTTCAGGATTTCTTGCCGTGTTTTCACGATAAGTTTGTGCTTCATTTTTCGCATCTTCAGCCACACGGAAGATTTCATTTGCCATACTTTGATCCACCGGAATCACTGGCAAATTTTCTAAATTGTCGTCAAGCTGGATTGGTTTTAATTCATTAATCTGATGCGTTGATTGTTCTTGCTCTTTTAAAGCAGCCAAACTGTCCTGTCCCGGCAATACCCCTTCAACAGCAGTATTCTGTACTTGCTGAGTTGGCGCAGCGGCAACAACAGCAAGCTCAGCAGGCTGTTGAACCTGTTCAATTGCTTGATTTTCAGGCACGTCTGGATTTTGCTCTTGAGCATAAGCAACTGATATACAAGAACTAATTAAAAAACCACTACAAATAAGTTTAGGAAAACCCTGCATTTTAAAAATTAAATGCATAGAATGAACCAGTGTCGACTGTTTAAACTTCGTTTTAGATGGCATGTAAAACTCTAAATTTGTTTTTTAATTTATCGTTTTTGATGGGTGAAATAACTTCAAATCTTTGATTTTTCATCCAATCAGACAGAGCTATCATACATGCATTTCATCACATTTTTACAGTTCGTCACATTTTTTTATAAATCACAATGAAGTGAACACACGATGAAACAAGACGAGCACTTAATGACATCACGTCGGTTCGCCCCGATGTTTTTCACTCAGTTCTTTGGCGCACTTAATGATAATGTTTATAAGCAAGCGCTGCTTTTGGTTATTACCTATGGGTGGATTCAACAACAAAGTGCGCCTGTCAGCACCTTAAATAATTTAGCTGCCTTATTGTTTATTTTGCCCTACTTTTTCTTTTCAGCGACTGCTGGTCAAATTGCAGACAAGTACGAACGATCGCAGTTGATTCGCTTCATTAAAATATTAGAAATTGTGATCATGTTGATCGGTACCGCAGGCTTCCTACTGGGAAATTTATGGTTATTGCTGTTTGCCTTATTTTTAATGGGCACACATTCAACCTGTTTCGGCCCGATCAAATATGCGATTTTGCCTGAGATATTAAAACCACAAGAGTTGATGTCAGGCAATGCACTATTCCAGTCAGGCACATCGATTGCAATTTTGCTGGGGATGATTTTAGGTGGCGCGGTGATTGCCACGTCAGAAGGTAATTTGCTCTGGATTAGTGTGACTGTTGTTACTATTGCTTGCTTAGGCTATTTATGCAGTCGTTTTATCCTTCCTCAGAAAGTTGCAGCACCTGATTTAAAAATTGATTGGAACTTCCTGCGTACCAGCCATCAAACTATTAAATACGCGAAAAGTATTCCAATCGTGTTCATCATTTTGTTGGGGAACTCTTGGTATTGGTTCTATGGTGCAACCTATTTAACCCAAATTCCACAACTGACCCAGCAAAATCTGCATGCTTCTGAAAATGTGGTTAGCCTTCTACTCACCTTCTTTTCTGTTGGAATTGGGGTCGGCTCTTTACTTTGCAGACGAATTGGCGGTTCAGACATCAATATCAAGATGGTGCCATATGGTGCAATTGGCTTAACTGTTTTCGCTTTATATCTAGCAGTAAGTCTGGCCTTTGTGCCTGAGCGTACGGGTGAATTACTCAGCTTAAAAGATATGTTTACGCTCGGTGCAGTCTATTACCATGTCATGCTTGCGGTGACTTTATTAGGGATTAGCGGTGGATTTTATATCGTGCCACTCTATGCCATGATGCAAGCTTATTCACCACGTTCACACCGAGCACGTGTTGTCGCAGCAAATAACATTTTAAATGCTGTATTTATGGTCTCTTCTGCAGTTTTCTCAATTTTAATCTTAAGCATTTTGAAAATTGATATTAAAATATTATTTACGATTACCGCTGTTTTAAGTGCAATTTTTTCATTTTGGTTATTAAAACGCCTAAAACCTTTATTGGAAAATGCTCCCAATACTTTAGAGGATTGATATATGCGTCATTACACAGGTCTCGATAAAGTTATTCATTCTTTTGATCAAGCCTTACGTAGTTTGGTACCAGGTGCAACCAATGCACAACGCAGCAACCCTGCCAATGATGAACCATCACAACTCTGCGTGAGTGATGCCCGCCATGTTGCAGGCTTGATGCGGGTGAATCATAGCGGTGAAGTCTGCGCTCAAGCGCTATATCATGGTCAGGCATTGACTGCAAAACTACCGCATGTCCGTGAAGAAATGCAGCAAGCCGCGATTGAAGAACAAGACCATTTGGCTTGGTGCGAAGATCGCTTAAAAGAACTAGATAGCCACACGAGTATGTTAAATCCAATTTGGTACGGTCTGTCTTATGGTATGGGTGCAATTGCAGGTATCGCTGGCGACAAATATAGTTTAGGTTTTGTTGCAGAAACTGAACGTCAAGTTAGCCAACACCTACAGGAACATATTCAACAACTTCCTGCACATGATGAACGTTCACGTAAAATCCTGCTACAAATGAATGAAGATGAATTACATCATCGCGATACAGCTCTAGAAGCAGGAGGCGTTGATTTACCAGCACCTGTACGTATCACCATGACCGCCATATCAAAATTAATGACCAAAACCAGTTATTATCTTTAACTTATTCAAGGGAATTGCAAGGTGATTCCCTTTTCTTTTAGCTGGCACAATCAAAATTAACGAAATACAATTTTACCTTTATCTGTTGAATAACGATCACTCCAAAAACTTTGTGCTTGTTTATCTAAATCAGTAAAAATGGTGTAGTCGATTTTACCCTGTCGGAACGTCAACTGATCTTTCTTTTTTATAGCAATGACTCTGCTGTCATTGACCCATACCCGTTGTTGCTGATCAATTTTAATCAGAGCCAAAGTTGTACCATCTGATCTTTCTGCAATCCACTGCGGTTGCTGTGTTGATATACTCAAATTTGCTACGTCTACGGGTTGTTCGATAAGTCCCGCCTTGCTATTTTCTTCTTTGCTTTTGCGAATATCACAGCCTTGCATTTCACTGACTTGTGTACAGCCTGATTGTTCTAATTGTTGTCTATATTTGGCATCAATAGCATAAGCTGTATTCATGCTGCCACAAGCAATAAAACCTAAAATAATAAGTAATTTGGTCTGCATTAATCCGTCCTTCACGCTTCCTTGATGAAGTATTTAAACATCCCCCTATGTTTGAGTATGTAATTCAAATGTTTTAATAAAAAAACCCATGATCGAGATCATAGGTTTTTGGCATCGGGGGATTTTTAATAATTAGTTCAGGCCATGTTCTGCTTTAAAACGCTCTAAGTTTCGTACTGCATCCTGATAATGAGACTGCACTCGACTACTATTGATGCGCAGGTCGTATAGACGCTTTTTGTAATCATCACGATCTTTAATCGACAGATCGTTGCGCTCTAATTCTTTTAAATAATGATTCATATCCGTTTGCGAACGATTAAACTCTGAATCCGCTTGGTAATAGTCATTGGCAACTTGATAGTAGCTACGTAAAGATTCACGCTTTTCAATAGGGCAAACACGGAAATCCCCACGTCCTTCCAGGGCTTCATTAAAAATAGTTTCAGGGCGACAATAATACCCCAGACCTTTTTGATAGCCTTGTTCATATAGCTTTTGATTTGGCACAATGTTGGCTTTTTGACATGAGGAATAGTACTTATCTAAACGTGAATCATGCCCAGCAGAACCATCTTTCTCGCCCACATTGAACCAATTTGCAGTTTTACATTGTTCGACACTCATGGCCGCACAGCCCGAAAGTAAAACCGTTAAAGTAGATAAAAGTAAAATCATTTTCATGGAAAATTCTTCCTATTATTATCGTGTTACTTGATTAAAGTATTACATTGTAATGACAGGATAATGCGTACTTTGATGTACCAAATCTATGTGCTGCCATAAATCATATAAAGGAATTTTAACATCCAAGGCCAATGGTAACTTTTTTGGATTAAATTGCATATGTGCCAAAGTTGTTCCCCAAGCAATCACATCTATATCCAAACTAATATCATGCGAAGGACGAACACGACCAGACTGTGCTTCTAATTTTTTAAGGATATCCGATACTTCATCAACGCTAAGCCGACTTTTTAATAAACAAGCAGAATTCCAATAGTCTGCACCGATTCCATCCCGACACGGAATTTCATAAATTGGAGAAAATTCCACTGCGCCCAAACTTGCGATTTGTTGATAAGCAAAAGTGAAATTTTGTTGCTGCTGGACATTACTCGCCAGTGCGAGCGCAAAAATTGTTTCTGTTGCGTTCAAGGCGAATTCCTACTGCATTGGCTTGTGCAATGATGGCGGGTTTACGAATGGTGATACTAATCAATTCGATCGAGGGGAAAGTCGTAAATAGACATTCAAGTACCAATTGTGCAGCGTGCTCAATCAGTTTCGGTTTCGCGTCTTGTATGACTTGGGCTGCAAGCGCGCAGATCTGCGCATAATTGAGTGTATCTTCTAACTCATCTGAATGGGCAGCTTGTGATAGATCATTATGAATGGTGAGATCTAGCATTAAAGGTTGAATAATCTGGCGTTCCCAATTGAAACAGCCAACCACAGTATCAACCTTCAACCCTTCAATTATAATGGCATCCATAATGACCTAAATGAACCGATAAATAAATTAGTGCTTTAAAAACGAAGCAGGTTCAATATTGTGAACCATTTTTAAACGTTGGTCAGCATAAATATCGGTATATGGCGCAAGAACACGCATGAAACGATCAAAATATAACATTTGCTTGAATAATAACGCGAAGTCACGAGGGAATTTGATCCCATGACGCTCACCTACAGCCACCATATCCATCATGATGTCATTCAAATCTGCTGGATTCGAACTCAGAATTTCTTGCGGATCTGCCAGTAATACACCGCTAAACAAACGTTCTAAATCATCAGCTAAAACCTGAGTATCAATTTTTTGATGGGTCATCCCCATTTTCAGCATGTTCTCAGCCATTGCGATATAATTGGTGTGCTGTAATGCATCCATAAAGGCCATACATGCAGTCCAAACTTCGGGTTTTAACTGACCAACGATACCAAAATCAATAAAGCCAATACGACCATCTTCGAGCAACATCAGATTGCCCGCATGCAAATCTGCATGGAAACTTTTACACAGCATTAAACTACCAAACCAAGTATTCATGGCCGTAATCAATACCTGTGTTGGGTCTTTGGCATATTGTTTAACGACATCAAAGTCAGTCAATGACACCCCATACAAACGCTGCATGGTGAGGACGCGACGAGTCGAATACTGGTGATATACCTTTGGTGCTGTTGCGGCTTGATTTCCCGAAATATTCAGATATTGAATAAAGTCATCGAGGTTTTGCGCTTCTTCAATAAAATCGACTTCACGCTCCATACGTGTTTTGATCTCATCCACGATATCAGACAGAGATGCAAATTTGATTTTCGGTACCGCTTTTTCTAAAAGCTTGGTTGCCCAATGCACCACATTTAAGTCGGTATATAAAATGGTTTCAACGCCTGGTTTTTGTACCTTCAATACGACATCTTCACCAGTCACCAATCTTGCAGCATGGACTTGGGCGATTGAAGCAGAACCTAATGGCTTTTCATCAATAAAGCTAAAAATTTCATTGAGATTTTTACCCTCAAATTCATCAGCCAAAACTTGTTGAATATAACTAAATGGTAAGCTAGGCGTTTGATCTAAACAGCCTTGGAATTCTTGAACATATTCACGAGGGAATAAAGATGGCGTACTCGCAATGAATTGCCCCAATTTGATATAAGTCGATCCAAGCGACTCAAATGTCTCACGCATAAGCTTGGCATTGCTCGGTTTTTCAGTTGCATATTTCACACCTGCTTGTGCTGCAACCACCACTGTTTCGCCAATACGTGCAACAGAACGTAATCCATCGAATAAAATATTTCTTTTCATAATCTTTCTTGCCTCACAGATGGCATTAGTTTAGCAAATTTTGTTCAATTTACCGATCAAGTTGCCTGACAAATCGGACAATTTACATCTTTTTCAAATTTAAGAATACGTTGCGATAAACTCAAGCCATTCCAAAGCAGCAGTTTTTGCTTGAGTGGCGTCAAACTAAGCCCTAAAAACAGCAAAGTGTGATGTGCTTGTAATGACGCCATCATTACAGGAGTGGTCGCCAACACGCCTGACTCAGCACAACGCAGTCCTTCATTGACATGATCTTCTTTTGGAAACAAGCATTCATAACAAGCTGATTCTGAATCCACCATAAACATCTGTCCTTCAAAACCAATGGCTGAAGCACTGATGAGTGGCACTTGATGCTTTCTAGATACTGCATTGACTAAATAACGGGTGCTAAAGTTATCACAACCATCTAACACTACATCTTGATGCTGTATTAAGTCATCAGCATTCGTTTCATCAAATCGTATATTTTGATAGCTGACTTGTATATGCGGATTAATCTCTCGCAAACGTTTTGCCAACATTTCAGCTTTGTAGCGTCCTAGATCATTTGCAGTAAAAGCAATCTGTCTTTGCAGGTTACTTATTTCAATGGTATCGGCATCGACAATGGTAATTTTCCCCACGCCAGCACGAGCCAGTAGTTCTGCACTGGTACAGCCTATTCCACCTGCTCCGATAATCAGTACATTGGCGAGTTTTAATTTTTCTTGTGCTTCGATATCCCAACCATCTAATAAAATCTGACGGCTATAGAGATGCATTTCCTCATTACTTAGCTCAAATTCGTTTTCAAAATGGTTTGACACGTGAATGGCTTCTTTATCTGCAAGGGTATGCTGATTTTAAGTCGATGTGGGATTGGAGGAAAGCGAAATTCCACTATAATCGCGCCTTTGTTTTAACAACCTCCTCCTTTCAATCAATGCATTATCTTATATTTTTATTTAATGACTTACGACCTGTCGTAAGATTCGACGACAGGCCTGACTGATCACACGATTTATCTACTTACGATCATGTATCATTTCATAGGACTGTGCTCTTAATAAATCTTCTTTGCTGCCAAAAGACTGATTGCGTAGCTGATTGATTGACTGTTGTTTACTTTCAATACTCGCATCACTTTTTAATATCTGATCACGCGCTGCCAAATAACCATTAACCTGTGTTTGCCATCCAGCTTCTTCTTGATCAACTTTTTCTAAACGATCTGCCGCTTCAGGTCCTAATAAACTTTCACGCATATTACGAAGTTCCTGTGAAGACCCTCCTTTTTCCCGAACCTCTTGCGTTAACTGCTGCAATTCGGCAAATTGCATCGAAACTCGAACACCATCTGCCAAGGTCGAAGGCAATTGATCTATTAATTTCGCCAATTCTGCTGCCTTTTGCTGAGCAGTCAAACTTTTATTGGCATGTATACGCATTTGATCAATATTAAACTGGTTCAAATTACGTTCATTGCCAAAAAAAGCATTGATCTCTGCCGCATTAAAAAACTGCTGTTGTACTTTATACATCTGATCAATCACTTTCTGAAAACCATCAATATCACCTGTTTTGAAATTACCACTCGGTTTAATATTTTTTAAAGCATGGGTATAAGCCACATATTGATCTAGCAGATAAATCGCATAACGAGATGCGCTGTCAGGTAAAGTCGCGGTAAGATACTGGCGAATATCAGCAACCAATTCAGTTTCGGTTTTCTCACCCAAACTTGAAAAAAAATAATCAAAACAACTACGAATACCAACGGTTAAAATTAATTTGCCATTGGAATCGACCTGAATTGGACAGTCAATCTCTGTACCTTGCAATGATGCCGCCAATACAGGCATTTTCCCTTTCTGATTATTCTGTTGACTGGTCTCTGATGTGTTGCCCATAATCTGAGATTGCGTTTGTTGATTGAGTGGGTGCTCTGTATTTTGAGTATCTGGTTTAAATATCCAATAAATTAAAGCCAACAAGAGCAATAAACACACAATTAAAATTAAACTGATGGTTTTATTATTCAAAAATTTACCGTTCATAATCCCTTGCTCTATTTATCATTCTTTCTTTGAACCGTTAAAAGCCAAAGGAGCAACGTATTGCCCCTTCAGCAAAAGAATTATAGACCTTGATTTTTTAGACGATTTGCCTGTGTACGATATGGTGTCACTGGGTTCTGTAAGAATCCAACCAAACCAAGAATTTGATTTACCTCATCTAGATGGTTAAATGCATAATTGTCACGAATCACTGTTCCCAAGTGGCTCGAACAACGTGGCACTAAACCATCATTTTCCCCTGCAATCAGCAGTGATGTTGCTGTTAATGCATAATCCATCGGATCTAAAGCATTGGTAAATGGACTAGTCCCACTCCAAGAATAGTAGCGAACCCCATTCACCAACTCGGCTCCCGCCCCACAAGCCGTCGTTGGTACACCAGCTGGAAAACGTTGGTTAAAATTGGCAGATCCTTTGGTAGTCAGTGAGTTTAATCCCGCGATTGCATCTTGATCATAATAGTGTCCAGAACCAATACCCACGAGTGAGAAGAAGGCATTTACACCCGCTGCGATAATAGGCGCAAGTGCTGGGCCAACAGGTGATTTCACCACTGAGTCAACCACGTCTGCCACATCAGAACCTTTGGTTGGACCACCGACTGCTGTAACCGATGCAATTTTATTAGGCAACAAACTTGCAACATAACGAACCGATTGAGAGCCATGACTATGGCCAATTAAATTGATTTTTTCTGCACCTGTAATTGCTAAAACTTGTTTTGCTTGCAGCAATAGTTGCTCACCACGTACTTCTGATGAATTAAACGAAGCTTGCTGTGCGACAAAGACATTTGCACCATTACCCACCAAGTCTTCAGTAATGCCATTCCAGTATTGCAAAGGACCAACAGCAGAGAAACCTGCCATCCCATGCGCCAAAAGAATTGGGTACTTGGTTTTTGCATAGCTTGATGTAACGCTGGTACTACCGCCGACTGAACAAGAGTTCACATTACAGTTTTGCCATGATGCTTTGGGTGCAAAAAAATCAAACAAACCTGCATGTACCACAGATCCGCTACTCACCACCATGCCTGCCATCAGCGCCATGACATTTAAATATTTTTTCTTCACGTTGTTGCTCCTAGCATTTTTCATTTTTATTACAAAGATTTAGTCTTTTATATTTGTATATGGAGTCATTCCAAATATACAAACGACTGGCAGAATTATACTCCTTCAAAATATTGCGTGATTTTTAGACTAAAACAAACTGTGCCAAAATCATAACAATACATGCCAAAATTACGATTGATTCAAAAAATTCCGATGAATGTCCATTTTCAAATCCGTCACACTACTTTAATTTCGGAGTGAATTGGATCAGCTTTAAAATGGAATTTGCTTCACACTATGAGTATTCCCCGTCTTCATAATCAGCATTTTATTAGCAGTTCGTATGCTCACTTACTTAGTGAAGTGGTTTCACAATGGCATGTCTCTGTTGAAACATTATTTTGGGGTACTGGCGTTGAGATCGATAAACTACATGATTTGAATTATAAAATTAGTCTCAACTCCTTTAAAAAAGTCATTACTCGAACCATTGAACTGACACAAGAACAAGGTGTTGGTTTTTATGCAGGTACACAATTAAAAATTAGCTCTCATGGTCTGCTGGGTTTTACCGTTGCCATTTCAAAAAATGCATTGGAAGCGATAGAAACAATTAATCAATTTGTAAGTTTGCAATGTTCGTTCGTCGAATTAAATTTTAAGGTTGAAGATGGTCTCGCCTATTACAATATTGCCTACGACAGTTCGCTGCTGAATTTTAATGATGATTTAGATACGCAAGCCTATGAGTTTAGCTGCATTTTCTTTTTAACAGGCTTTGTTCATTTGGTCAGATTTTTTATTCCAGAATTTAAGCCAAGTGTGGATCTACAATGCCAATGTCCAGATTACTTTGTCCGCTTTAATGACATTTTGTCTTCAACTTTTACAGAAATACGATATCAACAGCCTCATACTCGCTTGATTGCCGCTGCAACCTTTTTAGATGAACCTCTCAGCATGGCTGATCCACTCACCGCTGAAAAGTTTAAATTACTGTGCCAAAAAGAACTGGATGAATTGGTTGCAACACAAGACATTTTGCAACGTATTAAATATTTGATTGACGATAAAACAGAAGGTTTACTCAGTATTGACCAAGTCGCACAAAGACTCACTCTGACTAAAAGAACGTTGCAGCGAATGCTGCAGGAAAAAAATATCAGCTTTCAGACGCTGTATGATGAAGTTCGCAGAGAAAAAGCCAAGAAATTACTGCTTAATCCTTTTATCACCAAAGATGAAGTTGCAAAAAAATTGGGATATTCATCCCTCTCAAGTTTTAACCGCGCCTTTAAACGCTGGGAAATTGAATAAAACTTTGCACAAGTTTATGCAACAATAATCTGATATATCAATCTTTCGGATGTTGTATGCACACACAGGATATTAGCGCTGTTGAACTTTCCAAAGCTTATCGTCTACTCAATCATGGTCCAACCGTTTTAGTCTCTGCACAGCATGAACAAGAAACCAATGTCATGGCTGCGGCTTGGGCGTGTGCTTTAGAATTAACACCCGCTAAAGTGACTGTGGTGTTGGATAAAAGTACCAAGACTCGGCAACTGGTTGAACAAAGTGGTTATTTTGCTTTGCAAGTACCCTGCTATGCTCAGATTGATATGGTGCATCAACTGGGAACGATCAGTCAGTTTGATCAGCCGACCAAATTGCAAGATTGTAAAACTGAACTGTTTTATCTGGATGATTTTCCTGTTCCACTGGTTGCAGGCAGTCTGGGTTGGTTGATCTGTAAAGTGATTCCTGAGCCACATAATCAACAGACCCATGATTTATTTATCGGCTCGGTGGTGGGTGCTTGGGCCGATTCACGTGTATTCCGCGATGGACACTGGCACTTCCAAGAAGCCAGCAAAGAGTTGCGCAGTCTTCATTACATTGCAGGTGGTACATTCTATTTGATTGGTGAAGAAGTCAAAGTAAAATAGGCTTGAATATAAGGCAAAGCCAAATGAGCTTTGCCTTTTTATTCAACATTAATCTTCATCAACTCACTATACATGCTGTCTAAAAACTGCTGCTGCTCTTTATCATTTTTAAAATAGCGTTGATAAAGACCACTACAGCTTTGAACATCAGCAATATTGGCTTTATTAAATGACCAATCCTTTCGATCTTTAATGCTAATCCCTAGATCATCATCACAACTCTGCCATAGCTGAGAAAATCTAGTTCGTTTGTCTGCATCCAATTTTTTAAAGTCGGCATATACAGAATAGCCACGCATAGATGAATTAAAAAATTGGGAAATCATGGTAACAGGTACACCACCCCAATTGATGGTTTCATCTTTAGGCAGCAAAATATCCGTCAATTTACTTTCTGGCATAATCTGTGACTGCTTTCCATTTTTAAAAAGCTGTTCCTCATAGGTTAAAATAGTGCCTGCTGGAACATAGATCTTTTTGACCAACATCGGTTGTTGCGTCACGTAGTACGGATAATTCGGTCTTGAGTTGCCACCCGTCGGGTTCATATTGCCCACACAGCCGACTAAAGATATAGCCATTGCAGCAGATAAAAAGATCATCGCTTTCATCGTTTTTATTATCATCCAGATCAATACCCTGATTCGACCTTAAAACGAAATTGATCAAGAAACAATATCAAATAGCAAACTACGCCAAAGTCAAAATTTTAAAAACCGCTGTGGAGCTTTCTCCACAACGGTTTAACTAAAATACAATTCTAAGCATTCTGATGAACTTATTTCGCTGCCATACGAATTGCACCATCCAAACGGATCACTTCACCATTCAAATAGGAGTTTTCAGCAATATGAACGACCAAACGACCAAATTCTTCTGGGCGACCTAAACGTGATGGATAAGGCACCATTTGTCCCAATGCATCTTGTACATTTTGTGGCAAACCTTTCAGCATTGGTGTTTCCATAATTCCAGGGGCAATGGTCATGACACGGATATCATGGCGAGCCAATTCTCGTGCAATTGGCAATGTCATCGCAACCACTGCGCCTTTTGATGCAGAATAAGCTGCTTGCCCAATCTGACCATCAAAAGCTGCAACTGAAGCAGTATTCACAATCACACCACGATCTTCATCACCTTCAAGTACGCTATTTTTACTCATGGCATCTGCTGCAAAACGCAGCATATTAAATGTACCAGTCACATTGATATGCAAGGTTTTAGAAAACATTGCCAAATCATGTACAGCATCTTTTCCAACCACTTTTGCCGATGGGCCAATGCCTGCACAATTGACTAAACCGTATAAACCACCATGTTGAGTAACAACATCTTTAAAGAATTGTTCTGCAGCTTGTTCATCAGTCACATCAAGTTTTACAAACTCAGCTTGAGCACCCAATGCTTGGGCCTGTTGTTCTCCCGCTTCAACATTCATATCCACTAAAGTGACAGAAGCACCCTTTGCAACTAAGCACTCAGCTGTTGCAGCTCCCAAACCAGAACCACCGCCTGTAATAACAAAATGTTTTCCCTGAATTTTCATTTACGTTTCCTATCAAATTAAAGATATAAATTTTTATAACTAAGCGTAATGGCAACTTTTTTCCGATACAATTTCAAAAAGTAGCAAATTTGATGCAGCTTTTGAGCATTCGACCTATTTATTCTCCTGTATTTCATTGGTATATGAACAAAAACTTTAACCTCGATCTTACTTCGGCAAAAGATACGATTTCAAATGCTTTAATCCGTGAAGCATTGAGTGTCGCGGCGAGTCGCGGTTTAAATATTGTCAATATTGCAAATCGTGCAGGCATTTCTGCAGAGTTGCTCACTTCGACCAAGGCACGTGTTCCTGTTACGCAGTGTGCGCAGTTGTGGGTTGAACTTGCAGAAAGCATGAATGATGAGTTCTTGGGTATGGATAGCCATCCAATGCGTCGAGGAAGTTATAAATTATTAGCAAAACTTGCATTTGGTGCCGAAACTTTAGAGCAAGCGATTCAAGAGATTTTAAAATTTTTGAGTTTGGTCCTCGATGATATCCATGGTGAACTGGTGCAACAAGGTTCCAAAGCTTATCTGATCTTACATGATCGTGAACAGCCAAAGCGGATGTTTACCTATTCAACCTATTTAATGTTAGTGCATAGTTTAATGTGCTGGTTGAGTGATCAACGCATAGGTTTTCATAAAATGGCATTTAGATGCCATCCTCCTGTAGAGATACAGGATTATCGGGTGCGTTTTTGTGAAAATATTCACTTTCATGCTGAACAAAATCGGATTGAATTTGATGCCCATTATCTCAAGCATAAAATCAAGAAAGATAAACAGGCCCTCAATGATTTTCTAAGGAATACACCTTATAACCTGATTGTCCGTTTTAAAAATGAAAACTCTTTGAGCTTGCAAATTCGTCGGCAATTACTTTTACAACCTCCCTCACACTGGGATGAACTAAAAGAGATAGCTCAACAGTTAAATATGTCGACTGCAACCATTCAACGGCGTTTAAAACAAGAAGGTGTCAGTTATCAGCAACTGAAGAATGATATTCGCTGTGATATTGCCATCGAACGACTGAGTAAAAGCAATGATTCGATTCAAACGATTAGTGACGATCTGCATTTCCATGATCCGAGCGCGTTCCATCGTGCCTTTAAAAAATGGACAGGTGTGAGTCCAGGTGCTTATCGTGCAAAAACACTAAAGCGAACGATCCACAGCGCGTTATAAAAATGTATGCTTAGTTTAAATCGATCCATTTTTGCACGATTTAAACATCGCGATCGACTGATAAATGCAATGACCAACAGTACAATTCCGATGTTACTCATCAATGGGAAGAATGATCCTAATTCAGGACAATACATGGCTACACGTTATAAAGCTTTGATTCCAAATCCAAAGGCGGTCGAACTTGAAGACTGTGGGCACTGGACGGCTTGGGAACAACCGAACATGGTAAAAGAAGAAATCCTTCGGTTTTTGGCAATCTCCTCTTAAAACAACAAAAGAAAAAATGATATAGATTGGAGTTATTGGTATTGAATAAGCAAAGACAGATAATTTCAATCAACGTATGCTGACTTTAGTTTCCATGATCGATGTATATTTGCATACAGCATTGAAAATAAATGTGGATTTCCCCTGTGCTTCTCAAGGATTAAGACAAATGTATACTCCTGAAATATATGAAGAAACAGATCTTGAAAAACTATATCAGCTCATTCAAGATTTCCCTTTTGCAAGCTTGATCACTCAGAATGATGCGGATTTAAATGCCGATCATCTACCTTTTCAATTATTGCGTGATGAGCAAAACCAAACAGCAACACTGGTCGCTCACATTGCAAAAAAGAATACGCTACATACGCAAGTAGAAAATGGCGTGGAAGTTCTGATTATTTTTCAGGGCGAGCAAGGTTATATTTCACCCAATTGGTATCCAAGCAAGCAGCAACACCATCAGGATGTCCCGACATGGAATTACCAAGTTGTTCATGTAAAAGGAAAAATAAATTTCCTGCATGATGAAAAATCTTTACGTAGTATCTTGGCCAGACTCACACGTACCCATGAAGCAAAACAAGCCAATCCATGGAAAATGTCGGATGCACCTAGTGCCTATATTGCACAGAAAATTGAAGCGATTGTTGGAATAGAAATTCCAATCACCCAGATCATAGGCAAATTTAAACTTAGTCAAAATCGAGAAAAAGCAGATGCATTAGGTGTTGTTGATGGACTTGAAAAACAAGGAAATCAGAATTTGGCAAAAGCAGTACAGCAATATATTGAAGATTGAGCTTGTGATAAGCGTCATTTTTGATTCACGAGATAAACACCATATTTTTAACATATAAAATTAGGACTTATATTTAATTTGGTGTTTATCTTCTATGCTGATTTATAAATCGAAATAACTTGAGTACTAATAATATAACTATATAAGAGTAACGAGATAATTGTGGGATTTGATGGGATATTGTGGGATTGAATGGGATGAGTTTTGAAAAGGTTTTACATCTGGTGAAATAGAAAAGCGGACTATTTGTCCGCTTATTTTATTCATCGAATAGATCAAGATTGGGGTCTTCCTGAACATTAAGCTTCTCTTCAGAGTTTACGATACTGCGAATTGTTCGAAGTGTCACGCTGAATTTACGAGCAAGCTTTTCTTTTGACATGGTTGAAGCTTGTTTACGGATCGCTCGGTTTCGCATTGCAACAGTGATAGGTGTACCCATTGGAATTTCAATGTGATTATTGCCAAGCTGATCTGAAAGCAACTGTAGGTTATTAAAGCCAATCACCTGTGCAAGTTTAGAGTTCACATTTAATGCCTGACGAACTGGAATATAGATTTTAGTACCACCAAAGCCATCAATTAAATTCAGTGCATTTTCGACCTTGATCAATCGTGCAATGAAGATGAAATTTTTAGGCATCAAGTTAATGATCTCATCGTCTGAGAAAACCTGTTGGGCATCTATAATATGCGGACGATAAGCCATAATCTAAACCTCCTATGCTTCGATTATGAGACGTTCAATGCCCAATCGTTTGCACCAAGAGCGCAAATGATTGATGATCATATCGGCATTTTTAGAACTCAGAAATTGCAATGCACTTACATGGACACGGTTTTCTACAAACTTTGCCAGTGCTTGCTCACTACCATTTTTGACTGCGCCAGCTTCATGTAGTTGCAGCCATAAGTGTCGAATTAGCTTGCTTTGCTTATCGTCAGCTAAGTTTTTAACGCCTGTTTTATCTTTTGACTCAACTTCGAAACCTAATTGTTTCAATCTGTCCAGCACAGCATCAAGCTGTGCTGGTGTTAAAAGTTTAGAGCTGTCTTTTCCAGTAGTACTTTTGAGAATGTCACGATAAATGTCATCATCAAGACCTAGCTTGGTCTTTGCCACGTGGATCAGTTTGATCAGGTTTGCTTTCTTATTGAATTTCACTGAACATTCTCCTTATTTAGAGCATCTATCCAGTCCTGAGCATTAAGCATATGACGAATTGCTGTAGATAGTTTTCCATTCGCTATATCCACATACGTTTTACAGGTTAAGCCTTTGCGGATTTCATCCTGACAATTACGTAACTCTGCAAGAGCTTCTTGAATTTCTTCTAAAGCTATTGTTGTCGTTTTTAGGGTCAGTTTGCTCATTACCAGAACACTCCCTTAGCTGCGTCTGCAAGACCGATCAAAGCAAGTACTGCAAGGCTTAAAGATGATCCTGCTTTTAGACCATAAGCTTTACGCTCAAAGACTGTCTGACCAGTTATTTTGCGTGCTGCCCATGCTTTTTTTGCTTCAGCGCAGCAAGTAACCAAGCCGATGCCAAAAACAGCAAATAAAGCTAAGACGCTCAAGCAATTCATAGTTTCATTCATGCTTTTGTCTCCAATCTGGCATATTGTTCACCAGCATTCATGGCCTGATTAAGCTTGGCAGATTTACCTGATTGCTTGCCTGCATGATAGTCATTAGCAGCTCTATCATTAAAAGCTTTCCCTTTGTTGCGGTCTTTAGGTGTAAATGAGCTAAGTTCTCCACGAGACTGATCCATATGTTTTTTTATGCGTTCATTGGTGTTTGTTGGCACTTCAATATTTAAATCCGTTATTAAGTGCTTAACAGAATCAACCCAGCCTTCGCAAAATAAATCAGCACGAGCGACCTTATTTTTTTTGACAGTGACACGTTTTAATGTTGTTTCAATAAAGCTTTTTCTTGAACGAATTACTTGGCGATAAAGTACGTCAAAGGTATACGAGGCAACCTCTGGTGCTGGATCGACACCAATAAATGTCCATGATGCTTTGATGCCCCAAGAACTACTGCCTGTGCTAAAAATAGGTTTACACTGCATGGCACGTGCAATAGTCATTACTAAACTGGCTTCCCAAGCTTGTGGCGTTTTAGTGGCTTTACTCTCACAACTAGCCTCCATAATATCCAGCAAGTCTGGATCAACCTGAAACTCTTTCATTAATGACTGTGCCATGCGTAAAGCAGTAGCGGCTTCATTTTCATTGCTTGATTTTGATAGTGCTAAGCACTTTTTGATTTTTAAAATCGCTTCTTCTCGTGACATACCCATTTATTTTTGCTCCATAACATATACATAAGTTTCAAGTTTTTTTGACCAGTAAACGCATTTGCCTTTTTTGCTTAACTTGCGTTTTCTACGTCGGCTTATAGGTCTTTCTTTCATGGAATTTCACCGATACTGGACTTAATTTCTTCGGGTAAATTCTCAAGTTCTTCGTGGGTCAACATAGTTACCTCGCTGCTCGTCAGTACTGGATCACGACATCCAGCAGACACAGGCACGAATGCCTGTGTTTCGCTATTTCAAATAATTTTGCTCAGGCTCGTAAGTCACTTTATTTAAGTCATCAACTTGAGTTACATCCCATGTACTTTCATAAAATGTTTGATGATTTATCGGCATCAAGTCAGAAATTTCTTTTGCTATTTCTTTGGCATGATCTGCATCATCAGCTTCTACGATGTGGTCTTTCGTATATGTCTTGGAAACTTCAACTTTAAATTTCATTTTTAATCCTTATGCCTGAAGGGTGTTTAGAGCTATATCAATCGCAAAGTGTTGAACGGTATTCTTTGCAATTGTTTGATTTGCATCGTTCAAAACGTGCCATTCAAAAAAACCACTGAGGTTGAGTTTTCGCTCAAGTCGTAATCCATGCATGCTTAGCTCGCACTCTGAATGTTTAGTATTGGTCGCCATTAATTCACCGCATCCTTCAAACCTTTACCTGCTTTAAAACTAGGTACTTTGCTTGCTTTAATTTGGAGTACTTCACCCGTTTTAGGATTGCGTCCTGTACGTGCAGCACGTTCTTTAACGCTGAAAGTACCGAAGCCTGTTAACGCAACTTGACCACCATTTGCCAAGGTATCAATGACACCTGTTTCAACTGCTTGAAGAGCTGCTGTTGCTTGAGTTTTTGAAATGCCAGCGGTAGTTGCGATGTGGCTAATTAATTCTGATTTATTCATGGTGTATTACCTTTTAGTTGAGTTGAGCTAGCTGACAGAAGTGCAAAAAGCACATAAACAAATTCTGTAAAGCCAGTTGCTTGTAAGCTGCCTGCGATGAATCCACAGGTAATAATTGCAATAGAAATCTGTTTCATTTTTAGAGCCTTTAAATCGATGCGATGTCGAGTGAGAGTGGTAAATAACCACCAGTTGCGTCATCACGGGTATAAAAGCGTAGATAAGCTTTGCTGCCGATAATGTTGATGCTGTCCGAAATGGCTTGCATTGCGTGCTTCCATTTCGGGTGATTGATTTCAATTTTTTTGAGTCCGAGTACTTTGGTCGTGCTGATTTCTCCTTTTTTATCTACGTTAAAAGCGTTATTGATGATGACTTTGATTTCGTCACGGCTGCCTTCAGTCCATTCCTCAAGACACTGATCAATCAGTTCTTTGGCTGCTTGCAGTCGCTCATCAAAGTTGATGGTTTGCGCGATGTTGCGCTGAATTTTTAAACGTCCGTCATAGCTCATGAGCGTGACATTTCCTTTACTGCCACCAACGGTT
Organism: Acinetobacter sp. ANC 3929; assembly: GCF_000369405.1. Lineage (GTDB taxonomy): Bacteria > Pseudomonadota > Gammaproteobacteria > Pseudomonadales > Moraxellaceae > Acinetobacter. The sequence continues at coordinate 1,073,994 of NZ_KB850000.1, forward strand.
ACATCGTATTGGTCTGCTGAAATGGCGCAAAAGTTGGCTATATCTTCAAAACTTTGAATTTTGAAATCCTTCAAAAGCTCATGCAGTTCAGTCACTTTTTCAAAAAGCTTACGAACTGTTTGATCGCGTAATTTGTCAATTTCTTTGACATTTGCTGGTGGAACAAATGCACCTTGTGCGTTTTCCCAAAAGCCTTCTGGCACGGTGTGAGTTGTCATTGTGTTGCTCCTAAAGTAAGTGGCTTACTTGCTTGTAACGTGAAATTTGTTGTTGTAATGCTTCGACAGAAATATTGCTGTAGAGGCAGTTCGGAGTGAGATAGGTAATGCGTTTGAAACCTTTATGTTTCGCTCTTTGGAGTTCTATTTCAGCTGCATTAATACCGCCAAGGCAGATCACGGCCATGCTTCTCACAACAGGGATTTGCTGTGTGCGAATCATTCTGTGAATAGCAGCTAAAACCCCACTTCTGGAGCGTTTTGCAGCAGCAGCAATGTCTGCTGAAGCCTTTCCAGCGAGATACATGGTTTTGAGTAGATCAAGCTCTTTATTGGTAAAAGGTTTGTTATGTCTTAGGTCAGTCATTTAGTTACTCCTTGAGCAACAGCAATCATTGCCTTATAAGCTTGTCTTGCCTTAAATCCGACAATTCCAATCCCTGCTTGTTCCATTTCCTTTGACGGCTGTATTGGGACAAGGACATAGTCACCACTCAACAACTTGTCTAAATCTTTAATAAAATTTGATCGCTTGGTTGGTCTTAATTCGATAAGCCAATCTTCATAAGCTTGTTGAACAGTCGAAATTGCAAATTTCTCATTGTTCATTTCAAAGATTTCCATGATTGGAAACTGAGAGTTCAACACCTCAAAAGTTGAAGTTGTTGCAAACGCAATTTTGAATCTTTCAAGGCGGTAAGATTTACGTTCAACCATGCCTTTTTGTACTGGAGTCATTGTTCCCATAGGTTTATCCTCGAAAATGTTTTTGTTTTGCTTCGAGTGCAGTCTGGCAACCAATACATAATGTCACGCTGCCAAGTCTGCGTCGTTGTTCAGGAATTTCTGTGCCGCATTCTTCACATTGGAAATAGATGGTAAATTCCTCACGCTTTGCATTGTGCAAAGCGTGGTCAAGATCAGTTTGAGAAATATCTGCTGCTACATCTGCAAAATCAGGCATGGCAACCTCCGAACATTTCAGTTAAGGCTAAACAAATGATGCAAGTTGCAACTAGCAGCCAAACTATGATCAATGCTTTATTCATCGTTACACCTCCATCACTACGTCACGGGTAACAACTGCCTCACCAAGTTCTGCTGCAACATTGAGCGCACCAACTAAGAGGTTGCCCACTGCCAATGGGTATAAAAGGCTTTCTTCTTTTTTATTGCGCCCAACGCTGCGAGTAAGTTTTTCGCAGATGGCATCAAGACCAGACTGGTCAATAAATTCTGAAAGGTCACGTTCAGCCGAGTTACAACGGTGCTTTAAGTACTCGCATAATTGATTTTGTGTGAAGGCTTCAAGCGTCACGATTTCACAACGTTGAACAACTTCTCGGACTTCAGGATTGTTCTCTGCAAGTTTGATTTTCAACTCATCTTGACCAATCAAAATCACAGATATCAAAGGCGTAAATCCGTTTTTTAACTCGATGAATCGTTTTAAGTGTTTGAGTGTTGGTAGCGGTAAACTGTGTGCTTCTTCAATCAAAATGACATGGTGATAGCCAGCACGACTGGACTCTTTAAGTACCGAGTGAATTTGTTGATACAAGGCTTCAATTGAACGCTTTGGATTCACACTTGGGGCAACAGCTCTCAAAATCGCAGAGGCAATATGACTGGCTTTAAGTGTTTTACCTTTAATGTCGTCAGCTTCAGCACCAATCACATAAGGTTTAATCACTATCGTTGGTGTGCGCTCACGTTCAATACGATCCAAAGTTTCATCATGCAGTGTGGTTTTGCCTGCACCTGATTGACCTGTAACGGCAATAAAAGTGCTGTTGCCTTTGATGCATTGCCACATTGCCTCACGGACATAGTTGATATCTGGATTGCTATAAAGTTCACTGGCTTCACGAAGTTCTTCGGTGAAAATGTCCTTAAATAGCTTGAATTTCTTCTTAGCGGCTGGTGTTAGTGTTTGTTTGCGTAGTAGCATAAGTTGCTCTTCCTCTGGTTGAGTAGTTGCTGCTGGCATGCTTGGCTCTTGGTCGTTTCGAGCATGCTGGTCAGCCGCTAATGCTTGTTGAATGTCTTCTTTTGCAATGCCATTGCTCTCTAAACATGCAATGAATTGCGCTAAAAACTGCTCTTGTTTTTTCTTTGGCTTTTGTCCGTGTAAAACGAATAAATTGATCGTTGCACCACTGACATTAATTGCCTTTGAAATTCGGTTTTGCTTCAGGTCATGCTTTAAAAGTAGTTGTTTTAATGCGCTCATTGATTACTCTCCAACTACTCGTAAAGTAGGTTTTGGCTTTTCCGCAGCTGCTTTAATTCCATTCACGATGTCTTGAATCGCTTCTTGTGGAACTTGACCATCTGTGAAGGTTTGTTTTAAGGCAGTCATGTGGATGTCTGCATTCCATAAGTCACCAACTAAACCGCGAATCTGTTTTGCTGCTTGGATCAGGTTGATTGGTGCTGTTTGGCGACGTTGTTCTGGCGTGGTGATTTGTTCACCAGCACGGGTGATGTAGTTTGGTACTTCTGTTGCGCGGACATCTGCCATCGCATTGATTTGTCCTTGATAGGCTGGCTTTTTCTTGGCAATAGCCTTATCAACTTGCTCTAGGGTGTTGGCGTTGTATGCATTTTTCAGGATACGTTTGCGGTTTTCGTCAATCGGGCTATGTGGCATCGTTTTCATTTCTTCACCAATGATTGCCGCATCTTGGCTAAAGCCGACCCAATCGACCTGTAATGGTTCACAAGTGAATGCAATCTCATTGCCGTATTGATCCATCCCCAGCACATCGATACATGGTGCACGGTATGGGTTTACAACTACTTTGACTTTTGCCTTTGGATAGATACCGTCAACATGGCGCACGTCATAATCTTGAGAGCCATAACCAACAATTGAGTGGCTAACCGTCAGATTTGCCTTAACAGTTTTTTCAACTGGAGTAGTACTGATTAACTCTTTGCAAAGTGCCATTGGTGGAGCTTTGCGAAGTTGCTCTGGCTTAATGGTTTGCCACACTGCATTACGTGTTTGACCTGTACGTCTGTGCTTATTTTTTTCGTTGAAAGAAATTCGCCATTCAGCAGCCAATTGATTGAGCTGTTCAATATTGATGATTTCCATGAAACGTAAGCGGCTTTCAAACTGTGTCTCTACAATGTTTTGAGCATTTTCCACTTGCCCCTTAGCTTGTGAGTTGCCTGTTGCATGGGCGATCAAAGTGACATCTAAACGTTCAAGCAAGTTTTTGAATAAGCCTGAAGTGTTGGCACAACCTTTATCTGTGTACAAAATGTTTGGTACACCGTGCATTGGTTCACGGTCAGAGCGTTTCTGAATTTCATTTAGAAAAACTTGAATTAAGTTTTCAGAGCTTTCACTGCCAGTCACATATTCGACATAAATTGAGCCACTGAAATGGTCGGTGATCACGTAACGGATCACTCTGTCATTCTCAATTTTCTTAACATTTGCAGGCTTGTTCTTATAGAACTTTTTCTCGTCCATCACTTGCATACCGCCTTTTGGAAGGTAGAAAAGTACGCAGACTGATGCATCAACTTGTTTGACGTGATTTGGGTGCAATGATCTTTGCTGAGTATGTGCAGTTGGTGTTGCAAGTTGCTTTGGATGGCACATGTTCTGCTTCATGACTCGCGCAATAGTCGCAGCTGAAACGTCGGGTGCTTTGCCATTAGCCTTGAGAATTTCTAATGCTGTTGTGATTGGTAAAGTCTTTTTCCCGGTTGCACGTGTTGCCACATGCACCATGCCACCAATGGTTTCTGCTACTTGAGCTGAAACTATGGTTTTACCTTTGTCTGAGCGTGGCTTTCTCTCAGATTTAAAACCTACTGATTCAAGTTCACGATAGAGTTGTGGTCGACTGAGCTGTAGAAAGTCACATGCAATTTTGATAATTTCAGCTTTGCCACCAAACTTAGCTGCCTTAAGTTTGGCTGCAACTTCGCGCAAGTAGTCTTGTTTTGCTAAGTTTGGAGTAGTCATAATTACTGCTCCAATACTGTTTCAGGTTCAACAGTTATCATCTGATCTGCTGGCATCCATTCAGGCTTAACCATCGCTTCAAAATCAATTTGAATACCAAGTGCAAGGCTCGTTTGAGCAATCTGCTGGAAAGTCGCAACCACCGAAGCCTCAAGCTGATCTTGAAGATCGAAAAGACTGTGTTCATCAATTGCATCAATGAATGAGTTGATCTCATTGGTAAAGCGAACAGTGTTGTTATGCATGGTTAGGCAAGCACTATTGAGTTCTTCTAATACCTTGCTTTGAAGTTGCTGTTGTTCAGTTTGTTGGCGTTTTAAGATCGTCGCTTGGCTTGAGGTCTTGCTTAGCTCAGTATCAAGCTTGTTTATTTTTTGGTCTTTAGCTTGGATCAGCTGATCTTTTGCAGCACTTTCTGATTTAGCATCCCTTAAGTTTTTTCTTAATTCACTTGTGGTCATACGATCAATATCATCTAGGGTGATATCGTGAACGCTGCCACCAGCACTAAGTTCTGCAATTTCGTCATCATCCAAAACAAGTAATTCCAGCAACTTTGACTGGTTGCCTGCGGCTTTCAAAACGGACAAATTGTCCGTTTTGGAAAATTTAAGAGCTGCTGACATAAAGCGACGAGCCGCACGCTCATTGATGTTGAGCATTTCAGTGCGTTGTTTAAACTCACCGTGTGGGGTAACTTCTTTTAAAAGAACAAGTCGCTTACCCAACTCTAAGCAAGCTTCAACTGTGCGACGTTGGTAAAAGCGAATCTCGTCTTCTAATGCGCCTACAGTCAGCGAGCCTTCATAGCCAAGTGATACAGCTAATTGACCTAGCTTTTGTGCATGTTCAGAAATAGCAATTTCTGTTGTTTGTTCTAAATCCATGATGACCTCAATAAGCTCTTGTACGTTGTTCAATTTCAGCAATACGTGCTTTTGCACGTTCGATTTCTGTGTCATGCGCTTTGGCGATCCGCACAACTGCTGTGCCTAAAGTGTATGAGCCGTCGTCTTCTTGCTTGGCTAAGCCTTCAGCAATGAGTGTTTGTAATTGGCGATGAATCTGTGCAGGCGATTCATCTAATTGTTTTGCAAGGTCTTGATTGGTTACACCTTGCAAGCTGTGCCCACTTAAAGCCTTTAGAACTTTGAGGACTTTTTCTGCTGCTTTAACGGTGCTCATGCTTCATGCTCTCCAGTTGTATGGACAAGATTTTGTTTTCTTGGAGCAATAACTCATTGTCATTTTCCGCAAAACACCAGCCCATAAATGCAACCACCATCAGTGCAAAAATGATCCCTGTTAATGTATTCATGACACTTTCTTCCTAAATTTTTAAAAAAAGGGTTAAAAAAAGGTTAAAAAGCGGTTAATCTATATCGGTTGGTTTTGGAATGACTTTTAAACCCAAGGCAACTGCAATCTCGTGCCCCTTTCCATAAAAGCCTTTTCGAGCACCTGTCATTACTCGATAGACATCATTTGGATCAAAGCCGTTTTCGATTGCGAATTGTTTAAGTGTCTTGCCTTGAGCATTTAGGTTCTTTTTGACCTCTGCTTTAGTAAGCGTTGCTTCACTAGACATTTTATGAACTCCTATCAGTGTTGAAATGGTGCACATATGCACCTTATTAATCTGATATTAGTTCATATATAACCTTATTTCAACTTATTTTAGGTCTATTTATGCCAATTTTAACTTCCGAAAGATTTAAATCTGAGCGAAAGAGGTTAAATCTGAGCCAAGAAGCCTTGGCAAATCTCATAGATGTGAGCGAGTCGACTATTAAGCGTTGGGAGAACGGTGCGTCTATTCCAAGTGACAAGCTTGCTCAATGCGCTAATGAAGGCTTTGATATTGTTTTTGTTCTACTAGGTAAGAAGTTTGATGAGGTAGCATTTTCAAATTCTCACTTTGAAGATGAATTTGCACTTGTGAATGTTTTTGATGTAGATATTTCCGCTGGTCATGGATCAATATGTGCTGGTGATGCAAAGCCTGTGAGCCGTTTAGCATTCAGAAAAGATTGGCTTTCAAAAAATGGTCTATATTCAAAAGATTTATTAATTGTTTACGCGAAGGGAGATTCAATGCTCCCGACAATCCAAGATAAAGAAAAGCTACTCGTTAATTCTGCTGATAAAGAATTAACTGATGGGTTTATTTATATAATTCGTAATAATGAGAATTATTGGGTGAAACGTGTGCAGCGACAATTTGATGGATCGTTGCTTTTAATCTCTGATAATAAATTGTATCCACCTATGCAACTTGATTTGAATGAAGCAAATGATGTGGAGATCATTGGTCGTTGGATTCCACCAAGTCGTGCAACTTTCTACTAACTAGGTCTTTAGAAATGAAAAAGTTTTTATTGTTAGGTGTGATTTTATTAGCAGCTTGTTCAAAGCAAGAATTACCAAAAACTGATACTCAAGATGGTCGTGAGATAAAGTCTTATATCAATAAGCATTACGGTGAAAATGAGCCAGCTGCTCAGATTGATTTCTTACAACTTACAGAGGTCGCAATTAATAGCTTGCCCCATGCACAAGCTAGTTATAATGCCAATGCTACAGAAGTTAAATTCTTACCTAAGAACACCGCCTCTGATAGTAAGTTTGAAAAGTTTAATGACTGGTATAGCGTTAAAATAATTAGAGATGCTGATTCAGAAAAATGGGAAAGCTTTTTAGTTGAGGTTTTAGATAAGCAAGGTTATGAACAGTCTAAAAAAGCTTCATTTAATGCTTGTAAGGATGTTTGGAAAAACATAGATAATCGTGTGCCTGCCATCATTGATGAGCTTGCTGCAAAAATAGAAGGTTATGAAAAATCTGATTCAACCGCAGCAACGATACAAGTCCGCAATGGATATAGATTTAATCTTGATGCAAGTCATTTTAAAGATGGATATCCAGTAGTATGTGCCATTGCATACGATAAAAATTAAAAATAAACGGAAGCCTTTCCGCCTAATATAAAAAGTACCAACTAGACAAACTAGCCTCATCATTTGATGAGGTTTTTTGTTGTGAGAAAAAAATATATTTTATCTAAGCTTAGTCTTAGTCGATTAGTCGGACTGCATGTCGAGCTTGAGTCTGTTGTTAAGCGTGCAATCGAAATCACTGAACAAGATTTTGTGGTGGTTGAAGGTGTTCGTACTAAAGAGCAATGCTACATCAATTACGGTAAAGGTCGAACTGCTGAGCAATGCAAAGCCAAAGGCGTACCAGCGCAATATGCTCAGCCTAAAGTAGCAAAAGTTACTTGGCTCAATAACCCTCTTTCTAGCAGGCATGTTACTGGTCACGCTGTTGACCTAGTGCCTTATCCAGTGGACTGGAACGATCTAAATAAGTTCAAGAAAATTTCAGTAGCCATGAAACAGGCAGCAAAAGACCTTGGTGTTGCATTGGATTGGGGTGGCGATTGGCGCAGCTCAAAAGATTATCCACATTTTGAATTAAAGGGGTGATGTATGGGTTTAGGTAAAGGTCGCAAAGTACCACAATCAGTAAAAACGCAACGTAAAGTAGATGCTGCTGTTGAGGCAGCATTAAAACAGCAAAATCAAGCTTATGTGAAAGTAAAAGTTCGTGATGATATTGAAATTGAGCAGTTACGAATTGAGCTTGAAAAGGCATCAAAACAACCTACACAAATCATTCCAGATTATACAGCAGGGATTTTTGAAGAAGCTTTGCATACAGGCTGGATCGTCAAAAACTGGCATACCGCATGGAAATGGATTTCGACTTGGGCGTTTGGATTGATCGGATACATTGCTGTGTTTGGCATCCCTCAAGAAATCCTTGTGTTAATACCTGAAGCTTATCAATTAAAAGTGATAGGTCTGATCGCTTTAATTGGGTTTGTAGGTCGCTTTATTAATCAAAGCAAATCTAAGCCTTTGCCTCCAGCATCTGACACGCTTAAGGAGAGTGCCGATGTTTGATTTTTTAAAACTAGGCTTTGCTGAAGTTAATTGGTTGGTTGTCACTGCTATAGGGATTTATGGATGGGTAATTAAAAAATATAGCGCCTCTGCACAAGAATTAGCTGAATTACGGGTACGTGTAATTCAGATTGAAAACAGCATTAAGGATATGCCATCCAAAGAAGAGCTAGCCGAAATTGAAGGTGATATTAAAGTTTTAACGGCCAATATTGGAAGTATCGCTAATTCTGTTGAGAAAGTTGATAAGGCTGTTACACGTATCGAATCCCATTTGATTGATAAGAGTAAATGATCATGACTAAAAAATATTTAGACAAACTAATTGAAGAAGCTCGACTTGTGATTTTACGTTGTCTTGTTGAGCTTCCGAGTTATCGAGCAAACAGCAGTACTTTGACGGCATTGTTAGATACTTACGCAATTTCCATGACTAGAGATGGAATTAAGACACAGCTTAATTGGTTGGCTGAGCAAGGACTGATTGAAATTGAAGATGATCTTGGCTCTGTTTTAGTTGTCAAATTAACTGAGCGTGGACAAGACATTGCGAATGGTCGTTCCACTACTCATGGTGTGAAACGTCCATCTGCTTAATGGGTGAAGCATGAGCAAATCTTTTATGCGCCAACTTACTGATGATCAACGCCAATTCATTTTCAAGATGCTTGAGGAAGACAAGCTAACACTGAATGAAATGCTGGATGAAATTCGTGCTGAATTTCCATCGGACTGCATTCCTAGCCGATCAGCTCTAGGTCGTGAAAAACAGAACTATATAGCTGAAGCTAAAGAATTTAGACAAATCGCTGCGATGTCTGAAGTCTTGGTAAAAGAATTTGGCGAAGACCCTGATGACAAAGGCGGTATGTTATTGGCTCAGGCTGTCCAAGCTGTAGTCACTAAACGTGCAATGGATGAGTTGACTAACACAGGTGATGATCCACTCAAGCCGCAGATGGGTATTGATGATGTCGGTGCTTTGGCACGTGCTGCCCGTGCAGCCATTATGACCAAGTCAAAAGCAATGGAAAACCGTGATGAGATTCGACGTCAGGCACGTGAAGAATTACTGAAAGAACAAGATGAAAATCTTAAAAAAGCAGCTATTTCTCAAGGTCTAGGTGAAGAGCAACTTCAGTTCTGGCGTGAGAAAGTGTTGGGAATTAAATAATGTTAAATACATCAAAGCCTCGCCAAGATACAGTTCGCGTCATTGAATGGGATGAACTTCCAGAACGTGCCCGTAATATCCCTAATAACTTTAATCCGTTTGAAGATGGTGTCTTAATGAAGCACCAGATTGAGTGGATAAAAATTAAATCAGATATTAAATCCTGTCCAAAAGGTCGACGTACTGGTATTACATTTGCTGAGAGCTTTGATTCAGTTTTGACTGCCGCAGCGAGTAAGGAAGCTGGTGGCATGAGTGTTTACTATATTGGTGACACGAAAGAAAAAGGTCTGGAGTTTGTTGGCTACTGTGCTAAGTTCTCCCGTGTGATTGCTGAGGCACAAGGTCAAGGCATATCACAGATAGAAGAATTTCTATTTGATGATCAGGATGAAAAAGGTGAAACACGTAAGATCACAGCCTATCGTATTCGATATTCAAGTGGCTTTCAGGTTGTGGCTCTCTCCAGTCGACCTGAAAATATTCGCGGTCTGCAAGGTAAAGTTGTAATTGATGAAGCAGCCTTTCACCCGAACGTACAAGGTGTGATTGAAGCCGCCACAGCATTGCTGATTTGGGGGGGGCGTATTGTTATCATTAGTTCTCACAATGGTAAAAACAATGCCTTTAACCAATTTGTTAAGGATATTGAAGCTGGTGTATTTGGGGAGGATGCTCAAGTATTGACTGTCACCTTTGATGATGCTGTTGCCAATGGTTTGTATGAGCGTGTCTGCTTTATGCAAGGTAAAGAGGCAACAATTGAAGGTAAGCAGAAATGGTATAAGAAAATTCGCAAAGCTTATGGTAGCCGTAAGGCTGCTATGCGTGAAGAGCTAGATGCTATTCCACGTGATGGATCGTCAGTGTGCTTGCCGACACTTTGGGTTGAGCGTGCCATGACAGAAGTACGGACAGTGCTTCGATTATCCCTTGGTGATGATTTCACAGCACTTACACCAGATGAGCGTGATGCGTACATTGATGACTGGATTCAACGTTATTTAGAGCCTGAGCTGCAAAAGCTTGATAAATCCAAACAGCATTGTGCTGGGCAAGATTATGCCCGTCATCGTGACTTTAGTTTTATTCTGCCATTCTACATAGCTCAGGATTTACGACGGATCGCACCTTTTGTGATTGAGATGCACAAAGTGCCTTCGCGCTTACAGCAAAAAATTCTCTGGTACATGTTAGAGCGATTACCGCGCTTTGGTGGCATTGCAATGGATGCCACTGGTAATGGTGAAACCTTGGCAGAAAATACAGCTGAGAAATTTGGTGAACATATGGTGCATCAAATTAAACTCAGCCGAGCATGGTATGGTTTGTGGACTCCAAAACTGGTCACAGCCTTTGAGGAAGATATGATTGACTTGCCAATAGATGCGGATTTAAAAAATGACTGTTCTGCAATTGAGGAAGTCGACGGGATTTATATGGTGTCAAAAGCACGTGCGAAAGATATTAAAGACCCTGAATTATATCGTCATGGTGATGGTGCAGTGGCAATGATCCTTGGATGGTTTGCCAGCCTGCACCTATCGAGTCCTATTGAGTTTATGGCACTTCCAACTCGTGAAGAGTTGGAGTTGAATCATGATGATTATGATGGGTGGTACAGTGAAGCTGGTTGTATTTGAAAGAAGTTTTTTAATTTAATTTAATATAATCAGAATACATTTCATAAAATAAACCAGTTTCTGTTGTTGATATATTTAAAACATAAACAACCTTATAATGAAGCCCAGTTGAAGTTTTATATAAAATTTCAACTGGCAATTGTACATACACTTTGTCTTTAAATTGGTTAATCCATTCACGACTGATTAGTGTTTGTCTTGTATATTCTTCTTCAACATTTAAAAATGGCTTAAATGTAAGCTGCTGAGATAAAGGTGCACCCAAAAATAGCTGAAAAGCTGTAATTTTCTCGCCTACGTTTTTTATTTTTAAATCAATTTTTAACATTTCATTATTATTGTGGCTTGAAGGTGTAGCTTTGAAATCAAATATAGGTTGAACTGCATGTTCGCGTTCTAATCGTTCTTGTATTTGTAATTTTAACATTTCATTTTGCTGATCTAATTGTTTTGAAATATTTTCATTATTAAGCTTTATAGCACTACCTTGTTGAAGATAACCATAAACCAGCCATAAAAATGCAAGTGGTGAAAAAATTCCTGCAAGTAAATCGCCTTTCTCATTTAATCTAAGTGCATGATAAGAGCTTAGATCAGTAATAGATAACACCACGTATAAATATATAACCGTGGCTATAAGTATCAATAAAAGCCCTAAATTTGTTTTAAACCAATCTTTCATGGAAGTATTTCCCCCTAATTCTACATTTCTAATTTTTTAATAATTGAAAACGAGGTGACGATCCTTGCTCCAACAAGAATCGCCCCCTTTGGTAAGTGACTACCGCAGGCTAAGCCTCGCTACTGTGCACACAGTCATAGCAGGCTATCAAAAATGAAAAGCTTTTGCAGTAGGTGAAAACATGAAAACCAAGCCAATTGTTCCGTGGTTAGGTGGTAAACGTCGTCTGGTGTCGCAATTGATTGAAAAGATGCCTGAACATAAGTGTTATGTGGAGTTGTTTGCTGGTGGTGCAGCGTTGTTTTTTATGCGTGAGCAGCCATCAAAAGTTGAAATCATTAATGATGTAAATGGTGAGCTGGTGAATCTGTATCGAGTCGTGCAGCACCATCTTGAAGAATTTGTACGTCAGTTTAAATATGCAATCATTAGCCGTCAGATGTTTGAATGGCTGAAAGCAGCCAGCACAGATTTAATGACTGACATCCAGCGTGCAGCACGATTCTATTATTTGCAGCACACTGCTTTCGGGGCAAAGGCTTCTGGTCAGTCTTTTGGCACTGCAACAACTTCAAAAGCTCCGAGCTTCCTGCGTATTGAAGATCAATTGACTGATGCTTATTACAGGCTGTCTGGTGTTACAGTTGAGAATCTGAGCTGGGAAGAATGCTGGTTGAAGTATGACCGACCTCACAGCTTTATGTATGCCGATCCACCTTATTGGAAATTGGCTGGTTATGGAGTTGAGTTCGGTTGGGATCATTACTTGAGGATGGCTGAGCTGATGAAAACTTGCCAGAGTAAAGTTATGCTATCAATTAACGATCATCCTGACATACGAAAAGCCTTTTCCGACTTCAAAATCAGCACCACTAAAATTAATTATTCGGTGGGAAAAGTTGGATCTAGTCGTGATGAAAAACAGGAATTAATCATCACCAATTATTAATCAGGTTGTTTTATAGATTTATAAACGTTTATAAACGCGTTTTTGGCGATTTAAAGACAATTCTGCATCAATGAGCTGTAATTGCTTTTGGATCGCTAAAATCGCCCATTCTGCGCGAAATAAAAAATCTAAAATAAAGGGAAGCCTTTCCGCCTAATTTTAAAAAAGCCAAAAAACAATAATGGTGCAAAATCCTCAAATTGTGTTTGCGCTATGGCTAAGAAAAAACCTAAATCCAAAATTCAAGATCGAGCTGCACTGGAACAAAACCAGACTGCCGAGGTCGCTTGGTTAGCTAACCAGTGGCAAGACCATCCTGTAGTCGGTTTAACTCCAACAGCAATGCATCGCCTTTTGACTGATGCTGAACAAGGTAACTTACAAGCTCAAGCAGATTTGTTTTCTGATATGGAAGAGCGTGATGGTCATATCTTCAGTGAAATGGATAAGCGTAAAAAGGGTTTGAATGGTTTGTCTTGGGGAGTCAAGCCACCTAAAAACGCCTCTGAAGCTGAACGTAAAATTGCTGAAGAAGTTGCCGAATGGATTGATGACATCAAAGATTTTGAAATGTTCTTATTCGATGCAATGGATGGTGTCGGTCATGGCTATTCATGCCAAGAGATTGAATGGCATCAACTCGGTAGCTTATGGCTGCCTAAAAGTTTTGATCATGTAAACCCTCGTAATTTCATGACTCCATACAATGCGCCCAATGATTTAAGGTTGAATGATGGCTCACCAGAAGGTGCGGATTTTTGGGACTTTGGTTGGTTTATTCATAGGCATAAGGCTAAGTCTGGTTATATTGCTCGCTCTGGTCTGCATCGTGTGCTTGCATGGCCGTTCTTATTTAAGAACTATGGCATCCGCGATGTAATGGAGTTTTTAGAGACTTATGGCTTGCCGAGCAAAATTGGTAAGTATCCTTCTGGTGCAACTGAAAAAGAAAAATTAACCTTACTCCGTGCAATTATGAGTATTGGTCGAAATGCTGGCGGTATTATTCCTCAAGGCATGAGCATTGATTTTCAAGCGGCAACTGATGGCGACACAAAGAATCATTTTGACTTGGTCAAATGGTGTGAACAGACTCAGTCAAAAGTGATTGTGGGTGGAACGTTACTTTCTCAAGCAGATGGCAAAACCAGTACCAATGCTCAAAGTCACACCCATGAGCTTGGGTTTGAGGTCATTAAGAAATCCGATGCCAAGCAGCTTGCTCGGTCAATCACTGACTGCTTAATTCCTAATTTGATGCGACTTAATCATCCTAACGTTACCCAAGACCGATACCCTGAGTTTTATTTTGATACGACTGAAACCGAGGATATTCAGGTCTTCAGTGAAGCACTGCCAGAACTTGTGAAAATTGGCTTTCAAATCCCACGTACTTGGGCGCATGAAAAGCTGGGTATTCCTGAGCCAGCCGATGATAAAGAGCCTGTGTTGGCTTTGGTTAAAGAGCAGGCGCAAATTACTGCCAATCGTTTTGCATCGCCTGCTGAGTACCTTGCTGCATTAAATCAAAATCCAGTCAGCTCAGCGCATTCCATAGTTCCTAATTTAGCTGCCAATATCTATTTGCCTCAATTGCTAAATGGCTTGATTGCAGCCAATAATCAGATACCGCTTGAAGAGCAAGCTGTACAGCTATTGCTGAAAGATCAAGCTGAGCAGGCTCAAAAAACAGCTGAAGAATGGACACAGGATTTAATTAAAAAAATTCAAGCTGGGCAAAGTGATGAGGAAATTTTAGCAATCTTGTCTGATTTATATCCTACTGATGATGAGCCAGCATTACAGGACAAATTAACCAAGCTATTTTTTGCGACTGAAGTATTTGGTCGATTAAGTACTGAGGCTGAAAATGGCTAAAGTACCTCAACGACCAGAGCTAAATGCTCTATTTAAATCACCTCCAGCCGATGCCATTGCCTACCTAGAATCAAAAGGTTTTAAGATCGGTTGGGACTGGCATGAAACACTGGATGAAGCGCATAGCCGTGCGTTTACTGTTGCCAAAGTCGCACGAATTGATTTGCTTCAGGATATCAAAAGCTCATTGATAACTGCCTTGGAGAAAGGACAAGGTCTTGAACAATGGAAAGCATCAATTATTCCGACATTGCAAGACAAAGGTTGGTGGGGAAAAAAGGCGGTCATCAATCCAGCAGGTATCGAGCAAACGGTTCAACTTGGGAGTCCTCGACGTTTAAAAACCATCTTTGATACCAATGTACATAAGAGCTTAGCAGCTGGTCGATATAAAGCACTGATGGCAACAGTTGATACTCGTCCCCTGTGGGAATGGGTACATATTTCTATTTCTAACCCAAGAAAAGTGCATCTGGCCCGTAATGGTGAGACACGTCGATATGATGATCCTTTCTGGTTGTATGCCTACCCACCAACTGAATTTGGTTGCAAGTGTAAAGTGCGTGCTCGTCGTGGCAGCGATGTAACCGATTTAGATTTGAATTATGTTGAAACTCAGCCTGAAGATATTGAACAGCAACAGGTCGTCATCGGTAAAAGTAGCTTTACTGGTCAAGATGCAGTGGCGACTCAGACCCGCATTCGAGTTAAGCAAGCTGAAGGTCAAACGAGCTACTTTACCCTTGGAGCTGGATTTAATAGTCATCCAGCCGCAAGTTATTTACTCGATGTTGAACTGGCTAAACGTGCTGCCGATCTGGTAGGTGCTCAGTCAGCTGTGCAACAAGTTCAGCAAATGCTGTTGAGCCAGCCGCGCATCAAGGCACATGAAGCATTTGTCAAAAATACTTTGAGTTTTGCTAAACCTCAAAATAAAACCAGCACCGTTGGTGTGATTGATCTGCAAGATATTCAGGCATTAACAAACAAAAGCGTTGTGATTGAAAGTCCAGTGATAACCATTTCAGATCAGCTTTTAGTTGGTCAAACAGCCAATGTATTAAGTACTGAAGAATGGTTGGCTTTGCCAAAGCTGCTTCAGCAAGTTCAACAAGTCCAGTGGGACGCGCAAAGTCAGAGTCTATTGTATTTGCTCCCAGCTATGGAAAATGATGCAACTGAAGTCATCCGTCTTTCAATTCATTCTAAAGATGGCGTAATGCAGGTTTTGAGCATTGAAAAATCAAGTGCTGGAACAAGCCTAGAGGTGATTCGATAAACATGAGTTTCATGCAAATTAATGATCAGGTTTTAATTGATCGGCTAAATCAGGTCGCTGACCGCCTGTTTGATACAAGTCCATTGGCAGCTGCAATTGCAGGAACATTTGCAACCGTAACCGATGATAACTTTGATCATGGTGGTCGTCCTGAGTGGGCTGGACGCTCTGTAACAACGTTGAAAATCTATGAGCGTAAAGGCATTAAATTTGGTGGTGTTTTACAAGCTTCAGGTGAATTAAGAGCTAGAGTTGTGACCAGCAACACCCAAGATGAAGCCATGATCAGCAACAATATGCCATATGCCGCTGCCATGCAGTTTGGGATCAAGCAAGGTGCTTCAGGCAAGACGACACGAGGTGCACCTATTCCCTTTGGGGATATTCCAGCTCGTCCTTATATGCCAATGGATAAAGATGGATTTCTTCAACCTGAAGCTGAACAAGAGGTTTTTTTAGATGTAGATCATTACTGGCATAAAATTTTTACACCATAAAAATAAACGGAAGTCTTTCCGCCTAATAAAAAAAAGCTGGTAGTGCGATTCTGCCAGCATGAAAAAGAACTTATTAGTAGCCGCGTGCTCATTCGACCTCGATGCGACATCTCAATACCTTGTGCTAATTCCTGAAGGAATTTTTCGAGGTGTAGATGGTCGTCCAACTGATGCCCCACACTGGATATTAACGCCAGAACGTGGTCGTCAAATTGCCGCTGCATTAAGCCAGCGTTCTATTGACTTAGTGGTTGACTATGAGCATGCGACTTTAAAAGCTCAAGAGTCTGGTGATCCTGCACCAGCATCTGGCTGGCTTAAACCTGCTGGATTTCACTATGTAGAGGGAGTCGGATTATGTAGTAATCAATTCGAGTGGACAGATAAAGCCAAGGAATTCATAGCAGCGAAGGAATATAAATACACTTCGCCTGTTTTTTTCTATATGGAGACTGGTGAAATCCTCGGACTTCACAGTTTTGCATTAACCAATACCCCCAATTTAGACAACTTGCCCGAAGCACGTCTTGCTGCTGCGGCTCAGGAGTTGTTTGCCCAAAATTTACCACAGGATTCCTCTATGGAAGAGTTATTAGAACAATTGCGTTGGATGCTGAATCTGCCGTTATCCGCAACTGCGGAAGAAATCACAGCAGAACTCAATAAGCTTCAGCAACAAATTCAAGAAAAAACAGGTGTAGCCGTCGCTGCCAATAGTAAAAACCTTTTTGATGCGATGGCTGCGATTGATCAGTTAAAACTTGCAGCAAACAGTACGTCATCTCCTGATCCATCAAAGTTTGTGCCGATTGAAATGTACAACGAAGCCAAAGCACAAGCAGTCTCTGTAGCTGCTAGTGGTCAGGAAAAAGAAATTAAAGAGCTGATTACAGCAGCTTGTAGCGATGGTCGTTTGACAGGTGGTAAAGCATCACTTGATTGGGCAAATGATTTTGCTAAACGTGATTTTGAAGGCTTCAAAACTCATATTGAAGGTGTTCCAAAAATTGCGGCTTTGAGCCAAAAACAAACGTCCACTGTTGACCTCACTACTCAACAAGAGAAGACAGATGAATTGCAAGATGATGTCTTCAACATGCTGGGTGTGTCAAAGGCTGATATCGAAAAATATGGAGCAATCTAATGACTAAAGCTACCGCAGGAATCAATACCGAATATCGTGATGGGATTAAATTTCCTCTCGCATTACTTGCCTCGGCAATCGTGCTCCAAGGGACATTTGCAGTTGTTGGCTTGAATGGCTATGCAATTTCGTCAGCTGATGTCGGTGGTGAAGATCAAAAATGTATAGGTATCTGGGAGTTTGACGCAGAAAACACTGGTGCAAATGGTGAAGCATTTGGTGTGGTTTGCCGTAATAAACACTTTCTAGTCGCCAACTCTTCAACCGATCCAGTGACACAGGCTGAATTGGGATCATTAATTTATATCGAAGATAACCAGACCGTTGCAAAAACGGATGGTGCTGGAACTCGTTCTGTTGCTGGCATCTTTATGGGCTTTGACACTGAATATACAACCCACGTTTGGGTGGAGATCACATAATGAAATTTACCGCAGAAAATGCAAAGCAAGTACTGGCGCATTTATACACGGGTTTTAAAACAACCTTTAATAAAACATTTACAGAAACAGAAACTACTTGGCAGCAAATCGCTACAGAAGTTCCTTCTAAGGGCAAAGCAGAAAATTATGCTTGGCTCGGCAAGTTTCCAAAGTTGCGTGAGTGGATTGGTGAAAAGGTCATTAAACGTCTTGAAGGTTATGGCTATACCATTACCAACAGAAGTTTTGAATCAACGATAGCTGTCCATAAACATGAAATTGAAGATGGCGATATTCTTGGGCTACCAATTATTTTCTCTTCAATGGGCGAAGAAGCTAAACAATTTCCACAAGATATTGTTTTTGAGGCTTTAACTACAGGGTTTAAAAATAAATGCTTTGACGGCAAGGCTTTTTATGCAACTGACCATCCTGTTGGGGATAAAGCTAAATCGACCTTTTCCAATAAACTAACTAACAAATTGTCATGGGCAAGTTTGGCAGATGCAGAGGCAAGCTTCGGTGCAGCTAAAACTATGATGACGAGTTTAAAGGACGGAAATGGTCGTAGTCTTAAAATTAAACCTACTTTGTTGGTTGTGCCTCCAGCACTTGAATCGATTGCTACAGCTTTAATGACCGCTTCAAAGTTTGCTGATGGTACAGAAAATATCTACAAAGGTAATGCTGAAGTATTGGTTGATGCTGGATTGGCTACTGATACTGAATGGCATTTGTTATCAACAAAGAAAGTCATTAAACCGATTATTTACCAAAACCGCCAAAAACCTGAACTGATGTCGAAAACTGATATCCAGTCCGATGACGTTTTCAAACGTGGTGAGTATCTATTTGGTGTTGAAGCACGTGGTGAGGCTGGATATAGCTTACCTCATCTAGCTGTCGGCTCAACTGGTACAACCTCTGGTACACCATAAAAGGTAGGTGCTGAAATGACTTATGTAACGGCAGAAGTAATGCGTGAACGCTTTGGTGATCAAGAGCTTGTTGAGTTGACAGATAACCGTGAGCCATACCTAGGCGGAATTAACTTTGACAAGCTTAATGCTGCACTGAGTGAAGCAAACAGTGAAATCGATGGTTATGTGCAAGTTCGCTATAAACTGCCGTTACAAGTCATTCCACCTTTCTTGGTTGCTATTGGTTGTCACATTGCCCGATACCATCTTTGCACAATGATCATCGTCGAGAATGATCCGATCAAAATTCGATACAACGATGCAGTCAAAACGCTTAAAGCCATTTCTAAAGGAGAAGTGGCTTTAGGTGGTGCGCCAGCTGGTGAATCTGCACCTATAGAATCCTCGTCTAATAACGTCATGATTACTGTTGGTCGTCGGGATTTTGGAGGTCGTGGATGGTAGACCTAGACCTTTCAATTGTTGAGCAAGGCATCAAAGATGTTATGGCTAAACAAGTTAAAGAAGGAAAGTGGAACTGGATTCGAGAAATCAAAACTTATGGTGGCGAGTTTGATGATGGCGCACTTTCATGGGTTAAAACGTTCCCAGCAATTTGGGTGACGTTTCAAGGTTCGGGGACACCTAAAAAAATTGGAAATAGCACAACCGAGTACCCTGTGACTTTCGTTGTTTTAGTTGGCGCACGTTCTTTGCGTAATGAAGAAGTACAACGTCATGGAGTGTTAAATGACATTGGCACTTATTTAATGCTCAAGCATGTGCAAAAGCTTTTAATTGGTAATGACTTGTCATCTGAAGATGTGAAAGGTCTAGCTCCGCTTAGCCTTGGACGTACTAAAACCATTTTTAATGGCAAGACTCAAAGTAATTCTATCAGTGTGCTATCCCAAGAATTTCACACTCAATATGTCATTGAAGCTTCAGATCGCGTCCGTGAGGAAGAAGAAACTGAAGCTGATCTCATCAAAATTAATGTCGATTATTTCTTTGAGCCAGATGATGGCGTTAAAGATGCGTCTGATTTAATTGAATTAAAGGAAGTATAGCAATGCCTGTTTCTCAAATTAAAACGCCAGGTGTTTATCTGGAAGTAAATACCAATACTCAGCGCAGTGGTTTGCCTGAAAATACGCAGAAAGTTTTGTTTATAACGAATGATCAGCAAGCACAGCCACCCAATACTGAAGTTATGCCAGTTGATATTTATGATAAAGCACAAGCTGATTTACTCTTCGGTAATGGTGAAACAACTAGCGAAGCTGGTCGTATGATTACAGCTGCGATTAAGACAAATCGTGTTGTGAGTGTTCAATGCTTGGGAAAGCCAGCACAGCAGTCGTGATTAGCTGTGCTGGTGCAAACTCAATTCTTAAATGGGCTTATGCTGTTAAAAATGAGACATCACAAGCAATATCACTAATGACTTTAGTCGATGGAATCCAAGTCGATATTATTAACAATCCTCCAGTTTGGCTTTCTAAAGAGTTATTGGATGAGATGCCTGTGGGTGAAGTGCCAGAAGGGTTTTTAGTAGGTAATGGTGTTTACGAGTTCACTAACAATGATTCCATACCTCATCGATTAGAGTTTGTAATTCTTAACCCTGAATTCTTTAGATCGGTTGTAAGTGAGAATCCTACTGCGATTCAAATGACTCCTAGTCTCGGAGAGCGCGTTGGTGTTTGTCTTAGCAATAATGAAGATGAATCAATATCCTGTGTTGGGGCAACAGATACAGTTAGGTTTAAATCTTCTGGTGTAAGTAGTTACAACACAGGATACAACCTTATCGTTAATGGTTTTAATTACCGAGATTTCAATTGGAGTGGTGATACTTCTCTTGTTGGATATTTAGAGCATGCAGTCGAGAATTATCTTTCTGACAAAATAATGGTCACAACGGAAGGTTCTGGCTTTGGAACAGATTGGACTATTAAAAATATTTCAAATGTGAATTTAAGAATTAGTCTTGTACCTTGGACAAGTGCAACTGATTTTTCAATTGCTCCAGAAAATGAAAATCCTACTTTGCATAGTCCGAATAATCAGGTTTTCGAGTTTTGTCTTTCGCCATATCAATTTCAATTTTCTTGTTCACTTGAAAATTCACAGCAAATGGTTGAATTACATAAAGCGCGAGATACTTTGCCATTTCTGTCATTCTCCAACGTAGCTTTTAATATTTTTGAAAACGGAGTCGAAATCGCACATGAAAAAGGATTATTGAATCTAGCTGCTATGCAAGCCATAGGACTAGAAGTTGTTGCCGTAGATGAAACAAATCGTCGTATTCAAATTTCGAGTATGGATGGAGTAAACAGTCGTGCAATCGAACTTCACCCAACAATGGGAATATCTGAAGATGTGGATATTACCCAAGGGGATGCTGTAAGGCACAGAGGTTCATTTTTTATATGTTTTGCTAAAAAACCTAGTTGAAATAAGGATTAATCAGAAATGACTATTCAATCAAAAATCGCCCCACTTGGGCATACAATCATCGCTTTATCTTCAGCTCCTCTGGATGAAGTAGGTGAAAATACGGTGCAAGCATGGATTGAGCACTTAAACTCTGTAAGTGATGCAATTAATGCGAAACCAGCAATTTTAATTGTTCCATTTTCAGATATTGATCAGGCTCAGGATTTTGTCGTCAATTCTCAGATTGAAACGTCTTATCGTGTGCTTTGCGTTTGCTATCATGGTGCTCAAGGTTATGAGCCTGAGCTGGCGGGCGCAATGGCAGCGGCATTGGCTAATTCAAATGATCCAGCATTGCCATATGATGGAGTCAATTTAGGCGGTATTCCTGCTGTCGCAGATGAATATAAACTCACGTTTGAACGCATTGAAGCTGCACTCAATCTAGGGATTTGCATGATTGATACAGGTGCAGATGGCATTCCTGAAATCGTCCGTGCTGTTTCCACTTATCGAGTTAATCCAGACTCTGGAGAAGATGATGATTTGATGGTTGATATTAATGCTGCATTGATTGTGGATTACACACGAAAAGTGATTCGCACTGATTTGAAAAAGGAACGTCGTCGCAAGAATACAGCTGCCCAGCGTCGCAATGTACGTTCAATTATTCTGAATCGCTTAATTCAATTAGATGATGCTGAAATATTGCAAAACGTTCGTGCGAATGCTGATCAATTAACGGTTGTTGAAGATAAAATTGATCGTTCTCGCGTTAATGTTGCAATCCCTGCGGATTGGGTGCGTGGTATGCATGTTGTTGCTGGTACAATTGATGTCTATTGACCCAACTACAACCACTTTTAAAGGCTGCTTATGCAGCCTTTAATATTTATGGAAGTCTTTCCGCCTAATAAATAAAAATCATTCTATGCACAATAGCCTCATGATTTTATGAGGTCTCTTAAAATGGCTGAAAATGCTGTTGGCTCAATTGTAATGAGCGTAAATGGTCTTGATTATGATTGCACTAAGTTTAGTTCAACTAAATCAACGGGTAACAAACGTATTCTCACAATGAATCGTAGACTGAAGGCAAATTATAAGTCTAAAGGTATTACGGTTTATGACTTGACTTGTACTGTCGTGATTCCTAATAGCAAAGATAAGGTTGATTGGGACAGCATTGAAGATGCTCGTATTTCAATTGAATCACCAGACGGTGGTTTTCGTAAAACTTTTACCGACTGTAATGTCGTTAGCTCTGGCGATAATTACGATGTAAATGGTGAAACATTGCGTGACCTCTCATTGTTTGCAATGGATTGTTTAACAGAAACTTTCTAATTGGGTGAATCATGGAAATATGTATTGTAGATACTCTGCCTGTTGCTCTAACAGTGATGGTGAAAGGTAAGCCAATCAGTTCAAAGAAAATTGAATTTGCTGATATTAACTCATCTGATTTATTGAAGGCTCGCAGCAAAGCGGTGGCTGGTGATTTTTTACAGATTCTTGAGTATTGCGCCAAGATCAAACTCATTGATGAAAAAGGCAATAAGCATGATGTGCCTTATGATGTATTAGCATTTACAACAAGTGCAAATCTGAAAAAACTTGAAGAGCTTGATTTTGATTTATTGGTAAAGCTTCAAGCCGAGAGTTCAGAGACCCCATCAAGTTAATAACCGCGCTTCATAATGTGGGCGTTGAATTATCAACTGCTGAACAAATGCCAGCGCACTATGCGTTGGCATTTTTGTCTGAAAAGATGGAATCCCTAGAGAGACTCAAGCATGAGCGGCAAAATAGTACTCATGCAGCACCACCAGAACAATCTACAAATACAGAATCTTATGTTGCGACTGAGCGAAAACACTCTAAACCCAAGACTGGAGAGATAAATGAGTGACGGTAATTCTACAGTTTCTTTGACGCTTCAGATCAAAGGTCAACAAGCTGGTCAGGAAATGAAAAAGTTTTCTGATCAACAAATAGCTGCAACCAAGCAAATCAATCAGCAATGGACGCAGATCGGCAATGCTCAAGCCACTTCAGTAAGCAATTCTAAAAAGATTGCAGATGAGCTAACCAAGCAAGGTCAGGCTTTAGGCGGTCAAAAAAAAGAAGTTACTGCAATTGATCTAGCACGAAAGCTTGGCATTAGAACAGAACAACAAATTCATAATGAAATTAAACAGACGCGCAGCACATATGCCCAGCTTGGTATTTTGCAACGGCAAGGTTTGGCAACTACAAAAGACATGGAGCGTGCTTATGCCTCTATGAATAGCAAGGTTGCTCAGCTAAATAGAGAGTTAGGCAAAACGGTAGCTGCTGAGAAGCAAATTCAACAAATCCAGCGTGCAAATGGTAGTGGATACAATGCTTTGCAAAGAGGTTCAGCTGCAACGATGGGCGCAATTGCAGGCGGAGCGATTGTATCGAGTGCATTGCAGAAACCCCGTGATTATGACCAACAGCTAACCTACATCGCGGCTACTGCCACGGGTGGTCAGAATATGGCGGTTGCAGATCGCTTGGCTGCACGTTCGCAATTGAATGATTACATTAAGTCAGCGGTTCGATCTGGTGGCGGTACGCGAGAAGATGCAGCTGCTGCTGCAAACACATTGATTGCTTCAGGCAAGTATGAGCTGAGCAATGTTGCCCCTGCATTAAATGCAGCGGTAAAAACTGCCTTTTCAACTGATGCTGCTGTAACAGATGCCGCAGCTTTGACTGTGCGGATGCAAGATTTTGGTGTGAATAATTTGCAGCGTGGTCATGACATTGCAGTGCGTGGCGGTCAGCTAGGTAGCTTTGAATATAAAGATCAAGCGAAATGGTTGGCACAGCAAATGGCTGCCGCACGTGCGTCTGGTTATAGCGGTGAAAAAGGACTCATGGAGCTGGTCGCAATGAATCAGGTTGCAATGTCTACAGCTGGAACTGCCGATGAGGCTGGTAATAACTTAGTCAACTTATTGACCAAGCTCTCCAGTCGTGAATTTAGCAAAGCGATTGGTGATTCTGTTGTGCCTGTTGCTGGCGATCCAACTAAATCCGACGGCAAGAAAAAGCCGAAGCAAGTTTTTGATTGGGGCACTTATTCAATCCAGCAACGTGACCAAGGCGTTTATGGTGTTGAGGCATTTGTGCAATTGCTTGACCGTCAGCTCGCTGGAGATAAGCAATATCAACGATTACAGGCTATGGCAAAAAAAGGTACTTCAACTGAGCGGAAAGCTGCAATTGAAGATATGAGCAACATTGCAATGGGTAGCCAGCTTGGTGAAATTATTGCAGATCGACAAGCGTTAATGGCTGCATTAAGTGTGGTTTATAAGAAGGATCAGTTAAATAGCATTCGCCAAGGACTCACCACTGCTGGAGGTACTGTGGATGCCGACTCCGCAATGGTACGTCAAACTGAATGGGCAAAAGATATGGCGATGGAGCAAGAAAAACTTTTTGCCCAATCCAAAGCTTATGATGCTGTCTCTGAGTCATTGGGTAATGCTAAGGATAGGATTGTTGAGTGGTCTCAAGGTAATGAGAAGTTAGCAGCTACAACTTATGGTGCAACAGTTGCAATTGCTGGACTAGGTGCAGCAGCTGGAATTGCAGCTTTTACAATGGGTAAAGGTAATCTGCCTCTGCCGACTGGGACTAATACTGGCGGTGGTGTTGCTACAAAAGGAACTACTGGACTAGCTAAAACTGCTGGAGTGGCAGCTGCTGGATACTTGGGATATGAACTGTTTAAGCCTTTAGATGACTTTTTCTATGGAAAAATTGCAGGCTTGTTTGGTGCTTCAGAGGATCGTCCTGATTTTATGCAAATGGCAATTGATAAAAGCCAAGAGCAAAAAACTGTATTAGAGCAACAAAATCAACTCATTGAGAAACAGACTCAAATGAGTGCTGATATGGTCAATAAACTCAATACCTTGATTTCAGTCACTCAACAAAACAAGCCAATGATGATGGGTGGCGGTTTGATGGATCAAATCACACAACATGCCCAAGCCGAGCAAAAGCGACATGGTCTTGATTTATTGTCATATGGGCAAAAATAAAAGGAAGTCTTTCCGCCTAATATTAAAGCCTAACTTTTCGCACAATAAACCTCACTAAAGTGAGGTTTATTGTTATGGGCTGGAAAGATGAATTACAGGATGCGAGTTTTCGTGGTGTGCATTTTGAATGTACTTCAACCAATGAGTCTGGCTCAAAGTCTTTAGCTATCAAGCAAGCACCTTATTCGAATAAGGCATCAATTGAGGATATGGGAAATAATCCCCTCAAAATTAGCATTGATGCTGTTTTTACTGGTGAAAACTACAAAGTTGAAATGGACGCGCTCTGGGCGGCTTTGGTCGCAACAGGCTCTGGCGAACTCATTCATCCAGTTCATGGTGTGATGCAGGTCAATGCCGAAAATTACAACATTGTTCATAAAGCTGAAGACGTAAATACATGCACAATTGCAATTGAGTTTATTCAGGCTGAAGACAAAGAACGTCCTTTATTTATTCCTGTTGCAACACCTACAGCAATTGATACAAAGGCAATCACTGATACACCAGCTCGTTCACTTCAGGCTGCTTTAAATAAGCTTGAAAATACTGATCCGAATAAGTTTTTTACTATCGTCAATAATATCCGTAACGCTGTTAATACAGCGTATCAATACCTTGGTATTGCGAAAAATGCGGTTGAGTCGGCTCTATCTCCAGCTGAGTCAATTGTTGGATTAGTCGATGAAGTGACCAAGATAGCAGCATTTAACTCCAACATTTCAGCGATTTCAAAATGGCGTGATTTATTCAAGCGCGTGCAGCGTTTTGAAAGGCTTTTTCAAGATGACGATTTACCAGAACTCAAGCAAACATGGCGTGCAACTAAAATTGCAAGCACCGTTACGATTTCTCAAAACGTAGTCACAGCTGTACGCAAGGAAATGGCTGAGAAAAAACAGCCAAGTTTTTCGCCTGTTGACCTTGCGATCATTCGTCAACAGACCAGAACTCAATTACAGCAAGCAATTAAGGCTGAACGTGAACAGGCAACCACTGCTTTAGACTTTGAAACAGTCAATCAAGTACAAGTCTTTAAAGAGGTTGCAGATCAGGTTCATCTACAGATTCAAGAGTTAATTGAAGTACGCCCACCAATCACTAAAACTCAAATTGTTGTGCCTTGTACTCTTCATTCGCTTGCTCACATGCTGTATGGAGACATGGATCGTGCTGAAGAAATCCGTCATTTAAATCCTGATTTATTGAATCCAGCGTTACTTCAAATCGGCATGGAGTTGACCGTCTATGCAAGATAATTCAGGTAAGGATATTCGGCTCATCATTGGTGATATTCAAATCAATGGTTGGGACAATGTGAGCTGTGACAGTCAAATTGATACGCCAGCAGATGACTGGAATTTAACTTTATTCCGTCAAGATAGTTTGGCTTTGCCTGAAAGTGTGCAAGGTGCGGCTAGAGTCCAGTTGTTCTATGGTGATGAAATCATTTTAACTGCAATAGCAGACCGTATCTCTGAAGGCATAAAACGTGACGGTTATGGTCTTCAAATTTCAGGTCGTGATTTAGCTGGTCAACTGATTGATTGCTCTGTGCCTATTTTCAATGGTCGCCAAGTCACATTGGGTGAGTTGATGGAACGTTTTGTTCTCGCTGGTGACTTTGCCTCAATCATCCATGAAGTGCGTATTCAAAATGATAGCTGGCTGAAGAACAAAGTGTCGGTAGAGCCTAGTGAGGCACTTTGGGACTCAATTATTAAGGCAGCTCAGGTCACTGGCCAGCACGTGTGGTTTGAGCCAGATGGTAACTTAAATATTGGCGATCCATTTGCTAACCCATACCAAGTGCAACAGCCTTTACGGTTAATGAAGCCGCTAAATAATGAAAATAATCTGCTGAGCCTTCAGTACGACAATGATGTGTCCAGTGTATTCACACAGCTTCAAATATTAAGCCAAGACGCTGAAGCAAATGGTTTGCTTGCACAAACTTTTGCTCAAACTCAATACAGTTTTAATCGTCTAAAAATAATCACTTTAAGCGATGTCGAAAGCCAAGCTGAAGCCGAAGCTGCATTGTTGAAAATCAAAAAAGACAATGATTTAGAGGCGTATAGCCTGACCGCTACAGTTGATGATTGGGTTATCGATGGCAAGGTGTGGCGAGCTGGTTGGTATGTCAATGTTGAAACCAATGCATTGAGCCATGCTACTGGCAAATGGGCTGTCATGGGGCGCACGTTGATGCTGTCTCGTGCTGAAGGGAAAACCACACGTTTAAAACTCAAACGCCAAGGCGATTGGGCGCAACCGCTCATTTATAAAGACCCACAATCTACCAAGAAAAAAGGCAAAACCACCAAGGGAGCAAAAGCATGATCAGCATGGCTCAGGTAAAAAAAGCCATTAGAAAATTGCGATTCCCATTGTTCGGAATGGTCGCTCGTGGTGGCTCAAAAGCACTTCAAGTTACAGGCTTAAGAAATGAAACATTGAACGATGTTGAGCTACTTCAGCAAATCGGCTTCAGTTCATACATTCCTGATAATGCAAAAGTTGTACTTATTCCCCTTCAGGGGACAACTGCAAAATCAGTCATTGTTGCCACGACTGGAGGCGCAATCTTAATCAATGTCGATGAAGGCGAAACCTGTGTTTATGACCAATTCGGGCATTCTGTTTGGCTTCAGGAAGACGGCACACATATTAAAGGCGGTGACTTGATTGTTGATGACGGCAATGTGCGCGTACCCAACGGTGATGTCTTTGACCAAACAAGTTCAATGCAAGCCATGCGTGATGTTTACAACGAACATAAGCATGGCAATAGTCCACCAGCTGCACCACCAATGGAGTAAATCATGGGAACAATTAATTTAGAAACAAAAGACTATGTGCTCACAAGTCTGGATGCTGCTTTTAATGACGATGTTGTTCAATCAGTTTGTTTAAGACTGAATATTCATCGTGGAAAGTATTGGGCTGATCCATCTTTGGGGAGTCGGTTTTATCTATTGCGTCGGTCAAAAGATGTACCACGCATGATACAGACAGTGAAACAATATGCTGAAGAGGCATTGGCAGACTTAATACCAGCTCGATTGGAGTCTTTGGTGGTTTCAGCGACTCAAACTGTCAAAAGCAGAATTGATCTAAACATAGAGATCACTCGTTTGACTGGTGAAAAGCAGTCTATTCCTTACTTTGTTGCGGTGGGTGGTTGATATGGCTTATCCAGTTAAAACCTTTGCTCAAATACGCAATCAAATTGCACAGGAAATTCGAAACTCAACTGGCTTATCTGTTCCTGATGATAGCGATGCTGGTATTCGTGCAGATGGAACTGCTGCAACTGTTGAAGGTCTATATCACCATCAAATTTATATTCAGAAACAGCTTTTCGTTGCGACTGCTGATGAGCCTTTTCTATATATTCATGCAGATGAGTTAGGTCGACCACGTCTCGGAGGAACTCAAGCCTCTGGTTCGGTTTTGGCTAAATCTAATGTGAATTTGACCATTGTTGCTGGTAGTAAATTAACAGACGGTAAAGCACATTATTGGACAGTAACCAATGATACGACATTGGTTGCTAACACAGTCAAAGCAGTTGATGTCGTGGCGGATCGTGTTGGTGCTAGCTGGAATTTTACAGGTACTTTGCTATGGGTGAGTCCATTGGCTGGTCTCAGTGGTACTGCAACTGATGTGTCGATTGGTGGTGGTACAGATGAGGAAGAACTTGAAGATTGGCGTGCACGTCTATTAGAACAAAAACAACTTGGTTTATCTCGATACCGCGCTGAAGACTTAGAAGCCTTGGTACGTTCAGTTCCCAATGTGAAAGATGCTTATATTTACGCTAAACGTCGTGGTCTTGGTTCGCTCGATGTGGCGATCACTGCTGTTGGAAATCCACCAACTTTACCGAGTGAAGCATTAATAGCAACGGTTCAAACGGTTCTTGATGATTATGCTGGCTTTTGGGCGGATTGTAGAGCGTATTCACCGACTGAGCAGCTTGTGCCAGTCACAGCGTTGATTTCAGGTACAGCAAATTTAAATCTGGTACGACAAGTTATCCGTGATTATTTTTCTGAAATTGCACCTGTTAAGCCTTATCAGGCAGCAATTTTAACTGCACGCATTGTCGCAATTGCTGGAGTTACTGACTTAGTTTTAAGTCCTTCAGTGAATATTGTCCCGACAGTTAATCCATTCCATACCTATTGGCTACGTCTCGGCACATTAACAATGAGTGCTGCGCCATGACTTTAGAAGAAACAACAAAATTGTATGAAATCTTGCTGCGATCATTGCTGCCCATAGGTGGTTATGATCAAGCACCTAATACCAATATTGCTGATGACATCTATGGTCATGCTAAAGCGTTGGCGCAAGCCGATCTTGACGCTAAACGCCTGCTGAACGTGCTTGAGTCCATTCCACCAGAACTACTAGAGGAATATGAGCGTGAGTATGGTTTGCCACTTAAATGTCAGACCAATGTCGGTCAAACCTTTGAAGAACGTTTGGCAGTCGTGAATTGGATTAGAAGCACACGCAACGTTTTAAATACTGCTTATTTAGAGCAGCTTCTCACGGTTTTTAATGTGAATTTAGTTGAGTTGGTGACATACAAGCCGATGCAATGTACAGCACCATGCAACGCTCCAGTGAATACCGATTTATTGAGATTCAAAGTTAAATTGAAATTACAAAGTCCCGTCAATGCAGACATGCAATGCATTATTCAAAACTATTTACCAGCTTTCCTGCGCTATGACATAGAGGTGATCTAATGGAACGTATCAATACTATAAATGCTCGACCTGATGTTAATGGAGCTGGTAAAAAAGGCTTTCATGATAATGCTGATATTTCGGGACAAGACGCAACTTATATCAGTCCTGAATGGTGTAATCATGTTCAGGAAGAAATTGCCAATATAATTGAGGGTTTTGGCGAAGCTTTAAATCCTGCACAAAAAAATCAAGTTTATATGGTTGTTAAAGGTATTAATGACCGTACTACAGCAATTGAAAACTTCATTGAAAATATTGTCGATTACTTTTATCCAGTTGGTGTAATTATTGATTTTGGTATTCCTGACTTTAATCCAAACGTCAAATACGTTGGGACAACGTGGGTTCGACATGGTGAAGGTAAAGCATCTGTAGGTTTGTCTGATCAAGAATCTGATCCTTTATGGACTAAATCAGTAGGTTCTACTTTTGGTTCATTTACACATCAGTTATCAATCGCTCAATTACCATCACATTACTTTGTATTTGCTAATCAATGGGCTGGAACAACACCTCCTGATGTCGAAGAAATTCTTAATCATGATGATATTGGCTGGGCGAAAGATGGATCAGCAGATACTGCCTTTAGGCAGCGAACTGAAAGCTTGGGATCAAATGAAGCTCACAATAATGTGCAACCATCCATAATTGATGCACGTTGGAGACGCACAGCATGAATCCTACAATCAAAACAGTCACTACATACTCAGCAATCACTTTTGATGCTGAGTATGTAGTGACTGTTTTGGATAATGCTTTAAAAGATAAAAAATTGAAATTTGTTTTCAACACATGAAACTGTTTAAATCTCCAATTATCTCAAAATTATGCCGAAATTATCTCGGCGCGCATCAATAACTCGGTTTGGAACCTACATCGCCCATGTAAAGATTGCCTATTATATTTATTTATGCGGCTCTATTTACATCATGTCATTCACATCAAAATTTGCTTTATCTAAAATCACCCTAAGTTCAGCGTTGGCATTTGTATTTGTCTCATCAACCTTTGCGGCTGTTCCTACAACACTTAAACTTGACTATGCTTACTATGCTCCCACAAGTTTAGTGGTTAAAGACCAAAAACTTTTAGAAAAAGCACTGCCAAACACGCAAATCAAATGGGTGTTTAGCCAAGGTAGTAATCGTTCACTTGAATATCTGAATAGTAACAGCATTGATTTTGCCTCGACCGCTGGACTGGCTGCTGTACTCAGTCGCGCCAATGGCAGCCCGATTAAAACCGTTTATGTACAAAGCCAACCCGAATGGACTGCCTTGGTGGTTTCTCAAAACTCAAGTATTAAGACATTAAAAGACCTCAAAGGCAAAAAAATTGCTGCGACCAAAGGAACAGATCCTTTTCTTTTCACTTTACAAGCACTGGAGACAGTTGGACTCAGTAAACGCGACGTACAATTAGTACACTTACAACACCCAGATGGAAAAACGGCCTTGGAACGTGGTCAAGTTGATGCTTGGGCGGGGCTTGATCCACTCATGGCATCAGCCCAAATTCAATCTGGTGCTAAACTGCTTTATCGTAATGTGGGATTTAATAGCTATAGTGTCTTAAGTGTCAAAGAAGACTTTAGCAAGCAAAGTCCTGAAGCTGTTGAAGCCGTGATTAAAGCATATGAACAAGCACGAAAATGGGCAAAAGCCAATCCTGATAAAGTTGCAGCATTATTAGCGCGTGAATCTAAACTTCCTTTACCAGTTGCCCAATTACAATTGAGCCGTACCAACTTTGAACAAAACATTCCATCAGCTACACATGCTCAAGCATTGAAACGCTCAGGAAAAATCTTAACGGAAGAAGACTTAGTCAGAAAAGGCACCGATGTCAATCAAGTGGTGGATCAACTGCTTGACCCACGTTTTGCTCAAAAAGCTGTGAAATAATCCATGCGCAACTCAAGCAACAAAGCTGAGTTAACAAGTTTTATAACTCAGCAAAACGCACAATCAAATAAAAAACGTTTTCACCCAAACCTTAGCCTTTGGTTCAAAGCTCTGCTGCTGCCAATCCTGTTGTTAATACTTTGTGAGTTTTTAGTCAGAAATGGCTATATCGAAGCCTATTTACTGCCAGCACCGAGCAGCTTATGGCAATCCTTTTGGGAATTGACTCAAGGTGATTTACTGCAGCATATTTATATCAGTACTTGGCGGGTTCTCGTCGGTTTCGCGCTAGGATGTGGTTTAGGCTTAATTTTTGCAATTTGGGTCGGTTTAAGCAAAGAGGCGGAAGCTTATTTGGAGCCAACATTTTCGGCACTCAAATCAATTCCAAGCCTTGCCTGGATTCCGTTATTATTACTTTGGCTAGGGATTGATGAATCTTCTAAAATTACGCTCATCGCAATTGGTGCCTTTTTTCCAACCTATACCAATACAGTTGCTGCAATACACAATGTAGATCGGAAGCTCGTGGAAGTTGGAAAAGTTTACAATCTAAATGCAGTGCAACGCGTGATATCGATTGTGTTACCTGCCGCATCTTCAGGCATCCTGACAGGTTTGCGTAATAGCTTAAGTCTCTCTTGGATGTTTATGATTGCGGCTGAACTCATTGCGGCAACTCAAGGTATTGGCTATTTACTCAGTGATGGTAGAGAAACATCCCGACCAGATATTGTCATCATTGCGATTATTCTATTGGCTTTGCTTGGAAAAGTATCTGACAGTTTAATGAAACTGCTGGAAAATCGATTATTACGCTGGCGTGATACCATTCACAAACAAACTTAAGCCCAACAAGCCAAAGTCACGCGATCATTACCACCATAATCCTTGATGGTCTGAATTTGCTTAAAACCTTGTTGCTCAAACATATCTCGTACTGCTTGACCTTGGTCATAACCATGCTCAAGCACAATCCACCCCTGTGAATTGAGCCAGTCTTTCCCTTGGATGATAATAGTTTCAATATCTGCCATGCCCTGCTTGTCAGCAATCAACGCGCGCTCAGGTTCAGACTTAAGCTTTTGCATATGGACATCGTCAGGATCAATATATGGTGGATTAGAAACAATCAAATCAAACTGTTGCTGTTCTAAAGCTTCAAACCAAGCGCCACAGGCAAACTTCACTTGCACTAGACCATGTCGAACAGCATTGTCCTGAGCCACTTCTAAAGTTGGGGCATAAATATCCGTTGCCGTGACTTGCCACTGTGGACGTTCACTTGCAAGCGCCAAGGCAATTGCACCCGTTCCTGTACCTAAATCCACAATATTGGCTTGAGGATTTAACGGCAGTTTCAACACCGTTTCCACCAATATTTCAGTATCGGGACGCGGCACTAAAGTGTCATGTGTAACTTTTAAATCGAGCGTCCAAAAAGGTTGTGAACCCGTGATATAGGCTAAAGGTTCGCCATGTTCAATGCGAGCTAGCCCATCTAAATAGGCCTGCTCCTGCATTTCTGTGAGTTCTTGCTCAAGCCGAAATTTAAGTTCCAAGGCATTCACACCTAAAAGGTGCTCGAGTAGCCATGCCGCCTCTTGACGTTCATAGCTATCAATTTCGCCTTTGATTTCTAAAGCTTGAGCAATATTCATTAGCCGCCATTTTCCTGTGCAAGCATCGCTAACTGATCTGCCTGATATTCACGATGTAAACTATCCAGCAATTCAGTTAAATCACCTTCCATAACCGCATCCAATTTATACAAAGTTAAGTTGATGCGGTGGTCCGTCATACGACCTTGTGGGTAGTTATAAGTACGAATACGCTCTGAACGGTCACCTGAACCGACCAAATCACGGCGCATTTCCGAGGTTGCTGCATCAGCTGCCGCCCGTTTCGCATTCTCTAAACGAGAGACTAGCAAAGCCATCGCTTTGGCTTTGTTCTTATGCTGTGAACGTTCTTCCTGACATTCCACCACGACACCAGATGGAATATGGGTAATACGTACCGCAGAGTCAGTCTTGTTAATGTGC
This sequence comes from Acinetobacter sp. ANC 3929, assembly GCF_000369405.1. GTDB lineage: Bacteria > Pseudomonadota > Gammaproteobacteria > Pseudomonadales > Moraxellaceae > Acinetobacter. The sequence goes on from NZ_KB850000.1 coordinate 1,107,998, forward strand.
TGACCACCTGCACCAGATGCACGATACGTATCAATACGCAAATCGGCAGGGTTAATTTCAACTGTGGTATCCACATCGACTTCTGGAAGAATCGCAACGGTACACGCTGAAGTGTGTACACGACCTTGTGATTCAGTCGCAGGCACACGTTGTACACGGTGTGCACCACTCTCAAATTTCAAACGACCATAGACACCTTCACCATCGATACGGCAAATGATCTCTTTATAGCCGCCATGTTCACCTTCATTTTCAGAAAGGACTTCAATACGCCAACCTTGGGTTTCGGCATATTTACTGTACATACGGAATAAATCACCCGAGAAGATCGCAGCTTCATCACCGCCCGTTCCAGCACGGACTTCAAGATAAGCAGAATTGGCATCATTTGGATCTTTAGGAATCATCAACACGTTTAACTGCTCTTCAAGCGCAACCAAAAGTGCTTTATTTTCTTTGATTTCTTCTTCTGCCATATCTTTAAAATCAGGATCTGACTTCATCATTTCAGCAGTTTCGATATCTTCTTCAGCTTGACGATATTTACCCCAAACCTCGGTGATTTCAGTTAGGTCATTATGTTCACGAGACAATTTACGGAAACGTTTATTGTCTGAAATCACTTCTACATCAGCAAGCAATGCAGTCAGCTCTTCGTGACGATCACAAAGTTGATCAAGTCTTAAACGGAGTGATGCTTTCATGGGCGGAATATCTCAAAACTAAAGACTCAGTGCGATCAAAAAAATAATGAAGCACGAGTAAAATCAAAAAATTGCGCATAGTTTACAGACTCTACCGCTTAAAAGACATAGACAATCCAGCCAACTTACTCATCCACACTCATTTCATCACAAATTGTTCAGTTTTAGTCTTTACGACTTGTTCTCTTGTGTAGGCTTATATATAAATAATGGAGGATAAATAGAAAGATAAAACAATAGGATAATCTATGAATAATTTTATAAATCGCCCAACCTCGGCCTTTATTGCAGCGAGCTGGGTAGCCTTACTCGCTGGAGCAGTAGGCTTTATGATTGGTTTGTGGAACGCCAATATGCCGCTGCATGAAAAAGCTACTATTTTGTGATCTTGCTTTATGGACTTTTTTCTGCGGCTTCTTTACAGAAAACTGTACGTGACCAACTTGAGGAAATACCAGTCACTGCCATTTATTACGGTTTATGTTGGGCTTCAATGGCCGTTTGTATCGTTCTTTTACTGATTAGCTTATGGAATGCAGAACTCACCATGAGTGAAAAAGGCTTTTATATCATGTCGTTTCTACTAAGCCTATTTGGTGTCGTCGCAACGCAAAAGAATATTCGTGACTTAAATTATTTACGTCTGCAATCTGAACTCAATCCCCGACAACTAAAACTCGAAGATCAATCTATAAAAAATGATCAATTAGATTAATTAAAAAATGAATGAAACCTTAAAATAAGGTTTCATTTTTTTGTGCATCGATTAACTATCTTATTGTTTAATCAAACTTATCTCTCATTACTCATTCTTATCAGCAACAAAACACTACAATCTAGACACTAAAGAATAATAATTCAGGGAAGCTTCTCCATATTTTTATACTCAAACTTTGTTACATTTGCTGCCATTAGAAAGAGGTCCGCTTTGTTTCGGACACGGAGTCAAAATGAAATTAAATGCTTGGTTATGTGCTGCAATCTTTGCAAGTTCATCACTCGTTACTGCCGCTCATGCTGATAATGCAACGCGTGTTGCTGCAACATCTGCACTTGGTAGTGTTGTAGGTACTGCAATTGGTAAAGAAATGGGTGGAAACAACGGTGCAATGATTGGTTCTGCCCTAGGTGGTGCTGGTGGTGCAGCAGCTGCAAGTAGCAAACGTACACGTACAGAAGCTGCTATTGGTGGTGGTCTAGGTGGCGTTGGTGGTTATACTGTGGGTAAAAACCTTGGTGGCACTACAGGTGGTTATATCGGTGCTGCTGCTGGTGCTGCAGGTGGTTCTGCTCTAGGGCGTAAAGTCGGTCAAGACCGTGACTATGACAATTATCAGTCTAAGAAATACAAGAAAAAGAGAAAGCACCGTCATCACTAATTCCAAAAGCACCTTCGGGTGCTTTTTTATGGCCCAGATTTTCCCTAAACATCTATAAAATCCTGAGTAAAATGCTAGGTTGAATCCTTGCGCTGAACTTTTTAGAATAATTCCTTATTTTTTATATGCCTTTTTTATTCTGCATCATGAATACTGAATTACTCTCTCCTGCTGGTTCACTTAAAAATATGCGTTATGCCTTTGCTTATGGTGCCGATGCCGTTTACGCAGGCCAACCACGTTATAGCTTACGCGTGCGCAACAATGAATTTGACCATGACAATTTAAAAATCGGTATTGATGAGGCGCATGAGTTAGGCAAAAAATTTTATGTGGTGGTCAATATCCAGCCGCATAACAGCAAGCTAAAAAACTTTATCCGAGATATCGAACCCATTATTGCCATGCAACCAGATGCACTGATTATGTCTGATCCTGGTTTGATTATGCTGGTGCGCGAACATTTCCCTGAAATGCAGATTCATTTATCTGTACAGGCCAATGCTATTAACTGGGCCACGGTAAAATTCTGGAAAGACTACGGTCTAAGTCGCGTGATCTTTTCACGAGAACTCTCACTCGAAGAAATTGCAGAAATCCAAAGCTATGTCCCCGAAATCGAACTGGAAGTATTCGTGCATGGTGCACTCTGTATGGCCTATTCAGGTCGTTGCTTGTTATCTGGCTATATGAATAAACGTGATGCTAACCAAGGTGCTTGCACCAATGCCTGTCGTTGGGACTATAAAATCCACGCAGCGCAAGAAGATGCCAATGGTGATGTCATTCCAGTTCAGCAGGTCGATACTCAACAGCAATGTTGCTCACAAACATCAAAGTCAACAGAACTTGCCCAAACTGTTTTGATACAACGTAATGATGAAGACATGTTTGCCGCTGAAGAAGATGAGCATGGCACTTATTTTATGAACTCTAAAGACTTACGCGCAGTGCAACATGTGGATCATCTGACTCAAATCGGCGTTGCTTCTTTAAAAATTGAAGGACGGACCAAATCTTATTTTTATTGTGCCCGCACTGCACAGATTTATCGCAAAGCCATTGATGATGCACTTATAGGTAAAGTTTTTGACCCAAGCTTAATGACGCAACTAGAAGGTTTAGCGAACCGTGGTTATACCGAAGGTTTCTTGCGACGCCATGTGCATAGCGATTATCAAAATTATGCAGACGGATCATCACATTTTGACTATCAACAATTTTGTGGTGAAGTGATTGGACGTCATGGTGATTATATCCAGATCGAGGTTAAAAACCGCTTTGTGATTGGTGATTCGCTTGAGTTGATGACACCCAAAGGTAATATCAACTTCAAATTAAAACAGATGCGTGATCTCAAAGACAATCCCATTGAAAGTGCCAAAGGTTCGGGACATATCGTGGAAATTCCATTTTCCCCAGAAGTTGATATTCAATATGCACTCTTGATTCGCAATCTGCCACATGCCACAACCAAGTTGCAATCTGCTACTTTGGCCTATTCGGCAGATTAATATGGCACTGCTGATTACCAATGCTTGTATCAATTGTGATATGTGTTTGCCTGAATGTCCCAATCAAGCGATTAATGAAGGTGCAAAAGTCTATGAAATTGATCCACTACGTTGCACTGAATGCATCGGTTTCTACATAGCACCCACCTGCCTAGCTGTCTGTCCCATCGATTGTATTCAGCCTGACCCTGTGTGGGTGGAATCTCCAGAGCAACTACGAATTAAATTCAATAACCTCAATTTATTCAAGCATTAAAGACTTACTTACAGATAAATATAAATCCGTTAAAAGCATGGAAAGCGCCCATCCCATCCTCAACGCACAACAGCTCATCATGATTTGGCTCTTTAAGCCCAGTACTGGCATCAAAATTGCTAATTAGTATTACGTTTTATTCAATTAGTATTACTACGGGTGTGCACCTATGCATCATTCAGTATTGTCAAAAAGGAAAAAGCTTTATTTGAGTTTGGGGTCTTTTCTCGTTCCCATCCTGATCTGGAGCTGTGTCAGTTACTTACCTTTTATCTGGCATCCACAAGTTCAAATTACCAATGCAGGCTCAGCCACTTATCTACAAGCTGGAACCCGAATAGATAAGCAGGCTTATTATGTAGAGGCTCAAGATGCCGTCAATCAAGGCAAAACACCACCTACAGGTATTCTAGTCAATCCAATTTATTTGCCTGCACCGCATCAAGTAGCGAAAGCACTTTTTACTTCGTTTACGACGCCACCACAACAGGCTGACGCACCTTGGTTACATCAAAGCCTATGGCATAGTATCAAAATTGTTTTTACAGCATTTTTTATCTCTTCATTGATCGGTGTACCGCTTGGCATTCTGTGTGGCTTCTCAAATACCATCTCCAAGCTAACAGAACCCTTTGTCGAGTTCTTTCGCTATTTGCCTGCACCCGCCTTTGGGGCATTGGCAGTGGCAATTTTAGGCATTAATGATGCCCCGAAAATTGCCATTATCGTGATTGGTACATTATTTCAGCAAGTTCTGATTATTGCCAATACCACCCGTATGGTCGATCGTGGCTTGGTTGAAGCAGGTTATACCCTTGGCACCAATAAGCTCAAAAGCCTATTTCATGTAGTGATTCCTGCCGCACTACCTGACATTTATCGCGATCAACGTGTATTACTCGGTTGGGCATGGACCTATTTGATTGTGTCTGAACTGATCGGTGCGACCTCAGGAATTACATGGTTCATTACGCAGCAAGCGCGTTATCAGAACTTTGACAATGTTTATGCAGCTATCCTGATTATCGGGGTGATTGGACTGTTATGTGATTTGATTCTAATGAAACTCGGCAGCTACCTATTTAAATGGAAAAAGGGAGTATAAATATGACGGATGATTTTGATGCCAAAACATATTTTGAGCATATTTATACGCGTCCCGTGATGTTGGAAACCAAGCAACTGACGCAAATTTTTCAGCATGGTGCTTCAGAACGAATTGTGCTCAACCAAATTGATTTACGTATTCATAAACGTGAGTTTGTCTGTGTGATTGGTCCTTCTGGATGTGGAAAATCAACCTTAAGCCGAGTGGTTGCAGGTCTAGATGACTACCACAGTGGTGAGGTTCTGGTTGAAGGACAAAAGATTAAAGGCCCAAGTTCGGAGCGTGGCATGGTGTTTCAAGGCTATACCTTATTTCCATGGAAAACCGTTAAAGAAAATGTCATGTTTGGCCCTTTGATGAAAGGCATCAGTCAAACTCGTGCCGAAGAAATGGCGCGTGAATGGATCAATATTATTGGCTTAGAAAAATATGAAAATCAGTTTCCACATGAACTTTCAGGTGGGATGAAACAGCGTGTCGCCATTGCCCGTGCCTTGGTCAATGAACCCAAAATTTTACTCATGGATGAGCCATTCGGTGCACTTGATCCCTACACCCGACAAAAAATGCAGAAGCATTTGATGGACTTGTGGCAAAACATTGATATCACCATTTTATTTGTCACGCATGATATGGATGAAGCCATTTTATTGGCAGATCGTATTGTGGCTTTAAAAGCGAATCCAGGTGAGGTCAAAGAGATTATTGAGGTCAATTTACCACGTCCACGAAGTATGGAACTGATGCATTCACCTGAATTTAAACAACTACGGCAGCGTGTTGATCTGTTGGTGCATCATCAAGAGGAACAACTCGATCCTGCGCTACAAGATTTACCTAAAATCCCACGTATGACCCAAATGAGTACACACAAATAAAATAGCGTTTGGGACGACCCAATCTGCTTCATTTATTGCTGGACGACCAGCCAATGGTGAATCTCATGAACCATGATTATGTGTTGCCCTTAATTGATATTTCACTCCTAAACAGCGCGAGTTTAGAAGATCGTAAACAGGTGGTGCAGCAACTTGATCAAGCCTGTAAAGACATCGGCTTCTTATACATTCAAGGGGAACAATTTCAACCCGAACTGTTCGATCAGTTAAAACAAACCGCGCAGCAATATTTTAGCCAAGACCAAGCCACTAAAATGCAGCATTATATTGGTCTTTCCGAAAATCATAGTGGTTATGTGCCTATCGGTGAAGAACAATTCAAAGCCAATGTCTATGATTTAAAAGAATCTTATGACATTAATTATGACTATCTCGGTGAGCTGCATCGTCGTCCTTTGCTTGGCCCAACGCTATGGCCTGAGGACACCTCCTTTAAACACACCGTCTTAAATTATTATCAACATATCAAAGCCATCGGCAATCAGCTATTTAAAGCTTTCGCCTTAGTACTTGATTTGAATGAAGATTTTTTTGAACCGCATTTAAAGCATGCACCAAGCCAATTGAGACTGATTCATTATCCTTATAACCCAGAGGCACAAGATCAATCGGGTATTGGCGCACATACCGACTATGAATGTTTTACCCTTTTATTTCCAACGGCTGATGGTTTACAAGTACTGAATAAACAAGGTGAATGGATCGATATTCCCTTAATTGAAAATACTATGGTGATGAATATTGGTGACATGATGGAAATCTTATCCAATGGCCGTTATCTGGCAACCAAGCATCGTGTTCGACGAGTTCAGCAAGAACGTTACTCTTTTCCGCTGTTCTTCTCCTGTGATTATGACTATCTGATTCAGCCACTGATTCCAAATGAAGCACCATTATATCCGCCAATGAAAGGTGGTGAGCATCTATTCAATCAAACCGCTCAAACCTTTATGTACCTCAAGCAACGAATTAAATCAGGTGAACTGGTACTTGAAAATGCCCGTCCGCTGTACTCCTTTGGTTTAAGTGAATAAGGAGCAAGTGAATGAATCTAATCAATTTATTAACGCAACTTGCCCCCACACCAATTGATGAGCACTTGCCTATACCACGCTACTTACTGGGATGCTTTAGACGTAAAAGTATCAGCTTCTTCAACGGCATGACGGACGAAAAAACCATTGTGTATTGGTTTCAGTCCAAATCTTTCAGCATTGACCTACGACTGATCGATGCCAATCAAACCACAGTACATGATCGACAAGGATGGATTGGCGATACTCTATGGGATTCAGATCGCGAATTACTCTCTTGGCAGGTTCATCAAAACTATCAGAATCATATTCAATGGCCTGAACCTGCTAAGCTTTACCCAATAGGCAACAGTATTTTAGAGTTTTCACCTTCCCATGCGTACGTAGAAGATTGGCGGCAACAGGCTCAACAGGGCTTATTGCTCGGTTTACGTCTATTTCAAATGCAACATGCGGCAACACAACAGATGATACCTATGGACGGTGGTCTGATCATCACAGATCAGCATATCGCTTATGCACAATCACGCCTTCCACAACGACAAAATCAACTGAAAAAAGGCCCGATTAATCATCCTGAAAATGATCTAAAAGCAATTGAAAGCTATGAAGTGTCTGTCGCTTTAAATGGTTGCAATATCAGTTTTAGTACAATCAGCAGTCGTTTGCAGCAATCAATTTCACTCGATGATTTTGAAATGGAAAATGCCACCACCCTGACCCAACTGAAACAGATTGAAGGTGAGTTGTATCGACTTTATTTTCACCTGGATATGTATCAACCTGATTTTGTATTTAATACCACAACCGCAACCACCACGGATACACAACAATGGTTGGCTGCTGAACATAAGCATTTATTAAAAAATGCCACAGGGATTTACTAATCCTGTTTGTATGCGATTGATCTGGACAAGGACGATTGTGACAAATAGTTCTATCACAATCGTCCTGTTGATTTAGAATCTGAGAATATAAAAAATCGCTCTTCAACTAAGTTAAATATTACAAATCTAAATTCATCAACAAAATGATACTCGAAAATGTCATCTGCAACCTGCCTGCGATCTATAAAACTATTGTCTTTGCAATATCTATATTTAAATGAAACAAGAGAACAGGTTTTGCAAATGACAATGGTTTTGCCTACTTTTCCCGAAATGAGAAACATCGTTTCGTAAGGTAGGCAAAACCGAAGGTTAATTTAATAATAAGACGAGATGTATATATGACTCCGCTATGATTTTTTATTTTGGATGCATTGAAAATAAATCTGATCAAACAAAGCACTATTTGGACTCATCCACCAAAGCTGGATAAATCAAGCCATCTACATCCACTTCAGTTTTATAAATGCCATTACTGAGATTGAATTGATTGACGTGATAGGTCGAACCATAAATCGAGTCAAAGCCTGTTCCTTTCTGGAACACTTTCTTATTCGCAGCAATATCCAATAAATGTGTCCCCTCAATAAATTGCTCATACTGTTGAGGATCAACACCAACACGGTTGGCCATGATCTTTACTGCATCGGCATGTGTTGCAGGGTCTTGGATATACTTTACTGTTTTATCCCACACTTGGATCAGCTTTTTCCAATCCTCTTTATGCACAGACAAATGACTTGGATTTACTGCCAAGGTATCGTAGATCAAGCCGGGTTTATCTTTGGAACTATAAATAATTTTGGAACCTGCAACGGCTTTTAGGGCTTGATTGGCAACGGGTTGCCAAACTGCAATTGCATCAATATCCTGACTACCAAACACTTGAGGCAGTTCATTGGTCACCGAATTGACCAATTTAATGTCTGAAAAAGGAATCTTAGCATCCGTTAAAGCCGTCGATAATAGTAGGTGATCCACCAAACCTTTTTCCGTTGCAATCGATTTTCCTTTTAAATCCTGAATACTGTTGATGCCATTCTTGGCAATAATCACATCATTACCCGAAGAATAATCTGTAACCATAATGATCATGCCCTTGCTCCCCCCAGAGGCATTCACCAAATTATCACCATTGGTAATAAACACCGCATCGAGTTGATTAGCGGCAAAGGCAGAAATCGATGCTGAATAATCAAACCATTTAAATTCAACATTTAAGCCAGCATCTTTTAACCAACCCTTTTCAATCGCCACTTGCCAAGCCACCCAACCTGGCCAATCACTATAACCAATCGTCATTGGAGTCGTCGACATCGAATCTTTGGACTCCGTTGCTTTCTCTGCTGTTGGTATCTTAGCCGAATTATCACAAGCTGTCAGACCTAGTCCCAGCAGCATTGAAACAGATAATGTTGCTAATGCTTGCTTCATAATCACCCCCTATCTTTTTTAAAAATTTTGCCGTGAAATCATTTAAATCATGTGTTTAGCGACAATACGGATGCCGCTGCGTCCTAATCATTTTGCTGTAAGGGTGGCATCACGGCATCCATGAGTTCTAGATGCCCCTTTATGACCCCTTTTAAAGCAGTAAACTGTTGGCTAATCTGTTTGAGGTCATTACTGCCACCTTGTAACAGCATGACTTCCAATATTTTTTGTTGATCCAGTTGAATATGTAATGAACTGATCACCTGTTCTAAAAATTTTTGCTGTAAATCTAAAAGTTGCATACGCAATGGCATACAACTAGCGTCGTACAGCAAGGTCAGTGTGCCGACCATGACTGCATTTTGCTGTGCCTGTTCAGCAATTAAATGCTTGTTGATCATGTCGACTATCGCCTGAGAACGACTTTCATAATGCGCTTCGACAATGGTTTGATCTAAGGCTTCAACCGTCTTTTCAGGTACAGTAATACTGATTCGAGTCAGTTTAGGACGAGCATTCATAATGATCAGACTACGGTTTAGGACGCTGAGTTTGCTTTACATACAGACCTGCTCGGACGCTCAGTAAATTAGCAACACAGCACACTACAACTTTGAAATACTGAATTAGGATTGATTGCGTATTCATAACCACCTCAGCCTTAGTAATACCAAATTTATAATTCGTAATATTCAATGCAGTATCTATGCCAGTTTTTTAGTCAAATTTGGTCGAGAAAAAGCGCGGAATACTGAGTAAATGCACATAAAAAAAGCCCGATGTTTCATCATAGGGCCTTTTCTGCATCATGGATTTTGATCACTCAATAGCGGGTGCAAGTGTAAACAACGCCTGTCCTGTTTTTACAGTTTGGGCTTTGTCAATCAAGATACTGTCCACTTTCATTTTTGCAGGTGCAAGGATTGGAATCTCAATTTTCATTGCCTCAATCACAGCCAAGGTTTCACCTTCTTCAATAATATCTCCCACGGTACATTCAATTTTCCAGACCGAGCCTGGCATATGCGACTCCACGATCATCCCACCGCTCGGAACTGTTATTTCTGAATCATCCAATACCGCATCCATACTTTCAGAAACATATTCAGCCAAGCCAGCTTCATGCCATCGACGACGCTCATCTTCAAAATTGCTTTGCTGAACCTGTTTAAAGGCTTGAATACTACTTTCATTTTCTTTCAGAAAGGCATTGTAGTCTTTGAGATTAAGTACCCCCTCTTCAATCCTTAATTGCAAACGTCCTGCTTTAAAGTCTTCACGCATTTCCAACAGCTCGGGCTCAGATACTTCATAAAAACGGATTTGGTCAAAAAATCTGAGCAACCACGGCTTATGCTGTTCAAAATTCGGATTTTGACGATAACGACTCCATACCTGTGTGGTACGTCCTACAAATTGATAGCCACCTGGCCCTTCCATACCATAAACACACATATAAGCACCGCCAATTCCGACAGCGTTTTCAGGTGTCCATGTTCGTGCAGGATTATATTTGGTGGTGACTAAACGATGTCTTGGGTCTAACGGTGTGGCAACAGGTGCACCCAGATAGACATCCCCCAAACCCATCACTAAATAAGCAGTGTCATAGACCACATCTTTTACCGCTTGCTTAGATGCAAGGCCATTAATACGGCGAATAAATTCGATATTGTCTGGACACCACGGTGCGTCTGAACGAACCAATTGACTATATTTCTCTGTTGCAAGCTGCGTTTGTGAATCCTCCCAAGCTAATGGCAGATACACGGTTCTTGAAGGCACCTGCATATTTTCAATATCAGGTAATTCGCTTTCAGCCACCTGTAGCAATCGCAGTAAATCCAGTTGCTCTAATACAGTCGAATCATAATGAATCTGCAATGAACGAATGCCTGGGGTCAAATCAATGATGCCCTGAATATTCTGTTGTTGTACCCATTGCATTAAAGCATGGATACGAAAACGTAAATTGAGATCTAAGACCAGTTCACCATATTCTACCAACAGATATTGGTTGCCTGCTGGACGATAACTCACTTTAGGTTTATCGACACCTTGATCCAAAGTCGCCAACACAGCATTTATTAAAGTGACGGGTTCTGCTTTAAATACAGGCGCAAAATTGACCTGCAATAGCGTCTCATCCTGTAAGGCGGATTGATAGCGTTGTTCTAGCTGTTGCGCCTGTGCATAACTAACAGGAATAAATCTCACTTTATCGCCTGCTCTGAGCTGCCCTAACTTCCATAACTCAGAGTTGATCACTACCGCAGGACAAACGAAGCCGCCTAAACTCGGACCATCTGGCCCTAAAATAATCGGCATATCCCCAGTGAAATCGATTGCACCGATGGCATAAGCATTGTCATGGATATTCGACGGATGTAAGCCCGCTTCGCCCCCATCAATCCGTGCCCACTGAGGTTTAGGCCCAATCAAGCGAATGCCGGTACGACTCGAGTTAAAATGAATTTCCCAATCTTGATCAAAAAACATGGCAACGTCATTCGGCGTAAAGAAATCAGGTGCACCATGCGGGCCATACATGACTGCGATTTCCCATTCAGTTTTAAAACTTGGAATCTGTTCAGGTGTTAATGCAACTGTTTGCTCGGTTTTCGCCTCGGTGATTGGCAACATATCGCCAATGAGTAAGTTACGACCGGCATGTCCACCAAACTGCCCCAAGGTAAACGTAGCTAAACTGCCCAAATAAGCAGGCAGATTAAAGCCATGTTTAATCCCAATATAACTACGACAACCCGTACTGATACGACCACATTTTAACACCTGACCTTTGCGGACATTGATTGTTGACCACATCGCGACAGGCTGACCATCTAATCTAGCCTCCATCTCACCACCAGTGATGGCAATCAGGCTATCACAATGAAATTTTAAAGTCGGACCAAGCAAAGTACACTCTAGTCCCGAACTGTTAAATGCATTGCCCAACAATTGATTGGCAACATTCAAGCTCAATGCATCCATCGCGCCTGAAGGTGGGACACCGACATCCCAATAACCCAAGCGACCTGTTACATCTTGTACTGCGGTTTGAATTCCTGCTTGCAACACTTCTATTTTCTGGGTTTTCCATTCAAAACTATTCAAGAAACGCGTTGTCTGTGTGCCTTGCTGAAACACTGCCCCACCGATAATTTCCTGTAAATATTCTAGATTGGTTTCAATTCCAGCAATTTCGGTATTACTTAGGCTATTTTGCATGGCAGCAAGCGCCTGCTCGCGATCCTCAGCCGTCACAATAATTTTTGCAATCATCGGGTCATAGAATGAGGAAACATTCGAGCCTGTTTCGACCCATGTTTCTACCCGAGATTGAGCGTCAAATTTGACACTGGTCAATAAGCCTGCGCTAGGTTGAAAGTTCTTAATCGGATCTTCGGCGTATAAACGCACTTGAATCGAATGGCCTTTGGGTGGCGCAATCTGTTGCGGTGCATGCCAATCCCCACTGGCCAAGGTCACCATCCATTCAACCAGATCAACGCCATAAACCTGTTCTGTCACTCCATGTTCCACTTGTAAGCGTGTATTCACTTCCAAAAAGTAGAACTGTTGTGTGTCGGTATCCATCACGAATTCAACTGTACCCGCAGAACGATACTGCACCGACTGCATCAATTGAATGGCTATTTGTTGAATATACCTGCGTTGTTCATCATTCAAATGCGGTGCAGGTGTTTCCTCAATCACCTTTTGATTACGGCGTTGTACTGAACAATCACGCTCACCAAGCGCAATGACATAGCCCTGACCATCACCGAAAATCTGTACCTCAATATGACGCGCATTTTCGACAAACTTTTCCAGATACAAGCCTGCATCTTTAAAATTGGCTTGCGCCAGATAGGAAACAGTTTGATAGGCTTCTTTTAACTCCTGCTCATTCCAGACCAGTCGCATACCAATACCACCACCACCTGCTGTGCTTTTCAGCATCACCGGATAGCCAATCTGATCGGCCTGAAGCAGTGCATCATCCAAGTCGAGCAGCAACTGACTGCCGGGTAGCAAGGGTACATGGTTCTGAATTGCCAATGCTCGTGCGGTATGTTTTAGACCAAAATCACGCATTTGCTCTGAGGTCGGACCAATAAAGACTATGTCCTGTTGCTCGCACAAATCACAAAATGCAGCATTTTCTGATAGAAAACCATAACCAGGGTGAATCGCTTCAGCCCCGGTTTGCTGTGCTGCGGCAATGATTTTTTCAATATTTAAATAGCTTTGCTGTGCAGGTGAGTCACCGATAAAAATCGCTTCATCCGCTAAACTGACATGTAAAGAATCTCTATCCGCTTCGGAATAGACCGCAACAGATTGAATCCCAAGTTTCTTTAAGCTACGAATAACGCGACAGGCAATCGCACCACGATTAGCAATGAGTACTTTTTTAAACATTATGCTACCTCACGCGTCACGTATAACAAGTTGGATTTTCGTCGGATTGTAGGCATTGCAAGGATTATTCAATTGCGGACAATTTGAAATCAGAACGATCAAATCCATTTCCGCTTTGATCTCTACATATTTACCCGGTGCAGAAACCCCATCTTCAAACTTTAAATGGCCTTCAGCGGTCACGGGTACATTCATAAAAAAGTTAATATTGGGTCCAATATGACGGACATTGAGCTGATGTTTTTTGGCAATTGGGTGTTGTGCCAAGGCATACATGAAATTATTACGGCAACTGTGCATCGGATATTTATCATGTGCATAACGTACCGTATTGCTTTCACAAGAACATGCACCGCCCAATGTGTCATGTCTGCCGCAAGTGTCATCGACAATGCTGGCAATTGGACGGGCAAAATTACTAAATAAGGTCGTGCCTTTTTCCAGATAAAGCTGCTGATTTTGCGCCAAGGTATCGGTCGCGCTATAACGCTCTTCGGCATTATTGGCACTGATGAATAAGGTGTCCACTGCCTGGTTTCCTTCCAGATCAATAATACGAAAGTACTGACCTTGCTTCACTTCGCCCATCCATGCTTCGCCCGCAAGGCAAATCTCATCTAAAACAATCTGTTCAATTTTTGCTGATGCTGTCATTTTCTCGCTCCTCACCTTAATTCGACAATGCGAAATAGCGTGTGTTATTGGCAAAACCACGCTGATTTTGAGCACATGAATCCCGACAGACATCTTGTTCAGTTAAGGCATTGGCTTTAAATAGGCGAAGCTGGATATCGGAGGGTTGATAATGTGTCGATGAATCCAGCGGATGTGGTGCCGCAGAAAGAAAGACGAGACAATCCATTTCAAAGCGCAGTTCAATCTTTTGATTTTGATTATCGTCTGTGATGTAGCTTAATCGGCCATGATCATCGGGCTGGACTTTTGAAAATAAATTCACCGTCGCGCTCAGGTCCGCTTGGCCTAGACCAAATTTGGTCAATTCCACCAACAAACTATCTAGACCATTTTGATGCATGTCATTACGTGCATTCTGAAAATTTTTCTGACCAAACTGTTTTGCAATATGCTGTGCCGTACTCGGGCCACAAAACACATCATTCCAGCCATGTTGATCTTGAACAATGGAAGCCATTACCCGCCCCAGATCAGAATACAAAACATGCCCTGTCGAGAGAAAAGCCGTATGTTGTGCTTTCAGACTATCGGGCATATTAAAACGCTCGAGCTTGTCATCTGCATTGACACAATACAAAGACACATTGGCATGATGCTCCAGTGCTTCCAGTTGTAAAACTGCACCGCGTTGAATGCGACCAGACCAATGATGGCCACCGGGTAATGTTTCTTCCCACAGTATTTTATTGTCGTGATAGAACGATTGATTCATAACAAACCTCTTGCGGATGCTTAACCTCGTTATGGCAATATGCCTGTCCTCCCGGGCTTTTATCCCTCCGTGTAGTTCTATCGAACCGTTATCTCTCGGACCAGTCATGTCTCCATGCGGACACATCGGAACCCTAGACAACTTTATCTATGTTGTTATAAAGCAAAAGACATGCCAGTTTAGTAATACGATTTTCCATATTCGTAATACTAAAATGATCATTTTTAGATTGTTCTGGGTGCGCTTTTAAAAAGAAAGCACCAATATGATGCTGCGGGATTGAAATGATTGATACTTTTAGGTTTTCTTTATCCATAAAAAAAGCGCCTTACGGCGCTTTTTTAGATATACAAATTAGTTTGCATATACTGGGAATTTTGCACAAACAGCTTCTACTTTAGCTTTTACGTCAGCAATCACTTTCTCATCACCTTTGCTGTCGATCACATCAGCGATCCAACCTGCAAGGTCACGTACTTCAGCTTCACCGAAACCGCGAGTCGTCACAGCGGGTGTACCAATACGGATACCAGAAGTCACAAACGGAGAACGTGGGTCATTTGGAACCGCGTTTTTGTTTACTGTAATGTGAGCAGCGCCTAACCAAGCATCAACTTCTTTACCCGTTACGTCTTGTTTGATCAAAGACAATAAGAATAAATGGTTTTCAGTACCACCAGAAACAACATCAAAACCACGTGAAATTAATACTTCAGCCATCGCTTGAGCATTTTTCACCACTTGCTGTTGGTAAGTTTTGAACTCATCAGACATTGCTTCTTTGAAACAGATTGCTTTAGCAGCAATTGCATGCATCAAAGGACCACCTTGGTTGCCTGGGAATACAGCAGATTGAAGTTTCTTCTCGATTTCTTCATTTGCTTTAGCAAGGATTAAACCTGAACGTGGACCACGAAGTGTTTTGTGCGTTGTTGTCGTTGTTACGTCTGCAATTTGCACTGGGTTAGGATAAACACCCGCAGCAACCAAACCAGCAACGTGCGCCATATCAACAAAAAGGTACGCACCTACTTTGTCTGCGATGTCACGGAAACGCTGCCAATCAACGATTTGGCTATATGCAGAGAAACCAGCAACGATCATACGTGGCTTGTGTTCCAACGCTAAACGTTCTACTTCTTCATAATCAATTTCGCCAGTTTCAGTATTTAAACCATACTGAATCGCGTTATATGTTTTACCGGAGAAACTTACTTTAGCACCGTGAGTTAAGTGACCACCGTGAGCCAAGCTCATACCTAAAACGGTATCACCTGGGTTAAGAAGCGCCAAGTAAACCGCAGAGTTTGCTTGTGAACCTGCATGTGGTTGAACGTTTGCATAGTCAGCACCGAACAATGCTTTAGCGCGGTCAATCGCAAGCTGTTCAATCACGTCCACATATTCACAACCGCCATAGTAGCGTTTGCCAGGATAGCCTTCTGCGTATTTATTCGTAAGTTTTGATCCTTGTGCTTCCATAACAGCTGGTGAGCAATAGTTTTCAGATGCGATTAACTCGATGTGCGCTTCTTGGCGTACGCCTTCAGAAGCAATCGCTTGAGCTAATTCTGGATCAAATTCAGCAATAGAAATATTGGCAAACATTAGCGGAGGGTCCTATAAATTAGGGCTTTTAAGCCGTGCTAAAGATTGGCACATATTGTAGCACGAAGTTTGTGGTTTCAGAGATTGATATTTACTTAATTATTCGTGAATTTTATTCATTACTGCCAATGGCATTAATAGACTAAAATCAATAAGCTATTTTTTTAGACATTTTAATTTTACTCTACCACCTATAGAGTCTAACTCTCTATTAATAAGAGAGCTAGACTCTATGAAATTTTACTATTTCACCGACATTAAAATATTCACATCTTGCACGATTTTTGCAATATTTGAACTATAAGCTGTTGTATGATCCCATGCACCAACCCGATAATTTGCATCAGGGATTGATGTTCCCACTGTTCTTGCCGATGACACAAGAATATCCGTTACCTGTTTAGGTACAGTTTCATCTCCTGTTCCTTGATAGATGATTACAGGCATAGTTACTTTTTTCTGTAAAGGCTGTGAATCAGTAGTCAAGAAAGTATTTATACTTGGTATTGCCATAAAATTGGTTTTGGTTCTTGGATATCCATTAAGCGTTTTATTATCACCTAGATATTTGAACATAGCTCCCCCCAAAGCTTGGCCCAAACCATCATAACAAACAGAGTTTGGAGAGGAAGTTTCTGCTGTTGCTGCAATTAGATCTGTCGGTGAGTTAAATACATCACTAAATCTTAGATTTGGATACTGATTTCTTAACCCTGCTGTAATTAATGCTGTAAACGTATCAAGAGGAGCTAAAATACTTATTTTCTTACTTGGATCTGGTTCATTATTAGCTTTATTCTCTCCTCCAGCCAAAATTAAAGTCAGATTAGATGCAGGTGCAACTGCAATAGTACCTTTATAATCCAACTTTGCTCGGCTTTGATATTGTGCAGCACCAAGAACAGCTTGTCCGCCTTGTGAATGACCGACTGCAAGCCATTGTCCATTGGTTTTTTTACCTAAACCAGTTAAATAAGCACGAGCTGCAACCACAGCATCGGTAATTGAATATGCTTCACTTTTAACATTTAAAAACGGATGGGCTTCTTGTCCACTTGGCTCACCTAATCCCTCATAATCTGGTGCTACAACGACATAGCCCGAAGCCAAAAGTGCTTTTAGAAGGTATTCATTGCCTTTTAAACCCTGTTTACTTGGTGCACATTGATCTGCTACCCCAGTCGTACCATGGGCCCAAACAACAATTGGCCAACCATTTGCGGGTGCTGGTGATTGTGGTGTAAAGACAAGAGCTGTAGCCTGTACTTCCTTGCCATTCACCCCGAGCATTTTATATGTCATGACAACACTATCTGTTGATACGGCTGCCATCCCGTCTAATGTATAATTAACTGGAATACCAACCACTGGATCTTTGATATTGTTCTCTGGAACCTCTGGTTTAAAGGTATAAGTTGTATCACCATCACCGCCACCACAGGCAGTTAATAACAGGCTAGAGCCTAACATCGCAATTGTTAGTAATTTCATATTCATGTAGTTTTTCCTTAACTATATTTCTTGTCATTTTAATGCTTAGCATTTCTTTTACTAAGGCAAATGCTTCCATTAGAATGCGCTTAATAACAAATTGTTCAAGTATTTTTTCATTTTGCTGCTTATTTATTCAAACCCCTTAGCAAATTTCTAAAAATTGAAATTGATGTGTTCTCATTCAACACAGCTTGCTACGGATTTCTTGTAAGATAGTCAAACTCTCAACTCCAGCTAGGTCAACTTTATGCAAGCAATCATCTTAGATACTGAAACACATACGCTAAATGGTTTGCCAATTGAAATTGCTTATGCCCCAATTGAAATTGAAAACGGAAAATTAAGTCTCGATAAAAAACAAATTTTTGATCAGCTTTATCAAGTGGGTCAGCCCATCTCATTCGCTGCGATGGCGGTACATCATATTTTAGAGTCGGATCTCATTGATCAACCTTTTTATAATGAGTTTCAGCTTCCTTCTGAAACCACTTATATCATTGGACATAATGTTGACTACGATATTGCAGCTATTGCGCGTTGTGGTGTTGACACCTCAAAATTAAAACCAATTTGTACCTTGGCTTTAGCCCGTCGTGTTTGGGAAGATGCCGAAGCACATAACATTTCAGCCTTGATTTACTTGATCTCAAAAGGCAGTGACAAAGCACGTGAAATGCTCAAAGGTGCACATCGTGCAGATGCCGATATTATCCTGACTGCGAATATCTTGATGCATATCATCCATCAACTTAACATTCAAGATATTGAACAACTTTATATTGCTTCAGAAGAAGCGCGTATTCCCAAAACGATTACCTTTGGCAAACACAAAGGTACAGCCATTCAAGACCTCCCTGCTGACTATATTCAATGGCTGATGCGTCAGGATGATCTTGACCCATATTTACGCAAAGCCTTAGAAGCAAAACTAGTAAAATAAAGGATAAAGTTCTCAGTTTGTAAGTTATTTGCCAGTTACTTTAAACAAGGCAATGATATTTAATAAATTGTTAACATTATTGTCATTTTTTAACCTTATCTTAATCTCCGTCTATATCTTGATTGGGGGAGATTAAGAGATGTCACATTTTTTTAAAACAGAGCTCGGGCAAACAGCCTTACAAGAACGTAGTATTGCACTGACTGCGCGTCAACGTCGTTTATTGCTTTTAATTGATCATGAAGACTTCAAAGAACTGGATCAAGACTATAAGGAAAGGATTGCACCCACGGAGTTGGTTCAGCAATTGATTGATATGGGACTGTTAGCAGAACAAGTAACGTCTATCGCTAGCAAAGAAAGTATAGAGCCAGAACAAAAAAACAATCATCTCAAAACTGCATCAACAACACCTGTTGCGGCACAAGAAACTACAGCATTTGCACCAACATCTATTCAACCTGAAGCGCAAGTCGAGCGCGAAATCATAGAGCTAGAGAAACTTCCTTTTGTAGAAATTCAACAAGTAATGATTCAGACACTCACCACGTATTGTGGTCTGATGGCTCGTCCCTTAGTACAAAAGATTCAATCGATTAGTTCGCTACAACAGCTCAAAGCCTGTCAAATGCAATGGATTACTTCATTACAAGAATCACGAATTCCACCAAGCCAATTGAATCAAACGCTGAAATTAATCAATTATTCAGTACAGCATTTATAGTTAGATGTGCAGAATCTTGATAAGTCGAGAATAAAATTGATGTTTTAATAAACAAGAAGCAGCTTTATTGAAAGGTATATATTTACCTGCCTGTATTTTTTGCCTATCATGTGGCACGCATGCGCTCATAGCTCAACTGGATAGAGTACAGGTCTCCGAAGCCTGTGGCGTGGGTTCGAGTCCCGCTGAGCGCACCATTGCACCGCCCTCCTCTTCTATATATTCTCTCTTTTTATAAGCGTTCTGTTTTTAACACGCCATAAACCTATTTTTCTACTTGGTTTATTTTTTCATATCGCTCAAAATACGCGTTCTATTTAACAACGTGAGACGTTTATGACTGATGCTTTGGTGTTGAGCGATTTGTCCAAAACCTATCGTAATGGTTTTCAGGCGTTAAAAGGGATTGACCTTACCGTTCCTGAAGGCGAATTCTATGCATTGTTAGGACCTAATGGTGCAGGCAAATCAACCACGATCAGTATCATTAGCTCTTTAACCAAAAAAACATCTGGTTCAGTTGAAATTTTTGGGCATAACTTAGATACCCATCCTTCACATGCAAAACAATGTCTTGGTGTTGTTCCTCAAGAATTTAACTTTGGTCAATTCGAAAAAACTTTCGATATTCTAGTGACTCAAGCGGGTTACTACGGCATTCCCAAAAAACTGGCTGAGCAACGTGCTGAGCATTATCTAGAAAAATTAGGTTTATGGGAAAAACGTAATATTCAATCACGCATGCTTTCTGGTGGTATGAAACGCCGTTTGATGATTGCTCGTGCCATGATGCATGAACCAAAATTGTTAATTCTGGATGAACCGACTGCAGGCGTAGATATCGAACTGCGTCGTTCGATGTGGGACTTCCTGACAGAAATGAATGAGAACGGTACGTCCATTATTTTAACTACACACTATCTAGAAGAAGCAGAAATGCTGTGTCGTCGTATTGCGATTATCGATCGTGGCGTGATTAAAGAAGATACCTCTATGAAAGGTTTCCTCAATCAACTGAATGAAGAATCATTTATTTGTGATTTAGCTGAACCAATCGACTCATTTAATCTGAATATCATTGGTTTCAAATTTAATCTGATTGACCCAGTAACATTGGAAGTCACAATGGATAAAGCGCATAGCATGAATGATCTATTCTTGTTATTACAGTCGCAGAATATCCAGGTGAGCAGTATGCGTAATAAATCCAATCGATTAGAAGAATTATTCGTGAAAATGGTCGAAAAAAACCTTGCAGGAGCGAATGAATGAACTTCAATCAATTAAAAACTGCGCTTTGGACTTTAGTTGTTAAAGAAATTCGTCGTTTTATGCGAATCTGGCCACAAACCTTGCTTCCACCTGCAATCACCATGAGTTTGTACTTTGTGATCTTTGGCAATTTGGTGGGTTCGCGTATTGGCGAAATGGGTGGCTTTAGCTATATGCAATTCATTGTGCCTGGCTTGATCATGATGGCAGTCATTACCAACAGTTATGCCAACGTTTCTTCAAGTTTCTTTAGTGCAAAATTCCAGAAAAGTATTGAAGAACTGATTATGAGTCCCGTGCCATTGCACTTAATTCTATGGGGTTATGTGATTGGTGGTGTTAGTCGTGGCGTATTGGTTGGTCTGATTGTGACCTTAATGAGCCTGTTCTTTACTCATCTGGAAATTTATAATTTATTTGTGACGATATATACTGTCATTATTACTTCATTATTATTTTCATTGGGCGGTTTTATCAATGCCGTCTATGCGAAGTCTTTCGATGATATTTCTATTATCCCGACTTTCGTATTGACCCCACTCACCTATTTAGGTGGTGTGTTCTATGCCATCAGTGCACTCAGCCCTTTTTGGCAAAATATCTCTTTAATTAATCCAATTGTATATATGGTCAATGCCTTCCGTTTTGGAATTTTAGGGCATAGCGATGTCAATGTTTCTTTGTCACTTGGCATTGTAACCATGTGCTGTGTTGTCCTCTATGCAATTGCCTATCATTTATTAGCTCGTGGTTCAGGAATGCGTGAATGAGTGTTGAACATTCTTTATTGGGTAAAGATACCCAATACCCGACTCAATATCAGCCAGAAGTTTTATTTCCAATTGCCCGTGCTGAATCTCGTCAACAATATGCACATATTGAAGGGATTACTCAGGGCAAAGACTGGTGGCATGTTTTTGAAATTTCATGGTTGAATTCGATTGGTTTACCACAAGTTGCGATTGGTCGTTTAACGCTACCAGCCAGCTCACCAAACTTAATTGAATCGAAATCACTTAAACTCTATTTTAATGGTATGAATTTCACCCAATTTGACTCTCAGCAAAGTTTTGTTGAAACCGTTGAACGTGATTTATCGAAAGCTGCCGGTGCAAAAGTTGAACTGCAACTGTTCCAAGTCGATGATTTAGAGATTTCTAAACCCCAAGGGATCTGTATCGATGATCTAATCCCTGAGCGTTTATCAGAGCACCCTGACTCAACTTTGTTGCAATTAGATGCAACAGTCGAAGACGAGGCTGAAATCGAGCTGTACTCGCATTTATTGAGAAGTAATTGTCCTGTGACCGGGCAACCCGATTGGGGCACGGTTTTTATTCGTTTACAAGGTAAAAAACCTTGTTATCGCAGCGTTTTAGCTTATATTATCTCGTACCGTCAGCATAATGGTTTCCATGAACAATGTGTTGAGCAAATATTTGCAGATATTTGGCAACTGCTGAAACCAGAAAAACTGATGGTCTATGCAACTTATACTCGCCGTGGGGGCTTGGATATTAACCCGTGCCGAGTATCCGATTTGTCATGGATGCCCAAGCCAATTCGCTTGGCACGACAATAAAACGAATAAATTTGATATAGAGGACGTTCTTCAATGACCAGTTATTTCGGGATTCTTCCGTCAGCAAGTTTGAGTCAGGATATTCAACTTGCACAAGCCAATCGTGACAGTAAAGAGCCTCAATACCCTTTACGTGACAAAATTTCTCTACAGCTTACTGATGAGTTAATTGACACCATGTTGGTTCACTTGGTTCAACAATTTCCACCAAGTGACAAACGAGATACCACCGAAGGACTTGCGATTAAAATTCGCGGCATTGTTGAAACCTTAATGAAGCAACTATTGGGCAAGGCTTCAAACGAACAAGTACTTGAATCATTAGCATTCATGGAAAAAAGCCTGTTTATCGATAATGAAGGTAAGCAGCGTATTGGCACAGCGCTACCCGACAGCCTTGTAAGCGATATGAAAAAGAGCTTTGCTGAAGTTGCAGCTGGAAATGGTAAAGAACAGCGTGATGCTTTAACACAACAGTTCAAATCGTTTGCTGATGCATTGACCCACCACTTTATGACTGAATACAACAAGACCCTTGGTCTAGGTATGGTCAAACGCGGTGTTGCCAGTGTGGCAACCAGCGGTGTCGAAACAGCAGTACATATCGTAATTAAGAAATTGATTCCGAGCTTGAGCCAAGTTGAACTCGAAGTATTTACTAAGCACTTCGATCAGTTATTGGTGCAAAAATAAGTTTTACCTCATGCAAAGGCGACGATTGCAAAATCGTCGCTTTTTTTATGCCAAATTAATCCTTTATAAATGTCACAATTTCTAAATTTGCATTGTCTAAATCAGCGTTTATGTTAGCATTCGCGAAGCTTTGATTTACCTGATTTAGAATCGCATGTCTCCAAGCCCACAATACAAATTTTTACGTCAAGCGCCTCGGGATGGCTTAAGCACAGCTAATCACCCTTCTCGTTGGCAACAACTGCACCTTGATCCTTGGCTGTGCCTATTTTTAGTGCTCAATGCTACGCTGGGTTTGACTGTTTTATACAGCGCTTCAGCACAAGATGTAGGACTCGTGACCAAACAAGCCATCAGCTTTGGAATTGGTTTTGTGGTGATGTTCAGTTTGGCTCAGATTCCACCCAAAGTTTATCAGGCATTTTCACCCTACTTTTATGTGTTTGGCGTGTTATCACTGCTTGCTGTTGTGGTTTTTGGTGAAGTCCGTATGGGTGCACAGCGTTGGATCGATATTCCAGGCTTTGGTAGTGTGCAGCCCAGTGAGTTTATGAAAATTGGCATGCCAATGATGGTGGCTTGGTTCCTGTCACGTAAGGCGTTACCGCCAAGCTTCTCTCAGGTCATTCTGTCCTTAATGCTAATTGTAGTGCCTTTTCTACTCATTGCAGAACAACCCGACTTAGGCACGTCTTTACTGGTGCTTGCGAGTGGTATTTTTGTACTTTTCTTGAGTGGTTTATCATGGAAATTGATCGCAGGTGCAGCAGGTGTTGCTGGGATTATTATTCCGATTGCTTGGGAATTTTTACTACATGATTACCAACGCCAACGCGTTTTAACGTTATTTAATCCAGAGGCCGATGCTCTAGGAACGGGTTGGAACATTATTCAGTCTAAAACTGCAATCGGCTCTGGTGGCTTCTCAGGCAAAGGCTTTTTAGAGGGAACTCAATCCCACTTACACTTTTTACCTGAAGGTCATACTGACTTTATTATTGCCGCCTATTCGGAAGAATTTGGCTTGATTGGCGTTACCCTGCTGATCCTACTTTATTGTGCAATTATTTTCAGAACATTCCAAATTGGCCTACAAAGCTTCCATAACTATGGTCGTTTGGTTGCAGGCGCCTTTGGTTTGTCATTTTTTGTTTATGTATTTGTAAATGCAGGCATGGTCAGTGGTATTTTACCTGTGGTAGGTGTGCCTTTGCCGTTCATGAGTTATGGTGGAACTGCAATTATTACTCTTATGTCAACTTTTGGACTGGTTATGTCTATTCATACACATCGATAATGAGGAATTTTATAAACTTATGTTTCTTCCTACTTTAAATAAAACTTTTAAATTTTTAACTTTAAGCGCTGGTTTATTCTTGAGCAGTAATTGGGCACAAGCAAATGAATTTTATAGCCATCCTAATTATTTTGCATTTAAGCAAAAAGCAATGACGACCTATGGGTTAAGCAGCGAGCAAATTAATGCAGCCATGAGTGGTGCACGCAATTTACCTAATATCCTGAACATCATGACACGCCCTGGTGAAAGTAAGCCTTGGTATCAATACCGCTCAATGTTTTTAGTGGAAGGTACGATTCAACGTGGGGCGCGTTTTAAAAGCCAGTATGAAGATGTGCTGAATCGCGCTGAACAGCAATATGGTGTCCCTAAATCTGTGATTCTCGGTATTTTAGGCGTAGAGACTGGTTATGGTGCCAATAAAGGCTCTTTCATCACTAGAGACGCCTTAGCAACGCTTGCATTCGGTTACCCGCGTCGTGCTGACTATTTTAGTGACGAATTAGCAGCTTTGATTTCGTGGACGTATAAAGAAGGCTATCCAACCAACAGTATTGTCGGCTCATATGCGGGTGCCATTGGTTATCCACAATTTATGCCAAGTAATATTCAAAAACTTGGTGTGGACTATGATGGCAATGGTCATATCGATTTAAGAAACTCTGCGGCTGATGCGATTGGTTCAATTGCTAACTATTTAGCTCAACATGGTTGGGAACGTGATCGCCCAATTGGCTTCCCTGCTCGCTATTTAGGTAATAACCCAGATAGCATCATTGCGAAAGATTTGACCCAGCCAGTTCCTTATGGTGAATTGAAAAAATTGGGAGTGGCACCAATTGACCCGTTGGTAAAAATTGATGACCTAGATTTAGTCAATGTCATTCAATTGCAAGATCAATTTGGTCCAATTTACTATATTACATATCCAAATTTCCAAGTCATTACGACCTACAACAAGAGCCGCATGTATGCGACAGCTGTATGGTTATTGGGCACAGAAGTGGCTAGCCGATAGGCTAGCTTTTTTACAACATTATGAAAAGTCAATAAATTTTTTATTTAAAAAGCACACATATTCAGCAAAATTTATAAATTGTTACAATATTGATTATTTTTTAACCAGAAACTGTAAGTTTTTGCCCTTTTTGTAACTATTTATCGTTAAAGACTAGACACACTTCGTAAGCGATGAATATTATCGCCCCAAGTTAAAAGTAATTGCAAAAGTGAATAATTAGACATGTGCACTATATTTCAAGGTGTTTGTTGAAATAGAAAAGCATGTTCTCTAGGAGTTTATACAATGCAGTTTTCGCTAAAATATATTCTAGCGCTGACGGCAGGCTTAAGTTTAAGCCCGTTACATGCTGAAATGGTACAGTCTTCATCATTAACCAATGATGTGGAAGGTTCTAATTTGGCTGCCCGCGTACTAAGCAAAGATTCTCAAAATTTTAATTCTCGTTTTTCAAACGTTAATAGTCTTTCAATCACTGAGAGTTCTGGTGACAAAGTACGTCGCCAAACGATCGCTGCTAAGATCGATATCCCAGCAGAAGAGCCTTCAGTGATTGAAAAACTGAATACTGTTGCTTCGAACACCGTTCGTAAATTCAGCCAAAATGGCGTTGCATCATGGTATGGTCGTCAATTCCATGGTCGCAAAACAGCAAGCGGTGAAACATTCGATATGAATGCTATGACTGCTGCACACCGTAGCCTTCCTTTGAACTGTTATATCCGTGTAACAAACAAAGACAATGGCAAAAGTGTTGTTGTAAAAGTTAACGATCGTGGTCCATTCCATGGTAACCGTGTATTAGACTTATCTTATGGCGCTGCAAAGCAACTTGGTATGTCTAGTTCAGGTACGGGCAATGTGAGCATTGAACGTGTTGATGGTCCTAATTCTTAATCATTAAGACCATAACTAAAAAGCCGCTTATTGCGGCTTTTTTATTTTTGTCGGTTCTAGTTTTTAATCCTTTACGCCCTATTCTTTTCTTCGGTATATTGAATAAATAAAAATGAATATCGCAAGGAGAGCAAGGTGAAATCGATTGATGAATGGTTTGATGAATACAGTGACAGTCACCAGAACCAAACCAATAAAAAAATCCATTGGGTCTGCGTCCCAGCTATCCTTTTTTCAATTATCGGTATTCTGGCTCACTTCAGTACTTTACTGACTGCATTACTCTTAGTATTAACCCTTGTCTTTTATGCCCGTTTAGATATTGTTTTAGCTGTGGCGATGGCAGCGTTATTAGCAGTAATGGCATGGTTAATTGTGATCTTGCCAGTAGGCGTTGGATTTTATATCGGTGTTTTTGTGATTGCCTGGATTGGGCAATTTTATGGGCATAAAGTTGAAGGTAAGAAACCTTCATTCTTTAAAGATCTACAATTCCTTCTGATTGGCCCTGTATGGTGCATGGATGCTTATTTAGCTAAAGTCCTACCTAAATGGAAAATTCGTCAAAAATCAGCCATTACAGGCTAATTTAGCGCATACCATGCAAGTAACTGACCAAGGAAAAATGCTATTGATACATTTTTCCTTGATATTTTAGCCAACCATCGATGTGTTTTCCACGCGGATCATGGTGCGTCCAATGAATAACACCGCCCTTTTGGCTGTATTCATATTCACCAAAAAACTCAACGGTCTCACCTTTTTTCAACCCTTCTATTCTTGGCGCCAAATCAATATTGTGTGCAATCAGAACGGTTAGACCATTTTCCAGTTTAAGAATCATTTTTTGGTGTCTTGAACCCTCATTGTCATCAGGCAAAATCGCCTTCACAACACCTTGCGCTTGGACTTGCACATTACTTCGCTGCTGTTGATAGGCCTGCATGATCTTATGTTGATCATCAACAGCTACAGTGCGACTCGTATTCGACGTTTGAGAATTACTGCTTGTATTTTGTTTTTGCTTAAAATCAATACCTAAATAAGCAGCAACCAACAAGACTATAGCAACAATCATCAGATTATTTTTTTGATTTTTCATACTTACCTATGATTTAGTCCTAGATAGCAAAATGCCAATCGAGTTGATTGGCATTTTAATCATACAATGTCTATATGGCTTAGAACAAACGATTCATACCATTTAAAGCTGCAACACGATACGCTTCAGCCATGGTTGGATAGTTGAATGTGGTTTCAACAAAATACTTCAAAGTATTGTTCGGACTATGCATCACCACTTGCCCAATGTGGATAATTTCTGCGGCATTATTACCAAAGCAGTGAATCCCCAATACTTCTAAAGTATCACGATTGAACAGAATCTTTAATTCACCAACGGTATCACCGGTAATCTGTGCTCGTGCCAAATGACGGAAAGAAGCCTGACCAACTTCGTAAGGCACTTTCTCCTCGGTCAGCTCCTGCTCAGTCTTACCAATTGAAGAAATCTCTGGGATAGTATAAATGCCTGTTGGTACATCACGGATTGGCTTCACATTTTTTTCGCCCACCATGTTTGCACCTGCACAACGACCTTGGTCATACGCAGCCGATGCCAATGATGGCCAACCAATCACATCACCTGCCGCATAAATATTTTCTGCTTCAGTCTGATACTGATCATTTACCATCAACTGACCACGACCATTCGGCACTAGCCCCACATTTTCCAAGCCCAAACCATCGGTATTACCTGAACGGCCATTACACCATAAGATCGCATCT
Source organism: Acinetobacter sp. ANC 3929 (assembly GCF_000369405.1). Lineage (GTDB taxonomy): Bacteria > Pseudomonadota > Gammaproteobacteria > Pseudomonadales > Moraxellaceae > Acinetobacter. Next base: position 1,136,368 of record NZ_KB850000.1, read on the forward strand.
GCCTTGATCTTCTTACCACTGAGTAAATGTAAGACCACATGATCATCAAAGGTCTCTAAACGATCAATTTGCTCATTGTGACGAATCAACACACCTTGCTCGCGTAAGTGATAAGACAACGCATCTGCAATTTCATCATCAAGGTAGCTTAAAAGCTTTTGTTGAGTGTTGATCAAATCAACTTTATGATCGAGTCCGATAAAAATTGAAGCATATTCACAACCAATCACACCCGCACCATAAATAATAATTTTCTGGATTGAATAATCAAGGTCAAGAATCTTGTCTGAATCAAACACACGTGGGTGATTAAAATCTAAACCTTTTGGTTGGTATGGACGACTACCTGTTGCAATCACGATTTGCTTGCAAATAATGGTGTCTTTAATACCATCTTGACCAAAAATCAGTACAGTGTTTTTATCTTGGATATACGCGCGACCATGGAAAACTTCAATTTTATTGCGATCGTAAAAACGTGTATGTGTATCAACTTGCTGTTGAATGACCTTATGCGCATTGCGTAGTACCTGTTTCATGGTGAATTGTTTCCACTCACCTACTTTTTGAAACATTGGGTCACGTTGATAACGAATAATACTTGAAACTGTTTGACGTAAAGCTTTACTTGGAATTGTGCCTACGTGTGCGCAGTTACCACCGAGTTGATCACGAACATCAACGATTGCAACACGTTTACCTGCTTTTGCAAGCTTCATTGCCGCGCCTTCGCCAGCTGGGCCAGAACCGAGAATTACTGCATCATATTTAACAATATTCCCACCGACGACCTCTTTCTTACGTGGCATTCAAAGCTCCTTTGTCTCTATAACCGTTTTGCTATATATATGATAACCAATATGCAGCCAGATGATGTATTTCACAACTATATATTTTTATATATTTACATTTTCAAAATGAATACCACTTTTCATGCTTTATTACGGTAAATTTGACTATAATAACGGGATATCTCAAGTCAAAGGCTGTAGAACTTATATGTCTGAACACCGTAAACCTGAACAGGGTATAAAACTTCGTGGCGCGGAAAAAGTCGCGAGAATTCCTGTAAAAGTTATCCCTACGGTTGAAGTACCTCGCAAACCTGACTGGATTCGAGTCAAGATGACCGCTCCAGAAGAAGTTCAGCGTATCAAAACAACCTTGCGCTCGCAAAAACTACATACCGTATGTGAAGAAGCAGCTTGTCCTAACCTGCCTGAATGTTTCGGTGGTGGTACAGCTACCTTCATGATCATGGGCGATATCTGTACACGTCGCTGTCCATTCTGTGACGTCGCACACGGCCGCCCAAATGCATTGGACCCAGACGAACCACGTCACATGGCAGAAACCATTTCAAATCTTGGTTTAAAATACGCGGTCATTACCTCGGTTGACCGTGATGATTTGTTAGATGGTGGTGCGCAACACTTTGTTGACTGTATCAAAGAAGCCCGTGCATTAAGTCCAAAAACCTTATTAGAAATTCTAGTGCCTGATTTCCGTGGTCGTATGGATATTGCCTTACGCATCATGACTGAATGTCCACCAGATGTGTTTAACCACAACATTGAAACCGTACCGCGTTTATATAAAGCGATGCGTCCAGGCTCAGACTATCAGCATTCTTTAACTTTGCTAAAAATGTTTAAAGAATACTGCCCTGATGTGCCAACCAAATGTGGTTTGATGGTGGGTATTGGTGAAACTGAAGAAGAAGTCATTTCTTTACTGGATGATCTTCGTGCACACGATGTGGATTACGTGACTATTGGTCAATATCTACAGCCGTCTAAACAACATGCACCAATCGACCGTTTTGTTACACCGGAAGAATTCGAGCGTTATGCTGAACATGGTCGTAAGCTCGGTTTCAGAAATATCTGGTCTGCGCCAATGGTTCGTTCAAGCTACTTTGCTGATCGTCAATATCATGGTGAACCAGTACCTGCTGTACGCCGTAAGGCAGATCCTGCCAAGAAAATTGCAGTTCAGGCGATTGAAGCTTAAAATTTTTCGTTATGAACGTACTTCGGTACGTTCATTTTTTAATTTTTTGAGGATTATGTTTTAATAAAAATTTTCAGGTGTTAGCCTCACAGTAGAGCATAATCATGCTTTAGGAATCTCAATTATCGCCTCAATAAGAGCTTCAACATTCCATTAATGCCCCACTACAATAGCCATCAATAATAACCAAGCTTTTCCATTTTTCCAGCCAAGCTACTACCCGATCAAAATCTTCAGGTGAATCCATATCCATAAAAATAGTAATTTTCTTTATCTATCCTATATTAAATCTTTTTTAAAATATTTTATGCCTTGATAATCTCTTTGGTATTAGGATTAAAAATAACAGAATTTGGTATATCTTCTAAATAGTCAATCATCAAAACCATATGATTTGTATAAGCTTTTAAGTCATTATCTGCAAATCTAACTATAATCCGCTTATTAATAACAGAAATCTTATCCGTTTGGTTAGAATCAATATAATTTGCAATTATCCTAGAATCATCAATCACATTCTGCCCTGTTTCATAAAAAATAAGCATCCACCAATCCTCCCAAGAAAAACGTAGATGCTTATCTAAAGGGTTAAATGGGTCTTCTTCATACTCAACAGAAAAGATACCTGTTTTTGAAAAATACTCGCTTAACTGTTTTTCTAACAACCCCAATGAAAAAACACCCGAGTCCTCATCAATCAAACAATAAAGTGAAAAAGCCATAATTTCCCCGTAGTGATATACATTCCTTTTAAAAAAAAGGAGCAAATCTGCTCCTTCCTTAATTTTAATTATGCTAAAAGCTTAAGCAATATGCTTTTGTACCACAATCGAACCGACTGAATAGCCCGCACCGAAAGAAGAAATTACAGCAAATTCGCCATTATCGACCTGTTCACCAGTACGATGCATCGCAATGATGACACCGGCAGATGAAGTATTGGCAAACTCATCCAAGATGATCGGTGCACGCTCAAGATCAGCATCTTTACCAACAACCAATTTTAAAATCAGTTCATTCATGTTGGCATTGGCTTGATGCAACCAGAAACGTTTGATTTGCTCAGGCGTTAATTCAAGTTTCTCTAATTGTGCAGAAATGATTTTTGCAACAAGCGGACAAACTTCTTTAAATACTTTACGACCGTCTTGACGGAACAGTTTGTCATCTACAACCGCATCTTCACTGCGATTTAAGAAACCAAAGTTATTCCGGATATTATTTGAGAATTGAGTAAACAAATGGATATCTAAAATTTCATAACCAGATTTAGTTTCAGTTTCTTCAATAATTGATGCAGTCGCAACATCACCAAAAATAAAGTGTGCGTCACGAGTACGGTAATCTAAATGACCCGAAGTAATTTCAACATTGAGTAATAATACACGGCGAGCACCGCATTTCACTGCATCGTAAGCTTGCTTCAAACCAAATGTTGCAGCAGAACATGCCACATTCATATCGTAAGCATAGCCTTGAATACCCAAAGCCGACTGGATTTCAATCGCAACAGCTGGATATGCGCGTTGCATATTTGAACATGCCAAAATCACAACATCGATGTCTTCAGCTGTTACACCTGCATTTTCCATCGCCTGTTTTGCAGCAATCACACCCCACTCCGCTTGAAGTGAAAGTTCATCATTGCTACGTTCCTGCAAACGCGGACGCAAACGTGTCGGATCAAGAATACCTGATTTTTCGACAACATAACGGCGTTGAATACCTGATGCTTTTTCAATGAATTCAGGGCTTGAGCCACGAAGAGCTTCAATTTCACCAGCTTCAATTTGAGCTGCGTTAACTTGGTTATACTGTTCTACATAAGCATTTAAACTTTCAACCAACTCTTCATTGGAAATAGATTCAGTTGGATGGAATAAACCTGTACCTGTTATACGGATGCCCATGTAAAACTCCTGTAAAGAATGGTTCTAGCTTTCATATTTCTCAGTTTAACCGATTGCTAATCGATCCCATAGTTTTTGTAATCTAGTTGGTGAAATAGGCAGCTTTGTTTTCATTGGCTGAGAAAACAAAGAAATCCTGAATTCTTCCAACATCAAATACAATTCTTTGATTTTAGGATCATTTTTAAATTTAAATACTTTGTCCATCCATGGATCGACATCATCAATCGCAGCAAGGTCTCGTTGTAGATTATTGGGCAACCGATCTAAACGCAATAGCAGTGCTTTTAAATAACGCGGGTATTCCTGCCAAATTTCAGCGGGACGGCTATACACAAAGTTTGCCAGTGACATTAAATCGAGTTGATCTTCAATATCATCCACACTTCGACCAAAGATCGTCTGATCCAACACCAACAACTCACGGCGGATCTGCTGCCACTGGGTAAATATTTCAGTTAAATCATTTAATGTCTGTTGACCATTTGCTAAAAACTGCTTTTTCGTTTCATTCAACAGCTGTTGAAACTCATCCACATTTTTAGGTAATTCTTGAATCGACACCTGTAAAGTTGCGTAGACTAACATTTGTTCCAGTTTGGCTCGATCACCTAGTGGTGAATAAGCCAGAGCTAAAGGCTTAGAAATTTGTTTTTTCAATTGACGGATTAAATCACCCAACTGCATATGCACCAGACGAATCACCCCTTCTCGATGTTGCTTAATGGCTTCATCTTGATCATTAAAGGTTTGAATCACCACACCGGATTCATCTTTTGCGTCAAGCTCTGCAAATACTTTTGTTGGTACCAAAGCCTGATATTGCTTGATCACAACACCTGTTACTTTTTGCGATGCTTCAAATACAAAGTTTTCAGGGAAGGTCTGGAACTCACCTTGTTGCTGTTTCACTGGACGGTGGGTTTCGACACGACAACGCGCTTTCAACTCATCCAGATCTCGCCCTTGCGCGATTAACTTGCCTTTTTCATCAACGACTTTAATAAACGGGATCAGATACTGATCAATTCGCTCAAAAGAAAAATCTTTTTCCGTAATCTGCTCGCCACGTAAAGCAAATGCCAAGTAGCTAAATAAATGTTCGCGCAGATGAACAGCATCAATTCCCTGCATCAGCTTTTTCGCAGTATCGGGAATCGGAACCAAATTACGGCGCTTGTCTTTTGGCAAGGCTTTTAATAATGCTTCGATTAAATCCTGACGCCACCCTGGAATCCCCCACGACCACTGTTTCTCATCCACTTGCGGTAAAGCCTGCACAGGAATCTTAACTGTCGCACCATCTTCATCGTGACTTGGATCAAAACGATAGCTAGCCGCAAGTCGCAGCTGTCCATTATGTAAATAATCAGGGAATTGCTGCGTGGTTGGGCGATCATTCATCCACAACGCATCATCTTCTACAAATAAATAACGTGGCTGCTCTGACTCAATGGTTGCGCGCCAATCTTCAAAACTACTACGACTGGCGATTTCTTCAGGCACTTTTGCTGCATAGAATTGGTAAATGGTTTCTTCATCCACCACCAAATCACGACGACGCAGCTTATCTTCAACCCGTTCAACTTCTTCAAGTTTGAGTAAGTTATGCTTTAAAAATGGTGGAGTAATGCCTAAATGACCTGTCGTTAATGCATCACGTAAAAAGATTTCATGTGCCGCAGCTTGGTCTACTTTCTCAAAATTGATTAATCTTTTTGGCTCGATAATCAGACCAAACAAAGAGATTTGAGCATAAGCATTGACGATACCTGCTTTTTTCGACCAATGTGGTTCAAAATAGTGATATTTCAATAAATCACGCGCTGCCAATAAAATCCATTCAGGATCAATTTTTGCCAAGGTCCGTAAATACACTTGAGAGGTTTCCACCATCTCAAATGCCATGACCCAAGCCGTATTGGTTTTGTGCAAAGTACTTGCAGGAAAAACTTTAGCCTTCTGTTGGCGCACTGCCATAAAAGTATTACGTTCATCGGTCTTATTGGCGATAAATGAGAGTAAACCAGTCAGTAAGGCACGATGTAGATTTTCATAATTGGCTGATTTTTCATTAAAACTCAGCTTTAAACCTTCTGCCAATTCAACCAATTGCTGATGGGTTTGCTTCCATTCACGCAGACGCAACCAACTTAAAAAATGCTGACGTGCAAATTGACGACGCTTATTTTCAGTTTGTGTTTCGGGACTGGTTTGCAGTGTATTCCAGAGTTTTAAATAGAATAAAAAGTCTGAGTCCGCTTCTTTGAATAACGCATGCTTTTGATCGGCCTGCATTTGCTTGTCGGCAGGACGTTCTCGAGGATCTTGAATGGCTAAGGCACTGACAATAATCAGAGTTTCTTTGAGCACACCAAAATGTGCCCCGCCAACCAACATACGTGCCAAACGCGGGTCAATCGGCATACGCGCCATCATTTGACCGACTTTGGTTAAATCATTCTTACGTTCATTTAATGCGCCTAACTCTACCAAGAGCTTACGTCCATCATTCACCAAACGGAAATCAGGCGGCTCAATAAAATCAAAGTCTTCTAAATTACCTAGGCCTAAGCTTTGCATTTGCAAAATAACAGAGGCCAAGTTGGTGCGCTTAATTTCAGGTTCAGTAAATTCAGGACGGCTTAAAAAATCATCCTCGCTATATAGACGAATACACACACCCGCAGCAATACGACCACAACGACCTTTTCGCTGATTGGCTGCAGCCTGAGAAATTGCTTCAATCGGTAAACGCTGTACACGCGACCGATAGTTATAACGTGAAATTCGAGCAAAACCACTATCAATTACATAGCGAATATTTGGAACTGTTAACGCAGTTTCAGCAACGTTGGTGGCAATAATAATTCGTCGCCCTTTACCGCTCGGACTAAAGATTTTTTGTTGTTCTGCGAGCGCCAAACGTGCATACAAAGGCAATACTTCAGTATGACGAGGACCATATTTTTGCAGTGTTTCCTGTAATTCACGAATCTCTTGTTCAGTACTGGCAAAAATTAAAATATCTGCATATTCAGGATGACCTTTTGCTTCAGCATCGGCAAAACATTCTTCTACCGCCTGTACCACAGCACGCGGTAAATTTTCTTCGAAATCATCAAATTCGTCGTCATCACTGCCAACAATACTCAGTTCAGAAATCGGACGATAACGCAGCTCGACAGGAAAACTACGACCTTCTACTTCAAAAATCGGTGCATCATAGAAATATTGGCTAAAACGATTTACATCTAGCGTCGCCGACGTCACGATCACTTTTAAATCAGGGCGTTTTGGCAAAAGCTGCTTGAGATAACCCATGATAAAATCGATATTGAGTGAGCGTTCATGCGCTTCATCAATAATGATCGTATCGTATTTTGATAAAAAACGGTCATTGGTCAATTCCGCCAACAATATACCATCGGTCATCAAACGGACGATTGAATCTTGCGAACCTTGCTCATTGAAGCGAATCTTAAAGCCAATTGATTCACCAAGCTTCTCGCCCACTTCTTCCGCAATACGTTGTGAGACACTTCGAGCCGCCAATCGACGTGGCTGAGTATGTCCAATCATACCTGTGAGCCCACGACCTGCCAGCATCGCTATTTGTGGAAGCTGTGTGGTTTTACCAGAACCTGTTTCACCTGCAACGATGATAACCTGATGCTTTTGAATCGCCTCAATTAAACGGTCTGCATATTGGGTGACAGGCAAATCTTGGTTAAGCTTAATCTTGGGAACACGCGCTAAGCGTTGTTTTACCTTATGATTCGATTGTTCAATGAGTTTTTCGATTTCTGCTGTTTCTGTTTTTTTATCTTTGCGCAGTCGATTTAAACGGTGACGGTCACGTGCCATAACCAATTGATCTACATTTAAATGACTCTGCACTGAACAGCTTTCCTGAAAAATAAAATAATCGGCTATTTTACGCTTTAAGCCCTTGCTATGCAAAGAAACCTTTTCATTCTCTTGGCAACAGAATGCAAAACTTAGCTTAGTTACCCCATTGCACTTTTTATTCCTCGATCATTTTATACATTTATCTTGTGTTGAAAATTTAACCGTATATCTTGGTTTTTTATATATTTTTATCTTTTTTCAATTTTACCCTTGAATTTTACTGACGTAGACTTCATGTTGTTATGCACGTTAGTTTTCAGATATTTTGTCATTTTTGCTTCATCTGTATGGAGTCAAATAGAAAGAATATCTTTGGGGAAGTCGTTTTTGATTGAGTTATTCAATTTTCCGATTTTAGTGATGTAAAAATACTATTTCCCCAATAACTAAAAATTATTTATTCTTTATCTCGTAAACAAGTAAGGCGTTAGCCTCTCAATAAAACCTCAATCATGGAGACAATGATGAGCTTAATTAATACTGAAGTTAAACCATTTAAAGCAACTGCGTACCACAACGGTCAATTTGTTGACATATCTGAAGCTGATCTTAAAGGCAAATGGTCTGTTGTATTCTTCTACCCAGCTGACTTCACGTTCGTATGTCCAACTGAGTTAGGCGACCTTGCTGACAACTATGCTGAATTCCAAAAATTAGGCGTTGAAATCTATGGCGTGTCTACTGACACTCACTTCACGCACAAAGCTTGGCACGACACTTCAGAAGTTATTGGTAAAATTCAATACCCATTGATCGGCGACCCAACTTGGACACTTTCTAAAAACTTCGACGTATTAATCGAAGCTGCTGGTCTTGCTGACCGTGGTACTTTCGTAATCGATCCAGAAGGCAAAATCCAAATCGTTGAAATCAACGCTGGTGGTATTGGCCGTGATGCATCTGAACTTCTTCGTAAAGTTAAAGCTGCTCAATATGTTCACGCTCACCCAGGTGAAGTATGCCCAGCGAAATGGAAAGAAGGCGAAGCTACGCTTGCTCCATCTATCGACTTAGTTGGTAAAATCTAATTTTTTAGATTAGACCAATAGGTTTGAAGCCACCCTTTTTAGGGTGGTTTTTTTATTGATTATTTTTATCAATCCCAGTCCTATTTCACACTGAAAATTTATAGCTAATTTTTTACAATTCTTATACTTATAAATTTATAGCAACATTCATTTAAGAATTGTCAGCCTGCTCAAGTTGGAGTACTGTCAAATTATGAAACAAAAGAGTTTTTAGATATGTACTAACAGATCAAACAAAAGTAGGAGTCGTTATATGGAAAAATCTGTTGTTGTAACCTCTTGGAAATATGATGTTTCTTCACGCTATTTAAAAATTTTCTATAGCAATGGCTCAGGTGAGCTCTATCATCCCGTTCCAGAGTTTATTTACAATAATTTGCTACGTACCAATGATAAAACCGCCTTTGTTCATAAATATCTTGAGTTTGATCTGCACTTTAAAAGGCTCTGTATTTCTGCTTAATCATAAAAAATCAGCCCGCTTGGGCTGATCTGTTTTGTGTCTTTCGATTATTTAAGCTGCTTCATTTTGCTCTATATATTTCTCTCGCATTTTTTCCTTCACACCCTCATGCATATTGATTCTGTTGAGATCACCTTTATAGTGAGCCACAACGCGATCATCCATAATTTTTGACCACCAAGATGGAATAAATGCAGGCAAAATCATCGCACCATACCCTGCTGGTAGCTGTGGTGCATCTTCAAAGTGACGCAAGGTTTGAAAGCTTCGGGTCGGATTGGCGTGATGATCTGAATGACGCTGTAATTGATACAAGAACAAATTGGTCACCACATTATTATTGTTCCAGCTGTGCTCTGGCAAAGTACGCTCATATTGGCCATTTTCTTTCTTTGCACGCTTTAAACCATAATGTTCGATGTAATTTACCGATTCAAACAAGGTAATCGCATAAGCCGCTTGTGTAAGTTGGAACGGCACTGAACGCAGACCAAACTTGCTCAACATCGCCGCATGGTACACAGCCGACATTGCCCAACCATGAATCAACTCATTTTCCTTACAGAAGAAAGGTAGTTTCTTACGTTCTAAACGCTTCTTTTCAATCTCGATTGCTGATTTAAAGCTGCCGATCACGGTACGTGGTAAAAACTTCCAAAAGCTTTCACCAAATTGCGAAGATGCAGGGTCTTCAGGTGTCGCAACACGACGGTGATGTCCATAAGGATGTTCAATTCGGAAATGGTTATAGCCTGATGGTGCTAACGCTAAATGCGATAAATAATGTTCAAGTTGTCCATTTTTATGGCTGAGTTCATGTGCAGTATTAATCGCGATTCCATTGACCATGCCCACCAAAGTTCCCAGTAAAACCTGATCAGCAACTGGTGTATTTTTACGGCTGGCTAAATATGCCCCGTAGATATTGGTCGCGTATTGCAAAGGAATAAAAAGTTTAACGATACGAGCGTAATACGGATCAGCTTCTAAATCCGCGATTGCATCTAAGGGTGGATTTTCTGTGTCTTCACCAATGAGTTTATCCAATGCCGGAATGACACCATGAATAAATAATGGTCCAAATGAAGCAAAAAACTTTTTCGTTTTTTTAGGACCAAATTGATAGCCCGCCAAGCCCCCCATAGCAATGGTTGGTACAGCCAAACCTAAAAGCCATAAATGACGTTTTTTATCCTTAAATTTTGTTGTCGCTTGCTCGACATCCAGTTGAGTATGCATATTCATTAGAAACTCCTCAATCAAACACAAAATGTTTTGCTTGAATTGATTGTGTTCCTTCACCGCCGCTCTATATTATCATTTTAAGACTTGCTATTATCATTTTAAGACTTTACTGAGTTTTTATTGTGCAGAAGCAACAGATCCCGGTTATTCCATCACGTTATTATTTACGACTGATTGAAATATTGATTGCGACGCATCAATACGATAATGAGTTATTGATGGCAGTGCAGCAAGAACTGGCAAAAACAGAATTATTGTCGATTCAACAAATTGAACAATTCATCGAAATTGGTTTAAGTCTACCCAATACTCAAGATCTGGCCTTTGAACTCGGTAAAAATATCAAGCTCAGCTCGCATAGCTTAGTCGGCTATGCGCTCATGACCAGTCCTAATTTGGAACATGCACTTAGGCTGATTGCACAATATTTTCGACTGATTATGCCGAGTTTTAAGCTAAGTATTCAGTTTCCGTCCCATCAACATAAGGTTGAACTCTTATTTGAACCAATTTTACAGATGAATAAGCAGTGTTTGGCCTTTCATATTGAAGCAATTGCGGTGGCGTTTTACTACAGCCTTTTAGAGTTGGCAGGTCAGCAATTACAACGCTACCAAGTATATTTGAGTGTTCCAGAGCCAAGTTATCAAGAACGTTACTTCGCTTTAGTGAAAGCCAATTTTCACTTTAACTATACTTGGCTTTCAGGTATCCGTGTGGTGATTGATCAGCAACAATTGGCACTCCCCTTGCCTTTGGCAGATGCACATAGTTTAAAAATAGTCGAGCAACGCTGTCAGGAACAAATCCAGAAGATTTATCATCAAGGTGAAATTGTTGAATGGGTCAGCATGATGTTACGACAAGCCAATCAGGTTCCTACCCTCATGGAATGTGCCAAAGTATTAAACATTTCGACTAAAACCTTGCAGCGTTATTTACAGCAACAAGGCGTTGAATTTCAAGCTTTAAAACAGCAAATCAGTACAGAGCGTGCCATTGATTTATTAGAAAATTCTAGCTTTACCATTACCCATATTGCCTATGAATTGGGTTATTCTAATCCTGCTAATTTTACCCGTGCTTTTAATAAGGTCATTGGTTGTAGCCCTCAAGCGTATCGATTACAACACCAAGGCAAAGCCGATTCACTTCAACACCACCATACATAAGCCCGCGCCAATCGGCAAAGTGGTACACATGTAATGCTCATCGTTCTTAATCAATTCCAGAAAGTTTTTCACTTCAGCGGCATGAGAAATCACATTATCAACAATTAAAGTGCTACCTGAAGATCGCAATAAGCGCTTTAAATCAGCCCAGTAACTGACATAATAATCACGCTCTGCATCTAATAAAATAAAATCAAACGGTCCACTGGCTTGGGCCAGAAAATCCGCCGCATCTCCTATCCAGAAATCAATTTGCTGTTCTAACTCAAATTCCTCCGCATATTTCTTTGCCTGAGCACTGCGCAATGGATCAATTTCCACAGTTTGAACGTTGCCATCTACTGCTTTGGCAGCCTCAGCCAACCATAAGGTTGAATAACCCGTAGAAGTCCCAATTTCCAGAATACGCTTTGATTGTTGGCAACGAATCAATATTGCCAATAATTTTGCCGACTCAGCTTCAATATTCCGATAGCGACTCAGGCGATCAGACTGTTGAGCATCGTGTTGTTTAAACTCATCATATAAATCAGAGATACGTTGTAAAAATACAGTGCTGGTCATGTCTGATCCCTCAAATGCCACAATGAAAAGCGCATTGAATTTAAGTCGTTTGTATCAGTTTAAAGCGCGGTAAAATCTGACCATCATTAAGTTGAACGGTTTCGTTAAACATCGTCAACGGGCGTACCCACATCGAATAATCACCATATAGGCATTGATAAACGACCAACTCTTCTTCGGTTTCACTGTGTCGTGCAACATTAAACACTTGATATAGCTGACCTTTATAGTGCTGATAGATGCCACGTTGTAACGCCATGTTGCTTACCCTTTATTTATGCCACGAAATGATTGCAGTTATATAACAACTTTGATTGTACTCAAATTTATATGGAACTATCTGTACACATAATAGCCAATACGCTAAAAATTCAAAAAACCGATCAAACCAATAAAAACATACTGTTTTACCTATTCAGTACTTTTGCGTACTATAGCTTTATTGAATGAATTTAGCTGATTGAAAAGTCTTAGCGTTTGGAGAAATACATGTTAGATCAAAATATTAAAACTCAATTAAAAGCTTATTTAGAACGTTTAGAAAGTCCAATCGAGTTGGTTGCTGCTTTAGATGACTCGGACAAAGCTGCAAAAATTAAAGAACTCGTAACGGAAATTGCTGAACTTTCTGACCAAGTTACGGCGCGTTTTGACGGTTCAAACGCTCGCCGTCCTAGTTTTGGTGTAGCAAAAGCAGGTGAACAACCGCGTGTGTTCTTTGCTGGCTTGCCAATGGGACATGAGTTTACTTCTTTGATCTTGGCATTATTACAAGTGTCTGGTTACGCACCAAAAGTCTCTGATGAAGTCCTCACTCAGATCAAAGGCTTAAACTTAAGCGCAAATTTTGATGTGTTTGTCTCGCTCAGCTGCCATAACTGTCCAGATGTGGTTCAAGCGCTCAACTTAATTGCGATTAACAATCCAAATACCACGGCGACCATGATTGATGGTGCTTTCTTCCAAGACGAAGTTGAAGAGCGCAAAATCTTGGCGGTGCCAATGGTGTTCCAAGACAATCAACATATTGGTCAAGGTCGTATGACTTTGGAAGAAATCGTTGCCAAGTTAGATAGCAATTCTGCTGAGAAAGATGCAGCGGCAATCAATGCCAAAGATGCGTTTGATGTGTTGGTGATTGGTGGTGGTCCTGCTGGCGGTACCGCAGCAATCTACGCAGCACGTAAAGGCATCAAAACGGGTATCGTGGCTGAACGTTTTGGCGGTCAGGTGATGGATACCATGGATATTGAAAACTTCACCACGGTTCAAAAAACCGTAGGCCCGCAGTTCGCTCAAGACATGGAAGCACATGTACGTGAATACGGTGTGGATATCATGAACTTGCAACGTGTTAGCAAGATCACAGGTGCAGATCAAACCGCCAATGGTCTAGTTGAAGTTGAACTGGAAAATGGTGCCAAGCTTGAATCGAAAACCATCATTCTTTCAACTGGCGCGCGCTGGAGAGAAATGAATGTACCAGGTGAAGCAGAATACCGTACTCGTGGTGTTGCGTACTGCCCACACTGTGATGGCCCATTGTTCAAAGGCAAACGTGTTGCGGTGATTGGTGGCGGTAACTCGGGTGTAGAAGCAGCCATTGACCTTGCGGGGATTGTGGAGCATGTAACTTTGGTTGAGTTTGATACCAAACTACGTGCCGATCAAGTATTGCAAGACAAGTTAAACAGCTTGCCAAATACCACGGTGATCTTGAATGCACTCAGTACTGAAGTGGTGGGTGATGGTTCACAAGTAACGGCATTGAAATACAAAGATCGTGCCACTGAGGTTGAACACACCGTAGAGCTTGCAGGGATCTTTGTGCAAATTGGTTTATTGCCAAACACGGATTTCTTAAAGAACAGTGCGGTTGAGCTGAGTAACCGCGGTGAGATCGTGATCAATGATCGTAATGAAACCAATGTCAAAGGTGTATTTGCTGCGGGTGACTGTACGACTGTGCCATACAAGCAAATCATCATTGCGACTGGTGAAGGTGCCAAAGCATCGCTGTCTGCTTTTGATTATATGATCCGTTCTGGCGTATAACTGATCTAAAACACGTGCACACACTTATATTTCCCGATGTAAGTGTGTGTTTTTACAAGTTATCAACAAATTTTCAACTTTATTATTCATCAAGTTTGTGTTTATATTTTCGGTATCCATATCCTATTGGATGCCACAAAGAAAAGGAAATAGACAATGAATAAATTACTTGTTGCATTAGGTCTTGCTGCTACTGTTGCGCTTGTAGGCTGTAATAAAGATAAAGCACCTGAAACAGGTGCAACCACGGGTGAACATTTAGAGCACGCTGCTAGCCAAGCTAGTGCGGATGTACAAAATGCTGCTGATACTGCTGCTAACAATGTTGCCACTGCGGTAGATACTGCAGGTGATCAAATTGATGCTGCTGCTGATCACACTGCGACTGCAACTGCTGAAGCTGCTGCAAAAACTGAAGCTGCTGCACGTGATGCAACCGCTAAAGTTGCAGGTGCGGTAGAATCAACTGCTGCTGATGTGAAAGAAAAAGCTCAACAATAATTGAGTTGAAATAAAAAAGCCTCTGTAAACAGAGGCTTTTTTATTTGTCTCATTTAGCTTAATAGACCTTCATCACGCATTGCTATTTGCACAGATTGACGTTCCGCCACTTTATTACGTAATGCAATCACATTGATATAAGGCGTCAAATCATGTTCGATATGGTTTGACCAATTGGTGAGGACAAATAAATATGCATCCGCAGGACCAAAGTTGTCATCGACTAAATAATCACAATCTGATTCAGCTAAATAGTTGTCGATATATTTAAGCAAACGATCAACTTCTGCATAGGCTTTGGTTTTTTCATCATCAGTGAGTTTGCCACCAAAGAATACCGAATAAGCATCATGCAGTTCTGAATTTAAATATCCTAACCATTCCAGCACTTTGGCACGTCCCATCCCTGACGGTGGAATCAAATCCTGTTTAGGATCATGCTGTGCCAAAAACGGTAAAATCGCCACATTCTCAGTTAAAATCAAACCTGGATTAATTTCCAATGCAGGCACATAACCCTTTGGATTAATCTCGTAATAATCTGCACCTTTAGAGGTTTTATGTGTTTTTAGATCAACTCGTTCTAAATCAAAATCGACGTTTATTTCATTTAAAATAATATGGGCTGCCAATGAGCATGCGCCAGGTGAATAATACAACTTCATAATTGATCCTTGTTATCTAACAACTTATGCCCTAGAACGTTCCTACGAAACTCGAGAACAGAAATAACTAAAATTTATAATAGCTTTCATGCTAAGAACATCTACACCACTACTATTAATGAATTTTTTTCTGCCTTGCAAGTTATATTCCGTGACGAATGATTAATTTATGAAAAAACAAACCCAACAAGGTCACGGAAAGCGGATTATGCTCTGCCAAAAAGTTTGCCTAACCATTCAAATAATGAGTTTAAAAATTCAACGATGATATTCTTGGGATTGTTTGGCTCAAGCTGAGAGTCCGAGCTTTTCATATCCAAATCCACAATGACTGGATCATGGTCAGAAGAACGATAAGCATCCGCAGCGAAGAACAAAGCCTTTTGCTCATCAGTTTTATATTCTTCATTATAATCCAGCACCGTCGGCTCATCGGCATTGATATGCCATGCAAAGCTTTTGATCACACGCTTATACAAATTGGCATCAGCAATGGCATGATCAAGGTTACCTGCACCGCCATAACCATCTGCATCGCTGGCAACACCAAAGACATAACTATACGCCTGACTACCCTCACCGACTTTGCTGTCATTCAGCAAGACTTTATAGTTGGCTTTTTCAAAGCTAAGGATTGGATCTTCTTTAGCGTAGCTGTTCATATCACCTAAGAGCAAGATATTCGGATTTTTCACTTGGGTTGGATTCTTGGCAATCCATTGGGTAAGTTGCTCAACCGCTTTAACACGAGTTGGATTCCAACAACCTTGACCATCACGTTGATCGGCATCAAGCGAGTTGGCATCTACACCCTTACAACCTTTAGATTTAAGATGGTTTGGAATCACCGTAAAGATCTGACCACCTTGTACTGGTTTAAATGATTGGGCAATGGTGGAGCGATTTTTATCACCCAAGTCCAATACCGCAGGTTTATTGGCAGGTTGCACACGTTTACTGTTATAAATAATCGCAACGGCAATCACATCCGTACCGAGCTGATTTAAACCTTCTGGAATTACATATTTCCAGTCTGGTCCTAAAGCTTTGGTGAGATTGGCAACCGCACTGTCACTGCCATAACCATTATTGGCAATCTCCATCAGACCATAAACATCTGCATCAATTGATTTTAATGCATTGACGATTTTGGCATGTTGCTTATCAAATTCAGCCTGACTGTTGGCACCACGTTCGGTTGGAAAGCCATTTTTGCCATTGTCATAGTTCAATACGTTAAATGCCGCAGCACGAATATGTTTGCTTTGTTTAGCGGTAATGCTTGGGCGCGGATTAGTGGTGGTCACGACCTCTGGCAAGTTCGCGCCCACAATCGGCTGTACACGCCAAGCATTAAAGCGGTATTCTAAAATACCTTGTGCATTTTTTAATTGGTAGCCCGAACGTAGCGTATTTAAAGCACTAAAGTTTTGTGGCAACCACGGTGCACGGTTTTGATTATTATAGCCATCATCAAAAATAATCTTAGAAAGTAGGTTTTGTTGCGCTAAAGCCTTAGCTTCATTTGAAAGTGCAGGATAAAGATTGGTTGGAATGAATAAGCGACCAAGGCTTAGAGATAGCTCACCATAACGACCAAAATTATAGTTTTCACTGACCGTCAACGTTTGCGGTAATTTCACCAACATCCCTTGATAACGTTTCGGTGAATTACCCGCTGCATCGGTCAAGCTGCTAAAGGGTAAGTTCAAGTCCAGTGGTTGAATCAGCGATGCCATGTTCTGGTTACAGGTCTTAATATCCTGCTGCAACTGATCAATTTGAAGTTGGTTTTGGTAGTTGGTTAAACGACCACGTAGGATGACTTCATCACCAACCTGTCCACCTTTGACTGCACTACTTGCAGGGATATAAACAAAAATTGCATTGCTGACATTTTGCGTGGCTTTGCTATCAGGGGTTTGTACATAGAAACCTGAGAAGCCATTGCTATAGCGATAATCCGCTGTGATCACCCCACGAATGGTGTAGTTTTGATTCTGAGTCGACTCGGCTAAACTAGAAATTGGTGTATCACTACTGCTACAACTGACTGCATCTACAGGCGGTGTCGTAGTAGAGCCGGTTAAATTCGAAAAGTCATTCCGATCTGTCCATGCCTGCCAAGATGGGTCTAGATCAAATGGACTGGTCGGGTCTATACTGACCACAGGATTATCTGTTTGAATCCGTTTAAAGCTGTTCGCAGTACTAAATACCGTTGTGCCCCAACCTGCCGTTGGACGCTCGCCAATACGACCAAAACGATCTACGGGTGTACCACGATAAAGCAACACAATGGCATCGTCGCCATTAAAAGATAATCCCGCAACTTGATTAACCTTATCGCCCAATTGCGCCTGTAATTCTGAACGGCCAATCAGAAATTTTTGTTTACTGGCCAAAGTTCCCTGTAATGGGAAGGCAACAGTTTTGACTGTACCACCATTATTGAACTGCTGAATTTCATAATCAGCTAAATTCACCGTTGTGGCATCGGGGTTATAGATTTCCAGTCCCTTTTTATTACTGCTGCCATCGACATATTGGCTAAACATCAGTTGTGCATGTGCAGCAGAAAAGATTGAAGACGCGCCTAATAAACCTAGGCAAATGGCGATCGAATGGTATTTAAAATTGTTCATCGTTTTTTACTTAGTGTTAAAATTCTAATTAGGCTATGCAATTTCTGTGACAGCTACATGAAGATTTTTTGACAAATTTTAATCAATTTCAAAAATGACTGACTAAATAAAATCACTTAAAGTTTGACTTGACCACCTGAACACTTAAAATACGGCATTTCTATATTTATATCTCCAGAATCATGTCAAACGATCAGTTAGAAACGCAAATTACGGAACTCGACAATTTGCCTGAGCACCGTGAAATTGTGACGTTTATGCGTCGTTCAGCTCCGCTCAATACTTCACAACGTACTGCTTTAGAAGATTATCGTGATTTAATTTTGGAATATCCTGTTGGTGATTTACGTCAACACTTTGAACATCCTGAACGCCCATTAACCGTTGAAATCGGTTTTGGTATGGGTCGTTCTTTGGTGTTAATGGCAAAAGCCAATCCTGAACGTAACTTTGTCGGGATTGAAGTACATGTACCTGGGATCGCACAGTGTGTCTATGAAGCAGGTATGGCAGGCTTAAAGAACCTGTTTGTATTGGATGCCGATGCAATCCAAGTGTTACGTGAAATGCCAGACAACAGCATTAACTGCGTACAGCTTTACTTCCCAGATCCGTGGCAGAAGAAGCGTCACTTTAAACGCCGTTTTGTTATTCATGAGCGTATGCAACTGGTTGAACAAAAGCTTGAGTTGGGTGGTACCTTCCATGCAGCGACAGACTGGGAACCGTATGCAGAGTGGATGCTTGATATCCTAGACAATCGTCCTGATATGGAAAACTTGGCAGGTAAAGGCAATAGCTACCCTCGCCCAGAATGGCGTCCAGTGACTAAATTTGAACGTCGTGGTCTGGAATCTGGTCATAAAATTAATGACTTTATTTTTAAGAAAATTAAATAAGCTGATTTAGTTTTCGAAGGAAGCCACTAAATGTTTAGTGGCTTTTTTATGATAGATCGCATCCTTAAATCAACTATTTTATAAGTCGGCACAACATTTTTTGTTTAAAAATATTTAATTATTTTTTAATATTTACTAACATAAATTATCTTTTCAATTTTAATCAGATTGATTAAAATTTTTTTAATTAATTTCAACCAATTGATTTTATTATAATGAAAAATCAGACCCTATTTTTTATTTTATTTTCAAGCCTAGCTTTTAGTGCTTGTGCCAAATCACCTGAAACAGCCACAAATGAAATCAAACCTTCACCTGAGTTACAACAAAAAATTCAGCAGCTAGGCGAAAAAACCAAAAAGAATATGATCTTTGTTGAAGGGGTTCTTTTATGATGGGCGACTTTAGCTCGGTAACCCGTAAAGACAAACTTCCGATCACGGGTCTTTATGCTGCTATGCCAATGCATAAAGTCACACTGGATAACTATAGCCTGAATGCCTATAAAACCACTTTTGATGACAAACATGGCATAGCTTATGCTATCCACATTTAAAGATATGGGGGTCAATATGAAAATTATCTTTCTATTCTTAACCGTTATTCTAGTTGGTTGTAATGCTTCGAATAAAAATGACAATGAAAAAAAATATGCTAAAAACTATGAAAAATATAGTCATCATCTAAATGAATTAACAGCAGATGAGTTAAATGAATATGCGGCTTTACTGTATTATAAGGATCTAACCGATCAAGCAATATTTAGTTTTGATGAAAAAAGTGATAATGAAATCCAAGCTATTAAAGAAAAATCTATAAAAAATAATAAGGAAATAGAACAGTTATTCAAAAAAGCTGCTGATCATGGCAGTACATTAGCCAAAGTTAATTTAGCGAAAATATACACACAAGCGCACTATGAATATTACAATCAAGACATAGATCAACAAGACCCCAATCAAGCTCCGAATGTTGTCCCAGTTATTTTCCAACTTTATAAAGAGGCTGCTGAGAATGGCAATGCTGATGCACAATTTAAATTAGGTGAATGTTACACTGTTGGATGGGGTACTACGATTGATTATCATAAAGCCATGTATTGGTATAAAAAATCAGCACAACAAGGCAATCCTGCTGCTATGAATAATATCGGCATGTTGTATCAACGAGGTTTTGGCGTAGAAAAAAATGGTCAAATATCAACAGGCTGGTATATTAAAGCTGCCAACTTAGGTTATAGCCTAGCACAACACAATATGTTTCAGAATTATTATAATGGGCAAAATGGCCTGCCAGAAAATGAAGAAAAAGCTATGAAATGGCGAGAGATGTGCTCCTACAGATCAGAAGAAATCCCAATACAGCCTGTTTTTGATTTAGATTTTAATATTACAGAAACATATCCAAATAAATGCAAAAAAGACTAAATATAATTTGATAGGAAGATAAACCTTTTATATTGCCAATTTTTCTCTTTAACCTCTGATATATATTTGAAAAAATTACAATCTCCCCCTATGAAATAATAAATTTCTAGTTAAATTTAAATAACATAAATCTGCTGTTCGATCTTCATCTTATCTATTAAAATACGGAGCAATATATACAACCTATTGATTTTTATTAGAATTAAAATACAAAGTCTGTCTATTCTTCTGTTATCCAGTCTGGCACTGACTGCTTGTGCCAAATCGACTGAAACAGGCCCTAAAGAAACCAAACCATCACCAGAGCTACAACAAAAAATCCAGCAATTGGTGGAAAAAACCAAAAAGAATATGATCTTTGTTGAAGGTGGCTCTTTTATGATGGGCGACTTTGGCCCAGTCACCCGTAAAGATAAATTGCCAATTACTGGTCTTTATGCCGCTATGCCGCTGCATAAAGTCACTTTAGATAGCTATAGTCTCAATGCCTATAAAACGACCTTTGATGATTTTGATCTTTATACTGAAGCAACAGGACAACCCAAAATCGGGATGCAGGAAATTTCAAAAAAATTACGTGTTCCTAATGCCCCTGCTGGTGTGAGTTGGCAACAAGCTCAGAATTATTGTCAGTGGTTAGGACAACAGGTCGGGATTCCAATGAATTTGCCTACCGAAGCACAATGGGAATATGCTGCACGAAACCGTGGTCAATATATTATTTATCCAACCGATAATGGTAAATATGAAATGGGCCGTAATGTCTGGAGTGATGAACAGCGTCATCAACTGAGTAAATCACTAGAAATGGATGGTGTACCTATCCCAACTTTAGGTAAATTTCCTCCATCTCCTTTAGGGTTTTATGATTTGGCAACAGATAGTTACGAATGGATGTCGGACTGGTTTGACCCTCAATATTATAAAAACTCACCAGAAAAGAACCCGCAAGGTCCTGCTACTGGTACACTTAAATCTGTGCGTAGCACTTACCAAGTTGCAGGTACCTTAGATTTACAAATAAGTGGAGAAGTTACAACAATTTATAGAAGTGGAGAAGAACCAAATCCTCAATTTGAGAAAGATTCTAGCGCTTTTACCAGTATAAATCCAAATGGCGCAACAGCTGTACGCTGTGCTTCTAACTCCCACCAACCATTTCTGAAACAGAAATAAAATTCTTCAGTCCTACGGCAAGTTAGAAGTTAGACTTGCCAAGTTTGGAGAGCGTTGTTTTCTTGACCGTATTGATCCAGCCCAAGTTCGTCTATGGGTTGTGGCGCTTGTGCTAAAAACAGTTCTGGCTTTTCTATATCTTGCGCAATCTTGGCCTGCATAAACTCAGATGAACCAAAGTCAGCAATTTTATAGTCTTTGGGATAAGCCAAAATCCGCTCACCACGCATTTTCAGGTATTCATCCAAATAACGATTACCTGAACGGTAGTCCTTAGGGAAATTATGATCCTGATTAATACGCCTTTTCACCTCAGCTAAATCAGCCAAAGGTAAGAAGCCATGGCTACGGCCCAAGTTGAGAAAATCCAGTAATTCACTTTCATTTTGCGCAATTGTTTTTACCGAGGTGTCACCATCTGTACTCATATGTTGAAGCGTGTTGGTCCAGTGACTAACCACTGTAACGCTCCTAAACAGGTTTAATACCGCCTCTTTATGCGCAGTCAGGTCATATTCCTTGACATTATTCAGCACCCAGGTACCATCTCGTTGGCTTGGATTGAGTACCCCACTAACCAGACCATGCCGGGTAATATGATACAGGAAACAGCCGCGGCTTTCAGGACTTAGATATTTTAACCACTGTTCTTTAGCATTGATTTTACGACACATTTCTAGTCGTTTCTCGGCAATTTGCATTCTAGATTTAAAATCTGCGAAATGTAAATTAATTAGTGCGACACTCTGAATAAAGGAGCTATCTTTTTCAAAGGGTAACATCATACTGACCTTATGCAGTAGCATAAAAGTGCCTTCGGTCATATACACTAGTTTTTTAAATGAAATATAAAGCAGTTGATAGGCAATAAATTTAATCAATTGGTCAATCTTACTAAAATCAACCATAAATTCTAATGCACCTTTGCCGCCAACCCCATAACAGGCTGCAATACTGGCCCTAAAACGAAACGCGCCCTTGGCAAAATAAAGTTGAAAATTGGCACTTCCTCCTGCACCTGCACTCAGTCCCAAAGTCGGAGAAATTTTTGCCAAATCAGAAAAGTCTTTAGGATGCTCAGGGTCTAACCATTGTAAACCGCCAAAAGGGGTAATATTGGCCTGTATCCCTGCAAAGGCATTAATTCCAGCATTGAAATAGTTATCTTTCACCTCTTCATCCATTTGACCTTTTTTAATATTCAATACAGCTCTTTTAGATGAGTTCAAGCTATTTGCAAGTGTACCCTTGGGGTCACGCCTCATACTACTTAACATTTGCTGTGTCCCATCATTACTGACCGTCACGGAAAATGCAGCTGAAGCAGCAAAAGCGGTACCTGCTGCAATCCCACCAATATTCTGATTTACAGGAATTTTGGACTTAGCTTTCTCTAGAGAGTGGATTGGACCTTGAACAAGCTTTAAGTTTAGTTTCAAATAACCCACCCCAAATAACAATTTAATTTCAATTAGTTACAAAATCAATCATCTCTATTTAACGTTCTGGATAGCGATCACTCTCAATAATTTTTTTATTTTGCAATCACTTCATTTTTTTTAAAAAACTATAAGGCAAAATTACATTTACCCCCATATTATATAAAATATAACAAGATATGAGAAAGAATAGGCTTACAATAATATAAAGCTCATAAGAAGCGTGGATTTCCAACAATCCATTCATTACAAGAACAAAAGCAATTTGAGAAAAAATCAAAGCAAGGAATACTGAAATTTTACTATTTCCATATTTAAAATTACTAATAGAGAAGAAAAAATCATACAAACTTACGTCATCTTTTGAGAAATATTTATCTGTTAAAACTTCTATATATTCCTCTTTTAACAATAAAGCCTTCCACTTCACAAATATAAACATAGATATAAGTATAAAAAGTAGCACATATCCAAAAAAGTATTTCACGCCTAAGTTCATAGAAATAGTTAAAGAAATTACAAAAAAAACTAAAGCATTTAAGAAACTACACATTACTCTATGGAAAGAATATAAAACAATACTTTCCGATGTTTTTATCCTAAAATAAAAAAACACACAAACAATAAAATATAAAATATAAAATATAAAATATAAAATATAAAATACTGTAAAAAAAGTATTAATATAATAGTAATTCAAATCCTTAATAGTAAGAAAACCCAAAAAACCAAGAACTCCCAAAGCTAGGTTCAACATAAAATGATTTTTAACAAAATATTGATGATCAAATTCTGATATTTTTAATGACATTTAAAAACTCGACTTAATAAAACCATGAAGATAAAGTATAATTTAAGCCAAAAAGTTGATTTCCTTTATTGACTATATCTTGCAGCGTATTTTGTGTACAACTCTGCAAGTGATTATATAAATTTTTAAGATTATCAGTCATACCAAAATATTCATCTAAATAATCTAACATCCAACCAATTGCTATTCCAACAACAACACCAACCGCAATAACTAGGCCAACAGGTCCACCTGTTAGTAACATACTAACTAACAAAACTGTTAACCATGTTCCAATAAGAGTTTTTATAGCCATTCCTGTCAAATTAGCTAGCAAATCTGTAATATCTTTTTGGTTATTTTCATTCTGCATCCATTTTTGTATTTCAACAGTTCCACCAACCACTATTCCTATAAAAGATCCTTTTATTGCAGCTTTTGGGCTAAAATCAAACATTTGTTCTTTTGGCAATCGTGCAGTAAGAACATCTTTGGCATTTTTCGAAAATAATTTAAGGTTAAAGTGTGCTCTTCCAATAATTGAACCAATAAAAAAAAGACCATTATGGTTCCCAATGTTCCTTATAATAAATTTTGCTTGCGTTGCCGCCACTCCTAATACATTAAAAAAAGGAATGAAAAACTTATCAACAATTGAAATTCTTTTAGATACATCTAAAGAAGCACCAACAATTCCAGCACTAATATTCCACCATGTAGCTGAGTTATCGAAACTGAATGTTGATTTTATACTTTGCCAAATATTTTTATATGATTTTTTAAGAGACCTTCCCATTTCATATAACATATATAGCAAACCCGACTGAGGATCCAATATAGAATAAGCTAAATGCCGTTCCTGTTCTTTTTCATCACTAACTACAATAATAAGTGGATCATTTTCTTGAAACTGGACGGTAGTAAATTGCCTTATAACCACTGACTTCAAAAGAAAAAGTTTTAGCATCAATTCCTCTTGCAGCCATAAGCATAATTGGAGCATTAGTCATCAATGCGCTACTACTAGCTAAAGTTTCGAGCATCGCTACCCCAACAGCTTGTTTTCCTATATTTTTTAAAGGATGAATTTAGAATCTTCAATCTGAAGATTCCTTACGCGGCCTTCTATCTTTTTCATTTCTTATCAAAATAATCTTCTGGATAGGGATCTGGGCCTTTTAAATTTTTTCGATACTCCATGACACTAGCATGCATACCATCCATATCAAGTAAACTTTTTTGGAAAAAGTCCTGACTTTTAGGGTTTTCAAAACCTAACTTATCAAAAATTCTTTCTGATATTTTTGATAATGAGATTACAGAATTTCCAATTGTAATATAACCTAGCATAAATACAGTGGAAAAAATAAAGCAGCTTAAAAATATTATTCCACCATATTTAATATAATCTCCACTACCACCATCTAAGAAATTTAAAAAGAGAAAAAGAAAAGAAAAGAAAAGAAAAAGAAAAAGAAAAAGAAAAAAAATTGACTTTATAGTACTTACATATAGATTTTTTAATGACCGCCCCATCTCATACATCATATAAAGCAACCCTGTCTTTGGATCAAGTACAGAATATGCCAAGTGCCTTCCTTGCTCTTTCTCTCCACTTATTACCCAAATAAGCGAATCATTTTCTTTAAATTTAACAGTAGTAAATTGCCCTATAACTCTTACACCATCTACTTCTCCAATAAATGTTTTAGCATCTACCCCTTTTGCTGCCATCATCAAGATTGGTGCGCTAGTCATTAATGTACTACTAGCAGCCAAAGTACCTAATATTGCTGATCCAGCGGCTTGCACTTTAAGGTTCTTTAGTGGATGAATCTTAGAATCTTCAATTTGAAGATTCCTTACTCGGCCTTCGATTTTTATCATTTTTTATCAAAATAATCCTCTGGATAAGGATCTTTTCCTTTTAAACTTCTACGGTAATACATCACACTACGTTTGAAAGTATGCCCATTTTCCTTGAAATGATCTGCAGTTCCGAAGAAATCCTGATTTTTAACATCTTCAAAACCTAGTACCGCAAAGACCTGTTCTGATAGCCGACAAGCCTGTTTCTGATCACGTGAAAATAAAAATGTACTTAATACAAATAAAAATGTAAATGCAAATGGAAATAAGATAAAACCAAATATATGCATCAACCAGCTAAAACCTAAGCCATCCTCCGAAATAAACCAAGTTACTAGTATTATTGCATTTCCGAATAATACAAAAAATAGAGCAACAAATAGCGCTGTTTTGCAAATACTTATATAGCCCCGCTTTAATGAACGTCCCATCTCATTAATCATATGCAATAATCCAGTTTTGGGGTCTAGTGTTGCATAAACTAAATGTCGCCCTTGTTCTTTTTCCTGACTAATTACCCAAACCAGTTCATCGCCATTCTTAAATTGTACTGTTGTAAACTGGCCAATTACTCTATATTCGCCCACCTCACAAGTAAAAGATTTAGCAGCTTCTCCTCTTGCTGCCATCATCATAATAGGAGCATTGGTTGCCAAACTACTGCTTGCAGTTAAAGCTCCAACCACAGCTGTACCTGCTGCTTGTTTTTCGATGTTTTTAAATGGATGAATTCTGGAGTCTTCAATTTGAAGATTCCTTACACGACCTTCGATTTTTATCATTTTTTATCAAAATAATCCTCTGGATATGGGTCTGGACCTTTTAAGTTTTTTCTATATTCCATTACACTAATATGAATGCCATCTTTGACGATACAATCATTGTAAAAGTCCTGTTCAATTATTTTAAAACCTAAGACTTTAAAAATTTTCTCAGATAACACCCCCATTTTCTTTAATACTCGGCCAAAAACAAGATAAGAAAAAGAGAAGGAAAATAAAAAGCTTATAATAGAGCTAAAAAATAAATATTTAATAATATCATTAAAAGAAATATCTACACTATCTCCATAATAAAGTTTTGAACCTAATATTAAAATAGATATAAATGAAAAACACACTAGCCCTAAAAATAATGCTACCTTATTGTTATAGTTATAAGCTTTTTTCAACGACCGTCCCAATTCATACATCATATAAAGTAACCCAGTTTTAGGATCAAGTACAGCGTAAGCTAAATGTCTTCCTTGCTCTTTTTCCCTACTAATCACCCAAACCAGTTCATCCTCGTTCTTAAATTGTACTGTTGTAAACTGACCAATCACACGATAATCACCGACTTCACAAGTAAAAGATTTAGCATCTTCTCCACTTGCTGCCATTAGCAAAATTGGTGCATTAGTTGCTGCGCTACTACTTGCAGTTAAGGTTCCAAGTATTACACTACCAGCAGCTTGTGATTTAATATTCTTCAAAGGATAAATTTTGGAGTCCTCAACATCTAAGTTCTTTACAAATCCCTTGATCAATAACATTTCATTCATCTTAGACACTCACTACAGCTTTACTAAAAGCTTCTTCTTCATTTTCAAGAGATTTATATTTCCCAGCTTCCGTCCCAAATACTGACTTTTTACACCATTTTTGCAGCTCATCTTCTGTGTAATAATAATTTCTTAAAATAATTTCAATAACGCTAAGACCAATACCAATCCAGTTTAGCCATACAGCAGCACGCATAATACCTATAGTCAAAAAGCTTTTAATAGCTATAGACTTTTGCAATCTTATTACAATATCTCTGCCAGCTAATGCAGGAAGTCTTAATAACATCCCAATACCTACACCAACCATTAATAAAGAAATAGTAGCTTTTGCACCTAATACAATCAGTAAGAAAATATTATCTTTTCCGCCAAACTCTTTTACGAATGCTGTAATGTCGGCAATCATACTAAAGGTGGCCCCACCAATTGCAAGTCTTGCACCATATAGTCTAATTTTATTCGCTTTTTCTTGAAAACTTAAAGCATCCATACCACCACCAGCAATATCTAAAACAACCGCTGTAGTCGCTAATAAGCCTGCTGTTACCTTAAAACCGTTTTCCCAATTTCTATCCCCAGCGAAAAGACTGGCTTGCGTTCCCAAATTTATTAACTCAAATAGAGCAACAACTCCAGAAATCCTGAGCGCTACACTCACAGGAGATTTACTCAGAATTTCTTTAATTTTTTGTGTAGCCGTATTCTGCCCTGCATTCTTCCAACGTTTTTGGATTTCAGTCGCATTCAACTGACTTGCTGCATTCGTCATTTTTAAATCAATATTATAGAGCAATGACCATTTCGGCACTTTGTCTGTTAATAACGAACTATGAGCATAGGCAATAAAAGAAACCCTTGAAAGTTTCTTTGCAATCAAAGGACTTGCATTATATTGTAGGCTCCATTTGGCTACACTGCGTGTAATCTCTGAGATCCAAGGTAAAGCTTTGGCAGGGTTATACCATTTCAGGTCATTAACTTTATTGTTTGGGTCAGCTAACCATTGCTCCCATAGCTGGTCAGCACTGACAAACGCAGCAATTAAACCTTTTAAGCTGGATTGAGACTGATCCCAAGTTAAAGAGGTAATTTCAGGACTTTTTGCATTATATTGATCAATCAAACTTTTTTGATTATAGGTGACTGCGCGCATATATAGATTATCGTCAGAGATTTTATCCACCCCTAACCATTTTTCCATCAATGCCTGCCCTTGATCACAACCTGTCATGCCATTGATGAGTGATAGTACTTTTATGTGAAATAATGCACCATCGCCCTTTAGAACTGTTTGATCATAAGTATAAAATGCTTTTAGTAACTGTTTAGATTGCAGCCATTGCAAATGATCACTTGCATAGGCTTGTGCTGATTTACGTGCTTCATCAGTTAATACTTTCACTTTGTTGTCGAAAGCATTTTTTGCGGTCCAATCAATTTTTGTCGAATACTTCGTTTCCCAATCCAATTTCGCTTGTGCTTTAGATTGGCTAATAATCTTATCTCTGACCTGCTTTTGTCCCACAGCATATTTTTTATTGTACTGCTGTAAAAACTTTTCTTTTTCTTGCGGAGAAGCTCGATCCCAAATTTCATTAACTTTGCGTTGGTAGTCTCTTTGATCCATCGATCCGAAGAGAGGGATTTTACCTTGCGCAAATATTAACTTAGTACTCAAATCAGCCTGTAGGGTATTAGTACTTAAACCTTGATTGATAAGTTTATTTTCAACAACAATCTTAATACTATCAATCAATTGAGAAGAATTTAACTTATGTTCATTGGTCGTTTTATTATCTTTCTCTGCGATATATTTTGTAAGTTTTTCAAATCTCGCATTTCGACTATCATTGAGTTTTAGCGTTATGCCAATTGGATCATACAACGCCATACAAGCAACATTATTAGGTTCTTGAACAAATTTTTTCAAAATTTGTTCAATACGTCCTGTACCAAAGCTTTTAACATTATAAATTGAATTTTTCACATTGGCTGCTGCCAAACAATGTGCTTGAGTTGCCCCACCTCCCACAATAAATTTTTGCCATTTGCCTTCAGTTACAAATTTCTCAGCATTTTTTTCATATTCTTTTAGTTTTAGTTTACTCATCGGATCATGGGTATGGATGAGATAAGCAACTTTAGCTTCATCTTTAGGATTACTTTCTAAAGTAATCAAAGATGAATTAACACTATGACCCGCCCCTTTGCAGGCAAATTCAGGCACGCTTTTTGGGGCTTCTTTACCAACAGGAAAATATGATAAATGTCCTTTCGGTGTAACTAGATAGCCTGCCCACTCCAAAGCTCCAGATGCCCGTTTTACTAAACTGTATATATATCCAGTATCAATCATTTCTACTGCATATTTAAAATGACTTAACTGAATCTCTTTTACATTTTTTCCTAATGTTGCAGGCAAAGCAGGCGCTGAGCTACTGACTACCGTATAACGTAAAGGTAAAATATTAAAACCCGTTTTACGACAGAAATTCGAACATTCTTTTTGTGCTTGCCCTGCACTATTATTCTGTACATTTGCAGCAGTGGACTGTTTTGCAGATTTGGAAACTGAACTTTGAGCTATTTTTTTAGCTAATTCTTTCAGATCTTCTGGACTTCCAATCTTTCCCAAAGAGTTGTTTTGACCAAATTTAAGAATGTTACTCTGTTTTTGCTGTTGAAGAGCTTCACTAAGTTTTGAGTTAGCATTATATGGAATCTTAAATTTAGCCTGCTGATTTGTTGTCATATCACACCTTATACATTTAGATCTTGCTGAATAACGGAATACAAATCAGCATCCAGATAATCCATTGCATCTGTAAATGAAAGCTCACCCTGCACGCAATGCGCGTAAAGAATATCCGTCACTATAGGATGAGTCATAAAATCCTTATGAATAATTTGCCCATATAAACCATAAGTGACGAGATCTAAATTATTTTCTAGTCCATAAACTTGATATGCTTGTACTAAAGTTTTATGAATCTCTACAGGGCGTAATTTTGAAACATCGACGTCTTTAAAATCATTCAGCTGTTGAAATACACTATTTGCTATTTCAACCAGATCTAATGCGACCGATTGAGATTGATCCAGAGAACGAAGCGCTAATGTTTTGATTTGAGCCCGCTCCTCATGAGATTCGATACTATAAAACCCTGTAGGATGTAAGAAATGCCACGCTTCAAAGTTATCTAATAAACTCAATACATTTTTTTCTTCTAAAATATCATTTAAATAAATCAGTACCCGAGGATCATACCAACGGAATAAAATTTTCCGTCCTTGATCAGACACGACCAACTTATTTCTTATCTGATCTCTTAACTCCTCAAGAGATCCTGTTTTTGATACACCAAAGCCATGTACAAAGTAATAGTCATTAGTAATATCTTTATTGCGCAATAAATTTAGCAGCACATCATCTTTTACATGCTCAAATACCTTTTGATCATCAATTCGTATCAAAAAAAGATTAGATGTTTCCATGTCCTTTTTAATTGCTAAAGGAATATAAGCAATATTCTTTTTCGCTAAGGTATTGACCACGTCATCAAAAATGGATGGATTTAAGGTGCTATCTAATAAAAAGATGACGTGCCCGTATTCATTTAATAACTTTTTACATTGTTGTTCCAATTGGACTCTGTCATCTTGTTCAGAAGCATATTGAACTGCTGTAAAAATAGGTAAACTCATGATAAGTCAACCTTAGCTGAGCCATTTTGAGCTGCCTGTGTCTGTTTCGCAGAACAGTCAGGTAAATCAATTGCAGGGACATTCACAGATCCCCCACCCATAAACAAATGCTGCCCTGCCTTCACCTCAAACTTACCACCCGTCGTTGGGAAAATACCTGAACCATCCAGCTTGATTTGAGAACCGCCCGCGGTAATCACAATCTCTTTCGGACTACTGATCTCAATGCGATCTTCGGTCGAAATAATCTGAATCCCTTGCTTAGCAAGCAAATCCATTCCATCTGCTTGAGCCAGTGCTTCAAATTTACCTTTGGCAGCCACCTGCTTAATCCCATTTTGCGCCGCAAATAGACTGGCTTTACCACTCACATGTGCAATCAGATTCTTTTGTGTGCTTAGATTGATACTGTCACCCGCAAACTGATTGATCTGTCCATCCGCTGATAAATGAATATCTTCATTGGTACTCAGGCCAATGCCTGCGGGTGAGCTGAGCAACAACATCGCCTTATTAAACTTGGCAATATCAGACTCAATTTCTTCGGCAAAGGCTTTCAATTGATCCAATGATTCAATCTCATCAGTCTGCTGATTCTTAGCCACTTCACTTAAAGCTTTGGCATTGCTCTGATTGCCTTCCAGCTGTTGCTTGGCAACTTGGGCATCCATGTGTTCGCCTTGCGCTTGATCTTGTTTGTGCGTAGAAACTAGAAGACCTTCGCCTGCACGGACTGCGCCCCATTGATCAGTGCGAAGCTCAAAACCTTCGCCTCGGTCTTCACTTTCCGCTTTGTTTTTGGGATGACTGAGTTTACCGAGGTTCAGTTGGCTGGCTGCATGGCTACTTTGCAACTGGGCGCTGATCTGTCCTGTGGTGTCATCAAAGCGCAGTTGGTTATAGCCTTCGCCTTGATATTCTTTAGATTTGAACCCTGCCAGTTTCTTGGTATCAGGTAACTTGCCTGAGTTGTCGAATTTGGTCGGGCTGCGGTGTGCTTCATGGATGCGTCCCACCACAAATGGGCGATCAATGTTGCCATCAAAGAAGTCAATCACCACGATTTCATCGATACGCGGCAAGAAGCGTGCACCATAGCCTTCACCTGCCCAAGGGGTCAGTACATCCACCCAAGCGGAGTCAGTGTCATTGTCATTCGCGCCTGCACCACCATCATGGCTATGATCGTCATTGCGGGTGAACAGGAAACGGACTTTGATGCGTCCCCATTCATCCACATGGATTTCTTCACCACTGGGTCCAACCACTTTAGCGCGTTGTGGAGAGGCTGCTGGTCGGTGTTGTAATGGGTTGTATTCGGGTACGGTTTTGATATTGCGGCGTTGCAGGATTAACTGGTTGGCTTGGCGTTCTTCTGCCTTGTTGTATTGAGTGGGTTGCCAATTGCTTTGTGCCAACAGTTGATTAATTTGTTGATTCAGATCTTTGGGCAAGTTGTTTTGGTTATAGAAGTTTTTGCCTGTGATCAGGAATTCTTTGTCTGCCCCGTCATGTTGATCGATTTCAGGGTGCTCTGCCAGTTCAAACCAGTAACCGACATGGGTATCTCGGACAGTGGTATGGGCAATAAACTGTTTCGATTGTAGATCGTAATATTGACCCAAGTTTTGATTGAGCTTTTCAATCTGGGCATTGCCTGACTGGGTCGCCCCATCTTCTCCATTTAGGTCTTGCATCCAAGCGGGTGAAAAGTGCCATGCTTGTTCTAGACCTAGACTGGCATTGTCATGTTGTTCGCTGTGTTGATGCGTGCTTTGGACACTACCTGCACCTTCTTCTTGTTCCAGTGCATCAGCTTGCCAGCGTTGTACATGGACTGAACTCGGCTGTAGTGTACGTTGTCCGATCAAGCTGGTCATGCTGTCGTATTGTTCAGTGGCACTGCTGCGGTGGTAGCGAATCTGTCTGCGATCGAGCGCTTGGTATTGACTATTGTCAT
Organism: Acinetobacter sp. ANC 3929; assembly: GCF_000369405.1. Lineage (GTDB taxonomy): Bacteria > Pseudomonadota > Gammaproteobacteria > Pseudomonadales > Moraxellaceae > Acinetobacter. Next base: position 1,169,352 of record NZ_KB850000.1, read on the forward strand.
CAATGAGACGTAGTTTTTGTGCCTGGATGGCTGCACTGCTGAGTGGAACTGTGTGTGCTGCTTCATCAATCAGCCAGTTGATGCCTTCACTACGCATCAAACGAGTTAAGAAGTCATAGTCACTTTCATTGGACTGCATAATAAAGGGACGGACATGGTAGTCTTGGCTGAGTCCGCTTAGGTCTAAAGTGAGGCTGGATGCAAATAAGGGACTTTTTTGCTGCCATTCTTTGAAGATGATTTCGATGACATCACACACGCTCTTGTTCATAAACACGCGGCTATTACGGCGTTGTTTCCACAGTGCAGTTGGATCTTCAAGCGTGAGTTTATATAAAGTTAAACTTCCATCCGATTGCCCTTGTAGGACTTGAGTGATGATCCCCGTAACACGGGTTAATTGACCTTGATCAGTGACGGTATCAATTGCAGCTTGACTGCCAATAAATTTTTTTAAGGGAATAGTCGCATTAGTCGACAAGCAAATTAATTCTGCTTTAAGGCCTGCATTGAGTTGATGCTGCCCATCAATACGTTGCAGGAAAACTTGAGTATTTAAATTTTGATTCGAAAATTGAATATGAATGGCACGTTTTTGTGCTGTAAGGCCGAGACTCTCTAACGCTTGAAATATATTAGCCAACATCTTTTTTATAAAATATTAAATAAAATTTTAGGCATATTATACAAAATAGACTAATTTGTCTATTTTGTATAATTATCGTTAATTCTAATTGCTTTGCCGTTTATAAATCCCATCACTCATTAATGCATAGATATTTTCCAAGTCTTTTCGATGCATATTTGCCAATAGCTGAGCGTGCATATTTAATATATTCTGATCACCACGCATTGCAGGCCCTGTCTGCATTTGGCGAGGATCATTGAGTGTTGCCTTATTCGCAGTTTCCCTTATTAAAGGGTATAACAAACTAAAATCAACCTGCTCAGCATCGACCACTTGCTTCGCCATGTCATAACAATAATTACTAAAATTACAAGCAAATACTGCGGCTAAATGCAAGGTTAAACGCTGTGTAGAACTATATTGATAAACACGTTGGCTTAAACTGTTTGCCAAATCCGTTAATAATGTTAAGTCCTGTGTTTGAACTGCTTCGACGAACAAAGGTGTTTCAGACCAGTTCACTGCTCTTTCAAAACTAAAGGTTTGCAATGGATATAAAACCCCAGCGCGCGAATGCTCATGCTGAAGTATCGACAAGTCCGTACTGCCTGAAGTATGAACAATAAGATTGTCTGGTAAATATCGAGTAATCGCTTGAATCACACTTGAAATTGCTTGATCACTCACAGCAATAATGACCAGATCTGTTTGTGGATCAAGTTGTTGAACCTGATCAATTGCCTGAGCATTGACCTGATCAGCCAGTGTCTGTGCGTGCTGTAAATCGCGACTATAGATTTGAACAATTTGATGCTGTAACTGCAATACTTTTGCGAAATGTGTTGCCACACGCCCTGCGCCAATCAATGTAATTCGCATAATCTCTATCTATTCATCGTGATTGCTTAAGCATGCCAATAAAAAAAGGACGAATCAATTCGTCCTTGTTCTGGTTGCTTACTTAATTGACATTATTGAGATAAACAATGCGCTCAATCGTCCGTTGAGTAAAGCATTTGGTGTATTGCATATCTCGATCTTGTTGACGCATTGCATCATTCCAATAACCTGATTGTTTCTGATAGGTCTCACGATCTTTTTCAGGAATGTCATACACACTTTTTTGTGACAACACCTTACAATCGACATCACGTTTTTCAAACCAATCTGCTTGATCTTGCTGTAATTGTGTCTTTTGTTCAGGGCTGAATTTATCCCATGTTTGGTTTAAACGCTCAACCTGTTTGGATTTCTCAGCATCGAGCTCTTTCTTGCGAATATCCATCGCTTTTTGCGCCAAGTCCATTTGAGCAGAAGACTCTGCATCATACTCTTGTTGCGCCTGTTCGCTACTTTGTTCCATCAAGCGATTTTCTTTTAAGTAAGCAACATATTGCACGGCCTTAGTCGCCATGAACACCACACCATCAATGACGCCATTTTGATCGGGAATATTGAAAACCAAACCATCCTTATCTGTTTTGGTCAGATTATAGGAAAACTCACCGCTTAATTGGTCATTTTCGAGTGTTAATGGATAATCACTATCCGAGAAATAATCACTCAAGGTATAGGTTTTTGGATCTTCGTCCTCACCATCGTGTTGATATTTTTGCTGTTCAAGATAGGCGTTTTCTGCACGTTTCTGCAACCCCTTCGGGAAAGAAACCACCAGCTGGCTCTCACAACTCAATAATGTCTTTGATGTCTGTTCTGTTTCACTGGCATCTAATGTGCGCACATTTTTAATTTCAAACTTTAAACCTTTATTGATAGTATCTAAAATCGTATAGTCCGCTTGATATTCACTGTCACGTAAACTACGCTCTATTTGCTTTAAATACGCTTTTTTTAATGCAGCCTGAATATTATTGAGGTTGTCTTGATTGGTACAGCTCCACTCTGCAACAGCTGCACTATCCGTATTTTCAACTTTATCTTTCGGCTTGAACTTATCACAACCTGTTAATAAAACTGCTGCCGTTAATGTTGTGAATATAAAAAGCTTATTCATATTAATACCCTGTTATCTTGTTTTTTTCGGGCGTATTCTACTCAATTTAAATCTAGACTTTCGAGTCTTTTCTTGAATTTTATGCAAACAACCAGATCTAGAATCATATTTACGAAATTAAATAATTAAAATAAAAGGAGTTATTACAATAATAACTCCTGTTTAAATAGTACTTGAAGGATGAATTAAGGTGTCACAGAAAACTCAATACGGCGGTTTTTAAAACGACCTTCTTCGGTCGCATTATCTGCTACGGGGTTATCTGCGCCATGACCTACAGCAGTCAATTGAGCCGCATCAACGCCTTGGCTCACGATATAATCGACCACGGCTTGTGCACGTTTTTGCGATAAAGCTTTATTGCTATCTGCATGACCTGTCGAGTCGGTATAACCTGCAACCGTTAGTTTTGCATCTTTAGCGGTTTTCAGTAAAGTCGCAGCTTTATCTAAAATTGCTTTATTTTCATCTGGAATCTGATTCGATCCTGTGGCGAAATTAATAATTTGTAGATTAAGTGCTTTAATCACCTCATTGATGTCAACTTTATTGCTATCAATATTGGCCAGTGCATCCTGAGCAGCATTTAAACTATTGCTTACTGAATCGGCTGCACTTACAGGCGCGTCAATCACAACTTCCGTATTTGGAACTAGACCTTTAATCTTGCCTAATAACTCATTCAGTTTGGCTGTATCATTACCTTTCAATGTAATTTTGTCACCCACCCAATCCAAAGAGAGATTAGGTACACCTTTAAGCAATCCCAACACGCCAGCAAGTCCAGCTTGATCAGTAAATGTCGCTGCATGTGCTGTTGCAGTATCTACGGTACAATCCTGACTGGAAGAGAAAACCTCTTTGACCTTCGCTTGAATACTTGCCAAAAATCCTTGATCACCCACACCGACTTGACATTGTGCAACATTGCCACTGGCATCCGTAGTTAAAGACAAGCTTGCAGGTACCACATCCGTACTTACCTGTGATGCCGAAGTACCTTCATTATTGACTGGAACAGCCACTTGTTTATGCTGACATGACTTCCATAACCATGCGATCAATAATGCTAAAATAATGACAGCCACAATCGGTAGCCAAGCACGTGATTTATTCGCAGCGGCAGTGTTTGCCAAATTTGAAGCTGAGGTCGAGCTACTTGCGACCAGCCCTAATGGAGCAAGCAAGCCGACTGCCCATGCAGGTAAAAGTGAGCGAATTGAATCGGCATGTTGTTTTAAATAATTCACGATACTTGATGTGTCATTTCCTGCTTCATTGGTCAAAGCAACCAGACTCTTTGGAATCGCCTGATTTAATGTATGCTCCACCTCAGCAGGTGGAACCTGACCACCCGCAAGATTAGACAGCAGTGCATTTTTAACTTGATCATTGTGCCCAAACAAATCAAGCAAAGAAGGTGAAATTGATTCTTTGAGTTTCTGAATAAGTTCAGGTTTTGCGGCTAATACGGAAAGAAAAATCGGATAGAACCTAGTTAGCAGCGCACTTTTTTCGTTCGCTAAACTGTCTTGACCACTCACAACTGCCGAGGTCACTTTTTGCTTTAACAATTCCATTGGGTTTATTGACATTGTTATTCACTCCAACTCATTAAATTTATAATATTCAGATCGCTTAAGAAAAATGCGAACTACACGCAAATTGATGCTTTTTCATTCTAATCACTTGTGTGTTTTTTATTCGTTTTTATATAATTTAAATACAATACTTACATCACACTTTACAAAGTGAAGTACAAGATAGTGTATATCCATCTTCAATCTTCCCCACGTTCACTTGATGAGTTGATATAGACAAACTAATGAAAAACTTGCAAAAATCAGGGTTAAAAATGGAAAAAATCGATAAGGTTTCTTCGCAGGTGGTAGATCAAGCTCTACTGGCTCCTCATGGATAGACTGCACCGGAACAGCAACTTCTTTTAAAAGTGAAAGCACCTCATCAGACCAATTTGGTAACAGTGCATTGATCGATTGTTTATGTTCTCTCAGGTAATGAATAATGCTAATTGCATCATTTCCAACTTCATTCGAAAGAACAGCCAAACTTTTTGGAATCGCCCGATTAAGCGTCAGTTCAGCCTCTGCAACCGAAACTTTGCCTGCTGCCAATCGCAATAGCAATGCATTTTTTACTCGTTCATTTTCTTCCAACAAATCAAAAACAGACGGCGTAAGCTTTTCTTTTAGTTGATCAACCAATTCAGGCTTTTCTAAAAAACGATGCAAAAAAACAGGATAAAACCTTGATAGAACATCATTTTTTTCATTTACCAAACATGTTTGGTCATTCACAATCACAGATGAAACTTTTTGTTTAAGTAATTCCATTGGATTTATAGACATGTTATTAAGCTCCAATTATTTAAATAATTTATTTCTCGTTTTTATAATTTTATGTAAGGCACATCTCATTTATTTTCTTACTTTAATCTAATTTTTTTATTTTTATCTACATTTGTAAAATTTAAATACAATATCTACATCACACTTTACAAAGCAGAATAAGACTTTTGCATCTTATTCTGCTTATTTCACATCAGTTTATGCAAAAGTTGCCAGTACTTTACCCGTCAATTGCTGACCAAGTAATGGCGTATTTTTTCCTTGTGAAACAATAGTTTCTTTAGAAACAGTCCATTTCAATTCTGGATCTACCAGCACCCAACCTGCTTCTTGTTGCCAGCGTTCCGTCATATTCGCCACTTGTGCTGGGATCGACGTCACTTTTGCAACCCATTCCAAAGGCTCAAATACGCCTTCCTGAATCAGTTGCACACCTAGGCCCACATAGGTATCAAAGGCAGTAATACCAGGTTGCGTTTCAGCAAACGGTGCCATTTTGGCAGAACTGCTCAAAGGTTCATGATGGGTACAAATTGCATCAATAACTCCCTCTTTGACGCCCTGACGTAATAAGGCTTTATCTTGCTCAGAACGCAATGGTGGGCGTACATGAGCCAAAGAGTTAAAACCATCAGTCAATTGTTCCGTTAAATGCAGTTGATGCATCGCAACGTCCGCAGTCACAGGCAAACCTTTGGCTTTGGCAATACGAATCAGTTCTACAGATGCCCCACAAGACAAGAGACCAAAGTGTGCTTTTACACCAGTCACTTCAATCATCAATAAATATTTTGCGATTGCGACTGTCTCTGCGATCGCAGGAATCATTGGCAAGCCTTGACGAGAAGCAATAAAACCTTCGTGTGCGCAACCATCTTTGGCAATTTGTGGTTCTTCCGCATAGAATACAACGGTCAAGCCCAAACCAGCAGCATATTCAAGTGTGCGAATTACCACATCATCATTATCAAAAGCAGCATTGGCATTTGAAACTGAGGTACAGCCACCCTTCTTTAATCCCGCCATATTGGCAGGCTGTTTACCATTCAAACCTTGAGTCTGCGCGCCAATAATTTGCAGATAAATTCCACCATCTAATTGCGCTTTTTCAATCAAGCCATGAATCAGAGCACCATTGTCTTGAACAATTGGCTTTGAATCTGGAGGCGTAATCACATGCAAAATACCGTTGGCACGTGCCGCTTTACCTTCTGATTTTAAAGTTCCATGTTGTTGCTGACCAGGTTCACGCATTCGTGCGCACAGGTCCACCATGGTCGGCATTAACCATTTGCCTTGCCCATCAATACTTTCATCGACTTGATCTACTGCATCAATCAATTTACCATTTTCAATATAAACCGTTTTGACTCGATCAGTGTTTTGAATTGGATCGAGCACACGGACATTTTCAATTTTTACTATACTCATGTGATCTATCCTTTACAGTGCAATCGCTTCAATTAAACCTTGTTCTTGTAACTGGCCTTGCATCGCAAGTGCGAGTACCGCCATACGAACTGCAATACCATTGGTGACTTGCTTTAAAATCACCGATTGATCACCATCCGCGACACTTGAATCAATCTCAACCCCACGATTCATCGGCCCTGGATGCATCACGATACAATCAGGCTTTGCCATTGCAAGGCGCTCTTTATTCAAACCATACATTTTGTAGAACTCAGCCTGTGAAGATAAGGCAGGTGAATCAATACGTTCATTTTGGATACGCAATGCAATAATCACGTCACAGTCTTTGACGCCATCATCCATTTTATTAAACAGACGGACATGTTCACCATATTCATTAAAGCCCACTGGCAATAGCGTATTCGGTGCAATCACCCGAATATCTTTACAGCCCAATGTTTGCAATGCAGCTACATTTGAACGCGCCACGCGTGAATGCTTAATGTCACCAATAATGGCAACCGTTAATTCTTCAAAAGGCTTTTTGGTTTCACGACGAATCGTCAACATATCCAACATCGCTTGGGTTGGATGTGCGTGACGACCATCCCCTGCGTTAATAATTGCAACTTTCGGACATACATCTTTGGCAATAAAATGCGCTGCACCAGATGATGAATGGCGAACCACAAAAATATCCGCGGCCATCGCTTCCAAGTTCCACAGCGTGTCACGTAGCGTTTCGCCTTTAGAGGTACTTGAACGCGCAATATCAATATTCAGGACATTGGCAGACAATCGTTTTGCTGCCGCCTCAAAAGTCGTACGGGTGCGAGTGGAGTTTTCAAAGAATAGATTCATGACCGTCAATCCTTCAAGTAACGGACGGTTGATCAAATTATTATTTTCATCTAAAAAGCTTTGTGCTGTATCTAAGATCTTGGTTAAGGTTTCTTTGGAAAGACCTTCAATTGTTAAAAAGTGCTTTAGATTTCCTTGTTGATTGAGCTGGATCTGACTCAAAGTATGCAATGCCGCCAAGTGCATAAGAGATTCCTAACACGTTAAGTTAACGCATTATACAGACTTTAGATTTCATTCGTAGTTGAAGTTTTCAGCACTTAATTAAAAAGGATGTAATTCCCCGCTTACATCCTTTTATTTCACCTTTTAAATAACTTATCGCTTAACGTAACGCACCAATATAATGATGATGAACCTGTGCCTGATATATTTCTTCTTCAGTGACTTCCACAGAATAGGTTTCTAAAACCTCAGCTTTTACTTTTTTAGCTTCTGTTTTCACTTCTGTCGTCGTTACACTTGGCTGGGCATACAGATCAATTAATGGGCTTAAACGAGCAACAAATCGTGCGAGTTCTTGATCCTGAGTTGCCAAGGCAACGTCAAGCACATGTTTGGCATAGTCTTGATTATTGACTAAATACATTACATCGATCACACGACCACAAACACGTCTTAAACGGACATACATTTGAGTCGCAATCGTAAAAGCTTCAGCATTGACCGATACTTCACTATTCATGCTTTCTTTCATAATATCCTCACAGCCATCAAATTAAAATTCTTAAATTTCATCAGCTTTAAGTAAAATCATTTACTGATGTAGTGCAAATTTAAAAGCAAAAGCTGTACCAACTATGCAATAAAATAGCCAATTAAAATGAAATACATCACGGTCCTCATGCCGCACCACCCCAGCTCAATGAAAAAAAATGTAATTATTAGATGATAAAGCTGGCAATCAAACAAATATGCACCGACAGAACCCATAAAAATCAGTTAAAATAGCCGATTGCTAAAAATGTTTTGGAAATTTGAATGAACGCTAAACCACGTCTAACAGACTATTGGGTCACCTGTGCGGACGGGCTTGAAACCTTACTACAACAAGAGCTTGAAGATTTAGGCATTCAAAATATCCAGCGTTTTGCAGGACGTTTAATATTTAAAGGTACATTGGAGAATGCGTACCGCATTTGTATGTGGTCTCGTTTAGCCTCTCGCGTGCTTTTACCTATTCATACCCATGAGCTTGAACATACGCACGATGCACGTGATGTTGCCGAAGAACTCTATGAAGGTGCAATCAGCTTTGATTGGTCTCTCATTTTTGCACCACAAAGTACCTTTGCCGTTCGCTTGCATATCGAACGTGACATTAAGGTAAATTCTCAATTTGCGACTTTGCGTGTCAAAGATGGTGTTGTTGATTCCTTTATGGAAGCTGTTGGCAAACGCCCAAGTATTGATATTAAGCAACCAGAAATTACACTGTATGCTTTAGCGGGTAAAACCGAACACACCTACTGTTTAGATCTGTCTGGTGATTCTTTACATAAACGTGGCTATCGTCGTTTTATGACCGAAGCACCGATCAAAGAAAATTTGGCAGCTGCGATTCTACAAAAAGCACAACTCGCACAATATCAGCCTGACATTATCCTCGACCCAATGTGCGGTTCAGGTACATTTATTATTGAATCCTTATTAATTTTGACTGATCGTGCACCTGGTTTAGTTCGCCGTTTTGGTTTTAATGGCTGGCACGGTCATGACCATGAATTGTGGATGACGCTTAAAGCTGAAGCAGCAGAACGCCATGAACGAGCATTGCAGCAACCGCTACCACAACTCTATGCTTATGATGCAGACTGGGAAGCCGTAAAAGCAACACGTCAGAACATCATTGCCGCTGGTTTTGAGAATTTACTGGATAAAATTCAAATAGAAGAACGTACTTTAGCAGACTGGGATGACTTCCATGCTGAAGGTAAAAAAGCATTTATCGTAACCAATCCACCGTATGGTGAACGTCTAGGTGATAAAGCGTCTAACCGTTCGCTCTACTTGGGCTTATCTGCATTATTGCAAAAGAATTTTCCAAATCAACGTGCTGCAATTATTGCTGCACAAGTTGAGCAAGCCGATGTACTTGCCTTTAATGATCCGCAAATTTTACGTTTGATGAATGGTAAATTACCTATTTATGTTCGTTTTGGTACAGTCAAACCTGCAACCGTTACACAGCCATTTTTAGCAACTTGGCAACCCCAACAATTTGAAAAAATTGAAGGTGCTGAAGACTTTACCAATCGTTTGCAGAAAAACATGCAAGCATTGAAAAAGTGGGCTGTGAAAGAGAACGTCTATTGTTTACGTCTTTATGATGCAGATTTGCCTGATTTCAATATTGCAGTCGACTTATATGGTGATCGATTGCATGTACAAGAGTATGCACCACCAAAAACCATTGATCCTGAAAAAGCCAAAAAGCGTTTTAATCTAGGTCTTGCTGCAATCCGTGCTGTGACAGGTTTAAACCGTGATGCCATTTTCATCAAAACCCGTGCAAGACAAGCAGGTACAACACAATATACCAAGCAAAGTACCGCCTCTAAACGTTTTATCGTCCAAGAAGGTGATGCACGAATTTTAGTGAACCTGACCGACTACTTGGATACTGGCTTATTCTTGGATCACCGTCAAATTCGTCTGAGAATTGCTAAAGAAGCACGTGGCAAGCATTTTTTAAATCTTTATAGCTATACCTCTACAGCAAGCCTACATGCTGCTTTGGGTGGCGCAGCAAGTACGACCAGTGTCGATCTATCCAATACTTACTTAAATTGGTCGAAAGAGAACTTTGTACTGAATGGTTTAACGGTTGACCACGCTGATGAACAGCATATGTTCTTTGCAAGCGATTGCTTTGAGTGGTTAAAAGAAGGTCATGAACAATATGACTTAATCTTTATTGACCCACCAACCTTCTCAAATTCGAAAAAGTTTTATGGCACTTTTGATGTTCAACGTGACCATATTTCACTGCTTAAACGTGCAATGAATCGTTTAACCAGTGATGGTACTTTGTACTTCTCCAATAACTATCGTGGCTTCGAGCTGGATGAAGAAATTGAGGCGATGTATCAAGTTGAAGAAATCACCTCTGAAACGATTGGTTTAGATTTCAAACGCAATCAAAAAATTCATCGTGCTTGGAAAATTCAACACCCAGCTATTTAATTACTATTTCGCCTGGTTCATCATTATAAGTCACATGAACATTGCCTGAGTCGAATTCATAAATCATGAAACGATCCGATGGCTGTGCATGTGGCTTAATCGTAGCCTCGCGCTTATCCTTGTCTCTTGTGTCAACAGCAAATACTTTCTTTTGCTCTTCATGAGTAGATAGTACGCCATCCAAGATCGTATTAACTCTAATATCACCTAAAAATTTATCGCTAAGAATACGCTGTGAACGCCAACGTTCTTCTTCTGGCTTCAAGGCATCTTGTTGAGCTTTAATGATAATACTAGGGAGCGCATTATTCAGCACACCTGTTTGTAAGGCGAGTGTTCCCTCATTCAATGGCTGTGCAGCATTTACGATTGAAGATAAAACGGTCATCAACAAAATTACACAACTATATGTGCAATGATGTTTGCTATTTTCCATTGCAATTCATCCTGAATTTTTTTCTTATTTGTTCAAGAAACTAGCAAGTTTTTCATCAACTCGCAATGTCATTGGTAATATTCCTGAAAAAATCAGACCAGTTGCACCGATACAAAAAAAGATGGTGACTTTCATCACCATCTTTGGGGTCAAACATTAAAATTAAGACTTAGCTCAATTTCATTTTATCAAACACAAGATGACCATTTTCACCTTTGATTAAAATGTTATCACCAGCCTGAAACTCACCAGACAGGATTTTTTGAGCCAAACTATTTTCCACTTGTTGCTGAATGGCCCGTTTCAATGGACGTGCTCCATAGATCGGATCGAAACCAGCGTCGATTAACAGATCGAATGCTGTGTCATCTACTGTTAAGCCCATATCACGATCACTCAAACGTGAACGCAAACGATCCAACTGAATATCCGCAATACCACGAATCTGTGCTTTTTGCAGTGAATGGAAAATCACCAACTCATCAATACGGTTAATAAACTCTGGACGGAAATGCTGTGTTACGGCATTCATGACCACAGTTCGGACTTCCTCATCAGTCGCTCCTTCACCCAGCTCACGTACATCTTGTGAACCCAAGTTAGATGTCATCACAATGACCGTATTTTTAAAGTCGACCACACGACCTTGTGAATCCGTTAAACGGCCATCATCCAATACTTGCAATAAAATATTGAATACATCTGGATGCGCTTTTTCCACCTCATCAAACAACACCACACTATATGGCTTACGACGTACAGCCTCAGTTAAGACTCCACCTTCCTCATAGCCCACATAGCCAGGAGGTGCACCCACCAAACGACTGACAGAATGTTTTTCCATGAACTCACTCATATCGATACGAATCATGGCATCATCACTGTCGAACAAGAAGTTGGCCAATGCTTTGGTTAACTCCGTTTTACCGACACCAGTCGGGCCAAGGAATAAGAATGATCCACTTGGGCGATTCGGATCAGATAATCCTGCACGTGAACGGCGTACCGCATTAGACACCGCAACCACGGCTTCATCTTGTCCCACAACACGATCGTGTAAAAACTCTTCCATCTTCAGAAGTTTTTCACGTTCACCTTGCAGCATTTTGGTCACAGGGATGCCTGTAGCTGCACTCACAACTTCGGCAATCTCATTTTCAGTGACTTTGGTACGAATCAACTTCGGTTCTTCATTTTCTTCTGCAACTTCAGCTTGCTCTAAACGTTTCTGCAACTCTGGAATAACACCATATTGCAAACGTGCAGCTTCAGCCAAATCACCTTCACGTTTGGCTTTTTCCAAAGCACTACGCGCTTGATCCAGTTCGACCTGTGCTTTTTTATCACCTTCAACCAGTGTTTTTTCAGCTTTCCAGATCTCTTCTAAATCATTGTACTCTTTTTGCTTTTCAGCAATTTGCTGTTCAAGATGATTGACTTCAGCTTTACTACCTGAATCTTCATCTTTTTTCACCGCTTCGAGCTGCATTTTTAATTGAATCAAACGGCGATCTAATTTATCTAAAGCTTCTGGCTTAGAGTCAATCTCCATCTTGATACGTGATGCAGCTTCATCAATCAAATCAATTGCCTTATCGGGTAACTGACGATCAGTGATATAACGATGTGACATTTTCGCTGCAGCAATAATCGCTGAATCTAAAATTTGTACACCGTGATGGGTCGCATATTTCTCTTTTAGACCACGCAGAATCGCAATAGTGTCTTCAACACTTGGTTCATCCACCAACACTTTTTGGAAACGACGTTCAAGCGCAGCATCTTTTTCGATGTATTGACGATACTCATCTAAAGTCGTTGCACCCACACAACGGAGTTCACCACGCGCCAAGGCAGGTTTGAGCATATTACCTGCATCCATTGCGCCATCGCCCTTACCTGCGCCTACGAGTGTATGAAGCTCGTCAATAAACAGGATGATTTCACCTTCATGTTTTGCCAAGTCTTTGAGAACTGCTTTTAAACGTTCCTCAAATTCACCACGATATTTTGCACCTGCAAGTAATGAACCCAAGTCGAGTGACAGGACACGCTTGTTCTTTAAGCTCTCTGGTACTTCACCATTGATAATACGCTGCGCTAACCCTTCTACAATCGCAGTTTTACCAACACCAGGTTCACCAATCAGTACAGGGTTGTTTTTCGTACGACGAGAGAGCACCTGAATGGTACGACGAATCTCATCATCTCGGCCAATCACAGGGTCTAACTTCCCTGCCAAGGCACGCTCAGTCAAATCAATGGTATATTTATTTAGTGAGTCACGTTGATCTTCGTGATTGTTACTCATGACTTTGTCATTTCCTCGAATGTTTTCAATTACCTTACGTAAATTCTCTGGTGTTACACCAACACTATTTAAAATAGTTTTGGTTTCGCCTGTTTCTGCCAAGCTAAGCAACACCCAATCCGTAGATAAAAACTCATCACCTGCTTTCTGTGCATAACGGTCAGCTAAATTGAGTGCCTTAACCGCTTCAGGATTCAGATTGATATCACCTGTCGGATTTGCCAAAGTGGGTGCATTTTGTATTGCTTGTTCAAGTTTCTGCTTTAACTCTGGTAAACGCGCACCCGCTTGTTGCAATAAACTCAGATTGGCCGGTTCGTCTAATAAAGAGGTTAAGATATGAATCCCTGCAATTGCAGTATGATCCTTACCCATGGCCAATGATTGTGCATCTGAGAGCGCTTGCTGTAAGCGGTTTGTAAATTTTTCAAATCGCATTCTTGTTATTCCTCACAACAAATTTCTAACTTATCACTTAGATGGGAACACATTTTAAAATTTCAAATAAAATTTATATATTTTTCAATATTTTATATAAAATAATAAATATAAGACTCGGCTTTAATATGGGTACAAAAGCAATCTATTTCAAGTATATTTTGTATATTTTTGCTACCTATTCTGTTTTGAACACCACCGATCTTGTACTTTTAAGCAGAACCTTTTAGCTTACAACTTTACTTTACTCATAATGATGATCATGTATTTAAAAAGAATCTATCTGGCAGTCGCTTGCCTTCTTCCACTTCATGTTACTTTTGCACAACTGCCACAAGACTCAAGACGAGCTGGTGGAATCGCAGTTATTCCTTTAGAAGCAAATACCACTCAAGTTTTTTATGAACAAAATCCTGTACTGATTACGCATGAAGGCTCACAGCGTTATGCTGTGTTTGGTATCCCTTTATCTGCGCCTCTCGGTACACTCACCCTAAGAACCAATAACAGTCCGATTCAAATCGAACTTAAGCCATATCCTTATGCTGAGCAGCGTCTCAACGTCAAAAATCAGGATTACGTCAATCCTCAGCAAGAGCAATTGGATCGTTATGCGCGTGAAGCAAAAGAGCAAAATGATATTTATAGCTCTTTTAGTCAAAGTACATGGAACAGTTTCCCAAACTTTATCCGCCCTACAGCAGGTAAATTTAGCAACTCTTTTGGCCGTAAACGCTTTTTTAATGGTGAAGAGCGTGCTCCACACTCAGGTTTGGACATTCCAGCGCCAGTTGGTCAAAAAGTAATTGCACCTGCTGATGGTATCGTGGTGCAAACTGGAAACTATTTCTTTAATGGCAATACAGTCCTGATTGACCATGGGCAAGGTTTAATCAGTATGTTCTGTCATCTAAGTAAAATTAACGTAGAAAAAGGACAACGCATTCGTCAGGGTGAAACGCTTGGCTTAGTGGGAAATACTGGACGAGTCACGGGGGCTCATTTACATTGGGGTATGAGCCTGAATAATGCTCGGGTTGACCCACAATTATTTCTAAAATAAAAAGAAAAGCTTATAAAAAAAGTGATCTATAAAAATAGATCACTTTTTAGAAAAACTTAATAATTTAAGCTTTATGCAGCTTCAACAATTTCAAAATCATGGGTAATTTCAACACCACCATCCACAAGCATTTTACTTGCTGAACAATATTTCTCCGCTGAAAGTTCAACCGCTTTTTCGACTTGCTTGGTTTTTACTGCTTTACCTGTCACCACGAAATGTAAATGAATTTTAGTGAACACAGCTGGAATCGAATCTGCTCTTTCCGCTTTAAGCTGACATACGACACCTGTCACATCTTGGCGAGATTTCTTTAAGATGGTCACAATATCAAACGAAGCACACCCACCAAGTCCCATTAAAATCAATTCCATAGGACGTGGACCACGGTTTTCACCTCCATATTCAGCAGAACCATCCATTACCACAGTGTGGCCACTTTCTGATTTAGCCTCAAAAGCAACATTCTCTAACCAATGTACACTTGTTTGCATTGCAACTACCCGAAAAACGTTATAAATTTACTGTGTTCTTGTACACTAACATAAAATGAGTTGATAAGGAATTTCATCTCTTCTGTGTAGAAAAGGCTCTAGCAAGGGCCTGTGCGATCGGTTTTATCCAAATTCGGAAATTTTAAGCATGACTTCAAATTTTTCACAACTTAGCACTGATGCTTTGTCTCCAGGTCAACTACCTGAATCAGTTAAAGCATTGCTAAAACGTGCTCATATTAACAGATACCCTAAACGCACCGCGATTGTTGACGCTGGAACTGAATCAAAATCACTGTATTTAATATTAAAAGGTTCAGTGTCAATTATTTTACGTGAAGATGATGAACGTGAAATCGTCGTTGCCTACTTAAACCCTGGTGACTTCTTTGGTGAAATGGGGCTTTTTGAAAAGAACCCTCAGCGTACCGCAGAAGTACGTACTCGAGATGTATGCGAAATTGCAGAAATTTCTTATGACAACTTCCACGAGTTAAGTAAACAATACCCAGATCTAAGTTACGCTGTGTTTGCTCAACTGGTACGTCGTCTTAAAAATACAACGCGTAAAGTAACAGATCTGGCCTTCATCGATGTGTCTGGTCGTATCGCTCGCTGTTTAATTGACTTATCTGCACAACCTGAAGCAATGATTTTGCCAAATGGTCGCCAGATTCGTATCACACGTCAAGAAATTGGGCGTATCGTGGGTTGTTCTCGTGAAATGGTTGGACGCGTACTCAAGACGCTTGAAGATCAAGGTATGATTCAAACTGACGGTAAAGCCATCTTAATTTTTGATGCTTCTTTAGAAGAAAATACTTTTGCTGAAGAAGAGTATGATGAAGAGGATTAATTTGATCTGAGATCAAATGCGTTCGAATTAAAGCCAGTGCCCGCCACTGGCTTTAATTTTTTCAATCAAACCTATAACAGCTGCTGATTACATAATTACAATGATTATAGAGGTATTCAGAATGTTAACTGCTGTCAACATTTTTTATAATCCTCCCTAATCACGACTATATTCATAAGATACTGATTTGGAGAGAATAAGTATGAAGAAGTTAGCTTTGAGCCTTTGTGCTGTTACAGTAATGACAATTTCTGGCTGCGCATCTTTCGCAGATATGGCGGGTGCCGACAGCGCAACCTTGAATGCTCAATCAGCACAAGGCTTCGCTAAAATGACACAAGAAGCGCGTGCCAAAAATCAACTTGATAGCAGCTCAAGTACTTATCAACGTATCAATACTGTTTTTCAGCGCTTAAAACCTTATGCAGACCAAATGAACCAGACTGGTCAACGCTTTGACTGGCAGTTGGCTGTATTAAAATCAGATACCGTCAATGCTTATGTTGCACCAGGTGGTAAAGTTGTTTTTTATACAGGTATTGTCAACAAGCTTAATTTGAGCAATGACGAAATTGCGGCAATTATGGGTCATGAAATGACACATGCCTTAGAAGAACACGCTAAAAGTAAAATTGGTGCCCAAGCTTTAACAAATCTTGCAATTGGTATTGGTAAATCATACGCAGGCAGCAGTATCGGTGATCTTGGCAGCGCAGCAATCGATTTGGGCAGCCAAGTCGGTGTTGGCCTACCTTACTCACGTAATCTGGAAAGCCGTGCTGATTACGGTGGTTTAATGTTGATGGCGAAAGCAGGCTATAACCCAAATGCTGCAATTAGTCTTTGGGAAAAAATGAATCGTTTGGATGGCGCTGGTGGCAGTTCATTCTTGTCAACTCACCCATCAAATACACAACGTATTAGTGATATGCGTAAAAACTTACCTGCTGCATTAGCGCTTTATAACAAACGTCGCTAAGTAAAAAGCCCTTTAATTCTACGGTGAGAATTAAAGGGCTTTTTCACCCAGCAACAATATAGAATAAAAATTAAGCTTTGAGCAAACGCAGATGTAACATATGCGTCGCAATGGTATGACGTATATGATCTGGTCGTGCATAAAAATAACGCTCAGTCAATCCATCCCCCGATAAATCCTCAGTGACGATATATCCCATTTGTTCTACTGACTGATGCAATGCTTTGGGTCTAAATTGCCCTTTTAATGGTTCTTTTAAAAAACGAGTAAATTGCGACACAAACAACGTGCCCAAACGCTCTATGCCCTCCAATTCTCGATAGTCAACTGAATAGTCCAAGACCACTTCGCTTCCCTGTGCTGCTATCTGAGAAATACTTGCCAAGGTATTTAAAGTTGTTTCTGGTTCTAGATAGTGTGTCGTCCCCAACCATGAGAAAAAAGCAGCTTGATCCTGCTTGAACGTACTCCGGGCTAAAGCATCTGCAATTGATTCTTTTTCAAAATCGATTGCAACAAACTCAACATTTGCTGGAAGCACTCCAAATTGGCGTAATTTGCTTTGTTTTGCTGCCTGAGTATCTGGGTGGTCTACTTCAAAGATTTTTAACTGTGGGTATTTCTGGGCCTGTCGTAAGGTAAAAGAATCTAGACCTGCTCCTACCAGCACATACTGTTGAATTCCCTTCGCGATTGCTTGCTCAAGCAAATCTTCTGCATATCTGGAACGTCCGACCACTTGCCCTGTTAATAAGCCAAAAGTGCGATTAAACATAGCGGAGTTCATGACTTTCACGGTCAACGAACTGGTTAACAGTTTCTTCCAGCCCTTACTGGTTAACTCAAATGCAAAAGGATCAGAAAACACTGGATTCTCAGCATTTTGAAAATGATTGGCACGTAATGCAGCAGCAGCTTCGGCCGTGCGACTCGATTGTCCTTCTTTCATTTTGATTCCCCATTTTATTGCTATCTTGCAAAAAATAAGCAGCAAATTCTACCCTAAGATAAAATTTACTGCTGTTTGATGATTGATCTAAAATCAGTTGGTTTTTTCAGTCTGATAGGTCACTTGATAATCATTCAAATCCATACGTTTTAAACGTTGCTTTAACTTTTTCAATGACCACGGCCATGCAGCAAAGTTACGGCCATTGGCATCTAAGTAGTAGCTCTTACATCCGCCTGCGTTAAACACTGTGGTTTTCAGATGTTTCTGCACCAGCTCATTATGATGCTTGATCACTTCTGGCTTAATATTCAACTTACTGATGCCTTTTTCTTTGATTTTCAGTAAACCATCAACGATATAATCAAGCTGCGCTTCAGCCAAACCAATGAATGAATCATACACTAAGACATTTGGTCCTAGAACAAGGAAAGCATTTGGGACATTCTCAATACTGGTGCCCAAATACGCTTCTGGTGAAGTATTCTTCCACAAATCATTCAGGCATTCACCTTTCTCATTTGACACACGTTTGCCAATCGGTGGATGAGACACCTCAAAGCCTGTTCCCCAAATAATCACATCGACTTCGTGACGCTCACCGTTTGCTGAAACAACGGTATTCCCTTCGACCTTCACCAATCCATGTGGAATCAGTTTAGTATTCGGTTGTTGTAAAGCAGGATAATAATTGTTGGCGAATAATAAACGTTTACAGCCAATGGTAAAGTTCGGCGTCACATTTTTACGGAGTTCAGGATCTTCAATTTGGAAACGTAAAATCAATTTTGCCAATTCGCCAACTGGCTTTAACACAGCTGGATTACGTAAGCCGAAATTAATTGCATTTAATGATTGTGCAACTGCTTGACGCCATGTTTTTTGAATCAGTGGGAATTTTTCAATGAGTGCTTTGCTGATATCGCCTAGATCTGTATCTGGCTTTGGTACCACCCACGGTGCTGTACGTTGATACACGTACAATTCTTTTGCCAATGGCTGAATCTGAGGAACAAACTGAATTGCTGATGCGCCTGTCCCAATCACAGCAATACGCTTGCCAGTCAGGTCATAATCATGATTCCATTTCGCTGAATGGAACATTTCTCCCTTAAAAGTTTCTAGACCATCAAGTTTTGGAATTTGCGCTTCGGTAATTGGACCTGTTGCGAAAACCACAGTTCTGGATAAGTTTTGACCTTTATTGGTGTCAATCACCCACAGATTGCGCTCTTTATCCCACGCTGCATTGAGCAGCTCTGTTCCAAATTCAATTTTTGAGCTGACATTGAAATTTTCGCTGACTTCTTCTAAATAGCTGAGAATCTCAGGTTGGCGAGCAAACAAATGACTCCATTTGGCACTAGGTGCAAATGAATATGAATACAATGCCGATGGTACATCACATCCGCAACCT
Organism: Acinetobacter sp. ANC 3929; assembly: GCF_000369405.1. Taxonomy (GTDB): domain Bacteria; phylum Pseudomonadota; class Gammaproteobacteria; order Pseudomonadales; family Moraxellaceae; genus Acinetobacter. The sequence continues at coordinate 1,188,766 of NZ_KB850000.1, forward strand.
GGGTAAGTATTTTCACGCCAAGTTCCCCCAACGCGTGTTGCCTTTTCAATGATCTTGTAGTTGCTATAACCTACTTGATCAAGACGAATCGCCGTTGCGATACCAGAAATCCCAGCGCCTACGATAAAACTATCATAGATGTGTGGTGGTAAAGCTTTTCCTTCAGCTGAGTTTAATTTTTTTGCTTGAGCTGTCATTTAAAAATATCCTTTATTCATTCAACTGAAATAAGCCTACCGCCAATCAGATGTCTTCTTATTTCAGTGTTTAAAATCTTTTATCCGAGGTGACTACTTCATAAAACGATATGATGTACCTAAGAATTTTGCATATAAGTTCGGTGCAGTACGTTTCATCAACCAAAATAACTTGGCATCGATTTGTGGAATAGTATAAAGCTCACCTTTATCCAAACGATCCAAGGTCAGTTTGGCCACCTTGTCACTGGTGGTAAAAGCCAAATTGGTCAGCGCATAATCCAACAACCCTTTATGTGGAACTTTGCCGTTTTTAATAATATTGGTCGGTACTAAGGTTGGACACAGCACATTGACTTTGATATTAGATTTTCGCAGTTCAGCCGAAAGCGTTTCTGACAAGGCACGAACACCTGCTTTAGACACGTTATACACGGTCATTTCTGGTGCTGCCGTATAAGATGCTGCAGATGCCACGTTGATAATTGCGCCATGACCAAGTTGTTTAAACTTTGGTACAAAAGCACGGCAGCCATGGATCACCCCCCACAAATTAATATTCATGCACCAATGCCAGTCTTCAGAAGACATTTCATCAAACTTGCCTCCCAGACCAATCCCTGCATTATTAATCACCAATGTGACTGGGTTCTGCATCAATTGTTGAGCCTGTTCGGCCAATTGATTGACTTGATCTTCTTTGGCAACATCACATTGCACAGCAAAGGCTTTTGCTCCAAGTGCTTCCACTAAGCTGACCGTTTCTTTTGCTGCATCAAGATTAATATCCGAACACACCACTGTACCGCCACGTTTTGCCAGTTCAAGTGCAAAACTACGACCAATCCCACTTCCTGCACCTGTCACCACAGCGAATGCTTTTTGGCTAGGCTTGTTTTTTTTCCCAAATAATTTCATCTTTGCTTTCCAATAATCTCGTATTGATCTGGACCAAGTTATGCAGTCGCTGCACGTACAGGTGGTACAAACTCTTTCAGGAAGTAAGGGCTTAATAAACCTGTTTCTGGGTTTAATAAACGTTCTTTGTAATACGCCATATACGCCGTAGTATCATGGTCATTTGGATGAAAACTTGGACGTAGATATTCGAGAATGTGCATAAAGCTACTTCCAAATACTCCACGCTCGCTACCGAACAATAAAGCCGTACTTTCCACAATATCTTTCATATAATGAGGATTAATCAGGTTGCTTGGCTTGCGTACAAATGGCATCAAATAGCCGCCAAGCGAAACACCACCTAAAATAGTTAAACTTGCCAGTAAGAAACCCGTCACTCTGAGCCAATAATTACCTGATAACTCCAGAAAAACATCGTATGCAATATCTTTATGCTCAGACTCTTCCAACATATGCCACATCCACATGGCACGCTGTCTTTCGTCTTGAGAACCCAACAGATACTCTTCATGCTGCATCATGAATTCAGCAAGCACGGCGGTGTAATGTTCTATGCCTGCCATCAATGAAAGCTGTAAAGACTGTGGAAGTTTATAGATACCATATTCGAAAACTTTGCCCGCAATTGCACGAAGTAACTCAACTGGATATCCATTTTCTTTCAAGACTTCATCATTAAACTGATTGTGGATTTTTGAATGAATCGCTTCTTGTCCAATCAAAGATGTCAGTCTTTGTTTTAAAATCGGATCTTCAATAAAATCACGATGATGACGCGCAGTATCGATCACCACATCTTCACCAAATGTTAGAAAGATGGATAAAGCATGAAAATAAGAGGTTGCTAACTCTTTATTTAAAAAAAACTTTTCATCCAATTCATTCGGATTGAACTTAAAATCAAAATGACGAATTGGAATAGGTGATTTATTCACTAGATTTTGAATAACACCCTGATATTTGGTACTTAATTTGCCTGAGAAGACATTTCGAAGAACTTGAGCGACCATGTCTTAATTCCCATAGAGAGAGTAAAATAAAAACACACAGCAATGCATCCATCAAAAAATCGTAAAGCTGTCTATAAGATTATTTCTGCAACTTTAACGACTTCAATTCTTAAACTTTAAGTTGGGACGCATCCCCCCATACACGGGTCAGCTGAGAATGGTTATTTGCATAGTGCATGAGCGAAATAACGGCAACAAGAACCAAACTGCTCATAAGACATTGAGCTTTTTTGCCACCTATTACCTTTATTTCACCGCACTCTACTTAGCTATCTGATTCAAAAATTAAGCCGCTTGCACCTTAGGCGTGAACTCTTTTACAAAGAATGGATGCAATGCACCACCTTCTGATAAAAGTTTCTTTTCGTAGTATTCAAAATATACTGTTGCATCATGATCATTTGGATGGAAATCCGTACGTAAATAATCAAAAATACGACCTTGGGTACTTCCAAAAACCCCATCCTTCGGACTAAAGATCAGCTTGACACCACGTCGTGCATCTTTCCAAAATTTCGAGGTCAACATTTCTTGTGGCTTACGTAAGATCGGCACCATGGTTGCAGAGAATGGGATCAGCCCAAGAATGGTGAAATAAGCCAGTAAGAAACCTGAGATGCGTAAGGCATAATTACCATTCAGTGTTTGATAAACATCATAGGCAACATCTTTATGCTCTGATTCTTCAAGCATATGCCACATCCATAAGGCGCGGGTTTTTGCATCATCAGAGAAGTAGAAGTTCTGCTCATGCGCCATCATGTATTCCGCCAATACTGCGGTGAAATGTTCAATCCCAGCCATCAATGAAAGTTTCAGCGGTTGCGGGAATTTCAAGAAAATATGATCAAAGAACTGTTCACCCAGGAAACGATAGAGTCGTACTGGATAATCAAGATCAACAATTGCATCGTTAAATTCATTATGTAATTTTGAATGAATCGCTTCCTGACCAATCAACGAAGTCACACGCTGTCTCAGGATCGGATCTTTCAATTGATCGCGATGATGACGAGCTGTTTCAATCACCAAGTCTTCGCCATAGGTTAAAAATACTGAAAGCGTAGCGAAGAAAATCGTAGCGAATTGATTATTCATATAAAATGAAAGATCAACTTGTTTCCCTTCAAATCCGATGGCCAAGTGACGAATTGGAATACTTTTTTTACTCGCAAAATCAATTTGCTCAGTTATTGGGTTAGATTTAAATAAACTTAAACCTTTCTTTAATGTGCTGCTAATCATGGCTACACCTACCTACTTCACTTGAGCGTCATTTGCCCTTTGACATGCGTTGCATCTGGTTCATCTCTTTTCGTCTTTCTCAGTCATTTGAGAAGTCTGAAAAAATATTCGGGAGATTTTTTTGAACCTGATCCTGATATGAAATTACTTTAAACCGATCTTATGTTCGGATTCAATTCGGGTAATTACCACAGTTTGAATAGATAGATTCTTCATAAAAAGTGGTTCTTATCAAATTTTTAAAACACAAATAAGAACAGCTTAATTATTTTTTTTACTTTTATTATCAAACATATATTTAAAATAAAAAATAAATTCCATAAGTCAAAATCAAGATTAATCTTCGCGAACTCATTTTTATTACAGAAAAAATATAAATATTAAAATGCATGTAATTTTATTTGTTCGGATTAATTAAGCGGCCCTTTCATAGGATTCCAGCACATGTTAATCTGACATTATGTTCGGATTTTAACAATAAAAGCTTATGGCGACTCGTAAACCACGTCAATCCCGCTCAAAAGTAACCGTAGATACCATTATCGAAGCTGGTTTCATTGCAGTTGCCAGTAATGGCACCAGTGGTACAACCACACGGCATATTGCAGATATTGCGGGTGTCAGTGTCGGCTCTTTATATGAGTATTTTAAAAATAAAGAAGAAATTTATGATGCAATGGCCAAAACTTTTGTCAAAGAAGTATTAGATATGGTCAAGGAACTCACGCCAATCATCATTGAACAAGAGTTAGAACCATTATTTGAAATGATTTTCTACACCTTTAGAGATTTACTGACACGCGATGATGATCGCTATCTCATCTGCCTAAGATATGCGACTGAACTCAAGTACGAAAAATATATTGGTCAGATCGAAATGGCACTGATGGAGGTTTTGATGAAATATATGATTCGCCATCCTCGTTACCTAAAGGTCAATAATCTCAGCGTGACTGCTTATATCAGTATTAATAGCAGTATCTTCAATGTGGCACGTCATTTAATCTTACCGAATCCGCAAATCAGCTTTGATGAAATGGTCAAAGGTTTAAGCACCATGATTATTAGTTATATCGAAGCAGAATTGGCAAAAGCTGGAAATTAAAAGCCAGCTTTCACTGGCTCAATTTAACTTTAGAATGGTCTTGCGCCTGCCAAACTGACACGTTTCAATAAACGACGTTGCTCAGCAGGAAAGGCTGTGCGTGAATGCAAGGTCAACTGATTATCCCAATAGACAATATCTCCAATTTCCCACTGGTGTTCATAACGATATTGAGGCTTGACGATATGTGCTCTTAAGCGTTCGATCAACGCTGCGCCCTTCTGATCATCATATCCTACAACTTCAACTTCAGTCTGTGCATCCAAATAAATACCACGCCGACCACTCTCAGAATGTGTACGAACCAATGGATGTGGAAATGCAGCACCCAATATCGGTTGATCAGAAAAGCGATATTTTGGAATCGGGCTTTTATCCTTCAAGCGTAAAAATGGATTATAAGTAATCAGTTGCAACCCTTCGATTTCGTCTTTAGTTTCCTGATCTAGGTCTTCATATGCCTGAACAGTATTATACCAACTGGTCGCACCACCATCTTTGGGAAGTTCAATTGCGTAAAGCAAGGATCCACTAGAAGGCTGTGGTGTCCAGTGATGGTCACTGTGCGGGGTCAGTTCCCCATGACCTGTATAATCCCCCTCTCCAACCGCATTAGATACGGGTACAATATCAGGCGGTGCATTGGTATCATTACGCGTTGCCAATACTGGGACATCTGTTGGCGGACGGAAAATCCCACCAAAATAACTTGCAAAGGCCAGTAAGTCACTGTCTTCCAACTCTTGTGCCTTGAAAACTAAAATTAAATGTTCATGCAATGCCTTTTTCAGCATGAGGATCACTTCCCCACTTTGAGGTTTACTGGCATCCAACCCAGTCACAATCGCACCCAATGCGCCTTCGATGGGTGTGATTTGCACGCTATCTAAACTATGCTTCTTGTATTCATGCCAACGCGGTGCACTTTCGATCGCTGCTGAAAGTTGTGTGAGTACGGTCATTTTCTTTCCTTTAAATCATTCATTATATTTTTTAAAGCATTTAGCTCTATTCACGACTCCCCAATCACAAAATTAGTGATCCATTTAAATATATGAAAACCTTGAAATATAAGAACCAATATTTTTATATTAATTTATTTATTTTTATGATTATAAAGTTCAGTTTACTTGGACTTACCAAGCAAACTGAAATTGATTAAAATCTTTAACTGGCGGGATAATTAAATGATCTTCAGTTACATGACTAAAATCTGTCAAAATATCATTTCTAATTGCAGCAAGTCGAACGTCCTCTCGAACGCGTGGATGCGGTAAATGAACAGGAACAATTCGTTTAATCCGACCAGGATTGGGTTGCATCACCACAACACGATCACCAAGGAAAACGGCTTCCTCCACATCATGCGTCACGATAATCATGGTAATTTTTTCAGTTTGCCAGATCCGTTGTAACTCCTTTTGTAGATTGGCGCGCGTCAGTGCATCCAATGCGCCAAAAGGTTCATCCAACAACAAGATTTTAGGTCGATTAATCAAACTTCTCGCAATCGCAACACGTTGACTCATTCCACCTGAAAGCTGTGCTGGATAAGCATCTTTAAACTTACTCAAGCCAACCAATTCAATATGTTCATCAATCAACTGATTCTGTTCAGCGACTGTTAATTTGCTATTTAACAATGCAACCCGAATGTTATCTTGCACATTCAGCCAAGGAAATAATCGATGATCTTGAAAGACAATACCACGCTCCAGACTGGTGCCTTGAATCGGTTGTCCATCGACCAAAATCTTGCCTTCAAATTGATCATCTAAGCCGACAAGTAAACGTAATAAAGTTGATTTTCCACAACCACTACTGCCGACGATACTGACAAATTCCCCCGCTTTAATCTCTAAAGAAATATCATCCAATACAGTTAAGGCTTGTTCTTGGTACTGCCCATATGATTTATTGAGATGATTAATTTTTACTGAACCTACATTTAATGATGTCATTTTAGCTCCTCTAAAACAGAAATCAAAATATAATAAAATCAATCTTTACTATATTTTTGATATGACTTCCTATAGTTTTGCCAAAGCAACTTCTGTAGACTTAATTAAAACAATGACCTCACTACCTAATTCTAAATTTAGGTTTTTCACTGATCGTGTAGTAATTACCGAAGTAAAAACTCCCGCAGGTGTTTCTACATCCACCTCAGAAACGACACTGCCTTCAATAATTTCTTTAACAACACCACGAAACTGATTACGCACATTAATTTGAGGAATACTCATCTTTCACCACTTTACATCTGTTTATTAAGTTATGTTTAGCTATATTAGAAAATATACGAATATTTAGAACTATTATTTTTGAATATTTTTTGATTAAAAAGTTATATTTATTTTAAATCATTGATTATTGTTTTTTCAGCAAAGTGATTTTAAAGCAATAAAAAGGTGACACTGCCACCTGATTATTCATTTCAATTAACTCAATAATTCTTCCAACATAATATTGACCACTTTATCGTTTCCCACCAAGCCATATTTGACCAATCTTGCACGCACGATATTACGACTAATCCCTAAAAGCTTAGCTGTTTGGACCTGATTGCGATGGCAATATTCATAAGCGATACGAATCGTTGCTTCTTCAATCAAGCGATCTAGATTTTCATTTTTCAAGGCATGAGATGATTCAAATAAATTCAGAAGCGCATGCTGCAATATTTGTTTAGGCAATAAATCTGTTCTAGGAATGGTTTGTGTGCTCTTCTCCAAATCAGAAATCTGTCGCAAATTCAAACTACTGGATAAAGATGCAAAGCAAAAGTCAGTCGGCTGAATTTGATGATTCTTGCAGACCAGTAAGGCATGATGAATGGCATTTTCCAGTTCACGAATATTACCGGGATAGCCATAGGTCAATAGTTTCTGGACTGCACTTGGGCTCAGCGTCGCAATTGGATAGCCCAAACGTTTGCAATATTGAGCAATAAAAAAATGAGCCAACGGTAAAATATCGCCAGGCCGTTCAGCCAAAGGAGAAACTTTAAGTAAAGCGACATTCAGCCGATAAAATAAATCTTCCCTGAACTTGCCTGCTTGAACTGCCTCATCCAGATGGACATTGGTAGCCGCAATCACACGGACATTCAACTTAATTGGCTTAAGTGAACCGACTCGAACAATTTCACGTTCTTGCAAGACCCGCAATAATTTCACCTGCATTGCTGGAGATAAGTCACCGACTTCATCCAAGAACAACGTGCCATGATTGGCCGCTTCAAACCAACCCGCCTTGCTATTGATTGCACCTGTAAATGCACCTTTTTCATGTCCAAATAACTCACTTTCAGCCAATGATTCGGTAAATGCACCACAATGTACTGCCACAAAAGGACCACGACTACGTTGGCTCATCATATGTACCTGACGTGCAACCAGTTCTTTACCTGTCCCTGTATTGCCAATAATCAGGACGCTCGCCTCACTGGGTGCAATCTGTTCGATGCGATCCAGTAAATCTCTTGATTTTTGATCTTCAAAAACCATTGCTGTCGCCCGCTCAGTTCGCGTTAAAGTCTGATTTTGTGGATAAGTAATGAATGACATGCATTTACTTCCCTATTGTTCTAAAAGAGAAGTTATCTTGCATGACTATTTGTTTAAATAGAAATCAGTAATTCACCTTTGTTATTTCTATTTATTAAAATAGAAATAAACTCCAATTAATTAAACTACAAAGATGATTTAATTTTGGCTATATGCATTATATTGATTGCTATATATCTTTTTATAATCAATCTGATTCTGTTTTAACAGTCCTTCAGAGATTAAATTATCAACCCATATTGTAAAATCATCATTTTTAAATTTCCCCGCAATACTTGAAATTCCCCACTGTGTCTAATATTTTAACATGGCACTATTTTCAGGTCGTTTACGTTTCTCCAAAATGTGTTCAAAACGTGCAATCACTTGATCTCTCGGTTGTTGTCTAGACCATTCAATTGCTTTGGCTATGCCCGTTACCACTTTACGGGTCGTATTCGGATGTTTAGCAATATAGCGATTTGCCATGACATAAGTTCCAGTCGTCAGATCGCCGACCAGATCATAATCCCGATAAAGACGACGTACACCGCCCCGTTCGATTGAAGGACCAGTCAATGGCGCTAAATCCACATGACCATTTCTTAGGGCTTGCTCTGAAGAACCTGGTGGCAAGACCACTAGCGTTACTTGATTGATTTCTTCTGGAGTCCTCCTTTTTTTAAATAGGTTTTCAACATATATTCCACTTGTGCACCCAGAATATTGGTTCCGACTTTTTTACCGATTAAGTCTCTGGCTGAATGAATTGGGCTATTTTCCAATACATAATAACCAGCAAAAGGATCATCAAAAGTACCGTAGGCAGCAATGACAACGGTTCCAGGTACACCACTGGCCACCATTTTAACGGCTGAGCCTGCAAAACTTGGACTGCTGATATCACTATCACCTGACAAAGCAGATTGAATGCCTTGTGGTCCTCCTGTAGAAACACCCTGATAACTTAACTTGATTGGTGCGAGATAACCTAAATCCTCAGCCAATTCCAATGGTGTAACCACGCCTGGCGAACCTAAATATTTAAATTCTAAAGATTCGAGTCCATCGACTGTGGTCAATTTCGATGCTGGTTTTGTACATCCCAACAAAATGAGCGACATTGTCAGCATACAACTCAAATCAAATCAAATAGATGCATTCCCCAGCCTTGCTTAAACATGTCTATGCTCCTGACTACCTTTCAGTTTTCCACGCGGTCAAACGCTTTTCAATCGCAAGCAGACTGTAGTTAAACAATAGACCAATTGTGGTAATACTAATGATGCCAAAGAACATTTCGGGAATCTGGAAGTTATATTGCGCATAATTAATCAAATAACCCAAACCTGCTTTCGCCCCAACCATTTCTGCGGCAATCAACATTAACACTGAGAATGAACCCGCCAAACGTACGCCCACGAAAATCGTTGGAATCGCAGCAGGTAAAATCACTTTACGGAATAACTGAATGGAGCTCAGTCCCATGGTTCTTGCTGACTTGATCAACAATGGATCAACATTACGAACACCACTGATGGTATTCAGTAAGATTGGCCAAGTGCAGGCATAGGTGACCAATGCAATTTTCGAACTCTCGCCGATTCCAAGGAAAAGAATAAACACAGGTAATAAAGCTAAAGCAGCCGTATTTCGAAACACTTCCAATAAAGGACTCAGAAATTCAGAAAAACGGGTGTACCAACCAATCGCCAAACCCAAAGGAATGGCAATAATGATCGCAAAAATAAAACCGCTAAGTGAGCGAATCAAACTGGCTTGCAAATGTGTTAATAATTGACCATTTTGAATCAAGCCCCAACCACTTACCAAAACTGTAGAAAACGTCGGTAAAAATGCTGAATCGACCAAGCCAATACGCGGTACAATTTCCCAAATGGCCAAAAATAATAAAATTGCAGCAGAACGCTTAAAACCACTGGAAAGCCAGCTGAGATTGAAACCATCCCCCAAAGAACTGATCTTAGGTGGAGAAGAAATTGAACTAGGCTGAATTGTTTTCGGAAACGTTAATGTCTCTTTTGTACTCGACATAATCACCTCTGTTTCTTGTTAATTTTTAAAATACGTTGTGCTTAAGCGACCAACTGCTTTTGTTTTTCCTGCTCTTGGGCTTTCAATACTTCTTCACGTAACAAGCTCCAAATCTGATGACGCAGTTGGCTGAATTCAGGACTGGAACGGACATCTTCCTGATCGCTTCTTAGCTCAGTTGGTACTTCAATCACCTGTTTGATGCGTCCGGGACGTGAGGTCATTATGGCAATGCGCTGTCCCAAATAAATCGCTTCATCAATACTATGTGTAATAAAAATGATGGTCTTCTGGGTCTGTTGCCAAATTTTGACCAATTCAGCCTGTAAAGTTTCGCGGGTCTGTGCGTCGAGTGCAGCAAAAGGTTCATCCATCAATAGAATGTCGGGGTCATAGGCCAAACTCCGTGCAATTGCGACCCGCTGCTTCATGCCACCTGAAAGTTCATTTGGATAATGATGTTCGAACTCCGCAAGCCCAACCAGATTTAAGAAATACTTTGCTGTTTGATAACGCTGTTGTTTATCAACGCCTTTTGCATCCAATCCAAACTCAATATTTTCTAAGGCCGTTAACCACGGAAATAAAGCATATTGCTGAAAAACGATACCGCGATCTAAACCCGGTTTTTTAATCGCTTGCCCATCAATAGTGATTTGACCTGAACTGGGTGTGGTTAAACCGGCCAAAAGATCGAGCAAGGTTGATTTTCCACAGCCACTCGGACCAACAATGGCAACAAACTCACCGACCTTGACATCTAAAGATAAATTTTCGACTGCCACAAAATCTTCGGACTGAACTTTTGCACCTTTGACTTTTTTGGCAGCAAAAGACTTATAAACATTTTCAATTTTTAATTTTGTGCTCATTGCTTCTGCTCCTTACTGGGCTGCTCGTCAGCTACATTTTTGTTTTCACTTACGTAGGGATTAAATTGATTGGTAAATAAAGCATCTGCCTTAACCTGATTGGGTTTGAACTCACCACGCTTTTCAAATAGATCAATCCAACGCTGGTATTGTGCTGCATTTAACAATCCGCCTTGACTGACGACCCCATAACTGCGCCAGTACTGCATCAGCACATCGCTTTCATTGCGTTTTCTCTTTTCAATAATGCTTTTAAAACGGGCGAGCACTTGTTCTCGTGGTGTTTGCTTGGTCCATTCCACGGCTTTGGCAACACCTGTGACATATTGCTTGACCACTTCAGGATGCTGTTGGATGAATTTTTCAGTAAAGACATAACTGCCCGCGGTAAAACTGCCATACAGATCCGTATCTGAGACTAGTTTTCTTAAACCGCCACGTTCCAAGGCCTTATCTTGAAAAATAGAAACCAACGCTGCGGCATCAACTTGTCCTGCACGTAAGGCTTGTTCTGTGTTGACGGGTGGCAATACCACAAATTCCACTTGATTGATTTCGTCATTGCTTAAACCTTGACGTGCCAAATAGTCTTTCAAGACAAATTCGTAATGTGCACCCAATGTGTTTACAGCCACTTTTTTGCCAATCAAATCACGCGCTGAATGAATCTGACTATTATTTGGAACGTAATAACCGACCCAACTTTTGTCATCACTGCCATATGAGGCAACCACGGCTTTGATCTTCACCCCTGCTGCTGCAAGCTTAATGATTGCACCATCAAAAGCCGTTGCAACATCCACATCGCCTGTAGTAAGTGCTTGTAAATCCTGAGGACCACCTTGCACACTGCCGACATATTTCAGCTTTAAGTCACCTAAATAGCCCAAGTCTTCAGCCAGTTCTGGTAATGAAACCACACTGGTTAAAGATTGATAACGAAGCTCATGCACCTGATTGGGTGGAATATCTGATTGTTTACTGCATGCAATGAGACTGAGCGCCATTAAACTCAATACGCTAATCTGCCCAAGCGATTTAAAATGCTGTTTGAAAAACTGCCGAAAATTCTGTTGTTTCATTTTATTATTCTCCTAACGTCGCCAAACCAAAATACGACGTTCAGTTAAATTGGCTAAGCTATTCCACGCCACACCGATAAAACCAATCACGATTAAACCAAATACAATCAGACCCACATCTAAAGCAGCTCGTCCACGAATCACGATATTGCCCAGCCCAACACCATAGTTTGCCAACAAAAACTCTGCCCCGATGGTCGCTACCCAAGCGAAAATCAAACCGAGTTGTAAGCCCAAAAAGATTTGGCTGGCTGCCGCAGGTAAAATCAGTTTGTTCAAGGTCTGCCAAGCATTAAATTGATAGACTTTTGCTACTTCGTATTGATGCAGTGGAATTTGTCTTACCCCATCAATGGTATGTAAGGCCACGGGATAAAAAACTGAGAGCACAATGAATAGAATTTTCGCGCTATTGCCATAATCCAAAAAGGTAGTGATTAGCGGTAACCATGCAAATAAAGAAATCTGCCGCAATACATTAAAACTGGGCAAAAATAAATAATTGGCCCAACGTGAAACCCCAACAACAATGCCAAAAATAATGGCCAGAATGCTGCCTATGACAAAACCTGTCAGATCACGGAACAGGCTCGCGCCCAGACCTATCCAAAACTCTTGCTGCTGAAATTGATGGATTGCAATCTGTAGTACCTCAAATGGTGCTGGAATGAGTTTAGGATTGACCCAATTTAACTTGGATGCGATCGCCCACAACACAATGAAAACAATTGGGAGGACCAAACCATAAACGTTTAAATAATTGAAATTAAATCTTGGTTTGGATGTAGAAGTAATAGACATATTCAATCCTCTTAAAATGCACTGCGTTGCCAATGGCTAAACCAGCGTTCAACCCAACCCAAAATATGATCTAGAACAAAACCCACGATCCCAATCACAATGACAGCCATAAAAATAATGTCGGGTTGAATCAGCTGCCGTCCCCATACAATCAGGTAACCAATCCCTTCACTACTGGCTAATAGTTCGACAAAAACCAGTGATAGCCACGCCTGCATAATTCCTTGACGTAAACCACTGACAATATTTGGCAAAGCAGAAGGCAAAATAACACGACGAAATCGTTGCCATGCACTAAAGGTATATACCTGAGAGACTTCTAATAAATGCGAAGGAACATTCAAGACGCTGCGATAGGTTGCAACCAATACAGGAACAAATACCGCAAGTGAAATAGCTACAATTTTTAAACTTTCATCAATACCCAAAAAGATCATGAGTAATGGAATCCAGCCAATCACTGGAAATTGCGCAATCAGATTAAAAGTTGGATAAATGAACTTGTGTGCGATACGTGATAATCCGATGAGAAAACCCAATAACAACCCAATGCTGCCGCCCACCAAAACACTCCAAGCAACCCGTTTTAAGCTAATCCATAAATTATCCTGTAATTCATGCGTGTCGATCAGTTCTAACGTGGTTTGCCAAACCAAGGCAGGACTTGGTAAAATTTGTTCAGGTAACCATTGCTTCTGAAAAGCATAATGCCAAACCGCTAAAGCGATGGCAGGTAAAACCAAAGCCAATAAAATACGAACTGCCCATATACCGATTTGCTTGAAATAAGGGCCCAAATTAATTCGCTGCCAAGACTGTTCATTTTCTAATTGCGTTTCGATGCTACTCATTTTATTGACCCTCTATTTCTGAATACATTTCAATCTCTACGGGCGGCACTATAAAAACTTGTGTAAGTTGCTGAGCAAAACGAATCAGCCCGCCAAATAAAACTGCTGAAATAAGAAACATCGACTGTAAGCCCCAGTAGTGACCTAGCCAGCCTCCAACAATACTTCCCAGCAATGCACCTGCTGGTCCTGCCATTGCTGTTAATCCAGACACCTTTGCCATTCCCAAGCGTTCACCCACATTGGCAAACATGGTGAAATTGACGATATGCAACATCGCAAGCCCCAAACCTAAAATCACAGCACCTACCCACAACAGTATGGAAATTTTAGGTATGCCCAACATCACAGAGGCCACTGCAACAAAAGCAAAACCCGTTTGATAAAAGCGCTTTATGCCCCAGCGTGCGAACAAAGTACCAGTCGTAAATAAGGCCCCAACAAATACCGCACCCTGTAGTGTCACCAAGCTTGCAGCAAGCGTTTCACTCAAGCCAAAGTCTTTGATTGCAATAACAATGATGAAAAAACCGTAGTACGCCATCACTGCATTGCTTGCCATTTCAATCAAACTGGTACGTCGTAAAGCCTGATCTTTTTTTAATAAAACCAATTGCTTGGCAATTACAGTAAGGCTAAAGACTTCGTTCTGTTGCGCTTGACTGATCGCTGTTGAGTTTGATCCAAAAGCCAATCGTGCAAACACTATCGGTAGCAAAAAAAGTCCCGCAATCCACCAAAATGCGCCTGAGAATCCAGCCCCACTCACTAAACTCACGGCCAATAACGGACCAACCAGAAAGAAGCCCATCATATGCGTGCCTCTAAACCATCCCGCCCTAGCAGCACCTATACTTTTTAAATGCTGCATATACACGGTATTGAGCGAAACAAACCGCATTGGCATACATAGTCCAACGAGGAAAGTAGATAAAATCAGATACCAAACTGCTGGATAAAATGGCACCGTGACATACACCACTGCTGCAAGAAAACTTCCTAGCACAAACATTGTCTTAGGTCCGTGTCGCTGTACTAACAAACCAATTGGCAATCCGATCAGCAAAATACCTAAACTCTGTACTGCGGCAATCAGTCCCATTTCAAACTCATTCGCAGCTAAATGCACCGCATATAACGAAGTCACGATTTTCGCAATACCAATGCCTAAGCCTGCGCACAATGCCAAGCCGATAAAGCCCAACACAAACTGCCACTGACCCAATTCAGCCTGAGTAACCGATTCCTGACGCATAGGTCATTCCTAAAATAGCGAACAAATAAACTGGCATACCAAAGGTACGCACCCTTGGCTCAAGTCTGATCACAATTACTTTTTACGGTTGCCATTCACATCAAATTTTGGCCAGAAGTTTTCCAGTTTCAGTTCTTGAATCGCGGTGTTGAGATACTTCGGTTCAATCCAAGAATCCACATCCACTGGACGGCGAATCAGTTTGTAATCAATCGACTGCTGAACTGATTTCTTTAATGAGTTGACTGCATAGTCATCAAAGTATGGTGAGTTACGATCTTTCAGCAAGCTATCATCCCAGTCTTTTTTATAGTCAAGATAAGGCACACCACTTTGAGCCCATAGCTTGTACTGTGTATCACGATTCTTTTCATCCGAGCTCCACACGTTATCCTTAATAAATGTGGTCACCACGCGTTGTACAATCTGTGGATATTTCTTCTCAAAATCTTCGCTGACCCATGCCACCAATGGACCATTCAGATTTGGATCTTTACGCACTTCTAAAATACGCTTTGCCACACCACGTGCTTCCAATGTCCACGGACTGGTAATTAGACCATCAATATCACCTGTCGAGAGTGAGGTTTGAGCTGAATAAAAGTCCTGACTAATCACACGAAAATCTTTTTCAGTGAATCCATATTTCCGTAATAAACGTCCCAAAATTAGCTGTTGGTTGGTGCCTTTAAATACAGAGATGGTTTTGCCTTTTAAATCTGCTAGGCTTTTAGCACTTGAATCAGATGGCACTGCAAAATACACAGGTCCAAAACGTCCTGTCACAAATAGCAGCTTGGACTTTAATCCTGTCGAGCGTCCGACAATCGAAGGCAAATCACCATGCCCAATACCAAAATCAACTTTTTTGTTGGCTAATGCTTCATTTAATGCTGGGCCTGCACCAGGAAAAAAGCTCCATTTCACCTTGATGCCATCTTTGGCAAACTCTTTTTCCAAAATGCCACGTAAGTTCGCACTTGCATAAGCACTTCCCCCAACTTTGGGTTTTCCGCCTACACCTGCACCAGGAACCCCCAGTCGAATTTCTGTGGGATTAGTTTCAGCAAAAACGGAGAAACTGGTAGCAACCAGTAAACCTGCCGCTGCACCAACAAATAAATGTTTCGTCAAAAATTTCATTGTGTCATTACTCATATTGGAAAATTAAAAGGTGTATTGGAATTGCGCTTGCACTTCCGAGAAGTCTTTTTGCGCAGCTGTCTCGTGGTCATAGCTCCAGCGATTCAGACCTAATTGGAATTTTGTGGTTTGTGCAAAGAAGAAGTTTAGGCCCAGA
Organism: Acinetobacter sp. ANC 3929; assembly: GCF_000369405.1. GTDB lineage: Bacteria > Pseudomonadota > Gammaproteobacteria > Pseudomonadales > Moraxellaceae > Acinetobacter. The sequence goes on from NZ_KB850000.1 coordinate 1,205,008, forward strand.
GTATGAATATCGACTTTGCCAAGTCCATGCCCTGCAATACCAATGACATCAGCATTTTTATTGGGGTTGTAACTGTCATAGCGATAAAAGGTCTGAATTGATTTCGGCCAAAAGTCGTCAAACTTCGCGACAGATTTCACACTGTTATAAAATTGATCACCAAAGGTATAAAACAAGGTTGCGGTATGCCCTTCAGACTTTACTTCGGAGGTGGAACCTGTGGCCGTTGCATAGTCACTAAGTCCTTTAACATATTCATAAGTCACGCCAAATGGCGCATGGTTGTAGTAAATATCGAACCCCAAACGATCATTGCGACCGTTACCATTGAGAACATTACTGCCTGCAATGACGTTTTTACTTCCTTTGAGATAAGAAGCACCAAATTTCAACTCACGGAACCAACTGGCATAATCAACGGGTAAAGTAAAAGCCACCCGTCCGATATAATCTTTCTTGTCATTGTCATCAACTTTATTGGTGCCATTTCCGTTAATCACACCTAAAGCATATTCAAATAATGGCGCTCGGTAGTTTGATGAATAATCCACAAATGGTTTGACATCGCCTCGCACAATCAGACCTGTCTGGCGATTGAATAGACCCAATTGCGCCAGCCCTGTTGCAACGTTGATGGTCGGTCTTAAATCCTCCGGAGATTGTGGGTCTAAGCCAAATGGAATCAGTTGTTGACCAAGCGTCACGTTTAGACGAGGGACTTCGGGACCACCATTGGTCGACGTAAAGTTATAGCGCAGAAAAGCATCGGCCAAATTCAAATCACTGGCACTACCCGCTGTAGCCGTACGTTTGCCGTAGCTAAAAGACAATTGGTAATCTAAGTTTTTGCCTTCTTTATAATCTCGATATAAATTTCCCCGTACACCAAATAAAGCCGTTGGGATATCAAAAGTATTACGCCGTGGTGTAACAGGTGCTGGGTTGCCCGCAGAGGTATCCCGACTTTGTGTTTGTGCACGGACTTGTACCGTTCCATACAAAGTCGTATCTCGAATTGATTTGACCGAAGTACGCTCATATTGGCGTGATTGATCATACTTATAGTTTTCTAAATCACTCCGGAAACCAGCTAACTCGCTTTGAGTCGCAAAACTATGTTCTGTATTTTCTTCCTGAGTATCAGCTGATGTTTCATCTTGAGCTACAAACTGAGCTGTTTCACCTACCTCGGTTGAAGCTTGTTTCTTTTGCTTTAATGCATTGACCTGTTGCTGTAAAGCAGTCAATTGCGTCTGTAACTGCGCTAAAGTTGTATCAATATCTTCTGCTGCCTGAGCTGTACCGCTTCCCAAAAGCGTTGAAATGCCCAAAGCGATCGATAAAGAGAGATAATGTTTTTTCACCAATAAAGCCCCTAAACTAAAACAATAAAATTTGAGTAAAAAATCCTGTGTGTGACTGAATAAGCAATCACACCGAAAAAGATCCCAACGAAATGAATTAAAAAATGAAAGAGAAATTAACTTTACATACAACATCGCAACATCTTCATCCTGTGCTCCTCAGCCTGCATAAAAGCAATCTTTGATTTATATACCGAGATATTTGCAAGCAGCATGCCAAGTAATAAATATTTGTTTTATATCAATATTTATAAAAACTTATCTCTATTTACCTGTTGAAGCTATGTTGATTTTCCAGCACCATGCTTATACCAAAACAGCATATTTTCAGGTTTTTATTTCTTATTTTTAGATATAGGAATCGTACAGCGATATGCTTATCTGAAAAGAAAAAAGGACAGCTGAAATGACTCAGCCGCCCTGTAGAAAAGAAGAGATTATATTGAACAATATTCTCTAGGTTTTAAGGTGCAGGATTAGGATGAGCTTGATGAATTTGCTCAATCCCTTGAATGACCTCATCGGATAACTGTAGGTGAATACTCTTAATATTGGTTTTGAGCTGCTGTAAATTGGTCGCTCCAATAATATTACTGGTCACAAAACGGCGACTGTTCACATAAGCTAGAGCCAACTGGGCAGGATCTAAATCATATTGCTGCGCCAACGCAACATAACGACGAATTGCATCTTCAGATGCTTGGCCTTTATACCGTGCAAAGCGTTCCCATAAGGTTAAACGTGCTCCTGCTGGCTGTGCTCCATCTAGGTATTTACCCGTCAATGCACCAAATGCCAAAGGCGAATATGCCAGCAAACCCACCTGTTCTCGGATTGCAATTTCAGCATTGCCGATTTCAAAACTACGGTTCAATAAATTATAGGGATTTTGGATAGACACGACCCGTGCTAAACCTAATGTTTCGGAATACTTTAAAAACTGACTCACACCCCATGGTGTTTCATTAGATAATCCAATATGTCGGATCTTACCTGCTTGAATGAGATCAGACAAAACTGTCAGCGTTTCTAAAATTGGAACAGTATCTTCATCTTCAACATGGTTATAGCCCAATTCACCGAAATGATTGGTACTTCGGTCTGGCCAATGAAGTTGATAAATATCAATATAGTCCGTCTGTAAACGTCCCAGACTATCATGCAATGCAGTTTCAATATTCGCGCGATCTAGCTTGGTTTGGCCTGAACGAAAATGCGAGGCTTGGGTTAGTTTTCCTGAACGGCCTACCACTTTACTTGCGATCAGGACTTGGTCTCGTTTCTGTGACTGCTTTAACCATGTCCCAATATATTTTTCAGTTAAGCCCTGTGTCTCTGGCTTCGGTGGTACAGGATACATTTCAGCGGTATCAATCAGATTTACACCTTGCTCCACTGCATAATCCAGCTGCTCATGTGCTTCGGATTCAGAATTCTGTTCGCCAAGTCATCGTGCCTAGCGCAATCACACTGACATCAGTATCAGTTTGACCTAATTTTCTATATTGCATTTTTCACTCAATTCAATTGTGATCACACAAGAGCGACTGTTAATGGTCGCCCTTGTTTCTTTAATTTATACTTCAGTTTTAACATGATTTTAACTGGCTTTGTTTTTTTCAGCCTGTCGAGCAAGGACATATTGATTTTCTGGACGTGCCAATCCCAAGTTTTCACGCAACGTCGTTCCTTCATATTCGGTACGAAATAAACCACGGCGCTGCAACTCTGGCACAATCAACTCGACAAAATCATTTAAGCCTGCTGGCGTACTTGGTGGCAAAATATTAAAACCATCGGCTGCTTCATTTTCAAACCATTGTTGTAATTGGTCGACAATCTGTTCAGGTGTGCCAATCAGTTGCCAATGTCCACGTGCGCCAGCAACCCACTCATAGAGCTGACGAATACTGAAATTGTTTTTCTTGGCAATATCTGCAATTAAAGCTGGACGACTCACCATTCCTTGACCTTCACCCAACTCTGGGAATGGACCATCCAGATCATAGCCTGAAAAATCAAAGCCGCCACTTAAACCACTCAGTAAAGCAAGCCCTGCTTCTGGATGAATCAAGTCAGTAAGCTGTTGGTATTTAGCGTGTGCTTCTTCTTCGGTACGACCCACAAACGCAGAAACACCCGGTAAAATTAAGAGTTCATCCGCTGAGCGTCCATATTTCGCTAAACGACTTTTCACATCACGATAAAACTCTTGCGCATCTTCCAGCTTTTGATTCGCAGTAAAAATGACTTCTGCATATCGTGCTGCGAGATCACGCCCTGGCCCTGACTGTCCTGCCTGCACAATGACGGGGTAACCTTGAGGCGTACGTGGCACATTCAAAGCACCTTTTACGGCATAGTATTTGCCTTGATGATTCGGGTTATGCACTTTTTCTGGGTTATAGAAAATACCTGATGCCTTATCATGAATAAAGGCATCATCTTCCCAACTATCCCAAAGTTTTTTAATCAAATCAACATATTCCTGCGCGCGCTCGTAACGCTCTGCATGTGGAATTTGTTGTTCATATCCAAAGTTTGCGGCAGCGGCTTCCGAAGCAGAAGTCACCACATTCCATCCAGCTCGACCATGACTGAGGTGATCTAGAGAAGCAAACTTACGTGCCAATAAGTACGGTTCTTCATACGTGGTTGATGCAGTTGCAATAAACCCGATATGTTTGGTCACCGTCGATAAAGCCGCGAATAGTGTGACTGGTTCAAAGCCAGCTACTTTATCACTGTAGCCTGTTTTCTCAGCTTGACCAAAGTTAACAGCCAAACCATCAGCCAAGAAATAAGCGTCAAATAAACCTTTTTCAGCTAACTGCACCTGTTCTTTAATAAAATCAAAATCAACAGCTTTTGTCGGTTGCGATTCTGGATGTCGCCATGCAGCGACATGTTGTCCTGTTGCTGGAATAAATGCACCTAATCGAATTTTTCTACTCATGTTCTACTCCAAATTTGTTGTTAAACACAATTCATCTTTCACTGTGATTAATACAAATTGAGTGCCATTTTTTTATTTATAAATATCAATTAATTAAAAAAAGGGAATTTTATCTATGCTTCCGCAACAGCATGATTCTGTTGAGGGGGTGGTGGAAAATCAACAATGCTCGTCCATAAAACTTGATTGAAGTAAATCTACTGTCATCCATGATTTGGATTTATTCAGAAGACGATGTTGCAGGCAGCTTAATGGTAAACACACTATTATTGGCAGGATTGCTGTATTCAATCTTCCCTTTATGCGCAATCACAATCGCATGAACAACGGCTAAACCTAAACCTGTCCCACCAAATTCTTTATTTCGTGACTGCTCCAATTTTAAAAATGGATCAAATAAGTCTTGTTGATACTCGGGAGCAATACCTGGACCTTGATCCTCAATTTTCAGCACCCAATCATCTGCAATCCACTGCGTAGAAATTTTAAGTGTTCCTGCATTTGCATAACGAATTGCATTTTCAATCAAGGCAATAAGTATCTGCTCGATACGCCGACCATCACAACTTATAAATGCAGCTCTCACATCTAATATGGGGATAATTTGGGCTTTTGCTAAGCGATCTTCAAACAATTTTAAAACTTTTTCCGCATGCAGTTTAAAATCAATCTTTTCATAATTTAATCGGAGTTGCTGATTTTCCACTAAACTCAGTGTCCGCAGGTCTTCAACCAAATGTGACAAGCCTTCTACCTGACTTAATAAGCTTTTAAATAGGCCCTCATCAGGTTTAAAAACACCATCAAGAACACCTTGTAAACGCCCCTGTAAAATAGTGATCGGTGTTCTCAACTCGTGTGCAATTGCAGCATTCCAGACCTGTGCATTTTCAACCGAGCTTTCTAATTTTTGTGCCATGTCGTTGAAATTATTCATCAGTTCAGCAATTTCAGTAGAGTGAATCTTGGTGTCATCGGCCCTTGCTGAAAGATCACCTTGACTAATTTTCTTTGCCGCTTTGGCCAAATAATTAATCGGTACGATAAATCGTCGTGCGAGATGCATACCAATAATCAAAGAAATCACAGCACCACAAAAAATCACGGTCCCCAACCAGATCCAGTCAACAAAATGAAATTCAGTCCAGTCATCTTGTAATGAACTTAAGGTAATCCAACCCGCATCAATCGCATAGTTATAAATAAAATAACCAAGAAAAATTGAAAAGAGCGTCACACTCAAGTTCACAATACTTAAGGCGATGAAGAGCTGTTTACTAATGCCTGACTTATTTTTCATGTTATTTCTCAAACAACTTGTGCAAATATTTGCAACTAAAAATTAAAACGTTTGCGGATGATCAAAACGATAACCCACACCACGAACATTAATTAAGACTTGCTCTAGTCCTTGCTCCTCAAGTTTCTTTCTTAATTTACTGACATGGCTATCCACTGTCCGCTCCAAAGCATCACTATCGGGTAAGCAATAGCTCATCAACTCACTTCGGGTAAATACTTTATGTGGATGCTCCAGCATCAGAATCAGAATTTTATATTCTGTCAGGGTTAAATTTAGTAAGGTTTTCCGATCTTGCTGATGTACATATACACTGTGAATCGCAGTGTGGATCTCAATATTTTTATACAGCAGATTTTTATTTTGTGCTTGCTGATTTTGTTGTGCTCTTCTCAAAACAGCCTGCACCCGCGCGACCACTTCATTGGGATTAAAAGGCTTGACCACAAAGTCATCCGCACCAATTCTTAAGGCCATGACCTTATCAATTTCCTGATCCAGTGCAGTCAGCATAATCACGGGAGTTTGGGCTTTTTGGCGGATTTTGCTCAGCACCTCCCAGCCGTTTAATTCAGGTAATTTAATATCCAGCAGGATCAGGTCAATCGGTTGAGCAGCATGCATTTCAATTGCTTGTTTACCATTCATGGCTCGAAGCACCTGCATGCCTTCACGTTTTAAGTAGTGCTCAATAATATCGCCAATATCGTACTCATCTTCTACGACGAGAATCTGTTTATCACGGCAATCAAAAGAAAATGAGGCTTCAAACATGAATCAATCATCGAATAACTACAGTCATTTTGCATGATACGCTGATTTATCTGTCGATCTCCACACTTTTTCCACACTTCCCCGATGTTGGTTACACAAAGCAGGAAAATAATGTCAGCATCAAAAACTCCCCAGGTCGGACAAAATGCAAAAGCGTTTATTACTTCCATTATTTTTATCCATCGGGCTTGTACTGCAAGGCTGTGGCTCTGACGAGGCAAAACCGGCTGAAACGCCACTTGCCAAAGTGAGCGTGTTAAGTCTTCAACCGCAAGCAGTGAACTTTAGTGAAAATTTACCCGCCCGTGTGCAGGCTTTCCGTACTGCAGAGATCCGTCCTCAGGTCGGTGGTATTATTGAAAAAGTGCTATTTAAACAAGGCAGTGAAGTCAAAGCAGGCCAAGCACTTTATAGAATCAATGCCGAAACCTTTCAGGCCGATGTCAATAGCAACAAAGCTTCCCTCAATAAAGCCGAAGCGGAAGTGGTGCGTTTAAAAGTTCAGTTGGAACGTTATGAGCAATTACTGCCAAGCAATGCGATCAGTAAGCAAGAAGTCAGCAATGCACAAGCTGAATATCGTCAGGCCTTAGCCGATGTTGCCCAAATGAAAGCGCTGCTCACCCGTCAAAACCTGAACCTGCAATATGCCACGGTACGTGCCCCAATCTCGGGTCGTATAGGACAGTCTTTTGTGACCGAAGGTGCATTGGTTAGCCAAGGTGATGCCAATACCATGGCAACTGTACAACAGATCGATAAAGTTTATGTTGATGTAAAACAGTCAATTGGTGAATACGAACGCTTACAGGCTGCGCTACAAAGTGGTGAGCTATCTGCCAATAATGAAAAAACGGTACGTATTTCAAATAGCCATGGTCAAGCGTATAACGTGACAGCCAAAATGCTATTTGAAGATATCAATGTGGATCCAGAAACTGGTGATGTCACTATTCGGATCGAAGTTCAGAACCCTGAAAGAAAATTACTTCCAGGTATGTATGTGCGTGTCAATATTGACCGTGCTTCCATTCCTCAAGCCCTATTGATTCCAGCACAAGCGGTTCAACGTAACATTAATGGTGAGCCACAAGTCTATGTGATCAATGCCAAAGGTGCAGCAGAGATTCGCCCAATTGAGCTAGGACAACAATATGATCAGTTCTATATTGCCAATAAAGGCCTAAAAACAGGCGATAAAGTGGTTGTAGAAGGTGTTGATCGTATTCAACCGAACCAAAAACTTGAAATCAGTAACTGGAAAGTACCTGCAATACAAGGAGCTCAATGATGATGTCACAATTCTTCATTCGCCGCCCAGTGTTTGCATGGGTGATTGCGATTTTCATTATTTTATTTGGGGTCCTTAGTATTCCCAAATTACCAATTGCTCGCTTTCCAAGTGTGGCACCACCTCAAGTCAACATTACTGCGGTATATCCGGGTGCAACCCCAAAAACGATCAATGACAGCGTTGTGACTTTGATCGAACGGGAATTATCTGGGGTTAAAAACCTACTTTACTATAGCGCGACAACGGATACCTCGGGTACAGCTCAGATTTCGGCGACCTTTAAACCCGGTACCAATGTTGAAATGGCGCAGGTTGATGTACAAAACAAGATCAAAGCTGTTGAAGCACGTCTACCTCAGGTGGTTCGCCAACAAGGCTTACAGGTTGAGGCCTCTTCATCAGGCTTCCTGATGCTGGTCGGAATCAACTCACCGAATGGACGATATTCGGAAGTTGACGTGAGTGATTATTTGGTCCGTAACGTGGTCGAAGAGCTGAAACGTGTTGAAGGTGTAGGTAAAGTTCAATCCTTCGGTGCTGAAAAAGCCATGCGTATCTGGGTTGATCCAAACAAATTGGTGTCTTACGGTCTGTCGATTAGTGATGTCAACAATGCCATCCGTGAAAATAACGTCGAGATTGCACCTGGTCGACTTGGTGATCTGCCTGCTGCTAAAGGTCAATTGATTACAATTCCTTTATCTGCCGAAGGTCAATTGGGCGATGTTGAACAATTTAAGAATATCAGTCTCAAAAGTAAGACCAGTGGTAGTGTCATTAAACTATCTGACGTTGCCAATGTGGAAATGGGGTCACAGGCCTATAACTTTGCAATTTTAGAAAATGGTAAGCCTGCAACGGCTGCAGCAATTCAACTTAGTCCGGGTGCCAATGCTGTGAAAACAGCTGAAGGTGTCAGAGCAAAAATTGAAGAACTAAAACTCAATTTACCAGAAGGCATGCAATTCAGTATTCCTTATGACACGGCCCCTTTCGTTAAAATTTCAATCGAAAAAGTAATTCATACCTTACTTGAAGCCATGGTTCTGGTTTTCATCGTGATGTATTTATTCTTGCATAATGTTCGCTATACCTTAATTCCAGCGATTGTTGCGCCAATTGCGCTGCTGGGTACTTTTGCAGTCATGCTGATGGCAGGCTTCTCGATTAACGTACTAACCATGTTTGGTATGGTACTGGCCATCGGGATTATCGTCGATGATGCGATTGTAGTGGTAGAAAACGTCGAGCGGATTATGGCCACTGAAGGTCTGCCGCCAAAAGAAGCGACATCCAAGGCGATGAAGGAAATCACCAGCCCAATTATTGGTATTACCTTAGTCTTGGCCGCAGTATTCTTACCGATGGCATTTGCCAGTGGTTCGGTCGGCATTATCTATCAACAATTTACCCTAACCATGTCAGTGTCAATCCTGTTCTCGGCATTATTGGCGTTGATTTTGACCCCTGCACTGTGTGCCACCATTCTCAAACCGATTGATGGACATCATCAAAAGAAAGGTTTTTTTGCATGGTTTGACCGTAGCTTCGATAAAGTTACTAAAAAGTATGAGTTGATCCTGCTGAAAGTGATCAAGCATAGCGTTCCAATGATGGCTATTTTTGTGGTCATTACAGGTCTTACCTTTGCAGGCATGAAGTTTTGGCCAACCGCCTTTATGCCAGAAGAAGATCAAGGCTGGTTTCTGACTTCATTCCAGTTGCCTTCTGATGCCACTGCTGAACGAACACGAGGCGTGGTCAATGAATTTGAAAAAAGTTTAAAAGACAATCCGAATGTCAAAAGTAACACCACCATTATGGGTTGGGGCTTCAGTGGTTCAGGCCAAAATGTGGGTATTGCATTTACCACGCTCAAAGATTTTAAAGAACGTACTTCAAGTGCCAGCGAAATGACCAATGCTGTCAATGAAACGATGGCACATAGCAAAGAAGGCGCAAGCATGGCTGTGCTTCCGCCTGCCATTGATGAACTTGGGACTTTTTCTGGTTTTAGCTTACGCCTACAAGACCGTGCTAACCTAGGGATGCCTGCACTTTTAGCTGCACAAGACCAGTTAATGGAAATGGCCGCCAAAAATAAAAAGTTCTATATGGTCTGGAATGAGGGCCTACCACAAGGTGACAATATTTCTTTAAAAATTGACCGTGCAAAATTGAATGTTCTTGGTGTGAAGTTCTCAGATGTTTCTGACATTATTTCAACTTCAATGGGTTCAATGTATATCAATGACTTCCCAAATCAGGGACGTATGCAACAAGTCATTGTACAGGTCGATGCCAAATCAAGAATGCAATTAAAAGATATTTTGAATCTGAAAGTGATGGGTTCAAATGGGCAATTGGTCTCTCTATCTGAAGTGGTGACACCACAATGGAATAAAGCACCACAGCAATATAACCGCTATAACGGTCGTCCATCATTGAGTATTGCAGGTATCCCGAACTTTGATACCTCATCAGGCGATGCCATGCGTGAAATGGAGAACCTGATTGCCAAATTGCCAAAAGGCATCGGCTATGAATGGACAGGTATTTCCTTACAGGAAAAACAGTCTGAGTCACAAATGGCATTCTTACTTGCTCTCTCTATGCTGGTGGTATTCCTTGTTCTCGCTGCACTTTATGAAAGTTGGGCAATTCCACTTTCAGTGATGCTGGTTGTACCTTTGGGTATCTTTGGTGCCGTGGTTGCGATTATGTCTCGTGGCCTCATGAATGACGTGTTCTTTAAAATTGGCCTGATTACAATTATTGGTTTGTCTGCCAAGAACGCGATCCTGATTGTCGAATTTGCCAAGATGCTAAAAGAAGAAGGTATGAGTTTAATTGAGGCCACCGTTGCCGCAGCTAAACTTCGTTTACGCCCGATTTTGATGACTTCCCTGGCCTTTACCTGTGGTGTGATTCCATTAGTCATCGCTTCCGGTGCAAGTTCGGAAACACAGCATGCTTTAGGTACAGGTGTATTTGGAGGCATGATTTCAGCGACGATTCTGGCGATCTTCTTTGTACCCGTGTTCTTCATTTTCATTCTGAGTGCAGTTGAAAAGCTGTTTTCTTCGAAGCAAAAAAATCCATCTTAAATGACATTGAGCAGAGGAAATCAACGGATTTCCTCTGAATCTCCCTTTGTATTTATCCTTATATTATTTGGAGAAGACCATGTCTAAAGTGACTGTCTTATCTCGTGGCCTGCTTGTCTCTACGCTTTCAATTGCCTTGACGGCGTGTATGAATATGCAGGCACCAAAACCTGTGATCAAATCCGATATTCCGCAAAATTTTTCTCAAACCACAGTTGGAACTTCGATTGCCAATCAGGGCTATCAACAATTTTTTTCTGACTCACGTTTATTAAAAGTGATCGAAATCAGTTTAAATCACAATCGTGATTTACGTACTGCAACACTGAATATTCAACGTGCACAGCAACAATATCAAATCAGCAAGAATGACCAGTTACCGACCATCGGAGCAACTGGCAGTGCCGTACGCCAAGTGACCCCTACTGTGAATCCGAATAATCCTTATTCCACCTTTCAAGTGGGTCTTGGGGTAACCGCTTATGAGTTAGACTTTTGGGGCCGTGTACAAAGCTTAAAAGATACGGCACTGAATAATTACCTTGCCACCCAAAGTGCCAGAGATGCCACTCAAATTAGTCTGGTGAGTCAGGTCAGCCAAGCATGGTTGAATTATGCCTATGCAAAGGCCAATTTAAATCTGGCTGAGCAGACCTTAAAAGCACAACTCGATTCCTATAACCTCAACAAAAAACGCTTTGATGTCGGGATTGATAGTGAAGTTCCTTTACGTCAGGCACAGATTTCAGTTGAAACAGCGCGAAATGATGTTGCAACCTATAAAACTCAAGTGTCACAAGCACAAAACCTACTGGATCTATTGGCTAGCCAAGCTATTCCTCAAAATCTCCTGCCGAATCAAGCTTTGAAAAGTATTAGTGCTGAACGTAGTTTTGCAACAGGCTTAAGCAGTGATTTACTCAATAATCGTCCAGACTTAAAAGCTGCCGAATATCAACTGCTTGCTGCTGGGGCAAATATTGGGGCAGCAAAAGCACGTATGTTCCCGACCATTAGCCTGACAGGCTCAGCGGGCTATGCATCGACAGATCTCAAAGATTTATTTAAATCAGGAGGCTTCTCTTGGTCAGTTGGGCCAAGTATTGATCTTCCAATTTTTGATTGGGGAACGCGTAAAGCCAATATTAAAATTTCTGAAACAGAGCAAAAAATTGCAGTTGCGGATTATGAAAAAGCTATTCAATCCGCTTTTCGTGAAGTCAATGATGCCCTTGCTGCTCGTGCCCATATTGAAGATCGTTTAAATGCCCAACGTCGTTTGGTTTCCGCAACCGATATCACCTATAAATTATCTACGGCTCGTTTTAAAGCAGGCATTGACAGTTACTTGACCGTGTTGGACGCGCAGCGTTCTGCTTATGCGGCGCAACAAGGTCTACTGCTGTTGGAACAAACCAAATTAAACAATCAGATCGAACTCTATAAAGCTTTAGGTGGTGGCTTATCTCAGGCTTCGTAAACGCTTAAGTCGACTATTTGGGCTGATTTTTAAAGATTCAGCCCTTATAGTATTTGGGTTTAAATCAGAAAATAACCATTCATCTATGTTTACCCTTTCGATTACACCCAGATTCTATGAAACCGATGCTTTCGGACATATCAACAATACTGTGATTACAGGTTGGTTTGAAACTGCACGTGAACCAGTTTTCCGCCTATTTAACCCAGACATGAACATCAAGAATCTGCCTTTGATTCTTGCACGCGTTGAAGTCGATTTTGTCGCCCAAATCTATTACGGTGCGGACATCGAAATCAAAACATGGATTGAACAGATTGGAAATTCTTCATTCGTTGTTGCACATGAAGCCTGGCAAAATGAGCATTGCGTTGCGCGTGGTAAAGCGGTTCAGGTGTATTTCGATTTCAGTACACAAAAATCAGGTCGTATCCCAGATCAATTCAGAACCCAGTTACAACAATATCTGATTCCTCAATAAGTATTTCCCGCTGAAATAAATACATTCATTTCAGCGGATCGAATCATCCTTACTCGCCTAAATCTTCGAGAAAATCAAAGGTTGGAACAAAGAATAAGCTACCTGAAACAGGTGTACTGAAATCCAGTAAGCGGTCGACATGTCCAGTTTCTTTACCCAAGAACATATTCTCAAGCATAGTTTTGGTGATATTAAAAGAACGTGAATAGCCAATAAAGAAGGTACCATATTCTCCTTCAGTTGGATTGGAAAATGGCATATTGGCTCTTAAAATTTTAAGTTCGTTCCCGTCAGCATCATGTGCCTTACTCGCGACATTATGTGCACTTTGCGGTTTAACGTCATCGCCAAGCTCGACGTCATCATATTTCTTTCGACCAATCACCTTTTCCTGTTCTTCAGTACTTAGTCCCTTCCACATTTCCATATTATGTAAATACTTTTGAATAAATACATAACTGCCACCGAGGAACTCAGCATCTTCTGAACCGACATAAGCAATCTCTTTGGCAATTTCATGCTCAGGGTTTTCAGTCCCATCGACAAAACCAAGAATGGCGCGACCATCAAAGTATCTAAAACCTTTGGTCTCGCTAATTGGGTAAGTATCTTCTTTTAATTGCTCATGCAAAATTGAGGCAAGTTCATAACAAATTGCCATTTGATTGGCACGAATGTGAAAGAATAAATCGCCTGTTGTTGCGACCGCTGTATGTCTCGGCCCTTTGATCTCTTGAAATGGTGCCAGTTCTTTCGGCTTATTTAAATCTGGGAACAGCAAATCCCAAGCATTTGAGCCAATCCCCACCGAAGCACTGAAATTACTGTTTGGAAAACGATTGGTTAAACTGCGGACTAAGGCTGAAAAATTTGCAAGAAAATCAATCACCTCTGAATGATCTGGGTTGGTGTTGATGCCAAGCACGATAAATAAAGCATTTTCACCTGAAAGATTGTTGATCACAGGCTGAGGTCTTAAAGGTATATTCATAATATTTGGGAATAAAAAAACTTAATGCTCATATCCTACACAAATCAATGCATTAGAGATCAAACAAATCACAATTTTTTACTATTATTGCGTATACAAAACAAAGCTATCACCACGGCAAAAACTGGCTAAGGTGAGATTTAATTGCTTTGCCATTTCAATCGCCATACTGGTGGGTGCAGAAATGGTCGCCAATAGTCCAATATTATATTGTGCACATTTGCGGATCAGCTCATAACTGGCACGACTGGTCATCACCACAAAGCCCTCGGCAACATTCAGTTTTTGCTCCGCCAGATGACCAAGTAATTTATCCAAGGCATTATGCCTGCCAACATCTTCAAACAGTGCCACAATTTGTCCTTTCACCACCCAAGCCGCAGCGTGTGCGCCACCAGTGAGTTCAGTAATTTTTTGGCGGGCTTTCAGTTGAGCAATGGCGTTTGGAATTTGCTTGAGCCACAAGGACGAAACCTTACTGCTGACTAAAGGTAGATCGGCATAAAATTGCTTTAGGCTTTCAATCCCACATAAACCACAGCCAGTACGTCCCACCATCATTCGGCGATGTTCCTTGAGTGCCATAAATGCACGCGATGAAATCGTCATATCGACCTCAACGCCTAATGCAGTGTGACGAATTTCAAGCGAATACAACTCGTTTAGGCTGTGTAATATCCCTTCCGAGAGACTAAAACCTTTGGCAAATACCTCAAGGTCTGACGGCGTCGCCATCATCACAGCATGAGAGATTCCATTATAAATCAACGCTACAGGATACTCCTGAACGATATAATCCATTTCATTTTCAGAATGATCCTGATGGAAACGATGCACTTGCACCGTTTCATAGCCGCGTGTTTTGGTATCCACAATTGACCTCTTTACTTAAGCGCGCAACTAGACACTACCCACACGTTCATTGGCATGTTCAGGATCAACTGCAACTGCTAAGTTAAAATGCTCAGGCGCCTGACCTGCATGCAGGATCACAGGGATACTTTTCGATGCTGGAATTTTGGCATATTTATCATGACTGCCTAAGGCCACCAATGGATTGGTTTCAGGATAGTACGCTGCCAGACTGCCTTGCGGAATGTTATAGGGTACGATACGGAAACTATGTACAATCCGTTTAACCCCATCCGAGAACACACTTTCGATATCGACCCATTGATCAGCCTCAAAGCCTGATGCATCAATATCGGCCTGATTCATAAACAATACACGGCGCTGCCCAAATACCCCACGATAACGGTCATCCAGACCATATAACGTCGTGTTGTACTGGTCATGCGAACGCGTCGTCATCAAGGTATAAACCTGTTGCTCACTATAGCTCGCAGCATACTGGTTTTCTTCGTCCTCATATACTTCGGCCAATGGTGTAATCAAAAATTGTGCTTTGCCACTTGGGGTATTCCAGACGTGCTGATTGGCCGGATGCTCTAAATGGAAACCACTCGGTTGATAGACCCGCTGATTGAAGTCATGAAACTCATCAAACACCTCGGCAATCGAGTCACGAATACGGTCATAACTTTCAATATACCAGCGCCATTTCACATGACTCTCAGGCAACACGGCTTCTGCCATACGGGCCACAATATCGGGTTCAGACAAGATATTTTCAGAAATCGGTGGATTACGCCCTGCTGAAAGATGCACATTACTCATCGAATCTTCTACTGAAATCGCTTGAGGTCCATGCACCTGCATATCCACTTCGGTACGCCCCAAACAAGGCAGCATCAACGCATCCTGACCACACACCAGATGGCTACGATTCAGCTTGGTGGTAATATTGACGGTTAAATTACAACGCCGTAAAGCTTCTTGGGTATAAGGTGTATCAGGCGTTGCAACGGCAAAGTTACCGCCAAGGCCAATAAAGACTTTTACATCACCTTCGTACATGGCCTTGATGGTATCGACCACGCCAAAACCATGTTTACGTGGCGATTTGATTCCAAATACACGATCAATACTGTCTAGTAAAGCCTCACTTGGATTTTCATTGATACCCATGGTACGGTCACCTTGCACATTACTATGCCCACGCACTGGACACAAACCTGCGCCTGGACGACCAATATGTCCACGCGCCAGCATCAAATTCGCCAGCATATGAATATTGGCGGTGCCATGGCGATGTTGAGTGATCCCCATTCCCCAACAGAAAATAGCGGTTTTCGCATCAACATACATCTGGGCAATCGATTCTAAATGTTCAGGTGAAAGTCCCGTATGCTTATGGATTTCAGACCACGCTGTAGCATCAATCTCAGCCAACATCTCATCAAAACCAATGGTATTCATTTCAATAAAACTGCGATCAAAAACGCTTGCTTTCCCTTTCTCGAGTGCCTTTTTATCCCACTCCAATAAATGCTTCATTACCCCAAACATCAGTGCATAGTCACCACCAATTTTGGGTTGGAAGTAATAGCGACTAATTGGGGTACTACCATTGGTCATCATTTCCAATGGTGCTTGCGGATCTTGAAAGCGCTCTAAACCACGTTCTTTGATTGGATTAATCGCAACAATATTACCGCCTCTCCGAGAGACTTCTCTTAAGGTTGCCAACATCCTTGGATGGTTGGTACCTGGATTATGCCCAAAGCTAAAAATAGCATCTGCTTGATCGAAATCATCTAGAGTGACTGTGCCCTTACCTAAACCAATCGCATCTTTTAAACCAACACTGGTGGTTTCGTGGCACATATTGGAACAGTCTGGAAAATTATTAGTACCGAAGCTACGGACAAATAATTGGTACAAAAAAGCCGCTTCATTACTGGCACGACCAGACGTATAAAATGCAGCTTGATCAGGATGATCGAGTGCTTGTAGATGTTTGGCAATCAACTGAAAAGCTTCATCCCAAGAAATCGGGACATATTTATCTGATACAGGATCGTAACGCATTGGGTCAGTTAAACGACCTAAATCTTCAAGATAAAAATCATTCTGTTCAGCAAGCCAACTCACTGTATGCTGTGCAAAAAATTCAGGTGTTACTGTTTTACTGGTTGCTTCGAAAGCCACAGCCTTGGCACCGTTTTCACAAAAGTTAAAGGCGTGCGCATCCTTTTTCTCTGGCCAAGCACAGCCTGGACAGTCAAAACCAGTCGGCTGATTAATATTAAGTAAGGTGATTGAACCTTTTTTTAAAATATCTTGCCTTTTTAAGTTTCGGGCAACGCTCAGTAATGCGCCCCATCCACCTGCAGGTTGGGTATAGGGTTCAATTCTTGCAAAGCTGGTATTTTCTTGCTTATGAATGGGTTGTTCTGAGTTATCCATCACGCTGCCCTCATCTGAGCTATTTTTAACATTGGCTACAGATAGGATTAACATGAATTTTGCTTCTTTTCTATTCTTGATTTGTCTTATGCCTGTATTTTTTGGCATCAAAATAAAGCCTAGATCATCTAGGCTTTATTTATCATTTGATCAAAATTATTAAATTACTCTCCAGTCAAAGCACACTCAAAGTTGGCTTTATCCACTGAGCAACGCGCTTTCTTTAATACAGACATCATACTTGCGTCGTAAATGCCACGTTGAGTCAGTTCAATACGCCCATCACGCATCATTTTTTGATATTTCAATTTATCTTCTGGGGTTAAATTCATTTTGTATTTTGCAGGGATTTCAGCTTCCAAACGCTTAATCGTTGCAAATATTTTTGGCAGTTGTTTTACCGACCAATCACGGGATTTCTGTCCGAAACCAGCGGGAAATTTTTCAGGACGGATCACTACATTTGCAGTCACTTGTAATACAGGAAAATTATACATAACGCCATTGGTACCTAAACCTTTGCTTAACTCCAAAGGTTTATATGCATAAGCTGGCGCACCAATCATATCTACCTGACCATTGTTAAACTTAGCAGCAAAGTTGGAAATATCTGAAAGCACCGCTTGTGCACCAACACGTTGTACAATCAGTTTTTGTGCATCGTCATACCCCAATACTGCAAACTTTTTACCTGCCGCTTTTTCTATTGAGTTAATGCTTTTATCACGGACAAAAATATAAGCTGATCCCAGTGGAGAAATGCCGACCACTTCATATTTATTACCACCCAAATTGGTGGTCATTTTCGCTGCATTACGCGGGTCAGATACGAAGGTAATGGCACGTTTCGCGATCTCATCACTCGGTACGCCACCTAAAGAATCAATTGAACCTACAAATTTATTATATGGACGGGCACGCATTGACGTCATTGCGACGCCAGCACATTTTCCTGCTTTAAAATTGTTATCTGCCACCTGTTCATCAGTGATCGCCAAAAGATTGATATCTGCGCCCCAACCTTTGGCTGCCAATGCCCAGTCTTGCATCATTTTATAAGCCTCACCAGATTTACCTAAAATATCAAAAACACAAACATCAATCGCTGCTTGGGTCGAAGCAGAGACACTCAACATTGAAGTTGTTACGATAGCAAGTGCGATTTTTTTCATATTTCCTTCCTTCTACAAACTTAATGTTTGTTTTCCTCATAAGACACTTGATGTGCCTTTTTATTTATAACGACTCTGAATCATCGTTATTTAAATACTGAATCATAAAAAATTATAATTGCAGTCCCTATTTTAAGGCTTGAACGGCAGGTGAACGTGCCAAATAATCTAAAGCTTGTTGCGTGTTTCCTTCCGTTTCTGGATGAAACTTAGGAGAAATCCAACGAATCGTTGCTTGAGTTAAAAATGTTAATGTCGGTCCATTATCTGTCACTTTGGCTTGTTTGTTATAGGTCAATAAAATGCCAAATAAACTCTTGTTCGCGATCTTTTTTACAGCTGGATCTGGATCTTGTTTACCTAAGTGTCGACCGACGTCTGCCAATACATAAATAAAAATCGGAAAAACCAAGGCCATCAATAACTGACGATAAAGATAAAAAAGAATCGGGTTAGGTAGCATTTCTTTAAATAAATCAAATGCAACACAACGATGCTCTACTTCCTCAGCCAAATGCCAACGGAACATGTCAGCAATGACAGGATCAGCTTTGTCCCATGATTTATTGTCCATGCACCATTGTCCGAGCACACCAGTAAAATGCTCAATAGCAGCAACCACTCCGACTCGTGTAATTAACCAGAAATGCTCTAATGGCTTGACCTCTAATTGTTTAATGCCTAAAGGGCTTTCACCAAGTAAGATACCGAAGATCCAGTTAATTTTTTTAAACGCGGGGTCCAAATCATAATCATGCTGTTTCAGAAATTCCTGTGCCCCTTGATGTGCTCGTGCATGGGTTGCCTCTTGGCGAATGAAACCTTTTACGTCATCCATGAGAATCGGATCTTTTACATAAGGTAAAGCCTTGTTATAGACACGACAGAACCAGAACTCACCTGCAGGTAAAATTAAATTAATTCCATTAATCAGATGAGAACACACTGGATCATTTGGAATCCATTGCACAGGAGAGTCAGAAAAATCAAACTTTACAGGTCGTGCAACCAGTTTATGATGAGTAATTGCATTCATATTGACCTCAACTTTACAGCCTTCATTTATCACATCTTTAATCTTTGAATAAACTCAGTGACTATTTGCTATTCACCACTCAATGAACACTCAAAATTGGTTCGTTCTACAGTACATCGTGCCCGCTTAAGCACGCCCATCATGACAGGTTCATAAACACCCAATTTAGTTAACTCAATCCGCCCATCGCGCAACATTTGTTGGTAACGACGTTTGTCTTCATTGGAAAGACTCTGTTTATACTTCGCAGGGATTTCAGCTTCCAAACGTGCAATCGTGGCAAAATTTTTGGGGAGTTGCTTGGTCGCCCAAGCCCTTGATTTCAAACCAAAGCCCGCTGGAAATTTGTCAGGACGGATAATGATGTCGCCAGTTAAATTAATCACAGGAAAATTAAACATCGCCCCGTTACTTCCTAAACCCTTCGCAATTTCTAATGGTCTATAAGCGTAGGCAGGCGCTGCAATCACATCGACTTGCTTGTTATTAAATTTCTTCGCAAAATCGGAAATTTCAGAAGGGACACCGACCAATTCCAGTCGATCTACAATCATTTTTTGGGCTTGATCATAATGTAAATAGGCAAACTTCTTACCTTTACCCTTCTCAATGGTATTGATCGTTTTGTCTCTCACAAAGACATAAGCCAAACCAATCTGAGCGATTGCCGCCACCTCAAACTCATCCTCATTGATACGTGTTAACAAACGGTGTTTATTACGCGGATCCAATACATAGGTAATGGCTTTTTGGGCAATCGAATTACTGGTGATTGCGCCTAATGCATCAATCGATCCAGCAAACTTATTGTATTTCCGTGCTCGCATTGATGTCATTGATACTCCATCACATTTACCAGCGTCAAAGTCATTTTGTGCTTTGGCTTCGTCTTGATACGGAATAAGATTTAAATCTGCATTCCAAGCTTTTGCAGCCAAAGCCCATTCTTCTACGATTTTGTAAGATTCTCCGGCCTTACCCAGTAAATCAAACACACAGATATCAACTTCTGCTCGTGTTGTAGTTGAAAATGCAGTGAGAAAGGCTGTAATCAAAATTCCTTTTTTCATTACGGATCCTGGTACTATTTTTAAACGATCTGAACACTTTCATTCGCAGTGAATAATGAAACATGAATCATCTGCCAAAGTGCTGATGCGCCTATTTTTAAATAAAAAAAAATGTTGTAATAGTTCCTAGCAAGCCATTTTGGTATCATTTCCCGACGATCACTGTTATGCCCTTAAACAAAGAATTAGAAAGAACAGTTCCTGGCACTTATATTGCGCTCATGGTTGATGTGGTGTCACGCTGGGATATTTCAGCGGATGAACTACTCAGCGACTCAGGCTTGACCCAAGAACAATTGGTACAACCTTTGTGGCGAGCTGATGCCAAAATCGTGATGGGCATTCTAAGGCGCGCACTGGAGCTGACCCAAGTCCCTGCACTCGAGTTCGGTTTTTATTTGGGCATGCAAATGACCATTACCTGTCATGGCTTGATGGGTATGGCAGCTATGCTCGCAAAAGATGTAAAGCAAGCACTCAATATTGCGCAGGAGTTTATTTCACTTCAATCCAGTATTCATACTATCAAGCTCGATGTTGTGGATGAGTATGCAATTATCTTATTTGAACAGACCGAAGCCTATTATCTGGACGAAGTCATTCAAATTGCGCTGCTCCTCGGATTTGCACAGATGGGGAAAAACATTTCAGGACAAGCATTGACAGGTTTCGCTGATGTTCAATTTAGTAAACCCGATTATTTTGATCAATTTCTTCCCTTAGTTCCGGGTGAAGTACGGTTTAATCGTGCTGCAACGCGTTTAGAATTTAAAAAAGAAATATTGGATCTTCCACTACTACATTCTGATGCCATTGCTGAACGTCTGGCACGAGAAGAATGCAAGTCTCAGTTGCGTAAGTTATTAAAACAAAATAGCTTTAATAGCACGCTACAAGATTTGATCTATGATGAAGCTCTGGGAATAAGCCCCTTAACGGAAATCTTAAAGAAAGTTCAAATGTCTGAACGCGCCCTACAGCGAAAACTGGAAAGTGAAGGAACAAATTTTCGAGAACTGGTTGATAAAGTCAGATGTGAAAAAGCCATTCAACTCCTTAAAAATCCCAATTTATCACTTGAAAATATTGCAAGCCATTTGGGATACAGCAATACCAAAAATTTCTCGCGCGCTTTTAAACGCTGGACGGGAACCTCACCACGGCGTTATTAATTGTACAGTGTGATCTAAATATTAAAAAAACTTACTGGCAAGTGCTCAGATCACCAGTAAGAGAGAAAAAATGTACTGCATTTGCCTGAAAACTTATTTATTTGGCTGAGCAGCTGTCTGTACTTGTGCTGCATTCTGCTTTTGTTGTGATGGCATATAATCTGGCTGATTACTCACCGCCAAAAAGAAAAATACCAAAAACAAACACCCTAGTAAAATACTGATTCCAACAGCAAGATAAGGAAATTTTGATTGCTCTTGAGACATAAGCTCTACTCCTATTCAAATACTTAAATTCAATTCGATACGATCTACACCATGGATAAAGCCTTAAAACTAGCACCATTCTGGATACGGGTTTGCATGTATTCGGCATAAACCGATAACTTTTCAAAAATATGCTCAGAATAGAACATATCTTCAATTAAATGAGCCGCTTGTGCTTGGCTAAAGTGTCCAATCTTCGCAACAATATTTGCATTGAGACTGGAAAACAAAGTGCATACATTTTTGTGCCATTCATCTTTGTTTTTAAATAACAATTTTCGGGTATTTATATTGTCAGCAGTGATCTGACTTGGAGATTGATCTGCCTCAATAACAATGATTTTCACAGCAAAATAATCTTCAAGCGTTCGCAGTTGCTCATGATTGACAGCCAAATGGGTAATCAAGAAAAGATGCGAAACATCAGTCCGACATAAGGCTTTGACCAAGCTTCGAAACAGAAAATCTTCCTCGCTTTTTGGACCATCCACCAAATCGATATACAGTTTTAAACTATGAATCACATCTTCAATTTTTAGGTTGACACTTTTTTCGGCCTGAAAATATGTATTCAAAATCGATAGCACTGGCAACGCAACTGGCGTTGTATAAATCACTGGTTGATTCAGATTGGCGATAATAAATGGTGCAAATAAATATCCCAAATTATTATCATTTCCAGCAATTGGTGCTTGTGCAATATAGGCAACTTTCTCTTTTGAAAAATCTCTTAAAACTTTACCGCGCAATAATGTTGCTTCAAGATTCACATATTCAAGACGTAACTGTTCTTGTACTGATTGCGAAGGTTCTCTGCTTTGAAAAAGCTGAGTCATCGCATTAAGTTCTTTGGTTACAAACATAGTCATACGCCATTCAATCAGAATTATTGTCATTCAAACGATTTACAATGCTTGATCAAGATTTAACACACTGCACCGTTACGTATGTTATTTTGAATGAGGTACAAACAACTGAATAGCTACAGAGTTTCGTTAAAAAAATATAACAGATCATTTATTCATCTTGTATCTGTTATAAAAAAACAAGAAGAAATTGTATCTACTCATATACAGCAGAAGAATGGATGATAAATAAAACTTAAAGCGTTTTTAAATATTCAAGTAACAGTTTTCTCAGGTTCTGCTTATTTTCAATCGTTTAAGTCCATTCTTTCACATTTTCCTAGCGACTGCTCTAGTCTGTTATAGGAGAGGATATATGGATCTCGGTCTCACTGCTTTAGAATTAGCTCGAATACAGTTTGCCTTTACTGTTTCATTTCACATTATCTTTCCAGCCACCTCTATCGGCTTGGCCTGTTTTCTTGCCATGCTCGAATGGAAATGGCTTCGTACTCAAAACCCGATTTATAAAGATCTATTTAAGTTCTGGATTAAGATCTTTGCCGTTGCCTTTGGAATGGGCGTAGTTTCAGGCGTCGTGATGAGCTATCAGTTTGGAACCAACTGGAGTGAATTTTCCCGTATCGCAGGTAGTGTTACAGGGCCCTTACTCACTTATGAGGTCTTAAGTGCCTTCTTTTTAGAAGCTGGCTTCCTCGGGATCATGCTATTTGGTTGGGGACGTGTCAGTCCCAAGGCGCACTTTTTTGCGACGTTGATGGTTGCCATCGGCACCTGTATTTCCATGTTTTGGATTCTATCCTCGAACAGCTGGATGCAGACACCACAAGGCTTTACGATTGAAAACGGCATCATTATTCCAACAGATTGGTGGGCCATCGTCTTTAATCCTTCCTTCCCTTATCGTTTTGCACATATGGCAGCCGCTGCATTTTTAGTATCTTCTTTACTGGTCGTTGGGACTGCCGCATGGCACCTGATTAAAGGCCGTCGCGATGAACTGGTCAAAAAATCATTTTCGATGGGGCTTTGGATGGTGTTAGTCACCTCATGTCTGCAAGTGGTGATCGGTGATAATCATGGTTTAAATACCTTACAACATCAGCCCGCAAAATTAGCTGCTATCGAAGGACATTGGGAAACAAATCACAACGAAAGCATGCCACTGCTGCTGTTCGCCATTCCGGACATGGATAAAGAAGAAAATCTCTATGAAGTCGGAGTTCCTCATCTCGGCAGTCTGATTCTCACCCATTCTATGGAAGGCAAAGTCACAGGCCTAAAAGACTTTGCACCTGAAGACCGCCCAAATGCCACCATTGTGTTTTGGAGCTTCCGTGTCATGGTTGGTCTGGGCATGTTAATGGTATTACTCTCTTTCATTGCATTATGGTTACGTAAAAAAGGTAAACTTTATGGTTCATCTTGGTTCCATAAATTCGCTTTTGTGATGGGGCCAACAGGCTATATCGCGCTACTAGCAGGTTGGGTGACAACCGAAGTCGGTCGCCAACCGTGGGTGATTTATGGCGTGATGCGGACCAAGGATGGTTTATCGCAGACTGTCACAGCAGACCAAGTGGGTATCAGCTTAATTATCTTTGTGGTGGTATATACCATCGTATTCGGTAGCGGTATTTATTACATGTTAAAGCTTCTGAAAAAAGGTCCTGAGTTTATTGAAGCGATTGATCTTGAGCCCGCAGGTCATGGACATTTCAAAACACCAATGCGTCCTTTAAGCGCAGTTGATGAAACCATCGATACACAAGATCCAAATAAGGAGAAACACCATGATTGATCTCTCTCTGATTTGGGTGGGTATTATCGGACTTGGCGTATTGATTTATGTCATTCTAGATGGTTTCGATCTCGGTATTGGAATACTGTTTCCATTCATTCAAAACAGCGAAGAACGGGATGTGATGATGAACACCGTCGCACCTGTCTGGGATGGCAATGAAACATGGATGGTCCTCGGTGGTGCAGGTTTATTCGCAGCTTTTCCTCTAGTCTATTCAACCGTCCTTTCAGCGTTGTATATGCCGATTACCCTCATGGTGATTGCACTGATTTTCCGTGGCGTTGCGTTTGAGTTCCGCTTCAAAGCCAATCGAACCAAGCATTTATGGGATCAGGCTTTTATTTGGGGCTCAATTCTCTCCAGTTTCCTGCAAGGTGTGATTTTAGGTGCTTATATCCAAGGCATCCAAACCACCAATGGCATTTTCTCAGGCTCAGGTTTAGATTGGTTCACACCTTTCGCGCTTTTTACGGGACTGGGTGTGGTTGCCATGTATGCAGCCTTGGGTTGTGGCTGGCTGATTATGAAAACCGATCATGAGCTACAGGACAAAATGTACCATTTAATGCCGAAGCTGATCATGCTTCTATTTGTGGTATTTGCAGGTGTCAGTCTCTATACCCCACTGACACATCCTGAAATTGCAGCTCGTTGGTTTGCATTACCAAATCTACTGTATTTTAGTCCTGTGCCCATTTTGGTGTTGTTATTTACATTTTTGATTCTAAAAGCATGTAAACAACGTCAGGACTTTAAACCCTTTATCTACACCCTAGCACTGGTATTCCTTGCTTTTACTGGATTTGTGATCAGCCTCTGGCCGAATATCATTCCACCCTCAGTCACAATTTGGGAAGCGGCAGCACCACATTCCAGTCAGAAATTCGCACTGGTGGGTGCGGTGATTCTGATCCCGATTATCATTGCCTATACCATTGTTTCTTACTGGGTATTTCGGGATAAAGTCCGTGTTGGTGATGAAGGTTATCACTAGGAGCTTTGCATGAAAATAAAATCTCTGCATTTAAGCCAAACTCAATGGTTTATAATCTTATGGTTAGTTGGTTTTTTTGCACTTGCTATCATTGCTGGCCTATTTAGGCTGTTATTGATGTTTGCTTATTAAATGATGGATGGAATAGCTTAGCTTAAGCTATTCCATCTAAATGGATTCACTTTACCTTATGTATAAATCAGAACAATTAGCACATAACCTGAAACTTCTCATTGAAAATGGATCATGGAAACCACACACCAAGCTTCCTTCTTTACGTGAGCAGGTACAAAGGTCAGGTTTTAGCTTAATTACCGTGATGAATGCTTACCAAGAACTGGAAGCACAAGGTTTGATATATTCAAAAGAAAAGTCGGGTTATTTTGTGGCTGAGCAAAATAACATCCAGATTCCACAAGCCTATTCGGTGGTGTCTTTAAATCCTAAAATTGAAATCAACTCATTGGTTTTTAAATATCTTAAATCAATTCAATCCAAACAAGTCAGCCCACTAGGCTCTGCTTTTCCTGATAGCCAATTGCTCTATCCCCCCAAGCTGATTCAGATCATGGGGCAACTTTCCCGTAATCGACATAGTTATGACCAGACCTCTAATCTACCACCAGGAAATTTGGTGCTTAGAAATTTAATTGCGCAACGCTATTGTATGCAAGGGATTCCAACCGATGCAGATGATATTGTCATTACATCAGGTGGTTTAGAAGCACTTAATCTTTCGCTGCAAGCAATTACCCAACCAGGCGATTATATTTTATTGCAGCAAACCATTTTCTATGGTGCCTGGCAAGCTGCTGAGCGTTTGGGCTTAAAGGTAATTACAATTCCTGAGCACCCACAACATGGTTTCGATATCGAAGCCTTTGAGCAAGTCATCAAGAACTATCCAATCAAAGTATGCTGGTTTATGCTGAATGCGCATAACCCGATTGGCTTTACTGTCAGTGATGAGATCAAATATAAAATTGCAAAACTGCTACATGAGCATCAGATTCATTTAATCGAAGATGATGTCTATGAAGAATTGTTTTATGGCAATCAAAAACCTCTGCCAATGAAGTATTTTGATCAACAAAATCTGGTACTGCACTGCTCCTCTTTTTCCAAAACCTTGGGCTCGGGTTTCCGTATGGGTTGGGTGTATGCAGGTAAATTTTCCGAGCATATTCAGCATTTACAATTGATGAGCACCATTTCAGCCAATGCCTTGATCCAAAATGCACTGGTTGAGTTTCTCTCGCATCATCATTATGAAAAACATTTAAGAACGCTCAGACGTGCTTTGGAAAAGAATAAGAAACAGTTTTTCCACTATCTCAAGCAGCAACTACCCCAAGACTGCAAAGTGTATAACTACCCAAGTGGCTATTTTCTATGGATTCAGCTCCCTGACAAAGTCAGCAGCATGCAAGTTTATGAACAACTGATTCAGCAACAGGTCGGTGTTGCGCCAAGCCCATTGTTTAATGTACTGCCTTCACATCAGCATTTTATTCGTATGAATTGTTCTTTTGAATGGACCGATCAGATTCAGCATTCACTGGAATTGTTTATTCAAACGGTTCAGCATTCAATGTTAGATGAATGAAACTGATTTCTTCGAATTATGCTTAAATTTTAATACGCGGAAACGTCATCCACAACCTGAGCGAAGATAAATAAAACAACGCTTTGTCTGAGCGCAAGACGAGTAGCTATGCTACGAATGTGGTATCAGAAGTGATACCTTACGGGATGACAATGGTTTTGCCTACTTTTGCCGAAACAAAAGTAGGGCGAACCGCAGGTTTATACTGAAACAAGATGAGGACTCGACAAAACTCCATTCAACTCACTTATTACTTGTTTAACAGCATTAAAAATAGCATCAATTCATTGTAGTCAAACACCTTTTCCGATACTGACTCGGTGTTTCCCCAAAAGTCTTTTTAAAAGCGCGAATAAAATTAGTGGCTTCTTCGTAACCAACCAAACCAGCAACATCTTGGATGCTGTATTGCTGCTGTTGCAGTAATTTCTTCGCTTGATTAAACCGAACCTCCGCCAAAATCTGTAAAAAGGTCGTTCCTTGCGCCTGTAAATGCCGTTTGATGGTTCGCTCCGACATATTCAAGCGTTGGGCAATCACTGGCAATGTCGGATAAGCATTGCTTGAGTGATATAGCAATTCAGATCGAATACTTTTTTGCAAATCACGCGCCCCCTCTTTCACTAACTTGAGCTTGTCATTTTCACAATAAAGTACTGCTTGCTGAAAAGCGACTTGATCTGCGTTTGGATTTTTACAATGCAAATATTGTTTTGGAAAGCGCAAACCATTGCGTGCTTGATTAAATTGAATCTTAATCTGGGATAAATCAATTTTTTTATAATTTGAGGCATTGGCCCAATCCACAAATACCTCGCAGTTTTCAGTAATTTTTCCAGAAAATAAAGTCAGAAAATGAATCGCACCAAACAACAGGCTTTCTATCAGGAAATGTCTTAATTGATCCGATTGTTCTGCATCACCCAATTTCACTGGATGCACATCATCCAGATAAACATAGACAAAGTTGTCATCGATGTACCATTCTGGCGTGAAATTCTGTATTCGCGTACAAAAATATTGCTGGCAAAGGCTTAGCGCAGTTTCTACATCCGTACAGCTGAGAAATGCAAATCCTAAAGGACCATGCGAAGTTGGGCGTAATTTAAAACCATATTCAATCCCAAGCCGTGGATTGCCTGTCAAGCGTAAGGCATTGACGACCAGCTTCGACCATTGATGCGCACTCATTTTGGCATCAGTCTTTTTTATTTCAACCGAGTCAAGACCGGTACCATTAAAAATACTTTGAGTATCAACACCATAGTTATACACAATTTCTAATAAGATATGTGCATAAGATACGGAGATGGTTTCCTGAAACAATCCAAATGGATCTCGCATCACAGGCATCCTGTCCTAAAATGATCATCAATATGGCATAGCCACACCTATTGTGCGAGTGTTTTATTCGAAATAATAGCTTCAATAATAAACAATGGCACAATGAGGATGTACTTAAATGGCAACCATGACGCTTGATCAACAGCAGTCCATTTATGTTCTTACATTAACCAATGGTGATCAGGACAATGTCTTAAATCAAGATGTCCTGAATGAATATATTGAAGTATTTAATGAAATTGAAAGCCATCAACACAATGCATGTTTGGTCATTCAAAGTGACCATCCAAAAACGTTTTGCAATGGCTTGGATTTAGCATGGCTGATGCAGCAATCTATAGAAGATAAGAAAGCCTTTACCCTACAACTGGAAAATATGCTTTTGCGTTTGGCCTTGCTCAACTTGCCTGTCATCGCTGAAATTAATGGTAATGCCTATGCTGGTGGCGCAATTTTAGCATCGGCTTGTGATTTTCGATTTATGCGAGCAGACAAAGGACGCTTTTGCTTTCCCGAAGTTAAACTAACCATTCCCTTTACCGATGCGATTGCAGAAATTGTGCAATTGCTTCCCAATCAGCATACGATCTGGGAAATGTCATTGACAGGCAAATCGATGACAGGGATTGAGTGTCTAGACGCACAAGTGGTACATCAGATTCATCCCATCGAAACTTTAAATACTGAAGTATTTAGGTTTGCCGAAGAAATGTCACAAAACCATCGTCTGACCTATGCCGTGATCAAACGTCAGTTACGCCATCGGATTGTAGAAATAGCCAAACAACGACAACTATACAATCCTGAAAAATTTGCACATCCCTTTATGATTTAACAACATATTGATAAAAATTAAATATAGGACATCGACATGAGTAATATGCAAGGAAAAACCATTTTTATTACGGGTGGCAGTCGAGGAATCGGCAGAGCAATTGCAATTAAAGCAGCATATGCAGGTGCCAACATTGTCATTGCAGCTAAAACCGAAGTCGAAACGGCTAAATTAACAGGCACGATTTATAGCGTGGCGGAAGAGATTGAAGCCGCAGGTGGTAAAGCATTGCCATTATTGCTTGATGTACGAGATGAGCAACAAATCCATGCTGCCGTCCAGCAAGCAGCTCAGCACTTTGGCGGCCTTGATGTGCTGATTAACAATGCAGGTGCCATTGCCCTAACAGGTGTAGAAGCCACTTCATTAAAACAATATGACCTGATTCAAAGTATTAACCACCGTGCCACTTTTATCTGTGCACAAGCTGCTCTCCCTTTTTTGAAACAGGCTGAGCATCCACATATCTTGAGCTTATCCCCCCCTGTGAATATGTCGCCAAAATGGTTAGGCATGCTCTCGCCATATGCGCTGTCTAAATACGGGATGACGATTTTGACTTTAGGCATGGCGGAAGAATTCCGTCAATATGGTATTTCCTGTAATACCCTTTGGCCTGAAACCTACATTGCAACAGCTGCCGTTTCAAAAAATTTAGGTGAAGAAAATACACAACAGCTCAGCCGAAAACCTGAAATCATGGCAGATGCAGCTTTTGCCATTTATAGCACAATCAAAGGTGAACTTACTGGACAAAGCCTAACTGATGAACAAGCGTTAAAGCGTATCGGGATCAATGATTTCACTCAGTATGCCTGTGTCAGTGGCAACACCCAGCTACAAAAAGATTTCTTCCTTGATTGATTCAACAATAAAAAACGACCTTAAAACATGCGTCTTAAGGTCGTTTCAAAAGCAAAGAAAATTAACCCGGGAAAATACCGCGCTCTTTACGTGCTTTTAAGATACGCTCACAACCTAAAATGAAGGCAGCAGTACGTAAGGTACATTCTTTTTCGCTTGATTTATGCCATACATCATTAATGGCTTGAATCATTAACTTATCCAGTCTTTCGTTAATTTCTTCTTCAGACCAGAAGTAGCTCGACATATCTTGAACCCATTCGAAGTAAGATACAGTTACACCACCTGCGTTACAGATGACGTCAGGTACAACAGTGATACCACGTTGAACCAGTACATCATCCGCTTCTGGGAAAGTTGGACCGTTGGCACCTTCAAGCACTAGCTTGGCAGTCAACTTTTGCGCACGTTCAACGGTGATTTGGCTTTCCAATGCAGCAGGGATCAGAATATCCATCTCTACATTCCAAAACTCTTCATCACTGATCACTTGTGCACCAGCAAAACCACCTACACCTTGGTGAGTTTGCATATGTGTTTTTAATGCAGCAACATCGATCCCTTCAGGGTTGTAAATCGTACCTGTGTGATCTTGGATGGTTACAATTTTAGCTTTTGACTCAACAAATAAATAAGCAGCTTCACTACCCACGTTACCAAAGCCTTGAACCGCAACTTTAGCACCGTCTAAAGGCAATTTGATTTTTTCAGCAACTTGTTGACCCGTGATAAATACACCACGACCTGTTGCTTTAATTCGACCTAAAGAACCGCCTAAGTGGACTGGCTTACCAGTCACCACACCTGTAACAGTATGACCTTGACCAGATGAATAAGTATCCATAATCCAACCCATAACGTTTGGATTTGTACCTACGTCTGGTGCAGGGATATCTTTTTGTGGGCCAATAATATGGCTGATTTCACTGGTATAACGACGTGTTAAGCGTTCTAATTCACGTGGAGAAAGTTGACGCGGGTCAACACGGATACCACCTTTTGCACCGCCGAATGGTAGATTTACCACCGCAGTCTTAATCGTCATCCATGCTGAAAGTGCCATTACTTCATTTAAATCTACATCTGGGTGATAGCGAATACCGCCTTTACCCGGACCACGTGACAAGTTGTGTTGCACACGATAACCTTCAAAATGACGAATTGTGCCATCGTCCATAACAATTGGCACGTCAACGATCAAAGCACGTTTTGGGCGCTTCAATGTATCCACATAACCTTCTAGACCTTCTAGATATGGAGCAACACGCTCGATCTGTTCAAGGTAAGTTGCCCATGGACCGTCATTTTGAGAGACATAAGATAAATTAGACATGTTTTAACCTTTTGATGAATTCACATGATCCATCAATCAAATATGTAGTTAAAAATTATATAAGCGGCCAATTTGGCAGTTCTACTATCCAAATCAAACCGTGGATTACATTCCGCCACATCAAAAACTTTAATCTTTCCAGTTTCCTTAATGGCCTCTAGTAATGGGTCAAAGACTGATAAATCAATTCCTTTTACCGCAGGTGCGCTTACACCTGGCGCAATGCTAGCACTAAATACATCAAGATCAACTGTAATATACAAATAGTCAACTTTTCCGATAAAAGCTGTGATTTTTTCGACTAAATTTTCAACATTTTTCTGCTGTAATTCATGGTCAAAAATATAAGTACAGTTCAGCCGATCTGCGGTTTCAAATAAAACCTTGGTATTTGAATGTTTCGCGACACCAATACACAAATAATGAAATGCTTGCTGATGTTGTTCAGACAATTTTGCAGCATTCAAAAATGGTGTCCCTGATGTCACCTGTTCCGCTTCGCGCAGATCAAAATGCGCATCAAAATTGATGATGCCGATCTTCTTATGCGGTTCATTATTTTGTAGATATTGGAACAAGCCCGAGAAGCTACCAAATGCCACTTCATGGCCACCACCTAAAACAATGGGTTTCATCCCCTGTTTTAAGCTTCTTTCCACCTGTTCTGCCAACTCAGCCTGCGCCTGTTCCAGTTTTAAACCGTCACATACCACAGTACCAATGTCTGTGATCGTGATGGGTTGATGTACAGGTAAATTGGCCAATTGTGCACGAATACTATCGGGTGCATCTGCTGCACCTAAGCGTCCTTTATTACGCTTTACCCCTTCATCGGAACTAAACCCAATTAAGGCATAATCAGCACGTGGGCTGGTATTGATGACTTGGTGAATGCGCAGATGTGCAGCACCCTCGCCATCTTTACGTCCTTGCCATGTAAATGAATGATTCATCCTGCAAACTCTTTTTAAATAAGTCTAAAACTAGATTGATATTTCATTGCCATGCCGAATAATCCGCTTTGACAAGTCTCCACCCAACCAATAGACAATCTCAGAAGGATGCTCGATATCCCACGCAATAAAGTCAGCAACTTTACCGGTCTCCAAGGTCCCGTGAGTATCTTGTAAGCCCAGTGCATGCGCTGCATGAGTCGTCACACCCGCCAGGGTTTGCTCAGGGGTTAAACGGAATAAGGTACTGCCCATATTCATCATTAACCGTAACGACAAGGCTGGGGAAGTTCCCGGATTTAAATCACTGGATAAGGCAATCCGCACCCCATGTTGCTGCAAACTTTCTAATGGTGGGTATTTGGTTTCTCTGAGGAAATAAAATGCACCAGGCAATAACACTGCAACTGTGCCCGCAGCAGCCATCGCCTTCACATCATCTTCAGTCATAAACTCTAAATGATCTGCCGATAAGGCCTGATAACGTGCCGCCAAACTTGAACCGCCAAGTGAAGACAATTGTTCCGCATGCAGTTTAATAGGTAGATTCAAAGACTGGGCAGTTTTAAATAGACGTTCAACCTGAGCTGGAGAAAAGGCCAAATATTCACAAAATGCGTCGACAGCATCGACCAAACCTTCTTGGTGTAGTTTTGGCAGCATTTCATTGCAGATATGCTCAATATAAGCATCGCTTTGATCCTGATACTCAGGTGGTAAAGCATGTGCAGCCAGACAAGTACTACGAACTGTCATCGGCAAGATGTCTGCAATTTGACGAATCACACGCAACATTTTACGTTCATTGACATAGTCCAAGCCATAACCTGACTTAATTTCAATGGTGGTGACACCATCTTTAAGCAGACAACGAATTCGTTTTAACGCCGATGCGAGCAACACGTGTTCACTTGCTTCACGGGTGGCACGGACCGTACTGGCAATACCACCACCGCTCGCTGCAATCTCGGCATAACTAACACCTTGCAAGCGTTTTTCAAACTCAACGCTACGGTTGCCGCCAAACACACTATGGGTATGACAATCAATCAAACCTGGTGTGACCCATGCGCCGTTCAAATCAATGGTCTCGGAATAAGCATCGGTAGGAAGATCTTCAAATGTTCCAATCCACTGGATATGCTGTCCTGAAGTGACCATTGCAGCATGTTCAATACTGGAATATTGCCCATTTTGCATGGTGGCAATATGACAGTTTTTCCACAGCTTTTTCATTCACAGTTCCTCTCGCTGCTCAGGTGGGATTACACCTGAGCAGTTTGAAATTTAACGTTCCATTTCGATATTTTGTTGCATGGTCTGATTTTCTTTTACCGTGTTTTGCTTAGGCTTCACCCAAATGGTGTAAGCAATCCAAAGTAAAACTAACCACGTTGCGCCAACATAAATTGCAGGTCGTGAGTCTGGGAAATATCCCATCATGGCTAAAATAAACAGCATGAACGCAATTGCAAATGCAGGTGCATACGGCCAACCAATCACAGGGAAATCAAGGGCTTTAATCTCTGCTTTAGACAACTTACGACGCATCGCAACTTGAGAAAGTAAAATCATGAGCCAGACCCACACCGTTGCGAATGTTGCGATTGAAGCAATGATGATGAATACATTTTCTGGAATCAGATAGTTTAGCAATACACCAACCAATAACACCCCTGCCATCACCACAACCGTCATCCAAGGCACACCATTTTTGGAGATTTTTTGGAATACTTGAGGTGCTTGTCCACGGTTCGACATACCATACAGCATACGCCCAGCACCAAATACATCACTATTGATTGCAGAGATCGCCGCAGTAATCACCACAATATTCAGAACAGTTGCCGCTGATCCAATCCCAAGATTTTCAAAGATCTGTACAAATGGGCTGCCTTGGCTACCAATTTGATTCCATGGGAAAATCGACATCAGTACAAAAATTGTCATGACATAGAACAATAAGATACGTACAGGCACCGCATTAATCGCTTTAGGGATCGAAGTTTTCGGATCTTGCGATTCACCCGCAGTGATCCCAATAATCTCAATACCACCAAAAGCGAATACCACTACAGATAAACAAGCAACTAAACCAGCAATCCCATTCGGCATAAAGCCATCGTGAATCCACAAGTTTTGAATGCCTGTGGTAAAGCCACTATGGTCCGCATGGAAACCATAGAACATTAAGCCTAAACCACCCACAATCATCGCAACAATCGCAGTCACTTTGACGATTGACAGCCAGAATTCCAGTTCGCCAAAGACTTTGACATGAATCAGGTTAATTGCTCCAAGGAACATGATCAGTGACAAAATCCAGATCCAACGCGGCACATCGGGGTACCAAAACCCCATATAAATCCCGAAAGCGGTGACATCGGCCAAAGCCACAATGATCATTTCAAAAACGTAGGTCCACCCAGTGGTAAAACCTGCAAGTGGGCCAATATATTGTGAGGCATAGTGACTGAATGAACCCGATACTGGGTTATGTACAGCCATCTCACCTAATGCACGCATCACGATATAAATTGCAATCCCTGCAACGATATATGCGATTAATACGGACGGACCTGCCATTTTGATCGCAGTTGCCGAACCGTAAAAGAGTCCTGTCCCAATGGCTGAACCCAATGCCAAAAAACGAATATGGCGGGTGTTTAACCCCCGCTGTAATGTGGAGTGTTGTGACATTATAATCTCCAATCCTTGAGGAAATTTAGTTAGATTCGGCCACTCCATGTGACCGATTTATTGATCACACTTCAGACAAACTCGGTAATAACTGTGGAATGAGTAATTCGTTCAAGCAACCACTTGCAAGCAATTCACTTGCTTGCTCAATATCTGGCGCAAAGAAACGATCTTCACTGTAATAAGGCACTTGGTCACGAAGCACTTTACGCGCACGCTCAAGTTTTGGAGAACTCTTCAAACCTTCACGGAAATCAAGACCCTGACATGCACCTAACCACTCAACTGCAAGAATGCCGCGAACGTTGTCAGCCATATACCACAAACGTTTGCCCGCATTCGGTGCCATGGAAACATGGTCTTCCTGATTTGCAGAGGTCGGTAAACTATCAACACTGGCAGGATGTGCAAGTGCTTTATTGTCACTTGCTAATGCAGCGGCTGTTACTTGAGCAATCATGAAGCCTGAATTGACCCCACCATTGGCAACCAAGAATGGTGGCAATTGTGACATGTGACGGTCCATCATCATCGAAATGCGACGTTCTGACAGTGAACCAATTTCTGCAATTGCCAATGCCAAGTTATCTGCTGCCATCGCAACAGGCTCAGCGTGAAAGTTACCACCTGAAATCACATCACCTTCTGCTGCAAACACCAATGGGTTATCTGACACCGCATTTGATTCAATTGCTAACACTTCTGCAGCTTGACGGATTTGCGTCAAGCAGGCGCCCATGACCTGAGGTTGGCAACGCAGTGAGTACGGGTCTTGAACCTTGCTGCAATCTTCATGCGAATGTGAAATTTCACTCGATTCAGTCAATAAATCACGATATGCAGCAGCGACATCAATTTGACCACGTTGACCACGCACTTCATGGATACGTGCATCGAATGGCGCACGTGAACCCAACATGGCTTCAACACTTAAACCACCACACACCGTTGCAGCAGCAAATAAATCTTCTGCTTCAAACAAACCACGTAATGCGTATGCTGTGGAAACTTGTGTCCCGTTTAAAAGTGCTAAACCTTCTTTCGCAGCTAAAGAAATAGGTTCTAGACCAGCAATTTTAAGTGCTTCAACCGCAGGTAACCATTCGCCTTTATAACGTGCTTTACTTTCACCTAATAACACCAAAGACATATGTGCCAGTGGTGCCAAGTCACCTGAAGCACCCACAGAGCCTTTTAATGGAATATGCGGATAAACTTCTGCATTGATCAATGCCAGAATGGCATCAATGACTTTACGGCGAATACCTGAAAAACCACGTGCCAAACTATTTGCTTTGAGCAACATAATCAGACGCACCATCGCATCATCAAGCGGCTCACCTACGCCAGCAGCGTGTGACAGTACCAATGAACGTTGTAATTGCTCTAGGTCTTCGGGTGCAATTTTAGTTGAAGCAAGTAAACCAAAACCTGTATTGATACCGTAGGCAGTACGGCCTTCATTCACGATTTTTTCGACACAAGCAACACTTGCATTGATGCCAGCAGAAGCGCTGTCATCGAGTTTCACTTTGATTGGATTTAAATAAGCGTGGCGGAGATCTGCTAAGGTAAGTTTGCCGGGTTGAATTAGAAGTTCCATTGTTGGCGTCCTGTTTTGCACTCTATTGTTCTCTTACGATGCTATTTACACAATTGCAAAAAGCATCGTAATGTCCTTGTCTGTTTATTGCGTGATCATTGGCAAGTTCAAGCCTTGCTCTTTGGCACAGTCAATCGCAATGTCATAACCTGCATCAGCATGACGCATTACCCCTGTTGCCGGGTCATTGGTCAGTACTCGTGCGATACGTGCTGCTGCTTCATCTGTACCATCACACACAATCACCACGCCTGAATGTTGAGAGAAGCCCATACCTACACCACCACCGTGATGCAATGACACCCAAGTTGCACCGCCAGCCGTATTCAACAAGGCATTTAATAACGGCCAGTCTGATACAGCATCTGAACCATCTTTCATTGATTCTGTTTCACGATTCGGACTAGAGACTGAACCCGAATCCAGATGGTCACGACCAATCACGATTGGTGCTGACAACTCACCACTACGTACCATTTCATTAAATGCCAAACCAAGTTTTGCACGTAAGCCTAAGCCCACCCAGCAAATACGTGCTGGCAAACCTTGGAAGCTGATACGTTCACGCGCCATATCTAACCAGCGATGTAAATGTTCATCATCTGGAATTAACTCTTTTACTTTGGCATCTGTCTTATAGATATCTTCTGGATCACCTGAAAGTGCAGCCCAACGGAATGGACCAACACCGCGACAGAACAATGGACGGATATAGGCTGGGACGAAGCCAGGGAAATCAAAGGCATTTACTACGCCTTCATCTTGAGCCATTTGACGGATGTTGTTGCCATAGTCAAAGGTTGGCACACCCATTTTCTGAAAGTCCAGCATCGCTTGAACATGTTGCGCCATCGATTGTTTAGCCGCTTTGACTACAACTTCTGGCTCAGTTTTCGCACGTTGACGGTACTCTTCCCATGTCCAGCCAATTGGTAAATAACCATTTAACGGATCATGTGCGCTGGTTTGATCAGTCACCATATCTGGATGTACACCACGTCGAACCAATTCAGGTAAAATTTCAGCAGCATTGCCATGGAGTGCAATCGAAACGGCTTTACCTTCTTTGGTGTATTTTTCAATACGTGCTAACGCATCATCCAAATCAGTTGCTTGCTCATCAACATAACGGGTGCGTAAACGGAAATCGATACTGGTTTGTTGGCATTCAATATTCAATGAACATGCGCCTGCAAGTGTTGCAGCCAAAGGTTGCGCACCGCCCATACCACCTAAGCCAGCCGTTAAGACCCAACGGCCTGTTAAATCGCCGTTGTAGTGTTGGCGACCTGCTTCTACGAAAGTTTCATAAGTACCTTGTACAATGCCTTGGCTACCAATATAAATCCAAGAACCAGCCGTCATCTGACCGTACATTGCCAAACCTTTGGCATCCAATTCATTGAAATGCTCCCAAGTTCCCCAATGTGGTACGAGATTCGAGTTTGCAATCAAAACACGTGGTGCGTCTTTATGAGTTTTGAATACACCCACAGGCTTACCCGATTGAACCAATAAAGTTTCATCTGTTTCTAAATTCTTTAGCGTTTCTACGATCTTGTCAAAACATTCCCAGTTACGTGCAGCACGACCGATACCACCGTAAACAACAAGTTCTTTTGGATTTTCTGCGACATCTGGATCTAGGTTATTCATCAACATACGCAGTGGTGCTTCTGTTAACCAGCTTTTGGCATTGAGCTGTGTACCACGTGGTGCGCGAATTTCTACATCACGAAATTTTGTTGTCGTTGTTGTCACAATCGGACTCCTTCCATTGAGTTTGAACCAGCAAATTAATCTGCTTTTACTGTATAGCAATGTATTAACTTGTATATACATCCATATACTACACAAAACTTTTCTATTGAAAAGATGCTTTTCAAATCTTTTATAAAAATAAATTACAAGCTAATGAAATAAATCGATTTATTTTTTATAGGCAATAAAAAAACACATACAACCTGAGACTGTATGTGTTCTCAAAAATACAAGGAAACTAGATTTTTATCAGTTCTATTAGACAAGTTTGCTTTAAAAGCTGTCGATTTAGAACCACCTTTTTAAGTGATTTTTCCTGCTCAATGTGAAGACTTTCCTGATGCTGCAATTGAAAAACTTGCTGATCAATTTCAATCTCTAATGGCTCGGTACTCTGATTAAATATAAAAATCAGATCGGCTGAGCTAAAAATCTCAGTCTTTGTCGGTTCAAAATACCACTGCAAACGCGCATGAAACTGTTTGGGATCATAAATGAGATTAAAATCCCGAATCGGACCATCAATCAATTCACAACGGGTCGCACTTTCACCACTGAACTGCACCGATTGCAAAGTCGTTAGAGATTCATGCTTGTCATCAATACTAAGCTCGATGCCCTGACCTTCCAGCACGGTTAAGATACGCTGCATCCCGTTAAATCTGGAAAAATCGCCTGCGCTTTTGACATCTGCCATGGAAATACGCCAGTCAAAAGTATCCAGACTTTCACCCGCACTACGCGCCAGTTCAACCGTATAACCTGCACCATTTTTCCATAGCATCTGCCGATAATCAGTACTGCTTAACTGCTTGATCATTGGGTAAATTTACCTTCCAGATAATAACGGCTACCCGGATAAATCAAACGGGCGCTGGAAATCAGTTGTTTATTCGACCATGTACGACGGCGAATCAACAAACAAGGTTCGGTCTTGTTAATTTTCAGCCATTTACATTCTTGCGCTGAGGCTAAAATCGCGGTTACCACGTGCTCACCTTCGGTTACAGGTGCTTTAGACATTAGATAGGCATTTGGTGTAATTGATTTAAAGTCTTGCGACAAATAATCAGGAATTAGAACAGGATCGACCAAACGGTCCTCAATTTGTACAGGCACATCATTTTCATAATGCACAATGATCGAATGAAATAGCTTTTGACCTTCCCGAATCTGCATCAACATGCTTTGTTCAGCATTGGCCTGAATCTGTTCAAGTACCAATACTTCAGCATGATGCTTATGATTCCGGGCAATAATTTCTTCGGCAATATTATTGACATGAAATAAAGCCGTTCGGCCTTGTCCTTCTGCAACAAAAGAACCGACGCCTTGAATACGTACCAACAAACCTTCACTGGTGAGTTCCCGCAAGGCACGATTCACGGTCATCCGACTACAACCGAGTAAATTAACCAATTCACTTTCTGAAGGAATTTTTTTATTAACAGTCCATGTTCCTTCATAAATCTTTTGGGAAATCATCTGTTTCACACGTAAATACAAAGGAACAGGACTATCTTCTTCTAGGGACAAATCTAAATCGTTTTGCTTTGTCGCTCTTGACATTGGCTAAAACTCATACTAAATACTATAACTCATTGTATATTGAATTTAGCGTAATTGTATATACAAGCCTATACAAATAAGCATTTTAGCTTAAACCCTCTGCTGGTCCTCCAAGTTTATATTTTAAAAATCCCTCTTCCACTTATACCGTATAGCGTTTACTTAAACCCCATTCAGCCAAAATACGACGGTACATGGTCGATGAGCGATCTGCTTCAAAATGTGCCTCCATACCAATATCCAGAGGCAATTCTTCTGGCTTTTGTGCCTCAACCATCTCTTGATCTTCTGCAAAAATCTGCGCATTAAAATCATAAACGGCCTGTAAATCTCCCGTGGTATCAAAATTACGGGTTAAAGGTACAAACAAACGGGTCTTATTATGTGAAATTGGACAGCAGGCATTTAAAATCTTGAGCACACCGTCATTTGGAAAATGGATCGTCAGTACCGCTGAAAAAGGTGGATAAACATCAAAAATCCGCTCCCATACAAAATCGTCTGGCGCGAGATGCTGCATCCCATGCGGATAATTACTGACATTGCTGGTGTAGTTTGTATGCAAGCCATAGTTGGTACGTTCAGTCGAATATTTGGGTACGACTGGATTATCTCGATCTGCAAAGGCCTGATGATGTACCCATGAAAAATGTGCGACATCAATAAAGCCCTCTAATTGACGACCACTTGAGCCCGCAATATCCACGGATGGCGGCAAAATGGCTTGATGCTCCTCCTGTTCCCATGTGTCCAACACAGGGAAATTCGCCAAACTTTCTTCTCTGCCAAGAATACTGGTCCAGACCAAGCCATATTTTAAAACCACAGGAAATTTGGTCAGAGAAAAACGATCTGAGATTTTAGTTAAATCAGGTTGAGCTGGGATTTTGGTACATTTTCCGTCTTCATTGAAATGCAGTCCATGATAAGGACAGATAATGGTTTCACCCTCCACCCAACCTTTACTCAACGGCACACCACGGTGCGGGCAAATATCTCGTGCCAGATGAATCTGTCCTGTTTCAGTCTGATACAACACCAAATTCATATCCAATAAAGTGACTTGCTGTGGTTTGTGAGTTACGTCTTGAATGCGTGCGACTGGATACCAATGCTGCGCAAGAATCTGCCAATCCTGATCATCAAATTGGCTGTGACATGGCTTATTTGGAAGATTGATGAATGGAATTGCGTTCATATCCTGTGCTCATTTTTAAGGTTTTCTCTGTTGTTTGCAGTGTGGAATAGATCATTATTTTCGTCTATTAGAATGAATTACATGCATCATTCTAAAAATTAGAACAGTATCGGCATTAAAATTGCTTTTGTATTTGCACTAGTTTTTATATTGAGAGCATGTAATGGCCCTGCCATTTTCACGTTTTGCAGATTACTTTATGGCTGTAGCCAAAACAGGAAGCTTGAGAAAAGCAGCCGATCAACTTTTCATTTCTGTATCCGCAGTTCATCGACAAATTGTTCTGGCAGAAGAAGAACTTGGCGTGAGTTTATTCGAACGACGACCCAATGGATTAAAACTCACCTTGGCTGGTGAACTGCTCTATGCCGATTTACGTACTTGGCAAAAAGGCTTTCAAATCACGCAAAAACGTTTAGGTGAAATTCAAGGCTTGCAGCGTGGCTCGATTGAGTTTGGAATGATTTCTGCAATGAGCGAGAGCTTTGTCAGCACTGTTATTCAGTCGATTCACCAACAATATCCATGGATTAATTTTCAGATTCGTGTATTGGACAGTGACAGTGTCGCTGATCTGGTAATGAATGCAGATCTCGACTTTGGTTTGATTCTTAATCCTAAACATCAGCATCAATTACAGATCAGTACATTTATAGAAATGCCCTTAGGCTTTGTGATTCCAAAGCAGCATCATTTAGCGCATAAGGAAAAAATCTATTTCTCAGATACCTTGGAGTTCAATCATATTCTGCCCGCCGAACCTTTGATTATTCATGACCATGTCACGGCCTTGTATAAAAAACAGGACTTTCATCCACAGCATAAAATTGAATGTAATGATATTCGGATGATGATTGCCTTACTCAGACAAAACTTAGGTATTGGCCTGATGAGTTATCTGGATGCCGCACCATACATTGAAAATGGTGAATGTGTATTTAGAACAATTGACGATAATGGATTGCATCCGATTACGGTTGCATTATGTGTTGCACCAAAACGGCAACTTTCCCGAATCGCGCAAATCATGATGAATCAGATCATTGCAGAAATGGAAGCACTAAAATTGCGCATGTACAAACATATTTAGCAAATAGAATTGTATTTCTGCACCAAAATAAATCAATCAAGTTATTGATTTTAATAAATATAATATTTGACACTCAATTATTCTATCGAGTAATTTAATGTGAAGATTCAATGATTTCACAATTTAGGCATTGCTATGGTTCAGTCCAATACAGACATTGATTTTACTGCCAATTATCCGCGAGATATGATCGGTTATGCTGATCGTCCTCCACACGCCCAATGGCCCAATCAAGCAAAAATCGCTGTCCAGTTTGTGCTGAATTATGAGGAAGGTGGAGAAAAACATATCCTGCATGGTGATGAAGGTTCGGAACAATTTCTATCTGAAATCAGCGGGGCTGAAAGTTATCCTGCACGACACCTTTCAATGGACTCAATCTATGAATATGGTTCACGAGTAGGTTTCTGGCGGATTCAGCAAGAATTTGCCAAACGCCAATTGCCCATGACTATTTTTGCTGTGGCGATGGCGTTGCAACGAAATCCACTGGTGGTCGAAGCGATTAAACAGCACAACTATGATGTGGTCTCACATGGCTTACGCTGGATTCATTATCAAAATATGGATCTTGAAACCGAGAAGCAACATATGGCTGAAGCCATGTACATCCTCAAAGACCTGTTTGGTGAAATGCCAACGGGCTGGTACACAGGACGCGATAGTCCGAATACCCGTCAATTATTGGCTGAGTATGATCATGTGCAATATGACAGTGATTATTACGGCGATGACTTACCCTTTTGGACAACACTCAGTAATGAAATAGGTGCAATACGTCCGCATTTAATTATTCCCTATACACTCGATACCAACGATATGAAGTTTGCTTCACCGACTGGTTTTAACCGTAGTGAGGATTTCTTTGAATATTTAAAAGATGCTTTTGATGTACTGTATGCGGAAGGTGCAACGAGTCCGAAGATGCTTTCGATTGGCATGCATTGTCGGATTTTAGGACGTCCTGCCCGCTTCAAGGCGTTACAACGTTTTCTAGACTATGTGCAAAATCATGATCGGGTCTGGATTTGTACCCGTCAACAGATTGCTGAGCATTGGTATACGCATCATCCTTATCAAGCTTAGATTTATTCAAGCGACACTCAGTGTCGCTTATGCGACTTAAAAAATTTATCCAGATAAACATCCGTTTTAAGATACTCCTTTATATAAAGGAGATGATCAGGATGAAAGTACAATATTTTGCAGCGAGTAGCCTAGACGGATTTATTGCTACTGAAAATGATTCTTTAGAATGGTTATTTACTTTAGGGCAACTGGATAACTCAAGTTATCCAACGTTTATTGCAAATGTTGGTGCTTTGGTGATGGGATCAGCAACGTATGAATGGATATTGAATAATGCCGAACAAGTTGCTGCTGAAACAGGTTCATCTTGGCCTTAT
Organism: Acinetobacter sp. ANC 3929; assembly: GCF_000369405.1. Taxonomy (GTDB): domain Bacteria; phylum Pseudomonadota; class Gammaproteobacteria; order Pseudomonadales; family Moraxellaceae; genus Acinetobacter. The sequence goes on from NZ_KB850000.1 coordinate 1,248,707, forward strand.
ACTCAGCCAGCTTGGGTGTTTTCCAGTCGTGAACTCCCCTTAATTGAAGGGGCAAATATCCATATTGTGCAAGGAGACATCACTCCTGTTTATACCGAAATACAATCCATAATTGGAGACAAGAATATCTGGATTGTAGGGGGTGGAGAATTGGCTGGACGATTCTACGATGCAAATTTACTTGATGAACTCATTATACAAATTGGTTCAGTCACCCTTGCACAAGGCAAGCCCTTATTTCCCCGCAGAGTGTTTGCCCCGACGCTTAAATTAATCTCAGTTCATCAAATAGGCGAAGGCATGGTAGAACTGCATTATACCGTTGAGCGTAGTACAACGATTTGATGAACAGAATTTTGCATGTTAAACCGCTTTTGCTTCCCCTGTAGATGTCTGTATAGCGAGTTTAAATACTCTCATTTAAACAGTGCGTACAAGAAATATTTACAGGGATATACTAAAAAATTAATCATCACCAGATATGAATAAACCAATAGAACTTAGGCTATTTTTGCCATATCCATACTGCGCTGTTGTAACAGCTTGACCGCTTGTTTTGCTTGCCAAGCCAACTCCATCATGTCCAGATCAGGAATCTGATCATTTTCGATTACCATTTTCCCTGCTACAAACATGGCCTTAATATGCGCTCGCCCGCCACTTGCCACAGGCCCAATCGCCATATCATGCAATCCAAAATAACGAGGATCATCTAACTGATAAATGACTAGATCAGCCTGTTGCCCCACTTCAATTGTACCAACTTGATCTAGTCCCAATATCTTCGCACCACCCACCGTTCCCCAACGAATCACATCCTCAATACGGGCAGCATCTGCACCACCTTCAAATTGCCCGCCCTCATATTGTGGTGTCGCCAACATGCCCTTTCTGGCCCGTTGCAATAACCATGCAGCATGAGTTTCAGACAACATATCTGCGGCTTCGTTGGAACCTGCGCCATCAACACCAATCGAAATGGTCATGCCTGCCTGTTCCAAAGCAACAAGATCTGCAATTCCACTACCCAAACGTGCATTACTCTGTGGACAGTGTGCAATTCCAGTTTGAGTTTGGCCCAACAACTGAATTTCTTCAGGTAATAATTTCACTAGATGCGCAAACCAGACATCATTTCCGATCCAGTCCTGTTCAGCACAAAACTGGACGGGGGTCATGCCAAACTTGGCTTTAGCTGCATCTAGATAATCCACTGTTTCAGATAAATGGCTATGCATCCGAATCCCAAGTTTTCTGGCGATTTTGGCACTTTCTCGTAATTGTGGTGCTGTGGTCGAATGCAGGGTTGAAGTCGGTGCCATCACAATTTTTCGGAATGCATCTGAATCTGGCTGATGATATTGCTGCACCAGACGCTCAATATCCGCCATATAGTCTTCAAACTTCTCAGGACGTAATGCTTGTGGCAACTCACTTTCCAAACCACGCGTGAGCGTTGCACCACCACGACACAACACAAAACGCATGCCTAATTTTTCGGCTTCATCAAATAAAATTGCTGCACCATCGAACGGCATCTTTGGCCAATATAAATAATGATGATCCGCTACTGTTGCACAGCCTGAACGCAATAACTCGATTAAGCCAATCCGCACCGCGATCCGAAACGTGTTTTCATCAAACGCACCACGAAACCGATATGGTGTACTCGCAAGCCATGAGGTCAGGTTTTGATTTAACCCTTGTGGCTCGCCTTTTAATAAAGACTGAAATAAATGATGGTGAGTATTCACCCATGCCGGGTAAATTACACAATCTTTGGCATCGATAATCTGCTCATTCGGCTGAGCGGTTAATCGTCCCAACTCAGTAATTTTACCTGATTGGATGCGGATATCGGTGGATGAACAACGTGCTACATCCCCAGTTAAACCTGTCAAAATGGCATGGGAATTTTTAATTAAATAGCCATTATTCAGAGACATTAGACTCATACTTGCTCACTCTCATGCCATTTGCTTAAAAAAAACTGGCTTAATAAAGACATCACGACAAATAAGCCCAGACCCGTACAGGTAATCAGGAATAATGCAGCAAACATCAGTGGTAAATCCAACTGAAAACCTGCTTGTAATATTTGATAAGCCAAACCTGCACTAGTGCCTCCCGCGCCTGCAACAAACTCGGAAACCACAGCACCAATCAACGCCAAACCACAGGAAATACGTAAGCCACCAAAGAAATAAGGTAAAGCATTCGGCACACGTAAGCGCATTAAAACTTGCCAACGACTGGCTTTATTGATTTGGAAAAGATTGAGTAAACCTTTATTAACACTACGCAGACCTAGGGTAGTATTGGTCAGTATCGGAAAAACTGCGACTAACATAGCACATACCACCAACGCCAAGGTCGTATTTTGAATCCAGATGATGACCAAGGGTGCAATCGCGACAATCGGCGTCACCTGAAATAAAATGGCATAAGGCATAAAACAAGCTTCAACCACGCGACTTTGTACAAACAGAAAGGCCACCAAGGTGCCAATGATCACAGCACAGGCAAAAGCCAATAAGGTGATTTTTAAAGTCACCCATAAACTACCGAATAACACACTGGACTGATTGATCATCGCCATGACAATATCACTGGGTTTAGGCACAACATAAACAGGTACTTCCAATTGTTGAAAACTCAGTTGCCAAAACATGAGAAAAATTAGGCCAAGCCCAAGTGGAGCGGCAATACGTTGTACCGTTGGGTTTTGTAGCAGTGGTTTAATCATGATCATGTCCTCCGCTTGCCTCAGCCAATAATTGCGATAGATGCGAACATTGTTGAATGAAGATATCTGAGCTTCGGAAAGACTCATCACGTTGATAAGGCCCTTTAATCTTCAGATCAGCAACTACTCGTCCTGGTCGTGCACCCATCACAATGACTCGTGAAGACAGATACACGGCTTCATAAATGCTATGGGTCACAAACACCACCGTGAGATCTCGTTCTGACCATAATTGACGGATATCACTGTCGAGTTTATGACGAGTAAATTCATCCAAAGCCCCAAAAGGTTCATCCATCAACAATAAATCTGGTTCAGTCACCAAGGCTCTCGCCAGAGAGGCGCGCATTTGCATACCGCCAGAAAGTTCTCGCGGATAAGCAGTACTGAATTTTTCTAAACCAACGGCTTTTAAAGCAGCTTGGACTTTGGGTGAACTGGTAGATTTGGCAATATGCTGTAGATCCATAGGTAAACGCACATTGTCCTCAATATTGGCCCACGGCATCAGGGTTGCTTCTTGAAACACCATGGCCATTTTGCATTGCGATTGTATATCAGCTTTACCATTCCAGCGGACTAACCCAGCAGAAGGCAGTTCCAGATCGGCAAACATTTTGAGCAAGGTACTTTTACCGCAACCTGATGGTCCTAGTAATGAAATAATTTCGCCACGTGCAATATTTAAATCCAGTCGTTGTAAGGCATTGGTGCCATTGGGGTAGGTTTTTTCAACCCCTCTAGCCATGATCATTGGCGTAATAAAATTCGAAGATTCTTGTATTGGTATCTCAATTGATAAAGCAGAATTCATGTGGTTTCCCCTTGATGCGAATGCGCTATTTTGTTGACCCTTTCACCATGACTTAGATCTAAGATTATTTGCTCGCTTTGACAAATTGCGTGGTATAAGCACCTTTCCAATTGGTTTGAGCTCTGAGCAAGCCTGCGTTCACCATAAAATCTCTCGTCGCTTTCCAACGTGCATCCGTCATAACACCAATGCCTTGGGTCTTGGCATCGCCACCATCAATTAATTTCAATTTGCGCATTTGTCCAACCGCAAAAGTCAGCAGTTCATCATTCATATTCGGGTTTTCTTTTTTAATGATGCTATTGCCTAAACGTGGATCAGCTAGATAGTTCTTCCATCCCTCCATGGATGCTTGGACAAAACGGCGAAGTACCTCTGGTTTGTTTTGAATAACATCATTTCGGGTCACTAAAATGCCGCCATAGGCTGGATAACCAGCATCAGCAAATAAAAAGAAATTACTCGATGGTTCTGCTTTTTTCGCCTGAAAAACTTCAGATGTGGCATAGGCTTGTTGTGCCACATTTTTGCCTGCTAAAAATGGTTGCATATTGAAGGTATAAGGGCGTGCCTGTGCGGCATCTAATTTATATTTGCCTTTTAACCAAGGCCACCAGCTTGCTTGTCCACTGGTTGAGACAAGAATCGTTTTGCCTTTGAGATCGGCCAAAGACTTCACATCGCTGTGAGTGAGTACGCCTTGTGGATCAAACTGGAATGGTGCAGCAACCGCTTTGATGGGAAAATTGCTTTCGATGCCTTTTAAGACCTGTAGATCATAATTAATAATAATGTCGGCACGTTTTGATAATAATAACGTCATGTTATTGACTTGTGGCCCACCAATTTTAATATCGACATCAAGCCCGTATTTCTTATAAATTCCTTGTGCCAGTGCTTGGTAATATCCCCCTTGCTCAGCTTGTGCAAACCATGTGGTTTGTAAAACAAGTTTATCCGCTGCATAACCAGTTGAACTAAGAACAATTCCTAAACCCAATAACGTGCTTGTGATAACAGTACGTCGCCCTTTGCCTACATAGTGCTGAATATTCATAAGTAAGACCCCTAAATCTGTATGGATTCATCTCGCTATTCTTTTTAGGGGTTCAATCAATGTATAAGTTACACATTTCTCTCAAAACCAAATCAATTGGCTTTGTCCCCAAAAGAGGAACAGCAAACGCTGTAGAGCAATGTCCCGTATGTTTGCAACACACTGACCGCTTATACTCAGTAATGATTTAGCAAGCTCTGTGCCAAGATTGATTTCTTCATATTTTTCATAGTAATAATCTTGGCTAGATTTATTTTTATTTGTTCTTAGCTAAAGTATCCAGATTGATTGTTCAATTTTGGGCGCAATCAAAAATGAAATCGAATATCAAATGCACTATTTTAAAACATACCCATGCACAGAAATGAATCATTTGTACTTTAATGGAAAGAAAACTTTTGTGAGCATTAGAATTTATCTCTGTATTCGTCCATTTTCATTCATTTATAAACTGGTATAAAAAATGCTTATTACTTTTTGTCAGAGTAGAAGCGTTCAGCATAGCCAGTGAAATTGACTGCTATGTGGGTCATTGCTCAGAAATCAGCTCACTTTTTTCTACAAGGCTTTCTCTTATGGAAAAAGTGTAGCTCTTTTTTGAATGTGACCCCGTCTCTTTCAATCTATTTGATTGGGTCACGGTTTATCCAAAAGATGAGGTTGAAAATATGAATAGCGCCAACATGACTGCATTAGCTGAAAATGACTACAACTTAGAAGAACTGCAAAAAGAAGCTCGCATGGGAGCTTTAGGTCAAGAAACTTTTGAGCGAGAAGTTCGGGTAATTGATTTATCTGACTTTGAACAACGCAAATATGAAATCGCGGAGCAACTCTGGGCAGCTGCCACTGATATTGGTTTCTTTCAAGTCTCGCATCATGATATTCCGCTTGAGCAGATTCAAACTGCATTTGACATGACAAAACAGTTTTTTGCTCTACCTGAATCAGTCAAAGCACGTTATCCACTGAATCGAAATGCAGGTTGGGAAAGTAAGGCTCAAGTTCGTCCATCAACCAGTACCCCAGACCAGAAAGAATCCTACCAAATCACCCGTCCACGTATGGATGGGCTTTATCCAACCGAACAAGAGCTACCTGATTTTAAAAATACTATGCTGGAATTTGAACAGGCGTGTTGGCACGTGGGTATGAAAATACTCTCCTGCTTTGCTTATAAACTGGGTTTTGCAGATAACTTTTTTAGCCTTGCCCACAATCCTGAACAAGACAGCTATCAAAGCACTTTAAGAATGCTGCACTACTATGCGATTGATCCAGCTTTGAAAGATCAATTGGGTCTATGGCGTGCAGGCGCACATACCGATTTTGATTGTTTAACCTTATTATTCCAACGCAAAGGTCAAGGTGGTCTGCAAGTTTGTCCTGGTAAAGATATGGAACAGCAACAATGGACCAGTATCGAACCACGAGACGATGTAATTACCTGTAATATCGGCGATATGTTGATGCGTTGGAGTGATGATCAATTGCCTTCTAATTTCCACCGAGTCAAAAATCCGGAAGCAGATGAATACCAAGGAGCACGTTATAGCCTCGCTTTCTTTTGCCAAGCCAATGAAGATGTGCTGATTGAAAGCCCACAAAAGAAATATCCAGCAATTACAGCCAAGGAATATTTAAAACAACGCATCAGTGCGAATTTTAAAGGGAAATACTAATCGTTGATTCATTGTAGACAGAGGCAAATTGTCTCTGTCTCCTATTAAAAAATTATCGATTTATTTTTCCCGTGATCTCTTCTTAGTTCTTTTAGATATCACTTTTTTGGGAATAATAATTTTTCCAGTGCCTAATCCTCGGAAAAAATAGTTGCAAAGATAAATGAATAAAAGACCAAAATAGAAAAATGGGAATATGGTAAAGACACTAAAAGTACTTTCCCATAAAAGTACACCAATCCGATAATTATAACCTAACTGAATAAGCGCACCTCTTCGGCTACCATCCTGAAAGGAAATATTATCCAAAAGAAAATGGATCATACCCATTAAAAAACAAAAGAAGAACATCCCTGAAACAATTGTTTTTTTAATCAAGGGCTTCTCCAGCCAAGGGTATTTCTTCGATGCATCAAACTCAGCTTGAAAGAATTTACTATAAATTTTTTCCTGAAACTCCTTGTTCACGCCTACGCTCTTAATAAATAAAAAACATAGGTAAAAACCGAAGACAGAAGCTACAAAAGTAAAATAAATACTTGAAAGAATAGTAAAAAATGGTAGAGGACCTTTCGTTCCAACAGTGATCAACATGTGCTCTGTGATATAACGATAAATCTCATACTGCCACTGATTGCGTGGATATGCTGGAAATAAAAATAACGGTAAAATGAATACAATAATCAAAAGGGTAATATGTATTTTCGCCTGTCTTTTTTCTTTAGCTCGTTGTTCAAGTGCCAAACGTCTTTGTTCTAATTTTTCTTGCTTCTTTTGCTTTGTGTGCTGCTCAAGCAACTCTCTTGCTACATAACGTTTTGTTGACATAGAAAATCAATATTTATGTTTTATATAAAAATCTTAATTAGAAAATAATAAAGATACGCGAATATTCATACGATCAAAAATTCTAAATTAAAATGAGCGACCTTCCAATATTTTAAAACATATATCTTCTTTAATAAGATTTATACAGTCAGAGATTAACGATCTCTGACTGTACTAAAGCTTCAGTGATCCAACAAACCTGAGATAAATGGTGTACATCACAATTACTACCGCCACCAATACGATCTACCACGAGAAAATCACTATCTGCTTCCAAAGTAATTAAAGGATGATGCCATACCCCTTGATGATAGGTAATTCCCTGCTGTCCATTGCTGATAAAAGCATAAATTAGCTGCTCATCAGGTCGTGTTTGGTCAAATGGCAACGCCACAACAATAATAAACTTCTGTTGTTGCAACGGAATAAAAGACTGTGAACCATGAGGATGCCGTTCTAACATCTCAATCTGAAATGGAATCGATGTTGCAAACAGGTTATGAAAAATACTCATCCCAACCGCAGCCTGCTCTCCTGAACATTGTGCCACTGAAAGCGCATGATAACGTTCAGTGAGTCCCTGATTAATTGGAATAAAGTCTTTACCACTTTTTTCAATCACATCACCAAAAGGAGCAAAGCTGTGCTGAGTTAAAGGGTAAATTTCAATATTTTTTTCATGCATATGTTTATTCTCTGCCATTTCTTATTAGCCCCATTGAATCACAATGAGGCGATTACTCATGAGAAATTACTCAACCACTTTTCCCCATATACGAATCCGGCTAATTCCACCATCAGGAATCATATTGACGCGGATATAGTTCACTTTTTGATCTTTAAGTACTTCTGCAACATATTCATGAATATTGTCCATCGTCAAAGGCTGCTGTTCCAATAAAAAGGGCCAGAACATACTCTGTGGAATCAGTTGTGCATCGGTTGCATCTTCAACAAAAGCCGCTTGAATCGAACAAAATGCGGGATAATTCCCTTTGAAATAGGCAGTATCCACTTCAATTTTTTCAACCAATCCTGTTTGCCCTAAAGCAATAATACACCAGTCAAAACCTGGCGCACGGCGCCGTTTCGTCTCCCAACCATCACCCATATTTAAACCGCGATCAGGACTAAGTAAATTATTTGGATGCCCGAAATGCGCATCACTAAAAGCCACAATACGCCCGCCATTTTTTAAACCAATCAAATCCATCTGCTGTGTTGTATCCACATTTTCGAGTACCACACGACCATAGACTCTTAAACGTGCAATTCCACCATCAGGGAAAATATTGATGCGAATGTGGGTAATTTTCTGTGCAGCGCAATCAAAGAAATGATGCTGATCTGGAGATAGAACCGTATTGTCTAATAAAGCAGTCCATGTAATCCCTTCCAATTGATTATCTGGTGCATAGCAGCCTTCTATGGAAGCAGATGCTGGATAATTGCCTGTAAAGAATGAGGTATCAATATCAAATCCAGACACAATCCCCGTTACACCTAAACGAACAATACACCAGTCATAGCCAGACTCACGTTTGCGGCGGGTCTCCCATCCATCCATCCATTTGCCATTGTCATCATATTTTCCTTCGATGAATTGAGCGGGTGCACTTTGCAACATTCTTGCAGCTTCTGCAAAGAACTCATCGGAACAGCTCACAATACTTGCACCAATTCTGGCATCCGCAAGATTAGTTAAGCTTTGAAAATGGTTCGGTAAAGCTACGGTTTTAGCAACATGCACTGTCATTGATCATTCCTGAAGATTTCATTTCTATTCTATTATGCAAGATCCAGTCCAACTGGTCTGACCTGTTGTTAAAAATATAGCTATTTTCAATTAAGAACGCCAACACAAAGATAAATTTTGTGTAGAATCAAACTGTTCATTTTTATATTTAAGGTGCGTTGCTGATGAGTCCTCAAGCTATGCTCAATGGAAAATCATCTCAGGTGACTGAGCAAGCGGTGGAAGTGATTCATCAACGCATTCAACAAAATACTTACGCGGTGGGTTCCGCCCTACCATCACAACGTGATCTTGCTCTTCAATTGGGAATCAGCCGCGCTTCTTTACGTGAAGCATTAACTCGTCTTGCAGCCTTAGGCCTATTAGAAATCAAGGCTGGTAAAGGTGTTTACGTTATTTCACAGCATAGCCAAGCGGCAGAACAATGGGATGGCGAGCATCGGATTTCTCTCAAGGATTTCTACCAATTACGTTATGTGCTCGAAGGCTTTTGTGCACTGCTGGCGTGTGAATATTTAACCGCACAAGACAAATCTATCTTAGAACAACATCATCAAGCGCTGACTAGCGCAATTCAAGAACAGAACTGGCAAACAGCCTCTGAATCGGATTATGCTTTTCATCAGCATATTATTCTACTAAGTCATAATCAATCGATTATTCAGACACTTAAAATGCATACCGAATGGATTAAAAAGAGTCAAATCCTGCCTTTCCTACAACCAAATCTTGCATTTAAAACCATTCAAGAGCATGAATTAATTCTACAGGCCTTATTTAAACAAGATGCGGCGGCGGCAGAAAGAGCCATGCAAGCGCATATTATTGGAGCTGCGCAGCGGGCTGGAGTCTATTTTTCTCGACATAACAGCTCAATCTAACTACAAAATTAAATCTGCACCACTTTGCCCCATGCTTTGAACCACATCAATGCAATCTTTCTCTTTCTGCTTTTTAATAAAGCAAAATATCTGGTATGACCAGTAAAACCAGTTATTAAAATTGGCACACTTCTCGCTTAGAACAGTTTAGAAACTTATTTATATATTTAGGATCTGAACGATGAATATTGCGATTGTAGGTGCAGGTATGGGCGGTTTGACTGCTGGTATCGCTTTAAAAAAATTTGGTCATCAGGTCACGATTTATGAACAGGCAGCCGAAATATTACCTGTTGGGGCTGCGATTTCACTTTGGTCAAATGGGGTCAAGTGTCTCAATTATTTAGGATTAACCGACCAAATTCAGGCTTTAGGCGGGCAAATGGAATTTTTGGCTTATATTGACGGACTGAGCCAACAAACCATGACCCAGTTTAGTTTAACGCCTTTATATAAAGAAGTTGGACAACGCGCCTACCCTATTGCTCGAGCGGATTTGCAGCAATTATTAATGCAACAATTTGGTTTGGAAGATATCAAACTCGGCATGAAAATGACTGCGATAGAAACTCATCAAGAAGATGTCACGGTCCATTTTCAAGATGGCACACAAACGACAGCTGATCTGCTGATTGGTGCAGATGGTACACACTCTCTGACTCGACAATTTGTACTCGGCTATCAAGTTGAACGTCGCTATGCAGGCTATGTCAATTGGAACGGACTGGTTGAGGTAGATGAAGATATTGCTCCTGCTCTGCAATGGACCACTTATATTGGTGAAGGCAAACGTGTCTCACTAATGCCTGTTGCACAAAATCGTTTTTATTTTTTCTTCGATGTACCATTAAATGCAGGGCTGACAAATGATCGTGAATATTATAAACAAGAGCTAAAAGCCCATTTTCAGGGTTGGTGTCAGCCTGTACAAAAGCTGATTGACTGTTTAGACTCACAAAAAACTAATCGTGTTGAAATCCATGATATTGAACCGTTTATGGATTTCTACAAAGGGCGTGTCGTGTTATTAGGAGATGCAGCGCATAGCACTACACCAGATATTGGACAAGGCGGCTGCCAAGCAATGGAAGATGCCATTTACCTTGCCCGTGCTCTGCAAATTAATACCTTTGGTTTAGATGATGCCTTAACACGCTACCAAAACAAACGTAATGATCGAACCAAAGAAATGGTACTCAGAGCACGTAAACGTTGTGATATTACCCATATGAAAGATCCAGAAGTGACCCAAGAATGGTATCAATCGCTATATCAGGAACAAGGTTCACATATCATGCAAGGGATTATTAGCAATATTATTGGTAATCCACTGGATTAAGTATTTATCTTTTTAACTCCCCCCGATCAAGGGGGCTTTTTTTTAGCTTTTTTATCATAAAAAAATGCACACCTCTTATGAGGTATGCATCAACTACAATGGTTCAATCAATTAAAACTTATAACTCAACGCAAAACGGTTTTGTAAAAAATTCTTGTCATAGCGTGGCGAAGTCTGAATCCCAGCAAAATTACTGACACTGAAACCTTTTAAAGCCCCTGTAAAATTATAAATCCCAAACAGCATATATTCAGATTGGTTTCGACTAGCAACATGCTCTGCTTCTTTTAAATCCATAAATGAATAACGCGCTCCAGCAATCACCTGATCAGACACTTTCCCTTCCAAAGACAACATGAAGGCATTACCCGCACCTAAATCCTGAGTACTGGTAAAAAATGGCTGAGCAAAAATTTCACCTGAAGAGGTTTTAGCAGCATACGGCGTTAAAAGTGCACCATTCAGATACCCCGCCCGATCTGGTTTAATGTAGTTATACGCAACTTTTAAAGTCGCCTGAGATAATACATTAACTGCCGCCTGTGCACCAAAAATCTGGCTATTTACCTGACCTGCCAAAGCTTTGCCTTGATCTTTACCTGAAATATATTGCAGTGAAAACTCAGGAGCATACTTCAGTTTTGAGAATCCAATATCCGCTTGTGTATAGATCAAACGGGTATAGTCATTATAACTTTGATACCACAACTGCGTTTTTAGACTTCGATCTTCGGCTAAGTTGAAACGCTTCCCGACACCCACTGACCAGACACCATCGGTTTCCAGATTCGAGTTTTGACGAGAGCTTTTAGTAAACTCATCTTCGCCATAACTTTTATATTTATTGACTTTGGTCAGACGCAAGAAATCGTCATTGTTCCCAATCTGGACATCGGCTGCCTGATATAAAAACATTAAAACACGACGGTCTGCATAATCTCCCATAAAGGGTAAATTGAGACGCTGATTCCCAATGGTCACTCTGGCTAAATCATTCTTCCAACTTAAATAAGCTTCTGCCAGACCATCTCGATCCTCTTGCAGCTCAGGTACTTCGTCATTTTTATTTTTTTCATCTAGACGGCGTTGTATATCATATCCAACACCTGCCTGTATGCCATAAAAAGGCGCAGTTTCATATTTAATATAGCCGCCGATGACAGCCGTATCCTGATTTAGATTATCCACAAAATAGGCATTATTGAGTGAGTAATAGGTCGATTTCACTGCGCCATGCACACTTCCACAGGCAAATGCCGCAACCAGTCCATCACCCGCCTGACAATCTTGTTGCAGATTCAACAGATGATTTAGACTGCTATCAGCCGCCCATGTTTGCATTGCAGCGGTCATCGCAATGGTCAATGTTAATGCATTTAATTTAAGATTTCTCATGAGTATTTCCCCGAAAGTTAGATCTAAAAATCGCTTAAAGCCTTTTAAAACTGCTGCTTTTGACATTCTGAAAGCCAAAAACTCCCCTAGACCTATTCATAAATGAATAAGCGACTTTTAAATTTGTGTTGATTAAAAAAATGGTTTTATTAGAGATCCGCCTCTAAATCGATATTGATCAATGCCCAGAATTTAATGGCAAAGTCGCAACATCCACGGATTTCTTGTTAAATGGTAAGTGGTTAAAAATGATGTTAAGCAAAATAGCGGTGATACAAGCTGAGCTAATACCTGAATGCAACAAGGTTTTTACCCAGATTGGAAATTGTGCATAGAACTCCTGATTGACGATTGGAATCATGCCAATTGCCAGTGAAGTCGCCACGATAATCAGATTTTTATGATCGTTATAATCGACTTTGGCTAAAGTTCGGATGCCACTTGCAGCAACTGTACCAAACAGCACAATGCCTGCCCCACCTAATACTGGCATTGGGATTGAAGCAACCAGACGCCCAACGATCGGCAATAATCCCAAGATAATTAAAATCCCACCCGCAGTCGCCACCACAAAACGGCTTTTCACCCCTGTAATCGCAACCAACCCGACATTCTGGGCAAAAGCCGTTTGCATGAATGAACCAAAGATCGGAGAGACGGCACTCGATAACATATCTGCGCGCAGACCATCACCAATACGTTTCGAATCAACTTTGGTTCCAACAATTTCACCAATCGCAATAATATCGGCAGTGGTTTCGGTCATGATCACCAAGGTCACAATTGTCATGGACAGAATGGCAGAAAACTCAAATACAGGAGAACCGAAATGGAAAAAACTAGGTAAGGCAAAAATGGAACCGGATGTAACTTTAGAGAAATCGGCAAATCCTGCAAAATAAGCAAGGATGGTTCCCAACACAATGGCAACTAGAATTGCCAGACGACGGAGCATCTGACTACGCAACATACTAAAAATAATCACAATCGCCAGCGTCATCACCGCTAAACCGACATTGGCTGGATCACCCCAGTTTTCGGCTTTAGGATTACCACCCATAATCCAGCGGATCGCAACAGGCATCAGTGAAATACCAATCATGGTAATCACACAACCTGTCACTACAGGGGGGAAGAAGCGAATAATTTTTGCGAAAAATGGTGTTAGCAATAGACCAATTAATGAGGCAACGATCACAGCACCAAAGGCAGATGCTAATCCACCACCCGTACTTACAATGGCCAGAATGGTCGCAACGCCTGCAAAAGAAACACCCTGTACAATCGGTAATTTTGCCCCGAAATGTTTAAAACCTATGGTTTGTATGACTGTGGCCAAACCACCTACAAATAAGGCAGCAGCAACCAGTAATCCAATTTCTGAAGCTTCCAGACCTGCAGCGGCGCCAATAATCAATGGCGGTGCAATGATTCCACCATACATAGTCAACACATGCTGTAAACCATATAAGATGTTTTTATTCATGCCTAAATATTGATGTTCTGCCGAGATAAGTTCATCTCGTTCTGGATGGGTGTTGTCTTGATGCATGGTTAATTCCTCAAATTAGCTTCATAAGGTCCACATTGCTTGCGTTGATTTAACTGCCACGGTAAGTTGAATATGAAAAAGGACTGATCAATAGAGGCACGTGATAATGCTGTTGCGTATCCACGACCTTAAAATCAATACAGACGCTTGGATAAAAACTGTCTGTGTTTAAAGTCTGAAAATAGTCTCCCACCTCAAAAATCAATTGATAGTTGGCTGGGATGAAGGATTCGACTTTGAATGCAGGAATACGACCATCTGCATCTGTGTACTGTTCATCCAGCAAAATATATTGATGATTGATTTCCTGACGTAATTTCACTAATACCTGACGTGCTGGATGACCGAGGGATGCATTTAAAATATGTGTGCTAATACCCGCCATTATTGAATCTCCTGTTTTAAACGAATCAAGGCAATTTCAGCCAATTGTTGTTTTACTTCAGCTTGCTCTTGTTCAGCCGTATTGAGTAATCGACGTTGTAGTTCAGACAAAATCTGTTGCCCCGAACGACCCGCAGCGCGAATCAGGAAAATATGTCCAAATTTGTGCTCATAATCTAAATTGCCCTGATATAGCGCCAGTTGCAGGACAGCGTCGGTTTCAACTTGGGCTTGTTCGCGTTGAGAAAATTGCTGTTCTTTTTCAGATAGAACCGCTGCTGCTTTTTTCTCCCCAATGCGCGGATGTTGCGCCAAAGCTTCTGCAATATCAGACCATGACCATGTCTGGGCTTGTGCAACGGCAACTTGATAAAGTTGGTCTTTAGTCAGATAAGGACGTTGTTGTACCAATTCAGCACCCCAAGCCGGGATATGTACACAAGCTTGTAACACACGTCCTGCTTCCGCTGAGTCCAGTTGATTGAATGTTTCTAGCTGCATCGCTGCTCCAATTTAACGCACTGTCTGACTGGTCAGACCAGATATGGTAAATTAAGCAACGAATATGCCAACTTTAGAGATTCACAGCAAAAGATCGACTGTGCTATTTTTATTTAGTTTATTTAAAATTAATTTATTTATTTTCTATTTAAAAACCATTTAAAAATAAATCATCCCGATTTAATTTAAAAAAAATTGACTATAAAAATATCATCTGCTAGTTTTTAAATTCTCAAACGATCTTATATATTTAGAGCACTTACATAATAAATTAAGATCAAATAAAAACCAAAAATAAGTTTTATTTTAATAATCAAAAGAGAAAATAATATGTGTACCGAGTTTATTCTACCCCAAGCAACAGGTTATCGCATCTCTGGGCGTACTATGGATTTTGCCGCCACATTTACGTGGCAACTGGCGGCGATTCCATTGGCAACTTCCCTAAAGGCAATTGATACCTTAAGCCCTGATAAGCCTGCTTATCATTGGACTACAAAATATGGCTTTATCGGAATTGGGATGAAACTTCCTTTAAACCTGTTTGACAGCAAATTATGCGACGCCATGAACACAGAAGGTTTTTCG
This sequence comes from Acinetobacter sp. ANC 3929, assembly GCF_000369405.1. GTDB lineage: Bacteria > Pseudomonadota > Gammaproteobacteria > Pseudomonadales > Moraxellaceae > Acinetobacter. The sequence continues at coordinate 1,264,230 of NZ_KB850000.1, forward strand.
GCTGCCGCGCTCTGGTTACCTCCTTCTCGTTATCCAGAAAAAGCCAAGGCACCACACAATGCCAAATTAATTTCAGCTCTGGATATTTGTGGTTGGGCTGCATCTAACTACAATTCAGTTGAAACGTTGAAACAGGATTTATATGCTATTCAACAAGGCCAGCAGACGTCTCTTGGCGAGATCTTATATTTTTGGGATCCGCTACAATTTCCTGCACATAGCGAGTTCAATCAGAGTGATGAGCTAAAAAATCTCATCCCTATTCATTTCCAGTTTCACGATAAAACTGGGGCAAGTCTGGTGCTTGAGTTCCGTGATGGACAATTATCAATTACCGATAACAGTGATATTGGCGTTATGACCAATACCCCGTTTATAGAATGGCATCGTACCAACTTAGAAAACTATCTGGGCGTCACCAATGTTGAAACTGACAATCAAACTATCATTGGCCTGAATGTGAATAAAGCAGGTAATGGTGGTGGTTCGATTGGACTTTCTTCTTCAGCATTGCCTTCTGACCGCTTTCTTCGCACGGCATTTACACTGAATTATTCAATTCCTTGGCTAAACCAAGCACAACGCCCAAGTAACACGGCGGCGATTGCACATGTAATGAATGTGATTAAAGGCATTTATGTCACTCGTGAACAGTGTATTGATCAAAGTGGCAATATCAAAGGTGACTATACCCAATGGGAAATCGTGCGTGACCATGACAATCAAGTTTTCTATATCTCAACAACAGCAAGCCTTGGTTTCTGGCAGGTTAACTTTTCTGATTATCAACTTGAGCAAAATGCCAAGCCACAATTTGCCGTAATTGCTGATGCTGTACAGATGCCTGTTTTAACCGCTACATCTTAAAATAATATCAATAAAAAACGGCAATCACTGAGGATTGCCGTTTTCTGTTTTTAACGATAAATAAGGATTTAGTTCAAGCTATAGGCAATCACATAATCCCCATGATCAGGTGATTGACGCGCACCACCCGCAGTAATCAATACATATTGCTTACCTGATTTTGGTGACACATAGCTGATTGGCGTACCTTGGCTACCCACTGGTAAACGTGATTTCCAAAGCTCTTTACCTGAAGATGAATCCAGTGCACGCAAGTAATAATCTTGAGTTGCAGCAAAGAATACTAAGCCTCCTTGAGTTGCCATTGGACCGCCAATGGTTGGCATACCAATCGGAACAGGCAAACCCATTTTAATTCCCATCGGTCCCGTATCCTCTACAGTTCCCATTGGCACTTGCCACGCAACTTGGCGGGTTTTCATATCCACTGCGGTCATGGTGCCATACGGTGGTTTTTGGCAAGGGATCATCAATTTCGACCAGAAGCGATCTTTATTGACTTTGTACGGCGTTCCTTTCATAGGTACCGCGCCCATACCCGTATTGACTTTTTCCCCACCATTGGCCTGAACAGCTAAATCTTCTGGCGTTTGTTCAATCAACTGAATCCATAGCCCTAAACGCATGTCATTCACGAACATATACTGATGGCTTGGATCAAAGGCAATGCTACCCCAGTTCATGCCGCCTAGAGAACCTGGGAAGCTTAATGATTTATCAGTCCCCGGTGCAGTAAACAAGCCTTCATAACGCATTGATTTGAAGTTGATGCGACACATCAGTTGGTCAAATGGCGTTGCGCCCCACATATCCGATTCCGTTAAGGTTTGATTGCCAATCTGTGGCATTTCCACCGAACGTGGTTGAGTTGGACTGTATTGCTCACCTTTGATATCAGCAGGTTTAACGGGCTGCTCAATCACTTTAGTGAGTGGTTGACCCGTTAAACGATCCAGTACAAAGAACTGGCCTGATTTGGTGCCGATCACCACAGCAGGTTTATTGTTACCATCCTTCATTGGGAAATCAACTAGGCTTGGCTGCATTGGCAAATCGAAATCCCAGAGATCATTATGCACCGTTTGATAGACCCACTTTTCTTTACCTGTAGTTGCATCTAAAGCCAGAACGGATGAGTTGTACTTATGATCCAATGGCTGACGATTACCGCCCCAGACATCGACAGATGAGCTACCCATTGGCAAGAATACTGTGTTCATCTGAGGATCATAAGACATCGCTGCCCATGAGTTTGCTGAACTACGTTTATAGGTTTCGCCATCTTTCAACACATAGTTTGGATCAGAATTTCGTGGATCAAAGGCCCAACGTAATTCACCTGTAATGACATCGTATGCACGAATTACACCACCCGGCATATCAGCAGCAAAGTTATCGGCAATACGACTCCCCACTACAATCACTGTACCGGCAATGGTAGGAGCAGAAGTCACCTCAAAACGTGGGGCTGTGGTTCCCTCTCCCAAGCCTTTGAGCAAATCAACCGTACCATTTACACCAAAGTCTTTACAACGTTCACCTGTATCTGCATTAACAGCAATTAAGCGACCATCTGGCGTATTGGTATAGACACGACGCAGACATGACGTGTTGTTTGCTACAGCTTTTACAGGAGTTGCTCCAGCCAAAGTTGGCTGAACCAGTGCTTGCGTTGAGTCAAAATAAGCAACGCCACGACAACGCTCCCATGCATCCGATTTGGAATTGACTTCCGCTTTCCAGAGTTGTTTACCAGAGTTCGCTTCCAACGCGAAAATATTGTTATGCGGGGTACACAGGAAAATCTTATTGCCCACCTGTAGCGGCGTCATCTGGTCTTCTGCACCATTTCCCGAACCTGTGGTGAAATCACCCGTACGGAAACGCCAGACTTCTTTCAACTGGTGCACATTATCGCGTGTGATCTGATCCAGTGCAGCAAAACGGCTACCCCCTGAATCCTGACCATAATGCTGCCAGTTGGTCTGTTTCATATCAGTTTTCACAGGAACCAAAGGCAAAACCTGTCCAGAGGCAGCAACCGTTGGATGTGGTTGGAACATTTGATAGAGACCAATCACCATGCCAATAACTGTCAATATTCCAAGACCATAAGCAGGTAAATCCGCACTCGGTTGAAATTGATAACGACGAATGGCCGGTAAAGTAAAAATCAACGCGGCAAATAAGCCTGCAGGGAACATCAATCTTGAAAATAGAGGCCAGAACTCCCAACCTGCATCAATCAATGACCAGATGATCGTTCCTGCAAAAACCAGACTAAACAGCCAGACCCCGAGTGCTTTTTTCTTAAAAATAAAAATAGCAGCAAGCAATGTGAATATACCCGAAATCACGAAATACCATGATCCGCCCAGTATTGCTAATTTGAACCCACCCACTGTAAAAAACAGGCCTGTGAGCAACAAAACTAACGCCAAAATAAAACACCATATTTTGAGTATGGTATGTGAGCTTGAAGATTCAGTCATCGCTCATCCTCCTGTATTAGAAATTCACACGCATGCTCAGGCCTGCAACCCATGCATCATCCACCTCTTTAACACCCGCAGGTTGATGGATATATTGAAGGTTCGGTCTTAACATGACCGCAGGTGACCACTGATAGGTATAATTTAGCTCAACATTCAGCTCATCACGCTGGACGGGTACATAATCTGCAGCAAGCGCATCGTATTGCTGATAACCGCGATTTTCATTAAGTGTAATTTGACGATCTTTATAGCGATTATTGACGAGATAATTGGCAATACCAAAACCAATTGAATCATTTGGACGGCTATCAAAAGGTCCTTTGTACCAAAGTGCCAGTTGCTGTGTACTATTGACTGCTGTGGTAGCTTTATCATTGACCACGGCATTGAAACTGATGTACAAGCCACGTTTTGGATCATCGTCTTTTTGGCTGAGTTGTTGTTGTGCATTGAGCCAGACACTATGCTTACCATCATGCACCTTACCCACTGTCGCAATATCATTGGCTTCAGCAGTTGAATACAGCGCCCCGACTTTATATTCACCAGACAAGCCATTGAAGGCAGCAAGTTTTGGTCGCCATGCCAGTTCTACAGGAATGGTTGCTCCTTTGACATGGTCCATATCCAGATTAAAACCATCACTATTCCCGTCAGTTTTAACATTGTCTGGATTGACCTCGTAGACACCTACGCCCAGTGTCCATTCAGGTGCAAATTGATATTTAACATTGGCACCCCATAATCCAACAGGTAAGTTGTACCAGATTGAACCAATCGATTTTCCAAGTTGACTACCACACAGCAACAGGTTCTGAAATTCGCATTGCGAGCCATTAAAATCTTCTGACATGCCCATACGGCCTATCTTGAACTGCACCGTATTATCAACGAAACCCTTTTTCACCCATGCCTGACTCAAACGCCAGATTTTGCCACGCCCATAGATTTCCTGTGAATTGCTTAGCGCACTAGAACGCGGGTCTTTAATCCGATCCAAGGTTAAGGCATTTCCATCACGTTTGGTGATTAGAAGGCTAGCACTGGTATCTTTCCAGCCAGCAATTTTTTCTAAATCAAAATTGGCACCTAGCGACAATTGCGCAGCATTTTTAAAAGTATTGTTATCGTCATAACCACCATCCAGATTGGTGGCACTTTGACTCATGATCGAGGCAGTAAATTTATAGCCATCTTTTTCCAGTTGCTGACGCTGGCCATTCCAATCACCGAATAGCCATTGACGATCCTGTGACCACGGCTGATCCGCAAAACTAGATTGAGCCGTACATACAGCAACTGCCAGACAGCTCATTTTGAGCAATAATGCATTCGACTTCATCTTTAGCCTCCTTGCCGTTTATTTCAGTTTTACAGCTGAACTGAGTTCAGATGTTGCACCTACACGGTCAGTGATCGTGGCTGTCACAGAAGACACTCGGGTTGTTGGTTTCCAAGTCAGCGTTGCGGTTCCTTGTGCATTGGTTGCAGCAACCGCTGAACCTAAATAAAGCTCTGCTTCATTTGAATTTGCTAATGAGTTTCCAAAAAACTCGACTTGATAACGTTGATTCGGCTGACCTTTGACTTCGACTGCAATTTGTCCTTTAGACAAGATTAATTTCGGTGCCTGAATATTCTGATTCGGTTGCGCATTACAGCCCTGTTCATTTGCTTGTTGGCAAGTTTTTTGTAGATTGGTAGGATCAATCTTGACTCCATGACCACGTGAGCCCACAAAATGTGCATGTTCTAATCCTGGAATATCAAAGATAATTGCACCAACACGTTGATTCGGTACACAACTTCCACCCGCCTCACATCGTTTAATGTCTTTGCCATTATTCCAGATTAAATTCTTGGTCAGGGTAATGTGTGCATGGGCATCTTTTTCAGAGCGAATCGCAATCCCTACCCGATTGCCATGTACTTTATTACTATCAAAAATGTTGCCGTCACCCGTCAGGTTAAAACCATTAGAGTTATTGGTCAGTTCGTTATAGGCAATATAATTACGTTTACCCCAATTGATCTGTAGGCCATCTGAGTAATTTTCAAATTTATTACCCACCACTGCATTGTCATTGCCCCACAAGATTTCGATACCTTGTGATGGTTCAGGATTAGCAGCAGTAGAAATAAAATGATTGTTCGCAACCAAATTGAATGCTGCACCACGAGTCAGCTCTAGGCCGTCACCATTGTCTTGAAAATAGTTGTTCAATACTTTGTTGTTATTGGTGGTGGTCGCTGTAGGATTACCTTTACCATCATCTCCTGTCAGCATTACCCCTGCACCACCGTAGTTATGCATAATGCGGTTGTTTTGAATCAAGTTATTGCTGGCACGATTCATCAAAATCCCAATACAGAAATGGCGAATTTCCAAGCCTTGAATGGTGACGCCACTGATGTCGCGTAATACGATGCCCGGCAAAGTTGTGGTCCGAACATTGGTGCCGAATTGTCCTTCAACTGCACCTGGGCAAGCTTCAACACCTGTTCCTTTAATATAATTCGATCCGTCGACTGCAATAAACTCACCTGTTTTTGCCCATTGCGTCCCAATGATTTTTACGGGCGCTTTAATTTCAGGTAATGGACTGTTGACCTGAATTGCGTAAGGCGCTTTGCCTACTGCCTGAATCAGAATCTCGCTGGCTTCACTCGGCTTGCTATTGGCTTGTTCAATTGCCCAACGCAAAGAGCCCTTATCCTTATCATCTTGATAACGATCAACAATATAGGTTTCTGCTGTTGCTAATCCCGAAACGGCCATAGCGATGGCTAAAGTACTTAAACGTACATAGATTGATTTCATGTATCAAAAATCCTTTTATATTATTGTGTTGGTTGAACTGTTTTTAGAAACTGTTTTAGTTGAGTCACGTCAATCTGCCCCGGTGCCGAAGCTTCACCAATCATGCCAAAGCTAAAGCTTCCCCCCATATTTGCAGTGGCAATGCGGGAAATGGTGCCGAGTTTACCCATCGACATGGTGAGTAATGGTTTTTTGGATTGCTTGCTGACCTTTAAGGTCGCATTCATGAGGTTGAATACGTCCTGTTTGTTCTGAGGCATGACTGCGATTTTAAGAATATCGGCCCCTAACTCATCCTGCTTGAGCAGGCGTTTGATGATTTCGGCCTCAGGTGGTGTTTTTTGAAAATCATGATTGGACATCACGATCAGCACTTTTTTCTCATGCGCCAGTTTGACGGTATTTTTTACAACTTGCTGATCACGGAACATTTCCACATCCAGCATATCCATAAATGGCTGCTGTAAATAAGCCTGATACGTCTTACCATAATCTGCATCGCTGATGGTCAGTTGACCACCTTCATTATGGGTACGAATGGTGGCAATCATCGGCTTAACGCCTAGAATCTGCTTTAATTCATGCCCTAAGGCAATCACTTGCTTGCTATCACTGGCAAAGTTCAGTAAATCAATCCGAAACTCGGCGAGATCCGCATCAGCATTGGCTGCAATCACTTTTGCCTGAGCAATCGCCTGCTCTTTGGTTTTAGCCGTAATTGGCACAATAGTTTTCACAGGCAATTTTGCCAGTTCAGATAATTCGACCTGTTTTTGGATAATGTCCTGTGCTTGTACTGTTTGAACCATCAATAAGGGGCTAACAAGCAACATTACTGCTACCAGTGTTTTCATTTTCATCGGTATCGTCCTTAATAAATTTTTTGCAACTCTGCGACGTCTTGCCGAGTTCTCATTTCATTTTTTGATTGCTCCTCACCGATCAAAAGTGAGGAGTATTTTCAATTTCAGGAATTAAGTAATTCCATGATCAGCCATCCCTGAAACGAAGACATTTAAAGAAATCTCTAAATATCAAAGAACACGGTTTCATCATCACCTTGAATACGGATATCAAAGCGATAAATGACTTCACCATCCACCTCACTGCGTTCGGCGATTAGCGTCTGGCGACGTACTGCCCATTCAATGCTGTTTAAAACAGGGTCATTGGCATTGGCGTCAACTTCATCTTCAAAATAAATACGGGTATGCAAACCAATATTGATACCGCGGGCAAACACAGCCACTGCGATATGCGGTGCCTGAATTGAACCTTTACGCCCGGCAACAGCGCCCGGTTTTACCGTATTGAAGCTCCAGAAGCCTGTTTCAAAGTTTGCACCCGTACGGCCCCAACCCTGAAAATGTGGATCTGCCGTTTTACCTTGCGTATCAGCCTCACTTGGATAAACACCATTGGCATCTGCCTGCCAGATTTCCAATAACACATCTCTTAATGGCAGGCCTAGTCCGTCAAACACCTGACCTTCAAGACGAATCCGTTGTCCCTGAGTTTGCTCGTTGACTAACTGGTTATCAAAGTTATGCTCAAATACTTCAATATTGGCTTGTTGCGGCAATAAACCAATATGAACATAAGGACCACCTGTTTGTGATGGGGTTTCCTTTAATTCCTGAAAATTCCATGCATTCATCGTATGTCTTCCTTAAGTCAAATCATTTTCAAAATAAGTCGCACGACGACCACGAAGATGAATATCAAAGCGGTAACAACGACTGTCTGCTTCAATGAAGTTGTTTTTATCTTCCAGTGCGATCAAAGCGCGACGCTGATCTTCAGACGGGATGGTTTTCAAAATCGGGCAAGTATCAATCAGCGTATCGCCTTCAAAATAGAACTGTGAAATCAGACGCTGTGCCCAACCATCTGCGATCAAGGAAAAGTGAATATGCGCTGGACGCCATTCATTGATACGGTTACGCCACGGATATGGACCTGGTTTGATGGTACGGAAAATATAAAAACCATTTTCATCGGTTAACGTACGACCACAGCCCCCAAAGTTAGGATCCATCGCACCAATAAATTTGTCATTTGGATGGCGATAACGACCTGATGCATTGGCTTGCCATACTTCCAATAAAGCGTTTTTCACAGGCCGACCGAACTGATCACGCACATAACCATGCACAATGATGCGCTCACCAACAGGCAGACCTTCTTTGGCGTAATTCAAGATCAGATCATTGTCTTTGGGGCCAAAAATACTCGATGAAAAATGCGGTGAAGTGACTTCAGTCAAGGTTTCATTAATTGAAATCAATGCATTTTTTGGCGAGCGTAATACACTGGTCTTATAACCGGGTGTATATGCTGGCGGATGATCATCAGTATTACGTTGTGGATATGCACCCAATGTATGCTTTAACATGCCTGTCTCCTTAATCCTGTGGTTGTGCAGCAACGGGTTGCACGTCAATGCCAAGCTCTTTAAAGACTTCTTCGGCCATATGCATCGCCGCATTTGCTGCGGGTAATCCTGCATATAAAGAACTATGTAAAATCAGTTCCTTTAATTCGTCTTTCGTTACACCGTTGTTGAAGCAAGCACGTAAATGCATTCTGAGCTCATCTTCTCGTCCCAAAGCCAATAGAATGGCAATAGTGACTAAACTGCGGGTATGACGTGGCAAGCCTTCACGTGACCACACTTCGCCCCAAGCAAAACGACTAATAAAGTTCTGGAAATCCTGATTGAAATCATTCAGGTTCGCTAAAGAGCGACCGACATGTTTTTCACCCAGTACTTCGGTACGGACTTTCAGTCCTTGTTGATAACGTTGTTCATCATTCATGAACGTTGCTCCTCATCTTGAAAATATGAGCCTTAGGTTGCATCGGTGTGAGCAACTAGAGATTTAACAAAAATTGCGATGGCTGCTGCCGTAGCAGGAATCATCAACAAACTGAGAATGGCGGTAAATGACCAGTCATTGCCCAATAACACGGCACCAATCCATGCACCAAACACGGCACCGAAACGGCCAATACCAGTCATCCACGCCACACCTGTTGCACGGCATTGGGTTGGATAGAAACGAGCACTTAATGCAGGCATCGACGATTGTGCTCCGTTAATCGCAACGCCTGCACAGAGCACAAGGATCGCCAATAAAGTTGGATTGCTAAGGCTTTGCCCAACCGCAACGGCAAATAGACCTGCGACAAAATAGAAACCTGAAATAATGCGGTTTGGATTGAACCGATCCATTGCCCAACCAATGAACAAGGCACTAAGAACGCCACCAAACTGGAATAACCCACCGATGAAAGCAGCACGTTCCATGGTTGCCCCTGTTTCACGCATCAAGGTTGGTAACCAGCTAGTCAGTAAATAAATCACTACCAATCCCATGAAATAGGTCGACCACAATAAAACCGTACCTTTGGCATATTGTTTGGAGAACAGCATGCCGAACACATTTTTCTTTTCTGCAACAGCAGACTGTTCTTCCGGAATATGGAATTCGGTGACTCCTTGAATTTCTTTAGGTGCGATATGAGCTAAAATTTTGCGTACTTTTTCAGGGTGACGGCCTTTAACAATCAAAAAGCGATAAGACTCTGGTAAAAAGAAAATGACCAATAGCATTAAAATAAGTGGTGACCATCCTCCCAATAAAAACAAGCTATGCCATCCAAACGCTGGAATCAGCCAACTACTGATAAAACCGCCCGTTGCCATGCCCAAGTTATAACCACAAAACATACATGTGATGAGCAGTGAACGACTCCGTTGTGGGCAGTATTCTGAAAATAGTGTTGTCGCATTCGGCATCGCTGCACCAAGACCAATCCCGGTTAAAAAGCGTAATACCACTAAGCTATCGAGATTGGTGGCAAAAGCGGATGCCAAAGTGAAACCACCGAAAATCAGCATTGAAATGGTTAAAACAATTTTTCGTCCAAAGCGGTCTGCGGTCGGTCCTGATACCAATGCACCAATGATCATGCCGCCAAGTGCAGCACTCATGACGGGGCCAAGTTGAGAACGATCAACCCCCCAATCCTGAGCCAATGCAGGCGCAATAAATCCCATTGCCGCAGTATCGATACCATCTACAAATACAATGAGAAAACAAATAATTGCGATCATCCATTGATACTTGCTAATCGGTGCATTATTAATGAGTGCCTGCGCATCCATACTGTTTTTTTGGGCAGCAAATTCCTGTGCCATAGTTGCCTCCTTGTAGGCGAATTCCTTTCTAACCCTTATGGTTATATGTTTTGAATAAACTTGGACAATGTCTGATTGAACACTTGTGGTTGTTCAATATTGGATAAATGCGACGCTGCCAAGATTTCAAGCTGATTGGTTGCAATGAGTTGATGCATAAACTCTGCATCTTGAACCGTTGTGACAGGATCGTACTGCCCTGCAATAATTAAAGTCGGAATCTGAATTTGATGTAGTTGATCGCGAACATCTGCATCAGCTAAAGCACGGCATGCATTGGCATAACCCTGTGCAGTTGTCACTGCAAGACTTTGAATCGTCTTCTGCGCTAAAACATCATGTGCATAATCAAAATGTTCACTAAACCAACGCGTATGCGTGGTTTTTACAATTTCAGCTAAACCGTTTTGTTCAACACTATCTGCACGAGTATTCCACGCTTCGGCAGTGCCAATTTTTGCTGCCGAGTTTGCCACGGTAATACTGTGAAAGCGTTCTGCGTGGTCAATCGCCAAAGCCAATGCAGTAATCCCACCCATTGAAATGCCACAGAAATGAACTTTTTCAATGGTTAAGGCATCTAGGATATCGACCACATCTTCAGCCAGATTTTGCAATGTACTATTGGCAATGACTGCGCTTGCACCATGCCCACGTGTGTCATAGCTAATAATTTGATAATGATCAGCCAAAGCTGCAACTTGTGCCTGCCACATACCGTGGTCAGTTCCCAAAGAGTTGGAGAACATGATAACTGGCGCATCTTTTAGACCTTGCACTTGAACTGCAAGTGGATGTCCTTGACGATTATTGATATGCGTGATCATGTGCTTACTCTCCTTTTGCTGCGTGTAGCACGGCATCAATTTGCGCCTGAATATTGCCGAGGTAAGATGCAGGATTGAACAAGTCATCTAACGCCTGATCATTAAAATGTGTGTTGACTTCATCCATGGCTGACAAGATGATTTTTAAATGCTGTTGTTGAGCAACTGCTTGCTGACATGCCTGCTCAACCAGATGATGTGCGTTCATACGGCCAAGCTTGGGTGCAAGTGCCATCATCACTGCTTCGGCCATGATTAAACCTTGTGTACATTCAAGATTGCATCGCATCGCCTCTGCATTAACTTGCATATGTTCGAGCACATCGCAACTACGTTCTAAAGCACCTGCACATAACTGGAAAATTTCTGGGATTGCCAGCCATTCTGCATGCCAAGCCCCCAGAGCACGTTCATGCTCTTGCACCATACTTTGATAGACGCTCGCCATTAAGGCGGGTACACGATTTGCTGCAGCAAGAATTGAGGCTGCTGCCACAGGATTACGCTTATGTGGCATGGTCGATGAACCACCTCGCCCAGCTGCCATTGGTTCAAATACTTCCGCGATTTCGGTTTGCATCAACAATGACCAGTCTTTTGCCATCTTCCCGACATTTCCTACAATCAAAGCAAGCACACTGGCAAGCTCAACCATACGGTCGCGTTCACCATGCCAAGTACATTCTGGTACTGTTAAATTGAGTTGAGCAGAAAAAGCTTCGACCACCGCTGAACCTTGATCTTGTAAAGATGCCAGTGAACCTACTGCACCACCGAGTTGTGCAGTAAATACGTGAATTTTCATTGCCTGTAAGCGATCAAGATCACGTTTCAAAGCTGCTGCCCAACGGGCAAATTTATGTCCCAAAGTAATCGGCAAGGCTTGCTGTAACCAAGTGCGTCCAATCATGACCTGATGGCGATATTGCTGAGCTTGCTTTAAGGAAATTTGATAGGCCTGTTGCAATTGCTTTTCGATCAGCGTCAAGGCGTCGCGACACTGCAAAATCGTTGCTGTATCAATGACATCCTGACTAGTCGCGCCCCAATGCACATAACGTGAAGCATCTTCATCCTGCTGTTTCACCAAAGCGGTAAATTGCTTTACCAATGGAATCGCCACATTACCTGCCAGTCCTGCTGCTGTAGCTAACGCATCTATATCGATTTGTGCTACAGCATTTTGACCCACCTCTTCAATGATATTTGCGGCAGAGTTAGGAATCACATTGACCTGTGCTTGAGCTTTGGCTAAAGCCACTTCGGTCTGGATCATATATTTCAATAAAGCTTGATCACTAAAAATGGCAGTGACATCAGGCTGATAAAACAAACTGGCGTATAACTGGCTCATGACAAACCTCACTCAACACGTTGAATAATCAGTGCAATCCCCTGACCGACTCCGATACACATTGAACACAAGGCATATTCACCTTTGATCTGTTCAAGCTGGTTTAAAGCGGTGGTCACCAGACGTGC
>NZ_KB850001.1 GCF_000369405.1 Acinetobacter sp. ANC 3929
CCTGATCCCTTCCCGAACTCAGAAGTGAAACCTCTTAGCGCTGATGGTAGTGTGGCACTTGCCATGTGAGAGTAAGTCATCGCCAGCTTTTAAATTTAAACACCCCCTCCGCGTTAGCGGAGGGGGGTTTTTTATTGCTCGGAAGAAAAGAAATGGTGGGAAATAGATTAAAATAAAGAAAATCGTCTACAAATCTTAATTTATGACTAATGTATATATTATTGGCTCTGGTAAATTAGCGAATGAATTACTCAAAGGACTGGATTTTAATAAAGACTATAAAGTCTTCGCTTGGGCTGATCGAAATAATAATGAAGCTGAAATAGCTATTGTTGTACATGCAGGTTCTGGTAGAGAGCTAAAAGAGGCTGTTTCTTATTGTAAACAAACAGGTTCTAGTCTTATTGAGCTATCCACGGATATTGATTACAAGCAACATTACTTGGATATTCCAGTCGTTTTATGCCCAAATACCAATATATTAATGCTTAAATTTATGAATATGATTCAAAAAAGTGGGCAAAATTTCAGCCAATATCAAATAAGTATCATTGAATCTCATCAAGCAAATAAAACCTCTGTACCTGGAACAGCGGTGGCGATGGCCAAGTCACTCAGTATGAAGGATGATGCAATCGAATCAGTACGTGATGTAAAAAGACAGCAGTTTGAGCTTGCGATTCCTGAACAAAATTTAGCTCGACATGCATATCATCGTATTCAAATATCAGATGATAAATCATGTTCAATTGTATTTGAGACAAAGGTTTTAGGTGATTCACCGTATGTTGATGGGGTTAAAGAAATTATTTGTGCTATAGGGAAACATCGCTTAGAAAAACGGTTATATGACGTTATGGAATTGATTGATAATCATTGGATTTAGAGAAGGCCTAAAGAGATCATTTGAGGAAAGCGACAACTCAAGACGTATCTAAATGAATTACGGTGTTTTTCAAACTTAAAATCTAGCATGCTATAACAAATAGATGTGCCAATGTTTTATGCAAGAAAGACCTTATATTCGAGCGGTAAAGTTTAAATCACCTGAGTCCTTGGATTGGGCCAGTTATCCTTATGTTGTTCCTGCCGTTAACGACTTAGAAAGCATCGAGTTTCATCCAGAAGTTACTTTCTTTGTCGGGGAGAACGGTTCAGGGAAATCGACCATTCTCGAAGCTTTAGCGCTTGCTTTGGGTTTTTCAGAAGAAGGTGGAACGCGTAATGTTCAATTGAATACTGCGACAACGGCTTCTGATTTGCATCAGGCGATTCGAACGATAAAAAGCTATAAGAAGCCCCAAGATTATTACTTCTTGCGTGCTGAGAGTTTCTATAACGTTGCAACTTATATGAAGCAAGTAGATTATCTGGTGGAGTATGGAGGAGATATCCACTTACGCTCACATGGAGAGGCCTTCTTAAAGTTATTAATGCTGAAACTCAAAGGCAAGGGTTTATATCTTTTGGATGAGCCAGAAGCAGCCTTGTCTCCAACCATGTTGATGACAACTTTATCGGTTTTGGATCGCTTATGTCAGGAGCAATCTCAATTTATTATTGCCACACATTCTCCTATTTTATTGGCTTATCCAAATGCCAAAATTTATCAGTTTTCGGATATGGGGATTAAGGAGATATCTTATGAAGAAACTGAGCATTTTCGGGTAACAAAGGATTTTCTGAATAATTATCAAAAGAGAATCCAGCAGTTGTTAGAGAAAGAATAGATATAAAAAAGAAGCTCCATCATCCTGACGGGGCTTCTTCATATTCAGTTTATGTCGTTGATATCCTATTAACGACCACGTCCTGTGTGTTTTATTATTCTCAATGAGACTTCCTGTCTCTCTATGATTGATATATTAGCGATGAAGTCGAAAGTGGAACAGACGTAAATCACCCTGATCAACGTAAGCTTAGGCTTACAACTAAGCGATATTATATTTCTGTAGTTTATTAATCAGCGCTGTTAAGCCCTTCACTTCAAATTCATTGGCTTCAAAGTTTTCATCTTTATTGCGTTTAAAAATGTCTCGAATTTCAATGACGGCATTTGGATCAACAAGGCCTAAGCTAGAGGTCACTTGGCGGATTTGGCTGATTGAACGTGAACCATTAGTGGAGCCGTAGCCGATAAAAGCCGCAGATTTGCCTTGCCATTCTTTACCGACGTAATCCAAGGCATTCTTGAGCGCTGGACTATAGCCATGGTTATACTCAGGACTAATAAAGATAAATGCTTGTGCCTGTGCAATTTTATCTGCCCATTGCTGTTGTTTGGGTTGATCATAAATGCCTGTCGCTGGGGGATGAGAACCTGCAAATAAAGGTAAGTCCCACTCTTTAAGATCGACGATTTCTGTTTGAATATCTTTTAATCTGAGTTCAGTCGTTGCTTGTTGTACCCAATTGGCGACTTTGATCGCTGTTCGGCCTTCGCGAACACTACCAACAATAATATAAATGAGCATATTGAAATTCCTGTGTTATTGCTTTGATTTTAAAAATGAATGCCTTTAAATGATCTTATACTTTTTTTAGGCGATAAAAAAAGCTCTCATTTGAGAGCTTTTTTGTTACATCAATTTGATGCCTTGCTGACCTGCAGGGGTAACTTTGAAGATTTCCACTTCAAAGGTAATATTTTTGCCTGCAAGTGGATGGTTAAAATCGATTTCTGTGGTGTCATCATTGACCGATTTTACAACGCCAAACAGTGTAGCTTTGGCCTTGTCTTCAAACTCAATCATATGACCCACGATTGGGCGTTGTTCAAATTTAACCGTATCAAAGATTTGGATATTCTCGGCATTCCAAGGTCCAAAAGCATCTTCAGGGGGTAAATGTACAGTACGACGGTCGCCTGCACGTAAACCAAATAAAGCCTTTTCAAACCCAGGTAACAGGTTACCATCACCAATCACAAGACTAACAGGCTCTTCACGACCACGGGTATTGTCGATTTCAACACCATTTTCAACCGATACAGAAAAATGTAAGTCGACTTTTGAGCCTTCTTGAATACGGATTTCTTCGTTTGGTTGGATAATTTCGTTCATCTTATGCATCCGCATTTTGGTTGCGTTTCTTCTCTAAGAAGAAAGTATCGATCAGCAGCAAAATCGTGCCTAGGGTAATTGAGCTATCTGCAAGATTAAAGGCTGGAAAATGGCTGTTTTGATAATAAACATGAATAAAGTCGACCACATAGCCTAAACTGACACGGTCAATCAGATTGCCAATTGCGCCACCAAGAATCAATGCAATTGCCATCGGTAATACAATCATTTTCTTAGGCATACGCATCAGCCAGAAAACAAAAATCACCGAAACAAAGCCTGCTAATGAGGTGAAAAAGTAGCGTTGCCAGCCACCTGCATCAGACAAAAAGCTGAATGCTGCGCCATAATTATGCAGCAGTGTCCAATTTAAGAAAGGCAGAACGGGAACAGGGTCCGCATAGTTTAAATGCGAACTTGCAATCCATTTGGTCCATTGATCCAACACAATGGCAAGGACAGAAAGTCCAAGCCAGAGTACGTTGTGTGGGTAAAACTGGAATAAGCCTTTTTTTGCTGGGCTTGTTTGCACAGAATTATGCATATTTTCTCACTTCGCCACTGCCAGTGACATTGATAATACAACGAGCGCATAAACCAGCATGACCAACGTGTGTATTTACATCAGGCAATACATGCCAGCAACGTACACATTTTTCACCGTCTGCCGCTGAAACTTGGACACGCAGACCTTCGAGGTCTGTGCTTTCGCCTTGTTCTGCATATGGGTGAACGATGACTTGAGAAGTAATCAAGACAAAACGTAATTCATCAGCCAATTGGTTTAACAATGTTTGTAATGCTTCATCTGCCCAAAGTTCAACTTTAGCAGACAGGTTACTACCAATCAGTTTAGCGTTACGTGCTGCTTCAATCTGTTTATTTACTGCTGATTTTACGCTAATCAATGTTTGCCAATCTGCTTCAGACAACAAGTTTGCCGTTGATGCAGTTGGAATGTCATACCATTCAGCGGTAAATACATATTTTCCAGTCTGTTCTGGAATCAATGGCCAAGCTTCTTGTGCGGTAAAGCTGAGGATTGGTGACATCCAACGAACAAAAGCTTGTACGATATGATACAACGCAGTTTGTGCAGAATGACGTGCCTGTGAGTCTGCTTTGGTGGTGTACTGACGATCTTTGATGATGTCGAGATAGAAGCCACCTAAGTCATTGATACAGAAGCTGGTCAATGCATTGGTCACAATATGGAAGTTCATCTCTTCATAGGCTTGCTGGATGGTTTTTTGAACCTCAGCAGCACGTTGCAAGATGTATTGATCCAATGCAATCAGTTGGTCGACTGGTAACGCATCTGTTGATGGTTTGAAGCCATTCAAGTTGGCCAACAAGAAACGCAAGGTGTTACGGATACGACGATAACCATCTGATGCGCGGCTAAAGATTTCTTTACCAGCCGTCATTTCATAGCGATAGTCCGCCGATGCGATCCAGAAGCGTAAGCCATCAGCACCCATATCTTTGATAATGTCTTGTGGGGTAATGATGTTGCCTAATGATTTAGACATCTTACGACCTTTCTCATCGACCACAAAACCGTGGGTGAGTAGGCCTTTATAAGGCGCACGTTCATTGATTGCAATTGAGGTTAACAACGATGATTGGAACCAGCCACGGTGTTGATCTGAACCTTCAAGATATAAGTCTGCTGGATCTTGTAGATCATCACGTTCACGCAGCACTGCATAGTGTGTAGTTCCTGAGTCAAACCAAACGTCTAAAGTATCCCGTACTGCATTATATTGTTCTGCATCAGCACCGATAAATTCACTTGCTTCGCGATTGTACCAACCGTCAATACCTTCTTGCTCGATCAGTTTGGCCACTTCTTCGATCAATTCAGGTGTACGTGGGTGTAATGCATTGGTGTCTTTGTGCACAAAAAATGGAATTGGCACGCCCCAAGTTCGTTGGCGTGAGATACACCAGTCAGGACGCCCTTCAATCATAGATTGAATACGGTTTTTACCCCAATCTGGCACGAAGTCGATGTCATTTTCAATCGCGTTTAATGCGGTTTGACGTAAGCCTTTTGCATCCATGCTGATAAACCATTGTGGTGTCGCACGGAAGATAATTGGAGTTTTGTGACGCCAGCAATGCGGATAGCTATGTTTAATCGGTTGATGTGCCCATAATCGACCCACTGCACCTAAAGCCTCAATGATTTTTGGATTGGCTTTATAGATGTGCTCACCCGCAAAGATCGGTGAAGTTGGTAAATAAACACCATTACCACCAACTGGGTTTTCAACTTTTAAGTTGTATTGTAGGCCGACCTTGTAGTCATCCACACCATGGCCCGGAGCGGTATGAACAGCACCCGTACCACTGGTGGCAATGACGTGCTCACCTAAAATTACTGGGACTTGGCGGTCTGTAAGCAGTGGATGTTGTAATAATAGATTTTCGATTGCTGAGCCTGTGAAATCAGCAAGAACCACTGGATTTTCAAGCTTATAACGTTCAACTGCAGATGCAACTAAGTCTTTTGCAAGGATAAAGTTTTGCGTACCACGTTCAGTGGTCACTTGAACCAATTGATAGTCGATTTCAGCGTGTAGTGCAACCGCTTGGTTAGCGGGCAAAGTCCACGGTGTAGTGGTCCAAATGACGATATCCGTGGCATCTTGAACGTCAACATTCAAACGTGTGCTGAGATCTTTGAGATCAACAACCGTGAAACCAACATCAATCGCATCTGATTTTTTATCTTCGTATTCAACTTCCGCTTCTGCGAGTGCAGAACCACAATCCAAACACCAGTTCACAGGTTTTAAACCTGGTTCAATATGACCTGCTTTCGCAATGGCACCCAGTGAACGAACGATGTCTGCTTCTTGTTTGAAATTCATGGTCAGGTAAGGATTATCCCAATCCCCAAACACACCCATACGCACGAAATCTTTCTTCTGTAATTCAACTTGTGTGTATGCATATTCACGGCATGCTTTACGGAAGGTTGATGCATCAACTTTGACACCGACTTTACCGACTTTCTCTTCAACTTTGAGTTCAATTGGTAGACCATGACAGTCCCAGCCTGGCACATATGGTGCGTCAAAACCATCCATGACACGGCTTTTAACAATGATATCTTTTAATACTTTATTGACAGCA
Organism: Acinetobacter sp. ANC 3929; assembly: GCF_000369405.1. Classification (GTDB taxonomy): domain Bacteria; phylum Pseudomonadota; class Gammaproteobacteria; order Pseudomonadales; family Moraxellaceae; genus Acinetobacter. Next base: position 6,207 of record NZ_KB850001.1, read on the forward strand.
TGGCCTAAATGGATTTGACCATTGGCATATGGAGGGCCGTCATGCAGTACATATTTTTTCTTGCCAATACGCGATTCACGAATCTGCTGATAAATGTTGTCGGCATACCACTCTTCTAACCATTTGGCTTCACGCACAGCCAAGTTTGCCTTCATGGCAAAATCAGTCGCTGGCAAATTGAGTGTGGCTTTATAATCCACTGCATTTTCAGGAGTTTGCTTATCGCTCATGCAAGTTTTCTTCCAGTTTGATCAGTTTGTAAACTGACATGTATTACTTTAGGATTTGTGAAGTATTAACAAACCCTACTAATTAAATTTAAAAAGGAAATTCTGTTGTGTCGGTACGATAGTCTCGTAACTTTTGCACATCATCATGAATTCCAGCTTTGAGGGCTTCAAGCGAAGGGTAATTCAGTTCACCATGTAAATAGTGAAGGAAGGTTACCCGCATCAATAAGCCATACAGATTAGCAGAAACATCAGGGAAATGTACCTCTAATCGCCATTCTGGGTGGTCTTGTTTGATGGCTGGGCGTGTCCCCACATGGCCTGCGCCAAATAAACTGTCAGCTTGGTATCCTGTGATGCCGTTGAGGGCAGGATCTGCATGTTTTACTTTTGCTGTCAGTGAGGCATTTTCACAGACCACATCCACCGCATAAATCCCATTTAAACAGGGTTTATGACGGTTCAAACGGACATTAATGGTTGGAAAATCAAGGGTGCGACCAATCTGATCGCCATATTGCACGCGACCTGTGATGCTGTAAGGACGGCCTAATAATTTTGCCGCCAAAGCCAAATCACCTGCTTGTAATACTTGACGAATACGGGTTGAACTGACACGTTCACCATTTAAAGCAATGGTATTTAAATTGATGACATCAAAACCATAATCACGTAAGAATTCGCTATTACCTTGGCGGTCTTTACCAAAATGGAAATCATCACCGAGCACCAAGCTTTGGGCATTGAGTTTTAATTTGAGTAGGTCGGCAAATTCGGTGGCATTTAAGCTTCTAAAATACTGATCGAATTTCGCGACAGCAATGTAGTCCACACCGAGCTCTGTTAAATATTCTACTTTTTCTCTGAGCGAGCTGATACGCGGTGGAGCATCATAACCTTTAAAGAATTCAAGTGGTTGTGGCTCAAAAATCATCACCAATGTTTTTAAGCCTTGCGCTTCAGCCAACGTTTTGAGCTGGGCAATCATCGCTTGATGGCCGAGATGGACACCATCAAAATTGCCAATCGTTACCGCAGTTGGAGGTAACTGAAAATCTGGCGATAATGCGTTGAGACGAAGCAACTTCATGGGCGTTAAATACAGTGATTTTTGCAAAGGCTATATATTGCCATATTCTCGGCGTTTCGTCTTGTTGTTGTGTTTTTACACAGAAAAATTTCAATAATTAATCGCTTTATATCAATTTAATTGATTCATTAAATAAAAATAAATCAATTTTTCTTATTTAGGAGTTCTATTAAAATAACAACATTGTCGCTTTAGATAGAAATAGAGATGAAAAAGCCATTTTACCAGCTAGAACAGAGCACAGATGTGATTCGCCATTTTACCCCGAACTGGTTCACTGCAACCATGGGAACGGGTGTTGTTGCCATGATTTTAGCACAATTACCTTTCGCCTCATCTCTGTTATTTATGCTGGCGACCAAATTATGGCAATTTAATATTCTGCTATTTAGTACGTTTAGTGTGCTTTATCTCTTACGCTGGATTTTATTTCCAACTGAAGCCAAGCAGATTTTTACGCACCCTAATATGAGCCTATTTCTCGGTGCGATTCCGATGGGGCTTGCTACAATTGCCAATGGTTTTCTCAGTTTTGGTACACATTTATATGGTGATATTGCCATTCAAATAGCCGAATACCTTTGGTACATCGATGTCGTTCTTGCCGTCTTGATCGCGTGGGTGGTGCCATTTTGTATGTTCAGCTGCCAAGATCACCAGTTACATCGCATGACTGCGGTTTGGTTGTTGCCGATTGTGGCGTGTGAGGTTGCTGCAAGTTCAGCAGGGCTGTTATTGCAACATTTAGCGGCGGATCAACATGCACTGTATATCTTGATCACGGGTTATGTGTTGTGGGGCATTTCAGTTTTACCTGCTTTTGCGATCTTAACGATTTTGATGCTACGTTTGGCATTGCACCAATTGCCTGAGAAAGAGGTCGCGATTTCTAGCTGGTTATGCTTAGGACCGATTGGAACTGGTGCATTAGCGTTATTACTATTGGGTGAGCAAGCACCACGGATCATGCAAGCGATGGGGTTTGAAGGCCTAGCGACATTACTTCCAGCTTTGGGTATTGTGGCAAGTTTGGTGTTATTAGGTTTTGGCTTATGGTGGTTTGGGATTGCGATTTTGACCACACTGCGTCATATGCGTACAGGCATTCCATTTAACTTGGGTTGGTGGGGCCTCACTTTCCCGTTCGGTGTATTTATTCTGGCGATTTTTAATCTGGCGCATCAGCTGCACATCGATTTCTTACAGTATGCGGCTGTGGTTTTAAGTCTGCTGTTGGTTGCTTTATGGGCTTTGGTCATGAAGAAAACAGTCGTAGGAGCGTATAGTGGTCAATTATTTTTCTCTCCTTGTTTGGTCGCCTTACAGCAGAAGATGCAATAATATCGAGGTATGATGAAGCACACCTTTTTATGTGACCTTAGTTCGTTTTATATCTTTAGTTTTTTAAAAACAATTATCTTGATGGAATCTTATTTGTTCTCATCCAATTTCAGGATAAACCTTCGGTTCGACTTACTTTTGTTTCGGCAAAAGTAAGCAAAACCATTGTCATCCGCAAAACTCGTTGACTACCATCAACTAGCTGAAAGAGTCGCAGAAACAACTCCTTATAAATGGAGCCCTGTCTCGAACAGTTGCGGACGACGTTTCCGAGTATCATATTTTTTGTTAAATTCATGCTATGTTTGTTTATTCTGATTGAAAAGAGTCCTTTATGAATGCTGATATTGCTCTGATTATGGCTTTGCCGAATGAATCTAAAGGTCTATTTGAGCAAGCTGGTATCGACGTTCATTACAGTGGAATCGGCAAAATTAATGCAGCATTTAAAGCCTTTGAGGTGATTCAAAAAACGGGCTGTAAGACACTCATCAACTTAGGAAGTGCTGGAAGTTCATATTTTGATGCGCACAGTTTGGTTGAAGTCATCACTTTCGTACAACGTGATATGGATGTGTCTCCCTTAGGTTTTGCTATGGGTGTGACACCGATGGATGATGAAATTCCAGCAGAGATCCATATCCAGCCACATTTTGAGCTTTTACCCAAAGGGATCTGCGGCACAGGTGATTCTTTTGAAACAGGAATTCCTAAAGTCAGTTGTAATCTCGTGGATATGGAAGCCTATGCCTTGGCTAAAGTGTGCCAAAAGTTAGGTGTGCGTTTGATTTCGGTCAAATATATTACTGATGGCGCCAATGATACGGCTCATTTAGATTGGGAAGAGAATCTGCTGCTTGGTGCACAAAAATTATTGGCGTTGTATCAAGCGCATTTTTAAATGCAAAGATTTAATACAGTGGTATGTATAGGTAAGCTTTATATTGTTAATAAACCATTGAAATAAAATAATTGTTTTGTGGTGGATTCGCATAACGGCCATTATGTTAAATGGAGCAAATTATCTAAATATTTGTATATTATATTTATAAAGTTCAATAGTAGCTAAAATTAGTTTTAATGCTACAAAACCGTCTGTTCAGGGCTACTCGTGTTATGTACAAACACACCAGACATAGTGACAAAATAAGTATGATGATCTGCTACCTCCAAATTATAAACAGTGTCTGTAAATGAAATATATTGTCCATTTTCATCTTTTAAAACATTACGTTTATTAACCCCTACACCCGACTTATCAGTGAGGCTACTTCCTTTAATAATGTTTTCATTCTTACAATAATCAATATCTATTGCTGTCCCTTCTTCAAAATCATAAAACTCAATGTCTTCAGTTTCCATTGGATTCTGTGAAACATAATAATTTTGTTGATACCAAGCAATTGTAGAATCTAAAGTTTCTAAATTTTTATCTTGATATTGATATAAAGGTTGTGCCTGTTCTATATAGAATAAAATACAATCTTTATTCATAACAATTTCATATTGTTGTAATTGATCTACCCGTTTCCACTCAGGCTTTGCGTAAGGAACGATACTTTCTAAACTTTGGTTCCCATCCCCAGTCCCCCTTCCCACGACAAAAACAGGATGGTTCGGTGTAGCTATAAATTCAGATAAACTATGAGTATAACGATATGTACTACTATCAATTATATTTCCGTTGATGTCTTCATCATTCCAATGTTTTTTCACTTTCACTAACCATAACTCTTTATTTTCATAAACAAAGGTATTGACTACAGGTTTATATATTGACTCACCCACACCGTTTTCAGGTTTGGACAGTACTAAATCACCGACTTTAATGTCTTGAATTGGTGTCCAACCTTGTTCTGTATGTACCAATATTCCTGCTGGAAAACCAGTTCCTGAACTAAGATATGTGTCCATAAGGCTCTCTTATATTTTAATTTAATAATTAGTGAGTTTGTCTAAAATTAACATAATACGCTTTATACGGAATGCTTGATATTTTGTATTTCGTATCAATATCTCATTCAAAACCGTTCTATAGTTTATAGCACTAGAACGGTTTTTCTATGATGGCTTATGCCCATAATTTTGTTTAGGTCAACTTAATAATTTTCTCACTTATTTAACAGAAAAAGCGACTCACAACGTCGCTTTTTTATTATATTTCAATCGCTAAAATAAGGTTAGTGAAGAAAATTTAGCGAGGCAACACGCCGTATAACATCACATGGATAGTATGTTCGATGGTCCGTTGATACATGCTACGGTTGCGTAAGGTTTTACCTGTCACCATTTCCATTTGTGTTGAAAAATCAGCGTAGTTTTGTGTGATCGCCCAAATGTTGAGAATCAATAATTCTGGATCGACCTCTGCCGACAATTTGCCTTGTTCTTGCCAAGTTTGAATCACCTTGGTTTTACGCTTAAATAGCTTTTTCAAAGGGCCTTTTAAGATCGGCAAAATATGCGGTGCACCTTGAATAATTTCGAGGGCAAATAAACGTGAGGCTTTTGGCTGATCACGTGAGCTTTCAATTTTTTGAATCAAATAGTGAGTGAGTGCTTCAGTTGGCTCAAGCTCAGACTCTAAGGTTTGTAAGGGTGCAAGCCACTTTTGCAACACAGTGGTAAGCACTTCGACATAAAGCGATTCTTTATTTTCATAGTAATAGAAAATATTCGATTTATGCATATTTGCAAGTTGCGCAATCTCATCGAGGCTGGCACCACTAAACCCATAGACGGAAAAAACATCTAGGGCAGCATTCAGCAGCTGATTGCGCTTTTGTGTACTTTTCTTCTGTTCCATCTGCGAGCTTGATTCAAAAAATGTCATTGACATTGTAAGATAAATTGTCGGATTTGTGCACAATTGTGCAATTTTTTTATCGAAAAAAATATACTTTTTAGGCCAGTGCTAACGATGTATTTGATAATTATTGAAATCTAAAAAAATGCATACATATTTTGTAAATAATTTTTTTCTGATCAGGGAAAAAGAGCGTTAAGTTTTTATTATTTTGGTCACATTTTAGTTCACATTGATGCGGCTTTAGGTGGCTAAAACCGCATCGAGAACTTGTTGTTCGAGTTGGGCGAACGCGATACTTTTTTTACGCGGGCGTGGTAGGTTCACCTGAAAACTATGGGCAATATGCCCTTGATCCAACAGGATAATCCGGTCGGCAAGTTGGACTGCTTCACTGACATCATGCGTGACCAAGATAGCGGTAAAACCTTGTTCTTTCCAAAGGCGCTCAATGAGGTTCTGCATTTCTAAACGGGTCAGTGCATCCAATGCGCCAAGCGGTTCATCTAACAGCAAAATACGTGGCGTATGGGAAAGGGCCCGTGCAAGTGCAGCGCGTTGACGTTGTCCACCTGAGAGCTGAGCTGGCCATTGCGTGGCTTTGTCTTTGAGTCCTACTTTTTCCAACAGCGCTTCTGCAAGCTGATGCTGATTTTTGGGTAAACCCAATTGTACATTTTGTATAATACTTTTCCATGGGAGTAGGCGTGGGTCTTGGAACATGACACGAATGTCATGGTTGGTGATGCCTTCACGGAAATGACGCGCTGACTGGAATTTAATTTCACCGTAGCTGGCTTTTTCCAGTTGGGCAATTAAACGGAGCAAGGTGCTTTTACCGCAACCGCTACGCCCAACGATCGCAACAAACTCACCCGCTTGGATATTCAGGTCGAGGTCTTCGAGGACTTTCACTTCACCATAAAATTTATACAGTTGCTCAATCAGAATATGCGCACCATTGTCTGGCGAGGTTGAGGTTTCTGCCTCAGTAACAGGCTGAATCAGGTTGTTATCGTAGAAGTTTAAATTTAAGTTACTCATCTTGATGTCCTTATTATTTTTGATAACCTGCATGCCAGCGCAGTAGATAACGTTCCAGAACTTGAGCCAATACATCCGCTAATTTTCCGAGTAGGGCATAGAGTAAAATACCCACCAAGACGATATCCGTTTGTAAAAACTCGCGTGCATTCATGGTCATATAACCAATTCCTGCTTGTGCAGAAATGGTTTCTGCCACGATTAACAGCACCCAAACCAGACCTAAAGAGAAACGTAGTCCGACCAGGATAGAGGGCATTGCACCAGGTAAAATAATGTCTTTATACAGTTGCCAACGATTGAGACCGTAACTTTTTCCCATTTCGATCAATTGTGGGTCGACAGAGCGAATACCATGATAGGTGTTGATATAGATTGGGAAAAATACACCGACAGCGACTAAAAAGAGTTTGGCAGTTTCATCGATCCCAAACCATAAAATCACCAGTGGAATCAGTGCCAGTGCAGGGATGTTACGGATCATTTGCAAGGTGGTATCGAGTAAAGTCGAGGCAATACGAGATGAACCATTCAATAGTCCCAAGATCAGACCTAGGCCACCACCAATTAATAAACCGAGCAAGGCACGGCCTGCGCTGACTTTGACATGTTGCCAAAGCTCCCCACTGATTAGTAAGTGCCAAAAGGCACTCACGACAGCAGTTGGGGCTGGCAATACTCTGCTTTGCAATAAGCCAGAGCTCGAAGCTGCTTGCCAAATCAGAACCAGCAGAATTGGAAATAGCCAAGGCAGCAGCCCTTTCCCTATTTTTTGTGTTCCACGTGAAACATCATTTAAAACAACCTTTACATTCATACAGTCTCCTTGATCAAGGTTTTTGCTTCCTTGGTCTCAGGAACATAATTATTGGCAATGATTTCCCCGAAAGGCCCAGTTAAATGCGGTTGTGCCAGTTTTTCCCGTGTTTTGAGTGGGAGTAAAGGGAACACCAGTTCGGCAAAGCGAATTGATTCTTCCAAATGTGGGTAACCTGAGAAAATAAAGGTATCAATACCCAAATCTGCATATTCTTGAATTCGTGCAGCAACGGTTTCTGGGTCACCTACTAAAGCAGTTCCTGCACCACCACGGACTAAGCCGATGCCCGCCCATAGGTTCGGCGATACTTCAAGTTGATCTTTACGACCACCATGTAATGCTGCCATGCGTTGCTGACCCACTGAGTCCATTTGTGCAAATTTTTTCTGTGCTGCGGCAATCGTTGCATCATCTAGGTATTGAATCAGTTCATCGGCAGCGGCCCAAGCCTGCTCATTGGTTTCGCGGACAATCACGTGTAAGCGAATGCCATAATTCAGGGTACGGCCTTTGGCTGCGGCTTTGCCACGTAAATATTCAATCTTTTCTTTCACTGCTGCAGGTGGTTCACCCCAAGTCAAATAAGTATCGACTTGCTCAGCTGCAAGCTCAGTTGCGGCTTCTGATGAGCCACCGAACCACAGCGGTGGATAAGGTTTTTGTACGGGTGGGTAGAGCAGTTTGGCATCATCGACACTGAGGCGTTCGCCGTGGAATGTAAATGATTCACCTGTATGTGAGCGAGTGAGAATTTCACGCCAGATTTTGACATATTCAGAAGCAGTTTGATAACGGGTACCGTGATCCTCATAGAGTCCATCACCTTTCAATTCTTGCTCATCTCCACCTGTGACAAGGTTGAGCAGAATACGGCCATTGGAGAGGCGATCAAAAGTTGCTGCCATGCGTGCAGCCAGTGCTGGTGTGGTCAGCCCTGGACGCAGTGCCACTAAAAATTTAAGTTGTGTAGTTGCATCAATCAAACTGGCAGCCGTGATCCAAGGGTCTTCGCAAGAACGTCCAGTTGGAATAAGTACGCCTGCATAACCCAGATTATCCACGGCAACCGCAATTTGTTTCATATAAGCATGATCGACCTGACGAGCGCCCTTGCTGGTGCCTAAATAGCGACTGTCACCATGAGTGGGGATAAACCAGAAAATATTCATGTCGATGTTCCTTTATGAAAATGAAATCAATGTTTATTGGGCAGACCAGACACTATGCTGAATATCAATTTGCACAGGAATGAGCTGATCTTGTTTAAATAAATCGGCGATTTTTTGCTGACTCTGTATCACCTCAGGTGTAAGAGTGTGTACAGGAGATGGTTTTGGTCGTTTGTCTAAAACACGTTGTGCAACGGGAAGGCTTAAGCCCGTACTTTGTGCATAAATCTGTAGTGACTGATCTTGATGCTGCACAATCCACTGATCTGCAATATTGATGCTCTTGATCAGTTTTGGTGCAGAATCAGGATGCTTTTTAATAAAGTCAGGATTACCAATATAAAAAGAATAAGTGGTTGGAAAAGCAGAGCCATCTATCAAGGTTTTGGTATGGCCTTGGAGTTCAGCTGTCCCTAAGTAGGGCTCCCAAATTGCCCATGCATCAACAGCCTGTTTGTCAAATGCTGCGCGTGCGTCAGCAGGAGGTAACCAGATGGGCTGAATGTCTTGCCAAGATAGGCCTGCTTTCTGCAAGGTTTTTGCCAGCAATTCATGTGCACTTGAGCCTTTTTGTACTGCGATACGTTTGCCTTTTAAATCTTGAAGGGTGCTGATTTTGCCGTTGGCATGTACCAGAACAGCTTGTCCTGTTGGTGGAACCACTTCATAAGCCACATAGCTCAACGGTTTAGCCGCAGCTTGAGCAAAGATCGGTGGCGTATTGCCGACATAACCAAAATCAACTGCGCCGACGGCAAGTGCTTCAAGCATCTGTGGGCCGGCAGGGAATTCGCGCCATTCAATTTTGGCGTTCGGAAACTCTTGCTCAAATAGCTTTTGTTGTTTAGCAACCAGTAAATTGAGCGAGGATTTCTGGAAACCGATAGACAGTGTTTTGACAGCCGTATTTTCAGTTGCTGAAGCTGTTTTCTCCGCATTCTGTTCGGGCTTCTGGCAAGCACTGAGTGAAAATGTAGAGATCAGCAAACCCAAAACAGAAACTTTAGATAACAACTTCATGGCATCCTCAATTATTTAACTTGCTTCTTTAATACAGCATCTTGGATCACAAGTTGCTTCGGAATCAGTTTTTGGGCAAAAAAAGCATCGGCTACATATTGCTGCTCTTTTGCCACTTTTTCAGAAATCGGTTGAACCCCAAAACCCATGCGTGAAATCGAACTTTTTAAGACATCAAACTCAAGAGCGGTTGGCTTTTCTAATAATTTTGCTGCATCGTCAGGATGGGCTTTGACCCATTCTGTAGTTTGATTGAGTGTCGTGACCAAGGTGGTTAAAACCTGAGGATGGCTGTCAGCAAATTGGCGATCGGCCAAATAGAATTGGTGATTGCTGACCAAATGTTCGCCCGTAGCGATCACACGCGCATGGATTTGATGCTCTGCTGCTGCGAAGAATGGATCCCAAATCACCCAAGCATCCACAGCACCCTTTTCAAAGGCAGCACGTGCATCTGACGGTGGTAAATATACAGGTTGAATATCTTTTAAGCTGAGGTTGTTTGCTTCTAATAGTTTGAGCAATAGATAGTGAACATTTGAGCCTTTATTCAGCGCGACACGTTTGCCTTTGAGATCTTGGATGGATTGAATCGGAGAGTCTTTTTGTACAATCAACGCTTCTGCGGTCGGCGCAGGTGGTTGGTTGGCGACATAAACTAAGTTTGGATTGGCCGCTTGAGCAAAGATAGGTGGTGCTTCACCTGCTTCACCAAAGACTACACTACCGACATTTAACCCTTCTAACAGCTGTGGGCCCGCAGGGAATTCGACCCATTTAACATTCACACCTTGAGCAGCAAGATTTTTTTCTAATTCACCTTTTGCTTTGAGAATCGGCAAGATGCCATACTTTTGAAAGCCGATATTTAATGTTGTGGTTTCTTGTTTTGTTGTCTCTTGCTGCTCTGGTTTTTTTGCACAACCTGCAATTCCCATCAGGCTGGCAAGACTTGCCGCGATGATGGTATATGTTGCCCATGAACGATTGATTGAAATAGCCATGTTGGTTGTACTCCCCGACAAATCAAAAGATTTAAATAAGATGAGCAACTAAACTAAAACTTTTTTTATTGCATAAAAAATAAGTAATCGGGCTTTGCTTATGACGAAAAGTGCAAAACAGAAAATCGCATAATCTTATCTATGGGTTGAATAAGTGTTGATCGCTTTAATTTGACTAAGATATTGTTTTTTATTTGGATTAATTTTATTTGTCACTTGGTTAACTTGTTCTTCACACTGACTTAAGCAAGGATCATGATGATGTAGAGATATCTTTATCAAAAATAAAAATATCTCCTCTAACGTGAGCTGTGATTAGCGTAATGCTTTTTTAAAAACCAGCGAATTACGCTGATAGTTATACAGTGCTTGGCGTGCATTGGGTAAATCATCCACGCTGGCAGGACTAAAGCCTTGCTCTAAGAACCAATGAGCAGTTCGAGTGGTGAGCACAAACAGTCGTTGAATCCCTTGCTGTTTGGCCTTGCTTTCCAAAAATTGCAAAATTTGACTACCACGATTGGATTTACGATAGCTTGAATCTACTGCGACACAGGCGATTTCAGCAGAACGAATTTCATCTGAATCTGCGGGAATCGGGTACAGTGCTGCACAAGCTAAAATCATACCGTCGCGTTCAATCACTGCAAAATGTTCAATTTCACTTTCAAGACGTTCGCGAGAGCGATAAACCAGAATCCCTTCTTGTTCCAGTGGACGCAGAAGATTAATCAGGCCACCGACATCGTGAATATTGGCAATACGAACTTCTTCATAGTGAGCATCGGTGATCAAAGTACCAATACCATCGCGAGTGAATAGTTCTTCAATCAGTGCGCCGTCATAAGCATATGAAATCAAATGTACACGATGTACGCCAGATAAAGAGGCTTGTTGAGCTTGTTTGAGGTGTAACGCAAATTCTGGATATTGTTGTTGGTTTTGTTGAATATACGGTTCAAGCTGACGCGGACTTAATTCACGTAATAACTGTTGTTGTTCATTCATTAAACCTTGTTTTTCACCCAAGAAGATCAGTTTATCTGCTTTTAAGGCAGTCGCTGTTTTGGTGGCCACGTCTTCAGCCAGTAAATTAAATACTTCACCTGTGGTTGAATAACCTGTTGGTCCAAGCAAAACAATATTGTGATTGTCTAAATGGCGTTGAATGGCATCAGTATCAATAGAACGGACTTCACCAGTCAGCTGAAAGTCGATGCCATCGCGAATGCCATAAGGTTTTGCTGTGACAAAATTACCCGATACTACATCAATGCGAGCACCATACATGGGCGAATTGGCCAAACCCATTGAGAGTAGGGCTTCAATTTCTAGCCGAATAGAACCCACCGCATTCATGACACCGCGTAAGGATTCGCGTGTTGTAATGCGACGACTTTCATGGAAGGGTGTTTCGATATTGCGTTCGAGCAGATTTTGATTTATTTGCGGACGTGCGCCGTAGACCAAAATTAACCGAATCCCTAAAGAATGTAATAGGGCAATATCGTGGATGATATGTTGGAAATTTTCATGTTGAACGGCTTCGCCAGAGAACATCAAAACAAAGGTTTTATCACGGTGTGCATTGATATAGGGTGCGGAGTGGCGAAACCAATGCACATAATCTTTTGTTGTACTATGTGAATTTTCAGTCATTTGCTTCGCCATGTTGATCTCAGATATGCAGCACTTGCTCTGATTTTAACGAAAAAAATCAAAAGATAAATCTATTCCTAAACCAGTCATTCAACTTTGATGTTGCTGAATGATCAAAAAGGGCTTAGAAGCCCATGATTCGGATAATACTGTTGTCATCTGAATTGACTAAAATGTAATCATTGTTGATTTTATACCACTGTTCGTTACGACCAGGCCGAGGTAGATTACTGTCTTTATAATCGACTTTATAACCGTTGCCACGATAGTGTTGTGGCATGACGTAGCCTTCTTGCCAACGATGTTGTTTTAGACGTTCTACACCACGTTCTTCACGCATACGACGTTCACGTTGACGATTCTCACCATCTGGGCGATCAAAGTTACGACCACCTTGCCAGCCGCCACGCGAATCATCATCACGATCATGCGGGCCCGCAAAACTCCCCATACTACTAAACAGGACTGTCGAACCTAAAACCAAGATAATGAAAAAATTTTTCATGATGCACCTTATTGACTTCGGATGTCTCTCATGTGAAAACTGTACCTTAAAAATGCAGAGAAACTGTGAAGATCGATTCATTATTCCATTAAAAAAATGAAGATACGCCACACATTTCTCTCAAAAAAGCAGCTTTAAGGTCAGTGTCCAATGTTATTTAGAATTATTGTAATGACTAAATTAAGCTTGTGCGTCAATACTTTGCCCATTCATATCTAAACTGTCATCACCCATCAGATAAAGGTAAGCAGGCATAATACTGTCTGGTGTCGGTAATACTTTTGGATCTTCTTCAGGATAGGCTTTGGCGCGCATCGCGGTACGGGTACCACCTGGGTTGATGCAGTTGAAGCGGATGTTCGGATAAGTATTTTCTGCTGCAAAAATTTTGCTCATCGCTTCCGTTGCAACTTTAGACACTGAATAAGCACCCCAAAGCGCACGCGCTTCACGACCCACGCTTGAACTGGTAAACACCACGGATGCATGCTCAGATTTCTCCAGCAATGGTAAGAGGGCTTGAGTCAGTGCAAAGGGAGCGCGTAAATTTACGGCTAAAACATCATCCCAGACATCAACAGGATAGTGAGCCAGTTCTACTCGATCACCCAACATGCCTGCATTATGCAAAATGCCATCAAGACGACCAAATTGTTGCTCCAGTGTACTCACTAACAGCTCATAGTCATGGCTTGATGCTGTAGACAGCTGTAATGGTAAAATAGCAGGTTGTGGTGCACCTAGACCTTCAATTTCATCATAAATGACTTCAAGTTTGTTTAGGGTACGACCGTGCAACACCACTGTTGCACCGTGAAGGGCATAACTCATGGCAGCAGCGCGCCCAATTCCATCGCCAGCGCCTGTGATCAGAATAATACGATCTTTCAATAAATCTGGACGAGGTTGATATTCTGAGTATTTCATTGTTATGCCTCCTATTCTTATCTTACAAATTTAATTCATCATACCCTGATTTTCTGACAATACAGTGATTTTCTGTTTGATCAGTTGATGCAGTTCAGGAATGGTTTGAATAATGGCATCGGCTTGCCAAGCAGCAAGATCATCACGTGATTCTACTGGCAAATAACCGTAAGCAGCCAAGATGGTATACATATCTGCATGACGACCTGCGTCAATATCTCGTGGATGATCACCGACATAGATAATCTCTTTGGCATCGAGCTCGAGCTGCTTTGCCGCCAAATACATTGGTTCTGGATCAGGTTTGGTTTTGCTGACATCTTCTGGGCAAACCAAGACTGCACAGCGTTCAGTCAGATCTAGCTTTGCCAATAGAGATTCGCTTAGACCACGAGGTTTGTTGGTGACAATTCCCCATGGAATTTGATGTGCTTCCAGCTCTTCAAGTAATGGATACATGCCGACAAACAGGTCGGTATCGACCACAATATTGTCACCATATACATCTAAAAAACGTTGCCGATGTGCCAAAAAGACAGGGTCTGTGACCTCTAATTCAGGATAAACCAGCTTCACCATGGCACGCGCACCTTCCGAGACTTGTGTACGGATAGTATCGGCATCAACCACAGGGCGTTGTTCATCACGACACATTTGTTGAATGATGCGAATGAAGTCTGCAGCGGTGTCAATCAATGTGCCATCGAGATCAAATAAAACGGCTTTCATTAGGCACCTGTATTTGTAGTATGAACCATGTAATTCACTTCAACATTGGGTGCTAACCAATAGTGCTTGGTGATTGGATTGTAGTGCAGACCAATCATTTCTTTCAGCGTAAGGCCAGCATTGCGAATATCATGTGCCATTTCAGAAGGACGAATGAATTTATGATAATCATGGGTGCCTTTTGGCAGTAAGCGCAGGATGTATTCAGCCCCAATAATCGCGAATAAATAAGACTTAGGATTACGGTTAATCGTTGAGAAGAACACATGACCACCTGGTTTCACCAAGGTTTGGCAGGCTTTCACAATTGAAGCTGGATCTGGGACGTGTTCCATCATTTCCATACAGGTCACCACATCGTATTGACCTGCTTGTTCTAGTGCCAACTGTTCAACGGGGATTTGACGATATTCAATGTTTTGTACATTGTCTTGTTCTGCATGCAAACGACCCACTGCAAGGGGTGCTTCGCCCATATCGATGCCGAGTACATCAGCCCCACGACGTGCCATGCTTTCAGCCAAGATGCCACCACCACAACCGACATCAAGCACTTTCTTGCCAACCAAGCCACCCACGCGCTCATCCACCCAGTTTAAACGTAAGGGATTGATTTGATGTAGCGGGCGGAATTCAGAATGTTGATCCCACCATTTGGCAGCCAATGCTTCAAATTTTGCGATTTCTTGTGGGTCAACATTCAATTGCGACATGGTGTCACCTCTATATTAGGATGATTATTTAGGTTTAATCTGTTGGTAGTGTAGCGATTCTGGCAAAAAAAGCGATAAATCCAATAAAAAACTTCACAGAAGCAAAACGAATTGCTCGTGTTTGTTTTATATTTAGCATATAAACTTACGAAAAATGCTTAGAGGAAAAGCAAAGCCAATGAAAAAGTTAGTATTAAGTGGTTTGAGTGTAGCTGCATTGGCATTCTCAATGAATGCAATGGCAGCAGATTTTGTGGCGGGTAAAGACTATACCGTGATTGCCAATCCGAGTAAGACATCAGCACCTGCTGGACAGCTCGAAGTGCGTGAGTTCTTCTGGTACGGTTGCCCGCACTGTTTCAAGCTTGAGCCACATATGCAAACGTGGTTAAAACAAATTCCAAAAGACGTTTATTTCCTGCGTACGCCTGCAGCAATGAATAAAGTATGGGAACAAGGTGCGCGTGGATATTATGTTTCTGAAGCACTGGGTGTGCGTAAGAAAACCCATATTCCACTATTCCATGCCATTCATGACGGTGGTCAGCAAATCTTTGACCAAGCCTCTCAAGCAAAATTCTTTGCGCGCTATGGTGTACCTGAGCAGAAATTTAACAGCATGTTTAATTCATTCCCAATCACGGCAAAAATTGCTGAGTCAAATAAATTGGCGCAGCAGTATCAGTTGACGGGTGTTCCTGCCGTGGTCGTGAATGGTAAATATGTGGTTCAAGGTGAAGACGGTAAAGTGACACAAGTGGTTGATTACTTGCTGGAAAAAGAACGTAAAGCAAAATAATTTACGTCGATCAGTAATAAAAAAGGACTGTAGAAACAGTCCTTTTTTATTTAGTTTTGGTCAATCTGTAAATCTTTTAAATCGATCTGGACTTTCTGTGTTGGTAGGGACAGGGCCTGATTGACATAGAGATTAATCAACTTCTCACGAGAACCGATTGAGCGCTGGTAATAGCTTGAGTTCAACAGTAATGCCGCACCGTAGGTCAAAGACCAGATATAAGATAGGTAATCACGAATCGACATATCGTAATTTTGTGATTTTAAATATTTTTCAGTCATATCTTTCAATGAAACAATGCGTTGCTGACGAATCGCATACAGTTCATCAAACAAGTGCTTTAGTTTCGACTCAGTCATCGTCAGATGTTCTTCTAACTGATGCAGCAGAATGGTACGACTCGGTGACGTTAAATGATAAAGCATATAACGCGGTGCGTATTCTTTGACATCGGTATTGTATTTATCTGAAATTTTTAAAATTTCTTTTTCATTTTGAATAATCAGTTCCAGCAATAGTTCATTCTTGCTACGGAAATGTTTGTATAGCGTACCTTTAGCAATATCCAGTTCCGCAACCAGTTCATCTAAGGTCATTTCTTGGTTGTTTTCTAATAATAGTTTTTCCGCAACCTGCAAAATTTTTTCTTTACGAATTAAGAACTGAGTATGACGATCAGGATTCATGATGCTTATAAGCTCCTCATAGTGTTCTAGACTGCGTTTGCATTAGTGTCTAATGCATCATAACGCTAAGCAATGCTTTTATATATCAAACTTTGGTTTGGATCAGGTCAAGCGTTTTGTGGTTCCCAGTTGGAGATGCCACTGAAGAGTAAACGGACTTGAGTCGCTGCATTGTCGATAAATAAGTTTTGTTGTTCGAGTAGATGATCAATCGTGAATTGTTTTGGTAAATTGATCCACGTCATTGCCCATGTAAACGACATATTAATCAAAATCGTAGATAAGACTTGCAAGTCTTTGGCTTCTTTAATGTGTTTGAAGGTTTCGAGTTTGCACAGATCAATGGCGAGATCTTCGATCAGGAACTCAATTTCACGTGCGATTGCAATGCGAACTGTTTCTGAGCCACCCCAACGTTCTGCAATCATAAACTGCCATTGTTGCGGGCTATGATTCACTGCCTGTACAAACAGTTCAATACTGGTACGGGTTTTAGCACTGCCACTGTGTTTCAAATAGCTTTGTCCTAATTGATGGATCAAGCTTTTTAAATGCAAAGAGACTTGATCAACCAGTTCTTGGCCCAGTGTATCCATATCTTGGAAATGACGATAAAACGCCGTTGGAACTAAACCAACTTCGCGAGCAACTTCACGCAAACTAATACTACTAAATGAGCGCCCAGCAGTGCTGAGATGAAGTGCTGCATCTAGTAGAGCCTGCCGACTCTGTTGTTTTCGTTCATCTCTGATCGACATGAATAAGACTCGTTGAAACCGTACAGCAGAGTCTAGCAAAAAAAACAGAAACTTTTTAGTCCTTGTCCATTGCTAAATGCCAATGTTTTTGATCTTTCACTGATCAAGGCTTGCTAGGTATGAGCTCAAAGCATGCGTAAATTTTAAATTTTTTCCTTATTTTAAATGGCTTATTAAAAAGTATAAAAAATATTCAAAAAATTAGTGAACAAGTGTTGACTCAGTGAACACAAATAAATATAGTGTACACATGTTCACTACACGAACATTTGTTCACTCAAAATAAATAGCCAGATACAAAACGAGGAACGTATGAACGCAGAGTTAAGTTATCAGCCACATTGGATTCGAGAAGATTTTGTTGATTTTATTTTGCAGAAAATAAAACCAACCTTTGCCTGGAAACGCATTCTTGCAGAAGTGACCGCCGTACAGCCACTCAGCTCGGATATGGTGTTATTGACTGTGAAGCCAAACCATAATTTTGATTTTAGCCAAGTCAAAGCAGGTCAAAGTGTTTTGATTACCCTGATGATCAATGGGATATATCAACAACGTAGTTATTCAATTATCGATGTCACGCTACACGGTGAAATCCGCTTTGGGATCAAAGTTCAAGGTGTCGTGTCTAAAGCAGCACAACATTTGCGTGTTGGGGACAGCTTCGAGATTTCACAGGCACAAGGTGACTTTGTGTTACATCAAGGTCAGCAACCTGCATTACTGATTGCTTCAGGTTCAGGAATTACCGCGATTTATTCTTTATTGAAACAAGCAATAGAACAGCAGCTTGAACAAATTCATGTGGTTTATTTTAACCGTGCAGAGGTGTTGCATCAGGACATCTTGGCTTTGGCAGAGCAATATCCACAGTTGAACTATCATTTCTTTAATACGGCAGAGCAAAAACAGCATTTAGATGCAGCATTGCTAGAGAAATTAGTCCCAAATTTTAAAGATGTGCAGGCTTATGCGTGTGGTCACCACAGCATGATGCGCCAAGCGCAAGAAATTTATACGCAACAGGATGCGGCTGGAAATTTTCATCAAGAGTTTTTCCAACCGATCCAGATTGAGCATTCAGGTGTAGCTCAGCCGATTAGTTTCCGTCGTGCGCAACAGAATTTTATTGCAACGACCAATTTGTTAAGTAGTGCAGAACAAGCGGGTTTACGTCCACAACATGGTTGCCGTATGGGCGTGTGTAACCGTTGTAGTTGTACCAAAGTCAGTGGTGTGACACAGAACGTGATCACAGGCGAAATTGATGATCAACCGAATCGTCCAATCAAGTTATGTGTGAGCCAGGCTTTAAGCCCAGTCACGATTGACCTATAAAAACAAAGATATTTGAGGATCAACACAATGAATATGGCATTAGAATTTAAAACCGTATCAAAGTCAGCGCATTTAACCCCTGATCAAGTCGAAGAGTTTGGTCGCCGTGTCGAGCAAATACGCCAAGACGTGATGCAAAACCTCGGTGAGCAGGATTCAAAATATATCTACAAAGTGCGTAATTTCGTGCGTTATACCGAAATCGCATCACGTGGCATGTTGATGTTTGGTGGTTGGATTCCACCGGTATGGTTGCTGGGAACCGCCATGTTGGGTGTGTCTAAAATCGTCGAGAATATGGAGCTTGGACATAATGTTATGCATGGTCAGTTTGACTGGCTGAATGACCCAAGCCTACGTGGTGAAGACTACGATTGGGATAACACCTGTTCAGGCAATGATTGGCGCTTCACGCACAATTATATGCATCACACCTATACCAATATTGTTGGTAAAGACCATGATGTCGGTTATGGCATTTTGCGGGTGACAGAAGATCAAAAATGGGAAGTACGTCATATAGCCAATATTCCGTTGGCTTTACAGTTGATGTTCTTTTTCCAATGGTATGTCGGGGTACAAAACCTGCATTTGGAAGATGCGCTGATCTATAAAACCAAAACATGGAAACAGGTCTGGGCGGATGCATCTGATTTCCGTAAAAAAGCGACGCGTCAGGTGTTAAAGGACTATGTGTTTTTCCCTGCCATTGCAACGATTAACTTTATTCCAGTATTGGCTGGAAATGCAGTTGCAAACATCATGCGTAATTTATGGTCGTCAGCCGTGATTTTTAATGGTCACTTTACTGAAGATGCGGAAACCTTTGAAGCAGACAATACTGAGAATGAGACCAAAGCGCAGTGGTATCTCCGTCAGATTCGCGGTTCGAGTAACTTTACCGGCGGTAAATGGATGCACTTTATGAGTGGTAATTTGAGCCATCAAATTGAGCATCATTTGTTCCCAGATATGCCTGCCAATCGTTATGAGCAAGTTGCACCACAAATCAGAGCGTTATGTGCTGAATATGGCGTGAACTACAACGAAGCTAACTTTATGAAGCAGTTCTGGACGGTTTGGGTTCGTTTAGCAAGATGTTCTTTGCCAAATGATATGGCTGCACAAGTGGCTCAAACTTGGACGAATTTCAAATCGAAGTTTAAGTTTGCCTAAGCGATGACTAATTCTGTGAATTGTAACGAATAAGTAAAACTGGAAGGACGTGTAATTGAGCTATACTATGGCGCAATGATATTTGTGCCATAGTTTTAAGGAATCGTTATGCGTATTGACCAAAGAACATTAGACCAATTACGTGAGGTCAAAATTACCCGTAACTTTACTCGTTACGCAGAAGGCTCAGTTTTGGTTGAGTTTGGTCATACTAAAGTGTTGTGTACCGCAAGTATTGAGAACTCAGTGCCTCGTTTCTTGAAAGGTCAGGGACAAGGCTGGGTGACAGCTGAATATGGCATGTTACCGCGCTCAACGCATACTCGCAGTGATCGTGAAGCGGCACGCGGTAAGCAAACAGGTCGTACGCAGGAAATTCAACGTTTAATTGGTCGTAGTTTACGTGCCATGGTGGATTTGAAAAAATTAGGCGAGAACACCATTACGATTGACTGTGATGTGATTCAAGCGGATGGTGGAACACGTACAGCAGCAATTACAGGCGCAGCAGTGGCTTTGGTTGATGCGATGAACGTATTACTTAGCAACAAGAAAATTAAACAGGATCCATTAAAAAGCTTAGTCGCAGCAATTTCAGTCGGGATGTATCAAGACGAAGTTTTACTCGATTTATGCTACGAAGAAGATTCAAATTGCCAAACCGATTTAAACGTGGTGATGACGCAGGCTGGTGAATTTATTGAAATTCAAGGAACGGCAGAAGACAAACCGTTTACGCGCCAGCAGTGCAATGCCATGTTAGAGCTTGCAGAAAAAGGAATCGCTGAATTGATTCAGAAGCAACAGCAGGCACTCGGTTGGTAATGACCAGTTGATAGTGCGGGCGGTCTGGTTTTTTTAGACCGCCTTTTTTTTAATCTATTTTTTGTCATCGAATTGCGATCAAATCATCATTCAATTGTCATTTATATTGTATTGACTATCTGCACTGATATTTAACGGATAGTAAAATGCGAAATTTCCTTTTAGCGTTGCTTAGCAGCAGTTGCTTGTTACTCAGTGCCTGTAACGACAGTGATGGCGATAACAATAATAATCCTACGCCAAATCCAAAGCCGCCAACATCTACCTGCAAAATCCACTGTGCCCCATAAATATAATAATAAGGAAATAAACCAATGAATCGTCGCGATTTTTTATTAAATTCAACCAAAGCCTTGTTTGGTACAGCTGCGCTGACCAGTTTCCCCATGAGTATTCAAAAAGCCCTTGCGATTGATGCTAAGGTGGAAACAGGCACCATCAAAGACGTTAAACATGTGGTGATTCTGACCCAAGAAAATCGTTCTTTTGATAATTATTTTGGCACGTTGAAAGGTGTACGTGGTTTCGGTGACCGCTTTACCATTCCTTTAAGCCAAGGTCGTAAAGTCTGGGAACAGTATGATGCCAAAAAGAATAAGGTCTATCCGTATCACTTAGACAGCAGCCGTGGCAATGCACAGCGTGTCAGTGGCACACCGCACTCATGGACCGATGGCCAATATGCCTGGGATCATGGTCGTATGGGTAGTTGGGTGCAATACAAGCAACCGCAATCGATGGGCTATTACAAGCAACAAGAAGTTGAATTTCAGTTTGCTTTAGCCAATGCCTTTACTTTGTGTGATGCTTATCACTGCGCGATGCATACGGGTACCAATTCCAACCGTATGTTTATCTGGACAGGAACCAATGGTCCAACAGGCGCCAATGTTGCCAGTGTAGTCAATGATCTGGATGAGATTGGCCCATCGACCACAGGTTATGACTGGACCACTTATCCTGAGCGTTTACAGCAAGCAGGCGTAAGCTGGAAAGTTTATCAAAACATGCCAGACAACTTTACCGATAACCCATTGGCAGGATTTAAAAAGTACCGCCGTGCCAATGAGTTATCAGGTAAACCCGTCAATAACAGCACCATTTGCCCAGCTTATGATCCAGCAATTGATGCAACCCAACCACTCTATAAAGGTATTGCCAATACCATGCCAGATGGTGGTTTTCTGGGAACATTTAAAGAGGACATTGCCAAAGGGCAGTTGCCACAAGTGAGCTGGCTGGTTGCACCAGCGACCTACAGTGAGCATCCAGGGCCATCAAGCCCAGTGCAGGGAGCATGGTATATCCAAGAAGTTCTCAATGCGTTGACTGAGCGCCCAGAGCTGTGGAGCCAAACTGTTTTCTTGATTAATTTTGACGAAAATGATGGTTTCTTTGATCATGTACCTTCACCAAGTGCACCTTCAATGGATGCATCTGGCAGGGTATATGGCAAATCGACGCTCAGTAAAGAACAGATGTCTTATGAATATGCGACGCATGCCAGGGCTTCGAACGGTCAGCCAAATTTTACCGATCCTGAAGTGAGTAATGGCGTTGGGGTCTATGGACCAGGGGTTCGGGTACCGATGTATATCATTTCACCATGGAGTCGCGGTGGTTGGGTCAATTCACAAGTGTTTGATCACTCTTCCGTGATCCGATTCTTGGAGCAATGTTTTGATGTGAAAGAGCCGAATATCAGTCCCTATCGTCGTGCAGTATGTGGTGATTTAACTTCGGCATTTAATTTTAAAACGCCTAATTTACTCCCAGTACCAGATTTATCTGGTAAGAAGAGTAAAGCAGAAGCTGATGCGATTCGTAAAGCACAAGAGGGGTTGGCGCAGGTCAGTCGTCCTTTAAGCCAAACGTATCCAATTCAGGACATGGGAATTCGTCCATCGCGTGCACTGCCTTATGTCTTGCATAGCAGTGCTAAAGTTGATGCTGTGGCTAAAACCGTGAAATTAATGTTCTCAAATACGGGCACACATGCCGCTGTCTTCCATGTCTATGACAAATTGAATTTAGAAGTAGTTCCACGCCGTTATATGGTGGAGGCGGGCAAGCAACTAGATGACGTGTGGCAGACTAAGGACAATCAGTATGATCTATGGGTATTGGGGCCAAATGGTTTTCATCGCAGTTTTGCGGGTAACCTAACTCAAACGGCACAAATTCAGGCACTTCCAGAAGTTCGTGTCTGTATGGAAGAGTGTGATCCAAAGATTTTCCTAAAAGTCCGCAATGACGCTACACAAACAGCAAAACTGGTGATCAAAGCCAATGCCTACTTACCAAATAAGAGCTGGAAAATTGAAACGGCTGCGACGGAAAAAGAACTGAGCTGGGATATGTCTGAATTTGGTGGCTGGTATGACTTTACCGTCACGATTGAAAATGATCCAAGCTATAGCCGTCGCTTTGCTGGACGTATTGAAACCAATGAGGACTCCATTTCTGATCCTTATATGGGCTTTTCAGGAAATTAAGGTTGTTTGATACGGGCCTGCAGTCTAAGTAAATCTTAGGCTGCTTCTATTTAGTGGGGAACATGATCAAACGGATGGTCTGCTACAGCACCGAAAAGAGAATTAAACGCAATGACAGCATTTTCAACAAGAACATGACGGAGTGTTTACATGCCTATAACACAGCCCACTGATTTGACTCATTTTAATTTGATAAATTGAGTCAAATTGAAAGAAACAAGTTTAAGGGGAAATCATGATGCTACAAGTATTTTTGGTCTTACTCACTGCAGTAACATTTGTATTAATGGCGGCTGACCCTCGTCCAACGGATTCGACCGAAGCCAAATCAGCGTGGCAAGTTGAAACGACACAATTGAATAAAGCAGAGGCTTTAGTAGAACACAAGCCCCTGAAGCAAGAAAAAGACCTTGATCAGGCTTAAGCGTTAAAACGCATGGATAAATCAACTGCACGTACGTCTTTGGTCAATACGCCCATTGAAATGTAGTCCACGCCAGTGGTTGCCACTTCACGTAAATTGTCGATGGTAATATTACCAGAAGCCTCTAATTTACAACGACCTGCTACATGTTTGACCGCATCAATCATCTGTTGCTGGCTAAAGTTATCCAACATCACAATATCAGCACCTGCTTCAAGTGCTTGATTGAGCTCATCCCATGTCTCAACTTCAACCTCTACAGGTTTGCCTGGCGCAATCGTATGTGCCTTGGCAATTGCTTGAGCAATTCCACCCGCTGCCATGATGTGATTTTCTTTAATTAAAAATGCATCAAATAAACCTAAACGATGATTTTGACCACCGCCGACAGCAACCGCATATTTTTGTGCAATACGTAAGCCGGGTAAGGTTTTACGGGTATCGAGTAGTTTAGTATGTAAACCATCGAGCTGTTGCACATAGCTAGCCGTTTTGGTTGCTACTGCTGAGAGGGTTTGCACAAAGTTTAAAGCAGGGCGCTCTACGGTGAGTAAACTACGTGCAGAACCAGCAAGTTTTAAGAATGCTTCATTTGCCGCAACATGTTCGCCTTCTTGTTTGAGCCATGTGATTTGAACAGAGCTGTCATAGGCTTGAATTAACGCATTGACCCAAGGCTGACCCGCCAACACCATATCTTCACGTGTAATAATGGTTGCAGTGGCCTGTTCATCTTCTGGTGTGAGCATGGCGGTAATATCGCCGTCCCCGATATCTTCTTGTAATGCTTGTTGAATATTGATTTGAATAGATTGTTCAAGCAAAGATTGAGGGATACTCATACCATTTCCAGTGTATTTTTGACTAAAAAACTTGTGCGTTATAATAGGGTCTATTGACATTTCAACCATGCATTGCGTTATTGGCTAAAACGAAATAAACAAGGCATGAAATGTAGGCAATGGCGCTACCCTTGTCAAGTTTCATAACGCTGTTTATGGAGGTTTTAGCCATAACCCTTCGGGACAGGAATATTTTTTGCCGCTCCTGCGTTATAACTTTGCTCATTTAGAATGACTAAATTTTGCAAGTCATGCCTTGTATCGTCTAAAAATATTCTCTGTCGCAAGCATCTGTGAACTGTCAATAGCCCCTAATACTCTACTCATAAAAAATAAGTATTTCATCTCGATTATTCGTGATAAAGCATGTCAGAATGGACAAGATAAATATTAAATTGCTGATTCGGGTCACCATGCAACAATCTAAATTTGCTCAAGTTCAAGATGGAATACTGGAAGGCGCAACACAAATTGCGTCGCCCAACTTTAATGCCCGACCTGCTGATACCGATATTCAACTGATTGTTATTCATAATATTAGTTTGCCACCTTCACAATTTGGTGGTGGTTATATTCAACAATTCTTTCAGAATCAGCTGGATTGGTCAGTACATCCTTATTTCCAAACCATTGAGGGGATGAAAGTTTCAGCGCATCTACTGATTTTACGTACAGGCGAAGTGATTCAGTTTGTGAATTTTAATGACCGTTCGTGGCACGCAGGCCGTTCTAGCTATTTGGCATTGAAAGAATGTAATGATTATTCGATTGGAATAGAGCTTGAGGGAAGTGATGATCTGCCTTTTGAGCCTAAGCAATATCAAGCATTGGCTGAAGTTGTGAATACTTTACGCCAAGTATATCCAAAAATTCAAAATCATATTGCAGGCCATTCTGATATTGCGCCAAAACGGAAAACCGATCCCGGCTTATATTTTGATTGGCAATTGTTTAGGAATTTATTGTCCAAACAAAAATTCGCCCAAAAAACATCGTCGGATTTATAATTTCACAACGAAATCTATTCGGACTTTCATTACAATAACGCTTTTTAAAATATAAGCCGTAGGTGAATGCGATGGCATTGTGGCGATCGACTGTAATTGTCAGTGCAATGACGATGTTATCCCGGGTATTGGGTTTGGTACGTGATGTGGTACTGCTCAATGTGTTTGGTGCAGGTAAGGACTTCGATACTTTTGTTGTTGCCTTTCGTATTCCCAACTTCTTCAGACGATTATTTGCAGAAGGGGCATTTTCTCAAGCTTTTATTCCCGTCTTAACAGAATATAAAACCAGCCGTGCACATGCCGAGGTCCAGATTCTCATTAGTCGGGTGTTTGGCTGTTTGCTTACGGCTATGTCCTTATTGACCTTTGTGGCAATGGTGGCTGCGCCCGCAATTATTTATCTGTATGCACCTGGTTTCCATAACGATCCAGAGAAATTCGATCTCGCTGTGGATATGTTCCGCCTCACCATTCCATACCTGATGTTTATGTCCTTGACGGCTTTTGCCAGCAGTATCCTCAACAGTTATGGTTCATTTGCATCACCTGCTTTTTCTCCAGTATTGCTGAATGTGGCAATGATTGCAGGGGCATGGTGGCTGACCCCGTACATGGCCGAGCCAATTATGGCCTTGGGTTGGGCCGTGGTTGCTGCGGGTGTCTTACAGCTGGCGATTCAGATTCCTGAATTATGGAAGAAGAACTTATTGATTCCACCTAAAGTAGACTTCAAACATGAAGGTGTGGATCGTATTTTAAAGCTGATGCTGCCAGCTTTGTTCGGTGTGTCAGTCACTCAGATTAACTTACTGCTCAATACAATCTGGGCATCATTTATGCAAGATGGCTCGGTATCATGGCTATACAGTGCCGAGCGTATGACTGAGTTGCCATTGGGATTGATTGGCGTCGCGATTGGTACGGTAATTTTACCTTCGCTTTCTGCACGTCATGCGGAACAAGATCAAGCTAAATTTAGAGGCATGATTGATTGGGCTGCCAAGATTATTATGTTGGTCGGTATTCCCGCAAGTATTGCATTATTTATGTTGTCGACACCGATTATTCAGGCCTTGTTCCAGCGTGGTGAATTTACCGTAGAAGATACGCGAATGACAGCATTGGCCCTGCAATGTATGAGTGCAGGGGTAATCTCATTTATGTTGATTAAAGTGTTTGCACCAGGCTTCTATGCACAACAAGATACCAAAACACCTGTCCGTGTGGGCTTAATGGCCGTCGCAGCCAATGCGATTCTAAACGTAGTCTTTATTGGCTTTTTTAAGTTAATCGATTGGCATGCCGAGCATATGGCACTCGCACTGGCATCTTCAGGCTCGGCTTTGGTGAATGCGGGTATGCTGTACTTCTATTTACATAAACGTAATATCTATCGTTTTGGCGCACATTGGAAAAAACTGGCATTGCAATATGCGGTTGCTAATATCGCCATGATTGCTGCGCTTTGGTATGGCTTAACGTGGTACCAAGGCGATATTTCTCAATGGCTACGTATTGCTGAAGTGACAGGTTTATGTGTGATTGGCGTCGTGGCTTATGTTGTTGGGTTGTTGGTTATGGGCTTCCGTCCAAGACATTTGAAAGCTTAGACTTTTTGAAAAATTAAACCCTCCAATTGGAGGGTTTTTTATTATTTCACTTCGAGTAATTCAATATCAAAAATCAACGTACTATTAGGACCAATCGCATCGCCCGAACCGACATCACCATAGGCGAGATTTGCTGGAATAAAGAAACGTGTTTTGCCACCTTCTTTCATGGTTTGAACCCCTTCAGTCCAACCCGCAATCACTTGACTCAGTTTGAACTCAAGCGGATGGTTACGTGCAATTGAACTATCAAATACGGTGCCATCAAGCAGACGGCCTTCATAATTGACTTTAACGGTAGAGCTTGCTTTTGGAGACTTACCTTTACCTTGTTCTAGCACTTGGTATTGTAGGCCTGATTTCGTGGTCACGATATCTGCTTTCTTGCCATTTTCAGCTAAAAAGGCTTTGCCTGCTTGATCATTTTTTTGTGCTTGTTCTTGAAACTCGACCAGTTGTTTGGCTTCTAGGCGCTTTTTATATTGATTGAGTACAGTTGCCATTTCCTCATCGGTCAATGATGCAGCTTTACCTTGCACCGCTTCTTGTAAACCCTGTACAAAGGTCTCGATATTTAAATCTTTTAGTGTTTCGGCATTCCCTCGACCCATCAGATAACCGTAGCTATATCCGAGTTGATCTTTTTGTGGACTTTTTGTGGAAATAGGAGCTGCTTGAACCGTTCCGATGGTTGAAGCAATTAAAATGAGACCTAATCTTTTCATTATTTCTTCCAAAAATAAAGGAGAGCACAGGCTCTCCTTAGATCATTATTTTACAGCGATTAATTCTACATCAAAAATTAATGTGCTATTCGGTGGGATCGAACCAGGAACACCTTGTTCACCATAACCTAAGTTTGCTGGAATATAAAAAGTCGCTTTTCCGCCTTCTTTCATCAGCTGTAAGCCTTCAGTCCAACCCGGAATCACTTGATTTAGTGGGAACTCAATTGGCTCACCACGGTCATAGGAGCTGTCAAACACTTTACCATCAGCAAGTTGGCCTTTGTAATGAACTTTCACAACGGATGTTGCGACAGGTTGCTTACCTGTGCCTTCTTTGGTGATCTTGTATTGCAAGCCTGAAGCTGTGGTTTTCACACCTTCTTTTTTCGCATTTTCTGCTAAAAAGCTGTTGTTGGTTGCTTCAGTTTTTTTGGTTTCAGCGACTTGTTTTTGTTGTTGCTCTTTTTGGAACTCAACATAAGCTGCCTGTAACTCTTCTTCTGTGTAGGCAGCAGGTTTTTGCGCATGTGCATCACGGAAACCAGTAATAAATGCACTGGTTTCTAATTCGGGTGGTGTTTGTTTTGCCACTTCATAACCTAATGCATAACTGATTTTTGCAACAGGTGCTGCATTTTTGTCAGCTTTGGCACCAAGCTCAGTGGTTGGGTTTTTGGTAGCGTAGTAAATAGGAACGAGCGCTGCACCGCCTAAAACAGCTGCGACAACGAAAGGTAAAGCTTTACTCATGAGATGTCCCAAAGCGAGATTTGAATAAAAAATATGGCATTGATCTTAGCATGCTTGAGCTTAAGCATTGAATAACAAACCGCAAAAATGCGTGAGTTTTTTATAAGATTTATGTGTTTAAGCATAAAAAACCAGATCATCTGATCTGGTTTTTTGAACAATTAAATTGCACTCGGTTTAATCATCTTTATGCGCTTTATAAGCATATGAATAATTGTAGCCGTAGCCATAACCCGCACTTGAGCGTTGGATATCGTTCAAGATAAAACCGTTGACTTTCACATTGGCCTGTTCAAAACGATTCAAACTTAGTTCAAGTTCTTTCATTTGTGATTTGGCATAACGTGCAATGATTAAATTTACACCCGCGTATTGTGAAATAATAATACCATCGGTAACAGCCAAAATCGGTGGTGTATCGATAATGATGTGATCGTATTGTTGGCTTAGTTGTTCCAATAACGATTTAAACTGATCCGAACCAAGCATTTCAGACGGATTGGTTGGATTTTTACCACGAGTAATGATACTGAGACCTGAAATATCAGTTTGGTGAATCACTTGATTGAGGTCTGCTTGGTGACTTAAGAACTCAGATAAACCTGGTTTGACTTCGACATTAAAATATTTATGTAGGTAGCCACGACGCATATCAGCATCGATGATAAGTACTTTTTTATTACTTTGCGCAAAAATTGTGGCTAAGTTGGTCGAGATAAATGATTTGCCCACTTCAGGTGAAGGACCTGCAATCATGATGATATTGTTCTTGGCATTTGCCAAAGCGAAGTGAATCGCGGTTCGAATACTGCGTAAGCTTTCTACTGCAATATCATCATTGTGTTTAATTGCCAAAATAGGAATAGATTTTTTCTTCTTCAAGATACTCATACGAGTTTCCTGAACAGGGGAGCGCGGTACTGTAGCGTAGACTGGTAGATCGAACTCATTTTCGATTTGTGTTGAATCTTTCACGCCTGTACGAAGCATATTACGTATTAGTGCAATTAAAGTTCCTAAAAAAGCACCCAAGAAAATTGACAGAATCAGGATTTGTAATTTTTTCGGTTTAATTGGCTCGACAGGTTCCACCGCTGTATCGACAATACGTACATTGCCAATCTCACCTGCTTTAGCAATACGCAACTGCTGATAAGAGTTTAATAATGCAGTATAAAGCTGTGCCTTAACTTCAACTTCCCGATAAAGTTGCAGATATTGTCTTTGCACATCAGGTAGTTGCTTTAAGGTACTGTTTAACTCGGCAATCTGTTTGTCAATAGCCCCAATTTGAGCATTAATTTCACGCATTGCTGGATGTTGAGCCGTGTATTTGGCTGCGAGATCGGCTTGTTGTTGTTGCAACTCAATCTTTTTGGTTTCTAGGGTAATGCTCTGAGTTAAATACAGTTCAGATTCTTTGGTCACATCAACAGTATTATATTTTTGACGGAATTTATTGAATTCGCGTTCCGCATCATCCAGTTGCTTTTTCAGATCTGGTAGCTGTTCATCCAAGAACTTTAAGGTTTGTGCCGTTTCAGCAGAACGACGTTCTACATTCTGTGCACTATATGCCTCTAAAATCGCATTTAAAACTTTAGAAATATGTTCTTTGTCTTGACCTTGATAATTTAGTCCTAAAATTCCAGTCAGTTTGCCCTTTTCAGCTACAGAGTAGTTGGACAGAATAGCCTGGACAGCAGCAGGTAAAGAATTCTTTTGTACGAAATAATGCGTATCAAAAGTATCATTGCTATAGATTGCAATTTTCCAAACGCCAGCTCGTGTACTCAGTTGATTGAGCTTATTTAGTGGTGCGGTTAAAAGTACTTCATCCGTCTTTGGATCAGTTAAGCTAAAATTATGATCTTTAAAACTTAAATTAAGTTTTTTATCCAGATAATAATTTGGGACATCGAATTGTTTAATATCAAAAGCTTTTTGCTCATCATTAAAAATGACACCTCTAGGGGTATATTCAGTGGCAAAATCTGCTTTATTGAATAAACGATGTGAAAAAGTATCTTCTGAACTTGCAATTTCAAGATCTAGATGAAGCGCTTGAATCACTGAGCCAAGTACCAAGCGTGACTTTAAAATCTCGATTTCAGATTGTGCTGGTGATTTTTGCTCAATCATTTGAGAAAGATCACCGAGTAGAGCGGCAGAAGCACCTTTACTGTCTTCCACTTGAACCAATGCATCGACTGAATAAGTATCAGGCGTAGCACGTAGGTAGAGTAAAGCAAGCACCAAGCTTAGAATAATACACAGTGCAATGAGCTTCCATTGTGCAATCAAAGCAAAGAACAGCTCTTTTAGGTCAATCGTATCTTCAGTATTGGTATTTTGGCTCATAATCTTAATCTAAAAAGTTAAATATAATTTTTCCAGTCAGTCACACACTGTTGAATCAGCTGACAGGTATTATCAAAAAAAGTCTGATCATGTTGATAAGGATCAGGTACGTTTTTGTTTTGCCAATGTCCTAGACGGAAAACTTTCCCTTTCGCAAATGGCCATGTTTGCTCAATATGCTTTTGCTGATTATTGCTCATCACCAAAATCAGGTCTGCCTGTTTTAGGTGTCCAGCATTAAGCTTTTGAGCAATATGCATACTCATATCAATATTTAGACGCTGCATACACAGTTGCGCTTTATCATCTGCTGCATGTCCAATCAAGCCTGAAATTCCCGCAGATTCAATCTGCAGGTCAGGGTGTTGCTGTTTGAGTAAATACTCGGCCATGGGGCTGCGGCAAATATTGCCAACACAAACAACTAAAACTGTTTTAATCTCCATCTCGATTATTGCCCTAGACGATCAAAATTGTATAGCGCACTAGAGAACGGAATAACTTGGTTAACAACACGTTGCCAGCGTGTCAGACCTGTTGCATCGACATAGACAATATCATTACTACGCAGTCTAAATTGGTTGGCCAGACCAAAATCGCCCAAACTCACTAAATTCAAATGATACAGTTCAGTATGGCGATCTTGCGGATTGGTGCGGAGTACATAAATACGACTGGCACTGGCCGAAAGTGGGTTGAGACCTAAACTTTCACCCAAAGCATCACTTAAGGTCATGCCTTGGTCGCGCATTGGCAAGGCTTGGTTTTTACCCGACTCACCCATCACATAAATCTTTTGGTTTTCTCTTGAGCTGACATAAATCGTATCATTGGGTTGTACCAATAGTTTATGTAGTGAATAGCCAGACTTTTCTAGCGCAATGGTATTCAGGTCATAAGTAATACCATTACGAATCAGCTGAATAAAGGTATTATCACCTTTATCGGTGACACCTCCAGCCATACCCAAAGCAGTATAGATACTAATTGGCTGGTCATTTAAAAAGAATTGACCGCCCTTAATGACACTACCTTGAACTGAATAGCGTTGGCCTTGATAAGACAGTACTCGAACAATCACATCAGGGTTTTTTAAATAACGTGCAAATTGACTACGTAGGTCTGTGTTGAGTTGTGCGAGTGTTTTGCCTGCAGCTTTATAGCGACCAACCAAAGGAACCTGAACAAAACCATTATAATCAATTGGATAGCCATTGGCTTGAATTGATTGATCATTGGTTAGGTTGTTGACCGGCGGAGTAATTTCGGGATATGCCCAAAGTTGAATAGAGAGCACATCCCCAGAACTCAGGCGATAGGTTTGTTGCTGTTGTTTAAAAAGTGCTGTGTAATTATTTCGATAATCGATTTGAGCGGGCTGAATCGCGGGTAAATTGTCCTGCGTAATTTTTATAACATTGACATCAGTTCCTTGGTCTGTAGTGTAAACGCCTTCACTTGGAATATCATATGTTTGTAAGCCAGAAGTAACAGCACAAGCTGTCGCACTAAGACTAATCGCAAGAATGGAAAAAAGTTGATAATGCTTCACACTCGACCCTTGAATAGTTATATCTGTTGTTACACAACAACATATCTTTGGACTTAGAATTGGGCTAATTCTAGCTGAAAAAGATCAAAAAAGCATAAAAGAATCATTTCGGTTTGTATGTTTAGTTTATCTGAATAATATGGAAGTGAGCATTTGGAATGCTTAGAATTGGGTTGTTAAAAACAATCATACAATTCAAATGGGGGCTAAATTAAAAATCTGCTATAGTACGCCCGTTTCGCAGCAGTAAAGGGATAGCATAGTTCCCATGAAAGCGATGAGGGTATTCGAAAGGATTGGAAGATGGAGCATTTGTGACATTGATGGGCTAAATCTGAGTTACTACAATGTATTAGAAAAGTTAAAGAGTTTTGCTTTGACATGTTGAAGTGATAAAGAGTTTTAGTAGCAAAAACAATGTTGGATTGCTTTAAATAAGAGATCAAAATTACTTGTTATTTGTTGCCATTTTAGGTTTGTGTTTGATTGAATTTATTGGTTTAAGTTCATCTTGCGGCGATCATTGTTTCGCACTATATGACACGACAAAAATGGGCAAATAGAATGAATTTTATGGGTTAATTCGATTTAAACTCATAAATAGATAGAACGTCATACATAAAAAGGGTGAATCGGGTGAAAAAAGTTTTATTAGTATTTGGTACTCGACCAGAAGCGATAAAAATGGCCCCTTTGGCCTTAAAGTTACAACAGTTTAATGAAAATTTTGAGACTAAAGTCTGTGTGACAGGTCAACATCGCCAAATGTTGGATCAGGTGCTAAGTTTATTTGAATTAACACCAGACTTTGATTTGAATTTGATGAAACCAGGGCAAACGCTGTCAGATGTGACTTCTGGGGTACTTAAAGGACTAGAACAGGTTTTTGACGCATGGACGCCCGATGTGGTTTTGGTGCATGGCGATACCGCGACGACTTTTGCAGCCTCATTGGCCGCGTATTATCACAAAATAAAAGTAGGTCATGTCGAAGCGGGCTTGCGCACAGGTGATCTATATTCCCCTTGGCCAGAAGAAGCCAATCGAAAATTAACGGGCGTACTTGCAAATTATCATTTTGCTCCGACTCAATCATCATATAACAATTTAATTAAAGAAAATGTAAATCCTGCAAATATAGTCGTGACAGGAAACACCGTGATTGATGCGTTGCTGCAAGTCAAACAAAAAGTAGAACAAGACCAACAATTGGTCATGCAATTTCAGCAAGAATTTCCATTCCTTGATGCAGATAAAAAACTCATCTTAGTCACAGGACACCGTCGTGAGAATTTTGGGCAGGGCTTTTTAAATATCTGCAAGGCATTGGCGAATCTGGCTAAAAAATATCCTGATATTCAAATTGTTTATCCTGTGCATTTAAATCCGAATGTACAACAACCTGTTAACGAGCTGTTAGCGGGTATCGCCAATATTCATCTGATCGCTCCGCAAGATTATTTGCCTTTTGTGTATTTGATGAATCGCAGTTATCTGATTTTGACCGACTCTGGTGGTATTCAAGAAGAAGCACCATCATTGGGTAAGCCCGTGCTGGTTATGCGAGATACCACTGAAAGACCTGAAGCGGTTGATGCAGGAACGGTACGTTTAGTTGGTACAGATACAGAAACCATTGAGCGTTCAGTCATAGAGTTACTTGAAAATCCAAATATTTATGCTGAGATGGCAGAAGCCCATAATCCGTATGGAGATGGTGATTCATGTCAGCAAATTATTGATTTTCTTAAAGCGAACTAAGCCGAAATTTCCATTTATTTTGATTTAAAAGTATAGAGTATGAGCAATTCATTCAAGCATATCTGTGTTATAGGACTAGGTTATATTGGTTTACCAACAGCTGCGACATTTGCTGCACATGGGGTAAAAGTGACGGGTGTTGATGTGAATCAACATGCGGTCGATATGATTAATCAAGGTAAAGTTCATATTGTTGAACCTGATTTAGATGCTTTGGTCCGTGACGTCGTTGCTCAGGGTAAATTGTCTGCTCAATTGGCACCGACTGAAGCAGATGCTTATATTGTTGCAGTTCCGACACCTTTTAAAGATGATTATCAGCCAGATCTAAAATATATTGAATCTGCTGCTAAGGCTTTAGCACCTTTTTTAAAGCCAGGTAATTTGGTTATTTTAGAGTCGACATCACCTGTGGAAGCGACTGAACAAATGTCGGCTTGGTTAAGTGAAGCGCGTCCAGATTTAAGCTTCCCGCAACAAAAGGGTGAAGAGGCTGATATTTTAGTCGCGCACTGCCCAGAACGTGTGTTGCCAGGTAAAGTTTTACAAGAGTTGATCAGTAATGACCGTATTATTGGCGGAATGACACCACGTTGTTCAAAAGCAGCATGTGATTTATACAAAATCTTTGTAAAAGGTGCATGTATTGAAACCAATGCTCGTACTGCAGAAATGTGTAAATTGACAGAGAACTCATTCCGTGACGTCAATATTGCTTTTGCAAATGAGCTTTCAGTTATTTGTGACAAGTTAGATATCAATGTATGGGAGTTGATTTCACTGGCGAACCGTCATCCGCGCGTCAATATTTTACAGCCAGGACCAGGGGTCGGCGGTCACTGTATTGCGGTTGATCCTTGGTTTATTGTGGCAAAGACACCAGAACAAGCTCGTTTGATTCGTACTGCGCGTGAAGTGAATGATGCCAAACCTGAATGGGTTATTGATCAGGTTAAAATTAAAATTGCGGATTTCTTACAAGCAAATCCAAATAAGACGATTCAAAATGTCACGATCGCTTGCTACGGTTTGGCCTTTAAACCTGATATTGATGATCTACGTGAGAGCCCAGCACTCGAAATCACAAAAAAGTTGGCTGAACAAGGTTTTAATATCCTTGCTATAGAACCGAATATTCAAGAGCTTCCTGCCAAGCTGCCTTCAAATATTAAATTGATTGCTCTTGAGGAGCATCAACAAGCAGATATCCATTTGATTTTGGTAGATCATAAACAGTTTAAAAATATGAACTTCTCTTTTTCATATTTAGTAGATACGAAAGGCATTTTATAAATGTATAGCCTATTCAAATTTTTTTTTAGAATTGGTGATTACTATCGTGGTCTAAAATTATTTTTGTTAATTAATTTATGTGGTGGTATTTGTAAAGGAGTTCCTAAAGTTGGGAAAAATGTCATTTTCAAATACCCTCCACATAAAGGAATTAAGTTTGGTAAAAAATGCGATATAGGTTCTTTTATACAATTTGATATACCGCCAGGTGGTGTACTCGAAATTGGAGATAACCTTAAACTAACGAACACAATAAATATTGCCGTGTCCAATAAAGTAAGAATAGGAAATAATGTACTTATTGCTGAAGGGGTTTCAATTAGAGACTCACAGCATAATTACTTAAACTCGGAAGAGTTAATTTCACAGCAAGGTTTAGAGGTTGGTGAAATAGAAATAAAGGATGATGTGTGGATTGGTAAAAATAGTATGATTTTACTCAATACTGTCATTCAAACAGGATGTGTTATTGGTGCTAGCTCTATAGTCAAAAGCAAAACAACAGATAATTATGGTGTATATGCTGGTCTTCCTTTGAAAAAAATTAAGGAAAGGACTAGTAGATGAGAATTTTTATAAAGTTGATGAGCAGTGGAATTCTTGTTCAGGTATTGATGTTGCTGTCGACTTTAGTTTTTTCTCGTATTTATTTGGTGGATGATTTTGGTGAGCTTGCATTCTATGCAAGCTTTGGATCAATAATGGCAATTATAGGGGGGCTGCGTTTTGATTATATTTTATTAAAAGAAAGTATATTGGATAAAGTTGGAGCATACTTTTTATCTAATATTTCGAGTCTTTTTTTTAATTTAATCATTTTGTTGATTTTCTTTATTATTCAATATTTCTTTCAATTGTTAGATTATAATTTAATCATTTTGTTTTTATTTGGTTTTGGTTTTAGTCTTTTTAATAACCTCACTCAATTTTTTGTGGCACAAAAAAAATATAATTACTTTATAGCTTTGAGATTTATACAGGTAATAACAGTATTTATTATTGCTGCTTTAGCTTACATTTCCCCATATGAATTAAAGGGGTTGTTGTGGGCTTATGGTGGGTCTCAATTTTTATTAGGTTTAATCGGGTTCATTTTTCTCTTAAAAAATAAATGGGTTGAGGTTGATTTAGCATCTCTTCGTAGGTTTTATAAGGAAAATATTTCTGAAGCTGGAAAGAACTCTTTAATAAGTTTCATGCAGTATAGTACTCCCCTTATCCCTGTATTTGTTGGTGGAATGTTCTATGATAAAAAAATCATAGGAGCATATTTCGTATTTTCCCAAATGATAAGTGCACCTCTAAGTGTTGTAAGACGAAACTTACTTATATATTTTAATGGAGAATTTTCTTCCAAAGAAAAATTTTATCACGCTTTTTCTAAAGTATTTTCTCTAACTCGCTTTTTTCTCTTTTTAGGTGTTTTATCTGTTTCGTTATTAATAACTTATTTTTTTAAAGATGAGTTAACTGTTTTAGTTCTAGGTAGCCAGTGGTCACCTTACGCTTATTTGCTGTTGCCTTTAGTATTTTATTTTGTTTTTGATAGTCTTTTACAACCGTTCACAACACTTTTGCCATTGTGGAATAAAGTGAATATTTCTTTGTTGTACGAAGGGCTTAGGTTTTTCCTGTTAGTTATTATGCTTCCAGCATTAATTTATATTTTTAAATTCGATTTTGTTACTTTCCTAACAATCTATATTTTAATTATGTTATGTGTTTATCTGATGATTTTTTATAAGATTTTCAGTCTTCATTCAAGTTTGGAAGAGAAATGAGGAGTGTCTATGAAAATTAATAAAGAAACGATCATTATCGGTGGAATACCAAATCCAATTGGTGGAGTAACTACATTTTTGAGTAGATTAATTAAGGCCTACTCTCAATATGTTGTAATGCTATTGGATTTGTACCCAAGTGAAGATAAAAAAATTCCTAAGAATTTTTCTGGTCATTATAAGTTAGCTAAAAATAAAATTGTCGCTATTTTTCTGGTTTTTTTAGCTCAATTAAAATATAGAAATAAGGATTTCTTCTTTAATTTCTCCTCTGGGAATAGCCTAGTATTTTTTATTTTTCTACCAAAGATAAATAATGAGTGGTCTTTAATGCTACATCATGGTCATTTATCAAGTAAATTACCGAGATTTATAATTAAAAATATTCTAATGAGGTTCGATAGAATATATGCTTTAAATCACAGGCAAGAGGAGTTTTATCGGGGATTTAAATCAGATCTCAATATAATTCAAGAAACTTCTTATGTTCCTGCAACACTTGTAGACATTGAAAAAGTTGAAAAGGAAGTTCTGTTAGATAAAATAAATCAAGGTTATAAAATACTGGTGGGTTCGGGTTTCCCTAGGCCCTTATATCAGCATCATTTACTGATTGATCTTGTTAGTAGAAACGAGAACCTTTTTTTATTTCTTTTTCTATATGGCGAAGGTGAGCTGAAGGATGAGCTTTTAAAACTTAACCATCCTAGGATAGTGGTTTTCTTAGATAAAGATGAAGATATTTTTAATTTTTACCTTTCTAAATCAAATTTGTATTTAAGACCAACCTTAGAAGATAGTTTCGGAATAGCATGCGCTGATGCTGTAGAGTTTGGTATACCAGTAATTGCCTCAAATGTTTGTAAAAGATACTCAGGTGTCCACACTTATGAGTTAAATTCGGATCAGGAATTCTATGAGCTATCAAACAAATTTCTATAGTTCGTCAAATGTTATAGTTCTACTTATATTAAGTTTTCTAACAATTGCAATAACATTGGTTGGCTTAGACTATGAACCTATTGTTATGCTAGCAAGAGGGATGACATATTCATTAGCAGGTTTTCTTGTTTTATGTTATTTGTTTAAAGGAGGCTTAGTTGTAAAACTAGAAAAATCTCTTTTTTTCTTCCTTTTGTTAGTATTTTGGGTAGGTGTTCGTGCCAAAAATTTTTACGGTTTAGGGTTGTTGCTGCAAACAATATTACTTTTTCTAAGTACCTTTGTTTTGAGGAATTTAAATTTTAGTTTTAAGGTAGATAAAGCAATACTAATAGGTGCTTTCTTTTATCTATTAATGGCTTTTGTACATTTTTTTATAACTCCTATTTTTGGTAATAGCAATTATATCGGTGTATGTGGTCTAATTTTCCTTGTTGTCTTTTTTTCAAAACAAACAAAAATATATTATCTTTTCTCTTTGCTGTGCTTGGTTTTTATTGTTTTATCTGGAACGCGCTCAGCGATATTAGGTTTAGTGGTCGGATATTTCTTATTTAAGATATTTAATTTAAGGACTTCATTAAGAATCCTATCTCTAATTGGATTTGCTGTACTAGCCATTTTATTCTTTAAATCTGGGCTCTATGACTATTTAAACTCTGATGATTTTGCTCAATTGGTTATTGATAAAACAGGTAAACGTCTTGAGTCAGGCCGTTTTGAAATTTGGGATCTCATTTTTTCGAATATGAGTTTTTCTAACTATATAGTTGGACTGGGAGGAGGAACTGATTACGAGGCAATAATTGGTAGTAAATTAAGTGCCCACTCCGGCTATGTATATATTATTTCATCTTATGGCATTGTTGGTCTATTTCTATTTGCCATGGCTAGTATATTTTCTATTATTAGATTATTTAAAAAAGGATATTATTTTTCCTTTTTATTATTTGTAGCTCTTTTATTCCGTGAATTCTTTGAAGTTACTTTACTACACAATAGTTTTCCTATTGCATTGTTTTTTTGGGCTTTTTTATCAAACGGTTATTTAGACCAGTTAAGACTCTCTAGACTTTCTTCAGGCACAGTAAAAGATTAAGGTAATTTATGAAACAAATTCTTCAAGATATGGCAAATGGTGGTACCACTGTGACCGAAGCTCCAGTACCACAATGTTCAAAAGGTCATTTACTGATTTCCACAACGACTTCGCTTATTTCTGCTGGAACAGAACGTATGTTGGTTGGATTTGGTAAGGCATCTCTAATTGATAAAGCACGCCAGCAACCAGAAAAAGTGAAAATGGTACTGGAAAAAGTACAAACAGATGGTCTATTAACAACTTACGATGCGGTAAAGTCTAAGTTGGCCCAACCACTTGCATTAGGTTATTGCAATGTGGGTATCGTGCATGAAGTAGGTGCCAATGTAGATGATTTCCAAGTTGGCGATCGTGTTGTGTCAAATGGCCCACATGCGGATATGGTGAAAGTACCTAAAAACCTTTGTGCAAAAATTCCAGATAATGTCAGTGATGAATCGGCTTCCTTTGCTGTTGTCGCAAGTATTGGCTTGCAAGGTATTCGACTTGCTCAACCAACTTTGGGCGAAAGCTTTGTCGTGACAGGTGCGGGTCTGATTGGTCTACTCACCATTCAGATGCTAAGAGCAAATGGCTGTCGCGTTCTTGCCATTGATTTCGATCAAAGTAAATTAGATTTGGCAAAACAATTTGGTGCAGAGATCTGTAATCCTGGTAAAGGTGAAGATCCTGTGGCTGTGGGTCTGGCATTTAGCCGTGGTGCGGGTGTCGATGGTGTCATTATTACCGCGTCAACCAAGGTCAGTGATCCAGTTATTCAAGCAGCGCGAATGAGCCGAAAACGTGGTCGTATTATTCTAGTCGGTGTAACAGGCTTAGAGTTAAACCGCGCTGATTTCTATGAAAAAGAACTCAGTTTCCAAGTTTCTTGTTCATATGGTCCAGGTCGTTATGATACTGGATATGAAGAGAAGGGGAATGATTATCCACTTGGCTTTGTTCGCTGGACTGAGCAACGTAACTTTGTTGCTGTTTTAGATATGATGGCTGCGGGTACCTTAAATGTAGAACCATTAATTACGCAACGATTTGAATTTGAAGATGCACCTAAAGCGTATGATGCATTGACGGAAGATAAATCTGGTTTGGGTTTATTGCTTAAATATAACTCTCCAGTCGAAACTCGTTTAGAAAAGCGAGTGGTATTACGTCCAATTTCTATTGAGCCAAAGAATGCTGTCGTTGGTTTTATTGGGGCAGGCAACTATGCTTCACGTGTGTTGATACCCGCTTTCAAAAAAGCATCTTCTCAATTACATACCATCGTAACCTCTGGTGGCATTAATGGAGTCATTCATGGCGAAAAAACAGGATTTGCCGAAGCTTCGACAGATCTGGATGGTTTATTAAATAATAAAGATATCAATACCGTCGCGATCGCGACCCGCCATAATAGCCATGCATACTTTGTAGAAAGAGTTTTATCGGCAGGTAAGAATGTTTTTGTTGAAAAGCCATTGGCTCTGACTGTCGAAGAAATTGAAAAAATTGAAGCGGTCTACAATCAAAATATCCAGAATAATCAATATGCACGAGTCATGGTGGGCTTCAACCGTCGTTTCTCACCACAAGTGCAAAAAATGAAAACTTTGCTAGATACAGTGAAAGAGCCGAAAAGCTTTATCATGACCATGAATGCAGGTGCGATACCCGCGGATCATTGGACACAAGATAATGCAGTTGGTGGTGGGCGTATCATTGGAGAAGCATGTCACTTTATCGACTTGATGCGCTTCCTAGCAGGTTCAAAAATTGTTTCTATTCAGGCTCGACGTATGGGCGAAACTGATGCAGTACAGGTTCTAGAAGATAAGGCTTCAATTACGCTTGGTTTTGAAGATGGGTCATTTGGCACCATTTTCTACTTGGCAAATGGCGCTTCAAGCTTCCCTAAAGAGCGTGTAGAAGTCTTTACAGCAGGTCGAGTACTACAATTAGATAATTTCAGAAAGCTAAAAGCATTTGGCTGGCCTGGTTTTAACAAGATGAATCTGTGGCGTCAAGATAAAGGTCAAGATGCTTGTGCTGCAGTCTTTGTAGACAGTATTCGAGATGGAAAAGAAGCACCAATTCCTGCCGATGAAATTTTTGAAGTTGCTAGAGTGACCATTCAGGTTACCGAAATTTTAAGAGCACAAACATGAGTTTAGTCATGAAAGGTCAAACAGCGCTTGCATTAGGGCTGTTTAATTTGTTCAGAGTGTTTAAATATCGTGTGGGCGTAAAAACAGGTCTAAACCCTGTACAAAAGTTGTCTGCACAATTGCCAGCGGGTTGCTTCTTTAGTCAGAGTGTACCCACTGGCACAATGAATGTGCCCGTAAACTCAACGTTAACAGCCTTTGGATACCTCAAGTATCCAGTGGCTGGACAGCTTCCGAATTGGTTCTATAGCCCTTTAACCCAGCATACCTTTCAAAATACAGCGAAGGCGTGGTATCAAATTCCAGATTTTGATGGAAATGTTGGTGATATTAAAGGCATCTGGGAGGCTTCTCGTTTTGACTGGCTAATCGACCTTGTTCTACACGAGCGTCAAGTGAGAGATGGGCAAGCATTGCTTCAGCTTGATTTATGGTTGAATGATTGGTGTAAGAAGAACCCTGCTTATTTTGGGCCGAATTGGAAATGTGGGCAGGAAGCATCCATCCGTGTCATGCATATCATTACTGCACTGATCGGTTTAGAGCAACAGAAACATCCGCATGACAATGTCTGTGCATTTATCGAGGCGCATTTAAAGCGTATCGAACCCACAATTGATTATGCCATTGCTCAGGATAATAATCATGGGACCTCTGAGGCAGCGGCATTGTATATTGGTGGAGCTGTTCTAAATCTTTGGAAACCTAAGCCTCAATATCAGCGGTGGCAGGCATTGGGTGAAAAATGGTTGCTGAACCGTGCAAGCAAGCTCATTATGCAAGACGGTGGTTTTAGTCAATATTCGATTAATTACCATCGAGTGATGCTGGATTCTTATTGCTTAGCTGAAATCGTCCGCCAAAAATTCGAATTAAAGCCTTTTTCAGGACAGTTATATCGTCAACTACAGAAAGCGACAGACTGGTTATATGTATTAACCCAAGCTAATGGGGATGTTCCTAATTTAGGTGCCAATGATGGTGCAAGACTGATTCCTGTAAGCCAAACGGATTATCGTGATTTTAGACCAACAGTTCAGTTGGCAAGTACATTATTCCATCAACATCGTTATTATCCAGAACCAGATTCATATGATGAAAGCCTAACGTTCTTTCAAATACAAAAATTGAAGCAAGAAAACTTTGAACTGCCTTCGCGAAATCAATTTTTTAATGAAAGCGGTTTGATTAGTTCTCAAAATAATAATTTCTTTATTGCATTCAAATTGCCGAAATTCAAATTTCGTCCAAGTCAATGTGATGCATTGCATCTGGATGTTTGGTTTAAAGGACAAAACCTTTTACGTGATGGTGGAACTTATAGTTATAATTCCACCGTAGAAGATTTAAACTACTTTTCTGGCGTTGCCAGTCACAATACCGTTGAATTTGATCAACACCAACAAATGCCGCGTTTAAGTCGCTTTTTATTCGGTGCATGGCTGACACCAAAAGAATTAACATATAGCACTAATGAATTTGGTTGTGCTTATCAAGATCATTGGGGTTGTACACATCACCGTAAAATTTCATTAACAGATAATGCAATTAAAAT
The DNA here is from genome assembly GCF_000369405.1 of Acinetobacter sp. ANC 3929. Classification (GTDB taxonomy): domain Bacteria; phylum Pseudomonadota; class Gammaproteobacteria; order Pseudomonadales; family Moraxellaceae; genus Acinetobacter. The sequence goes on from NZ_KB850001.1 coordinate 49,196, forward strand.
AGCAGATAATATTTCTGGTTTTAAGCAACAAGCGATCTTACGTTGGCGTTTACAGCCAGATCATTGGACTCTTGAGAATAATGTTCTAAGCAATGGTCAAATAGAGATTATTTTAGAGGCTGAGCATCCGATAACTCTTCGTTGGAGTGAAGGAGAGGAGTCTAGGTACTACTATCAAAAGAGCAAAGTGCCTGTTTTAGAAGTGACTGCTACACAAGCGACTACAATTTTTACTGTAATTAAAGATTTAACATGAAAATTTTATATTTCCATCAGCATTTTTCTACACCCAAAGGGTCAGCAGGAATCCGTTCTTATGCTATGGCTCAATCACTTATTCGTAATGGCCATCAGGTGACGATGGTTTGTGGATCTTTTGGAGCAGGGCAAACGGGTTTAACTCAGCCTTTTGATAAGGGAATGCGTCGTGGTGTAGTCGATGGTATCAATATTATTGAATTCGAATTGCATTATTCGAATACGCTGTCTTTCCTCAAACGGATTTTAATTTTTTTAAGTTTTGCTTTTAAATCGATTAAAGTTGCTTTAACTGAACAGTATGATGTTGTATTTGCAACGACAACACCATTGACGGCAGGTATCCCTGGTATTTTTGCTAAATGGCTAAGACGGAAACCATTCGTCTTTGAGGTACGGGATTTATGGCCAGAGCTGCCTAAAGCGATGGGTGTGATCAAAAACCCAGTGGTTTTATGGTTGATGTCTGTACTTGAATGGACTTCTTACCATTCAGCGGATCGTTTGGTTGGTCTCTCTCCTGGTATTGTAGACGGTATAATCAAACGTGGGATTGCGCCTGAAAAAGTAGCCTCTATTCCGAATGGGTGTGATTTAGATATTTTTGCATCTGAACATCAAGCATGGCGGCCTGAGGGCGTTCAACCAACAGACCTTATGGCAATTTTTACTGGCACACATGGCTTGGCCAATGGTCTTAATGCCGTGTTAGACGCGGCAGTTGAATTGAAAAAACGTCAAAGAACGGATATTAAATTGGTTCTGGTTGGTGATGGCATGCAGAAGAAGGCTTTAGTTGAACGTGCAACTGAGCTAAAACTTGATAATGTAATTTTTCATAATCCTGTTAATAAAGCAAAGTTGGCAGGTCTCATGGCGAGTGCTGATGTGGGGTTACAAATTTTAGCCAATGTCCCTGCCTTTTATTATGGAACCTCACCGAATAAATTTTTTGATTACATTTCAGCGGGTTTACCCGTTTTAAATAATTATCCGGGTTGGTTAGCGGAGTTAATTACCAAAGAGCAATGTGGTTTTGCTGTACCCCCAGAGAATCCTCAAGCGTTTGCCAATGCCTTGGAACAGGCAGCTAATCAGCGAGAGCAACTGATTGAAATGGGCAGAAATAGTCAACAGGTCGCCAAAGAGCAGTTTAATCGTTCTATTCTTTCACAGAAGTTTTCTGATTGGGTTACGGGAGCGTAATATGCTTAAACGTTTACTGGATATTGTTATTGCTTCAACCGCGTTGATTTTGCTTTCACCTTTATATTTTTATGTTGCACATAAGGTAAAGAAGAACTTAGGTTCACCCGTTTTGTTCCGTCAGGTTCGTCCAGGCTTGCATGGTAAACCGTTTGAAATGATTAAGTTTCGCACCATGAAGGATGCACTTGATGAACAGGGCAATCCTTTACCTGATAGTGACCGCCTAACACCTTTTGGTAAGATGTTACGTTCGACCAGTCTGGACGAAATGCCCGAGCTTTGGAATGTGATTAAGGGGGATATGAGTGTTGTGGGACCACGTCCATTACTGATGGAATATTTACCTCTATACAACAAAGAACAAGCCAAACGTCATGATGTACGTCCAGGCATGACTGGGCATGCACAGGTCAATGGGCGTAATGCGATTAGTTGGGAACAAAAATTTAAACTTGATACATGGTATGTGGAAAATAGATCACTTTGGTTAGATTTTAAAATTATGTTGCAGACAGTGAAGAAGGTCATAGCCAAAGATGATATCAGTGAAGCTGGAGAGGCGACGATGAGTAAATTTACAGGAACAAATAATAAGGAGTTAAATAAGTGACAGAATTTATTGGTGTTTACGGTGCGAGCGGTTTTGGTAAAGAAGTGATGCCATTAGTCCGTCAAAAATTTCCAACTTTGAAAAAAGAACAATTTGTTTTTATTGATGATGGCCAAGCAGGTGGAAGCCTGAATGGTTATTCAGTTTTAACCTACACAGATTTTATTAATAACACAGCTACACATAAGGCTGTAACGATTGCGATCGCGAACAGTATTGTTCGTGAAAAACTAGTCGTGCGTCTAAATGAGGATGGAGTTCAACATTTAGCGATACAAGCAGACAATACAGTGGTTTTAGATGAGGTAGAGATCGGTGAAGGGAGTCTACTTTGCCCATTCACTTGTTTGACCTCAAATATTAAAATTGGCAAGTTTTTCCACGCTAATATTTATAGTTATGTCGCTCATGACTGTGTGATTGGTGATTACGTTACCTTTGCACCAGGGGTAAAATGTAATGGTAATATTCATATTGAGGACCATGCCTATATTGGTACAGGTGCAGTAATCAAACAAGGAACACCAGACAAGCCATTGGTAATTGGTAAAGGTGCTGTAGTTGGGATGGGTGCAGTGGTAACTAAGAGTGTGCCAGCAGGCGTAACTGTAATTGGTAACCCTGCAAGAATTTTAGAAAAGAAGTAAGCCGTATTATTTTATAGATCAGGAAATTACAATGTTGAACACAGCATTCGAGCCATGGCCAAGTTTTACGCAACAAGAAGCAGACGCAGTTAAAGATGTATTACTTTCAAATAAAGTAAATTATTGGACAGGGCAAGAATGCCGAGAGTTTGAAAAAGAGTTCGCAACATTTGCTGGTACTGAGTATGCGGTGGCTTTAACCAACGGTACCGTTGCCTTAGATGTGGCTTTAAAAGCTTTGGGAATTGGGGCTGGTGATGATGTGATCGTCACTTCACGCACCTTCCTCGCTTCTGCAAGTTCAATTGTAACGGCTGGGGCTAATCCTATTTTTGCTGATGTTGAGCTGGATTCTCAGAATATTTCACGTCGTACCATTGAAGCAGTACTTACACCAAATACCAAAGCGATTATTTGTGTGCATTTGGCAGGTTGGATGTGTGATATGGATCCAATTATGCAGCTTGCTGCGGAAAAAGGGCTGTATGTGATTGAAGACTGTGCGCAAGCGCATGGTGCACAATATAAGGGTAAACCAGCGGGTTCAATTGGGCATATTTCGGCTTGGTCTTTCTGCCAAGATAAAATTATGAGCACAGGTGGTGAAGGTGGTATGGTCACCACCAACAACGAAGGCCTTTGGAAGAAAATGTGGTCTTATAAAGATCATGGCAAAAGCTACGATAGCGTTTATAATAAACAACATCCGCCAGGATTCCGATGGTTACATGATTCTTTTGGTACCAACTGGCGTATGATGGAAATGCAGGCAGTAATTGGCCGTATTCAGCTGACACGTATGACAGAGTGGATACAAAAGCGAACTGAGAATGCAGAACACATTCTGAAAGCATTTGTAGATTCTCCTTATTTTACGATTCATTTGCCTTCAAGTGATTATGTGCATGCCCATTATAAATGTTATGTGCAAGTCAATTTAGCTGCATTACCGGATGGCTGGTCGCGCGATCGAATTATGCAAGAAATTAATGCGCAAAATGTACCTTGTTTTAGCGGTTCTTGTTCAGAGGTATATTTAGAGCATGCCTTTGATGAGACACCATGGCGTCCAGAGCAGCGTTTGCAGAATGCGCAACAACTCGGTGAGACCAGTCTGATGTTTTTGGTACACCCAAGCTTAAGCCAAGACAGTATAGTCAAAACAGTTCGTGCCATTCAAAACGTAAAAAGTGCGATTGAGTCAGCGTGAAAACAACGACAAGAGCGCGACTTAAGGTCAAACTCTTGCGTTTATGATTATGTAATCAGTATGTAAAAGTCATTTCTAGTTCTATGAGAAATGCGTATAAAGATCAAACTGTAAAATGGATGATTAGAAGAGCATTGTGAAAAAGATTATTCATCAATTCGCCTCAGCACCAAGGCTATTTAAACAGATATTTCTGGTTTTTTTGGATGCTTTCGCTTTTCCTGTGATTTTATGGTTGTGCTATGTCATTCGTTTATTTGATTTAGGTGCAGAGGTTATTCCTGGGATTGATTATGGTATTGTCTTGATCAGTCTCATTACGGTTGCAAGTCTAGGACTAACTGGCGTTTATCATTTTATTGTTCGAACTTTTAACGAAGTCTTTATTGTTAAATTAGCGATTGCTGTTTCACTGACAATGGTAGCCCTGTACATTTTGAATGTACTCACACCAGCTTATATCCCAATGTCGATTCCATTTATGTATGGATTTATGATGTTTGCATGGGTATGGATGAGTCGTGCCGTTATTCGTTTTATTATTAAAGCTTCTTTCTATTCAGAGATTGGGCGAAAAAGAATTGCAATTTATGGAGCGGGAGATGCGGGACAGCAAATCGCAGCTGCATTACATCGTTCTGATGACCACTTACCAGTTTTCTTTATTGATGATTTTGCATCTTTACAGGGACAGACTGTCGGTGGCTTAAAAGTTTACTCTGTTGAAAAGGCACTACATCGCTTTAAAAAAGATCGTATAGAAGAAATTTTACTTGCACTTCCTTCAGTTGGGCGAGTACGTAAAGCTGAAATTATTCAGCAGTTTGAAATTGCGCACTTAAAAATTACAGAACTGCCTGGCTTAACCCGTCTGGTTGATGGTGAAATACAAGTTTCAGATATACAAGAAGTTGATATTATTGATTTATTAGGCCGTGATCCAGTTCCGCCAGTTGCTCATTTGATTGCTAAAAATATTCAAAATAAAATCGTGATGGTGACAGGTGCAGGTGGTTCAATTGGTTCGGAACTGTGTCGACAAATTATCAAGAACCAACCGAAAATGTTGGTGCTTTATGAGCTCACAGAATTTGCTTTATATGATATTGATAAAGAGTTAAGACAAAGCGCAAGCTGCGAGATTGTTCCAATTTTAGGGACGGTACAAGATCAGCAGAAACTTGAACGTATTATTGAACAATATCACATCCAAACAGTTTATCACGCTGCTGCCTATAAGCATGTCCCATTAGTGGAATGTAATCCAATCGCTGGCTTAAAAAACAATGCCATTGGTACTGCAAATAGTTTAAATGCTGCAGTGACGAAAGGGGTTGAAACTTTTGTGTTGATTTCAACCGATAAAGCGGTGAGACCGACCAATGTAATGGGTGCCTCAAAACGTATGGCTGAACTCTATTGCCAAGCGGTTGCTGAAACCAAACCCGCTACACAAATCAGTATTGTACGTTTTGGTAATGTTTTAGGTTCTTCTGGTTCTGTTGTTCCATTATTTAAACAACAGATCGCAACAGGCGGACCGATTACTGTGACGCATCCTGATGTTACCCGTTATTTTATGACCATTCCTGAGGCCTCTCAGTTGGTGATCCAGGCGGGTGCATTAGGTTCTGGCGGTGATGTGTTCTTGCTTGATATGGGTGAACCAGTCCGAATTCAGGATCTGGCACGCCAAATGATTAAGCTGAGCGGTTTGAAAGTGAGAGAAACTGGTTCACTGGATGGCGATATTGAAATTGCCTATAGTGGGTTGCGTCCAGGTGAAAAACTTTATGAAGAATTGCTGATTGATCAGGACAATACCGAATATACTGAACATACCCGTATCTTACGTTCGTTTGAAAAACATTTTCCATTACACGAAATTCAAATTGTATTTGGTAAAATCAACCAAATGACAGCAATCGATCATGACGTGGACTGGGCTCTAACCCAGCTTGAACATTATGTAGATGGCTATAAACGTAGCGGTGAAGTTAGAGTTAATTAATCTGAGAAAGAAATGATCAAAAAAGCAATTTTACCTGTCGCAGGTTTAGGTACACGTTTTTTGCCAGCGAGCAAATCAATCCCAAAAGAAATGGTGACGGTTGTAGATCGTCCTGCGATTGAGTATGTAGTGCGTGAGGCCGTTGAAGCCGGTATAGAACAGATTATTTTGGTCACCCACTCATCCAAGGCGTCGATTGAAAATTACTTTGATCGCAACTTTGAATTGGAAACGACTTTAGAGCAAAAAAAGAAATTTGACCTGCTTAAAGAAATTACTGATATTTTGCCGAAGCATGTCAGTGTCGTGAGTGTTCGCCAACCACAACCACTTGGACTTGGGCACGCGGTACTCTGTGCCAAAGACATTGTGGGTGATGAGGCATTTGCGGTGTTATTACCCGATGTGTTGGTCAAGAATCAAAGCAGTGATAACGACTTGTCATTGATGATTCAGCGTTTTGAGCAGTCGCAGGCAGCACAAATTATGGTAGAAGCAGTGCCTGACAATCTCGTGGATCAATATGGTATTGTTGATGTTGCAGTTGTACCGAATGAGGGTGAAAGTATCCAGATGCAGGGCATTGTTGAAAAGCCTGCTGTAGGTACAGCGCCTTCAAATCTTTCGGTTGTTGGGCGTTATATCTTACCCGCTCAAATCATGGCACTTTTAGAGAACACACCACGTGGTGCGGGGAATGAAATTCAGCTCACTGATGCAATCGCAGCATTACAACAGTCGGAAGCCGTTGAAGCGTATAGAATGAAAGGGCAAACTTTTGACTGTGGTAGTAAATTGGGCTATTTAAAAGCTGTATTACACTATGGTATTGAGCATCCAAAATTGGGCGCAGATTTTAAGGGCTTAATCCAAGAATTAGCCCTCTAGTTCAGGGCATGTGGTTATGAAAGTTGCAATCTTTGGTAATACTTTATATGCAGGCGTGATGTCTGCATTATTGTCTGAATCTGGACATTTTGTTTATTGGTGTTCCCATCTCGATGATAATTCTGATGATCAGCAATATGCATTTCATGATGAAAATGTCAGTCGTTTATTAGAGAAACAGCGTAATAGTGGTTTTCTCAATTATCGAAATTTAGAGGGTATTCCTTTAGATATTGATGCTTACTTATTTAGTTTTAACCAAACACAAGAACAGCAAGTTTTTCAATTATTGCAGTCGTTGAAACGACGCCCAATCATTCATCCTAAGCTGATGATTAATGCCTCAACCTTTGGTTTACAAGGTACTGAACATTTTAAGCAAATCCTGTCTGAAGATGACTGGGTGTATTTGCCCGATACGATACAAGAGGGCAATGCACTGCATAGTTTAACGCAGGCCAAACAGCTCATTGTTGGATGCACTCAAGTTGCGGTTCAAAGTAAAGTGAAAGAATTGCTGCGACCATTTTTCCCGTTGGAGCAGCAATATTTGTTTATGCCGATTTTAGATGCTGAGTTTACCAAACTGAGTATTTCTGGCATGTTGGCGACACGGATCAGCTACATTAATGATTTAGCTGTTGTGGCTGAAAAACTTGGGATTGATATAGCTTCGGTCCGTCAGGGTATGGCAGCAGATAGCCGTATCGGCTCGGCTTACTTAGCACCAGGCGCAGGCTTTGGTGGTGAAAACTTTTCTCATGATATTTTGACCTTGTCGAACACCGTTGCAAATACAGGCGTGAAAAGCCAGCTCCTTGCTCAAGTTTGGGACATCAATGAGCAACAAAAAGAAATCCTGTTCCGTAAGTTTTGGAATTACTATCATGGTGATTTACAAGGTAAATCAGTCGCGATCTGGGGTGCCTCTTTTAAAGAAAATACATCGAGTATTCAGCAATCGCCTATTCACCAAATGCTTGCTGCGCTCTGGGCGCAAGGTGTAACAGTTCATCTCCATGATCCACAAGCTTTGGATGAAATTAAACAAATGTACGGGCAACGCGATGATCTGATCCTTTGTCAGGATCAGTATGATGCCGTGAAAAATGTGCATGGTTTGTGTGTATTAACGGCATGGAAACAATACTGGAGCCCGGAATTCAAACAGCTTGAACAGCTTATGGCACATCCTTTGATTTTGGATGGTCGCAATATTTATGATCCAGATTATGTCAAAGCACAAGGTTTTGCATATATGGGAGTGGGGCGTTAAAAGATGGTCAAGCAGATTCAGCCCTTTGCACTAAAGGAACAGAGCTCGGTGGTGGAGCATTTGTCATCTTTGCAACAGCAATTGAAAGATATTCATCTCAAACAATTATTTGCATCTGATCCTGCACGCTTTAAACATTTTTCGGTTGAATATGATCAAATTGTTTTAGATTTTAGTAAGCATCGTCTCGATCAGAATGTTTTAAATAGCTTGGTTGATTTAGCTCAATCACAAGATTTAAAACAATGGATCAAAAAACTCTTTTCTTCTGAACAGATTAATTATACTGAGCATCGGGCTGCGATGCATTGGGCATTACGTCTACCGCAATCTCATTCAGATTTTACCGAGATTAATCAAGCAGTGCACCAACAGCTTGAACGTATGTATAGCTTGGTTGATAAAATTCATGCGGGTCAGTACCGTGGTGCGACGGGCGAAGTCATTCAAGATGTGGTCAATATTGGTGTGGGGGGATCGGACCTAGGTCCTGTGATGGTTACCCATGCGTTGTCTGATTTTAAGGTGACAACTGCAAAGCCTTTAGATGTGCATTTCGTTTCGACGATGGATGGCAGTCAGCTGTCTGAATTGTTGCATCAGCTTCGACCTGAAACGACTTTATTTATTATTTCTTCAAAGTCATTTGGCACGATTGACACCTTATCGAATGCACAGACTGTCCGCCAATGGTTGGAAAAGGCCTTGGGTACAAATGCGGAAATTCTAAAAAATCATTTTATTGGGGTTTCGACCAAGCCTGAAAAAATGACGGAATGGGGCATCGCAGAAGACAAACAGCTGTTGTTATGGGATTGGGTCGGTGGCCGTTATTCACTTTGGTCATGTATTGGTTTACCGATTGCATTGACCATCGGAGTTGAAGGGTTTAAGCAATTATTAGCTGGTGCTTATGCCATTGATCAACACTTTCAAACTGCACCATTTCAGCAGAATATTCCTGTCTTGATGGGCCTATTAGGCGCATGGAATAATAATTTTCTGGATATTCAAACTCATGCAGTCTTGCCTTATGACGGGCGGCTTAAATATTTTGCGGCCTATTTGCAGCAGCTAGAAATGGAATCGAATGGTAAGTCGATTCAGCGTAATGGTGAGAAGGTAAAGTCAGCAACGTGTCCAATTGTTTGGGGCGAAGTGGGACCCAATGCGCAGCATGCCTTTTATCAATTGCTGCACCAAGGCACACATTCTGTCAGTTGCGATTTTATTGCACCCGTAAAACGTTATAACGCGAATCAATTTACCTATGCGGAAAGTGCAGAAGCTCTGGTAGAACAGCACCATTTAGCCCTATCAAATTGTTTGGCACAGTCACGTTTACTGGCTTTTGGAAACCAGGCTCTAGCAGCGGATGAACTTAAAGATTTACCTGCATATAAACAATATGAAGGCAATCAACCGAGCTCAACCATTTTACTCAAAGAGCTCAATCCTTATAGCTTAGGGATGTTGATTGCCATGTATGAGCATAAAGTGTTTGTGCAATCTGTACTGTGGAATATCAACCCTTTTGATCAATGGGGTGTTGAAAAAGGCAAAGAGATTGCTAATCAACTGTTACCTGTTTTAAACCGTGAGCAAGATGATCTATCAGCATTTGATGCATCAACGCAAGGTCTGCTTAAAATATTGTTAGGAAAGACAAATGGCTAAGATCTTAGTGACCGGTGGCGCTGGCTATATTGGTTCGCATACCTGTTTAGAGTTGCTTAATGCAGATCATGACGTAGTTGTATTTGATAACTTATCAAATAGTTCTGAAGAAGCCTTGCGTCAAGTACAGAACCTGACCAATAAAGCTTTGGTCTTTGTTCATGGTGATATTCGCAATCAAGTTGAATTAGATCAGGTCTTTCAGGATTATCAGATTGATGCTGTGATCCATTTTGCAGGTTTAAAAGCTGTGGGAGAGAGCCAGCAAATTCCATTGGTGTATTTCGATCACAATATTGCGGGTAGTGTTCAATTGTTCAAGTCAATGGAGAAAGCTGGTGTATTTACCTTGGCTTTTAGCTCATCCGCGACGGTGTATGGGGAGTTGAATCCATCTCCATATCAGGAGGAGATGCCATTGAGTTTGCCCAATAATAATTATGGTTATACCAAACTGATTATTGAGCAGATGCTAGAGAAAATGGCACTTGCAGACTCAAGATGGTCGATTGCTTTGCTACGTTATTTTAATCCAGTCGGTGCTCATAAAAGTGGACAGATTGGTGAAGATCCTCAAGGTATTCCAAATAATTTAATGCCTTATGTCACACAGGTAGCAGTCGGGCGACGTGAAAAACTGTCGATTTTTGGCAATGACTATCCAACTAAAGATGGTACTTGTGAACGAGACTTTATTCATGTTGTTGATTTGGCTCAGGCCCATGTTTTGGCGGTCACCAATCGTTTAAACAATCAAGGGTGCCGAGCTTGGAATATTGGCACTGGAACTCCGATTTCAGTTCTGCAAATTAAAGACACTTTTGAAAAAGTGAATGGCGTTGAGATTCCAACAGAATTTGCGGAGCGGAGATCTGGAGATTTAGCCGCATTTTATGCGGATGCTTCGCGGGCTAAAGCTGAGCTCGGTTGGCAGCCACAATATACGCTGGAAGACATGTTGGCAGACAGCTGGAACTGGCAAAAGCAAAATCCAAATGGCTTTAACTGAATCGAATCCCAACAAAAAAGGAGCTTTGAGCTCCTTTTTTGTTGCTGCATAGATTAGCCTTGAATCAAAGCTGTTAATTCATCTATATAGTGCTGCATCGGTTGCGGATTTTGATCTGCACGACTTTCAATATTCAAGCGCAGTAATGGCTCTGTATTCGATGCACGTACATTCAAGCGCCAAGCACCAAAATCGAGGCTAACGCCGTCGGTGCGATCAACTTGAGGATTCTGGTTGGCATAATGATCAAAGATTTTTTGTACGGTGGCTTGTGTGTCAGCCACTTTAAAGTTGATTTCACCACTACATGGAAACTTGGCAATCATATTTTCAACTAAAGTTGAAAGCGATTGACCTGTTTCAGAAAGCAGGGTAATTGTGAGTAACCATGGAATCATGCCGCTGTCGCAATAGGCAAAATCACGGAAATAATGATGGGCACTCATTTCACCGCCATAAACCGCATTATGTTCACGCATCACATCTTTAATGAAAGCATGCCCAGACTTGGACTGTACCGCAACACCTTGATATTGATTGACAATATCAAAGGTATTCCAGACCAAACGTGGATCATGCACGATTTTCTCACCTGATTGTTTAATCAGGAAGGCCTGTGCCAATAAACCGACGATATAATAGCCTTCGATGAATTGACCTTTTTCATCAAACAGGAAGCAACGGTCAAAGTCACCATCCCAAGCAATACCCATATCGGCTTGATGTTGCAGCACTGCATCACGAGTGCTGTCACGATTTTCAATCAGGATCGGGTTAGGAATACCATTTGGGAAGTTGCCATCAGCTTCATGATGAATTTTAATAAATTCCACTGGAATATTCAGTTGCTGGAATTTTTGTTCAATTGCATCAATCACATGACCTGCTGCACCATTGCCTGCATTCACGACCAGTTTGAGTGGTTTAATTTTTTGTGGGTCAATATAAGTGAGTAGATGATCAACGAACTCAGGTAAAATATTGTAGGGTTGAGCTGTACCTTTATTGGTAACTTTAGTGAATTGGCCTGATTCAGCCAAGGCCTGAATTTCTTTTAAGCCAGTTTCCGCACTGATGGGACGTGCATTTTCACGTACCAGTTTCATCCCGTTATAATCCATTGGATTGTGGCTGGCAGTCACTTCAATGCCGCCTTGTACATCTAAATGGAAGGCAGCGAAATAGACTTCTTCTGTGCCTGTCATGCCTAAATCAAGCACATTCACGCCCGCATCATTTAAGCCACGAATGGTCGCCTGTTTTAAACCTTCACTACTTAAACGGATATCACAACCAATCACGACGGTTTTGGGTTGATAGATTTGTCCATAGGCACGACCAATGTTATAGGCAATCTCTTCATTCAGTTCTGTGCCGAGTTTTCCGCGAATATCGTAGGCTTTAAAACAAGTCAGTTGAGTCATATTGTTCAATTCATAATGATGTGATTTGAGTTGTGAACACATTATACAGATATCGCCAAGAAGTCATATTTATAGTTTTTTATCTGTGTTTAATATGACTCATTGTGTTGCTTAAGCGATAGTTCAAGGCGTTTTTGCATTCTAGAATTTTGTTTCGAATAATAAAAAAGGCGCTTGCAGCGCCTTTTTTATGCATTACAAATTAAGCTGTTGCAGCAGATTTTGCTAAAACTTCAGCCACTGCTTTCGCAACTTTGTAAATATTATTCATGTTGAGGCCTGCAACACAGATACGACCACTGCGTACCAAGTAGATTGCATATTCTTCACGTAATGTATCGACTTGCTCGCCTGTTAAACCCGTATAGCTGAACATACCTTTTTGGTTCACAAGATAACTAAAGTCACGATCAGGAAGTGCTTTGGTCAACTCATCTTTCAAGATACTACGCATTTTGATAATACGCTCACGCATCTCTTTCACTTCGCCTTGCCATTGTTGATTTAAATCAGCATCATTTAACACTTGATCAACCAACCATGCACCTGTTGTTGGTGGGCTAGAGTAGATACGACGTACAGTTGCTTTTAACTGACCGAATGTACATTTTGCTGCTTCAGCATCGTCACATACGAAAGTCAAACCGCCAACACGCTCACCGTAAAGTGAGAAGATTTTTGAGAACGAGTTGCTGACAATAAAGTTTAGACCAGCTTGGTCTAAAGCACGAATGGCATAGGCATCCTGTTCCATACCATCGCCGAAACCTTGGTACGCGATATCGAGGAACGGAATCAGGTTACGTTCTTTTAATACCACAATCACTTGATCCCATTGTGCTGGGTTCAAGTCTGCGCCGGTTGGGTTGTGGCAGCATGGGTGCAATAACACAATGCTTTGTTCTGGCAAGGTTTTTAAAGTAGACAACATCCCGTCAAAATCAACGCCACGTGTTTCAGCATCGAAGTACGGGTAGAAGTTGCTCTTGATGCCTGCACCATTGAAGATCGCAACGTGGTTATCCCAAGTTGGCTGGCTGACCCAAACTTCTGAATTCGGGAAGTAGGTTTTTAAGAAGTCTGCACCGACTTTTAATGCACCAGAACCACCAAGCGTTTGAATTGTTGCAACACGACCTTGTTGAATTGCAGGGCTATTTGCACCAAATAATAAGGCTTGAATCGCATCACGGTAAGGTTTGAAACCTTCCATTGGTAAATAAAGCTTGGTTTGCGTGTTTTTAGGGGCAATACGTTTTTGTGCTTCGATAATGGTATCAAGCTGAGGAACGATACTGTCTTCGTTATAGTACAAACCAATACTGAGGTTTACCTTTTCAGCACGTGGATCAGCATTGAACTGTTCCATGAGTGAAAGGATTGGATCGCCTGCATAAGGTGGGATATGTTGAAACATTAACAATGTCCTTTTCTTCAACAATGTGCATAGATGTCTGGGGAGGTTGGCGCTTTAGGAGCGGAACCTTTGATGCCCAATAATGTATCAATAAAGACTGCATGAAGCACGCTGTTATTTACATTTTGGTGCAGTATTTACTTACAAAATTTGTCGGGATGAATCAATTATAAGGATTGTCTACAATCAAGCTGTCATACCATGGTCGTAGCATTAAAAGTATAAGATGGCTAAATGTATAAAAGCTCACTGCTGAATGACAAATAATGACGTATTTAAGCTTTTGTTTTATCTATTTTTATTTGAATTTACAGGTGATATTCCCACTGACAGTCGAAGCTTGTCAAGTGAATTGGATTGACAGTATCAGTCGGATTTATTGTCGACAATCCTATTGCATTTTTTCTTTTATCTCGTTATAAAATCATAAAAACCGTAGAGATTGTCGACAATATGCAAGATACACTTGTTCCTCAAGCCCTCAGCACCAGTCAGGGAATGACCCTGACGGAACACGTATTTAAGCAAATTCAATCGGCAATTGTGTTGGGACACATCCCTGCGGGCAGTAAGATTTCAGAACCTGAATTGGCAAGGATGTATGGCATTAGCCGTGGCCCCTTACGTGAGGCGATTCATCGTCTGGAAGGGCAGAAACTGGTGGAGCGAACTGCCCATGTCGGTGCGCGCGTGGTGTCACTGTCACTACAACAGTTTCAAGAACTCTATCAAATTCGCGCTTCTTTAGAAGGTCTGGCCTGTAAGCTGGCCGCTCAGCATATTGATAAAAAACAGATTCTGGCTTTGCGTGATGTATTGCGAATGCATGCCGAAGATGAAAATTTTAAAGCAGGTAAAGGCTATTATCTGCAAGAAGGCCAAGACGATTTCCATTACTGCATTATCAAAAGCAGTGGCAATAAAACCCTCGAAAAAATGTTATGCGATGAGCTCTATCACCTCATCCGTATGTATCGAATCCAGTTTTCAAATACCCCAGATCGCCCGAGCAAAGCTTGGGATGAACATATCCGCATTTTAGATGCGATTGCTGAAGGTGACGGTGAGCTTGCCGAAATGCTGATGCACCGTCACATTAATGCATCCTACAAAATTGTTGAGCAAACATTGCTACACACTCAAGGAGAACAACAACATGGCTAAACAGTCTGCTGGTCAGCTATTCCGCGACGCGGTCGCAAATGAAAAACCATTACAAGTGGTCGGTGCGATCAATGCCAACCATGCGTTATTGGCAAAACGTGCAGGCTACAAAGCGATCTACTTGTCTGGTGGTGGTGTTGCGGCAGGTTCTTTGGGCTTACCTGATTTGGGTATCAGTAACCTTGATGATGTATTGACCGATGTACGCCGTATTACCGATGTATGTGATCTGCCTTTATTGGTCGATGTGGACACTGGTTTTGGAGCTTCTGCATTTAATATTGCGCGTACCACCAAGTCGATGATCAAGTTCGGTGCTGCTGCAATGCATATTGAAGATCAAGTCGGTGCTAAACGTTGTGGTCACCGTCCTAACAAGGCAATCGTGACCCAGCAAGAAATGGTAGACCGTATCAAGGCAGCGGTCGATGCACGTACCGATGACAGCTTTGTGATCATGGCACGTACCGATGCACTTGCGGTTGAAGGCTTACAAGCAGCGATTGACCGTGCGGGTGCTTATATCGAAGCAGGTGCAGACATGCTGTTCCCAGAAGCGATCACTGAATTGGCCATGTATAAGCAATTTGCTGATCTGACCAAAGTACCAGTTTTAGCCAATATCACTGAATTTGGTTCAACCCCATTATTTACCACAGAAGAATTGGCTTCTGCCGATGTCAGCATTGCGCTCTATCCACTTTCTGCATTCCGTGCCATGAACAAGGCAGCAGAAAATGTCTATGAAACATTGCGTAAAGAAGGCACACAAAAGAATGTGGTTGAGACCATGCAAACCCGTCAAGAATTGTATGAACGCATTAACTACCATACGTTTGAACAATATCTTGATGCATCGTTTGAAAAAGCAAAATAAGGAATCCCCCTAAATCCCCCTTTTTCAAAGGGGGACTTCCCTCCCTTTGGAAAGGGAGGGTTAGGGAGGAATTTTAGAACTCATAATTCACATAGAAAGAACAGAAAAGGACAATCTTATGAGCAGTAATGAAACACCAACAGGCTTCAAACCAAAAAAATCAGTTGCACTCAGCGGACAAGTTGCAGGCAACACCGCACTCTGTACCGTAGGCCGCAGCGGCAACGACTTACACTACCGCGGCTATGACATTCTTGACCTTGCAGTGGGTAGCCAATTTGAAGAAGTGGCACACCTTCTGGTACATGGCAAACTTCCGAACAAAGCCGAACTCAAAGCCTATAAAGCAAAATTAAAAGCACTTCGTGGCTTACCAGCAGCATTGAAAACCGCACTAGAGCAACTTCCACCGTCGGCACACCCAATGGATGTGATGCGTACGGGTGTATCTGTGCTCGGTTGCTTAACCCCAGAACATGAAGACCACAACGAAGCAGGTGCAAAAGATATTGCTGATAAATTGATGGCAAGCTTAGGTTCAATGTTGTTGTACTGGTATCACTTCAGCAACAACGGTCGCCGTATTGAAGTTGAAACCAATGATGATTCGATTGCTGCGCATTTTTTGCATTTACTTCATGGCGAAGCACCATCGGAAGAATGGATTCAAGCCATGCACACGTCTTTGATTCTGTATGCAGAGCATGAGTTCAACGCATCTACCTTTACCTCTCGTGTGGTGGCAGGAACAGGCTCAGACATGTACTCAGCAATCACAGGCGGTATCGGTGCATTACGTGGCCCTAAACATGGTGGTGCCAATGAAGTTGCGTTCGTGATTCAACAGCGTTATGACAATGCAGATGAAGCTGAAGCTGACATTCGTAGTCGTGTTGAGAAGAAAGAAGTGATCATTGGCTTCGGCCATCCTGTTTACACGATCTCTGATCCACGTAATGAAGTGATTAAAAAAGTGGCCCGTGAACTTGGTGAAGCACAAGAAAATACCAAGATGTATTTGATTGCTGAGCGTTTAGAAGCCGTGATGAAAGAAGTGAAGAACATGTTCCCGAACCTCGACTGGTTCAGTGCGGTGAGCTATCACTTGATGGGTGTACCAACGGCAATGTTCACCCCATTATTTGTGATTGCACGTACTGCGGGTTGGTCTGCACATGTGATTGAGCAACGTCAAGACGGCAAGATCATTCGTCCAAGCGCCAACTATACCGGTCCTGAAAATCTTGAATTTAAACCATTGGCGGAGCGTGGTTAATGAACACAACATATCGTAAACCGCTGGCAGGTACCCAGCTCGAATATTATGACGTGCGTCAAGCCGTTGAAGATATTCAGCCAGGCGCATACGAAAAGTTGCCATACACCTCGAAAGTGTTGGCTGAACAGCTGGTGCGTAAAGCTGATGCCGAGAATTTAACCGCCTATTTAACCCAGTTGATCGAACGCCGTCAGGATCTCGATTTTCCATGGTATCCAGCACGTGTGGTCTGTCATGACATATTGGGTCAAACTGCACTCGTGGATCTTGCAGGTTTGCGTGATGCGATTGCCGATAAAGGCGGTGATCCTTCCAAGGTCAATCCTGTGGTGCCAACCCAGTTGATCGTCGATCACTCTTTGGCAGTAGAATTCGGTGGCTTTGACCCAGACGCATTTGAGAAAAACCGTGCAATCGAAGACCGTCGTAACGAAGACCGTTTCCACTTTATTGAGTGGACTAAAACCGCTTTTAAAAATGTTGACGTGATCCCTGCGGGTAACGGCATCATGCATCAGATCAACTTGGAGAAAATGTCTCCAGTGATTCAAAATCGTGACGGCTTGGCATTCCCAGATACTTGTGTCGGTACAGATTCACATACGCCACATACCGATGCGCTTGGCGTCATTTCAGTTGGTGTCGGTGGTTTAGAAGCTGAAAACGTCATGCTCGGTCGCGCGTCTTGGATGCGTCTTCCAGACATCATTGGTGTTGAATTTGTCGGTCAGCGTCAAGCCGGTATTACTGCAACGGATATCGTCTTGGCATTAACCGAGTTCTTGCGTAAAGAGCGTGTGGTCGGTGCATATTTAGAGTTCTTCGGTGAAGGTGCTGACAGCATGTCTGTGGGCGACCGTGCCACCATCTCAAATATGACGCCTGAATATGGCGCAACTGCTGCGATGTTCTATATCGATCAGAACACGATTGATTATTTACGCCTGACCGGTCGTGAAGATGCTCAAGTGGCTTTGGTTGAGCAGTATGCTAAAGAAATTGGTCTTTGGGCATCAGATATGACCCAAGCTGAGTACCCACGTGTACTTCGTTTTGATCTTTCAACAGTGACTCGTAACATTGCAGGCCCATCAAACCCGCATGCACGTGTTTCTACAGCTGATTTGAAAGCAAAAGGCATTGCAGGGAATTTGGATATTGCCAAGGCACAAGAAGCAGAAGGTTTAATTCCTGATGGTGCTGTGATTATTGCTGCAATTACCTCATGTACCAATACCTCTAACCCACGTAATACCGTTGCCGCAGGTCTGTTGGCACGTAAGGCCAATGAACTCGGTTTAGTGCGTAAGCCTTGGGTGAAATCATCATTTGCACCAGGTTCAAAAGCGGCTGCATTGTATCTTGAAGAAGCGGGTGTACTCAAAGACCTTGAGAAACTTGGTTTTGGTATCGTAGCGTATGCATGTACCACCTGTAATGGGATGTCGGGTGCACTTGATCCAGTGATTCAACAAGAAATCATTGAGCGTGACTTATACGCGACTGCGGTACTTTCGGGTAACCGTAACTTTGATGGTCGTATCCATCCCTATGCAAAACAAGCATTCTTGGCATCTCCGCCACTTGTGGTGGCCTATGCGATTGCAGGAACCATTCGCTTTGACATCGAAACAGATTCGCTCGGAAATGACAAAGATGGCAATCCAATTTATCTGAAAGATATCTGGCCTTCGGATGCTGAAATTGATGCGCTTGTGAAAGAAGCAGTGAAGCCTGAGCAGTTCCGTAAAATCTACATTCCGATGTTTGATTTGGGTGTCAATGAAGAAGCTGCAAGCCCATTGTATGATTGGCGTCCAATGAGTACCTATATTCGTCGTCCACCTTACTGGGAAGGGGCACTAGCTGCACCACGTACTTTAGCCAATATGCGTCCGTTGGCGATCTTGGGTGACAACATCACCACCGATCACTTGTCTCCATCGAATGCGATTGTGCTAGACAGTGCTTCTGGTGAATATTTGGCGAAAATGGGTGTACCTGAGGAAGACTTTAACTCTTATGCTACCCATCGTGGTGATCACTTAACCACGCAACGTGCCACCTTTGCGAATCCGAAACTATTTAATGAAATGGTGATTCGTTCAGACGGCACCATTAAGCAGGGTTCAAAAGCGCGTGTCGAGCCAGAAGGCGAAGTAATGCGGATGTGGGAAGCGATAGAAACCTACATGAACCGTAAGCAACCGTTGATCATTGTGGCGGGTGCGGATTATGGTCAGGGTTCAAGCCGTGACTGGGCGGCAAAAGGTGTTCGTCTTGCAGGTGTTGAAGCGATTGTGGCCGAAGGTTTTGAGCGTATTCACCGTACTAACTTGGTGGGTATGGGTGTTTTACCGCTTGAATTTAAAGCTGGTGTAAACCGTAAAACCTTAAAGCTGGATGGTACTGAGTTGTATAGCGTGATTGGTAATATTGCGCCACGTTCGACTTTAACTTTAGTGATTGAGCGTGCTACAGCGGATGGTAAGGAAGAGATTATTGAAGTGCCTGTGACCTGCCGTTTAGATACAGAAGAAGAAGTTTCTGTGTATGAAGCGGGTGGGGTATTACAGCGTTTTGCTCAAGACTTTTTAGAAGGTCAAGTGGCGTAATACTTTGATCTGAAAGTGATTGATTCTGTTTAATAAAGACCCTATCGTAATGATGGGGTTTTTTTATTTGGAAAATATAATGATTATAAGTTTTGTAGATGAATATAAAATTGATAGTTTGAAATTTGAAGAAACTGGTGCTTTCGATCCTATTCTCGGGGTTGATACAAGGCTTTTTATTGATCCAAGTTTAATACGAGATACAAAAATACCTGAATTTAAAAATGCTTATTCTAAAATTCAAATTTTTTTTGAAAAAGTTATTAGGTTATTGAAGCAAGCCCAACAAACATCTAAATCTGATTTATTTTGGAAAAAGGCTTTAAGTATATTTAAAACAAATGAAATTAAAGGTTTCAGTATTGGTTATTCATCTAGTAATCAAGGGAGTGGGATAGGAGAGAAAAAGAAACAACAAATATTGGAGAATATTAAAGCAATTATCGAAGCTGGCAATGAGGATCCAGCCATTTTTGAATTAGTTGGTGCTTTTGAAGATGGTGTTGGTCCAGATTTAATAAGTGATATGACAACTAATATTTTAATTGATGAGTTGATCGCATATACACAAAGAGTTTGTGCAGAATTTAAGATTGAGCTAAAAGAATTAAGATTCTCAAAATATTATAAACCAGCAAATTTACCTGAGAATCCTTATACCGAAGAACCGATTATTCTAATACCTAAAGAGTTCTTAAGAGATTTGCCAGTTGCAAATGAGTTTGCTGATCTTAATTGGATTAAATCCCATAATGAAGAACTCCGAGTTTTCTTTAATGATTTGTTGGGTAACGCATATAAATCAGTTACTACCCAAGAAAAGAAGCAACATGTAAAAAATGTATTTATACAATACCCTGATTTGTTGAAAGAATTATTAGAGGCCTACTCCAACTCGAGACCTAGTTATTATGATTTTAATGAAGATAAAACAGGTGAAGTGATTTGGTATAGAACAGCTCAAGACGTATTAGCTAAACAACCTCTAGAATTAACTTTAAAGAAAAACCCAACTTTGGATGATGTGTATACAGTAGTTAAAAAAATATGTATGCATTTTAAGGAATTAATAGAGAATAATGGGCTGAGTAAGTTACTTTATGATGATAAGGATAAAAGAAAGCATGAATCAGCAGCACAATTATTATTTTTTGGAATAGCAAGCGCATATTGTTATGCAAATAATTTAGATTTATCTCCTGAGGCCGATGCAGGTAGAGGACCTGTTGACTTTAAAATTAGTGCAGGTGCATCAACTAAGGTATTGGTAGAAGTTAAGCTAACATCGAATAATCAATTAGCTCATGGTTATGAAAAACAGCTCCCTATTTATCAAAAAGCAGAGAAAAGTCAAAAAGGCATATATTTAGTTTTATATAATGAAGGTATTACGAAGGGGCGTTGGGAATCTTTCAATTCATTAGTTAAGAATACGAGACTAAAAAATTTAGACGTTATAATTGTTAATGCAATTCCCAAAGCATCAGCTAGTGTTGCGGATGAATAAGTTATTTTGTTGATAAAAATGACCAAATTTCATTCTTCACCTTTCCGCCATCACCACTCGGCGGAAAGGTCAATAAATAATCAAAACTATCACGCTATAGTATATATACCATTTCTAAAATCTATGGAGAGCAAAGATGGTCACTGCTGGCGAAAAACCTGGAACAGGCTTCTATTTTTGTGTTCAATGCGGACACCGCACCTATTTAGAAATTGGTACTGATCGTTTACCTCCGTGTACCAAATGCCTTGGCAATCAATTCAACAGTAAGAATGCCTAAGCCGCAAAATATCAAACAGTTACCCACTGTTTGAATAAAAGCCCTATCCCTTGATAGGGCTTTTTGTTACCTTAAAAATAAGATGTAAATAACAAGACCTGTCATAGGCATAGAAAGGTAATCCGTGATGGAAACAATTTTAGGACTCTGTATCGGCGTTGGACTCAGCGCAGCCTGTGGCTTTCGTGTCTTTGTGCCGCTATTAGCCATGAGCATTGCTACCCTCATGGGTTGGTATCAACCTGCCCAAGGCTTTGAATGGCTGGCACTTCCTTCGGTGTGTATGGCGCTGGGTTTTGCTACCCTCTGTGAAATTGCAGCTTACTATGTGCCGTGGGTGGATAACCTGTTAGATACCATTGCTACCCCTGCGGCTGTGGTGGCAGGTACGCTAACCACGATGGCAGTCAGCAGTGGAGAAATGTCCCAGTTTGCCACTTGGGCCGCGGCACTGATTGTTGGTGGTGGAACAGCAGGCGTGGTGCAAATGAGTACCGTAGCAGCACGAGGTGTCTCGACGGCAACCACAGGTGGACTGGGTAATTTTGTGGTTGCTACAGGTGAACTGATTGGCTCGATCTTATTGTCGATTCTGGCTTTTATCATGCCTGTGGTGATTACAGTCGCGGTGATTATTCTTATTATTGTTGCCGCACGTTGGATTCATGCAAAACGCCAAGAGCAAGCCACTCCTGCACGATAAGCTTATATTTGCAAATCTATCATTTTTATATTGTGAATACGGATAATAAAAACACTTCTTTAGGAGTCATAAATAGATGTCACTTCGTTTGGTAAAACCTCATTCAAAGTTTAAACAGAGTTATAACGACTATATTGATGAACTTGCTAATGAAGAACGTTACCCGCTCACATTAGACTTCGATCACACAGATTTTGACAAGTTTTTGAATAAATTAGAACAATATGAAAAAGGGCAGTATTTACAAGAAGGACATGTAGCCAATATTACGTATTGGTTAGTCGATGATAATGAAGTTATCGGTGTGTCGAATCTACGACCTAAGCTCAATGCACAGATTCAACATTGTGGTGGACATATTGGTTTAGGGATTCGTCCTTCTAGGCGCAGACAAAATTTAGGTACTAAGTTACTGGAACTTACTATTCAGGAAGCGTGGGAGTTAGGCTTAACGCAATTGCATATACATTGCTATAAATCAAATTTGGCGTCTGCAAAAGTGATTCAAGCAAATAAGGGTTGCCTTGATTCTGAACTTACCCTAGATCAAGTGATTCAAAGATACGTCTTACATAAAGCAATATAGAAAATCTAAGTTGGTGCTAAGCAAATAAATGCTTAGTGTGAATGTTATTCGATATTAAAAAATGATGGACTTATGAAAACTCAACTGATTGCCGCCTTACTCTTATTTTCAGGCTTAGCGATACTGCCACAAGTCAGCTTTGGTCAAGAACAACCGACAGCAGAAGAACTGAAACTCCGTAAAGATAAAGTGACCTATAAAGCCTATGTCCCAGCGAAATATCAACTCTTTCAAGCCATTGAAGGCGACCTGAATAAAGATGGTTTGAAGGATGTCGTGCTGATCGTCAAAGCCACTGATCCCAAAGCCTTTGTACATGATGAGTATCGTGGACATTTAGACCGCAACCGCCGTGGTGTAATTGTATTGCTGAATGAAAAAGGCAAATACAAACCTATTGTCAGCAACCTCAATTGTTTTAGCTCAGAAAATGAAGATGGTGGCGTCTATTTCCCACCTGAGTTATGGATGGAAATTAAAAATAATCTATTGAGTGTCTATTATTCGCATGGGCGTTATGGTTATTGGCGTTATCTGTTTCGCTTAGAAGGCAATGATCTGCGTCTGATTGGCTATGATGATTCAAGCAATCATGGCCCTCTCATTCAAAGCCAAACCAGTATTAACTTTTTAACAGGCAAAAAAGTCATTCGTGACAATTTAAGCCAAGACCCAGAAGAAGATCCAAGATTTAAAGAAACATGGAGCAAAATCAATCAGGTACCGATCTATCTGTCCAAAGTAAAAGACTTTGATGATTTGAGCTTTTAAGGTGGATCCGTTGTTTTGATGATTATTGCTGTATGTTGGATTTATGCAAAATGCCAAGTGAAAGTAGAGCGTTTTAGGGGAGGGCATTTTAAGTTTCGTATCATAAAAGCCGCTTAAAATAATAATGATAAAAATGGAGGGAAACCGTCATGAATACTTTCCAGATCACCCAGTTTTTTCTTTATATGACGATCTTTAATTATATCGTTTTAATGATTTGGTTCTTGGCCTTTGTTTTTGCAAAAGGTTCAATCAGACGCCTACATGGACATTGGTTCAGCCTTTCTGAGCAGCAATTTGATGCGATTCATTATGCTGGCATGGCAATCTATAAAATTGGCATCTTATTATTCGGTCTCGCACCTTATCTTGCATTAAGGCTGCTCTAACAGACGATCTTTTTTGATTGAAGATTACAAAAGCATCACGGGGCAGCGCGAGGTGGCAGGATAAAATTCAACAACAATAATGTGATAAATGAATAAATCTTACAAAGAGGGGATAAAACATGAATGGAAAAACAGAATGTCGGATCTGCATCGTTTGTAAAAAAAACTTACCCATCAAGAGCCTGATCCCGCTTGGAACGATTCGTCGGGTCATTACAGAAGAAATTGCGCATGATTATCCAGAGTGGAGTTTGCAGGATTATATTTGCCTGCCTGATTTAACCAAGTATCGGATGCAATATGTACATTCCTTGCTCAATTCAGAACAGGGTGAAGTCTCTAACTTAGAAAATGACGTGCTACAAAGTATGCAACATCATGAGTTAATTAATAAGAATATAGAAACTAAATTTGATCAAGACTGGACGTTGGGAGAGCGGCTGGCAGATAAAATTGCATCATTTGGTGGGAGCTGGACATTCCTGATTTGTTTTGCAGCTTTCTTGGTAATTTGGATCTTGGTCAATACCGTGATTATGGTGAAACATCCTGCTGACCCTTATCCCTTTATTTTGTTAAATCTGATTCTGTCTTGTTTGGCCGCAGTGCAAGCCCCAATTATTATGATGAGTCAAAACCGTCAGGAAGCCAAAGACCGTTTACGCTCAGAAAATGACTATAAGGTGAATCTCAAAGCAGAGCTGGAAATCCATAATTTACATGAGAAAATGGATCATCTACTCATGCATCTATGGGATAGACTGGCAAAAATTCAGGAAATACAGCTCGATTTACTGACTGAAATGAGCAAAAAGAAATCATAACTGGTCGATTGAAACAGTCTTATGCTACTGGGCGATTTCCTTTAAAAAATCTAAGCTACAACGACTGACTCTGAAGATTGTCATCGAAAAACCAGTCAGAACAGCGTAAATTAGCTTCACTTTTGATATTGCGTTCAAGCTTATGACCCTTACTTGGATTTTATTTACCTTGATGGCTGCATTCATGCAGGCTTGGCGCAATGCATTTCAAAAACAACTCAGTACCACCGTAGATATCTACGGCACCACACTGGCCCGATTCATCTTTTCACCCATCTTTGCCTTTAGCTATTTGGCTTTTCTCTATCTGCATCAACCTGTCACCGCATCCGTGCATTTTTCCGATAAATTCTGGTTCTATATCGTCATTGCAGGTATTAGTCAGATCTATGCCACTGCCTTGATGGTGAAACTTTTTCAACAAAAGAACTATGCCATTGGGGTGGGACTGGCTAAAAGTGAAGCGATCTTAGCCGCTTTGGTCGGTGTACTGTTCTTACAGGAACATCTCAGTACATGGGGCTGGTTCGGGGTCGTGATTGGGGCATTGGCGGTATTTTTACTGAGTAAAGGTAAGCAACAATCTGATTTGTCCTTAAAAACTTTGATGATTGGATTGGGTAGTGGGCTGTGCTTTGCCATCACCTCTTTATTGGTTCGTGAAGCCAGTTTAGAGCTGAGCATGTTGCCATTTTTGCATCGGGCGGCTTGGGTGTTATGCAGTCTGATCAGTTTTCAATGCATTGTATTACTGGTTTACCTCGGATTTTTTAGCCGATCGACGCTGTATAAAATGTGGCAGCGTGTTGGACTGACCTTGAGAGTGAGTATTTGTAGTTTTCTCGCTTCGGTGGGCTGGTTTAGTGCGATGAGCATGCAAACCGTGGCGATTGTCAAAACACTGGGTCAGGTGGAAATTCTATTCAGTCTATTGATCTCGGCCTTCTTCTTTAAAGAAAAGCTTGCCAAAACCGATCATTTGGGTCTGTGGCTGGTCATTGTCGCCGCGATTATGGTGATTTGGGCTTAAACCAAAAGCAGTATTTGAAAAAATACACATATAAATTTGAATTTATCAGAATATAAATCGTGCTTTTTTACTGGATATGAAAAATATTTTAACTTTTTTAATAGGGTGTGCAAAATTATTTCATTGATGGCTAAAAATAGCTGTTTTTAGGAAAACAATCCCAGCGCGATCTGCCTAAACTATGTCTCAAGGGTGTGAAAGGGATCGAAAAGAGCAGCATGCACCGATGCTTACAAAGCAAGTGTGTATCAACCCAAAAGGTCTCGATTCGGCTTAGGACGCTATAGATCAAAAGTTTATAGGCAAAGGTTATGGCTTACAAAGTCATAGGTGTTGAAGTAAACAACTTCTGTTTTCCCTTGATACCCTAAAAAATTTAACCAAATAGAAAAGAATAATCAGATCGAAAAAATAAAAACTAGATCAAGAAAGTTAAAATTGAATGTGAAATAAATCCTGTAATCTTAATATTTTGAATAGAAATCGATATTTTTATATTAAAAAACAAAATGATATAATTATTTCCATATTTAAAAAATCAAAAAAATTACAGCAATAGGTCAGTACCCGTATGAATGAGTTCGAGCTTAAAATCCGTTATCCGCATCAGATGAATCGAAATGAAATCGATCATATTGGGACATTTGATTTGGCAACGATTTTAAGCAAATTTGACGAAATGGCTTGGCGTCAGCAGCTCATTCGTCAATTACAACTCAATGGCGCGGACACCAGTTTTATTGTCAGTGATCATCGTACAGAGCAGACCATTTCAATTACCCTCGATGCCTATGCCAAATCGCAACAACTGGAGTTTAAACTGGACAGTGATATTGCTGTGATCATTCCCAAAAAAGACCTATTTGGTTTGGTGACACGCAAAAGCAAAGACAGCATTTCATTTAAACAGCTCAGCCTTGCTCGGGTAAAAGACTATCTGATTGCCTTTCTCAATCGGGATATTGAAAGCTTGGAACAACGCTACAAAGAAAAGTTAAGCAAATCGCTCAAAATCCTATCTTAACTCGTTCACGGGAATAGGGTAAATCAATGTTTGCGAAACTATTTGGGACGCCTATAATCGCTGCTGGTTTTGTCTTTGCTTGATTTGTTTAGCTCTCTATGCCTTTAAATGACAACTTTATTTATGCGCCGCCGCAAGATCCTTTAGACATTGTGTATGAAGATGAAGATTTGCTGGTGATCAATAAGCCTGCAGGTTTGTTGTCCGTGATGGGGCGTCTACCTGAGCATCAGGACAGTGCTTATTTACGGGTACTGGAACGATATGCTGCGGCCAAAGTCACCCATCGTCTGGATATGGCAACCTCAGGGCTGTTGATGTTTGCCAAGCATCGGGAAGCAGAAGTCGCCGTTAGTAAAATGTTTCAGGCACGAACCGTCAAGAAATACTATGTGGCGTTGGTACAGGGGCAAATTCAGTCCGAAGGCAGTGTTGAAGTGCCATTGATTACCGATTGGGAAAACCGTCCACGTCAGATCGTCCATTTTGAACTGGGCAAGCAAGCCAAAACCTTGTTTCAATGCATGGCATATGATGCAGTAAGTGATCAAAGCCGTGTTCGTTTAGAGCCAGTCACAGGTCGTTCGCATCAATTGCGGGTACATATGATGCATATTGGCCATCCGATCATGGGTGATAAGCTCTATCATCCTGAACCTGCCAAGTTTCATTTAAAACGTATGGCCTTGCATGCTGCTTATCTGGCATTTCAGCATCCACTCAAGCAGCATGACGTTGAAATTCATTCTGAGGTAAAGTTCTAAGCACTACAATAAATAGGCAAGATCATGTATTCGATTCAACACGCTAAATGGATAGCACTCTCAGAGATACAGCAACTGCAATTAAAGGCACTGTTGTTGGTGGCTGATCCAAGTTGGGTGGAGATCGAAACATATTTATTTAACGCAAAGCTTTTTGTGATGCAGAATGCCCAAGCACAGATCATTGCTCAGCTTTGTTTACTCGAAACGGATGATCAAGCTGAAATTAAGAATTTGACAGTGACCGAAAGCTATCAAGGACAGGGCTTGGCTAAGGCTTTGATTCAGCATGCGATTGAGTATGCCAAACAGTTAAATCTGCATCGTTTATGGGTGAAGACGGGTAACTCGAGTCTGGATCAATTGGCACTCTATCAAAAATGTGGATTTCGTCTGTCGCATATTGAACGTGATGTCTTTAAAGACTACCCAGAACCCATCTATGAAAATGGAATAGCTTGCCTTGATCAAGTGGTGCTTGGCATTGTTTTAAGCTGAAACACAGTAGTTTCAGGACATTTACTTTGATCATTTTTTGACTACAATATTGCTATTAATCCGTCTAAAAAATGACATAAAAATCGGCTAATCTATAGCCAAATATCAAGTCGAAAACACAACAAAGGATATTTATATGACTCGCGATTATGACCAATTCCCAGACAATGATAATGGCAACGTGCTATGGCAGATGGTTGAAGATGGCAATGAACTCAACGAGCCACATGAAGTCGAATTTTCGATTGTTTTTGAAAAACAAGAACAGGTTGAAAAATGTGCCTTGCACCTTTTACATCAAGAACAAAAAATTTCACTTTTTCAGGAAGAGGTACATTCCGATGGATCAGACCTTTGGGTGCTGAATATTCATGTCAACATGATTTTGGAATATCAAGATATTGCAGATTTGGAAGAATGGATGACCAAGATCGCCAAAGAATTCAATGGTGAATATGATGGCTGGGGATGTATGAGCTATATTTACGACGAAGATGAGTAAACCCTCTCAGTCTGATCAAATAAAAAAGCCCTTCAATCTGGGCTTTTTTGTTATGAGGTATCTGATGATAGGTTATACACCCATATCTAAATATAAAGACTCTTTGACTTCTTCCATCACAATATAGCTATGTGAAGAGGCGGATGCAGGCAGTTTTTTTAATAAATCGCCTAATAGGCGTCGATAAGCACTCATTTCTTTTAAACGCGCTTTCACCAGATAATCAAATTCACCTGAAATCAGATGGCATTCCAACACTTCAGGAATATCCACCAAATCGCGCGCCACTTGATCAAATACATCGCCAGATTTGGCGGACAGTTTGATTTCCAGAAACACCAACAGGCTACGGTCGACATAAGCGGGGTTGAGTCGGGCATAGTAGCCCACTATGATGCCTTCACGCTCCAAGCGCTTCACTCGTTCTGAGCAAGGCGTGGTGGATAAGTTCACACGCGATGCCAGTTCACTGATCGCAATTCGACCTTCACGTTGCAAAATATCTAAAATCAGGCGATCAATCCGGTCTAATTTACGCATAGAAGATTCCCTTTTATTTTAATTTTTTCGCGATAAAAATATTAAATTACCTAGATTATAGTCATAAAATCAGTGAAAAAAACTATTGATCCAAAAATATACTAGTTAAATAACCTAGTGTGTGCGTGAGGGATCTATTATGCGCGTAATCGTTTTAGGAAGTGGCGTCATTGGTGTGGCAAGTGCCTATTATCTTGCACAACAAGGTGCGCAAGTGACGGTGCTTGACCGTCAGTCAGGACCTGCAAAAGAAACCAGTTTTGGTAACGCAGGCCAAATCTCCCCAGGATATTCAACACCGTGGGCAGCACCCGGTATTCCTTTTAAAGCCGTAAAATGGATGTTCCAGCATCACGCACCATTAGCCATTAACATTGATGGCAGTATGTGGCAGTTGCAGTGGATGGCACAGATGTTGAAAAACTGTAATCCACAAAGCTATGCGGTCAATAAAGAACGCATGATGCGTGTTGCAGAATACAGCCGTGATTGCCTACGTGATTTAAGAGCACAAACAGGGATCAACTACGAAAATCGTGCCAAGGGAACGCTACAAGTGTTCCGTAGCGAAGCACAACTTGAAGCTGTGCAGCGTGATATTCAAGTACTCAAAGAATGTGGCGTTGATTTTGATTTGTTGAATGCTCAGGAGTTGGGTGCTGTAGAACCTGCATTAGCATACACTGATAAATTGGTCGGTGGTTTACACCTGCCGAATGATGAAACAGGCGATTGTTATCTGTTTACCAATGCTTTGGCAAAATTGGCCCAAGATTTGGGTGTGGAATTCAAGTTTGATCAAAATGTTGAGAAGTTGATTGTTGAAGGTGATGAAATCAAAGGCGTTATGGTCGATGGTGCGATTTTAACAGCCGACCGTTTTGTACTGGCATTTGGTAGTTATTCACGTGATTTCCTTAAACCACTGGAATTGAATTTGCCTGTTTACCCAGTGAAAGGCTATTCACTCACGATTCCAATTGTGGAACCAAAATTTGCACCGCAATCAACGGTATTGGATGAAACTTATAAAGTTGCAATTACCCGTTTTGATCAGCGGATTCGTGTGGGTGGTATGGCAGAGCTCAGTGGATTTAATCTTGGATTGAATCAGGACCGTCGTGCGACTTTGGAAATGGTGACTCAAGATTTATTTCCGGGTGGTGATCTTGCACAAGCATCATTCTGGACAGGTTTACGTCCGATGACACCTGACAGCACACCTATTATCGGTGCAACGCAATACAAGAACCTGTTCCTGAATACAGGACATGGCACTTTAGGTTGGACCATGGCCTGTGGTTCTGGCAAGTTGATCAGTGATTTGGTCATGAATCATCGTCCAGACATCAGCACCGATGGTTTATCCATTCAGCGTTATTCACACGCCGCATAATCACGGTTTACAAGGAAGTTTAGTATGCCTCGTCCGATTACTGCCGTGATCCATGCCCAAGCCTTACGCCAAAATCTAGCGGTCGTCAGGCAGTCGGTGCCCAACAGCAAAGTGTTTGCTGTGGTCAAAGCCAATGCTTACGGGCATGGGATAGAACGTGTCTATGAATCTTTTAAAAGTGCAGATGGTTTTGCCTTACTCGATATCGATGAGGCAAAACGCTTACGTGCTTTAGGTTGGACTGGGCCTATTCTGCTACTTGAAGGGATTTTTTCAGCGCAGGACCTGTTTGACTGTGCGCAATATCAATTCAGTTTTACTGTCCATAATCAGCAACAGCTGCAATGGATACAACACTATGGCTATCCCGCGCAGTTTGATGTTTTTCTGAAAATGAACAGTGGTATGAACCGCTTAGGTTTTAAACCACAGCAATACCGTGACATTTGGCAGCAATTGAAGCAATTGGAACAGATCTCCAGTATTACCCATATGATGCATTTCTCTGATGCTGATGGTGATCGTTTTGGCCAGACTGGAATTGACTATCAACTCAAAGCGTTTGAAGCCACCATTCAGGGCTTGCCGGGTGAACGATCGGTCAGTAACAGTGCTGCAATTTTAAGATATCAAACGCAGTTGCAATCGGATTATGTGCGTGGTGGCATCATGCTGTACGGTAGTTCTCCCGATTATCCCAAGCATAGTATTCTGGACTGGGGCCTTGCGCCAAGTATGAGCTTACGCAGTGAAATCATTGCCGTGCAAGAACTCAATGCCCATGAAAGTGTTGGCTACGGCTCCAGCTATGTGGCCGAGCAGCCAATCAGAATCGGTATCGTGGCATGTGGCTATGCCGATGGTTATCAACGGATTTCTGCCACAGGTACGCCTGTTCTGGTGAATGGAATTCGGACCCAAACCATTGGGCGGGTCAGCATGGACATGTTGGCTGTGGACCTCAGCCCGATCCATGATGCTGAAGTCGGCAGTGAAGTGGTGCTGTGGGGCAAATCAAGTACAGGAACAATTTTACCTATTGACGAGGTCGCGGCGACCTCAGGCACGATCGGTTATGAACTGATGTGTGGCGTAACGGCACGTGTCAATTTTATCAATCAGGAATAAGGAAATAATCATGTCAAATTCAGATATTCAAAAGATCAATACCAACGAAGTGATGAGTGCAGTAACGGTATTCAATAAGGTGGTGTATTTGTCAGGTCAGGTGCCTAAAAATGCGGACCTAGATATTGAAGGGCAAACCCGCGAAGTCCTTGCAACCATCGAACAGTTACTTGCTTCAGCAGGGACGGATAAATCTCGTCTACTCTCAGCACAATTATTTTTAAAAGATCTTTCAGACTTCCCTGTGGTCAATACCATTTGGATTGATTGGTTGAAAGGTCATGTTGCACCTTCACGTGCCACCATTCAGGCCGATTTAGTCAATCCGAAATGGTTGATCGAAATTGCAGTTGTTGCAGCACAAAAATAAAGCGATCCGCTTTATTTTTGTTTAAAAAATATAAAAAAAGAAGAAAAGTAACGTATTTGCAGTAGATAAAACGTAGTCAGATACGTATTTTCTTGCAATCGAAGATGAGTCAGCTGTCTTAAAAAGACAGCTAGGGTATGGCAGATAAATCAAAGCTGACTCATTTAGGAAAGAGTAAAAGGAACTTAAGATGACGGTTACACAGCATCAGTCAGAAGGCGAACAATCGCCCCAAGACTTACAAAGAAAACTTTCAAATCGCCACTTGCAATTGATTGCAATTGGCGGCGCTATTGGTACTGGCCTCTTTATGGGTTCAGGCAAAACCATCTCCTTGGCAGGCCCATCGATTCTGTTTATTTACATGATTATTGGTGGGATGTTTTTCTTCTTAATGCGAGCACTCGGTGAGCTGTTGCTGGCAAATTTACACTACAAATCTTTTGTCGATATGGCGCATGACCTGATTGGGCCATGGGCAGGTTATTACATGGGTTGGACTTATTGGTTAGGTTGGGTACTGGTCGGTATAGCCGATTTGGCTGCTGTCATCAACTATCTCACCTTTTGGCTGCCTGAAGGCACTATGTTTACCCCAATTGGTCAGGCAGCGATTAGTGCGGGTTGTGTACTATTCGTGCTGTTCTTAAATCTGCTCACGGTACGTCTGTTTGGTGAAATTGAGTTCTGGTTTGCCCTGATCAAGATTTTAGCGATTATTGGTCTGATTGGCGTTGGCGGTTATATGATCTTTAGCCATTTTCAAGCACCTCATGGTGCTGTGGCATCGCTCAGTAATGTCTGGTCACATGGTGGTATGTTTCCAAAAGGCCTAGATGGTTTCTTGGCAGGTTTCCAGATCGCCGTGTTTGCCTTCGTTGGCGTGGAACTGATTGGAACCACTGCGGCTGAAACCAAAGATCCACACAAGAATCTGCCAAAAGCCATCAATGCGATTCCGATTCGTATCATCTTATTCTATGTGTTGGCCTTATTGGTGGTAATGTCGGTCACGCCATGGAATATTATTCGTGCGGACAAGAGTCCATTTGTGGAATTGTTCATGAATGCAGGGATTGTAACATCGGCCATCATTATGAATTTGGTGGTACTGTCTTCAGTGATGTCTTCCATGAACAGTGGCGTATTCTCAACCAGCCGTATGTTGTTTGGTTTATCTAAAGATGGTCAGGCACCAAATGCTTTTGGTCGTTTATCGAAAAGTGCAGTACCTGCCAACGGTCTGATTTTCTCGTGTGTGTTCATCATGGGTGGGGCGGTGCTGCAATACTTTGTACCGAATACCCTTGAGGCTTTCACTTTGGCGAGTTCACTCTGTGTGATTCTATTCATTAGTGTCTGGAGTCTGATCATGGTGTGCTATATCCGCTACCGTAAATTACGTCCAGAACTGCATGCTCAATCTAAGTTCAAAATGCCAGGCGGCGTGTTGATGTCGTATATCGTTATTGCTTTCTTGTTGTTTGCTTTGGTGATCTTGGCACTAGAGCCAGATACCTTAAAGGCACTTTATGTCAGCCCATTGTGGTTAATTATTTTGGCCGTGACCTATCAGCTGATGTATAAACCCCGCATGAAAAAATTGGGGCGTGAATTGGCGTAATAGCCTATGTCGATATGAGTAAAAAACCGATCTAGATTGATCGGTTTTTTATGGTCGAGTCATTCTGTTTAATCCACCAATAAATGCTGATATTGATCGGCCTGTTTGCGTAAATAGTCCCAGACCAACTTGATACGAGGTTCATGCTGCAAATCGACAAAGGTCAGCATCCAAAAGGTATGGGTGTAGCGCACCTGTTGTTCTAATACCGTTTCAAGTTCAGGTTTATCATCAGCTAAAAACTTGGGCAAAATGGCCAATCCTGCACCTGAACTCACCGCAATTTGCTGCGCCAAAATACTGCTGCTACGGAAATTGGCGCTGAGTTTTAAAGGCAAGCGTTCCAGACAGTACAGCTCAGGGCTATATACCAGATCATCAATATAATTGACGAAGCGATGCGAAGTTAAATCCTGTAAATCGCGGATGGCTGGGTTGAGTGCCAGATATTTTTTGCTGCCATAAATTTTTAAACAATAATCCGACAGCCGCGTAATGATATAGGGACCTGAGGTTGGCCGTTCAATAGAGACCACAATGTCGGCTTCACGATGCGACAGCTTGATCATTTTCGGTACTGGAATCAGGTCAATGGTGAGCGAGGGATATTGGATAGAAAACTCCGCTAATAAACGTGCCAAAAATGCGGTACCAAAGCCTTCAGGTGTGCCAATTCGCACACGGCCTTGCAAAGGTTGATGAGGTTTTTCAATTTGTAGGAAAGCATATTCCATTTGCTCAACCCGAGGAACCAGTGCCAAACCTTCCATGGTCAGCTCATAGCCAGAGGCTTCGCGTTTAAACAGGGTAATTCCCAAAGCTTGTTCTAAAGCCTGAATCCGTCGCGCCACGGTACTATGTTCCACGCCAATAATACGGGCGGCATTGGTTAATGTTTTGGTCCGCGCCAACACTAAAAAAAACTGTAGATGATCCCAATCCACTTTCATTATTATGGTCTTCCTTGTGCATATTTGCACAATGATCGTGCATTAATTTGCGTTGGTGGTCAAAGCTTTCTTTGTTAGTCTCGAATAAAACCTGAATAAAGAAAATACGACGATCGATATTTTCTGAACACTGAACACAATAAAAATACAGCCTATGGAGAGGTTATGAACACAATCCAAAATATTCAATTGGAAACAGCTAAGTTACTCATTAATGGCAGTTTTATCGAATCAGATACTCAACAATGGCAAGACATTATTAATCCTGCAACGCAGGAGGTGATCGGTCGTGTGCCATTTGCTACAGCTCAGGAGGTAGATGCGGCAATTGAAGCTGCGCAAGCAGCGTTTGCTTCCTGGCGTCAAACCCCGATTCAGGCACGTATGCGTATCATGTTGAAGCTGCAAGATCTGATCCGCGCCAATATGAAGGAAATTGCGCAGGTACTGACTTCGGAACAAGGTAAAACCTTGGCGGATGCGGAAGGTGATATTCAACGCGGTCTGGAAGTGGTTGAACATGCCTGTTCAGTCGGCACCTTACAAATGGGGGAGTACGTTGAAGGGGTTGCGCGTGGTGTCGATACCTATACCTTACAGCAACCATTGGGTGTGTGTGCGGGCATTACGCCGTTTAATTTTCCTGCCATGATCCCGTTGTGGATGTTCCCAATGGCGATCGTATGTGGCAATACCTTTGTTCTAAAACCATCTGAACAAGATCCGCTGTCGACCATGATGCTGGTGGAACTGGCGATTCAGGCTGGTATTCCTGCTGGTGTACTGAATGTCGTGCATGGTGGTAAAGAGGTGGTGGATCGCCTATGTACGCATCCTGATATTAAAGCCATTTCATTTGTTGGTTCGACTGCGGTTGGTACGCATGTCTATAACCTTGCAGGGCAACATGGCAAACGCGTGCAGTCGATGATGGGTGCCAAAAACCATGTCGCTGTGATGCCAGATGCCAATAAAGAACAAACCCTGAATGCCTTGGTTGGTGCGGCTTTTGGTGCAGCAGGGCAACGCTGTATGGCGCTATCGGTGGCGGTCATGGTTGGTGACAGTAAGCAGTGGATTCCAGAATTGGTTGAAAAAGCCAAGACTTTAAAAGTGAATGCAGGGCATGAGCCAAATACTGATATCGGCCCAGTCATTTCAAAACGTGCTAAAGCGCGGGTGTTGGATTTGATTAATAGCGGTGTAGAGCAAGGTGCAGAACTGCTACTTGATGGTCGTGATGTTCAGGTACAAGGCTATGAAGCGGGCAACTTTGTCGGGGCGACAATTTTTAGTAACGTGAATACCAACATGCGTATTTATAAGGAAGAAATCTTTGGTCCTGTGCTGTCGATTATTTGTGTCGATACCCTTGAAGAAGCAATTGCGTTGATCAATGCCAATCCATTTGGTAATGGCGTGGGCTTATTCACGCAAAGTGGTGCGATTGCGCGTACCTTCCAGAACTTGATTGATATTGGTCAAGTGGGGATCAATATTCCGATTCCAGTGCCTGTACCATTCTTTAGTTTCACTGGTTCCCGTGGTTCAAAACTTGGTGATTTGGGACCTTATGGCAAACAGGCTGTGCAGTTCTATACCCAAACCAAAACCATTACCAGTCGCTGGTTTGAAGACAGTCACGAAGTAAGCGGTGTAAATACAACCATTAGTTTACGTTAAGGGGATCACGGATGAATATCGCCTTTATTGGTCTAGGTAATATGGGCGGCAGAATGGCCCAAAATCTGCTCAAAGCTGGACTCACCGTATATGGTTATGACCTGAGCGAAGTAGCGATTCAGCACTTTGCCGAGGCCGGTGGTGTGGTTTGCGACAGTCCACAGGCAGCGGCGAAACAAGCAGATGTTGTGATTAGCATGTTACCTGCGGCAAAACATGTCAAAGAGGTGTATCTGGGCGAAGATGGCGTACTTGAAGTGCTGAAAGCAGGCAGCTTATGCATTGATAGCAGTACCATTGACCCACAAACCATTAAAGACATTGCAGTGGTTGCCCAAAGTAAAAATATCCATATTTGCGATGCGCCTGTTTCAGGCGGCACCATTGGCGCACAAGCGGGTACGCTGACCTTTATGGTTGGGGCCAATGATCAGACCTTTGATGAAGTGAAACCTGTACTCGGTCACATGGGCAAAAACGTGGTGCATTGTGGCGATGTCGGCGCAGGTCAAATTGCCAAAATCTGTAATAACCTGATCCTTGGAATTTCCATGGCTGCGGTAGCTGAAGGGATGGCATTGGGTGCGAAACTTGGCATTGACCCACAGGCGTTGGCAGGTGTGATCAACACCTCAAGTGGTCGTTGTTGGAGTTCTGAAGTCTGTAACCCATGGCCTCACATTAATGAAAATGCACCTGCCTCTCGTGGCTATCAGGATGGCTTTGCCACGCAGTTGATGCTGAAAGATTTGGGTCTTGCAGTTGAAGCCGCAGGACAGGTGAAGCAGCCTGTGGTGTTAGGCGGGATGGTGCAGCAGCTATATCAGCAAATGTGCATGCGTGGTAATGCACACCTTGATTTTTCCAGCATTATTCAGCAATACCTGTCGCCAGAGGCATAAAAACTAAAGCCAAAGGATGGCTTTTATCAAAAAATTAAACCCTGTCATGAAGAACAATCAATCCAGACTGAGGGAACACAGATGTTGAATTATAAAGAGACGGTTCAGGCTTTCGATCTGGAAAGCACTGCAAAAAAAATGCTATCAGGTTCAATGGATGCACTGAATGCCTGTTATGAATGTTGTGATCGCCATGCGCAAGGTGACAAAATCGCGTTGTACTGGCAAGGCAAAGATGGTCGTAAGGCGCAATATACTTTTCGCCAGTTACAGCAATGGTCGAGTCAATTTGCCAACTTTTTAAAGTCGCAAGGTGTAAAGGCCGGTGACCGTATTTCAGGTCTATTGCCGAGAACGCCTGAACTGCTGGTGACGATTTTCGCGGCTTGGCGTATTGGCGCTGTCTATCAGCCTTTATTTACCGCATTTGGACCCAAGGCAATTGAGCATCGTCTGCAACTGGCACAAAGTAAGCTGGTGGTGACGGATGTGGCGAACCGCAGCAAACTGGATGAGATCGA
This sequence comes from Acinetobacter sp. ANC 3929, assembly GCF_000369405.1. Lineage (GTDB taxonomy): Bacteria > Pseudomonadota > Gammaproteobacteria > Pseudomonadales > Moraxellaceae > Acinetobacter. The sequence goes on from NZ_KB850001.1 coordinate 86,759, forward strand.
ACATTGTCCAGCGGTTGTGACGGTTACTGATTCACAAGGCATGTCGCTGAAGCCAGGTGATTTTAATTTTTGGGATGAAGTCAAACAGCAGTCTGATCAATGTGGATTGGTGATGCGAAGCATCCAAGATCCTTTTCTACTGATGTTTACCTCGGGCACCACAGGGCCTGCCAAACCGCTAGAAGTGCCGTTAAAAGCCTTGCTGGCTTTTGGTCGTTATATGCAAGATGCCATTGGTTTGAGAGACGAAGATTCATTCTGGAATATTGCCGATCCAGGTTGGGCTTATGGTTTGTATTACGCCATTACAGGCCCATTATTTTTGGGCCATGCCACTTTGTTCTATGAAGGCGGTTTTAGTACCGACAGCCTGTGTCAGATCGTAAAGGATTATCAGATTACCAATTTGGCAGGAGCACCAACGGCATATCGCATGATGATGGCCGCTGATCCTACGCAAATGACGCCGTTAAAAGGCCAGTTCCGTGTGGTCAGCAGTGCGGGTGAGCCTTTGAATCCTGAAGTGATTCGCTGGTTTAAGCAGGTTCTGGATGCCCCGATTTATGATCATTATGGCCAGACCGAGGTTGGTATGGTGGTGTGTAATCATCATGGTTTAACTCATGACATCCGTGCAGGTTCAGCAGGTTTTGCGAGTGCAGGTTATCGCGTTGCGGTGGTCAATGAACAGGGCGAGGAGCTTCCAGCAGACACACCTGGAATTCTAGCCGTGGATATTCGCCAGTCTCCGATGATGTGGTTTGGCGGCTATAAAGAAAGTCGTAAATCTCCTTTTGTCGGGCACTACTACCTCACCGGTGATACTGCCGAGTTACATGCCGATGGCAGCATGAGTTTTGTCGGACGCAGTGATGATGTGATCACCACTTCAGGTTATCGGATTGGACCTTTCGATGTGGAAAGTGCGTTGCTTGAGCATGATGCTGTGGTAGAGGCAGCCGTGGTGGGTGTGCCTGATCCCGACCGGACTGAAGTGGTGAAGGCTTTCGTGATTTTGGCTGCGGGTATTCAACCTTTGGAACAGTTGGCGGAAGAATTGAGCCAATTTGTGAAAAAACGCTTATCAGCACATGCTTATCCACGATTGGTCGAGTTCGTGACAGAACTTCCAAAAACACCAAGTGGCAAGATTCAGCGCTTTTTATTACGTAATCAGGAAATTGCGAAACAGCAAGCAAAGGCAGGGTAAGGAACACAAGATGCAATTGACCGAAGAACAAGTCTTAATACGTGATATGGCGAAAAGTTTCGCCCAAGAACAGATTAAACCCAATGCCAGTGATTGGGATCGACATGGCACATTTCCAAAAGATGCGCTTGCACAAATGGGGCAGCTCGGTTTTATGGGTATGTTGATTCCCGAACATTGGGGCGGTTCTGACACAGGTAATTTGGCCTATGTGCTGGCACTTGAAGAAGTCGCTGCGGCAGATGGTGCGACCTCAACCATTATGAGTGTACATAACTCAGTGGGCTGTGTGCCGATTTTAAAATTTGGTAGTGATGAACAGAAAGAGCGTTTTTTAAAACCGTTGGCACAGGGTGAAATGATCGGTGCTTTTGCCTTAACTGAACCGCATACAGGTTCAGATGCAGCAGCGATTAAAACCCGTGCAGTGAAAGATGGCGATGATTACATTCTGAATGGTGCCAAGCAATTTATTACCTCAGGTGATAACGCAGGTGTGATTATTGTATTTGCCGTGACTGATCCAAGTGCGGGTAAAAAGGGCATCAGTGCCTTCCTTGTGCCACGCGAGACAGCGGGTTATGAAGTAATCCGGGTGGAAGAAAAACTTGGCTTACATGCTTCGGATACCTGCCAGATTGCCCTGACAGATGTACGTATTCATAAAAGCCTGATGCTGGGTAAAGAGGGTGAAGGTTTAAAAATTGCCCTTGCCAATCTGGAAGGGGGGCGTATCGGTATTGCGGCACAGGCGGTGGGTCTGGCACGGGCGGCATTGGAAGAAGCCACGCGCTATGCCAAAGAGCGGCTGACTTTTGGTAAACCAATCTTTGAGCATCAGGCATTGGCTTTTCGTCTTGCCAGTATGGCGACCGAGATCGAAGCGGCTCGACAACTGGTGCACTATGCTGCACTCCTTAAAGAAGCAGAACAACCCTGTCTCAATGAAGCTTCAATGGCCAAGCTATTTGCCTCGGAAATGACCGAACGTGTCTGTTCAAGCGCCTTACAGGTATTTGGGGGCTATGGCTATCTGAAAGACTTCCCGATTGAACGGATCTATCGTGATGCTCGAATTTGTCAGATTTATGAAGGCACCAGTGATATTCAACGTTTAGTGATCGCACGTAGCCTATAACAAGAGAACAAGGAATCCATGATGCAATGGCAAACCATTTTATTAGAAAAACGCAATGGCGTGGGACTGATTACCCTCAATCGTCCGCACGCCTTGAATGCGCTGAATAGTGAATTGATTAGTGAAATCAATCAGGCGTTGGATGCGTTAGAGAAAGATCGTGAGATTGGCTGTATGGTGTTGGCAGGCTCAGAAAAGGCCTTTGCCGCAGGTGCAGACATCAAGGAAATGGTTGATCTTCGTTTTCCTGATATTTACTTTGATGATTTTTTTCATCTTGCCGATCGTATCGCGCAACGCCGTAAACCTTTGATTGCTGCGGTCAGCGGCTATGCGCTTGGTGGTGGTTGTGAACTGGCACTGATGTGTGACTTTATCTATTGTGCAGACAATGCCAAGTTTGGTTTACCTGAAGTGACTTTAGGTGTGATTCCAGGCATTGGAGGCACACAGCGTTTAACTCACGCAATTGGCAAAGCCAAAGCCATGGAAATGTGTCTCACTGCACGGCAAATGGGTGCAGTAGAGGCTGAACAAAGTGGGCTGGTAGCGCGTGTGTTTAGTAAAGAAGAATTACTGGAACAGACCCTACAAGCCACAGAAAAAATTGCAGCGCGCTCTTTAACGGCCAATATGATGCTAAAAGAAACCATCAATCGTGCCTTTGAAGTCAATCTCACAGAAGGACTGCGTTTTGAGCGACGTATGTTCCATTCGATTTTTGCGACTTCGGATCAAACAGAAGGCATGCAGGCCTTTGTGGAAAAACGTCAGGCCAAATTTAATCATCGATAAGAGACCAATAAAATGAATATCGAAAATCAGTTAATGATTGAGCAGAAAGGTGTATTGGGTCTGATCAGTTTGGATCGCGTGAAGCATTTAAATGCACTGTCTCTCGATATGATTGAGGGCATTTGTAGCCAATTGGAACTGTGGCGTTATGATGCTGCCATTCAGGCGGTCTTAATCAAATCGAACAGCCCCAAAGCCTTTTGTGCAGGTGGAGATATTCGCTATCTCTATGACAGTTATAAAAATAATACCGCTGATTATAAAGGTTATTTTAGTGCCGAATATAAAATGCTGAATCTACTGCGCGAATATGAAAAACCTGTCATCGTGTTACTGGATGGCTATGTGCTGGGTGGTGGTTTTGGCTTGGCACAGGCGTGTCACATTGTGGTGAGTAGCGAAAAGTCCAGATTTGCCATGCCTGAAACTGCGATCGGCTTTTTCCCAGATGTCGGTGCGACTCATTTCCTGTCTCGACTCGATGATATTGGGGTCTATCTGGCAATCACTGGCGAGCAGATCAGCAGTAGTGATGCCCTGTATTTAGATTTAATCGACTATCACGTACCAAGTGACAAGCTGCATGCCCTGCAACAGGCTTTGGTTAATGAACCTAATCTGAGTAAACAGAATATTGAGCATATTGTCAGCTGTTTTATTACCCGTCCTGCTGAAAGTGAACTTCAGCAATTGGCCGAAGGCATTCGTAAACATTTTGGTTTTCAGCATTTGGATGAAATTGAGCAGAGTCTTGAACATGAACAAGATGATCAGTTCAAAGCATGGGCGGGCAAGATGCTCAGTATTTTGCAGCAACGTTCGTTTATTGCCAAACAAACCAGCTTGAAACTCCAACATTTAGGTCGAGGTCTTTCCTTGCCTCAATGCATGCAATTGGAGCGTGATCTGCAAGATATCTGGTTTGAACATGGTGACTTTATTGAAGGTGTCCGCGCCTTAATTGTTGATAAAGACAAACAACCGCAATGGCAGCAACGGAATGTTGAACTCGAGCAAATTCTAGAAAAACTCAGTTAAGTCAAAACATTGATCACCACGAATTTAAGGAGTATCAGATAGGCGGAAATGCTGATGGTCAGGATTGATGATCAGCTAAAAATATAAAACAAGAAAATCCAAGAAAGGAACAGAATGATGCAAACAATACATGGAAACGGTTCATCTCCTAAAAAGTCATCCCATCGATTGGCAGGTATCTCCAGTATGGTCGGGACCACCATTGAGTGGTATGACTTTTTTATCTACGGTGCAGCAGCAGCTTTAATTTTCAATAAATTATTTTTTCCTAATTTAGATCCACTGATGGGTGTGCTTGCAGCATTTGCCACCTATGCTGTGGGATTTATTGGACGACCACTCGGTGGACTGGTATTTGGCCATTTTGGTGACAAGATTGGCCGAAAATCGATGTTATTGCTGACCCTAATGTTGATGGGAATTCCAACAGTGCTGATCGGCCTATTGCCTACGTATGAATCGGTTGGTTACTGGGCAGCAATTGGCTTGGTGATCCTACGATTTATTCAAGGAATGGCGATGGGCGGTGAGTGGGGTGGTGCAGTGCTGATGGCGGTAGAACATGCACCAGAAGGTAAAAAAGGATTTTGGGGCAGTCTGCCTCAAGCCAGTACGGGTGGCGGTTTGATGCTGGCCTCTATCGCACTCGGACTCGTATCTTTATTGCCAGAACAGGCTTTATTTAGTTGGGGTTGGCGAATTCCTTTTCTAGCGAGCATTATTTTACTGGCAGTCGGGTGGTACATTCGGGTTAAAGTCCCAGAGTCGCCAGACTTTGAAAAAGTGAAACAACAAGCTGATGAAGTCAAAGTGCCTGCTTTACAGGTGTTTAAAAAGCATCCCAAGCAACTGATCACCATCATTGTGGCGCGTGCGGCGGAGAATGCATGGTTTTATATTGCCTCAACTTTTACCTTGGCCTATACCACCACGCAATTGGGTATTGCCAGACAAGAGATTTTATTTGCGACGATTTGCGGTGCAGCCGTGATTTTATTTATGACGCCGTTATGTGGACATTTGTCCGATAAAGTCGGGCAGCGCAATATGTTTATGTTTGGCTTATGTGTGCTGGCACTATATAGCTATCCTTTCTTTAGCATGCTGAATACCAAAGATCCTGTTTTGGTCTGGACTGCAATTGTGCTGGCAATTGGAGTGGTTTTCCCGATTATGTATGCGCCACAGGCTCAATTGTTTGCTCGCCAGTTTCCTGCAGAAATTCGCTATAGCGGTATTTCTATTTCGGTGCAGTTGGCTGGGGTGTTGGGTGGTGGTATCGCACCGCTGATCGCGACAAAATTATTGAGTGTTGGTGGAGGCAATCCGTATTTGATCATGCTATACATCGGTTCGATGGCTATAGTTGCGATTATTGCAACCACATTTATGCCACGAGATCGAAAACAGGGTGTAGTGGGAACTGAAATGAAAAAACAAAATTTAAATTTGAACGGCAAGATCACAGAACAGTCTTAATTTTTATGTTCCACGTGGAGCATAAAGTTTGTTCATGAAGATATTTAACGCCTTAAGAAGTGCACTAAATCATTTTGACCTGTTTAGTGCACTTTGATATCGAACAGACATGAACCAATCTATAAAACTATAATTGAATCCAAGTCGTTTTCAGTTGAGTGTATTTATCAATCGCATGCAAAGATAAATCACGTCCATAACCAGATTGTTTATACCCTCCGAATGGCGTAGTGACATCCAAAGCATCCACGGTATTAATAGATACTGTACCGACTAAAAGTTGTTGAGCAAGGACGATCGCTTTCTGAAGATCTTTTGTCCAAATCGAAGCCGCTAATCCATAAGTCGAGTGATTAGCCAGTTTTACAGCTTCTTCTTTCGTTTCAAACATTGTAATTGCGACTACAGGGCCAAAAATTTCATTGTGAAAGATATTAAAATCAGGAGTTATACCAGTCAAAATTGTGGGTGCGACATAGCTATCTATATCTAAATGTGCATCGAGTTGTAATTCAATACTATGGCATTGAGCGCCTTGAGTTTTTGCTTCATTAATGGCTGCTCGTACATTCATGGCATGTTGACGATCAATTAAACAGCCCATATTAGTATTCGGGTCTAAAGGATCGCCAATTACGAGATTTTTGGCTTTTTCTACAAATTTTTCTATAAATTGTTGAGCAATACTTTTTTCTAATAAGATACGGGAATTGGCAGAACAAACTTCCCCTTGATTATAAAAAGCACCGAAAATCGCTTTATCAACAGCCTTGTCTAAATCAGCATCAGCAAAAATAATGTTAGCACTTTTGCCACCTGTTTCTGGCCAGACAGGTTTCATATTAGATTCTGCTGAATACGCTAAAAACTTTTTTGCTGTTTCGGTTGAACCAGTAAATACTAGACAATCTACATCAGGGTGACGTCCTAATGCTTGACCCGTAATATGTCCCAATCCTGTAACAACTTGGAAAACACCATCTGGAATGCCTGCTTGTTTTGCGAGCTCTGCAAGTCTTAATGCTGTAAATGGCGATTGCTCTGCTGGTTTTAATACCACACAGTTCCCTGTAGCTAGAGCAGGTGCAAGCTTCCAACTTGCTAAATCAAGTGGAAAGTTCCAAGGCACAACAGCAGCAACTACACCAATAGGTTCACGGCTGACCATAGCCAGTTGATCCTTACTTGTAGGAGCAATTTCATCGTAAACCTTATCAATACTCTCGGCATACCATTCAAAGCAGGATGCAGCACCTGGAATATCAACATGGAGTGAATCTTGAATCGGTTTACCGACATTTAATGTTTCCAGCAATGCGAGCTCTTCGGCATTGTCGCGAATAAGGTCAGCAAGTTTTTTTAGCTTTTCTTTACGTTCGCGAGGTGATAAACCAGACCAGACACCGCTTGTAAAAGCATTTCTAGCATATTGAACGACCTGATCAACTTCATTCGCATCACATGCTGATATATCAACTAAATGCTCAGCTGTAGCAGGATTTGATACGCTGTAGCTATGCTTACTCTTCACATATTTTCCATTCATAAAATAGGAAGATGGAAGTTTTGTCTGACTAAGTTGATTTAACCAATCCTGTTTTAATTTCATTGAATTTCCCTAGAATTCTAGCTACATAGAATATTTAACCGTATTATTTTTAGCTAATTTTGTGAATTCGCTTTATATAAGCCTTAGGTTAAGAAAAAACAAATTAGATATTTGTTTGGGTACATCTCTCATTGTTTCGTGAACATCATATGACTTAAACGTTAACAACGAATCGCATTGAGTAAGCGTTCAAAAAAATCATCGCATTCTTGCATTTGCGAGATCTCTATATATTCATCTGGTTTATGGGCAACCTGAATAGAGCCTGGGCCACACACTAAAACAGCAGAATTCAGTTGTTGATGAAACAGCCCACCCTCAGTGCCAAATGAAATTTTCTGAAGCTCTGCTGCCGGATCAAGTAGGGTTTGTAAGAATTTAACGGCTTGTATGGTTGTTGACGTATTCAACCCTGGATATTGATTGATCTCCTGAAAGCTCACAAATTTTGCATGGGGGCTTTGCTCAATATAGTTAAAAATTTTCTCTTGAACCGAGTTTGTATTCTGTTCAGCGATATTACGAATTTCATAATCTAAAATGCATTCATTGGGGACGATATTTAATGCTTTCCCGCCCTGAATTTTTCCAATATGTACGGTGGTAAAAGGGACATCGTAAGCAGGATCTGAAATGGAATCTTCGGAAAGCTGTTTTTGAGTAGATGTAATTGCATCAATAACGCTTTGCGCGCAGTGAATTGCATTTACATACAAGGGTGCTAAGGCAGAGTGGCCTTCTTGCCCCTGACAAATTGCTTTGAATACAGCTTTACCTTTATGACCTGTCGCAATATTCATACTAGTGGGTTCGCCAATAATGCACAGTTCTGGTTGAACAATTAACTCCGAGAGTTGACCTAGAATTCCACGGACGCCGATACAGCCGATCTCTTCATCATATGAAAGGCACAAATGTAGCGGTTTAATCAATGGTTGGGTTTGTGCTGCTTTAAGCATGGCATGCATCGCACAGGCGATAAAACCTTTCATATCTGCTGTGCCGCGTCCATAAATTTTATGATCTTTGATAGATGCTTGAAACGGATCAGTACTCCAAGCTTGACCTGCAACGGGTACGACATCTGTATGTCCAGACAGCAATATCCCGGCTTGATCTTGAGGACCTATGCTTGCCAGTAAGTTGGCTTTGGTCTGCTCTTTATTGAAATTTAAAGTAATACGAATACCTTCAGGTTCAAGTAGATCTTTTACAAACCGAATTAACTCTAAATTGCTTTTATAGGAAGTTGTATCAAATGCAACAAGTTGCTTGAGTAAGTCAATACTCGACAGATTAGACATCTGAAGAATCCTTGTGAGTTTGAGTTTTAATGTGTGGATCATAGAAATGAGCAGAACTCATACCGGGGATAAAGTGATCAGAAATAAAGCTTTTACAACGACTAATAAAAGCTTGCACAACAATATTAGTTGGTACATTTTTAGGTGTAGCAATACCGATATGCATGGGCCGATGTTCATCGGCAATACGAATACGGATTAGACGTTTACCATCTAGACTGTAATTGTTCTTAGGGCGGACATTCAAAATTGTGTAGCCAATATTATTGGCAACCATTGAGCGTACCACATCAATATTTTTTGAAGATCGTACAACGTTTGGATTTAGATTTTGAGTGCGAAATAATGATAAGAAATATTCATTGCTATAGGGCATATCCAAAAGAATCATTGGATAGTGTGATAGTTCTTCTAAAGTAACTGCTGGTGATGCTGCTAAAGGGTGTTCCTCGCTCACGAGCGCATGTGGTGGCAGTTTAGTTAAAGACTCAAAATGAATAAGATGTTCATCAATATTAAGATCGTAAGTTAAAGCAACATCGAGATCATTACGTATTAGGGAACTCAGAAGCGCTTGTTGATCATCTTCATAAAGATCTAAAGAAACCTGCTTATATAAATTGGAAAATCCATGGATGATATCTGCGTAGACCATAGGAGCAAATGCTGGAAAGCAGCCGAGCTTTAATGGTCCGCGTATTGAGCCTGAAAATTCTGCGGCGAGAGAGTATAAGCCTGAAGCTTGGTTTAGAATGTGTTTACACTCCAACATCACATTCTTACCTACGGCAGTTGGAATTAAGCCTTTAGCGTGTTGACGAATAAATAATTGGGTTTGTAATTCTGATTCAATATGTGCGATTGCGGCAGAAATAGATGGAGAAGATACATGTATCTTCTCCGAAGCAATAATGATGCTGCCACATTCAGCAGTTGCAACAAAGTATTCCATTTGTCTTAAAGAAATTCGATTTAACACTTTGGATACATCTCCATTGTATATCCCAAAAAAGTTTATTCATTTCCTGGAACACCATAGCTAGGAGCACTTGTTGGGTCTAAAGCTCTTAAAACATAATCATCAACTTGAGGTTCATATATTTGCCATAGTGCTATAAGTTCAGAAATGGGTTGATCTGACCAGTCCACTCGCAAATCGATAATTGGCCACTCCAATTTGTCAACAACCAAGAGGCCAGCAGAATGTACATCTCCAGCTTCACCACCTGCTTGTTCTCCAGCTTTTAGTGCATACAGCAGGCGCTCAGCTAAAGTGCCTTTACTTTGCTCGAAATGTTCTAGCATGACGCTTGTAACCAGATCATTATCAAGTAAATTTCCTGCACAAACCACATGTGTCCCAATGTGTTGAGCATAGATGCCTAATGTATTTTTCCCGCTAAATGCAAAGGGTTTATTGACTGTATCAAGTAAACTCAATTGGCGATATTCAATAAAGTCAGTATTTTTTGTTAACTCAGTAATCGCATTTTGGGGTGAAATATTATATTTAGCCATTTCAAGTAAAATGTTGGCCAGTTGAGGGTCTGTTATATTTTGACTGGCTGCGACACCGACACCTGCCTTGGCTCGTATACATCTTGATGCGACAGCAGGAGAGGATGAACTGATCGCTGCACCAAACTGTCCTGTTTCACTACATCTAGCAATGATTGAAAATGTCATGTTGCTCTCGTTTTTTAGTCTGGAATAACTGCTGTTGCATCAACTTCTACAAGCCATTCAGGACGTGCCAAGGCGGAAACAACGAGCCCTGTTGAAACGGGATAAACACCTTTGAGCCATTTACCCACTACGCGATACACATCTTCACGATAGCGTGGATCTATGATGTATATAGTAATTTTACAAATATCGGCCAATTCTCCACCTGCTTCTTTGAGGAGCATGTCAATGTTATACATTGCTTGTTCGGTTTGGCCAGTAACATCCGCAAGAGCAACACTTTCCGATGTGTCGAGATTCTGTCCGATTTGTCCGCGCAGAAAAACAGTTCGACCACGTGCAACGACAGCTTGGCAAAGATCATTATCTAAGTTCTGTTCTGGATAGGTTTTTTGGGTGTTAAATGTACGAATACGAGTATGTTTCACTGCATAATCCTAGGTGAATAATTATGTTTATCTAGTATGCGCATTTCGTGTGTAGTCACAATTTTTGTTTTCCTTTCTATTAATTTACTTTTTCCGCATTAATGACAATATTTAAACTATATTCTAAATAAATTTATTTATTTCATGTGGTTATGGTCTTGGTTCGGCTTTTTTGAGTCACTTGTTCTGAATATCCTATTTTCTCTTTGTTTCACTGCTACCTATATTTTTCCTAAAAGCGTTGTGTGTCGTTTTGATATTTCATTTCCTAAAAACAGGAATATGAAGGAAACCCAAACAACATGAAATCGATAGTTGAAAGTGAACCTATTTAAACGTTCACAAAAGTTGTTTTGAACAACTTAAACCATTCGACAAGGAAAAATGATGAACTTAGATAAGTTAGAAATAGATACGGTAGTGGTTGGTGCCGGTCAGGCTGGGGTAGCGATGAGTGAGCACCTGACCGAATTAAAAATTCCACATGTAGTGCTAGAAAAAAATCGTATTGCGGAAGCATGGCGTACACGTCGCTGGGATTCATTGGTCGCGAATGGACCTTGTTGGCATGATCGATTTCCTAATATGGAGTTTGATACTGATCCAGATACTTTTGTGCATCATGATCAAGTTGCTGAATATTTTGAAAAATATGCAAAACAATTTAATGCTCCAATTCATACCAATGTTGAAGTCAAAAAAGTTCAATTAAATAAGCAAGGTGCTGGTTTTATTGTTGAAACATCTACAGGTACATTGACGGCACAACGTGTTGTAGTGGCAACGGGACCTTTTCAAAAAGCAATTATTCCCCCAATTGCCCCTAAAAATGATGGTTTATATCAAATCCATTCAGATCAATATAAAAATCCCAAGCAAATACCTGATGGCGCTGTTTTAGTCATTGGCTCTGGTTCTTCTGGTGTACAAATTGCGGATGAGTTAAATCGTGCAGGTAAAAAGGTGTATTTATCGGTAGGGGCACATGAGCGTCCTCCACGAGTTTATCGTCAGCGTGACAATGTTTGGTGGTTAGGTGTATTGGGAGGCTGGGATAGCAGTAAGACAGATACGGGGCCTTTGAAAGGTTTGGCTGTCAGTGGGGCACATGGTGGGCACTCTATTGATTTTAGACGCCTCGCGTTAGAAGGCATCACGCTGTTGGGCATGACGAAACAGTTTGAAGGCGAGAAAGTCAGCTTTCAAAGTGATTTACAAAAGACATTACAAGAAAGCGATAAGGCCTATTTTGAGTTTTTAGATGCTGCGGATGCTTATGTGCAACGTACGGGTATTGATTTGCCTGAAGAGCCCGAAGCTTGGACTGTATTAGATGATGCGGACTGTATTCAGCAACCAATTCTAGAACTTGATTTAGCTCAACAGGGTATTACCACAATCATTTGGGCATCAGGCTTTGGTTTTGATTATAGCTGGCTAGATGTGAATGCTTTTGATCTGAATGGTAAGCCACAGCATAAACTTGGTATATCAACCGAACCTGGCATTTATTTTATTGGTCTGCCTTATTTATATGGCCGTGGCTCAAGCTTCATTTGGGGCGTCTGGCATGACGCAAAACGGGTTGCAGGACACATTGATATTCAACGTAATTATTTGGAATATCAAGATAAAAACCAAAGAAAAGTAATCAATAAAGAAGAAAAAACTGCATGAGATAAGTTTTAAATTTAAGCGTTTAATCTCCACACGAGGAGGAGCACATGACGGTAAGAAATAATAAGCAAGGAAGCAGCTCAATTCATCAAGTCAAAGTGGTGAGTAAAAAACAATTAAGTTTATTTAATTTAATCGCAATTGCTGTTGGCTTAGTGCTATCACAAGGTGTGATGGTTGTTATTTTGCAAGGATTTGGATTGAGTGGAATAAGCTTCTTTATCCCGCTCATCATTGGATTTCTTTTAGCGCTTACTTATGCGGCATCTTTTGCGGAGCTAGCACTATTAATCCCTAAAAATGGCAGTATAAGTGATTATAGTCTGGTTGCAACGGGACATTTACCAGCAATGCTTTCAGTCTTCTGCGGTTATATCGTGGTCGCGATGTTCGCTGTTTCTGCTGAGCTTATTTTAATAGATGGTGTTGTACAAAAAATATTTAAGATTGATGTTCCATATTTTGGAATTGGTTTTCTTATCCTATTTATGTCAGTCGGTCTAAATCTACTCAAAATTGATATTTTCTCAAAAGTACAGAATACCTTGGCTTTCATCATGGTCCTTTTGCTGCTTTTACTTGGTCTCTGTGCCATTAGCGGTTGGTTTTATCCACATACGCAAGTCGTTGATTATAAATTTACTTTTGATACCAATACGGTGGCGCTGGTTGCTTTGGCTTTTTGGGGATTTGTGGGCGCAGAATTTGTCGTTCCGATGATCGAAGAATCCAAAGATGCGAGTAAAAATATCCCAAAATCGATGTATATCGGGTTAACCACCATTTTTATAACGATTTCATTATATGGGCTGGGTGCGCTTTATTTCTTACCAAAAGAGCAATTGGTTAATTCTTTGACTCCCCATATTGAATATGCAACGGCTGTATTTGGGCAGACAGGCTTATTATTTATTGCTGTAGGTGCTGTTTTTGCAACCTTAAGTACTTTAAATACGACGCTGGCTGCCTTACCACGTATGTTGCAGGGCATGGCAGTGAATAAGCAGGTTTTATCTGTTTTTGCTCGCATCAATAAGAAAAATAATGTGCCTTGGGTAGGTGTCCTGTTTATTGCCTTCATTATTATGATACCCATGCTGTTCTCACACAGCGAAACAGAAGTTATTAAAGTCCTTCTTACCGCAGCGTGTATCTCTTGGTTGATCGCATATGTGATTGCACATACGAATGTGATCGTTTTGCGAAAACGCTACCCGCATATGATACGACCTTATAAAGCACCTTTTTACCCATTCCTCCAAATGATTGGAATTATCGGGATGGTTCTTACAATTTTCTATGCCGTTCCTACGCCAGATTTGCGAATCAAAATATTTACTTGGGTTGGCATCGTTATTGGCTTAACCACAATCATAAGCATTCTTTGGATCAAATTGGTAATGAAGAAGCAGCTCTTTCAACCTGAATCAATCGAAAGCTTGATGAAATGAAATTAGAATTTTAACAAGGAGTAATAACATGAATCAGTTATCAACAACACAAATCACGGAAATTTGGCAAAAAGATAAATATCACCATATTCATCCATGGACTGACTTTGCAACATTTAAAGATGAAGGAGCCATGATCCTTGCGCAAAGTGAAGGGTGTTATGTTTTTGATGCTGAAGGTAATAAATATCTCGATGGTATCGGTGGTTTATGGTGTGTGAATGTGGGTTATGGGCGTCAAGAAATAGCAGATGCTATTTCAGAACAGATTATGCAAATCCCATATTATTCGGCATTTGGGCATCATACCTCTATTCCTGCTGCAAAATTATCGGCAAAAATAGCTGAATTGGCACCTGGGAATCTTAATCATGTTCTATTTGGCTGCGGTGGTTCAGTTGCCAATGATACTGCCGTTCGACTCATTCACTTTTATTTTAATCAACTTGGTAAACCAACGAAGAAAAAATTAATTTCCCGAAAAGATGGTTATCACGGGAGTACATATATCAGTATGTCATTAACTGGGGTTGAGTTTGACCATATCGGATTTGATATCGAGCGTGAATTGGTGCATCACATTTCCTGCCCTAATCCATATCGCAGGGCTGAAGGTCAAAGCTTAGAGGAGTTCTGTGATGAAAAGGTTCAGGAATTAGAAAATAAAATCTTGGAATTAGGCCCAGACAATGTTGCTGCTTTTTTTGCGGAACCAATTATGGGCGCAGGTGGGGTAATTGTACCGCCTGCTGGCTACCATAAGAAAACTTTAGAGGTTTGCCGTAAGTATGGTGTGCTGTATGTATCAGATGAAGTCGTTACCGCCTTTGGTCGCTTAGGACACTTTTTCGCGTCAGAGTCTGAATTTGGGATTGTCCCAGATATTATTACCTGTGCCAAAGGCTTATCTTCTGGCTATTTACCTTTGGGTGCAACCGTTATTTCTGATGATATTTATGACGTCATTAGTAAGCCTCAGGCAGATGGCGCGCTATTTACGCATGGTTTTACCTACTCTGGTCATCCCGTTTCTTGTGCCGCAGCCTTAAAAAATATTGAAATTATCGAACGCGAAAATTTACTTCAACATGTGAATGACGTTGGTCAATATTTTGAAGATCAATTAAAAACCTTGGTGGACTTGGACATTGTGGGTGAGGTACGTGGTAAGAAATTTATGATGTGTATTGAAAACTTGGCCAATAAGCGAACTAAAGAGCTTTTTCCGAGCTCAGTCAATGTCGGATCTCGCATTGCAGATTATTGCCAAAAAGATGGTCTTATTATTCGCCCTGTGGGTCATATGAATATTATGTCGCCACCTTTGATCTTAAATAAAGAACATGTGGATTTCATCATCAGAACATTGCGGAAAGCAATTTTAAACACAATCGCTGATCTAAAAGGTGAAGGTTATTTAGCTGCTTAGATTTTGAAAAAGTAAGATTCAAAGCAGAAGTATTTGAATCTTACTTTTTCTTTTCAAATTAAGTTCTTATCTTGATCACTATTATTGTTTCGAATTTTCTATATCCCTGAATAGTTAACGTTAACCGCAATTGAATGACTTGCTTTTTTTAATAGAGGCAGAGGAAGTCACATTCTAAATTTTTAAAAAAGGAATTTTACATGCTGAGATTTCATCAAGGCTTGATAGCAATGCTGCTGTTTTCTGGTTCTGTTTATGCAGAAGATAGTAATAAAAAAATGAATATCTCTGGTTCATTAACATTCGTTTCTGATTATGTTCTGCGTGGTGCAACGAATTACCCTGAAAAATCAGATGTGACTTTACAGGGTGTTTTAACACTGAGTTATGACAATATCTATGTGAGTTATTTTGGTTCTAAGTTGGGGTATTCTTTTTCTGAGTTGCAGCATAAAAATAAAATTTTAAACGATCCTCAATTAACTGATCGTGAGAAAACTGCAGGTATAGATGCATTAACAAAGCCATCATCAGATTACTATGAGCATGATCTTATTTTAGGTTATAAAACTAGCTTAGATAAATGGGATTTAGATTTTAATTTGGCGACCTATCTATATCCTGGTGGGGAAAATACAACCAGTGTCGAGATGGGTATTTTTTTGAATCGGTTGTTGAATGACAGCATAGGAAATAGCATAAATTTTACACTGCAAACCTATTTAAATGATGTTGTTTATGCAAATCAATTGGATACCTACTTAACCTTGAGCTATCTCCATCCTTTGCCCAATAATTTTAGTCTCGGTCTTTCTAGTGCATTTTCATATTTTAATGATAATGGGAAATATGAAGGTGGTTTATTTCTGAATACGACTGAAGACTTTGCGTGGAGATTTAGCGCTGTTGAGTTATCTCGTCCAATTTTAAAAGATCAGAACGCTTTAGTATCAATGAAGTATATGTTTGGTGGTGAAAATCGCTCTGGAGAAGCGCAGAAGAATATGCCTGTTTTTAGTGTAAGTTATAATTTTTAAGGTGTATTGGCCTTTGTTTAAAAAGCTTCGCTATACTGCAAATATTGAAGCAGCAAAAAAAAGCCCTAATCTTTCGACTAGGGCTTTTTTGAATCTGGAGCGGGAAAGGAGACTCGAACTCCCGACCCCAACCTTGGCAAGGTTATGCTCTACCAACTGAGCTATTCCCGCTAATTGAGCAGTTTTTACTAAAACTTACACTAAAAAATTTGAGCGGGAAAGGAGACTCGAACTCCCGACCCCAACCTTGGCAAGGTTATGCTCTACCAACTGAGCTATTCCCGCATGCCGTGTATAATACATTATGCAAAAATAGGGTCAATAATTTTATGCAAAGAAATTGATTATTTGCATAAAATTAAAGCACTTTCAGGATAAAAAAGCAGGGAAAAGCAAATTTTTGTACAAAAGTTTCTCTCAGATTCCGCTCATGTATACTAATGAGCTATCTCAATCTGACCTTACAGAGTGACTGATGAACTTAGAACAACAGTTGATTGAACGTTTAAACACGCTAGCACCTACCCATCTTGAAGTGATTAATGAGTCGGCAGGGCATGGTGGATATTTCCCTGGTAAAGAATCACATTTTAAAGTCATCGTGGTAAGTGATGAATTTCAAGGACTACGTTTAGTACAACGTCATCAAAAAATTTATGCCGTTGCAGCGGAGCTGATGAGCCCTGGTCGCATTCATGCACTTGCGATTCATGCCTATGTACCGAGTGAATGGCAGGGAGAAGCTCCTGCAAGTCCTGAATGTGCGCATGCGCCAAAAAGCTGAGGATGAATGATGGACTTACATTTACTCACTAAGATTGTGCATATGTCCGCAGTGAGCTTACTGATCATTGCTTTTGTATTACGTGGTTCAACATTATTCGTGGGTGTACACGATCAGCAACCGAATCCAAAAGCACGTAAAGGCTTGGTTGGTTTACAGCATCTATCTTTGACCTTAATCATTGTGACGGGTGCTGTTTTACTCAGCATGAACAACTTTGATGTGCAGCCTTGGTTTTATGCCAAAGTGATTCTGTTCTTTGTATTGTGGTCTTCTTTGATCAAAACCTATAAAAAGGACAGCAGCATTTTATTGGAACAACGCCGTGCAGGATTATTCATCGGCACAGTGGCTATGGTCGGGATTCTCGGCTTAGTGATGATTAAGCCAGTTTTTGCCTGATTGTTTGACACATTGTTTGAGTAATTGTTTTGGCACTAGGTTAAACTGCGTGCAGTTTACAAAAATATTATAGAGGGAAATCATGTTAACGCGTGTGGTGTTTAACCAAAAAGGTGGTGTGGGGAAATCAAGTATTACTGTCAATCTCGCTGCGATTAGTGCGAAACAGGGATTCAGAACCTTGGTGATTGATCTTGATCCACAAGCGAATTCAAGCCAATACCTTTTGGGTGAAGATGCGACTTATTCTGCCGACAAGGCAGCATTAGAGCCAAACATTGAAAATTTCTTTGATGATATTTTAGGTAGTACGCAGCAAAAGGGTTTGATCGGAAATGCGATTGGTTCAATACTGAAAGCACCGCGTGGCAAAGGATTGGACAGTTATGTACACCGTTCTTCCTTTGACAATCTTGATGTGATTCCTGCAAGCCCAAGCCTTGGTGCATTAGAGCATGCACTAGAAAGTAAACACAAAATTTATAAATTGCGTGATTCGATTCAATCTCTCAGCGCACGCTATGACCGTATTTTTATTGATACGCCACCAGCGTTTAACTTCTTTACTTTATCTGCATTAATTTCAGCAGATCGAGTACTGATTCCATTCGATTGTGATGTTTTTTCCAAACGTGCGTTACAAACTTTGATTGAAAATGTGCTCGAAACCCAAGATGATCATAATGATCGCTTGGAGATTGAGGGAATTGTGGTCAATCAGTTCCAATCTCAAGCAAAATTACCTCGTGAAGTGGTTCAACAGTTAAAAGATGAAGGCCTGCCTGTGCTCGATAGCATGTTGCCGCCATCGATCTTGATGAAAGAATCACATCAAAAGAATTTACCCTTGATTCATTTGGCATCTGACCATAAATTGACCGTCGCTTATGTGACCCTGTTCAATGAGATTGAATCAAAGAAATAAGAGAATCTTATGAAACGCTTATATTGGATGCCTGTTTTGGCAGCGAGCATGTTATTGGGTGCATGTGCATCAACGGTTAAGCCTACCTATGTGTCGCCTACACAATATCAAGCACTCGGCTGCCAGCAGTTGCAAGCAGAGTACAACCGTATTCAGCAATACGTCGAAAATGGTGTACAAACGCCAAAACGTACTGGTGTCGGGGTTGGTCTTGGACTTGGTGGCGGCTGGGGTAGAGGCGGTTGGGGCTTTGGTCCATCGATCTCGGTCAATATGGGCCAGTCGATGAATACCAAAAATACTGAGCTTGCAAATGTACTCGGACAACAAGACGCTATTGTACAAGCAGCAAAATTCAAAGGTTGCCCAATCATTGTGAAGCAACGTCCAAAATCATAAATCTTATAACCTGACCGTCATGGTTCGCGATGACGGTCAGCAACTAAATTATAGCAAAATGTTTCAAAATATAATTATAAAAATCATAGGTTTGAAATAAAGTACTCCGCAACTTATTGATTTATCTCGCTCACCCACACTGCTAAAATTTGTGTTTTTGCCCTAAATTCGTTTAAGGTGGCGCCCATGTATAGTCGTTCGGTATGTGTATGATTGAGAGTTGGTTTTTTGTTTTGGCAATGTTGGCAGTATTACTGATCCCTGGTCCGACCAATGCTTTGCTTGCCAGTGCAACACATCAACACGGTGTCGCTAAAACCATGACATTTATCCCGATTGAATGGTTGGGATACCTCTATGGTGTGAGTTTATGGGCATTATTCATTCATTTGTTTGCCCCGATTTGGCCTGCAATTGGCGCGATTCTACATACGTTGAGCTTGCTCTATGTACTTTGGATGGCTTTTCATCTTTGGAAAGGCTCACATCTACAAAAACTCGATCAACATCATCAGCATATTCGTAAAAGACAACTATTTATCTCGACCTTAAAAAACCCTAAAACCGTATTATTGGCTTCAGGAATTTTCCCGAGTGAAACATGGAATTCGATTGAGCAGGCTGCATAGGTTTTTGCGGTGTTTAGCTTAATCCTGATCCCTGTGAGTATCTTTTGGATGCTGTTTGGACGTGCGTTATTGGCGGGAAGTTTGGTTGGAATCAAAGCCGACCATTTATATAAAGGATCGGCAATGTTATTGCTGATTTGTATGTTGCCAATGATCTTTCGGTTGTTTTAAAAACAGAAACTATTGTGCTTTACGATGACTCATTTTTTGGCGAATAAAGCCAATCACACCCGGTAAGACACTGATAATAATGATACCGAAAATTAAATGAGTGAAGTTATCTTTCACGATTGGCATATTTCCGAATAAATAACCAAGCGTAATGAACGATGCAATCCAGCAAAATGCGCCAACTACGTTATAGGTGAGGAAGAATTTATAGTTCATGCTCCCTGCACCTGCAACGAATGGGGCAAATGTACGGGCAAAAGGAACGAAGCGGGCAAAAATGATGGTCTTACCGCCGTGACGTTCAAAGAACTGCTGGGTTTTAATCAAATGCTGTTTATTGATAAAACGAGAATTGGTTTCAAAAACACGTGGACCAATATAACGACCAATATGGTAGTTCAAAGTGTCACCGAGTACCGCAGCGGTAAACAGCAATACACCCAGTACCCATGGATCCATTGCACCTGTTGAAGCAGCTAATGCACCTGCAGCAAATAACAAGCTATCGCCTGGTAAAAATGGCATCACCACTAAACCAGTTTCAACAAAAATGATTAAGAATAAAATGGCATAGATCCATACGCCATAATTGGTAATAAATTCTAAAAGGTGTTCGTCAACGTGCAGAATAAAATCAATGAGTTCCATGAAGATGTTAACACTATAAATGTGAGCTAAATCCTAGCAGTGCATCTGTAGATTGTCAGTATAAAAAGCAAATTAATTGGTAACTTTCAGAGACGGTAAATTGGAAACAATAGTTTAGGATGGAAGAGAGAGTTATTGTTGCAAATAAGGAACGATGTGTTAACTAAACTAGTGTTTATTGCAAAATTAAATATACATAAACTTGTTAACAAGTTAAAAAACAAACAGTGTGGAATCAACCATGTTTAATCCGAATGTTGTTGTAAAAAATATCGTAACCCAATCTGGCATCGCAAATGTTGTAATTTTAGTTGCGCGTTTATTAATGGCTTATATCTTTCTTGTTGCTGGTTGGGGCAAGATCGTAGGTTATGCGGGCACCGCAGGCTATATGGAATCAATGGGTGTTCCTGGAGCTCTATTGCCATTGGTGATTCTGATGGAATTTGGTGGTGGATTGGCGCTATTGTTTGGTTTCCAAACACGTTTTGCTTCTTTGGGTTTAGGGCTTTTTAGTATTATTACCGCCTTTATCTTCCATGCTGGTGCAGCAGATGCCATTAACTTTATGAAGAACTTTGCAATGGCTGGTGGTTTCTTCGCGTTGATGCTCTATGGTGCAGGCCGTTTTAGTCTTGATCATTTGATTGAAAAATAATCATTGCAACGAAGAGCCCCGCTTTAATCGGCGGGGTTAAGCGCATGTATCTATTACATAAATTATGCTTGATTACAAACTTAAGCCGACATTATTGGCTAGTTCTGTTTAGATGATCAGGTGTTAGAACAAAATAGGACATGAAATGAAAAGAACGATTGCAACTTTTGGGATGGTAGTTTTAACGGGATTGTCTACGGTGACATGGGCAGGTAAAGATGACCATGTGATTGTGCAAGAGGCTGCTAAGAATGTGGTGACGGTGAGTCAGGTTGCCAAACTGAAAGATGAAACAGGCGTAACGTTGACAGGTCAAATCACGAAACATTTACAAAGTGATCATTATGAGTTTAAAGACCAGAGTGGCACCATTGGTGTTGAAATTGATGATGATATTTGGCGCCAAGCAGGAATTAAAGTGGGCGATCACGTACGTTTAGTCGGTGAAGTCGATACGCATCGTTATAAACCGACGGATATTGAAGTGATTAAAATTGAAAAGCATTTACATAAATAATGCCATTAAAAAAAGGAAGCCGAGGCTTCCTTTTTTATTGTTGAAATGATTAGAGCATGAAATGAATTTGCATTTCTCCAACCAGAAAACCGAGCACAGCACCGACAATAATCAATGACCACTCATCTTCTTTAAAGGCAGGGCGTAGCATGCCTTCAAACTCTTCAGGGCTCAGTTTCTGCATGCGTTCAACCAATGTATTACGTACATTCATCGCATCTTCAGCATAAGATTCAACATAACGCATGGTATCTGGAAGTTGTTTTAAAATGCGTTCTGCCACTTCTGCCTTCAGGTTTTGATATTTTTCACCACCAATCGCATAGACCACCAACGGACGGACAATACCCGCTTGCAAATCAATTTCTTGTTTCACTTGACGGCTGACCAGCTCAATGACTTTATCGGAATGTGTGCCCGAGAAAAGCTCTTCCATCATGTTACGTGAGGTGAGTAGTTGCTTGGAGATGAGCGCTGCATAATCAGCCGCGACTTCATTTTGGCGTTTAATGAATAAACCTTGCCAGGTATAACCCATGATCTTCTTTGGGTATAACGGTCGGAACATCATCTGTAAAGCCATCCAGTCGCTAAAGAAGCCGACAAAGCCACCAAACATCGGTAGCATCCATGGGTATTTACCTTGGGTGACAATCCAGCACAGCATTTGTACGACACCGATTGCAAAGCCAAAAACAAAGCCGACATTACTAAAGAATTTAAATTCCTGTTTGCCAACTTTCTTAAAAATTTCGTTGAGGAGACGTTTGTCCTTCAGTAGATTGTTGACCACCATATGTTTGATGTCGAAGTACTTGGTCACATCCTTTTGTACTTCACTCATGATGTGCTCAACGATTTCAGGCGCTTTGGCTTGAACACGCTTAATCAGTTTTTGTCTTGCAAACTCGGGCATGCCTTCCCATAAGCCCGGCTGATATTGCTGTGCAACTTCTCGGGTAATGTCTTCAGCTGCCGCCATTAAAGGTTTTTCAATTTCTTGGGCAATACGTTTGGGGTCGAGTCGGGCAAAAATTTCTTCAGGTTTGATGAGCTTGGAGGTCATCAATTCCACCGCAGTGGTGGCCATTTTCTCTGCTTTGCGAGGAACAATCCCTTGCCATCCGAGTGGAAGACCAAATAATCGCAATCCTTTAAATTCAAGTGGTGAAAACATCATTTGAATCGCAATGACTTTGGTTACATAACCAATAAAGCCACTGATAAATGGGATTGAGATGTATAACCAGAAATTCTGTTGAAAATCCGCAATCATTTCTTGAAACATTCTTTTATTGGTCCTTCAAGTCCTAATTGTTGCTCGTGGTCGGGCAAGCGCTAGATGATAGTTAAATATTTTAAGGTATTGGTGATGTACCAATATCTTTAGGTTTTTTAGTTACCTTTTTATTTTTCCTTTGATCAAGGACATCGCAATCGCATAAAAAGGGAGCGATGCTGTCGATTGAATACCTTTCCATGGTAATGCTCATTTCGACTCATTATCTTAGCACCAATTTTTGTTTTGTGTTGAGCAGAATAGGCAACTATTGTTGATTTAACTCTCCTTATTCACAGCTTGATTGTGAAATTTTATTTTAAATATCAGCGCTTATTCACCAGTCCAACTAAAAAATCAGATAGATGATGAATTGCGGTGCGTCAAAGCATGAAAAATGTTAGAATGTGGCGCTTAATTCATTTGCCTTTAAGATGAACCATGACGACCAATACTCAAATTACTGAAGATCGTATCCTTATTTTGGATTTCGGCTCTCAATATAGCCAGCTCATTGCACGTCGTGTGCGTGAAGCGGGTGTCTATTCTGAAATGTATGCATTCGATATGTCTGAAGCAGACATTCGTGCGTTTAATCCGAACGGGATTATTTTATCAGGTGGCCCTGAGAGCGTACATGAAGAAGGAAGCCCACGCGCGCCACAAGTTGTATTTGAATTGGGCGTACCAGTGTTGGGTATCTGTTATGGTTTGCAAACCATGTCTGAGCAACTTGGCGGTAAAGTAGAGCCAGGTACAGTACATGAGTTTGGTTATGCAGAAGTTGATATTCTGGTCCGTGATAAATTGATCGGCAATTTACAAGATCGCGAAAACCAACTGCATGTTTGGATGAGCCATGGCGATAAAGTCAGTGCCATTCCAGAAGGTTTCCAAGTGACTGCGAGCACACCAAGCTGCCCATTCGCTGCTGTGAGCGATGAAGCACGTCGTTTCTATGGTGTTCAGTTCCATCCAGAAGTGACTCACACTGCAAAAGGTGCTGAATTACTGTCTAACTTTGTACATCAGATTTGTGGTTGTCGTGGTCTTTGGACACCTGAACACATTATCGATTTACGTGTAGAGCAGTTACGTGAGCAAATCGGTGATGAAAAAGTTCTATTAGGTTTGTCTGGTGGTGTTGACTCTTCAGTTGTGGCTGCATTGTTGCATAAAGCCATTGGCGACCAGTTGACTTGCGTATTTGTAGACAATGGTTTGCTTCGTTTAAACGAAGGTGATCAAGTGATGCAAATGTTTGCAGAAAACATGGGGATTCGTGTGATCCGTGCCGATGCTGAACAGCGTTTCTTGTCTGCATTGGCTGGCGAAGTTGATCCTGAGAAAAAGCGTAAAATCATTGGTCGTGAATTTATCGAAGTATTTGCAGAAGAAGCACGTAAACTTGATGGCGTGAAATTCTTGGCACAAGGTACGATTTATCCAGACGTGATCGAATCTGCCGCTACTAAAAATGGTAAAGCGCACGTGATCAAATCACACCACAATGTGGGTGGTTTACCTGATGATTTAGAATTTGAATTGGTTGAACCTTTACGTGACTTGTTCAAAGATGAAGTACGTAAATTGGGTACCACGATTGGCTTACCGCATAGCATGATTTACCGTCATCCATTCCCAGGTCCAGGTTTGGGCGTGCGTATCTTGGGTGAAGTGAAAAAAGAATATGCAGATATTCTTCGTCTTGCTGATGACATCTTTATGCAAGAACTTCGCGACAGCGGTTGGTACGACAAAACTGCTCAAGCATTTGCGGTATTCCAACCTGTGAAATCAGTAGGTGTTGTAGGTGATGGTCGTCGTTATGCGTGGGTGATTGCACTTCGTGCTGTTGAAACCGTTGACTTTATGACAGCTCGTTTTGCACACTTACCATATGAACTGGTGGATAAAATCTCAACCCGTATCATGAACGAAATTAAAGATGTTTCACGCGTCGTCTATGACGTGTCATCTAAACCACCAGCAACGATTGAGTGGGAGTAAATTTGGGCTTTCTAAAAGCGATAGCTTTTAGCCAAATTTATGCCAAAGGCTATGCCTGCGGCAGTACGGGATTTCAAGAAGCAAACCTTCTTGCCTGAATTACGCTATGAACGAGTTTTAAAGTGAAACTTTAAAATGAAATGCAAGATGCCGTGGCAGAATAGAAAATTACCTTTAAAAAAGAGCGCTTAGGTGCTCTTTTTTTGATTTATAATTTATAAAGATTAAATTTTAAGAGAAAAAGTATGGCTTTACCTAACCATCAAGAATTGATGTTACCGTTATTAAAGGTCTTAAAAAAACAAAATCAACCGATTCAAATTAGTCAAGCTGGAAAATTATTGGCTGAACAGTCAAGTTTAACGGCAGAAGAATTAAGTAAGATGATTCCTAGTGGTAAAAGAACAGTTTTTTATGATCGTGTTGGGTGGGCAAAAACATATCTAGTCAAGGCAGGATTAATTCATCAACCAGATTGGGGGCTATGTGAATTATCTGAGGAAGCTAAGAAGTTAAATTTAGAATTATTAAATAAAATAGATAATGATTTTTTAATGCAATATGAAAGCTTTCGTAATTTTAAAATGCCACCAAATATTAAAAGCGATAAACAAATCATTTCTACGTTAGAAAAATCTGATTTAGAAACACCAGAAGAGTCACTTCAAAGAATAAATGAAATTTTATTATCCAGCTTGAAAGATGATTTGCTGAATCTTGTAAAAGCAAAGCATCCTTCATTCTTTGAACGATTGGTTGTAGATTTGCTTGTTGCTATGGGTTATGGCGGTTCACATCAAGATGCTGCACAAGCAATAGGGAAGACAAGTGATGGTGGTATTGATGGGATCATCAGTGAAGATCGCTTGGGTTTAGACAAAATTTATATTCAAGCAAAGCGCTGGGAAAATACAGTTGGCCGGCCAGATATTCAACAGTTTAAAGGAGCATTAGCAGATCAAGTTGCTAAGAAAGGAGTATTTATTACGACTTCAAGCTTTAGTAAGGAAGCAATCGAATCTGCAAAGAAATCTGGAATTGTCTTAATTGATGGGGAAAAACTGACTTCTTTAATGATTGAGTTTGGTTTAGGTGTGCAAGTTGAGCGAAGTTTTTATATTTATAAAATAGATCAAGATCGGTTTGATGAAGATAACTTTTAAGAGCACTAGTTGCTCTTTTTTTATTACTTAATTTTTCTAAACCTTTTACTTGAAAATAAATAATCCATTCAATATCAAAATCTTAAAATTTGAAGATATATCTTAACTTGCTATAAGATCAATTAAGATATATCTTAATACGCATAAATTGAGCAATATGAGAAAAATAAAGATGAAACATGCATCAGATCATCATGAAAACGAACGTGATATCCAGCATCGAGAGCATCACCGTTCAGGCCGCCGTGGACGCTTATTCGAATCAGGCCGTATGAAATTATTGGTTTTGCATCTAATCCAGCAAAGTCCCAAACACGGTTATGAAATCATTAAAGAAATTAGTGATTTAGTCGGGGATGGTTATAGCCCAAGCGCGGGTACGATTTACCCAACGCTGACCAGCCTAGAAGAAATGAATTTGATTACTTTGCTAGACGCTGAGCGTAAGCAATATCAAGTCACTGAATATGGCGAAGCTTATTTAAAAGAGCAGCAAGACATGTTGCTAGCGCTCCTGCAAAAGCTGCGATTGAGACATGAAATTCATAATAATGATCAGTTGATTGATATTCATCGTGCTATGGAGAATTTAAAAACAGCACTACGTCTAAAACTCAATATCGCTGATTTGCAACAAGAGCAGATCCATCAAATTGCTGAAAAAATTGATCAAGCGGCGATTGCGATTGGGCGGTTATAAGTTGGAGGCAAAGATGTTAGAGCTACAACAGAAAATCAAACAGGCACAATTACTGCGTTCATTAAAAGTTGTATTTAACTGATATCAAGTTGACCTGATGCAGGTCGGAATTAAAGAGAGTGCTTAAGCATTCTGGAGCATAGCGATGAAACAACATCAATATCATGTCACGGTACAACATTTAAAAGATGCGAAGGGGCAAGTCTCCACCTATGCCGAGCGTTTAGAGTTTTATACAGGCAACCATGATGATATTTTTGAGATCGTGGAACGTTTAAAAACAGCAGCATTTTTTGATGATCAAACCACCAAGTCATTTGCAGTCGGTTTAAAACTATTTAGTGAAGTGATGCTGGAGAATCGTGATCATCCTCTATTTAAAGAGTTTCTCCCTCAGTTCGGTCAGTTTATGAAAAATCTAAAACAGCAAGTGAAGAAGTAGAGATGAAATTGTACAACCCAATCGATCTGATTTTATGGAAATGCGCTTAACATGCAGGAATTGAAAGTAACACCACGCCTTATTACCAAATTGCCTGCCCAATATGCGGCTTGGATCTTGCCGCTGATTTTATCTTTTTTAATGAGCGGATCCTTGTCGTTTGTGAATATGTGGATGAGCCTTGGTTTCATTCCAGAATTTTTACACAAATGGTTGGCGGCATGGATGTTCTCTTGGCTGATTGCGTATCCGTTGGTGCTGGTTTTACTGCCATTTGTTCGCCGTTTAACAGGTTTAATTGTTGATATGCAGCCTAAATAACTTTTTATTGATTCATATTTTCCAGGCGGGGCTTTTACTTCACTGGAATTGAGATTGTCTCATTGATAACACTCTGTGTATTACTAAAAGACTATATTGAAGAATGATTGTATTGTTAAGATCAATACATCAACTCATTGCAATAGCATAGGTAAAAGAGAGCAATATCATGAGCAATAATAACGACTACGATATTTCTGATTCAAAAGACTGCGAAAATTACATCAATCAATTTATTCAAGAATTCACCATTCGTTCGGCAGAAATTGGTAGGGGAACGATCATTAAGCGTGCTTTACCTAGCCGTCAGAAGCGTTTGGTGGGAGCATGGTGTTTTCTGGATCACGCTGGACCTGTCAGTTTTCCTGCGGGTGATGGCTTAGATGTGGGACCACATCCACACATTGGTTTGCAGACCTTCACCTGGATGATTGAAGGTACCATGATGCATACCGATAGCTTGGGTTCCAAGCAGTTGATTCGTCCTAAGCAAGTGAACTTGATGACTGCAGGGCGAGGAATTTCACATACCGAAGTTGCACCAGATAGTGAAACGAAAATGCATGCTGCACAGCTTTGGATTGCTTTACCAGATGATAAGCTCAATATAGACCCTAAATTTGAGCACTATCCAGAATTGCCTGTGGTGAGTAAGGATCAGGTTGAGTTTACCGTGTTGGTCGGTGATTTTCTGGAAACAACTTCACCAGTTCAAGTACATACGCCTTTGGTCGGTGTAGATCTCACTGCACAAGCTAATACCAAGACCCGTATTCCATTGAACCCCAAATTTGAATATGCCTTCATGGCGCTAGAGGGGACAGCTCGGGTCAATGGTCATGAACTTAATGCTGACAATATGGTGGTATTAGAAACAGGTTTAACTGAAATTGAAGTCGAATTAACACAAGGTCATCGTTTATTGTTAATTGGTGGTGAACCGTTTGAATCTCCAATCCTGTTATGGTGGAATTTTGTGGGTCGTACCATGGAAGGTTTAAAGCAGGCGCGCGAAGACTGGATTAATCATGATGCACGTTTTGGGGAAATTCCAGATTACCAAGGCAAGCGTTTGGAAGCACCTGTATTACCAGATCAAATGAGGGCGTCAAAATGAGTATTATCGCCAACGCAACAGTCCAGACTTTACCCGAACCGTGGAAAGGTGAGGTGAGTAGTGGTACGCATCAATTTCTAACTGATAAACCTGAAGCATTTGGTGGACATGATACTGGCCCTGCACCTTATGATTTTCTCACTGCAAGTTTAGCATCCTGTACCATGATTACCTTGCGTATGTATGCCAAACACAAGGAAATCGATTTAGGTGATTTTTCTGTTGAAGTGGATTTTCATACTAATCGTGAGCAACAGGAACGTATCGAGCGTCGGGTAATATTTCAACAACCTGTTTCACAAGATTTACAAGAAAAACTTCTTAATGTGTGTAGCAAAACGCCTGTCACTAAAACTTTGTTACGTAGTTTAGACATTCACACCATGATTCTTTAAGACTAAAGTGCTATTGTGCTTGGGCAAAACATAATTCTAAGCGTAACTGTGAGAGGGACTAAAACCATAGTTACGCAGCTAAAAAGCAGGCACAAAAATGATTACCTTACATTACCTACAATGCTCACGTTCGTTCCGCATCTTGTGGGCGTTAGAAGAACTTGGTGTGGATTGCCAAGTTGAGTATTATCAAAGGTCAGCCAGTTACGCAGCCCCAGAAAGCCTCAAACAAATCCATCCTCTCGGTAAAGCACCTATTTTGGTCGATGGGGATGATGTGATTGTTGAATCTGCTGTGATTCTAGACTATTTACAGCAACAGTATGATCTTCAAAACAAATTTAAACCTCAACAAGCATCTGATCAACGTCAATATTCGTATTGGATGCACTATGCCGAAGGTTCATTAATGCCTCTATTGGTCATGACTTTGGTGATGAATAGTGTTAGTAAACATGTCCCTTGGGTGATTCGTCCAATTGCAGAAAAAATTGCCGATGGTGTTAAGGCAAGTTTTGTTCGTCCACGGGTTAAAGAGCATATCCTGTATCTGGAGCAATACTTGTCCGAGCATGATTATTTTGCAGGGGATTTTTCTTTTGCCGATATTCAAATGGCATTTCCATTAATTGCCATTCAAAACCGTTTACATGGTAAATATCCAAATATTCAGACTTTTGTACAACGTGTCCAGCAACGTCCAGCGTTTCAACGGGCGGAGCAACGGACTTTGCACTCTCAGTGTGCATAATTTTGAGCATAAAAAAGGGAACATGAAGTTCCCTTTTTTATGCAATCTTGTTAGCGTTTAATCACGATGGAATCAATGCCGCTATGTTGTAAAGTTTGCTGCGCTGCAAGCGCAGATTCTTGGCTATCATAGGGTCCTGAGAAAACGCGATACCATGTTTGACCATTTTCGACGCTTTTCACCACATCCGCAGATAAACCATTCAAAATAATTTCTGCACGACGTGCATCGGCACTGTCAGGGTCAGGATAGCTACGTACTTGTAAAATATAGGTAGCATGTGCAGGAGCAGACGTTTGTTCGCCTGATGTACTATTTGCTGGATCTTCTGTTGTTGTGGTTTCAGGCTTTGGTGATTCAATAATCACCACGTTGCCTTGAGGTTTGGCCTCAGGCACAGCTTGTTCAGGAATTGGCGTCACTTGCTGTTGAGGAAGTAGGTCATAAAAACGGTAGTCTTTATTGGTGTTTTCTTCTTCATAGTGTTCAGACGTTACCTGATTTTTTGTAGGAACAGGTTGCCATGGTTGCCAAAGCATGAGCATCACGGCAGCACATAGGATCGCGAGAATTGCGACAAGCATTCCTAACCACTTCGGAATGAGTGGTTTTTTAGGCTTGTTTGGTCGTTCAGATACACCACGTTGCGTTTTTCCAAACACCAGAAATTCCTCTTGATCCTATTAGATTAGTTGTAACTTGAATCTACTTAAAAACAAAGCATTATGTTTAAAAATAATGCTTTGTTTACCATATTGTTTAACAATTATAGCTTAAGTTTACATGTGTTTAAGCTTTGCTGATTACATCGTTTCAGGAGCGGATACACCAAGTAATTCTAAGCCATTGCGTAAAACCTGCTGTACGTTGATTGAAAGTAATAAACGTGCTTGTGATAATTCGATGTCTTGTTCATCTAACACACGTCCATTGGTTCTATCATCGTACCAACCATGAAACAGTGCCGCTAATTCTTTTAAATAAGTGCCAATTTGATGTGGCTCATAAACATTGGCAGCGCGAATAATAATTTCAGGGTAAGCAGCCAGTTTGGTCAAAATTTCAATTTCAACAGGTAGGCTTAACCGTGCAGCATGATTTCGTGCGAAATTTTCATCAAAATTGATGTTTTTCTCTGGTGCACGAGACAGCATACGGTTGACACGCGCATGTGCATATTGAATGTAATACACCGCATTGTCTTTACTTTGTGAAACTGCAAGGTCTAAGTCAAAGTCGATGTGTTGTTCAGATTTACGCATGACATAATAGAAACGTGCGGCATCATTGCCGACTTCCTTACGTAAGTCGCGTAAAGTCACGAACTGACCAGAACGAGACGACATCTGTACCATCTCACCACCACGCCACAAGCTGACGAATTGAACCAAAAGTACAGTCAATTTTTTCGAGTCATAGCCCATCGCATCAATGGCAGCTTTGACACGCGAGATATAACCGTGGTGGTCTGAGCCCCAGATATCAATTAGATCTGTATAGCCACGTTGTAGCTTATTTAGATGGTAAGCGATGTCAGAGGCAAAGTAAGTGGTTTGACCATTACGACGTTTCACTACACGGTCTTTTTCATCACCAAACTCAGTGGATTTGAACCAGATGTTGCCATCTTTTTCATACAGGAAGCCACGTTGATCCAGTGTCTCAAGTGCTTCATCAATTTTGTCAGTTAAAGAGTCTTCGCTAAACCATTTGTCAAAAGTTACACCAAAGTCAGCCAAATCATCTTTAATATCATCCAAGATGGCATGTAAAGCTGCTTGATGGAATACACGATAAGCTGCGCCTAAGTGTTGTTGTGAGTTTGCGATTAGACCATCGATATGCTTTTCTTTATCGCCAGAAAGTACGACTTTGTTGCCTTCAGCATCGAGTTCTTCTGCATATTGCACATCTTCTGGTACATCTTTATAAATGTCAGCAACGGCACGAACGTGTGCATCGCCATCTTTATCAATAATGCTTTGTGCGATTTCTTTAACGTAGTCGCCTTGATAAGCATTTTTAGGGAAAACCAGTGTTTGCCCAGTCAATTCTAAATAACGTAAATAAGTTGAAGTCGCCAAGATATCCATTTGACGGCCAGCATCATTGACATAGTATTCACGGTCAACTTTTGCACCCGTTGCTTCGAGTAAGTTTGCAACAGTCATACCATACGCTGCACCACGACCATGGCCGACATGCAGGCTAGAGGTTGGGTTGGCAGAGACAAATTCGACTTGGATTTTTTTAGCTGCATTGGCTTGGCTACGACCATAATCATTTTTTTGTGCTTGGATTTGATCAAGTACTGCGTAGCGTTGGTCTGCATTTAAAAAGAAGTTAATAAATCCAGGACCTGCAATTTCTGCTTTGCTGATATCCGCCACTTCAGGCAATGCTGCCAAGATTTTTTCAGCCAGATCGCGAGGTTTCATGCTTGCAACTTTTGAGCCGATCATGGCGATATTTGAAGCAAAGTCTCCGTGACTTCGGTCTTTGGTACGGGTTAAATGGCTCGTGTTGGTCCAATCGGAAGGAAGTACACCTTGTTGTTGCAAGGTTTGTACCGCATGATCGAGAGCTGCTTGTATTGCCGTATTCATAGTTACCGAAAATAAATGTCGCGGAAAAACGACCAATATAGCAAATTTTGTCGACTTAAGGGGAGTGGGATTTGTGCGGAATTAACATATTCGCAAAAAACTTTTCTGGGTGAGTCGGGTCTCTGTGATGAGGCAGATGCTATGTCATTGAGAAACATAGCATCTGATGGTTTTAGTCTTCTAAAATTTGTTCTAATAATTCATCACTTGGCGCAAAATAATAAGCACCGTCAATGGCAGTGGTGAAATGTAGCAAACGATCGTGAATCCCATCGCCCGTGGTGCCAAACATACGTTTTAACATCTCGTCAATAATGCTTAAATTGTTGGTATATGCGACAAAGAATAAGCCTTGTTCACCTTTACCATCACCATAAGGCAAGCTGTGGCGCAAGATTTCCATTTCCTCACCTTCATCGTCTTCAACAACTGTACGTGCCACATGCGAGTTTTCTGGTTTTACATCGTCATCAAGCTCAATCGACTCAAGTTTGGTACGGCCAAACACATGTTCCTGTGCATCGACTTTCAGCATTTGCCATTTTGCAAGATCATGAATATAACGCTGCGCAAAGATAAAGCTGCCATCGGCAAAAGCACCGGCTGTTTCTGGTAGTAACGCTGCTTCTGCACGGTCATCTGGAAATTGCGGATTCTCTGTTCCATCAATAAAGCCGGTCATGTCACGGCCGTCAAAGAAGCGGAAACAGGCACGTTCATCCAAGACCTCGACTTTGTCTTGAATGCCGCTAAAAAAAGCTTGGCTCATGGCAAAACAAATATCTGCACGCGCACTGGCAAGATGAATAAATACATCGGCAGGTACGACAGGCATATTAAATGCGCCCTGCTGCGGGTCGAGTTGTTTAAATCCTTCAGGTGTTTCTGAGTTGAGTTGCGCCCAAAGTTCGGGACCAAAAGCGATGGCTGTTTTAATTTGGTCATTGGGGTGTTGCGTGATCAAACGGTCACGTGTTGAAAGGAGAGCTTCAATCTGTTGTTTTAATTCGGCAATGGTTAAATCTTTTAAACGTAAAACAATAAAGCGGGCATGGTCAGAAGGTAATGGAAGAATGACAGATTGCGCAGTCATTAAAAACTCCTTAGTTATTTTTAAGGGGGAAAAACAATAATTGTGCCTGATGTTGGTTAGGCTGAGTAGCTTATTTGTGAAATTTTATTGCCTAAAAATGCATCGTGATTGGTCAATAAAACGGTATAATTCATCTTTTATTGTTTGACGCTGTCGTTATGTCTTTGCAGCTTTGGTTTGCTTTTATGTTGGCGTGCTGGGTGATTAGTATCTCGCCAGGCGCAGGCGCAATTGCATCCATGTCGAGTGGATTAAACTATGGATTTCGACATGGTTATTGGAATGTGATTGGTTTGCAAGTGGCGTTGCTCATACAAATCCTGATTGTGGCAGCAGGGGTTGGTGTGCTGTTTGCGACAACGCCTTGGGCTTTTCAGGTGGTCAAATGGTTTGGCGTCGCTTATTTGGTCTATTTGGCCTATAAGCAGTGGACTGCACCGATTCAGGCGATTGAGATTCGACAGGAACAACCCCAATCCGCTTTCGCCTTAATATTGAAAGGCTTTGTGGTGAATATGAGTAATCCTAAGGCGATTGTCTTCTTATTGGCTGTTTTGCCGCAATTTCTGGATTTGAGTCGACCGCAATCGCTGCAATACTTAATCATGGCAGTCACGATGGTGACGATCGACCTGATTGTGATGGCGGGTTATACTGGACTGGCATCGAAGGTATTGAGACTGCTTCGCTCACCGACACAGCAAAAATATTTAAATCGTGGTTTTGCGGTGATGTTTGGTGGCGCAGCATTTTTATTAAGTGCGATTCAACAGTCAAGCTAACTGCCCTGATTAGGCAGATTGAGCTTGGCTTTTTAGTTTTTGCGTGATGAAAATCGCGGCAAAGCAAAGTGCCATACACAGCACAATACTTAAGCCTGTAGAAATGTTGAGGGCAGCACTCGACCATAGACCGACTGTGACACCGAGCTGCGCCAATACAAACGCCCAAATTACCATCTGTTTAGGTGAATGCGCCAGTAAGCGTGCGCTCAGGGCTGGAATCACCAGTAAAGCACCCATCAATAATGAGCCGACCGCACGTAAAGCCAGTACGGTAAATAATGCCAATAACAACATGAAGATCAAACGTTGCCAATTGGCACTCACGCCTTCACTCATGGCGATATCTGGATCAATCGCAATTTGGATCTGTGCTGACCACGAACGATAGAGTACGATTAATGCACCTGCAATCACCACTGCAAACATCGGTAAATCAGCCCACTCGATACTGAGTAAGTCGCCAAATAAATAGCTAAGCAATTCGGGACGCAAATTTGGTACTTGCTGAATCAGTAGCAGACCAGAACAGAGTAGGGTGGCAGAGCTTAAAGCGAGTAATGCATCATTGGGTAGGCGTGAATCGTGCAAAACCCAAAGAAGAGCCACCAGCAACAGCGCAAGACAAGCAACACCCAGCCAAAAAGGTAAATTCAGAATCCCTGCGACGGCCACACCGAGTAAAGTGCCGTGTGCCATGGTGTCCGCAAAAAAAGACATTCTGCGCCAAAGCATCAGGCAGCCGAGAGGAGCCGTTAGAAAAACCAGTAATGACCCCATGATCCAAGCAGGGAGGAGGAGTTGTAACCATTCCATCATGGCTTAGACCTTTGGCTCAGGGTGAATATGTGGGCGTGGATCGTGCGAACAAGGTTCCGCATGGTCACTATGGCCACAGTGATTGTGATGATGTTGATAGAACATACGTTGGGTGCCAAAAATCGCTTGGTATTCAGGATGTTGTTGAATGCTTTCAGGTAAACCACTGCAACAAATATGTTTGTTGAGGCAGACCACACGATGTGTACCTTGCATCACCCATTGTAGGTCGTGTGACACCATCAAGACAGCACAGCCATAGCGTTCAGGCAAACTACGTACATATTCGTAGAGTTCAGCCTCAGACTGAATATCCAGACCTTGCATGGGTTCATCGAGTACTAGAATATCTGGCTGACGTAACAAAGCTCGCGCCAGTAAAACCCGTTGTCGTTCACCGCCAGAAA
Source organism: Acinetobacter sp. ANC 3929 (assembly GCF_000369405.1). GTDB lineage: Bacteria > Pseudomonadota > Gammaproteobacteria > Pseudomonadales > Moraxellaceae > Acinetobacter. The sequence goes on from NZ_KB850001.1 coordinate 122,058, forward strand.
GTTGCTGTACTTTAGATGATTGTAATTTTTGAATGCCTGTGTCCCGAATAATCTCTTCGCGTAAAGCCTTTTCACAAACCTCCAGATCAAGCAAATCTTGCACACGTAAAGGTAGACTCGCAGAAGGGTTGAACTTCTGGGGAACATAGGCCAATTTTAATTTTTTAGAAAAATGAACTTTGCCTTTATTCGGCGGCATGATACCCAGTAGAACTTTGATTAATGTAGATTTGCCTGCGCCATTGGGACCAATCAGCGTCACTATCTCTTTTGCTTGCAAGGCAAAATCTACATTTCTTAAAATATCCAGCTCATCACGACGAACCGAAATATTCTCCAGTTGAATAAGTGGAGTACTTACTGGCGTGTGCTGCACTGATGACATTTTCCAGAGATTTCGATAATGCTATGTTGAGCTAAAAACTGGTCTGATGATGCAAGTTGATCGAGTTGTTGGATCAAACCTTGTGCTGATGCCTCTTTTACAGAATGACATTCTGTACAAATCAGGAACGCAGCTTGATGACCTTCACGTGGATGGCAGCAAGGTATATAGGCATTAATGGAGGTCAGTCTGTGGATTAAGCCCTTTTCTAATAAAAAGTCTAAAGTACGGTATACCGTAGGAGGAGCAGCAGGGCGGTCTGCTTGGCCTTTAATTTTAGCCAATAAATCATACGCACCCATCGGTGCAGACGCATTTAAAATGAGTTCAAGTACTTCTTTACGTAAAGGCGTTAGGCGAGCGCCAGTCGCAGTACATAAAATTTCTGCTTCGGCAAGGCGCGCTTTAATATCGTGATGACCGTGAACACCATGTAAAGCATTGTCATGTTCGTGTGAACAAGAACTCATAGATTGACCTCATTGTTTTTGTAGAGCCAATTGAATTTTCACTGACATGAAGTGTCTGAGTTGTGCTTCAATCGCCCTGTTATCATAACATGCAATTTATGATAACTATCTATATAAGTTAAATGCACAATGGATAGTGCAGCGAATCTAAAAATAGACATAGGCATTTTTTAACTTTTGTTATATTATAACATGCTTCGCTGAATTGAGTAATGTTGTGATGTATCGCCTATTTGTTTTTGTCTTGTTTTCGATGTTAAGCACATGGGGCTGGACACAAAGCTTGGTGGTTTCAACACACCCAATTTATCTGATTGCCAAAGAAGTAACAGACGGAGTAGAAGAACCTATTCTGTTATTAAAAGATCAAAGTGGCCATGACGTACAACTCACACCAGCACACCGTAAAGCGGTTCAAGATGCCTCTTTGGTAATATGGCTTGGGAAAGCGCATGAGGCACCGCTTGAAAAGATGCTCAATCAGAACAGTAAAGCAATCGCATTGTTGGATTCAGGTATTTTAACGACTTTACCACTGCGCAATTTACGTGGTGCATCTATGGCGAATACTGTTGATAGTCATGTTTGGTTAGATCCAAATAATGCGGTACGTATCGCTTTCTTTATTGCAACTTTGCGTTCACAGCAATATCCAGAGAATAAAGCTAAATATATGGCCAATGCGAAAGAGTTTTCACAACAAATGCGACAAGCGTCGCAGCAGTATGAAAGCTCAAATAAGGCAAAAAACTATTGGTCTTATCATGATGCCTATCAATATTTAGAAAGAGCATTAAATCTGAAATTTGCAGGTGCATTGACAGATGATCCACATATTCCGCCGACGGCAGCTCAAATTAAATACTTAAGAGACAATCGTCCGCAAAATAAAATGTGCTTATTGGCCGAAACGACAGCAAGTGCCAGTCAGTACCAAAAAATGAACCCAGTAGTTTTCCAGTCGGTTGATGAAAGCATGGCGGGGGAAGACAATTTTGTAACAGCATGGAAAAAATTGGCTTTAAAAACTGATAAATGCGTAATAAGTGCACAAAATTGATCAAAAAAATAAAAATCAATTGACTCTAGCGTCAAAAAATATGGTAACGAAAAAAGCAGACTTAAGTCGAGAAAAGATTGCATGTTCAGGGGTGTAACTCTATAATGCCTGCGATTCGAAACGATCATGATTAAAACTTGTCAAGCAGTTATGCTGTAAGTGGGTAAAAAATGAGCCAAACTAGTCGCATGATTGACCGACGATTAGCAAAAGCTTTGGTCTTCTTACAAGCATGTATGATTCCTATTGCAACTTTGCTTGCATGGGCAATGAAAGATACAACTGCTGCTTTGAGTGCTGCGCTTGGGGCTTTGGTATGTTGGTTGGCACATTGTTATTTTGCTTGGCAGTCGTTTAGAACGGCAGGCGCAAGAGCATCAAAACAAGTCATGCTGAATATGTACCGAGGAATGCTCGGTAAGTTTGCGATTGTGATTGTGGGTTTTATATTAATTTTGAGCAATGTTAAACCGCTGTCACCGGTTGCATTGTTTTGTGGATTTATTCTCGTACAGGCGATGTCGTGGGTCGCGCCATTTTGGGTGGCACGGCTACAAAAACGAGGGTAAAACACATTTTGAGATTTTTGGAAGTAGAGGCGGAATCATTGCCATCCGCATGATTCGTTTCTCTTCTTTTTAATGATTGACATTGACCAGGTGTGATTTATGGCTGCTGAAGAACATGCCCTGACTTCGACCGAGTATATCAAGCATCACTTGACCAATATGACCTATGGCAAAATGCCTGACGGTACATGGAAATTGGCTGAGACTGCTGAAGAAGCTCATTCGATGGGGTTCACTGCAATTCACTTGGATTCAATGGGTTGGTCTATCGGACTTGGTGTGATTTTCTGTTTGTTGTTTTGGACAGTTGCGAGAGCTGCGAATGCAGGTGTTCCAACTAAATTCCAATCAGCGATTGAAATGATTATCGAGTTTGTGGACTCAAGTGTTCGTGATACTTTCCACGGCAAATCACGTTTAATTGCACCATTGGCATTAACCATTTTCGTGTGGATTTTCCTCATGAACGCAATGGACTTAATCCCTGTTGACTGGATCCCGTATACAGCTCAATTGATTGGTGCAAACGTATTTGGTATGGACCCTCACCACGTTTACTTCAAAGTTGTTCCATCTACTGACCCGAACATTACCCTTGGTATGTCGTTGTCTGTATTTGTTTTAATTTTGTTCTATAGTATTCGTGAAAAAGGGATCGGCGGTTTCGTCGGTGAATTGGCACTTAACCCATTCAACCCAAGTAACAAATTTGCAAAAGCGTTATTGATTCCAGTGAACTTAATTTTGGAATTAGTAACTTTCCTTGCTCGTCCAGTTTCGTTGGCTCTACGACTGTTCGGTAACATGTATGCGGGTGAGTTGATCTTCATCTTGATCGCATTATTGCCGTTCTGGATCCAGTGGGCGTTATCTGTGCCTTGGGCTATTTTCCACATTCTTGTAATCACGCTGCAAGCATTTATCTTTATGATGCTGACCATCGTTTACTTGAGCATGGCAAGCGAAAAGCATTAATGGTATTGCCTAACTATCACCTGATCGTTGGGCTTAAATTTTAGTTTAATTTGGTAATAACCTAACCTCTGAGGAATTTTTCATGGAACTCACTTTAGGTCTAGTTGCAATTGCATCTGCTATCTTGATCGCTTTCGGTGCTTTAGGTACTGCGATTGGTTTTGGTCTTTTAGGCGGTCGCTTCTTAGAAGCTGTTGCTCGTCAACCAGAATTGGCTCCACAACTTCAAACTCGTATGTTCTTAATTGCGGGTCTTCTTGATGCTGTGCCTATGATCGGTGTTGGTATTGGCTTGTTCTTCATCTTCGCTAATCCATTTGTAGGTTAATAGCTTAATTCCTAAATCCACATATTGAGGAATAGCGAAATGAATATCAACCTCACATTGATTGGTCAAGCAATTGCATTTGCGATCTTTGTCGCATTCTGCATGAAGTTTGTTTGGCCTCCACTAATCAATGCGATTAGTGAGCGTCAGCGTAAAATCGCTGATGGCTTAAACGCTGCTGAAAAAGCAAAAGCTGACCTTGCTGATGCGCAAGCACAAGTTAAGGCAGAATTAGACGCAGCGAAAGCACAAGCGGCTCAATTGATCGAACAAGCGAACCGTCGTTCAGCACAATTGATCGAAGAAGCGCGTACCCAAGCATCTGCTGAAGGTGAGCGTATTCGTCAACAGGCGAAAGAAACTGTTGATCAAGACATCAATGCTGCTCGCGAAGAATTACGTCAACAAGTTGCTGCTTTGGCAGTTGCTGGTGCAGAGAAAATTCTGAACCAACAAGTTGACGCAGAAGCTCATAATGCCATGCTGAATCAGCTGGCTGCTAAACTTTAAGCGAGGCGAATATGGCTGAACTCTTGACGTTAGCACGCCCGTATGCCAAAGCAGCATTTGCTTATGCTTCTGAGCAAGGTGCAACTGACAATTGGTCGAATGCATTACAAGTGCTCAGTGCTGCGGTGCAAGATGAAGCATTTTCCGCTTATTTAAATCGCCCTGAGCTGACTCCTGCGGAACAAGTAGGTCTTTTTGCTAAAGTTTTAGGTGAAGATCAAACTGCATCAGTGTCTAACTTTTTGACATTGCTTGCGGATAACGATCGTTTAGTTTTATTGCCTGAAATCGCAGCAGAATACGAACTACTTAAATCGCAGAACAACAACACATTGGAAGTAGAGATTGAATCTGCTTTTCCAATCGATGCGACACAAGAGCATATTTTAGCTCATGCGCTTGAAAAACGTTTTAACAGAACAGTTCATGTCACTGTTAACGTTAATCCAGCGTTGATCGCAGGTGTTGTGATTCGTGCAGGCGACCAAGTGATAGATGACTCTGCGCTTAACAAGCTTGAAAAAATGCGGACTCGTCTTCTTGCGTAATAGCAAAAAGACTGAACTTAAAAAAGATTGAGGAATAGCGCAATGCAACAACTGAATCCATCCGAGATCAGTGCGCTCATTAAACAGCGTATCGGCGATCTGGACACCAGCGCGACCGCGAAGAATGAAGGTACCATCGTCATGGTATCTGACGGTATCGTGCGCATTCACGGTCTTGCAGATGCAATGTACGGTGAGATGATCGAATTCGACGGCGGCTTATTTGGTATGGCACTGAACCTAGAACAGGATTCAGTGGGTGCCGTTGTTTTAGGTAACTACCTAAGCCTTCAAGAAGGTCAAAAAGCTCGTTGTACAGGTCGTGTATTAGAAGTTCCGGTTGGTCCTGAACTTCTTGGCCGTGTGGTAGATGCTTTGGGTAACCCAATTGATGGTAAAGGCCCAATTGATGCAAAATTAACTGATGCTGTTGAAAAAGTAGCACCAGGTGTAATTTGGCGTCAGTCTGTCGACGAACCTGTTCAAACTGGTTATAAATCAGTTGATACCATGATCCCTGTAGGTCGTGGTCAGCGTGAGTTGATTATTGGTGACCGTCAAACTGGTAAAACAGCAATGGCGATCGATGCGATCATCGCTCAGAAAAATTCTGGCATTAAATGTGTATACGTTGCGATTGGTCAAAAACAATCAACAATTGCAAACGTTGTACGTAAGCTAGAAGAAACTGGCGCTATGGCGTATACAACTGTTGTCGCAGCTGCGGCCGCTGATCCTGCAGCAATGCAGTATTTGGCTCCGTACTCTGGCTGTACAATGGGTGAATACTTCCGTGATCGTGGTGAAGACGCGTTAATTATTTATGATGATTTGTCTAAGCAAGCTGTTGCTTACCGTCAAATTTCATTACTTTTACGTCGTCCACCAGGTCGTGAAGCATATCCAGGTGACGTATTCTATCTTCACTCGCGTCTTCTTGAACGTGCTTCGCGCGTTTCAGCTGACTATGTTGAGAAATTCACGAACGGTGCAGTAACTGGTCAAACTGGTTCTTTAACTGCGTTACCGATCATTGAAACTCAAGCTGGTGACGTATCTGCATTCGTACCAACCAACGTAATTTCGATTACTGACGGTCAGATCTTCTTAGAAACATCATTATTCAACGCAGGTATTCGTCCTGCTGTGAACGCGGGTATCTCTGTATCGCGTGTTGGTGGTTCTGCTCAAACGAAGATCATCAAAAAATTGTCTGGTGGTATCCGTACCGCTTTAGCGCAATACCGTGAATTGGCTGCGTTTGCTCAGTTCGCTTCTGATCTTGATGAAGCAACTCGTAAGCAACTTGAGCATGGTCAACGTGTAACTGAGTTAATGAAGCAAAAGCAATATGCTCCTTACTCAATTGCTGACCAAGCTGTTTCTGTTTATGCATCTAACGAAGGCTATATGGCTGACGTAGAAGTGAAGAAAATCGTAGACTTTGATGCTGCGTTAATTTCTTACTTCCGTTCTGAACAAGCTGCGTTAATGCAACAGATCGATGAAACTGGTGATTACAACAAAGACATCGAAGCAGCAATTAAATCAGGTATTGAAAGCTTCAAAGCGACTCAAACTTACTAATTTTAGCAATAGCTAGAACTTTAGTTAAGTTTGGTTCACGGATCAACCTTCGGAAGCTCGCAAGAGCTTTCGAATACTAGGTTAAGCGTATGGCAAATTTAAAAGAAATTCGCGCCAAAGTAGCTAGTATCAAGAGCACGCAAAAGATTACTCGCGCGATGCAAATGGTAGCTGCTTCTAAAATGCGTCGTGCGCAAGAGCGCATGGCTCAGGGCCGTCCGTATGCCGATAATATGCGCCGTGTAATTGCTCACTTAGTCCAAGCAAACCCTGAATACAAACACCGTTATATGGTTGATCGCCCTGTTAAGCGCGTTGGCTATATTGTGGTGTCTTCAGATCGTGGCTTGGCTGGTGGCTTAAACATTAACTTGTTTAAGAAAGTTGTGCAGCATGTCAAAGCACAACAAGAGCAGTCAATTGAAGTTGAATTTGCTTTGATTGGTCAAAAAGCGGTTTCGTTTTTTAAGAGCTACGGCGGTAAAGTGCTCGGTGTGACCACTCAGTTGGGTGATACACCAAGTTTGGAACAGTTAACTGGCTCAGTGCAAATTATGCTTGATGCATTTGATAAGGGCGAATTAGATCGTATCTACCTCGTATCAAATGGCTTCATCAATGCAATGACACAACAGCCTAAAGTAGAACAACTCGTTCCTTTAGCACCAGCAGAAGAGAGTGATGACCTTAACCGTACTTATGGTTGGGATTACCTCTATGAACCAGAAGCAGAAGAATTGTTAAATGGTTTGTTGGTCCGCTATATCGAGTCTATGGTTTATCAAGGTGTGATTGAAAACATCGCCTGTGAGCAATCTGCACGTATGGTCGCTATGAAAGCAGCGACGGACAATGCAGGCGATCTCATCAAGAGCCTACAACTCATTTATAACAAGCTGCGTCAAGCCGCGATTACTCAGGAAATTTCCGAGATCGTTGGTGGTGCCGCTGCCGTTTAACATTATTTTTGAATTGAGGAGACAGCAATGAGTAGCGGTCGTATCATTCAGATCATCGGCGCGGTTATCGACGTCGAGTTTGAACGTAATAGCGTTCCTAAGATCTATGAAGCTCTCCAAGTTGATGGTACTGAAACGACTTTGGAAGTTCAGCAACAGCTTGGTGATGGTGTAGTTCGTACCATCGCAATGGGTTCTACTGAAGGCCTTAAACGCGGTCTTAACGTGACTAGCACTGGCGCACCGATTTCTGTTCCAGTTGGCCCAGCTACGCTTGGTCGTATTATGGACGTTTTGGGTCGCCCAATTGATGAAGCGGGTCCTGTAGCGACTGAAGAGCGTTTGCCGATTCACCGTCAAGCACCTTCTTATGCTGAACAAGCAGCTTCTACTGATCTTTTAGAAACTGGTATCAAAGTCATCGACTTACTTTGCCCGTTTGCGAAAGGTGGTAAAGTTGGTTTATTCGGTGGTGCGGGTGTTGGTAAAACCGTTAACATGATGGAGTTGATCAACAACATCGCGAAAGCACACTCAGGTTTATCTGTGTTTGCTGGTGTTGGTGAGCGTACTCGTGAAGGTAACGACTTCTATCACGAAATGAAAGATTCTAACGTTCTTGACAAAGTAGCAATGGTCTACGGTCAGATGAATGAGCCACCAGGTAACCGTTTACGCGTAGCGTTGACTGGTTTGACTATGGCTGAATATTTCCGTGATCAAAAAGACGAAAACGGTAAAGGTCGTGACGTATTATTATTCGTCGACAACATCTACCGTTATACACTTGCAGGTACTGAAGTATCAGCATTGTTAGGTCGTATGCCATCTGCAGTAGGTTACCAACCAACACTTGCAGAAGAAATGGGTGTTCTTCAAGAGCGTATTACGTCTACTAAGTCTGGTTCGATCACGTCGATCCAAGCAGTATATGTACCTGCCGATGACTTAACAGATCCATCGCCTGCGACAACGTTTGCTCACTTAGATGCAACAGTTGTATTGAGCCGTGATATCGCATCTTCTGGTATTTACCCAGCGATCGATCCACTTGACTCAACTTCACGCCAGTTAGATCCATTGGTTGTTGGTGCTGAGCATTATGAAATTGCGCGTTCTGTACAGAACGTATTGCAACGTTATAAAGAGCTTAAAGACATCATCGCAATCTTGGGTATGGACGAGTTAGCAGAAGAAGATAAATTGGTTGTTTACCGTGCACGTAAAATCCAACGTTTCTTCTCTCAACCTTTCCACGTAGCTGAAGTGTTTACTGGTGCTCCTGGTAAATTAGTACCGCTTAAAGAAACGATTCGTGGCTTTAAAGGTCTATTAGCTGGTGAATACGATCACATCCCAGAACAAGCGTTCTATATGGTTGGTGGTATTGACGAAGTGATTGCTAAAGCAGAGAAACTTTAATTAGCAACTCTAATTTAGGAGGTTCTCATGGCGACTATGCAATGTGATGTCGTAAGTGTTAAAGAGTCAATTTACTCTGGTACAGTAACGATGTTAATCGCTAAAGGCGCGGGTGGTGAGCTTGGTATTTTGCCAGGACATGCACCACTTGTAACTTTGCTCCAACCAGGACCGATTCGTGTTCAGTTGGAAAATGGTACAGAAGAAATTGTTTATGTATCAGGCGGTGTGTTAGAAGTTCAACCTCACGTTGTTACGGTTCTTGCAGATACTGCAATCCGTGCTGACAATTTGGATGAAGCTGCAATTATGGAAGCTCGTAAACAAGCTGAACAATTGTTAGCAAATCAAAAGAGTGATTTGGACTCGGCTGCTGCTCTTGCTGCGCTTGCAGAAACTGCTGCTCAGCTTGAAACGATCCGTAAGATGAAGAACCGCGCACTGTAAATTGCAGGTTTGACATTCAAAAAAAGCCACCGAAAGGTGGCTTTTTTTATATCAATAATATATAGAACATCAAGTTTGAATCATTGGGACAAAAACTGCCACAATTAACTTGCGGGTTGTTCGGTCTCTGCTTTATTTCCCAACACTAAAGTTGCCAGTTTCACCATATCCATTTGAATCGTATTAAACTGCTTTTCTATCTTGGCAAAATCAATTTTTGAAAGATCGGTTTGACCATGCAATAGCGGCATATTCAGCAACTGTTGATTTGCGCTCAATAAGCTTTGGCGAATTTGATCTACTTCCGTACTTTTTAAATTGAGTGCCAGCAAGGCATCATGTAAACCATTCAACTCTTGGCTTAATGTAGCAGTGGTACTTTGTAAAGTTTGGACATTTTTATCTTGAATCGCTTGTTGAAGGTTGGTTTGTGATTGCTTGAGCAGAGTGACGTAGTCATCTGTCTCGATTTGTAATTTAGCGATATCACGGGCGATGTTCAACATATTGCCACGACTTAAGCTTTGGGTGTCCTGAGTGACGGTTGTTGCACTTTCTTCATTTTCAGAAGTTGTGCTTGTCTGTTCAAACGCAGTTGTTTGCTCAGTTTGTTCATTATCTTGGGGGACTTGGTCACAGCCAGTGAGCGTTAGTGCCGCCGCAAGTGTAGATACAGAAAGAATGGCTTTGAGAGATAGATTTTCCATCATGGCTGAACGACACCAGATTATAAGAAGATGGTCACTATAATGAGAAAGTGTGGAGAAAGAAGTGATTTTTGCAATTCAGCAACAGTTTGATGAAAGCAGAGGGGTGAATAAAGTTCTAAGTTCTGGATAGAAAAGAGCAGATCAACTGCTCTTTTCTATTGGTTTCTCTAACTTATTTCGCTAATTCTGCTTCAATTGCGCTGACAATACGCTCGTCATCCGCAGTAATATCTGGTGCAAAACGAGCAACAATTTCACCATTCTTATTCACTAAGAATTTTTCAAAATTCCATAACACTTCTGGTGGGTTATTCGGTGTTAAACCATAATCGACTAAGTCTTTCCACCATGGACCTTCACCTTGACGTTCTGGAATTGCTTGGGTCAGGGTTTGATATAAGGCATGTTTATCTTCTCCCGCAACAGAGATTTTTGCAAACAGAGGGAAATGCACATCATAGTTCAGTGAGCAGAACTGCTGGATTTCATCATTTGATCCTGGCTCTTGTTCTAAGAAGTTATTCGCAGGAAAACCAAGAATTTCTAAGCCTTGATCTTTTTTGGCTTGATAAAGTTTTTCCAGACCTTCGTATTGCGGTGTTAAACCACATTTTGATGCAACGTTGACGATCAAAAGGACTTTGCCTTGATATTGATCTAGATCGACTTCTTGACCTTTAATGTCTTTAACAGGAATGTGATAAACCGATTGGCTCATGGAATACGTCCTAATTTGTTGTTGTAACAATACCCGTTTGTTTTAACTGCTATTGCAGCAGAGTGCAATGCTCTTGATATGAATCCATACAAATAATTAGAAAAACCAAGCCTTTATTTCAGAGGGAAGCATTCTTAAGTTGAATGGGGGTTTGTCCAGTATAGCGCTTAAAGAACTCAATAAAGCTGGAGCTGTGGTGATAACCCAAAGCAAAGGCCAACTGTTTAATGGTCATACCTTGGCGAATTTGGTTGATGGCAAAAATAATCTTGGCGCGATTGCGCCATTCTGACAGCGATAGTTGTAACTCTTGCTGGCTTAGACGTAGAACATGCCGCTCGCTCACCGTAAAGTTCTGTAATACCTGCTGTAGACTGCTATTAAATAATTCAGGATCAGACAACTTCTCTAAGATTGGCGACAAAATTGGATGGGTCGTTTGTGGCAAATAATGTGAATAAGTCGGTGCTTGTTTGAGCTGATCGAACAGCACTTGTAGCAGATGTTCGAGATATTCAGGGGCAGTAGCTTGTTTTTGTTGCTCTAAGATTTGTAGTACCAATGCCCGGAAGAAAGGCTCGATACTAAAACAACGACAAGTATTCCCTAAAAAATCACCAAACTTCGGGTGTAGGCGGATACAGATATAATGAATTTCATGCTCAACAGGGAGTGATTGATGTTCAGTTCGTGGCGGCAACCACAATCCATAACTCGGTGGCGATAGGTAGTATTTACCTTCAATATCAAACTCTAAAGTCCCATTCAAACTGAAATTGAAATCACCCTAAAGTGAAGAATGAGGTGTGACAATATCGTCTTTTTGATATAGAAATTCATGCACTTCTATACCGTGTAAAAAGGGAAATTGTTCAGCAACATCATGCTTCATTTGAGGGGCTCGTTTTAGTTTTCGTAGGTCACTTTAGGATTGTTTAAACCTTTGGCTAAAGTAAAAATACTAATCAAAGCTAAGGCAACAAAACTAATTACACCATAAATTAAGATATTTTCATTGAAATGATCAACCACATAACCACCGAGTAGTGAACCTGTCGCGATCATGACTTGGAACATGCCGACGAACAGAGGCATACCTTTTTCCACGGCATGAGGCGCATGCACAAACATCCAGATATTGGCTGAGGTAGGGAAAGCACCAAAAGCAAAACCCCATAAGGCGGTCAGTACAATAGCTCCAAACTCATGAACTGCAAAGATTGGGAAGCCAAAGAAGACGATTGCAAAACAGATCCCGACAAAGGCAAGAGTGTAGCGTACATTCAAATTGCCACTATAGCCTGCAAAGGCATTACCAAAAATACCTGCAATACCATAAAGCAGAAGCAATGAGCTAATGGTGGTTCCGTTAAAACCTGCAATATTTTTAAAGAATGGCGCCAAGTAACTATAAGCACAGAAGTGAGCAAGACCAATCAGTAACACGATCAACATACCGCTACGTGCTTTGGGCGTACGCAATAATGCAGGTAAATCGTGTAAATGAATGGCAGAGTCAGGTTTTAGTTTGGGTAAGAAAATGACTTGTAGAACCAAAACCAGCAGTCCAATCACCGCAGTAATGCCGAATGCACTTCGCCAACCATAGAATTCACTGAGCCATGTTCCGATTGGAACGCCTAGGACGGTTGCAAAAGTAACACCTGCCATCACAATTGCAGTGGCTTTGGCGATAGGTAAATGTGGTGGTGCAAGCTTGCCACTGAGCGCGATTGCTGTTGCCCAGAATCCACCAATTGAAATTCCAAGTACTAGACGGCTGAGTAATAACACATTGAAGTTATCGGCAAATGCCGTAATGGTGTTGGCAATGACCATAATTGCAGTAAGTAAGATCAATACATAACGACGATCAAGCTGTTTAACCCAAATGGGTAATAGTGGTGCAGCAATTGCTGCCATCACACCAGGCAAGGTAATGATTAAACCTGCGGTCCCGACAGAAATATTTAAGTCCGCTGCGACACTATTCAGTACGCCTACAGGCAAGAATTCGCTGGTCACCAATGCAAAAGCACCAATCGCGACAGCTAAAATTGCATACCAACTACCTTGCGTGGTTTCGATGGGTCGTGCATCTGAGGAAGTGGATTGTTCCATGTGAATTTCCTTATTTGTCAGTAATTTGACAAAAGGGTTAAGAATAAATGAATTTTTTATAACGATCGTTATAAAATAAAATAGTGGATAAATGCAAAGTCGTCAATTAATTTAATAGTGATCGTTATAAAAATATTTGTAAGGCTTATGATAAATATGCATAGCTTGGGAAAGTCGTGCGGAAAAGGAAATAAATCAATAGAGTCGCCTTAACGGGTTGTGTAGAGGCGACCAGTCATAATGTAGTATTATCTCTGCATCTATTGTTGCTTTTGATCATGGATTTTAGGGTTGTTTAGGCCACGCGCCAGTGTAAAAATCAATATTAAAGAGCAGAGTACCAATGGCAGCATGGCGAAAAATAAGATCGTACCATTAAAATAATCAACGATAATGCCGCCAAACATACTGCCCAACGCAATCAAGATTAAAAAGGTCAATGTCACCATTGGCATGCCTTTTTCAACTGCTTCAGGCGCATGCGTAAACATCCAGATGTTGACCGCTGTTGGGATAATTCCATAAGCGAAGCCCCATAAAGCAGTCAATATGATTGCAGAGACGACATGTGTTCCAGACAGTGGGAGGCAGAGAAAGGCAAAGAAGAAGGTGATACCACTGACTGCAAAGGTATAACGGATATTCTTCTGACCAAGGTAGCCCGCAAAAATATTACCAAAAATCCCTGCAATACCATAGACCAGCAGTAAACGACTAATCAGACCATCAGAGAAGTCTAGTTGATGCTTAAAAAAGGCAGAAAAATAACTATAAGCCGCAAAATGTGCAAAGCCCATAAAAATAAAGATAATGAGACCTTTACGCGCTGCAGAATGTTGTAACAGGATCGGGAGTTCTTTCCAACGCAATGAAGAGGCGGGTTTGAGTTGAGGTAGATAAAGATACTGGAATATAAACAGTAACACGCCCATCAAAGAAATTGCGGTGAAAGAGGTCTGCCAGCCATTATACTGAGCTAACCATGTACCCATCGGGACACCCAATACACTGGCCAAGGTGACGCCGAAGGCCACCCAGGCCGTTGCCTTGGCAATGGGTAAATGTGGGGGGGCGAGTCGACCACTTAAGGCGACGGCAGTTGCCCAAAATCCTCCAACAGCAACACCCAAGATGATACGCCCGACCAAAAGTAGAATAAAATTTGGCGCAAATGCCGTGAGGAGATTCGCAACAATCATCAACAGGGTTAATATTAATAAAAGTGAACGCCGATCCAGTGTTTTAGCCGAAATTGGGATCAATACGGCGGCAAACATACCAACAATTGCGGTTAAAGAGACCGTTAGACCTGCCGTTCCAACTGAAATTTGAAAGTCTTGCGCGATTTCATTGAGCACACCAATGGCAAGAAACTCACCTGTGACCAACGCAAACGCGCTGAAGGTAACAGAGAGTAATGCGAGCCAGTTACCTTGTGAAAGGTTTGAGTCCAGAGAGCTGATGTCAGTCGGAGATGATTGTTCCATAAAAATTTCCTTTATTGTTATTTAGATAACAATAAAATTGAAATGAATAATTTTTTATAACGATCGATATAAAATAAAATAGTTGATTAAAGTTGCTGCGTCAATTAATTTGATAGTGATCGTTATGAAAATACCTGTGACTGTTATGACAAATGCACCTGATCCTCTGCCAACACCGTGTGATGACAGCTTGAAAAAAAAGCGTGGCCGTCCAAAGTGTTTTGACGAGCAGCAGGCTTTAGAAAAAGCCATGTTGTTATTTTGGGAGCATGGTTATGAAGCCACATCGATCAGTGATTTAACACAAGCACTAGAGCTGACTGCACCGAGCTTATATAGTAGCTTTGGTGATAAAGCTGGGCTGTTTTATAAATGCATTGATTATTATTTGGCACATGAAGCTTGTCCGATCGTTCCTATTTTTTTAGAAGCCAAAACCGCCAAAGTTGCATTTGAGCTTTATTTATATGACAACGTTAAACGTTTGGCTCAACCCAATAAACCAGCCGGTTGTATGTTGGTTGTTGCGACCATGAACTGCTCGGACAATGCCCAGGCGGTACAACACAATATTCTGGAAAAACGTTTGCAGACCAAGCAAAAACTCTTTGAACGTTTAGAGCAGGGAGTTGCCAACGGTGATTTGTCAGCAACAGCGCCTTTACAGGAAATGACAGACTTCTATGCAACGGTTGTGCAGGGTCTGACCATCCAGGCACGAGATGGGGCAACGGTTGAGCAACTGCATAAGGTGGTTGAACACGCGATGCGCGCATGGGAGCTGTTCTAAGCCACGATGTCGTGACTGCGATATAAATGTCTGAAATACGATATTTCAATTATTTTGGACATCTTCCACAATACTCTCATTGCTGAGATATGGTGAGAAAATGATGGGTCAGTTGAGTAAGTACCAAAAATGGGCCTTCGTATTGCCCTTGATTGCGGTATTGATTTGGTCGTTGAATATTGCGGTGACACGTTATGTGGCGGACTATATTTCGCCTGTCAGTATTAGTTTTTATCGCTGGTTGGTTGCCTTTCTTGTTTTAACGCCGTTTATGTTGCCGAAAGTGTGGCAGCAGCGTGATTTAATTCGTCCATTCATTCCTAAATTAGCAGTGCTCAGTGCTTTTGGTATGGTGTTGTACCAAGGTCTATCTTATACCGCCGCGCACTATACCACTGCGACCAATATGGGTATTGTGAATGCCTTTGTGCCAATTTTTACCATCTTTATTTCTTATTTTATTTTAAAAGACGCACCAAATCGTTTTGCTATTTTTGGTAGTCTCTTATCTTTTGCAGGCTTGATTTATGTGATGAGTCAAGGTCACCTCTCCAACCTACTTGATCAAGGTGGGCATTGGGGCGACGCAGTCATGGTATTGGCTGTGGGTTTCTATGCATTTTATGGCGTGTTTTTGAAGAAATGGCAATTGCAGCTTCCTCTAATGAGCAGCTTGTATGTACAAATCGGTTTTGCGTTGTTGTATCACGTCCCATTCTTACTCTGGTTTGGTCTAGATGGAATTAATGCACAGAATGCAGCGAGTGTTCTTTATGCCGGCATGTTCCCTTCGTTGATCGCACCGTTATTATGGATGGTGGCAGTACAGGCCATTGGCCCAAACCGGACCAGTATTTTTATGAACTTAATGCCTGTATTCACTGCGATTATTGCCAGTTTTTGGTTGTCAGAACACTGGACCATTTACCATACCATTGGCGGTCTGATGATCTTGATGGGGATTATTATGGCGCAGAAAAAAACGGTTAAAGTATCAGTTCCATTGGCTGAATCTGCTTCTTAAATGTGAAAATGGGTGGTGTGTTTGTTTAAAATAACAACAAACGCACCAAAAATATTTTTTCATGACTGTGCTTTCTATATGATTTGCAAATATATTTTTAAGATTTACTAAATTTATGATCAAAAAAAAGCTGAATAAAAATATCAATATAATTTTATTGGAAATAAGGAAGTGACAAAATTGGTACGCTTTTCACACTTTTTGTTAGATAAATAATATATTTGTATAAATGGGACGATTCCCTCATAATACCAACCACAGCAAGATGATTCATTTTTAGAATGAATAAGTTGCTCACCAAATTTACGAACCCTCTGGATGTGATTATACACATCCTTTTTATGCTCAGTTATCCCTATATAACTGAGCTTTTTTTTGTCTGCTATTCACCTAATTAAGCGCGAACAACTTCACCTGTGAGTGCATTCAAAATGCGACTTGGTTCTCGGCTCAATCCTAAATCGCCTTCGAGATAATTTAATTTATTGTCAAAATACCCCTGAGCATCTTCTAGACTATGGGCTGGAGTAAGACCTGCAGGGTTCGCACTGGTAGAGACGATAAAGCCACCAAATTGCTGGCAGAGTTGCATACACAGTGGATGCGTGGTCACTCGAACCGCAACCAAAGGATGCTGGCCTTTAATCCACGTTGGGATATGTTGATCAACGGGGAGTAACCAAGTGGTGGCCCGTTCTGTTGGAAGACGGTTTGACCAGCTGGCGATGACTTGCTGACGTAGATCAGCGTTTAAGCCTTGTAGTAAATGTTCGACTTGATCTAAATGCCCTGCCAATAAAATCACCCCTTTTTCAACGGGACGATGTTTTAGCTCTAAAATGTCTTGAAATGCTTGCTCATTAAATGGATCACAGCCCAATCCCCAAACGGCTTCTGTTGGATAAGCCAGAACTTGTCCTTGTTTTAAAAGTTGAGCTGCTTCAGAAATAGAGGAAGTAATCATGGGATGTATGTGAAAACAGGAGAGGGTGTGACTAGTTTAATGCATTGGGCGGCAACGTAAATAGCGTCCTGCTTGTTGCATGCATAAACCGAGTAATTCTAATTCCATCAATTGTGCAGTCAGCTCCGCAATCGGCATCGGGTGGCGTTGGATTAACTGATCTAAGTCTTGTCCGACCCAATCTAAAACTTGATAAAGTGCAATCAGATGATTGGGCAGGCTTGGAGGGGCGGCGGGTGCTTGTTCGGTGGTTTGTTGCTGGGTTTGCCATTGCGTTGGTAATGCAAGATCTTCGATGACTTGTTCGGGATGATCGACCAGAATCGCACCTTCTCGAATCAGTTGATGACAGCCTTGATGATGCTCACTATAAATATGTCCAGGAATTGCGAACACCATTTTACCTTGTGTTGCCGCTTCATTGGCCGTGATCAATGAACCACTTTTGAGTGCTGCTTCTACGACTAAGACACCGAGACTAAGGCCACTGACAATACGGTTACGCCTTGGAAAATGTTGCTGTAAGGGCATCGTGGTAGGTAGGAACTCGGTGACAATCGCACCAGATTGAACAATTTGTTGTGCCAGTTGGGTATGTTGTGATGGATAAACCGTATCTAAACCTGTGCCCGTAACGGCAATCGTACGCTGATGTGCCAAGCCACCTTGATGTGCGGCTTGATCAATCCCGTGTGCGAGTCCGCTACTAATATAAAAGCCTTTTTCACTTAGATAATAAGCAAAGTCATAGGCGACCTGTCGGCCATGTGGACTCGGTTTACGGCTGCCCACCATGGCAATTTGAGGTTGTAATAATGCTTGTGCCTGACCTTGTCCAAATAGAACCGGTGGACGATCTACATAAGGTAGCAGTTGAGTCGGGTAGCCAATATCATCAGGCGTTAAGATAAAGTCGCTATGTTTGCAAATCAACTGAATCTGTTGTTCAAATTGTTGTTGACCTTGGGGTATTTGGAATTCTGCTAAACGTTTTAAATGATTGGCATGTAAGCCAAGTTGAGACCATTCAGAGAGACGCTGTGGTAGCGTCGCTTGTTCACAATTGCCAAAATGTTGCTGAATTTTGGCAAAACTTGAGAGCGAATGTTGAACCAAGTACCACACCAACACTGTGTGATAGTGATGAGGCGATAGTTGATTCAACATAGGTGATTACTTAGTCATCGAGACGAGGTGGTTTAATATCTGAACCAATCTTGATTGGTAGCTCGCTCTCGAGTACATAGGCATAGCTGATTCGGTCGAAACTCTTAAAGATCATGACACTACCCAAATATTGCCCAGGGAGTTTTACCTGCTCTTTGGTCTTCGGATCTCGCACAACTTCGCCATCTTGGTAAATGCTGAACACTTGTCCCGTTTCTACACCATCGACGGTACCACGATCCACAGTGACGACACCATTTTTAGCTGCTGTACCAATTGATCCCATTACGCGAATGATTTTGCCACCATCTTTCACTTGATTGGCATCAATTGGATAGAACAACGTCGGTAACATGGCATCTTGTTCCGCCATGACGCGATCGCCACGACGAACCTCGCCATTATAGCTATCTGTCAGCTCCACTGTGGTGATGTCATTTTCGTTACGAATCGCAACACCTGAAGCGACTTGGGTTAGTTCAACGCCAAGAATCTGCTTTTTGCCATTTTCCAAGACAACATAAGGTTCGCCTTCACGGAATACACCGTAACGTTGACCATTTTCAAGTCCTTTACCGCGAACATAAACGCTTTGGCCTTTACCTGCGAGTACGCGGTTATCTGCTGTACCCAAAATATAAGGGGTATTGGCAATCGCATCTGCTGGCAGAACTGAAGTACGTTCTAGCCATTGTTGAATATGAGCCAATGGAATCACTGGAACACTATTATTCAATGCTTCGACACGAACTTGCGGACGTAAGTTTGAAGTATTGCCTGTATAGCGGCGGATGATACCGTCACAGCCATCACCTTCATCTTTACCGATTAAAGGTTTACCGTTCAAACTACACAGTAGTAAGCGATCCCCTGGATAAATCCAATGCGGATTTTTCACATGTTTATTGCTTGCCCAAATTTCTGGCCAGCGCCAAGGCTTATTTAAAAACTTACCTGAAATATCCCAAAGCGTATCGCCTTTTTTCACCACATAGACATGCGGTGCCCCCACTTTTACCGAAGGTGGGCTGACATTCGGGCTTGCTGCATGAGCAAAATTCACGCTCATACCCAATCCCGCACAAATCGCAGCGGCAATCAGTTGTTTTTTTAACCCCAAGGCATGAAATGAGTGTATGCCGTTTAAAACCTTTTTCATTATCATAATTCCTAAAAATTATGTGTGTAGTTGCGCTATAATAACGACTTTACACACAATTTTTTTTGATCAAGCATTCCCTTCAGTTGGTTTCCTGATCAATGGCTTAAGTGAGGACGACAGTATGGCCTTATTACCTATTCTAAGTTTTCCTGATTCCCGCCTTCGTACCATTGCCAAGCCAGTCGAAGAAGTCACTGATGATATTCGTCAGCTTGCAGCAGATATGTTTGAAACCATGTACGAGGCACCGGGTATAGGTTTAGCGGCAACTCAGGTTGATCATCATATTCAGCTTATTGTTATGGACATCTCTGAAGAGAAAAACCAACCGATGGTGTTCATTAACCCCAAAGTCACTCCACTGACCGAAGATACTCAGCCTTATGAAGAAGGCTGTCTCTCTGTGCCTCAAATATACGATAAAGTTGAGCGTCCGTCACGCGTAAAAATCGAGGCAATTAACCTTGAAGGTCAAGCATTTGTGTTAGAAGCTGACGAACTTCTCGCTGTTTGTATCCAACATGAAATGGATCACTTAAATGGCAAGCTTTTTGTTGATTATTTATCGCCATTAAAGCGCCAACGTGCCCGTGAAAAAGTGGAAAAATTGGTTCGCCAACGCGAAAAAGAAAAAGTTGCAGTCAAACGTTAAGCTTTAAAATCATTTAAAGATGTTTTCTTTGTTTCGTTGTGGCCTGCTACTTGCGTTAACCGCGGTCTGTTTACAGATTGCGGTTTTCTTGCAGCCGCTACTTCCGAAGCAATATCAAATCGCGCCTGTATGTGAAACGATTACTAAGGCGTTACTTTTGCCTCAAGCAGAAACAGCGCATAGTCACTCCGCACACAGGTCGCAGCATCATAGCCATCAACTTGAACAAACCCAAGTTTCGATGCCACAACATGACCATCACGATCTCAATCATCAATGTCAGTACTGTACGGTTTATGCCAATCTGGTATTGCCCCCTGAATTGGGTGTGAAAGAGGTGTTAGTCCGAATCCAAATCCGTTTGGTTGCTTATCAACAAGCGTTTAAGCATGTTTATTTTGCACTACAGCGGCTGTTCTTATTACCTCAAGGGCGAGCCCCACCACTCTTTGCATAAATTAAAACGTCAATTTCATTAGGGTTTTCAAAACTCTAGCTTAGTTTTACTTATGTTTTAAGAGAGACCAATCATGGCTCAACCTAAATTTTTATTACAACCGCTTACGGTTGCGATCCTTGCTGCCTCAAATACGGCACTGGTTTGGGCAAATCCAGTTGTACCAGTAGACAACTCACATGCGCATGTTGCACTTGCACCAATTGTTGTGACAGCACAGCAACCCAATGAGAGCAATGGTTTGGTGGTGCAAGCTGATCCTAAACAACCGATCCAACCAGTCCCTGCAACCGATGGGGCAGATTACTTACAAAGTATTATGGGCTTTAATGCCATTAAAAATGGCGGTACCAATGGTGATGTCACCTTCCGTGGCATGTTTGGTTCACGCATTAAAATGCTGGTCGATGGCAGTGAAAACCTTGGGGCATGTCCATCTCGAATGGATGCGCCAACCTCATATATTCAACCTGAAAGCTTTGACAAAATCACCGTCATTAAAGGGCCGCAAACAGTTCAATACGCCAATACGGGTTCAGCCGCAACAGTAATTTTTGAACGTGAACCTGAAAAATTAACGCAAGAAAAACTGTATCGTGGACAAGCAAGTGTGGTGATGGGCTCTTATGGGCGTCTTGACCATAATGTTGAAGCTGCCGTTGGTGATGAAACGAAATATGCGCGTTTAAATGCCAATCGTTCGGAAGCGGATAATTATAAAGACGGTGATGATCAATCCGTACATTCGAACTGGAAACGCTGGAATGCTGATTTGGCTTTGGGCTGGAAGCCGACAGATGATTCTTGGTTGGAGCTCCGTGCAGGTAAAGGTGATGGTGAAGCTGCCTATGCCGGTCGTGGTATGGACGGTTCACAATTTAAACGTGAAAGCTTAGGCCTACATGCTGAGCAGAAGAATCTGACGGATGTGATTAAGAAAGTCGAAGCACAAGTTGACTATAGCTATAACAATCACATCATGGATAATTTCCGTTTGCGTACACCACCAATGACAACCATGAAGATGCATGGCATGGACATGACGGTACCGAATAAAATGGAAATGGAAGTTGCTCGCCGTACTTTGAACACCCGTTTAGCGGTCACTACCGATTGGGACAAGTTCAGCGTCGTGTCTGGGATTGATACCCAGCACAACAAGCATGGTGGCAACATGATCATGTATGCCATGCCAAGCATGAACTCACCATTTAGCAATGATCTCAAATTCCAGTCTTATGGTGCGTTTAGTGAATGGACTTATAACACTGATGCGGATCAAAAATGGGTCGCTGGTGCGCGTGTGGATCAAGTTAAAATTGATAGTCTAGAAAATGGCAAAAGTCGTCGTAATACCAACCCAAGCGGTTTTATCCGTATCGAAAAAACCTTACCTGAACATGGGTTAAAAACCTATGCAGGTTTGGGCTATGTTGAACGTACTCCAGATTTTTGGGAACTCTATAGCACATCAACCGATCATGGTGTGGGTTCAACCGATATGATGGGTAAAACGACTTATCGTATGATTGATAACTTAGATAACCTGAAAAACGAACGTACTGCGCAGTTAGATGTAGGTTTTCAAGCGGAACATGGCGCATGGAATACATGGGCTTCTGCTTATGCAGGTTTAATTAAAGACTTTATCTTGTTGCAATACGGTGGATCAAATCAACGCTATCCTTTGGCGCGTAATGTGGATGCAACTATTGCTGGTGCAGAAGCAGGCGTTGGTTATCAATTTACAGATCATCTTCAAGCAGATGTTTCAACCATGTATGCATGGGGTAAAAATACCTCAGATGGTCGTGCTTTACCGCAGATTGCACCCTTAGAAGGACGTATTAATCTCCGTTATGTCGAAGAAAAATATAGCTTGGGTTTATTGTGGCGTACGGTCGCAAAACAAAATCGTGTCAGCCTGAATGAAGGGAATGTGGTTGGCTATGATATGAACCAAAGTAAAGCATTTAATACCCTAGCATTGAATGGCACATACAAATTAACAGATGCCGTTGATGTTTCTGTTGGTGTCGATAATGTTTTGGATAAAACCTATACTGAGCATCTCAATAAAGCAGGGGCTTCGATGTTTGGTTATGGTGCCAGTGAGCAGTTTAATAATATTGGACGAAACTACTGGATGCGCATGAGCATGAAGTTTTAAGCGATAAATAAAACAAGGTGGATCTATCCACCTTGTTTTATTTTGGGTTTAAGCCAAGCAGTCTTGTTTTGGCATTAAGCTATCGCAATACAATGGGTTTAAAGCGCATTGCAAATCATCAATCTGTTCTTGGGTGACATAAC
The DNA here is from genome assembly GCF_000369405.1 of Acinetobacter sp. ANC 3929. Classification (GTDB taxonomy): domain Bacteria; phylum Pseudomonadota; class Gammaproteobacteria; order Pseudomonadales; family Moraxellaceae; genus Acinetobacter. Next base: position 144,883 of record NZ_KB850001.1, read on the forward strand.
CTTTGGCTTTTAAGTATTCTGCCACGCGATCATCACGTAGACTCAAAAATGCCGCATCATAAACGCCTAAATCGACAAATAAAGCGGCGGTTTCCAAGCTATTAAAGTGATCTAGGAACACATCATTTTCATACATCAGGAAAATATGGGTGAGTACTGCATTGGCATCGACTTTTAAGCGTTGTGCCAATTGTTCAGGACGTGTTTTGATAAAAAGTAAATCTGATAGTTCATCAAACTGGGTTTTGTCTAATTGGTTTTCACCGCCTTTGGCATGTGCCAGCCATGCTTTGAAGACCAATACCGCACCGCCACGTAACAGCATACTCCAGATTTGATGACGTGTTTCATGATCAAGATGGGATGATTCTGTTTCGAGTGCGTTTAAAAAAGTCTCTTCTTGCTCTGCCAGTTTTTCAAATAAGCCCAGACCTTGTGGGTGATAAGCGGCAGGCGCAAACACATCAAAATTCAGTTGATCAAATACATTGAGTGCCAATGGAACAGCAGCTTGGTAAAGTGTATTCAGTGCGCGTAAATGTGTTTCATCCAGTTTGCTGTGCACAAAGATGGTTTGCCAGTCTAGTTCTGGTAAGAGGGCATTAGCACTGTATTGGCGATAAAACTGTTGTGAGCTATGGTCAGTTGAGGGATGACTGTTATTCATGATCAATGTCCTTTTTGACAATTTGTGATGAGAAACCTAAAAGGAGTCGATCTAGGTCTCTATTAACTTGATCAATTTATGCGGTATCAGGAAAACAAGTAGAATACGACTAAAGTTGTATATGTAATTTTAAGGGTGAAATTTAACAATAAAAACAAGTGCTTGTTAAATTGTAAGTAAGTGTACAAACGTTCACTAATGTAAGTGAACGTTTTTGCCATAGCCAATAATGATTTGAGCATTTTGGTCAATTCATAATCGAACAAATGGGATTGTTTTGATCATTTTGGCCTATGTTGCAAAATATTTTGCTAGTTATTGCATTGGCATGATTTTTAAACCAGATAGCCAAGCACGTAAGCCCGCAGGTTTGAGCGGCTTTCTTAACAACACAATATTTTGCTGTTTTAGATATTGCGGTAACTCTGGATCGGAATCTGCGGTAATCAGTGCTACTGGAATATGGGCCAGTCGGTGTTGTTCAATGAAGTCTAGACCACGTTGATCATGGTTCAAGTGCTGGTCGATGAGCCAAACTTGAATATCTTCTTGTTCGATCAGTTGTAGTGCTTGTTCAGGCTCGGTGGCTGTAAAAATCTGATAACCCCATTTACTCAATAAGGTCCGCATTCCTTCTAAAATGGTTTCATCATTGTCCAAACACAACACTTTATAGGCGGTATGTTGCAGTGCGGGGATATGCGGTGTTGTCATTTGAACTTTAGGTGCTTCCGCCAGCGGGACTTCGATCATGAAGCAAGAGCCTTTGCCCAGTTCAGAATAAACATGCACAGGAAAGTTCAGCAGGCTGGTCATACGTTGCACAATCGCTAGGCCTAAACCCAGTCCTTGTTCGCCCCAAGGTGAGGTATGCCCGCAACGTTCGAACTCCTGAAACAGTTTAACGCGTTGTTGTTCATTAATGCCAGGTCCAGTATCCCATACCCCGATACGAATATGGTTCGGGCGTTGTGCAGAACGTAATACCCCGACCACCACACGCCCTTGTGCCGTATAGCGCAATGCATTGCTAACAAAGTTCTGGATAATACGTCGCATCCATTGCGGATCGGTATCGACCCAGAATTTAGTATCGTGAACAGACAGATGAATATTACGTTGAGCAGCAATCGATTTGAACTGTAACTCCAGATCATTCAATAAATCATGCAGTGAATAGGCTTGGCGTTTGGGCTGAATGGTACCGCCTTCTAAACGGGCAATATCGAGTAGGGCAGAGAGCATACTTTCTGCACCGTAGAGTGCGCGATCCAATTGTTGCAAGGTTTGTTGATCTTCCGTTGAATGCACACTTTGCTCTAATGCAGTACTAAATAAACGGGCAGCATGCATGGGCTGTAATAAGTCATGACTGGCTGCAGCAAGGAAGCGGCTTTTCGATTGATTGGCTTTATCGGCTTGTTCTAGCGCGAGTTGTTGCTCGGTCAATGCATTGGCAAGTTGTTGAGTTCGATCACTGACACGTTCTTCCAACACCGCTTCATTTTCACGGAAGGCGGTAATATCGGCGAAAGTAGTGACAAAGCCACCGCCTTCGATCGGATTACCACGCATCTGGATGACCAGACCATCTTTACGAATCCGCTCGAATTCATGTGCACTCCCCACTTTCATCCAGTGTAGTCGTTTACGCACATGTTCTTCGACAGGGCCGGGACCACACTCGCCACGTTCAGCGTTATAGCGAATCAGATCTGCGATCGGACAGCCGACGTAGACCAGATCTTTAGGATAATCAAATAGTTTTAAATATTGGTTATTCCACGCTACTAGACACATATTTTTATCCACCACACTGACGCCTTGGGTCATATGGTCGATCATGGTCATGAGTAGATTCTGGTTAAAACGCTGCCATTGTGAGGCTTGGTCGAGAATATTGGCGACTTGTCCGAGTGCCAGACCATTGTTAATCATGGCGGTGGTCAGCAATGTGCGGGCAGAAGCGGCACCAATAATACCTGCCAGATACTGTTCAGTGAAACGCCACCACATACCATTGGCAACATGATTTTCATTTAACACCACATGGTTTTGTTCACAAAACTGTTGGAAGGCTTGCATGGTTGGCTTATCGCCTGTCACACGTTTAGCCAATGCCAATAAGTCACCGACTTTCAGGCGTGCGGCATTCAAGTGTAGATCAGTTAGATCGGTATTGGATTGAGCCGATGGCAGTGGCTTACTTTCATAATAGAAAAAGCTCTCCGCTTGAATTTGCTCTGCCACACTTGGACGATACAAACGAGACACCCAGATATAGAGCACTACGTTGAGACCCAGTGACCACAATACACCATGGGTAAGTGGGGCAAATGATTCAAATCCAAGCAAAGCTTCTGGACGTAGGCCATTAATATCAAAGGGTCCAAACAGTAATAGATGTTGTGCAAATTCTTGATAATGATCAGGCAAGCTACGTAATACTGTTGGAAATAGAAGTGTATAACTCCACATCGCAAAACCCATCAGTAAGCCCACATAGACCCCTTGACGACTTGCACCACGCCAGTATAGCCCACCGATCAAGGCTGGAGAGAATTGTGCGACAGCACTGAAAGCCAATAAGCCAAATACAGACAGTTGATTGATATCATTAAAAAAATGGAAGAATAAGAAGCCCAGTAGCATCACACTGACGATACTAATGCGACGTGTCAATTTGAGCACGCGAGGTAAATGCTGGTCATGCCGAGAAATGATTTTAAAGCGCCATAATGCGGGCATGATCAGGTCATTACTGAGCATAATTGACAATGCCACTGAGGCAACCAAAAGCATGCCAGTCGAAGCTGAAAAGCCTCCCAAAAAGGCCAATAAAGCCAACCAATCCTGTTGATAGCTCATCGGTAAGGCCAATACCGCAATGTCTGGTGTCCCTAGCGATTCGGGTAAAGAATGGAGTGCCCAGCTGGCAATCGGAATGATTGCAATCACGGTGAGAATGAGATAGGCCGCGAACCAGCGTCGTGCGCCACGAATATGCTTTTCATCCCGTAATTCCACCACCGCCACATGAAATTGACGCGGCAAGCAAATCATGGCCAAGCCGGCGAGCAACGTTTGTACCCAAAAGGTTTCAGGCACACCGAACTGTTGCAGGTCATGGAAATGCTGGTTAACGTCGCTGCTGACTTGTTTGATATTGTCAGGTGATTGTAATAAGAAAAAAGCAGCGACACAGAGTAAAGCAAATAGTTTAACAAAGGATTCAAAGGCGACGGCCAACATTAAACCGCCGTGTTGTTCGGTATGAGCAATATGACGGGTACCAAAAATCATCGCCAAAATTGCCAGCACCGCAGTCAGCACTAACACACTATTGGTGGTGGTATGGATATGGGCGTTCTGCTCAAGAATGACGGATGCACTGAGGGCAATGGCACGCAGTTGCAACGCTAGATATGGCACGATCGCAATCACGGCAAGAATGGTCACCAGTGCTGCCAAGCTACCACTTTTGCCATAACGCGCTGCGACAAAATCGGCAATTGAAGAAATGGCATGATGTTGGCGAATCCGACCTAAGCGCTTCCAGATGTCATAACCAAACCAGATGAACAGCAAGGGACCGAGATAAATCGGTAGAAAAATAACCCCCTGACGTACCGCAGCACCTGTTGCACCGTAAAAGGTCCATGATGAGCAATACACACCTAAAGTCAAACTAAACAGTAGCATACGACCGCGTGTACTTAAACGGCTGGCATGCTTTTCGCCAAAAAAAGCACAGCCGAATAACAGCACAATGTACAGGGCTAGTACCCCAAGAATAAGCCAACTGTTCATATTGCTCACGTGATCAACTTCCATTTTTTATCATACCCGAAGCACAGGTATAGCAATGAGTAGAGATTGTCATTTAGAGACCAAAGTCTAAGTTACGAGTCAAGCATAATCTTGTTACTTTGGATAATGAAAAATCCCATGTGAAAAAAGGGGTCCACGGTTGGACACAAAAATAAGGAGTCAATTATGGATGATTCACAGGTAGATCGAATTCTACGAAATCCAAAGTTTCAAGAGATGGTCAGCAAAAAGCGCACATTAAGTTGGACATTAACAGCAATCATGCTGTTTATCTACGTTGGTTTTATGCTTTTGGTTGGTTATAACAAAGAGTTTTTAGCAAGTTCATTCAGCGGCGGTGTAACCACGTGGGGAATTCCTCTTGGTTTAGGCATTATCGTATTGTCATTTATCTTGTGTGGTGTGTATTCCTATATTGCCAATACTAAACTTGACCAACTGAATGAAGCAGCCCTCAAAGAAGTTGAGGCCATTGCACATGAAAAAGGGATGCACTGAGATGAAAGGGACATCATTCAAAGCGATACTGTTCGCGCTTCTAAGTTTCTGTTGTTCGAGTGTCGCATTTGCTGGACCAGACTTAGGTGCAGCAGAGCAGCAAGCAACCAACTGGCATGCGATCATTATGTTCACGATCTTTGTCGGTTTTACTTTATTCATTACTAAATGGGCGGCAAAGCAAACTCAATCTGCGCAAGATTTTTATACCGCAGGTGGCGGGATTAGTGGTTTCCAAAATGGTTTAGCGATTGCGGGTGATTATATGTCAGCTGCATCTTTTTTGGGTATTTCCGCATTAGTATTTAGTTCGGGCTTCGATGGTCTGCTCTATTCACTGGGTTTCATGGTCGGTTGGCCAATCGTACTTTTCCTTGTTGCAGAACGTTTACGTAACTTAGGAAAATATAATCTTTCAGACGTGGTGTCATTCCGTTTGGAAGAAAAACCTGTGCGTACCTTGGCAGCATTCAGCTCACTGGTCGTGGTCGCTTTCTACTTGATCGCACAGATGGTTGGTGCAGGTCAGTTGATCAAACTGTTATTCGGTTTGAACTACAACATTGCCGTGGTGATTGTCGGCCTATTGATGATGGCTTATGTGATCTTCGGTGGTATGTTGGCAACGACTTGGGTACAAATCATCAAAGCGGTGATGCTACTGAGTGGTGCTACTTTTATGGCCTTTATGGTGATGAAAGCAGTTGGCTTTAGCTTTACCAATATGTTTAACCAAGCCATTGGTGTGTATAGCCAAGCGCACAGCATGAGTTGGGAAGAAGCATCAAAAATCATGGGGCCAGGTAAACTCGCGGCCAATCCAATTGATGCGTTATCACTTGGTCTTGCCTTGATGTTTGGTACAGCAGGTTTACCTCATATCTTAATGCGTTTCTTTACTGTAAAAGATGCGAAAGAAGCACGTAAATCAGTCGTGGTTGCGACAGGTTTTATCGGGTACTTCTATTTATTAACGTTTATTATCGGTTTCGGTGCGATTCTGTTTGTTGCAAACAACCCTCAATTCCTTGATGTGGCGAAAGCAGCGGTCACAGGTAAATTAGAGTTAGTCGGTGGTAACAACATGGCTGCGGTTCACTTAAGTGATGCTGTTGGCGGTGACTTGTTCATGGGCTTTATCTCGGCAGTTGCATTTGCAACCATCCTTGCGGTAGTGGCTGGTTTGACCCTTTCAGGTGCATCGGCAATCTCACATGACTTATATGCCAATGTGTTCAGAAAAGGTAAAACCACGCCTGAGTCTGAGTTGAAGATGTCAAAAATTGCAACTTTAGGTTTAGCGATCTTCGCCATGATCTTGGGTATTTTGTTCGAGAAGCAAAACGTTGCCTTCATGGTTGGCTTGGCATTCTCGGTGGCATGTTGTGCAAACTTCCCAGTGTTAGTGTTATCTATGTTCTGGAAAGGTTTAACCACTCGTGGTGCTGTGATTGGTGGTGTGGTTGGTTTAGTCGGTGCGGTGAGCTTGATTATTCTGTCTAAAGCGGTTTGGGTCGATACGTTGGCGATTTCTGAAACTGCGCCAAACCCATTCAATGGTCCAGCATTATTTGCAATGCCATTATCATTCCTTTGCTGCTGGTTCTTCTCTGTAACAGATAAGTCAGCACGTGCAGAGAAAGAGCGTAAAGCGTTTGATGCTCAGTTTGTTCGTTCAATGACAGGTATTGGTGCGTCTGGCGCGTCAGATCACTAATTAAAATAGATTGTAAAAAGCCCTCATTGATTGAGGGCTTTTTTTATAACTTATTGATGCATACTGGCCAGTTGCTTTGACTGATTGCGATACAGCGATAACCCGATCCGTTGCAAATGACGTCCATTTTGTTCAAGGAAACTGTTTAATTTTGGAATATGTCTGGCACTGGTATACAGCGCTAAATTTCGACCAATTAAATAATAAGCAAACCATGATGCCGATTGCGGAGCTAAACCTAACTTCTGCATTTTCTTGCGACCAATAAAGAACTGGGTAATTTCTAAATGCTGTTTATAAGCCAGTTTTTGTTGGAAAGAACGTAGATAACGGTACTTTCGTTCGAATGGTTCTTTGGAAAGGCTGGAGCCGAGCGAGATACTGCTGGCATCCGATTGCGGATGGGCAAATTGCATCCAGTAAATCAGTTTCCAGCCATCTGCTTCATGATCGACTAACCATTTTTCCTCAACACCCATCAACCAACCTGCATATTTCCAGAAATGTAAAAAGCTATCGACCTCTTGCTTGCTAGGAAAAATCCCCAGAGCACGAATGCCAATCAGTACTACGCCACTAAAGGCAATATTGGTCATGGCCTGATCATACTGGTTGATGGGGAGGCCCCAAGTCTCGGCATCCCATTTCTCTGATTTTTGCAGTTGATGACGGACCAAGGCATGAATGAAACGTACAAAAATCGTGGAGGTAAAACCCTTGCTAAAACGTTCAAAACCATCTTGTTCAGTGATGTCGACCCACCATTTGGTGGTTTCAGCGAGACGTGTTCCCGCCTGTTTTTTTAATGCACCTGTCAGAACTAAAGGTTGATTAAAACCAGGGTACATATAGCCCGCCATTAACGATAAATCTCGCAGGATCAGGCCGTTATTGATGCCTAAACGATAAGTAAATTTAAGTGCCTCATCGACTTTGGTTTGCTCATACCACGCAGGTTTTTGTTCAACGAATTGAAAGAAGGCAGCGAGTTCAGGAATTTGATGTGGTAGTTTGTCTAAACCTTCATATAACGCCGTTTCAAAATATTGACGATGCAATTTAGGGTTTTGTAACACCCAAAGCAGCACTTGATCCATGGGCTCATCACCACTTTGCAGGGCAGTATTCAATGCAAGATATTCCTGATAACTTGGCTGAACTTCCTGTCGGGTCATATAGCTGAGAATCTTGGTTTTGATATTGGATTGAATCATGTCTTCAAACGCCGCCAAGCGTTTAGGTTTAACGATGCTTTGCATTGCATAAAGCCTCTGATTGTTATTTAATCAAAGCTTAATATGAATAATTATTCGCATTCAATTCGCATTTTAATTGAGGCTGAGCATGAGAAAACGACCACAGCAGCAACGCGCCAAAATGATCGTCGAAAGTATTTTGGAAGGGGCGCAGAAATGTATTTCTGAATATGGAGTTTTGCAGGTGACCACACCTAAAATCTCTGAAAAATCAGGGGTGAGTGTTGGATCGATTTATCAGTATTTTGAAAATAAAGAACAAATCATTGCGGAACTGTTACTGCGTAAAAGTGAAAATTTAGGACAAGCCGTAAAGCAACTGGTGATGCTACAACAACAAACCTCTATTCATGACATCATCACATTAAGTATTGCCTTTGGCTTTGAATCGCTAAAGTCTGATCAAGGCTTTTTCATCGAGATTTTAAAAAACTGGCATGCCTATAGTGATTCGGAAGCAGCACAAGTTCTGGAGCAGCATTTCTTGGAAATCGGCATGTATTTATTTGGACGCTATTATCCGCACTGGGATTTTGAAACCTTAAAGCACAAGTCTTTTGTGATTATTAACAGTACTTTATTTACCATGATGCGTTATGCCAGTAAAAATACGTTTCTGATCGCAGAACAACGGCTACAACAAGAACTGTCTAAAATGATTGTTTCTTTTTTAGATGCAGTATGATGCACTCAACACCATGAAAAGCATAATAAGATTCAGGACAGCAACATGCAAAGTTTAAAACAATTTTGGAGCGGCTTTCGTTTACTGCCATCGGCATGGTTGTTATTGGTACAGTTGGCTTTGTTGATTTTAGCAATGCTCACCTACGGAGATAGTGAATTTCGTGCTTTGACGTGGTCATTGGGGGTATTGGCTTTATTGATTATTGCCAAGGTGATCCGACAAACACCTGTGTTTACCTTTTGGGGATTGGTCTTTGTCAGTGGTGCGTTCTTATTTTCGATCTTAATTTTTATTGGATATAGCAACCAGACCATTCAAATCATTGCACATAGTTTTGAAGCTTTGGCCTATTTTTATGCGGCCTATGGTTTGCTCCGTTATATGTTTGCAGATCGCTATCTAACCAAAGATGAATTGTTTGCTGCAGGGGCGGTATTTACCCTTATCGCTTGGGGTTTTGCCTTTTTATATAGTATCTGTCAGTTGATATTGCCCGATAGTTTTCAAAACCCCAATCATCCCCAAGCCTTACAGCATTGGCTTGATTTATTATTTTTGAGTTTCAGTCTACAGTCTGCAACAGGTCTGTCCGATTTGATCCCCATTAGCCCTGCGGCCAGAGTTCTCGCGATGCTACAAATGTTTGGTGGAGTGATGTATCTCGCCGTGGTGGTGTCCCGCTTGATTGCATTGCAATATATTGCCCATTTGCCTAAAAATCAGTAATCCAATATAGGTATTGAACGGGTCGCAGTTTCCTGTTCCAGCCATTCGATGAATTTCAGCATAATCGGGTTATGCGGTTGTTCAGCATAGACAAAATAATAGCAACGCGAACCGCTGAGTTTATGTGATGACACGATGATCAATTCTCCTCGATTCAGTTCTTTTTCAATCAGCATTTGTGGAATCAGGGCCACACCAAGATGATGTGTTGCAGCGACGGCCAGCATGGAAAATAGTTCATGCCGTTGACCTTCCATGGCATAGGGGGCGTTATAGCCCAGACTGTCGAACCATTCTTTCCAGATTGCAGGGCGAGTGGTCTGTTGTAATAAGGGCAGTTGGGAGAGTTGTGCGGCAGTCAGATCCAGCGCCGCTGGTGATTCATTTTGAATCAGATCGGGGAAGAACTTTTTAATTAGCGTCGGCGAGCAAACCGCGACCACTTCTTCTTGCATCAAAAAATGTGCAGTGGTTCCGGGCCAGTTTTCAACTTGAGCGGGTGTACCTGCATAGATGGCAGCATCAAAAATTTGTTCACTGAATAAAAAGGGTTTGGTGCTGGTCTCAAGATGGATGGTAATTTCAGGATAGATTTCATTAAAACGATGTAAACGTGGCAGCAGCCAGCGCGTTGCAAAGGTTGGCACCACCCCGAGTTTGAGCGTGCCACCTAAACCTTGATGTGACATCAGGTCGAGCGTACTGTGTTCCAGTCCGAGCAAATGCGTCTTGATATTTTTGAGATATTGTTCCCCCGCAATGGTCAGTTCTACACCATGTCGTACCCGATGAAACAAGGACAGATTGAGAAACTCTTCCAGTTGTTGAATCTGTCTGGAAACCGCACTTTGGGTCATGCTGAGTTCCTGTGCTGCATGGGTATAGGTCTTATGTTTGGCAGCGGCTTCAAAGCAAATCAATGATTGGAGTGAAGGAATCATACGTCGCATAACAGCGTCCTTGTGTTACGTGCAAAAAAAGAACCATGAGGTCCAGATAATTTAAGCGTTATACATTCTTCTCTGCTGTATTTTTAACAGAATAATGGAGACCGTTTCAATTGAGCTATGCATAAAACGCATGGCTGTATGAAAAAACATCGTTTGCCTGAAGCTTTAATCTGGCCTAGCATCAACTGCATCACTGATATTCAAATTGCTTAAAAGGAAGATAAAAGTCATGGCAAATCAAGGAAAGCGTGTCTCTTTTAATTGGCAAGATCCATTTTTACTCGAACAGCAACTTAGTCCAGAAGAACGTATGATTCGGGAGAGCGCTCAGGCCTATTGTCAAGACAAACTCATGCCACGCGTATTGGAGCAGTTTCGTCATGAAAAAACAGATCCACATATTTTTCGGGAAATGGGTGAGCTAGGTCTATTAGGCCCAACCATCTCAGAGCAATACGGTGGAGCAGGATTGAACTATGTCAGTTATGGTTTGATTGCACGCGAGATTGAACGCGTAGATTCTGGCTATCGCTCTATGGCCAGTGTGCAAAGTTCGTTGGTGATGGTACCTATTGATGAATTTGGTACAGAGGCGCAAAAACAGAAATACCTGCCTAAATTGGCGTCAGGCGAGTACATTGGCTGTTTTGGATTGACTGAGCCTGACCACGGTTCTGATCCAGGCAGCATGCTGTGTCGTGCCAAAAAAGTTGCAGGTGGTTATCGTCTCAGTGGCAGTAAAATGTGGATTACCAACAGTCCAATCGCAGATGTCTTTGTGGTTTGGGCCAAAGAAGTTTCTGAAGCAGGCAATATCGGGGAGATCCGCGGATTTATTTTGGAAAAAGGCTGGGAAGGGCTGTCTGCACCTGCCATTCATGGCAAGGTCGGACTCCGTGCATCGATTACGGGTGAAATCGTGATGGATCAGGTCTTTGTTCCAGAAGAAAATGCATTTCCTGAGGTACGCGGTCTGAAAGGACCTTTTACCTGTCTGAACAGTGCTCGTTATGGTATCGCATGGGGTGCAATGGGTGCTGCGGAATTCTGTTGGCATACTGCACATCAATACACCATGGATCGTAAACAGTTCGGTCGCCCGTTGGCAGCCAATCAGCTCATCCAGAAAAAGCTGGCGGATATGCAAACTGAAATTGCTCTGGGTCTACAAGTCGCTTTACGTTTTGGGCAAATGAAAGATGCAGGCATTGCTTCAGTCGAAGGCACGTCGCTGATCAAACGCAATAACTGTGGTAAAGCCCTAGAGATTGCACGACTGGCGCGTGACATGATGGGCGGCAATGGCATCAGTGATGAATTTGGCGTGGCACGTCATCTGGTCAATCTGGAAGTGGTGAACACCTATGAAGGTACCCATGATGTGCATGCCTTGATTCTTGGTCGTGCACAAACAGGCATCGCTGCATTTTCTAATTAAAGTTCTATCACTTGTTGAATCTAAAGATACGCTTTCGAGCGCATCTGGAGACACATTCATGCCTAAAAAATATTGACCAAGGCTGAGTATACGGGGTCGCCAATACGATCTACAAAAATTATAAGGAAGGAGGGAATAGGATGGGTGCATTAACTGGTTTACGTGTACTGGATCTCAGTCGGGTGTTGGCAGGACCTTGGTGTAGCCAGATCTTGGCCGACTTAGGCGCTGAGGTGATTAAAATTGAACGACCTCAAATAGGTGATGATACCCGTATGTGGGGTCCACCTTGGATGAAAGATGATGCTGGAGAGTCCACACGTGAGGCAGGCTATTATCAATCCGCCAATCGGAATAAATACTCGGTCGCGATTGATATTGCGTCAAAACAAGGCCAAGCCTTGCTCAGGGAAATGGTCAAGGACAGTGATGTCCTGATTGAAAATTATAAAGTCGGTTCACTGGGTAAATACGGACTGGATTATGCCAGCTTAAATGAAATTAATCCGCGACTGGTTTATTGCTCTATTACGGGATTTGGACAAACAGGACCTCGTGCATCTGAGCCAGGCTATGATTTTGTCATTCAAGGCATGGCAGGGTTGATGAGTATTACAGGTGAAAAAGATGATCTACCAGGTGGCGGTCCACAAAAAGTCGGGGTAGCCGTTGCCGATTTACAAACAGGTTTATATGCCACCGTGGCGATTCAAGCTGCACTTTGGTCTCGGCAGACGACTGGAAAAGGGCAGCATATTGATTTGTCATTGCTCGATGTACAGGTCGCAGGCTTAGCCAACCATGGCATGAACTATCTGATCACAGGTCAGGCACCGAAGCGTTGGGGAAATGCGCACGCTAATATTGTGCCTTATCAAACCTTTAAGGCAAAAGATAAAGATTTTATTATCGCCTGCGGCAATGATGCCCAGTTTAAAGCCTTGTGTCAGGCCATCGGTCAAGCTAAATGGGCAGCGCATGCCAAGTTTAAGTTGAATCAGGATCGGATTGCGCATCGTGGGGAATTGACCAGTTTAATGGATCAGCATTTTCTCACGCAATCTGCACACTATTGGGTAGAGCGGATTCATGCGGTCAAAGTACCTGTAGGTATGATCAATAATGTGGATGAGACTTTGCAAGAACCGCAAGTACAAGCGCGGGAAATGGTGGTGTCTATTCCACATCCACAATATCGCCAATTTAAAATGATTGCCTCACCGTTGAAATTGTCTGCAACACCTGTGGAATATCGTCTCGCTCCACCACGGTTGGGGGAACATACCCAAACGGTTTTGGCAAAGTATTGTTCCACAGAGGTCTTGGCTGAGTTAGCTGAACAAGGTGTGATTGGGCATTTGTAAAGAATGTCCGATTCTAAATTGAGGATCGGCTTTTAAAAAATTATAGCAGGGTGCGAGCTATCTTCTCATTCTGTTACAGCATTACAACTGCTTTATTTTTCACATTTTTTATAATTAGTATCGAGTTTTACATGCTTTAAGCTCGCTTTTATTCACATTGTGAATGTCTTCTTTGGCCGTTATGGCCTATCCATGATCATTAGAATAACGTGAGGGAATTATGCCTTCCAAGCCATCTTCGCATTTTGCGAATGTGAATCCAAACGTGTTTTTAAGCACGGTGATTATCATTGCGATTTTTCTCGCAATCGTTATTATCGCACCCAGTTCATTTGAACTTCTTACACAACAGTTAAAACAATGGATTACTGATTCATTTAGCTGGTTTTATGTTTTATCAGTCGCCGTCTTCCTGATCATACTGATTTACATTGCCTGCTCCGACAGTGGAAAAATAAAATTAGGCCCTGATCATAGCCAGCCTGAATACAGTAATGGCTCATGGTTTGCCATGCTGTTTACAGCTGGGATGGGGATCGGGTTGATGTTCTTTGGTGTGGCTGAACCCGTCATGCATTATATCAGTCCACCGAGTGGTGCGCCTGAAAGTGTAGAGTCGGCACAGCAAGCTTTACGTATTACCTTTTTCCACTGGGGCCTACATGCCTGGGCTATTTACGCGCTCGTTGGTCTATCCTTGGCTTACTTTGCCTATCGTCATAATCTACCTTTAAAAACCCGTTCTGCTTTATATCCTATTATTGGCAAGAAAATTTATGGTCCATGGGGCGATAGTATTGATACTTTTGCCACCATTGGTACCGTTTTTGGTGTTGCAACTTCACTTGGTTTCGGGGTAACCCAGATCAACTCTGGTTTACACTATCTTTTTGGTATCGAGCAAAGTAGCAATGTCCAAGTTATTTTGATCATCTTTGTCAGTACTTTGGCATCTTTATCTGTATTCTTGGGACTAGATAAGGGCGTTAAGCGTCTTTCTGAACTGAATCTGATCTTGGCTTTGGTGTTATTGGCATTTGTGTTTATTGCAGGTCCGAGTATCTATTTACTGCAAACGACCATTCAAAACACAGGTTCTTACATTTCTAACCTGTTTAGCATGACATTTAACTTATATGCCTATCAACCAAATGGTTGGATCGGTGGTTGGACCATTCTCTATTGGGCATGGTGGATTTCATGGTCACCATTTGTGGGGATGTTCATTGCGCGCGTTTCACGAGGACGGACCATCCGTGAATTTATTGTTGGTGTATTACTGATCCCAACAGGTTTTACCATTATCTGGATGGGCTTTTTAGGAAATGCTGCGCTGTTCAGCATTATGCAAGAACATAATGTCACCCTGATTCAAGCTGTACAAAGCGATTCATCGGTTGCCTTATTTGAATTTCTGAACCATTTACCGTTTTCAGGTGTGATGAGTTTACTTGCGACCGTATTGGTGATGTTGTTCTTTGTCACATCGGCAGATTCAGGCGCATTGGTCACAGATTATCTGACTGCGAAATCCGAAAACTCACCGACATGGCAAAGACTTTTCTGGACAGTATTGATGGCCGCTTTGGCGATTATTCTACTCTTGGTGGGTGGTTTAGCTGCTTTGCAAGCCTCAATCATTATGAGTGCTCTGCCTTTTACCTTGGTAATGTTGTTGATGAGTTGGGGCTTATTGAAAGCCTTGAAACTTGATGTAACCAAGATGAATGCCATTCAGGAAGCAAGAATTACACCGAGAGCCATTCATAATCCACGGAGTTGGCAACAACGTTTAGGGTTGATCATGCATTATCCGCATACTGAGGATGAAGTGCAGCAGTATATTAATACTGAGGTACGTAAAGCATTTGAAAGTATTCAGCGTGAGTTTAAACGCCGTCATCTGGAAGTAGATATCCGTGAGATTGAACATGGCTTACAACTGCATGTGGATCATCATCATGAGATTAACTTTACCTATAAAGTGATTTCGCACGCGACGGTTCCGCCAAGCTTTATGTTGGGTCGTGCAGATGAAGATGAGTCGAATTATTTCCAAGCAGAAGTATTCTTACGTGAAGGTGGTCAAAACTATGATGTGATGGATTGGACCCAAGAAGATTTAATCCAAGATATTATTGATCAATATGAACGTCATCTTTACTTCTTAAATATTGTTCGAGGTACAACACCTTAACTGGAGGAGTGTACTCAAACAATAAAAACAACGGCTTTGATTTGATCAAAGCCGTTGTTTTTATTTTGCATGATTGAATTTTAAGCATGATAAGGAGATAGCAAAGATGTTTTAGCCGAATGATTGGCTCAAAATAAGGGGTAAATATAAAAATAAAGCTGCTTTTTCGATGATAATTAAAACAAATTCAACATAAAAGGCTTAAATTACAGTGTCTTACTTTATTTAAATTCACTTTTAAGATAATTAATAAATTTTAAATTATATAAATCAGTAGATTAGATAAGGTAAAGTTTAAAAATAAAACAACCGATTTTTTAATTTTCTAAAAGTGCTTGCACCCTGACTGAAATACTGTAGAATGCACATCCATCGGCGGTGATGCAGATAAAAACTTGTTGAGAAACAAGGATTTGGCTTAAGGGTTAAATTTTTGGGTTTGAGAATAAGTTTTAAAAATATCTAAATTACCTGTTGACTTTAAAGAAATTTAGAGTAATATAGCCGACCTAGCTTGATGATGACGAATCATCGAGAAGATCATTAAGAGAATAGAAGAACAACTTGTGTGGATTTTTACTGGTTGATCAATCGAAAATATTTCATTGATTGAATGGTAAGAATTTCTCGAAGTTTATTTGAGCGAATTTTTAGTCAGAAAATTGATGAGCCAAGATTTGTAGCCATAAGCTACTAATGATTTTAAACTGAAGAGTTTGATCATGGCTCAGATTGAACGCTGGCGGCAGGCTTAACACATGCAAGTCGAGCGGAGTGATTGTGCTTGCACAATCACTTAGCGGCGGACGGGTGAGTAATGCTTAGGAATCTGCCATTTAGTGGGGGACAACATTCCGAAAGGAATGCTAATACCGCATACGTCCTACGGGAGAAAGCAGGGGATCTTCGGACCTTGCGCTAAATGATGAGCCTAAGTCGGATTAGCTAGTTGGTGGGGTAAAGGCCTACCAAGGCGACGATCTGTAGCGGGTCTGAGAGGATGATCCGCCACACTGGGACTGAGACACGGCCCAGACTCCTACGGGAGGCAGCAGTGGGGAATATTGGACAATGGGCGGAAGCCTGATCCAGCCATGCCGCGTGTGTGAAGAAGGCCTTTTGGTTGTAAAGCACTTTAAGCGAGGAGGAGGCTACCTAGATTAATACTCTAGGATAGTGGACGTTACTCGCAGAATAAGCACCGGCTAACTCTGTGCCAGCAGCCGCGGTAATACAGAGGGTGCGAGCGTTAATCGGATTTACTGGGCGTAAAGCGTGCGTAGGCGGCTGATTAAGTCGGATGTGAAATCCCTGAGCTTAACTTAGGAATTGCATTCGATACTGGTCAGCTAGAGTATGGGAGAGGATGGTAGAATTCCAGGTGTAGCGGTGAAATGCGTAGAGATCTGGAGGAATACCGATGGCGAAGGCAGCCATCTGGCCTAATACTGACGCTGAGGTACGAAAGCATGGGGAGCAAACAGGATTAGATACCCTGGTAGTCCATGCCGTAAACGATGTCTACTAGCCGTTGGGGCCTTTGAGGCTTTAGTGGCGCAGCTAACGCGATAAGTAGACCGCCTGGGGAGTACGGTCGCAAGACTAAAACTCAAATGAATTGACGGGGGCCCGCACAAGCGGTGGAGCATGTGGTTTAATTCGATGCAACGCGAAGAACCTTACCTGGCCTTGACATACTAGAAACTTTCCAGAGATGGATTGGTGCCTTCGGGAATCTAGATACAGGTGCTGCATGGCTGTCGTCAGCTCGTGTCGTGAGATGTTGGGTTAAGTCCCGCAACGAGCGCAACCCTTTTCCTTATTTGCCAGCGAGTAATGTCGGGAACTTTAAGGATACTGCCAGTGACAAACTGGAGGAAGGCGGGGACGACGTCAAGTCATCATGGCCCTTACGGCCAGGGCTACACACGTGCTACAATGGTCGGTACAAAGGGTTGCTACCTAGCGATAGGATGCTAATCTCAAAAAGCCGATCGTAGTCCGGATTGGAGTCTGCAACTCGACTCCATGAAGTCGGAATCGCTAGTAATCGCGGATCAGAATGCCGCGGTGAATACGTTCCCGGGCCTTGTACACACCGCCCGTCACACCATGGGAGTTTGTTGCACCAGAAGTAGGTAGTCTAACCGCAAGGAGGACGCTTACCACGGTGTGGCCGATGACTGGGGTGAAGTCGTAACAAGGTAGCCGTAGGGGAACCTGCGGCTGGATCACCTCCTTAACGAAAGATTGACGATCGGTAAGAATCCACAACAAGTTGTTCTTCGAAGATGTATCTGAGGGTCTGTAGCTCAGTTGGTTAGAGCACACGCTTGATAAGCGTGGGGTCACAAGTTCAAGTCTTGTCAGACCCACCAAATCTGAAAGATATGTCGTTCATTAAATGATAAGCTGGGGACTTAGCTTAGTTGGTAGAGCGCCTGCTTTGCACGCAGGAGGTCAGGAGTTCGACTCTCCTAGTCTCCACCACGTACTTTAAAGAGTACGAGCTAAAATAGATTATAGAATTTAGTAAGTTAAAAGCTTATTAAGTTCTGTGATTTATCACAGTTTACTAGTCACCGACGAGGTG
>NZ_KB850002.1 GCF_000369405.1 Acinetobacter sp. ANC 3929
TTAGCGCTGATGGTAGTGTGGCACTTGCCATGTGAGAGTAAGTCATCGCCAGCTTTTAAATTTAAACACCCCCTCCGCGTTAGCGGAGGGGGGTTTTTTATGCGCGGAATTTTTTGTATGAACTCATTTGAAGCCAGTTTGGCTAAAAATACTTCATATTCTTCCAATCCTTCCTTAAGATATAAGCAATTTGAATCGAGCATCAGTTCATGCAGTTTAAAATTATCCCCGCTCAAAAACTGGATAAACTACAGCGACAACAGATTGCTGAGCTATGCTTTACAGCCTTTGATGAAGATCCTTGGAGTCAATATGCCTTCATGCAAACAGCTTC
Source organism: Acinetobacter sp. ANC 3929 (assembly GCF_000369405.1). Lineage (GTDB taxonomy): Bacteria > Pseudomonadota > Gammaproteobacteria > Pseudomonadales > Moraxellaceae > Acinetobacter. Next base: position 335 of record NZ_KB850002.1, read on the forward strand.
TCATTTAGTCGGTATATTGGATGAAAAAATTGTATCGCACGCTCTATGGACTGATCGAATATTCATTATTAATGACAATACGAGTGTAAAAACCGCGTATGTTGAATATGTGACCACGGATTATAGATTGCGAGGGAAGGGGCTTGCATCACAATTATTAAGATATTTAATTGATGCTTTAACTACTTTAGGTTATGAACTTGCTGCATTACAGCCCGAAGATGATGCATTTTATAAAAAACTAGGTTGGACTTCTTGGTTGGGGAGTTTATATATCAAACAAAATACCTCTACTTATCTGACAGATATGCATGAAATTCTGTTGTATTCATTGAGTGTTAAACTGAAAGAATTACTATCACATAATACAGTTGATGATGCTATTTGCACGGATTGGCGAGAGGGTGAGCTTTGGTAGTAATAACTGTATAAAATATTAATATTTAATAAAATTATTTCAGTTTAAAAACCATATAAAGATGAGAATAATTGGTATTTCATCTCGGTAACTTATAACTTTTCATAAATCTTAACGTTTTCTACTTTCCTCCTTGGCTTACAAGCCTATAATGATTGAGAATCATTCCAAATCTAATAAGGAAATAACATGTCAACTGATCAGCAATTTCCAACGCCTGCTAATCTAGGTATCGCAGTTTATTCAAATAATGCAGAAGCGATTGGTAACACGCCTTTAGTTCGCATCAACCGCCTCATCAAAACTGGTGCAACGGTCTTAGCAAAAGTAGAAAGTCGTAACCCTGCATTTTCAGTGAAATGTCGTATTGGCGCAGCGTTGATTGCAGATGCGGAAAAACGTGGTGTACTGAAAACAGGCATGCATATTGTTGAGCCAACCAGTGGCAATACAGGCATTGCTTTGGCATTCGTTGCAGCAGCAAAAGGTTATCCAATTACCTTGACCATGCCTGCAAGTATGAGTCTAGAGCGGAGAAAAGTACTGAAAGCTTTAGGCGCAAATCTGGTACTCACTGATCCTGCCAAAGGAATGAAAGGTGCAGTTGATGAGGCTGTTCGTTTAGCCACTGAGAATCCTGAACAATATTTCTTGCCGCAGCAATTTGAGAATCCAGCCAATCCACAAATTCATACCGACACCACAGGCCCTGAAATTTGGCAGGCAACCCATGGTCAAGTGGATATCTTAGTTGCTGGTGTAGGTACGGGCGGTACCATTACTGGGATTTCACGTTATTTTGAACAGGTTCAGAATAAACCATTGTATTCAGTTGCGGTTGAACCTGCTGAATCACCAATTATTACTCAAACCAAACGTGGCGAGAGCATCACACCTGCACCACATAAAATTCAGGGCATTGGCGCAAACTTTATCCCTAAAAACTTGGACTTGGATCTGGTGGATGAAGTACTGCCTGTGAACAGTACCGATGCAATTGAATGGGCAAGAAAATGTGCAACTCAAGAAGGAATCTTGGTCGGTATCTCGAGTGGTGCAGCATTGGCAGCAGCAGCTCAAATTGCTGAACGTCCTGAAAATTCAGGAAAAACCATTGTGGTGATTTTACCTGATAGCGGTGAGCGTTATTTATCTTCGGTCTTATTTGAAGGTTTGTTTGACGAAGCTTGATTTTAGTTTCCAAATAAAAAACCATGCCTGAACAGCATGGTTTTTTATTATTTACCTATTTTTAAAGCGCTTTTTTTAAGTTTTTTTCATGGTGTTTAACTGAGCGTGCATATTTCTTGGCTTTATGGCGTGTCCAGAAGCTACGTTCGTAGCCGGTTGGCCCTACATTGTAATAGGCTACGGCTTTAGACCAGCTACCTGCTGATCTGTAATAGGTCGAGAGTACATGTGCGCCACAGTTAATATTGACGTTCTCATCATAGAGATTGCCTGGGCAAGACTGACGCCAATGGCTGGAAATAATTTGGGTTAAACCGATCGCACCTGTTGGTGAGCGTGCTGAACTGTTGTAATTCGATTCTTGGCGGATCAGAGCTGCAAGTAAAGTTGGAGAAACATCATAACGCTCAGCACTTTGAATGATCATTGGAGATAAGCGATTTGCTGTGTTAGGCGAAACGGAATAGGCATTTTGTAAGCCTGATGAAAGTTGATTCGAGCGATTGGCAAAGGATCCGCTTAAACTGCTACACCCAGATAGACTGATGGCAAGCACAACGAGGCTGATCTTTAAAATAATTGAGGCAAACGGTTTAAAAGCCGTATCTTGATCAGAAGAAGTCGATGTGATGTGCAAAACCAGAACCCGATATCAAACAAAAGTATAAGGATGGTATGCACTCGGTTTAGGGGAGTCAATAGCAGTTATTTTACCGTAATGATCGGGTTTGGATTGTTCATAAAAAAAGCCCCGATATTCTGTCGAAGCTTTCTTATATTTTGTTTCTTGCCGTCTATTCCTGTGAATGACCACATCCTGTCTTTCTATGATTTATAGTGAATCTAGCTCATTAGGTATATTCGGTAATCACCGCAGTTGTTTTTGGTTTTAAAGGGCTTCTTTTAAATTTTGTTCATGGCGTTTGACTGAGCTAGCATAGCGTTCAGCTTGCTGACGCATATAGGGACTTCTTCGATAACCTGTAGGGCCAACATTGTAATAGCCGAGGGCTTTTGACCAATCGCCTGTCGATTGATAATAGTTCGCTAAAATGTAGGCACCACAATTGATATTGACGTGTTCATCATATAAATCACCAGGGCAGAACTGCTGCCAAAATTTTGGGCGTACTTGGGTTAAACCCACAGCATCTGCTGAAGACCGTGCACGAGTTCTATAGCTAGATTCTTGACGAATCAGCGCAGCCAATAAATGTGGTGAAATATTGTGACGCTCAGCTGTTTGTAGAATGATTGGAGCAACCCGATTGGCTGTGGTTGGAGATACTGAAAAAGCGTTTTGAATGCCAGAAGACAATTTTTGGGAGTGATTTACCGTAGGCGCCTTGGTTGTCGTACACGCGACAGTGAAGTAAGTACTTAAAAAAATGAGACTCAATTTAGCAAAAGCAATGTGAAAGCGAGAAAAAGAAAATTTTTTGTAAATTATCATCGTAGAAAAATTTGACCGTCATCTATAAAACATGCGGATGGTAGGGAGCAAGCCGATGGGAGTCAATGTAATCTATAGGGGTAAATCGTTTAATTTTAGATATTAAGATAAATAAAAAGCCCCGACATCCTGTCGAGGCTTTCTCATATTTGGTTTATTGCTGCCAACTCCTGTCAACAACCACATCCTGTGCTTCTTATTATTCTGAATGAGATATCCTATCTCTCTATGATTGATATATTAGTGAATCTATCACATCAGGGATATTGGCCAACGACCACAGTCACTGTAGGCTTTTACTTACAAAGTGCAAATTAGCGTTTCTTTAGAATCCAGCCTGCCAACCTTTGTGCAATTGGCGCGCAGACCAATACGCTAGGAAAGGCAAACATCCACGCCACGGCCCATGCAGACATCCACATGGAGAAGAAATTATCGATAAGCCCCACTGCTTTTAATGTGGTGATGCCCGAGATTAAAAAAGACATCATGCCGGATAAAATCAATGGAAATAAAAGACTTGCTGCTTTCACGTGATCATCACTCCTTGATATGCACTTAAGTTGAATGCAAAATTTTGTCCAAACAACTGAGCAGTTTTGATATCGCCAAAATCAAAAGCATCTGCCGTACTGGAATGTTGAGCTTGTGCCATAAGGCCAGACCATGACCCGAGACGATTGGCTGCTTGCGTATAGGGAACACCTTGATGTTGCTCGGGTAAAATAGGATTGCCGATCCATATCATACCGTGTTGCATACAAAAGGTGAAAAGTGAAATGAGTGTAGATTGCTTATCGCCTGCGGGCAGTGAGGAAACGGTAAACCCTGCGGCTAATTTTCCTTTAAATTCTTGTTTTTTCCAAAGTGGGCCCGTAGCATCCATCAATTGCTTTAAAGTGCCTGAAACCCCACCTAAATAGGTCGGTGTACCCCAGATTAAACCATCATATTGAATCAATAATTCTGGCTGAGAGATCAGCTGTTCTGCTGTAAATAAATCGATTTTTATATCTTTGATCTGTGCTGCACTAACCTGAATTTGCTGTGCGATAAATTGGGTATGCCCTTGATGGCTATGATAAATAATGGCAATAGATTTCATGGTTTATCCTCATTGAAAGCGTTGCAGTAATTGAGCAGTAAGATATAAACCACAGCCAAATAGACTGTGATTGATCAAGCTTCGAAGGCAGTTCATCAACGGTTTTGATGTTTTGGCTGAGGCAAAGCCTGCACCCATGGCTGGCTGCATGATGAGAAATGGAATCAGTATGGTAATCAGTCCAAAATTGAAGGCAGGAAAAAATTGGGGTTGTCGTAACCATACATCTCCTACAATCAGGACAAAGCTGAATGCAAAGAGAATGCCGACACTGTAATGTGCTATCCACCCCAAGGCATATTCCCTGTGAATGGCAGGACTTTGCGCAATCGATGTATGGATGAACTTGCCCCGAAACATCCAACCGATCCAACGACCCAGTAAGGCAAAATTTAAGCTTGGAAGCTTGAGTCTTTTTAACAGTAATAGCCACATATCCAGTATTAGCGTGGCGCCAACACCTAAACACAGGATTTGAAATAACAGTTCAGCAGTATTCATTTTTTCACCTTGATCTTTTTTGCATAAAACGCGATAAAGATAGTGTGCAAGTTCAAGTCAACTTGAAGTCAAGGGATATTTATGGATATTGGAGAAGTGGCTAAACGGGCCAATGTGAGCACCTCAACCTTACGCTTTTACGAAGAAAAAGGCTTAATCAAATCAATAGGTCGGCATGGCTTACGTCGACAGTATGCCAGGCAGGTATTAGATCAATTGGCATTGATTGCCTTGGGGCGTGCAGCTGGCTTTTCTTTAGATGAAATTGCGCATATGTTTGGGCAAGATGGTCGACTTGAACTGGATCGCAAGATGCTGAATGCCAAGGCAGAACAACTGGAACACATGACACGACGCTTACACTTTATTAGCGAAGGACTGAGACATGCGGCAGTGTGTCCTGAAGAAAACCATATGCAGTGTCCAACTTTTCAGAATTTTTTAAAGGCTGCAATTGCTGGAGAATATTCACCGACTAAACTTTAGCAGTGCAGTGTGAAATGAAAATTCGTTGATTCATGGCTGGAATCCATCTGTTCTGTTGTCATCTTTCCGCCATAAAGATTTCACTTTATTGCAGTAAAAGCGTCATCAAAACTTGTTTAAATTTGCATAAATTTTTACCAAATGTATAAAACGATGAACAACAAAACTGTATTGGCGCTTTTCTGCTGTACCGCTTTAGGTTTAACTGCCTGTAATGATGACAATAATCAAGATCAAATCCCATCGACAGAAAAAGTGACAGAACCCACCTTAGTTTCTTTTGCTAAATTACCTGTCGCAACATATGCGGCAGGGCCTGACTCGGGTAAAGCCGTCAGTGGCGCCAATGGCATTTATCCGCCATTTAAAGGACAACCTGTACAAGGTTTTTCTGCTGCTTTAAAAAATGAGGATGGCAGTTATATGGCGATGGCTGATAATGGTTTTGGCACACAGGATAACTCAGCGGATTTCTTATTACGCATTTATAAAATCAAAGCCGATTTTAAAACCAAAAGTAAAGGTACAGGACAAGTATCCGTACAAAGTTTCATTCAATTACGCGATCCAAATAAACGGGTTCCTTTTGAGATTGTGAACGGTAATACTGCAGAACGTTTATTGACTGGAGCAGATTTTGATCCTGAATCGATGCAACGTGCACCAGATGGTACGTATTGGATTGGCGATGAATTTGGCCCATTCTTACTGCATTTTTCCGCAGAAGGGGTGTTACTTGAGGCACCGATTGCTTTACCGAACCCATTTAATCCAACTCAAGAATTACGTTCGCCACAAAATCAGTTAAACAAAGCCAGTATTAATTATGTTGAGCCTTTGGTTGGGCGTAGTAGTGGCTTCGAAGGGATGGCGATTTCACCTGATGGCAAGTATTTATATCCGTTACTGGAAAAGCCACTCGTCAATGATGCGACGGGAAGACTGTTAATTTCCCAGTTTGATCTTCAGAAAAAAGCCTATACAGGGCTCTATTATTGGTTTGTACTTGATAGTAAAGCCACCAATATTGGCGATTTTCAACTCTTTAATGATAAAGAGGGCATTATCATTGAACGGGACGTCAGCCAAAATAATCTTGGAGGACATAAGAAGCTGATTCGAATTAAGTTCAATGAGCCGAAGCAAGTGGTGGCACGCGAAGACTTGGTCGATTTAATCAAAATTGCCAATCCAAATGGGTTGTATGGCACAGTAAGAGATGGGGATATTGGAACGGGCAATGTATTTTCCTTCCCATTTGAAACCATTGAAGATGTAATTATTGAAAATGGCACTACGCTCACCGTGCTGAATGACAATAATTTCCCTGGTTCATCGGGTCGGAATGCTAAACTTGCCGATGATAACGAGATTATCCAAATTCGCTTACCCAAAGCATTATTTTAAACATTTGATAAAAATGGCCGAAATGATCATTCCTCATTTCGGTCGAAGGCGTATACTGATTGGGCATAAGGAGTTCCGATGTCTGAGTCAGTTGTACGTCCAACCCATATTGAATATGGTTCGAAATCGTTTACTGCGATTTTATGGTCATTGTTCTTTGCTGGTTTTGCGTCATTTTCCTCTTTGTACTGCGTACAGCCGATGATGCCGATTTTTGCAGAATTCTTTCATGTCACACCAACCCATAGCAGCTTTCCTTTATCATTTTCTACCATTGCACTGGCAATAGGTTTATTGTTCACAGGCTTTATTTCTGATCGTTTTGGTCGTAAACCGATTATGGTATTTGCCTTGTTTCTGGTGTCGATCTTACTGCTGATCAGTGCTTCTTTTCCGATTTGGGAAGTCTTCCTCAGTACCCGTGTTTTGATCGGTTTAGCCGTGAGTGGCGTTGCGGCTGTGGCAATGACTTATATCGGAGAGGAGATCACTCAGAAGGATATCGGTTTTGCCATGGGGCTGTATATCTCTGGCACAGCCATTGGGGGAATGGGAGGACGCCTGATTGCTGGGGTCTTAGTTGACTTTATTTCTTGGCAAGCAGCAACTTATGCGATTGGATTGCTGAATTTTATTATCGCCTGCTTATTCTATTTATTGCTGCCAAAGTCTCAGCATTTTAGACCTTATCCCTTTCGATTCTCTCGTTTTAAAGCTGCTTTTGAGCAAAATCTACAAGACCCTAAATTGCGCATCTTGTTTGCTCAAGGGTTTATTTTGATGGGTTGCTTGGTCACGGTGTTCAACTACATCAGCTATCACTTATTAGAAGCGCCGTTTCATCTATCGCAAACATGGATCGGTCTGATTTCGATTGCCTATTTGGCAGGGATTTATAGCTCACCTAAAGCCGCTCAATGGGGCTTTAAATATGGGCGCGATAAACTGTTGCCAGTGCTGTTGCTGACGATGATGCTTGGCTTATTGATTACTTTAATTCCATCGCTTTGGACAATTTTACTGGGCCTCACAATTTTTACCTTTTCATTTTTTGCCGCCCACTCAACGGCCAGCAGTTGGGTATCGGTGCAAGCTGTACAATATCGAGCAGTTGCCTCTTCACTTTATCTATTTTGTTATTACATGGGATCAAGTTTACTGGGGAGTAGTGGTGGTCTGGTTTGGGAGCGTTTTGGGTGGGGTGGAATTAATTTGAGTGTCGCTGTGGTCTTAGTGATCGGTTTTGTGCTCGCGATACGCTTAATGAAGAATGAAAATAAAACGACAAATAAAGTCGCATAAACTTGATAAAAGTTCTTAAGATTTAGTAATTTAAATAAGCACCTATTTGGGTGTAGAGTTAATATTAAAATTGGGGAAAATAATATGGAATTACATAGTCGCGTTTATTATAAACATCCTGATTCAACAATCATGGGACAATTAGAAGTTTTATTTACAACACATCATGGAGATGAAGAAAAGTTCATTCAGACAGCTTTACTAATTAATCCGCAAGCAGATGAGATTACTCAAGAACTGGTTGATTTGATCGATTCGATTGAACATGATCTTACACCAGAGACACTGCACTATGTTGATGGGTTTGCTGTACTAGATTTTACCCATGGCTCAAATGGTGATGAAAACATTGAAAATATTTTATTATTTTTAAAAGGATTATTGCCTGATATTCATGCGCAAGCTTGGGGTTGTGGTGATGATGATCCATGGGAGTTTTGGTTCAAATTTAATGGCGATGAGCTTATCCGTGAAGATGATGAACCTTTTAATGATCCTGATGAAGATGAAGAAATTCAAGCTTCTATTTATATATGGTGGCATCAAGATTTACCTTCTGAAATTAAAGAAGGCTTCTTGAACGAAAAAGAATAATTATCATCATCTTATGACGCTATTTCCTCAATAAGTTACAAATACTTTTTGGGGAAATGCCTTTGTTTGTTTTTTGATCTATAAAAATGAATGGAATTCATGTTAAAATGATCGGCTTTCATCTTTAGATGTCTCTCCTCCCTCTGCTAGCCGAGATTCGCAAGCCATGTCTACTGCCTACACTATGCAGACCGCGCCAAAAGCGCTGTTTGATTACGACAAATATTGGGCGTCGTGTTTTGAACCCGCACCATTTTTGCCGATGTCACGAGAAGAAATGGATCAGCTCGGCTGGGATGCGTGTGACTTTATTTTGGTCTGTGGTGATGCCTATATTGACCATCCTTCTTTTGTCTCAGGTGTGATTGGGCGTGTGCTTGAAGCACAAGGCTTCCGTGTCGGAATCATTGCACAGCCAGATTGGACCAATGCAGAGAGCTTCCGCGTTTTAGGTAAACCAACCATCGCATGGGGTGTAACCGCAGGTAATATGGATTCGATGATTAACCGTTATACGGCAGATCGTAAAATCCGTTCTGATGATGCGTATTCACCTAATAATGAAGCAAACAAGCGTCCAGATCGTGCAGCAACCGTTTACTGTCAGCGTTGTCGTGAGGCTTTCCCTGATGTTCCTGTATTGCTCGGTGGGATTGAAGGCAGCTTACGTCGTATCGCACATTATGATTATTGGTCTGACAAAGTACGCCGTTCAATTTTGATGGATTCAAAGGCTGATTTATTGATGTATGGTAATGGTGAACGTGCCATTATTGACGTGATGCATCGTTTGGCCAAAGGCGAGAAAGTTCACGAGATTACCGATGTTCGTGGTACTGCATTTATTATCAATAAGCATAATAAGAAATCGAAAGCAAAATTCGTTGAAATCGCCAGTAACGATGTCGATACCATCGGGCGTGTTGATCAGATCATCAACCCTTATGTGATGACTGAAGATATTGATGGCTGTGAAGTTGAAAAAGAAAAAGGCAATTCACTGGCACAATACCAGAATTTCCAGAAAGAATTCGTTGCCAATCCGATTGTGCGTGAAGGCGATAATTTAGATCCAGATACGCAGATCGTACAGCTTAAACCTGCACCATCAAAAGCAATTAAACATAAATTACCACCACGTGAACTGGCCGTGATCCGTTTGCCTTCTTATGAAGAAGTAGCCAATGATCAGGTTCTATATGCACATGCCAACCGTATTTTGCATCTCGAAACCAATCCGGGTAATGCGCGTGCATTGGTACAACGTCATGGTGAGCGTGATGTCTGGATCAATCCACCACCAATTCCTTTAACCACTGAGGAAATGGACTACGTTTTTGATTTACCTTATGCACGTTTACCGCATCCTGCTTATGGCAATGCGCGTTTCCCTGCATTTGATATGATCAAGTTCTCTGTCAATATTATGCGTGGTTGTTTTGGTGGTTGTACCTTCTGTTCGATTACAGAACACGAAGGGCGAATCATTCAAAACCGTTCGGAAGATTCAATTTTACGTGAAATTGAAAAGATTCGTGATACCGCACCAAACTTTACAGGCATTATTTCAGACTTAGGTGGGCCAACGGCAAACATGTACCGTTTGCATTGCCAAGACCCTGAAATTGAAAAGAATTGCCGTAAACCGTCTTGTGTTTACCCTGGGGTATGTCAAAACCTACATACTGACCATGCACCTTTGGTTCAGCTTTATCGTAAAGCCCGTGAAATCAAGGGCGTGAAGAAAATTTTGATTGGTTCTGGTCTACGTTATGACCTTGCGGTATTAAACCCTGAATATGTCAAAGAACTGGTTCAGCACCATGTCGGGGGTTATCTGAAAATTGCGCCTGAGCATACCGAAAATGGCCCATTATCGAAGATGATGAAACCAGGCATCGGGACTTATGATCGCTTTAAGCAAATGTTTGAGCGTTTCAGTAAGGAAGCAGGTAAGGAACAGTATCTAATTCCATACTTCATTGCTGCGCATCCGGGTACCACCGATTATGACATGATGAATCTGGCGATTTGGTTGAAGAAAAATGGTTTCCGTGCCGATCAGGTACAGACCTTCTATCCATCGCCAATGGCAACTGCGACCACAATGTATTACTCAGGCAAAAATCCGTTGTCTAAAGTGGCGCGTTATACGGAAAATGTTGATATCGTGAAAGGTGAAAAGCGTCGTCGTCTGCATAAGGCATTCTTACGCTATCATGATCCAAACAACTGGCCTTTATTGCGTGAAGCCTTGAAAGAGATGGGGCGTGTAGATTTAATCGGAAATTCAAAGCAGCATTTGATTCCAACTTATCAGCCACAAGGCACTGCTGAGGGTGAATATAAATCAGCACGTAAAAAGAACTCCTCTGTCGCAGGAGATTCGGCAAAACGTGGTCAAGGCCAGTCTCGGTCACAGTCAGGTCAACAGCGTCCGCAAAAAGGACAGATATTGACCCAACATAATGGTTTACCGCCACGTGAAACGGGTGAGAAAAGACCATTTTCAGGAAAACCGAAGCCTAAAACTAAATCGCATCGTTAATTGAGTATTTAAGAGGGTATGAGAGAGTTCATACCCTCTTTTTTATGCCTAAATTATCATGTGATCACAATTTGATCGCAAAACTATCGTCCATAGAAACATAAACTGACAATAACGACTTGAATCTTGGATGACGAATGATTATAAATAAAGTGCAGAGGGCTATTACGACTTTGGTCGTCTAGGAAAACACGATTAAAAAACTTAAGTTTGCACTGCAAAATGACTTTGCTATCGATGTTCTTGATTAAAAAAATTGGCATAAAGCCAAAATGATTATAAAAAATCTAAAGGGATTAGTTAGAAATGTATTATTTTATAACAACAGTTGGGTTGCTGTTGATCACAGCACTTGTGCTTCGCCGCCTACAACAAAACAGGCGTCAGGATAGTCCATTAAAACGCCGTGGTATTTTGAATATCGCAGAACAAATTACACTCATGCGTTTGCAGGCTGTTCTACCTCGTCATACCATGTTGGCACATGTTTCTTTTGATGCGTTACTGACCACAAAATTTGCACACACACGCCGTAAATATCAGGGGTTGGTTGCTGATTTTGTGGTTTTAGACCAACAGCATCAAGTGCTTGCGATTATTGAAATTGCAGACGAATCTTATGTGAACCGTCTGCATCAAAAGCACTATCAAGATAGTTTGCTTGAGTTGGCTGGTTATCGAGTATTGCGTTATAGCAGTATTCCAACAGAGCAAGAGCTTAGAGAGGATTTGGTTCCTGATCTGTTTGAATCCGCGAAAGTCTCAACTGCTTCCACCACAACATCAATGCCAATTGCGAAAGCGGATCGAATGATGAAATATAATGAATTTGCAGTTAAATCTTATTAAGGAAGAACTGCTGTTACCGTCATTTCAACTAACACATCGGGTGCGTAAAGTTTAGATTCGACACAGGTACGTGCTGGGGGATGCCCCTCAGCAATCCACGCATCCCATACTGCATTCATAGCTGCATAATCTGTTTCAATATCTTTTAAGAAGATCAGCACAGATAAAATATGAGTTTTATCTGTGCCTGCTTCTGCAAGTAAGCGATCAATATTGTCTAGTGTCTGTTGGGTCTGTGCACTCACATCGACGCTCGTATCATCTGCTAATTGACCAGCTAAATGAACAAGATTTCCTGAAATTGCGACTTCGCAATAACGTGAAGTAACATGAAGTCGTTGCACAGACATAGTAACTACCTAATCGAAAATTGTGTTTAGGATTGTACTTGATACGATTCAGCCGCAGTGTAATTTTCTATAAATCAGGCTAAAAAAGTTTCTATTTCCATTAAATTGCGTTGTTGAAAAAATAAGATGCAGCGAAGCTGTGGGCAAATAATAATATTGCCCAGATTAAGAAATTGAATTTTGGCTTGTCGTAATTGGTTTAAGCATGTAGCAATTGAACTATGAACTGGGCAAAGTTGTTTAATCTGGCTCAATGCGGAATAGCTGGTCTGATACATTTTTTATTCCTCGTCGATTTTATAAAAGGGGCGAAAATAAGCTTTCGCCCAACACCTTTTAGACACTTTGTTGTTCGGATTGATACCAATTGACATGTCGGGTGATGAACATGACACAGCCAATTAGAATGAAGGAGAGGATGGAACCAAATAGGAAAGTTTTGCCGCTGGATTGCAATAACAGATACATCATGCCGTAGAGTACCCCCAATAAAATCCCGAAGAAGAGAGCAGCTTTCATGCCCTTCACAACAAAGTATAAATACCAAGTGATGAGACCGACACAGGCACCTGCCGCCACCAGATAAGCCAGAGAAAAGGCATAGTATTCACTGATTGAAAGCAATAGAACGAAGAATACACCTTGCGCCATGGCAACCAGTGCATATTGAACGGGATGAATTTTGAGTTGTTTTAAAACCTCAAACAGGAAAAAGCAACCAAAGGTAATAATAATTACCATCACACCATATTTGATGGCGCGATCAGTTTGGGTATAGATATTTACAGCTTCTAAGAATTGAGTCGAAATACCTGAAATATTTGAGGGCGTACTCGTATCATAAGCCGCTTCTGTTGGAACATTTTGTGGGTTGAGGGTTTGATAAAAACATTGGCTATTTTCGCACAGTGACACATTTTCTAAATTACGTTTACCCAGTGCGATATTTTTCCAGTCTGCCTGAAATTGGCGTTTTCCGCTGGATTTTTTAAAGGGTAGGCTTTGCCCATCATATTTAACGTCGCCCCAGTTACCTGTGGCTTGATAGGTCATTTCATAGCTGGTTGGAATAAAGCTAAACTCACTGAGACCTTCAAGGTCAAACTGCAAGCCAAATTTAAAACCCTGCTGGAACTTTTGAATCAGCTCAGGATATTGTTTTGCGCTAATATGCATGATGTCAAAACCGCGTTGTCCTTGGCTTTGCTCAGAAAAGTCGAACTTATAGGTTTTCCCGTCAATATTGAATACGGGTTTGGCATTCAGCCCTCGCGCATCTTGAATCGGAAAAATGATCTCTGCCTGTTCCCACAAATAATCACGTTTTTCCTCATTATTGACAGCTTTAAAGAAGCCTTTGCCTGACATCGAATTTTGATAGCTGATTGCTTTATAAATATTTCGTTTATAGGTACTGTCCGACACCTTAAATTGTGCTGTCCAATCTGTTGTCTCTGCACCTAAAGCGACAAAAAGGGTTTGAGAACATTGATAGGTTTTCTTTTGTTCATCGGTGCACGTAGTTTGGATTTGATAGGGAAGTTTTAAATAAGGCGCGACGATTTGTTGTGGGCGAATTTGTTCATTGGCAATGTCATGAATGACTTGTTGTTGATAGCTTTGTCGTTCAGAGACCAAGCTTGAAATAAAAAATAAACCGATATAAAAAATCAAAATCAGGAACAAAATGGCTCCGATTTTGAGATTAATAAAATTGCGGCGCATGAGGTGTTCTCTGATCGTTGGGATGTGACCAATATCTCTATGTGTTATGCAGTTCGAATGAGTTCAGTTTGAAGCTTAAGTGAAGTTTGTGTGAAGTCTAAGGGTGACCAATACACCTGAATGATGGAATGCCAAGAAATCGAGGCGATTTGCTTCAATATTCTGAATGTTAATCTCCCCTTGATGTTGTTGAATAATTTGCTGCACGATACTCAGGCCAATACCTGTACTGCGTTGTTGATTGTGCGGACGCGGTAAGGAAAAGTAAGTTTCAAATACACGGTTTAAGGCGTATTCAGGAATTGCATCGCCTTCATTAAAAAATAACAAGCTGATGTTTTGATGCGAAATATCTTGCTGTAATTGTATGGCGATCTGACCATCGAAAGGACAAAAATCTCTGGCATTGTCGAGTAAATTATTTACTGCCTGTTTGAGCCAAAAGGGGTCTGCATATACAGTACATTGCTGAGCAAGATCAAGGTGGAGCTGAATGTGTTTGAGCTGTAATGCGCTGTGTTGCTGCTGGATACATTGCTGAATCAGTGTATTCAAATCGAGGGTTTGAAACTCAAGGGTATGCTGATTTTTTTCGAGTCGTGTTAACAGCAACATACGTTCAATCAGAGATTGCAAACGCTGGCTTTGTTGAACAATATGCGTCGCGAATTGTTGCTGATCAGCAAGTGGTAAATCATCTTGCAACAGCTCAGCACTGGCCTGAATAGCGGTGAGTGGACTTTTTAGTTCATGCGTAAGTGTATTGACATAATGCTCGACATAGCCACGATCTTCCAGTTTTTCTCGCATCTCGCTCAAGGCTTGGGTCACTTGATTAAGCTCTTTCGCAGAATAAAAGAAAGGGGCCTGATTCACGGGTGCCAATGCCTGCGCATAACGTCGTACTTTATCAATACTATGCCTAAGCCAATATGCAACCATACTGGCAAGTAACAGGCTCAGCGCGGCAATCCACAAAGCTTGGTAAATCAATTGCTGTTCGGCGCGTTCGATATAAGGTTTTACCGATTGATTCGGCTTACCGATACTAACCACACCGAGTAATTGTTGCTGATAAATTATCGGGGCAGCAATATGCATCACGCTACTGTTACGATCATAAGGATTGGTAGCGGTCGAACGTGCGCCGTATTTGCCGCGTAGCGTCAAATAGACATCATTCCATTTGGAATAGTCTTGCCCCACAGCCTCACCTTCAGAATCATAAATGACGATACCGTTTCGGTCAGTGATATATAGCTGCTGATTGATTTGTTCTTTTCTGTGCTGCCAAATCGTGGCATTGAGTTGGCGTGATAAAGCCGCCTGAATTTTTTGATCGAATTCTGGGGTATCGACTTGGTGCTGATAGACATCTTCTGCAATTAATTGCGCAATGATATTGGCATTTTCAGCAAGTGTATCTTCAACCACTTGTCGTACATTGGGTTTCACTTGCTGGGTGAGGGTATAGGCGATAAAGCCTAAACTCAGTACCACCACCAAGCTAAAGAAAAACCAAATACGGGCGAAGATTGACATGGCTTAGCTCAATTTCACTAAACTATAGCCAAAGCCACGATGGGTTCGAATCGGATCATCATGTGGAGTAACCTGTTTGAGTTTCTGTCTTAAACTTTTGATATGAGTATCGACTGTACGCTCTAAACTATGTTCGGGATGTTCCCAAATATGATCCATCAATTGTTGACGGCTAAATACTTGTTCAGGATGCTGAATCAGTAAAAATAACAAACGGTATTCATAGCGGGTCAGTTGTAGTGCTTGTTGATGATAATGAATCTGCAAAGACTGCGGGTTACATGACCATGTTGTGGATTGCAAAATGACTTCTGTTTCAGGCCGTCGCGGCACTGCTATCACCGGCTGAGTTGACGCTTCCATTCTGCGCCAAATGGCTTTAATTCTCGCCACAATTTCACGTGCGCTGAAGGGTTTGCTGCAATAATCATCTGCACCAATTTCGAGTCCGACCACCCGATCAATTTCGTCATCTCTTGCAGTTAAAAATAGCAATGGGGTATGGTATTTTTGGCGCAGTTGTTTACAGACTTCAAAGCCATTCAGGTCAGGTAGTCCTACATCAAGAATAATAAAATCAAAGGTTTGTTGTGTCAGGAACTGCAGTGCTTGAGTGCCTGTATTGGCCCAGCTGACAGACCAGCCTTCACGCTCAAGCGCATAACGCAGTGGCAGTACGATTGCGACTTCATCTTCAACACAGAGAATTTGTTTTTGCTTCATAAGACCGTTGTAATGCGCAATATTCTAATTTTATGCAGTTAGTTTAACTGAAGTCTTGGCGGAGAGAAGGATTAAATTCAGAATTTTTACAGCGAAGGGAAGTAGATAAAAGACACTTGAAGTGCCCTGTAATGTTCGGATTTGATCGTCACGCCAACCACAGGAGCAGATGCTAAAAGTGAGGATTTCTTTAGCAAAGCAAGCAACATGGATAATGTTACTGCGTTGCTTAGAGTACTGAAAACTGCATAAAAAGCAAACATAAATTTCGGTAAGATGTATGCTTTTGTCTAAAAAAACAGCATTACCATAAAGAAAGTTGAGATTCTTCTTGAAGCGGTTGTAACTGATAAACGCCAACACCAATCAGGCGAAATTGGAAATCTGGGTCAATATGCATTTCATCGAGCAATTGTAAAACCACTTGTCCCAAATCCTGTTGAGATTGTAAGGCTTGCTTAAAGCTCTTGCTATGCTGTAACACCTGAAAATTTTTGAGTTTTAGTTTTACATTGACACCACGTGCGCTGAGCTGTTTTTTGTTTAAGCTTCGCCACACTTGCTCGGCCAAAGGCTGCCAAGCATGGCTGCACTGGGCGAGCGTGTAATCATCATCAAAGGTGATCTCTTTGGAGATTTGTTGGCGTTCTCTTTCTGCTTTTACGGGACGATGATCAATTCCCTGAGCATATTGATAAAGTTGTTTGCCGTATTTACCAAAATGATGGATGAGAACATTTTCTTCGATTTTTTGTAGATCACCCAAGGTATGCAGATTCAGTTGATTGAGTCGTTCTTGAGTGACTTTTCCAACCCCCGGAATTTTATTCAGCGCTAAATCTTGGATAAAGCGGAGTACCTGATTGGGTTTAATGACAAATAAGCCATTGGGTTTGTTCCAGTCCGATGCAATTTTTGCCAAAAACTTATTCGGTGCGACACCTGCAGATGCAGTGAGCCCTGTTACTGCAAAAATATCAGCGCGGATTTGCACCGCGACTTCAGTGGCACTGGTAATATTTTTCAAATTTTCAGTGACATCGAGATAAGCTTCATCTAAAGACAGTGGCTCGATTAAAGGGGTGTACTGCTGAAAAATCTGATGAATTTGGGCTGAGACCTGACGATATTTTTCAAAATTTGGTTCTATCACCACCACTTGTGGACATAGTTTTTTGGCTTGTCCCATCGACATCGCGGAACGGAGTCCAAAGACACGGGCTGGGTAGGACGCTGCGGCAATCACTGCCCGAGGATGGTGTGACGACACCACCACAGGCAAATCTTTTAGATCAGGGCGATCTTTCAGTTCAACTGAGGCATAAAAGGCATCCATGTCGATATGGATGATTTTGCGTAGCTCATTTGGCATCGTCAATGCCTTGCTCTTTCAAAAAAATTCGCCATTGTTTTGGCGATTCGGCGTAGACATTTAAATCTACCGCTTTAGGAATACCCGCGATTTTGCCTTGGCTGCTATGTTGCCAAAATAGCCATTGTCGACCATCTTTGAGTTCAGGTTTGCCCTCATAATCTCGAACCCAAACAGGGGTCTGACTAAAGCTCCCCATCAAGACAATGTGATAAAAGCTTTTAGAAATATAGAAAATAGGCTGTTTGCCATAGTGTTTTTGCAGTTGGTCATGCATGACCTGAATTTCTTTGAGTAGCTGCTCTTTGGTATAGGTATTGATACAGTTACTGTCATATTCCAGATCAATCACAGGCGGCAGGGCATCGGCTTTTTTCGGAACGGTCTCAATAAAATTTTCGGCTTGTATGGCCCCATCACGACACAAACGATAGAAATGATAAGCACCCACATGCAGACCTTGCTCACGCGCCTTCAACCAATTCTGCTGAAAGTTCCGATCTTTGAAGTCACCGCCTTCTGTGGCTTTGAGATACACAAATTGATAATGCATGGGGGAGATTTTCTTCCAGTTAATCTCACCTTGATGATGTGAAACGTCAAAGCCGCGAATGGAATAATCTTGGGCAGCGGCTTTTTGCTGGTAAAACAAACCAAAGTAGCTGACCATACCCAGCATGACGGCTAAGCCGATACTGGTGTAGGTCGGGTAATATTTAGCGTGGAGAAGTTTCGCAGATTTTTTTACCATATCATTCGTATTACGCGATGTCTAAGCGAGTGTCAGATTTACAGTATTGATCATGGATAGATTGTACTCTTTTCGCTTTGGCATGAATGGTCTGACTACCCAATTGTGCCACAAATTTGCATGACGCATAATTCTCAGCGCGTTTCTGATAACCCAAAACCCAGTTTTCTCGTATGGCTAAACGTTCCTCACTGACTGGCCAAACCCCTAGACGTAACCGATTGACACCAATTCGCCAAGGTTTCGGGCTGATTCGGGCGCGAAAACAATTCTGGTTTTTACACATTCGCACATAATTTGGATCGGCTTTGATGGCATTAAACAAAGATTGAGTCTCATCACTATGAGGATCAAATGTTTGGTGCATCACCAAAACCCGATAGCCTTTTGGGGTGAGATAAACGCGTAAATGCCATGTGGGATGCTGTTTAGAAAAATTCTGAATGGATGCCAAGGCACGTTGCTCAGGTGTTCCCCCTAACTTGCTGTGCAGATCAAACAGGATCTTTGTCATCAGACCTGTCAATATGAAGGACAGTATGCATCCAACGCCGAGGACAATCCATGACGCCGTATAAATTGCACTAACGACGGAGATGAGTAACAACAATAAAAATGCGACAAGATGCAGTTTAAATGGCGGCGAGTATTCAAAATCGAGATCTGCAAATAATACATCTGGCGTGTTTAAACATAATGCGCCATAAGCGTTTCGAGTGATCACCACATCCTCTTGCTGAGCAATAATTTGCTCGCGTATAGGTACACCTTCAGCGCCATTATAAGGGACTTTATGGTCAATTCTGCGAATGTTTTCGCCTGCCTTAATCCTTTCAATCGCTTCGGCAACACGTTGTTCAGCATGTGTTTGCGCAGCTTCTAGACTTTGATCTGACCAGCCAAAACGTTTGATGGTGTATTGACGTCCTGCAATCTTGGTTTTTATTTTAGCCTCGGCCCAATGTTGGGGAACGATCATGTCATTTTTCCTTATTATTTTCGTTGAGCTCAAAATTTTAAATTTAATCCGTGGTCTCTTTTGGAATCTGCCAAAATACCAATGCGGTAATGATGTTAATACAGCCAAGTGTAATCAAGGTGGCATGGAAGGCGGTACTGATCGAAGCAGTTGAGAAATGCTGACCAAACAGATTAATCAGTGTACCTGCCAAAGCAACCCCGATACTCATGGAGAGCATCATAATCATGGATAAAAAGCTATTGCCACTGCTGGCGTCTTGTTGTGGTAAATCTTTCAGCGTCAGGGTATTCATACCCACAAATTGCAAGGAATTGAGTGTTCCGAAGATAAACAAGTGCAAGACTTTCAGCCACAGCGGTGTCTCGGCCGTCATCAGCGAAAAACTAGCGATGCACAAACCCACCAAAACGGTATTGGTCAGTAGAAAACGACGATAGCCAACGCTTTGAATTAACGGACGAATAATGGGTTTAGAAAATAATGAACCCAAGACCATGGGAATCATCATTAACCCTGTAATAAAGGGTTCAAAACCAAAAGCAACTTGTAACATCAATGGCAAGATAAAGGGGATTGCATTACTGCCTAAACGGGCAAAGAAATTCCCCAATACCCCAATCGAGAAAATTTTGTAGCGGAATAAGCGGCCATGAAACAAGGCATTTTGATGACTATGTGCATGGTAGGCATAAGCTACTGCGGCGACCAACCCTGTGATTAATAAACCTAGGCTGACCCAGCGTGAATATTGTGAAGCTGCAATATTTTCAATGCCTAAGGACAAGCCAACCATCGCCACCATCAATAAGATAAAACCACTTAAATCGAAGGCTTTGACTGTAGGTTCTTTCTGGTTTGGCATGACTTTGAAGGTCATGATCATTCCCAAAATTCCCATCGGAATATTAATTAAAAAGATCCAGTGCCAGGTCGTCACCTCAACCAACCAGCCGCCTAAGGTCGGTCCCATGAGCGGCCCGACGAGTCCAGCAAGACTCATCAAACTCATGGCGGACAGGAATTGGGAGCGTGGAATCAGCTTTAATAAAGCCAAACGGCCTACAGGCATCAGGAGTGCGCCACCGATACCTTGAATCACGCGGAAAAACAACAGTTGCTCTAGGTTTTGAGATAAGCCACATCCCAGTGACGCCAAGCTAAAAATCACCATGGAACTGAGATAGATATTCCGAATTCCGAAACGATCTGCCAGCCAACCACTTAAAGGGATACAGGCTGCAACAGACAGCACATACGCGACAATGACGCCATGCATTTGCAGTGGATTTTCATTGAGTTGCACTGCCATGGCGGGAATCGCGGTATTGACGATGGTGGTGTCCAAGGCCTGCATAAAAAAGCCAATGGAGACCAAGAGCACCAACAATCGAAATTCGGGCTGTACAGCTTGATGGGTTGTTGTTGTCATGGGCCGTGACGGATAAAAAGTCAGTTTTAGTGTAATGCAACTGTGCTTGAAATACAGACTAAAATTGTCAAAGAGTGGTCATGAAACTGACATGAAAATGTCATCGAACTTGCACTACCCAATACTAAATTAGCCATACAACATAAATTGTATGGAATTTGATCATGAAATCTAAGATTTCAGTTGTATTAGCGGCATTGCTGTCGGTGGGATTAGTGGCGTGTAATGATGATAATGACAACTCAACGCCAACACCTGAAGTCGTAGAGCCGACACCAGAAACGATTAAGCTGAGCTTGTTGGGGCGTTATGAAACCA
Source organism: Acinetobacter sp. ANC 3929 (assembly GCF_000369405.1). GTDB lineage: Bacteria > Pseudomonadota > Gammaproteobacteria > Pseudomonadales > Moraxellaceae > Acinetobacter. Next base: position 21,381 of record NZ_KB850002.1, read on the forward strand.
ACATTTTTGCCAAAAGCGCGGCAGAAATTCCAGCCTATGATGCTGCAAGCAAACGTCTCTTTGTGGTCAATGCACAGAAGGGTTTGGTTGATGTGCTAGATGCGTCAAAACCTGAAAAACCAGTCCATATTGCTGTGCTATCCGCACGCACTTATTTGGCTAATTCGGAAGTAAATAGTGTCGCGGTAAAAAATGGCATTGTTGCACTCGCAGTCCAAGCTGAGAAGAAAACAGATACTGGGATCGTGGTCTTTTTTAACGCCAAGGACTTGAGTTTTATCAGTAAGGTCAATGTTGGTGCTTTACCCGATATGCTGACCTTTAGCCCAGACGGTAAAACTGTTTTGGTGGCCAATGAAGCTGAGCCAAATGATGATTATTCAGTTGATCCTGAGGGATCTGTCAGCATTATCGATGTCAGTAATATCCAGCAACCCAAAGCCAGTGTGGCGGACTTTAAGGCATGGAACACACAAAAGGCAGATTTATTGGCTAAAGGGGTACGTATTTTTGGGCCAAATGCAACTGTCGCTCAAGACTTGGAACCTGAATATATTACCGTTTCTGCGGACAGTAAAACTGCTTGGGTGACACTCCAAGAAAACAATGCGATTGCACGGATTGATATTGCGCAGCAGAAAGTGACCGATATCTATCCATTGGGCTATAAAGATCATGGTCTCGTTGGCAATGAGCTGGATGTCAGTGATAAAGACAAGAAAATTGACATCAAAACATGGGCTGGCTTAGTCGGTATGTATCAACCTGACTCGATTGCCAATTATCAAGCCAATGGTCAAACCTATTTGGTGACAGCCAATGAAGGTGATGCGCGGGCATGGTTAAAAGATTCAGATGCGTATTTTGGTGGTGATACAAGCAAAGGTTTTGTAGAAGAAATTCGTGTCAAAGATTTATTCAAGAGCAGTGGCTTTACCAATAAAGTAAAAGATGAGTATCCAGCGCACTTGCAGAAAATTGCTGTCGGTGTCAAAGGTGCAAGACTCAATGCGGCAGTATTTGGTTATTGTGGGGCAACGACAACAGATGCAAAAGAATGCCGCGAAGATAACCAATTAGGTCGTTTAAAAGTGACTTGGACCAAGGGTTACCAAATGCATGCCGATGGGACGCCAAAACTGGATGCCGATGGTTATTTGGTTTATGACAAGCTTTATGCTTATGGTGCACGCTCATTTAGTATCTGGAATACCCAAGGACAATTGGTCTGGGATTCGGGTAGTGAATTTGAAAAGAAAATAGCCGAACTGTTCCCGAATTACTTTAATAGTGATCATGAGGAAGTAACGTTTGATAAACGAAGTGCAGCTAAAGGTCCAGAACCTGAAGGGGTTACTGTAGGTAGTATTGGTAAGAAAACCTTTGCTTTTATCGGCTTGGAGCGGATGAGTGGCGTTATGGTGTATGACATTACCATCCCGAATAAGCCTAAATATATTGAATATTTTACCACGCGTAATTTTGTTGAAACTGATGTTGCGAAGCAGGGAGATTTAGGACCTGAAGGCTTAATTTTTGTTGCAGCGAAAGACTCGCCAAATGGCAAGCCATTATTGGTAGTCGGTAATGAAGTTAGTGGTTCAACAACAGTCTATCAGGTCAATGTGCAGTAAGTACTCGCCATAAAAAAGCGGATCGATCTGATCCGCTTTTTTATTGGTATGGTTTAGACTTCGATATGGCTGGGTGTGTTTAAGTTTTTAATCACACTTGAAATCTGTTCCAGCGTTTCACAAATAATCACTTTGGCGCGATGTTGCGGTGGCAAGAAGCCTTCTTCTACCGCATGATCAAGCTGTGCAATCAGGGCATCATAAAAACGATTGACGTTATAGATGATCATGGGTTTTTGGTGCTGATTGAGTTGTCCCCAAGTGGCAATTTCCAGAATTTCTTCAAAGGTACCTAGACCACCTGGTAGGGCAATAAACGCACTGGCACGTTCAGCCATCAGGGCTTTGCGTTCATGCATGCTAGTGACGATATGCAGCTCGGTGAGTTTATGGTGGGCAATTTCATAATCCAGCATGAATTCAGGAATCACGCCGACCACTTCACCACTATGTTCAAGTACAGTATCCGCCACTTGTCCCATCAGACCAATACTGGCTCCGCCATAGACAATACCAAACCCTTGGTTGGCAATATGCTGGGCAAGTTCAATGGCTTTGTCTCGGTAAATCGGCTTGTTCCCTGTACGTGAACCGCAATAGAGGGCAATCAGAGATTGGGTGGTTTTTATGGGAGTAGGAGTAATGCTTCTTGTCTCTGTCATTCTTAATACACTATTCATTCGTTTATTTTCACCTTATCATTTTCGCTGTGCTTGTCTAGGCTAAATCAGGTTTGTGACAGTTTTATGCACACTTTACATACAAAGCTATTTTGTAACGCTTAGAAAGAATTTGAAAACATCATCCACATAAAAAGGGTGAATTTCACTGAAATCTTGCCTATACTAAAAATCCTTTTATTAATCTATGTACCTCTATGAGTAGTGGTTGTTGTCGCTCCGCATTGTTCTTATTTCCTAAAAAAAATGTTTTGGCTACTTGTGCCGACCTTTTAAAATCTCAACTTCATAACAATATTGCTGATTTTGCAGAGGAGTCACCTCAATGATTCTGGAATGGATGTCAGATCCTGCTGCTTGGGTTGGCTTAGCCACATTGGTGGTGCTTGAAATTGTACTAGGTATTGATAACCTTGTTTTTATTGCAATTTTGGCAGAAAAATTACCACCAGAACAACGTAATGCAGCTCGTAGAGTTGGTTTGATTCTCGCCTTACTGATGCGTTTGGGATTGCTTGCGGCAATTGCATGGGTAGTGACATTAACTGAACCATTGTTTCATATTTTCGATCATGCTTTTTCTGGTCGTGACTTGATTTTACTGTTTGGTGGTGTGTTCTTATTATTTAAGGGCACCATGGAGCTGCATGAGCGAATTGAGGGTCATCAAACACTGAAAGAAGAAAATCCAGTGCATGCTACTTTCTGGATGGTTATTGTTCAGATTGTAGTTTTGGATGCCGTCTTTTCTTTAGATAGTGTGATTACTGCGGTTGGCATGGTGAAGCATCAAAGTGTAATGATGCTGGCAATGATTATTGCTGTTGGTATCATGCTTTGGGCATCAAAACCACTGATGGACTTTGTCAATAAGCATCCAACTGTGGTGATTCTATGTCTTGGCTTCCTGATGATGATTGGTTTCTCATTGGTGGTTGAAGGCTTTGGTTTCCATATTCCGAAAGGTTATTTATACGCAGCGATTGGTTTCTCGGTGTTGGTGGAAATGATCAATCAGACGATGCGCCGTAACCAAGAAAAATTGGTGACGACCACTGATTTACGTTATCGCACCGCCTCTGCCGTACTGCGTATGTTGGGCAGTAAAGGCAATGGTAATGAAGACAAAGAAGCAGAAGATGTTTTAGCGACTCAAGCTTATGCCAAAGAAGTCTTTGATGAAGACAATGGCGTTTATCACAGTGTCTTGGTTCAAGGGGTATTGGGTTTATCTGAGCGTCCAGTCAAGTCGGTGATGACACCACGTCCAGAATTGGAATGGTTAGATCTCGATGATGATCCTGCTGAGTTGAAAGAACGTTTAATGGCAATGACCCATTCACGTTTGATTATTGCACGGGGTGAGCTGGATAATATTGAAGGTATTGTACTCACCCATAAAGTGTTGAATGAATACATCGAAACAGGTGCGATTGATTTCACTAAGCACTTACGTGAACCTGTGATTGTGCATGAGAATGCGCAAGTGTTGATGGTGATGGAGCAATTACGTCAAGCACCGCTGCAAATGGCAATCGTATTGAACGAATATGGTTCGATTGAAGGGATTGCCACGCCGATTGACATGCTAGAAGCGATTGCAGGTGAATTCCCAGATGAAGACGAATTGGAAGCAACTGCGGAGAGCCTAGATGATGGTTCGATGTTGCTAGAAGGTTCAACCGACATTCGCCATGTGTCTTTGTTATTGGGCAAAGATTTGGTCGATGAAAGCGAAGAATACTCAACGTTATCAGGCTATATCCTGTTCCATCTCGGTCGTTTACCTGAAAATGGTGACATGATTGAAGTCGATGGCTATCGCTTTGAAGTGGTCACCATGGATGGGCATAAAATTGAAAAAGTGCGCATTCTTGCCAAAGAGAAGTCTGTCGAGAAATAGCCAAGCTGTATTATTCTGAATAGCCTTGAGTTTGACCGTTGTGATGCAATGGTTTTACTCGGGCTATTTTTATTTGAGAATTCAAAATGACATCATCACAAAATTGTCCATGTGGGCAGGGGCAATATGCTGCGTGCTGTCAGCCTTTGCACTTAAAACAGCAAGTTGCTCAAAGTGCAGAGCAACTCATGCGATCGCGTTATAGTGCTTTTGCATTGCAACAGATTGATTATATTTTGCAAACCACAGCCTTGGGGCAACAGTCGGCTTTAGACCGTGCTGCGATTGCAGACTGGAGTCAATCGAATCAATGGCTCAAACTGGAAGTCGTGCGACATCAGCCCAAGCTGGACAAAACGCATGCGCTGGTTGAGTTTAAGGCACATTATCATGATGGCACGCAAGCTCATATTCATCATGAAGTTTCACATTTTGTTTTGCATCAACAGCAATGGTATTTCCTTGATCCAACGCTAGACATGCAGATCACCATGAAACAACCGTGTATTTGTGGCTCGGGGAAAAAATTTAAACAATGTTGTGCACAATTCATCTAAGTTTGTCTTAGAATAGCGCACACTTTTACGCCTGATTTAGGGATGTAGGCAGATGTTACTCACCGTGATTTATATTATTGCCATTACTGCGGAAGCGATGACAGGTGCATTGTCAGCAGGTCGACGCAGTATGGACTGGTTTGGTGTGGTGCTGATTGCCTGTGTGACGGCTTTAGGCGGTGGTTCGGTTCGCGATGTGTTGCTCGGGCATTATCCTTTGACTTGGGTCAAACATCCTGAATATTTGGTTTTGACCTGTATTGCAGCGTTTGTCACCATCATTATTGCCAAATGGATGCGTCATCTGCGTAACATTTTCTTGGTCCTAGATGCTTTGGGTTTAATTGGTTTTACCATCATTGGTTGCCAGATTGCCTTATCCATGGGGCATGGTTTTGTGGTGTCTGCGGTGGCAGGAGTTTTAACAGGCGTGTCGGGTGGTATTTTGCGCGATATTCTGTGTAATGATGTACCGTTGGTGTTCCGTCGTGAATTGTATGCCAGTATTTCCTTTGTTGCCGTGATTTGTTACTGGGTGTGTTTGGAAGTTGGCTTGCCGCACGATCTCACCGTGATTTTTACGTTGGTGTTTGGTTTTACCTTACGTTTGATCGCGATTTATTTTGGTCTGGAAATGCCGAAATTTATTTATCAAGAAGATGATGCCGAATCTGCTTCTTCAACAGATGAACATTAATCTCTCTAGATTAAAAGAAAAATATTTTATAAGAGCAAAAATAGTGTTCTGAGTAGCGGCTTTATGCCGCTTATCTGCTTCTAAATCACCAAGAACGTTTAAGTTTTGAGGTCTTGTAATCCTTCAAAGACACCATTTGACGTTTAAACAACAACAAGGGCTTGTCACAACGCTTTCATCCACATAGCATACAAAGCATTGACGATAATAAATGATTTTGGATGACTCGCTGAAATGACCAGCCTTGCACATCATGCAACAGAAAACCGTTCCGTAGCCGAATTCACAGAGCAGGCTTACCTGAACTATGCCATGTACGTGATTATGGATCGTGCATTGCCCCATATCAGTGATGGCTTAAAACCCGTACAGCGCCGTATTGTCTATGCGATGAGCGAGTTGGGTTTAAAGTCGACAGGCAAACCGAAAAAGTCAGCACGTACTGTCGGTGACGTACTCGGTAAATATCATCCGCATGGCGATTCAGCCTGTTATGAAGCGATGGTGCTGATGGCACAGCCATTTAGCTATCGCTATCCATTGGTTGAAGGTCAAGGTAACTGGGGTTCGCCAGATGATCCAAAGTCATTTGCGGCAATGCGTTATACCGAAGCCAAATTGTCAGCGTATAGTGAGTTATTGCTGAGCGAACTCGGGCAAGGGACCAGTGAATGGCAAGATAACTTTGATGGCTCGATCAAAGAACCAATCACTTTACCTGCACGTATTCCCAATATTCTGTTGAATGGTACAACAGGGATTGCGGTGGGGATGGCGACCGATATCCCGCCACACAATTTACGTGAAGTGGTGAAGGGCACGATTGCGTTGATTCGTAATCCTGAAACCACAGATGAAAAATTAGCAGAGTATATTCCTGCACCAGATTTACCAACCAAAGCTGAAATCATTACCCCGCCAGAAGAATTACTGAAAATTCAAACCACAGGCCGTGGTAGTTACCGTGTTCGAGCAGTGTATACGGTTGAGAAAAATGAAATCGTGATTAGCGAATTGCCGTATCAGGTTTCAGGTTCTAAAGTTGTGACGCAAATTGCCGATCAAATGATTGCCAAGAAGTTACCTTTGGTTGCGGATATTCGAGATGAATCTGATCATCGAAATCCAACACGCTTGGTGATTGTGCTGCGCTCTAACCGTGTCGATGCAGAAACGGTAATGAGTCACTTATTTGCCACGACAGATTTAGAATCTAGCTATCGTGTCAATCTGAATATGATTGGAGCCGATGGTCGCCCACAGGTGAAATCAATTCGCCGCATCTTGTTAGAGTGGATTGAGATCCGTAAGCAAACCGTGACCCGTCGTTTGCAATATCACTTAACCAAAATTGAAAAGCGTTTACATATCTTGGCAGGTCTTTTAATTGCCTACCTAGATATTGATACCGTGATTCGGATTATTCGCGAAGAAGATCAACCAAAACCTGTGTTGATGCAGCATTTTGGGATTGATGATATTCAAGCTGAAGCGATTCTGGAACTTAAACTGCGCCATTTAGCCAAGCTTGAAGAAATGGAAATTCGTCGTGAGCAAGAGGAATTGGAGGCGAAAGCAGCCATTATCCGTGAGCAATTGGCAAATCCTGAATCATTGAAAAATTTGATTATCGGTGAGTTGAAAGAAGACGCGAAAAAATTTGGTGATGATCGCCGTTCACCAATCGTTGCGCGTGCAGATGCGGTTCAGATTAAAGAACAAGACTTGCTGCCTGCTGAAACGGTAACGGTTGTTTTGTCAGAAGCTGGATGGGTGCGTGCAGCCAAAGGTGGTGATGTTGATGCTGCGAACCTTAACTTCCGAGCGGGTGACCAGTATTTAAGTCATGCTGTGGGTAAAACCAATCAACGGGTGTATTTCTTGGATCAAACAGGCCGAAGTTACGCCTTGCCAATTAGCAGTCTACCTTCGGCACGAGGTTTAGGAGAACCGCTTAGTTCAAAACTATCACCTGCTAGTGGCGTTTCGTTCACCCAAGTGTTTATTGATGATGATAACAAGGAATTATTAGTCGCTAGTTCAAATGGTTATGGTTTCAAAACGCAAGCTGCTCAGTTAGATACCAATGCGAAAGCAGGTAAAGCATTTTTAAGCGTAGCAGATAAAGCATTTGCTTTACCTTTGCTGCCAATTCAGCAAGCAACCCATGTTGCCATTCTGAGCTCATCAGGACGTTTACTGATTATTGATTTAGCAGAACTTCCAGTTTTGAATAAAGGTAAAGGTAACAAGTTGATACAACTTGATGAAAAAGAGCAAATTTTATCCATGACAACCCTGACGTTAGATGAAATAATCCAAGTCGCTGCAGGACAACAGCATCTAAAACTGAAAGGGGAAGATCTCCAAAAATATCTAGGAAAAAGAGCAACAAAGGGGCAACTTTTACCACGCGGATATCAAAAAGCAAATAGACTCTTCATTCAGAGATAAGGCTAGTATTCTGTGATACAAATACGTTATATATGACAATGTATTCATATTGTTTGAATAGATTGACAGGGCAATTCAAAAAGTTAAAAAAAATGTTTTGTCATGGACGTAACGTTGTTACATTTTTAAGGATTACCACTCGGAGATAATGGCATTATGGAAAAGATTTGGTTTGCTGAATACCAAAAGACAGGAATTCCAGAAACAGTTGAACTGCCTGCTGAAAACACCTCACTTGTTGATATTTTTGAACGCAATTTCCAAAAATTTGGTTCACGTGATGCCTTTATCTTCATGGATAAAGTTTTAACGTTTAATGAGTTAGAAGTCGCTAGCCGTAAATTTGCTGCTTATTTACAAAGCTTAGGTCTAGCTAAAGGATCACGTGTTGCGGTCATGATGCCGAACGTTTTCCAATACCCAGTGGTTGCTTTAGGTGTGTTCCGTGCAGGTCTAGTGCTTGTGAATGTGAACCCATTATATACCGCACGTGAACTTGAGCATCAATTGAATGACTCTGGTGCTGAAGTGTTGGTAATCATTGAAAACTTTGCCAGCGTTTATCAAAGCATTATTGGTAAAACACCTGTGAAGCATGTTGTGGTGGCTTCTGTGGGTGATATGTTGGGTACATTAAAGGGTACATTGGTCAACTTTGTTTTACGTAAAGTACGAAAGCAAATTCCAGCGTGGAACATCCCTGGACATACCAAATTTAATGCCGCATTAAACAAAGCCAATCCGAGTAACTATAAGCGCCCAAGCTTAACCTTAAGTGATACGGCAGTACTTCAATACACGGGTGGTACAACGGGTGTTTCTAAAGGTGCTGAATTGACGCATCGTAACCTTGTTGCAAACTTACTTCAGTGTGAAGCAATTTTCTCAAGTAAATTTGGTGCTTCTGACAGTGCGAAAGGTGATCGTATCGTTTGTGCATTACCGCTTTATCACATCTTTGCATTCATGGTGTGCGCGCTTTACGGTATGTACAAAGGTCAAGCCAATATCTTGATTCCAAATCCACGTGACTTACCAGCGGTGGTGGGTGAGTTGCGTAAATACCAACCTTCATTCTTCCCAGCAGTAAATACATTGTTTAATGCCTTGGTAAATAATGAAGAATTCAAACAGCTTGACCATAGCAATCTGAAGATGGCAATGGGCGGTGGTATGGCTGTATTGCCTTCGACTGCGGCAGCATGGAAAAAGATCACAGGTACAACCATTATCGAAGGTTATGGCTTATCTGAGACTTCTCCTGTTGCAACTGCGAATCCACCTGCAACAACTGAATTTAGTGGCACGATTGGTATTCCATTGCCATTAACAGAAGTTGCAATTTTGGATGATGACGGGAAAGAAGTTGCGCTTGGTGAACAAGGTGAAATCTCAATCCGTGGCCCTCAAGTCATGAAAGGCTACTGGAATCGTGCAGATGAAACAGCCAAAGTGATGACCGCTGATAATTTCTTCCGTACAGGTGACATCGGTGTAATGGATTCACGTGGTTATGTGAAGATTGTTGACCGTAAAAAAGACATGATCTTGGTGTCAGGCTTTAACGTTTACCCGAGTGAAATCGAAGAAGTGATTGCGAAGCATCCAAAAGTATTGGAAGTGGCTGCGATTGGTGTTCCAGATGAAAAATCAGGTGAAGTACCAAAATTATTCATCGTGAAGAAAGATCCTTCTTTAACCACAGAAGAAGTCATTGCGTATGCCAAACAAAACTTAACGGGCTACAAATGCCCACGTTATGTTGAGTTTATGGAAGAATTACCGAAATCAAACGTGGGTAAAATCTTACGTAAAGATTTACGTAAACCAGCGTAAGACTTTTCAGGTTTTTCGAATAGAGAAGCATAAAAAAACGCCGCAATCGCGGCGTTTTTTATTTGGATTTATTTGGCACTATTTGATTTCATTAACCAACGGTCGATATAAGGTCGTCCAAGGCCGATAATGCCGACAAACACCACCATGGTCACCAGCTGAAAACGTAAACGGGTTGGATCGATACCATTAAAACTAAAATAGTTATCTGCAACAGCATACAGCACGATTACTGCGAGCCAGTGCCAAAGTGTTAAGCGATAAATACCGACGGCATAAAAGGCCACGGTGAGAATCACAAAGGTACCTAAAGTTGATTGCCAATTCAGATTGGCACAAATCACACAGAGTAAAAAGGCGACGATTGGTAGTACAACTTTCAGCACACGATCCACTAAAAGCTGATGCTGTCGTTGTTGGGCGAGAACATCAAACATTTCTTTTTGATCTTGGCGTTGCATGGTTGCACCTTAAAACTGTATGAAAAAACACAACTTTTACACAAATACGCTGTGTAAAAGAAACGCTTGTTGAACAAGCACAAATGAAAGTTCAATAAATTATAGATTATGATAGCATGATCAGAAGAACTTCAAATGATGGATGTCAGCATGCAAGGTATTAGCGGCATTATATTGATGATTATAGTCGCATGTTTGTTGCCGTATGTGTTTACCTTGATTACAAAATCAAAAGGTGGTTTTCAAGCAAAAGATAATCAAAACCCGCGTGAGTTTTTAGCTAAAACAACAGGGGTCTCTGCACGTGCCAATGCTGTGCAACAAAATAGCTTTGAAAGTTTACCTTTGTTTATCGCTGCGATTCTGATGGCAGAATATATGGTGGTGCCAGAGCGATTTATTTTTAGCTTAGGCTGGGCCTATATTGTATTTCGTGTGATTTACGGCATCTGTTATTTAGCCAATTTGGCAACTTTGCGTTCAATCATTTGGTTTTTCTCTCTGCTTTGTCCAATTTTACTGTTCGTGATTACCATCAAAATGACTTAAGCGCTGTAGGATAGAAAATTCTCCAGCTGTTTGCATATCTAGCATCATTTTCATTGTATTCACGTTATAATCTGTCGGATTTACATCTGACTTCACAATATTAAACGAGTGTTGATATGAGTTATAGCAATATTCCTGCGGGTAAAGACGCACCTAATGACATCTATGTCATCATCGAAATTCCTGCAAATGCAGCGCCAATCAAATATGAAATCGATAAAGATTCAGATGCGTTATTTGTAGACCGTTTCATGGGTACAGCAATGTTCTACCCAGCAAACTACGGTTATGTACCAAATACATTATCTGAAGATGGTGACCCATTAGACGTACTTGTTGTAACTCCACATCCTGTTGCTGCAGGTTCTGTGATTCGTTGCCGTCCAGTAGGCAAATTAAAAATGGAAGATGATGGTGGTATCGACGCGAAACTCATCGCAGTTCCACACGAAAAATTATCTCCATTGTATAAAGATGTTCAAGAATATACGGATCTTCCGCCATTATTGATCAGCCAAGTTGAGCACTTCTTTGCTCACTATAAAGATTTAGAGCCTGGTAAGTGGGTAAAAATCAGTGGTTGGGAAGGTGCTGATGTTGCGAAAGCTGAAGTACTTAAAGCAATCGAAGCTGCTAAAAAGTAACTTTGAAATATTGAACCAAGCTTTAGATTTTTAAAGCTTGGCAATAAAAAAACTCCATTCATTTGAATGGAGTTTTTTTATTGCTTGATCAACTGTGAATTAGAATAATTTCACAGGGATATCAAGCCAGATACGCCATTCGTTGGTATCACCGATATAGTTACCCGCTTGATAAGCATCGCTTGCACGGTAATAAGAGTGACGTAAACGTAAGCTTGCATCTTTGGCAAAACCAGATTGAACAGTATATTTTACCTGATTAAAGAATTCACGTTCTTGAGCATTGTCCGTTACGTTTTTAACTTTAATGTCCCAACCGTAAACAAATGCAGTCGTCCAGCTTAAGCCTGGAACACCATAACCACCAAAGTCGACGTTATATTGTAATTGCGCAGATTTTTCGCTGTTACCAATAAAGTCAGACAGGTAAGAGTTTGGCAAATAGATACTTTGTGCACCATCAGCGTTCTCACCATAGTCATAACCAGTATTGCCATTGTTTTGTTGGTAAGCCAACATCACGCTGTGAGGACCTGTGTTATACGTTGTAGAAAGTGCCCAAATGGTATTTTTGCGATTAGACAAATCATCAGTTGTACTTGAATAAGTACTTCCTTTTTCATCCCACTTGGTGTGGTATGCGCTTAAGTCATAAGTCAAACCACTGTTTTTATCTAATGGTTGCTTATAGTTCACATTGATATAATGACGATCCAATTTATCTTTGCTGTCTAAGCCAAAGTAAGCGGCATTCAAGTTGTCATCAAATTTGTATTTTGCGCCCCAAACGACTGCACGATCTAAACGGCGGCCATCGGTATTGATTTGATCAGAGTATTGGTCTTTGGTGAATTTACCCGCAGTTAACTCTAAACCATCAATCTCACGGCTAGTTGCCAAAACACCTTCAAAGTATTCAGGTACTAAACGTGTGGTATTGCTGGCTAAGACAGGGATGTCTAAAACTTGAGTACCGTAGGTCACAGTTGTATTCGAGATACGTGCTTTTACAAAACCGCCACCACGTGCCCAGTGATCATAAGCTGAGCCGTCTGGATGCTTCGGAATCATACCGTTGCCAGAGTTGTTGTTTGAGCCTAATTTAAAAGAGCCATCACCGATAACACCTGCACCAAAGCCAACCAAACCTTGGGTAAATCCTGTTTCCAGTTTTACCATTGCGGTTTGAGCGTATGAACTAGTGTCTTTAACAGGTACTTCTTCGCCTTTTTGATTAATGTAGTTTTTCTTGTCACGATTTAAATAACCAGTACGGAATAAAATATCCCCTTTGGCATCTTCAACAAGTCCTTTTGCTTCGCTTTGTTCGCTTGCATATGTTGAGGTAATTAACGCGGCATTAATCAAAACCGCTAAAGTAAGTTTATTTGCCTTTGGCATAGCTCGCCTCATTAAAAAAAATAAATTTGGGATAGAACCGAAATTTTGACCAATTGTATAAGTTATGCATAAAAAAGATAGATTTTTATTAAAATAATTTAATTAATATTAAATAAAATACTTATATAATTTTATGATTTATTTCTCGTTTAATAATGCATAAAAATTAATTTAAATATTTGATTTTAAATGATAAAGTGTTTTATTTTGCGCATAAAATAGTCTGATTATTTTTTGATTTATTTTTGCTGAAATATGTGATTTATTACATTATTTTTTCTTTTTATTTAATGAGTTATTTTTTCTTTGTTTAAAAAATAAGCGTATCGGTTTGCAAAAAATACCATCCCGACGAATGACAGTGACTGATCAATCCAAAAGTTACAGATATTCAGACGAATTTAAGTTTTTTGTCGATGCACTTTTATGGACCATTGCCTCTTTTATAGTGGAATGCTTATCTTTTAAGCATTTTTGTTGATTGAATTAGCACCAATATGCCTCTTTTTTGTGCGAAAAATAGTCTTTATTTTTCTGTCGCTTCTAAATAGTTCAAAAAAAAAGATCTGTTTTTGATAAAGACCAATTCTGAGGCATCTATGCGCGAACCTCAGCACTTTTATGGGACGAAACCGAGATTTAGCGTGGTTTTTCTAAAGTTGGCACAGCAATTGCTAATTACTTTGCGATGCAATTTAAAACATAAATCAGTCGAATATCCATCATGGGGGAGATCAATATGATGAAATTTGCATGTAAAGCAATCGCGTTGAGTATTTGTGCAGTGACTTCGACTTTTGCTATGGCGGAAGATAAGCCTTCACTTTATGGTGTAACAGCATCTGGTAACGTCTCTGCTACAACAGACTACCGTTTCCGTGGTGTAACACAATCTTCAAATAATCCTGCTATTCAAGGTGGTTTTACATTTTCACATACTTCAGGTGCTTATCTAGCGCTTTGGGGATCGAGTGTTGATTTTGGTATCCCTGGTGTATCTACTGAAACTGATGCGACATTAGGTTTTACTAATAGTTTTGCATTGACAGATAAAATTAAGCCAGTATATGACGTTGGTGTCATCCATTATGGTTATATTGGATCTAAGTCAAACTATACAAATACTTATAATGGTAAAAAAGGTTTGGCATTTACTGAAGTATTTGGAAAGTTAACATTCCCTGAAACCATTTTTGCTGGCGATGCTCTAAGTGTTGGTGTGAATTATTCACCAGATTATTGGGGAAGAAGTGATGATTTTTGGTATTTCAACCTCGGCTATTCTGCACCAATTGCGGATACAGGCTTAACGGGTCTTGCATCTGTCGGTTACAACAAGCTTAAAAATGCAGACTCATTAAGTGTCGTTGCTGGTGGCCCTGGCAAGGACGATAACTATGTTGATTATAAATTGGGTGTAAATTATAACTTCCTTGGCATCTTAGCTGAGGTTGATGTAGTTGGTACAAATATCAGTAAATCTGGTATGACCAATGCTCAGAAGAAGCCATATGACACTGGTGTGTTATTTAGTTTGACCAAAAGCTTCTAATTTTAGTTAAGTAAAAAAGTCAGCATCTTTGCTGGCTTTTTTTATACAGATTCTGGTCGAATTTTTTAAGTCGCTAGAGCTTTAGTTCGATTAGGTTTACAGCCATTTAAAATATAGAGAAGCCCATTCTGATAATCAGAAAAATTAAAAGGATAAGAAAAAACAATCTGATAAATTGACTGCCATAACGTAGCGCTAAAAAAACGCCCACTAAAGAACCCATAATATTACAGATGGCGATTGTTAATCCGATTTCCCACAATACATGACCTGTCGGTATAAAAAATAAAAGTGCTGCGCTAAATGTCCCAAGGTTAACAACCTTTGCCGAGGCTGAAGCATTGAGGAAATCAAAACCAAAAACTTTGACAAACAGAAAGAGCAGAAAACTTCCGCTACCAGGTCCAAAAACACCATCATAAAAGCCAATCAATCCGCCAAAAAGGATTCCAAATAAGATTTCTTTAGAACCACATTTCACATAAGTACTTTGTGCACCTAAATCCTTCTTTACAAATGTATATACGGCCATGATGATGAGTAAACAGAAAACGATGTAGCTCATCAATTGCTTTGGAATATAAGCAGTGGTCATCGCCCCAATAAATGCAAATATAAATGCTGCAAGCATTGTGGGAATCAGAAGCTTCCATACAAAAGTGATTTGATGAACAAATTTAAAAATAGAAGATGCTGTTCCAGCCCAAACCGCTAACTTATTTGTACCAAAAACGGTCGCAATACTCTGTTGTGGCAAAGCATGTAATAAGGCCGGTATTTGTACTAAACCACCACCGCCCACTGCGGCATCAATCAGACCACCACAGAAAGCAAAGAACCCTAAAGTCAGCAGGACGGTTTCATCGATCATTATATTAACCAGTCTGAGAATTTTTTATGTTGTTCGCACTTTTGAAGGAACAGCATGCGAATCTTGTTGGATGATAATTAAACATCAGTTCTTTTGGACTTGCTGTTTAGGAACTAAGGTTTTGAATGTATAAAAATTATTTGCTTGGCTAAAAAGGTGCTTTTTATGCGCTATGAAGGATAGGTGTCGCTCATTTCAGTTGCATGATTAGAAATACTTTGCCTTAAAACTTAGAAAATATTAAGTCAATCTTTATTAGTATTTGATTTTATTTATCTTTTTTTATTTTTTTGATTTGGCACAGCAATTGCTAACTAGCTTGTGATGCAATTTAAAGCTTAAAAATCAATTGAGTATCTAAAAATAGGGGGAGATCAATATGATGAAGTTTGCATGCAAGGCTGCTGTACTGGGAATGATGACTGCTACATCAACTTTGAGTTTAGCAGAAGAAACAAAACTGCCATTTCCGGGCACTGTTACTGGAAATGTGAATGTGGTATCGAGCTACAATTTACGCGGCATGACCAACTCACCAGAAAGTGATACACCCGCGGTTCAAGGCGGGCTGGATTATAGCCATGACAGTGGCTTCTATTTGGGCTATTGGTTTTCGACTTTAACGGCTGCCTATGCTGATTTTAATACTTCGCCTACTGATGTGAAGGAAGAGAAAAAATCCTTCGAAAACGATTTTTACGCGGGCTATAAAGGCAAAATTACTGAAGATTTGGGCTATCAGATCGGGGGGACGGTTTATTACTATTATCCTGGTTGGGAATCAACTGGCTATGAAACCATTTTGGGTTTGAGCTATAAAGATTTCAGCATTACCGCACAAACTTTATTGAATAATGTGACTTTCGGAAATAAAGGCGATACCTATTTCTTAGCGACCTATGCGCCAAAACTTGCAGGTGGTTTTACGGGGAAAGCACAAGTCGCAGCCTATTATTA
This sequence comes from Acinetobacter sp. ANC 3929, assembly GCF_000369405.1. Classification (GTDB taxonomy): domain Bacteria; phylum Pseudomonadota; class Gammaproteobacteria; order Pseudomonadales; family Moraxellaceae; genus Acinetobacter. Next base: position 37,577 of record NZ_KB850002.1, read on the forward strand.
TGGTGATGACGACGAGTATCTGGCTTATCAGGCTAAAGCTGGGGATGTAACCAAAACAGATTTTGCTTTCCGTCATGCGACACTGGGTTTATCGCACCCGTTGGGCAATACAGGGGCGACTTGGAGTCTAGATTATATTTTGGGTGGTTATACGCGTGATGAAACCAAGCAAAAGAATAAGGTGGTGTTAGCGCTTGGTTATGCCTTCTAACTAAGATTGATCTATAAAGAAGCGGCCTTGAGGTCGCTTCTTAGCTTTGGCTGCCACGATAAGACAGTGCTTCTGTTAAATGGCTACTACTGATGCGTTCGCTTTCAGCTAAATCTGCAATGGTTCGGGCCACTCTTAATACCCGATGATAGGCACGCGCAGAAAGGTTTAGCCGCTGCTGTGCCATTTCAATAATTTTTGTCGAGCTGTCATCTAATAAGGCATGTTGTTCCAGCAACTTCGGTGAAAGCGCTTGGTTTAAACAGTGTTGCCTTTGAATTTGTTTTTCATAGGCTGTGATGACACGTTGTCTCACACTATCCGAATTTTCTACGGGTGTTCGATCTTGTAGTTCCTGAGCTTGCAAGGGTGGAACATCAATATGTAAATCAATACGATCCAGCAAAGGTCCTGAAATTCGATTTTGATAGCGTTGGATACTGTCGGGCGAGCATTGGCAACGACTATCCTGATTAAAGGCATAACCGCAGGGGCAAGGATTCATCGCTGCAATAAATTGAAAATTTGCAGGAAAGGTCATTTGCCGTGCCGCACGAGAAATCACAATTTCTTTGGACTCTAGCGGTTGGCGCAGAACTTCGAGGACTTTGCGATCAAATTCAGGCAATTCATCCAAAAATAATACACCCAAATGAGCCAAGGTAATTTCACCAGGTTTGGGTTGTGAGCCGCCACCGACCAAGGCAATCGCGGATGCGGTATGGTGCGGTGCACGAAATGGACGCTGACCAAAGTGATGCTGTGCATTGGCGACTGAGTAAATACTGGCAACTTCCAAATTTTCCTGTGCATTGAGCGGCGGTAAAATAGAGGGAAGTCGAGAGGCGAGTAAGGTTTTACCTGTACCTGGAGGCCCTTTAAATAAGAGAGAATGTCCACCCGCTGCAGCAATTTCCAATGCACGACGGGGGCGTAATTGTCCTTTAACATCTGCTAGGTCGAGTTGATAAGACGTTGAACCATGATTTGATCTTTCTGGTGCAGCAGCAATTTGAGCGTTGCCCGAAAAATGTGCACAGACTTCCTGTAGGTGATTGGCTGCATATACCTCAAAATTGGGGAGTTGATTGGCTTCTTCTAAATTTCCTGTGGGAAGTAATAGACGGTGTTGTGCCTGTTGGCATGCCATCGCGATGGTCAATGCACCTGAAATCGGGCGTAAATGTCCATCAAGTGCCAGTTCACCAATAAATTCAAACCCTTTGGTACTATTTTCAGGGAGTTGCCCAGATGCAATCAAGATACCTAAAGCAATCGGAAGGTCGAGTCGTGAACCATCTTTGGGTAGATCTGCTGGGGCTAAATTGATGGTTAAGCGCTTGGTTGGAAACTGAAAACCGCTATTAATAATGGCTGAGCGGACACGATCCTTACTTTCACGTACTGCAGCTTCAGGTAATCCTACAATTGTTAATGAAGGCAAGCCTGAACTGATATGAACTTCGACTTCAATTTGTGGGGCATGCAGCCCCAATAGGCCTCTTGTATAGATTTTGGCAAAAGACATCTTATTATTGTTCCATTGTGGTGCTTTATTTTTAATCATTTTTCGGTGCTGATTGCACCGAATTGGTGCTTATTTTTTATTCTGAACGATTTCTTCAAGTATTTTCATTTGCTGTTGCAGTTCTGTGAGGCGTTGATTGGCCGTATTGAGTGCAGTTCTTTGGCGATCAAGTTCCTGTTTAGAGACAAGGTCTAACTTTTCGATGCTTTCACTCAGTAACGCCCGTAAGTTTTTCTCTAGGTCTTTTTTAGGTTGGTCAACTTGCTGCAAAATTGCCTGTATAAGAGTCTCAATCATAAAGTGCTCAATAGGTTATGTATATTTGCTGCTCAGTGTATCACTGCCAGTTATATTCCTCTAGCACACTTCGGGACAGAAGGATGAGTGACGGGTTGATTTCATTCAATATCGCGAAATGAAACTTATTTTCGATGCACTATCTACATCTTCAAGCCTAAATAGGTTATAAAGAAAGCTTGTGCCCGATATTTAAAAAATCCCCAACCTTTAAATATTGGCATGAAAATTGAACATAAAACCTTACTGGTGAAAATAAGCCGAAGGAAAACAAACATGAAGCTTGTAACTGCAATTGTAAAACCATTTAAATTAGATGATGTGCGTGAAGCACTCTCTGAGATTGGTGTTCAAGGGATTACCGTAACTGAAGTCAAAGGTTTCGGACGTCAAAAAGGTCATACAGAACTGTATCGTGGTGCAGAGTATGTGGTTGATTTCTTACCGAAAGTGAAGATTGAAATTGCAATTAGTGATGAAATGGTTGATGCAGTCATTGAATCAATTACTCGTGTCGCAAGTACCGGCAAAATTGGTGACGGAAAAATCTTTGTCACGAATTTAGAACAAGTGATCCGTATCCGTACGGGTGAGACTGGGCCAGATGCTGTCTAAATTGGCACAAACTTTGCTGAGTTAGAAATAAGAGAAATAGCTCGCAAAATAAGGTTGGGGGACACGAATGAAAAAAATGCTTATGGCGCTCAGTCTATCTGGCGCACTTTTAGGTGGTTCAGCGGTGGTTTGGGCAGAAGATGCTGCATCAGCACCAACAACTGAACAAACCGTAGCAGTTGCTGATACGGGTGCTGCGACAACTGAAATTGTTGCAGTTGAAGCTCCAGCTCCTGAAGAGACGGCTGCTCCTGCTGCTGTAGCAAAAGTGGATACGGGTGATACAGCTTGGGTTCTCGTTTCAACAGCATTGGTTCTGTTGATGACTATTCCTGGTTTGGCTCTGTTTTATGGTGGTATGGTTCGTAAGAAAAACGTACTCAGCACCATGATGTTCAGCCTTTCTGCGGCGATCTTAGTGAGTTTAATCTGGGTGATTGCTGGTTACTCATTGGCTTTCTCTGGTTCAGGTGCTTATGTAGGCGACTTGGGCAAGGCGATGCTGAATGGTGTTGCATTTGATGCCTTGAGTGGGACAATTCCTGAAAGCTTATTTGTTATTTTCCAAATGACGTTTGCGATCATCACTGTTGCGATTATCAGTGGTTCGATTGCTGATCGTATGAAATATTCAGCATTTATGGCATTTATCGCAGTCTGGGTGATTCTGGTTTATGCACCAATTACTCACTGGGTATGGGCAACTGACGGCTGGTTATTCAAAGCAGGTGCATTAGATTTTGCTGGTGGTACGGTTGTTCATATTAACGCGGGTGTTGCAGGTTTGGTTGCAGCATACATGTTAGGGAAACGTACAGGTCTTGGCCGTGAATCTATGGCACCACATAACTTAACCTTAACTGTGATTGGCGCAAGCTTGATTTGGGTGGGTTGGTTTGGTTTTAACGGCGGTAGTGCTTTAGGTGCTGGTGCGCGTGCAAGTATGGCGATTCTTGTGACTCAAGTTGCTGCTGCCGCTGCTGCATTCTCATGGCTCATTGTTGAACGTCTTGTTCGTGGTAAAGCATCAGTTCTTGGTGGTGCATCAGGTGCAGTTGCTGGTTTAGTTGTGATTACGCCTGCTGCTGGTTTCGTTGGTGTTGGTGGCGCATTAATCATGGGCTTAATTGGTGGTGTGGTGTGCTTCTGGGGGATTACTGCACTGAAACGCCTGCTTAAAGCAGATGATGCTCTAGATGCGTTTGGTTTACATGCTGTTGGTGGTATCGTTGGTGCGATTCTTACGGGTGTGTTCTACAGTGATGAAATCATTAAAGCGGCAAATGTTGCACTTGCACCAACCTTTATCGGTCAATTATGGGTACAAATCGAAGGTGTGTTAGCGACAATCGCTTATAGCGCAATTGCGACCTTCATTATCCTGAAAGTGATTGATCTGGTGATTGGTATCCGTGTGAGCGCTGATGATGAGCGTATGGGTCTTGACCTTAGCCAACATGGCGAACGTATCGAATAATCAATACAAAATATGATTTTTAAAAACAGCCTCATGGGGCTGTTTTTTTATGCCTTTAGCGTCCTGGTTCTGCAATTGAAGAAACTTTGCTACACTTAAGCAAAGAGAGTAAATAATCACGCAACTATGCATTGTCCATTTTGTAACGCCGCCGATAGTAAAGTCATAGATTCCCGTTTGGCTGCCGAAGGCTGTCAGATTCGACGTCGTCGTGAATGTGTCATTTGTGGGGAGCGATTTACCACCTTTGAAAGCTATGATGTGGTGATGCCGCGTGTGATCAAATCTGATGGGAAAAATGAACCTTTTGATGAGGCCAAACTACGCCGTTCCTTAATGCATGCCTTGCAAAAACGTCCTGTCACACAGGAGCAAATTGAAACCGTACTCAGCGATATTCAATCGCAGATTCGTCGGTTAGGCGAGCGTGATGTCAAATCCAGAACCATTGGTGAAATCGTGATGCAGGCATTATTTGCATTGGATCATGTCGCCTATGTTCGATTTGCCTCTGTGTACCAAGATTTCCAAGATGTAGAAGCATTTCGCCATCAGATTGAGCAGATGCAACAACGTGAAAATGAAGCTTAAATTCGAGAGATCATGTCTGAGTTAACCCAAGATCATTTATCTGAACATCAGTACTGGATGCAACAAGCGATTGCCTTGGCTAGACGTGGTCAATATTCGACTAAACCCAATCCAAATGTCGGTTGTGTGATCATCAAAGATGGCCAATTGATTGGAGAGGGGTATCATCCCAAGGCAGGACAGCCGCATGCGGAAGTATTTGCATTGCGCCAAGCAGGTGAGAATGCCAAAGCTGCGACAGCTTATGTCACTTTAGAACCGTGCGCACATTACGGGCGGACACCACCTTGTGCGGAAGCATTGGTCAAAGCTCAGGTGGAAAAAGTTGTCATTGCCTGTTCAGATCCGAATCCATTGGTTGCAGGTAAAGGCGTTAAAATTTTACAAGATGCAGGCATTGAGGTTGAAACGGGAATTTGCACGGAAAGCGCAAAAACGCTCAACTTCGGCTTTCTAAAAGCCATGTCAACGGGCCTACCTTATGTACGCTTAAAAATAGCATCAAGTTTGGATGGTCGCACAGCCATGGCTTCGGGGGAATCGAAGTGGATTACAGGTTCAGCGGCAAGACAAGATGTACAACATTGGCGGGCGATTTCAGGTGCGGTGATCACGGGTATTCAAACTGTTTTAGCCGATGATTGCGAATTGAATGTTCGTAGTTTGGAAGGCATTGATCTCACAACAGTGGTGCAACCGAAGCGGATCGTCTTAGATCGCCAAGGACAGCTACCGCTTTCTGCAAAAATTTTACAGCAAGCTGAAACGGTGATGGTGATGACACCATTTCGTCAAGAACTTGCTGATTTAGGCGTGATACAATTGACGCCGCAACCTCTAAACCAGTTATTGCAAACTTTGTCCCAACAATATCAAATTTATGATGTTTTGGTTGAGGCAGGTGCAACTTTATCAACGGCCTTCTTACAACAAGGATTGGTTGATGAAATGATTAGTTATGTTGCACCAACTTTACTTGGTCAATCTGCTCGGGCTATGTTTAATGCTGAATTTAGCACAATGGCAGAGCAACTCCGTTTTGAGTTGGTCGATGTAACCCAACTTGGGCAAGACATTCGCCTAAGATTGCTCCCTATCCAAGAGATGATATGAATCCAGAACCATCGGTTTATCACAAGCGTCGTCATGCTGCCCGTACGACTGACGAATATCTTTTTCATCAGTTAGTGCCGTATCTCGGTAATAAGCGTCGACTGCTTCATCTGATTCTAGAAGCGCTTGAGATTACAGGGACGCTGAACAGCAAGAAAAAGAACCCACCGATTTTTGCTGATTTCTTTGCGGGGAGTGGCGTGGTCTCTCGTTTAGCCCGTCAAAATGGTTATCGCGTGATTGCCAATGATTGGGAACCGTATAGTCATGCACTGAACAATGCGATTTTGGCTTGTGTTGATGCGCCTGCCTTTAAGGAGTTAGGTGGCTATCAGAAAGCAATTGATTATCTGAATCGCTTACCTGAAGTTAAAGGTTGGGTCACGCACAATCTCTGCCCACGTAATGATGATGTGTATGATCCTGCCCGTGATCGCCTGTTCTTCAAACGCCGTAATGGTATGCGTATTGATGCGATTCGTCAGCAGATTGCCACTTGGCAAGCACAGGGGGCAATTAATGATGTGGAAATGAGTGCTCTATTGGCACCATTACTCTATTCCGCAAGTTTCGTCAGTAACACCAGTGGTGTATTTAAAAGTTTCCACCAAGGTTGGGGCGGACGTACCCAAACAGCGCTGGAACGGATTGAATCGTTATTGTGGCTGACACCCAGTCGTTTTTGTGAGATTGGGGATACTAAACGTCCAGCTGCTGAAATGTGGTGTGTAGATGCACAGCACTTGGCCAATCAGATGAGTGGTTTCGAAGTGGATGTCGCTTATTTGGATCCGCCTTATAATCAGCATGCTTATAGCAGTAATTACCATGTTCTTAATGCATTGACCTTATGGGATCAAGTGGACTTGCCTTCACCAGATACCAAAGGATTTAAAAGTGGTATTGATCGAGCTTGGCGTAAAGAGCGTCCAAGTCCTTATAACTCATCTAAATATGCTAAAGAAGCGTATGAGAAGTTATTGGAAACGATTAATGCGCGTTATATTTTGACCAGTTACTCGACTGATGGAAATATTGAACCGAAAGATTTGCTGACGGCTAATTTAAAACGCGGCAAAGTCACATTATTGACCCAAGACGTTCCGCGTTATCGAGTGAGTAAACAACGTCAGTCTGAACGTGCTCGTGTACTTGAGTTTATTGTGATCACGGATACGCATGCTAAGTCAGGGCCACCGTTACGACAGCTTTTGGGGCAGTTATACCATTTCGCTGAATTGGGCGGTGTAGATACAACAGGAAACAGTACCCAACTGGCACTTTGGTAAGATAAAACAGACACCACTTTGGTAACAAAGTGGTGTTTTTGTATCCAAATTTTAGGGGATATCGGTTAATTAGATTAATACGATCGTTTTGAAAGATAAATCTATGTTTTTATAGTAAATTTCTATCATTTTTTAATTGGTTTATACATGCTAAGTCATGCATTAAAACTAGATGATATAAAATGATTATTTAAAAATAATAATGTAAAACATATAATTAAAATCATTAAACCCTCTGTTTTTATAGTCATATTCATTGAATATAAGTGTGGAAATACTTTAACCAATCGTTCAAATTTTTACCAAATGATATTGACCGTATCTGAAAATAACTATAGTTTGCCGAGCTTAATTTAGGGTCTTGCCTATTAGCAGCGATGACCAAGAGAGGTTGTTATGAGTCGCTCGGAACCCACCTTATTGGGGCAATGCGTAGCTGAATTTTTTGCTACTGCAATTTTTTTATCATTTGGTATTGGTGTGGTGGCTGCGCTGAAGCTTGCAGGTGCAAGTTTAGGTCTGTGGGAAATTAGTATCGTATGGGGTTTGGCGGTTGCTTTGGCAGTGTATTTATCTGCTGGCATTTCAGGGGCTCATCTTAACCCCGCAGTAACCATCGCTTTGGCACTCTTTGCAGGATTTGATAAGCGTAAAGTCCCTTTCTATATCATTGCCCAAGTCGCAGGGGCTGCGACGGGTGCACTGCTGGTATATGGGTTATATAGCAATTTATTTGTGGATTATGAACAGACGCATCACATGGTACGTGGCAGTGTAGAAAGTCTGGAACTGGCGGGGATATTCTCAACTTATCCGCATCATCTGTTATCGCTTGGTCAGGCTTTTATGGTAGAAATGTTTATCACCATGTTATTGCTCTGGCTCATTATGGCGATTGGGGATGACAGCAATGGTTTACCGCGAGGGGCTTTAGCACCGATTCTGGTGGGTTTGCTGGTTGCAGTGATTGGTGCGTCTTTTGGCCCATTGACTGGTTTTGCCATGAACCCTGCACGTGATTTTGGTCCAAAAATCGTGGCTTATTTTTCGGGTTGGGGACCTGTTGCCTTTACAGGTGGCCGTGATATTCCTTATTTCATCGTACCAATTATTGCACCTATCGTTGGTGCTTGCTTAGGTGTACTTGGCTATAAATTATTCTTTAGCCATTTCTTGGTTAAGAATCAGGTTGCAGCTAAAGAGACGGCAGATCAGCAAGTGTCTGAAATGCAATAAATGCATGATTTAATAAATTATAGAAAGAGGGTGGTCAGTTGATCCCCCTTTTTTATTTGCGGGCATTTGAACTGCCGATGCCTTGTTATCTAAAGTTCTTTGCTTTAAGGTATCTTATTTACTGTGGCACGTACTGCAATAAAGGTAGGTTAAAACTCCCATGTTTACAGGCATTATTGAAAGTTTAGGTAAGGTTGAAAGCCTACAAAGTGTAGGTGGCGATATTCGTTTACGTATCCAGACTGATTTGGATATGTCCGATGTGCATCTAGGTGACTCGATTGCGACCAATGGAATCTGCCTAACTGTGATCGAATGGGGTGGAAACTGGTACGCTGCAGATGTATCGCGTGAAAGCTTAAACCGTACCACATTGGGGCAGTGGAAAGTGGGTCAAGCAGTAAACGTAGAAAAAGCGATGCTACCGACCACACGATTTGGCGGTCATATTGTCAGTGGACATGTTGATGGTTTAGGTGAAATTACGGTGGTTCGTCAAGATGCACGTTCTTTGTATTTTGAAGTGACAGCACCGCCTGAATTGGCAAAATACTTGGCAGAAAAAGGCTCAGTCACTGTCGATGGCATTAGTCTGACCATTAATCATTTACGTGGCAATATTTTAAGCTTGAATTTGATTCCGCATACCGCTGAGCGTACCAATATTGGGACTTGGCAAGTGGGAAGCAAGGTAAATTTAGAAGTTGATGTGTTGGCGCGTTATATCGAGCGTTTGTTATTGGGCGATAAAGCTGCGGAACAGAAAACTGAATCAAATCTCAGCATGGCGTTTTTAGCGGAAAATGGTTTCTTGAAATAAAATATTCCGTATAAAAAAGCCCAGTTCACTGGGCTTTTTTATTACTTCTCGTCTGAGAATTCACTATTTTTCAGAATGTAATCAATTTCATCTTGTGCGAGTGCATGTAATTTGGCGCGGAACACAGTTACAGCTTGCTCAATTAAACCTTCTGCTTCTAATTCAAGTCGGACACGGACGCTTTCAAGTTCAGACAAAATCTGTTGATCATCAATCACAACACGTTGAGCTTGTGCATAATCGATACTTGGCTGTTCAGGATTGGTTTGATAGCGCTCAGTTTGCTGTGCGATTTCCTGATCAATATGGCCACGTAAGGCAAGCAGGTTTTCGGTTTGTTGTTCAAATTGACGTGCCTCATCAGCTTGCAGTTGCGCTGCATATGCTGCTTCGGCTGCACGCTTCTCTTCCAAAGCTTTTTCCAAAGCCAGTTGTTTACGAATACGAGCTTGTTCAATCAATTCAGCTTTTAAGTCGGCATAAGCTTGATCAATCCGTTGTTGAGAAAGCTGTTGAGCATTCTCTTCATGCTGCATCCACGTCTGAGTTAATGTTTGTGGTAACAATAGATCACAGATACGTGATAAATCATCCTGATACGTCTGACGAACGGTCTCAGGTGCATTTAACCAACGTTTTTTAAAGTCCTGACCTACATTTAATGCCACAAGACACTCCTCTAATGATGCTGTTTATTGCCGATTTATAATTTAAATGTTCGAGGTTCAATGCCCAAACGACGATACATTTTAAATTTTTCACGCCCGATCTGTTTTGCCGTTTCATTATTTTCAATAATCTCGATAATGTGGCGAAAATCTTGAGTTTGTTCAAGTGCATGATTGTTAAAATTAAACACGATCCAATCATTTGATGGGGGTAATTCTGCTGAAATACACACAGGACTATTCGGCTGATCGATGCCATGTGGAATAAAACTGAGTGGATCAAAGTTCCAAAGTTTCTCGTCTAACTCAGTTTGTTGCTCTGAATCAGCGCAATACCACCAAATATGTGGATGCTGATTCAGAATCTTACGACATAAACGGCAAGCACTTTCAACTTGCCGTTCGGTACTATTTTCAAATAGATAAAAGCTGATTTGTGGCATGTTTTAGTTTTTCGTTTCAGCACGATTTGCTAAAAATTGCATCAATAACGGTACTGGACGGCCCGTTGCACCTTTGGCTGCACCAGATAACCACGCCGTACCTGCCACATCAAGATGTGCCCAACGATAGTCGCGCGTGAAACGTTCGAGGAAACATGCCGCAGTAATTGCACCACCGTATGGGCCACCAATGTTGGCAATATCGGCAAAAGGAGAGTCGAGTAATTCTTGATACTCTTCCATCACAGGCATACGCCATACGCGATCAAGCGATTGCTCACCTGCCTGTTGTAGATCTTGGGCAAGTTCATCATCTGGTGTAAATAAGCCACTGACCACTTTACCCAGTGCAACCACACAAGCACCAGTCAGCGTCGCAATATCAATCACCAGCGCAGGGTTAAAGCGTTTGATATAGGTTAATGTGTCACACAACACCAAACGACCTTCTGCATCGGTATTCAAAATCTCAACAGTTTGACCACTCATGGTGGTGACGATATCGCCCGGACGGGTGGCATGACCAGATGGCATATTTTCTGCTGCTGCAATCGCACCGACCACATGAATCGGCAGTTGAGCTTCACAGAGTGCCTGAATGGTTCCAAGAACAGAAGCTGCACCACACATATCAAATTTCATTTCATCCATGCCTAGGCCTGGTTTTAATGAAATACCACCTGTATCAAAGGTTACGCCTTTGCCTACCAGCACAACAGGTGCTTGATCTACTTTGGCATTGTATTCAAGTGTGATAATACGGCCTGGACGGTCAGAACCTTTGCTGACTGCAAGGAAGGCATACATGCCCAAGTCAGCCATTTGCTGTTCATCCAGCACCGTAACTTTTAAAAGTTCTGGATATTCTGCTGCAAGTGCAATTGCTTGATCAGCCAAATATTCAGGGAAGCAAATATTGCCTGGACGGTTGCCAAGATCACGCGCATAGTTCTGGCCTGATTGCACCGCATGAATCAAATTCAGCTGCGCATCATCTAAAGTGGTCTGCTTGGCAACGAGATGGATTGTTTCTAACACAAATTCATTTTTCTTCGATTTAAACTCATCATAACCATATGCTGCTTGCGTTAGGCTCAAGGCAAATAAAGCATGCAAATCACTTGGTAATGCAGACAGATCAACCGTAATTTGTGTAAATTTATTTTGTGATGATTTGATAATGCTTTGTGCAAGTTTTGCTAATTTTGTGGCCTTTAACTCGGCACTTTTTCCAAGTCCTAACAATTGGGCATTGGCTTGAACAGAAACATTTGCAATTAAAGCCAAGCTTTCATTAAAACCTGCTTTGAATTGTGTTGCGTTAAGCACTTCTTCTAGGTGATTGATTTGATATGTATTTAAGTTCTGTTGTAATTGTTCTGAATCAACCAAAATCCACAAAGATTCGCTAGACGCCTGAGTGGGGAATGCGTTATGAAGGGTAAATTTCATTGTTTGTATGGAACCTGATGAGTGAAAAAGAAAGATAAGTCCATTAAACACTTTCGGATATGAGGTTGCAATCCGCAACAAGCGATAGGTTTTATATTTTTAACATTCGGGTAAACTAGCGTTACCTTCGATTAGGCTTTTTGGAAGTATTACTTTGATTATTCGGCGTTATCTCGTCAAACAAGTGGTTTCGACATCACTCGTCGTCATTGGTTTATTAACCCTGATTATGATGGGTGGTCGTTTAATCAAATATTTTGGCGTGGCAGCTCAAGGTCGTTTGGATGCAGGTATTTTATTTAGCATCATCGGTTACCGTTTGCCCGAGTTTTTAACCCTGATTCTTCCTTTAGGTTTCTTTATTGCATTGATGCTGGTGTTTGGTCGTCTCTACGTCGATCATGAAATGGCAGTTTTAAATGGTAGTGGTGTGAGTCGAAACCAATTGGCACGACTATTATTACCTATGACCTTGGTTTATTTAGTGGTACAAACCTGTTTAATGCTTTGGATGGGGCCGTGGGGCTTACGTGAATTTGAAAAACTAACAAGTGCACAAGCAGTACGTACAGGCTTTGATCTTGTCCGTCCAAAGGAATTCATTTCTTCAGGACCATTTACCATTTATGCGGGTTCGCTGTCTGAAGACCGTAAAAACCTAAAAGACATTTTCTTCTATCAAAAAGCTGACCAAGAAGGCAAGCCAGATGTCATGATCTTGGCAAAGGAAGCAACGCGTGTTGAAGTGGAAAATGACACAGCAAATGTGGTGGATTTAGTCCAAGGTCGTCGCTACGAACTTTATCCAAATCAACCGCGTTATACCCAAGCGGAGTTTCAATCTTATCGACTACGTTTGGAAAATGATAAAGATGTGAAGTTTGAAAGCGGTGATGTAGAAGCTTTGTCGATGTCTAAGCTTTGGCAGCAACGAGATGATTCTGTGGTACGTAGTGAGTTGGGTTGGCGGATCTTTGGGCCATTTATCATTATTGTGGGCTTAATGTTGGCGGTAGCATTGTCGGAAGTGAGTCCGCGTCAAGGGCGTTATTATCGTCTGATTCCAGCAATCTTTATTTTTGCCAGCCTCATTGTTTTACTGATTGCGATTAAAACTCGAGTCAGTAAAGACGAATTGGGCCTTTGGGCTTATCCAATTGTGCTACTGATTTATGCTATTGCTGCCGCAATTTTTGCACGTAAACAGAAGCTAGCGCCTAAAATTAAGAAAAGTATTCAGCGAGTGGGGTTGTAATGTTAGCACGTCGAATAGTCGCCAAACATGTGACAAAAACCACAATACTAGCAATGCTAGGAACAACGTTAGTATTATCTTTTCTACAAGTTTTATTTACCTATTTGGGTGAATTAGGGGCATTGAAACCGAATTATAATGCATGGCAGGCTTTTCTCTATGTCATGTGGGGTGCACCTCGTTATTTATACGAAATCTTACCCGTTGCTGCATTGATTGGTTCAGTTTTGGGCTTAGGGGCATTGGCCTCGAATAGTGAATTGATTGTGATGCGCTCCGTCGGGATCAGCCTCTGGCGGATCGTCGGTTGGGTGATGCGTGCAGCTCTGTTATTGATTGTTTTGTCTTTTGTACTCAGTGAATGGGTCATTCCATATACCAATGAAAAAGCACAAAGTATTAAAAAACAACGTAGTGTCGCAGCTTTAGGGGAAGTAAAAGGCTATTGGTCACGTGAAGGGCAGCGTTTTATTTATATTGATTATGCCAACTCAAAAGGCCAACTTCGCAATATTCAAGTGATTGATTTTGATAAGGACTATCGGTTGCAGTCTTTTGTGAATGCTGAAAAAGGTCAGTTCATCAAAGATGGGCAGTGGACATTAGAGCAATCACATCAAGTCGATTTGCTGGCGCAGGGCAATGCCATTAAAACTGATCACGATCAACAAGCATTGGGTTTGGCACTGCAGCCGAAATATGTGCATATGGTGACCTTAGATCCTGAAGATTTATCGCCAAGTCAACTGATCAGCTTTATGCGTTATATGGATGAATATAGTCAGGTGCCGAAGACTTATGAACTGGCATTTTGGCAGAAGGTTACGTCTCCATTTTCGTTGATTACTCTGGTCTTGATTGCGTGCTCATTTATCTTTGGTCCACTGCGCCAACAGTCGATGGGCTTCCGGTTAGTGATCGCACTATTTACAGGGCTTGGCTTTTTCTACTTACAAGATTTCTTGGGTTATGCGAGTCTGGTCTATGCACCCTCTCCAGCATGGTTTGTGCTATTACCTGTCGTGCTGATCTTTATGGTGGGTAGTTATTTATTGTATCGGGCGCGATAGAGATAAAATAGGAATTCCATGAAAATAAAAATTATTTCTGGAGGACAAACTGGGGTTGATAGAGGTGCGTTAGATGCAGCTCTATCTGTCGGGGCTCCATGTGGTGGTTGGTGTCCAGAGGGCCGAATGGCTGAAGATGGTGTTATCCCAGACCGTTACCCATTAAGTATCTTGGAAAATAGTGGTTATAGAAAAAGAACTAAACAGAATGTTCAGGATAGTGATGCAACGATTATTATCTATTTTGATTATATTTTCGCTAAAGGTGGTACTGAATTAACACTATTAGAATGTATTAAAGCTAAGAAACCTTATTTGTTGATTGATGGAAGTGAGTTGTCGGTTGCTCGTGCAGCAGAACGAGTTTATTTGTTTTATGAGAAAAATAAGATATTAACCCTTAATGTTGCTGGTCCTAAGGGATCTAGTTTACCTCAAGCAAAGCCTTATACAGAGCAAGTGATTACGTCGGTATTAAAACGAATAATAGATTAAGTTATTTCTCGATGATTTCGATTCATGAAAGCCATCAGTCTGGTCATGGAGAATTTGATGAAATTTCGGTAAAATATGCCGATCAAATGATCGACAAAAAGAGAGTCCATTATGACGGATGCAAATGCTGGCAAAATTCCTCACGTTCTTGTAATTATGGATGGTGTAGGACATCGAGAAGCAGTTGAAGATAATGCTTTTTTAGCAGCAAAAACACCAAACCTCACTGCAATGGTGGCAAAGCATCCGAATAGTTTGATTTCTGGTTCAGGTGAAGACGTGGGTTTGCCTGAGGGTCAAATGGGCAACTCAGAAGTTGGACATATGAATCTTGGTGCAGGCCGTGTGTTGTATCAAGACTTTACCCGAATTACAAAGGACATTCGCACAGGTGCTTTTTTTGAGCATGAAGTGTTAGTCGATGCAGTCGAAAAAGCCAAAGTAGCAAACGGTGCCGTGCATGTGATGGGTTTATTATCACAAGGTGGTGTGCATTCGCATGAAGACCATATTGTGGCGATGTGTGAGCTTGCATTAAAACGTGGCGCAACCGTGTATTTACACGCATTTTTGGATGGTCGTGATACACCTCCACGTAGTGCAAAACCTTCATTAGAAAAACTCGATGCTTTGTTTGCTCAGTATCCAAATCAGGGTCGTATCGTTTCAATGATTGGTCGTTACTTTGCGATGGATCGTGATAATCGTTGGAATCGTGTTGAACAAGCCTATCGCTTAATGACAGAGGGCGAGGCAGTGCGTGTAGCAAACTCAGCTGTTGAAGGCTTAGAACAAGCCTATGCAGCAGAAGAAAATGATGAGTTTGTTCAAGCAACACGTATTGGTCAAATTGCCAGAATCCAAGATGGTGATAGTGTGATTTTCATGAACTTCCGTGCTGACCGTGCGCGTGAAATTACTCGTGCCTTTGTTGAAAAAGATTTTGCTGGGTTTGAGCGTAAAGTCGTTCCGAACTTGTCGAAATTCGTCATGTTGACTCGTTATCAGGCCAGCATTGATGCGCCAGTTGCGTATATGCCAGAAGGGCTTAAAAACTCGATTGGTGAATATCTGTCAGGCTTAGGTAAAACCCAATTACGTATTGCCGAAACTGAAAAATATGCACATGTGACTTTCTTCTTTAGCGGTGGCCGTGAAGATGAATATGAAGGTGAGAAACGTATTCTGATTCCATCACCGAATGTTGCAACTTATGACTTAAAGCCAGAAATGAGTGCGTATGAAGTGACCGATGAGTTGGTTAATGCAATCAATTCGCGTGAGTTTGACCTGTTGGTGGTCAACTATGCCAATGGAGATATGGTCGGGCATACAGGCATTTTTGATGCCGCAGTAAAAGCAGTTGAAACTGTAGATACATGTCTGGGCCGTGTCTATGATGCCGTCATGGCAAACAAAGGGCATATGTTAATTACGGCTGATCATGGTAATGTAGAGCAAATGCAAGACTATGACAGTGGACAAGTTCATACTCAACATACCACTGAATTGGTGCCATTTATTTATGTCGGGCCGACACAAGCAACGATTGCTGAAGGTGGCGTATTGGCTGATGTTGCACCTACATTACTCCATTTGATGCATATTCCTGTACCTCCAGAAATGCAAGGCAAGAATTTAATTACTTTAAAATAAGGTGAAGCAATGACCCAACACAACAACATTTACAGAACATTATGTGCAAGTGTGTTGATGTGTTGGGGGTTACATCTCTCTGCAGCGCCGATTACTCATTCATCTGGATGGGCTGGTGAAGATAAAACCATCGGCAGCACAGAAGTTCCGATTGAGTCGATTCAACAATTTGTACAAATCTATGGCATTGTGAAAGATAACTATGTCGATAAAAAGTCCGACGATGCTTTATTTCAGCAATCGATCAAAGGTTTGGTCAGCGGCTTAGATCGCTATTCTCGTTATTTATCCGCAGAAGAGTATCGTCAACTCATTCAATATACAGAAGGTGATTTAGCCTCTGTCGATTTCAATTTAAATTACGATGCGCACTCAAAATCTTGGCAGATTCAAGATTTAAAGCCTGGTTCAGATTCGAGTAAATTGGGTTTGCGTAATGGGCAAGTGATTCTCAAAGTTGATAACCAAGAACTCAAAAATTTAAATCAAGATCAGATACAAGGTTTACTGTATGGTTCGATTGGCAGTACCGTACAAATCCACCCAGAGAATAATAACAGTACAGTGATCTTGGTTCGAAATAAAAAAGTCGAGACGGATATTGAGCCTGTGCTACTGCATAATCAGGTACTGGTATTGAAAATTCGCGTTTTTCAGCAAGACACTGCCAATGAAGTGAAACGTTTAATTGAGGAATATAGCTCAAGCAAACTTAAAGCGGTCGTTTTTGATTTACGCAATAATCCGGGTGGATTGCTCTCTGCTTCAGTGGAAGCTGCCGATTTATTTTTAAATCAAGGCCTGATTGTCACGACGAAAAGTCGTTCTGAGGGTGATCAGCAATTTCAAGCTCTACCATCCAATGAATTTCAAAATCTTAAATTAGGCATTCTCATTAATCGTCGTTCGGCTTCTGCTGCAGAAGTTTTCACAGCCGCATTAAAAGAACATAAGCGTGCTTGGGTGGTGGGTGAAAATAGCTATGGTAAAGGTGTGGTACAAAAGCTATTTCCTTTACCAAGCGGTGCTGCACTACAAATGACGGTATCCCACTATTACACCCCGAATGGCAATATGATTGAAGGTCAGGGCATTGAGCCCAATCAAACTTATGCTTTGTCTGCCGAGATGAAAGAAGATAATTATCTCGAGCATGTCACAGATTTGGTTTTGAAAAGCAGATACTAAAAAAAGCCCCTGATAACAGGGGCTTTTTTTAAAGATTATTCATCATCTTCAGTATCTAAACCGAATTTTTTCAAACGATAGCGTAACGAACGGAAGGTCATGCCCAATTTCTTGGCTGCCAAGGTTCGATTCCAATGGGTCAGATTGAGTGCATTCAGCAGAATTTCTTTTTCAATATTCTCTAAATAACGCTCTAAACCTTCGGGTGGAAGCTTCTTTGAACTCATGCTTGGGCTTGCAGAGTGCTGTGGTGCTTCAACTTCTTCAGCTGTTGTATTGGAAAATGATGGTGCTGGATTGATCAATGAACTGCGTAACGGCGCAGTTTGTAAATGAGCCAGGTCAATATTGTCATCATCGCTGAGCGTAATCGCACGTTCAATGATGTTGCGTAATTCACGCACATTCCCCGGGAAATACTGTTGCAACAGGAATTGCTCTGCACGTGAGGAAAGCGATTTTGTCGATAATTCCCATTCTTGACTAATTCTTTGAATAAAGTGATTCGCCAATAGCAGGATGTCTTGCCCACGCTCACGCAAGGGTGGCAGTACAATATCCATGACATGAATACGGAAGAACAGATCTTGTCGGAAGCGGCCTTGTTGCACCAGTAATTCTAGATCTTGATGACTGGCACTGATGACACGGAAATCAACATCAATTTCTTGGTCAGAACCGACCGGACGAATTTTCTTTTCTTGTACTGCACGGAGTAATTTGACCTGCATATTTAAAGGCAGTTCAGCAATCTCATCTAAAAATAGACTACCGCCGTGCGCAGAGAGAATTAAGCCCTGCTTGTCCTGTGTTGCACCAGTGAAGCTGCCTTTCTTGTGGCCAAATAACTCGCTTTCCATCAATTCAGTTGGAATTGCACCACAGTTAATGGCAATAAACGGGCCTTCGCTACGGTTACTCAAACGATGTACCAGATTCGCGACGACTTCTTTACCTGTTCCTGATTCACCTGTAATAAACACAGGGGCTTGAGAACGGGCGATTTTCTTTAAAGCGATCCGTAATTGTTGAATCGGTGCTGAACGTCCAATTAACAGTTTATTTTCTAAAGCTGTTTCAGCGGCTTCTTGTTCAGGCTGTGGACGATTCAAGGCTTTTTGAATCAGCTGATCCAAATGCATTTGATTGACAGGTTTGCTGACAAAATCAAATGCGCCCGCTTTTAATGCTGCAATGGCAATATCCATATTGCCATAGGCGGTTAATACAGCAATAGGCGTATTGGGATAGTTCTGAGTTACATGTTTGACCAGATCCAAACCATTACCATCTGGAAGATTTAAATCTGTTAAACAAGCGTCGTACTGGAACTCAGTAAAGAATTTTTTTGCCTGTTCGACCCGATAGGCGAGATGTGTCTTGATACCCATGCGCGCGAGCGTCATTTGCATTAAAAGACATAAATCTTCTTCATCGTCTACGAGCAAGACGAGTGGTTGTTTTGTTGCCATTCCCCGAGAAACCTAATCTAATCAATGAATTTTAGAGCATTCAATCCTGAAGCATGCTCCTTGTTGTCGCTCTATATAAGTGAGCTTTGCATGATTGGCCTCACAAAATGTATGAGACAAATACAATCCTAAACCAGTTCCTTTAATTTCGGTACTAAAAAATGGTTTGAACAGTTGAGAAATATCTCGTTTTGAGACACCCGTCCCAAAATCGATGACATCAATGCAAGTCCGACCCTCTTTTTCATGTACTTCGACTTCAATATAAGGCGCGTCAGTTGCATTATGTCGTAGTGCATTTCTAATTAGATTAATCAGTACTTGGCGTAATTGTTTTTCGTCAAATAAGATGCTGACCTGTTCTGTTAGCTTAATTTGAATTTTTTGTTTAGCGTCAGCAAGATCTTCATTGAGTAAACTTTCAAAGAAAGAGCTCAGATCAATTTCTTCTGGTTCGGTGGGCTTATTCCGTGCCATTGCTAAGGTGTCTTGCACGATGCTATCAATCCGTTTGGCTTGTTTGCTAATCATGCGGGACAGCATTTCTTGTTGATGGGTATCACTGTCTTTGAATAGCTCATTGGCTTGCACAATCGCAGCCAAAGGATTGCGAATTTCATGGGCAATACTGGCAGAAAGCTGACCAAGAGCAGCAAGTTTTAGTTGCTGGACTTGCTGAGTCAGTTTCTGTGCATCTTTTAAGATCAATAACACTAAAGCCTGTTCAGGAACGATCAGATGTTTCACCCGAACATTAATGGTGTACGCGCTTTGCTGTGATTCAAAACTAAATTCTTCACCATCTTCAAGATCACTAAATTGAATCAGTTCAAACAAGTCTGGTTGTAACTTTATCAACGGTGTTTTTTCTAAAGAAATCGGTAAATGGATGCCTAATAAGGTATTGGCTGCTGGATTAGTTAACACGATATGATTGCTTTCATCGAGTACCAAATAACCATCTTCAATCTGTTCTAAAATATAACGGTTAATATTTTGTAATTGATGAATTTCAATGGATTGATGAAAAGTTAAAGTTTCTAAAATTTTAAAACGCTGTACTGCGATACGGCCAATGGCATGGACAACAAAGAACAAAAACGCCAGAAAAATGCTATTACCAAGATGATTTAAATTATTAACGTCAAAGAAGTCACCTAAAAAACGCTGGTAAACCACCATAATAACGGCAAATAAAGTAATGATCAGCGAGAGGTGAGCATTTAATAATATCGCAGAAGAAAAAATAATAATGACGTAAAGCAAGCTCAGTTGCAGATTTGGACCACCCGCAGAGAAGGTGATTAAACTTAAACAAATGACATCAATCAGAAAGATAAAAATCAGTTGCTTGGAGGTTTGTATCGGAAGCAGTTGCAGTAAAAAAAGCTGAAAAATATTGAGTGCGATATAGCAAATCAGCGTATAGAAATATAAAAAAGGGTAAATATAGTTGCTAGACAGCTGTTCAGCAGTCAGTAAATAAATTAAAAGCAGGCTAATTGAAATAATGAGCCGATAGCCACTATACCAAACGCCGAGCCGATAGACTGTCTGTGAAACTGATGACGCAATTTTCCCTAACATAGGCGCTTACTGTTATTTTTAAGGTTTAATGAGCCCATAGCGAATTGCAAGATGGGTGAGTTTGACATCACTATCAATCGCTAGTTTTTCAAAAATACGATAGCGATAGGTGTTTACAGTTTTAACGCTTACGAACAATTTGTCAGCAATCTCTTGAGCACTGATACAGTTCACCACCATCATGGCAACTTGCATTTCACGCTCTGAGAGCGCATCAAAAGGAGATTGTTGTGTATCAGAGAGATATGAGCTGGCCAGTTGTTCAGCAATATCTGCACTAAAGTATTTTCCACCTTGCATCACTTTATTGATAGCTCGAACCATTTCCGTAATTGGAGCACCTTTGGTGATATAACCTTTTGCACCAGCTTTAAGTAAGAGCGATGGATACGGCTCTTCGGCAAGACCACTGACAGCAATGACTTTGGTTTCAGGCGCAGTCTGTAACAAACGGCGTGTGGTTTCTACGCCGCCAATGCCTGGCATATTCACATCTAATAGCACCACTTGAGGGTGTTTTTGACGCACCAAAGCAATCGCTTCCTCTCCTGATTCTGCTTGTCCGATGACTTCAACATCAGGGTGGTCTTCCAACATACGACAAATTCCTGTGCGTACGAGTTCATGATCATCAACAACGAGAACAGTGATCAAGAAGACCTCCTTTTTTCAAAAAACTGGTTTTTTGTTACATAAAGCAAAATTAGCTTGCAATGAAACGACAAAATTAGCAATCCTATTCTTCGTTTTTAGCGAATAGTTGTACACAATTGTGTCTATAAAAGCTTTACCCGATTTGTTCAAATGTAAGGCATAATGGTATTAAGCGCAAATGTGCAGCGTCCTGAGTTGAGTATTGTGTCGTGAAAAATTCTAAAAAATCTATCATGCATGTTTTAAGCATGTCTATCTTGTGGGCTTTAAGCTCAACAAGTTTTGCAGAACTGGTTGTGAATAACAATCCAGCTTCTTCGCGTGTGAATGGTTCGGCTTCAATGAATTGGTCTGCAAGTGATGCAAGCCAGTTGATGGAAGATGATGAACCATTGGAAATTGGTCCACAAGGTTCAACCTCTGTTACTACTACATTACGTAATGGTGGTTCGGCCACGATTAGCTCTTCTACTGCACAGCAATCAACGTCGCAGATTCGAGATACTTTTGGTTACAGTAGTCAGCCTTCTGTCAATGCACGCGCTGCTTTGGTGATGGACGCACAGACAGGCGAAGTGCTGTACAGTAAAAATAGTAATATGTCGGTGCCAATCGCATCGATTACCAAATTAATGACGGCTGTGGTCACGGCGGACGCTCGTTTGAACATGTCGGAAGAAATCACGTTACAGGCGATTGATTTTGCGGGTGCAGGAGGTAAGAACTCAAGTTCAACCTTACGCGCTGGTGATACCATGAATCGTGCAGAAGCACTTCTATTTGCATTGATGAAGTCTGAAAATCCAGCAGCTGCTGCTTTAGCGCGTACTTACCCAGGTGGTCGTTCAGCCTTTATTGCTGCGATGAATGCAAAAGCGAGGCAATTAGGCATGACTGCAACACGTTATGCTGAATCAACGGGCTTAGACCCACACAACGTCTCTTCAGCGCGTGATTTGGGCATTCTCGTTAGTACTGCTTCACAATATGGCTTGATTCGTCAATTTTCTACGACACCAACCTATGATTTCAATTTAGGCTATCGTGTACTGAAATCAAATAATACCAATGCGTTGGTGCGTAATGGTGGCTGGAACATTAACTTGTCAAAAACAGGTTATATCAATGAAGCAGGTCGTTGTGTTGTCATGCATACGACAGTAAATTCACGTCCAGCAGTGGTGGTGTTATTGGGCGCACCAAGTTCGCAAGCACGTAACAGCGATGCGACCAATCTATTAAGCTGGTTAAGTACTTTACCAAAACGCGTTTAGTTCTTTATAGTCAAAAAACTCCTCTTTATGGGGAGTTTTTTTATGCCTGAATAATGCGACACAACTTGTCTTATTTCAATAAATTATGTTCGTTTTTTAAGCTAAAATCGGCTAATGTGTGCATACATCAAAGAAATGATGATAGACCATTATGAATGCGATGCAACATGCACGGATTTCTGCAAAACGCTGAGGTGGGGAACCCAAAGACTACGATGAATTACATGCATTCATAGATAGTAGCAAAGGCCTATGCAGTGATGCGCGACACCGAATTTTACAGACCTTGTTGGGCATAAATTCGGTTGTGGTCCCTGTGTTTGGACATAGCTTTCAAAATAGCGCAGGCAAATCGATTGATCTGAACGGTTTGTGTGCACGTGATCATTTATTGATGGATCACCAACAGCGCTTTA
This sequence comes from Acinetobacter sp. ANC 3929, assembly GCF_000369405.1. Classification (GTDB taxonomy): domain Bacteria; phylum Pseudomonadota; class Gammaproteobacteria; order Pseudomonadales; family Moraxellaceae; genus Acinetobacter. The sequence goes on from NZ_KB850002.1 coordinate 60,384, forward strand.
TTTCGACATTCAATGACTTTGTAAATGTGATAGATGCAAGACAATTGCCTAAAAACTTTGAACAGCATTTAGAACAATTACATCAAATAAAAAAAACAACTCAATGATAAATGAACGAAGGGGAACAACATGACGACTTACGTGATTCGTGCCAAATACTTTGGTTATAACGATGAAGTTTTTTACGTGGCAGGTAATCGTATTGCCAATGTTTTTGGTGATAAAGCTCAAGCCGAGGCCGCATATAAAAAGCTAGAAATTGATGGGGCGCGAGATTTTGCTCTGTATGAAGTGGAATCCCTTTTTGATGCAGATGAAGCTTTGTTAAAACAACTGGATGATTTTGTATTCTCACGTTGTGGTGAACATGTCTGTGAAGATGGGGATATTTCAGATGATGTGTTACCTGAAAGCTTAAGCGATGAAGATACTTTTGAATTTATTCAATTGGCAGGAATGCAAAAATTTCAACTGGTACAGTTTGAACATGAGGCTCGGTTTTATGCGCTTTGGTCAGTCAAAAAACAGAAATGGGTGGAAGAGCATGACGAGTTTTTTGCCAGTCTAGCTTATGCAGATCAACCTGAACAATTAAAAACGAATGTAGGAACTATTTTTGCAGATTATGACTATGGCGATATTCAGCTTAAAGGCTCACTTGATGAGTTGTCTGATCAGCCTGTGCTCTTACAGGCAATGATCACAGCGCAATCGGGTTTGAAATACGATCAGAAAAGCCAAGTTTTAACGATTATGCAGGGTTGGGAAGAAGAAGCTTTATATGCGGTTAATCCTTTACTCAAACAGCCATTATTTGAAATCAAAGAAATTGAGCTTGAAGAAATTCAGAGGATTGAAAAAGAATTAACTGCACAATATAGCTATGATGATTACGAATAACTTTTTCTTTCTATGATTACCAATAAAAAACCAGTTGCAGGCAACTGGTTTTTTATTTCAGTATGTATGCTTACATATTTGAAAGAATAGAATCTTTTACTTGATCCATGGTCGCATCAATCGACAACATCACGGCATCAGCACATTGCTTGATTGCAGTGTCAGGATCTTTTAAGCCATTGCCTGTCACTGTACATACAATCACAGAACCTTCAGCAATTTTACCTGCTTTAAGATCGCGGATTGCACCACCAATTGATGCTGCTGAAGCTGGTTCTACGAATACGCCTTCATACATTGAAAGTAAGCGTTGCGCTTCCAGGATTTCAGCATCAGTCAGTTCATCAAACCAACCTTTAGAATCACGGACTACGGCTTTGGCATGGTTCCAGCTTTGTGGATTACCAATACGAATTGCTGTTGCAACTGTTTCTGGATTCTCCACCGGTGCGCCACGTAAGAATGGCGCAGCACCAGATGCTTGATAACCGACCATTGTTGGTAAGCCTTCTGGTTTAGGACCTGTGAATTGATCAGTTGTAGCATCATAAATCACTTGCTCAAACTGATCCGCTGGTTGATTGGCAACCGCTTCGGTATAACCCATCCAGTGTGCGGTGATGTTACCCGCATTACCGACAGGCAAGCAGTGATAATCAGGTGCGCGGCCCAATGCTTCTACAATTTCATAAGCAATGGTTTTCTGACCTTGCAAACGATACGGGTTGATCGAGTTTACAATCGTTACAGGTGCTTGATCAGCGACTTCTTTGACCAGACGCATACCGTCATCGAAGTTACCGCGAATTTGCATGGTGATCGCGCCGTACATCATTGCCTGCGCCATTTTACCCATCGCAATTTTGCCTTCTGGGATCAATACGAATGCTTTGATACCTGCACGTGCTGCATAGGCTGCTGCTGCTGCTGAAGTATTCCCTGTAGATGCACAGATAATCGCTTTAGAGCCTTCTTCAACTGCTTTTGTCACCGCCATGGTCATACCACGGTCTTTAAATGAACCTGTTGGGTTCAGACCTTCGTATTTCACATAGATTTCTACGTTTTTGCCAATAATACGTGGAATGTTCTCTAGTTTAATCAGTGGGGTATTCCCTTCACCTAAAGAAATTGCGCGTGTAGTTGCAGACACAGGTAAACGGTCACGATAACGATCTACAAGACCAGTATAACGATTGGCATTCGACATGATGGTGTTCCAATATGAGGTAGAGAGAAAATCCCTCCCAACCTCCCTTTGGAAAAGGGAGGAGTTCCCCCTCTTGAATAACGAGGGGTGAGGGGAGATTTAAACTGATTAACTATCGAGCGATTCTAAACGAATTCTTACGATTTCGCCACGAATTACAGGTAATGCTTGAATTTGTGCTAGTGCTTCATCCATTTTAGATTCAACGATCGGATCGGTTAAAATCACGATAGGAATCAAGTCTTTTAAGCGTGATTGCTGCATGATGGCATCAATACTGATTCCAGCACGGCTGAGAATCGTAGTGACATCAGCCAATACGCCAGTCTGATCTTCAGCATTGAGACGGATGTAATAACCAGTGGTCATTTCTTCACGACTCAAGATTGGCACATTGGTCAATGCTTCAAAAGCAAGCTGAGGAATTGTTCCAGCGCCATCTTCGGTATATGAAATATCACGCACGATATCAATCACGTCAGCAACCACAGCAGAAGCTGTTGGACCTGCGCCAGCACCAGCACCATAATATAAGGTTGGGCCAACGGCATTGGCTTGAACCAAGACGGCATTTTTAACGCCATTTACATTGGCAATCAATTCTTCTGCAGGGATCAGGGTTGGATGTACACGTAACTCAATGCCTTTGTCAGCACGGCGTGCAATGCCTAAATGCTTGATACGGAAACCAAGTTCTTCTGCATATTTCACATCTTGAGCTGTGATTTTGCTGATACCTTCGGTATAGACCTTATTAAATTGCAATGGAATACCAAAAGCACATGACGCCAAAATCGTCAGCTTATGGGCCGCATCAATCCCTTCAACATCAAAGGTTGGGTCAGCTTCGGCATAACCAAGTTCTTGCGCTTCTTTTAAAACGTCTTCAAAGGCACGGCCTTTTTCACGCATTTCAGTCAGAATGAAGTTGCCTGTACCGTTAATGATGCCGGCAAGCCATTCGATATGGTTGGCTGCAAGACCTTCACGGATCACTTTAATGATTGGGATACCGCCAGCAACCGCTGCTTCATAAGCAATCTGAACGGCATTGTCTTCTGCTGCCTTAAACAGTTCATTACCATGTTCAGCCAGTAAAGCTTTGTTTGCAGTGACAACCTGTTTACCATGCTTAATGGCTTCCATGATGACTTCATAAGCAGGATGAATGCCACCCATGACTTCGACCACCATATCAACATCTGGTTGACGGACGATCTCCATCAAGTCATCGCTTTGTTTAATGCCTTCGAGTTGTAAATCTGGACGTGGACGGCGTGTGCCTACGTGTGTAATTTGAATTTCTCGACCGGTACGGCGTTTAATTTCCGCAGCATTTTCTTGTAGTAATTTAAGGGCTCCACCACCTACAGTACCAAGACCGAGTATCGCCAGACGAACTGGTTTCACGTCACACTCCATTTTATTCAATCATTTTAATGAAGCTTGATCATAGCTAAAAAAATGCACATACACTAGGGTCTGTTGTCACTTTATAAATGAATTGCGTTGAAGGCTGAGAATCCATCAGACTAGGCATGAAACGTAGGGAATGGCATTCCCTTGCCAAGTTTCATAACGACGTATGAGGGAGTTTTAGCCACAACCCAGTGGGACAGGGAGATTTTTGGCGCTTCTGCGTTATGTCTTGTTTATTTAGAATGACTAAATTTCACAATCCATGCCTTGTATCGCCTAAAAATCTCCTCTGTCGCAATCATAGATAAAGTGGTAACAGACCCTATTACGATCATCTTTAATCTGTCGCCCGAGTCTTAGTCATTTTGAGGAGATGTTTTCGGTTATTTGTTTAAGCGTTGAGCGATTTCTTCAGGGGTCATATAACCACCTAAATACTCACCTTCGACGTTATAAATCGCTGGTGTACCATTCACACCCATGTTCAGACCCAACTGATATTGGTCACGTACTGGATTCTTACATTCAGCTGCAGATACAGGTAAACCCTTAGCGGCTTGATCAAAAGCAGCTTTACGATCTTGGCTACACCAGATTGCCTGCATGGTTGGCATGAACTGTTCACCACGCGGCCAAGCGATATAACGTACTTCAATCCCTTTGGCATTAATTTCAGCAAGGTGCTCGTGCAGTTTATGGCAATATGGGCAGCTTGAATCTGTGAAGACGTAAATGACATGCTTCGCTTTACCACCTTGCGCTGGATAAACGATTAAATCTTCAGTCTTGAGTGAAGCCAGATGTTTTTTATTTTCGGTTGCTTGAAGTGCCTCGCTGACATTGTGCAACTGTTTGTCACCTAAACGAACCACATCCCCTTGAATAATGTATTGTCCATCCGCAGTGGCATAGACTGAACCCATCCCTTCTAGGCTAACCCAGTAAAGGTTTGGAACCTCAGTTTTCTTGATTACAAGAATTTTGGCATTGATGTTTGCCGTTTTAAAATGCTTTTCTAAAGTTGAAACCAAGCGCTGTTGCGTATTGCGTTCATTTAATGTCGATGCTTCACCTGTCGCAGGCGCACTTGCTGTGAGTGCATCTTGTTTTTGTGCTGAATTTTCTTTTGAGCAAGCACTTACTAATAATGTTGATGCTAATGTACAAGCAATTACAAGCTGAGACCGAGTAAACAACATAGAGAACCTTTTTTGTACGAATTCATTTGTATAAGGGGCTTAGCATAACAAAAAAAATGAATCACTTCGTTAAATCTTGCATAGGCTCTGTGAACAGAATCAAGTTTTAGCTGAATCCTAGATAAAAGGTGGTTTTAACCCCGTGGATGGTATTTGCCATGCAACTCCTGCATCCGCTGCTGAGCGACATGGGTATATATTTGAGTAGTAGAGAGGTCGCTATGCCCAAGCAGCATTTGCACGACGCGTAAATCTGCACCGTGATTAAGTAAATGGGTGGCGAAAGCGTGACGCAACGTATGGGGTGATAACTCCGCTTGAATATTGGCTTGTAAGGCATAACGCTTAATTGCATACCAAAAATTCTGGCGACTCATGATACCGCCATGTTGGGTAAGAAACAGATAATCGGTGCTGCTTTTATATAATTGCGGGCGTGATTCGACTAAATATTTTTCAATCCAGTCACAGGCAAATTGCCCGAGTGGCACCAGACGTTCTTTATTGCCTTTACCTGTAACGCGTAGAAATCCCTGTTTTAAATTGATCAGTTCAAGTTTTAAGTTGAGTAATTCCGAAACACGTAGACCACATGCATATAGCACTTCGAACATGGCACGGTCGCGTAGACCCAAAGCAGTGGTAATGTCTGGTGCATTGATCAAAGCCTCGACATCTTGTTCAGATAAATCCTTGGGTAAGGCACGACCAATTTTAGGGGAGTGGTGGGTGGCAACAGGATTGTCATCCCGAAGTTTTTGCTCTCTTAAAAATTTATAAAACTGTCTGAGCGCGGATAAGCAACGGGCAATCGAACGGGGACTTTTCCCTGCTTTGGTGAGGGCGATAAGAACATCAGCAATGTCATCACTGGACCATTCTGGTAATGCTGAGCTTTGATGTAATTCGCTACATTGAATCAGATCGGATAAATAAGCATTTCGTGTATGTGGACTGACGGTTTGTGCGACAAGATAATCTCGAAAACCTTGTAAAAAACTGAGTTGGGCTGGAATAGTAATCGCAGCGGGGATGCGTGGCTTTTTATTGAGCATAATGGGCCTAAAACGATAATCTATGAAAAAGTACATGTGCTTTTTAGGCGTGATATACCCTAATTTATCCTTGATTTCATTGCACTGTAAAAGAAAATTGAATTGTTGTCGATCTGTCACAAAGCTAAATGCCATTGAGATTGTTTTTGGTAATTATTCTCATTTGCTTGTATACTATCATAAAGAGAGTAAAGGGTTAGAGCGGTGCGATTGTCAGCATTAAAAGTCAAGCAAATAGCGGTGATCACGAAAGTGAATCGCTTGGTCGATGAGACAGAACAGCCAGATTTAGTTGCAGTTCGTTTAGAAAGTTTAGGCTTTGTGCCTGGTACGCAAGTGCAAGTGATTACCAAAGGTATTTTTGGTGGTGATCCGATTCTAATCCAGCTCGGTTTTACGCGTTTTGCATTACGAAAAGCTGAAGCGGATAAAATTGAAATTCAACTTGAAGGAGCACCTGCATGAGTGATGCGTTACGTGTTGCCCTTGTGGGAAATCCAAACTGCGGTAAGACATCTTTATTTAACCATTTAACAGGTACGCGCCAAAAAGTTGCCAACTATGCTGGAGTAACAGTTGAGCGTAAGGTTGGACATTTTCAGCTGCCGTCTGGAAAGTCTGTACGTGTCTTGGATTTACCAGGGACTTATAGTCTACAGGCGACTAGCCCAGACGAAGAAATCACTCGTGACGTCTGCCAAGGTAAAATTGCAGAAGAAGGTCAACAAGATGCTTTCTTGTGTGTGGTCGATGCAACCAACTTAAAACTACATCTTGGTTTGGTGTTGGAAATTATTGAGCTTGGTCGTCCGATCCTTGTTGTTTTGAACATGATGGATGAAGCGCGTCGTCGTGGTATTCAGATCAATACTCAAAAGCTTTCTGAGCGTTTGGGTGTACCTGTTGTTGAAACTGTGGCGGTACGTAATTCAGGTATCGAGAACCTGTTGCACGCATTAGATCAGGAAAAATATACGGTTCCACAAACAGAGTTGAGCGGCTTGAAGGGCGACCACCATCAGAAAATCGAAGTGATTTTTAAAGATGTGGTGAACTTTGTCGATCAAGAAGATAAGCGTACCGATTTCCTCGATAAGATTTTCTTACATCCAGTTCTCGGTTTACTTAGTCTTGCGATTATGATGTTTATCGTATTCCAAGCCGTATTTGCTTGGGCTGCACCGTTTATGGATGGGATTGAAAGCTTCTTTGCATGGTTTGGTGAGAAGCTCGGAGAGTATATCTCACAACCCTTGCTGCATAGTTTGGTTGTCGATGGGATTATCGCAGGTGCGGGGAGTGTGGTTGTGTTCTTGCCACAAATTTTGATTTTATTCTTCTTTATTTTGGTTTTAGAAGAATCAGGTTATTTACCGCGTGCAGCCTTCTTGCTTGATAAATTGATGTTCAAAGCAGGTTTAAGTGGCCGAGCGTTTATTCCATTACTTTCAAGCTTTGCCTGTGCAGTTCCTGGGATTATGGCAACACGTAGTATTAGTGATCCACGTGATCGTTTTACCACGATCATGGTTGCGCCATTGATGACCTGTTCTGCACGGTTACCCGTTTATGCCTTATTGATTGCTGCCTTTATTCCAAGTCAAACGGTCTGGGGCATTTTCAACCTACAAGGTCTGGTTTTATTTGGCTTGTACATGTCTGGTATTGTCAGCGCACTTTGTGTTGCGATCGTGATGAAATTTTTGCAAAAAGATAAATCACAACATGCACTTTTGCTTGAGCTACCAAGTTACCGTATTCCTGATTTGAGAAGCGTTGGGATTGGCTTGCTTGATCGCGGTAAAATCTTCTTAAAACGTGTCGGTGGCATTATCTTTGCCCTGTCGATTTTGCTTTGGTTCTTATGTACGTTCCCACAAGCACCAGAAGGGGCAACCATACCTGATATCGATTACAGTTTTGCTGGGATGTTGGGGCATTTGTTACAACCGATTTTTGCACCAGTAGGCTTTAACTGGCAGATAGTGGTTGCACTTATTCCTGCGATGGCAGCACGTGAAGTTGTAGTTGCAGCTTTAGGTACCGTCTATGCACTATCCGGTGCCGATGATGATGCAATCTCGCAGGGACTTTCTCATTTAATTAGTGCGGATGGCACAGGTTGGTCATTAGCAACAGGTTTATCATTGTTGGTATGGTTTATCTATGCGCCGCATTGTTTGGCAACGTTAGCAACGGTACGCCGTGAGACAGGTTCATGGAAACATGTTGCTGTGATGACTGCGTATTTATTTGGTTTGGCGTATTTAATGTCTTTCTTGACCTATCAAATTGTATCAAGCATTTGGGGTTAAGAAATTCCACCTAGCCTCCCTTTAAAAAGAGAGGCAATCATTGGAGAGACGGTTATGTTTGAGTACTTGATTGTTGCTGTATTGGTACTGTGGAGTGCTGTTGTCGTATTCAAAAAGGTGTTCCCTCAAACATCAAATTCAGCCTTTCTGAGTTTGTCGAATTTTTGCCAGCGTTTAGGTTGGCAGCGTTTGGCGGGCTGGTTAAAACCTAAAATGGCTGTGGGGTGTGGCGGTGGCTGTGGTTGTTCGACCGATGAGGCTGAGAACAAAAAAGTAGAACCCATTCAAACGGTTAAATGGCGTTAATACAATTCAAAATGCCCATCTCAAGATGGGCATTTTTGGAAAAAAGAAAAAGTGAATCAGACTTAAATAAGCAAAAAACAATCATTAAGTTCAAAGCATAAATTGATTGCACTGGGTTTCATGCTGGTGATGACGCTGCTTTATCTCTCTACTTTGTCTAAAGGTCTGAATATTTATAAAGAAGCCCTCTCTTGGCTTATCTCATGTTTAATCTTGATTTATCTGTGATTGAGACCTCTGAATTGATCGCACTTAAAATCAGGCAATATGCATTTAAATCTGTAGATTGGTTAGGTGCTGTGATCTTGGCTTTATTAGGGATGAGCTTTTTTATACCTGCTGAAGCTTTTACGCACTGACACAAAAAAGATTGAATAAAACCAAAACTGAAAAAGCATTTAAAACAGTAAAGTGCTAACATTTTTGCCATTCTGTAATCTGCAAAAAATGGGGCGAAAATGTTAATACAACGTGGTGGATTAAAAGTTGTTGCTGGCTTGGGTATTTCTGGTGTGTCAGCAGTCAATTTTCTACATGAGCAGGGCTACCAAGTTGCAGTAACAGATTCGCGAGCCACCCCGCCAGGGCATGATCAGATTCCAGCAGGTGTGCGTACCAGTTTTGGTCAATTGGACAGTGAGCTTTTATTGCAAGCAGAAGAAATTATTCTTAGTCCAGGACTTGCACCCCAACTTCCAGAAATTCAACAAGCAGTTGAAAAAGGCATCCCAGTGGTCGGTGATATTCAATTATTACGCCGTGCTACAGAAGTGCCAATCATTGCGATTACAGGATCAAATGCAAAAAGTACAGTCACCACGTTAATTGGCTTGATGGCACAAGAGGCGGGCAAAAATGTGGCTGTCGGTGGTAACTTAGGTCGTCCAGCATTAGATTTATTAAAAGATAAACCTGATTTAATTATTTTAGAGTTATCGAGCTTCCAGCTTGAAACCACATCACACTTGAATGCAGAAGTTGCTGTGGTGTTGAATATGAGTGAAGATCATTTAGATCGTCATGGTGATATGTTGGGTTATCACAAAGCCAAACATCGTATTTTTCAGGGCGTGAAAAAAGTCGTTTATAACCGTGACGATAATCTAAGCCGTCCATTGGTTCCAGATGTTACCCCAATGCAAAGTTTTGGTTTGAATGCACCTGATTTAAATCAATATGGTGTGCTGCGTGATGCCGATGGCAGCATGTGGTTAGCTCGAGGAAGAGAGCGTTTGCTTAAAACCTCTGAGATGTATATTCAAGGGATGCACAACGTTGCCAATGCATTGGCGTGTTTGGCATTGGGCGAAGCAGTTGGTTTACCCCCAGCTTCAATGTTTGAAACGCTTAAGCATTTTAAGGGCTTAGAACATCGTTGTGAATATGTCGAAACCATTGATGGTGTGCGCTATTACAATGACTCCAAAGGAACCAATGTTGGGGCGACGCTGGCTGCAATTGATGGTCTTGGTGTCGCAATTGAAGTGAAAAAAGGCAAACTGGCTTTGATTCTTGGTGGTCAAGGCAAAGGGCAGGATTTCAAACCTCTCCGTGATGCGATTCAAAAATATGTGAAATCAGTGGTTCTCATTGGTGAAGATGCTGCGGTGATTGAACAGGCGATTCAAGGTACAACTGTGATTCAGCATGCAACCAGTTTAAAAGAAGCGGTAGCACTGGCTCAAAAAGCCACTCAAGCAGAAGATGTGGTTTTACTTTCACCCGCCTGTGCGAGCTTTGATATGTTTAAAAGCTATAATGATCGTGGGCATCAATTCGTGGCATGTGTAAATGCCTTGAATGAAAAATAAGAACTGGGAATAGAACTATGGCTGACTTAGCCCAAAATACGGTACAGAAGATTTCGCAATTGCTGAATCGTTTACCTAAGCTACCCGCGGAAATGACGGCACGAAATATCCTGATTTTTTCTGTGATTTCGTTGCTATGTTTCGGTTCAATCATGGTTGCATCAGCGTCTATGCCGTACGCGGAATATATCCATGAGAGTCCTTTTTACTTTTTGATTCGTCATGGTATTTCAATTGTGGTTGCTGCGGTGGTGGCATTTTTAACCTATCGAGTTTCATTGAATCTTTGGTTTAAAAATGCATTTCCTTTATGGCTCATTACCATTGTTTTGCTCTTGGCGGTATTGGTGGTCGGTTCGGAAGTCAATGGTGCACATCGTTGGATTAAGGTGGGTGGTTTTACCCTACAGCCGACTGAAATTGCTAAAATTGTGATGGCGATTTTTACTGCGGATTATGTGGTACGCCGCGCCAAAGAAGTACGAACGCATTGGAAAGGTTTACTACGCTTAAGTGGTGTCATGGCCTTAACGGTTGGTTTTATTGTGGCTGAGCCAGACTTAGGTGCAACCGTCGTGATTGTATTAATGATGGTGGGTGTATTCTTTTTAGCAGGAGCGCCAGCAACACAGTTCTTGATCATGCTTGGTGCGATCTTTGCGGGTGTGAGTGCGTTGATTATCTTCGAGCCATTCCGCTTCCAACGTTTGATTTCCTTTACTAACCCTTGGGCAGATCCATTGGGAGTAGGCTACCAGCTCTCAAATGCATTGATGGCCTTTGGTCGAGGTGAGTGGTTTGGTACGGGTTTAGGACACAGTGTGCAGAAGCTTTCATACTTACCTGAAGCGCATACGGACTTTATGTTGGCTGTATTAGGTGAGGAATTCGGCTTCTTTGGTGTGTTTATTGTGATGCTGCTGTCATTTACCATGTTGGCCTGTTGTATTCGTATCGGTCATCGTGCCTTGCAACATAACTATTTGCGTGCAGGCTATTTAGCCTATGGAATTAGCATTATTTTTCTGATGCAGATTCTGGTGAATGCAGGCATGAATATGGGCTTGATGCCAACCAAAGGTTTGACTTTACCATTTATTAGTTATGGTGGTACATCGTTGATGATGTGTGCAGCGATGATTAGTTTGATTTTAAAGATTGATGCATCAACACAAGAGTTAAACCCATTAAAAGAAGAATCGAATTTCTAAATTGGTTTAGATTAAAAAAGCCCTGACAATGTTTAGGGCTTTTTTACGGCTTACTGAAAAGTTCCTGCCAAATGAATGCCGAGCGGGATTGAGTTTACATCCCATTGTTGCACGGCTTGTTGCAGCATGATGCGTGGTTGATCCAGTTCAACTTTGGATTGTCCTAAGGCTAAAATAGCCTGAAGCAGCAGTTCTGGTGCTTTGTTGATGTCCAATGCTTGGGCTAGATTTTGCTTAGATAGTTTTTGTCCTTGATCGTTCATGGCAAGAGGAAGGTGCATATAGCTTAAACTTGGATAATCAAGCAAAGAGCCCAACCAAATTTGTCGGGCTGTATTATCGAGTAGATCTGCGCCACGGACCACATGGCTAATGCCTTGCAGATAGTCATCCACGACCACTGCGAGTTGATAGCTGATAATGCCATCACGGCGTTTTAATACGAAATCACCGAGATCCTGTTGTAAGTTAGAACATTGCTGGCCTTGTAAGCGATCTTGAAAGCAAATGAGCTGGTCAGAAACTTTTAAGCGAATGGCTTGATCAACAAAATCGAGATTGAGGTCGCGGCAGGTGCCGATATAGATATAATTTGAACCCAACATCTTACGCGTACATTGACAAGCGTAAATCGCTTGTGATTGCTTGAGTTGCTCAAGCACCTGCTCATAAAGATTTAAACGATCTTTTTGAAAAATAATTTCTGCATCTGGCTCAAATTGAAAAGCATCAATACAAGCAAGAATGTGAGCTTCGCTGTTGGGATAAATGCGAGGAATGTCGGTATCTTCGATACGGACCAACCATTTACCTTGATTGGCTTTGGCATCACAATAACTGGCGACAGCAGTCAGTAAGGAACCAAAATGCAATGGACCAGTAGGCGATGGCGCGAATCGTCCGATGTAAGACATAAAGATTAAATGGTCGTGTGTTTTAATCCTCCCGAAACCCCTCCTTTATAAGGAAGGGAGTACTCGAACATTATAAATTTCTCAATTGTCAGTACTCCTCCCTTTTTAAAGGGAGGTTGGGAGCGATGATTAACCGTTGTTTTGCTTTTCTTTGATTTCTGCCAAAGTTTTGCAATCAATACATAAAGTCGCTGTTGGGCGAGCTTCTAAACGACGTAAACCAATTTCGATACCACAGGTTTCACAGAAACCATAGTCTTCGTTTTGAATTGCTTCGATCGATTGTTCGATTTTGCGAATGAGCTTGCGTTCACGGTCACGTGTGCGTAGTTCAATTGCAAATTCTTCTTCTTGCGTTGCTCGGTCATTGACGTCAGGAAGCGCACTTGATTCATCTTGCATGGTGTTCAAGGTGCGATCAACTTCAGACATTAACTCAGCTTTCCATGCATTTAAAATTTGGCGGAAATGCTCAAGTTGTCCTTCAGACATATATTCTTCATTTTTCTTTGGCTGATAAGGCGCAATTCCAAATAAGCTCGCAGTTGTACCGCTTTCTGAAGCTTTAGGTTTGGTTTTGCGTGTACGTTTCACAGCCAATTTTTGATCGTCGATCACTTCTGTCTGTTCGTCCAAGACTTGATTTTGGTTGTCATTCGCCATATAGGGCATTCCTCATCTTACACGTACTATCTATACGCAAAAAATATGGTGATATGCAAGTGTTTTTATAGAAACCTAAGATGGTTTTTTCCATCAAGGGTCGACATCATATAGAGTTTTTGGACAAGATGGTAGTCATTCCCGTCCAGATTTTGTGAGAAATCGACAATGTAATTTGTAATCAAAAGTTTAGTCATAGCCTAAAACTTCAGAACTGTTCATTCGCTGCGAAGTTGAGAGACGATAGACCTGAGTTTCCAGTTCACCGTTGGCTTTTAGGCGAATATAGCGGTAGCCAGGATGTTCCTCATCCAAGGCAAACTTATCGCTTTTGGGCTTGAACTGAATACAGGTGGACGGAGTCGATAAAAACTCAATGCCTTGCCATGTATTGATTGAGTCTTGATGCACATGACCACATACGATTGCTTTGACATTTGAAAAAGGCTGGATGGTTTCCAGTAAGTCGGATGAATTTTTAAGTTTATGCTGATCAATCCACGCAGATTGCATGGCAAAAGGATGATGGTGACACGCAATAATGACATGGCGATCATGGTGTTGTGTCAGCAACTGGGTGAGCTGTTGCAATTGTGCTTCAGCAATTTTTCCATCAATCCGCTTTGGCTGTGCGCTATTGAGTAGGATAATGCACCATTGACCTAACTCAATCACGGTCGGTTTCTGATCTTTTTCATGGAATGGAAAATGCGTTACATCGTCATGGTTGCCAGGGGTATGAAAAAAGGGGATTCCCAAGCTTTGCATATGTTGTACATAGCGTTTATACGTCAAAGGTGTTGGCGATTGAGCTAAGTCACCTGTGTGTACAATCAAGTCAATATGAGGATGTTGCTGGCGCATCAAGTCGATTACAGCATGAAAACTTTGTTCGGGTTGCATCCCGACAAACTCTAAATGTGGATACTCTAATAAATGTGTATCAGTAATCTGTATCATCACAAAATCTTGTTGCGATAATGATGAGACTTGGAAAGTCACCGTCTTTAGCCCCTTCAGATTTTTATCTTTGTTGTATGTGTTGAGACAACCACTGTAATGCCATGATTACAGGTGCATTTCTCAACCGCCCGTTAATTAATAATGCTTCTAATTCGGAATAGGCAAATAGATGAAGCTGAATATTTTCACCTTCATCTGGCATCCCAAAAACGCCCCCGTCCTTTGGTAAATCAACTTCTGCAACATATAAGTGAAAAAATTCAGAACATGCGCCCACAGAAGGGTAGAAGCTAAATAAGTGTTTTAATTCAGTGATCTTACAACCAGACTCTTCTAAGCTTTCACGGCGGATACAACTTTCTGGAGATTCATCTCCATCGAGTACTCCGGCAATAACTTCGAGTTGCCATGGTGAAACTGGATCATTCAATGCACCGACACGAAATTGTTCAATCAGTGCAAATCGTTGTTGTTGGTCATTATAAAGTAAAACGCCAGCAGCTTCTGGACGATGAACCAATTCACGCTGAATTAAAGGTGAGTAATCTTCTCGATGAAATAATCGATGTTTTAAGCTCACTTTCTCAACTTGAATGAACCCTCGAAACAAAGGCTCTCGAGATTCTATCGTAACGTCGGTTGCTGAGTAGCTGGCGTGGTCAAGAATAGTCATCTTCAATCAGGATGAGATTGTACATATCTCATCCTAACCGAGAATGATTCGCAGGAAAATCTTTTTTTAGTCGATTTACACCTTGTGGTACAATTTTTGACCATGTTCCTGATAAGCGGTTTTCATGGCATTGAGACCTGCTTCAACTTCTTTTTCAGCATCATTTGACTGTTTGGCATTGTGCTGGTTTTGCGCATAATCTCGCACATTCTGGGTGATTTTCATTGAACAGAATTTTGGACCGCACATTGAACAGAAGTGCGCTGATTTATGGGCTTCTTTGGGAAGCGTTTCATCGTGCATGCTGCGTGCTGTGTCTGGGTCTAAGCTGAGATTGAACTGATCATCCCAACGGAATTCAAAGCGTGCTTTAGAGAGGGCATTGTCGCGAACTTGTGCACCTGGATGCCCTTTGGCCAAGTCAGCCGCATGTGCTGCAATCTTGTAGGTGATGATACCGTCTTTAACATCTTTTTTGTTTGGCAGGCCTAAATGCTCTTTCGGGGTGACGTAGCAAAGCATCGCCGTGCCGTACCAGCCAATCATTGCAGCACCAATCGCAGAGGTGATATGGTCATAACCTGGTGCGATATCTGTGGTCAGTGGTCCAAGTGTATAGAATGGTGCTTCTTTACAGACTTCGAGTTGAAGATCCATATTTTCTTTAATCATATGCATTGGCACGTGACCAGGCCCTTCAATCATGACTTGTACATCATGTTCCCAAGCGCGATGTGTCAATTCACCTAGTGTTTTAAGCTCGCTAAATTGTGCTTCGTCGTTGGCATCTTGCACACAACCTGGACGTAGCCCATCACCTAAGCTAAATGACACGTCATAGGCTTTCATGATTTCACAAATTTCGTCGAAATGCGTATATAAAAAGTTTTCTTCATGATGCGCCAGACACCATTGC
Organism: Acinetobacter sp. ANC 3929; assembly: GCF_000369405.1. Lineage (GTDB taxonomy): Bacteria > Pseudomonadota > Gammaproteobacteria > Pseudomonadales > Moraxellaceae > Acinetobacter. Next base: position 75,939 of record NZ_KB850002.1, read on the forward strand.
GCCATGATTGAACCACCACGAGACACAATGCCCGTTAGACGGTTTGCTGTCATGGGTACGTAACGTAACAGTACGCCTGCATGAATGGTGAAATAGTCAACACCCTGTTCAGCTTGTTCAATCAATGTGTCTTTAAAGATTTCCCAAGTTAAATCTTCAGCCACGCCATCAACTTTTTCCAGTGCCTGATAGATGGGTACAGTACCGATTGGCACAGGCGAGTTGCGGATAATCCATTCACGGGTTTCATGAATGTTCTTACCTGTTGATAAATCCATGATGGTATCGGCACCCCAACGGGTTGCCCAAGTCATTTTTGCCACTTCTTCATCAATCGATGAACCGAGCGCAGAGTTACCGATATTGGCATTAATTTTCACCAAGAAATTGCGACCAATGATCATCGGTTCACATTCTGGATGATTAATGTTGGCTGGGATAATGGCACGGCCCGCAGCAATTTCCTGACGTACAAATTCAGGGGTAATTTCTCGTAAGTTTTGTGCGCCAAAGTTTTGCCCTGGATGCTGACGCATATCGACATTTTCGCGTTGGCGCTGGTTTTCACGAATGGCAATATATTCCATTTCAGGCGTAATCATACCTTGTTTGGCATAGTGCATTTGCGTGACATTTTTGCCTGTTTGTGCACGACGTGGATTTTGAATATGGGCAAAACGAATTTCGGCTGTACGAATATCTTTTAAGCGAGCTTGACCAAACTCCGAACTAAGACCAGAAAGTACATCGGTGTCTTGGCGTTCTTCAATCCATGTTTGACGAACGGAAGGTAGGCCTTTGTTTAGGTCGATTTGTATATTGGGGTCAGTATAAACACCAGACGTGTCATAAACCATCACTGGTGGATTGTGTTCACCACCCAAGCCAGTTGGCGTTTCGGTTAAGCTAATTTCGCGGAAAGGGACTTGGATATCAGGGCGAGAACCTTCAACATAGACTTTTCGAGATGCAGGTAATATTCGGGTTAAATCTTTTGCAGCTTGCTCATGTTGAGCAGAAATATCAGCAGGGGAAAGATTCGTTAATTGGTTCATGGCATGATCCTTATGTATGGCATTAACGAATCAAGCACGACCAAAAAGCATGGCGGATTTATCTCTACGATAAATAGAAGCTAAGTTTTTTGCTGGGCTTGATTCCTACGCAGGTGTTAACCTGATCAGGTTCAACGGTACTTGCCTTTAAATTCTGTAATTAAGACAATCTCAGCAGTTTGTTAACTGCGCTCCGTCAAGCGACGCATTTAGCGTAACAGATTTTTAAATTTTTGTTGTAGCAATTCACACCAATCAACTACGGGCCAATCCGTGCTATTGTCATAAAAGTTTCATCATTTCTATGTTTTAATCACCAATCATTTTTTCCATGTATTTAGTGGAGGCATACTGTGAGCCCAAGCAATCCTGTGTTAAGTCATCATATTTCTTCACAATTTAATGAAGACTTGCAAGATGTGCACACCAAGTTTATGACCATGGGTGGATTAGTGGAGCAACAAGTCGCAAATGCGATTCATGCTTTATTAGACACAGATGCTAATTTAGCGATTGATGTACAGTTTAAAGACAATGCAGTGAATCAATTCGAGCGTGATATTGATGAAGGTTTGACATTGATTTTAGCTCGCCGTCATCCAGCAGCGATTGATTTACGTATGGTGATCGCAATGAGCAAAGGTAATACAGACCTAGAGCGTATTGGCGATGAAGCTGCGAAAATTGCACGTATTGCACAAACCCTGTGTGAAGAAGGTGAGTCACCACGTGGTTATATGGAAACCCGTCATATTGGCAATCAGGTTCGTGTCATGATTCATGATGCCCTAGATGCTTTTGCGCGTTTAGATGTTGAGCAGGCATTGAAAGTCGTCATGGCAGATGTGGATATTGACCGTGAATATCAATCAGCCACCCGTACCTTAATGACCTATATGATTGAAGATCCGCGTCATATCTCACGGGTTATTAATGTGATGTGGGTACTACGCTCTTTAGAAAGAATTGGTGATCACGCGCGTAATATTTCAGAACAGGTGATTTATATGGCGAAGGGTACCGATGTGCGTCATACCAGTATTGAAGAGATTGAGCAAAAAGTGCATCAAAAATAATGGTAAAAGTAGAATAATATATCGCCGCTCTAACTAGAGCGGCTTTTTATTTTGAGGGAATTGCAATAAAAAAATCCCAGACTTCGGGGGAAAGTCTGGGAGAGAAATATCATGCGTTACGTGAGATATCAACGTATCTCTTTGTCCTTCTGAATACAACTATAAACACCGTGCTGTAACGTGTCATGTAGACAACTGTGTATACTCTGTAAGGCTTTATTACTTATGTAAATATCATGTAAAAAGAGAGCTGAAAAACAGCTCTCTTTTTACGGTAGGATGAGACAAAACTACTTATTTTTGCTCAGTCCAACCTTCAGCTTTTTCTACACTTTCATCGTTATTAAAGAACTTCTCACGTTGTTCTTCGAGGAATTTTTTCGCATCAGGTTCAAATACATTCAAACGTTTTTCATTAATCAAGGTGGTTTGATGTTTTAACCATTCTTGCCATGCCTGTTTTGAAACGGTTTCAAAGAACTCTTGGCCTTTGGCACCAGGAAATGGTGCAAAATCCAAGCCTTCAAGCTCTTGTTTGTATTTGCGGCAAAGTACTTGTCTAGTCATCATAAATCCTTAAGCGTATAACTGTTCTAGGCGAGTGTGCGCACGGGCAATCGCAGCTTCAACTTGTTTTGGTGAGGTACCACCAATGTGATCACGTGCATTGACAGAGGCTTCTAGGGTCAATGCTTTGTCAAATACATCTGCGGTAATCAAATCAGAGAACTGTTGCAGTTGTTCAAGCGTCAATTCAGATAAATCTTTTTCTTCTGCAACGCCTAAAGCAACTGCTTTACCAACAATTTCATGGGCATCACGGAAAGCCACGCCTTTTTTGACGAGGTAGTCTGCAAGATCGGTTGCAGTTGAGAAACCACGTAAAGCTGCTTCACGCATAATTTCGATATTTGGCACTAAGGCTGGAACCATATCGGCAAATGCCATTAATGAACCACGAACAGTATCAATTGCATCAAACAATGGTTCTTTGTCTTCTTGATTGTCTTTGTTATAAGCCAATGGTTGGCCTTTCATTAAAGTTAATAGGCTCATTAAGTCACCAAAAACACGACCTGACTTACCACGAACAAGTTCTGGTACATCTGGATTTTTCTTCTGCGGCATGATTGAAGAACCTGTGCAGAAGCGGTCTGGAATATTCACAAATTTGAACTGTGCAGAAGTCCATAAAATCAGTTCTTCAGACATACGTGATAAATGCATCATGATCAAAGATGCAGCTGCATTAAATTCAATCGCAAAATCACGATCAGAAACGGCATCGAGTGAGTTTTCTGAAACTGCTTCGAAACCGAGGAGTTCCGCTGTGTAAGCACGATCAATTGGGTAGGTCGTACCTGCCAAAGCTGCTGAACCAAGTGGCATACGATTAACACGTTTGCGACAGTCTTGTAGACGCTCTGTGTCACGCACTAACATCTCAAACCAAGCCAACAAGTGGTGACCAAAAGTCACAGGCTGAGCAGTTTGCAGGTGAGTAAAGCCAGGCATGATAGTGTTGGTGTTTTTACTTGCCAGACCCAGTAAGCCTTTTTGTAGACGGAGTAATAAACCTAAGATATCGTCAATTTCATCGCGCAAATACAGGCGGATGTCGGTCGCAACTTGGTCATTACGGCTGCGACCTGTATGGAGTTTCTTACCTGTGATACCAATACGTTGAGTCAAACGTGACTCAATGTTCATGTGTACATCTTCTAAATCAATACGCCATTCGAAGTTGCCTGCTTCAATTTCAGCTTGAATGGTGCTTAGACCTTGGATAATGTCATCACGTTCAGCTTCAGTCAGGACGCCAACTTTGGCAAGCATGGTTGCATGTGCGATTGAACCTGCAATATCTTGTTTATAAAAACGTTGGTCAAATTGCACAGATGCGGTAAATTCTGCAACAAAAGCATCTGTTGCTTCAGAGAAGCGACCGCCCCACATTCCAGAGGTTTGATTTGGGCTTGCTGTAGAAGAGGATTGAGAAGATGTGGTCATGGCGGCTCAGCAAAATAAAAAAGAGTATAGCAAATCCAAACGCAGTTGCCGAAACTCGACGTAAGAAGTTATCGCAAACTCGTCAGGGGAATCCATCAGGCTCCTATTTTTTTACGAAAATTGGGCAATGGCAATACTTATTAGAATTAATTGTTGCAAGTAATGTTTTAGCGATGGTGTTGGCTTTGGCTGAAGCACGTTCATGGCAAGCCTTAGATGGCTTTCGCGTATTGCAATATATGTTCTTTATTAATTGGGTGATTTTATCATTTGCGACACTGGTGGATTACTTTCAAGGTTTTTTTGCCAAGTTTAGTCAGAAAGTGGCATTAATACTCGGTTTTGTTTTACTTCAATTAATTGTTTTATTGACCACCTGCGCGGTCAATGTTATTCAGTATTGGGCTGCACGTTCAGGCGCATTTAGTGAAGAGGTGCTGTTTCAGGGGACGAGTCTGCATCTGAGCTATGGTGTTTTACTCGGTGCATTCTGTTTGCGTTATTTATATATGCGTGAACAGTGGATGAGCCAGCAATACAGTGAACTGAATGCTCGAATTCAGGCGATGCAAGCGCGAATTCATCCGCATTTCTTATTTAATAGCATGAATAGCGTGGTGAGTTTAATTACGATCGATCCTGAAAAAGCTGAAAATATGCTGATTAATCTGTCACGACTTTTTAGAGCGAGTTTTCAGGAACTGAAGTTGGTGAGTCTGGCAGAGGAAATTGACTTGTGTCAGCAATATTTAAGTATCGAAAAAATGCGTCTAGGTGAGCGTTTAAATGTAGAATGGAACATACAGGCGACACCAATTGAATTAAAACGCGTGACGATTCCGTTATTAACGTTGCAACCTTTGCTTGAGAATAGTATTTTTCATGGGGTGGAAAAAATTTTGCAGCCATCAACCATTAGCGTATTGGTTGAAATATTGCAAAATCAAGTCAGTATAGTCATTACCAACCCTTATTCTCACGATACAATAAAATCGAGACAGGGAAATGGTATTGCGATAGACAATGTGAAGCAGCGCTTGAAAGCTTATTATGGGCCAACGGTTAAGTTTCAGATTTATGGGGGAGCGTCGTTATATACGACGGTGGTGAGCTACCACTATCGAGTAAAATAATAAGTCAAGTTAACCATAAAAAATATGGATGAAGTTAACGGTGACAAGGAGGAGAGGATGAGAGTTCTGATTGCTGATGATGAGCCTCTCGCTGTAGAGCGTTTGTCACGTTTAGTGACCCAGATGGGACACGAAGTCATTGCGACGGCCCATCATGGTCAGGAAGTGTTAAATCATATTGAAAACGACTCGCCTGATGTCGTTTTATTAGATATTCAAATGCCAGGGATGAATGGTTTGGAGTGTGCTGAACAACTCAGTCAGCTCAACCCTCGTCCTGCGATTATTTTTTGTACGGCATATGATCAACATGCATTGGAAGCATTTAAATTTCAAGCACAAGGATATTTACTTAAACCTGTTGCACAACAAGATTTACAGCAGGTGTTTAATCATTTAACTCACCTTACACAAGCACAAATGACTGGTTTAAAACAACAAGACGATATGTACGATACCAAAACACAACGCCATCAAATTGCTGCGAAAACTTATCGCGGAGTTGAGCTGATTCCATTGGAAAATGTTTATTATTTCTTGGCGGATCAAAAATATGTCACTGTTCGCCATAAAAATGGCAGTGTGCTAATTGATGAAACCCTGAAAGACTTAGAATTAGAATTTGCAGACCGTTTTATCCGCATTCATCGTAATGCTTTGGTCTCGCTCGACTATCTTGAAGGGCTAGAATTGGTCGCAGCAGGACAATATCAAGTACGTTTGCGTGAACTGGAGGAGCGTTTATCCGTCAGTCGCCGTCACTTACCGAGTTTAAGAGAGTGCATGCATCAATTATAAAACTCAGCTTTTCAGCTGAATGATTGATCACTTTATGATTTTTTACTTGCAATTTCAGGTGATCAAGTTAAGTTTGGAACAATTGCTTTGATCAATACTTAACTTGAATTTATGAAAACCTTAAAAATTGCGACTCGACAAAGCCCTCTTGCACTTTGGCAGGCGGAACATATTCGTTCTCGTTTAAATGCGCTTTATCCAGATTTAACGGTTGAATTGGTTAAGTTTGTCACCCAAGGCGACAAGATTTTAGATACACCGTTAGCCAAAATTGGTGGTAAAGGTTTATTCGTAAAAGAGCTGGAAGCAGCATTGCTGGATGGTCGTGCGGATTTGGCTGTACATTCAATGAAAGATGTGCCGATGCATTTACCTGAAGGTTTAAGTTTGGCTGTGATTTGTGAGCGTGAAGATCCTTTGGATGCATTTGTTTCGAATCATTATGCGCATTTCGATGAGCTACCACAGGGTGCAAAGGTGGGGACTTCTAGCCTGCGTCGTAAGTGCCAAATTTTACAGCAACGTCCCGATTTAGAAATTGTTGATTTACGCGGCAATGTGGGCACACGGTTATCCAAATTGGATGATGGTTTATACGACGCCATCATTTTGGCCAGTGCTGGATTAAAACGTTTAGGTTTGGCTGATCGAATTCGCCATTGCTTAATGCCTGTTGTGAGTTTACCAGCGGTGGGGCAAGGTGCACTTGGTTTAGAGTGTCGTACGGATGATGTGGAATTATTAAGATTGATCCAACCGTTACAGCATGAAGAAACCTCGATTTGTGTCCGTGCAGAACGTGCTTTCAATGCTTATTTGGAAGGAGGTTGCCAAGTGCCGATTGCAGGTTACGCAACTTTAGCCAATGATCAGATTCATATCGAAGGGCGAGTGGGGAGTGTTGATGGGAAAACCTTACTGAAAGAACAGTTGGTTGGAGCACCAGCAGATGCTGAACAACTTGGTGAACAGCTGGCTCAGCGACTGTTAGCGCAGGGTGCAGGTGAATTGCTGAAAGCGCTGTATTAATGCTGTTTATTAATACGCGGCCTGATGACCGTGCTTCTGTTTTAACCCAAGCATTGGGAGAGGTGGGTTATCAGGTCGAGGCATTGCCTTTACTTGAATTGGTTGCCGAGCCATTTTCTAAAACTTTACAGCAACTCTACTTCGCGTTGCTTGAGACCCAAGTGATCGTGGTGGTTAGTCCGACAGCCGTTGATATTGGGATGCGTTATTTGCAGCAAGCAGGATTGCAACTTGATCAGCTCAAACATATTCAATGGGTTGCAGTAGGGCAAGCCACAGCACAGGCTTTAGCTCAATTTAAAATAACGAGTGTTGTCCCTGAGGTGGAAAGCTCAGAGGGAATGCTGGAGCTTCCCCTTCTAAAACAGCAGATGCAATTAACCAAAATTGCATTCTGGCGAGGTTTGGGGGGGCGACAGTTTATGATGCAGCAATTGCAGCAACAAGGTGTCGAGATTCTGAATTTTGTGCTCTATCATCGCCAATGCCCAGAACAAAGTTTTGCTATATTTCCTGAAATTGTAAAAAAAATAAGTTTAAATCAGCCTGTTGCGGTGTTGATTAGTAGCGAAGCGAGTTGGAACTATTGGCAACAGCTATGTGGTCAGTATCCATGTGCAGCAGCGTGGGTTTATTTGGTTTTAGGCTCACGTTTGGTCCAGATTCTGAGACAGGTGCGGGATCAGACTGCTCAAGGATTTAACATTATTCAGCTTGAAAATTTATCTGCATCAGAGATCATTCAACGCATGAGTGATTGGCAAGGACATGTATGAGAAAAATTGGTTATCTAATATTAGGATTGAGTTTATTGTGGTTAGCTAAACTCAGTTACGATGTTGCGCAATATTCTCAAACTGTACCTCAATTGCAACAGCAATTAAATCAAACCGAGCAGCGTTATGCTTTATTGAATGATCAGTTCGTTGCTGTGCAACGCCAGTTGCAAAATACTAATCCAGTAGAGCCTACGGATAGTGTCGCCATCCCAACTACGGTGACGGGGATTGCGCCAGTTGTTTTGATTAAGCAGCAAATGCAATTGGTGCAATTTGCATTGGATCAGCAACAATTTATTTATGCATTAGATCAATTGAATCAAGTGCAGCAGCATGTTGTGCAATCCGCAGTCTCTCCTGCATTGCAGCATAGTCTGGTGAAATCGATTGAGCAGGATAAACAGATTATTCAGCAATATGTTTTAAGCCAAACGCAACAGCAGCAGCAACTCGATAATTTATTGCAGCAGCTAGACCAAAAGATTCAACAAGAAATTCAGAACCCGAAACTAAGCATGGCAAACAATGAAAGTACGTCTTGGTGGCATTGGTTTACATTGGAAAAAATCCAACGCAATTCTCCTGATTTACTGAGCCGTAATATCACTTTGAAAGAAGCTCAACTGCGTTTATTGCTTGCCTCTGAGGCTTTACAGCAAGGCCAGTTGGTTGAATATCGAAAATCAATTTTGGAAGTCATGCAGTTGTTTGCGGAATTGCCCGATCAAGCTAGCCAGCAGATGAAACAGAAGTTAGAGAAAATTGTCAATTTACCGGTAATGCCTACACCAAAACTCACCACATTGGGTTTATTGGGGTAACGCATCATGAAATATTTACTACTCACTTATTTGCTTCTAAGTTTAGTATTATTCGCACTGTTTGCTGTGTTGAGTTATGGCTATGGAAATGGCTATGTTTATATTTATTGGCGAGACTGGCAGTTTCAAAGTGGTGTTTGGGGGCTGATTGCACTTTTTATTGTGCTGAGTTTACTGGCACAATCAGCATGGCTGATCGGTAAACGTTATCTTGCCCGAGAGCAGCGTAAAAAAGAGACGATTCTGCATTTCAAAGATTTACACCCTTATGAGCAGCTCGGCATTGTCTGGTTGTTAGAGGCTGCAAAAGATCAACAGGTTTTTATTGAGCGTGTTTTTACACAATCAGGATTGCTGAATAATATTGTCGATGCGCAGTTTGATTATAAAAATGGTGATTATGAAACAGCATTACAGAGCCTAGAAAGCTCTGCACCGATGGCATTTGAACTGGCTGAATTGCAGCGTATTGATATTTATTTAGAACAGCAACAGACTGAAAAAGCACTTACACATTTAGAGTTTCTCGCTCAACACCAACTTTCTCCGTGGTTGGCTGAAATTGAAACCGCTTATCAGCAACGTATCACTGCTTTATGGGGCAAGCTTGCCTTGCAAAAACCCTGGTTATTTCTACAGGCGATTCAATTCGGGTTATTAGATGCAGAGCATCGTGATTTATGGTTGCAGCAGTTATTAATACAATTTGAGCAAGCATCAGTGGATGATCTGACTGCTTTGCAGCAACGTTACTTGGCTTTGCAGAGTGAAATACAGGGTCGCCCTTATAGCAGTAAAGTACTTTGGTTAAAGTTATTGGCGCGGATGCCAGAAATGAGTTTGCAGCATGAAGATCTGGCTTTGCATTTATTGCAAGAGCAGTTTGATCCAGAAGTATTTTATCTGTGGTTCCAGCAACAGTTATTAAAGCAAATCCCCGATTATGCTTATGTTGAACAACGGATTATACAACTGGAACAGCGCTATACCAGTGTGCCAATGTTAAGCTTTGCTAAATGGCATATTTATGTCGCAACACAACGTCAGCAAGAAGCGGAGCAATTATTAACTCTATATCCAGATAACATTTTAATGAGTTATTTAAGGATTAAATCTACATTAGGGGATAATCCTGATTTAATCAGACAGTTAAATTTAATATTTGAAAATGATGTGAATTTTCTTAATTTTAAGATATGAGTGTAAATATGAAGGAACTGTCTGTCTACCCTGTAATACATACGCAAACGGTGGCATGGGGAGATATGGATGCTTTTGGGCATGTTAATAATGTGCAGTATTATCGCTATATGGAAAGTGCACGAATTGCCTATTTAATGGCATTAAATATCTTTGATGAGGATATATTGACAGTGGTGGCTTCCAGTCAATGTAAGTATTTAAGTCCTGTATTCTATCCTGATGTGCTGCATATTGGTGCGCGCATTGAAGAGTTACGAAATAGTGCTTTTCGTATGCATTATGTTTTATGGAGTGAAACACAGAGCCAAATGGTCGCGACAGGCGAAGCGGTTATGGTCTGTGTTGATAAAGAAACATCTAAAAAATTAAATATCCCTGAGATGGTTAGACAGAAAATTATTCAACTGGAACAAAGTGTGGGGCACCCGTTAATATCTAACTAATTATTATAAAGACGATTATGTCTATTTTTGGTCGATTATATAGTAAATTTATATAATATGGTTCAAATACCAAGCTCATATGTCTTGGAGGTATTTGAACCATGATAAAGCCTATGAAATTAGATTTTTTTAGATAAAATTAAGAATAAATTAATATAAACGTGTTGTTGTTCCTCCCAGATATTGTCTTTGCAGAATATGTTTTTATATAACAGGTCTACTTTTTAAGGTTTATTGTAAATAAAATGCGATTTTGCGCCTGATATACGATTAACTGAGCTATTCTTATATTGATTATTTAATCATTTATAAATTAATATTGAATCGAATTTGAAATTCATTTTATTTTTTGAGTGATATATTTCCCCTATTAAGTTGGAGTGGTTCTAATGAAACCAGATATTAGTGATTTATCGGTAGAAGATTTAAAGCGTTTACAAGCAGAAGCGGAAGCTTTAATTGCAAGTAAAAAAGATCAAGCAATCGAAGATGCATATAATCAAATTGTTGCAATTGCAGATGCGCTTGGCTTTAGCGTTGAAGAATTATTGGAAGTTGGTGAGCAAAAGCGTAAGAAAACAACGCGTAAAGCAGTAGAACCACGCTACCGTAACAAAAACAATGCTGAGGAAACTTGGACTGGTCGTGGTAAACAACCACGTTGGTTAGTTGCTGAATTAGAAAAAGGTGCAAAACTTGAAGATTTCTTAATCTAAGCAAGTTTTAAAGTCATCGTTTTGTCATACGACGACTTTATCCTTTATTAAAAGCCAAGCTCAAAAAGCTTGGTTTTTTTATATGAGAGAATTGGCGATGTTGAAAAAGTATGCATAATGTCATTCAGGGGCGAGTGTCTCAAGAAGGATGATATTTGGCATGTTGGTAAGGGTAGAATGAAGAAAAATACCAAGCAATGGAGATGGTGGATTTTCGCCATTTTTGCATTTTTAATTTTTATTATTTTACAAATTCCAGCAACTTGGTTAATTGCGAAATTTTCAAAAGATAATCAAATATTACATAATGTCAGCGGCAATATATGGCAGGGGCAAGCGGATTGGCAGCGTGGTCAATTGCGTGGATCAGTGCATTGGAAAACACGTCCTCTCGACTTGTTGTTACTGCGTCTGGGTGCAAATCTCGATATTCATAGCGGTAATACCCAGTTCAATGGAATTTTTGCTTATGGTTTTGGCAAAAAAATCATGATCAAAGACCTGCAAGGCAAAATCTCGCCTGAAACATTAAAGTATTTTGCAAACTGGCAGTGGCCTGAAAATTCAATTCAATTGAAAGATGTGCAATTCAATTATCAAAAAGAAAAAGGCTTTAGCGCGACAGAAGGTCAACTCAATTGGGGTGGTGGTGAGTTGAGCTATACGTTTGGCCAACGACAGGACCGCATGAATATGCCTTCTTTGGCTGCTGAGCTGAAAGATGAAAACGGACAATTACAAATCGATGTTCGCGACCAACGTAGCCAGAAAATGGCAAATCTGAGTTTAGATGCAAATCTGATGTTGGATGTGCAGTTAACCCAACGGATGTTGCTGAACATTCCATCCTATCAGGGTAAAGCTGGACTCGACACTTATGTGATTAGCTCACGTCAACCGTTACTGCAAGGTGGTTTCTAATGAAAGCAATCACTCAAAAATTGCAGCAACTGCGTTGGCAAAAAGTTGATAAGCTCAGTGGCTTGGTTCTCGCTTTATTGATTTTGTGGTTGTGCTGGAAATTGGCTTCCTTGTTTTGGTGGGTGCTCGCACCGCCTCAACCGATGCAGTTTGATCGGGTGGAGCTGGGTTCGCAACAAGCACAAGTGCCTAATATCAGTTCCTTTGCTTTATTTAATGAGCCAGCAGCGACCTCCGCTGATGATAATGTCAACTTGGAGTTGCAAGGTGTATTGTTGGGTCAACCAAATTACTTGTCTTCTGCGGTGATTAAGTTGAATGATACGGCTGAACGTTATCGTGTAGGAGAGACCGTTGGTTCGACTTCATATCAACTGGCAGAAGTGTATTGGGATCATGTGATCTTGAGACAAGGCAATGGCGCAACTCGAGAAGTAAAGTTTAAGGGGTTGGATAAAGGCCTATATCAACCCATTGCACCAGTATTGAATAGCAACAATAGTGTGCCGCCTGCTGCTGCACCAACTCAGAACTCACCACAATCCGCTTTAGGTCAGGCGATCCAGCAAATGCAGGATAACCGTGAACAGTACATGAAGAATATGGGGGTAAGTGGCGGTGGTTCAGATGGTTATGAAATATCAGATAAGACCCCATCGAATTTAAAAAATACCTTGGGTTTGCGTGCTGGCGATCGTATTCTATCGGTCAATGGTCAGAGCGTCGGGCAGGGGCTCAACGAAGTACAATTATTAGAGCAAGTACGTCGTGAAGGGCATGCCAAAATAGAAATAAAACGTGGTGATCAAGTGATGACCATACAACAAAGTTTTTAGTGATCACACGTCACCATATTAGTTAGGAATAAGTGCAGGTTATGGCTTTTTTAAATCATCAACGTCCACTTTGGGCATTACTTGCCGCAGCACCTTTGATTGCGACAGTCAGTACCCATGTGCAAGCACAAACATGGAAGATCAATCTACGTGATGCAGATTTAACGGCATTTATTAATGAAGTTGCAGATATTACAGGTAAGAACTTTGCGGTTGACCCTCGTGTACGCGGTAATGTAACGGTTATTTCTAATAAGCCGCTGAATAAAGATGAGGTATATGACCTATTTTTAGGTGTGCTTAACGTCAATGGTGTGGTTGCGCTTCCTTCTGGCAATACGGTTAAGCTTGTGCCTGATAGTAATGCCAAGAATTCAGGCATTCCTTATGATGCACGGAGTCGTGCAGGTGGCGATCAAATTGTGACACGAGTCATTTGGTTGCAAAACACCAATCCCAATGATTTGATTCCTGCTTTACGTCCACTTATGCCGCAATTTGCTCATTTAGCAGCAGTTGCAGGAACCAATGCCTTAATCGTTTCTGATCGTGCAACCAATATTTATCAGCTCGAAAATATTGTGCGTAATCTGGATGGTACGGGTCAAAATGATATTGAAGCGATTAGTTTACAGTCGAGCCAAGCAGAAGAAGTGATTGGCTTGTTAGAAACGATGAGCGCAACAGGTGCTTCGAAAGACTTTATTGGATCACGTGTTCGGATCATTGCCGATAATCGTACCAATCGGATTCTGATTAAAGGGGACCCTGATTCGCGTAAGCGTTTACGTCAAATGGTTGAAATGCTAGATGTGCCATCAGCAGATCGATTAGGCGGCTTAAAAGTTTTTCGCTTGAAGTACGCCAGCGCAAAAAATTTAGCTGAAATTTTACAAGGTTTGGTGACAGGCCAGTCAGCGTCATCTTCATCGTCGTCGAATAGTAATAACAGATCAAATTCGATCAACACCCTGACGTCGAATAATCAAAATTCAAGTTCATCTATAGGTTCATCGGTTTCTACGCCTTCGATTAATTTAAATAGTAATTCAAACAATAGTCAAAATTCGGCAATTACCAGTTTTAATGGTGCAGGCATCAGTATTATTGCTGACCCAACTCAAAATGCATTGGTGGTCAAAGCTGATCCACAGTTAATGCGGGAAGTTGAAGCGGCCATTCAACAATTAGATATTCGTCGTCAACAAGTCTTGATTGAAGCCGCAATTATTGAAGTCTCAGGGGATGATGCAGATCAACTGGGAATTCAATGGGCATTGGGTGATTTAAGTAGTGGTGTAGGTTTGCTTAGCTTTAGTAATGTAGGTGCAAGTCTGGCATCCATTGCTGCAGGTTATGCTACAGGTGGCGCAAGCGGTGCAGCCGCAGCGATTGCTGGAGATGCCAATAAAGGGAATGGCGCGACGCTTGGGTTGGGGAATTTTGAAAACTCACGTAAAGCATATGGCGCACTGATACAGGCATTGAAAACCAACACCAAATCAAACTTCTTGTCTACACCTTCGATTGTCACCATGGACAATGAGGAAGCTTATATTGTCGTAGGTCAAAACGTTCCATTTGTCACGGGTTCTGTATCGACGGGAACGTCAGGTACAGTTAACCCTTATACAACGGTTGAACGTAAAGATGTGGGTGTTACCTTAAAAGTGATTCCGCATATTGGTGAAAATGGTACGGTTCGCCTTGAAGTTGAACAAGAGGTTTCGGATGTCCAGAACAATAAAGGTCAGGCAACAGATCTCGTGACCAATAAGCGTGCTATCAAAACAGCGGTGCTTGCTGAGCATGGGCAAACTGTCGTATTAGGTGGTTTGATAGCGGACAATACTTCATTGTCACGTCAAGGCGTTCCAGGGTTGAGTAGTATTCCATATCTTGGGCGTTTATTCCGTGCCGATGCGCGTAGTAATATCAAGCGTAATTTGTTGGTGTTTATACATCCTACAATTGTCGGGGATGCGGATGATGTGCGTCGCCTTTCTCAGCAACGTTATAATCAGCTTTATAGTTTGCAACTCTCCATGGATAAGAATGGTAATTTTGCAAAGCTCCCTGAAAATGTGGCAGATATTTATAATCCGCGACCTGTGGTCCCTAGCTCTCCTTATCAGAAGGTTCCAACTGCAACGCAAAACAAAGTTGTTGTGGTTACGACGCCTGTTGCTGTTGAAGAACCGCAAGTTCAGCAGAAAACAGTGCAGCTTCCAGCAAAATCTACAGAACGTAGTAAAAATACTGTGACCACCACCACAATTCGCCCTGTGTCTTCACAGTAGAAGCACAGAAGCGCTTATGTCACAATGTTATGATTGCAAGAAATTATATAAGGATATGCATCTATGACTTGGAAATTACAAGCCATTACAGGTGAATTTACGGGGCAAGAACTGAATATCGAGCGCGACATGTTGGTGGGTAGACACCAAGATGCCGATATTTTGTTGCAATCAGCAGATATTTCACGTCGTCATGCCGCTTTGTTGTTGAAAGATCAGCAGCTTTGGGTGCAAGACCTCAATTCGTCAAATGGTACCTTCATTAATGATGCGCGTGTCGAGCAAGAAACCGAATTGCACGATGGTGATATTTTACAGTTCGCAAGTTTTGTCTTCTCTGTGCTTGCACCGGCAGCAACTGATGCTGAATTACCTGAAATCGAAATTGAACCTGTGACCTCGACTACACATGATCAAGGTATGCCAAGTATTGCTGAGCGTGCGGTTGAAACACCAATCACGCGCGATGGTATGCCGCAACAGGTCTCGATTCCAAAACCAGCGCCTATTCCTGAAGGGGTGAGTGTTCAGGCTGTACCTGAGCCACAACCTGTTGCGATTGATGAACCAGTATCGCGTGTCGCTCAGGAAAAAGAGCAACAAAAGAATGCTTCTGTTGGTTTGATTTCGATTATCGTACTGATCATTTTAGCCGTGATTGCCTGGCTGTTCTTTAAATAATCGGGCGAAGCTTCTACAATCAAGGCATGCCCACGTTGGTATGCCTTTTTCATTTCTTGGGTCGAAATATATGTCTGTTGCTCAATTACAAAGCCGTAGTTTAGTGTTATTTGATCTGGATGGGACACTGGTCGATTCCGCTGCTGATTTATATCGGGCGATGAACCTGAGTTTGCTGAAACTGGGTTTGGCGACCGTAACCGAAGCGCAAGTTCGAGTTTGGGTTGGAAAAGGTGCAGCTAAACTGTGTGAGGCTGTGCTGGAACATTTGTTTGGACAAGTAGAAGCCCAGCAGCAAGAACAACTTCTCAGTACATTTGTTGAGGTCTACGCTCAGGAACTCTGTGTAAATACCCAAGTGTATGAGGGTGTTTTGCCATTTCTGGATTATTGTCAAACCCATAATATTACCATGGCATGTGTCACCAATAAGCCTGAGCATTTGGCGAAAGGGATACTGGATATTCTGCAATTGAGTCCATATTTCAAAATAGTGATTGGTGGTGATAGTTTGCCAGAACGGAAACCGCATCCACTACCGCTGCTGCATTGTGTGGAGCTGGAAGGCACATCTATAGCCGAAACCTTAATGATTGGTGACTCAAGTAATGACGTAGAGGCGGCAAGACGTGCAGGTATTGATTGTATTGTGGTCAGCTATGGCTATAATCATGGAGAAAGTATCTATGACTGCCACCCCCAGCAAGTGGTCGATCGTTTGGCAGAATTAGTTTAAAAGATTCAATAAGGAGATAGGCATGAAGATTGTTATGGTTTTTCGATGGCGGGCTTGAAATAGCACTAAAGAAAAAACGCACAGAAATTAAAAACCATAGAGATGATTCATGACCACTTTAGTACAATTTGAGCAATTAAAATCAGCAGGCTATAACACTGTTCCTGTGTATCGCCAACGTTTAGCGGATACTGAAACTCCACTTTCAGTTTTTGCACGTTTTAAACACCACAAACAAGCTTATCTATTTGAGTCTGTCGAAGGTGGGGAAAACTGGGCGCGCTACTCCATGATTGGTTTAGGTGAGTCGACCGTTTTTTCCTGCAATGCAGGCGTACTCACCGTTCAGCACGCAGATGGTGCCGTGACTCAGCAAGATTGCACTGATCCATTTCAATATATTCGAGAGTTTCAAAGCCAATTCAAGGTGCCTACGCAGATAGAATTACCCGATTTGCCTAATTTTACTGGTGGTTTAGTGGGTTATTTAGGCTATGACGCTGTGCGTTATATTGAGCCAAAACTCAAGAATGTACCGACTGCCGATCCTGTGACGCTGCCTGATCTATGGTTAATGCTGTCTCAAACAGTGATCGTTTTTGATAATTTGAAAGATACCTTATTTTTAATTCATCATGCAGATGCAAATCAGCCTGATGCCTATGCTCAAGCTCAGCAAAAGCTAGATCAACTTGAACAATTACTGGCGACACCTGTCAGCCTACAAGCAAAACCACATACTGCGCCACATTTTGAATCGATTACAGGAAAGGAAAAATTTCTAGAAACGGTGGAGAAGGTGAAGGAATACATCCGTGCAGGCGATGTGATGCAGGTTGTGCCTGGTCAACGTATGGTATCTGACTTTGATGGTGAAGCTTTGCAGGTGTATCGTGCGCTACGTCATTTAAATCCATCGCCGTATTTGTTTTTGGTGCAAGGCCAAACTCTAGGTGATAAAAAACCATTTCATATTGTCGGTTCATCACCAGAAATCTTATCTCGTCTGGAAAATGGGATTGCGACGGTGCGTCCATTAGCGGGGACGCGACCACGTGGTAAAACCAAAGAAGAAGATCTTGCTTTGGAACAAGATTTGCTTACAGATGAAAAAGAGATTGCCGAACATCTCATGTTGATTGATCTAGGCCGTAATGATGTGGGGCGTGTCTCTAAAATCGGGAAAGTACAAGTCACTGATCGTATGGTGATCGAGCGCTATTCGCATGTGATGCATATTGTCTCCAATGTGCAAGGTGAAGTTCGTGATGATGTCGATGCTTTAGATGTTTTTAAAGCGACATTCCCAGCAGGGACACTTTCAGGTGCACCAAAAATTCGTGCCATGGAGATTATTGATGAAGTTGAACCCGTAAAACGTGGTGTATTTGGTGGAGCTGTTGGATATTTAGGCTGGCATGGTGAAATGGACATGTCAATTGCGATCCGTACCTGTGTTATCCGTGATAAAAAAGTCTATGTACAGGCTGGAGCGGGGCTGGTTGCGGACTCAAATCCTGAGTCTGAGTGGAATGAAACCCAAATAAAAGCTCGCGCAGTGATCAAAGCGGTTGAATTATCGTCAAACGGATTGATTTTATGAGTTTTTAGCGATTTTTTTGAAAAAAGCACTTGCATCGATTCAGAGTTTTGCTAAACTGCACACCGTTCCGATACGAAACGTACGAAACACTAAGAAAGAGCCGGCATAGCTCAGTTGGTAGAGCAACTGACTTGTAATCAGTAGGTCCACAGTTCGAATCCGTGTGCCGGCACCATCTTAAAAGTGTGGTAGTATAGTGTAAAGAACAGCACTGTGTAAGTGTGATATGGTGAGATTCCCGAGCGGCCAAAGGGGGCAGACTGTAACTCTGCTACGAAAGTTTCGAAGGTTCGAATCCTTCTCTCACCACCATCTAACTTCGATAGAAGTGGTAAATACCAATATGCGGGAGTAACTCAGTTGGTAGAGTGGCAGCCTTCCAAGCTGCATGTCGCGAGTTCGACCCTCGTCTCCCGCTCCATCGAAGATGTCGCTCTTATAGCTCAGTGGTAGAGCACTCCCTTGGTAAGGGAGAGGTCTCGAGTTCAAATCTCGATAAGAGCTCCAGATATAAAACTTAGTAGAATTTCTACAGATTTTAAAGAAGCAGGCTATTATAGTCTGCTTTTCAAGTATTGGGTGTCTAGTTTTTTAGGCGATTGTCGATAAGTAAGGTTTTTCAGGGTTGTTTTTCTCTAAACTTGTGTCGACGTAAACGAGGAGAATCAAATGGCTAAGGCTAAGTTTGAACGTAATAAACCACACGTAAACGTGGGTACAATTGGTCACGTTGACCATGGTAAAACAACTTTAACTGCTGCAATTGCAACGATCTGTGCAAAAACTTACGGCGGTGAAGCGAAAGATTACTCACAAATCGACTCAGCTCCTGAAGAAAAAGCACGTGGTATTACAATTAATACTTCACACGTAGAATACGATTCTCCAATCCGTCACTACGCTCACGTAGACTGCCCGGGCCACGCCGATTATGTTAAAAACATGATTACTGGTGCTGCTCAGATGGACGGCGCGATCCTTGTATGTGCTGCGACTGATGGTCCAATGCCACAAACTCGTGAACACATCCTTCTTTCACGTCAGGTTGGTGTACCTTACATCATCGTATTCTTGAACAAGTGTGACCTTGTTGATGATGAAGAATTACTTGAATTAGTAGAAATGGAAGTTCGTGAACTTCTTTCTACTTATGACTTCCCAGGTGATGATACTCCAATCATCCGTGGTTCAGCTCTTCAAGCATTAAACGGTAACGACGGTCCTTATGGCGAGAAAGCTGTAATCGATTTAGTTGCTGCACTTGATTCTTACATTCCAGAGCCAGAACGTGCTATCGATAAAGCATTCTTGATGCCAATCGAAGACGTATTCTCTATCTCAGGCCGTGGTACAGTAGTAACTGGTCGTGTAGAAGCTGGTATCGTAAAAGTTGGTGAAGAAGTTGAAATCGTAGGTATCAAAGATACGGTTAAGACAACTGTAACTGGCGTAGAAATGTTCCGTAAATTGCTTGACGAAGGTCGTGCAGGCGAGAACTGTGGTGTTCTTCTTCGTGGTACTAAGCGTGAAGATGTACAACGTGGTCAAGTACTTGCTAAACCAGGTACAATCAAGCCGCACACTAAATTCGATGCAGAAGTATACGTACTTTCTAAAGAAGAAGGTGGTCGTCATACTCCATTCCTTAACGGTTACCGTCCACAGTTCTACTTCCGTACAACTGACGTAACTGGCGCGATCAAATTACAAGATGGCGTAGAAATGGTAATGCCTGGTGACAACGTAGAGATGTCAGTAGAATTAATTCACCCGATCGCAATGGACCCAGGTCTACGTTTTGCGATCCGTGAAGGTGGTCGTACTGTAGGTGCTGGTGTTGTTGCTAAAGTAACTGCATAAGCCCAATACCGTATGTTACACTCAAATCGAAAGCTCCGGCTTTCGATTTGTACGTTAGGTCAGTAGTTCAATTGGTAGAGCGTCGGTCTCCAAAACCGAATGTTGGGGGTTCGAGTCCCTCCTGGCCTGCCACTTTTTTTAAATAAAAAAGCTTAATTCTGGCTGAGTTGTCATATAATAAGTCGCGAATTCTACGACGAGTAAAAAAATGTCGAATGATAAATCGCGTGACGCATTAAGCGACGCGCCAATCCCTCAAAGAAATAATGTTGCAGAAGTTGTAAGCTCTGGTTCACCGCTAGATGTTGTCTTATGGTTGATTGCTATAGCTTTATTAGTCGGTTCAGCATTGGTAAACCAGCATTTACCTGCCTATTGGGCACCAGCAAATGATATTTGGGTGCGTGTTGGGGTGATTTTGGCTTGTGTCGTAGTCGCTTTAGGTTTATTATACGCCACCCATCAAGGCAAAGGCTTTGTGCGTTTATTGCAAGATGCGCGAATTGAACTGCGTCGAGTGACCTGGCCAACAAAACAAGAGACGATCACGACATCGTGGCAGGTTCTTTTGGTTGTACTTGTTGCATCATTGGTTTTATGGTGTTTCGACTACGGCTTAGGTTGGTTTATTAAGTTAATTATTGGGTAAGAACGCGATGAAACGTTGGTATATTATTCATGCCTATTCAGGCTTTGAAAAACAAGTGATGCGTTCGCTTAATGATCGAATTCAGCGTAGTACTGTTGCTGAAAGCTTTGGTGAAGTCCTTGTCCCTACTGAAGAAGTAGTGGAAATGAAGGATGGTAAGAAGCGTAAGTCTGAACGTAAATTCTTTCCTGGCTATGTGTTAGTCGAAATGGAAATGAATGATGATACTTGGCACATCGTAAAAGAGTGTCCAAAGGTTCTTGGTTTTATTGGTGGTACACCAGAGAAGCCAGCACCGATTTCACAACGTGAAGCTGATGCGATCCTTGCTCGTGTACGCAATACTGGTGAAGCGCCTCGTCCTAAGACGATGTTTGAACCTGGTGAAGAATTGCTCGTTATAGATGGTCCGTTCACAGACTTTAAAGGAGTCGTGGAGGAAGTGCTATACGAAAAGTCACGTTTAACGTTGACGATTAATGTATTTAATCGACCAACTCAAGTTGAACTCGAGTTTCGCCAAGTCGAAAAAACAGTTTAATTTGAATAGGTTGTGAAGCGCCCGATCTGATCGGGCATTGTTGTTCTAACACTTCGGTGTTGTTTAATTTTTGGGGAGCCTAACGGCGTCTGTACCCAGAGGTAATTTTCAATGGCTAAGAAGATTGACGGCTATATCAAGCTGCAAGTTCCAGCTGGTAAAGCAAATCCATCTCCACCAATTGGTCCTGCTTTAGGTCAACGTGGTGTAAACATCATGGCATTCTGTAAAGAATTCAATGCTGCTACACAAAAACTTGAAGTTGGTTTGCCAATTCCTGTCGTGATCACTGTGTACAACGATAAGTCGTTCACTTTCATCATGAAAACTCCACCTGCATCTATTCTTCTTAAGAAAGCTGCTGGTATCCAAAAGGGTTCTTCTGTACCTAACAAAACTAAAGTTGGTAAGTTGACTCGTGCTCAGTTAGAAGAAATCGCGACTACTAAAGAACCAGATTTAACTGGTGCTGATTTAGACGCTCGTGTGCGTACCATTGCTGGTTCTGCACGTTCTATGGGCTTGGAAGTGGAGCTATAAGACATGGCAAAGTTAACTAAACGTCAAAAAGCCATTGCTGCTGCTGTTGAAGCAAACAAAGTTTACACTTTGGAAGAAGCAGTACAAGTTCTTAACAGCCTTCCAGCTGCGAAGTTCAAAGAATCTTTAGATATCGCTGTAAACCTTGGTGTAGACCCACGTAAATCTGATCAGGTTGTTCGTGGTGCTACAACTTTACCTGCGGGTACTGGTAAAACTGTACGTGTTGCAGTATTTGCTCAAGGTGCTGCTGCAGAAGCTGCGAAAGCTGCTGGTGCTGATATCGTTGGTTTTGATGACCTTGCTGAAAGCATTCAAGGTGGAAACCTTGATTTCGACGTAGTAATTGCTGCTCCTGATGCAATGCGCGTTGTTGGTAAGCTTGGTACAATTCTTGGTCCACGTGGCTTAATGCCAAACCCTAAAGTGGGTACAGTAACTCCTGATGTTGCTAACGCGGTTAAGAATGCTAAATCTGGTCAAGCACGTTACCGTGTAGACAAAGCGGGTATCATCCACGCTGCGATCGGCCAACTTGGCTTTAGCGAAGAAGCTGTACGTCAAAACGTTGAAACTTTAATTGCAGACTTGAAAAAGTTAAAGCCTGCAACTTCTAAAGGTGTATACGTTAAAAAGATCACTTTGAGCTCTACTATGGGTCCTGGTTTGATCGTTGACGTAAGCAACGTTTCTAAGTAATTAGAAAGAATTTTGAAGCCTTAGATTTTTTCGTTGAAAAAATCTAAGCAAACTTTGAATTGATAAATGAATGTTTATCAGCGTCAAAGACCTCAGGCGAAGTGATTCTTTTTAGATGATCTTCTTAATAACCCAGTCTGAGTAGACGCGGTGGTGTGATTTTTTGCTCCTCCGCGTGTAAGTCTGAATAGGGCTTACGAATTGGGAGTGCGCTCGTATGAGTGCATAAATCACCGTTAGGAGGTTTTACGATGGCTCTTCTTATCGAAGACAAAAAACAGATCGTTGCTGAAGTAAGTGAAATTGCTTCTACAGCGTTCGCTGCCGTTGTTGCTGACTACCAAGGTTTAACCGTTGAGCAATTAACTGCTCTCCGTGTTGAAGCTCGTAAACTAGGTGTTGCTACACGTGTTGTACGTAATACTTTAGCTAAACGTGCGCTTCAAGATACGCCATTTGCTATCTTGAATGATGACCTTGTTGGTCCAACAATCTTAGCATTCTCAACTTCTGAAGACGACATGGGTGCAGCTGCACGCTTGTTCGAAGAATTTGCTAAAACTAATAAAGCATTTGAATTAAAGGCTGCTGCATTTGAAGGCAAACTTTATCAAGGTGCTGACGTTAGCGTTATCGCGAATCTTCCGAACCAAGAAAAAGCGCTTACTATGCTTGCCTCTGTTCTTCAAGCTCCTATTTCGAAATTGGGTCGCTTACTTACAGCGCTTCAAGAGAAAAACGGGTCAGAAGCTGCTTAAGCTTAAATCTACTTTCACACCATTCAATATCCATTTGGAGTTACTCTCATGGCTTTAACAAACGAAGAAATCTTAAACGCAGTTGCTGAAAAAACTGTTCTTGAACTTGTTGAACTTATTTCTGCTTTCGAAGAAAAATTCAACGTATCTGCTGCTGCTGTAGCTGTTGCTGCTGGTCCAGCTGCTGCTGCTGTTGAAGAACAAACTGAATTCAACGTAGAGTTGACTTCTTTCGGTGCTAACAAAGTTGCTGTAATTAAAGCAGTTCGTGAAGCTACTGGTCTTGGTCTTAAAGAAGCTAAAGATCTTGTTGAAGGCGCTCCTGCTGTTCTTAAGGAAGGCGTTTCTAAAGAAGAAGGCGAAGAGCTTAAGAAGAAGCTTGAAGAAGCTGGTGCTACAGTTACACTTAAGTAATTCTGTAGGGAGTCGATTTTTTGAAAATCGGCTCCAAAAAATGGCTGATGGCTCTTGGGTCATCAGCCTTTTTGCGTTACAATAATCGGCTCGTTTTTTGTTAGTTTTGCGGTTTTTGTGCGCGGAATTCAAACAAATAACACAATATCAAACGCTTACCAATATTTTTTTGCTTATAAAAATATTGTTAAGCGTTTTAATACCACTAAAAATTGCAGCATTTGTAAACAGTGGTGGCCATATCGGCCTGCGTAATTCCTTCTAAACCCGTTCTGCAGGCGGGTTTAGTTTACTTTCCGAGGACTCCAGATGGCATACTCATATACCGAAAAGAAACGGATTCGTAAGAATTTTGGTAAATTGCCCCACGTAATGGAAGCACCGTATTTACTTTCGATTCAGGTCGATTCGTACCGTACTTTCTTACAAGGTGGTAAAACTCCAAAAAATCGCGAAGATATCGGTCTCCAAGCCGCATTTCGTTCAGTTTTTCCTATTGAAAGTTATTCTGGCAATGCTGCTTTAGAATTTGTTGAGTATAGTCTTGGTAAGCCAGAGTTTGACGTGCGTGAATGTATTTTACGTGGTTCAACTTATGCGGCACCAATGCGCGTAAAAATTCGTTTGATCATTAAAGATCGCGAAACGAAGTCAATTAAAGACGTTCGTGAACAAGAAGTTTACATGGGTGAAATGCCACTCATGACAGATAACGGTACATTCGTTATCAACGGTACTGAGCGTGTAATCGTATCTCAATTACACCGTTCACCAGGTGTATTCTTCGACCATGATAAGGGTAAAACCCACTCAAGCGGTAAAGTGTTGTATTCAGCACGTATTATCCCTTACCGTGGTTCATGGTTAGACTTCGAATTTGATGCAAAAGATTTGGTATTCGTACGTATTGACCGTCGTCGTAAACTATTGGCGACTGTCATTTTACGTGCTTTAAATTATAGCAATGAACAAATCTTGAATTTGTTCTACGAAAAAGTACCTGTATATCTTGATATGGGTAGCTATCAAATTGACCTCGTTCCAGATCGCTTACGTGGTGAAATGGCGCAATTTGATATCTTGGATAATGATGGCAAAGCAATCGTTGAACAAGGTAAACGTATTAATGCGCGTCATGTACGTCAAATGGAAGCTGCGAACTTAGCCAAGCTTTCTGTACCTGATGAATATTTATATGAGCGTATTACTGCTGAAGACATCAAGTTGAAAGACGGTGATGTAATCCCTGCGAATACCGTTCTTAGCCATGACATCATGGTGAAGTTAGCTGAAGGTGGTGTTAAACAGTTTAACATCCTGTTTACTAACGATATCGATCGTGGTTCTTTCGTTGCAGATACATTACGTGCAGATACAACAACAGGTCGTGAAGAAGCACTTGTTGAAATCTATAAAGTAATGCGTCCAGGCGAGCCGCCAACGAAAGAAGCTGCTGAAAACTTATTCAATAACTTGTTCTTCTCATCTGAGCGTTATGACCTTTCTCCAGTGGGTCGTATGAAGTTCAACCGTCGTTTGGGTCGTCCTTACGAAGTAGGTACAGATCAGAAGTCTCGTGAAGTTGAAGGTATTTTATCGCACGAAGATATCATCGATGTATTGCGTACATTGGTTGAAATCCGTAACGGTAAGGGTGAAGTCGACGATATCGATCACTTGGGTAACCGTCGTGTACGTTCTGTTGGTGAAATGACAGAAAACCAATTCCGTGTTGGTTTAGTTCGTGTTGAACGTGCTGTTAAAGAGCGTTTAAGCCAAGCAGAAACAGATAACTTGTCTCCACAAGATTTAATCAACGCAAAACCAGTTGCTGCTGCAATCAAAGAATTCTTTGGTTCAAGCCAATTGTCTCAGTTCATGGACCAAAACAACCCATTGTCTGAGATTACACACAAACGTCGTGTATCTGCGCTTGGTCCTGGTGGTTTGACGCGTGAACGTGCGGGCTTTGAAGTACGTGACGTACATCAGACTCACTACGGTCGTGTATGTCCAATTGAAACGCCTGAAGGTCCAAACATTGGTTTGATCAACTCGCTTTCTGTATATGCAAAAGCGAATGACTTCGGTTTCTTGGAAACTCCATACCGTCGTGTTGTTGAAGGCCGTGTAACGGATACAGTTGAATATTTATCTGCGATTGAAGAAGTAGGTACTGTCATTGCACAGGCCGATTCTGCTGTAGATAAAGATGGCAACTTGACTGAAGAAATGGTTTCTGTACGTCACCAAGGTGAATTCGTACGTATGTCGCCTGAGCGCGTAACACATATGGACGTTTCTGCTCAGCAGGTTGTATCTGTTGCTGCATCACTGATTCCATTCCTTGAACACGATGATGCGAACCGTGCATTAATGGGTTCAAACATGCAACGTCAGGCTGTTCCGACCTTACGTGCTGACAAGCCGCTTGTTGGTACAGGTATGGAAGCAAACGTAGCACGTGACTCAGGTGTGTGTGTGATTGCAGACCGTGGTGGTGCGATTGAATATGTAGATGCATCTCGTATCGTTATTCGTGTAAACGAAGATGAAATGATCGCGGGTGAAGCGGGTGTAGATATCTACAACCTGATCAAATATACACGTTCAAACCAAAATACATGTATCAACCAAAACGTTATCGTAAACTTGGGCGACAAAGTTGCTCGTGGCGATATCTTGGCTGATGGTCCATCGACTGATATGGGTGAACTTGCGCTTGGTCAAAACATGCGCGTCGCGTTCATGACATGGAACGGTTATAACTACGAAGACTCGATCTTGCTTTCTGAGCGTGTACTTCAAGAAGACCGTTTAACGTCGATCCACATTCAAGAGTTGTCTTGTGTAGCGCGTGATACTAAGTTAGGTGCAGAGGAAATTACTGCCGATATCCCTAACGTTGGTGAAGCTGCACTGTCTAAGTTGGATGAGTCTGGTATTGTTTATATCGGTGCGGAAGTGACTGCGGGTGACATCCTTGTTGGTAAAGTAACGCCTAAAGGTGAAACTCAGTTAACACCTGAAGAAAAATTACTTCGCGCAATCTTTGGTGAAAAAGCAGCTGACGTGAAAGACTCTTCTTTACGCGTTCCGTCTGGTACTAAAGGTACAGTCATTGACGTTCAAGTCTTCACGCGTGATGGTTTGGAAAAAGATGAGCGTGCTCAAGCAATTGAAAAAGCTCAGCTTGACGCATACCGTAAAGATTTGAAAGAAGAATACAAAATCTTCGAAGAAGCAGCACGTGAACGTATTGTTCGTTTGTTGACTGGTCAAGAGTCTAATGGTGGTGGTTCAACCAAGCGTGGCGATAAACTTTCTGTAGATGTATTGTCTGGTTTAGAGCTGGTTGATTTACTTGAAATCCAACCGACTGACGAAGCAATTGCTGAGCGTTTAACTCAAATTCAAGTGTTCTTGAAAGAGAAGAGTTACGAAATTGATGAGAAGTTTGCAGAGAAGAAACGTAAACTTTCTACAGGTGATGAATTAACAACTGGCGTATTGAAAGTTGTTAAGGTTTACCTCGCAGTTAAACGTCGTATCCAGCCTGGTGATAAGATGGCAGGTCGTCACGGTAACAAGGGTGTTGTATCAAACATCTTACCCGTTGAAGACATGCCGCATGATGCCAATGGTGTACCAGTTGATATCGTATTGAACCCGTTGGGCGTACCTTCACGTATGAACGTGGGTCAGATTCTTGAGACTCACTTGGGTATGGCTGCTAAAGGTCTTGGCGATAAAATCGAAAAAATGTTGAAAGAACAGCGTACAGTGATTGAGCTGCGTGAATTCTTAGACAAGATTTATAACAAGGTTGGTGGCGAGCAAGAAGAGCTTGATAGCTTAACTGATGCAGAAGTCTTGGCACTTTCAGGCAACCTACGTGCTGGTGTTCCATTGGCAACACCTGTATTTGATGGTGCTGAAGAAAGCCAGATCAAAGACTTGCTTGAATTGGCTGACATTTCACGTACTGGTCAAACGGTGTTGTTTGACGGACGTACAGGTGAACAGTTTGATCGTCCTGTAACTGTAGGTTACATGTACATGCTCAAATTGAACCACTTGGTTGATGACAAGATGCATGCACGTTCAACAGGTTCTTACTCACTTGTTACTCAACAGCCGCTTGGTGGTAAAGCACAATTCGGTGGTCAGCGTTTCGGTGAGATGGAAGTATGGGCACTTGAAGCATACGGTGCAGCATATACACTTCAAGAAATGCTCACTGTGAAGTCGGATGACGTCGAAGGCCGTACACGCATCTATAAGAATATTGTAGATGGTAACCATTATATGGATCCGGGTATGCCTGAATCGTTCAACGTATTGACCAAAGAGATCCGTTCTTTAGGTATCAACATTGAACTGAAAAATGGTGACTAAAAAATCTCCCCCAACCCCTCTTTGAGAAAGCGGGGAGAAAGTCCTCCTTTGTAAAGGGGGATTTAGGGGGATTAGATATTCCCAAATTTCAGTAAAAACAATATTTGTGACCCAGTCGAGTGAGCTTAGCTCCTCGGCACACGGAGAAAAAAATTGAAAGACTTGCTCGATATCATGCGTAAGAAACCGGATTCAGAAGGTCATGCACCTGTTGAATTTGACCGTATCCGTATTGGTCTTGCGTCGCCAGAGATGATTAAGTCATGGTCTCACGGTGAAGTTAAAAAACCTGAAACCATTAACTACCGTACTTTTAAACCTGAACGTGACGGTTTGTTCTGTGCCAAAATTTTTGGTCCAGTAAAAGATTACGAATGCTTGTGTGGTAAATACAAGCGTATGAAATACAAAGGTGTCATTTGTGAAAAATGTGGCGTTGAAGTAACAACTGCCAAAGTTCGTCGTGAGCGTATGGGTCACATCGAACTTGCATCTCCAGTTGCACACATTTGGTTCTTGAAATCATTACCGAGCCGTATCGGTTTGCTTCTTGATATGACATTACGTGATATCGAACGCGTATTGTATTTCGAATCTTATGTTGTTACAGATCCTGGTATGACTCCGTTTGAAAAGTATCAACTTTTAACAGACGAAGAATACTACAATGCACTTGAAGAACACGGTGATGAATTCACTGCGAAGATGGGTGCAGAAGCGATTCAGGATCTATTAAAAGATATCGATCTTGAAGCGGAAATTGCGCGTTTACGCGAAGAGATCCCTCAAACAACCTCTGAGACGAAACTTAAGAAATCGTCTAAGCGTTTGAAATTGATGGAAGCTTTCAAAGATTCAAACAACAAGCCTGAATGGATGGTGATGAACGTACTTCCTGTACTTCCACCAGATTTACGTCCGCTTGTACCACTTGAAGGTGGTCGTTTCGCGACTTCAGACTTGAACGATTTGTATCGTCGTGTGATCAACCGTAACAACCGTTTAAAACGTCTTCTCGACTTGGCTGCACCAGACATTATCGTACGTAATGAAAAACGTATGTTACAAGAGTCTGTAGATGCGTTGCTTGATAACGGTCGTCGTGGTCGTGCAATTACAGGTTCGAACAAACGTCCATTGAAATCTTTGGCAGACATGATCAAAGGTAAACAAGGTCGTTTCCGTCAAAACTTACTTGGTAAGCGTGTAGACTATTCAGGTCGTTCGGTGATTACCGTTGGTCCTACTTTACGTCTTCACCAATGTGGTCTTCCGAAGAAGATGGCACTTGAACTATTCAAGCCATTTATTTTCGCGAAACTACAAGCTTCTGGCCAAGCAACAACCATTAAAGCTGCGAAGAAAATGGTTGAGCGTGAGACACCAGAAGTTTGGGACGTTCTTGCATCTGTGATTCGTCAACATCCAGTGATGTTGAACCGTGCGCCAACACTTCACCGTTTAGGTCTTCAAGCATTTGAACCTATTTTGATTGAAGGTAAAGCAATCCGTCTTCACCCACTCGTATGTGCTGCGTTTAACGCCGACTTCGATGGTGACCAAATGGCGGTACACGTTCCATTAACATTGGAAGCACAGTTAGAAGCGCGTGCCTTGATGATGTCAACCAACAACATCTTGTCACCTGCAAACGGTGAGCCAATCATCGTTCCTTCTCAGGACGTTGTCTTGGGTCTTTACTACATCACGCGTGATGCGGTAAATGCCAAAGGTGAAGGCATGGTGTTTGCGGATACACATGAAGTTAACCGTGCGTTAGCGACGGGTAAAGTTGCGATCCATGCACGCGTAAAAGTACGTGTACACCAAACTGTAATCGATGAAAATGGTCAGCGCGAAAAGCAAACTATTATTGTTGATACGACACCAGGTCGTTGCTTGTTGTGGGAAGTGGTTCCACAAGGTTTAAGCTTTGAATCGATCAACCTTGAGATGACCAAGAAAAACATCTCTAAGTTAATCAACTCTTGCTACCGTAAATTGGGCTTAAAAGATACCGTTATCTTTGCTGACCAATTGATGTATTTGGGCTTCCGTCAAGCGACGCGTTCAGGTGTATCTGTTGGTATGGAAGACATGCTTATTCCGCCAAATAAGCACACCATTATCGACAAAGCTGAAACAGAAGTTCGTGAAATCGAACAACAGTTTGAACAAGGCTTCGTAACTGCGGGTGAACGCTATAACAAAGTGGTCGATATTTGGGCACGTACCAATGACCAAGTTGCGAAAGCGATGATGGACAACTTATCTTATACCCTTGTGAAAAACAAACAAGGTGAAGACGAGAAGCAGAAGTCATTCAACTCAATTTATATGATGTCAGACTCGGGTGCCCGTGGTAGTGCGGCGCAGATCCGTCAGCTTGCTGGTATGCGTGGTTTGATGGCGAAACCAGATGGTTCGATCATTGAGACGCCAATTAAGGCAAACTTCCGTGAAGGTTTGACCGTACTTCAGTACTTCATTTCAACACACGGTGCGCGTAAAGGTTTGGCCGATACCGCATTGAAAACTGCGAACTCTGGTTACTTGACTCGTCGTCTTGTAGATGTAGCACAAGATTTAGTTATTACTGAATCTGATTGTGGTACAGCTGGTGGTCTCGTAATGACACCATTCATTCAAGGTGGTGATGTGATCGAGCCATTACGCGATCGCGTATTGGGTCGTGTAACTGCTGAAGATGTACGTCGTGCATCTGATGATGAAGTTGTGCTTGCACGTGGTACGTTAATTGACGAGAAAATTGCTGCTGAGCTTGAAGAAGCGGGTGTCGATGAAGTTAAAGTACGTTCAGTAATTGCATGTGAATCGACATTCGGTGTATGTGCACGCTGTTATGGTCGTGATCTTGCACGCGGTCACTTGGTGAATCCAGGTGAATCTGTCGGTGTAATGGCTGCTCAGTCAATTGGTGAACCTGGTACACAGTTAACAATGCGTACCTTCCACGTGGGTGGTGCTGCAAGCCGAACGTCTGCTGCAAACAGTGTTCAAGTACGTAATAAAGGTACTGTACGTTTCCACAACGTGAAAACTGTACAACATGCCAAAGGTCACTTAGTGTCAGTTTCACGTTCAGGTGAAATTGGTATTGCGGATGATTTAGGTCGTGAGCGTGAGCGCTATAAACTTCCTTACGGTGCAAGCATCTTGCTGAAAGATGGTGAAGCTGTAGAAGCGGGCGGTATCGTGGCGACTTGGGATCCACATACACATCCACTTGTTACCGAAGTTGCGGGTAAAGCGCGTTTCAGCCAAATTGCTGATGGCGTAACTGCAACGTCTAAGACAGATGATGCAACAGGTATGACCACTGTTGAAATCTTGCCTGTAACAGCTCGTCCTGCTTCTGGTAAAGATTTACGTCCTGCAATTGTGTTGGATACAACAGATGGCGGCGAACAATTCTACTTCTTACCACAAAATACGATCGTAACCGTTCGCGATGGCGCAACGATTGGTGTGGGTGATGTACTTGGTCGTGTACCCCAAGAAACTTCACGTACACGTGATATTACCGGTGGTCTTCCACGCGTAGCGGATTTATTTGAAGCACGTAAACCGAAAGAACATGCGATTCTTGCAGAAGTATCAGGTGTTGTAAGCTTCGGTAAAGAGACCAAAGGTAAGAACCGCTTAGTGATTACTCCGGATGATGGTTCTGAGATCTACGAAGAATTGATTCCAAAATGGCGTACCATTAACGTGTTCGAAGGTGAACATGTGAACCGTGGTGAAACCATTTCTGATGGCCCACAGAACCCACATGACATCTTGCGTTTGAAAGGTGAAGTCGCATTAACTAACTACATCGTGAACGAAGTTCAAGACGTTTACCGTCTCCAAGGTGTGAAAATCAACGATAAGCACATTGAAGTTGTTGTACGTCAAATGTTGCGTAAAGTTGATATCACTGATGGCGGTGATACAAGCTTCATCAAAGGCGAGCAAGTGGATTACATCCGCGTTGTTCAAGAGAACCAAGCTGTCTTGGCTCAGAACAAGTTCCCTGCGAAGTTTGAACGTCAGTTGATGGGTATCACGAAAGCATCGCTTTCTACTGACTCATTCATCTCTGCGGCATCGTTCCAGGAAACAACGCGTGTGTTAACTGAAGCGGCTGTAACAGGTAAAGAAGATGACTTACGTGGCTTGAAAGAGAACGTTGTTGTAGGTCGTTTGATCCCTGCTGGTACAGGTCTTGCGTATCATTTAGAGCGTCGTCGTCAAGAGTCAGAAGCTGCTGAATTTGAACTTCATAACGATTTCAGTGAAGTTGACCAAGCATTTAGTCAAGCGTTGAACTCAGACCAGTTCTAAGTTTTAACGAATTAAAAAAGGCACCTTCGGGTGCCTTTTTTTGTGGGAAAATGAAGCATTTGTTACAAAAACACATTACAGCATCAGTATTTGATTACTTAATCAAAGTAAACAGTTCATTAAACAATATTATTCTATGCACATCTGAGAGAGGAGTAGTTCTAATGAAAAAAATGATGATGATTGCTGGTGTCGGTTTAATGTCAACTACACTATTTGTGGGTTGCCAAAATGCGAGTCCAGAGAGTAAACGTATTGGTTCTGCTGCAATTGGTGGTGGTGCAGGTGGTGCGGTAGGTAAGCATGTTGGTGGTAATCTTGGTGCTGGTCTTGGTGCTGCAATTGGCGCGGGTGTTGCTGCAAATGCTAAAGGTTCAAATAGTAAAAATACACGTAATAGCGCAATCGGTGCGGGCTTAGGTGCCGTGATTGGTGGTGCTGTTTTAGGAGGTGACTCTGGTGCTGCTGTTGGTGGTGCGCTAGGTGGTAGTGCTGGTTCTGCTTATGGTGAGAAAAAAGGTAAGTACTAAGCCTGAATAGAAATCGCTCGATGGCTGATTATCTCTTTGAGCTTTAGCCATCGAACCGGTTCATTGAATAAAGTTGTATTTTCTCAGTAGGCATAAATGCATTCCTGAGAAAAGTTCCATAATAAAAACCTTATTTATAATCCAAATTTTAATTCATCCTAATTCTTTAAAGCACCCAGCGTTGAGCAAACTTATCTAGATCTTACTTATTTCATCTTCATCCAAATGTTTTTAAAAGCAGCCGCCTTTACAAAATATCAATCGATTGGGACAGTGTGATAACACAATGTGATCAAAATCCACATAAAAGAAGATTATGCTTTTTATTAGAAAGTATAGGAGTGAGTATAGTCATGAAAAAAACAATAGGTTTAGTTTCTACTTTGGTGTTATCTGCGGTAATGTTCACCGGCTGTCAAAATATGAGTGCCTCTGACCAGCGTATTGGTACAGCAGCCCTTGGCGGTGCTGTAGGTGGCGGTCTAGGTAACCATGTTGGTGGCGGATTAGGTGCGGGTGTAGGTGCTGCTGCCGGTGCTGGCGTGGGTGCCAATGCGAAAGGTGCAAATAGTAGCTCTACCACTAGTAGTGCCATTGGTGCTGGTATCGGTTCTGTCGTTGGTAAAGCAATCTTTGGTGGTGATTCAGGCGCTGCAATTGGTGGTGCAATCGGTGGTGGTGCTGGAGCCGCAATCCAAGAGAAAAAGAGATAATTTCTGATCATCAGCTTCAAAAATGCCTGCAAACGATTGCAGGCATTTTTATGTGAATTGTGTTAAGCACTAGCTTTGGGTTTTTTACGACGGATATAAAGAACTTTTTCAACTTCTGCGATTCGCGTTCCTGCATCATCAACAATATTCAATGTGTAATGGCGTAGAACTGGCTCATGGTTCTCAGCCAATTTCTTGATTTCAGTGATTTCACTTGCATTCAGCTGGATCTCTGCATAAACGGTATTCCGTCCTGGAGCAATAAAATTAATCGTGGCACTTTTGTCCCAGACAATATATTTGTGACCTAAATGATGAATCAGAATCAGCATATAAAAAGGGTCGACCATTGAATAAAGGCTACCGCCAAAATGTGTCCCGACAATATTGCGATTGCGTCTGGTTAGTGGCATTTTGACTCGAATGTAGTAATCATCCAGATCAATGCTTTCAATCTCGATTCCCGCGCCACGATAAGGTGAATAATGGTTGAGCATAAATTTCGATATCGCAGGAATGGTTCGAATTTTTTTGAAAAAGTCTTTCATGGTCAATTTTTTTTCTTGCAACTCTATTCATACTCCATAAGTATCATTTTTATTGCATCGCTGGCAATGGCTGTTTTATGAACAGCCGATAGAAAACAAAATGGGAAAGAATTATGCAAGCACAAGTAAAAACAGTAACGACGTCTGATCAGCAAACGCTTTGTGTCAAAACATGGGGTGAGGAGAAAAAAACACCTTTGGTTTTAGTACATGGCTATCCAGATAATCAGGAAGTGTGGGAGCCAATCATTGAAAAACTCGTTAATGATTACTATGTGGTGACTTATGATGTGCGTGGTGCAGGTCTATCTTCGATTCCTAAACGTATCAAAGATTATCGTTTGCCACGTTTGTCATTGGACCTTCAAGAAGTCGTTGATGCCGTGATCCCAGACCGTAATTTTCACATGGCAGCGCACGATTGGGGTTCTTTGCAATCTTGGGAGTCGGCGACTGAACCAAAATTAAAGGGCCGATTATTATCTTATACAACGATTTCAGGTCCTTGTTTAGATCATGCTTCTTTGTATCTGCGTGAAAAATTCAAATCTGCACCAAGCAATGTACTGAAAATGCTGACGAAATCTTGGTATATCGGAGCTTTCCATTTACCTTTAGTTGCGCCAACTGTGTGGACATTCTTTAGCCCTGAGAAATGGGGCAAGATTTTAAGTGGTTTGGAAAAGAAGAAAAATTTACCTTTAAATGCCAATATTGTGGCGGATGGTAAATACGGCATTAATTTGTATCGTGCCAATTTTATTCCTTCTTTAACTCAACCTCGCCAACGCTATGCACAATGTCCTGTACAAGCGATCGTATTACAGCGCGATGCTTTTGTGAGTACTGAGTACATTACTGAATCTATGCCAAAATGGGTGGAAAAATTTGAGTATGTTGAACTCGATGCCAACCACTGGGCGGTATTGAGCCAACCAGAAAAAATTGCTGAACTGATCCGTCAATTCGTGCAACGTCAAGCTGCTTAAGGCTTTAGTGGATTTATTAAGCTAAAAATCACTTAAGATTAGCGATAATACGGCGATATTTTCAGCTAGGTTTTCATGAATCTGCTAGAATATCGCCTTTTCTTTGCTCCTGAATTTGTTCATGAATGCTGTCGTAATTGCGATTGCCGTGATGTTTATCCTATCACTGGCACGAGTTTCTGTTGTTCTCACTTTGGTGATTTCAGCCATCATTGGAGGCTTGGTCGCTGGTCTAAGTCTTTCTCAAACTGTAGAAGCATTTAATGCTGGCTTAGGCGATGGTGCTGAAGTGGCGTTGGCTTATGCTGTATTAGGTGCATTTGCATTGGCACTTTCAAAGTCTGGATTACCCGATTTACTTGCCCATAAACTGATTGGTTTGTTAGGGATGGAAGCAGGTAAAAATCAGCAGAAAAAGGTGAAATATCTATTATTAACCATTCTACTGATCGCTGCTATTTTCTCTCAAAACCTGATTCCAGTGCATATTGCGTTTATTCCAGTATTGGTTCCACCTTTATTGAAAGTGATGAACCACTTGAAGCTAGATCGTCGAGCGGCAGCATGTGTGATGACTTTAGGTTTGGTCGGAACCTATATTTTTCTCCCTGTTGGCTTTGGTGCGATCTTCCTTGAACAGATTTTGATGGGCAATATCAACAAGATTGGCGCTGCTTATGGCTTGCATGTCGAGCGCGGCATGATGCCTATCGGTATGGCGATTCCAGTATTAGGGATGGTGATTGGTACACTGGTTGCGGTATTTATTAGCTATCGTAAGCCACGTATCTATGTTGATCGATCAATTACGCCAGTCAAAACGATTGATCTGGATAAGCCGCTGAAAGTCACCACGCAAGCAGAATATGATCTCAAAGCTGATGCTGAAGAGCTCAAACATGAAGCAGAGAATGTGCCTTATATCTCCAAGAAAACCATGTTCATGGCGGTGCTTGCGATCGGTTTAACGTTAGTTGCACAGCTGTATTCAGGTTCAATGATTCTCGGTGGTTTAGTTGGTTTTGCAGTGTTATCCGCGTCAGGTATTTTTAAATGGCAAGATGCTGATGACGTATTTGTACAAGGTATGCGTATGATGGCTTTGGTGGGCTTTATCATGATCTCTGCGGCAGGTTTTGCTTCAGTGATGACGCACACAGGCGATATTACTCATCTGGTCAATGGCGTAGTCCATATCATTGGCGATAACCATGCATTAGCTGCATTCCTGATGCTCTTTATCGGCTTATTCGTAACGATTGGTATTGGTTCATCATTCTCAAGTGTGCCTGTGCTGGCAGTGATTTACGTCCCTTTATGTGTACAGTTTGGTTTTTCACCGTTGGCAACCATCGCCTTAATTGGTACCGCTGCGGCACTAGGTGATGCGGGTTCACCTGCATCTGATTCGACCTTAGGACCGACAGCTGGTTTAGGTGTAGATGGTCAACATGATCACATTTGGGATACGGTTGTGCCAACTTTTATACATTTTAATATTCCTTTGCTTATTTTTGGCTGGATTGCCGCAATGGTTTTATAATAAAAATGGCTCGTTAAGAGCCATTTTTTATGCTTGTATATTTTTTAGAATTAAAATATAAAAATAATCAGTATTTGACATTTTTTGTCTCTTTTTTAATCTGGTTTTATAATATGATTTTAATATTAAGTTTTATATGATTATATTTTTAAATTCATCTAAATTGAATTTTTCTAAAAACTTTAATTGATATTTTAAAATATCTTATTCCGATAAAAATACTAGGTTTTATAGTAATTTAACTTGATTAAAATAGTCTGATTTAATGATTTTTACATATTTTAACAATTATATTTTATTAATATTCAATATATTACAAAATAGATTTAAAAGGTCGGAATTAATAAGTATTGCATAATGTAAAAACCCATGCTTATTATGTAGAACAAGAACATAAATTGTTAAAGAGGTTGTTTAAATGTTAAAGAAAGTATTGGTTGTTGCATTATTGGGGTTATCTTCAACTGCATTTGCAGGGGGCTTTCAAGTTAAAGTGGGAGCGAGTGTTATTAGTCCAACTGGAGATACGACTGTAGCACCTGGTGCAACGGTAAAAGGTGATAATGAATTTGCATTTACACCTTCGGTTGAATATTTCTTTGGTGAAACACCATTCTCAGCTGAAATTTTATTGGCGACGCCAATCAAGCATGATGTCTTATTAAACGGGGAAAAAGTTGCAAGTGTACGTCAACTTCCTCCGACGATTACTGCAAAGTATAACTTTAAAAACTCAACTCGCTTCACGCCATATATTGGTGTCGGTGGTACAGCATTCATCCCATGGCATGAAAAGGGTGTAGCGAAAGATGTAAAAGAAGCATTTGGTTTTGCCGGTCAGTTAGGCTTTAACTTCCAGCCAGCTGATGCGAAAAACTGGGGTGTTTATGTGGATGTGCGTTATGCTGACATTAGCCCAAAAGTAACCTTGGTCGATGGCACTAAATTTGATTTAGATCTCAACCCTGTGGTGTATACATTAGGTTATAGCTACAGATTCTAAGTCAGCGAAAGATTGAAGAACCTCACCTTGTGTGAGGTTTTTTATTTTTGCAATTTGAAATAAAACCGATACAGGCTTCAACACTTGAGTTTTGTATGCTGAGATATAAGCTTAAATAAAAGTGAATGGTCCATGATGAAAAAATTTATAAGTACAGCATTATTACTCACACCATTATTGTTTTTGTCTCAGGCTCAGGCAGCGAGTTTTTCTTGTAAAGCGGCGAAGCTAAAAGCTGAGCAACAGATCTGCAATGACCGCAGTTTAAACGATGCCGATGTAAAACTGGCGACCACCTACCAAATTATTCTGCACGCTTTACCAATGGGTGGGCGTGATGCAGAGAAAGATCAACAATTTAAATGGCTAAAACAGCGCAATTCCTGTGCTGCTAATAGCCCTTGTCTGAAGCGTGCCTATGCACAACGACAACAGCAACTTGATCAGCTGTTACAGACGCGTGTCTTGAGCCAAGGACCATTCTAATTTTCATTTTGTACAATTTTTAGCTGAAAAATAAAGCTGAAGGATTGAAAAATCCAAGATATGCACCATTCATAAATCATTCCAAAGATATAAGCACAGATAAGGAGTGATTTATGAGTGAGCAGGTCGCAAAAAATTATAGTTTCCAAGCTGAAGTTGCGCAGCTATTACATTTAGTGACGCATTCACTGTATTCGAATCCTGAAATTTTTCTACGTGAATTGATTTCAAATGCATCAGATGCTTGTGATAAGTTGCGTTTTGAAGGAATTAACCATCCTGAATATTATGAAAATGATCCAGATCTACGTGTTCGCGTTAGTTTAGATAAAGACAATAAAACCTTAACCATTTCAGATAATGGTATTGGCTTGAGTCAACAAGAAGCCATTGATAACTTAGGTACCATTGCCAAATCTGGTACCAAAGACTTTATGTCGAAATTGACAGGTGACCAAAAATCAGATGCCCAGTTAATTGGTCAGTTCGGCGTTGGCTTTTATTCAGGTTTTATTGTTGCCGATAAGATTACTGTTGAATCACGCCGTGCAGGTTTAGATACTGCTGAGGGCGTGCGTTGGATCAGTGGTGGTACGGGTGAGTTCGAAGTTCAAACGATTGAGAAAGCAACCCGTGGTACGGACATCATCTTGCATTTACGTGATGATGCACTCGACTATTTAGAGTCGTGGAAAGTTAAACAAATCATCAATAAATATTCTGACCACATCAGCTTGCCAATAGAAATGCAAAAAGAAGTGTGGCAAGAGGAAGAAGTCGCTGAAGGTGAAGAGCCTAAAGGCGGTCAAATGGTCAAGACTGATGAATGGGAAGCGATTAACTCTGCGAGTGCGTTATGGACACGTAACAAGAGTGAAATTAGTGATGAACAATACATCGAGTTCTATAAAAACCTAAGTCACGACTTTGCAGAGCCTTTGGCATGGGCACATAACCGAGTGGAAGGCAGTACCGAATATACTCAGTTACTTTATATCCCTAGTCAGGCCAAACAAGATCTATTTACCCGTGAAGCGAAAGCAGGTATCAAGCTATATGTAAAACGTGTATTCATCCTGGATGAAGCCGATAATCTGATTCCAAATTATTTACGCTTTGTTCAGGGCGTAGTGGACAGTGCAGATTTACCATTGAACGTCAGTCGTGAACTTTTACAAGAAAGCCGCGATGTGAAGACCATCCGTGAAGGTAATGCACGCCGTGTATTGACACTATTGGATGGTTTAGCAAAATCGGAAGATGAGAAAGATCAAGAGAAATTCAAAACCTTCTATACCGAATTTGGTTCAGTGTTGAAAGAAGGTCTGGGCGAAGACACGGGCAATCGTGACCGTATCTTGAAGTTATTGCGCTATGCAACTTCTAACAATGATGAAATCAGTACGACATTTGCCGACTATAAGGCACGTATGAAAGAAGGGCAGAAAGCGATTTATTACGTGACTGCGGATAATTTAACGGCTGCGAAAAACTCGCCACAACTTGAAGTGTTCAAGAAAAAGGGCATTGAAGTGTTGCTCATGGCGGATCGTGTGGATGAATGGGCAATGAATTTTGTCTTTGAGTTCGATGGTACGCCATTACAAAACGTATCTAAAGGCGCAGTGGATCTAGGTGATCTACAGGATGCCGAAGAGAAAAAGGCTCTAGAGCAAGCTGCTGAGCAGTTTAAGCCTGTGGTGGATCGCTTAACGACATCGTTAAAAGACAAAACCAAAGAAGTGCGGGTAACGACACGTTTGGTGGATTCACCAGCATGTTTAGTGACCAGCGAAGGTGAGCTTTCTCCACAACTCATCCGTATGCTGAAACAAGCAGGGCAGGCTGTGCCAGAAATCAAGCCAACTTTAGAGATCAACCCAGAACATCCATTGGTGAAAAAATTAGAAAGCTCTGCACAGTTTGATGATTTGGCCAATGTGATCTTTGATCAGGCGGTGATTGCTGAAGGTGGCTTACCAGAAGATCCTGCAGCCTATGTAAAACGTATCAATAGCTTGTTATTGCAATAAGTGATTTGACCAAAAAACCTCTGCTTCGGTAGAGGTTTTTTTATGTGTATGGATAACTTTAAAGTTATCCACAGTTGTGTTGATCTTTTGCTCAGAAGTGGGCTTCAAAGCTCATCTGGTAACTAAAGTGATTGTCCTGCTTATCCGCAGGAACATTTAAATAATTCAGATCATTTTGCATATACAGC
Source organism: Acinetobacter sp. ANC 3929 (assembly GCF_000369405.1). GTDB lineage: Bacteria > Pseudomonadota > Gammaproteobacteria > Pseudomonadales > Moraxellaceae > Acinetobacter. Next base: position 116,318 of record NZ_KB850002.1, read on the forward strand.
CAGTTACGCCAAATGGGGCGTTTCCATGAAAAATATGGACCCCATTGATTGACACGTAGCTCTTTATTTTCATATTCCCCCTCACTGACGATGCCATAACTGAGATTATCCTTAGATAACAAATGCAGTTTCTGAAAGGTGCGATTGCGCCATGTATAGTCTTCATCTTGGGCTTTGGACAGATTGAATTGTGTCGATAGCAAGCTTTGCTGTTGAAACTTTTGCGTGAAATTGAAATGGGTTTCGATGTAGTTCTTACTGCTTGAGCCATAACGAAAGATTTGTGCAGTGTCTAGATTTAGTCCAGAAGGTAGCAGCCATTGTTTCTTGGCAAGAAACTGCACATAAATATCCGTATTGGAATTTGAACCTAAGTCCAGATTATTGCTAAATGGCAACCAACTCGAAATGGTGCTCCAACTGGCCGTGAGTGGGTTGATCGTACTTATGTTTTTATGAGTGGTGTGTTTACTATTTTTCCCCAGCTTTTTAAGTGCTTGAGGTTGTTGCGCGCGTAACCATAATGAGTCATCACCAAAAACTGCCATCAATTCCTGACTTAATTGTGCATCACTCAGTTGATCGGAAAGAGTTTCATGGGTGAGCTCACAAGTGAGTGTATGCCTAGATCGGAGTCTATGAGCATCAGCATTTTTATAAAATGACGTACGCGTAAAATGCCTGCTTGCAGGCAATAGCATTGGAAAGAACGGTGTCAGTAGCTCACCGAGGCAAAAATTGCCTACAATCAAGAAATACACGGCTAAAGCGTATTGTTGATACATGTTAAAGTGAAGAAAAATAAAAGAAAATAATAATAACAGTCGAAGCTTAAAAAATTATTGATAGTGCAAGGAATTTTAGCAATGAAAATGCCCAATCGAAATTGGGCACGATGACTTGGGATGTAAGTATTAGAATAAGGTCTCGAGTCGGACGAAAGTACTGACAAAATGATTACGGTCTTCGCGATGGTCATTAAAATAATTAAGATCGCCTTGTACATAGAACCATTCACGCCAAAGCGGTTGTCGCCATGATACAAAAGGCCCCCAGCTATTTAAGCGAAGTTGATCATTGTTGTAGTAGCCGCCCGTATAGATACCATAATTGAAGTTATTATGGGCAAAGAACTGATGCTGGCGGAAAGTACGGTTGTCCCAGAGTAAATCATCATCCTGTTTATCTGCATAGGTCAGGCTAAACTGATTAGAGATAAAGGGTTGATTTGGACGTGCATGGATTAACTCTAAATTGGTGCGTAGATAGTTTTCACTTTTACTGCCATAGCGATAGATTTGTTCTGCATTAAAGCGGAAATCATTGCGTAGGTCCCAGTGCTTCTCAGCTCTTAAACGGGCGTAAATATCACTGCCTGAACGAATACCAATATCCGCATCGGTTTCAAAAGGAAGTTTTTTGGAGAAATTTGACCAACGTAAGGCGAGGGAACCGTTACTGTCACGGGTTTGTCTGGAGTCGAATTTTTTATTTGGGTCTTGATTGGGTTGGTTATTGGTATTGGCGACATTATTTTTAAACTCATCATCGAGCGAGTCATCACCAAATACCACACTGACCTTTTTCTCTAAGGTCGGTAATTTAATTTTACCCCGAATACGAGGTTTAACTTCATAACCATCATATTCATTCCAATAGTTATCTAGCATTACCCGAATGGTTGCTGAGGCTGGGTTTTCAGGATCGACATCACCAAACCAATCATCAATCTTGACTGAGGTATTGTCAGCCCATTCTCGAATGCGACGCTGCTTTTTGTCAAACCAAGTTTTATCTTCTGTTTCCGCCGTTGGAGGAACTTTAGATTGATCCGATTGTTCAGGAAAAATAGTCGGTGTCGCATCGACCCAACGTGGAATATAGTCCAGTGCGTTTTCCGAAGTATTTGGTACCGTTGAATTTGCAGCATTGTTCTGCTGTTGATCCAGTGTTTGAGTATTAGTAGTTTCTGCCTTGGTCACACTGATCGTACCCATCGAAAGTGTTAACAAAGCAAAAAAGATACGTGTTGGTACCATATGCTGTAAATTGTTCATAATGAAGACTTATATATTGTTCTTATGTTAAATTTTGATGATTGAGGCCATAAAAGCAAGCACTAGACACAAAAAGCAGCAATTTAACCAAGTAAAAATGCTAGAAATCATAATGGTTTAGTGCGATACAGCTTCATTAACTGCTCCAAATCCTTTTGGAAAAATACAGCTAATCATTGAATTCCAGCATGAGACGGAGTGTTTGAAGAGTGTTCAGTTTAAGATGATTCTGGCAAGGCACTATTTTCTAAGGCCTGATAGAGATCATGGACAGAGATCGGTTGTGGTAAGCGGCTAATCACTTGACGAATCAATTGCCATGTATAGCCATCCGCTCGGTCTAATAACAGATAAGGATAAGCTTGGTCTTCATTGGATAATTTGACACGTTCTAATCCATGAATGACACGAATCTTTTGACGCTCTCTGAGTAAAATCACAGGCGTTAAAAAAGTTGCAGCAGTTTCATCAAAGGGGATGAATTTCTGAGTGTTGATAAATGATGCAGGAATATAAGGGTAAACACGTTGATCGCGTTGCCAAACGAGAGTGCCATTCATAATACATTCATTAAACAAGGTTTCATGCTGATGATAATGTTGTTTAAAATTATTCCAGCTGGTTTGATGAATGGAACTGGTTCGAGTATGCCGTTGATCGGTATAGGCTTGTAAAATAGTGGTTGCGTATTCAACGCTATGGGTTCCGACCAAGACCACATAATGTGAAAATTGGCCTTGTGCATACAACTGCTCAGCAATGAAAATCTGTGCTGATCCCCAAAGTGGCTGCGCTTCATTTTCGGCCTTGAGATACAGCCAGTCAATTTTGATATTTTGGTCAATTTCGTTATGTAGATCGACTCGATATAGTGATGGAAAGGTGCGTGGATCCAATCGCTCCAATTTGCAGAGTAAACCATCCAAATTAAAATCATTCAGGGTCAGCGGTTTTGCCTTATTGAGGTTTGCTGACGGACGTGTACCTGATCTAAAACTCGGTTTGACCCGTGTTGCTGCTGGAATAGTGGGAGTCACTTGTGCGGGTTGAATTTTTTCTTGAATAATCGCATTGAGTTGTGACTGAAATTTGGCAGTTTCTTCTTTAAGAATAGATAGGCTGTCTTTACTTGTTGTTTGTTGTACGTTCGCAGCTTGGATAGGTTCTAAGACAGGGATCAGGTTTTGTAATTGATGATCTGTTTTAACATATTCGCTAGCGTGCTCTTGTAGCCATAACAAGGCATCTTGCGCGGAGTTCAACCAAGGGCTTTTCAGGAAGGATAGCGCAGGACGGATGACCCAAACTTGCCAATGCTGTGCTTGACGTAATGCAGCCCAGCCCATATCAGCCGAAGCAAATAATGCATTTTCCACACGGCCCATAAAGTTATAAGTTCCACGATAGGTCATCGCATAGCCATAATGGGCCAAATCATCGCTAGAAAACTCTTCATTGAGAATAAATTCTTTAAAGGGTGTCAGTTGATCCTGAAAATTAGGATCATCACAAGATGCACAGATGTCTTTGATACGTTGTTTTGATTTAGCAATTTCAAAAAGTGATGTTTTATCATCATTAAGCCCGTTGACGAGAGTTTTAAGCTCATCAACCAAGAGTGCTTTCTCTAATACGTCCATCTATTGTTTCCTTAGAGATAGGCTTGAGCCTGTTTTAAATTATGAATAAGGACAAAGTGACAGCAGCTTCTAACAGTTTTTAATCGGTTATAGTTGATAAAGTATGCTGTTTTACGCTTGTGACAAACGATTTGCGATATTGAGGTATGTTTACATTCTAGTCACAAAAGATTGTCACTTTATGACGATTATAGAAGAAAAAGAGGCAAAATCTATAGTGGAGCAGTTAGTAGAAAATCTCATTTGTATCGCTCAAATCGAGATATGGATCATGGTTTCTTATTGAAAATAAAAACATTTTAAAATATTGAATCGAGGAACTAGATCATAAGATAAAACTTTATCTATAAATTTATGCGTGAATTGTGATCACTTTCACATATGTCTTGATGAAAAGCTCAGCAAATGAAAATATGTCATGATTGAAATAATCATGACTGTCGATAAATGGTATTTATTCAAAGATAAAATACTGAAATAAAAGACAATTGATGATAAAAAAGACCGCCTCAATATGTATTGAAGCGGTCTTTCTGATCAATCTAAATTAAGGTTTAATTTCACACTGATCATCATTACATTGAGCTGCATCGGTTTGCTCAATTTCTTCAGTTGATTCTGACTGCGCTTGTTGCATCGCCTGTAAGAAGATCTCACGCGGTTGAGCACCTGAAAGTGCAAGTTTTTGATCAAAGACAAAGAAAGGAACGCCAGTCACTTTCAATTGTTCGTGAGCAATTTGTTCATCGTGATGAACAAAATCAGCGAGTTCATTGGTATCTAGCACATACTCAACTTCAGCATTATCTAGACCAATCCGTGAGGCAATTTCTTCCACTACTTCACGTTCGCCAATTGCCAAACCTTCTGTCATATAAGCATGGAAAAAAGCTTCTTTCGCTTCATTGCCCAAGCCTTTGCTTTGTGCAAGGTGAATAATACGATGTGCATTGAAGCTATTACCTGAATTGGCTTTTTGCCATTGGAAGTCGATGCCTTCTGCTGCAGCCATGGCAGCAACATTACGCTCCATCTCTTCCATTTCCGCATAACTACGGCCGTATTTTTGCGCTAAACGTTCAGTATTTGAGGTCTCATGTTTAGCAGGAGCATTTGGGTCTAGTTCAAAGCTATGCCAGTGAATGTCTAGTTCAATACCAGCTTCTTCAGCCACATGTTCAAGACGTTTTTTACCAATATAACAAAACGGACAGACCACATCTGACCAAATATCTACACGCATGGTGGATCTCTTCAATTCTCGTTAAACAGATAATAGGGGCGAATGTATAGAATTTAAAGCGATGAAAATGTAATGCTCCGTTACGATAAGTGAAATAAAAAGGTATATAACCGCATGTGTTTTATCGATTAAACTCAGATTAACAACATAAAAAATATAATTATATTTGGAGGCACTATGCGCCGTTTTTTATTATTTATTACAGTTATCATGCTTTGTATCGGTTCTTTCTTCTTTTATCAACAGACTTTGAAACAACGTGCCATCAATAATCAGCAAATGTTTGAAGTGGTGATGGCTGAGAAAATGCGAACACTTTATGATCAGGCACAAGACTGGTCTACACCTGTGCAATTGGATATTCATGATGATCGTTTGGCGGGCGATTATAAGTTGATGTCCGAGTTTCTACTCAGTTATTGGATGCAGAATGTAGAAGCGCGTAATCGCTATTTACGTGAACTTAAAGCAGCCAATTGGGATACTTTCTTAGATGTTGAACGTTTAGACCAAGACCGCAAGCAAAATTATCAACAGACTGAGCAGATGTTTATAAATGTGCGTAAAGCATCAGCTGAGTATGAGCAAGCACGGCAACAGATTCAGACCAGTTCTATGCAGCAGGCAAAAAGTTTGGCAATTCATAATGAAATGAGAAACTCACTCCAAGCAAAATTAGAACATAATCTGAAAGTGGATAAAGCGCATGATATTTTCCCGATTGAGCAGCAGATTATCGAAAAGGCACAGGCGATGTTTGATATGCTGAAAAAATATTCGTGGCAAAGAAAGGATAAAACGATTCTGTTTGCTGAAACAACACAGGTGAAAAAGTTTAATGCGCTGTATCAAGATGTCTTAAAGCTAAATGCCAAGATGGAAAAAATTAAGAAAAATAATGCCGAAGTTTTAGAGGATGAGCTGTAACAGAGATTGATAACGCGCAGATATTGCATGGTTAGCACAGGTAGAAGTCGAACAAGATGAATCTATGGCAGTTATTTCATAAAGTTAAGCCGTTTGTACTTCCTTATAAGTGGTTGGTTGCGGTGACGCTAGTACTAACCTTAATTGGTGCCTTAACCGCTCAGGTGAATGCGCTAACCCTGCAATATGCTGTCGATCAGATCAATGCTGTGGTTGAATCAGGGCAGGGTCTAAATGCAGGCTTGCATATCCTGATCACCATCAGTGTGATTTTATTGAGCAAAGAAGTGCTCAATATTTTCATTCAGTTTGGGCAGAAGTTCTTCGGCGAAAAATTAAGGATTCTGATCTCACAGGATGTGGCTCAGTCGATCATCGTGAAATTTCTACAGTATCGGCTGGCGTTCTTTACACAGGATGATAATCAGGCAGGAAAGTTACAAACCCGTATTGATCGTGGTATTGGCTCGATTACCCGGCTGGTACAAATCTTCTTTATTGATATTTTTCCGTTATTTAGCAGTGCAATTATTGCTCTGTGTTTGATGTTTTATGCCAATTTCTGGATTGGTTTAGTGGCTTTAAGTATTGTGCCAATTTATTTTTGGATTACCTTCAAACAGGCACAGAAACTGAGTGGCACGCGACGTAATTTACGAGATGGGCGGGAACGTAAAAGTCAGGGCACCTTGAGTATTATTCAGTCGATTACCGTAATTAAATCATTTAACCGTGAACAGATTGAGGCCGAAAAACAGCTCAGCTTACAAAAACAATTGACCCAAGATCAGATGCATACTCGCCAACTCAGTTTTTTGTTCGATGGACTTAAAACCTTTATTGAACAGATTGGGGTGGTGTTTATCATTATTTTAACCGCCTATTTCGTTTTGGTGGGGGATATGAGTATTGGCATGATCATGTTTCATATCTTGTTGTTCAATAATGTCTCTGCACCGATTCGTTCCTTACATCGTATCTATGATGAAGTGAATGATGCCATGATTTATGCAGAAAGTTTTTTCAAAATTTTAGAAGCAGATGATGAAATTGAAACTTCTGGAGAACTAAAACCTCAGCCACTAACAGGTAGGTTTGAACTAAAGCAGGTGAATTTTTTCTATCCAAATGGCTATCATGCACTGAAAGATATTAATTTAACCATTCAGCCGAATAAGATTACCGCGCTGGTTGGCTTGTCGGGCGCAGGTAAATCAACCTTAATCAGCCTACTGGATAAATTTTATTTGCCTCAGTCGGGAGATATTCTACTCAATGGAACGTCATTGACCGAGATCGATACTCAATATCTACGCGATCATATTGGTTTAGTACTGCAAAAAAATCATATCTTTCAGGGGACGATTGAGGAAAATATCCGTTACGGCAAGATGGATGCGACACAGGATGAGATTATCCTTGCAGCAAAAAAAGCGTCTATCCATGATCAGATTCTCAAGTTACCTTTGGCCTATCAGTCTGATGCCTTGTTACTTTCGGGTGGACAACAACAACGGATTGCGATTGCACGCATGTTTCTGAAAAACCCACCGATTATCTTTCTGGATGAACCGACTGCCAGTTTGGATGCAATTGCAACCGAGCAAATCAAACATAGTCTGGATGAGATTAAGCAGGGACGCACCGTAATTATCATCTCACATAGTCTTTCGCAAATTATTGATGCGGATTACACCTATGTCATGGAAGACGGCATGATTGTGGAGCATGGTGAACATCATCAACTCTATCAGCAACAAGGGACGTATAAGAACATCTTTGATGCGATGGCCAAGAGCTTAAATATCGAAAAAATTTCCAAGACCTTTGAAGGCGATGATGAAGAGGAAACGCATAGTTAGTCACTTCATCATCTTGTTAGAAAAGTCTTTTTATAGATTAATCAAAAATCTTGTCCGCAGCTTGAAAAGGGAGGCTGACGACATCAATTGCGACTGCAAAAGGTAGCAAAACCAGTTTTTCTAAGGGATTCAAGCCCGATTTGGATGTATAACTTTCTTCTTTGTTGGTATAGATGGTGACTTGATAAGATTTGCTTAGCGCCTTTAATGAGCTGAGATTGTTGGCTGCTGGATAGACCACGCCTGCCAATTTAATGTCAAAACAGAAGCGTTGCGCTTGCATACGCTCATCACTTGAAGACGAACATTCTTTTGCGCCATTTTCAATAAAAAACTCAAGGTCTTTCTTGCTTAGATCTTCTTTCAATTTCACATAAGAAAGTGGCAAAGTACCCGAAAAATGACCATCATTTTTTTCTGAATAGAAATTGAGATCACGGGTGATTTGAATATTTTTAGGATCAAGTTTACTGATCAGGGTGACGAACTGAGTCCCGCCTTGGGTCAGGATATAGCTTTTCTGTTGGCCTGCAATCACGATGCTGTCTTTAGGCAAGTTTGTAGCATTTTGCGCAGGTCGGCCAAAAGCGACGACATTGTCTTCAACCAAAGTTACTTTTGTAGTTCGAGTATAACTTCGATTGTCTTTCTTGATCAGGGTTGAGGTGGCACAGCCTGTAATAACTATGCTCGACAACGTGATAGCGAACGTCGTTTTTATTATATCCTTCATCTTTATGATCCTAAGTGTTTGATTCAACTGTACCATGATCTAAAAAAGATTTTAACAAGTCATGCGATTGTTGTAGTTTGCTTAATTGTCCATCCACTTGTCTAAGTTCATTTTCTAGTTTCGACAGTACAACTGAACATAGACTAAAGCGGCGATCTGCTAAATCAAAACATGGTAATAGCACTTGGATGTCTTTTAGGTTCATGCCTGCATCATTAAGTATTTTAATTTTATGAATATCTTCAATATTTTTTTGACTGTAATCTCGGTAGTTATTTGCACTCCGTTTGGGTTGTACCAGTCCTAGATTCTCATAATAACGCAACATACGAGGGCTGACTTGAGTCAATTCGGCAACTTTTGCAAGATTCATAAATACGACTTGACTCTGACATTAGTGTCATAGTTTAGCATAGCTTTTAAGCAATATAACTGCGGTCGATTTGAATGAAAAAATTGGTTGATTTGATTGGATTATGCTGTATTTCAATGTTGGGATATACGGCTCAGCAAGAAGTTCCACAACGACATATTTATATTGTGCCTGGCTATGGTGCTACAGTAAATGACCATTGGTTTGAGTCCGTTCAAAGGCAGATACAGGATACCCATACGCAGGTAACGATTTTATCTTTACCAAATCCGATGCAGCCAGATGTAGAGAAGTGGCAACAAATTTTGGGACAGAATATTAATGTGATAGATAAAAATACTTACTTTGTCGCCCATAGTTTAGGGGGGATCACGTTATTAAATTTTCTATCTAAGTGGAACCCCTCACAGGTTGGAGGTATTGTGCTGGTATCGGGTTTTATTGAAACTTTACCGGCTTTGCCACAACTCAATTCTTATATTCTAAACAGTCAAAATCTTAAATTTAATTTTCAGAATGTTGTACATAAACACCTGTTTATTTCTGACAATGATGCTTATGTTCCACCCGAACTGAGTCTGAAATTAGCAAAAAAATTTAAGATACCTTGTACCGTTGTTGCTAAAGCAGGTCATTTCTTAGCAGAGGATGGTTATAGTGAGTTTCCACAATTAGTTCTGTATTTAAAGGAAATATTGGCACATTAGAAATTTATATAATGGTTTGTGTTTTGTTTTCCGATTATGGAATGGAGCTAATGGCTCAAATTTAATTGATCTTAGCTTTAAACTTTGAGTGATATTTACCGTTTATCTGACCCATACTGAATCAAACATCACTTTGTTGTAGCCTATTAAATAGACACTTTTATTTAACTCAATCTTCTTATGGATGAGGGATGTTTGGAGCAAGAGATGAATTTTCTAAAACGATCCGTCCTGATCACTGCATTGGCTTTTACAGGTGTGCCGGTAGCCTATGCAGATGAAGCAGCAGTTACTTCATTACCGACCATTCGCGTCATGGCTGAATCTGAATTGCGTGAAGAAGTGGGATTTGTACCTTATCAGGAAGATAAGCAAGTGCGCCAAGCACTGCAGCATCGTGTCTATAAAATTCACAATGACATGCAGAATGCAGGCGTAAGTGAAAGTCCACTGGTCGTGAATTACCAACCTACAGCAGCACAGCCGGATTTGTCTCAATTTTCACCAGTGTTACAGCAATATATTTTAGCGGTTGCTTCTGGTTTACAGTCTTCTGACCCAACCAATGGCCTATTTAAAATCCTAGAGCCACTTAATATTAATCGTAATAGTGTTGATGGGATTCGGGATGGAACAATTAAAGTTAATGTTGATGATATTTTGAGATTACAACAACAGTATAGAGATGCACTCAATGGTTCTCAAAATAATTTGATTCCACGTTAGTCTTTCTATCTTCTTACTTAAACTAAAAATCCCCGCATTTAGCGGGGATTTTTTTATCTCAGTGTCGATTAAACACGTTCGATAATGGTCGCGATACCTTGACCAAGACCGATACACATGGTCGCAAGACCGATTTGTGTATCTTGTTGTTCCATCACGTTCAACAATGTTGTTGTGATACGCGCACCAGAACAGCCCAATGGGTGACCCAATGCAATCGCACCACCATTCAAGTTGATGATGTCTTGCTTGTCATAAACGCCCAAACCTTTCATCACTGATAAGCCTTGAGCCGCAAATGCTTCGTTCAATTCGATAGTCTGGATATCCGCCATCGTTAAACCAGCACGTTTAAGCGCTTTTTGAGTTGCAGGTACTGGACCATAACCCATGATTGCAGCATCACAACCTGCAATTGCCATTGAACGAATCACGGCACGTGGTTTTAAACCCAATGCTTGAGCACGTTCAGCAGACATAAGCAACATTGCAGATGCGCCGTCAGAAAGAGCAGAAGAAGTTGCTGCTGTTACTGAACCACCTTTAGGATCAAAAACTGGTTTCAATGCTTTGAACGCTTCAAGGTTGGCATCAGCACGAATCACTTCGTCGATGTCGCAAAGGATTTTGAAGCCGTTTGCATCATGACCTTCAACACCCACGATTTCGTTTTTGAAACGACCTTCTTGAGTTGCAGCCCACGCACGACGGTGAGATTCAACACCGAATGCATCCTGCTCTTCACGAGAGATACCATTCATGCGACCTAACATTTCAGCGGTTAAGCCCATCATGTTAGATGCTTTCGCATAGTGTTTAGATGCTTCTGGGTTAAGGTCGATGCCGTGCATCATACCAACGTGGCCCATATGCTCTACACCACCGATGATGAATACATCACCTTGGTTGGTTGCAATCTGTGCAGCAGCCGTGTGGATTGCTTGCATAGAAGAACCACAAAGACGGTTTACTGTTTGGCCGCCAGCAGTTTTTGGAATGTCAGCCAATAAACCAATGTTACGAGCAATGTTCATACCTTGCTCTAAAGTTTGGTTGACACAGCCCCAGATTACATCTTCAACTTCGTTAGTATCAAACTGGTTACGAGCAACAAGTGCACGTACTAATTCAGCAGATAAACTGTCGGCACGTACATTGCGGAACATACCGTTACGTGATTTGCCCATGGCAGAACGAACGCCATCAACAATCACAACGTCACGTGGATTTAAAGTAGCCATTCACGTCGCTCCTTAACCGTAGAATTTTGTGTTGTTAGCAGCCATGTCACGCAACATTTGTGGCGCTTCATAAGCCTTACCTAAGTGTGCATATTTGTCGCAAAGCGCAACGTATTCAGCAACACCTGTTTGGTCGATGTAACGGCATGGACCACCACGGAATGGAGGGAAACCTACACCCATGATCATCGCCATATCTGCTTCAGAAGCAGTTGCAACGATGTTGTCTTCTAAGCAACGAACTGTTTCGTTACAGAAAGCAAGCATCATACGGTCAATAATTTCTTGGCTATCAAACTCGCGTTTTTCGCCAGTAACGAACGGTGCAATGATGTCGTATGCTGTTGGATCAACAGTTTTCGCTTTCTTACCTTTCTTGTCTAACACGTATTTGTAGAAACCAACGTCATTCTTTTGACCAAGACGTTTTGCTTCATACATCGCTTCGATCGAACCTTTGTAGTCTGGCTTCATACGGTCAGGGAAACCTTCTGCCATCACTTCTGCGCCATGAACACCTGTATCGATACCAACAACATCGATCAAGTATGCAGGACCCATAGGCCAGCCAAATTTCGCCATTACGTTGTCCACTTGTTGGAAATCCGCACCATCTTTCACAAGAAGGTCGAATGCACCAAAGTAAGGGAACAATACGCGGTTAACCAAGAAACCTGGGCAGTCGTTGACAACGATTGGTGTTTTACCCATTTTTTGAGCAAGTACCACAGTTGTTGCGATTGCTTCTTCAGAAGTCTTTTCACCACGGATGACTTCAACCAGCGGCATCATGTGTACTGGGTTGAAGAAGTGCATACCAACGAAGTTTTCAGGACGTTGTAATGCTTTCGCCAAACGAGTAATTGAAATCGTAGAGGTGTTAGATGCAATGATCGTGTTTTCACGAACATGTTTTTCAGTATCAGCAAGAACGATTTCTTTTACTTTTGGATTTTCAGTCACGGCTTCGATCACGATATCCACTTCTTTAAACTCGTCATAGCTTAAAGTTGGACGGATGCGAGCAAGTGTTTCACCCATTTGTGCAGGTTTCATTTTCTTACGTTCAACTTGCTTGGTCAGTAAGCCATTTGCTTCTGTCATACCCAATGCAAGTTGTGGGTTACCAATGTCTTTCATGATGATTGGTGTGCCTTTGCTTGCCGCTTGGTAAGCAATACCACCACCCATGATACCAGCACCTAATACAGCTGCTTGGTTAACAGGATGAGCACCTTTCTCATATTTTTTGGCAGTTTTCTTCACCACTTGGTCATTGATGAATAAACCAATCAATGCACCCGCTTGTGGTGTAATTGCCGCTTTAGCAAAACCTTGTGCTTCAGCTTTTAATGCGTCATCACGGGTTAAGCTTGCACCTGCTTGTAAAGAATCAAGCAATAGCTTTGGAGCAGGGTATTGTGCAGGATTTGCTTTCGCAAGGACCGCACCTTTCGCTGTATTGAACGCCATCATTTGTTCAAGCGGGTTCAATTTAATCGCATCTAATTTTTCTTGACGCTTTGCTTTCCAGTTCAAACGACCAGCAAGTGCCTGTTTAACTAAATCAACAGCAGCTTCTTGAAGTTTGTCCGCAGCAACAACCGCATCTACCGCGCCATCTTTTAATGCAGCAGCTGGTTTTTTAGGGTTCGCCATTGCCATCCATTCAACGGCATTGTCGATACCAATTACACGGCTTAAACGTACGCTACCACCAAAACCAGGATAGATACCGAGTTTAATTTCTGGTAAGCCAACTTGCGCTTGTTCTGACATTACACGATAGTCACACACCAAGCACATTTCAAAACCACCACCAAGCGCTGTACCATTGATGGCAGCAACTTTAGGTAGATCTAAATCTTCAAAGCTGTTGAAGACATCATGTACAGGCATAAGCCAATCAACAATCGCTTGCTCACCCGCAGCGAAATTATCGCCAAACTCAGTGATATCAGCACCAACGATGAAAGTTGATTTGCCAGAGGTAACTACTAAGCCTTTAATATCGTTATTGGCTTTCACTGCAGCAATCGCTGCTTGGAAGTCTTCGATGGTTGCACGGTTAAATTTATTAACCGACTCACCTTGTAAGTCAAAGCGGAATTCTGCAATTCCGTCCGCAAGCATTTGGACGGTAATGGCATTGCCAGCGTGGATCATGCCTGATCTCCCTTGTTGTGGAGGATTCTGAGTGGATGTCATAAAGCGTGTGTGCGCTTAAGCACACAAAAAAGCTTCGCTAATCTTACGATAACTATATCCAAAAAGGACATAACAAGTTGTATCAAGCCGTGACGCTAGGGTCATCAATTTATTGTAATCATGGACTTGAACTGCTAAAACATAAATAAAAATAAATTTTTCGATGGAAATGGAGTGGTTACTCATTGATTGTGATCGAGAATTCAAAATCTGCTGTTGCTCAGGTTAAATAAAGCAAATTGGTATTTACATCAATAAATTTGTTAGAATAATAGGCTTATTTTTGAGTGCGATTTTGAAATTTGGTTATCAAACTGGCATTTGGTTTTCAGCTAAGAAGATAGAGTAATCTATGATTAAGTGGATCATATTAGCAATTTTTATTATTTCCGCGTTGTATATTCAGCGCCGTGGGAAAGTAAAACATTCGTTTTACCGTCAATTTTTTGACCATTCTACGATTCTCGCACCCATTAACTTTTTAATGTACATGTTTTCCAAAGTGCCGAATCAACCGTATATCGACACCCAGCATTTTCAGGACTTAAAAGTTCTGGATGAAAATTGGGAAATGATTCGTGATGAAGCAAAAGCCTTGTATGACAAAGGTGGGATTAAAGCATCGAGTAGTTATGATGACTTAGGCTTTAACTCATTCTTTAAAACAGGCTGGAAACGTTTCTATCTGAAATGGTACGACTCTGCACATCCATCAGCTGCGGAGCTTTGTCCAAAAACAACAGCATTGCTCAAGACTTTGCCAACGATTAAAGCTGCAATGTTTACTGAGCTGGCACCAGATAGCCGTTTGGTTCGTCACCGTGACCCATATGCAGGTTCATTACGCTACCATTTAGGTTTAATCACACCGAATGATGATCGTTGTTTTATCGATGTCGATGGCGAGCGTTATTCTTGGCGTGATGGTGAAAGTGTCGTGTTTGATGAAACTTATATCCATTATGCGGAAAACACGACAGACCAAAACCGTATTATTTTCTTCGCAGATGTAGAGCGCCCATTAAAGACTCGCTTTATGGAGAAGTTTAATCACTGGTTTGGTAAAAGTGTGATGACGGCTGCGAGTTCACCTAATGAAGCGGGTGACCAAACAGGCGGGTTAAATAAAGCCTTTGGTTATATTTACCAAATCCGTATTAAGGCCAAAGCACTCAAAGCGTCGAATCGCTCACTATATTACTTCTTGAAGTGGTTCATCATGCTTGGTTTGTTTTTCCTTATTTTTATTCGCCCTTATGTGTTTTAAGTTCGAATAATGTGGACGCCCGAAAGGGCGTTTTTTTATGGGATTTGGCTTAGAATGTTTTTTAGTTCACAACAATTCACTTTGAAAATCCATGCAAACTTTTCGTTCTAAAATTGATTGGTGGTTCTGGGGTGTAGTGATTGCAACGACAGGTTTGTTAATGCAATTTTTATGGACGATGTATGTTAAAGGCACCATGCAGGAGTATCCTGAACATGCTGCCCTATATTTTCTGACGATCGCTATATTATAGTGGCCAATTCTAAATACGCGCTATATCGTTACAGAACAGCGCTTAGTGATTCGTTCGATGTTATTTAAGTGGCAGATCAATAAGTCAGACATTATCAAAATATCGGAAAGTTATAACCTGATTTCATCTCCTGCCTTATCTTTGGATCGGTTGCGAATTGATTATCAAAAAGAAGGGATAGCAAGTCATATTTTGATTTCACCTAAAGATAAAGAAACGTTTTGCAAGGCCTTAAATCAGACCCTTTCGAAGCATTAAGTCATTTATAAGCTTAGCTCTTACACGATATCCACATTTAAAACTTGAAAAAAATTAAGCAAGCATCACATCATGTGGTGTCAATAGAGAGAATAGGCACATCGTGAACCCAAACGCTCGAGAACATATTGAAAAAATACTTGCTCACATGACTCAGTTACCTGGCGTTTATAAAATGCTCGGTAAGGATGGAGAGTTGCTGTATGTGGGCAAAGCTAAAAATTTAAAAAATCGTGTATCGAGCTATTTTGTTAAAACCATTGAGCATCCTAAAACACAGGCCTTAGTTTCACGTATTTATGATATTGAAAGCTTGGTGGTGCGTTCCGAAACTGAAGCCTTATTACTCGAACAGAATCTGATTAAGCTGCATCGTCCCACGTATAACATCATGTTGCGCGACGATAAATCTTATGTCTATATTTTTGTCTCATCAGATAAGCCTTATCCGCGTATTGCCAGTGGACGAGGGAAAGGCAAGCATCAAATTGGTAAGTTTTTTGGGCCCTATCCAAGTGCCTACAGTGCACGTGATACGCTCTTAGTCTTACAAAAATTGTTTAATGTCCGCCAATGTGAAAATAGCTATTTTTCACAAAGAAAACGTCCGTGTCTGCAATATCAGATCAAACGTTGTACCGCACCGTGCGTGGGCTTGATCAGTCCAGAAGAGTATAAAGAGGATGTTGATAACTCTATTCGTTTCCTGCAGGGCGATACCAAAGAGCTGAATCAAGAGCTGATTGGAAAAATGGAGCAGGCGGCTGAAGCACTGGAATTTGAAAAAGCTGTTTTCTATCGCGATCGCTTGGGCTTGCTGCGTGAAGTTCAGGCACAACAAGCTGTTTTTAAAATCAAAGGTGAAGCCGATATTCTGGCAATTGCCTACCAAGCAGGGGTGACGTGCGTCCAAATTATGTATGTACGTAATGGGCGAATGTTAGGTGGAAAAAGCTATTTCCCAGATATGTTGAGCGATGATTTGGGGCAGATGCTCAGTGATTTTATCGCAAACTTTTATTTCCAAGTGGCGGATGAGATTCCGACAGAGTTGATTGTCAATGTGGATGTGCCTGACAAGTTGCAACTGGAAGAGGCATTACAGCAAACCTTTAATAAAAAAGTCCAGATCAAGCATAAAGTGCGTGAGACTCGTGCGGAGTGGTTAGAGTTGGCACAAATGAATGTGCAACATGCCATTAAAGGCAAACTCAGTAACCATCTGGAACTCAATGAGCGTTTTCATCAGCTTGAACAGATAGTAGGGCGTCCAATTGATCGGATCGAATGTTTTGATATTAGTCATACCATGGGCGAAGCGCCGATTGCATCCTGTGTGGTCTTTGATCAAGGCGGGGCAAGAAAGCGCGATTATCGTCAATTTGCCATTCAGGATATTACTGGCGGCGATGATTATGCTGCAATGCGACAAGCCCTGACTCGTCGTTATAAAAAGAATATGTTGCCTGACCTGCTATTGATTGATGGTGGTAAAGGACAATTGCATATGGCGATGGAGGTGATGCAGGAACTGGAGCTGGATGCATTTATGATCGGGGTTTCCAAAGGTGAAGGGCG
Source organism: Acinetobacter sp. ANC 3929 (assembly GCF_000369405.1). GTDB lineage: Bacteria > Pseudomonadota > Gammaproteobacteria > Pseudomonadales > Moraxellaceae > Acinetobacter. Next base: position 133,391 of record NZ_KB850002.1, read on the forward strand.
TAAGCCTGGTTTGGAAACGCTACATTTTACCGATGGCACCAAGATTCAACTTCCGGAAGATCATAAAGCGTTACACCTCATTCAACAGGTACGGGATGAAGCGCATCGTTTTGCAATTACCAAGCACCGAGCCAAGCGGGATAAACGTCGGAGCAGCTCCGTATTAGAAGCCATTCCTGGCTTAGGACCGAAACGTAGACGAGATCTTTTGACACATTTTGGTGGGATACAAGGCGTGCTCAGAGCATCGGAAAAAGAGTTAATGCTTGTTCCTGGTTTAGGAGAGGTGATGGCGAGAACGATTTATAAAATCTTGCATGAGTAATTTGACCGATTGACCAAAACTTTCCAATACTGTTGTATCAAAGATCATTCACAAATGACTAAAAACATTCAAAGATAGGGATGTTTTGAGGATCAAGGAAAAACAATGTCATTGCTTCCGTTATATCAGCAAGTTGAACAACAGGAATGGATTGATATTCCAGCGGGTTGGCTACAAGGTCGTACGGTGTTTGGTGGTTTGGTTGCAGGATTATTGATCCAGAAAGCCCTTCATGCTGTTGATGATGCAGCAAAACAATTACTCAGCTGTAATATCACTTTTGTCGGACCAGTACAGGAAGGGAGAGCAAGACTCAGTGCTGAAATATTACGTGAAGGGAAATCTGTTACCACACTGGAAGTCAGACTATGGCAGGATGATGCTGTTCAAAGTACTTTAATTGCCAGTTTTGGTACACAACGTGATTCTCGTATTCATGTACAGAATTTGCCGCAAGTCCCAGATTATCCAACACCTGAGCAACTTGATAAGACCTTCTATCTTGAAGGTTTAATGCCTGAGTGTTTACAGCAATTTGAACTTTGCTGGGCAGAGGGCAGTTATCCGATGGCAGGCAGTAAAGTGCCAGACTTTGGTGGATGGAGTCGCTTTGCACCCAATTTCCATCCGAATCGTGATATGCAACTAGCAGATTTATTTGTGTTGATGGATGTGTGGCCGCCGGGTGTTTTGCCAATGTTTAAGACTCCAGCTCCTGCAAGTTCACTCACGTGGCAGATTACCTATCTAAATCCGATTTCGGATCAGGTTCAGGATTGGTTTAAATATAAAGTTGTGACCGAATATGCAGAACATGGTTATTCAACTGAATATGCGTATGTTTGGGATCGTAAAAACCAGTTAATTGCGGTGCTTAGACAGACAGTTGTGGTTTTTGCCTAGTCGACACTACGGTGCATTTCGTATAAAGTTGCTGACACATGAATACAATCTCAGCACATCCTTTGTGCAGTATGCATATTTGATGCGAACAACATGGCGGTGTTTATGAGCACAGGGCAGATCCTGAACATTCCTAATATTCTAACTTTGGCACGTATTGCCTTTATCCCTGTATTTTTGGTGATCGCTTATTGGCCACCAGCAATTGGGATTGCTGAGCATCATGGGGGAATGATGCGCCATATGGTACTGACTGCAATATTTATTATTGCCGCAGTAACCGATTGGTTTGATGGCTATTTGGCGAGAACTTTAAACCAGACGTCTGCTTTTGGTCGCTTTCTTGACCCCGTTGCGGACAAGTTAATGGTGGCCGCAGCATTGATTGTATTGGTGCAATGGCAGCCGACCATTTCAATGGCTTTCGCTGCGATTGTGATTATTTCTCGTGAAATTACCGTTTCTGCATTGCGTGAGTGGATGGCTGAATTGGGTGCTCGTACAAATGTGGCAGTCTCGACCGTTGGGAAATATAAAACAGCTTTTCAAATGATTGCCATTAGTGTGTTCTTGTTAAACTGGAAGCCTTTGGAAATTTGGGCTTATGCATTGCTTTACGCTGCGGTAATACTCACGCTCTGGTCGATGTTTATTTATCTTAAAGCCGCTTGGCCGTACTTAAAACAACCCTGATAGCTCCATATATTTGACGGAAAAGGCCTTCTATTGAGAGGGCTTTTTTATTGTGCTATAAAAAATAAGACAAGAAAAAAGCCCATCACAACGATGAGCTTAGTTCTCTGAGGAAAGTCATGCTCTTTTGGGAGAGTATGCTGAAGAACATAATCATCATATGAGAATTTGGTGTGATTTACAATAATGAAAAATGTAAATGTTTTTTAATATTCTCAATTCTGATTGTTTTGAATTTCTGAAAGTGTTGCAAATTTATGCTCGATTTGAGTTGCATTATTTTGCAAAATTTCAATTAACTTTTGAATGTTGATGAAATCAAAACGATTCTTCGATGCGACTAAAGTGAGTGCAATTGGGGCTTCTTTACTTGAAAATCGGATAGGAACTGACAGGCTGCAAAGTTGAGGGTCAATCTCTCCTTGTGACAAGTAGAAACCTTGCTTTTTAATTTTACGCATGTGTTGAATGAACTCATCTTGAGTCTGCGCAAATCCAACTTGAGCCAATTCTTTCGAAAACTGCTGATAATAGCCCTGAATGCGTTGCTTGGTTAAATGTGCAATGACGATTTTAGGGGAGGCACCGACATAGACGGGTCGTGGACAACCCCGTCCAAAAGAAAGGAGTTCTGCATCTTTAAAGGTTTCATGATGCAGGTCGATACAATAATCATGATTTAAATAGGTAAGCAAACAGCACAGTTCGGTACGATCTACGATATCTCGCATAAAGGGAATACTGATCTGAACCAGAGGGTCGGTACTATGCGAAATATAGTCTAAAACCGCAATTTTAGAGCCAAGTGTATAATCGCCAGAAGTGCCACTGATTCGTTTGAGAATATCGGCAGAAACGAGTTCTTTCAGATAACGGTAGGCTGTTGGCTTGGAGAGGCTCAGCTCATCACAAATGATATCGACATTGATAATCGGACGTGAAACTGAAAATAAATCCAGCACGGTGAGAATTTTACCAAAACTCGAAATTGCCATGATGAGTTGTCTACTCCTTAAGAAATAACGTGAAAACCGAACTTTTATTGCTTTATAGCAGAAAAGCGTAAGGTCGTGAATGGACTTTTAGATTTGATCATCCGAGATCAATAAATTAACCACTATCCTGAGAAAATGAATTACTTTTATTGGGATTATTCTAAATTAAAATTAAAAATTATCAAATAGTGATAATTTATGTTGACTATTTCACTCTGTTTTGAAAAAATTAGCAACACAATGTCTTATTGGGATAATTATTTTTAGGATTTTGATCTAAAAATACCCAACATTGTGTATCACGCCCAATCCTCAGCTTTATTGATATCGGTTGCCCTGATTCGAGTTTTTCAAATCAGTCAGGACAAGTCGTCACTTTTTTAGTGATGCAATGAATGGTGAAGCTGAATCTGAATTGAGACACGTTCATGCTATTTAAACAGTTGTTGGCTTTTAGACCGAGTCGACTCGACCTCATTTTTGCGTGCAAAACATTTGTGGCAGGTATGCTGGCACTGTTTATCTCGTTTGAATTAGATTTAATTAATCCGATGTGGTCGATTGGTACAGTCTTGATTATCGCCAGTCCGTACTCGGGTATGGTGTCTTCAAAGTGTGTGTATCGTTTGGTCGGTACCATTGCAGGGGCGATTATTGCTTTATTACTCACACCGCACTTCATCAATACGCCGTGGCTGTTCACCATTATTTTGTCATTATGGGTGGGCTTTGCTTTATACGTATCATTGCTCGATCGTACTGCTCGTAGTTATGTCTTTATGCTGGCGGGCTATTCGACGGCCATGATTGCCTATAATGCCATTACCTATATCGACACCTACAACATCTTTGATATTGCCTTGGCACGAGTTTTGGAAATCTCAATTGGTGTGATAGCAACGGCAGTGGTATCGGCAACTTTCTTTCCAGTTCATGTTGGTGCAATGATCAAGCAACGTGTCAACAAGACTTTAAGTGATCTGGAAAGCACCTTTGAAAGATTAATTAAAGTTCAGGATGAACCTGAGAATTACACTCAGGTTTTGTCGGTGATCACCCGTGATGCTTCAGATATTCACGCCCTGGCAGTACATCTGGCGTATGAAAAAGGTGAGCTCAATGGTATGACCAAACCTTTGCAGGAAATGCTGCATCAGGTTTCATTGGTAGTCGCCAATCTGGTTGCATTGTCACAGCGGGTCAAGCAGTTACAGCAAATGCAGTTGGTTGACCTTGCACCGCATTTAAATCGTATTCATCAACTTACACTGGCATTTTTAAAGCAGGAAAGAGAGCTGGTCCCAAGTGATTTGCAGCAGCTTCCTGTGGGTTTTGAAGAAGATTTTGCTGAACTGATTGCGATGGCATCATCTGAACAACAAATCGTGCTGGCTGCATTGAAAATGGATGTTCGGCATTTTATTGCCAATATTTTGGCGGTGAAGTTGATTTGGCAGCAGATCCAACAAGGTCAAAAAGATATTCCCGCTGAGATTACCGCAATCACAACCAAATATCCGAGTTTGCATCGCGATCATGGCATTGCGATTCGGGGGGGGATTAGCGCGGTATTGATTACCTTTATTGTGACAGGGGCATGGATATTATCGGGTTGGAAAACAGGTTTTATGATGGCACAAATGGGTGCGATTACCGCCTGTATTCTTACGGCTTTGGATAACCCTGTACCTGTGCTCAGAATCTTTATTTGGGGCAGTGTTGTCTCGGCAGGTCTGGTGTTTTTATATGCTTTTGGCATTTTTCCCCATGTGACTCATTTCTGGCAGTTGGCTTTGGTACTCTTTCCAGTATTTCTTGTAGCGGTCACGATGATGGCAAATCAGATGTTGATGCCGATCGGGATGGTGCTTGGGATTAATACCATGATGGGTTTGAACTTGCATAACCAATATACGATGGATGCGGTTTCTTATCTGGATGGCTCTTTTGGGATGATATTAGGGGTTTTGGTGTCACTGATTGTCATTAATTTGGTCCGTGCAATTTCACCAGACACCAGTGCGACGCGGATTTTGGCTTTACATTATCAAGCGATGCGGCAAGCTCTGTATTTGTCTTATGGCAGTGATTTTAAAATCCATTTACGCAGTATGTTAGATCGTGTCGGGGTATTGAATACCAAGATGGTACAAAATCCTGAGATTAAAACTGCGATTCAACATGCGTTGGTTGAAAGCAGTTCGACGGTTGATTTGGTACGGTTACAAGAAATTAGCCAGAAGTTACCGCAACAGACAGCGCTGCAAAGTGAACTCAATGTATTGCAGCAGCAACTTGCTGACTATTTCCAGGCGCAAGAAAAGCAGCTTTCAATCAATCATTTCCCAATACAAATTGTGCAGCAAATAGAAGGTTTGCAGCGTATGGCACAACAGATTGAAGATGTTCAATTGCACCAGCGACTGTTGATTTCTCTCAACAATATTTGTGAAAGCATTGGTCATGTCTCAACAGAACAGATGTATTCGGATATATACGGCTTAGGTGTATCTCATGGGTGAAATTAATGTTTATGGGATTTATATCCCAATCCTTTTGGTGCAAGCCATTATTGCCTATGTGCTGTTCAAGTTGGTGAGTCCTTTTATTGATCGTGCGGCAATCAAGGGCTGGATCGCCTTACCGAGTATTTTCAATCTATGTTTCTACTTTGGTTTGTTGCTTGTGGTGCATTGGTTGTTTGTTTGGCTGTGGGCTTAAGGTCTTTGAATAAATGCTTATTCTGAAATTTAATGATTTAAAAGAAAGTGGTAGAGGTGATAAACATGAATGCATTTGATGTGCGAAAAATCATACGTCCGATTGTATTGATACTGGCAGTTCTGATTGCTGTATATACGGTGGTGCATTTATGGAATTACTACAATGCTGCTCCGTGGACGCGTGATGGTCGTATCCGTGGTGATGTGATTCAGGTTGCATCTGACGTCAATGGCTTAGTCACCGAAGTCTTGGTTCAAGATAACCAGACGGTGAAAAAAGGGCAGGTACTTTTTAAAATTGATGTGGCACGTCAAGCACTGGACGTTGAGCAAGCTAAATCAGATTTAGCCAAAGCCAAAGCGGGTTTGGCGCAAGCACATGCCAATCTAGCCGGTGCCAAAGCCAGTTTGGTCAAGACTGAAGCGAATAAAAAGCTGGCAGAAAGAAACGCAGCTCGATATGCAAGCTTGATGGATGGCGCGATTTCAAAGCAGGAACAGGATCAAGTGTTTGCTGTGCGTGATCAAGCTGTAGCTGAAAAAGAGCAACTGACGGCCAATATTGAACAAGCCAATGCTGCCATTCAACAACAACAAGCTTTAATTGAGGTTGCGAATAGTAACCTGCATTTGGCGCAATTGAATTTGCATCGTTCAGAGGTGGTTGCTCCAGCGGACGGAACCTTATCAAACTTTGATTTGCGCGTGGGTAATTACGTCAAAGTTGGGCAAGCGGTTGCAGCACTTTTAGATCGCCAACAGCTTTATGTGGTGGGTTATTTTGAAGAAACCAAACTTAATCGTATTCATGTCGGTGATTCGGCAACTGTCCAACTGATGGGAGATCGTCAGCAGATTCGTGGTCATGTGCAGGGGATTGCATCAGGGATTGAAGACCGTGAGCGTTCAGGCAGTTCTAATTTGCTGGCGAATGTGAACCCAACCTTTAGTTGGGTGCGTTTGGCGCAACGTGTGCCAGTGAAAATTGTTTTGGATGAGCAACCGCATAATCCATTGGCCTTTGTTTCTGGACGTACCGCGACAGTGAGAATTATTGAAAAATAATCAATGCTGTTTCCATATAGTCTAATTCATTTAAGAAAGAGACATCAAAAAGCGGCATGGAACGCCGCTAAAATGATAAATATATTATAGATTTCTTTAAGGTGTAATCCCGGCCGGATCGCGATACCAGCTTTGAATTAATAATGCAGCCGCAAAACTATCCGCAGATAAACGTTTGGCCTGACCTTTATTCTGATAAAACTCAAGTTCTTCTCTTGCTTCGCGTGTGGTCAGACGTTCATCCACCATCCACGTTTCAATATTAGTCTGATGACGTAAACGACGGGCAAATTTTCGTGCACGAGCTGACAATTCAGATTCACTATCATCCATATTCAGCGGTAAGCCCACTAAAAATAAGGTCGGTTTCCATTCTTTGACGATCTTTAATAATTTATCCCAGTCTGGAATACCGTCTTTCATTGCAAATAATGGCAGGGGATTGCTACTTTCAATGCTGGATTGACCGATTGCCATCCCCATTTTCTGGGTGCCGAAATCAAAAGCCATAATCGATTGAGCATTTTGCATATCAGGCATGACCAATCTCAGACGCAAGCCAAGTGCGGTCTACCCCGATTTTTCTGTAAGCAGCATCCCAACGGTCGTCATATGGCAGATTAAAAATCAGATCCATGTCCGAATCACAAATGAGCCAGTCGCCACGCGCAATTTCTTCTTCAAGCTGATTTTTGCTCCAACTCGCATAACCCAATGCAATTTGATAACGTCCGACCCCTTCATTATGGGCAATCGCATCCAAGATATCTTTGCTAGTAGTGATACAGACGTTCTCTCCCACTGCAATTGATGAATGCCATGTCGGTTGCCCTGTGTGTAGAACAAATCCTGCTTCTGGGCGTAATGGACCACCTTGCAAAACAGCATGTGGCTGTACATTGTCGGCATCAATCTCTAAATCATTGAGTAGTTCTTTGATTTGTAGGTCAGACGGGCGGTTGATAATAATGCCTTGAGCACCGTCTTCGTCATGGCGAGCAAGATAAATGACGGTGTTTGCAAAGCTGTCATCTGCCATGTCTGGTGGAGCGATGAGACAACGGTGAGTTAAGTATTGTTTCGTCACCTAGGCGATTCTCCATCAAAAATTATGCTGATCTATCTATATAGGTTCTTTTTATCAACATACAAGAGTTAATCGGATTTCGCCAATTATTTTCTAATATTTTGTAACAGGGTCAGGCTGATTGAAATTTGAGTTGACGTAATTGTTTTGCGTGTTGCAAGGTGGTTTCGCTGATTTCAACACCACCTGACATACGTGCCAGCTCTAAAATACGTTGATCTTCGTCAAGCTCAATAATGGTACTGCTTGCAGGATCAGTCTGTTGTTTCTTCACCAATAAATGCTGGTCAGACTGCGCAGCCACCTGTGCTTGATGAGTAATACACAGCAATTGTACGTGTTGGGCTAAATCAGCCAAGAGGCGACCGACAACCTCAGCAGTGCCACCACTAATTCCCACATCAATTTCGTCAAAGACCAGCACTTCAGCATCCGTTTTTTCGGCATTCATGACCTGCATCACCAACGCAATACGTGAGAGTTCGCCGCCTGATGCAACGCGTGCGAGGGGCTGCGGTGGAATCCCTTTATTCGCGGTAAATAACAGTTGAATGAAGCTTAATCCTTCTGCATTGGCAGTTTCTTGTGGTTCAAACTTAAATTCGAAATGTGCTTCAGGCAGTGCTAGCGGTTTAACTTGCTCAGTCAGTTGTTTGGCCAATGGAATTGCAGCTGCACGACGAATATCATCTAAATGTTGTGCTTTCTGCATAAATGCTTGATAAGAAATTTCAACTTGTTCGGCCAAGGTTTCTGGATCTTCAAGTTGATGTAATTGCTGTAATTCTTGCTGCCAAGTTTCGTATTCTTGTTTTAGCAATTCAGGTTGAGTGCGGTGCTTGCGTGCTAGGCGATGGAATACTTCTAAAGTCGCATTCAATTGTTCCATGCGCTCAGGATCAAAGCTTTGGCGATCAATAAATTGACGTAAGCTCGCCGTGGCATCATCGATTTCGCTTTGAGCATTTAATAAAGCATTGTAAATATTGGAAAGTTGTTCACTGCGACCTGCGTGAGATTCTAAACGACGAATGATCGAAGCGACTTCTTGAGTAATATTTTGCTCCGCTTCATCCAATACATTTAGGCTATAGCTACAGTCCTGCATGATATGTTCGTGATGGCTGAGACGATCAAACTCTTGTTCAGTTTCGCGATAATCTGTTTGAATCACATCCTCAAGTTCTTCGATTTGAGACTCTAGGTTTTGTATTTTTTGAATACGCGTTGCTTGTGCATCTAAAGCTGCTTGATGCTGGCGAATATTCTTTTGCCATGTACTATATGCTTCGCGTACCGCATTTGAGGGCTCAGCAAAATTATGATAACGATCTAACCAGCGTCTCGGATAAGGCGGTTCTAGTAACTGTTGTTGACTGTGTTGACTGTAGAGCTGTACCAGCAAACGTCCAATTTCTTTGAGTTCAGCTAAACTACTCGGGCGCCCATTAATCCAGGCCTTGCTGCGACCTGTCGCAAAAACCACGCGTCTTAAATGAATTTCACCTGAGTCATCATCCAGTTCGTGTTCCGTCAGCCAATGTGCTTCGGCACTGTCAGGCTGATAGCTAAATATTGCAGTGATGTCTGCTTTATCTGCACCGTAGCGTACATAATTGGTATCAGTACGTTCACCTAAGCAGGCAGAGAGGGCATCTAACAATAATGATTTGCCCGCGCCAGTTTCACCAGTCAGCACATTGAAGCCTTGTTCAATATCTAAAGCCAAATGGTCAGCGAGTGCAAAATTAATTAAAGTTAAATGGGTGAGCATAAACGCATCCAATGCACAGAATCTTTTGCTTAAAGATAGAGAAGTTTTAAAGTTGCCACAAGAGTTGAATGTAGGATTTTCCTGATTTACTTGGTAGATAGAAGGTTATTTTGTTATGTGTTTGACCTCTTGGCTTTTTCTTCAACATTTATATGGGTGAGTTAAGGTTTTGTGCTCGGGCATTTTGTTTGGTTTCTTCTGTGCTATTTGCAGCATATGGCTCATATCGGCTGCAAGGTCTTATGCTTGGGCAAAGTTCCACTTTGCTTGTCCTCTTCACTCACAGCATAGCTGTTCGTCTTGCGCCCAGACCTTGCGAAGCGATGCTTCTCATGCTTTATTAATCTGGGCTCAGGTATGAAAATTGCTATGTTTAGCCTAGAAAATGGATTGATTAGTTGTCACGGCGCAATTAAACTACGTCCAGCATAATTTAATATAGATGCGGCATTATTTGGAGAGTACGCATGAGTTCAGTGCAATTTGATCATGTAACGGTCATTAAGAAATCGAATGTGTATTTTGGTGGGGCATGTATTAGCCATACAGTACAATTTGAAGATGGTACAAAAAAGACTTTGGGTGTAATTCTACCTACTGAACAGGCTTTAACTTTCGAAACACATGTTCCAGAACGTATGGAAATTATTTCTGGTGAATGCCGTGTCAAAATAGCAGATAGCACTGAAAGTGAATTATTCCGTGCAGGTCAGTCTTTCTATGTACCTGGTAATAGCATGTTCCACATTGAAGCGGATGAAGTACTCGATTACGTCTGTCATTTGGAAGGCTAACGTATTCCTTTCTAAATCGAGTACACTATGCTCAGAGAAAATCCTGTAAAGTCACTTTGCAGGATTTTTATTTTTCGTTGATATGAAATTGTTAGAGGTCGTTCATGGCAAAACCTGAATATTATTATGGCGTTCATTCGGTGGAGTCATTGTTGGAGTTAGAGCCTGAACGCGTTTTGACTTTATTTACCTTGAAAGGTCGTGATGATCAGCGTTTGCAAAAGATTTTGCAGCTGGCAGAACCTTTTGGGATCAGTGTTCAGAAAGCCAGTCGTGATAGTCTGGAAAAGTTGGCAGGTTTGCCATTCCATCAAGGAGTGGTTGCTGCTGTTCGTCCACATCCAACCTTAAATGAAAAAGATCTGGATGAATTGATGCAGCAGTCACCAGATGCTTTGTTATTAGCGCTTGATCAGGTGACTGATCCGCATAATCTCGGTGCATGTATTCGTACCGCAGCTGCGATGGGCGTTCAAGCGGTGATTGTGCCACGTGATCGTTCAGCAAGCTTAACACCAACAGCACGTAAGGTTGCGGCAGGTGGTGCTGAGAAAGTTAAGTTTATTCAAGTGACCAATTTAGCGCGAACCTTAGCACATTTAAAAGACAGCACACATACCCGTGTGATTGGCACCATGTTGGATGAAAAAGCATTGCCTATTCATCAATGCGACTTCAAAGGTCCTGTAGTAATCGTCATGGGTGCGGAAGATACAGGTTTAAGGCCGATTACACAGTCACAGTGTGACCATACTGTTTATATTCCAATGTCGGGTGACCTACAAAGTTTAAACGTAAGCGTGGCTACAGGTATGGCACTTTATGAGGCGTGTCGTCAGCGTAGTGCTGTATAATTTAGCCAAATGTTGGCAATGTAAATTTAGATGACCGTCCGTACGCAAGGCTATTTCTTTGTCTTTATTACCATGTGTATTTGGGGAGGATTCACCATCTTCTCCCGTTTAAATGCACATTGGCATGTGAGTGTCTGGGATCTGGTGGCAATGCGCTTTGCAATTGCCTCCCTGATTTTAATACCAGTTTTGATCTATAAAAAAGATTTTGCATTTCTATGGAATACTCGGCCCGTCATCTTGGCCCTCATTGGTGGTTTGGCTTATTGTTTTACGGTCTATACTGCTTTTTTACATGCACCTGCTGCACACGCTGCTATTTTTTTAAATGGCTGTATCCCACTCTGCACAGCCGTTGCAGCCTATCTGCTATTTAGACAACCCTTTGATAAACACACCTGGTTGAGCCTGATCATCATGATGGCTGCTTTAATTCTCATGAGTTACTTGATGTTGCATGATCAAGCTTCGGCATTGGGGTGGGGCGATTTGTTGCTTTTCATCAGCGCAGTATGGTGGGGGATATTTACGATATTGCTGAAACAATGGAAATTATCTGCTTGGCATGCAACTGCAGGTGTGGTGATTTGGTCAGCGGTGATCTATTTGCCAGTTTATCTTTTCTTCATTCCCAAGCATTTTCATGATGCAGCACCTCTACATTTGCTGATCCAAGGGCTATTTCATGGCATTTTGGTGGTTATCGTTGCTACATTGACTTATGTTGCTGCAATTGAGCGTTTAGGTGCGTTTAAAACAGGCAGTATTGTGACTTTAGCACCCTTCATCGCTGCTGTTGTGGCTGTACCGTTACTGAATGAACCATTGAATGCAGCTATTATTTGTGGCTTGATCGGGATGGGTGTTGGTGCATTACAGCCATGGCGTTGGTTTAGGAAAGACACGTTAGCTATTCAACTTGCGAAACAGAAACAAGGCTAGAAAGCGTGTTCTGCTCGTTGTAAATAGCTGAAGTGCAAAGGTTTGAGTTGTTGATGCAGATGCTCTAATAAACCATCATTCAGTACAATATCATTGGCTAACTGTTGTTTTTGAGCACGTGGCATTTGTGCTGCAATAATTTTTCGAATCTGTTCTTCAGTTTGTCCATCCCTTTGGCCTGCGCGTTGCAGTTGAGTTTGTTCATCAGCATCGATCAGTAATGTATGTTGAACCAACTCATGTTGATTGGTCTCAAATAAAAGTGGCGAGACTAAAATTACATAAGGACTTTCAGCATGTTGTAGTTGCTGAATAATTGATTGACGAATGGCAGGGTGGGTGATTTTTTCTAAGTTCTGACGCGCTTCTGGAAACTGAAAAATATGCTCACGCAGTGCACGTCGATCCAGTTGACCATCTTGCAATAACACCCAGTCACCAAAGGTTTGTTGAATCGCTTGCAAAGCGGGTTGACCCGGTTCCACCACTTCTCTTGCGACAATGTCAGCGTCAACGACGGTAATGCCTTGAGATTCAAACCATTGAGTGGCCGCAGATTTTCCACTACCAATACCACCCGTAATGCCCAAGATAAAACTCATATTAACCGCCCAGATAGACCTTCATAATTTGATCACCCCATAAAAATGCAATCCAACCTGCAATTGCAATATAGGGGCCAAATGCGAATGGCTGATTTTCACCACGCATTTTCATCAAAATAATACCAATAATTGCACCGACCATAGAAGAGAGTAGCACAATTAAAGGCAGCAGCATCGGCCCCATCCATGCCCCGAGTGCAGCTAAGAGCTTGAAATCACCATAGCCCATGCCTTCTTTGCCTGTCACGAGTTTAAAAATGTAGTACACAATCCAGAGGCAGAGGAAGCCGATGAGATATCCCCAGATTGCAGCACTTGCAGTGGTATAAATGGCATAGCTATTGATCCCGAGGCCCAAAGCCGCTAAGGGAAGAGTAAAGCGGTCAGGCAACAACTGTGTATCAAAATCGATAAAGGTTAATGCAATCAATACCCAAGTGAGGATCAATCCAAACAGCATCTGTACTGTTGCGCCAAATACGGCAACAACAATCAACGAACAGAGCATGGTCAGCAGTTCAATCAGCGGATAGCGAATACTAATCGGATTTTGGCAAGTTCCACATTTACCGCGCAGCACTAGCCAGCTAATCAAGGGAATATTTTGATACCAAAGGATAGGTGAGTTACATTTTGGACAGGTTGAGGCTGGTTGGCTTAAGGTCAGTTTGCTTTGATCAATGATGGGCTGTTCTGGATGTAATAGCATCTGACATTCTTGCTGCCACTCTCGTTCCATCATACGAGGGGTACGGAAAATAACAACGTTCAAAAAACTACCGATGCATAAACTAAAAAGCCCAACTGCAAGATAAAGTGCAGTTGGGTTCTCAATAAAATAGAAAAAGAATTGCTGCATAAAAATTAGACCACAGAACCCATTTGGAAGATTGGTAAGTACATGGCAATTACCAGACCACCGACTAAAACACCTAAAATTGCCATGATTAAAGGTTCCATCATCGAGGTTAAACCATCGACGGCATTATCGACTTCATTTTCATAATGCGTTGCGACTTTATCTAGCATACTATCCAAAGCACCAGACTCTTCGCCAATGGCAACCATTTGAATTGCCATGGAGGGGAACAGATTGGAAATACGCATCGCAAATTGTAGCTGTTGACCTGTAGCGACATCTTCACGAATTTTCATGACGGCTTCTTCATAAACGACGTTATTGGTTGCGCCAGCGGTAGATTCTAGTGCATCAATCAGAGGTACACCAGCTGCAAACGTTGTGGCTAAAGTACGGCTGTAACGTGCAATAATGGCCTTATAAACCAGATCTCCAAAAATAGGCGCTTTCAAAGCCATCTTATCCAATAGATCTCTGAATTTTTTACTTCGTTTTTTTGCTTCCAAGAAGGCAGCAATAATTGCACCAATCACAATGATCAAAATGAACCAGTATTCTTGCATCCACTGAGACATGCTAACAACCATTTTAGTGAAGGCTGGTAGATCAGCTCCAAATGATGAGAATACACTTTCAAATACTGGTACAACTTTGACCATCAAAATAATGGTAACAATGACAGCGACGCAAATGACCGTAATTGGATACTTCATCGCTTTTTTAATTTTCTGTTTCAGTAACTCACTTTTTTCTTTATAAATCGCCACGCGATCGAGCATGGTTTCAAGTGCGCCCGATTGTTCGCCGGATTCTACTAAAGAGCAAAATAAATTATCAAAATATTGTGGGTATTTTTTGAGCGCGCCAGCAAAGGTATTACCCCCTTCAACTTCGCCTTTGATGCCAAGCACCACCTCACGCATTGCCGGATTCTCTAAACCTTCAGCAACAATTTCAAAGCCTTGTACCAGTGGTACACCCGCTTTCATCATAGTAGCCAATTGGCGCGTAAATATGGTGATATCGAGTGTAGTGACTTTTTTCTTCATCAGACCTTCGAGAATATTTTTACGTTTTTCTCGAATGTTTTTGATGGTCACGCCTTGTTTACGCAAGGTGACTTTTGCCAAAGCCATATTGCGTGCTGGTAATTCCCCTTTAATTTTTGCTCCTTTCCGGTCGACCCCTTCATAAGCAAAAGTTGGCATCATTTGCGCTTTTTTAGCTGCCATGATTATTAATCCTTTTTATTAATTTTATTCACTTGTTACTCGGTTGACTTCCTGCAAAGAGGTAATTCCTCGCATGACTTTTTTCAAACCTGAACGACGAAGATTATTAAAACCTGCTTGTTCTGATGCTGCTGCAATTTGTATCGCATTGCCATCTTCCATAATCAATCTGGAAATTTCAGGTGTAACTTTCATCACCTCATAAATACCAACACGGCCTTTATAACCTTCGCGACATTCAGCACAACCGACGGGCTGAAAAATTGTAAGCTCAGGATCAGCCAAGTCTTGCTCGGTAAACCCAAGCTCTAATAGGCTTTGCCTTGGTATTTCAATGGCTTCTTTACACTGATTACATAAACGACGCGCTAAGCGTTGTGCAATCACAAGGTTAACCGAGGTGGCAATATTAAATGATGGTACACCCATATTGCGTAAACGGGTCAGGGTTTCTGGTGCACTATTGGTATGCAGTGTCGACATCACCATATGACCTGTTTGCGCTGCTTTAATCGCAATTTCCGCTGTTTCTAGGTCTCGAATCTCACCGACCATGATCACGTCAGGATCTTGGCGTAAGAATGCTTTTAATGCAGCAGAGAATGTCAAACCTGTTTTAGGATTTACATTGACTTGATTGATGCCTTCTAAGTTAATTTCGACAGGGTCTTCAGCCGTGGAAATATTGGTATCTTCGGTATTTAAAATATTTAAACCTGTATACAGCGAGACCGTTTTACCAGAACCCGTTGGACCAGTAATCAGAAGCATGCCTTGAGGTTTATCTAGTGCGTCCATAAACAAGGCTTTTTGCTCATCTTCGTAGCCCAGTGCTTCAATACCCAGCATGGCACTGGATGGATCAAGAATACGGAGTACCAGTTTTTCACCAAATAGCGTCGGGAGTGAGTTGACACGGAAATCAATCGCCTTGGTTTTAGACAGTTTTAATTTAATACGGCCATCTTGCGGCATTCGTTTTTCTGAAATATCCATTTGCGACATCACTTTTAAACGAGAAGCGAGTCGGGTTGCCATTTGTAACGGTGGGTTGGCAATTTGGCGTAATACCCCATCAAC
The DNA here is from genome assembly GCF_000369405.1 of Acinetobacter sp. ANC 3929. GTDB lineage: Bacteria > Pseudomonadota > Gammaproteobacteria > Pseudomonadales > Moraxellaceae > Acinetobacter. The sequence continues at coordinate 149,322 of NZ_KB850002.1, forward strand.
ACGATAGCGCACGCGATACATTTTTTCATACGGTTCGAAATGTAAATCGGATGCACCCATACGAATTGCATCAATCAATAGCTTGTTGATGTATTTCACAATAGGGGATTCATCCCCTTGAGGTGCCTCATCATCGTCTTTGGCAGTGTCTTGATTCACATCGATATCGAGATCAAAGTCTTCACTATCGCCAAAATCAAAACTGCCGGAATCACCGAACTGTTGTTCAATCAGTTTTTCGAGTTTGGTATGTTCAACAATAATGGGTTCAATATTGAGCTTGGTATTGAAGCGAATCGCATCCAGTGCTTCGATATTGGTGGGATTACTGGTTGCAACATAGAGGATTTGGCCACGTTGAATCAGTGGTACAACTCTATGTTTTTGGATTAATTTGTTGTCTGCCAGCTCACGAGGCAATAAGGCTGTATCATAAACAGCCAAATCGAAAAGTGGTTCACCAAACTCGGCTGCAATGGTTTCAGCAATGGTTAATGGAGGCACGCGATGCTGTTCAATCAGATGTGCAACGATATCTTGTTGTGCTTTTTTAGCAGCATCGATGGCTGTTTGCATTGTTGTTGTAGGCAGATGCCCATCTTCAACTAACCGTCGAATAAACCCCGAAAACTTTGGAGACGTATGTAATCCTGACATCTGTCCGCCTTTTGACAATAAATGTTTATAATATGTATTTTAAAAATTATACTTTTGTTATGCAAAAATACCACTACAGAAAGTGTTGTTTTCACCTTGATTCATAGCCAAAACTTTGAACTGATCGAGTGTTTTGCAAATTAATTTTCTTTTATTAAGCTAAATCTTATAAATAATCAAATTAATTGTACGTAAATCAGCTTCTTTTTAAAGCGCGATCGGAGTTTTCTATGAAGATAGAATGGGCAATTTTCTTGATCTTTATGATTTTGGAGTGATTTCTGTCCCATTAAAAGAAAAAACTGAATTTTATAAAAATCCGTGTAAAATATGCAGCATTTTTGAGAAATTAATTAACAGTGGGTGGGCGAAGTATGTCGAACTCGAGCATTACTCCTTGGGTTGTTGGCAATTGGAAAATGAATCCAATGCATGCGAATGCTTTCCAATTAGTAGAAGAATTTAAACAGTTATTACAACAGGAAAATATTGCACCTGAGCAATGTCATATTGGCGTCGCGCCAATTGCAATTGCTTTGGATCGTATTCAAACACAATTTAAAGATGCAGTGAGACCAATTTATACGGTGGCTCAAGATGTTTCTCGTGTTGCAGGTACAGGCGCCTATACAGGTGAAGTCAGCGCTGAGTTGTTGAAAGACAGTGGCATTGAATTTGTTTTAATTGGGCATTCAGAACGCCGTGAATTATTTGGCGACAATGTCGAAATTTTAAAAGTAAAACTGCATAATGCGTTGAGTGCAGGTTTGACTGTGATTTATTGCGTTGGTGAAAGCTTAGAACAACGAGAGCAGGGTGCTGCTGAACAAGTGGTATTGCAACAAATTTGTGATATTGCAGCGGTTGTTCAAGCGGATCAATGGCAAAAAATTGTATTCGCTTATGAACCAATTTGGGCAATTGGCACAGGTAAAACTGCATCGCCAGCTGATGCTCAAGCCATGCATGCAAAGATTCGTGAAGGTTTAAAACAAATTACCTCATATGGTGAACATGCTGCCATTTTATATGGTGGTAGTGTTAAGGCTGAAAATGCAGTTGAATTGGCTGCATGTCCAGATATTAATGGTGCTTTGGTGGGGGGTGCATCTTTAAATGCACAATCATTTTACCAAATCGCAAAAGCATTTGCTCAAAGCAAATAACGAGGAATCGAGATGTATAGTTTTATACTCGTTGTACATATTATTTTAGCAATTTTAATTATTGCGTTGGTTTTGGTACAACAAGGTAAAGGTGCGGAAGCAGGGGCATCATTTGGTGGCGGCGGCGCTGCGACTGTTTTTGGCGCTTCAGGTGCAGGTAACTTTTTAACTCGTTTAACCGCGATTTTTACAGCATTGTTTTTTGCAACCAGTTTGACTTTGGCTGTATTTGCTAAAAAACAGACGACAGATGCATATAGTTTAAAAACTGTTCAAACAACAACATCTGCACCAGCGACATCGCCTGAAACTTCACCAAATGCACCAAAAACAACTGAATAAGTTGAATTAGCACTTTCCTTTTTGCATTTAAGGGACTAGAATGCGTCCCACAATACTGCGGTGGTGGTGGAATTGGTAGACACGCTACCTTGAGGTGGTAGTGCTTTCGGGCGTGGGGGTTCAAGTCCCCCCTTCCGCACCAAGCTTAATAACCAGTAAGTTTGGTGTGTGCAGTGTTTGTATTGTTGCGGGATGGAGCAGTCTGGTAGCTCGTCGGGCTCATAACCCGAAGGTCGTTGGTTCAAATCCAGCTCCCGCTACCATTTGATTAAGGTGCAACTTAATCAGGCAGGTATGAAGAAAACTTAAATTGACTTTTTTTCATATTTGTATATAATTTTTGCACGTTGATGCGGGATGGAGCAGTCTGGTAGCTCGTCGGGCTCATAACCCGAAGGTCGTTGGTTCAAATCCAGCTCCCGCTACCAAGTTTCTAAAAAGAGGCTCACAATAAGGTGGGCCTTTTTGCACAGTGGGCTTTGCTTTTCTGTGTAACATAGGGGCGATTTACGCCCTTTTTTATTGGTTGTTTAGCTATATCGTGTAGTTGTTCGACATCAATTGGTCAAATAGTCGTGCTTCACTATACGGTTAAGATTGATTGGCTCGTATGAGAGCGACGAGAGTAAATGAAATTATCAAATAAATCTCAAGCATTGCATGATCTCATTGCACCAGCTGTGGCTGCGTGTGGTGTAGATTTGTGGGGAATTGAATTCCTCCCACAAGGGAAACGTTCTTTATTACGCATTTATATTGATAAAGCGGTCGATGAGAATGTTGAACCTGTCTTAACAGAAGATGGTGAAGTTGAACTCGGGCGTGGTATTGGCGTTCAAGATTGTGTTCTCGTAACGCAACAAGTGGGTGCAATGCTTGATGTTCATGATCCGATTTCAGGTGAATATGCTTTAGAAGTTTCTTCACCAGGTTGGGATCGTCCATTTTTCCAATTGAACCAACTGCCTGCATATATCGGGCAACAAGTGGCTTTACGATTAATTGCTGCTGTCGAGAACCGTCGCAAATTTCAGGCGAAATTACTTTCTGTAGACTTAGAAAATGAAATGATTCAAGTCGAAGTTGAAGGTAATCATGTGCTTGAAATTGATAGTCATAATATTGATAAAGCAAATTTAATCTATCAAGACTAATATTAACTTAATTTTATAAGAAATCGGTAGGTGACTTATGGGCCGCGAAATTCTTACCGTTGCAGAAACGGTTAGTAATGAAAAAGGTGTTAGTCGTGAAGCGATCTTCCAAGCGTTAGAGCAAGCACTTGTTGCGGCAACGAAGAAAAAGTTTTACGAAGGCACACGTTCTGAAGAAGCTCAACTTCGTGTTGAGATTGACCGTAAAACAGGTGATTACCGTACTTTCCGTCAATGGACTGTGGTTGCGGATGAAGATCATGAAATGCCAGCATGCCAAGACGCGATTTCTGATGTAGACCCTGCTCAGTGGTCAATTGGTGATGTACGTGAATTGGAAGTTGAATCGATTGAATTCGGTCGTATTGCGGCACAAATTGCAAAACAAGTCATTGTACAAAAGATTCGTGAAGCTGAACGCGCATTGGTTGCTGATGCATATGAATCTAAAGTCGGTGAGCTGATTTACGGTGAAGTGAAAAAGCAAACCAAAGATGGCTTTATCATTGATCTTGGCGATAATGCAGAAGCGTATTTAGCACGTGAAGAAACCATTCACAAAGAAATTTTGCGTCCTAAGCAACGTATCAATGCAATTTTGTTTAACGTGAACCGTGAAGGTCGCGGTGCACAATTGTTATTGTCGCGTGCTCGCCCTGAAATGCTGATTGCTTTGATGAAGAAAGAAATTCCAGAAATTTCTGAAGAAATCATCGAAATTAAAGCAGCAGCGCGTCAGCCAGGCGTTCGTGCTAAAATTGCAGTGAAAACCAATGACCATCGTATTGACCCTGTGGGTGCATGTATTGGTATGCGTGGTACACGTATTCAAGCAGTACAGCAGGAATTAAATGGTGAGCGTATTGATGTTGTGGTGTGGTCTGACGATCCAGCGCAATATATCGCAAGTGCATTAGAGCCTGCTGATGTATCGGGTATCGTACTTGATGAAGATACACGTAGTGCAGATATCATTTTTGCGACCAATGATCAGTTAGCGCGAGCAATTGGTTCACAAGGGCAAAATGTTCGTTTAGCATCAGAATTGACGGGTTATAAACTCGACATGATGTTGGAAGAAGAGTATCGTGCACGTCAGCAAAATGAAGCGCAACAATATTTAGACATGTTTGTTTCTCGTCTGGATATTGAAGAAGACTTAGCGATGGCATTGGTTGAAATGGGCTTCACTTCGTTAGAAGAGATTGCTTATGTACCCGCTGAAACATTTGATGAAATCGAGCTTGAAGCTGATTTAGTTGAATTGTTGCAAAGCCGTGCTAAAGAAGCCGCTTTAACGGATGCTTTAAAACAGCAAGAAAATATTCAAGAGCCAAGTGCAGAACTTCTCGGTATGGAAGGTATGACGACTGAGATTGCGTATGCATTGGCGGCGCGTGGTGTGGTTACTGTTGATGATTTGGCAGACCAAGCAACTGATGATATCTCGGATATCGAAGGTTTAGGTCATGACAAAGCAGGTCAGTTAATCATGAAAGCACGTGAATCATGGTTTAACTAGGAGATAATAGATGACGGACAAGTCGATTCAAGAGTTAGCGCTCAGCGTAGAACGTCCTGTAGAGAAACTCCTAGAGCAGGTTCGCGAAGCAGGTCTACCACAGCGTAAAGCAGATGACATTATTACCACTGAACAGCAAGATACTTTGGTCAATCACTTGAAAAAAGTACATGGTCAGGAAAGTGGTAACACAGGAAAGATTGCGTTGAAACGTAAAACAACGAGTACTGCTAAAGTTACAAGTACTTCAGGTAAAGCGAAAAGCATTAATGTTGAAGTTCGCAAAAAACAAGTTTTTGCTAAACCAAACCCTGAATTGCTTGCTGCTGAAGCAAAAGCGCGTGTAGAAGCAGATGCAAAAGTACGTAATGAACAAAAAGTACGTAATGAAGCTGAACAAACTGCACGTAATACCGCTGAACAAAAAGCCAATGCAACTTTAGAAGCAATGCGTGCAGCGCATACTTCTGACAGTGCAGGTCAAACACAAGCAAAAACTGCTGTTGTGGTGAAAAAGCGTAATAGCGATAAAGTGATTAAAGCACCAGTTATTCGTCCTACAGAAACACCAGAGCAAAAGAAAGCACGTGAAGAGCAAACAGCTCAGTTGAAAGCGACTGAAGAAGTCGTACGTCGTAAAGCAGCTGAAGAAGCGCAGCAACGTACACTTGAGCAAATGCGTCAGATGGCATCAAAATATTCAAATGATGATGCGACTGCAACAATCCGTGTGATTGATGATTCACCTTTAGCTGCTGGTCTTGTTGGTCAAGCATATGAAGATTCCTTCAATAAGGAAGACCGTGAAATCAAACGTGGCGGCGCAACTGCAAATCCACGTGCTGGTAAGAAAGGCGGTCGTGGTGGCGATGCTCAGTCTGAGCAAAGCTTCAGCAAAAGCCATCATAAGCGCGGCTTGAAAACCAGCCAGGCAAATAAACATGGTTTTGAAAAACCAGTTAAAAAGCAAATTTATGATGTTGAGATCGGTGAGAAAATCATTGTTGCTGATCTTGCACAAAAAATGGCAGTTAAAGTTCGTGAAGTGATCAAGACCCTCATGAAGATGGGCGAGCTTGTGACTCAGAACCAAGCGATTGATCAAGATACTGCTGTACTTGTAGTTGAAGAATTGGGCCACAATCCAGTTTTAGTTTCTGATACGCAAGCAGAAGATAATTTATTGGTTGCGGCTGAAGAAGCACGTGGTGAGCAAACAACTCGTCCGCCAGTTGTAACGATCATGGGTCACGTTGACCATGGTAAAACATCGTTACTGGATCGTATCCGTCGCTCTAAAGTGGCTGCGGGTGAAGCGGGTGGTATTACTCAGCATATCGGTGCTTATCACGTTGAAACTGAGAAAGGTATTATTACTTTCCTAGATACTCCGGGACATGCTGCGTTTACATCAATGCGTGCACGTGGTGCAAAAGCGACTGATATCGTGGTACTTGTTGTTGCTGCTGATGATGGTGTAATGCCACAAACAGCGGAAGCAATTGACCATGCGCGTGCTGCTGGTACACCGATTATTGTTGCCATCAACAAGATGGATAAAGAATCAGCTGATGTAGACCGCGTATTAAACGAATTGACCACCAAAGGTATCGTACCTGAAGAGTGGGGCGGTGATGTTCCAATTGCAAAAGTATCAGCACACTCTGGTGCAGGTATCGATGGCTTACTTGATTTAATCTTGATCCAAGCCGAATTGATGGAGCTTAAAGCTTCAGCTGAAGGTGCGGCACAAGGTGTTGTAATCGAAGCACGTGTAGACAAAGGTCGCGGTGCAGTAACGTCGATTCTGGTACAAAACGGTACATTGAACATTGGTGACTTGGTACTTGCAGGCTCATCTTATGGTCGTGTTCGTGCGATGGTTGATGAAAATGGTCAGCGTATTACTTCTGCAGGTCCTTCAATTCCAGTTGAGATTTTAGGTTTACCTGATGCGCCAATGGCGGGTGATGAAGTTCTTGTTGTCAATGATGAGAAGAAAGCACGTGAAGTTGCTGATGCTCGTTCTGACCGTGAGCGTCATAAGCGTTTAGAGCGTGCAAGTGCAATGCGTCTTGAAAACATCATGGCATCTATGGGTAAAAAAGATATTCCTTATGTGAATGTCGTACTTAAAACTGATGTTCGTGGTACCTTGGAAGCATTGCATGTTGCGCTTGATGAGCTTTCTACTGATGAAGTTAAAGTCCGTGTAATCGGTTCAGGTGTTGGTGCGATCACTGAGTCGGATGTTACTTTAGCTGAATCGTCAGAAGCGGTCTTGTTAGGTTTTAACGTACGTGCAGACAACACTGCTCGTCAAAAATCTGATCAAGACGGTATTGATATCCGTTACTACAGCGTCATTTATCATTTAATTGATGATGTTAAAGCTGCAATGAGCGGTAAGCTTGCACCAGAACATCGTGAAACGATTCTGGGTGTTGCTGAAGTTCGTGAAGTGTTCCATTCAAGTAAGTTTGGTGCAGCAGCAGGCTGTATGGTACTTGAAGGTGTATTACACCGTAACAAACCGATTCGCGTACTACGTGATGACGTGGTTGTGTTCCAAGGTGAACTTGAATCTCTTCGTCGTTATAAAGAAGTGGTTGAAGAAGTTCGTGCCGGTATGGAATGTGGTCTTGCGGTGAAAGGTTATAAAGACATCAAAGAGAAAGATAAGATCGAAGTCTATGATGTTCAATTGATTAAACGGAGTCTTTAATGGCGGGTAGCCAACGCTTAAAGCGCATGGCGGATTCAGTACAACGTGAGTTGTCTGAGCTCATCCGTCAGGAGCTTAAAGATCCACGTCTAGGTGGTCTCGTGACCATCTCAGCCGTGAAAGTCAGTGCAGATATGGGATATGCTGAAGTATATGTCACTGTAATGGGGCGTGCGCTTGGTGATGATCAAAGTGAAGCTGCAAATAAAGAAACTTTAGATGTATTGAATAAAGCTTCTGGTTTCTTGCGTCATGAATTGAGTCGTCGTATCAAGACACGTATTACGCCAAGATTGCGTTTCCATTACGATAAGACCAATGCCTATGGTAACTATATGTTTGGTCTGATTGCTGAAGCGGTTAAAGATCTGCCTGAACAAGAGCAAGATGAACAGAAATAAATAGATATAAAAAAGCCACCTTCGGGTGGCTTTTTTATGGCTTGATGAGATTAATCTTTCTTTAATGGATGACGACGATAACGTTGCCAAGGCAGTGGGCGATTTAGTGCTTCAGGTACATCACCACTGGTTGAACGTAAGCGTAGATGAATTGCAGCCTGTGCCATCAAATTGGCAGATACTGGCGCGGTAATAAACGCAAACAAAGTAATCAGCAATTCAGCAAAACCAAAGCGACCATGCATGGCAGCAAAGATCATGGCAGCGATCAGGAAGCTACCTAGACCCAAGGTACTTGATTTGGTTGGGGCGTGTAGACGCATAAACAGATCAGGTAGGCGAATCATACCGATTGAGCCGATCAGCATAAAGAAAGCACCAAAGACCACAAAGAATGAAACGATAATTTCAAGAATGAGTTGCATAATGTCGCTCCTTAATCAATCACATGACCCGTAGTGAAATAACGAGCAAGCGCGGCAGTCGAGACAAAACCAAGCATTGCAACCAAGAGCGCACCTTCGAATAGATTGGTGCTCACCCAGTAGATACTCAATACAACGATGAGACAGGTTGCATTCAAAAATAAGGTATCCAAGGCTAGCAAACGGTCAATCACAGAAGGGCCAACAATCAGACGAATCAAACACAAAAACATTGAAATCGTAATGGCAATTAAGCCAATCCCAAGTGCATAAGGTAAAATAGTCATTTAGTTGCTCCTTCAGCAATCTTTACATCAAAGATTTCGATTAAAGGCGTTTCATAGCGGGTTTTGATCTCTTGAATGTCGAGTTCGGTGTCATCTGAACTGAGCGCATGTACCAGAATATCACCACGCTCTTGATCGATACCGGCTGAAACGGTACCTGGTGTGGTGGTGATGATCATTGCCAGCAAGGTATTCACTTGCTCGTGCTCAGTTTCAAGTGGGACGCGATACCATTTGGGGTGGAGTTTATCCATTGGTCCAAGTACCATCTTGGCAACACGGAAATTAGAAACCACAATATCCCATAACACCACAAAAACTAATTTGATCGCCGGAATCCAATGGATATGAGGAGTTCTGGCAATAAAAGGGCTCACTAGACGGGAAATCCCGATAGCCAAAACCAGTGCGATTAAAATATCAGTAGCATCGAGGCTGTGTGCCAGCATCAACCAACTCAAAAAAATCAGAAAAGACACAAATGGATGCGGGAACCAACGCTCAAGCAAAGATTGTTTTTGCATTAGTGATCCTCCATTGGTTTTAACTGGGTTGCATTTGGAATGGTTGGTGCATCTAGGATTTGCTCAGCAATTTGACGCTGCTTATATTCAGAAATGTGCCCACCTTGAAGGGTTGGTTTTGAAATAATATCTGGGATCAGCAATGCGTTATGATCTTCAACTTCACCACCATATTTAGTTTCTGGTAGATAGCTTGGGTCATAAGGTTGTACGCTAATTGGGCGACCTTGAGCATCATTTTTTAAGATCGTCTGGTTGTAAAGCGCATGGTTCTGAATTTGCTGTGCTGTTGCAACCGTATAATTTTGAATTGGTGAAGCAAAGACAACATAGGTCATCAAAGCGCCAAGTAAGACGTAAATCGCCGTATCATTACGCTTTGGTGCAACTTCAGGCAAGGCCTGATATTCAGCATAAGCGGTTTCTTTCAAATCTTCTTCAGGTGGTGTTGCACGCCAGAACAGGATAAAACCAACGCGAGTCAATGCAATAATGCTCAGTAAGCTGACAATCAGAATAACTGCAATGATCCAACCCTGATACGGTGTTTCCGCAGTGGCTTGCAAAATAAAGACTTTACCCAAGAAACCACTAAATGGCGGTAAACCTGCCATCATCAGAGCAATGATAAAGTAGGTAAAAGCAGCCGCCTTTTCCTGTTTGATCTTTGGTGCGACTTTTAAATGATCTTTAAAAGCACCACGTTGTGAAGTCATCCAACCACAGAATAAATAGAACGACGCTGCGATTAAGGTACTATGAACCACATAATACAGTGCGGCGGCCCATGCTTGTGTATTGAACATTGCAAGCGCGATCAGTAACGTACCAATCGATGACAGCACCATAAAGCCCACAAAACGACGTAGACGTTCTGCGCCAATTGCCCCAATCACACCATAAAGAGAGGTCACAAGACCAATAACGAGCAGACAGTTTTTGAAAATGCTTTGTGCCATAGCGTCGTCAAAGACGGTACCATTAACACGTAAAATGGCATAAATCCCGACTTTAGTCATGATGGTAAAAATGGCTGCGACGGGTGTGCTGGCAACGGCATAGGTTTTCGGTAACCAGAAGCCAACAGGCAACATTGCCGCTTTAATGCCAAACACCACAAATAGTAGCATTCCACCTGCAATCGCAAGCTTGTGCTGGTCACCATCGAGCAGAGGAACCAGACGACCTACATCGGCCATGTTTAAGCTACCAACACTACCATAGATCATGCCTAGGCCAATCAGGAATAGGGCAGAGGCAAGCAGGTTAATGGTGACGTAATGAACCCCCAGTTGAAAACGTGGACGTCCTTGACCGTGTAATAACAGTACATAAGAAGCCAATAGCAGAATTTCAAAGAAGACAAATAAGTTAAACAAGTCACCCGTTAAGAACGCACCTGTGATTCCCATGAGCAGGAGATGCAGCATGGTGTGGAAATAACGACCACGCGTGTCCCAGTTATCGCTTGCATACCAAATCACAGGGACTGCAAGAATGTAGGTGAGTACCAGCATAAATGCAGATAAACGATCGAGGACTAAGACAATCCCGAATGGTGCAGACCATTCACTGAGTTGATACACCGTAATCTGCCCAGTATTGGCAATACTGAGATAACTGATTGCGGTGATTAAACCTAAAATAGCGGAAGCAAGGCTAATCCCGCGACGCCAAGGCTGACGCCAATCTTGTTTTAAAGAACCTGAACCAGGATTGCCCAATAGCACCAAGATGAAGCCTGTAAATGCAGGAATTAAAATACTAATAATTGGAGCGTGAGCGTGCCAGAAACTATAAAAATCAAACATTATGGCTCATCCTCACGTGGGTCATAAGTTACGGTTGGTTCTTCTTTCGAGTCGACATGATCTGTACCTGACTCATAACGGCTACGTAATGCAAGTTGTACGATAAAGGCTGTGGTTGCAAAGCCAATTACAATTGCAGTCAAGACCAGTGCCTGAGGTAAGGGATCAGTGACTTTGGTGGTTTCAGTCAGTACAGCAGGTGCATTGATCTGTAAACGTCCCATTGCAAACAGGAATAGGTTCACGGCATAACCAATCATGGCCAAGCCGAGTACCACAGGAAATGTTCTGGCACGCAGAATTAAATAAATACCTGTTGCTGTGAGTAAGCCAATCCCTGAAGCGAGTAAAAATTCAATACTAACCATTTTGTTTATCTCCACTTGGGATTGGACCAGCCATGCTGGAGTGACGTGAATCCCCTAGCACTGAGATCAGCAACATGGTGGCACCAACAACGGTAATGTAGACACCTAAATCAAATGACACTGCAGAGGCAATATGCATTTTTCCTAGCACAGGCAATTCAACATAAACATGTGCGCTGGTGAGGAATGGGCGTGCCCAGAACCATGCGGCAATACCCGTTAAACCTGCAATGATTAACCCTGAGCCAATCCATACTTCATACAGACGACCTGATTTTGCTTTGATCATCTGTTCTGTTTGGTCTTGACCTAAAACGATGTACTGAATAATTAATGCCAATGAGGTAATCAAACCTGCGATAAAACCACCACCAGGAAGATTATGACCGCGCATAAAGATATACACGCTGACGACTAGAGCAAGCGGTAAGATCCAAGATGCTGTGATACGGAACATCAAGGGTGAGGGGTTAAAACGATAAGAAAGGCCTTGCGTCATGGTGGTACCATGCGCGCGCATACCATCCATAAGGCAAAGTGCACCAATCGCAGCAATACCCAAGACAGTAATTTCACCAAAGGTATCGAATCCACGGAAGTCCACAAGAATAACGTTCACTACATTTGAACCACCACCAAGTGGAATCGCTTGTTGCATGAAGAACCATGAAATGGAATTATGATCACGAGTCAACAGTAACCATGCAATCCAACCGATGCCTAAGCCGCCTGCAATGGCAAGGCTAGCATCTCTCCAACGACGCGAACGACTTGATTCATATGGGGTGAGTTGAGGTAATAACGACAGGCTCATTAATAATAGAACCGTAGTCACAACATCGACGGTAATCTGGGTTAATGCCAAGTCTGGTGCAGATAAGGTAACGAACACCATGGTCACCACCAAACCGACTGCACCACTGATCAAGACTGCTTTGATGCGTTCATGGTGGAACCACAGCATCATCCAGCAGCCAGAGAACAGCGTGAGCCATAACACAATTGCCACCCATGGCGCGTGTGTCAATTCACGTGTACCCGTCGTTAAACCTTGGTTGAATAACGGTAGACCAACCATGACAATGCTGAACAATACGATCAAGAGGAGGTAGCTCTGTAATGAACCATTCTCAGTCTTTTGTTTGATCTTGCGGCTGATGAGCAATAAATTCTTAAGGAACAGGTCGAATAGGATTTTACCTTGGAACTTTCCGAGATAAGGATCCAGATCGATTTTGCGGATGCGACCCTCTTTTGCCAATGTAAAATACAGAATCGATCCACCGATTAATGCAATCAGACTCATCATTAGTGGTGCATTAACACCATGCCAGATTGCGAGATGAACGCCTTCGAATTCAGGCTGTGCCAAACTGGCACGAGTCACACTGTTGACCATGGTCCCAGCCAGTAGGGCAGGGAGGATGCCAACTAAAATACATAAAGTTGCCAAGATGATGGCAGGTAAGCGCATACCTAAATGTGGTTCGTGTGCATCCTTATTAGGCACATGTTTGCCAATCGGGCCATCAAAAAACACACCATGTACCAGACGAATCGAATAGCTGACTGCAAAAATACCTGCTAGCGTTGCAACGATGGCTGAAATCACCATCACTGGACCTGATAGGTTGGCCAATAACTCAGTAAAGAACATTTCTTTGGAGATAAAGCCATTGGTCAGTGGCACACCCGCCATTGAGGCAGCGGTGATCATGGTTAAGGTTCCAGTGAATGGAAGCAATTGCCAAATACCACTCAGCTTGCGTAAATCACGTGTTCCTGTTTCATGATCAATAATCCCGGCAATCATGAACAAGGCTGCTTTAAACGTTGCATGGTTAATGATGTGGAAAATTGCAGCAGCAACGGCCAGTGGCGAACCAATACCGAGTAGACAAACGATCAAGCCCAGATGACTGATGGTCGAATAAGCCAGCAGCCCTTTGAGATCTTCTTTAAAGATCGCAAAACCAGCTGCCATACATAAGGTGAATAAACCCACGAATGTAACGATGTTGTGATATAACGCGGCACCAATAAAGATAGGTGCTAAGCGGGCCAGCAGGAATATCCCTGCTTTCACCATCGTTGCTGAGTGCAGATAAGCCGAAACAGGCGTTGGTGCGGCCATTGCATTGGGTAACCAAAAATGAAACGGGAACTGCGCACTTTTGGTAAATGCACCTAATAAAATTAGAAGTAAGGCTGGAACGAAAAGCGCATGCTGTTGAATGGTATCTTTCATTAATACCAATTCATCGATTTGATAGGTTCCCGTGATTTGTCCAATCAGGACAAAACCACCCAGCATTGCCAAGCCGCCCATTCCCGTGATGGTCAGTGCCATGCGTGCGCCACGTTGAGCAGCTTCGTACTGGCTCCAGTAACCCACCAACAGGAACGATGAAATACTGGTGAGCTCCCAAAAGACCAATAAGATGATTAAGTTATTTGAGAGAGAAATCCCTAGCATGGCTGCCATAAACAGCATCAATAACTGGTAAAGCTTACTGAGAGAGTTTTTAGGGCTGAGATAGTAATAGGCATAAATATAAATCAGTGTGCCGATACCGCTAATCAGCAGACCAAACAATAAGCCTAATGCATCTAGGCGAAAACTCAGATTAACTCCGAGCTGTGGAAGCCAATCCCAGCTTTGTTGCAGGGTATTACCCTGAAGAACCGTGTCTGCCTGAGTTAAAAGTAAAATAAAACAACTAAGGCTGATGCCAATCGCCCCAAGTGCCGTCACGCCACGCGAAATACGCTGTAATTGTGAGACAAGGGTGGTGCCGAGTATGAGCGGTAATAAGATAATAATCGGTAGCACACTGGTATCCATGTCGATGATTTAGGTCGAAGACCTAAGGGTGAATTTTCTTTCAAGACTTACAGGCACTCAAAGAGAATACCAAAAACTTTAAATCTTGAAGCCCAATCAAGTTAACGGAGGCAGCAAGTTGTATTGCACAACTTGAAAATAAAAAATACGATTTATTTTACTATAAAATATCAGCAAAAATCTGATGATATTACATGAAACAAACAACATAATTTATTGAAAACATTTCAATATTCCCTCACTCTAATCTTTCATAAAGGGCTTTCTTGAGGTGTGTCATCAATCTTGAGTAAGTTGAGTAAGTCGCTCTTTTCTTGTTCGTTTAATTCCTGAATTTGCTGAAATAAATCATCCACTTTATGTGTTAAAAGTTCAGATTGCAGCAAAGTTTGGGCTTGAGCTGCATCACTGGCTTCAGTTTTTGTTAATTCATTATATAGATTTGAAAGCTGTTGTTGAGATGCTTCTAAATTGAGTTGGTAGGCACCTTTTTGATCAAGTTTTAGGCATTGGTAATTCACGGCATGTTCGAGCAGTGCGTCGCGATTACCCGTGGCAATGATTTGCAGGCGAGGAAATGCTTGATGTAAACGTTCGAGAATTTCAGCGCAGTTATTCTGATCGAGTTGATGATCAATTTGATCAATCATCAAAATACCTTCACCCTCTAAACAAGGATCAAAACAATGCTGATTCAATAAGCAGAGTCGACGACTAATGTCTCCAACCAGAGCAATCCATGCTTTGAGTGAGGCTGAGAGTTGTTGAAATGGAATCAACTGCTCTTGGTAGCGCACCATCAATTGCAGCTTTGGGACATACTGAATGTAAATATCGTTTAATTCGGGGAAAACCGTATGCAGACTATTTTTCAAGGCATAGAGATTGGGTGCAGACAACTGTTTGGGATGATTGATCAGTTCCTGTTGTAATTCTTGAAGTACTTCTGATTGATTTTGCTGATTAAAATCATTGCCCATCAAACGCCTAACAATATGAGCTGAATGTGCATTTTCGACATCACTGATTTCACGCAGCCACTCAAAAAAACGGGCAAACGTCGTATAGGGCACAGCGGTTAAATCGTAGGCCGAAATTTCCTGTAATGTCCCTGGGGTATTTTTGCTTTGCAAATTGATATCTTGGACAAATCGTTCGGCAGGATAGTACGCAATTAGTGGGAATCCGAATAAAGGATCTTGCAGCCCCGTTTTTTGATACAGCGTGACCATTTGATCAAGCTGTTGAGTCTCCACTTGGCTGATTCCAACGCCTTGACTATTAAATGTTTTATAGAGTTTCCATACACAGGCCTGAGTGTCGGTTTGTTGTGATGAACTACTTTCAGTCAAAGTGCCACTCAGTTCACTGCTCATACGAACCTGAATTTGAATTTTTGCCTGTAAGCGATTCAGCATAATATCTTGATCAGCAATCACTACACCTGCAGTACGAATATCCTTGTACCGTGCAGAAAACCAAGTCAGGCTTTGATAGATGTTTTTTAAAATGGTGCTTTTGCCTGTGGCTTGATCACCCAAAATCAGAGTAATAGGATATTGCTCAGGTTGAAATTCGAGATTTAAATCCCGAAACATCCCGATGTGTTTAAAGAGAACCGATTCAAGTTGCATAAGCTGACCTCAATCATAAGCGCTTTAACCTGCGGACTGACGAAGACTTGAAGGAGCGCACCGTTTTAATTGTTGTATTAAGTCGTATAAATGATGAATATTTAAACTTACTTTAGCACGCGTGCAGGCCACGTAAAGTAGTCTTAGCTCTTCATCTGTAATTTTATGTTCTAATCCATTTATCTTAAATTGGTAATCGTCTTCAATATGTACACGATTCCACTCCAATCCTTTGGCTTTATGTGCAGTTGAAATTACATAATCTGCCTGTTCAATCGGCGTGATTTTTGCCAGTGCCTTTTTCAGTGGATCAGTTCCATGATCATCAACTAGCTTAACTAAGGGCTTGATATCACTACCATCATTGGTTTCACAATATTCGTGTACATCATGCCAAGAGTTAAACCAAGCCAGCTCAGGAACATCGGTAATTCGTTTACCCTGTTTCAATAAACTTGCAGCATCGACAAAACGACTCAGCTTCTGCTGGTCAGCTTGTAAACCGACCTTATCGCCATTGACCAGACCTGAAAGTAATAATTCCATTGCGCGGGCATTAGTCCGACATAAAATCGCATCGCGCATCTTGGTATGGGGCTTATTCACCACACTTGATTTTTGGTTTGGATTACCAAGTAGGGGGACGGTTTCATTTAATGCGCCAAGCAGGCTGTTAGCGACATCTGCAATGGCATCGCCAAAACGGAAAGAGGTGGTTAAACGACTTTCAGGTAATGGCATTTGCTGCATGGCATTGATTGCTCCACGCCATGCATAAATTTGCTGGTGTGCATCACCGACATAAATGACCTGGGTACTTTTCTGACGCAGTAAAATACCAAGCATCAATGGATCGGCATCTTGTGCTTCATCAAATAACACATAATCCGCAGGAATATTCGGTTCTGATAAAGCCCAAAGTTTTAAGTAGATATCGTGTCCAATACCTGCTTGATGATTGGGATCAATTGATTCAAGCCAGCGACGTTCTACAGCAGGATAAAGGTGCTGTTGTAAGGCTTCAATATCATCCAGATGTAACCAACTCGGTGCCTGAATATGCCGAGGGGCTGGATATTGTGAACTGGTTGAACAGAAGTAGCTCACTGCATTGGCTACTAAGCTGGCCAAACGACTCGGCATCAACACGTATTTTTCGTAACGTCCACCCATGAGGCGACGTAGCGTAATCGGTTCGAGGCGATATTCTTTCGCGATAAAACTTGGGCTTAAGCGTGGTAAGCGTAATTTGTCGGTCACACCACGCGGTGCACTGCGGAATGCAAGTGAGTGGAAGGTTCGACAATTCACATTGCTGTGGAATTTATTTTGTGCTTCTGAAGCAATGGCTTTGTTAAAGGCCAAGTACATACCACGCCGTTCAGGCATGGCATCGCTGATCATTTGCAGTGTTGTGGTTTTACCTGTGCCAGCATATGCAATCACTTTAAAGGATTGACCTAAACGGGCATTGTCTATCGCAATGGCTTGCTCATAGGTGGCTTTGGGTTTTTCTATATTTGACACAGGCTCTGCTTACGCTTCTTTACTACGGTTAGCTTTTTCAACTAAACCTGATAAACCTTGACGGCGTGCGAGTTCGTCCAGTACTACTTGTGGGTCAAGATCGAAGTAACCCAACATGACAATACTGTGGAACCACAAGTCCGCGACTTCATAAATAAGATCGTGTTTATTTTCCAGTGAAGCAAGCACAGCATAATCTTTCGCTGCAATAATGCTTTCGACACTTTCTTCACCGACTTTTTCTAAAATTTTATTGATGCCTTTTTTATACAGGCTGGCGATGTAAGAGCTATCCGATTCAGCCGTTTTACGCTCTTGCATTAAGCGACCTAAATAGCTGAGTACATCCACTTGCTCATTTTGACCGTGATCGTGTGCTTCTGTCTTTGCCGATGCACCATAAATGGCCGTAGGATCTTTCAGTTGGGCATCAACAATTTCCCAGCCTTGAGGAGTGAGTTTGCGATAGAAGCAAGACTCGCGACCTGTATGGCAAGCGATACCACCATGTTGTTCAATTTGTAGAATGATGACATCGGCATCGCAATCTAGGCGAATTTCATGGACGGTCTGGAAATGTCCAGACTCTTCACCTTTATGCCAAAGCTTTTGGCGTGAGCGTGAGTAATACACCGCTTGATTTTTTTCAGCAGTCAGTTGTAATGCTTCACGATTCATCCATGCAACCATTAACACTCGGCCAGTTTGATGATGTTGCGCAATGGCAGGAACGAGACCATTGGAATCAAATTTAACTTCATCTAACCAGTTTGACATGAGTGAAAATCCATTGAGTGGAGAGCAGGTAGTTTAGCGGTTGTGGCAAGGGTTGGCTATGCTTGTTGGGTAAAAAATCAAGGAGAGGGTATTAAAGATAGTTCGAGATTTCAATCAGGTTTTGATCTGGATCACGTAAATAAATCGATAAAATTTTCCCCACGGCACCCGTTCTTTCAATAGGTCCTTCAATGATTTCAATCTGCTGGGCTTGAAGGTGTGCAATCACTTCATTGAGAGGTGTTTCTGCAATAAAACACAAATCCGCAGAACCCGCTGTTGGCTGTAGCGCTTTGGGTTCAAACTCTTTACCTACTTGATGCAGGTTAATTTTTTGAGTGCCAAATTGCAGTGCTTTACGACCTTCACCAAAGCGAACAACTTCAAAATTCAGCGCAGACTGATAAAACTGGCATGTTTTTTCAATATCGGCAACGGTCAAAACTAGGTGATCTAAGTGACTAATTTTCATAAATTACTGTCCTTATTTATATTCTGGTAGAGATTCAGTTTTGCTGCTGAATGTATTGCTGCTTTGATGATATTGTGCCACTTGCTGATAATCGAGTTGTTGAAATAGTCCTGTTTTTAAACCTGAAATGGTGATTGCCATTTCCTTACGAAAGTAGGGAATTTGATACATCCAGGGGAAGGTCAAGTCACGTAAGCCACCTGCCCACCAATGATCAGATTGATACAGAGGTGTGAGTAGACGACTTAAAAATTGATAAAACTGGGTCGACGAACGACGATGTTGATGGTAATGCTGCCACAGTGTCGACCAGTCAATTTGCTGATTTTGTTTGGCTGCTTGTAATGACTGTGAAAAAGCCCAAGCATCCAACAAGGCCATATTGGCGCCTTGTCCCAATTGTGGACTCATGGCATGGGCGGCATCACCGATGACACCGACTCTCCCTTGTCCAAATTGAGACATCACCACATCACGATATTGAGCGGATAGCCATTGTGGTTGATTCTGTTGATTCGATAATAGCTGTTTCAACCATTCTGCGACATCGGGCCAACGATTAGCCACTTGCGTTAACCATTGCTGTTTTGCAGATTCATCTTTTAAGAATGATTGTAGTTGTGTGGTCGGCAGGCTCCAGAACACGCTAGAAAGGCGTTGCTGAGGTGCGGTTGGTATCGCACCTGTAGGCAGCACACCCATCATGATTTTGGAACGATCATAAAAT
The DNA here is from genome assembly GCF_000369405.1 of Acinetobacter sp. ANC 3929. Classification (GTDB taxonomy): domain Bacteria; phylum Pseudomonadota; class Gammaproteobacteria; order Pseudomonadales; family Moraxellaceae; genus Acinetobacter. Next base: position 168,686 of record NZ_KB850002.1, read on the forward strand.
TGATGCAGAATTTCAGGATTTAAACTTAAACATTCAGGCACGATACTCCACGCTGCCCCCCAAGGATAAGCTTGGTCGACTTTCACCCATGATGGAGGGCGTAATTGGCTACGTGCACCATTGGCAATCAGTACGGCATCGAAGCTGGCATCAAAATTTTGTTGCTGGTGAGTGCCGAATAATCGCACTTCATGTGTATTTTCTTGAATACGATCAACCGTATGACTCATATGCCAAGTGAGATGACTGGAATATTCTTGAAGCTTTTGGGTCAACACATGGCATAAAGTGGCGCGGTGAATCCCGAGACCATAGAGCTTGCTGCCCGCTTGATGGTAATGACTATTTACCAACAGACGCTTGTCTGGCAATTGTCCTTCCAGTCCAGTGACTTTGGCACCCAGTTTTAAGGCTTGATCGAGTACCCCCAGATGTTCAAATACAGCTAAGCCCGCAGGTTGTAGCAATAAGCCTGCACCCACAGGGGAAAGCTCATCGACCTGTTCAAAAATCGTAACTTGGTGACCTGCTCGCGCAAGTAGAATTGCGGTTGCGAGTCCTGCTGTACCTGCACCAATGATGGCAAAATCTAGTGTTTTCATTGTTTATTCTTTTAAAGTCTTTATTGAATTTGCTCAAGCAGGATCTTAACGGATCTGATTTTGTTTGAAAAAAATTAAATCGTATTGATAAAAAAATCCCTTGTCTATGCAAGGGATTTTTTTATTATTTCACGATTCGCCAAAATGCTAACAGACTACTCAGCACAATCAACACAATAGAGATAAACCAAGGGGTGATAATGGCAATCGTGAGTAAAATCAGCATGGTACTGCCAAACATCCAGCTACGACGTTGCTGTTGCTGCATTTGCAAACGCATTTGCTGAATTTCACGCAATTGTTTGTCATGCCATGCAGACTGATTCTTTAAACCATTGAGGCTGTCGATCAGTAAACCTGGAATATCTTGTGCGCCAAGTAGCAAGTCTGGAATTTGTTGTCCAAGCTCTTTCACATTCTTGACAGGATTCATATTGGCTTTGACCCATTCGGTTAGAATCGGCTTTGCCAGTTTCCAGATGTCCAGTTGCGGATACAGATCTGTTCCTAAACCTTCAACATGTACCAGTGTTTTGAGTAACAACATCAATTGCGGTGGAATTTCTAAGTGGAAACGACGAGCAATATCCATAACTTGAATCAAGATACCTGCAAAATCCAGTTGATCCATCGGTTTTGAGACCATCGGGCCAACGGTACGGCGCATTTCGCGTGATAAGGCATCTTGATCTGTACCCGGTGGAATCCAGCCTGCCTGATGCACAATTTGAATCAGTTGCATGAAGTTACTGTTCATCACTGCCAGTAGCATCCGCGCAATCGTCATTTGATCATGCTTAGACAATTCACCCATGATGGCACAGTCCAAGGCAATAAAGCGTGGATTGCTTGGGTTAATGGTTTCAACAAAGACATTGCCGGGGTGCATATCTGCATGAAAGAAGTTATCGCGGAACACTTGGGTGAAGAAAATGGTCAAGCCTTTTTCTGCAAGATCGGCACGATCCATGCCTAAACGATCAAAGGTGGCGATATCCGAAATCGGTACACCTGTAATCCGTTCAGCGACCATCACGTCTTTACTGTCCATATAAACTTCAGGCACATACATCATGCTTGAGCCTGTAAAGTAGTGACGCATACGACGGGTGTTGTCTGCTTCCAGACTCAAATCAAGTTCATTTAAGATGATTTGACGATAGTCTTGAATAATCTCTGCTAAATGTAGGGCACGTGCTGCTTCTAAGCGATTTTCCAACCAATCACCAAGCCAAGCCAGAATCTCAAAGTCTTGTAAAATTTGACTGCGAATATCGGGGCGAGTGACTTTAACCACCACTTCACGGCCATCATGCAAAGCGGCTGTGTGGACTTGAGCAATCGAAGCAGCGGCAAGCGGTTGCTCATCAAAGCGTGAGAATAGGGTTGATACATCTGCCTTGAGTGATTCTTGAATGCGCTGTTTGGCTAACTGTGTGTCATACGGTTTGACGCGATCTTGCAATAACACCAGTTGTGTTAACACTTCGGGTGGAATCAAATCACGACGTGTAGACAACAATTGACCGAGCTTAATCGCCAACGGACCCATATCCTCTAAAGCTTCTTTTAGCTTAAGTGGATTCTTTTTCTCACGACTCGACCAAGCCGCAGGATGTATTTTAATCAGGTTTAATGCATGACGTGCTTTTACTGGTAATTCTTCCGCAGGGAACAAGGTGTCAAGGCGATAGTGTGCTGCAATACGCCAGAGTTCGAGTAACCGTGTAACATGCGGAATCATATAAAGTCTTACCTAGTCTTGAGTGGAGTGCTTTTGTGGGTTGAATTGAGTATTGAGCTGTTGAAGCTTGGCCTCTAGGCGATCAATTTCTTGATTGAGTTGACGCGTCTCTCGATTGAGATCATCCATCTGCCAACGTGGAGCAAATAAACCGCTATCTTCTTTTAAGGCATCTTCAACAAAAAATAAATGGCTTTGTAGTGAGCGTTTCAACTGCTTCGGTGCAAGTTGAATTTTACCCAACTCATGTGCCAGTTGTGGACCAATCCAAGGAGACAAATGTGCTGCAAGATCTGGCTCAGCTTGTTGCATAATTTTTTGAATATCCTGCAATAAGTGATAATCACCTTGCAATGGGATATTGCCAATTTGATCCATATCACTGAGCAGTAATTTAACCAGCTCAACGGTATTTTCAACATGTAAGGTTGCAGTGGCATCCGTGAGTTTATGCTGAGGATCAAAAGGACGCTGTTCAAAAATAGAAGGGGTTTGACTCTGTCCCGTCACGGTCGGTTCTAGACGAACTCTATTTTCATCAAAAAAAACATCAACTGAGAGTTGTGGACTATCGATCACAACACGTAATAATTGACCTTGTAACTGATTAAGTTGAATGCGAGTAATCGCATCCAAATCAATCACATGATGAATGATACGTTCGACTGCACCGAGTGCTAAAATCGACCACATATCTTAAACCTTAAAGTTTGAATCCACGGTGTACCGCAACAATACCACCCGTTAAGTTGTGGTAGTCACAGCTTTGGAAACCTGCATTTTCCATCATCCCTTTGAGGGTACGCTGGTCTGGGTGCATACGAATCGATTCAGCAAGGTATTTGTAGCTTTCAGCATCATTGGCAACCAGTTTGCCCATGATCGGCAATGCGGTGAACGAATAAAGGTCATACAATTTTGAGAATGGCTCGAACACTGGCTTAGAAAACTCAAGAATCAATAAGCGACCGCCTGGTTTAAGTACGCGGTACATGGCTTGTAACGCAGCATCTTTATCGGTCACATTACGTAAGCCAAAGCTGATGGTGACTAAATCAAAACTATTGTCTGCAAATGGCTCTAACGTTTCAGCATTGGCAAGGACAAAATCAACATTGGTGCAGCCTGCATCGATCAGACGATCACGGCCGACATTTAACATTGATTCGTTAATATCTGAAAGAACCACATGACCTTGAGGCCCAACTTCACGGCTAAATACTTTCGCCAAATCACCTGTACCGCCAGCGATATCAAGCACGTGTTGTCCACGACGAACACCTGACATATTAATGGCAAAACGTTTCCAGATACGATGGATACCAAATGACATCAGGTCATTCATGATGTCGTATTTGCTGGCAACCGAATGGAAAACTTCTGCAACTTTTTGTGCTTTGTCATCACTACTCACGGTTTGATAACCAAAGTGAGTGGTTGCACCGACATTGCCCGTATTAGCGCCGCGCGGTAAGTTATATTTTGGAATTGAAGCTGTTGAGGTCTGTGCTGCACCTTGTTGGATCGGCTGCTGCTGACCTTGTGGTGTGCCTTGCGGAAGGGGCGTGTTTAAGAAAGGGCTGACTTTGTCTGAACTTGGGTTTTGCTCAACTTCTGGGGTAGGCTGTTGGTTTTCGTTAGACATAGTTTTCTCCTAAACTTTCGCTCTAGCGGCACGAATCAGCAAGCATGATGACAGATTTTGTATTTTTTTACAGGCTTTCGCATGTAATTGATATGAATAATATACAGAAAGTCACTTTATCAAAAGTGTTTTAATTTTTCTTAAGATTTGAAAAGTCTCATTTTTCTCTGCAACCACAAGTGTTCAGGTTGCAGAGAAATCAGCTCAGCCTTAGTCACGGAATGGACTTGGGTGTCCAGCGTGTACTTTCTCAATAATTTCACGCTCTTTTTCGCTAAAGGTTTTGATAAAGGTTGCAGCAGATTTCATGGGTTTCATGGCTGCGAAACCTTCTTGGATAAATTCGTACATACGGTCAAATTGATATTTATGTGCAATACCTTTACACATTTTAAAAGCGGCATACATCATGGTTGAACGCATATATTTATCAAGAGTAAGGCCTAACTCATCAAGCAACTGTAATTGTTCATAACGTGCATCGCCTTGATCAAGTTTAACCAAGGTTTGACGCATGATTTCATCAGTTAACGGGGTGTTAGGAGGGTAATCTTGCAAGAGCTGTACCGCGACTTGTTCATCCAGTTGTGTCGCCAGAACAGCTAAACTGACTGACTTTGTGCCTGTTTTGATGGCGTTTTCTGGCAAAATACTTTCTGCTTTATGCGCATATTTCAGCAGGCGTTCGATTTGCTGTGCCATTGCATCAAAGTCTGGTCCACCATACAAACGATTTAAAAAATACTGGGCCATGAGTTGATTTTGAGGTTGAGCAAAAAACTCAGCATGCGTTTGTGCAATACGCTCTTTCATCCATGCCTGCACGTCATGCAATCTCTGTGCAAGCACAGGATCTTGGTGGTAATTCAAAGTTTGATATTGTAATAAAAGATTATCAAATGCAGCGAGTTTTGACATGTTCGAACTCAAAGAAAATAAAACCATAAAATCATAGGCTGCATCATAACCAAGAACTATGACAGCATAAACTCTAAATGTTTAATAATCGGTCACTGGGTTGATGCCCGAAAAGCAATCTACAGAAATTGTACACGGGTTTTTCCGAGATAGGCCTTGGTTTTGACTATACTCTTTTTAAATTTGAATAATGAGCCGTTTAGAGCAAACACATGAGTAAACAACAACCGACATTTGAATTACGAGATGAAGATGAACTTTCGCTAGAGCTGATTGAAGCACAATATGCTTTAAAAAATAGCCGAGATAAAAAAAATGCGAAAAGTGTTTTGGTTTTGGTGAGCGGGATCGAGTTGGCTGGTAAGGGCGAAGCCGTCAAACAATTACGAGAATGGCTGGATCCACGTTATTTACGGGTTAAAGCTGATGCGCCGCAATTGTTATCCAACAACCACACGTTTTGGCAGTCGTACACCCGATTTATTCCAGCCGAAGGGCAAATCGTGGTGATGTTCGGTAATTGGTATAGCGATCTTTTAACCACTGCCATGCATGTGTCTAAGCCTTTAGATGAGAATCTGTTTGACAGTTATGTGGAACAAATGAGAGCTTTTGAACATGATCTGCAAAATAATCATGTGCATATTGTCAAAGTCTGGTTTGATTTATCATGGAAATCACTGCAAAAGCGTTTAGATCAAATCGATGCTTCTGAGCAGCGTTGGCATAAATTGCATGGTTTGGATTGGCGTAATAAAAAACAGTACGACACCTTACAGGGTCTGAGCCAGCGATTTACCGATGATTGGTTTATTGTTGATGGTGAAGATGAAAAACTGCGTGATCAATGTTTCGCACAATATCTACTCCAAACCCTGCAAGAGTTGCCTGAGCATCAAACCAAAGTCACGCAAAAATGGCAGCAAGCCGCAATACCAGAGACGTTGCTTGAACCTGAAAAAGCAGGCTTAGAAAAAGAAGATTATAAGGAAGAACTAAGTAAGCTCACCAAAAAAGTGGCGGATAAGCTACGTTTTGATGAACGTAAAGTGGTAATTGCCTTTGAAGGAATGGATGCAGCCGGCAAAGGTGGCGCGATCAAGCGTATCGTGAAAAAACTCGATCCAAGAGAATATGAAATTCACACCATTGCTGCACCTGAGCGTTATGAGTTACGCCGTCCTTATTTATGGCGTTTCTGGAGCAAGCTGAATGATAGTGGCAAGATTACGATTTTTGACCGCACTTGGTATGGACGTGTGTTGGTTGAACGGATTGAAGATTTTGCTTCGACAGTCGAATGGCAGCGGGCCTATAGCGAAATTAACCGTTTTGAAGAAAACTTGGTAGATAGCCAAACCGTCATTGTGAAAATCTGGTTAGCGATTAGCAAGGATGAACAGGCCTTACGCTTTAAAGCACGGGAACAAACACCACATAAACGTTTTAAGATTACTGAAGAAGATTGGCGTAATCGGGATAAATGGGATGATTATCTCAAGGCGGCAGCGGATATGTTTGAAAGAACGGATACTGACTATGCGCCTTGGTATGTGATTGCAACCGATGATAAATATTTAGCTCGGATTGAGGTGCTAAAGGCGATCTTAAAACAGTTGAAGGCGGATTAATCCGCCTTCTGTTTGTCATTGCCTAGGTTAATTGTTATTTGCCAATTGTGCGCGAGAGCTGCGATGTTGTCGGAACACGATTAAGGTCGCGACTAAACTGGTGATGGCGGCAAACATCAGCCAGAATGCAGGCATGCTCTTATTGCCAGATGTTTGTACCAGATAGGTTGCAATCATCGGTGTGAGTCCACCAAAAATCGAGGTGGCAAAGCTATAAGCCACGGAGAAACCAGCAATGCGGACTGAACTCGGCATCATTTCCGCTAGTGAAACCACCAGCGCACCGTTGTAGAAGCTATACAGCAAAGAGAACCACAACAGCACCATCAACATATGCGACAGGCTAATGGTATGTGTCAACCAAGTCAGTAGTGGATAAGCACTGATAAAGATCAACAAGGTTGTGCTGATTAACAGTGGTTTTCGACCAAATTTGTCAGAAAGATGTCCGCCAATCGGTAATAAAATAAAGTTACTGAGACCGACCATAATGGTGGCGATTAAACTTTCGGTGCGGGTTAAATGGAGTACTTCTTTACCGTAAGTCGGTGTATAGACAGTAATAAAGTAGAACATCGTTGTTGTCGTCGCGACCATACATACACCTGCCAACACAATTTTCCAGTTGGCTGCTAATGTGCTTAGAATTTGTCGAGTGCTTGGATGTTCTTTGCGAGAGGCGAAGGCTTCTGTTTCAACCAAAGATTTACGCAGCCAAAAAATAAAGGGAATGATGGCACAGCCAACAAAGAAGGGAATGCGCCATGCCCAAGCATCCACTTGCGCTTTGGTAAACACTACACTGACGATATAACCTAGGACAGCTGCAAAAATGACAGCAACCTGCTGACTTGCCGATTGCCAACTGGTAATAAAACCACGGTTATGCGGTTCAGCAATTTCTGCTAAATAAACCGAAACACCGCCAAGCTCAACACCCGCGGAGAAGCCCTGAGCCAGACGACCAACGAAAATTAGCACGGTTGCGGCAAAGCCAATGCTGGCATAGCTGGGTGTGAATGCAATGATTAATGAACCGAAGGCCATGATGCTTAAAGTCATCATCAGACCACGGCGACGACCAATACGATCCACATAAGGACCGAGCACCAACGCACCGATTGGGCGCATAAGAAAACTGACTGCAAACACGAGAAATGTTTTCATCAGTGCAGCATAGCTACTGTCTGAATGGAAAAAAGTTTGGCCTATGGCTTGTGCATAGAGTCCAAACAGGAAGAAGTCGTATTGTTCAAGAAAGTTCCCGCTGGTCACGTTAAAAATTGCACGGACCCGAGAAGGTGATTGGCTATTTTGCACAACGACGCTCCATCATCTGTTTATCATCGAGATGTGGAGGTTAAAAATACAATCTTTATGAAAGCTTAAAAAATTAAGTGAATATTAACGTATTTGTGTGGTTTTTTTATTGATGTGTTGCATCACTGTAAAGGTCGATGTTTTACGGTGATGCAACAAGCAGCTTGAGATGAACTGACTATTTTCTTTCTATTTAATAAGTTGAAACGGTCTTGTTCTGAATGCGTTTTGCAAGGTTGTAGCAATCCTGCACATGTGCTTCGGTAATTTTACGCATCATAAAGTATCCCAGACTAGCAGCAACAAGTTGCCCACCTAAAGGAATAAACTTGGTCACTTGCTTGGTGGCGATTTTAGTAAAAAAACCATTAAATGATTTTTTCATGGCAGTACGTGCCACCACAAAGCCTGAGAATTCAAAACCGCGTTTGCGCAATTCATCCCAGTGAACTTTTTTGGTTTCAGGGTCATAAACACTGATATGTTCAGGCGCTAAACCGAAACGTGCGTTAATATCTGGGATCACTTGTGTCAGCATGCCTAAATCGACAACGACATCAAAAAAGGGAATCGGTACAATGGCTGCACCTGCTGACCAATATGCACGCTTTTTAGCGAGTTCCAGACACTCATCGCGAATCTGTTCCAAGTTTAAGTTTGGATTAATGGATTCAGGAATATTATCAATTTTCATAAAGTTATACCTAAAGTCTATCCCTCGATAGTACATTCAATCGTATGGAATGGTGAAATTCAAAACAATTTTTTTATTTCCTTGTGTGTTTAGCGTGACATAGTGATCTGAAGTTGTATAGTGATGATTGTGTACGATTTCGTGCAACAGTCTGCTGTACTATTGATGAGGTTACATTAACACATGGGGATTCATGTTATTCAAAGTCAACGCCTTGACGTATTATTACAAGGTGTGATGGCATCAATCACTCAGCCGAGTAACTCCGCATTTCAGGTGTTTAAAACCCAGCATTTTATTGTACCGAGCCCTGCACAAGAACAATGGTTGACGCAGAGAATTGCTGAACAGCAAGGCATGACGGCCAATTATCAATTTCATCAACGCATTCGTGGTTTTCAGTGGTATGCCTATCAACAGGTATTGGAAAACAAAGAGCAAGTGCGGAAAGCCAATATTCCCCATTTGATTTTAAAATGGCGCATTCATCAGGCCTTGCAGCCTTTTATACAAGCAGACCAGAATACACTGGCCTTAGAGCACCCCTTATATTCAATCGTACAGCGTATTTATGACAGTGCAGACCAATTACAACAGGGCACAGAAAAGCAGCTTAAAAAGCAGAGCATGTTGTATTGGATCGCGGAGCAGGTTTCGCAGCTTTTCAATAACTACATGATTTACCGTGGCCATTGTCAGCGAGCCTGTCAAGGCAATTGCACATGTACAGGCAACTGGCTTTCGGCTTGGGGGCAAAATCGCGCTTTAGATATTGAACAACTCATTTCTAAAACAGATCAAGAAACCTCAGCATTTACCTTACATCAGACTCAACAGCTCGAGGCTTGGCAGCGTTGGCTATGGCAGAACTATTTCCATGATGATTTTTTAGAAATACAAGCGATTGATACCGATTTCTGGCAGCATCTAGACAATGAACAGACACGTCGGAAAGCATTGGCACAGCTCCCGAATCAGGTGATCGTGTTTACGATTTTGGACTTACCACCGAGTCAACTGCAATTTTTACGTCGTTTGGGACAATATTTAGATGTGGTGATTTTGCACTATAACCCCTCACAAGAATATTGGGCGGACAGTGTCGATCCACTCTGGAAAAAACGCTATGACTTAGGGGTGAAAGAGCGCTTTCTGGTTAAACATCCACATGCTAGTGATGCTGATATTACTGCATTTTTTGAAAATTTTAGTCTCGGGTTTAATGCCTTAAATCGTGAATCTCGCCATCCTTTACTGACACGTCTGGGCAAGCAAGCACGTGACCATTTCTCGTTGTTGTCACAGCTAGCAACAGGTGAAGAGGGGAAATGGGTCGATGCTTTTGAGGATTATTTTCCTGACACTTTACTGGGTAAAATCCAGTCAGATATTTTTTATTTAGCAGAACCTCAGCCGCAACAATATGAGCTTGCACCTGAAGACCGATCGATTCAGATTCATGTTTGCCACTCCAGTATTCGCCAGCTCGAAGTCTTAAAGGAGCAGTTGGTACATTGGCTAGCTGAAACGGATTTGATCCCTCGTCGTCCAAGCGATATTTTGATTTTAACGCCAAACCTAGCCGAGCTTGAACCTTCAATTCGCAGTGTTTTTCCTGCGGTGGCAAACGAGCATGAGGTCTTTTTACCCGTTAAAATTGCAGGCGTAGCACAGTTAGATGCTTTAAATGCTTGGCGCGCAGTACTTGGGCGTTTGCAACTGACGCAAGGTCGATTTATTCAAGATGAATTTGCCGATTGGCTGAATCTGGCGGCAACGCAACAACGTTATGGTGTAGATTACACGCAGACACAACGAATATTGGAATTGCTCAATGATGCTGGGTTTAAGCGTGGTTTGGATGCAGAGCATTTAAAACATAGTTTAAGTGCAGCGGATCAAGACTATCGTTATAGTTTTAAATTTGCTTTAGATCGTTTGGCTCTTGGCATTGCCGTACCTGCACATACGTTGGTACAAAACACCTTGAGCTATGCATTGGTGCAGCCCAGCGATTTTGAATTGATCGGAATTTTGATTCAGATTTATCATGACTTATCTACTCGACGAGACTGGCTAATTGCACATGAACAAGGTCAGCGACTCGCGGTTGAGGCGTGGTTAAAACGAATCAAAGATGATGTGCTTGAGTTTGAACAAGAAGATGTGGTTGCCTTAAAAGCAGTACGTGAAATTATCCAAAAACAAGAACGTATGCTGACTTTGGCTAGCTATTATGACGATGCTGAAACGCAGTTACGTCAAATTTCCTTGCCTTTACCTTATATCATTGAAGAGATTCAACGAACGTTAGAAAATCAGTCGGCACAAGTTGAGCCAACAGGACAAATTACCTTTAGCCAGATTGGGCAGATTCGTCCGATTCCGTATCGTCTGATTGTGTTGTTGAGCTTAGATACAGGTAAATTCCCGAATCGGGACAGCCATATTCCTTTTGATTTGATGGACGCATTGCGTCAACAATTGGGCGATCGTTCTCGTCTGGAAGATGATCAGGGTGCATTTTTAGACGCAATCCTGTTGGCACAAGAACAAGTGTGGTTGTTTTATAATGGCTTTGATATCAATGATGGTGAGGTCAGAGAACCATCTAGTGTGCTGCAAGGTTTCCGAGATCATTTGGCCTTGATTGTGAAACCGTTTTCAACTCAAAGCGATGAAGATTCTACTTTAGCACTAGAGGATTTAGGTGAATTCGAGGCATTGCAAATCCCGCCACAGCTTCACCCGCTTTATTATCTGCATCGGTTACAGCCATTTGATCCCTTAGGTTTTGTTGCCGATCGTCCTGTTCGATATCAGGATCAATGGTTTAAAGTCGCCTCACAGATTCAGCAAGTTAAAGGTGAGCGGCAGGCATGGGCCAATACGCCTTATCCTGTGGAGCAGCATGAAATGACTATTTTGAGTAGTCTGCAATGGATTCAGGATATTACTTTCCCTGCAAGGTTGTATTTAAAAACATTAGGGGTCGAAAATTTAACTGCAACAGAACTAGTCGATCAAAACGAGCCCTTACTGTTGGATGGCTTGGGCAAATATGCCATTCGGCATTTTTTACAGCAGCATGATGAAGCGGTATCACCGAGCATCTTGCAAGATCAACTGCCTGTTGGAAAAGTTCAACAAAGTGCATGGCAGCAAAGTCGTTTGGAACAGCAGCGTTTGCTAGAACGTCTACAGCAATATGCCGCTGCGCCAACGGAAACCACACAACGGGTTTGGCGTGTATCGAAAAATTTACAAATCGGCTGTATCACGCCTAAACAGTTAACACAAGATTGGGTCAGTTTGGACCCCGCTAGTGCGCGTGCTAAACGCTTAGCCAAAGTCTGGCTGGAATATCTATTGTGGTTAGTGATATTGAATAACGACACCGCAACAGAGCAGCGCCGTATTGTGGTCTTTAGTGATCAAACCGTGATTTGTGAAGGACTCAGTTCGCAGCAGGCACAGGTATATCTGCAAGCATGGTTACAGCTTTGGCATACAGCACAACAGCAACCCGTGGTCTTGCCTGCTGCATTGCTGTTAAAACCATTGGAAAAAGCCAAGCGCTATGAATGGGTTGAACAGGATAAAGGTTATGTTTTAGCGGAAGAGAGCCAGAAGCAAATTTTCAAGGACTGGAATGATACAGGTGATTTTTCTGGTTTTGATATGACCCAAAATGAAGCTTGTAAATTGCATCGCGATTGGCAATTTCTTTTGCAAGAGCAAGATGCAGCCGCCTTATTACAATTTGCATGTGATCATTATTCCTATGCCTTGTATCAACCAATTTTTGAATTTTTACGGGTGGAGTAAGACATGAGTTCACAATATCCAGTGTCTTATCAGCCCATTCTTGATATTCAGTTTGAAGGTTTACATTTAATTGAAGCCTCTGCGGGGACGGGTAAAACCTACACATTATCGAGTTTGATGGTGCGGATTTTTTTAGAAAAATATCTGCCTAATCAGGTCATCGCCACGACTTTTACCCGAGCAGCTGCCGCAGAACTTAAAAGTCGTATTCGCTTGCGTTTGGTCGAGATACTTGAGTATTTGGAACCCTTTCGTGATGTGTTGGAACAGGATATTCAAACACAGGCGTTACAAGAATCCGATCCGTTAAAACAACAGGTTTTACAAAACTTTGCACCTCGGATTGCCTATGCTTGTGAACGTCTTAAACTGGTGATTGATCAGTTAGATGAGTTGTTTGTAGGGACACTGGATAGTTTTAGCCAAAAGCTATTGCGAGAGTTTGCCTTTGAAAGTGGCAAAATCGAACGGACCGAAATTACGGATGATGCCAAAAGTTATACTCGCCAATTGATTCATGACGTATTGCGTGAGTGGATTCAAACTCAGCCGCAGCAAGTCATTGATGCACTGTATAGTGTGGGTGGGCTGAAAAGTGTTGATCATTTTGTTGGGATGGTGGAAAGCTCACTGAACTTTAGTTCGGCCCAGTTTAAATTACCTGCTATCCCTGAAATTGAGTTGGCACAATTACAACAATGGCAGCAGCAAGCACACGGGATTGAACTGAATACCTTGTCTGAATATTTTCAGTTAGACGGTATCTATTACCCCCATATCAATGGTGCTACTTTTCGTAATCATGCCTTCCATAAACTCTTTACAGAAGCGCTACCACTATTGTTAAAGGCACTCGAAAGCACAGAGAATGTACAGGTTTTTGATGCTTATTTTGCCGATGCGCGTGATGTGGTATCTAAGTTTTTAGAAAAGCTCGAAAATCAAAAGATTTTTAAGAAATGTCCTGCTGACATTTCAGAGGGGTTTTATCAGCATGCAACTGTATTGCAATTGCAATCGCTGTTTCAATCTTTACAACACACTCAGCAAGCCTTCGAGCAACTACAGGTTTATCTCAAAGCTTATTTGTGTATTGAAGTAAAGAAACGTTTGCCCCAAGTGTTGCAGCAAAAAGGTGAAACCACTTTTTCCCAACAAATTAAAACTTTGTCTGATGCTTTGAAAGGGGAACAAGGACAGCGTTTTGCCGTGTTTGTTCAGGCTCGCTATCCATTGATCTTGGTCGATGAGTTTCAGGATACGAACCAAGATCAAGATGATATGTTAGCCAATATTTGGCGGCATCCGCAGCGTTATCAAAAAGGTTGCATGATCATGGTCGGCGACCGTAAGCAGGCGATTTATGGCTTCCGCGGTGGAGATATGTTGACCTTCCTGAATGCCTATCAGGATGTGATGTCCAAGCAGGGACATGAATATAAACTGATTCACAATCATCGCTCCGTGAAAGAATTAGTTGAAGTGGTTGATGTGCTGTTTCAACGACAACTGGATTTTGGTGAGCAGGTTATGTATGACCCGATTCAAGCAGGTTCACGACCTCATCCAGCTTTGATTGAAAATACCCAATCCAATCCTGCACCATTACGGTGGTTACAATTACAAGAAGGCAATGAACAGGCGACGCAAGTGGCGTGGCAGATCCAGACTTTATTGAATCAGGCGTATTTAAAGCAATTGTATTTGGCTGCTGATGTTGCCACGGCGATTGATGAAGAGGATATTGCGGTGCTTTCCCGCAGTCATCGCCAGCTGGATGAAGTGCAATATGTATTGGAACGCATGGGGATTCGCGTCAATCGCCCTTCCAAACGCAGTGTGTTTGATTCAGCAATTGCAAAAGATGTCGGTGCTTTACTCACTGCGTTGTTGCATCCTTATGATGAAGCGAAGCTCAAGCGTGCCTTACTCAGCCGTTTATTTGGATTTGATTTAACCCGATTGCTGGCATTGGAACAGAGTGTAGAAGGGCTAAGTCATTATATTCAACAATTTGATGACATCCGTGAGATGTGGCTGAATCAGGGCTTTTTATCAGCATGGCAACGTTGCTTAAACCAATTTGGTATTTGGCAGCAATTGGTTGCAGCACAAAGTAAAGACAATGAGCGTGCTGTGGTCAATTTACGCCATTTGACTGATCTGCTGAGTCAGCATAGTGAGCAGGTACAAGGTAGTCATAATTTATATCATTGGTATTTAAAACAATTAAATTCACCTAGCGATCGGGAGTGGGAGCTCGAGCACAAGCTGTCGAATGAAGCAGGTGTACAGTTGATGACGATTCATCAATCTAAAGGCTTAGAGTTTAAAATTGTCTTTTTGCTTGGTGCAAATAAAGCCTTTGCAGAAGTGCAGAAAAGCTTAAATTTTTCCACCACTGAAATCCAACTACCAGAGACAGGTCAAATCCGTACTCAACGCGTGGTTGCCGTGGCAGATAAAAACTTTTTGCAGCAAACTGAACTGGATCAACATCAACAACGTGCCTTGGCAGAACAAAATCGTTTGTGGTATGTGGCGTTGACACGCGCAAGTCATCGCGTCTATGCCGTGTTTGAACCTGAAAAAGGTGATAAAAATAAATTCTCTGGTTTGGCTTTTTGGAAAAATCAAGGTGACCTTTTCCAGCATCCTTACAGTACTGAGGTTGCTCCGATTTTAGAGCGACCTCAGGCACTACAGGCACAGCAAGTGCAGCGGCACATTGAGGTCTCAGCACAACCTTTACCTACGCAGCGTTTTTACGCACGTGGTAAAACCAGCTTTAGTTATTTGGCACAACATTTAAAGCATAAAGCCAACCGTGTTGATCGCATGGCCAATATCGATGTAGATTTTGAGCAAGCAGAAGACGAGTTAAATTTCTCTGAACAAGATCAGGTTGTTGTCGCTGAACCGATTGCCTGGATTAAGCAGTATTTCCCCAAAGGTACTTTGGCTGGGAATTTTCTGCATGAAATTTTTGAACAAATTGATTTCCAACAGTCCTCAACTTGGGTGGAGGAAATTCGCCGTCGTTTTAAAAATACCTATCAAAGTTTATGGCTCGAACTGTTGCAACAGTATCAGCAGCATTTTCCAGAGCAGGAGAATAGCGAACAGCAGCTTTATCAATGGATTGCTGAGTGGCTGAAAGAAGTACTGATGACACCACTCAATCAAGATTTCCAATTGCAGCAATTAGAGGCAGGGCAATATTTATCAGAATGTCCGTTCTATTTGGCTTTATCCGATCGTGTGTTGGCCATGCAGCGCGTACAACAACTCTTTGAAGAATACGGTATCGTGATGCCCGAGCTACTTGAAGCAAAGTCTGCTCGTTATCTGAATGGTTCGATCGACTTGGTGTACTTCGATGGACAGCGTTACCATATTGCCGATTATAAGAGTAATTTTCTGGGGGCAGAGCAAGTGGATTATCAGCCAGTCCAGATTGCTGAAAGTATGTCTCTGTCGAGTTATTGGTTACAAGCGGCTTTATATTTGGTGGCGTTGCATCGTTATTTGACGGTGAAGTTGCAGAATTACGATATGCAGCAACATTTGGGAGGCGCATCCTATCTGTATCTACGCGGAATGAATGGGCAAGCACAGCAGGGTTGTTTCTATTGGAAACCTGAGGACGAATTTATCTTGCGCTTGGATGCAATTCTTGGATATTTCTCTGAGGATAATGCTGGAAAAATGGTGTAGATAAAGTGTATGAATTTAAATTAAACAAAAACTTAGCTTGTGAATAACTCTGTTTATAACCTTGTGGACAAGCGTGTGGGTAACTGTGAGGATAACTCTGTGGACAAACAAATCGGTCATCAGTCAGAACAAATGACTTGGTTAAATATGTGGAGTAATTACCTCGCACAAGCCCCATTTTCTCAATCTGCTCAAACAGTTAACGCTGCGCAAGTGCTGCAACAATTGGTTGAAGCCAGTTTACAGGGCGACAGCTGTATCGAAGCGGATCATACACAGATCGAAGCATTGGCTGATTTGGCTATTTCGAGTGAAAACGCAAACACTCAAGTTGCCCCATGTGTCTATGATCAGCAGGGCTTGGCATTATACCGATATTGGCAACTCGAGCAACGCCTTGCACAGCAGATTTGTCGATTAAAGCGACAAACGATTCAAACGGTCAATCCAGAAAATTATCAGAACTTACTCAGTGATCAACATCAACAAGCTGCGCTTAAAATGGTGTTGCAACAATGGTTAAGCATCATTACGGGGGGGCCAGGTACGGGTAAGACCTATACCTTGGCACGTATCATTGCGGCTTTAAACCAGACAATTCCCGATATTCGTATTGCCATGGCAGCACCCACAGGCAAGGCCGCGCAACGTATGCAGGAAGCATTGCAGAACTCATTTAATGATCCAAAATTATTGGAGTCAGGTTTAATTACTGATGAGTTGCGTAATCAAAATACCCAGACTTTGCACCGTTTATTGGGCATGGGCAATCGGCAGATTCCACGGTTTAATCTAAAACAGCCTTTGCCTTATGACGTTATTGTGGTTGATGAGGCCTCAATGTTGGATTTAAATCTAGCAACTTTATTATTTGAAGCGATACCTGAGCACTGTCGGATTATTTTGTTAGGCGATGCCAATCAGTTGGCTTCTGTCGATGTCGGTTCGGTTTTAGCAGATTTACAGCAGGTCGAGGCATTGGCAGAAAACAGAGTCCAGTTACAAACCAGCCGTCGTTTTTCTGCTGAAGCAAAGATTGGGCAGTTTGCGAGATTTATTCAAGCTGAGCAAGATTCAACTGAGTCAGAGCTTGTACTGTCGAAGCTAGCGCATGAAATTGTAGAAGCAGCACCCTTGCAAGCGATCACCTTAACTAAAGAGATGCCAGACCAGATTCAGCTGGAATATCTACCAGAGCAACATGGTTTTGAGATTGAGCCTTATCAACAAAAGTTGATGTATGGATTTCAAGGCTATGTTGATGCCTTGAAACGTTATATCCATACAGATGTATCAGAAGACTCTATACAGTCAGTCATTCATGCTTTTGATGATTATCGAATCTTAACTGCCGTCCGACATGGACAGTTGGGGATTGAACAACTAAATCGTTATGCCGAGCAGTGGCTAAACCAGCAGCTTAAACAAATGGCAGTTGGGGATTGGTATATCGGACGTCCAGTCATGATGACGTATAATGACTATCAGCTTGGAATTTCCAACGGTGATATTGGCATTTGTTTTAAACATCGTACTCAAGCACAACAATTTGAAGTATTTTTTCCAAGCTTGAATAAATGGATTGCAGCGCATCGATTACCACGTAGCATGCAAACAGCCTTTGCGTTAACCATTCATAAATCTCAAGGTTCTGAATTTACCCACACAGCGATCGTATTAGACGCACAAGCAGAGAAATTATTAAGTCAGGAGTTGATTTATACCGCGGTGACCCGTGCTAAAAAAGTTGTGAGTATTTTGGCTGATTCAAATGCATTACGGCAGGCTTTGACGATACGCACTGTTCGTCGTAGTGGTTTAGTGCAAAAGATCAATTTGAACAGATTGTGAACTTATGCTTCAGAATTCACTGCTTTGTAAGTAAAAGCTTACAAGGATTCGAGATATTGTCGCTAGAGCAAGCGCAAGCTTTTTGAGATTATGTACACACAAAGAGCCTAGCAAGGAAAGCTAGGTAAATCGCATAAATATAATTATAACGTCGGATGACAGCGAACTTACAGTGAAGTAAGTGATAAAAGAGGAAATTTACAGCCGCTAAGCCTTGTAGTTTTGGGAGAGACTACAGGGCTTTTTTATTTTTATACTTTATCCGCTATAAAATCCTTATGATTCATTGACTCAGTATCGTATTTTTTAATGCGTGAATATTCATCTATTGTTTATTGTCAGTGTCTTTCTGCTTGCTCTTGGATTCAAATAAAAGGAAGAAATATAAATCTTATTGTCTGACAATTTTTTATTATTATTAAGTTAAATGTTATACAGACTTGTACGTTTTTTCGTACACAGAGATAAGATAAATGCTATTTTTCTCCATAATTGAATCTGACAGAATAGTCGGTATAGAGAGTGGGAAAAGCAAGATAAAGAACAATAAAGAAAAGGATGTGTGTGAACATTCAGAGGGTTTGAATGGTGTAGGAGAAAACAATAAAAAATAACAAAATAGAATAATAATGAAAAGTTTCAAGCGCAAAAGCCCAAGTTTAACTTGGGCTTTTTTATGCGTGTGATTTAGGTATAGAGGTCTTAGACCAAATCTGCTTCTGTACGATCTGTTGCAAACAACGAGCGACGTTGATTCTTGGGTATTTTCGGGCAGTTGGTCGAGATTTGATAAAGTGTTTTTGCTAAAGCAGGTAAATGAGTACCGACCACAGACTTCCCTGTGGTCAAGAGCGATACACTGATATCACGCTCTGGATCTGCCCAACATAGAATATTTGAGAAGCCGATATGTCCGAACGCCTGTCCTGTCATAGGGCCAAATAATCCTACGGGATTACTACCCAGCATTGGTCCCAGTGCATAGCGCATTGGAGCCAATAGCGTTCGATCTAGGCTAAGACCTGACGTTGGTAGGGTAGAACGGAAGACGGTCTTGGCACTCATGATCTGTTTGCCTTGGTATTCGCCGCCGCTGAGCAACATTTCAAAAAAGCGGCCGACTTGTTCAGCACTGGTGTAAATATTTCCAGCAGGACAAATGGTATCCATGAAACGGGTATCATTGGTGACATCGACTGCAAGTTGTAAGCCACCACCGAGTACATGATTGAGATAATGGTCTGTACCTAAGCTTGGATGAATCCCAGTGGCATAGTTTAAAGCCACATCAGCACGATATTCAGGTTTTAACCCATAGTTGAAATAGTTTAAGCCCATGGGCTTTTCAATATGCTCAGCCAAAAACTCGCGAACGCTTTGACCAGTTACACGCTGAACGATTTCACCCAGAATATAACCCGCAGTGACGGCATGGTAAGCAAGGTGTGTTCCTGACGGAGAAACAGGTTTCGCAGCGTAGAGTAGTTTTAAGATATCTTCTTGATTAAATAAAAGCTCTGGTGTGACTTCCGTGTCAATGCGAGGAATGCCTCCACGATGGGAAAGCAAATGAAAAATCGTGGCACGACGTTTACCATTCACACCATATTCAGGAATGTAGTAGCTGATTGGATCAAGTAAATTAAGCTCTCCACGTTCATCCAACATATGGATCAACATGGCAGTCACCATCTTAGAGGCTGAAAACAGACAGACAGGCGTATCTGGCGTTCCAATCTTGGCATCAGTCGCTAAGCCTTCTGCGGAATTTCCTTGCGCATAGCCAATACTGCGGTTTAAAAGAATTTTTCCCTGACGACGTAAACATAAAGTAATAAGTGGATAATTCCCCGTTTTATACAGCCCTTCAACACTGTGCCAAATCTTTTGGACCTGAGTTTCACTCATGCCACCCAATTCCGCAGAGACTTCATCTTTGCTGTGAATCACTTGTTTTAAGTCATGTGGCACATAACAGGTATTAGTTGATAAGATTTTCACGATTCCCTCGCAATATTTTCGTTTTCTTTCTTCTCTGTCATAAATTGAAAACAGAATCAGGCTAGTGTGCCTATTTTGTACAAGGCTGTCAGCTGCCGAATTGCCAGTGAACTTAAAACATTTTTGCAATATAACGATAGATCACTTAAAATAGGCGACTTGCTGTAGTGATGCACGGCAGTCGGTTGGTAACAACTGATCATTATCATTTTATTTTTGTAAGCATCTCGGAGAAATCGAATGGCTTTAACTAACACTGATCGCGCAGAGATCATCGCTAAATTTGCTCGTGCTGAAAACGACACTGGTTCACCTGAAGTACAAGTTGCTTTATTAAGTGCTCAAATCAATGATTTGCAAGGTCACTTTAAAGAGCACAAACACGACCATCACAGCCGTCGTGGTTTGATTCGTATGGTTAACCAACGTCGTAAATTACTTGACTATTTAAATGGTAAAGATCACGGTCGTTATGTTGCTTTGATCGGCGCATTAGGTTTACGTCGTTAATTCGATTTTACTTTGTTTTCGCTATTTCGCATGTTGTTATGCTTTATTGCTGAAAAGAGAGTTTCACCTAATTTACCTTAGGTGATTTTTAGAAGGGGCGCTTGTTCGCTCCTTCTTTGCGTTTAACTTTTTTAAAATTTAGTCTAGTGTGATGGCTTCTAAGCTTTGTCATTTATCTACACAGCAGTTGTGGTCTGAATGCCAAACCTTAGGGGTCTCACTAGAAAAAAAGTAGGAAAATACAATACATGTCAATGTTTAATATCATTCGTAAAGAATTCCAATTTGGTCAACACCAAGTTGTTTTAGAAACGGGTCGTGTTGCGCGTCAAGCAAATACAGTTTTAGTCACTATGGGTGGTGTGACTGTCCTTGTTGCAGTTGTTGCACAACCAAAAGCAAAAGCGGGCCAGGACTTCTTCCCGTTAACAGTTAACTATCAAGAAAAACAATATGCTGCGGGTCGTATCCCGGGTGGTTATGGTAAGCGTGAAGGTCGTGCTTCTGAAGCTGAAACTTTAATTTCACGTCTGATTGACCGTCCAATTCGCCCGTTGTTCCCAGAAGGTTATTTCAACGAAATCCAAGTCACAGCAACAGTTGTGTCTTCTGACAAAACGATGGACGCTGATATCGCTGCGATGCTCGGTGCTTCAGCTGCATTGTCAATTGCGGGTACGCCGTTCCGTGGTCCAATTGCTGGTGCACGTGTTGGTTTAATCAATGGTGAGTATGTTCTTAACCCGAACTTTGAACAACTTGCTCAATCTGATCTTGACCTTGTCGTTGCTGGTACAGAATCAGCTGTGCTTATGGTTGAATCTGAAGCGAAAGAACTTTCAGAAGATCAAATGCTTGGCGCTGTACTTTTCGGTCATGACGAAATGCAAATTGCAGTTCAAGCGATTAAAGAATTTGCTGCTGCTGCGGGTGCAGTTGAATCAACTTGGGTTGCTCCAAGCAAAAACGAAGCACTTCTTGAGCAATTAAAAGCGGCTTTCGAAGCGAAAATTTCAGAAGCATATACCATTGCGGTGAAACAAGACCGTTATGCAGCACTTGATGCACTTTATGCAGAAGCAGTTGCTCAATTCGTTCCTGAAAATGACGAAACGGGTATTGCTGATGAAGTAAACGAATTATTTGAAGATCTTAAATACCGTACAGTACGTGACAACATCTTGTCAGGTAAGCCACGTATTGATGGCCGTGACACGAAAACTGTTCGTGGGATCGATGTACAAGTGGGTGTATTAGATCGTGCACACGGTTCTGCATTATTTACTCGTGGTGAAACTCAGGCCTTAGTTACAACGACTTTGGGTAATACTCGTGATGCGTTGATGGTTGATACGCTTTCTGGTACGAAAACTGACAACTTCATGTTGCACTATAACTTCCCTGCATATTCTGTAGGTGAAACAGGTCGTGAATCTGGTCCTAAGCGTCGTGAAATTGGTCACGGTCGTTTGGCACGTCGTGGTGTTCAAGCTGTTCTTCCTGCAGCTGACCGCTTCCCGTACGTGATTCGTATCGTATCTGACATTACTGAATCGAATGGTTCATCTTCAATGGCGTCTGTATGTGGTGCGTCATTATCATTGATGGATGCAGGTGTTCCATTGAAAGCACCAGTTGCGGGTATCGCAATGGGCTTGGTTAAAGAAGGCGAGCGTTTCGCAGTACTTTCAGATATCTTGGGTGACGAAGATCATCTTGGTGATATGGACTTTAAAGTCGCAGGTTCTGCAAACGGTATTACTGCACTTCAAATGGATATCAAAATTGAAGGTATTACTGAAGAAATCATGGAAGTTGCATTAAACCAAGCATTTGCTGGTCGTATGCATATCCTCAATGAAATGAACAAAGTCATTTCACGTGCTCGCGCGGAAATCAGTGCAAATGCACCGACTTTTGAAGTAATCAACATCAATCCAGACAAGATTCGTGACGTGATTGGTAAGGGTGGTGCAACCATTCGTGCGATTACTGAAGAAACTAAAGCTGCGATTGATATCGAAGATAACGGTACAGTACGTGTATTTGGTGAAACTAAAGCGGCTGCTAAAGCTGCGATTGCAAAAATCCAAGCACTTACTGCTGAAGTTGAACCAGGTACGATTTATGCAGGTAAAGTCATTCGTATCGTTGAATTCGGTGCATTTGTAAATATCATGCCAGGTACTGACGGCTTGCTTCACATTTCACAAATTTCGAATGAACGTATTGCGAATGTGACTGACGTATTGAAAGAAGGTCAGGACATCAAAGTACAGGTTGCGGATGTTGACAACCGCGGTCGTATCAAATTAACGATGAAAGATATTGAACAAGCTTAATTAAACCAATATCTAAATCTAAAAAAGCGCATTGTTTAAACAATGCGCTTTTTTATTAAATGAATGATTGTTATAGCTATAAAAATCCAAAACTATAAACATAAATTTTCTTTATATTAGACATTAGTCTAATACTTTAATTGCAGTCCACACAATTAACGTAGAATTCTCCCACTTTCCGCTCCTACCTGTGTTTATAAGGTTTTAGATAGACAGTCGGAAGTCTATTTGTCATCTCAATATGAAGGAATATCGCGCATGCACGTCGATCATGTAGCCACAGGTCAAGATGACCAACAGCCGCCAAAGAAACCCAAATTTTATCAAATTCTATATGTGCAAGTGATCTTCGCAATTGTTGCAGGGATATTGCTCGGTCATTTCTTTCCTGAATTTGGTGAGAGCTTAAAACCCTTGGGCGAAGCTTTCATTAAATTGGTGAAAATGATTATTGCCCCTGTGATTTTCCTGACTGTTGTGACGGGTATTGCTGGGATGAAAAATCTCGGCAGTGTTGGTCGAGTAACAGGGAAGGCGATGATCTACTTCCTAACCTTCTCAACTTTGGCTTTGATTGTCGGTCTGATTGTCGGAAACGTGATTGAGCCTGGTCATGGTCTCAATATTGATCCAAGCACCTTGCACAGTACTAAAGTAGACGAATATGCGGCAAAAGCGCATGAGTCTACAATTACTGGCTTCTTGATGAATATTATTCCAGATACTTTGGTAAGCCCATTTGTATCAGGTCAAATTCTTCAGGTGCTCTTTGTCGCAGTGCTATTCGGTTTGGCTTTGGCGAAATCAGGTGATTTAGGTCGTCCAATCACTGATTTCTTACAGCAACTCACTACGCCAGTATTTAATTTAGTCGGTATGTTGATGAAGTTTGCGCCGATTGGTGCATTCGGTGCGATGGCGTTTACCATTGGTGCTTATGGAATTAGCTCGATTGGTAATTTAATGCTGCTGATCGCAACCTTCTATATTACTGCGTTACTCTTCGTCATTATTATTTTAGGTGCAGTCGCACGTTACAACGGCTTCTCGATTATTGATCTGATTCGCTATATCAAAGATGAGCTGTGGTTAGTGCTAGGAACGAGTTCATCCGAAGCGGCATTACCCTCGTTGATGGCAAAAATGGAAAAGGCTGGTTGTGAAAAATCCGTTGTGGGTCTGGTGATTCCAACAGGTTATTCATTTAACCTTGATGGTACTAATATTTACATGACCTTAGCAGCATTATTTATTGCACAGGCTTGTAATATTGAACTGACTTTAACGCAACAGATTACGATTCTTTTGGTTGCCATGCTCAGCTCTAAAGGTGCTGCAGGCATTACAGGTGCAGGCTTTATTACTTTGGCTGCAACCCTTTCAGTGGTTCCAGCGATTCCTGTTGCCGGTATGGCGTTGATTCTCGGTATTGATCGCTTCATGTCAGAATGCCGTGCATTAACCAATTTGGTGGGCAATGCGTGTGCAACGATCGTAGTGGCAAAATGGGATAATGCTTTAGATAAAGAGCAATTAGACAATGCTTTAAAGCATGGCATTGTCAAGAAAGACGCTTAATTACTGATATTGTTAAAAAGCCTCCATGTGAGGCTTTTTTTATTTGATGATGTTCTTGCTCTGTAATATACATAGCTTTTTATGCAGCTTCGTGGCAGCATTTCTTTCATAGCTATTCAAATTTCTATTGTCCTATGCAGCTTTATTATTTCTATCGCCATAACAGTGAAAATACAATTTTTATTAGTACTGAACAACAAGCAGAACATACGCTTGAATTTATGTGGGTGGATAGTCTAAGACAGGATATGGTGAATCATACCGAGTCTTGGCAGAAAAAAATTTATGACTGTACTGGACTGGTATTGAATGAATTTCACATGCGGGATTTACTCAATATTGAGCATCCTTGTGCGTTTGATACGGTTGAAGAATATGACCTCTTGGTGTTCCGCAAGTTAATTAGTCCAGATGACCAGATTCTTGAAAGTGAGAACGTTCTAGAAGCACATGAAAGTATTTTTGGTCTTGCGACAACGCCCATGAGTTTTATCTTAACGCCAACAGTTCTCGTGAGTGTTAGAGAACAAGGGAATAAGGCGGTAGAAAGCTATATCCAACGTATCCAAATGATTATGGGACGACCGATCGCGGAGCAGAATAAACCACGTAAATTACCGAGCACACCCGCTGATTTATGCTTGCGGTTGCTCAATAGTATGATTGATGGCTATTTAAATTTGCGTAATCCTTTAACGCGTCGGGTTGAATATTGGCAGCAGCAATTGTTACAGGGCAATCGTCGTTTTAAGCAGTGGCATCAATTGTTTCATGAAGATATGGCTTTCCAGCAAATTGAAAACTTGTGTGAGGAGCAAATTGAGACTTTACAAGAGTTTAGAGATGAGTTGGTCGATAATTATCATCATGTCGTCGGTGAGCATAAACATAAGGCTCAGGACATCTTGTTGGTGCGTCTGAATGATCTGATGAGCCATGTCGAGCGAGTACAGAAGCATACGCTACGCTTAAGAAATGCGATTCAATCAGCTATCGATTTACACTTCTCTGCGATCGCCAATCAAACCAATGAAAACATGCGCATCTTAGCCATTATTACGGCAGTCTTTGCACCGCTGACATTGCTGACAGGGGTGTATGGCATGAACTTTGAGTTTATTCCAGGACTGAAATCACCTGTCGGTTTCTGGATTATGCTGGGTGTGATGCTGATGAGCACAATATTCTTGCTGTATTACTTTTATCGACAGCATTTGGTTGGGCGTGGTGAACGCAGTGTAATTGATTTGCTGGCACAGCAGCATCGGCAACGTAATTTTAATTTGTTGTGGTTCTTGGACTATGAACCGATCAAGCAAACACTGAAAGAAGTCGAGAAAATGACCAAGCTGAAATAGTTTGGTCATCCTAAAAATGGCTTAATGAAAATGTTTCAGTTGTTTACGGAGTTGTTGCACTTCATCGATTAAATCCAACATGACGGCTACAGCAGATAAACTGGCATCAAAGTCACGTTGCAGGCGATACGCACGTCGAGCACGGCTTACATCTTCACCAATAAACTGATAGCTTTGCGGATCAACAGTGATCTGCAAAATATCATAATCAATCAGTTTCAATACCCAGTCGGTACTTTGGCCACATGCTTCTGCAAAGTGTTCAAGATCAAGTGCCAATTGTTCATCAATGATTTCAACTTGGTAATGACCGTCATATTGAATTTCTTTGTATTGAATGGTTGTCATGATCTTACTCCTTATGAGGCACGCGGTTGAAATGCAGCAAAGGCATCGGCAAATTGTTGATAAGCCTGTTGCTCTTGTTCACTGTGCGCTGGCGGTAAAACAATATTAAGAATCAGGTATAAATGCCCTGCAGTCTTGCTTGGTATCCCTTTATCTTTTAAACGCAGTTGCTGGCCATTTTTTGCGTTTTTTGGCAAGTTGACTTTAAGTTGTCCAGCAGGCGTACGCACCTCAATACTTTGTCCTAAACCTGCTTCCCAAGGGCTGACATCAATGGTTTGATAGATATCGGCACCTTCGACACGAATGCGGTCGCTATCTTTATATTGGATCTCAATGTACAGATCACCATTTTCGCCACCGTTAACACCACTCTGACCTTGGCCATTTAAGCGAATTTGTTGGCCTTCCTTCATTCCTTTTGGAATTTTAACTTCTAAGGTCTTACGTTGGACTTCAGGCTCACCATAGACGTTATAGGTTGGAATCTGTAAGGTGATCTGCTGAGTTGAGCCATGATAGGCAATATCTAAATCGATTTGAATGCTGGCGTGTTGATCTTCGCCACGATAGCTACGCTGTTGACGTTGAGAGCGTTGTTGCCCGCCCCCAAAGCCTGAGCCAAAGCGTCCAAATAAGTCTTCAAAACCACTAAAGTCAGCACTATCGCCTGAACTCTGGCGATAGAATTGTGAACCATCAAAACCACTTTGATTGCCTTGTCCAAAATTGGAAAACCCTTGTGGATGATCCAGCATTTGATCATATTCTGCTTTCTTGGTGCTATCGCTTAGGGTGTCATAGGCGACATTAATTGCCTGCATTTTGGCTTCAGCATCTGCTTCTTTGCTAATGTCAGGGTGATATTTACGCGCCAGCTTTCGATAGGCTTTTTTGATTTCATCTGCTGCGGCATCTCTGGAAACACCGAGCTCTTCATAATAATTTTTTGCCATGATCTATAATAAATATAATGATGTGTTTGGTTCATTATGGAACGAATCCAAGAGATTTCAATGGATTCGATTGTATAAGACTTGTTCTGTTTGGCTAAAAGCTCAATGGGGATGAGCTGGCATTGATGTTCGATTTGTCATTTAGATAAAGGTTTCAACCAGACCATAAACTGCAATCAATATAAGTAGAGCACCACATAGCCCCAGAATTTTGGGATAGAGACTACTTTGAGAGAGGTTGCGGAAAAACAGATAGACCAAAGACAGTGTGAGGAAATCCAAGATAATCCAGGTTACTGTAAGCAAACTTAAACTGAAATTGATATTCGGTGAGATATTAATAAACTGCGGGAAAAAAGCCGAGAAGAAAATAATATCTTTGGGGTTTGAAATCCCCACCAGAAAACCTTTCTTGAATCCACCATTTTGTGCAGATACCGCTTGAATCGCTGCGGGGTGCGGTGCCTGAAGCACTTCTTTAATAATGCTATAACCGAGATAGGCAATATAGAGACAACCTAATACACGAATGGCTTTCAGATAATTTTCATCAATCGTGAGAAAGCCTTTAAGAATCAGTACTGAAATAAAAATCAGGATTAAAGAAGCGAAGTTAGTACCAAAAATTGTCTCTAGTGCTTTTTTATAGCCACCCTTAAGGCCAGCACTGGCCACCAAAATCATCACAGGTCCAGGGGTGGCGATCAGCACAACCACACTGATGATAAACAGGAAATATTCGAAGGAATTCATAAGGCAAAATTAAGGTCTATGTTCTTGGGAGATTTGAAAATTGTTTTATCGAGTAGACCTTAATACAAAATAAAAAAAGACGGAAGCCCGTCTCTTTTTATTTTTTGAACATTAGGTAAATTAACTTAAATGTTCACCAAATAACGCCAATGCTTCTTCAGCAGTAAATTCATAGCGTGTGTTACAGAATTGGCAATCCATCTGGATGGGATTCTGTGCTTCTAAAGTTTCATGTACAGCATGTGCACCGATTTGAATTAATGCATTGGCACAACGTTCTTTCGAACAGGTACAACCAAACTTTAACTGTTCCACTTCAGGCAAACGCACTTCCTCTTCGTTATACAAACGATAGAGAATTTCATTGGCTGATAGATCCGTCAGTTCTTCAGGTTTAAGCGTTTCAGTGAGCATGGTTAAACGTGGCCATAGATCTTCATCAACCAACTTTTGTTCTTCTTCGTCATTACGAGGAAGGAGCTGAATCAATAGGCCGCCTGAACGTTGGTTGTTGGTCGCCAATACAATATGCGTCGGGATCTGCGCAGACAAATCATAATATTGCGTCAAGCACCCTGCCAAGGTCGGTTGATCAAGTGGTACGATACCTTGATAGCGTTCGCCGTGTTCAGGTTCAATGTTGATAAATAGAACAGGGTTGGTTAACGCTGCAAGCACAGTACGGCTATCGCTACCTTCAACGAAACGTGGATCTTCTTCGTAATCTGCCAAAGCACGAACTTCACCTAAATGGTTACACTCAGCCATGGCCCATTTAAAGGTTCCATTTGCTTGAATCTGTAAGCTAATACGGCCATGAATTTTAAGTGTACTGGCAAGTAAGGCTGTTGCACTGAGCATTTCACCTAACAGGCTTTGTACCGCAGGCATATATTCACGTTGCGCCAAAATAGTTTGAAGCGCTTCTTCTAAATGTACTACTTCACCGCGAACAGGGCAGTCTTCGATAAAAAAGCGTTGGCGTAAATCAGACATATTTTTCTCCAGTACCCCCTAAGGGGAAAACAAAGCAACGCTTTGCCTTGTAAAGCACTTCAGGCTTTATAAAAAGGTGCATGGTTATGCAGTCAATAATGGTGTCAGTTTGCCAAAACTCAAGATGTTTCATTGAGTGAATTTGCATCACTTTGTGTGTTTTGATCATTGCTCAGGCGATCTGATCTTAAAGTTTTTGTGTTTTCAAACAAATACTCAAGTTCAGCAATCGCATTTGGATAGCTTTCTATCACATCCTGTTGTTCATGAGCCCAATGCTGCTGGATCAAGAGCAGCTCATCTTCCTGCTTAAATTGTTCAATCTGGTGATGTGCTTGTTCAATTGAAAGACCCGTTTCAATCAAGGCCTGTTGCGCCATATTTAACGATGATGCATGAGTTTCACGCCAAATATGTTGTACTCCTAAATCATTGAGTAAATGTGCATGATGGCGATCTCGGGCGCGAACAAATAAGGTTAAATCTGGATAGTTCAAACGCAGGTGGCGTGCCAGATTCATGCTGTCTTCAACATCATCGATGGCAAGAATTAGTAATTTGCAATATTCAATACCTGCAGCGCGTAAGTTCTCGATTTGGGTAACATCAGCATCCAAGAAACGATGTCCATATTGTTCAATAAAATCAGCATCGGGTTGATTGCTGTCAATCACACTGAATTGTTTGCCTTGCGCGTGTAGAACACGTGCAACCACTTGTCCAAAACGACCAAAACCCAAAATGAGAATCGGGTGTTGAGGAACCTCGTCAACCGGTCTCGAGACTTGTTTCTGCAAGCTTGGCAAAATTTTTGAATCCAATAACCAATACAGCACAGGAGTCAGCAGCATTGATCCACATACAATCAGCAAGGCTGGTGCTAAAATCTCTTTTGCCAGTAAATCTTCACTTTCTGCAAGCTTGAGTAGAATAAAACTGAGTTCACCACTTTGCGCCAAAATGATTGCAAATAATGCACTTCGTTTAGCATGCCGTTGCTGATAATAACTGATTGCGGCAATCACCCCAGCCTTGATCAAGACTAGTCCAAAGATTGAACCTAGAATCAAGAGCGGAGATTGGCTTAAAGCGTGTAGCGAGAGTTCTAAGCCAATCGCAAGGAAAAATAGCCCGATCGCAGTATCTTTAAAAGGTTCTACAACACGCTCAATCTCTGTTTTAAATTCTGTCTCTGCAAGGAGCAGTCCTGCGAGAAATGCGGCAATCAAAATATGGATATTGAGAATATCCATGATCAGAATCACCGAGAGAACGATCAATAAACTCAATACAGGAATAAGCTGGATACTGTTTTTACGTGCCAAGAAACGAAAAGCAGGTCGGACCAAATAACGGCTTGCTAAAAATAAACCTGAAATGGTGGCGATAATGGCGGCAAAATAAGCAATACCATGTCGAGTAGAAGCAGTATCTTCAAGTAAAGGAAACAGCACGATCAAAATGACCGCAATGAAGGACTGAAATTGTAAAGTGGCTAAGGTTGCTTGTCCCAATTTTTGATTGAGTTGTTGTTTCTTTTGTAGCAGTTGTTGCGGTAAGGCGACTGCGGATAGTGCTAAGGCAAAACCGAGAATTATGCTTGTCAGTAGCTGATTGAACAATAAAAAACATGCTCCGATCAAAACAAAGGTAATGACTGCGAGTTGTGATCCACTATTTTTAAGGATGCCTCTGCGCTCGAGCCAAAGTTGTTGTGGTCGAAAAGCGAAACCGACAAAGAACATGACCGCAATCATCCCCAAATCGAGTATTTTGTTGATCAGTTGTGGATCTTCAATCAGGCCTGAGACATTGGAGCCGAGTAGAAGTCCTGCGATCAGATAACCCAATACAGTATTGGCGGCATAGCGTTTTGCGAGTGGGACAAAAATTAAAGTCGCAGCCAGTACAAAAATAATCGGTAGTAGTAAAGACATTGAATGCCTCAATTTTTTCTATTTTGTCTAGACTAACTCAAATGAGTTGTCTATAAAAATATGATCTGAAAAGATGATATTGGGAAATATTCGATAACCTGAACAAGCTTAGACTGAGCTTCTAACTAAATTCCTGTGGATCCACATCAATGGATAGCCTCAGTAGATGTTGACGAGGCAAGTGTACGACGTGTTGCCACCATTGACGCAAATAAAAATGCAGTTTGGCGCGATCAGTAGACAAAATCACCATATGCGCGCGATAACGACCAGCTTTACGTTCCATCGGTGCAGGAATTGGTCCCCAAATATCAACTAAATCCCCAGCCATTGTTCGTAATTGTTGCGCAATATCTGCTAAGAATTGTTGGCTATAATCTCGATCTTTAGATTCGACTCGAACCAGTACTGCATAGCGATAAGGTGGAAGTAGAGCAATCTTACGATCAGCCAGGATTTGTTTGGCGACAGTACGGTAGTCATGCTCAATTAAAGTGGTCAGCATCGGATGATCAGGGCGCAGACTTTGTAAATAGACACTGCCTTTATGCTCACCGCGACCAGCACGACCAGCAACTTGTACAATCAGTTGTGCTGTACGTTCGGGCGCGCGCGGGTCAACACTCAGTAAGCCTGCATCAATATCTAAAATAGCAACAAGAGTGACATGCGGAAAATGATGACCTTTGGCCAGCATTTGTGTACCTAGCAAAATATTGGGTTTATTTTGCTGAATGCGATCATAAATCTTCTGCCAGCTACCGACTCGGCTGGTACTGTCACGATCGACCCGAATGACTTCATGGTGAGGGAAGAGCTCTTGTAAATGTTCTTCAAGCTTTGCTGTTCCTGCGCCAATGGTTTTTAAGCTTTGTTTTTGGCATGCAGGGCAATGATCAGGTAGACGATTGATGGTACCGCAATGGTGACAATGCAAATAATGGTAAGGCTGTGAGTGTAGGGTAAAGTGCGCATCACAATGTGGGCAATTGGCTTGCCAGCCGCAGCTTTCACACATCAAAATCGGTGCATAGCCACGTCGATTTAGAAAGATCAAGACCTGCTCTTTACGCTCTAAGGTATGTTTGATTTGTTCAATTAAGGTCTGACTCAGACCATGCTTCTTTTTTGCGACCTTTAAATCAACCACATGCATTTTGGGGAGTACCGCGACACCTGCTCGTTGATTCAGTTCAAGCAGATGCAACTTGCCTGATTCAACCAGATGATAACTATCGATACTCGGGGTAGCTGAACCGAGAATCACAGGGCAGTTTTGTAAATGTCCACGGTATAAGGCGACATCACGGGTATGGTAACGAAAGCCTTCTTGTTGTTTATAGGAAAGGTCATGTTCTTCATCCAGAATAATTAAACCCAGATGAGGCAGCGGCGTATAGATCGCAGAGCGTGTACCAATAATAATTGAAGCCTTACCTGTTTGGGCATGTTGCCAAGCTTGTAAGCGTTTTGAGTCATTTAAACCTGAATGGAGCAAGGCAACATCACAATGAAAGCGTGACTTAAATCGCGCTACAGTTTGAGGTGTCAAGCCAATTTCAGGCACCAATACCAAAACTTGTTTGCCCTGCTTTAACACCTCATGCATCACTTGCAAATAGACTTCGGTTTTACCGCTGCCAGTCAAACCATCGAGTAAAAAAGCTTGATAGTGATACTGTGCTTTGAGAATCTGTTGAATCGCTTTTTTCTGATCATCATTGGGTGTTAATGGGACTTGTGCCAATTGTACGGGTGTCGGGGTGAAATCATGTGGTTCCAGACAGCACTCAACCAAGCCTTTTTTTTCTAGAGCTTTCAGGGTTGAGGTTTCTACACCGCTGAGATTTAAAACATTCTCGGTGGTACCGTGCGGATGAAGTTTTAGAACTTGATAGGCATCATATTGTTTTTGAGATCGTTTTAATAACGATGCTGGATCATCATGTGCTGTGATTTTCCATAAATGAAACAGAATATCTAAGGCACGCCCTTGTCTTAATAACGTTGGCAGGGCACTTTGCATCACCTCACCAATCGGAAATTGATAATATTGGGCAGACCATGTCAACAAAGTTAAAACTTGTTGGTCTAGAATCGATTCCTGATCGAGTAATTCTGTGATGGCCTTAAGTTTGAATTGCCCTGTAAACGCTTCGTTAGGATCAACTTTCTCCGTAATGATCCCAACAAGATTTTGCCGACCAAAAGAAATCGCGACACGTGCACCGATTTGAGCTTGAGCGTATTGCTCAGCACTGACCGTATAGTCAAACGTGTCATACACATAAACGGGTATCGCAACTCGAATACGGTACAAAATAGCGTTAGAATTTTGGGACGACATATAGGCTTCATTCATATAAGGGGCGATTGACACTTCAGCCTTTAGGTTGTGTTATTGACTAAAACAACTTATACAAGGCATGACTGCATGTCATGGAATTATGCTAAAGTGCGGAGTGTTATGTCGATGAATTTCTTGTGAAACTCATGTATTTCATTGCAAACACGGATGCAATAGCAACAACAACATTTTGGGACAATTAGAACAGAACCATGCCTGCTTATCAATTTACCGCTCTTGATGCCTCTGGAAAGCAACATAAAGGTGTGCTTGAAGGGGATTCTGCACGTCAAATTCGCCAACAGTTACGCGATAAAGCATGGACACCGATTGCGGTTGATGCCGTTGAACAAAAAGACAAACAGCAACAGCGATCATGGTTTAAAAAAAGCTTTAGTGCTTATGACTTAGCATTGATGACCCGTCAGCTTTCCGTTTTAGTTGCCGCAGGTATTCCATTGGAAGAAGCCTTGCGTGCAGTCAGTAAACAAAGTGAAAAATCACATGTCCAAAATTTATTGATCGCCGTGCGTTCCAAGGTTCTTGAAGGACATTCACTGGCAAAAAGTATGCAGCAATCAGGTCGGTTTCCTGAGCTATATATTGCAACGGTAGCAGCCGGGGAACGTTCAGGACATCTAGATCTGATTCTAGATCAACTGTCTGATTACACCGAAAATCGTTTTGCCATGCAGAAAAAGATTCAGGGCGCAATGATCTATCCGATTGTGCTGATGCTGATGTCTTTCGGGATTGTGATGGGGTTGATGACTTATGTCGTGCCTGAAATCGTCAAAACCTTTGAACAAAGCAAAGAAGCATTGCCTTGGATCACGGTCGCATTGATGAAAGCCAGCGCCTTTATTCGGCATACTTGGGTTGGCATGCTGATTCTTGCCTTTATTGCCATGATTCTATTTACCCGATTTTTAAGAACCAATGCAGGGCATTATGCATTTGACCGATTAACGCTCAGATTGCCACTATTTGGTAAACTTTCACGTGGTATAAATGCTGCACGTTTTGCCAGTACTCTGTCCATTTTAACGCGTTCTGGGGTGCCTTTGGTTGAAGCTCTACGTATCGGCGCTGAAGTCAGTAATAACTGGGTGATTCGTGATGCAATTGAAGTGGCAATGGAGCGTGTAACAGAAGGTGGTAATTTGGCAACACAATTGGAACGTTGCGGTTATTTTCCCCCGATGATGGTACAAATGATTCGAAGTGGTGAAGCCTCAGGTGAACTGGATCGGATGTTAGATCGGGCGTCGACCATGCAAGATCGTGAAGTGACCACCTTTATTTCAACTTTACTGGCGCTACTTGAACCCTTGATGCTGATTTTTATGGCAGCAATTGTATTGGTGATTGTGATTGCGGTAATGTTGCCAATTATTAATATGAACAATATGATCTAATGAGTGACATGTAAGAGATGAAAATGAAGAATCAAAAAATGTATGTGAAGCAATCTGGCTTCACGTTAATAGAAGTGATGGTTGTTATTGTAATTCTAGGTGTTTTGGCTGCACTGATCGTTCCAAACGTCATGGGTCGTGGTGAAAAGGCTAAAGTGGATACCACCAGTATTACCTTAAAAGGTGTCGCGGGGGCTTTAGATCAATATAAATTAGATAATGGTCGTTACCCATCGATGCAAGATGGCGGCTTAGATGCATTGGTAAATCAACCTGCTTCTGCGAAAAACTGGTTACCAGGTGGTTATGTCAAAGGCGGCTATCCAAAAGACAGTTGGGAAAATGATTTACAGTATGTCATTCCAGGCCGTGAAGGTCGTTCATTTGATTTATATTCGTTTGGTGCGGATGGTAAAGAAGGTGGCGAAGGCAATGATGCCGATATTTATTATCAGCCATAATGTAGAATAAAATATCACTTCACTTCTGAATTAAATAAATAGAAAGTGAAGTGATAATATTTCTTAATTAAATAAAATAATATAACTGTTTGAAAAATATAAGAAGAATAAAACATTAAATATGTGAGAGTTATAATAAGAATTATTCCCATATTTGATAGTTACAAGAAAAAGAAATTATGCAGAAAAATAGACTATTTCTTTAGATCAAAGCTTTGCATAATAAATTCAAGCCATTGAAACAATAAGATGTGGAGAAATCAGATGAAAGCATTCTTTATGTTGGATGAACTGAATCAGTTTCATTGGGCAATGCTTAAATCTGTATTGCTCATTTTAACTTTATTACCCATTAGTGAAGGTGCTTTGACATTATGGCAAACCACTGAGGGAAGTAGCCAGATTATGATTGGTTTCTTTGCATTAAGCATGTTCAGTGCATGGTTTGTCTTGTGCTTTTTGAGTGCTTTAAAAACTACAGTTTGGAGTAATAAAGAGCTGATTTCAAAATATGAACAGCTGCTGTTTAGTGCTTATCGCTATATTCCAATGTTATTTTTATCTAGCTTGGTTGCTTATTTAACTATGCAGTTTTTTATAGCAATATAAATATTTTAGACTGTCTAAGGCCAAAAACGTAGATATGAGATCTACGTTTTTTATTTGTCTAATTTAAGTGGGCTG
The DNA here is from genome assembly GCF_000369405.1 of Acinetobacter sp. ANC 3929. Classification (GTDB taxonomy): domain Bacteria; phylum Pseudomonadota; class Gammaproteobacteria; order Pseudomonadales; family Moraxellaceae; genus Acinetobacter. The sequence goes on from NZ_KB850002.1 coordinate 204,325, forward strand.
AACAATCAGCATAGTGATTTTTCGGACTATAGGTAATACCAAAAGCAGGACTGGAAAAGCAATGATCCAAGAAATCCCCCAGGCTGACATCCATGTATGAACAGAAAATTGTTCAAAGCCAATACTGCGTAATGTACTAATACATGACACGATAAACGTCATGATGATTGATAGGAAGAAAGGTAAAACAACTGAGGCGTAACGATTTGGAATCTTTTGAAAACGGAAAGAAGAAGATTGAGAATTTTGCATTTTTACTCCGTAAACCAACAAAAGCCAATGCCTTATCAAAGATATAAATATCTTGATTAAAATTGTTCCAAGTCTTGTTGGAGATATGTTGGGCACGTTGATTGACGTAAACGTTTACGGCTTTTTTTGATCAGCAGAGTTAATCTAACACAAATATTTGAAATTACAAATCAGAAAGAGGGTATTTCCTTAACACTATAGGCCTTTGTTCTTACTAGTAATTATTTAAGTAGGGAAGAGAAGCAGATACCGTAAGTTCAGTGAAAGATTGAGTCATTGGTTTTTGGGTAGGTTGTCCTTTGTGCCCCAGAATTTGAGATCTCTGGAGGCACAAAGTTATTTTAGTTTATCGACGGGATTTGAAAGTGATATCAACTTTACGTGGACGATAGATCCATCCCATAACTAACAATAATAGTGAGAAAATCAGGATTGGGTAATCGCTTAAACGATTGTATAGCGTTTGCCCTTGCATAGCTGGTAAATCGCCACGCAACACGACCTCTTGATCCATTGGCGCTTGTTTGACGATATGACCATTGTGATCGATAAATGCAGTTACCCCTGTATTGGTGGCACGAATAAACCAGCGACCATTTTCTTTGGCACGCATCTGTACCATTTGTAAATGTTGCCAAGGTCCAGCCGTCCTTGTAAACCACGCATCATTCGATACTGTAATTAAAAAGTCACTATTAGACGCATTACGACGGGTCAGGTTTGGATAAGCCACTTCATAGCAAATGGCGGCTGCCAGTGCATGACCTTTTACCGTCAGCGGTTTTTGATTGGCTTCACCACGAGAAAAGCCACTCATGCTGACATCATTCTGCATCGCAGGAAGTACCCATTTCAGCATCCCTGACAATGGAATATATTCACCAAATGGCACTAAACGTTGTTTTTTATACAAGCCTTGTGAATCACTACCTGAAGCCATAATACTGTTGTAATACAGCGGCTCGCCAGCTTGCTGTGATTTAGGTAGGTCCCAGTAAGGAATCCCTGTGACCCAAGCGGTATCTGTTTTTTTCGCTTGCGCAGCCATAGCATCCAAAAACTCTGGAATATCCGTTTGGAACATCGGAATTGAGGATTCAGGCCAGACAATTAGATCACGGCCCCATTCAGCACGAGTGAGGTTGGCATAAATTTCTAAGGTTTTAATTTGATATTCGGTTAACCATTTCAAGTCTTGTGGAATATTACCTTGAATGAGTGAAACACTGAGTGGTTTAGCGGCTTTAGGTTGCACAAATTGAATAAATCCAGCCCCCCAAGCACCTAGTACCAAGAGTGCTGAAGGAATTGCCCAAAACCAGCGACGATTTAAAATTTCGACCAAGGCACAGGCCAGTACAATCACCACGAAAGAAACAGCATAGACGCCAAATAAAGGCGCATAGCCATCGAGTAAGCGTTCAGTGAAGGCATAACCTGCAAACAACCATGGAAAACCTGTAAATACCCAAGTTTTTGCCCATTCAAATAACACCCAGAGTGGGGCGAAAGTTAATGGTGTTTCTGGGAAGAAGCGACGATACAGCCATGTCTGAAAAGCCGTAAATAAGCCCATTGCGGCTGCCATAAAGACAATCATCAAAATGCTTAAAAAGGCATTGGTATCCCCGTAGGTATGGATCGAGGTGTACAACCAAAATGCGCCGACAAACCATAAACCAAAACCATAGGCCCAACCGAGTGCAAAAGCTTGTCGAGGGCTACGTTGGCGTAATACTGCATACAATAATGCAGGCGATAAAATCGCAAGCCACCAGAAATAATATGGGGCTAAAGCCAAACTAAAGATTGCACCCGAAATGAGTGCAATCAATAGTGGAAAAATAAAAGGAAGCTGTTTCTGCGGTTGAGACGAATTTAACAGCTTTTCAAAATAGGTTCTCATTGACGGACAGCTCGAATCAGATGAATAGTGCGTGCATCTGCTTCAATAATGGTAAATTGCCAATCGCCAAGCTCAATGGTTTGACCTTGTAAATCGCTCACTAAACCAATCTCTTGCAGCAGTAAACCGCCCATAGTTTCAACTTCATCGTCAGAAAAATCTGCATCTAAAATTGTGTTGAAGTGTTCGATTGGTGTAAGTGCCTGCACAATCCAGGTATTGGCTGTGGTCGGGTCATTATCTGGCACGATATATAAGGCTTCTTCATCTGCGATATCGTGTTCATCTTCGATTTCACCGACAATCTCTTCCAGAATGTCTTCAAGTGTGACTAAACCAGAAGTCGAACCATATTCATCGATGACAATTGCAATATGGGTCTGGGTATTTTTTAACATGCGTAATACTTGGTCTGAACGTGCACTTTCAGGTACAAATACAGGCTGACGCATCAGTGAACGAATATCAACTTTAGTATTGCGTTCAGTTAAAAAAGGTAAGAGATCTTTCGCTAATAAGATACCAACGACATTATCCGTTTGATCCGCAGAGAATACTGGGAAGCGCGAATGTGCTGAATCAATCAGCACATGCAGAATATCAAGTAATTGATCATCTTCCTGTAAGCTGATAATCGCTGTACGCGGCGTCATGACTTCTCGAATCTTTGTTGCTGGCAGATCGAGAACACCCTCAAGCATAGCAACAGTATCTGGCTCTAAAAAGCGACGTGAGTCTTGAACTAACTTGAGTAATTCATCGCGGGTTTCAGGTGCGGTACCTAACCATTTTCTTAAGCCACGCATACCCCACGACGGACTGGATTCCTCGACCATGATCTTTCCTAAAGACTCTCTATATCAATTAGATGATTTTCATCATACCGAAGATAAAGCGGATATGCATCAATAATACTATGTAAAAAACGTACAGTTTTTCAAAAAGCTGATGATGATTTTCATATCAGCAGTTTATGCTAAAATGTGAAAATTCGAATATTTGAGTTTTATGATGTCTGAACAACCAAAACTTCCTGCTGTTCAAATCAATACGCGAGGTTTACGTTGCCCTGAGCCTGTGATGATGTTGCATCAAGCCATTCGCAAAGCCAAGTCTGGCGATATTGTTGAGGTATTGGCCACAGACCCTTCAACATCATGGGATATTCCAAAATTTTGTATGCATCTTGGCCATGAATTGGTATTGAAAGAAGAAAGTCAGGATGAAAACAGTAATACTGAATATCGTTATTTAGTGCAGAAGGGTTAACTGTCCTTTTAGCCAAATAAAACGAAAGCATAAAAGAATCCGAGTCTAAACTCGGATTCTTTTATTTTGAATTACATGTTTGGATATGAGAAGCGACTAAAGCTTCGCAAGGAATTACATATTCGGATAGTTCGGACCACCACCACCTTCTGGTGTTACCCAAGTGATGTTTTGTGAAGGGTCTTTAATATCACAAGTCTTACAGTGTACGCAGTTTGCTGCGTTAATCTGGAAGCGTTTCGAACCATCATCATTTTCCATGATTTCATAAACACCAGCAGGACAGTAGCGTTGAGCAGGCTCATCCCATTTTGGTAGGTTTACATCAACTGGAATAGATGGATCAGTCAACTTTAAGTGTGCTGGCTGATTTTCTTCATGTACGGTATTTGATACGAATACAGAAGATAAACGGTCAAAGGTCAGCTTGCCATCAGGTTTCGGATAGTTCGGCTTAAACGTTGAAGCATCTACAGTTTTAAGTACCGCAAAGTCTTGCTTAAGATCATGCAAAGTGAATGGCACTTTAAAGATGTTTTGATCGATAAAGTTGAATGCACCACCAATCCATTGACCAAATTTGTGCATTGCTGGACCAAAGTTGCGCGAGCTATATAACTCTTCTTTTAACCAAGAATTGTTATATTTATCGGTATAAGCAGTGAGCTCTTTGTCAAAGTGGTCTTCGCCTTCAAGCACACGTGCAATCGCAAGATCACCGCCTTTTGCAACGCCTGCAGCAATTGCTTCAAAGACTGCTTCACCACACAACATACCTGATTTCATTGCGGTGTGTGAGCCTTTGATTTTTGAGAAGTTCAAGAAACCAGCATCATCACCAATCAAACAACCGCCTGGGAAGGTGAGTTTAGGTAAAGCATTGAAGCCACCTTTCACAACCGCACGTGCGCCGTAAGAAATACGTTTGCCGCCTTCAAGGAATTGTTTGATGGTTGGGTGTGTTTTCCAACGTTGCATTTCCATAAATGGGTACATGTGTGGATTTTCATACGATAAATCCACGATCATACCCATGGTCACTTGGTTGTTTTCTGCGTGATATAACCACCAGCCACCAGTAGAACCTGTTTCAGACAAAGGCCAACCTGCACCATGCATCACTAAACCTGGTTTGTGTTTTGCAGGGTCGATTTCCCAAAGTTCTTTGATTCCGATACCGTAATGTTGCGGATCAGCATTTTTATCTAGATTGTATTTAGCAATCAGGCGCTTACCAAGGTGACCGCGGCAGCCTTCAGCAAATAATGTATATTTGGCATGCAGCTCATAACCTGGCGTGAAGTTGTGTGTTGGCTCACCATTTTTGCCAATCCCCATATCACCAGTTTGGATACCTTTTACCGTACCATCTTCATGATAAAGTACTTCAGCAGCAGCAAAGCCCGGGAAGATTGAAACTTCCAGTTCCTCAGCTTTTTGACCTAACCAACGAACAACGTTACCAAGGGAAACCACATAGTTTCCATCGTTGTGCATTGATTTAGGCACCATCCAATGCGGCATTTTTTGTGCTTTGCTATCAGACAGTAAGAAATATGTTTCGTCGCCCGTTACAGGGACATTCAGTGGCGCACCTTCTTCTTTCCAGTTCGGAAATAATTCGTTCATGGCACGTGGTTCAAGTACAGCACCAGAAAGGATATGCGCACCTACTTCAGAGCCTTTTTCAACAACACATACAGAAAGATCAGGTAGGTTGTTTTCAATCGCTAATTGACGAATTTTAATCGCAGCAGATAAACCCGAAGGTCCTGCGCCAACGATCACTACGTCAAACTCCATCGCTTCACGTTCGATGTGTTCCATGTAGGACTCCTCATATTTTTAAGGGTGGCAACCGTAATATTGCGATTCGGTGCTGCCATGAGTGTTCTGAATTGCCGAACACAAATGATAGTATGTGCTCGCAAACGTTTGGGCTAGTATAGTTTTAAACCTTGGTCTCGCCAATTGGCTGAGCGGTCATATTTTCTCGTCATCAAGGCATAAACTATGATAAATGAAAATGATTCTCCACAAAACCCTTTAGAAAATCAGGGAAAAATCATGTTTTCTGATGATAAAAACTTAATGGACATTGCACAATACATAAAAGATGTACAGCAAAGTCACAAAAGGTCAATTCCCCCATTAGACCAGTGGCATCCGAAGCATTGCGGCAAAATGGATCTACGCATAAAAGCCAATGGTGAATGGTGGCACGAAGGTCAATTGGTCAAGCGACAAGCACTGCTTGACCTGTTTAGCAAAGTGCTATGGAAAGAAGATGGCAAATTCTATCTCAAAACCCCCGTTGAACAGATTGAAATTGAAGTCGAAGATGAGCCTTTGTTGATTAATCAGGCAGATCAGGTGGAAATTGAGGGTAAAACCTATTTACAACTGACCACGATCAATCAGGATGTGGTGATTGTCGATGAGCAACATCCCATTTTTATGCGTGAATATGACGGTGAGTTAAGACCTTATGTGCATGTTCGTTTTGGGATGAATGCCTTGATCCAGCGCCAGAGTTTTTATCATCTTGTAAACTACGGCAGCTTGTCTGAAAATGCGCAAGGCGAGACGGTTTTAACACTAAAAAGTGGTGATTTGGTCTTGCATTTGAGCACCTGAGGTTTAAGCTTAAAAGAGAGAATAAACCAATGCCTAAGTGTGTATGACAGCTGTTCAATCGATGCCTCTTTTACTCAATCCTATGCCGCATGCATCATCAGATGCGCCTATTGGTGTTTTTGATTCAGGGGTGGGTGGACTATCGGTTGCGCAAGAGATTGCTCGACATTTGCCCAATGAGCAGATTATCTATTATGCCGATACGGCACATGTCCCGTATGGGGCACGTAGCGATCAGGAAATCCGCCAACTCACAGCTCAGGCGATTGAATGGCTATATCGTCAAGGCTGCAAAATTGCGGTTGTGGCGTGCAATACCGCTTCGGCATTTAGCCTGGATTATTTGCGAGAGCACTATGGTGAGCGATTTCCAATTGTTGGCTTAGTGCCTGCATTGAAACCCGCAGTGATTCAAACCCAGTCAAAAGTTGTAGCGGTACTGGCGACACCTGCAACCTTTCGCGGTCAGTTGATCAAAGATGTCATCTCTAAATTTGCGGAGCCTGCTGGTGTTAATGTTTTAACAGTCACGAATTTAGAATTGGTTCCATTTGTAGAAGCTGGTCAGGAAATGAGTCCAGCGTGTTTAAATGTCTTGCAACAGATACTACAACCTGTGGTTGAGCAGCGTGCTGATTATTTAGTGTTGGGATGTACCCACTATCCATTTCTAAAACAAGCGATTCATCAGATTTTTGCAGAAAAATTAAAATTAATTGATTCTGGACAAGCAGTTGCACGACAAACTACCTATATTTTAATTAAAAATGGGTTATTATGTGACAAATTGCGTCATAACATTACCCGTATTGAATGTTATGTCAGTGGTAACAATGCTGTTGCACTGCAACCAGTCCTTCAGCACCTAATACCAGAACAATTAACATGGAAAGTTAGAAATTTGGACGATCTAGGTGTTTCTCATACCTAAAATCGAGCCAGTTTTATATATTTTATTGGGGAATAGCTGTTAATAAAAATCAAGATGCATACTTGATATTATTGATAAATGAATTGGGGCTTAGCCTATGCAAGATACTCGTTATCAAGTCTTTATTTCTACCTCTGGCAATGAAATGCAGCCAGAGCGAGCGGTTTTGGCACAAACTCTTGTGGGAATGGGATTCCTGTCTTGGGGTTTAGAACAACGGACACCTTTAAGTACATCAATTGCACGTCGTCAAATTGATGATTGTGATTATGTAGTGATTCTCTTGGGCAGCCAATACGGTGAACAATCGGTTTCAGGCGTGGGCTATATGCATCTGGAATATATTTATGCGATGACCAAACAGAAGCCTGTGATTGTGTTTATGCATGAAGAACCAGAATCGCGTGATGTAAAACTACATGATCATAAATCTGAATTAAAAGAAAAATTTAAAGAATTTAGGAAGCAACTTCAACATGAAGTTGACCAAGTATTCTGTTATCGCACGCTCAGAGATTTAGAGTTGGCCGTGCGTTCCAGTATGCCGCAGATGCTAGAGCGTTATCCTGTCGTGGGTTGGGTACGTCCACAAAACACACAGGTATTACGTGATGAAATTGATGCATTGCGTGCCAAAGTGAAGCAGCTTGAAACCGAGTTGGGTAATCGTGAAGCAGATCCGCTGACCAATGTACCCAAAGTCTCCATGCATGAACTCTATTCATTTGAATATCGTATGCATGCCTATCAAGATGGTAACTTCAAGGAAGTTAAACCGCATCGTAAAATGACTTGGGCACAATTGTTAAACGTTTTAGGTACAGCATTTGTGATACCTACACCTGAAGAATATTTTTCCAAAAGAATGAATGAATATTTGAATGAAACAGGTTTGGACGACGCGCGTAAAGAAATGCCTCGAGCGCATGCGGTGTCGCGAGCACAGGTGAATATTCGTGCTTTGCATGAGATCAAGTTACAAATGCGTCAAAATGAATGGATTGTGCCAGCTGGGCGGGATGACCGGCAACGTATGTTGTGGCAACTGACTTCTAAAGGGCAGAAACTGCTGGAAAGTAATGTCTTGGATAGCAATCGGGTTTTTCAATTTAAAACCATGCATTAATCCAATTTAGAAAAAAGCCCTAAAACTGCTAAAGTAATTGGATGAACTCAATGAAAAGCGGATACGGTCTATGTTAGTGACACAAAAACCAAAAGTGACTGTGATTCTGGCCAATCTTGGAACACCAGATGCAGCCACTGTGCCAGCAGTACGACGCTTTCTAAAGCAATTTTTGTCAGATACGCGTGTGATTGAGATTCCCAAGTTACTTTGGTGGATCATCTTACATTTATTTGTCCTAACCTTTCGTCCAAAACGTGTGGCTGAAGCTTATGCTTCGGTTTGGTCAAATGACTCACCCATGCGTGAAATTGTATTGGAGCAAACACTGCTGATTAAGCAGCGTTTACAAGAAGAAAATCATCAGTTTGATCTTACCGTTGTCCCTGCAATGACCTATGGTCAACCCAGTATTCATGATGTGCTTGATCAACTGGCGCAAACACCACAAGAGCATGTCATTTTATTACCCTTGTTCCCACAATATTCTGCGACCTCAACTGCACCTTTATATGATGCCTTTGCCAAATGGATTCCACAGCAGCGTCATTTACCTGGGATTACCCTGATTAAGGATTATTATCAGCATCCTCTATTTATTCAGGCGTTGGTAGATAGCGTATTAAACTATCAATTGCAGCATGGGAAACCTGAAAAATTACTCATGTCGTTCCACGGTATTCCTCAGCCTTATGCTGATAAAGGTGATCCTTATGCGGATCGTTGTCGAATGACCGCCCGCCTAGTTGCAGAGGCTTTACATCTGCAAGAACATGAATGGGCGATCAGCTTCCAGTCACGTTTTGGTAAGCAAGAGTGGGTCAAGCCCTATACGGATCAGGTGTTACAGCAATGGGGTGAGCAAAAGGTTCAGTCTGTGCAGGTGATTAGTCCTGCATTTTCAGCCGATTGTTTGGAAACGCTGGAAGAGTTGGCGATACAGAATAAAGAGATTTTCCAGCACGCAGGCGGTGGAGATTATGCCTATATTGCTGCCTTGAATGCAGATCAATCACATATAGATTTGCTTGCCAGTCTGGTTCAGGCTAATCTTGATGCACTCACTCATACCTTAGCCCATCGTTAAATCGACGCTTTATTTCGCCAGAGGTTTCTATGTTACAAGTCAAAATTGTCCCTGTTACTGCATTTGCCCAAAACTGCTCAATTTTGTGGGACAGTGAAAGCAAAGAAGCGATTTTGATTGATGCAGGCGGTGATGCGGCTGTACTAAAAAAAGAAGTGGAAACCTTGGGTTTAAAGGTCAAGGCACTGTGGTTGACCCATGGGCATCTTGATCATGCAGGCGCAGTCGGTGAGTTGGCTGAAGCGTGGAAGATTCCTGTGATTGGCCCACATAAAGAAGATCAATTTTGGTTGGATATGATTCAGGAAGTCTCGGCACGTTATGGTTTTCCGATCCCACAACCTGTAAAAGTTGATCAATGGCTTGAAGGTGGCGAAGTATTAAAGCTCGGTGATGATGAGTTTGAAGTCCGTTTTGCACCTGGGCATACCCCAGGTCATGTGATGTTTTATAACGCTAAACATGGCTTGCTATGGACTGGCGATGTACTGTTTAAAGGTTCGATTGGGCGTACAGACTTTCCAAAAGGTAATCATCAACAGTTATTAGACTCGATTCAACGTGAATGCTTTAGTTTGCCTGATGCAACGCAATTTATTTCAGGGCATGGACCAATGAGTACCATTGGTTATGAAAAGCAATTTAATCCATTTGTTGCAAGCAAAGCAGGTTAATCTTTGGTTTCAGCTTCTGTATAAAGATTGGAATTTATACAGAAGCTTGCTGTTCAAATCGTTTCCAGCCATTTTTGATTGGCAAGATTCACATCAAAATTCAGACTATTACAAATTGTTTGTAAATCAAAAGAGGCTTTGTCTTCGGGGATCTGAATCAGAATGGGTAATCTTGTAATACCATTGTCCCCAGTCGGGAAAGCATAATGGCGTTCTTTATGGTTGATCGAGATAAGTGATTCAAATTCTAAATACACAATCAGAGAAGGAAAGCGGCGTTGAATGCGAATAATTTCCTGATGCGCATGTCTTTTGATTTGTGAGGTTTTTTCTTTTAACTTGATAATATTATCTTTAATTTTCTGAGGCTTGTTTAGCAGTTTACTCAGAAATGACGCACTTTGTTTTAGTTGTCGTTGATTTTCTTTTAATTCTGAAAATGCATCTTTATATTCTTGTAAGCAACTGATACTGATATCTTTAAGAATATTGGTCGGTTCTAATGCTTCTGCATGGTGCTTTTTCCATTCCTCATAAGAAAAAACAGTAAATACATCTGCATGCCGTTTTTGTAACAAGGTGGCATAAGATTTAAGTCGAGCGATGAATAGATTGACCTGTTTATTGAAGATGATCGAAGGCTGCGAGTGAAACTCAACAAAATGGCTGATCAGATCGTCTAGCGTTTGTTTGACACTCAGATACAGATAGCTGCATTCATCACTATGATGAACAGCATGTTTTAAGGCATCTGCGACTGGCTCAAGAATATTGCGACATAACTTTTGTTCAAAATCAATGAGTCGCTGTTCAACCAACTTTTCAATAAAAACCCCCTGAGGATTGAGAGGTTCCATCAAAAATGGAATCAGAGTTTTATTGGCGTAGAGTTCGATTTGGCGAACAACATCAGAAACATATTGGTTGACCTGTTTATCAATGGTAATGATGTGACTCACTTGCCATTGGAATTGTTGATGCAATGACTCGTTTTCGATCTGGTCTAAATCTAAAATGGCAGCATTAAAATAAACGTTCTCGCAGGCTTCAAATTGTTCTTCTTGTAAAAATCGCCGAATTGAAAAGGTATTTGTTAATCCTTCCTTACTTGGTGAGAGCGCAAAAATATATCGAGAGGTTTTCACGATATCCAGCTGTCGAGATTTCTGCTGCTTATATAAAAAATATTTAAGAATATGAGGCTTTTCTTCTCGCAGTTGATGCGAACGAACGATGTTAAAAGAATATTTGAGTAATTGTTGTTTTAAAAATACTTCACTAATAAATGTCTTAATAATATCCGTATTGATATTGCGTTGATTGTTGGGGAGTTGAATTCGTTCTTTTGCCAAGATAATTTGTGCAGCAGCATAAATAAATTCTTTTAACACCTGCTTTTTTTGCGCTTCTAGATCAAAGTCATCTTCGGTATTGATACGATGGATTTGGCTGAGCATATTTTCTAAATAATCAGAAATTTCATAGATATCATTGTATTGTTTTAATTTTTCTAAAGAGTTGGCAATGGTTCTGACCAATACTTTCATGGGTGCATCTTGAATTTTTTCTGCCAGTAGATGGATGTCATGTTTGGCCAAATAACAAAAGCTATTCTCTTTTCGATTCCAATGGATTTTTTTCAGTTGCAATATTTGTTGGCAGATATATTCGCAGTCTTCATGGGAGCATGTGGCAAAAAGTGCCTGTAAATGAGTCTGCCAATTGGCATCTAAGTTAGGATCAATTTGGTTGACCAAAACCTTCAGTTGATAGGGAATATACTGATTCATTATTACATCCTAGTAAGTCTAAATATTTTTATTAAACAAACTGATCCCTATAAAATTTTGAGTAAAGCTGGATCAGTGTGAGCGATAAGTTGTCGTGTTATTTGCTATTTTTATTCAATACAATGTCTAGCTTAAGATTTGCACAGGGTCATCAAAAAGTAAATTACTGTGATGTAAATCACACATCTAAAATATGTAAATTTTTATTAAAATGAATCTAAGTGGAGTTAAATTTAATTTTTTTGAAAAATGAAGATGATTAGTCTTCATAATCATCTTCATTGCGTTTCTGGTCTGCCTGTGGTGCATCTTGTGTTGGCAGTTTGTATTCATCACTGGCCCAGGCACCAAGATCGATCATCTTACAACGTTCTGAACAGAACGGACGAAACGCATTCGCTTCCCAAGTACTGGTTTCACCACAACGTGGGCAGGGGAATGTACGTGGCATAGAAAATTCCTAAAACATAGAGCAAATAGATTAGGCAAAAGTAAGGTGAGTTGTTAGACTTGTGCCGATTTCTAGATAGTTTGATGAGATTATGTCGATTCGTCAATTTCAAGCGCAACGTATGCAAGCGCCTCGTGATTTTGTTGCCATTCCCAATACGCCGATTTGCGTTGAAATTGGGGCGGGAAAAGGCAAACATGCTTTGCTGTTTACAGGGCAAAACCCGCAAACCACGTTGTATGCAATTGAGCGAACCAAAGAAAAATTTGTGGCGATGCAAAAACAGCATCAATTAGAACCACGTGAATATCTAAATCCGATTCATGCCGATGCCTTGCCTTGGGTGGTGCATGCGTTATTCCCGGCACAAGTACAACAATTTTTTATTCTCTACCCTAATCCAGAACCGCATAATCCAGCGCAGCGCTGGCTGAATATGCCATTTTTCGAATTTCTTCTTTCACGCCTTCAACCGAATGGCACAATTACTTTGGCGAGTAATATTCCTGAATATATTGATGAAGCGGAACAACAATTAATTGAAGTATGGAAATTACCTTACGAAAAACAAAACATTGCAGCAGATTCTGCCCGAACCCATTTTGAAATCAAATATTTAGAACGTGGTGAGCTTTGTCAGCAGCTGATCATTCGCAAGTCAGAAGATTACTCAACCCGTTTTGATGATTTTGCGCCGTTACAAGGTCAAAATGCCCCAGAGCATCGCGATGCCTAAGCGTGTTGCCATTATTGGTGCGGGTCCAGCGGGTTTGATGGCTGCTGAAGTACTCAGCCAATACGATTATGAAATAGAAGTGTTTGAGCAGAAACCTTCGGCTGCACGTAAGTTTTTAATGGCCGGCAAGACGGGGCTGAATATTTCACATGCTGAACCTGTTGAAGCTTTTATCCAGCGTTATGATCAGGCGGAATGGTTAGCACCTTGGGTTAAACAATGGGATGCGCAATGGATTCAGGACTGGATGCAGGGGTTGGGGATTGAGTCCTATGTCGGCAGTTCAGGACGCGTCTTCCCTGTAGAAATGAAAGCAGCACCGTTACTCCGTGCTTGGTTAAAGCGATTGATGAATGATGGCGTAAAATTTCATTATCGTCATCGTTGTGTGGATTTATCCAACAATCAACTCATCATAGAGAATCAGACTCAGCAATTTAGTGAAACTTATGATGCGATTGTGTTGGCCTGTGGTGCGGTATCATGGCCGCAATTGGGGAGTGATGGGGCATGGCAGCAGTGGCTACCAAAGCATGAAATTGAGCCATTTCAAGCCAGTAATGCTGGTGTCCTGAAAACATGGTCACCATTTATGCAGGAATGTTTTGGACAGCCGCTGAAGCGCGTCAATGCTTGGGTATGGCCTGAACAACAAACACATGGCGATATTATTATTACTCACTATGGTTTTGAGAGTGGTGTGATTTATAAATTGGGTCGTGATCTGAGAATGCAGCTTGCCCAACAGCAACCACTACAATTGCATCTGGATTTGCTTCCAGATATCAGCGTTGAACAGTTAGAAAACAAACTACAGGGCAATAAAAAGCAGTCTCTCACCAATCTTTGGCGTAAAGCAGGGTTGGATCAGGTTAAAATTAATCTGCTTCGGGAAATTGTCGATAAAAGCTTATGGTCAGATGCCAAGCAAATAGCTCTGCAGATCAAGCATCTCAGTATTTCTTTAGATGGCTTCCGTCCAATCGAAGAAGCAATTAGCTGTGCGGGCGGGGTGAAGCAAGAGGTGTTATCTCCACAACTGCAATTGCAATCTCATCCTTATGTGTTTTGCTGTGGTGAAATGCTGGACTGGGATGCACCGACAGGTGGCTATTTATTGACAGCCTGTTTCGCAACTGGGCGTGCAGCTGGAGAAGGTGTACATCAACTGTTAGACCGTAGCTCTACAAGATGATGTTTTTAAAAGCATTGATTAAATTTCATGTATTTTTCATGTTCTAAATAACTCTATTTCTATCTATTGGCGAGTTTCTTGCAGTGTTGATATTTATCTTTTTGTTGATGAATGTTCAATGTTGCGAAAGTTCAAGTCCAGCCTATTTGCTCAAGTTGTTTTTGCATTAATTTTCGGTATTGTTATTGGAATCTGCTTTCACGATTTTTCTTTGGCTTTAAAACCATTAGGGGATGGCTTTATTGCGTTGATCAAGATGTTGATTGCGCCTATTGTTTTCTGTGTGGTTGTGCTTGGGCTGTATGGCGCAAATGACATTAAAAAAATGGGAAAGGTTGGCGCAAAAACAATTCTATATTTTGAAGTTGTGACCAGTATTGCACTGATTTTAGGGATTGTGATCGCCTATATATTCAAACCTGGTGTTGGTATGAATATTGACATCACGAAGCTAGATGGCAAGGATTTAAATGTTTATACCGAACGTGCACATAGTATCAGTTCGGGATCAGATTTTTTACTCCATCTTATTCCTAAAACATTTGTAGATGCTTTTACCAGAGGGGATATTTTACAAGTTTTACTGATTGCGATTTTATTTGGTGTCGCGTTATTACTGATTCCAAAACATTTAGCAGAACTGGTTTGCAAGGCAATTGAAGCATTTTCTGAAGTCTTTTTTAAAATGATGGCTTTGATTATTCGTCTCGCTCCAATTGGTGTATTGGGTTCGGTTGCTTATACCACCGCAAAATTTGGAATAGATTCGCTGGTCCAACTCGGCTATTTAGTCTTATTATTTTATGTGACTTGTCTTCTATTTGTGCTGATTGTTTTAGGTGGCATTCTTAAAGTTGCAGGATTAAATATATTCAAGTTTCTCAATTATTTTAAAGCAGAGCTGTCCATCGTATTGGGAACGGCATCATCTGATTCTGTATTGCCACAGATCATGAAAAAGTTGAAAAATCTGGGGATTCAGGATTCAACGGTAGGCTTGGTTATTCCTACAGGTTATTCTTTTAATCTTGATGGATTTTCTATCTATCTAACCCTTGGGGTCATATTTATTGCGCAAGCCTGCAATATTGATTTATCCATGCATGATCTACTCGCAATTTTATTGGTTTCTTTAGTGACCTCAAAAGGTGCACATGGTATTCCTGGCTCAGCATTGGTTATTTTGGCGGCAACTTTATCGGTCATTCCGAGTCTTCCAACCATTGGTTTGGTTTTATTGTTGTCAGTGGATTGGTTCATTGGAATTGTACGTGCATGTACCAACTTGATCGGGAATTGTGTGGCAACAGTTGCAATCGCGCATTGGGAAAAGGATATCGATCATGCACAGGCCCAAAAAGTATTAAATCAAAGCGTTTAGCTAAACCACTTTTTTGCATGATTGTCTGAGTAAATCAAAATGTTCTGATGAAATACCATTTGTAATTTGCATGGTGATGAGATCTAGCCTATATTTTTAGTGGAAAATTCATCCAAGGAATTCGCAATGTCTCAAGCTTCACCCGTGTATCGTGGCAGTTGTTTATGTGATGGGATTCATTATGAGATCGATGGCGAAATTGGTGAGATTATACAATGTCATTGTCAACGTTGCCGTAAGGCCAATGGCACTGCGTATGCAACCAATGCGCCGATTAGCAATACCGCTTTTAAAATTGTAAAAGGTGAAGAGCTTGTTAAAAAGTTTGCTGCTTCAGGCGTGTATCGCTGGTTCTGTGGCGAATGTGGTTCCCCTTTAATCAGTTCGCGCGATGCCCAGCCTGAGCTTTATCGTTTAAGAATAGGGACCTTAGATACACCATTACAGCAAAAGCCAAGTATGCATATTTTTGCTGCCTCTAAAGCAGAGTGGGATTGCATTGCGGATGATTTGCCTCAATATGCTGAACGTCCTTAAATCGGATCTATTTTTACGATGATTTTTGAGACCTCTGATTTAGAGCCAAATGATATCTATCGACTCTTGGTCGGTGGTATTTCACCGCGACCGATTGCATGGATTAGCACGCTCTCTGCGGATGGTGTGGCAAATATTGCACCCTATTCATTTTTTAATGTCGCCAGCTGTAACCCGCCCATTTTATGGTATTCCCAAGTCAACCCACGAAATGGTCAGGATAAAGACACCATTCGTAATTTGATTGATACTCAAGAGTGCGTAGTGCATATCGTAAATTCACAATTGCTGGAAAAGATGAATTTATCTTGTGCTTTATTGCCCCCAGAGCAAAGTGAATTTGAATTTGCCGAGATTGAGTCTGAATCAAGCCATTCAGTTGCAGTTTTATCCGTTAAACAAGCACCTATTCGCTATGAATGTCAGTTAAGAGAAGTCCTTCAACTGAGTACGCTTCCATCAGGTGGCACAGTGGCTTTGCTGGATGTGAAATCGATTTATGTCGATGATCAACTTTGGGACGGACAGATGATTGATCAGCAACAACTCGATAGTGTCGGGAAAATGGGGGGCGATTTTTATAGTTTAACGACAGATTTGCGTACACTTGCCAGACCCGTCGTTTCATCAACAGATGAGCATAAAAAAGGAGGTTAAATACCTCCTTTTTTATTATTTTGCAGTTTAAATCGGAGACCACGTTCATCATTTTATGGATGCAGTACGTGCATCCCAATCACGCATAAGCTCTGTTACTGCATGATTGAGTACAGTACCCGACACGCCATCGCGAGCTTGCATTGATAATCCGAGTAGAAAACTATGCAAGCTGGCAGCATAAGCACAAACTACTGTATCGGCTGGAAGGTTAAGTGTATCCACAGCACGTTGTATACATTGTTGGAACTTTTCGCGAGTTTTTGCACGTTGCTTGCTGAGAAATTTTTGAATACGTTCATTTTCGGGGGAGCAGGCACCTGCGGACAATACCAAGAGACATCCTTTCGGGTGATTAAGCTCAGTTTGCATCTTTGCAGAGCGGCGTAATGCGAGTTCGATGGCTTCTCGTGGTCTAAGGTTTTCATCCCAAAGACTGGAAATGACTTGACCATGTGTGTCAAGGTAATGCTCGACCACTTCGTGGAATAGTGCTTCCTTTGAGCCAAAGGCCGCATAGAAGCTCGGTGCAGTAATGCCGCCTCCAATGTTTGATTTAAGTAGTGACAAGGACGTCGAATCATAACCATATTCCCAAAACAGGATCATTGCCTGTTGGATGGCTTCATCACGATCAAAGGTACGTGGGCGGCCCATTTGCGCCATTTGGAACTCCTCTTTTATTGATATATATACTAGTCGATACAAAAGTCGTTGACAAGGTTTGTGCAGAGGCTTACATTTATATCGATCGATACATATATTGGTGGAGAATTAGGTCTTTCAATCTCATTGTTGCTTTCGGTGCTTGTGGATGAATAGAGATGAGCTTGTAGACCGCTGGATCCCCGTTTCATCCTAAAACAGGAATTTTCATAATGAATAAGACACTCACAGGAAAAGTTGCACTGGTTACAGGTGGAAGTCGCGGTATCGGTGCTGCTATTGCTCGGCTGTTAGCTGCACAGGGCGCAGATGTGGCGATCACTTACAGTCGATCAAAGGAGCAGGCACAGGCAGTTGCAGAGCAGATTCAGGCATTAGGTCAACGTGCCGAAGTAATTGCAGCGGATGCCATTGATGCAACACAGGTTATCGCTGCGGTGGATACAACTGTGAGCAGACTTGGACGATTGGATATTCTGGTCAATAACGCGGGTAATTTTCTGACCGGACATATTGATCAGCTCACACTTGATGATTATGACCAGACCATGTCCGTCAATTTACGTGCAGTGTTTGCAGCGACGATGCAGGCAAGCAAATATTTACCTGATGGTGGGCGTATTGTCTCGATTGGGAGCTGTCTTGCTTCAAGGGTTGGTCGTGAAGGTATTAGTTTATATGCAGCCAGCAAAGCAGCTTTAGTGGGCTTGACCAAGGGCGTAGCACGAGATTTAGGCAAGCGTGGGATTACAGTCAATCTAGTTCAGCCAGGACCAACCGATACCGATATGAATCCTGCTGATGGCGCTCATGCAGATGCAGTTCGAGCTACTTTAGCATTATCCGCTTATGGGCATCGCGAGGACATCGCCGCAACGGTACTTCATTTGGTGGGGGAAAGTGGACGCTATATTACTGGTGCAGCCATTGATGTAGATGGTGGTTTTAATGCTTAAAATGACAGAATAAAAATAACTTTCTATTGAATAAAAGAAGGGAAAAGGAGGTTAAATACCTCCTTTTTTTCTTATTTTGCAGTTAAAGCTTCACCTTCAAATTTTACTCCATCCCAGCCATTCTGCATAAACTGACGAATATTCTGGTGGTCTGTTGCTTCAGGCGTGGCCAACACAGACGCATAGTGTTCTGCAAATAAACTTAATGTATCCGCTTGATTTAAATCTTCAATTTTAGCAAAGCTCAGTACTTTTGCACTGCCTTGATTTTCAGTCGCAGCATTGAATTGCGCACCATTTTGGAATGCTGTTGGTGTATGTTGGTAACGTGCTTCGATAAAAGCCAATACATCTGCAAATTTTGCTGAGCCATCTTTAAGTTGTGCCAATAAGCTTTGAGCCATTTCTAAAATTCCATGGTTATAAAATCAATGGCAGCATCATAACATTGAAAATGTAGAAGAGAAGTCGATCGATCTCTGAACTAGACGTTATAGTGTTGGCAGTTTATGCTCAGAGCGGTTATGAAAGTATTGAATAATAATGAATCGACATCATTTTAAATTACCACCATCCAAACCTTTATTTCGATTTCTAGCACCCATTTTAAGTTGCCGATTGTTATTACAATTGCGCCGTTTGATGATGCGAATATTGCCGTTTATGCCTTTGCAGAGCCGCGTCAGCAATATTGTGTATTTGTCGTGGCTGGTGGATGTTGAACTAGTACGTCAGCACTATCCGCAATCTGTACCGCTCTGGGAAAAAAATGGCAAAACTATTTTTACGATTTTAACCTATCAACATCATCATTTTGGATTTAAGTTTTTCGGTTGGCTACGCAAGTTAATGCCTTCACCTCGGCAAAGTAACTGGCGTTTTTATCTGGATGAGTCGCAGCCAAAGACTGTGATTTTTGAGCAGGTCATTGTTGATCAAGCACTCTATGTGATCGGTGGTCGCCTTGCCAGTGATGTGATGCCAGCACAATATGCTTCGTTGTTTGAACATCAATTCGATGAGCAAAGGCTGAGTATTCATACTGAACTTAAAGTGGATGAGGATTATTGCTTAATCAGTGATGTACACATCACGGAAGAGAAACAATTACCGACCAAGTGGCAAATGCTATTTCCGTCATGGGAGGAAGCTGTTCGATTTTTGGTAGACCAAGATCATGCATGGGCAGAATGGGGCGATCAACCTGCACGAATGTCGCAAGGCGATATCAAAATGCCGTTTCAGTTTCAGCAGATTCAGGCCACCAAGATTCGTACCTTGCAAGCTCCGCAATTATTGCAACAATTTGGCTTAGATGACACCGCAGAAGCCTTTGCTTTTGTTGTACCTGCCTTAGACTTCTATGTGGTTGGGGAAAAGATTTTGTCTACATCGAACTAAATTGTGGATAACTTTATGTTTATACACAGTTCAACTCGAGTTGAAAACATGGGTTGAGTTGATTAAAAAATATGTTATTTTAGAACAAAGGAGATGGCATTCCTCCTGTCACAAACCGCCATAATGGCTAATGATGCCTACGTTACCCTGAACAGGGGGCGTAGGTTCGTGCGTGCTCTGTTCTCATGTTTGGAGTTCGCCCATGAAAAATCTTCAGAACAATATTTATAATTCTATGTCTATTGTCGCTTCTACTCCAATCTTGTCTTTGGAGTAAACTATGTACTATCCATTACTTTCAATTGCACTTGGTTCGGTATTAGGTGCATGGTTGCGTTGGTTCTTAGGTCTAAAGCTGAATCCGATTTTCCCCAATATTCCTTTGGGGACAGTCACGGTTAATTTTGTCGGTGGCTTTATTATTGGTTTTGCAATTTCTTATTTTTCTCAAAGTTCACTGAGTCCTAATTATAAACTGTTTGTGATTACAGGCTTTTGTGGGGCACTCACAACATTTTCGACCTTTTCTGCCGAGATTCTTGCCTTATTACAAAGCGGTAAGTTGGGTTATGCCTGTGCAGCAATTTTGATTCATGTGTTGGGGTCGTTGCTGTTTACTATGTTGGGAATGAGTCTGCATCAATGGCTCAGTGCAGCATAGTTGAGGAGTAGTTGTAATGAATGGATTTTTAATTACGTTTTATACTGCCCAGAATCGTAACTATCAGGGTCAGCCGATCAGCGAATGGCTATTGGCTGTCGCAAAACAAATGAATTTGCGTGGCGCAACGGTGCTTGCTGGACTGGGAGGCGTTGATCATCATGGTTTATTTCATTCCGCCAGTTTCTTTGAATTGGCGGATCGACCTGTGCAGATTCAGTTTGCAGTGACCGATGAGCAGGCAACAGAATTAATGAATTATCTGAATGACAAAGAAATCTCTTTGTTTTATGTCAAAACACCGATTGAATTTGGTGTCGTTGGGCGAGTAGCGACAGATTCCTAGCTTAAGGAATTTAGATATAAAAAAAGAAGTCTAAGTGGAGGAGAGATAACCTTAGACTTCTAATGTTTACAGCCTAGTGTGTGAAACTTAACTGAAGATTAACTATTGCGGTTAAAACGTGCAAAGCGTTTGTTAAAGCTTGCGACACGTCCTTCATTACTTGCCTGACGTACTTCACCGGTATAAAACGGATGCGATGCACTTGAAATATCAAGGGTCACGTAAGGATAAACTTTACCTTGATACTCACGAGTTTGTTTACTTTGCAGGGTACTGCCAATTAAGAAGTAAGTATCCGCATTGGTATCGTGAAACAGCACTTGTTGATAGGTCGGATGAATACCTTTACGCATTTTGAATGACTCCTATTGTTTGTAGAAATGTTATAACATAACAATATATGCCGTCAATCTTGTTTATTTCAAGTTTTGCTGGCGCTTATTTGTAAATAATGGTCAGCAAGTATGGAAAATGGCGCTTTGTATAAGCCCATTGATTGATTAAACCATTGATTGTGATTGAAATAAAAATGCCAATCAGATGATTGGCATTTTTATGTATTAGTTTGGCACTAATTCTTCAAACAAGTCATTGAGATTGTCATGCACCTTGAGGTGAATAAGATTCCAGTAATGCCCAGAAATGGTCCGATTGACCATGAGCGTGTCAGGAGAGGGTTTAAACACATCCCAGTATTTCAATGATTGTTTGACCAGACGTACACCATCATGATGAGATGAGTTTTCGGCAAAATCATAATGTGTACTTAGAGGACGCAACAGAATTTCAATCCATTGCGTATACAGCTCACTTGGAAATTTCTGCTTTTCGGCAATCGAATGCAGTTCCACCAGTAAATCTTCAACTTGAGCAATATCTTCTTGTCGTGCTGCATTCACCAATGCTTTAAAGTGCTGAATGATTTCAGGTGATAAGGTTTTTACACTGCCATAGTCATAAATAATCACGCTGCCATCTTCACGGAATGCAAAGTTGCCTGGATGTGGGTCACAATGGAATCGCTTCAAGAAAAACATTTCCTGCCCTAAGGCACGAATCAGGCGACGTCCGATTTGATTTCGTGTTTCAACCGACCATGTACTTGCTGTTTCAATCGACTCACCTTGTTCAAGACTGAGAGTTAGTACCCGACGAGAAGAATAGTCTTTATATACGGTGGGGATAATAATTTGATCATCGAGCTTTTCATGGAAGGTTTTAAAGACTTCTAGATTTTGTGCTTCGATTTCATAGTTTAATTCGGCAGAGAGACTGTCTTGGATTTCCTGAAACAGTTGATCTTGCAATTTTTTATCAATCTTTAAAACACCCATTAAGCGTAAGGCAAGACGTACTTGTTTTAAGTCACTTTCACAGGCTTGATCGACCCCAGGATATTGCACTTTCACCACCACAGCCTGACCATCTGGCAGCACTGCACGATGTACTTGTCCAATTGAGGCGGCAGCAAAAGGCTCTGTTTCAAAAGAGCTAAAAATCTGGTTTAACGGTTTACCCAGCTCTTTTTCAACTTGTTGCTGAATGGCTGAAAAGGGCATGGCTGGTGCTTGACGCTGTAATTTTGCAATTGCTTTCGCCACTTCTGGTGGGAAAATATCTTTATATTGTGAGGCGATTTGCCCAACTTTCATGACTGCACCTTTCATTTCCCCCAAGGTGTCTGCAATCTGCAAACCGATGTCCTGAAACAGTTTGCTACGCGCAGCATTTTTTTGTTCTTCGTCTGCTGTGAGATTTCGAATGGAATTGGCAACACTTTTACTGGCAATACTTGCGGTCATGCCAGCCAGTTTCAAAAAACGTCTACTGGGAGAGCTTGCATGCTTTGCCATATGCGCTTGACCTCGATCGATCTAGTTTCAAAGTGATACCTTGATCATAGGCGACAAAACTTAAATTGCCTATAACAAAATGTTAAGTGATGTAAGCATGGAATAATCAAAAAATTGCATGATTCAATTTTGATGAAGGTCATTGAATGTAAGCTATATTGGTATTTATTTTATTTTTGACCGATTAAAATTGATCGTACGTGAAGTATAAGCGTGGCGGCATTCATGCCGCCTCATCAGAGCAAGTTGCTTACAGTTTTGGATTTGTCATTTGCATCAAGCGTTTATTGTTGAAATATAAACGACCAATCAGTAAAACACAGGCAATACTTAAGCCGATAATCAGGCCGAGCCAAACGCCAGCGACTCCCCAAGTGGTATAACGGGCAAGATATAAACCAATCGGGAACGCAATAATCCAATAGGCCATTAAGGTAATCCACATGGGTGCTTGGGTATCTTGCATGCCACGTAAGCAACCTGCGGCACCGACTTGCCAAGCATCCATCAACTGATAAGCCATCGCGAACCAAAGTAAATACATTGCAACAGGGATGACATCCAGATCAGTGGTATAAATCGCCACAATATAAGGACGTGCAAGCGCAATTAGCGTCATGGTACAAGCCGCAAAAACCGTTGCACTAATCAACCCTACCGTCTGAACCTGACGCATCGCGTGCCAGTTTTGTTCACCGTAATACATCCCAACACGAATGGTCAATGCAATCGCTAAGGACAGAGGAATCATAAATAGCTGTGAGGTGACTGAGATCGCAATTTGATGCGCCGCAATCGCATTTTCACCTAAAGGACTGAGTACAATCGCACCTGTACTGAAAATGCTGACTTCAAAAAAAACTGCTAAGCCAATTGGTAGGCCAAGCTTTAGAATGCGCTTTACCCAAATTGGATCGATTTTTTCCCATTTTGTGAAAATAGGGGCTTGTTTATAGGCTTTCGCTTTTGAAATATAAATGGCAAGGGTGATAAACATTAACCATTGTAAAATTGCCGTTGCAAAACCACATCCAGCACTACCTAAAGCAGGGATTGGCCCAAAGCCATACATAAATATAAAGTTCAGCGGAATCAGCACCAGCAAGGCAATCAAGCTAATCGCCGTCACTGGGCGTGGATGTCCTAATGCCTCAGAATAACTGCGCAAGGCTGCATACATCATTACTGCAGGCATACCAAAACCAATTGCATGTAAGAACAGGCTTGCTTTCGGTATTAAGCTTTCAGGCACGCCAAATAGCGGTAAAAACATTGGCATACAATGTAGAATTAGCATTGCAACAATACCGAGAATCACGGCAACCCATAAAGACTGGCGGGCAATGGTTGGAATTTTTTCAGGTGTTTTGGCGCCACGCGCTTCAGCCACCAATGGCGTGGTAGCCAGCATGATTCCTGCAAATAACAGCATGATCGGAATCCATAAGCCTACACCGACTGCAATGGCTGCCAGATCGGTAGCCGAAAGATGACCTGCCATAATGGTATCGATTAAACCTAATCCAGCTTGGGCAAACTGTGTGATCAGGATCGGAAACATCAAATGAAAGAGTTGTTTAAGTTCAAATCGCTTGGTTGTGGCATGGGACACAAAAATTACTCTTATTAAAATGAGGGAGAATTAGCGTTGTAGTGTTAGTAACACACCAATAAAAATCACAATACTACCCAGTAGGCGTTGCCAGTTAATGGGTGTTTTGTCTGTACCTAACCAGCCAAAGTGATCGATGAACATCGAAATCACCAATTGTCCGAAAATAACCAAACCAGAGAAAGTTAAAAATCCGAGTTTAGGTGCAGTATAAATGCTCATACTGATTGCATAAACCCCAAGACAGCCACCTAACCAAAGAAACCATGGAATTTGTGAAAGTTCACTTAAACTGGGTTTTGTTGCGCCTTGAAAATAAACCAGACATGCCAAAATAAGCGTACCAATCAAAAAGGAAAGCAGGGCAGCTTGTAGTGGGGAATTGAGATTCTCTCTGAGTTGCGCGTTGATCGCGGTTTGGAAAGCCATTGCAATTCCGATTCCTAAAGCCAGTGGAAGGATAAGTAGCAATTGGCTGGAAATTTTCATCATATTATCGGTCTAATTGTTCTTTATGCTTTCAGTCTAACTGAATACACAGGGGATGATAAGTCGTGTGTATGGTTGAAGCGGCAACCGAGCCTCGTCGAGTCATGTTAAAATAATCAAGTTCTGTCACTGAGCTTTTATTTTGAGTCCGTTAAATCCAGCAAATATTCCACTGTCCTTGTATATTCATATGCCTTGGTGTGTCCGTAAATGTCCTTATTGTGACTTTAATTCGCATGCTGTGCCTGATGGGCAATTGTCGATGGATTTGGAACAGCAATATCTCGCTGCGTTGGTGGCTGACTTTGAGACTCAGCTTGAAATGGCGCAAGGCCGTTCAATTCACAGTGTGTTTATTGGTGGTGGTACACCTTCACTGATTTCTGCACAAGGATATGTCTGGTTATTTGAACAGCTCAAAGCACGTTTTAATTTCGTGGAAGATTGTGAAATTACACTGGAAGCCAATCCTGGTACGGTAGAGCATGATCCATTTGCAGATTATCTTGCCGCAGGGATTAATCGGTTGTCGATTGGGGTACAGAGTTTTGATGCAGAGCATTTACAGCGTTTGGGGCGAATCCATTCGGTTAATAATGCGCTTGATGCGATTCAGCAAGCCCGTCAAGCAGGCTTTGAGAGAGTCAATGTTGATTTAATGCATGGCTTACCCCAACAAAGTCAAGAACAGGCCTTAAAGGACCTTAGATTGGCAGTTGAGCATGGTGCGACGCATATTAGCTGGTATCAGCTTACCATTGAACCCAATACCGTTTTTTTTAGAACCCAACCTGTATTACCACAAGATGAAGTTCTAGAGCATATTCAGGAACAGGGTGAGGCTTATTTAAAAGCCTGCGGCTATGTAAATTATGAAGTATCAGCATGGCGTAAGGAAAAGCCTTCTGTGCATAATTTGAATTATTGGCAGTTTGGTGATTATTTGGCAATTGGTGCAGGTGCACATGGTAAGGTCACTCGTGCAGATGGCGTCTATCGTTTTCAGAAGACCCGATTACCGAAAGATTATTTAGCTAAAGTGCCTGCTGAACATGTGCAAATGAAGCGTATCGAAGCAGAGGAGTTGCCTTTTGAATTTATGATGAATGCATTGCGTTTAAATGAAGGTGTTGCTGCGGAAACTTATACACAGCGTACTGGACTTGAATTGAATGCGTTAAATCAAACGCTCACCCAGTTGCGTGAGAAAAAATTATTGATTGCAGATACAAATCGAATTGCCTGTACCGAGCAGGGGCATATTTTTTTAAATTCGGTGTTGGAAGAATTTTTATAATGTAAGCATATGATGAGTTTGAGCAAGAATGCTTGAACTCATTTATAAATACTGTTGTCATCTTTTAGAAAGAAATTGAGTAGAAAATAAAAAAGCCTCATCAATGATGAGGCTTTTTAGAATTTGGTGGGTCGTCCGCGATTCGAACGCGGGACCAACGGATTAAAAGTCCGCTGCTCTACCAGCTGAGCTAACGACCCTGAAAGAATTTTAGAGTAACACTCTAAAATTATTGCAAGACAAGCAAATCACGTAGTCTTACAAATCTTGATAACTTTCGGTTATCAATCCTTTTCAGGAGTATCAAAACATTAGATGGTGGGTCGTCCGCGATTCGAACGCGGGACCAACGGATTAAAAGTCCGCTGCTCTACCAGCTGAGCTAACGACCCTAAGCAAGTATTTCAACAAGCTTCGCAAGAAAAACTAATTTGTTTTAAATGCGTCTTCGTTTTGATGTTGCGTATTCTAGCAACTTATTCAGCTAACACAAGAGGAAATTCAAAAACATGTGCATGATTGTTTATAAAAAGCACGATTTCCTCTTTTTTAGCTAAAAAATAAACTAGAAACGGTATTGATAGCTTTGAATATTATCAAAGATCTCAGTGTTTACATCACTATAGCTACTTGCGCCTGGTAATAAAACCAGTAAACGTTCAGACGTTTTACTCGGATTAAACGAGTCTTCTTTGAGTTTATTCTTCTGGTATTTAAATGTCCCAGTTGTTTCAACTTTCTCTTGAACACGTAAAAAGACGGGAATGGCATAAGAAGGCAAGCATTTCTTAAACACATTGACCATGTCGCTTAAATCCGTTTCATTGAGTTCTGCACCATCGACCAAGGTGATCGCTGCCATACCTGCGCGACCATTGGTATTTGGAATTTCCACGCCGTATACCACAGCCTCTACGATCTTTTCATATTCGCAGACCATGTTTTCAACTTCTGTTGTAGAAACGTTTTCACCTTTCCAGCGGAAAGTGTCGCCTAAACGATCCACAAACTGTGCATGGCGGAAACCGATATCACGAACCAAGTCGCCCGTATTGAAATAAGAATCACCTTGAGTAAACACATCTTTCAAGATCACAGATTTGTTCTTCTCTGGATCTGTATAGCCATCGAATGGTGAACGGCTAGTGATCTTACCAATCAGTAAACCGACTTCGCCTGTTTTTACTTTTTTGCAGTGACCTTTCTTATCACGTACCAACTCATTCTTTTCTTTATCGAATTCAACGATGGCATATGGTGTTGGTGAGAAACCAACGGTATTGTCAAAGTTAAAGATATTGCTGAAACCTACATTACCTTCACTTGATGCATAAAGTTCAAGTACTTCTTCCACACCAAAACGTTCTTTGAACTTGCCCCAAATATTCGGGCGCATGCCATTACCAATCATTTTGGTCACGCGGTGTGCACGATCTTCTTCAGTCACGGGTGCATCGATGAGGTAACGACACAGTTCACCGACATAACCGATCGCAGATGCATTGAACTTTTGGACGTCTTTCCAGAATGCACTGGTTGAATATTTACGACGCACAGCAAGTGTTGCACTGCCTGCGATTACGCCACACCAGCACACCACCACACCCGTCGCGTGGTAAAGTGGGAGGGTCACGTACATTACATCATCTTTGCCCAGATTGAGAATGTGGCCATAAGTGCCATAAGCGAGCGTCCAGCGACTATGGGTGAAAATCACCGCTTTTGGTAAGCCTGTCGTACCCGAGGTATAGATATAGAACAAACCATCTTTACCTGTCACGGTACGTGTGGTCGATGGATTGAATTTTGGGAATTGATCAATTTGCTGGGCAAGATTTACATAACCTTGTGGTGCAGTCCCTGCATTTTTACGGGTTTCTTGGTCAGCAAACCAGTGGAAACGATCTTGAGCAACCTTCAAGTCTTGGCGTGCTTCATCAATTGCAGCACGAACTTCTTCACCTGCAATCACCGCAATTGGATTGACCAAATTAATACTGTGCGCCAGTACCTTACCCACTTGAGAGGTATTTACAAGCGCAATGGTTACCCCTATTTTTGCTAAAGCAACGATAGAGGCAATCAGCTCAGGACGGTTTTCAACCATCACAGCAATAACATCGCCTTTTTTTGCCCCAAGTGACAAATAGTAATGTGCAATTTGGTTTGCCCATTCATTGAGTGCTTGATAGCTGTAGCTTTGATCTTCAAATAACAGTGCGATGCCTTGAGGGTTACGCTTGACTGCTTTTTCAAAGGCAATACCTAAACCTGCGGGAGATGTTGGCGTTCGCAAATATGCTTGTTTAAGACCATTGAGGATATGAGGGACTTTAGTAATGAAGTTCGGAAGTCGAGTAGCAACATCACCAAGGGTAATAATATCGGTCTGCGTAGTTTGGCTCATATCAATCCTGTTTATTTTTCGATCAATCCAAGAAATGGCTATCCGTTAGAACACAACCATTCACACCATTGTTGTTGATGCTGTTTTGTAATGGTAAGTGCCTAGAGCAATCAACCTAATTTGACAAAATAACAAAAAAGCCTAGTCATCGAAATGACTAGGCTTAGCCTTATTGAGTGCAATTTAGCAAATTACTCACTCAGCTGTGGCTTTTTTAGGTGGACGACCACGTGGACGACGAGGGCGGCTCGACTTTTCTTTTTCAGCTTTCGCTGCTTCATCGTCTAGTTCTGCTTCTGTAGCAGTTGTCGCTTGTTCAGTTTTTTCAACAGCTTGAGCTGTCTCAGTAACTTCTACAACGGCTTCTGGAGCAGCTTTAACCTCATCAGTAACAACAGGTTGTTGTTCTGATACTGTTTCAACTGGTGCAGATTCTGCTGGAGCAACTTCGGCATTGGCAAGTTCCAAAGGTTGCTGTTCAGGTGTTGCAACAACAGCTTCCTCTACAACAGCCGCAACTTCTTCTGTTACTTTCACTTCTTCTTTCGATTCAGGGTTTTCTACAGGAGCTGGCGTCGCAATTGAAGCAACATGTGCTTCTTTTGCTTGTTCCGCAGCCATTTTCGCTAAACGGCGACGTTCACGCGGGTCATTGGCAACACGGATCGCTGCAGCTTCAGGCGGTGTCAGTGCTAATACTGGCGCTGGTTCAGCTTCTTCCACTACTTTTTTGCTTGGAAGTTCAGCATCACGCGTAACAGGGCGCTTATCTTCTTGGACAGATGTTTCCACCACTAAAGAGCTTGCATATTGTTCAGCAAACTTTTGTAGCGCGCGGTTAAACGTGGTGATTAAGCCAAATTGATCAATCAGAATGGTGCAATCCTCACCATACACATGACGAATCAAACTGCTGACCGTGTATTGACCCAAAGTCGGAATTTGCGATGGTGCCACAACGACTTTAGGTGCTGCTTTTTGAGCTGCTTGTGCACCACGTTGACGACGACGTGAACGTGGGTCATTGGCAGCACGTTTTACAGGTGTTTGAGCAGTTTCAGTCGCAGGTGCTTGTTCAGCAACAGCTGCCTTTTCTGCTTGAACCTCAGCTGCAGCTTCAACTTTTTCCACAACCTTAGCAGCAGCTTCAACTTTAGCCGTTGGAGCAGGTGCCTGTTGTGCGTTGAGTGCCACAATTTCACTTTGGCCTTGATCAATGTTCACAATCAATGCCGTGTTCATTGGTGCTGAACGTGGTACATCTACCACATCAACTTTGACCTGTTGTGGATTTGCTGCTGCTTCAGTTGTTGCTGGAGCTTCATTCAACACGCTTTGGTCGCGATGACGATTTGGACGATTTGGGCGTTGTTGATTACGGTCACGACGTGGCAACGGTGTAGCTTCATTACCATGTGCAGCATCATTGTTATGCGGTTGCTGGTTTTGTTGCTCTTGAGGTTGCTGACGTTTTTGCTGACGTTTTAGCTCACGTTGCTCATGACGCTGTTCTTGACGTGAAAGCTGTACCACTTCTTCATGCACTTGGGCTTGTTGTTCATGTACATGCGCGTGTTGCTCACGTTGTTCTTTGTGCTTACGCTTCTTCTGGTTTTGATTTGGACGGTTTGATTTCTCGTCTTTATCAAATTGCTCACGCGCTTCTTGTTTCACAGGGTTTTGCGAAATATAAGCATTGTTAGCTGCTGGGGCTGCGACTTCAGCAACGGCAGGTGCATTCACCTGACCAAATTGACCACGGCTTACAGCACCATTATTCACCATTTGTTCAATGGCCGCCGCTGCATTTTGTGCAGAACGTGCTTGGTCAGTCGTTTGTGCTTGCTTTTGAACAAATAAGTTCTCTAACCATGCACAAGGACTTGCTGACTTTTGTGTGGTTGCTTGTGTCTGTTTTGCTTGAGCAGCTTGTTGTTGTGCCGCTTTCTTTTGTGGTGCTGCATTATTTTGTGTTGGTGCAGCATGATGGTGTTCAGCATCTTCTAAATGCCAGTCAGAAGATTCATAACCGAGTTCTTTTTCGCTTGAACGGGTTGCTTCTGTACGTTCATAACTCGAAGGTGCAAAGCCATCTGGATTGAACTGGATTTGATAGTGTGGTGTTTCTAAGTGCGGGTGAGGTAATACTGTCACACGAACATTGGATGTTTGTTCAAGGTAAACCAGGCTGTGACGCTTTTCATTCAGTAAGAATGCTGCAATTTCAACAGGGACTTCGACTTGCACTTCACCTTGACGCTCACGTAAAGCGATTTCTTCCACTTTACGCATAATCGAAAGTGACAGTGAACGTAAGTCGCGTACCATGCCTGTGCCATGACAGCGTGGGCAAACATAGCCAGTCGCTTCTTCTAAAGAAGGGCGTAAGCGTTGACGGCTCATTTCCATGAGACCAAAACGTGAAAGCTGACCGAACTGGATACGTGCGCGATCGCTTTGCGTTGCTTCACGTAATTTCGCTTCAACCATACGCTGGTTGCGGTCTTTGGTCATGTCGATGAAATCGATCACGACTAAGCCGCCGATATCTCGTAAACGTAGTTGACGTGCAATTTCTTCGGCAGCTTCTAAGTTGGTGTTGAGCGCAGTTTCCTCAACATCATGGCCACGTGTTGATTTTGCCGAGTTGATATCAATCGATACCAATGCTTCGGTTTGGTCAATCACGATTGAACCACCAGAAGGAAGTTTGACTTCACGCTCATACGCAGTCTGGATTTGGCTTTCGATACCGAAGTGAGCAAATAAAGGCTCGTTCAAGGTATAGGTTTTTAATTTGTCGAGCTGACGTGGCATCACTGCTTTTACGAAGTTATAAGCTTCGTTGTAGGCTTGCTCACTATCAATCAGGATTTCAGCAACATCATCACGTAAATAATCGCGAATCGCACGGGTGACGACACCCGCTTCTTGATGAACCAGCATTGGTGATGGGCCAGAACTTGCTGAACCTTGAATTTGTGCCCAGAGATCGAGCAAATGTTGTAAGTCGAGTTGTAACTCTTCTTGGGTGCGACCAATACCGGCGGTACGAACGATGACGCTCATGCCACGTGGTAGATTTAAAGACGCTAAAATTTCTTTCAGCTCTTCACGAACTGAACCAGAAATCTGACGGCTAATACCACCACCTTTCGGATTGTTTGGCATGAGTACCAAATAACGACCTGCAAGCGAGATAAAAGTAGACAGGGCAGCACCTTTATTGCCGCGCTCTTCTTTTTCAACTTGAACCAGTAATTCAGTGCCTTCAGTGATGAGTTCACGAATATTTGAGGTTTGACGGGGGTCAGCTTTGAAGTACGAGTTTGCAATTTCTCGCATTGACAAAAAGCCTTGACGCTGCGCGCCATACTCAACGAAAACCGCTTCTAAAGACGGTTCAACGCGAGTGACATGACCTTTATAGATATTTGATTTTTTTTGTTCGCGTGTACGATTCTCTAAGTCGAAATCGTAAAGACGATTACCAG
This sequence comes from Acinetobacter sp. ANC 3929, assembly GCF_000369405.1. Taxonomy (GTDB): domain Bacteria; phylum Pseudomonadota; class Gammaproteobacteria; order Pseudomonadales; family Moraxellaceae; genus Acinetobacter. The sequence goes on from NZ_KB850002.1 coordinate 236,136, forward strand.
TGATAAGTGCAACGCGAACTTCTTCTGCGTGGGTTGCATTAATCAACATACGTTTCATGGGTGTGACACCTAATAGTGATGCACACAAACAACCAGCTCAATATTTTTGAGCAGACATCAAATTGGCGCGATCAAGACTCAGAAGCAACGTTGTGTAGGCTGCTCTGAAACCACTGACTGTAAATATCCAGCGGGGGTTTTGATACGGTTACTTCGATGTCAGCAATACTGCTTCAATCTTGAATCCGTTGATATTTCATGTATGTCTTACATCTGTGAAATATCACTAGATCCGACATAATCAAAGTTTCCTGTACGCTTCACTGGCGGGTGAGCGGTGCATTGGATGGTGACTTTCACTGTCATTAAGCATTGAAGTCGATCCATCTGGAAGTCTTGATACGGAATGATCATCGTATCTCTGCTTAGCAGTTCCAATGCATCAACGCTTTAGCCTGAATGCGACATCAGGGAGCAAATTGTCTGATGTGGATCAGTTTACGTTTAATAACCAGCAAATTGCTGGCGACATATTTTTTCTGAACAAACTGTATGTGCAGATGCACAATTAAACGCAACAGTTTGCCATTTTGCCGATATAATAAGCCTTCGGCGTCGGCATAATTCTTTAGGACCTATCCGAGTTGTTGGTGAATATCTCATCGATTTAAAATTTTATCTAAATAAAATTTTTGATTTGATGCTCACTTACGGTGGTATCCGTGCGCTGAATATATCAAACCTTGCAGCATCTGCCTATGGGCTAAGTTTAGGTTTCTTGTGAAATAACTTAGCTAAATGATCAATTTTTAATCATATTTAACAAATCTTGGATTAATCGAGCGTATGAATTCTACACAGCAATGGCAAAGTGTCACTTGGTTTGACGTGGATGAACATCAAGAAGGGCAGCGAATAGATAATTTTTTATTTACCCGATTAAAAGGTGTTCCAAAAAGTCGCATTTATCGTTTAATTCGTGAAGGGCAAGTACGCGTTAATAAAAAAAGAATAAAAGCAGAATCACGTTTGAGCATTGGTGACCAAATTCGGGTCGCTCCAATTCGTTACGAACAAAAAGATGAATCTGATGTACCCGTGAGTGATGATGTGGCACAAAGCCTACTGAGTCGCGTGGTCTATGAGGACGAAGGCTTGTTGGTGATTAATAAACCTTCAGGGATTGCTGTACATGGCGGCAGTGGTGTGGCCTATGGCTTGATCGAAGCATTACGTGCTGCGACAGGCAAAAAATATTTAGAACTGATTCATCGTATTGACCGCGACACTTCGGGTCTGGTGATGATCAGTAAAAAGCGCAGTACCTTAAAATTGCTGCAAGATTTATTACGTGAGCATAAAATTCAAAAAACTTATGCTGCAATTGTGAAAGGTCAGGTCAGTTTAGATCAGCAAATGATTGACGCGCCATTATTGCGTTATGAATTGGCCAATGGTGAACGTCGTGTTCGTGTGACCAAAGAAGGCAAGCCAAGCAAGACCAACTGGAAAGTGGTTGAGCGTTATAAAGCAGCAACTTTGGTTCACGCTTCTCCGCTGTCGGGTCGTACTCATCAGATTCGTGTTCATGGCTTGAGTATCGGTCATCCTTTGGTGGGTGATGATAAATATGGGCACAACACGCCATACGCAGGTCCTGAGGCACGCCGTTTGTGCCTGCATGCCATGCGTTTAGACATTCCAAACTATCCAAGCATTGAAGCGCCGATGCCTGAAGATATGCAACAGGTGATTAACGAATTGAGAAAGCAGAAATGAAGCAGAATATCGAACTCGTTATTTTCGATTGGGATGGCACCTTATTTGATTCGGTTGGTCAAATCGTGGCAAGTCTGCAATATGCTGCCCAACAGTTTGAGCAACCCCTCACAGATGACGCGGCAAAAAGCATTATTGGTTTAGGCTTGCCTGAAGTGATGCAGATTTTATTCCCGCAGGTACCGCACCTGCAGCAAGATATTTTGCAGTGTTATGCAGACCATTATGTCGCCAATTCAAAAGGTGATGCTTGGTTTAATGGTGTTTCAGAATTACTCGCAGATTTAAAACAGCAAGGCTTAAAGCTCGCGGTGGCAACAGGCAAAAGCCGTAAGGGCTTAGACCGAGTTTTGGCACAAACCAATAGCCATGCGCTGTTTGATATTACCCGTGCAGCCAGTGAAACCAAATCCAAACCTGATCCATTGATGTTGCAGGAAATTCTTGCCGAGATGGGTGTGACAGCTGATTGTGCTGTGATGGTGGGTGATACCAGTTATGACCTCGAAATGGCTCGAAATCTGAATATGCCGCGTATCGGGGTCAGTTATGGGGTGCATAGCATTGAAACGTTACAGCAGTACCAACCTTTGACGATTGCGCACAATGTGCAGGACCTACATGCTGCTTTGCAAAGCATTTTGCCTGTGGTCGATGTAAGCGCAAGTTAAACTGTTCATTGAGATGAAACAATAATGATGGGAGAGTGCGCTGTCCCATCATTCATAATAACAATAGGGACCGTATGAGTCGTTCAATCCGCTTGCTTAATCTATTACAGCTACTCAGAGAATACCGCTATCCTGTGACCGCACAGGTATTGGCAGAGCGTTTGCAGATTAGTCAGCGCAGTGTTTATCGAGATATTGATACCTTGCGTGAGCAAGGCGTTTGTATTGATGCCGCGGCTGGATTAGGCTTTCAGCTGAAACAAGATTTCTTATTACCTCCCATGACATTGAATGAAACTGAAATTGAGGCTATTTTTTTGGCCTTAAACTGGTTGAGTGAAATTCCTGATCTGGCTTTGAAATCAGCTTCGACTTCAGTATTGGCCAAACTCAATGCGGTATTGCCTGAACACTGCCAGCATCAGCTTGAACATACCACTTTACGATCAATCAATGCTTGGTTACCCGTAGATGAAACGTTGGTGGAACAGGTACGTTTGGCCATCCGTCAACAAGTTAAAATTGTGGTGGATTATGCTGACGAGCAGCAACGTGTGAGTTCTCGGACCATTTGGCCGTTTGCTTTAGGTTATTTTAATGATCGGATTGTACTGGCGGCATGGTGCGAGCTAAGGCAGAGTTTTCGGCATTTTCGGATCGATCGTATGCGGCAGTTAAGTTTGAGTCAGGAACTGTATCCTCAATTCAAACAACAACTATTTCAACAATGGTGGACACAAGAGATGTGTCGTTCGACTACTGACAAAAACTGACAATCAAAACAATTACATTGAAATAAGAATAACTCATCAAGGAAATATCAACATGGCACTTCAACTTTATACCAATAATTTTTCGCGTGGCGTCGTCGTAGACTGGTTGCTGATCGAACTTGGCATTGAATGTGAACGCATCGAAGTCGCTTTTCAAACCGAAATGAAAACACCTGAATATTTAAAAATCAATCCATTTGGCAAAGTGCCTGTCTTGGTTGATGGCGATATCGTCGTGTATGAACTGGATGCAATTTGTGCTTATCTGGCAGATAAATTTGCCGAAAAAGGTTTGGCACCTGCTCTGAATGATCCAAAACGTGGTGTGTATTATCGCTGGCTGTTTTTTATTTCTGGCCCTTGGGAAGCAGCAGCGACCAATAAAATGTTAGGCGTAGAGGTTAAACCTGAGCAAAAATCATCGGTTGGTTATGGTGACTATCAAGATGCTTACAATGCGTTTGTACAGGGCTTAAGTGAGGTTGATCCGTATTTATGTGGCAAGCAGTTCACCGCTGCGGATGTATCCGTTGCCGCAATGTTATTTTGGCAACTTAAAATGGGAGAGGTCGAGTCTCATCCTGCTATTGAGCATTATTTGGAAAACATCAAACAACGGCCAAGCTATCAGAAATTTGCAGCATTCTTTAGTAATGTGTAGAGATTAAATAGCAGTAAAAAAAGCCGAATCAATCGGCTTTTTTTACGTTATGTGACTTTGCTTGGATGCAAACGGCTTTTCTAAGCCAAATACAGTTTGAATTTCATCTATGAGATGTTGTGTTGCTGTACTGGATTCGTGCTTTGGGTAACTCATAAACACATCGAGATAGGGAAGAGCATACTCTAATGGTCGTACCACAATTTGATCTGTGGCCAAGGCCTGAATGTATGCTGGTAAAATCGCACAACTTTGCCCAGAGCGTACTGCTTGAATTGCTTCGCCAATCGTATTGGCTTCATCGATGTTTTGAAAATGGATCTGCTGCTGTTTGATGTATTGGGTAATCGTTTTGGCGAGGGGCTGAGAAAGCTTGTCGGTCAATATGGTGAGAATGAGACCTTGTAATTGGGCGGTGGTGATTTCTGAACATTGGGCCAGAGGATGTTGCTTGGGCAGCATCAAAACCAACGGTTCTTTTAATACCAGTTGGCTGGCAAACGTTTCATTTTCAAATTTTTGATTAATAAAAATAATGTCTAAATCACCTTTCTTCAGTTTGGCAATTTGGTCACTTTCTTTGAGATTGAGGCTGCGAATTTGTAGTTTGGGTAACCTGACTCTCAAACGGGGCAAGATATAAGGGAAAATACGAATTTCAGCAGAAGGCACAAAACCGATTCTTAAGCACAAGACTTTAGCTGCGGCGACCTGTCTTGCCATGGTCACGGCTTTATCTGCTTGCGTCAGCGTTAAGCGAGCTTGCTCCAGAAAAACCTGCCCTTCATCGGTTAATTCAACTTTTCGTTTGGTACGGTGTAAAAGCTGCACACCTACACCATCTTCAAGATCTTTAATTTGTTGACTTAAAGAAGGCTGAGCTGTGTGTAATTTAAGTGCCGCTTTACTGAAGCTGAGCTCTTCAGCAACGGTAATGAAATAGCGTAAATGACGTAACTCCATAAGGCAGGTCCAAAGGTGTCTGACTGTTTTTATAGTTTTAGTGATGAGAACACCATGCTATTGGCGAATTATAGCTAAGGTGATTTTATATACAATATGCTTTTTTATAAAATATAAAAAAAGATAAAAAACTCATGCTTACCGATTGGCCTGAATTGTCAGCAGGGTTTATTAGTTCGGTAAAATTGTGTTGACTCTGCATCAGAAAATCAGCATAACTAACAAGCTTATGTTAGGATCAAAGACCGATTTTATGAATCTGGAATAAGACGAGAATCCTAAAAAAATCATCATGGTTTGAAAGGTTCAGCTTAAACAGGATTCATGATCTGAACGGGATATAACATTACCCACCTCATGCGATGAGATTCCACCAAAGAAGACGTACATGAAAGATAAGCCGACATTAACCTACCAATTGCCGACCCAATCTTGCTTGAGCCATACTTGGGGGAAACCTCCTTTTCCACACGAGGCTTCTGATCATTGTGGGATCGATCGTTTCTATAATTTACAGAAACCGCTCACACCTTTTGATCGTAAAGGCCTGTTAAAATGGTTGGCGACTCGTCAATCATCCACTTGGAATGTAGATCGTTCGCATGAGTGGAATATGCGAAATCACATGCTGGAGCTGCCACAAAATCGTGCACATGCCGATCTCAATGACTGGCAAATCTGGTTTGTTGGACATGCCACCGTTTTAATTCAAATTGGCCCCTATAATTTTCTAACTGATCCCGTCTGGTGTGAATATGTCAGCCCGAAACAGGGGAATGGCCCACGCCGTGTCTGCCCTGCGGGGATTGCTTTAGAACACCTGCCAACGATTCATGGCGTGCTGTTGAGTCATAATCATTATGACCATATGGACTTGGCGACTTTAGAATGGCTGCATCAAAAATTTGAAATGCCGATTTATACTGGTTTGGGTAATGCCTATTACTTGCCGAAGCATCTGCATGTCATCGAGATGGATTGGTGGCAGGAGATTCCGTTTCATGATGAGTTGAAGATTGCCTATACACCTGCGCAGCATACTTCTGGACGAGGTGTACGTGATCAAAATAGAGCACTGTGGGGCGGTTTTTCATTAGTTGCTAAAACAGGACATTGTTTTTTTGCTGGGGATACGGGTTATTCCCCGCACTTTAAGCAAATTCATGAGCGTTATGGCGATGTCCGTGTGGCGTTATTGCCAATTGGTGCTTATGAACCACGTATGCTGATGCGCTATGTACATATGAATCCACAAGATGCATTTCATGCCCATCTCGATTTACATGCCCACCGTTCTTTGGCAATTCATTATCGAACCTTTCAATTGACTGATGAAGATCGTGATGACCCTGAGCATGAACTACAGCAAGCCATGAAATCATCTTCTAAATTGGTCAATCCATTTTATTGCATCCGTGAAGGACATTTTATTCGTGCTTAGCATTCTGCAGTGCTTTGATACACCACAATGAAACCACTGAAAGGCTTGCAAGCGCAATATTCATGACAACGGGATTGAAAGCTTGATAAACCTTGTCTGGATAAATGCACAACACGAAAATAAGTAAGCTGATCAGGCTGATGATGTTGAGCCAGTGCAAATATTGATGGCTAATCCATAAAAATAGGCCGCCAAAAATCATTTCAGCAATCCCTGAGAATGAAATCATCCAAGCAATATAGGTTGGAGCGATATTGAGTTGTTGCCAGACATACTGCTCATCTTGCACCTGAAAAATCAATTTGGGAATCAGTCCTTGATAAATCCAAAGGCTTGCAATAATCAACTGACAAAACTTTAAGATCTGTTGAAGGGTTGGGTTCTCGCTGTTCATATTAGGGCCTCATCTAATAGAAAATGTTGCTGCGTTTCAGGTGTGACGCGATAGCATTGTTGGGTTTTCCCAAAGAGGCGGTAACGATTGAGTGCAATTCGGCGATAAGCAAAATCACGGATGGTTTTTGGAATGATGCTGGCGTATTTCAAACTGGTGTATGGGGAATCTAGGCGCTGAATGATACGTAGAAAGGCAGTTGATTCGGTATAGTATTGACCATTCTCTAGCAATACCATGGTTTCAAAATGGTCAGTCGGAAGATGGCAATAGGCGAGAAGTTGTTGTCCAATATGCGATTGCACGGACACCAGTTTGAATTGATAGCTGGTATCCTGCTTGATCATAAAGTCAGCCCATGCTGAACACAGCACACATTCTGCATCAAACAAGATGATGTGATGGGCTTGAATCAGTTGCTCTAATGGTTTTGGCATGCTTATTTTTCTAATTGGGCATTGAATAAATTGTCCCCTAACTGCATTAAAAAAGCCATCCGAAGATGGCTTTTGTTTTAGTCTTTCAAAGCTTATAGGAAGCTTGGTAAATGACGCGCTGGATCAGTTTCACGCGCTGCCTGAGCATCTGCAACGGTGAGCCCTAATGCTGCGGCAACACCTTCACCATAAGCTGGGTGGCATGCGTAGCAGTTACGGATATGACGATATTTGATGAAGTCTAAAGCATCACCCATCGCACGTGCGGTATTACCAAACAGTGCTTGTTGTTGCTCAGGTGTCATCAGTTCAAATAACGCACGTGGCTGACTGAAATAATCATTGTCATCTTCACGATAATCCCAGAAATCAGCATCGCCATTAATTTTCAATGGAGGCTCTTTGTACTGTGGCTGCTCTTGCCATTGGCCAAAGCTGTTTGGCTCATAGTGAGGTAAACCGCCATAGTTGGCATCGATACGGCCTTGGCCATCACGGTGATTACTATGTACAGGGCAGCGTGCTGCGTTGACTGGAATTTGTTGGTAGTTCACACCGAGACGATAGCGTTGAGCATCTGCATAGTTAAACAAACGCGCTTGTAACATACGGTCTGGTGAAACACTGATCCCTGGCACTAAATTGCTTGGTGCGAAAGCTGACTGTTCCACATCTAAGAAGAAGTTTTCAGAATTACGGTTTAACTCAAATTCACCAACTTCAATCAATGGATAGTCGCCATGCGGCCAAACTTTGGTTAAATCGAATGGGTGATATGGAACTTTTTCTGCATCTTGCTCAGGCATGATTTGTACAGCCAAAGTCCATTTAGGATAGTCTTTGCGCTCAATTGCATCGAATAAATCACGTTGGTGGCTTTCACGATCTTGACCCACCAATTCGCCAGCTTCAGCATCGGTTAAGTTTTTAATACCTTGCTGAGTTCTAAAGTGAAATTTGACCCAGAAACGCTCATTGGCAGCATTGATAAAGCTATAGGTATGACTACTAAAACCATGCATGTGACGGTAGCTTAAAGGGATACCACGATCAGACATAACAATCGTGACTTGGTGTAACGCTTCTGGTAATAAAGTCCAGAAATCCCAGTTATTGGTCGCACTACGCATATTGGTTTTAGGGTCGCGTTTTACTGCCTTGTTTAAATCAGGGAATTTACGAGGATCACGCAGGAAGAACACAGGCGTATTATTCCCCACCATGTCCCAGTTACCTTCTTCGGTATAAAACTTTAAAGCAAAACCACGGATGTCACGTTCCGCATCCGCAGCGCCACGTTCCCCTGCAACCGTGGTAAAGCGTGCAAACATTTCAGTTTTTTTACCGATTTCGCTAAAGATTTTTGCGCGCGTATATTGCGTAATATCATGGGTGACCGTGAACGTACCAAATGCACCTGAACCTTTGGCATGCATACGACGCTCAGGAATGACTTCACGAACAAAGTTGGCAAGTTTTTCATTTAGCCATAAATCTTGGGCTAATAATGGTCCTCTGGCACCAGCGGTCATGCTGTTTTGGTTATCAACGACAGGTGCACCAAAATCAGTGGTTAAGTGGCTGTAAGGACATTTTTTATCGTCTTGGCTCATGTTCTATCTCCGTCAACATGACCTGTGAGCTAGGTCATCTCAACTGTTGGACCGTTCTAAGATATGAATGCTTCGCTGTATCACTCATCAATTGGGTATCGAAATTTCAGATGCCTAAATGTGATTTGTAATGATTAAGCTCAGCCTTTGTATTTTTACTCTAGGTTGATGAAAGCTTTTTTTCCAATGGATTAAAGTTGATGTCATAAATGCTTTATTCGATTGAAGCTGTCTAAATCTTAAACATGAGTCATGCTTTTGTGGATATGAAAATTGTTAAAAAAGGATAAAAGATAATGGAAAAATAAAGACTTACTGTTTTAGTTGGGTTGAATGGAAAGTCAGTGATGGCATCCTTTAAATGGAATAAATAGACTCCAATTTGTTCTAAGAAGGATGACTTTTGCCTGTTGCAGTTATGTAAAAAGGCCTAAATAGATTTCTAGAATTAATTTTTCCGTATCGCTAACGCTGCGAGCTACATTCTAAAAAGATGATTGCTGCCCTTAAGCAATTTAAGTTTCTAAACATAAAGACTAAGTTGGAGATATGTAAATCCTCAGATTTTAGGTGCTAGCATATTGCTTTAGCTTACTTTTATGAGATTAAAATAAATGAAAAAATTAGCATTAAGTTTCGGATTATCTTTAACCGTTTTAGCAGGATGTACTTCCATGCCACAAAAAGATGAGGCTAAAGCAAACTCATTGAATGTTGAGTTTGTTGGACAAGGTAATTATGCGATAACGCCACAGCAGGGTACAGTGAGTTTGTATGCGGTGGACAGTCAGATTGCCGATGTTCCAGCAACGTTGATTCAGCAGAAAAAGGTTCAGATCTCTCAGGTGCCATTTGTAGTTGATTTTACTGTGCCAGCAGATCACCGTAAGCTTATTCAGCCCTCAGTTCGGGATGACGCAAATATCAAGTATTACGTGACGTGGGAATCAGATGCCAAGAATTTGACAGGCAAAGATGCGATTGTGATCGATTATGATCGTAAATTTCCGAACGTGACGTTAAATGGCACTAAACAACAGATTTACCTACGCCTAGCAAAATAAGCAGATAAATTGAAAAAGGGCGATCTTGTTGAAAGAATCGTCCTTTTTTATGTTTGGTCTTATGTGGAAATGTCTCGTTTAGACATTGAGCATGCGATTTGATTTCACCATATCGGCCAAACCGTGGGTTCTAAAATAATGTTCGAGCCAGCTTTTAATCACCAGTGGGTTATTCATTTGCAGAACGTCATCCAAGAGTTTCTTGGCATCACTCATCGGAACATGGCAAATTGCTTTGCGGACTCTCAGAATATTACTTGAACTCATCGACAGGGTATTAAAGCCCATTGCCATCAGGAGAATAGCTGACAATGGATCACCAGCCATTTCACCACAGATGCTGACGGGTTTTTGATGCTCATGACAATCCTGTACCAAACGTTTTAAGGCACGTAGGATAGATGGGTGGAAATGCGAATAGACGTTGGCCACATGAGGATTATTACGATCAACGGCCAGTAAATATTGGGTTAAATCGTTGGAACCGACCGAGAAGAAATCAACCAGTTCTGAAAACTCATCAATTTGTAACAGGACACTTGGCACTTCAACCATAATGCCGATCTTCGGTTTGGTAATCTTGACCTGTTCTTCTTCCTGTACTGCGATCCAGTCACGCTCTAACAGATATAGGACTTCTTCAACTTCACTGACACTCGTGACCATTGGCAACAAGATATGCAAATTATTCAGGCCGATACTGGCTTTGAGCATGGCACGGATTTGTGCAGAGAAAATTTCTGGATGATCCAGTGTAAAGCGTAAGCCACGCCAGCCTAATGCTGAGTTTTCTTCTTCAATACTAAAATAAGGTAAGTCTTTATCCGCCCCAATATCCAGGGTACGCATGATTACGGGTTTATTGGCAAAATGGCTGAGCTGTTGACGGTAAATGGCACGTTGCTCTTCTTCACCAGGAAAGCGTTCACGTAGCATGAATGGAATTTCACTACGATAGAGACCAACACCTTTAGCACCACGTTGTACGCCACGGACCACATCAATCATCAAACCTGTATTGACGAACAAAGGAACCGATACGCCATCTGGAGTAATCGCATCTTTGGTTTCATATTGCTTTAAATCTTTTGCAATTTGTTCTTCTTCTTTTTGAACTTCTTTATAGCGTTGACGTAAGCGACGCGGAGGATTGACGAAGATACGCCCTTGATAGGCATCGACAATCATCTCGATATCATCGAGTGTAGTAATGGGTAATTCGGTCACACCGACGACCGTTGGAATGCCCAACGCACGTGCCACAATCACCATATGTGAGTTTGCAGCACCTTCAGAAGTAACAATTGCCGCAATATTATCCACCGGAAGCTCAACCAATGCCGCGGTACTGATTTCTTCGCCAATCAGAATACTATCGGGACTGAGTTCGCGGTGACTGGTATCATTTTCTTGCAAGCAAGCCAGAATTCGACGACCGAGATCTTTCAGATCTGAGACACGTTCACGCAGGTAGTCATCTTCCATTTGAGCAAACAGCGCAACATGTTTATCGATGACTTTACGCACAGCACCTTGGGCCCAACTGCCTGCACGAATATGGTCTTTGATTTCGCTTGGCAAAGCATTTTCATCAAGCATTCTTAAGAACACGCTAAATAAGGCACGCTCTTCAGACATGAGTGAGTCTTGCATTTTTTCATCTAGAGATTGAATCTCCAAACGTACTGCAGCAATGGCTTGATCCAATAATTCTAATTCATCACTGATATCTTCTGCTTCACGATCTGGAATCGCAGCAAGATCAGCAGGCGGATAAAGAACAATGGCACGACCTAAAGCGACACCACCTGCACCCGAAACTCCTTGGAAGGTTTTATAGCTAGGACCATTGCTGGGTTTACGGAAAACATCAATATTTCCCACTGCGTGTGCATGGGCAATAACCCCTGAAAGTTGCGCACACAGTGTAACCAAGAATGATTCAGCCGCTTCGCTAAAGTCTTGAGATTCTTTATTTTGAACAACCAAGACACCCATAACCTTGCGGCGATACATCACTGGAACGCCAAGGAATGAGTTGAACAGTTCTTCACCTGTTTCAGGTAAATAAGCGAAGCGTTCATGTTTTGGTGCATTGTCTAAGTTAACGATTTCTTCACGTTGACCAACGAGACCGACCAGACCTTCACCCACACTGAGTGATACTGCACCAACTGCTTCAGGCTTTAAACCTTTAGAGGCCATTAATACATAGCGGCGATTACGTTCGTCTAATAAATAAATCGAGCAGACATCCACTTGCATGGCATCGGCCACATGATTGACCATAATGTCCAAGGAATCATGCAAACTGACGGACGCATTGATTTCTTGCACAATGCGTCTAAGCGTGTCGAGTTGCATGTTTGACATGGATGTTTACTCCAATTTATTGAATCGTTATAGGCCTAGTTATAACAGCTCTGTTGCCAAAAATCATTGCTTAAAATGATGATTTCATGACAATTAGCGCTGAGGTAGTTGTAAACATAATTCCATCATGGCTTTACGGTAAACATCACGTTTGAAGTTGACCACTTGACCCAGTGGGTACCAGTAACTTACCCACTGCCATTCATCGAACTCGGGTGGGTCTGATAGGTTTAACTGAATATGATGCGGCGAGGCCGTTAACTTCAGTAAAAACCATTTCTGCTTTTGTCCAATACATACCGGATCTGAATCTGACCGAATGTACCGATGTGGCAAACGATAACGCAGCCAACCTTTTGTTTGCGCTATAATTTGGACATGTTCGGGCAATAAACCGACTTCTTCTCTTAGTTCACGAAAAAGTGCCTGTTCAGGGGTTTCTCCAAATTGGATTCCTCCTTGTGGAAATTGCCAAGCATTGTGACCAATGCGTTTTGCCCATAAAACTTGTCCGTCATCGTTTGCCAAAATGATCCCGACGTTGGGTCGGAAACCTTCTGAGTCGATCATTTGGCTACCTAAATTTTATCTATATCGTTGACTTTGATCTCGGGGACAGACTATCTTCCATGTCCAACTCGAAAAAGGTCAAAGTAAAATGTTTAAATTGCTACGATCTTAACGAATTTTTAGTGACTTACGGAAATAGATTTACGTTTTTTTTCTTTAATTTGCATTTAAATGAGCATTTATATGAAATTGGCTTTATTTGATTTAGATCACACCCTATTAAATACTGACTCTGATCACTCTTGGGGTGAATTTTTGGTCAATGAAGGTTTGGTTGATCCAATTCATCATCGCCAAATGAATGACAAGTTTTATGGGGATTACAAAGCAGGGCAACTTGATCCGATTGCCTATAATGAATTTGTTTTTCAATTTCTGACTAAACATGATAATGATTATTTAACTGAGTTACATCAGTTATTTATGCAGAAAGTAATCCGTCCACAGATGCGACCTAAGGGTTTTGAGGCGATAAAACGACATCAAGCACTGGGTCATGAGCTGGTTGGAATTACAGCGACCAGTGATTTTATTACTGCACCTATTTTTCGTGAATTTGGCATTACTGAAATTATTGCCACCAATGCCGAAGTGCTTGATGGTCAATATACAGGTAAGGTGACAGGTATTCCTTGCTACCAAAAAGGTAAGCTGGCACGTTTGGATCAGTGGTTGGCTGGACGGACGGTCAATGAATCTTGGGCCTATTCCGATTCAATCAATGATCGTTTCCTACTGGAATATGCGACGCATGCGATTGCAGTAAATCCAGATGATCGTTTAGAGAAATTGGCACAAGAACGCGCTTGGGAGATCCAGGACTGGTCGATATAAGCCATGCTTTAATGCCAAATATCACCTTAGGCAAGAGGGATATTTGGCAATGTATGAACAACAATAAAAAATATTGAATGACGCATTATAGTTTAGAGAAATATAGAAAATTTTACTCAATAGATTGAGCGCGTGATATGCCAAAACAACGCATTGCATTACCAGAAAAACTTTGGACAGCACAAAGTATTGATCTCACTCGACACCGCTATCAAGGCAAATTGCTCACTAAAAGTGATGGCTTTGCTTTGGGAAAAGCACAACGTAAAAAAATTCCACGTGAGCAATTGGCTCACTTGTCCGAGCGACCCAAAGATATCACGGCCTTAACACTCTATGATTGGAGTAATGAAGGTCGTTTAGAGCGACTAAAACCCATTCGTGCCAAGCGTATGAGCGTATCTCCGTTTACCTTCTATCGTGGCATGCCTGCGCTGATGTTGTTTGACCAAGTGTGGGAACAGCACAATTCAGGCCTATTTCAACAGATTTGTGGGGATTGTCATTTAAGTAATTTTGGTGGATTTGCCAGTCCAGAACGTAATCTTTTATTTGGTATTAATGATTTTGATGAAACGCTGGTTGCGCCATTTGAGTGGGATCTCAAGCGCTTGGTCACTAGCTTTGTGATTGCAGCAAAAGAGATCGGTTTAGGCGAAAGTGCGGGTTTAAAAGCGATTCAGCGCATGCTCAACGCCTATATCTCGCATTTAGATCAACAAATTGCATTGTCTCCTTTGCAAATCTGGTATGAGAAAATTGATGCCAGTATTTTATTGGAAAAAACTGAAAACCAAAAAGTCCGTAAAAAATTAGCAAAGAAAGTGAATAGTGCCTCAGCTCGAGACAGTGCTTCGGTGTTGCCAAAACTGACTCAACAGGATGATGAGACCGGATTTCGGCATTTTATTGAGGACGCGCCTTTACTTTGGCATCCCAAAGCAGGTGAGCCATTTAGTCAGGATAATGATGCATTTTTTGAGTGCTATCGCAGCACGCTGAAATATGATCGCCAAGTTTTATTTGACCGTTACCAATGTACTGACATCGCATTAAAAGTGGTGGGTGTCGGGAGTGTGGGAACGCGCTCAGCCATTGCGTTATTTGAAGATGCTGATCGGGAACCGCTTATTTTACAAATGAAAGAAGCCAACCCTTCGATTTTAAGCCCACTGTTTTTGCAGAAAGTGCCTCATGAAGGTGAACGGGTGGTGTATGGTCAGCAACTTATGCAAGCCGCCAGTGATATTTTCTTGGGATATTCAACTGCCCAGCAGCAACATTATTTGATCCGTCAATTACGTGATATGAAAGTGTCTATCGATTTGGCTGGGATGGATGATGCATTTTTTTATGAATATGCTGATAGCTGTGGTTTGGCTTTGGCACATGCACATGCTAAAGCAGGTAATGCCGACGTTTTGATTGGATATCTGGGGGAAGGCGGGACGATCATCCAGATCTTGCAGGATTATGCGATGCAGTACGCGGAGCGAAATTTAAGTGATTATCTGCAATTCATGAATGCGATTGCCGATGGTAAAATTCAGCTCGCTGGAGAGGAAGCACTTTAATCATAAATTTGCTGCTCAAGATGAAATCATCGTCAGGATCTGAAAGAAAAATGTTGAATAAAATTATGTCGGGTTTAGGCTTGCAAGGCGTCACTGTTGAAACACATTTGCATAATCCAACAGTACAAGCAGGTGCAACATTACAGGGAGAGATTAGTTTTAAAGGGGGCTCATCCGATAAGGACATTAAAGGTTTATATTTGCAATTGATGACCATGGCAGAAGTTGAGTCGGGAGAGCATGAATTTAATCAGCCTTTGATACTCGTCCAATGGTTAATCAGTTCAAATTTTTCTTTACCAGCACATCAAACCCACCATGTTCCATTTAGCATAGATTTGCCGCATGAAACGCCGATCACCGAAGTGGTTTGTCGCCGTAATGGTACGCGAGTGTGGATCAATACCCACATGGATGTAGATTGGGGATTGGATGCCACGGATCGAGACTACTTGAGTGTATTACCAACCCCGGCAATGCACGCGTTTTTACAGGCCATGCAGCAATGTGGTTTTGTACTTTCTTCTGTTGATGTGGAAAAAGGTCAACTTACTGGGCAAAATTTTAGTTCAACAATCGGTTGCTACCAAGAGCTAGAGTTTGTTTCTTCGCATATGTTCAGCGGCTTTAATGAAGTTGAGGTTTCTTTTGTCGCCGAAGCAACTCAAACCCATGTCATGCTTGAAGTTGATCGCCACTTTCGTTCCGATCAATTACTCACCATGACCGTGTTGCATCACAATTTGGATGTCGACCAAATAGCGCAACAAATTCGCCGTTTATTACACATCTGATCTGTTTAATTTGACCTCCCTAACGGGAGTTTTTTTGTCATATTACTGTCATCATTTATTTTTAAGATCAAAGCATGAAAATAAAAATAAATCAGGAAGCACAGACTTCCAATTTGCTTGATGCATTATTGAAATTAGAACGACAACAGCCAATGATCAAAACACGATGGATCATCGTTCCAATCGTGCTGTTACTGTTGATGTACAGTTGGCGGCAACAAGTTTTTAGCGCTTGGGTGATACTTCCTTTTCTATGGGTAATCATTGTGCTGAATTTAGCTCTTATTGCTCGGTCTAAACGAGTGAAGTTGCAAAAGATTGAGCTATTCAAATTTGATCCAATCTTTTGGCGTAAATTTAGATTCTATTATCCAGAACTTGGTTTAAAACAACGACAACTTATCGAAGCTGGGTTTAAAGATTATTTGGCATTACATGTTATGCAAAAACAAGCCTATGCCATGCCTTCACATGCGGTAGATAGCTTATGGCATGTGATGTTGGAGTTTCCGAAACAATATCAACAATTATGTGAACAGGTGCTAGGTCGACAGTTGCATCATGATCCCTATGATGCAACCACTACATCTAAGCAGCAAACGCAACAATTGTTTGAAGCATGGCGAATGAGTTGCACTTTACATGCTTACCAGCCAAGAAATACTACTTTGTTGCCTAGACTATTTGCGATTGATCAAGCACTCCATTGGCAGGAGGGGCAATATTTTAATTTAGAGTTGATGACCAAGGATTATGCTCAATATTTACAAGCTCAGTCCTCGTCATCTTCTTCAAGTTGTGGAAGTAGCAGCGGCAATAGCTGTAGTAGTTGCAGCAGCTGTGGTGGGGGTGGCGGAGATTAATCGAGGCTGCTAGCCAACCTGCATCATTCGAATCAGTTCTTCCGCTGCTTTGGACTGAATTCTTGCAGGATGCCAAACCATGCCCAGTTGACGTTGCATATCCAGTTTCAAATCGAGCTGTTTTAAATCCTGATTGACCAAGGTTTTTGGTAAAACCGACCAACCTAAACCAATTGAAACCAACATTCGAATAGATTCTAATGGGTTGTTGCTCATGGTGATTTTGGGTTTTAGGTTATTCTTTTCAAATTCAGCTAAGGTGATTTGACTGGTATAGGTCTGTGCTGCAGGTAATAGGCTTGGATAGGCAATCAGGTCTTCGAGTTGAAGTGGTGTTTGTTGTGCCAATGGATGGAAGGGCGCAGCAACAAAAACCAAAGGATCATTCCAAATGGTCATATATTTAAGACGATCATCCCCAACCGGTGGCAAGGTTAAAAAAGCGAGTTCGAGTTCACCTGCCAATACCTGCTCATGTGCCTGTTCAGAATCGACAAAATGTACGTCTAAGATCACTTGGGGATAATGTTGGACGAAATTTTTAAGTAGTTCAGCTAAATGGTGCAGACCAATGTGATGACTGGTGCCAATCTTTAAACGACCTTGAACCTGCGCTTGTTCATGGCTTAAGGTATGGTGAATTTCTCCCAGTTCATTGAGCCAAGTGCGAACCTTCGGTAATAGAGAGTGTGCGGCATGGGTTGGCTGAATTCCCCGACCTGCAGATTCAAACAGTTTGACCCCAAAATAGTCTTCTAGGCTATGAATTCGTTTGGTGACTGCAGGTTGGGTAATAAATAATTGTTCTGCCGCGATGGAAATTGAACCAGTTTCCATCACTTTTACAAATGCTTCAAAAGCAGCGAGGTTCATACAAGCTTGTCCAAGGAGATTTTAAAATTAGTTTTATAAGCAGTATTTTTGAATTAGAAATAATTCCATACTTTTTCATGAAAGAAAAAAGCAAAGGCTTGTACTGTCGGCTCAATCAAACTTAGTGTTGCTGCCATGAGCCAATTGCCTGTAATGAGATAAGCAACGATCATCGCAACACTAATATGCATGATGTAATAACTCAAGGTTTTTTTCAAAGTCCTGCTATTGTTCATTACGAATTGTTGAATATTTGACATCGGCTTCGCCCTACACAATCTCTATTTAATTAAATAATAATCATTATCATTTAAAATGTAAAAAGGAAATTTCAATTTAGGATGATTGGATTTATAAATCATGAGATGATTCATTTCAAATAAGTAGCTCAAAGCTATAATGTGCATGAAATGTACTAAGCTAAGATTATTTAAATTTTTTTTAATTTAATGAGACGATCAAGATATAAAATTTCAATTTATCATTCCTAAAAGTTTGTTAATTTATAAAAATGATAAATTAGATTTATGTGAAGTGATTGCTATAATGAATTCAAGATGAAAAATACCCAGACCAATGGCAAGCACGATGGAGGGCGACGACATGGCAGGCAAGACTTTATATGACAAATTATGGGACGACCATTTAGTAAAACAACGCGATGATGGTTCGAGCTTAATTTACATTGATCGCCACTTATTACATGAAGTGACTAGTCCTCAAGCATTTGAAGGTTTGCAACTTGCTGATCGTCAACCTTGGCGTTTAAGTGCCAATGTGGCAACACCTGACCATAACGTACCGACCTCTAAAAAAGAGCGTGAACAGGGAATTGCAGGGATTGAAGATGATACTTCTCGTATCCAAGTCCAAACCTTAGACGATAACTGTAAAACCTTTAATATCGTTGAATTTGGGATTAATGATATCCGTCAAGGGATTGCCCATGTGGTGGGTCCCGAGCAAGGTTTGACTTTACCTGGTATGACTGTGGTTTGTGGTGACTCACATACCGCAACCCATGGTGCTTTTGGGTGTTTGGCACATGGTATTGGTACCTCAGAAGTTGAACATGTCTTGGCAACACAATGTTTAGTACAGAAAAAATCGAAAAACATGTTGGTTCGCGTCGATGGTGTATTAGGTAAAGGCGTGACTTCAAAAGATGTCGTGTTAGCAATTATTGGCAAAATTGGTACAGCGGGCGGTACCGGCTATGCCATCGAGTTTGGCGGACAAGTATTCCGTGATATGTCAATCGAAGGCCGTATGACCGTATGTAATATGGCAATCGAAGCGGGTGCTCGTGTCGGGATGGTTGCAGTTGATGACAAAACCATTGCTTATGTGAAAGACCGTAACTATGCACCAAAGGGCGAACAGTGGGATCAAGCTGTAGCCTACTGGGATACCTTGCATTCGGATGACGATGCTGTATTTGATGCGGTCGTGGTCTTGAATGGTGCCGAGATTGAGCCACAGGTCTCTTGGGGAACTTCTCCAGAAATGGTGATTCCTGTTTCCCAAGCAGTGCCAACATTAGAACAAGCCAAAGATGATGTACAACGCAATGACTGGACCCGTGCTTATCAATATATGGGCTTAACTGCAGGTCAAGCTTTGGCTGATATTCAGTTAGACCGTGTCTTTATTGGCTCATGTACCAATTCGCGTATCGAAGATATTCGCGCCGCCGCAGATGTGGTGAAAGGCCGTACAGTTGCTTCAAGTATTAAGCAGGCGATGATTGTTCCTGGTTCTGGTTTAGTGAAACAACAAGCTGAGCAGGAAGGTTTAGATCAAATCTTCTTGGCAGCAGGTTTTGAATGGCGTGAACCTGGTTGTTCAATGTGTTTGGCGATGAATGCTGATAAGTTACAACCTGGTGAGCATTGTGCTTCGACCTCGAACCGTAACTTTGAAGGTCGTCAGGGCAATGGTGGGCGGACTCATTTAGTCAGTCCAGCGATGGCAGCGGCAGCTGCGATTGCAGGCCATTTTGTTGACGTTCGTTCATTCTAAGGGAGCAATATCATGGAAAAATACACTGTAGAACAAGGTGTTGTTGCACCTTTAGATCGTGCCAATGTTGATACCGATTTGATCATTCCAAAGCAGTTTTTGAAATCGATTAAACGTACTGGATTCGGTGATAACTTATTTGATGAGTTGCGCTATTTAGATGAAGGTTTCTTAGGCCAAGACATCAGCAAACGTCCGAAGAATCCTGACTTTGTATTAAATAAACCACGTTATCAAGGTTCAAGCATTTTATTGGCGCGTACGAACTTTGGTTGTGGTTCAAGCCGTGAGCATGCGCCATGGGCATTGAATGAATATGGTTTTCGTACCGTAATTGCGCCAAGTTTTGCCGATATTTTCTTTAATAACTGCTTTAAAAATGGCATGTTGCCTGTGATTTTGGCTGAAGAAATTGTTGATCAGTTATTTAAAGAATGTGCTGAAGCAGAAGGTTATCAACTTACGATTGATTTAGACGCTCAGGAAGTTCGTACGCCTACAGGTGAAGCATTTAAATTTGAAATTGACCCATTCCGTAAACATTGCTTGTTGAATGGGTTGGATGATATTGGCTTAACTTTACAGGTTGCGGATGATATCCGTGCTTATGAAGAGAAAGCAAAACAATCGCGTCCTTGGGTGTTTCAGGAGATCCAAGCCTAGGTTTGGAGCGAAGAAATAAGACTTGGTCTTGGACATTTGTAACATAGCCATAGCGCAGAGATTGAACTCTTGTTAACATGCTAGCGGATAATATTTTGCTTACATGTTAACAAGACATGAGGACTGGGCTTGAATAATGAAAAGAAGACTCGCTCGCAGTATTTTACTGTGTCTAGGCGCTGCTACGACTCTAACTGCGTGTCAAAATGCACCGAATGTGGTTGATCAAGTTCGTATCGCACAAAACACGTTAGAAAGCAAAGCGGACAACGCAACTTTATATTGTTCAGGTGTTGAGAATTGTGAGTTTGAACGAATCGGTGATATTGCGGTCATTGATGCAAAGACACATCGGATCAGCCAACAGGCAATGCAACGTGGTATTGTTCGATTACATGGTTCGGTATTTAGCCGAAAGCAGCAGGTCTATTTAAGTATGCCTGCGAAGCAATATGAAGTCGTAATCCGTTTCTATCCAATTTCTCCAGATCGTGCGGAGACCTTTCATGTCATTCATGCATTTAAACCGCATGTGCGCTATACCTTTAAAATGTATCGAGACCGAACACGTCGTTCTTCAGGTAGTTTGTTGAATGTTTCTGTACCTGATCCGTTGTGTGTAGATTTACAGCAAGAGCAACACACCATTCGCCGTTTCTGCCGTCCTTTTGATGTCAGTACAGGCCTAGGTGAATTTGTTGAGAAAAAGATTTAATCGGCTCGCAGTCTCAAAGCTGCGCATAGGGAAACTGGAAAAATAGATGTCTAAACATATTTTAATTTTAGCGGGTGATGGCATTGGTCCTGAAATCGTGGCTGCTGCAGAAAAGGTTTTAACCAAGGTCAATGATAAATTTAATCTAGGTTTGACATGGGAACATGGTTTACTAGGTGGATCTGCGATTGATGCACATGGTGAACCGTATCCAACCGTGACCAGTGAGCAGGCAAAAAAAGCAGATGCAATCTTATTAGGTGCCGTCGGTGGTCCAAAGTGGGATACGATTGAACGTTCAATTCGTCCTGAACGTGGTTTATTAAAAATTCGTAGCGAATTAAATTTATTTGCCAATTTGCGTCCTGCAATTCTGTATCCGCAATTGGCAGACGCCTCAAGTTTGAAGCCAGAAATTGTTGCAGGCCTCGATATTTTGATTGTTCGTGAACTCACAGGTGGGATCTACTTTGGTCAGCCACGTGGTATTCGTGAACTCGAAAATGGTGAAAAGCAAGGTTATAACACGGATGTGTATTCAGAAAGTGAAATCAAGCGTATTGCCAAAGTTGCTTTTGAGCTTGCAGGATTACGTGGTGGAAAAGTATGTTCTGTCGATAAGGCGAACGTGCTTGAAGTGACTGAACTATGGAAGCAAACCGTCACTGACTTACAACAAGCTCAATATTCAAATATTCAGTTATCGCATATGTATGTTGATAACGCAGCAATGCAACTGGTTCGTGCTCCAAAGCAATTTGACGTGATCGTAACAGGCAATTTGTTTGGCGACATCTTATCTGATGAAGCAGCCATGTTGACGGGTTCAATAGGTATGTTGCCTTCGGCGTCTTTAGACGAAAATGGCAAAGGAATGTATGAACCATGCCATGGCTCTGCACCTGATATCGCAGGACAGAACATTGCCAATCCATTGGCGACTGTACTTTCTGTCGCGATGATGTTGCGTTACACCTTTCGTGAAGAGGCTGCTGCAAAAGCGATTGAGGATGCAGTCGGTCAGGTCTTGGATCAAGGTCTACGTACAGCGGATATCATGTCTGAGGGCATGAGTAAGGTAGGTACAGATGCGATGGGTGAGGCTGTCGTTGCAGCACTAAGCTAAGTACTTAAATCAATAAAAAACGCAGCATTGGCTGCGTTTTTTATTGGAGAGTTAGCAAGCTTTGCCTTCATAGCGAATTGAGCGCGCAATTTGTTGTTGATCAAGTTCAAAAATAATATGGCAATAGAAGTTCACATCATAGGACTGTTGGCTGGTCGAGACAGAGCCTAAACGTACAGAGCCACTCATGGGTGAACTTGCATCGCCATAAGACTGTGCGATTGGAACTGGAATATTGATTGGGCGAAGCACGGTAAAAACTAAATTTTGATTGCTTTTTTGTGGTTGTTTTAGCGTTTGAAAGCCTAAAGTTCTCAGGTTAAGATTCTGCTGAATTTGATCGGCTGATTGACCAATATAAGGTTGTAAATAGTCTTGTAGTCGCACTGATTGCCATCCAGACGTTGCACATCCTTGTAATGCTAAAACAGATGCAAGTAGACATATTTTATAATTCATCATCTTATTTTCCTTAATTTATCGTCCATAAATATAGTCTAATAATAGAAGATGAAGACAAAAATGTACAAACTTGTCTACTTTAGGGCAATGTTCAAGTTCAGCAAAATATGCTTAGATAGTGATGATAATTAAGCGATTTGGAAATTTCATGCGCAGAATAATATTGAGCCTCATCTGTGGTGCGATGGCGACATTGAGCTATGCAGATAATTGCGATAACGCTCGCAATACTTATGATGATATCTACTGTACCAATAAAATTTATGCCAGTGCTGATACCGATTTAAATAAAAACTACCAGCAACTAAGAAAACAATTGAATGAAACACAACAAAAAATTTTGAAGAAATCACAACTGGCTTGGATTCGCCACCGCGATGCAGAATGTACGGATGACGTGCAAAGCTCTGTCAATGTGCAGTGTCGATTAACGACCACGCAAGAACGCAATAACTGGCTGCAAGAACGTATACGCGAATGTCAGACAGTGGGCTGTAAAACCACGCGTTTGAGTGAATAAACTCACGTGAACAGTATAAAAAAAGCCACATGATGTGGCTTTTTTGCATTCACTAATCTGAGTTAGCGCGCACGATAAGTGATACGACCCTTAGTTAAATCATAAGGTGTCATTTCAACTTTTACACTGTCACCTGTCAAAATACGGATATAGTGTTTACGCATTTTACCAGAAATGTGAGCAATAACTTCGTGACCGTTTTCTAAACGTACACGGAACATCGTATTAGGAAGCGTTTCGGTGACAACGCCTTCGAACTCAATGAGTTCCTCTTTATTGGCCATAGCCTACCTGAGATCAAATTGGGAAGGCGCAAATTATAGTCAATTTATTTAAAATTTACAAGATCAAGTCTGCGAGAGGCTGTCAGATATTAACCGAAAGGAACTGTCGGACAATTCGTGATTTTTTTTAACAAAATAAGCAGAATATTGTTGTCAGTTTGGTCAATCAACGTTAATCTAAAATCGTTGTTCATTGTCATAATAACGTATCTACAGGGAAGGGCACTGCGTGGGTCAGCTAACAGATGCATCAGTTGTATTGCGCTTTGGTTATCAGGCAATTCGTAAAGCCGGATTACCGACTGAAGAGATTTTAACAAAGGCCGGCGTGGCATTAAATCAAATAGATACCAATGCCAGAACGCCGTTAAGTGCACAAAATGCATTTTGGATTGCTGCACAGGAAGTCAGTCATGATCCAGACATTGGGCTACATTTAGGCGAATATCTACCTCTGTATCGTGGCCAAGTCATTGAACACTTATTTATTAGCAGTGAGACTTTTGGTGAAGGACTGAAACGGGCTTTGGCCTATCAGCGCTTGATCAGTGATGCGTTCGATGCCAAGTTGGTTGTTGAGGATGGTCGTTGCTATTTGACCAATGCTGAGCAATTCTGGTCAGATAATTTAGTCAACCGCCATTTTTCTGAATGTGCGATGTCAGGCATTTTACGTTTCTTTAAGTTTATTACAGAAGGTCAATTTCAGCCGATTTACATTGATTTTAATTTCAGTGAGGGGGCGGCTGACGATGAATATTTTAGAGTGTATGGTTGCCCTGTAAGCTTAGGGCAAAAAGCAACACGGCTTTATTTTGATGTTGCTGTTTTGGATTATCCATTATGGCAAGCTGAACCTGAGTTACTTCAATTACATGAACAACTTGCGATTGAAAAATTACAAGAGCTGGCACGATATGATTTAGTCGGTGAAGTACGCCGTGCGATTGGTTCAACGTTAGAGAGTGGTGAAACAACCTTGGAAACGGTTGCTGCTCAGTTAAATATCACCCCTCGTCGCTTAAGAACACAGTTGAGCGAAGCCAATACCAGCTTCCAGCAAATTCTTTCTGATTATCGTTGTCGTTTGGCGAAAAAACTTTTGGCGAATACCAATGAAAGCGTAGAACGTATTGTGTATTTAACTGGTTTTTCTGAGCCAAGTACGTTTTATCGTGCCTTTAAGCGTTGGACCAATGAAACACCAGTCGAATACCGCAAGCGAAAACAGCGTTAATTATTTCTACAGAAAAAGCCTTATCACATTGATAAGGCTTTTTGTTATTCAGGCAAATTCAACCAGTGTGGACCTAAAGGCAGCTGTGGTAAATCAAACTCATCGGGATAATAAGATTGAATAAAATATAAGCCATCTGGTGGAGCGGTAATGCCTGCAGCTGTGCGGTCTTCTGCGGCAAACATGGTATCGATATGATCAATCTCATATTGACCTTGCCCGATCTCAAGTAGACATCCCATGATATTACGGACCATATGGTGCAAGAAGCCATCTGCTTGAATATCTAAGACTAGATAACGACCATGTGCAAATAAGTGACAGTGTTTTACATGGCGTACAGGTTGGTTGGACTGACATGCTGCCGCACGGAAAGTCTCAAAATTATGTGTACCCTCGAATTTTGCAGCAGCGGCAATCATTTTTTGTATATCAAGTGTTTGATAAAGATGTGTCACCTGTTTATACAATAAGGCAGGGCGAGTCGGGGCGTTATACACTACATAGCGATAACGACGTGCCACAGCTTTAAAACGTGCATGGAAATTTTCATCCATGCGTTTAATCCACTGGATGGAAATATCTTTGGGAAGTTGGCTATTGGCACCGCGGATCCAGCCAAGTTCAGGACGGATTGCTTCGGTGTCGAAATGTGCCACCATATTGGTTGCATGCACACCTGCATCCGTACGCCCAGCACCATGCAATACGATAGGTTCATCGGCAATCGTACTCAATACTTTTTCAATGGTTTCCTGAACAGTGATCACGCCAGCCTGTTGGGTTTGCCAACCACGGTATTGAGTACCGCAAAATTCAATACCAATTGCATAACGCTGCATGTTCTAACCTCAAAATTAGTGTTGATGCCAATGTTCGAACCATTGTTCGTGGGTCGGGTATTTTAAATACATTTGCAGGGCTTTTGCATATAAATCGGCATGGCTATGACAATCATTGACTAAAACCTTAGCAGATTGGATCCAAGAGCTGATGGCATAACGTTGATCGAGCTGACCAAAAGTCACTTGCGTGCTGATAATCGGCAGACATTGTTGCTCATATAAACGATCAAATAGTTCAATCACTTCGTCATTCACTGCAATATTACCCGTTCCGAAGCCTTGCAGAACTAAAAAGTTCGGAGGTACATTTAAGCTATTTTTTAATTGTAAAACCAGTTGCTCTTTGGCGATGGGTTGCAGCATCAGATTCAGTATGCTGAGTTGTGCTGCCCGTTCAAGATGTTCATTTTGAACCACAAAACAGTCAGCAGTTGTTGGACAGCTTTGCTCAGCCTTGATGCCGACAAAGGCATCTAGTTCAGTGGTATGCACTTTTAAAGTAGTTTGGGCATGAAAGACTTGCTGATGAAAGGCAAGATAGACACCACTGGCTAAGGTTAAGACCTGTTCGAGGGCTAAATACAGGTTGCCAATGGCATCCGTAAATTCGCGGGTATCATTTCCTTCAACATTGAGTAAAGGGTATTGGCTGCCTGTAATAATGGCATGGCAAGAATGCCCTAAGAAACGTGCCAGGGTTGCAGCAGCATAACTGAGTGTGTCTGTACCATGAATAATGACGAAATGCTGAAAACCCTTTAATTGTAGTTGTTGAATTTGTTGTACCAGTGCAAGCCAGTCAGTTGCTGTGCATGCACTACTATCTTTAATGCTTGGGGCTGCGAAACATTCGACTTGTAAATGCGGTGGAATGACCTTACTTAATAAAGGTAAAAATTGCTGTTCAGGCATTGGCATAAGTGGTTCACCAATACAACCAAACGTCCCACCCATATAAATTAAAGCGATTGTTTTCATCATAAAAAAAGCAGTCTGAGAGACTGCTTATATTAGACTGATCAAATTCAGGAAGCTATTTTATTCAGTAAATTTTCTGAACGTTGTTGTTGCTCTGCATTAAATGACGGGTTGTTTTTTAACAATTCACGAGCAGAATCATAAGCACCCAGTTCAATATACTGCTCTGCAAGCTCTAAATTAAGCTGTGCTTCATCAAGTTGTTGAAGGTCTGGAAATGATTGTGCTAAAGGATCATTGACTACAACATGAGGTGTCGTCGTAGCAGGGGCAGCAACCTCAATTTTGGGTTCAGCTACGGCAGCAGGTTCTGCAACTTCAAACGAAAACGCTGGGGTTTCAATTGACGGTTGAGGTTCTGTTTTAGCTAATGTCGGTTCAAAATTAAAATCTAAGCTTGGTGCAGTTTCTGCAATAGGCTCTTGTGATTTTGTTTGATTTGAGTCGACGTTTAAGTTTGAAAAATTAAAGTCGAGTTCAGGTGTTGTTTCTTCAGTTTTGGTTGCTTCAACTGGAGCAGCAGTATTTGGCTCTAAATTAAAAGAAAATTCAAGTGGTTGCTGTTGCTTACTTTCAGGTGCTTCGACGGGAACCTGTACTGGTTCAACAGCTTCTTTTTGCTGAAAAGAAAAATCAAAGTCCAAAGGTTGAACTTCAGGTACAGGTTCAACAGGCTTTGCTTCTTCGGCAGGTGCTGCATATTCTGACTGTAAATCATCAAAAGACTGTGCTGTTGGCGTTTGAACTAAAGCATCGAAATGGGCCGTATTGTTTTGCGTATTCGATTCAGCTGGCGTGTGGGTTTGATGAAAACCATGAATCGCTGAGTTAAATTCAATCGAGTCAGGTTGTTTATTCTGTTCGTATTCACGACGTTTTGCTTCAGCTGCTTGTGCAATATCTTCAAGTTTTAAGGCATGGATATGTTTGATCAATTGATCAATCGCTAAATCATCTTTTTGCTTCAAATGAAGATCAAGTAAAAAGAGATAAAGTTCATGTTGAGAGTTATCTTGCTTTAAGGCTTGATTGATTTGAGCTTCAGCGGATTGTAAATTTCCAGTTTGAATTTGTTGCTCAAGCTTTTGACGCAAACTTTCAGAAATAGCAGTTGTCGCTGGTGGGGCATATTCTTGTTCTTCTCGGACCAGTGTGGTACGCGAAGCCGATCTTGTCGCTGCTTTTTTTGTCGTTTTACTTGCACCTTTTTTAGGCGCAGTATTGGCTTGATTGCTTTCACGTTTTTTTAAAACGATAGCTACAATCAGTACAATGACGAGCAGTACAATGATTATAGTTGACATGATCTATACCCCTTAAAGATAGAGCCGCTTTTATGCAAATTTATGAGAATATTCTCGCAACCTAGCGTGTTGGCTTTTTAGTGTCCTGTTGCGCTTTCAACTGATCTTGGAGTTCGGCAAGCCGAGCATTTAGCAGGTGAATACGTTGTTCCTTCTGACGTAGTGCCAATTCTAACTGTGTTACGTTTCTTTGTAATGTAACGGTTTTTTCTCGTGCTGTCATAACTTTTAATGATAAATCGGCACTGGTTTTTTGCTGTAATGTGTCTTTTTTGGCACTTCCAGTACTGGAATCTTGATTACTTTCTGCGACTAAAGACATTTCAGCTTGTTGTAAACGATATTTGGCTTTTCCTGCTGCTGGACCTTGTGTTTGTGCTGCAATTTGATTGGCACTCTTATTCTGCTGCGTTGTTGTTGCAGCAAGATTAAAGTTTAAATTTGAGCCCTGTCTAAGACGATTGGCATTACCCCCAATAAAAGCATGCTCATTTTGTGCTTTGATTTGATTCATGACTTTGGAGACAGGTTGATGAGTTTGCCCTGCAATGCGTTGTGCAATACTCCATAACGACTCATTGCGTTGGACTGTATGTTTTTGGTTGTT
Organism: Acinetobacter sp. ANC 3929; assembly: GCF_000369405.1. Classification (GTDB taxonomy): domain Bacteria; phylum Pseudomonadota; class Gammaproteobacteria; order Pseudomonadales; family Moraxellaceae; genus Acinetobacter. The sequence continues at coordinate 264,576 of NZ_KB850002.1, forward strand.
TTCATTATTCGGAGTTGATGCTGGGCTTGTTGGGGCTTTTTTCTTGGCAGATTGAATAGTTTCTTTAACCTGATTTTGTGCTTTATCTTTTTCTTTTAATGCGACTGTTTTTAAATCCGTAGTTTTTAATTCAGTATCAAGCGCTTCGCTGCTCTTGGTCGCTGTTGGCGGCAGAGTTGCTTGAGTTGTTTCTTGTTTCAGTGGTGCTGTTGCTGGCTGAGGTTTGGTTTGTTCTGCAACAGGTGTGGTTGGCTGTGGTGTAGCTGTTGCGGTCGCCATTGTTCCTGCTTTAACTGTTGAAGCAATCGGAATAGCACTGGTATTTGCAGTTGTTGTGACTGCTGGCTTTGATGTCTCTAATATAGGTGGAAGAGCAAAAGGTGCGTTGAGGAGTTTTTCTTGTTTTAAGCCCTGAGGTTGTGGAGTTGTATTTGCAACATTAAATCGTGTACTTTCTGGTAAGTTTAAAGCAATGTCTTTTTCACTCACAATAAACTTAGGTGTCAGTGATTTTTCATTTGCATTTTTAACTGAAGGTATTTTTGCGATCTGACGCATTGGCTGGCGAATATGCTTTAAATGAGATGCACCGCCTTCCTGAATTTTTAAAATAATATTCAGCTCCGCATCGGTCATTGGGCGTGATGAAGTGATCACAATCACACCTTCACCTTGATTATTGCGGCGCGTAAAAAAATTAAGACTGGAAGGAGGCTGATGCGCAGCGCCTATCATTAATAAATCTTCTGGAGTTGCCAAACTGACATCTAATTTCGAGTTGGCATCCGCTTGGTGGAAACTCATTTCTGCATAGAGTAACTCACCAGGCGCAGATTGGATTTGTACTGGATCAAGTGTAATCGCATAAAGATGTTGCGAAGAAAATATGGCTAAAATGGCAATTTTTAATTTGTTATAAACAGTCATCTCGATCCATGAAAAAGTGATGTTATAGTCAGGAAAAAGTATACATTACCGTGATGTAAATGAATTGTAAATTAATCATCTTTCATCGCAATAAAAAAGCCGATCAAATGTGATCGGCTTTTGATTTTTAGACATTTTTGCTTAAGCGTTCTTATATTCCACCAAGATGCGAAGCATACGGCGTAATGGCTCAGCAGCACCCCAAAGCAGTTGATCACCGACAGTGAATGCACCAAGATATTCTTTACCCATATTGAGCTTGCGTAAACGACCAACAGGAACAGTTAAAGTACCTGTCACCGCAACAGGAGTAAGATCAGTCATAGATGCTTCACGAGTATTCGGCACTACTTTTGCCCATTGGCTAGAGTTACGAATCATGTCCTCGATTTCATCAAGCGGCACATCTTTTTTCAATTTCAATGTAATTGCTTGGGAATGGCAGCGCATTGCACCAATACGGACACAGTGACCATCAATTGGAACGATTTGTTGATTGCCCAAGATCTTGTTGGTTTCAACCTGACCTTTCCACTCTTCTTTCGACTGACCGCTTTCGAGCTGTTTATCGATATAAGGAATCAAAGAACCAGCCAATGGCACGCCAAAGTTTGTTTTCGGGAAGCCTTCACCACGTTGCAAGTCCGCAATTTGACGGTCAATATCAAGAATTGCAGATTTAGGATCATCCAATAACGTTTTGGTATTGTTATACAAATAACCCATGCCCGTGATCAGTTCACGCATGTTCTGTGCGCCTGCACCAGATGCTGCCTGATAGGTCATAGAGGTCGCCCATTCCACTAAATTGTTTTGGAACAGTGAACCTAATCCCATCAACATTAATGAAACGGTACAGTTACCGCCAACAAAGGTTTTAGTACCGTTGACTAAACCATCTTTGATCACATTTAAGTTGACTGGATCAAGTACGATAATGGCATCATCAGCCATACGCAGAGTCGATGCTGCATCAATCCAGTAACCATCCCAGCCTTCGGCTTTAAGTTTTGGGAAAACTTCAGAGGTATAATCACCACCTTGACAGGTTAAAATGACATCCATTTGCTTCAGACTGTTAATGTCCGTTGCATCCATAAGTGCTGGGGCAGTCTTACCACCAAATACAGGTGCTTCACCACCTGCATTACTGGTAGAAAAATAGAATGGTTCGATATGAGCAAAATCATTCTCTTCAACCATACGTTGCATGAGGACAGAACCAACCATCCCACGCCAACCGACCAGACCTACTTTCATGTCATTGTGCCTCGGTATGTAAAAAATTTTAAAGGGGTTTGAGTGTATCAAAAGTGCCCACAACTGCAAGCTTTACAGAAATAAAACAGTGCATTTATTGAGTGGAATAACTTGTTTATATTAGATAGAAAATTGATAAAGCGGCAACTTTATTGTAAATCTATGCTACGCCTAAGAGAAAAATGAACATGATATGGATTCAGATTTGCGCAGCACTGGTAATATGGCTTTCTTTTTGGTCTTTGATTCCCAGAGATGAATGGTGGATTCGGGGTGCTGATTTTCCTAGATTGCAGATTTTAGCATTGGGGATCATTACGCTTGTTGCGATGTTGTTTGGTCTATCTGATTGGACTTTAAGTACAGAGCTACTTTTCCTGGGGTTGGTGGCTGCAGTTGCTTATCAATTAAAAATGATTTTGCCCTATACCCCGTTGTGGCGAAAACAGGTCCAGAAAGTGAAAAAGGCACAAGCCAATCCTGAGCAACAGATTTCCTTATTGGTTGCCAATGTACTGACACCAAATCATAAATATCATCTGTTAATCGAGCAGATCAAGACTTTAAAACCTGATCTTGTACTCACACTTGAATCCAATACAGCTTGGCAGCAAGCATTGAGTCAGATTGAACAGGATTATCCATTTCGCGTGCCTGTTCCTTTAGAAAATCTATATGGGATGCATCTGTATAGCCGTTTACCTTTAAACAATACTGAGGTTAAATTCATCTTAAGTGATGAAATTCCCTCTATTCATACATGTTTGACTTTGGAGTCGGGTGTACAGGTTCAGTTGTACTGCTTGCACCCAAAACCACCAAGTCCAACCGAGGCGAAAGATTCCACATTAAGAGATGCAGAATTGTTAATTGTGGGGGATCAAATTAAAGATCTAGATCAGAGCTGCATTGTGATGGGCGATTTGAATGATGTGGCTTGGTCGAGAACAACGCGTTTATTTCAGCGGATTAGTGGCTTACTTGATCCGCGGGTGGGACGCTATTTTATGAATACCTTCCATGCGGATTATCCTTTATTAAGATGGTCACTGGATCATATCTTTCATAGTACTGATTTTGGTTTAGTCGAAATGAAACGCTTATCTCATATCGGTTCAGATCATTTTCCTGTTTATGTAGTATTGCAAACAGGGCGTGTTTTCGAGCAACAGCAACAAGCTCTAGAGCAGACGGCTGAGGATGAGCAGGATGCGCAAGACGCGATACAAGAGGGAATAGAAAAGGCTGAAAAAGAAGAGAAAAAAGTAGTCGATCCTTTAGCACAACCGCATAAGCAGCAGATGCAAAGTTAATCAAATTTGATCGGGTTGATGAGAGGTGATTTTAAAGTTTCACTAATCAATGTACGTTATTTCGTACATAGATTTAAGTCTGCAACGCATAGTGCATCATCGGCAAAAGGTTTATTCTAAATACATCAGCACAGGGAAGCAGGAATGGAATTCCGATTACGGATAGCGACGCTGAGATGGAAAAGTCATCATGGATATGATGCATGCGATGGACGCAGGATAATAAGAATATTGTGAAAGCACAACCTCATTTACCCGAGTTTTGCAGGATGCAGAACTCGGGTTTTAATTTTTTAATATCAGTCAATATTTAATCTGCTGTATCACCACTTGGGATTTCAGGGACGCTTTCTGTTGGCTCTTCTGTTCCAATCACTTTTGGAACACGACGTTTATGAATAGGAACGACCATCTTCGCAGCCTCACATTTTTTCCATGCTGTATCTGCCTTTGGTAGTTCTGTCTGGTAAAAAGCGTTGTAACTGACGATGAATGGAAGTTCGGTTTCTGCAAAGGTTAAGTTCAGCTCATAAGTACGTGTTTCATATGGGCGAAGAACTTGCAGTTCATCTTGATCGGCACCACATCTTAATGGTTGAGAAAAGGCCATGGGGGTTTGGTCAAGCTGAAATTCAATTGGGCTGCATAGTGGAACCAGTTGATATACATAATTGGGTGTGGTGTTCTTAATCTCAATTTGTAAGGGTGTGATGTTAATCTGCTGAACACGACCGATTGGTAAAGCTTGTTTGGTTTCCCAGTCGATAAAGCGCATGTTACGTTGTATGCCCATGCAGGTGTCTTGGGTTTCCTGTGGAATAGCAACTACATATTCATAGACTTCATCTTTATCACCAGTAGACGGGTTTGAAATTCCCCCAGTGTCACCACCAGGAAGGGGCTTCTGGGTACCAGATCCACTTCCGCCAAGACTGACATTGGCGACAGAAAAGTTCTCTCCACAAGCAGTTAAGCTAACTAAAGGGATTAGAGTAACAAAGGGCAGCAGTAAGCTTCTCATTTTTATTTATCCTTAAAAATATAAGGCACTTGTAGTTTTATCTGACTATCGTATTGGTAAACGCCAAATCGAAATTGATAATGTGCATCATCTTTTTCTTGGTCTTGTTCACAATGCTGGATCGCGGCATTTAAGAGTTGTTTTGCCATGTCTTGCCAAAGTTCGATACTTAACTGTCGAAGTGCTTCAACCGATTGGGCGGTTAATTTCTCCGCATGTACGGCTTGTTCGAGATGCGTAAAGGGTTTTTCACTAATAAAGTTATCAATTCCTGCGGCCAAATGATCACTGAGATTGGCTGAAAACAGGGTTTTACTTTCTTGCATTTGGTTATTGGGGGTAAAGCTATTTTGTTGCAGAATGACATTTTGCCCAGTTTGTTCAACGACACCCAAACGCTGTAATTCAAACAAGATTGAACGTGGATGTTTCTCTGTTGAAATATGCCTGACCAGTGATTCAAAGCTATTTTCCTCACCTGAAACAGGAATTTGATGAGGCAGATCAAGTGCGATCCAACGCGCAATAACGCGTGCAGGCACGCTGATGGCAAAATTGGGTGTTTCAGTTTCATTCTGATGGGTCTGCTGTCTAAAAGCACTGACATCTTTGCGATGTAGACCTGACAATAAACTGACGGCCGAATCGGTTTTGTTTTGTTGAATTCGATCTAGTTCTGCGAGTGCTTGCGCATAAAAAATTGGCTTTAAGGCAGCAACGAAATCAGTATAGCCCACACCAGAATGAATCAACCAACGTGCAATATGCTGCATCATTGGAAAGATACTTTCCAATGTCGTTTCCGCATCTTGTGGAATCACGCCTTGTAGATTAAGCCCAGATTGTTCGTTGCTTATCTTGACTCGTTCTGTTGGTTTTACCATTCAATCACCTTAACAATAGATTCGATATAAATTACTTTAAGCATAAGTTGGGGAGGGAAATGATTCTGCCCCGCTATTGTCGATATTAAAATGAGTGAAAGAGACACTCATGGAAATATCTAAACTCTCAACACAATGCCACCAGCCGAGAGGAATAAATAAAGCTTCACCCTCATTGAGAATGCATTCGAGTTTACTGCTTTGAGCAAAGTCTGGAAATGATTCGAGCACATTGGGGTGATGGGGATCCGAGATTTTACTAAATACTGCAACATCATTATAGAGATGCGGGGTTTGTAGCGCAGGAATCAGTGTTACTTTTTTCCGACCATAAATTTGTACTAGAACGTTGTTGGTCAGATCATGGTGCAATGGGGTAAATGCGCCTTTCGGCCCGAACCAAATAAAACTACGGTCATATACCTGCGTATGGTCGGTATAACCATGAAAGTGATCAATATCCTGAAATAATGCGGCCAAACTGGACTGACTGGCTTTGGCATTATTTGCCGTCATATAAAAATTATTGGAATGTTGAGTCTGTTCGATTAAATCGACGAAATCACTCATCCGCATTTGAGTTTTATGTTGAGTCGAGTTGCGTTCAAATAGGGGATCTTGCTCACGATTGAATTGCACTTCAATCTCTTGAGTACCTACGGTTTGCTTGAAATATTGGGGTGACCATTTTTGCAGAGCTGGCCAATGTTGGACTGAATTGGTCAAAATCACAGGTAAATTTCGACTGTAATAATGCTGAATAAAATCGGAAAAAGTGGGTTTTGCAATACGACTGATCTGTTGATATTCAGGATTTAAACGAGCAAAGCGATCTAATGTATGCAGCAACCAATTACGCTTTTTAACTAAAAAATGCTGTTCTTGAGCAATTTGAAAATAAGGATGTTGTTTTAATTGTACAAATTCAAAAGCAATATCAATTTCGCTCAATCCCTGTTGCTGCAAGGATTGATAAATATAAGCTTTATGAGATCCATCTAAAACCGCCAGCGCTAACCATTTTTTTTGTTGGGTATTCAAAGCGCTGCTGAGCTGAGCCTGTTTTTCTGTTGCACTGTCTTCGAGATCACGATAATGCTGCTCATCGATTTGTATGTGAGTAGAAAACTCTTTATTGAGATCAATCAATCCTTCACGCAATAGAATATTGGTCAACTCGATCGGAGCGCAGCCTCGCTCTAGGTTTTCTTCTAGCCATAGCTGCCATTCCAGCGGTAAGGCACTGAACTGTCTAGCTAAATTCTCTTGCATATCCATACATTTGAACCATCAATAAAAATGATTTTGACCTTTCGTTATTAATTTACGCATAAACATATTTGCACTCAAGAAGAAAAGTGTTAAATTTTCACATACACAATATGTGAAAAAATCACACAGAGGGTGATACAATGAAAAAAATATGGACACAATTAGCACTAAGCGTGACCTGTGCAATCTTGGTGGGTTGTGGATCTGATAACGATTCGGATTCAACACCGACGCCAACCCCAACCCCAACCCCAACGCCTACACCGACTCCAACACCTACACCAACTCCAACGCCTACACCGACCCCAGTCGTAGCTGATCGTTTTGTCGGTTCATGGTTAGGAGGTTTCTGCTTTGAAGGACGCCGTTCAAATCTAACAGTGCATAAGACGTCAGATACTAGTGTTCGTTTTACCACTGAAACTCGTCAATTCGAAAAAGAGGATTGTACGGGAGCGGTAATCAAAACATATCCTGTTGCTTCGGATGATGCGCTTATTAGTGAAATTTCGACTACAGAGACCAGTGGTACAACGACAGTCAATCGGGTGAAATATAGTGATCGACATCGGCCAAACGGCTTTGCCTCAGCATATGGCTTTAAGGGCGATGGCATGTGCGCCGTGAACGAAAAGGCAAGTGCAAAAGATATTCAAACCTATATGGACGCAGTTGATCCATCAAAAACAGTGACGTGTTATACCCGTACTAATGTCGAAGGTTATAGTTTATTGAAACCAACAGTGAAGAAGGCAACGGCAAGTTATCGTCTGTTAGATAATCAAAGTTCGTGGGCGAACTTCTTGGCGCAAGCCAATGAGCAGGGGGGACAAGGTTTTGCTTTGGCAGGCACCTCTTTAGATGTGAAAAAAGCAAATAGTGATTTCCCCGAACCTAAAAATTTGTATGTTAAAAATAATGCTTCAACGGATACCTATAGCTATAAAATCGTAGATGTAACCACCAGGATTGTTGCCGATAGATATTTGCTGCGTTTGGCGGAAATGAAAAAACAAGGTGCGTTAGGTTTTGCGTATAAGTCATACCTGAGAGAAGATCCAAGCTATACCTATAAACATTTATTTGTCAAAAATGATAAAAAACCAGCAACCTATAGTTATGATAATCGGTTCATATTAGCCAGTCAGGCGACCCGATCTGTTATTTTAGAGGCCTTTAATACCTTAGGGGCGCAGGGTTGTAAGCTGGTTTTTGCAGGTAGTACTTTTACCAATAATGGTACAACCAATGATACGTTTTATGTACCTACTTGTGTAAACAGTAGTATCCACAACGGAACCTATTCGTATCGCTATTTTGAAATGCCAACCACACCAGCTGGTTTTTATGAGGATAATCCAACCAAGCTTGATCTATTACTGAAGCAACAAGCGGCTGAAGGTTATCATTTAATTGATAAAGACAATGCAGTTGAATTCTATAATACCAAAGGCTATTTATTTGAGCGCGATAGTGCTAGTACTGCCAATATTGAATCTAAAGTATTTAAAGAAGATGCGATTTATAAACTTGATCTACCGAGTGAAATCCAAAATCGCTTACAAGATCAGGGGAATTTAGGTTGGTTCATCAATGTCAAACTCGGTTCAGTGTATAGCAACACGCCAACTTATTTTGATTTAAGTACTGGGGTGATATTTCCGAACTAAATTATTGTTACTGTTTTAGAAAAGAGCCACTTCTATTTATGCAGTGGCTCTTTTTTGTATTAATAGATTTTGTCGTAACCTTCAGCTCTGTTTTTAAAACGACGGTGGAACCACATCCATTGGGTTGGGGCAATACGAAGTTGAGCCTCGATAATTTTATTCACGCGAACCGCATCATCGACTTCATTTTCACTTGGCATGTTTTCGACAATCGGTTCAATCAGCACTTTATATTGTGGATTGCGAACATCGCCATACCGGTAGAAATATAAGGGAATGGCGACTGCTTTAGAGATTTTTAATAAGCGGCGATGTGCCGTGACGGTTGCAGCAGGAACACCAAAGAATGGGGCCATAACCCCTTGTTTTAATCCAAAATCTTGATCTGGACTATACCAAATCGCACCGCCATCTTTGAGTCGGCGAATCAATCCGCGCATATCATCATGATCAATCTGGTGTTGATAAATGGTGGCACGGCAACGATAAATCAGCATGTCTAGCATCGGATTGTTCTGTGGGCGGTACACCACATCGGGTTCGAAATATTGCGAACAAATATAACCGCCTGCATCCAGCAAAGTACTGTGTGTTCCAAGCAATAACACACCTTTGCCTTGTGCTTTTGCATGAGTAATGTGCTCTAAACCTTCAATACTATGACGGTCTTTAAACCATTTTGGACAATACCAGGCATTCAGTGTTTCAAACATCCCAAGCATCATATCGACGAAGACTTGTTTTGCTTGGGCTTCAATTTCAGCAGGAGACCATTCTGGAAAACATAGCTCTAAATTTCGAAGCGTGGTTTTACGGCGTGACTTGAGTAAACGCCAGCATAAAGCAGCTAAACCATGTGCCAAGCGCCACTGAATTGCCCATGGGAGAATGGCCAATAGCATGAGAAAGAGAATGGCGATCCAAATTTTCCAGTATTTGGGTAATAGAAATTTCCATTGAAATTCGCCAGGGATATAAGACTGATTTTGACTCATAAACTTAGTAAAGAGAATAACGTTGAATTTCAGAGCAGTGTAACATGAAGTGAGTTTGGCAACTTTAAATGTAAAATAAAACTCAAGCTGTTTTTATCGTTCGCGATCTCTTATATATCACAATGAAAAGGGGAGTCTTTTGAAAAGTATCAGAATAATCAAAGGGGATATTACCCAAATCGCAGTAGATGCAATTGTGAATGCAGCCAATACTTCACTCCTAGGCGGTGGAGGTGTAGATGGTGCGATTCATCGTCGTGGTGGCGCAGCGATTTTGACAGATTGTCAAAAAATCCGTGCTAAGCAAGGTGGTTGTGCAGTTGGCGAAGCGGTCGTGACCAGTGCAGGAAATCTACCTGCGAAATATGTCATTCATACAGTTGGACCGACATGGGGTGAGGGGCAACATCAGGAAGTCGTGCTATTAGAAAATGCTTATCGGAATAGTTTTAAATTAGCAGAAGAGTTGAAACTACAAAGCCTTGCATTTCCAAATATTTCAACTGGGATTTATCGCTTTCCCAAACAGCTTGCTGCACAGATCGCGTTAAAAATCATTGCTGAACAACTCAGAACGGGAATATTTGTACAAGAGGTTGTTTTTGTTTGTTTTGATGATGAAAATTTTAATATTTACCAATCTTTGAAACAAGATTTTGATTTAGCGTAAACTTAATCGAATGCAGTGAAGCATTTACTCTCGAAAGAGTAAATGCTTCATCGATTTAGTTGCCTTTCGACATATTTTCTAAAATGTCCCAGCGTTCCAATTTTTCAAGCAATACTTCTTCAATTTCCGCCAGACGTTGGCTGGCTGCGGTTGCTGCATTGGCATCACTGACAAACCATGAGCCATCTGCCAGTTTTGCCGACAATTCTGTTTGCTCGGTTTCCAGTTTTTCAATCTCAGCAGGCAGTTGTTCAAGCTCACGCTGATCTTTATAACTGAGTTTTACCTTTTTAGGTGCTGCGGCCGCTTCTGCTTTGGCTTGCGCTTTTTTTACATCACTTTTCTGATCAACCACCTTCTGATCTGGGCGCTGTTCCAAATAGTCTTGATAGCCACCGATGTATTCATCAATGTTACCTTTACCATCAAATACCCAAGTCGAGGTCACGACATTGTCCATAAAGGCACGGTCATGCGAGATCAACAGCAAAGTACCTTTATAGTCAGACAGCATCTCTTCAAGCAGCTCAAGGGTCACCATATCCAAGTCATTGGTTGGTTCATCCATGACGATTAAATTCGATGGTTTAAGCAGAAGTTTTGCCAACAAGATACGGTTTCTTTCACCCCCTGAAAGTGCTTTAACTGGGGTGCGTGCACGTTCTGGTGAGAATAAAAAGTCTTGTAAATAACTATAGATATGACGACGGTTACCATTCACATCAACAAAATCAGAACCTTCTGAAACGTTGGCCATGACGGTTTTTTCAAGGTCTAAGGCATTACGCAACTGGTCAAAATAGGCAACTTCGAGTTGTGTTCCCGTTTTAACCAAACCGCCATGCTCGATTTCACCTAAAATGGCTTTGATCAATGTGGTTTTGCCGACACCATTGTCACCCACCAAACCAATACGATCACCGCGCAGGACGATCGCCGAGAAGTCGTTAATCAGTGGCTGCGCACCATAGCTGACACTCAAATGTTCAATTTCAAATACTAATTTACCAGAGCGATTGGCTTCTTGTGTTGCCATGCTGACCTTGCCTTGTTGTGAACGACGTGCTTTAGATTGTTCACGTAAGTCTTTCAACGCACGGACACGACCTTCATTACGGGTACGACGTGCCTTAATACCTTGACGAATCCAAGCCTCTTCTTCCGCTAACTTTTTATCAAATAAAGCATTCTGTTTTTCTTCTGCTTCCATTTGTTGGGCTTTGAGATCGAGATAACGAGAATAGTTACCTTCGTAGCTACGCAGAATCCCGCGATCAAGCTCGACAATACGGGTGGCAATGCTGTCGACAAATGAACGGTCATGCGAAATAAACAACAGGGTCAGATTATTTTGATCCATTAAAAACTTTTCTAACCATTCGATACTTTCCACGTCCAAATGGTTGGTTGGTTCGTCGAGTAGTAGTACATCTGGTTGAGTCAGTAGGGCGCGCGCCAACAATACGCGACGTTTACGTCCCCCTGATAAATCTGCTAAATCAGCATCGGGATCAAGTCCCATTTTGCTCAGAATCGAGTTGACCTTATTTTCTAATGCCCAGCCATCCAACTGATCGAGTTTATGTTGCAACATCCCCATGCGATCACAGGCATCCATATCACCCAAAACGCAGGCATCGCTTGCTTCATGGTATTCTTTGAGCACAATGGCTGCTTCGCCTGCACCATCTGCCACGATGTCGGCGACTTTACCTGAGTCCATTGGGACGTCTTGGGCTAACATTGAAACAGTTAAACCATTTTGAATTGAAACTTCACCGTTATCAGGTAAGAGACTTCCCTCAATCAGTTTTAATAAAGTAGACTTACCTTCGCCATTACGACCAATTAAACAGACTCGTTCGCCACGTTCTAGGCTGAAATTCGCGCCGTCGAGTAGGGCAGGTCCGCCAAATGCGAGATGGACATCCCTTAAAGTAATATAGGCCATAATGTTTCCTAAAAGTTCAGATGAGGTCTGAAATGACTAAACCACAAAATTTTGATAATCACGCGTCATTCTCCGCACCCATTGAAGATTTGCAAGTCCGAATTGCATTTTTAGATGATTTAGTTGAACAATTGAATCAACAGCTCGCAATTCAAACGCAGGAAATTGCTGATTTAAAAAAACAAATGCAATTTTTATATCGTCGAGTTGAATCTTCAGATTTATCGGAAGGAATTGCCGCTTTTGACCCTGTGAATGACAAACCCCCTCATTATTAATAAATCATGCAGCAATGCGGAGTTGCATTGCTGTAAGATTTACCTTGAATGATTGCATTTAAAAACCATGCAGCACAATTTTCCCTTTGGTTGTACCCGTTTCGATTTGTTGATGTGCACGTTTCAGGTTTTCGGCGTTGATTGGTGATAGAACCTGACTCACTGTAGTTTTTATTTTTCCAGCATCAACTAAGCCTGCAACCTGATTCAACAGTTGGCTCTGTTTGATCATATCTTCGGTCTGGTACATAGAACGCGTGAACATAAGCTCCCAATGAACCGAAACAGACTTTGATTTAAAGGGCTGAATGTCGAGTTGCTCAGGATCATCAATTAAACCGAAATGCCCTTGGGCTGCGATCAGTTCTGCAATATCAGCGAGATGCTGATCGGTTTGCGTGGTTGAAAATACATATAAAGGCGCATTTAAACCGAGCTGTTGAATTTGTGCCGCTAAAGCTTGGCTATGGTCCAATACATAATCTGCGCCCAACTGTTTTATCCATTCAGCAGTCTCTGGTCGAGATGCCGTACTGATGATGGTCAGATTGGTTAATTGTTTCAGCAATTGAATGGTAGTTGAACCAACGCCACCCGCACCACCAATGACGAGGATCGACGTGTTTTCAGTGGCAGTTTGAGGTACTTGTAATCGATCAAACAGCATTTCCCATGCGGTAATTGCAGTCAAAGGCAGTGCTGCTGCTTCGCTTGCATCGAGTGATTGGGGTTTATGTCCAACAATGCGCTCATCAACCAGTTGTAGTTCACAGTTACTGCCTGACCGGTTGAGCGCACCCGCATACCAGACTTGATCACCAATTTTGAATTGAGTGACGTGTTCGCCAATGGCCTCAACAACACCAACCGCATCCCAGCCCAGAATTTTCCATTGATGATCTTCTGCGCTTTTATTGTTTCGAATTTTGGTATCGACTGGATTGACTGAAATAGCTTGCACACGGACGAGTAAATCATGCCCTTGTGCAACCGGTGAGTCGATCTCAATATCGACAAGTGCATCGTCTAATGTAATTGCACCTGCCTTTTGATATGCCACAGCTTTCATCGTTATGCTTCCACTTGATTGGACTCTCAGCATAACTTAAGCTTAATTTTGGTGACTACAGACAAATAACGCTCATAGTGTCAAAAAGGATACTGTAAAATGGCAAAAATGCGACATTCGAGTTTTGATTGTTCCCCAGGCTGTTCCGTCGAAGCTGCCATCAGCTTGATTGATGGTAAATGGAAGTGTGTCATTCTCTGGCATTTATTTAATGAGGGCACCTTGAGATTTAACGAAATTCGCAAGCGTGTACCGAGTATTACGCAGAGAATGCTGACCAATCAGCTACGTGAATTAGAACAAGATGGCCTGCTGCATCGAGAGGTCTATCCTCAGGTGCCTCCAAAAGTTGAATATTGTTTAACTGATTTAGGCCGTAGTCTGGAGCAGATTATTGTTGCATTGAAGAATTGGGGAGATGCACATCTCGATCAATTCGGAAAATTAACGCTTGTTGAATAAAATAAGCGTGTTAAACGTATTTTGTTTTTAGGCTTTGGGTGGTCTGCAAAGGGATGCTTCAAAGGCTATCGTTGAATCCAAGATTATTTTTACGTTGTAACTTGCCTTTTGGATTCAACTTATGTAACGCTAATAAAAGAAAGTTTTGGGCTACTTTATGAGTAATATTGGAATTTGGATCACGGTCGCGATTGTACTTTTTGTACTCGGTTCGATTTTTGGCTTACGTGTCAGCCCGCGTGAAAAGGCATTGGGTATGATGCGTGACCAAGCACGTAAAATGGGATTGCATCCTCGTTTAATCGTTGCGCCAGAATGGACCAAGATCCCGATGGCCTCGGAAAAACGTGCCAGTATGGTGGCCTATTATAGTGTTCTTATTCCAGATGCCCGTTTGGCGTTGATGCGTGCGCGTGTGGTCGATGGAAAACTTCAGGTGGTGCAAGGTGATCAGAAATTTAATGATTTAACCATTGCATTAAAAGGAGTTTATGCTATTGATATGCAGGCAAACTGTGTCGGACTATATTGGGATGAAGAAACAGACCTAAGAGCCACACAGCTTGAACAGATAAAAGCTTATTTACATGATTTAGCACAGCGCTAACTCTCTGATTGATCATAGGAAAAACGATTTATTATGGCGAATACTCCACGCTCTGCTTCAGAAAGCACAGCAGCTTCCGCATCTGCTGCAAAGAAACGTGCCTTAGTGATTGTGGAGTCGCCTGCAAAAGCGAAAACAATTAATAAATATTTGGGTTCACAGTATGTGGTGAAGTCATCGGTAGGTCATGTGCGTGATTTACCGACAGGAGGTGGTGCGAAGTCTGCGGAAAAGAAGCCTGCAACTCGTGCCAAATTGACTGAACAGCAGAAAACTGAAAAGGCTCAATCTGCCCTCATTAACCGTATGGGTGTTGATCCAGAGCATGATTGGATCGCACACTATGAAGTACTGCCAGGCAAAGAGCATGTGGTTGCCGAACTGAAAAAACTCGCCAAAGATGCAGATGCAATCTATCTCGCAACGGATTTGGATAGAGAAGGGGAAGCGATTGCTTGGCACTTGAGAGAGGTCATCGGTGGTGATGATAGCCGTTACCATCGTGTGGTTTTTAACGAGATTACCAAAAATGCCATTCAAGAAGCGTTTAAACAGCCAACACGACTTGATTTAAACCGTGTCAATGCTCAGCAGGCACGTCGTTTCCTCGACCGTGTTGTGGGCTTTATGGTGTCACCACTGCTATGGGAAAAAATTGCCCGTGGCCTATCAGCTGGGCGAGTGCAGTCTGTTGCTGTGAAATTGGTGGTTGAGCGTGAACGCGAAATCCGTGCATTTATTCCAGAAGAATATTGGCAAGTCTTTGCAGATACCATTTCCAAGAAAGAAGACATTCGCTTAGAAGCGGTTAAACAAGCAGGTAAAACACTTAAGCTTAAAAACAAAGCGGAAACTGATGCTTTACTCAGCGTATTAAAAGATGCTGAATATAAAGTAGCATTGCGTGAAGATAAACCAACCAAAGTTAATCCAAGTGCCCCGTATATCACTTCAACCTTACAACAAGCGGCGAGTACGCGTTTAGGGTTCTCTGTAAAGAAAACCATGATGTTGGCGCAACGTTTGTATGAAGGTGGTTTTATTACTTATATGCGTACAGACTCAACCTTTTTGAGTGATGACGCTGTGAATATGGTGCGTAACCATATTCAACAAAATTTTGGTGAAAAATATGTACCTGCCAAGCCAAATCGTTATGGCAATAAAGCGGGTGCACAGGAAGCCCATGAAGCAATCCGTCCTTCAGATGTTGGTTTGACTGGCGATAAACTTGCGGGCGTAGAGCGTGATGCACAGCGTTTATATGATTTGATTTGGCGTCAATTTGTTGCCTGTCAAATGACACCAGCAGAATATTTATCTTCGACGTTGACTGTTGAAGCGTCAAATGTTGAGTTAAAGGCCAAAGGCCGTACACTGGTATTTGATGGTTTTACCCGTGTTCGTGGTGCCAATAAATCGGATGATGATATTTTATTGCCTGCGGTGAAAGTTGGTGAAGTCCTTAAGTTAGAAAAACTTGATCCGAGTCAGCATTTTACTAAGCCACCTGCACGCTTTACCGAAGCGTCTTTGGTGAAAGAATTAGAGAAAAAAGGCATTGGCCGTCCATCGACCTATGCTGCGATTATTTCGACCATTCAGGAACGTGGTTATGTAAAACTGGAAAACCGTCGTCTCTTTGCCGAGAAGATGGGTGAGATCGTTACAGATCGTTTGGATGAAAGTTTTAATAACCTGATGAATTATGCTTTTACCGCTGATTTAGAAGGTCAATTAGACCGTGTTGCAATGGGTGAGCGTAACTGGAAAGAGTTACTGGATACCTTCTACGGTGATTTTAAGAAACGTTTGACCAATGCGCAGGGTGAAAGCGGTATGCGCCGTAATCAGCCAGTCGAAGTTGCCGATGTCTCTTGCCCTGAATGTTCACGCCCAATGCAAGTTCGCACGGGCACAACTGGTGTATTCTTAGGATGTTCAGGTTATAACTTGCCACCGAAAGAGCGTTGTAAAGGAACACTGAACTTAACGCCAGTTGAGTCTTTGGCGGCATTGTCGGATGACGATGGTGCTGAAACTGCTGATTTGATGTCGAAACACCGTTGCCCTAAATGCGGTACAGCAATGGACAGCTATGTGGTCGATGGTGGTCGTAAATTGCATGTCTGTGGTAATAACCCAGATTGTGATGGTTACGAAGTCGAAGAAGGTGAATTCAAGATCAAGGGCTATGACGGTCCAACCATTCCATGTGATAAATGTGACGGTGAGATGCAGTTAAAAACCGGTCGTTTTGGTCCTTACTTTGCCTGCTCAAGCTGTGACAATACCCGTAAAGTATTAAAGAGCGGTCAACCAGCACCGCCGCGTGTTGATCCAATCAAAATGGAACACTTACGTTCAGCCAAGCATGATGATTTCTTTGTGTTACGTGATGGTGCAGCTGGCCTGTTCTTGGCAGCCAGCAAATTCCCGAAAATTCGTGAAACGCGTGCACCGAAAGTGGCTGAATTACGCAGTGTTGCTGAGCAGCTTGATCCGAAATACCAGTTCTTGTTGGAAGCTCCCGATGTTGATCCAGAAGGTAATCCAACGGTGGTGAAATTCAGCCGTAAGAACCAAGCACAGTATGTGGGTTCAGAGACTACTGAAGGCAAACAAACCAAGTGGAGTTTGGTTTTCCAAGATGGTAAATGGATAGAGGCTTAAACATTAAAGTTTAAAAAATGCTGGCAATTGCTGGCATTTTTTATAGCATAAAGAAAAATAATAATGACTTTGGGTTGGGGGAGAAGTTCATGTGGAAAAATATTCGAGTTGCATGCTTATTGCTGGTGTTGCTGATTGTTGCAGTAAATGCTTATCGTGATCAAAATCAGGATTGGAATCAGCCAATTAATATCTTACTTCATCCGATTAACGCGGATGGATTAGCCACAACACAGCAATATATTCAACAATTGCAGCAAGATGATTTTGCTGAGGTGAAGCAATATCTGGAAAAAAACAGTCAGCAATATCGAGGGCAAAGCAGCTACTTTATCATTCAAATTGGGCGTGAATTAAAGCAAACACCACCGAAGATGTCTGAGCAACCAAGTATTTTGAATAATATGCTGTGGAGTCTCAAGTTTCGCTTTTATGCATGGAAACAGCACCAGTCGATTGATGGATCACCGAGCCTAACTCTATATTTGAATTTCTATGACCCAAAGCAAACACGTGAGTTAAAACACTCGACTGCATTAGAGCGTGGGCGAATCGGTTCGGTCAATTTATTTGCTTCAGCAAAACAGGCAGAACAGAACAATGTGGTATTGGTACATGAGTTACTGCATGGTTTTGGCGCGACAGATAAATATAATTTAAGCAATGGTGAGCCTATTTTCCCTATTGGCTATGCACAAGCAGATAAACAACCTCTATTTCCACAAACAGAGGCTGAAATTATGGGGGGACGTATCCCACTCTCAGAACACAAAAGTACAATGCCAAATAATTTAGAGCAGACGGTATTGAGTGTGCTAACAGCCCAAGAAATTGGCTGGATCAAATGAATTGTGGATAAGTCTCGGCTTATCCATAGATGGATCTTGATGAACAGAATCGTGGCCTAACGAGAGACCATTTAAATAAAACATGAGTTTTCCTGACATTACATTATTAATTATCAACATGCCTTATACAGAACTGAGCGGGAAACTCGCTCAAAATGGAGATATAACATTGATGATAAAAGAGTAAATAATGATGAAAACAGTGGGTAACGATCTGATTCGCAATCAGCTACATGCTGATCGTAAATGGTATCTGTTATTGGGTGTGTTATTGGTTATTTTTGGCCTAGTTCTTTTAGCGGCTTTACCATTTGCAACATTATCTGCCGTGTTGTTGTTCGGTGTGTTGATGATGTTGGGTGGTATTTTGCATTTTGTTGCCGCATTTATGGTGTTTAAAGGTGGCACACGTTGGTTGTGGGCCTTGTTTGGTGTGTTGTATTTGGCAGCAGGTTATTTTGCCTTTACTACGCCTGTGATTACCGCGGTGGTGCTCACCAGTTTCTTGGCCATTGCCTTAATTATTGCGGGGATTATTCGTAGTGTAAATGCTTTTATTTTACGACCAATCTCAGGCTGGGGCTGGGTACTGTTTTCGGGTATATTGACCCTATTAACAGGAATTTTGATTCTTTCATCACCTGATTCACCGTTTTGGGTGTTGGGGATGTTCCTTGCGATTGATATTTTGTTCCAAGGGATTAATTACCTGACTTTTGCGGGTGCAATTAAGCAGTTGCCGCATAGTTCAACTACAGTTTAAGTAACCAAGCTAGAAGGAAGAGCATGTATGACACATGCTCTTTTTGTTTTTGTAGCAGAAAACATCTCGACTGCTTTAGTCTGTTAAAATAGCGCTTCATTTCTAATTGACCAATTGTATGACGCTTGCCAAGCTAATTGATGAACTGAATCCGCAACAAAGACGGGCAGCCACAACAGTGGCACAAAATTGTCTAGTTTTGGCAGGAGCTGGTTGCGGTAAAACCAAGACGATTGTAGCGAGAGCAGCGTATTTAATTGATCAAGGTTTGCCAGCACAACAGATCCAGATTCTGACCTTTACCCGTCGTGCAGCAAGTGAAATTGTAACCCGTGTTGAACAGCATATGGGCGTGCAGGCTAAAGGGTTACGCGCATCGACGTTCCATACTTTTTGTATGTATCTACTACGTCGTAATCCACGTGCGTTTGGTCTGACCCAGTTCAGTATTATTGATCGAGATGATCAATTGCTGATGTTCCGTTTGTTACGCGGTAAAGACCAGGGTAATGTGTTGCCGAAAGCGGCTGAATTGTGTGATCTCTATTCCTATGCCCGTAATACCAAAGCCAAACTGTCGGATGCTTTGGTTGAGCAGTTGCCTCAAGCGGTCGAGTATAAAGCGCAAATTACTGAATTGATGAAAGCCTATGAACAGCGTAAGCAAGAACGTAATTTCTTGGATTATGACGATATTCTGGCGATTGTCGCAGTGCATTTACAAAGTTCACCTGAACTGGTGAAGTGGGTCACTGGTTTTTGCTCTGCCTTGTTGGTTGATGAAATGCAGGATACCAATCCACTGCAATGGGCTTTGTTACAGCCGCTGGTGGGCAAGGTCAAATTGTTTTGTGTCGGAGATGATGCACAATCCATTTATGGTTTTCGTGGCGCAGATTTTGAAAATATTCATCATTTTAAAGAACGTGTGCCTGATGCCGAAGTACTGACTTTAGAAATGAATTATCGTTCGACCCAAGGTATTTTAGATTTATCTAATTGGTTGCTGGAGCAGAGCCAAATTGAATATGACAAACATTTACAGGCTTATCGCGGTAAAGGTTTAAAGCCACAATTGCATATCTTGAGCAATGAGTTTGAAGAAGCCAATTGGATGATCCAAGATTTGAATCGTCGCCATATACAAGGTGCGGCTTGGGCGGAACACATGGTGCTATTGCGTTCTGGTTTTAGTGGGCGTTTTTTGGAAGGAGCATTGATTGCGGCGAATATCCCTTATCGCTTTATTGGTGGGGTAAAGCTACTTGAATCTGCGCATGTTAAAGATGTATTGAGCTTACTGCGGGTGAGTGTTAACCCTCAAGATGATTTAGCGTGGATGCGCTTCCTGACGCTCTGGGATGGGGTAGGTGATGTCGGTGCCAGTAAGTTGGCACAGGAGTTGATTCAGCTTCCTGATATCGAAGCGCGTTGTCAACGTCTGGAACGACACGGCAAAGTACCACAGCAAGCGATTTTAATTTTGATGCAGCTGGATGTGTTGCAGCAACATGTCGAAGCTTGCATCGGTCTGGCAATCGATGCATTGAATGAACAGCTAGAAAATAATTATAAAACCAAAGATTGGTCACGCCGTGTCAAAGACTTTGACTTGGTCAAGCAATTGGCACGTAAACATAGCTCTCTTGGTGAGTTCTTAGAGGAATATGTGCTTGATCCAATTTCTGTTTCAGAAATTGATAAAACGCCTGACCAAGACTTAGTGACGCTGATTACCATCCATTCAGCGAAGGGTGCTGAACAGAAAGTCTGCTATGTTCCGCATGTTTCTCCGAATCAATATCCTCATGCACGCGCACAAGGTGATTTTGATGATGTTGAAGAGGAGCGTCGCGTACTTTATGTGGCCTTAACACGTGCAGAAGATGAATTGATTTTGACCAAACAGAATTTAAATTTATGGTCACAAGATCAATATGATGAGTTAGGAAGAAAAATAGAAAGCTACTTCCTCAATGATTTACCTCAACATTTAGTGGATGTTCAGATTCATCGAGATATTCCACGTGCCTATGCTCAGAGCAATCGCTCTCGTGCTGCCACAATCAATTTAGGTTTTGGGATTGATTTCGATTAAACTAAGCAGATTCAATTTCTTTTGATTCATTGATTAAACAATGAATCATCTTTTAGGTTTTAGCATGAAAATTTTAGTTCGTAATTTAGACCGTAATGTGACTGATGCGGAAATTCTCGACTTATTCAAAGCATATGGAAAAGTTGAGTCTTGTGTCGTGGTCAAAGATGAAGGAACAGGTAAATCGAAAGGTTTCGGTTTTGTTGAAATGCCAAACCCTCGTGAAGCAATTAAAGCAATTAAAGGTTTAAACACCTTGAAAGTAAAAAGCCAAGGCATTCGTGTCAAAGCTGCGGATGACAAAGCTTAATTATCGATGTTAAAGCAATATACCGCTTTATCAATTGTTGCGCCAAATGCTGAGCGAATAGCCAAGAAAATTAAAACGCTTGAAGTTCGCTCATGGCAACCTGAAATGTTGCCACTGAAAGATTTAATGATTGTAGAAAATCAAAATTTTCTTTTGAATGATGGGGGTGAAGACGTTGGTTTTGCAGTTGCACTGGTGGATATTGAATCAGTGCATTCGTGGCAATCTGATGAAGTTGATGCCGCTTGTGCGACGGATTGGACTGAAGGATATTTGGCTTGGATCATTCGCAATATTCGTCCGATTGATCCACCGATTCAAGTCTTGGCCAAGCGAAAATTCTATCTGCTTGAGCTGGATGTTGAGTAATTTTTGTCTTCGGCTTATTTGCCCCACGTTGAACCCCAACCCTGACAGGGATTGGAAAAGTATTGGTAAATGTTGATGATCTCTTGTTGATCAATGAGACCATTGCGATTGAGATCTAAGGCTTTAAAGATTTTTATTTTTTTTGAATCGATGGCAAGAATCTGTTTCTGCCAAGAAACGGGTTGACCTTGTAAAAGGATCAGTTTTTTCCATTCATTTTGATCAATCATTTGATCATGGTTGAGATCATAATCTGCATAGAGCTTTTCCCAGTCTAATCCTGCTGGCTCGCAGCTATAGGTGGTTGGGATGACCACACAGCATATTAAGCTCAGTATGGCTTGTTGAATATGACGCATGGACAGGCTCAAAAGATATTGATTTTATCATTAAAGCATTTAATCTTAAGTAGGGTCTATTGATATTTCAGCCATGCATTGCGTTATCGGCTAAAATGACATAAACAAGGCATGAAACGAAGACAATGGCGACTCCCTTGTTAAGTTTCATAACGCAGTTTATGGATGTTTTAGCCATAACCCTACGGGACAGGGACATTTTTTGCTGCTACTGCGTTATGTCTTATTTATTTAGAATAACTAAATTACATAAGACCTGCCTTGTAGCATCTAAAAAATGCCCTCTGTCGCAAGCATCTGTGAAATATCAATAGGCCCCAAACCAAGAGAAAGGATCTTTAAGGAAAATATTATGTCCCGTGTTGCTCGTTATCATGCAGATCGTACCAATCAAAAACTGTATTTTGCTCGTCTTGCATGTCAACAAGCGGAGCAAACTGAACATATTCAGCAGGCACAGGCTTATCGCGAAGCTGCGGTTTTCCATTTGCATGGTGCAATTTTAGCTTTTTTGCAGGAATTGGTACGTTATTACCGGTTGAATGAGTTACAGCCGACCTTTAAATCGATTGAGGAAAAGATGGCTGATAAAGGACAGGTTTCCCCAGAAATTTTAGTGTTACAACAGCTCGCAAAAGATGGTTTTGTGGCAGAGTTGAAGCGTGCTTACCGTATGTGCCAATACGCGCCTGAGCCAACTGCGCCTGAACCTGAAAATGAGACCTCTTCAAACCTCATTATTAAAGTCACACAAAGCCCACAGGCATGGTTGCCTGATGCTAAAATTTTACGTGAATGGCACCGTGAATTGAGTCATTTAATTGATGGTTTCCGCAATGAAATGGTGGAGTTCTAAGTCGAATGTTTAGGCCGACTTGAAATCTATACCAACAGCACTTATATAAATAAGACGTGAGCGCAAAATACTTTGCCACCATGTTGAAGCATGGAGAAAATTTATGTCAATGCAACAGTTAAAAGAATTATTTGGTAATCAGGAAGCAGTTCTTGAGTTGGTTCAACTCGAAGGTGGTGAGCTTGCTTTGCGCAATGCGGGTTCTGAAAATGAGCCTTTAGTTAAGATACAGTTTAGTGACGAAGTTAAAGCCATACTTGGTGATCAAACAGCAACTGTCGCACAGCATATGATTCAAGCCGCTTTGTTTGGTTTGTTAGAAAAGCAGATGAATGAGTGGCAAGCAGAAGTGGTCGATGAGCAACCTCAACACTTGAGCTAATCTCAAAGAATAAAAAAGCGTACTTAAAGTACGCTTTTTTATTCTGGAAATATTTAGTGAGCTTCGGACTGATGCGCCAGTTCGATTTGACTAAGAATATGATGGCTCATATTTTTTGCCATTTCTTCTTTGGCATAGAACACTTCACCGATGTTTTCCTCACGGATAATCACCGCTTCCTCTTTGCTTTCCGCACAAATAAGGACCTGAATCTCAGGATTGAGCTGTTTGGAAATATCCACGATACGATGAATATCTAGAATATCCATCGGTGAAATGACCAACAGACGGGCATGTTGAATATGCGCTTGAATTAATACATTGGGTTCAGTCGCTTCACCACTGACAGCAGCAATGCCTTGAGCACGTAGTTTTTCAACAATTTCACGATTTTCTTCAGCAATCACGACTTTGATATTTTGTTGCATCAGATTTTCGCTGATGCGACGTCCAACGCCACCATAGCCGATAATGACCACCTGATCGCGCAGATAAGCCTGATCTACCTCATCTGGCAACATAGCCAGTGGGTCACCACTACGTTCTAACATACGTGCCAAATGCGAGCGCTCACGAATCCAACGTTGCACAGGTTCGATTGCAGAGAACACAAATGAATTTAGGGTAATTGAGAATAATGCCCCTGCAAGGATCAGGTTTTGTGCATCAGGTGTGAGTAAACCGAGCGATAAGCCGAGTGTCGCCAAGATGAAGGAGAACTCCCCAATTTGTGCCAAACTCGCACCTACCGTTAAAGCAGTATTAATTGGATAGCGGAAGAATAACACCAAAGCCATCGCTGCTAAGGTCTTACCCACCATGATAATGGCAACAACTGCTAAAATCTTTAATGGTGCTTCAACCAAGATGCTTGGGTCGAACAGCATACCGACTGAGACGAAGAATAGAATCGAGAAGATTTCACGTAAAGGCAGGGTCTCTTCTTCAGCACGGTGACTAAAGTCAGATTCTTTAACCACCATTCCCGCAAAGAATGCGCCAAGTGCCATGGAAACACCAAACACAGCATAAGAACCGTAGGCAATTGAAACCGCAGCAGCTACGACGGTGAGCGTAAACAGTTCACGAGAACCTAAACGTGCGACAAATTGCATAATCATTGGCACAAGACGTTTACCAATAATCAGCATGAATGCAATAAAGCCACTGACTTTAAGTAGGGTAATGCCAATGGTGATCCAGATACTTTGTGATGTATCTGTTCCTGGTAGTGCTTGTCCACCGAGTAATACCGCTGTTGCAGGTAAAAGTACCAAGGCTAACACCATCACCAGATCTTCAACCAAGAGCCAGCCAACGGCAATTTTTCCGTTAACAGAGTCGAGTAAGCCGCGATCTCCCAAAGCCTTGAGTAATACCACTGTACTGGCACAGGATAAGCTTAAACCGAAAATCAGTGCTGAACCAAAGCTCCAGCCCCAAAACATGGAAACAGCAATACCGAGTAAGGTTGCAACGGCAATTTGCAAAATTGCACCAGGTAAGGCAATACGGCGGACTTGCAGTAAATCCTTGAGGGAGAAATGCATCCCTACACCGAACATTAAAAACATGACGCCAAGTTCGGCAAGCTGATT
Organism: Acinetobacter sp. ANC 3929; assembly: GCF_000369405.1. GTDB lineage: Bacteria > Pseudomonadota > Gammaproteobacteria > Pseudomonadales > Moraxellaceae > Acinetobacter. Next base: position 289,211 of record NZ_KB850002.1, read on the forward strand.
GGCAAGTTGTATATCGCCGACCACACCAGGGGTATTGGGACTAATAATGATGCCGGCAACTAAATAACCAATTAAAGGAGGGAGGCGTAGACGTGCTGCGATATAGCCAAAAATAAGGGCCATACCAAAACCAACAGCAAGTAATATAATTAAATCAACATCATGTGGCATCGAAATTCCTTAATCGTTGCGGTTAAGGTAGAAATAACTGAGCATAAAACATGCCAAGAAAACAGCGAATAAATTGTAACAAGTAAAATCGAATTTGTTGATGACAATTTTTTTAATTATCAAAAAAAATCATGTAGGTCTATTATGTATTTTATTTAATCAAAATACATTTATTAGGCAAAAAAAACGACTTCATTTAGAAGTCGCTTTTTTAAAGAACTAAAATTATTTAATTTTAGCTTCTTTGAAGATTACGTGTTGACGGATTTTTGGATCAAATTTTTTGATTTCCATTTTTTCCGGCATAGTACGTTTGTTCTTAGTAGTGGTATAGAAATAACCTGTACCAGCTGTAGAAACGAGGCGAATCTTATCACGCATTGTTCAGACTCCTTAAATCTTTTGACCTTGAGCACGGAGATCAGCAACAACTTTCTCAATACCCAATTTATCAATAATACGCATACCTTTAGTGGTTAGACGAAGACGTACAAAACGCTTTTCGCTTTCTAACCAAAAACGGTGGTGGTGCAGGTTCGGCTCGAACCGGCGTTTGGTTTTGTTGTTTGCGTGCGATACGTTGTTACCAACGATTGGACGCTTGCCGGTAACTTGGCAAACCTTAGACATGGTGAACTCCATTGCTAGTTTATACAGCACCGTTTCGTGCAACTAGCCATTCAAGTAAACGGATGAAATCATTCAAGGGGCGTTTTATACCAAAAATACGATTAAAAGACAAGCGAATTTGGTAAAAACAAGACATGATCTAGTGTGATAGCTCATGCCTTAACCAAGTGAGGGGGTGTTGATATGTCAACAGCCCCTTTCTAGCGAAATAGTGTTTTTAAAAGCAGCTTATGTGTTGCTTTATTATAAGGCGGTAGGATGAATTTTAAACTGTAAAGTTTAGGGCTTACTGGGTTTGACATCATTGAGCGTTCATGTGAGAAGCTAAAGAAACCTTCTTTGCCATGATATTTACCCATACCTGATGCACCAATGCCACCAAATGGCAGATCATCCTGTGCCACATGGGTCAGAACTTGGTTGATACCAAAATGCCCTGAATGGGTACGTCCCGCCACATAATCAGCGCGCGCAGTATCGATATCGAAGTAATAGAAAGCCAATGGGCGTGGACGACTATTAATGAATTGCAGCGCATCATCGATATGGTCGTATTCTAAAATAGGCAGAATTGGACCAAAGATCTCATTCTTCATAATTTCCATTTCAGTGGTCACGCCAGTTAATAAGGTCGGTGCAATTTTACGAACTTCATTTAAAGACTCATTTTGGGTATTGAGTTCAACAATATTGGCACCTTGTTCACGGGCATCCTCTAAGTAGCCTTGCAGACGGTTGTATTGTTTATCATTCACAATTGAGGTGTAATCTTTATTGTCACGCAAGCTTGGATACATGGTGTTTACAAAATCATTATAGTGCTTGGTGAACTCTGCTGTTTTACCTTTGGGCAGGAACATATAGTCTGGGGCTACACAGGTTTGACCCGCATTCCATAGCTTACCAACGGCAATACGTTGTGCGACATCACGGATATTCATCGCTGAATGGACCAATGCAGGTGATTTTCCACCGAGCTCTAAAATCACTGGCACCAGATTTTCTGCTGCTGCGGCCATGACAGTTTTACCCACAGATGTTGAGCCTGTGAAAATCATCTTATCAAACGCGAGGTGGCTGAATGCATCTGAAATGACGCCACCGCCATTTACCACAGCAACCAACTCTTGTGGAAATGCCTCTGAAAGGGCGTTTTCAAGCACATAACCAAAATTTGAAGAAGCACTCGAAATTTTGATCATGGCATGGTTACCCGCAGCCAATGCACAGATCAATGGGCCGACTGAAAGTAATAAAGGGTAGTTCCATGGTGCAATCACCCCGATCACACCTAGTGGTTGATATTCTACCCAGCCTTTTGCTGGTTGGTGTAACATGCTGATATGGCGTTTAGATGGTTTCATCCATTCAGTTAAGTTTTTACTGTAGTATTTGATATGTTCTAGACAAGTCAAAACTTCGCCAATTTTGGTTTCCATAATGGCGCGGTTGCCATAATCTTGACTAATTGCGTTAGCAAATTGATCTTGATACTTTATCAAGATATTTTTAAGTCGAGCTAAGCGTTCAATGCGTTCTTTGGCGCTTGGCACAGGATGGCGTTGGTAAGCTGCTTTTTGCTGCTCAAGCAAATCATGTAGCCGTTTCACATCAACATGAGGTGTCATAGCGGTTGTTTTTGTTTGACTGTTCATAGGAGTGGACCAAAAGAAAGCTTATTATTTTTTAATTTTTAGAGTAAATACTCTAAAGTGTCAAGTCGCTTTATAGGTTTGTTTTATAACCTATTGATTATGTTATAGATGGTTAAAATCAATGTCGCACGCTAAACCGAATAAAACAAAAGATCGAATTCTGCAAATCAGTTTGCAGTTGTTTAATGAGCGTGGAGAGCGTTCGGTCACAACCAACCACATCGCGGCTGAACTCGGGATTAGCCCAGGCAACTTGTATTATCATTTCCGTAACAAACAGGAAATTATTAAAGAACTGGCACAGCAATATCAGGCAGAAACCTTGGAAATGCTGGCATTACCAACGGATCGTCCATTGAATGCCAATGATAAAATTAGTTATTTCCAAGTACTCAGCAATCAATTGTGGGCATATCGCTTTATTCATCGTGATGTCTATCATCTGGTCGAAAATAATGAAGACTTCAGGAAAATCTATCCACGTTTTGCTGGACAGGTGATGCAGCAGGGGCAAAAAATTTATCGTGCCTTTGTGGATGCAGGATTGATGAAAATGACCGATTCAGAAATCGAAGCCTTGATTATCAACTTATGGATTGTGCTGACTAACTGGACCAATTTCTTATATATGTCTGGTCATATCAGCGATAACAATCGTTTGGAAGAAAAGTGGGTTTGGCAAGCATTGCGACAAATGGTGTTCTTAGAAGGCCCGTATTTAATGGGTGAAAGTCGCCAAACCTATGAACAGTTACTTAAATCACTTGGGCCATCCGACTTGTTCGCGAGTTTGTCTAATCTTAAAAATGATGATGAATAGATCGTCAGCAGCTATTTTGTCAATAGCAAAAAAGGGTTAGAATGCTCGGCTTGATTTTAATTTGATTCGAATAAGTGATATTAACCAAATGAACACGACTACAGCCCACACAGCGCGATTACTGATTACTTGTGAAGACAAGCCGGGGATCGTGCAAGCCGTATCGAGCTTTTTGTATCATCAGGGAGCAAACATTACCGCACTTGATCAGTACGCAACAGAAGCTCAAGGCGGGCGTTATTTTATGCGTGTTGAGTTTGAGATTGATCATTTGCAATCTCGTAAAGAAGCGTTGATGCAGACCTTTGCTGCTAATGTTGCAGAACGTTATGAGATGCAATGGAAACTTACTTTTGTTGGTGAGTTGAAGAAGGTCGGTATTTTAGTTTCTAAAGTCGACCATGCTTTATTGGAATTGTTATGGCGTCATGCGCGTGGTTCATTACCATGTGAAATTACCCAGGTGATTTCGAACCATCCAGATTTACGTGAATCAGTTGAAAATTTCGGTATTCCATTCCATGTCGTTCCGGTCAATAAAGACAATAAAGTTGAAGCTTATGCTCAAATTGATGAAATGATGCAGGGCAATGATCTGTTGATCTTGGCGCGTTATATGCAGATTTTGAGTGAAGACTTTGTTGCCAAGTGGGAAATGAAGATCATCAATATTCATCATTCTTTCCTGCCTGCTTTTGTTGGTGCAAATCCATATAAGCAAGCTTATGAGAAAGGGGTGAAGCTGATTGGTGCAACAGCACACTATGTGACTGCTGATCTCGATCAAGGTCCAATTATCGAACAAGATGTTGAACGTGTCAGCCATGATTACAATGTAGAACAGTTACGTGAGTTAGGCGAAGACGTTGAACGTAATGTATTGGCACGCGCTGTGAAATGGCATTTAGAAGACCGTATTATTGTTGATGGTAACAAGACTGTGGTTTTCTAAGAAAGTTTTGCTCTGCTGTATAAAAAGAACATGCCATCAGGCATGTTTTTTTATGCCTATTTTTCAAAGCTTAGCAAATATACAAGAAAAAGTGGTTGCAAATGAAAACACTTCTCATTTATTATTACGGCACTTTCATTGTTCTATCCGATGAGTGAAATCGCTTTTTTGAAAGCCTCACCATCTATTAGGTACTTAGATTCTTATGAGTCAATCTCCTGCTACATTCAACACGCCACACCCGATGAAAAAGAAAATCATCACTGCCTTAGTTACAGTTGTGATTGGACATGTAGGCGTTCTGTGGGCGGTTAGCCAGATGAAAACGATTGAGTTAAGACCAATCGAAAAAGAACCACTTAAGGTGAAGTTCGTTAAAATTAAAGAACCACCTAAACCAGAACTGCCTAAACCAAAAGAACAGCCGAAACCTGAACCTAAAAAAGAAGTGAAGGAAGTTAAAGTCGTTGAAAAACCTTTACCTCTACCGAAAAAGATTGAAAAGGTTCAACAGGTAAAAGAAGCGCCAAAACCAGTGCTACAAAAAACTGAGCCGAAAGTTGAGCCAAAAGTTGAAACGGCCGTGGTCACGACGAAAGTGACTGAAAAAGTTGTGGAAAAACCTCAGCCTGTACAAGAAGTTGCAAAACCTCAACCTACTGCTGACCCAGCTCCGAAACGCGTCGCGATTGGGGGGGCAGGGGTTCAGTGGAGTCGTTCGCCGAAATTATCTGTTACAGCAAAAGATTTAGATAACCAAACACGCTCAGTGATGGTACTGATTGAAGCTGACGAGAAAGGTAAAATTACCAATGTACGGATTACCCGTAGTAGTGGTTTGCCGAATCTTGATGAAAAAGTTTTACGTGCTGTAAGAAGTGCGAAATTTAAACCGTATATGGAAAATGGCGTTGCTTACCCAATTCGAGCAGAGCAGCCGTTTGATCTTAGTCCTTAATGAAATTTGAGTCCTTGCGACAGATTAAATCAGGAGTTCGTATATGAACTTTTCAGTTTATTGGCAACATGCAGATGCAGTAAGTAAAACACTGTATTTCATCCTATTAGCAATGTCGATTGCAACGTGGACTATTTTCATTCTGCGTATTTTAGGAACACGCCAATTAAAACAACAAGCTTATACTCAACTTGTTCAAGCTTTGGCTACGCTTAAATCAAAGTTACAGCCTTTATCGTTTGAACAACGTAAAGCCGTTGCTGAGCAAGCATTGCTTCGCCAAATCTCTGCTGAAAAATCTCAAGCAGAAAAAGGTGTATCCGTTCTTGGAACAATTGCTTCACTTGCACCGTTTGTGGGTTTATTCGGTACTGTATGGGGGATTTTCCACGCGCTTGTGGCCGTAGGTAAAAGTGGTCAAGCTGGTTTAGCTCAAGTCGCAACCCCAGTAGGTGAGGCGCTGATTATGACGGGTCTTGGTCTTGCAGTAGCGATTCCTGCGGTGATGGCCTATAACATTTGTGTACGTTTCAACCGTGGCTTGGCACATGATTTACAAGATCAAGCGCATAGCTTGTTAATCGATACCATGTTGCAGCAAGAAACAGCGGCAAAAACAGAAACTAAAGCGACTCAACAAAGTTTAGTTGGAGGTCAAGCTTAAGATGGGCTTTCAATTGGGTGAAGACCACGACAGTGGCATGAATGAGATGAATCTCATTCCTCTGATCGATATTATGTTGGTATTGATGATTATCTTTTTAGTCACAGCAACGGTTGCTAACCCATCAATTCCACTAAGTTTACCAAAGACTACTGCTGAAATTGTCGATCCACCGCCAAAAGCGATTACTATTAGTATTAATGAGAAAGGTGAGGTGGCTTGGGATGCGCAGATTATTAGCTTAGACGAGCTAGAGAAGCGTTTCCAAGAGGCGGGTCAGGCTGCGACCAAACCGACTGTACAATTACGTGCAGATAAAGAATCAAAATACGATACGGTTGCACAAGTGATGTCTCGTGCCAGCGAAGCAGGTTTAAGTGATATTGCATTTGTCAGTGAAAACTAAGACAGTGTGATGCCAACAAAAAAGCAACTCTAAGAGTTGCTTTTTTTTATGCCTATTCAGTTTTGAGCAGATCGAGATATTTAGCACGTAGTTTGGAAAGCTTGGGAGGAATGCTGAAGTTGCAGTAACCTTGTGATGGATTACGTGCAAAGAAGTTTTGGTGATATTCCTCAGCAGGGTAGAAGGTTGGTGCTGGGCTGAGCTCAGTCACAATATTCAGACCCTCATCTTCCAGATCATGAATAATCTGTTCTGCTTGCTGCTTTTGTTCTTCATCAAAGTAATAAATAACAGAGCGGTATTGCGTGCCAATATCATTACCTTGACGGTTTAGCGTGGTTGGATCATGCGTCGTAAAAAACACATTCAGTAGTTGTGAATAAGTGATTTGCTGTTCATCAAAATCAATCAAAACTACTTCTGCATGTTGTGTTGTACCTTGGCAGACTTGCTCATAGGTCGGGTTTTGGCTAATCCCGCCAGCATAACCACTGACGACTTTTTCTACACCTTTAAGTTGTAGAAATACCGCTTCTACACACCAAAAACATCCACCACCAACGAGTGCTTGTTGCATGAGACTCCCCAATTTTTAATTTTAAGAATGCTATTAAAGTAAACGAAGTATTGAAAAAGTAAAAGCCCGTGTTCGAAACGAGCTTTTACTTTTTTACGATAAGGAATTATGGAAGCGGTTGAATCACCGTGACAAAGCTAACCAAAACTTGACCAGATGCATCCAACAACCTCAACTCATGGCCTTTGAGTTCATAATTGGTGGTACTTGCTAAAGCATTGGCATATTGACGAGAGAGCGCACTGTTGTCTTGGCCAATACATGCCATCATCGTCGAAGCAATTGGGCCTAAGCGTAAGATAGTACCTTGGCTCTCAAAGCTGCCTTGAATCTGGTTACAACCATCTGCACCGAAGAAGCGCTTACCTTTAGCATCAAATTGAATCGCAGGTCGTTTGCCAGAAAGATCATTGCTTTTAATCGCCACACCATTGATTTGTGTAGCGATCCAGTTACGGTTATACAGCCCTATGCTTTCTTTCTGAGAAGCATTCGGTGAAGTTTGTAGAGATTCTGTGGTTGCACAACCTGTCATTGCTACGGCAACTGCCAAAGTACAAGAAGTTAAAAAAGGCTTTAACATAAGATTTTAAATCCGAATCATTGTGTTTCTATGTTCGCTATTAAAATAAAACAACGTGGAGCTGAGCAGGATATTCAGTATCCTTTTGTAAATGTTCAGATGTTTTTAATGAAATTAGTGGAAAAATCACTCAGTTTTAGGAAGGCCTATACGAATGACATCCGAAAAATATTTACTGCTTTGATTGGCTTGTTGCTCATATTGCTCAGCACGTGGATTGATATGTGCCAAGCGATACCATTCTTTCATGCTGTAATTTTGATTGAGTGCTTTCAGGTCATAGAGATAATTCGGTAAATAACCTGAGGCCAATAAGCGATAATCTTTAGGTAATTTTTGTGGATTAATTGCTTGTACCATATCAAATACTAGTGTGGTGCAGTTACTCGTAAGGGTGTTGTACCATTTTGCTTCTGCACCAAGTTCATCTGCTTTATGCAAATATTCGATAAAGAGTGCTTTGCGTTCAGCCGCAGGCATTTTGATCGGGAACAAATACACTTGTTCATGGCGGATATTGCTGCGCGTATACACAATATCTTTTTCATCTGAAGCGATTAGGCTCAGTTCATATTTACGGAAAAAGCCACCAATCGCAGAAAAATCTTCGCCTTTTTCCTTGCGAATTTCAATGGAAAATACTAATGGCTTTTGATCTGCAAAATCGAAACTGACCAGCGTATGGGCAATTTGTGGGCCCATCCAATAAGAAGTAATGACATTAATGCCAATAATTTTATTCAGATCAATGGTCCGGTCTTCCCATCGAATGTCATAGCTACCATCCGCATGCCAGTCGAAATTTCGGACATTGTGCAGCTGTACAATATCCCCATTCTTTTCGTAATGGAGCTGTTTTGCAACTTCAGGATTCCAGTCACGATCCTGTCTTGCATCTAGGGAAAAATACCAGATTAAGGAGCAGGCAAATGCAACACAATAAATAATGATATCGGTGCGACGGCTAAAAAGATGACCACTGACATAGACGCCGATTAAGCTGAGTGCAAATAAGGCCCATAGCACAATGACAGCGCGGCTAAAAAAACTACCTAAGGGTTGCTGAATCCATAAAGCAAGACAAAGCCAGATACTTGAAAGGATCACACACAAGGTAAACAGACTATGTAAGAGCCCGATGCCTAAAGCGATAAAAAACTCACGTGATCCAATATTCTGCATGGCAAATGCAATCCATTTTTATTTTTGATAGGTCGCAAACTCAAAAGTAACTCCTGATTTCTCATCAGTATGTTGTTCCGAGTTTACTTTGCAAAAGTCGTCAGAGATTTTTGGGTAATGCGCATCACCTTGTACATCGAGATTAACGTGAGTTAACTCTAAACGATCAGCAATAGCGAGCGTTTGGGTAAAAATCTCTCCACCACCAATAATAAATAAGGATGCTTTTTCCGCGTGTTGTGCATCTGTAAGTGCACCATTGAGCGCATCTTCGATACTGTGTGCGACTTTAACTCCTTCAAAATGCCATTCAGGGTCACGCGTAATCACCCAATTGACACGATTTGGTAGAGTACGCCCCATAGATTCAAGGGTTTTACGGCCCATAATCACCACGCCACCTTGGGTGATGGCTTTAAAGTGCTTCAAATCAGCAGAGATATGCCACGGCAAAGCATTGCCTTTACCGATACAGTGATTTTTATCCATTGCAACTACGTGGACAACCTCAGTGTCTTGCCATGCCATTTTATATGCTCTCTATTCTACTTAAACTGCGACGGGTGCTTTAATTGCTGGGTGCGATTCATAACCAACAATTTCAATATCTTCAAATTTAAAGTCGAAAATATCAGTGATTTCAGGATTTAGTTTTAATTGGCACAATGGTAGCGGCTCACGAGTCAGCTGTAACTGCGCCTGTTCAAAGTGATTGGCATATAAATGCGTATCGCCACCTGTCCAAACAAAATCACCTACACCTAAACCACAAACCTGCGCAATCATATGGGTCAGTAGGGCATAGCTCGCAATATTAAACGGCACGCCTAAAAACACATCGGCACTACGCTGATACAGTTGGCATGACAGTTTGTTATCTTGGACAAAGAATTGAAACAAGGTATGGCAAGGCGGTAATGCCACTTTGCCTGCTTCATTTGGGTTCCAGCCTGACACAATTAAACGACGTGAATTGGGATTGGTTTTAATTTCATTGATTAACCATTTGATCTGGTCAAAGCCATCCTGCTGGTAGCTACCATCTTCATTTTGGGTTGCGCCAAAGTTACGCCATTGGTGACCATAAACTGGACCAAGTTCACTTTCAGGGCGGCCAAAACGGGCTGTTTGTTCTGCGGTTGCCCATTCATCCCAAATCGAAACTTTATTGTCATTGAGGTATTGAACGTTGGTATCACCTTTGAGGAACCAAAGTAATTCAATCGCAATAGAGCGAAAATGGACTTTCTTGGTGGTGAGCAACGGAAAGCCTTTAGAAAGATCAAAGCGCATCTGATGACCAAATACAGAACGTGTACCTGTGCCAGTACGGTCGCCTTTGTCGCCGCCATTGTCGAGGATATGTTGTAAAAGGTCTAAGTAAGTGCGCATCGTGATTCCTAATCGCAAATTTTTATCGGGCTCATCTTATCAGAATTTATGTGATAAATAATGTGGCAATTAAGCGTCATTAACTGTCGTAGTGCAGACTTTGTTCTCTATTCTAGTTTAGCTGCTTGTTTTATATTAAGTTCTATAAATAAGTACATGGACAAGCAACAAAATGAATCTTCAACCTGAGAATTTACCGAATACTTTACATCCATATCTAGAAAAAATTTCAGCCACTATTTTGCCAACAGTAACCTTACAACTCAGTCCAAACGATGCCTTGACGGTATGGCAAAGTAAAATTGGAGGGGAACCGTATTTACCTTTGGATTCTGCTTATCCAGTCGATTCTAATGGTAATCCGTTGGCTTTGCTGGCGCAGTTTAATTTTGCTGATATTCCAAGCTTACCTAATTTTCCAGAAAAGGGGATTTTGCAGTTCTATATTGCTGCCGATGATTTGTACGGGATGAATTTCGATGACCAACAACAGCAATCTGGTTTTAAGGTCTTATATTTTGAGCAGGTGATTGAAGATACGACGCAATTAAAACAGGACTTTTCAGATATTCAATTGAGCGAAGCGGATTATTTACCTTTTGCAGGACAATACTCGATTGAATTTCAACGTACTGAACAGTCGATTAGTCTTGAGGATTTTGCTTTTGGAAAGAAAGTCTTGGGTGTTGATGAACTTTACGATTTTGAAGCGCAATTTGAAGGTGGCGATTTCGAAAGTGATTTTATCGAACCTTATCATGAGCGAGTTTCCGCAACCGGCCATCGCTTAGGGGGATATCCTTATTTTACCCAGACAGATCCACGCCACTATAACGAAAAGGTGCAAGATTATATTTTACTTTTCCAGCTGGATACCGATGATGCCGAGAACGAGATTATGTGGGGCGATTCGGGTGTAGGCAATTTCTTTATTCACCCAGAAGATTTAAAGAAGAGAGACTTTTCTAAGGTGTTGTATAACTGGGATTGTTGCTAAATAAAAAAGCGGATGAACATTCATCCGCTTTTTTCTAGATCTTGAATCTTATTCAGTGATAAAAGTGACTTTACCACCTTCTAAAGATTTAACACGCGCTAACGACTCAACGCGGTAGCCTTTTTCAAGCAATACGTCACGGCCAGGTTGGAATGATTTTTCAATCACGATACCCACACCGACAACTTCAGCTTTTGCTTGATGAATTAAGTCAATTAGACCTAAAGCAGCTTGACCATTTGCCAAGAAGTCATCAATGACAAGTGCCTTGTCGCTTGAACTGATGTGCTTGTTTGAAATCGCAATGGTACTTTCAGTCTGTTTGGTGAACGAGAACACTTTAGAACGGTAAAGGTCATCTTTTAATGTTAATGACTGATATTTACGTGCAAAAATAACAGGAACACCAAGTTCTAAACCTGCCATGATTGCAGGTGCAATACCTGAAGCCTCAATGGTAATAATTTTAGTAATACCTGCGTCTTTAAAGCGAGCGGCAAACTCTTTACCAATCAGTTGCATTAACACCGGATCGATTTGGTGGTTTAAGAAAGCGTCGACTTTCAAAACCTGATCAGATAGAACGATACCTTCATTTAAGATTTTCTGTTCTAAAGCGTACACGGGAGAATCCTCTAAACGGATGCTTGTTCAAGCAAAGGCATATTTTAAAAAGCATCTAAAAAAATGCAAGCCAAAATTGACCAGATGCTTAGTTTGTTTTACCTGAATAACCCGTTAATAACAGACCATATGATGTTTTTCCATCATTGTGTGCCATTTTTACTGGTAAGTAATCTAATTTTGGTGCTAACCAGAACACGGTATTACGTTCAGGTTTATCGTGCTGCATCACCACTTTGATGGTGTTAAATGTGCCATAAGGGGTTTTGATACTTTCGTTACCTTGTTTTACAAAACGACGTTCATCCAATGCTTTTGCATCTGCAATTAGATATTTGGTTTTTAGGGAATTGTTTTTTAAATCCTCACGAACTTGCAATTCAGCATTAAGTTCATCCAAAGCACCTGCCTGCCATGCGAATGAGCGAGCAGTGTCATCTTTCTTGGTATTCACAACTTTGCTATTTGGATTAAAGTCGATACTCATTGTATTGTTATGAATCAAAACTTTGCTGCTACGGCTAAATTTTTGCGAGGTAATTTTATTATCAGCAAAGCTAAATTGACTACTTTCAGATGCAGATGCGATTGCACCTGCTTTGGCATTGAATTGATACACCCAATTATTGCCTTGCTGTGAAAGGGTACGTGTGGCAGAGCCTAAGTTTTTATTGTTGTAGCTAAACTGATAGCTCGCCTGAAACGGTGCCATTGCCAGCGCATGACTAGATAAGCTTACACTTAGAAGTGTAGCCGACGTAATGCCTAGTACTTTCAATAATTGCTTTGTCATAACACTATATCCTTTGAGTGATGCAATCAGTCATCACTCATTTATCTTTACCATTTAAAGCTATTATGCTCGTAGATTATGAAGAAAAGATCAGGCTTTTTATGAGGTACTTGTTAATTTTTCGTATGAATCATGAAGATATGTATTTCAATGATATATCGTGAGAAGGGATAGACCACCACAGAGTGTGGCTATCGTTTACTGTCTTTTTGTTGAATCGGTGTGACCTCAGTGTCTTCTAGCTCATTGATATCAAAATCATCATCATTCGGTGGATATAAAATCGCGGCGAGATTGACATTGCCCCAAACAATCAGTTCCGCAGGGCGAACACGAGCACGATTGACATGAACTTTACTTAGGGTCTCAATAATACTTGGCTTTTTACCCAACCAACGATTCAAATCGAGATAAAGTAAATCATCTTTAACTTTGACAACTTCAAAATGTTCTAAGATTTTGCCGAGCGGATCTTCTTCACGGAATTTCTGGTAATACCAGATCGCGGCATAAAAGCCCCATTTCTGAAAGATGTTTTTAAATTTGGCTTCAATTACTTGGGTATTGCTGATTTGCTCGAATACCATAAGCTGTACGTCTTGATTCATTTCCATTTGAATCAGTTTTAAATCAACAGATAAAGTAGTGTGTAAACCTTTAACATCTAACGTTGTGTATAGGCGTAACCAACCATCATATAAGTCGGCATGCAGGTCTTGCATGATGCCAACATTTTCAGTGACGTAACGCTCCATGGTCGCATTCACAAAGACTTGCGAAAGTGAAAATTCTCTTTCTTCTTCGATGAATTCTTCGGCTTTTTGGTAAACTTTACGTAGACGTTTAACAACGGACGAAATTAGCGTTTGCATAAAAGTTGTTCCAGAAAGTGAATTGATGGGTTATGCAATGCCACGATCTTTGTATTAACTAAAAAATAAAAATAAATTTCTGACTTGCAGTGTAGCAAAATTAATTGCTACATTTTCATAAAATGATGGTATGGAAACACTGTAACTATAAGTGGATCACATTTTTGTAAAATTTTGAATATTGGTTTGGTTTTTATACGGTTATACCGTTGGGGAAGAGGCTTTTTTGTCGCTTAAATACCATGTGGAATAAAATTAATTTTCGTTCAGAGCTGTCTCCATATTGGTGGCAAGATCCAATTTTTGTTGGGGCAGTGGCTTTGGCGATGCTTTTGCATGGCGCGGTGTTGGCTATTCAATTTGCAATGCCATCACCATCCGACACCTCAACCAAAGAAATTGCAGTGACAGTTCGTCCGAGTCAAGACAAAGTCAAAGATGCTGACTTTTTAGCGCAAGCAGATCAAAAAGGTTCTGGCGATTTCCGTGAGGCGCATCGTATGTCGAGTGATATGCCGTCACCGATGCAAGCGGATGCGACAACAGGTGAGAAAGCGTTAGAAAGTCTGGAAAAAGTTCAGCAAAAACGCGAACTAAAATTTGAAGAAAAAGTGCTTATGACGGTTTTGAGTTGGCAAAAGCAAGCCGAGCAGAGCGAACGTAAAAAGACCTTAGATGATTTACAAAGTCAGTTCCAGGCTAAAGCGGCCATGGTGGCGAGCTTAGAAGCGCAATATTTACAACGCCAACAAAATTTTAGCCGTAAACAACGCATTAAAACCGTCGATGGGATTCAGGCCAAACAAGATGCATCTGCTGCTTACCTCGATAAATTTCGCCAAAAAGTCGAGTTATATGGTAACCGCTATTATCCTGACCAAGCTAAACAACAACACTTGGCGGGTGAGGTCCGTCTCATGGTGATTCTCAATGCCGAAGGGGGCATCCGGGCAATCCGCTTAATTGAAAGTTCAGGTCATGCAATCTTGGATGAGGCAGCCAAAGCATCGGTTCGCCGTGGCGCACCATTTGGACCTTTTGATGCTACGATGAAAAAAGAAATCTCTGAGTTACGTATCATTCGGACTTGGCGTTTTGATCCAGTCGATGCTGAATTTGAAGTGCATTAATAACATTTTTGAGTGATGACATAAAATAAAGCATTAAGTCTTTCTTCGAGTTTGAAAAATAAAAAAACGGCTGAATTCAGCCGTTTTTGATTGAACTTGTGGATAAGTCAACGATTATTCAGAGGCCATTTTGACTCGAATAAGCACGTTCCACTTTGCAGATTTCCACACTAAAATCTTGATACCATTTTTCTTTACCTAAACGCTGAGCAACCAAATGCTCTGCATCGCGTTGCCACTGCTTGATATCCTCAAGACTGTTCCAGTAAGACAGTGCTATTTCAAAACCATTTTCACTACACGCTTCAAACTTTAGGCAGTTGTATGTGCCCAATGCTTTATTTCTCAACATTTGTGCCATTTCTGAGTAAGTTGCATCAAGTTGTTTGATCGTGGCTTTAAAAATAACGATATACATAGGACCTTGGATTAGCTTTCATCGGCTTGGTAAGGATTGGCGATACACAATTTTTTCAGAATCTCAATTTCTAAAGCTTCCATTTCTTCAGCTTCAGTTTCACTGGTTTCATGGTCGAAGCCAAGCAAATGTAGAACGCCGTGAACCAGTAAATGGGTGAAATGATCGCTTGGTGTTTTTTGTTGTTCTACAGCTTCTTGCAAAACGACAGGAATACAAATCACCAAGTCTCCGAGAGGCTCTGCATCGAGTAAACTCAGCATTTCCTCAGGAATATCACTTGGAAAAGAAAGTACATTGGTTGGTTTGTCTTTTTCACGATATTGCAGATTGAGTTCATGGCTTTCTGCAATATCGACACAGGCAATACCAATTTCACAATTGACATCGAAACCGACATGACGCAGTGCAGTTTCAATGTGTTTTTTAATTTGACCACGTTTCAGTGGCAGTTCAGCAGTTTGAAAGTCTTGTTGAAGACTTAAATTGATTTTCAAAATAGATCCTTAAAATCGTCCCCCTAAGATGCGACTAAAGCATCGCAAGAAAGGGGGAGTGAGGGGGATTTTTCTAAAAGTGTTGGGCATCTGCGGCAGAATCATTTTCTGCAACGAGTGCTTCTTGTCGAGCTTTGCGTTCGGCACGGGCTTCAGCAGACAAACGTTGCTGTTCGCTGTCCCAGCCTTCGTAAGCTTCAACAATTTTTTGTACCAATTGGTGACGGACGACATCTCGAGAATGGAAGCGGGTGATATGAATTTCATGCACATTTTCAATGACCCGTAAGGCATGTGCCAAACCCGATTGTTGTCCGCGAGGTAAGTCCACCTGAGTGACATCACCTGTAATGACGGCACGCGAACCAAAGCCTAAACGAGTAAGGAACATTTTCATCTGTTCAGGTGTAGTGTTTTGCGCTTCGTCTAAAATCACAAAAGAATGATTGAGTGTTCGTCCACGCATATAAGCAAGTGGAGCAACTTCAATCACTTGGCGTTCGATTAGTTTGGCCACTTTTTCAAAGCCAAGCATTTCATACAATGCATCGTAAAGTGGGCGTAAATAAGGATCGATTTTTTGGGTGAGATCACCGGGTAAGAAGCCGAGTTTTTCACCAGCTTCAACCGCAGGACGGACCAGTAAAATACGTTGAATTTCGTTACGTTCCAGCATATCTACCGCTGCTGCAACCGCGAGATAGGTTTTACCTGTCCCTGCTGGACCAACACCGAATGAAATATCGCTTTGTAAAATACGTTGTACATAACGCTTTTGATTGGCACCACGTGGGTTGATTCGCCCTTTGCGGGTCTGCAACCAAACATTGTCTAAGCCAGTATGTTCTTGATCTGAATCATCCATCAGTTCACGGTCTGTCTGTGAACCTTGGATCATCAAATGTATTGCATCTGCACTGATTTGCGAGGAAATTTCTGATTCTTGATAGAGCCGTTGCAATAGTGCTTCGGCTCTTTCGACCGCTTCTATGTCACCATCTAGATAAAAGGCATCGCCACGGTGAGTAATTTTGACATCTAAACGTTGTTCGATTTGTTTTAAATGCCCGTTATACGCACCGAGCATGCTTTTTAAGCGTTCCATTGAAATCTCAGGGAACGTTACTGTACGTCGAATCGCTGCAGTCAAGAGAAACCCTTTTTGTTGCTTTGTAAGAATACCCTTACATTACGCCACGTCAGGTTCAAGATTCAAGAGTTCGCCATAAACTAAATTTAAAGTTTTAATTTCAGTGATCTCAATCTCTGCAAAACGTCCAATCCACGTAGCATCACCAATAAAAGTAACTAAACGTGTATTGTCTGCTGTACCGATCAAAACATTAGGATCTTTATCAGAAACTTTTTCAATCAGAACACGCTCAATTTTGCCAAGCATTGCATCGGTCTTCTCAATACTCGATTGTTTAATCACTTGTTGGACTTGTGCTAAACGATCTTTTTTCACTTGCTCTGGTGTGCTGTCTGGTAAATCAGAAGCTGGCGTACCTGGGCGTTTTGAGTAAACGAAGCTATAAGAATGATCGAAATCTAAATCTTTGATAAATTGTAAAGTTTCCGCAAAATGTTCGTCCGTTTCTCCAGGGAAACCAATAATGAAGTCGCTGGATAAATGCATATCTGGGCGAACTTTACGTAATTTAGCAATTTTATCGATGTACACATCAATGGTGTGGTTACGTTTCATGGCTTGCAATACATCGTTTGAACCACTTTGTACTGGTAGATGTAAATGCGAAACCATTTGCGGTAAATCACGGTAGCATTGAATGAGATCTTCAGAGAATTCAAGCGGGTGAGAGGTGGTATAACGTAAACGACCGATGCCTGGGATTTCTGCGACTAAACGGAGTAACTCAGGGAAGGTACAAATCTCACCTTCGAAGGTTTCACCACGATAGCCATTCACGTTTTGGCCGAGTAAGCTAATTTCACGTACGCCTTTTTCAGCCAAGCCTGCAATTTCTGCCAATACGTCATCCAATGGACGAGAGACTTCTTCACCACGGGTATACGGAACGACACAGAATGAACAGTATTTAGAGCAGCCTTCCATAATTGAAACGAATGCTTTAAAGCCTTCCACACGTGGTTCTGGCAAAAAGTCGAACTTTTCGATATCTGGGAAAGAAATATCAACCAATTTGATTTTTTCTTTCTTTGGTTTTTCTACTTGCTCATTATGCTGATCTAACATTTGTGGCAAACGGTGCAAGGTTTGCGGACCAAATACCATATCGACATAAGGCGCACGTTTTTGGATGTTGTCACCTTCCTGAGAAGCGACACAACCACCGACACCAATGACCAGATCAGGATTTTTTTCTTTAAGCTTGCGCCAGCGGCCTAAACCACTAAATACCTTCTCTTGTGCTTTTTCACGAATTGAACAGGTATTCATGAGCAGAATGTCTGCTTCATTCGGATTGTCAGTGAGCACATAGCCATGTGAATCACCTAACAAATCTGCCATACGATGACTGTCATACTCATTCATCTGACACCCTTGGGTTTCGATAAACAATTTCTTGATCGAAACATCAGCGGTGTGCATTGGCTGGGTAACAGTGTTTTCTGAAGCAGCTTTTACAGCACTGGGAATGAATGTTTGAACCGTCATGCAGGCTCCTAAACAAGATGGATTTAAATAAACGGCGGATTATAGCAGTATTTTAGACTGAACGCAGAGAATAAAAAACTGACAAAAATGGACAGTTTGTGAATAAAATTGTGTGAATTTTAATGAATATGAATCAGTAATTTACATAACACAACAATAGTAGAAGGTTAGACTTATTACACTATAATGGCTGGGCGAAATTGGGCATATATATTGATGAAGATGAAAAAGCAGCGTGATTTTAGAACAACCGAAAGTCATAAATTGAATAACAAGAACAGCCTCCGTTGTTTTATCGCAATCGGCGGTATGATTGTTTGCTCTGGTGTCTATGCGTTAGATGAACAATTTAATGACGCGTTGCGTGCTGCCAATGCCAACAATACTGCATTGCTTGATCAATACCAATTTGAAATGCAAAATGATGCGCTTGGTTATTATCCTGAGTATTGGAAATTGAATACCAATCTGGGTTTTCAACCAGCATCCTCGATTATTAGTTTTGCACAACGCTATCCTCAATCTGCGATGGCAGAAAAATTGGCTGCCGATTTTGTTGAAGAAAAAGTAAAATTGGGTAGCTTCGCCGATGCGAAACCTGTCCTCAGTTATGTGACCAATCCAGATCAAGAAGAAAGCTGTGCAGTGGCACAGGTACGTGCAAAAACAGGGGATAGTCTGGTTTTTGCCGAATATAAAGATATTTGGTTAACCACCAATTCTCAGCCTGAATCATGTAATGGTTTAGGTCGTTTGATGTTGTCTAGTCCACTGATGACTGCTCAAGATCGCCAGCAAAGATTATGGGGGCAACTCCGTGCAGGGCAATCTGGACCCGCAATTGCGACAGCTCAAACCATGGGTTTGAATCTTTCATTAGCGCAGTTCAATCAAATTCAAGCCAATCCATTAGGGTATTTATGGAGTGCGCCAAAATCTAATGATGCGGATTATGCTTATTTAATCTTTGCATTAGGACGTGTTGCAGATAGTGATTTAACCAATGCATTAGGTAATATCCAGAGAGTTGCACAAGATACGCCACAACCTGTACAGAAATATTTGTACCGCACCATTGGTTATGTCGGCGGTACCACCGTAATGAAAAATGGTTTTAACCGTGAAGTGCTCAATGCTTTCGATCAAAGTTATGGTTATCCATTTAGTCCAGAAGAAGCTGAAATTTATGCACGTCAGGCGATTCGTTTTGGGGCTTGGGAAAGTTTAGTTCGTGCCATTGATGCGATGTCGGTGACCCAAAAGCAGGAAGATCGTTGGCAGTATTGGTTAGCACGTGCATCGGAGCAACGTTCGGATAGCGGGTCAAAACAAGCGGCACAGCAGATTTATCGCAAGCTTGCACAAAGTGGTGATGACTATCACAACCTGCTCGCCAAAGATCGTTTAGGCGAACGCTATAATCATCAGCCTTATAATGAACAACCAAGTGCTCAAGATACGCAGCGCCTCAATCAAAATATTCATTTTAGACGTGCTTTTGCATTAAGAGATGTGAATGCTCCAGCCAACTATACCAATCGTGAGTGGAACTGGGCAGTTCGCCAAGCGTATTTACAACATGATGACGGTTTGCTTCTCGCAGCAGCAAAACGTGCCCATGATGTAGGTTGGTATGATCGCGCAATTTATGCCGCGGACCGTACCACATCTCGCCATAATGACACTTATCGTTATGCAACACCGCATCGTAGCAATGTAACCAGCCATAGTTACAATGCTGGTATTGATCCTGCTTGGGCGTATGGTTTAATGCGCCAAGAAAGCCGTTTTGTGACTTCTGCACGTTCACATGTCGGCGCCGGCGGCTTAATGCAGATCATGCCAAACACGGCAAAACTGATTGCACGACAAATGGGTGAAACCTATAACCCTGCGGCATTAAGTGAAATGAATACCAATATTCGTTACGGAACTTATTACCTTTCAATGATCCAGAGCCAATTGAGTGGTAGTTCGGTATTGGCAACTGCCGGTTATAACGCAGGTCCGAATCGTGCACGTCGTTGGCAGCCTGATGTTCAGACTATGGCAGCAGACCAATATACTGAAACCATTCCGTTATTGGAAACACGTGACTATGTAAAGCATGTCATGACCAATGCTACACACTATGGTGTGGTATTAGGGCAAGGGGCGCAATCGTTAGAAAAACGAATGAGCACGATTCCTGTACGCAGTGGGCCATAAGACACACCAAGATGTTTAAGTGAAACAATGAAGTTTTTGCATTTGATTAAACCCGTCCAATTACTCAAAGGGCAGTTGATGAGATCTCTACAGGTGTTGATCTGTTATTCGGTCTTGTCTTTTACTGCACCCTTACATGCTGCAAGTGATCAAGATGTGGCGGGATATGTCATGCATGTACAAATGACACCGGCAGCGTGTGCCTTTGATTCATCAAGACAAAAACAACGTAAATGTTTGGAAGGTTATTCACTGACCATTGCCAGCTTATTGCCTGAAGTGCCTTTAAATCGCGATTGCTCAACCAAAACATCTGCAAAACTCTCACCATTACAAGCCAAAGTGGTTGCGCGGGTCATGCCTGATGAAAATGCACGCGTGCAACTGTGGCAGGATGTCGGTGGATGTATGCCAATGAATGCCAGTCAATATTTTAGAACAGTGATTAACTTCGCTGAGCGCTTGAAAATACCAGCCGATTTGACCAGCCCGAATACGATAGAAGTTCAAAAAGAAAATTTAAGGCAGCAATTTACCAAGCTCAATCCATCTTTACCGCCCAACGGGATTCGCTTTACTTGCCAGTCATCAAGATTTGATACGGTTTTAACTGAGATTCGCGTCTGTTATCAGAAAAATGGTCAATATAAACAATGTGCAAGCCATATTGTGACGGGCTGCCCAAGTGAGTTTACAATTAAAGGAAGTTATTAGAGATTTACCTAGTTTGATTTGTATTTTCTATTAGACTTTTGTTGAAATTCATTCTCTTTTACATGCATCTGTATTCGCTTTAGAGTACAATCTTTGCCGTTTATGATAATTCGATTGAATAATAATAGCGTTCAATCGTGCAAACGCATCTCATTGGAGAATATCACATGAAGCAACCCGTTCGTGTAGCCGTTACAGGCGCTGCTGGTCAAATTGGTTATAGCTTATTATTCCGTATCGCAAGCGGTGAAATGCTCGGTAAAGATCAACCAGTAATTTTACAATTGCTTGAAGTTCCTTTTGAGAAAGCTCAACAAGCGCTTAAAGGCGTGATGATGGAACTTGACGACTGTGCTTTCCCATTATTGGCAGGTATGATCGGGACTGATGATCCTAAGGTTGCATTTAAAGATGCTGACTATGCATTGTTGGTAGGTTCACGTCCACGTGGTCCTGGTATGGAACGTGCTGACTTGTTGAAAGTCAACGGTGAAATTTTCATTGGTCAAGGCCAAGCACTTAACGAAGTTGCTAGCCGTGATGTTAAAGTATTGGTTGTAGGTAACCCTGCAAATACCAATGCCTATATCGCAATGAAATCTGCGCCAGATCTTCCAGCGAAAAACTTCACAGCAATGTTGCGTCTTGACCACAACCGTGCGTTAACTCAAATTGCTCAAAAAGCGGGTGTTGCAGTTTCTGATATCGAGAAATTAACGGTTTGGGGTAACCACTCTCCAACAATGTATGCTGACTACCGTTTTGCAACTGCAAATGGCGAAAGCTTAAAAGACAAAATCAACGATGCAGAATGGAACAAAGATACGTTCCTTCCAACTGTTGGTAAACGTGGTGCTGCGATCATCGAAGCGCGTGGTTTGTCTTCAGCTGCTTCAGCTGCGAATGCTGCAATCGACCATATGCGTGACTGGGCGTTGGGTACAAACGGCAAATGGGTAACTATGGGTATCCCATCTGACGGTTCTTATGGTATTCCAGAAGGCGTAATGTACGGTGTGCCAGTCACTTGTGAAAATGGCGAATACACGCGTGTTGAAGGTCTCGAAATTGATGAATTCAGCCGTGAGCGCATGAACATCACGCTTCAAGAACTTGAAGATGAGCGTGCGGCAATTGCTGACATGTTAAAATAATTTATCTTTTTGATAAATTGAAAGCACTCTCCTAGAGAGTGCTTTTTTTATGGGCAGCGAACAAAAAACAACAAGAAAATATAGACATACATCTGCATGATAACGGTGTTTACTGTTAAATTATTCTGATAAGAGACATGATTTGGAGAATAACAATGTTTGAGCAGCAACCGACACTGGAACTTTTATTCGAGCAACTCGGGCTTGGGGCTGATGATGCTGCAATTGAAAATTTTATCAAAGCCCATCAGTTACCTGCTGATCAAAAATTACATGAAGCAGAATTTTGGAGTGCAGGGCAACGTGATTTTCTCAAAAGTCACTGGGATAAAGATGATGAATGGGCCATTGTAATTGATGAGCTTAATCAGCAATTGCATCTCGACAGCACAAAATAATGAATCGGTAAAATAAAGCTCACATTTTAGTGAGCTTTATTTTTTATAAGGGCTGCAAACCAGTCTTCTTGACGTACTTGATTAAAAGCAGGATGCAGTTGTAAAAACTCTAAATCATGATCCAAGCAAGATACGTATTTCGTTAGCCAATGCCGTGTTAATGCTAGTTCTTGCTTAGACGCCGAAGCGTAAGCCAAGAAGAAATAGATATCTAAGTGTTCTGTATATGCCAAAGGTTTAAGAATTTGCTGTGTAATTAAAGCAAAACGCTGCTCTTTAGTGAGCTCAAAGTAAATCATATAGGCTTTGGCTAAACATAAAGACAAATTCAAATACAAGTTTAATGGCATTTCATCATATTCAACACGAGCTTGCTCAAGCAGTACGATTGCTTCTTGTAAGAAATGCAATTGTTCCTGACGAATATGGCTCAATACCACCAATCGCAAACGGAGGTCAGCGCGCTCTAAAGCAAGTTCGGGAGTATTACTCTCTAAATAGAGTTGGTCTGTTTCACCAATTCGAGCAATCACTTGTTGAGTTTCATTCGACATTATTGATCCAAAATCGTCAGTTATGCGTGATATATAAGGTTGTTTTTAAGAATTTAAAGGCTGCAAAGTAAATAGAGCCTAGTTATTCCAGATCGAGTTTCCACCACGTAACCATGCGGTAATGGATAACCGTTGCTGCTGAGACAGAAGAACCTCATGCATTAAATCACTTTGAAAGATAGCGAGACGGTTCGACAAAGGCTGGATGATATGCCATTGATTATTTTTGTCTTGTAAGCGTAATTGGCCACCCCAATCTTCTTGCCAGTGTTCATGTAAATAGAAAACGGTTGATATGATCCGATCATTTTTCTGTTGAGGATTATCACGGTGCAAGGCATAAAATTCACCTGCGTTATAGCAGGCAAAATGTGCTTCGACTTCT
Organism: Acinetobacter sp. ANC 3929; assembly: GCF_000369405.1. Classification (GTDB taxonomy): domain Bacteria; phylum Pseudomonadota; class Gammaproteobacteria; order Pseudomonadales; family Moraxellaceae; genus Acinetobacter. The sequence goes on from NZ_KB850002.1 coordinate 312,586, forward strand.
TTTATCCCAAGATAAAACGCTTGGTTTAAGGTCTGCGATAGGTGTTCTAAAGCTTGAATATGTTGTTGAGCAATCGGCAACTGACCATCAATCCAGAGAATATGATCACTACGAATATGGCTGACAACACCATTTTGCACACCTGCGGCTCTAAACTCAGCCAAATGCGAGCTACATTCCTGCACCAGTGATTGGACATATTCAATAGAGTAGACATCATCAATCAGGGCAAAGCCAAATTCATTCAAATCGTCCAGAATTTTATCTAAATTCCATGATTGGAGATTTAAAGATTGAGAGGGTTGTTGCATAGTGCTCCATTGAACATTGGTTTGATTACAGTGCAATTTTAGTCGATCACATCAACGCTAAAGAATACTTTTTTCTTTCATGTTAAACTACCTGCTGAATTGAGGAATAATTGTCAACATGAATTACCGTCACCATTTCCATGCGGGTAACTTTGCCGATGTTATGAAGCATGTACTTTTGCTTCAACTGCTCGCTCGTTTAAATGCTAAAGATAAACCTTATCGATATATAGATACCCATGGTGGTGCAGGTAAATATGATTTATCTACTTCTGAAGCACAAAAATCAGGTGAATTCTTAACGGGTATCCATCGTTTGGTCAAGCTTGACGATTCGATTAAGCGTAATGCGCCTGAAGGTGTAAAACAATATCTTAAAATCGTTGAAGATATGCGTGCAGGTTCTGGGAAAGGTGCTTATCCGGGTTCACCATGGTTTGCACTTGAAGGTATGCGTGATATTGATAAGGCGACTATATTTGAAATGCAACGCGATGTGTTTCAACAGTTGTACTTTAATATTCGCGATAAACGTGCGGGCCTGCATGAGCGTGATTTTTACGAAGGTCTTATGGGGGTAATTCCACCTAAAGAAAAGCGTGGATTGGTCATGATTGACCCACCTTACGAAATCGAGCGTAAAGACTTCCCGCAATTGGTTGAGTTATTGCAAACTGCCCATAAAAAATGGCCAACAGGCGTATTTGCTGTTTGGTATCCTATTAAAGACCGCGCCATGATTGAACGTTTTGAAAAGAAAATGTTTAAAACGGGTATTCGCCGTCAGCTCATCTGTGAAATCTGTGTATGGCCCGATGACACGCCAGTGGGATTAAATGGTTGTGGTTTATTAGTGATTAACCCACCTTGGAAATTCTCAGAAGATGCAGATCAAGCATTACAATGGTTATTTCCACATTTACGCATGAGTGAAAATGGTGGACATGCTGCTGTGCGTTGGTTGGTGGGTGAATAACCCATCAATGTCAAACTATTCTCGAGGAATTGAAAATAATGACAAATTCTCTTAAACCTGATTCTGATTTGAACAAAGAAGATCATTCTTTTGACGGAATCACTTTTGAAGTAGAAGAAGAAGAACATACGCACGAAGGACAAAAAGTGAAACGCCGTGGTATTTATTTGTGGCCGAATTTAATTACTACAGCCGCACTTCTTTCTGGTTTTTACTCCATTATTGCCAGTATGAATGGCAACTTTAATCAAGCGATTTATGCCATTTTCTTGGCGGCATTGCTTGATGGTTTGGATGGTCGGGTTGCTCGTGCGATTGGTGCACAGAGTGCATTTGGAGAACAATACGACTCTCTTTCTGACTTGTTGGCTTTTGGTGTTGCGCCTGCAATCTTGATGTATAGCTGGAGTTTGCATGATCTTGGTCGTATTGGTTTGGCATGTTGCTTTATTTATACTGCCTGTGCAGCTTTCCGTTTAGCGCGTTTTAATGTGCAAATTGGTGTTGTCGATAAGCGTTACTTTATTGGTATTGCCAGTCCACTCGCTGCGGTGACGGTCATTTCCTTGGTATGGGTCGGTCGTGATTATCCATTTATCTTTGATTTAAAAGATATTGTGATACAAGTGATCAATTCAGTGGTGATGGTTGCGGTTGGTTTACTGATGATTTCCAACATCAAATACTACTCATTTAAACAAATGGATCGCAAACGTGTACCTTTTGTCGTGATGTTGCCTGTAGTCTTGATTTTTGCTGCAATCACGTACAACATTCCTGTAGGGATCTTAATTGTCTGTATCCTCTATGTACTTTCAGGATTTGTGACGACATTATTTGCCAAAAAGAATGATGCAAAAATAACAACTTAAAAGACGGAGGTTCAGTATGCCAATATTGATGAATAACAATCAATTAAAGCAGCTGAACCTCAATAAGTCAGATGCTTTAACTTTTCATCCACCTAAAGGTCTATTTAAAATTGTTTATCAGGCGTTGATCCTGCCGAATTTGCCTGAACCTTTTCATTATTTAAATTTCATCAGCCTGATTGGGCAACCTCGTATCCCTATTTGTTATAACGCCAGTGCGATTGCTACGACGGCAATTGATACTGCGACAGTTTTGGTGGGGAGTAGTGTTTCAACTGTCGGGCATCTCAAAAGTTATAGTGCCAAAGAACAGTGTCAATTAGAGCAAGACCGCTACCAGTTTTTAGATATAGATCAGATTCAAGTTGATTTCCCAAACTATTATTTTAAGCGTGATGATGAAGAGCTCAGTTGCCAACTCAAAGTGAATATTGGGACTGAAATAGAAAATCATTCAGCCTTGCAATGGGGGGTTGGGGATTATTGGTATGTTCGCTGCCAATGCGAAGGTGAAATCATTTATAAAAAACAAAAATATCAAATCGAGGCGCAAGGGATACTAAAACACGCCAGGGCCATCTATTTGCCATTTATCGCTTTTCATTTTTTTACCTATCAAATCATTCAGGTGAATGCAGACTTTCAGATCATATTGTCTGAACTTAGAAATCAATGGAATAACATTATTTTTTCTAGAATCGAAATTCAGTCAAATGGACAGCAATCGATTCTTTATGATCATCAGGTAATTTTGGATGTTACCCGTGTTTACCCGAAAGTACAGACACCTAATGGACGTGAAATGTATTTGCCTCGAGAATTTATTTGGCAATATCAAGAAAATGATGAGATTGTTTTCCAATTACAGGCGCAAAGCCGCGGTGACTATAAGTTTGGCTTAGCCGCAGGTTACGTGGGTAGTTTTAACTACCAGCTATTATGGAATAAACAGAGCTATGAAGGTTCTGGGTATTGTGAATATATCGACTGTCGACCTCTTCATTGGCAAGAAAAAAGTAAAACTGAACAAATAATAGACCAAATAGCGCATTTTCAGCCTTATTTGTGTAAAAAATAATCGCTTGAATTAATAATTTAAAAGAATTTGAAAAATGGGGTTGTGTCTGGTTGGAAATGCTGTAGAATGCACATCCATCGGCGGTGATGCAGATAAAAACTTGTTGAGAAACAAGGATTTGGCTTAAGGGTTAAATTTTTGGGTTTGAGAATAAGTTTTGAAAATATCTAAATTACCTGTTGACTTTAAAGAAATTTAGAGTAATATAGCCGACCTAGCTTGATGATGACGAATCATCGAGAAGATCATTAAGAGAATAGAAGAACAACTTGTGTGGATTTTTACTGGTTGATCAATCGAAAATATTTCATTGATTGAATGGTAAGAATTTCTCGAAGTTTATTTGAGCGAATTTTTAGTCAGAAAATTGATGAGCCAAGATTTGTAGCCATAAGCTACTAATGATTTTAAACTGAAGAGTTTGATCATGGCTCAGATTGAACGCTGGCGGCAGGCTTAACACATGCAAGTCGAGCGGAGTGATTGTGCTTGCACAATCACTTAGCGGCGGACGGGTGAGTAATGCTTAGGAATCTGCCATTTAGTGGGGGACAACATTCCGAAAGGAATGCTAATACCGCATACGTCCTACGGGAGAAAGCAGGGGATCTTCGGACCTTGCGCTAAATGATGAGCCTAAGTCGGATTAGCTAGTTGGTGGGGTAAAGGCCTACCAAGGCGACGATCTGTAGCGGGTCTGAGAGGATGATCCGCCACACTGGGACTGAGACACGGCCCAGACTCCTACGGGAGGCAGCAGTGGGGAATATTGGACAATGGGCGGAAGCCTGATCCAGCCATGCCGCGTGTGTGAAGAAGGCCTTTTGGTTGTAAAGCACTTTAAGCGAGGAGGAGGCTACCTAGATTAATACTCTAGGATAGTGGACGTTACTCGCAGAATAAGCACCGGCTAACTCTGTGCCAGCAGCCGCGGTAATACAGAGGGTGCGAGCGTTAATCGGATTTACTGGGCGTAAAGCGTGCGTAGGCGGCTGATTAAGTCGGATGTGAAATCCCTGAGCTTAACTTAGGAATTGCATTCGATACTGGTCAGCTAGAGTATGGGAGAGGATGGTAGAATTCCAGGTGTAGCGGTGAAATGCGTAGAGATCTGGAGGAATACCGATGGCGAAGGCAGCCATCTGGCCTAATACTGACGCTGAGGTACGAAAGCATGGGGAGCAAACAGGATTAGATACCCTGGTAGTCCATGCCGTAAACGATGTCTACTAGCCGTTGGGGCCTTTGAGGCTTTAGTGGCGCAGCTAACGCGATAAGTAGACCGCCTGGGGAGTACGGTCGCAAGACTAAAACTCAAATGAATTGACGGGGGCCCGCACAAGCGGTGGAGCATGTGGTTTAATTCGATGCAACGCGAAGAACCTTACCTGGCCTTGACATACTAGAAACTTTCCAGAGATGGATTGGTGCCTTCGGGAATCTAGATACAGGTGCTGCATGGCTGTCGTCAGCTCGTGTCGTGAGATGTTGGGTTAAGTCCCGCAACGAGCGCAACCCTTTTCCTTATTTGCCAGCGAGTAATGTCGGGAACTTTAAGGATACTGCCAGTGACAAACTGGAGGAAGGCGGGGACGACGTCAAGTCATCATGGCCCTTACGGCCAGGGCTACACACGTGCTACAATGGTCGGTACAAAGGGTTGCTACCTAGCGATAGGATGCTAATCTCAAAAAGCCGATCGTAGTCCGGATTGGAGTCTGCAACTCGACTCCATGAAGTCGGAATCGCTAGTAATCGCGGATCAGAATGCCGCGGTGAATACGTTCCCGGGCCTTGTACACACCGCCCGTCACACCATGGGAGTTTGTTGCACCAGAAGTAGGTAGTCTAACCGCAAGGAGGACGCTTACCACGGTGTGGCCGATGACTGGGGTGAAGTCGTAACAAGGTAGCCGTAGGGGAACCTGCGGCTGGATCACCTCCTTAACGAAAGATTGACGATCGGTAAGAATCCACAACAAGTTGTTCTTCGAAGATGTATCTGAGGGTCTGTAGCTCAGTTGGTTAGAGCACACGCTTGATAAGCGTGGGGTCACAAGTTCAAGTCTTGTCAGACCCACCAAATCTGAAAGATATGTCGTTCATTAAATGATAAGCTGGGGACTTAGCTTAGTTGGTAGAGCGCCTGCTTTGCACGCAGGAGGTCAGGAGTTCGACTCTCCTAGTCTCCACCACGTACTTTAAAGAGTACGAGCTAAAATAGATTATAGAATTTAGTAAGTTAAAAGCTTATTAAGTTCTGTGATTTATCACAGTTTACTAGTCACCGACGAGGTGCTAGTTAATCATTAACAGATTAGAAAATTGAGTCTGAAATAAATTGTTCAAACTCGATTAGATATAAGCTTAACAAGCAATTGTTAAGAAGATATTTAATCCGAGAACTAGCAAATTAACTGAATCAAGCGTTTTGGTATATGAATTAGATTGAAGCTGTACGGTGATTAAATTCACAGGACAACAGATAGTAGCAATTAAGTTTGCAACGATAACACTCACTTGTATGTGTTAACGACTGTTTGGGGTTGTATAGTCAAGTAATTAAGTGCATGTGGTGGATGCCTTGGCAGTCAGAGGCGATGAAAGACGTAATAGCCTGCGATAAGCTCCGGGGAGGCGGCAAATATCCTTTGATCCGGAGATTTCTGAATGGGGGAACCCACCCGCTATAAGGCGGGTATCATAAGCTGAATACATAGGCTTATGAAGCGAACGAGGGGAAGTGAAACATCTCAGTACCCTTAGGAAAAGAAATCAATTGAGATTCCCTTAGTAGCGGCGAGCGAACGGGGAGCAGCCCATTAAGTTGTGTGTGTTCTAGTGGAACGCTCTGGGAAGTGCGAACGTAGAGGGTGATATTCCCGTACACGAAAGGGCACACACAATGATGACGAGTAGGGCGAGGCACGTGAAACCTTGTCTGAATATGGGGGGACCATCCTCCAAGGCTAAATACTCCTGACTGACCGATAGTGAACCAGTACCGTGAGGGAAAGGCGAAAAGAACCCCTGTGAGGGGAGTGAAATAGATCCTGAAACCGCATGCATACAAGCAGTGGGAGCCGACTTGTTCGGTGACTGCGTACCTTTTGTATAATGGGTCAGCGACTTATATTCAGTAGCGAGGTTAACCGAATAGGGGAGCCGTAGAGAAATCGAGTCTTAATAGGGCGTTTAGTTGCTGGGTATAGACCCGAAACCAGGCGATCTATCCATGAGCAGGTTGAAGGTTGGGTAACACTAACTGGAGGACCGAACCCACTGTCGTTGAAAAGCCAGGGGATGACTTGTGGATAGGGGTGAAAGGCTAATCAAGCCTGGTGATAGCTGGTTCTCCCCGAAAGCTATTTAGGTAGCGCCTCGGACGAATACCATTGGGGGTAGAGCACTGTTTCGGCTAGGGGGTCATCCCGACTTACCAAACCGATGCAAACTCCGAATACCAATGAGTACTATCCGGGAGACAGACTGCGGGTGCTAACGTCCGTAGTCAAGAGGAAAACAATCCAGACCGCCAGCTAAGGCCCCAAAATCATAGTTAAGTGGGAAACGATGTGGGAAGGCATAGACAGCTAGGAGGTTGGCTTAGAAGCAGCCACCCTTTAAAGAAAGCGTAATAGCTCACTAGTCGAGTCGGCCTGCGCGGAAGATGTAACGGGGCTAAAACTATGTGCCGAAGCTGCGGATTTACGCATTAGCGTAAGTGGTAGGGGAGCGTTCTGTAAGCCGATGAAGGTGTATTGAGAAGTATGCTGGAGGTATCAGAAGTGCGAATGCTGACGTGAGTAACGACAAAACGGGTGAAAAACCCGTTCGCTGAAAGACCAAGGGTTCCAGTCCAACGTTAATCGGGGCTGGGTGAGTCGACCCCTAAGGCGAGGCCGAGAGGCGTAGTCGATGGGAAATTGGTTAATATTCCAATACTTCTGTGTAATGCGATGAGAGGACGGAGAAGGTTAAGTCAGCCTGGCGTTGGTTGTCCAGGTGGAAGGCTGTAGGCATGCATCTTAGGCAAATCCGGGGTGCTCTATGCTGAGAGCTGATAGCAAGCTGTACTTGTACAGTGAAGTGGCTGATACCATGCTTCCAGGAAAAGTCTCTAAGCTTCAGTTACACAGGAATCGTACCCGAAACCGACACAGGTGGTCAGGTCGAGTAGACCAAAGCGCTTGAGAGAACTCTGCTGAAGGAACTAGGCAAAATGGTACCGTAACTTCGGGAGAAGGTACGCTGCTGACGGTGATGGGACTTGCTCCCTGAGCTATTGGCAGCCACAGAAACCAGGCCGCTGCAACTGTTTATTAAAAACATAGCACTCTGCAAACACGAAAGTGGACGTATAGGGTGTGATGCCTGCCCGGTGCTGGAAGGTTAATTGATGGGGTTAGCGTAAGCGAAGCTCTTGATCGAAGCCCCAGTAAACGGCGGCCGTAACTATAACGGTCCTAAGGTAGCGAAATTCCTTGTCGGGTAAGTTCCGACCTGCACGAATGGCATAATGATGGCGGCGCTGTCTCCAGCAGAGGCTCAGTGAAATCGAATTCGCCGTGAAGATGCGGTGTACCCGCGGCTAGACGGAAAGACCCCGTGAACCTTTACTGCAGCTTGACATTGAACTTTGACCTTACTTGTGTAGGATAGGTGGGAGGCTTTGAAGTTAGAACGCTAGTTCTAATGGAGCCGTCCTTGAAATACCACCCTGGTAATGTTGAGGTTCTAACTCTGCCCCGTAATCCGGGGCGAGGACCATGTCTGGTGGGTAGTTTGACTGGGGCGGTCTCCTCCTAAAGAGTAACGGAGGAGTACGAAGGTGCGCTCAGCGTGGTCGGAAATCACGCGTAGAGTATAAAGGCAAAAGCGCGCTTAACTGCGAGACCCACAAGTCGAGCAGGTACGAAAGTAGGTCTTAGTGATCCGGTGGTTCTGTATGGAAGGGCCATCGCTCAACGGATAAAAGGTACTCTGGGGATAACAGGCTGATACCGCCCAAGAGTTCATATCGACGGCGGTGTTTGGCACCTCGATGTCGGCTCATCTCATCCTGGGGCTGAAGCAGGTCCCAAGGGTATGGCTGTTCGCCATTTAAAGAGGTACGCGAGCTGGGTTTAGAACGTCGTGAGACAGTTCGGTCCCTATCTACCGTGGGCGCTGGAAATTTGAGAGGATCTGCTCCTAGTACGAGAGGACCAGAGTGGACGAACCTCTGGTGTACCGGTTGTGACGCCAGTCGCATCGCCGGGTAGCTATGTTCGGAAGGGATAACCGCTGAAAGCATCTAAGCGGGAAGCCTACCTCAAGATAAGATTTCCCTAGGAATTTATTCCTCTAAAGAGCCGTTCGAGACTAGGACGTTGATAGGTTGGGTGTGGAAGCACGGTGACGTGTGAAGCTGACCAATACTAATTGCTCGTGAGGCTTGACTATACAACACCCAAGCAGTTGTATGTAAAGCTGATAATCGATTCATAAAAGATCAGTTAAACCTGATCTTGAACAAAGAACTTGATTTAGTGATTGCTAAACAATAAACTTCGACTCAATAATCTAATCCGTTAATAACTCTTTGGATCGTAAGTAAGGCATGTGGTGAATAC